>NZ_QJNR01000004.1:675034-1055034 GCF_003355565.1 Ensifer sp. M14
CCATGTCCCCTTCCGAAATTGCCTGGCCGTGGGCATCGTAAGCCGAGCCGCCGACCAGGCCTTCGTCCGTCACGAAACCGGCGCCAAGCTCGGCATTCATGTAGGCAATGATTTTGCGGACTTCCGCCATGGCTTCCGGGCCGATGCCGTCGCCGGGCAGAAGGAAGAGATTGCGCACTGTCATGGAAAGTCCTTCTCGCGGGGAAAACTCGCGCGCGTCTTAGCGCAACTTCGTATCGAGGGAAATGATCGCAACGAAAGAATTGTGCGCCGCCGTCTCTGTCCCGCGCCCGTTCCCGGAGAAACAGCACGCCGATCGAAAGGATGGAATTCTCACATCCATGGCCTGACGCCGCCAACGCCCGAACACCCGGAAGGACCCGCACCATGCGCACTTTCACTCACGAGATCACCGCGCTTCTCGGCGCCAGCATCAATGCCCTTATCTTCGGTAACCGCCGGAACGAGGCGCGCCATCGCTAACGTTGTTTCTTCGCGCGACCACTCTCCGGTCGAAGCCCATTTTCGTTTCGACATTCGCCAACGCCTTGCCTTTCCGCTTGACGGAATCGCTGGCGGGGGATCGAATGGCCGGTGAAACAACCGGGGACTTGCCATGTCCGAGACGCTGCTGATCGGTGCCTTTCTCGCCGCCCTTTCCTATACGCTCATTCCCGGGCCGGCCTTTCTCGCCTTGCTCGGCATCGGCGCCGGCCAGGGCCGCAAGGCAGGCGCGCTGTTCATGGGTGGCCATCTCGCCGGCGATATCCTCTGGTCAGGGCTGGCGCTGGTGGCGATCATCGGCGCGCGTTCGGTCGGCACGACGGTCTTCGATATCCTTGGTCTCTTCTGCGGCCTCTATCTCGGCTGGATCGGCTGGACCGCTCTGCGCGCCCGACCGAAAGGTGATAACCGGGCGCTGATCACCGTGGAGAAACCGCTGCGGCGCGGGCTGATCTTCGGCCTGACCAACCCGAAGGGCTATCCGGTGGCGCTCGCAACCTTCACCGCGCTGCTTGCCGGCTCCGCCAATGCGCTGGAATTCGATGCCCTGCCGATGTTGCTTGGCGTCTCGCTTATCGGTTTTCTCGTCGCCGACCTGATCCTGATTGTCATCATCGGCGCTTCGGTCGTCCGGCGCTTCTACCGCCGCCATGAACTGGCGATCGTCCGGCTGTCGGGACTGCTGTTCATCGGCTTTGCCGTCCAGGCGGTGTGGCACGCCGCCCCCGGCCTTCTCGGTTTGCGTAAGCCTTGACGTCCAAACCTTGACGCCGGGTCCATCAGCGACCACCTCAAGCTCTTCCGTCGGCGTTGCTCCAGCTTCGCGGGCGCTTCCCTCCCCGGCTCCTTGCCGGTATCCGCATGCGAAAGGACCCTTCATGACCGCCAGCACCCCGCTCAATCCCGCCCTGACGACCTGGACCGGGCATGAGGGCCTGCCCCGCTTCGATCTGGTGAAGGACACGGATTTTGCACCGGCCTTCGATGCTGCCTTCAAAGCGCACGAGGCGGAGATCGACGATATCGCCGGAAATCCTGAGGCGCCGACCTTCGCCAACACCGTGATTGCGCTCGAGATCGCCGGGGACGAGCTGTCGCGCATCTCCTCGATCTTCTGGAACAAGGCCGGCGCCGACACCAACGAAACCATCCAGGCGCTGGAGCGCGACATCGCGCCCAAAATGTCGCGGCATTATTCGAAGATCGGCATGAATGCGGCACTGTTCAAGCGGATCGATACGCTCTGGGAAAACCGCGAAAGGCTCGGTCTCAACCTTGAAGCGACGCGGGTCCTTGAGCGCCATTGGAAAGGTTTCGTCAAATCCGGTGCGAAGCTCGGCAAGGACGAGCAGGAGCGATTGGCCGCGATCAACGAGACGCTTGCTGGCCTCGGCGCCAAATTCGGCCAGAACGTGCTTGCCGACGAAAAGAACTGGGCGCTTTTTCTCGCCAGCGACGAGGATCTCGCCGGTGTCCCGGACTTCCTGCGCGACGCCATGGCGGCTGCCGCGAGCGACCGTGGTGAAAATGGCAAATATGCCGTGACGCTGTCGCGTTCGATCATCGAGCCGTTCCTGACCTTCTCCGACAATCGCGAACGCAGGGAACAGGCGTTCCGCGCCTGGATTGCCCGCGGCGAAAATGGTGGCGAAACCGACAATCGCGGCCTCATTGCCGAAACCCTGGCTCTCAGGTCCGAGAAGGCCAAGTTGCTCGGTTACGACAACTACGCGGCGCTGAAGCTCGACAACACCATGGCCAAGACACCGGCGGCGGTGAACGGTCTGCTGATGCAGGTCTGGGAAAAGGCCGTTGCCCGTGCGCGTGAGGAAGAGGCCGATCTTGCCAAGCTGGTCGCCGCCGAAGGCCGCAACCATGACGTCATGCCTTGGGACTGGCGCCACTATGCCGAAAAGCTGCGCGCCGAAAAGTTCAACTTCTCGGAAGGCGAGCTGAAGCCCTATCTGCAGCTGGAAAAGATCATCGAGGCCTGCTTCGATGTCGCCCAGCGGCTTTTCGGCATCACCGCGACCGAGAAAAAGGGCATTGCCGGCTATCATCCGGATGTGCGCGTCTTCGAGATTAGAGACGCCGCAGGAAAGCTTGTGGCGCTGTT
Organism: Ensifer sp. M14; assembly: GCF_003355565.1. Classification (NCBI taxonomy): domain Bacteria; kingdom Pseudomonadati; phylum Pseudomonadota; class Alphaproteobacteria; order Hyphomicrobiales; family Rhizobiaceae; genus Ensifer; species Ensifer sp. M14. Next base: position 677,655 of record NZ_QJNR01000004.1, read on the forward strand.
TCTCGGCGATTACTTCGCGCGGTCGTCGAAGCGCTCCGGCGCCTGGATGAGCGCGTTTCAGTCGCAGCACAAGCTGACACTGAAGAACGGCGCCGTCGGCGAGCTGCCGATCATCTACAACGTCTGCAACTTTGCGAAACCCGCCGAAGGCAAGCCGGCGCTGCTGTCGCTCGACGATGCACGCACCTTGTTCCACGAGTTCGGACACGCATTGCATGGCATGCTATCCAATGTTACCTACCCCTCGGTTTCCGGCACGGGTGTGTCGCGCGATTTCGTTGAACTGCCCTCGCAGCTCTACGAACACTGGTTGACCGTTCCCGACATCCTCAAGCGCTACGCGGTGCACTACCAGACCGGCGAACCGATGCCCGAGGCGTTGCTCGGCAAGGTGCTTGCTGCGCGCACGTTCAACTCCGGCTTTGCGACCGTCGAGTTCACCTCGTCTGCCCTCGTCGACATGGCCTACCACACGGCGGAAACGCAGGGCGAACCGATGTCGCTCGAAGCGGCGACGCTTGACAAGATCGGCATGCCCCGGTCGATCGTCATGCGCCATCGCAGCCCGCATTTCCTGCATGTCTTCTCCGGCGACGGCTATTCGGCCGGCTACTATTCCTACATGTGGTCGGAAGTGCTGGACGCGGATGCGTTTGCCGCCTTCGAAGAGACGGGAAATCCGTTTGACCCCGGCATGGCCAAAAAGCTCAAGGACAGCGTCTATTCGGTCGGTGGTTCGATCGATCCGGAAGATGCTTACAAGGGGTTCCGCGGCAAGCTGCCGAGCCCGGATGCCATGCTCGCCAAGAAGGGGCTGGCGGCCTGAGCTTTGTCGAAAGGTTTATCGCGCCATCTGGCGCGATCGACCTGTCCAAAGCGCCCGCGCCGTCTCGCAGGCGGTCTCGAAGTCAGAGGTATTGCCCAGGCTGAGAAGGGCTGCGGCTGTCGTGGTGATGATCGTCGTCTCCGCGCGCTCGTCGCGGGCCGCTCCCGTCCACACCGCCTCCCAATACTCGCGGGTGCTGAGGCCCACGCGCCCTTCGACGGGGGGCGCCGGCAGTGCCGGAATGATGAGATCGACGGTCTCGCTGCCGATCAGGCGATACACAGGTGTCTGGCGATAGGGGGTGAACTCCGCATGGTCGCGGGTGTTGCCGAGGATCGTCAGATCCTTCAGACCGAGTAAAAGCGCGATGTCCCGGCTCAGCGTCCTTGCGGCTGAATTGGCGACCCCCAGCAGGCTCGTGCGTGCGCCCAGGGGGTTGATCAGATGGACGGCGGCGCCGAGCGGAATGCGCATCTCCATCAGCCCGTAGAGGCCAAGCAGACGATAGATCTGCGGCGAGAGTGCCGGTAGCGGCAGATAGGCGATCCCCGACCTTGTCAGCGCGCTGTCGGCTTCCTCAAGCGAAGCGCAAATGGCGATTCCGCTTCGGGCGGCCGCGATCTCCAGTTTTCCGCGCTCGGTGCCGTCCTGGCCATAATGACCGTGCAGCATGACACGGTAGCCGGCACTTGCCACCAGCCTTGCTGCGTGCAGGAACCAAGGCGCGGTCTTCAACTTCGGCGAGAGATAGCACGGCCAGTCGAGATCTGCCGCGCCGCTGCCGGCGACGGCACCGACATGGCGGCGGATCGCCTTGACGAAGCCGGCGATCTCGACGGCGGTTGCGCCGCGATACTGCAACGCGACCATCAGAGCCCCGATCTGCACCGGATCCGCCTCCCCGGCCAGGATGATCGTCAAGGCATCTTCCGCTTCGGCCTCGCTCAAAGGTCGGCTGCGACCGGCGCCGGTGCCGATGGTTGCGATGCTGCGGGCAAGCCGGCGTTGCGGGGCCGCATCGTCGCCGATCCGCGCAAGCTTGGCGGCAAAGGCTTGCGGCGTCGGCTCGCCGTCCAGCATCAGGCTTGGTCGTACCGAGAGTGGTGGCGCTGCAATCAGCCCTGCCCCCTCCCAGCCGCTTTGCTCCTGCGGGTCGGCCGCTGCGGCAGCACCCGCTCGTTCGAAAAGCGCCTCCGTCTCCGCAGCAAGGGCGCGCACCCGCAGTCTCAGGGTTTCGGCAAGGGGCGTCGGCCGCAGGCCATGGCCGGTGCGCAGGAACAGGGGGTCGTCGTATTCTTCCCGCAACTGGGAGAGGAGCCGGCTCATGGCGGAGGGTTGCAGGCCGACGCTTGCCGCCGCCCGGCTGACGCTGTTTTCGCGCAACAGCGCATCAAGCGCCAGCAGCAGGCGCAACTTGCTCATGTCGGTCTGCCGTTCGTGCGACGCTGGAGACGCCTGCGCTTGAACCTTCATCGCTGTCGCTCCCTCAAACATCGCTCCGGCATATTCGAAGCTCGTGTTTTGCGCTCATTCACATTTAGAATAATTCTAAAACAGTGGCGTTGCCGCCATTGTCGCCATTAACTAAGTGGACTTTGATACTCAAGTTATTTGTGGGGACAAAGATGAGCATTGAGGCCCGCGGCCCGCTGGATAACGGCATCGAGCGGCACACATTCGCGTTACGGGTTCGGCGCAAGTCCGCGCAGCGGTCGTCGGGGCGTCGTCGGCGTTTTGTCTACGCCTGCCTTGCCGGCACAGCGCTGACGGTGCCGATGGAAGCGCAGGCGCAGAAAGCCAAGGACAAGGGGAAAGACACCGAGCTCGAACAGATCGTGGTCACCGCGACCGGCTTCGAGCAGAACGTCAAGGATGCCCCGGCGAGCATCACCGTGGTCACCGGCGAAGAGCTGGAAAAAGGCTCGTTTCGCGACCTGACCGACGCGCTGCGCGATGCTCAGGGTGTGGCGGTGACGGGTGTTGCCAACGAACGCGACATCTTCATCCGCGGTCTGCCCGGCTCCTACACGCTCATCCTCGTCGACGGCAAACGCCAGAGCACGCGTGATGCCCGCACCAACGGCAATTCCGGCTTCGAGCAGAGTTTCGTGCCGCCGGCGGCCGCAATCGAGCGCATCGAAATCGTGCGCGGGCCGATGTCGTCGCTTTATGGCTCGGACGCGATGGGCGGCGTCATCAACATCATCACCCGCAAGGTTTCCGACACCTGGAACGGCTCGATCACCACCGACGCGACGATGCAGCAGCATCAGCGTTACGGCAATTCCGGCCAGCTGTCGTTCTATGCCAACGGTTCGATCCTGAAGGACACGCTCGGCATGCAGATCTGGGGGCGTGGGCTGAAGCGCGGTGAGGACAAGGTCCTGTCCGGTATCACCGGCGCCCGCGAGCACGACATGACGGCACGGCTTGCCTACACGCCGAATGAGGACCACGACTTCTACCTCGAGGGCGGTACCGCAAGACTGCGGCGCGAAGCCAATGTCGGTAACACGATCGAAACGGGCCCAAGGGCCGTCAGCACCTACAACGACAATGATCGCGATCACTGGTCGTTTTCCCACACCGGCCGGTGGGGGCCGACCACGTCTGATTTCTCGATCCTGCAGGAATGGGCGGAGCGGCGGAACTACAACTACAATGCGGCGGAAGGCCGCTTCGACAAGCAACCGCGCGCGCCTGAGGTTCGCAACACAGTCATCGACGGCAAGTTTACGACGTTCGACCTTGGCGGCAGCCACACGCTGGTGACCGGCGGACAGTTCTTCGAAGCGCGGCTCTCCGACCAGAACCCCGGACGGCGCACCGGGCTCACGGAAAAATTCTCGGCCACGCAATGGGCGCTGTTTGCCGAGGACGAGTGGCGCATGCTCGATAATTTCGCGCTGACGGGCGGCCTGCGCCTCGATCACCACGAGGAATATGGCTACCACTTGAGCCCGCGCCTCTATGGCGTCTGGGATGCAACCGACACGCTGACGGTCAAGGGCGGCATCTCCACCGGCTTCCGCGCGCCGGACATCCGCAGCATTGCGCCTGGCTATGCCTACACGACGGGCGGCGGCGGTTGCTCCTATGGGCCGGCCGGCACCTGCGGCGTGATCATCGCCGACCCTAACCTCAAGGCAGAGTCGAGCACGAGCTATGAAATCGGAGCTGTCTGGGACAATGGCGACGTCATTCTCGGCGGCACCTATTTCTACACGGACTTCAAGGACAAGATCTCCAACTCGCTGGTGCTCGACGCCTCAGGAAATCCGGTGCGCTGGAGCGAGGATCCGAACTATCGGCTCTGGTACAACTACAATATCGACGACGCCGTCATTCAGGGTGTCGAACTCACGGCGACCTGGAACGCGACCGCCGACCTGACGCTTCGCGGCAGCTACACCTACACGCAGTCCGAACAGATGACCGGAACCTATGCCGGCTTCCCGCTGGCGCGCACGCCGGAGCATATGGCCAATCTCAGGGCCGACTGGTTCACCCCGGTTGAAGGCTTGGAAGCCTGGACCTCGGTGAATTATCATGGCGAAGAGATCGCGGCCGGCGCGCGCATCGGCACCAACGGCAAGCCGGTGACGATCAACGGCCAGCAGGGGCGGAAGTATGACGCATACACTACCGTAGACATCGGCACGAAATATGCGCTCGGCGAGGGCCTGACGTTGAATGCGGCCGTCTACAACCTGCTCGACAAGACGGTCGAGCAGACCGACTTCAACACGGTGATGGAAGGTCGCCGTTTCTGGATGAGCTTGACGGCGACGTTCTGAGACAATCCGTCGAGGTCCCTGCCCCGGCTACGGACGGCGCGCTTGCGGGCGCCGTTTTCGCTTTCAGCTGGCCTGCTCTACACCGAGGGTCGCGAGAAAGCTCTGCATCCGCTTCGTGGCAAGCTCCGGCCGATCGAGCACGTTGGCCTTGTCGGCAAGCCGGAAGATATCGGCATAGTGCACAAGGCCACGGGCGGACTGCATGCCGGCGGGCATGGTGAAATGGTTCTGGTGGCCGTTCAGCCAGGCGAGAAAGACGACGCCGGCCTTGTAGTATTGCGTCGGCGCCTCGAAGATCTTGCGCGACAGCGGCACCGTCGGCTCGATCACGCTGCGGAAGGTGGCCACATCGCCCTCGGCCAATGCCGCAAGCGCCTTGGACGCGGAAGGTGCCACCGCATCGAAAATGCCAAGCAGAGCGTGGCTGTATTTCGTGCCGTCGCCCTCGATCAGCTCCGCATAGTTGAAGTCGTCGCCGGTGAAGCAGAGCACGCCCTCCGGTAGCCGGTTGCGCAAGGCGACTTCCCTGGCATTGTCGAGAAGCGAGATCTTGATGCCTTCGACCTTGTCGCGGTTGGCCTCTATGATCGACAGCACAGCGCCCAGCGCCGCATCGAAATCGTCTGATCCCCAATAGCCTTTCAGCTGTGGATCGAACATGTCGCCGAGCCAGTGCAACACCACCTTGTCCTTCGTCTGGCGCAGGATATGGCCGTAGACATGGCGATAATCATCGGGCGAGCGGGCGACACGGGCAAGTGCCCGGCTTGCCATCATGATGGCGCGGCCGCCCTCGCCCTCGACGAAGCCGATCTGTTCCTCATAGGCGGCAATGACGTCATCGAGCGAGCGGGCGTCGGTGGGCGAAAGATGGTCGGTTCCCGCGCCGCAGGCAAGGTCGGCGCCCGGCACGCTTCGGGCTTCTGCAAGCGAGCGGCGGATCAGCTGCTGTGCGCCCGGCCAGGCAAGGCCCATGCCGCGCTGGGCTGTGTCCATCGCTTCGGCAATCTTGAAGCCCAGGCCCCAGAGATGATGGCGGAAGGCCATGGTTCGGTCCCAGTCGATGGCGGCATTGCCCCAGGGATCGGCATCGCGAAGCGGATCGGAGACCACATGGGCGGCGGCATAGGCGATGCGGTTGAAAGCCGGCGCCGACTTCGGCCGCTCGATCGGCGTTCCCGTCAGCCGGTATTGCTCGAGTGAACCATCTTGGCGTGGCAACGTCAGGCTTGTCATCGGCTTTCGTCTCCTCCTCGGACCGTTGCATTCGAATAATTTAGATCGTTCCAAATTTCAAGCGAGATTTGTGAATCGTCGGCTGGATGGCTCATGCTCGGCCAGAGGCGCAATTGGTTATCGTCAACTTAAATACATGAAAATACGTAAAATACCGTCGATAGGAATCATCCATTCTTCCCTGATCTTCCCATTCCGTTTTCTGCATTTTCGCTTCCGTAGAATCGCGGAAATCAAAATGTGAACGAAACACTCTTGACGAATTTGGAACGTTCCAATTATGAATATGAAAAATAAGACACGCTTGGGAGGATGCTTTGGCCAAGGAACGGGTAACGGTGGTGGATATCGCACGCGCAGCCGGCGTGTCGAAGTCGACCGTATCGCTCGTCCTGCAGGGCAGTTCGCTGGTCAACGAGGGCACGCGCGCCAAGGTCAATGCGACCATTCGCGAGCTTGGTTATGTCTATAACCGCAGTGCCGCCAATCTGCGCCAGTCGAAATCGAAGATCATCGGCATCGTCGTCAACGACCTGACCAACAGCTTCTTCGCGGAATTGGCAGTCGGCGTCGATACCGTGGTACAGTCGGCCGGCTTCGTTCAGTTTCTTGCCAACACCAGCGAAAAGATCGAGCGCCAGCGCGAAGTGGTGGCCTCCATGCGCGAGCATGGGGTTTCCGGGCTGATCATTTCACCGGCGCGTGGCACCGAGGCTGCCGATCTAGCGCCTCTGGTCGAGAGCGGCATTCCCGTCGTGCTTGTCGTTCGCGATATTGCTGACGCTGGTGTTTCCTCGCTGACATCGGACAATCATGCCGGCGCCATGGCGGCCGTGCGCCACCTGATCGAGCGCGGCCATCGGCGCATCGCCTTCCTCGGCGGTTTCCCGGATACGGCGGTTTTCGAGGCGCGTATGCGCGGTTACCGCGATGCCTTGCTCGAGGCAGGGCTCGATACGGCGGACGGGCTTGTCATCGGTTCGGCGCCATCGCGCGCCGGTGGCGTCACTGCCATTGAGCAGGCGATGATGCTTTCTGACCGGCCGACGGCAGCACTCTGCTTCAACGACGCGGTCGCCTTCGGCGTCTGCGACGGCCTGCGGGCGCGGCGGCTGGAACCGGGCGCCGATTTTGCCGTGATCGGCTTCGACGATGTGATCGAGGCAAAGACGGCGGTGCCGGCACTGACGACCGTGTCGGTCGATCCGCAAGGCATGGGGCAGAGGGCGGCGGAACTGCTGCTGAAGCAGATCAATGCAGGCAAGGCGGAGGCGGAATCGATCGTCGGTTCGGTCCGTCTCGTCGTCCGCCAGAGCTGCGGTGCTGCGATCGAGCGCAAAAAGAGGGAGGCATTGTCATGACGGGATGGGGTCTGATCGGCGCGAGCACGATCGCACGGGAATGGGTGATCGGCGCAATTCGCGCGACGGGTGGCGAGGTGGTTTCGGTGATGAGCACCAGCGCCGAGCGCGGCGCGCTCTACGCCACGGAAAACGGCATCGGCAAGTCGGTGACGTCGCTCGAAGAGCTGGTCAACGATCCCGATGTCCAGGCCGTCTATGTCTCGACCACCAATGAGCTGCACCGCGAGCAGACATTGGCCGCCATCCGCGCCGGCAAGCACGTGTTGTGTGAAAAACCACTGGCGATGACGTTGGAGGATGCGCGCGACATGGTGGTCGCAGCGCGCGAAGCCGGTGTTGTGCTCGCCACCAATCATCACCTGCGCAACGCCGCCGCCCATCGGGCGATGCGGAACGCGATTGCCGAGGGCCGGATCGGCCGGCCGATCGCGGCCAGGGTGTTTCATGCCGTCTATCTGCCGCCGCATCTTCAGGGCTGGCGGCTGGAGCGGCCGGAGGCCGGCGGCGGCGTCATTCTCGACATCACCGTGCACGACGCCGACACCCTGCGCTTCGTCCTCAACGACGATCCGGTCGAGGCCGTCGCCATCAGCCATAGTGCCGGCATGGGCAAGGAAGGGCTGGAGGATGGCGTCATGGGAGTGCTGCACTTCCGGTCCGGCGTGATCGCCCAGTTCCACGATGCCTTCACCACCAAGTTCGCCGAAACCGGGTTCGAGGTGCACGGCACCGAGGGGTCGCTGATCGGCCGCAACGTCATGACGCAGAAGCCGGTCGGCACCGTCACCTTGCGCAATGCCGAGGGCGAAAGCCTGCTGCCGCTCGACGCGGGCAATCTCTACGAGACCGCGCTGACGGCCTTCCATTCCGCGATTGAAGGCAACGGTCAGCCGTCGGCAACCGGCGAGGACGGGGTCTGGTCGCTTGCAGCCGGGCTTGCCGTCGTCAAGGCGGCGGCGACCGGCCAGGCGGTTGCGATCGAAACGGGACTTTGAGTGGATGTCGATGAACAAGCATATTTCACCCGCTGAAGCTGCCGCTTTGATACCCGACGGTGCCGTCGTTTCGGTCTCGTCTTCGAGTGGTCTCGGTTGCCCCGACTTGACGCTGAAGGCAATCGGCGAGCGCTTCGAGGCGACCGGCCATCCGCGCGACCTGACGACGCTGCACCCCATCGCCGCCGGCGACATGAGCGGCATCAAGGGGGTCGATTACATCGCCAGGAAAGGGCTCCTGAAGAAGATCATCGGCGGCTCCTATCCCTCCGGCCCGTCAAGCGCCGAGCCGCCCTTGATCTGGCAGATGATCGGCGCCGACGAGGTGGCTGCCTATAACGTTCCCTCCGGCATCCTCTTCGACATGCACAGGGAAGCAGCGGCGAAGCGTCCTGGCGTCATGACCAAGGTCGGGCTCGACACCTTTGTCGATCCGTCGCGCCAAGGCTGCGCCATGAATGCTTCGGCGGCAGCCGAACCGGTGGTCAAGAAGGTCTCTTTCGAGGGCGAGGACTGGCTCTATTTCAAGGCGATCGCGCCTCAGGTGGCGATCATTCGCGCGACCACGGCGGACGAGCGCGGCAACCTGACCTATGAGCACGAGGGCGCCTATCTCGGCGGTCTCGACCAGGCGCTGGCCGCCCGCAACAATGGCGGCATCGTCATTGCCCAGGTCAAGCGCATCACCAAGGAAGGCTCGCTTAAACCCCACGACGTGCGGGTGCCGGGCGTGCTCGTCGACTACGTCGTCGTCGACCCCGACCAGAAGCAGACGACGCAGACGCTCTATGATCCCGCCATCTCCGGCGAGATCTTCCGTCCGCTCGACAGTTTCCGTGTGCCGGAATTCAACATCCAGAAGGTCATTGCCCGCCGGGTGGCGCAGGAGCTGCAATCGGGCAGCGCCGTCAATCTCGGCTTCGGCATTTCGGCCAACGTGCCGCGCATTCTGCTGGAAGAAGGCCTGCACGGTGCCGTCACCTGGGTGATAGAGCAGGGGGCTGTCGGCGGCGTGCCGCTGCTCGATTTTGCCTTCGGCTGCGCCTCGAACGCCGACGCCTTCATGCCGTCGCCCTATCAATTTACCTATTTCCAGGGCGCGGGCTTTGATGCCTCGCTGCTGTCTTTCCTCGAAATCGACCGCAACGGTTCGGTCAATGTCTCGAAGCTCTCCTTCCGGCCGCATGTGACGGCCGGAGCCGGCGGCTTCGTCGACATCACCGCGCGGGCAAAGAAGATCGTGTTTTCCGGCATGTTCAATGCCGGCGCCAAGCTTGCCGTTGAGGATGGCAGGTTGGTGATCGAGAAGGAAGGCAAGCTGAAGAAGCTGGTCAACGAGGTCGAGCACGTGACGTTTTCCGGCCGTCGCGGTATCGAGCAAGGGCAGGAGATCACCTACGTCACCGAGCGCTGCGTGATGAAGCTGACGCCCGAAGGCGTGATGTTGACCGAGATCGCGCCAGGCGTCGACCTGCAGGCGCATATCCTCGATCAATCCGAGTTTCCGCTCCTCGTGTCCGATCGGTTGAAGACCATGGATGCGGCGCTGTTCCATGAGGTGCCGATCGGCCTGACGCTGCCGGCAAAGCCTGCCCGCACGCTCGGCGGAGGCGCCCATGTCTGAGGATCGCATCCGGATCGCCGTCGACGGCGCGGTCGCCACAATGACTGTCGCCCGTCCGGAAAAGCTCAATGCCTTCGACATCGACATGCTGAAGGCGCTCGCCGCGGCCTGCGATACCGTCGAGATGATGCGCGAGGTTCGCGTTCTGATCCTGACGGGCGAGGGGAAGGCATTTTCGGCCGGCGGCGACATCAAGGCCTGGGGCGGCATGGATGCGGCCGCGTTCGGCCACGACTGGGTGCGCTTCGGCCATCGCGTCTTTGAACGGCTGGCGACGCTGAGGATGCCCGTCATCGCAGCGCTCAACGGCCATGCGCTGGGCGGCGGCCTGGAACTGGCCGCAGCAGCCGACATCCGCATTGCCGAAAGTCAGATCAGGATCGGCCTGCCGGAAACGAGCCTCGGCATGGTCCCGGGTTGGTCGGGCACGCAACGTCTCACCACCCGCTTCGGCGCGCAGATCGTACGGCGCATGGTGCTCGGCGGCGAGATGTTCACGGCTGAGGCGGCCAAGGCCGAGGGCCTTGTCGACGCGGTTGTCGAGACTGGAACGGTGATGGCGGCGGCCCGTGAATATGCCGCCCGCGTGGCAAAACGCGGCCCGGCCGCGCTCGAAATTTCAAAGCTGATGATCGCCTCGGCGAACGGCGAGGACAAAGGGGCTGCGGTCGAAGCGCTCGGTTCCATCCTCGTCGCCAAGACCGGCGACCTCAGGGAAGGCGTCGCGGCTTTTACCGAAAAGCGCGAAGCCCAGTTCAAGGGAGAATGGTAATGACGGTTCTGGTGAGGCCCAAGGCACTCAGCGATCACAAGGTGCGTACGTTCCAGATGCTGATCGACGGCAAATGGGTCGATAGCGCCGACGGGCGCACGCTCGAACGTGTTGCCCCTGGCCACGGCGTTGTCGTCAGCCGCTATCAGGCGGCATCAGGTGTCGATGCCGAACGGGCGATCGCTGCTGCGCGTCGCGCCTTCGACGATGGCCCCTGGCCGCGCATGACGGCATCCGAGCGCTCACTGGTCCTGCTGAAGGCGGCCGACATGATCGCCGCGCGCGCCGACGAGCTTGCCTTCCTCGACGCCATCGAATCGGGAAAGCCGATCAGCCAGGCCAAGGGCGAGCTTGGTGGCGCTGCCGATATCTGGCGTTATGCCGCCGCTCTTGCCCGTGATCTTCACGGCGAAAGCTACAACACGCTGGGAGATGGCACGCTCGGCGTCGTCCTGCGTGAAGCAATCGGCGTCGTCTCGATCATTACGCCGTGGAACTTCCCCTTCCTGATCGTCAGCCAGAAGCTGCCGTTTGCGCTGGCCGCCGGCTGCACCACCGTGGTCAAGCCTTCGGAGCTGACCTCTGCCTCGACGCTGGTGCTCGGTGAAATTCTCGAAGCGGCCGGCGTGCCGGCCGGCGTCGTCAACATCATCACCGGTACCGGCCCGGAGGTTGGCGCGCCGATGACGACGCATGGCGATGTCGACATGATCTCGTTTACCGGTTCGACCGGCGTCGGCCGCCTGACGATGGCCAATGCCGCCCAGACCCTGAAAAAAGTGTCGCTCGAACTCGGCGGCAAGAACCCGCAGATCGTCTTCCCCGATGCCAATCTCGACGAGTTCATCGATGCGGCGGTGTTCGGCGCCTATTTCAACGCCGGAGAATGCTGCAATGCCGGCTCGCGCCTGATCCTTCATCGCGATATCGCCGAAGAGGTGACGGCGCGCATCGCGGCCCTCTCGGCCAAGGTGAAGGTCGGCGATCCGCTCGATCCGGAAACCCAGGTCGGCGCGATCATCACGCCGCAGCATCTGGAAAAGATCGCCGGCTATGTTTCTGCTGCATCGAAGGATGGCGCTGCCGTCGCCCACGGTGGTGGGACACTCGATCTCGGCATGGGGCAATTCATGGCCCCGACCATTCTTTCGCAGGTGCGGCCCGACATGGCCGTTGCCCGCGAGGAGGTTTTCGGCCCGGTGCTGTCGGTGCTGACGTTCGAGACCACCGACGAGGCGATCCGCATTGCCAACTCGATCGACTACGGCCTTTCCGCCGGCGTCTGGAGCCGCGACTTCGACACCTGCCTGACCATCGGTCGTCGCGTGCGCGCCGGTACTGTCTGGATGAACACCTTCATGGACGGCGCTTCGGAGCTACCCTTCGGCGGCTACCGCCAGTCCGGCCTCGGCCGCGAGCTTGGCCGCCATGCGGTCGAGGACTACACCGAAACCAAGACACTCAACATGCACATCGGCGCGCGCACCGGCTGGTGGATGCCGCGCTAACTTAACGGTCAAAGGGATGATGATGATGAGGGCAGGGATCGCAACAACGAAGTGGGAAGGGGCGTCAAGGCGCCTTTCCTTCCGGCCGTTGTCGTGCGGTTCAGCCGGATGCGGACCAGTTGGATGGGATCTGCGGAGAGAGCAGTATCTGCAGTTTGTTGACGTCGGTTTCTCCACCGATGCGCTGCAGCAGCACCCGGCCCATGTCTTCGCCGGTGGCCGTCAAGTCCTCGTAGATCGTCTCCACCTGAGGCTGGATCGCACCAAGCAAGTGCGACGTCTGCTTGGCGACGATGTCGTACTCGCGCCCAAGCGTCAGGCCGCAATCGCTCATGCCGGTGATGGTGGCGAGAGCGCAGACCTCGCCGCCGCACATGAAGCTGTCGGGCGGATCGGGCTCGGTGTAACGCTGGCGCACACGGTCGCGAATATCGCCGGCCGGACTGTCGAGATCGATGCCGGAGAGAATTTCATAGGCACAGCCCGCCTCGCGCACGGCGGTCATGAAGCCGTGCTGCAGATGGCCGGCGAAGGTGAAATCGGCCGGACCGCTGATCAGCGCTGGCTTGCGACGCCCCTTCGCGATCAGCCGACGGGTCGCCTGGTAGGAGAAGGTGAAGTTGTCGTAGTCGACATAGGCGTGCGGGGTCGAAAGCTCGGTGCGGCCATGGGTGACGAACGGAAAACCGATTTCCGAAAGCAGCATGACGCGCGGATCGAGCGGTTCGGTGCGCGAGAAGATGACGCCATCCGCCATGCTGTTGCGGGTGATGTAGTTCACCGCTTCGACGTTAGTCGTGTTGAGGAAGTTCGGCATGACAATGACGTGGTAGGGCGTGCCCTGCAGCGCCCTGGATATGCCGTTCATGATCGAGGTGCCGTAGCCGAGGATTTCCTCGTGCGGGTCGAGAAGGACGGCAATGACGTTGGTGCGCCCGGTCTTCAGGCGCTGGGCGGCGCGATCGGGCGAATAGCCGATCTCGATCGCCACCTCGCGCACCCGCCTGCGCGTCTCGGCGGAAATCTGCGGTGCTTCGGCAAGCGCGCGCGAAACGGTGGTGACCGCAAGTCCGGTGATCTCAGCGATCGTGCGAAGGGTCGGCTTGCCGCGTCTGGCAGACGAGCCATTGTCTTCGGAACGGGCGGGCTTGGAGGGATCGGCCAATGCTAGTCATCCTCAAGGCGGTCAAGGCGGCTTTTGTAACGTGGCACGAACGCTTAGGCAATCGAATCATGAAAACGTTTTAAATCTTGCGCCGCGGCAAGGATTGCTGCGCTGCGAAAGGCCTGAAATTGTATATAAGTCAGTAAATTCAATTGCTTCTTGAGGTGGAGAAGCGCACGCGTGCGGAATGCTTGACTTGCTGAATTTATAACGTTTTAAATTGGGCCAGCCGCCGCCTTAGGCGGTGCGATATCCGAGGCGGGAGGAGGTTCCGCTTCGATAACTTGCAAACGGGAGGATAACGATGCGCAAGTTGATGACGACGACGGCTGTTGTGGCGCTGATGATGGCGGCCACTGCCGCGCGCGCAGCAGAAAACGTGGAAGTTTTGCACTGGTGGACATCCGGCGGTGAAGCCGCCGCACTCGACGTCCTGAAGAAGGATCTCGAAGGCAAGGGCATTTCCTGGACCGACATGCCGGTCGCCGGCGGTGGCGGCACGGAAGCCATGACCGTGCTTCGCGCCCGCGTCACCTCGGGCAACGCCCCGACCGCGGTTCAGATGCTCGGTTTCGACATTCTCGACTGGGCCAAGGAAGGTGCACTCGGCAACCTGGACGATACCGCGTCCAAGGAAGGCTGGGACAAGGTCATCCCGACGGCCCTGCAGCAGTTCTCGAAATATGACGGCCACTGGATCGCTGCTCCGGTCAACGTCCACTCGACCAACTGGGTGTGGATCAACAAGGCTGCGCTCGACAAGGCCGGCGGCAAGGAGCCCACCAACTGGGAAGAACTCATTGCTCTGCTCGACAACTTCAAGGCTCAGGGCCTGACGCCGATCGCCCATGGCGGTCAGCCGTGGCAGGACGCGACGATCTTCGACGCCGTCGTGCTCTCGCTCGGCAACGATTTCTACAAGCAGGCCTTCATCGATCTCGACCCGGCAGCGCTCGGCGGCGACAAGATGAAGGAAGCCTTCGATCGCATGACGAAGCTGCGCTCCTATGTCGACGACAACTTCTCTGGCCGCGACTGGAACCTTGCTTCGGCGATGGTCATCGAGAACAAGGCCGGCATGCAGTTCATGGGCGACTGGGCCAAGGGTGAGTTCCTGAAGGCGAAGAAGGTGCCGGGCACCGATTTCGTCTGCATGCGCTACCCGGGCACTCAGGGCTCCGTCACCTTCAACTCCGACCAGTTCGCGATGTTCAAGGTTGCCGACGACAAGATCCCGGCTCAGCTCGCCATGGCGTCGGCGATCGAAAGCCCGACCTTCCAGTCGGCCTTCAACGTCGTCAAGGGATCGGTTCCGGCCCGCACTGACGTTCCGGATACCGACTTCGACGCTTGTGGCAAGAAGGGCATCAAGGATCTCGCCGAAGCCAACACCAACGGCACGCTGTTCGGCTCCATGGCCCATGGCCATGCCAACCCGGCCGCCGTCAAGAACGCGATCTACGACGTCGTGACGCGCGAGTTCAACGGTGAACTGACCTCGGAAGAGGCTGTCAAGGAACTCGTCGCCGCCGTCGCGGCTGCGAAGTAACGGGCAAGACCCGGTCCGGGACGCGAAACAAGCGTCCCGGACACCCATTCTGACATGCAAGCGTCTTTCAAGCGCCGCGTTTCACCGCGGACGCCGGGAAGCCTTTTGATACCAAGAACCTGCGTGAGTGCCGTACCGGGGAGGGTCCCCGATGGCTGAGCGCCAGAAGTGGTGAACGTTCATGGATAACCGCAGTCGCCTGCAGGACCTGATACCGAAACTGGTCCTTGCCCCGAGCTTCGTTATCGTCCTGATCTTTGTTTATGGCTTCATCGCCTATACCGGCTTCCTGTCGATGACGGACAGCAAGATGCTGCCGTCCTACAATTTCGTCGGTTTCAGCAATTATCAGAAGCTCTGGGCCCTGCCGCACTGGTGGCGGGCGGTGAGCAACCTGGCGATCTTCGCCTCGCTCTACATTGCCATCTGCTCGGTGCTGGGGCTTGGGCTTGCGATCCTGCTCGACCAGAAGATCCGGGCGGAAGGGTTTCTGCGGCCGATCTATCTCTATCCGATGGCGCTGTCCTTCATCGTCACCGGCACGGCCTGGAAATGGTTCCTCGATCCCGGCATCGGGCTTGAAAACACCATGCACCTCTGGGGCTGGGAGAGCTTTTCGTTCAACTGGATCAAGGATCGCAACTACGCGATCTATTGCGTGGTGATCGCCGCGGTTTGGCAATCGACCGGCTTCATCATGGCGATGTTCCTTGCGGGCCTTCGCGGCGTCGACAACGAGATCATCAAGGCGGCGCAGATCGACGGCGCACCGACCGCGACGATCTACCGGCGGATCATCATTCCCCTGATGCGACCGGTCTTCCTTTCCGCCTTCGTCGTTCTCGCGCATCTGGCGATCAAGGCCTACGACCTGATCATCGCGCTGACCGGCGGCGGGCCGGGCCAGGCCACCGAACTGCCGGCGACCTTCATGTATTCCTACACCTTCACCCGCAACCAGATGGGCATCGGCGCCTCGTCGGCGATCATCATGCTGGTGATGATCTTCTCGATCATCGTTCCCTATCTCTACTCCGAAATCCGCGGAGGAAAACGCTCATGAGCGCTCCCAGCCCAGACAACGTCATCTCGCACAACCGCCTGATGCGGGCGCTGATCTACACGGTCCTGATCGTCTTTGCGCTCTATTCGCTGCTGCCGCTCTACGTGATGCTGGCCAATTCGCTGAAGCCGCTCGACGAGATCCGCCAGGGCGGCATGCTCAACCTGCCGCAAACTCTGACGTTCGAGCCCTGGCTTCAGGCCTGGTCGACGGCGCAGATCGGGGTGCAGCCGACGGGCCTGAAGCCGTTTTTCATCAACTCCATCCTGATGGTGGTGCCGGCCGTCGCGATCTCGACGATCATCGGCGCGCTCAATGGCTACGTGCTGACGAAATGGCGCTTTCCCGGTGCCAACATCTTCTTCGGCATGCTGCTTCTGTCGTGCTTCATCCCGTTCCAGATCGTGCTGATCCCGATGGCGCGCGTACTCGGGATCATTGGGCTTGCCGGATCGATCTGGGGCCTGATCTTCGTCCACGTGATCTACGGTCTCGGCTTCACCACGCTCTATTTCCGCAACTACTACGAAGCCTTCCCGACGGAGCTCGTGCGCGCAGCCCAGATCGATGGCGCCAGCTTCTTCCAGATCTTCTGGCGGATCATGCTGCCGTCGTCAGGACCGATCATAGTCGTTTCGGTCATCTGGCAGTTCACCAATATCTGGAACGACTTCCTGTTCGGGGCGTCCTTCTCCGGCGCGTCGTCGACGCCGATGACGGTGGCGCTCAACAACCTCGTTTCGTCGTCGACCGGGGTCAAGGAATACAACGTTCACTTCGCGGGCGCGATCCTCGCCGCCCTGCCAACGCTCATCGTCTACATCGTCTCCGGCCGCTACTTCGTCCGCGGGCTGATGTCCGGCGCCGTGAAAGGATAAGCCCATGTCTTTCCTCAAAATCAGCAACCTGCGCAAATCCTACGGCTCGCTCGAGATCCTGAAGGACATCAATCTGGAGATCGACGAGGGCGGCTTCCTGGTGCTCGTCGGCCCGTCGGGTTGCGGCAAGTCCACGCTGCTCAACACCATCGCCGGGCTGGAGCCGATCACCTCGGGCGAGATCGCCATCAACGGCCGCTCGGTCGCCGATCTGCATCCGTCCAAGCGCGACATTGCCATGGTGTTCCAGTCCTACGCGCTCTATCCGAACATGACGGTTGCCGGCAACATCGCCTTCGGCATGGAAATCCGCGGCGTGCCGAAGGACGAACGCGAGAAGGCGATCAAGCAGGTCGCCGACATGCTGCAGATCGGCCATCTGCTCGATCGCAAGCCGAGCCAGCTTTCCGGCGGCCAGCGCCAGCGCGTCGCCATGGGCCGCGCGCTCGTGCGCAACCCGCAGGTCTTCCTGTTCGACGAGCCATTGTCGAACCTCGACGCCAAGCTGCGCGTCGACATGCGCACGGAGATCAAGCGCCTGCACCACCGGATGAAGACGACCATCGTCTATGTCACCCACGACCAGATCGAGGCGATGACGCTGGCGACCAAGATCGCGGTTTTGAAGGACGGCGTGCTGCAGCAATTCGGAACGCCGGCCGAGATCTACAACAATCCGTCCAACATGTTCGTCGCCGACTTCATGGGGTCGCCGGCCATGAACCTCTTGACCGCGCGCATCGAAAAGAACGGCGCTGATGTCGCCGTCACGCTGGCGCGTCCGAATGCCGAGCCGATGAAGCTGACGGTGCCGCACGCCAGCGGCGCACTCTCCGGCTATGCCGGCAAGGACGTCGTCTTCGGCATCCGCCCGGAAGCCTTGACCGACCCTGACGGTGCCGACCGCAATGCCAAGGCGATCGTCGAGGGCGAATGCCTGATCGAGGTGGTCGAGCCCGCCGGTTCGGACACCTTTGCAGTGACTCGTCTCGGCGGCAAGGAGGTCGTTGCCCGCCTGCGCGCCGATGCACGCATCGCGCCCGGCCAGACCTCGCAGCTCGCCTTCAATCTCGACAAGGCGGTGTTCTTCGATCCCCAGACGCAGCAGCGGATCGCGTAACGACCGATGGAGCAGCAGCCGGATATCGTCATCATCGGGTCGGGCATCGGCGGCTCCACCGTTGCGGCGGGGCTTGCCGGCTCCGGGGCGCGCATCGTCATACTCGAGCGCGGCGAACGTCTGCCGGACACACCGGAGGCGCGCAGTTACAGCTCGATCTTCGTCAAGGGCCACTTCCGGCCGAAGGAGATGTGGCGCGAAGCCGACGGAACGGAGTTCAATCCGGGCAACTTCTATTTCGTCGGCGGCAATTCCAAGCTCTTCGGCGCGGTGCTCCTGCGCTACCGCGCCGAGGATTTCACCGAGATGCAACATCTCGGCGGCGTTTCGCCGGCCTGGCCTTTCCCTTATGACGAGCTTGAACCATGGTACGGCAAGGCCGAGCGACTGTTCGAGGTGCGCGGCGAGCTGGGTCAGGACCCGACGGAGCCGTTTCACGCCTCGCCCTATCCTTACGGCCCGGTGCCGGACGAGCCGGCGATTGCCCGCGCGCGCGCCGAGTTGAAGGCGCAGGGGCTCAATCCGGCGACACTGCCGCTTGGCGTCGACATCGAGACGTGGCTTTCCGGCGGGCGCACGCCCTGGGACGGATTTCCCAACACCGGCAAGGGCAAGAAGGATGCCGAGACCGCATCGCTCGCCTCGGCCCTGAACGACCCAAATATCGAGCTGATCACGTCAGCGCATGTGGACACGCTGGAGAAAGGTCCGAACGGACGGATAGAAGCCATCCATTATACTCATCGGGGCGAGAAGAAGCGCCTGTCGCCCAAACTGGTGATCCTGTCGGCGGGTGCGATCAACTCGGCCGCAATCCTGCTTCGCTCCGGCGATGGCAAGGGGCTCGCCAACGCCTCCGACCAGGTCGGCCGCAACTTCATGAACCACAATTGCAGCGCCATGCTGGCGATCAATCCGTTCCGGCGCAATGACAGCATCTACCAGAAGACGCTGATGCTGAACGATTATTACCTGACGGGCGGCAGGGACGGCCTGCCGCTCGGCAATGTCCAGCTGCTCGGCAAGATCAACGGCGACATCCTCAAAGCCAACGCGCCGGTCTGGGCGCCGCGTTTCGTTTTCGACTTCATGGCCGGCCATGCGGTCGACTGGTACATGATGACGGAGGACCTGCCGAACCCGGAAAGCCGCATCATGGTCGACGGCAAGGGCATCATCATGCAGTGGCGGCGCTCGAACATGGAGGCGCTGTCCGGCCTCGAAACGAAGATGCGCGCCCACTTCAAGGCTGCAGGCTATCCGATCGTGCTTTCTCAGGCGTTTGACAAACGCACCCCGTCACACCAGTGCGGCACGGTTCGTATGGGCACTGATCCGGCACAGGCGCCGCTCGATGTCTATTGCCGCGCCTTCGATCATCCTAACCTCTTCGTCGTCGATGCCGGCTTCCTGCCGACCTCGGCCGCCGTCAACCCGGCGCTGACGGTGGCGGCACAGGCGCTGCGCGTCGCCGACCATATTGTTGCCAAGGAGCTGAGCGCATGACGACATCGACGCGTCCTGTCGCGATCGTGACCGGCGGCCGCCGCGGCATCGGCCTTGGCGTCGCCCGGGCGCTGGCGCGCGACGGCTTCGATATCGCGCTGACGGGACTCGGTGCAGCCGACCGGACGACCGAGGCGACACTTGCCGAATTGGCGGCTGAGGGCGGTCGCGCCATCTATCTCGAGGCCAATCTTGCCGATGTCGGCGCGCATGCGGCAACCGTTGACAGCGTTCGTGAGCAGCTTGGGCCGATCCGCTGCCTCGTCAACAATGCCGGCATCGCCTCGGTCGTGCGCGGTGACTTCCTCGATCTCCAGCCGGAGAATTTCGACACGATCGTCGCCACCAATCTCCGCGGCACGGTGTTTTTCACGCAAGCCGTGCTGCGCTCGATGCTGGCCGACGGTCCCGGCGCGACGGCGCGGTCAATCATCAACATCACCTCGGTTTCGGCCACGATGAGTTCACCAGAGCGGCTCGATTATTGCATGAGCAAGGCCGGTCTTGCCGCCTTCAGCCAAGGGCTTGCCCTGCGGCTGGCCGACACCGGCATCTCGGTTTTCGAAATCCGGCCCGGCATCATCCGCTCCGACATGACCGCCGGCGTTTCGGCGAAATACGACGCCCTGATCGATGGTGGCCTGGTGCCGATGAGGCGCTGGGGCGAACCCGAAGACATCGGCAACATCGCCGCCGGGCTTGCTAGCGGAAAATTCGCCTTTGCCACGGGCTCGGTCATCCAGGCGGATGGCGGTCTGTCGATCGGAAGACTCTAGGAAAGTGCAGAGCAGTCAGGGGCTCGCAAGGGCGAGCGAGGTTCGGGTTTATCACGTCGGAAATTTGGATCGTTCCAAATGCCGTGCCGTGGAGGAAGACAAGCAATGAATTACGACTACATCATCACCGGTGCTGGGCCTGCGGGCTGCGTTCTCGCCAACCGCCTCTCCGAAGATCCTTCGGTGCGCGTGCTGTTGCTGGAGGCGGGTGGCGGCGACTGGAACCCGCTGTTCCATATGCCGGCCGGCTTTGCCAAGATGACCAAGGGCGTCGCCAGCTGGGGCTGGGAGACCGTGCCGCAGAAGCACATGAAGGGCAGGGTGTTGCGCTACACCCAGGCCAAGGTCATCGGCGGCGGCTCGTCGATCAATGCCCAGCTCTATACCCGCGGCAATGCCGCCGATTACGACCTCTGGGCCTCGGAGGATGGCTGCAGCGGCTGGGACTACCGCAGTGTTCTTCCCTATTTCAAGCGCGCCGAAGACAACCAGCGCTTTGCCGACGACTATCATGCCTATGGCGGGCCGCTCGGCGTCTCGATGCCCGTGGCGACGCTGCCGATCTGCGATGCCTACATCCGCGCCGGCCAGGAGATCGGTATTCCCTACAATCACGATTTCAATGGTCGCCAACAGGCGGGCGTCGGCTTCTACCAGCTGACGCAGCGCAACCGCCGCCGGTCGAGTGCGTCACTTGCCTATCTCTCGCCGATCAAGGACCGCCGGAACCTGACCGTGCGCACCGGCGCACGTGTCGCGCGGATCGTGGTCGAGGGCACGCGCGCCGTCGGCGTCGAGGTTGTGACGGCCAAGGGCAGCGAGATCATTCGGGCGGAGCGCGAGGTCTTGGTCACCTCCGGGGCCATCGGCTCGCCGAAGCTGCTCTTGCAGTCGGGTATCGGGCCTGCGGATCACCTGAAGTCGGTCGGCGTGCCAGTGAAGCATGATCTGCCCGGCGTCGGCGGCAATCTCCAGGATCACCTCGATCTCTTTGTCATCTCCGAATGCACCGGCGACCATACCTATGACAACGTGGCGAAACTTCATCGTACGCTATGGGCCGGCCTGCAGTACGTGCTGTTCCGCTCGGGCCCCGTCGCGTCGTCGCTCTTCGAAACGGGCGGCTTCTGGTACGCCGATCCGGATGCGCGCTCGCCGGATATCCAGTTTCATCTCGGCCTCGGCTCCGGCATCGAAGCGGGCGTCGCGCGGCTGAAGAACGCCGGCGTGACACTCAACTCCGCCTATCTGCATCCGCGTTCACGGGGCACCGTCCGGCTCTCCGCAGCCGACCCGGCCGCAGCGCCGCTGATCGATCCGAACTACTGGGAAGATCCGCACGACCGGAAGATGTCGATCGAGGGACTGAAGATCGCCCGAGAGATCATGCAGCAGGCAGCTCTCAAGCCCTTCGTGCTCGCCGAACGTTTGCCGGGCAACAGTGTCGTCTCCGACGAGCAGTTTTTCGACTACGGCTGCGCCAATGCCAAGACCGACCATCATCCTGTCGGTACCTGCAAGATGGGCACCGACGCCATGGCTGTCGTCGGCCTCGACCTGAAGGTGCGTGGACTCGAAGGCCTTCGCGTCTGCGACAGTTCGGTCATGCCGCGCGTTCCCTCTTGCAACACCAACGGGCCGACGATCATGATGGGCGAAAAGGGCGCCGACATCATCCGCGAGCGCCAGCCCCTGCCGCCGGCGATCTTCGCCCATGAACGCAACGATATCAGGCCGCGTGCCCGCGCCGATATCCGCTGAGGAAAATCATGATCCGTCACTGCGTCTTCATTCGCTTCCGCCCCGAAATTTTGGCGGACGAGAAAGTCTCGATCTTCGCCGAGATCGCGGCACTGAAAAGCCGGCTTGCCGGCATGCTGGCGACCTATGAGGGCACCAATGTCAGCCCGGAGGTCGGTATGGACAAAGGGTATTCGGAAGGTTTCATCGTCGATTTTGCCGATGCCGCTGCGCGCGACGCCTACCTTGCCGACCCAGAGCACCAGAAGACCGGCGCCAAGATCGTTGCGGCCGCAGAGGGCGGCATCGACGGTATCTTCGTCTACGACCTCGAAATCCCGGGTTGAAACGATGGCAGCCTTCGACGCGCGGGACTTTCTCACCACCCTTTTCGAAGCGGCCGTGCGTGCCGCCGACCCCTATGAGGCGATCCGTGTGCATCTGCCGGAAAAGCCCAAGGGACGGACGGTCGTCGTCGGAGCCGGCAAGGCGGCAAGCCAGATGGCGGCAGCTTTTGAAAAGCTCTGGGATCACCCGCTAACGGGAGCCGTCGTTGCCCGCCACGGCCCGATCGAGCCCTGCGAGCGCATTCGCGTGCTGCAATCTGCCCATCCGGTGCCCGATGAGGCCGGTCTCCGCGCCTCCGAAGAGCTGTTGAAGCTGGTGGAAGGCCTGACCGCAGACGATCTGGTCGTCGCGCTGATTTCGGGCGGTGGATCGTCACTTCTGCCGGCACCGCCGGAGGGCTTGACGCTTGCCGACGAAATTGCGGTCAACAGGGCACTGCTTGCTTCCGGTGCGCCGATCTCGGCGATGAACGTCGTGCGCAAGCATGTGTCGTGCATCAAGGGCGGGCGCCTGGCTGCAGCCGCAGGCCCGGCGCGTCTCGTCAGTCTCGTCGTCTCCGACGTTCCCGGCGACAATCCCGCCTTCGTCGCCTCGGGCCCGACGGTGCCGGACGGCTCGACGGTGAAGGAGGCGCTGGAGATCGTCAGCCGCTACGGCATGGCCCTTCCCGAAGGTGTGATGGCCCACCTGCGAACGGATGCGGCGCGGGCGCCCCATCCGTCCGATCCGGTTTTCCGTCGGCACGAATGCCACGTAATTGCGTCAGCCCGCGTTTCGCTGGAAGCCGCCGCGCGCAAGGCTCTCGAATTGGGCGTGGAGGCGCGCATTCTTTCGGACGCGATCGAAGGCGAGGCGCGCGATATCGGCCGCATGCATGCGGCGCTGGCACGCGAAGTCGTGCTGCGCAACCGCCCGTTCGAAAAGCCGGTCGTGCTCTTATCCGGCGGTGAGACGACGGTGACGATATCAGGCAAGGGCTACGGCAAGGGTGGCCGTAACAGCGAATTGTTGCTGTCGCTGGCGCTCGACATCGAAGGTACTTCCGGGATCGATGCCCTGGCGGCGGATACGGACGGCATCGACGGATCCGAGGACAATGCCGGCGCTTTCGCCGATGGCGGCAGCGTCAATCGCATGCGGGCTGCGGGCGCCGATCCGCGCGCGCATCTCGCCTGTCACGACGCCTGGTCTGCCTTTTTTGCGAGCGGCGATCTCTTCGTGCCCGGCCCGACCGGAACCAACGTCAATGATTTCAGGGCGATGCTGATCCGCTAAGTATGCGTTCGAAGCGGAATCACTTGTTGCGGATAAGACACTCGAGCATCAAAGTGCTGAGAGCACCCTGCGTTCGTCCGAACGCAGGGTGCTCTCAGGAGATCGATTAGCCGGATTCTGGCGAAAAGCCCCGCTTGCGACACCACCGCCGAAGATCTCGGCGTTGGTGTCGCTTTGGGTTACTTGGCGCGCTTCAGCGCCTCGCCGAGGATCGAGACGATTTCGCCGAAGTGATTTTCGTCGGCGATCAGCGGCGGCGAGAAGGCGATGATGTCGCCGGTGACGCGGATCAGCAGGCCTTTTTCGAAGCAATCGACGAAGACGTCATAGGCGCGGGCGCCGATTGCGCCTTCGCGCGACTGCAGCTCGATACCGGCGATCAGGCCGATGGTGCGAATGTCGATGACATACGGCAGGTCTTTCAGCGAATGCATGGCGTCGTGCCAGGCGTCCTGCAGCTCGGCGGCGCGGGTCATCAGGCCCTCGTCGCGATAGATGTCGAGCGTGGCAATGCCGGCGGCGCAGGCTGCCGGGTGGCCGGAGTAAGTATAGCCGTGGAAGAGTTCGATCGCGTTTTCCGGACCGTGCATCAGCGCGTCGTGCACCTTGCGGCTGGCAAAGACAGCGCCCATCGGGATGGCGCCGTTGGTGAGCCCCTTGGCCGCCGTTACCATATCAGGCGTCACGCCGAAGAAGTCGGTGGCGAAGGCGGCGCCAAGACGGCCGAAGCCGGTGATGACTTCGTCGAAGATCAAGAGAATGCCGTGCTTGTCGCAGATGGCGCGCAGGCGCTCGAGATAGCCCTTCGGCGGGATGAGCACGCCGGTCGAACCGGCAACCGGCTCGACGATGCAGGCGGCGATTGTTTCGGCGCCATGCAGGGCCACCAGCCGCTCGAGATCGTCGGCAAGCTCGGCGCCGTGCTCCGGTTGGCCCTTGACGAAGGCGTTCTTGGCGGGATCGTGGGTGTGGCGCAGGTGGTCGGAACCGGGAAGCTGCGGGAAGACCCGGCGGTTGTTGAGGATGCCGCCGACCGAAATGCCGCCGAAGCCGACGCCGTGATAGCCGCGCTCGCGGCCGATCAGGCGCGTGCGGGTGCCCTGGCCGATCGCGCGCTGATAGGCGATCGCCATCTTCAGAGCGGTGTCGACCGATTCCGAGCCCGAGCCGGTGAAGAACACGCGGTCGAGCTTCTGGCCTTCCGGCCCCGGTGCGATCTCGGCGAGGCGTTCGGCGAAGTCGAAGGCGATCGGGTGGCCCATCTGGAAGGAGGGTGCGAAATCCATCGTGGTCAGCTGGCGCTCGACCGCGGAGGCGATCTGGCGGCGGCCGTGCCCGGCGTTGACACACCAGAGACCAGCGGTGCCGTCGAGGATCGTGCGTCCGTCGGTGCTGGTGTAGTGCATGCCCTCGGCCGAGGCGAGCAGGCGCGGTGCCGCCTTGAACTGCCTATTGGCGGTAAAGGGCATCCAGTAGCTGTCGAGTACCGGGGCGTTTGGCTTGGTGTGCTGGTTCATGGCGTCCTCCTGAAGGTCGGCGATTGACGCCATGATTTGATTTGCCAAACAAGTCCTTTTCTGTTGTCGTTCAAGCCATTGAATTTTATGGGATGTGAGATTGGAAGTTGCGGTATTTCGAACAACCTGAACACCGGAATGCACAGCCATGAGCGTCGATATCGGAAACCGGCTGCGTCACCTCCGGCTGATGCACAATCTTTCGCAGCGAGAACTGGCGAAACGCGCGGGCGTAACCAACTCGACGATCTCGCTGATCGAATCGAACGCGTCCAATCCATCCGTCGGCGCGCTGAAGCGCATCCTCGACGGCATTCCGATCGGGCTCGCGGAGTTCTTCTCCTTCGAGCCGGAGCGGCCGCGCAAGGCCTTCTATGCGGCGGAGGAACTGGTCGAGATCGGCAAGGGCCCGATCTCCTATCGCCAGATCGGTGAAAACCTCTTCGGCCGCAGCCTGCAGATCCTGAAGGAATGTTACCAGCCGGGCGCGGATACCGGAAAAGTGCCGCTGGTGCATGACGGCGAGGAGGGCGGCATCGTGCTTTCGGGCCGCATCGAGGTCACGGTCGATGACGAGCGGCGGATCCTGGGGCCGGGGGATGCCTATTATTTCGAAAGCCGGAGGCCGCATCGGTTTCGCTGCGTCGGGCCGGTGCCTTGCGAGGTGATCAGCGCCTGCACGCCGCCGACGTTTTGAGGGAGTAGGTTCGCTTCGCCCATTGGCACGGGTGGGGTGCGGGCACGCCCCTCATCCCGCTGCCGCGACCTTCTCCCCGCAGGCGGGGCGAAGGGACATGCGGCCCGCGCTGCGGTCCCTCTCGAACTAGTCGGGCCGCGAGCCGGCGTAGATGGGAATGCCTCCCGCAAGTGGGAGAGCGCCGGTGCTGCACACTCAACGGTGTCCCCTCTCCCCGCAAGCGGGGAGAGGGCTAGGGTGAGGGGCGACTTCCGAGTTACGAAAGCCGCGCGCAGGCGTCGGCGATGCGCGTGAGCGCTTCCTTCAGTTCCGTTTCCGACGTCGCATAGGAGATGCGGAAGAACGGCGACAGGCCGAAAGCCGAGCCGGGGACGACGGCGACATAGGCATCGTCGAGCAGGTAGGCGCAGAAGTCCGTGTCCGTCTCGATGGTCTTGCCCGAAGGCGTCACCTTGCCGAGCATGCCGGCGCAGCCGGAGAAGGTGTAGAAGGCACCTTCCGGAACGCGGCAATCGAGGCCGTCGATGGCGTTGAGGCCGTTGACGACGAGATCGCGGCGGCGCTGGAAGCTGGCCGTGCGCTCGTTCAGGAAGTCCTGCGGGCCGGTGAGGGCTGCCACCGACGCGGCCTGGCTGACCGACGACGGGCAGGACGTCGCCTGGCTCTGGACGACGGCCATTGCCTTGATCAGGTCGCGCGGACCACCGGCATAACCGATGCGCCAGCCGGTCATGGCATAGGCCTTGGAGACGCCGTTGACCGTCAGGGTGCGGTCTTTCAGGCGCGGCTCCAGCTGGGCGGGCGTGACGAAGCGGAAGCCGTCATAGACGATGTGTTCGTACATGTCGTCGACCAGCAGCCACACATGCGGATGCCGCAAGAGCACGTCGAGCAACGGACGGTAGTCGTCGGCGCTGTAGGCGGCGCCCGAAGGGTTCGACGGCGAGTTCAGGAGCACCCAGCGCGTCTTCGGCGTGATCGCCGCTTCGAGCTTGTCGGCGGTCAGGCGAAAACCCGAGGCCGCGTCGCAGGGGATCAGCACCGGCTTGCCTTCGCAGATCTGGACGATATCCGAATAGGAGGTCCAGTAGGGCGTCGGGATGACGACTTCGTCGCCGGCATCGATCGTCGCCATCATCGCGTTGAACAGGATCTGCTTGGCGCCGGTGGCAACCGTGATCTCGTCTTGCTCGTAGGCGAGGCCGTTCTCGCGCTGGAATTTTTCGCGGATCGCCTTCTTCAGTTCCGGCGTGCCATCGAGGGCGGTGTATTTCGTTTCGCCGCGCTGGATCGCCGCGCAGGCGGCGTCCTTGACGTAATCAGGCGTGTCGAAATCCGGCTCGCCTGCGCCGAGAATGATGACCGGCTTGCCCTCGCGCTTCATGGCTTGCGCGCGTGCGCCGATCTTGAGGATTTCGGAGACCCCGATCGAGGAGATCCGCGAGGCGGGCTTGAAGCCCGCCTCCTTGACCGTTGCGTTGATGGTCATCGCTTGCGCCTTACTCGATGTCGAAGGAAACGCCCTGCGCCAGCGGCAGAGCCTTCGAGTAGTTCACCGTGTTGGTGGCGCGGCGCATATAGGCCTTCCAGGAATCGGAGCCCGATTCGCGGCCGCCGCCGGTTTCCTTTTCGCCACCGAAGGCGCCGCCGATTTCGGCACCTGACGTGCCGATGTTGACGTTGGCAATGCCGCAATCCGAGCCGTCGACGGCCAGGAACCGTTCGGATTCCTGCATGTCGCGGGTGAAGATCGACGAGGACAGACCGGCTGCAACCGCATTGTGATCGGCAACGACGGCGTCGAAGTCGCTATACTTCATGACGTAGAGGATCGGCGCGAAGGTTTCCTCGAGAACCGGGCCGGCCTGCTTCGGCATTTCGACCAGAGCGGGCTTGGCGTAGTAGCCGTTGGCATAGCCGAGTTCGACGCGTTCGCCGCCGGTGACGGTGCCGCCATGGGCCTTGGCTTCGTCGATCGCCTTCTGCATGCCGTCGAAAGCGGCCTTGTCGACCAGCGGGCCGACGAGTGCGGTGGTTTCGAGCGGATTGCCGACGGAGACCGAACCATAGGCCTTCTTCAGCCGCGGAACGAGCTGGTCGTAGACACTTTCATGCACGAACAGGCGGCGCATGGTGGTGCAACGCTGGCCGGCGGTGCCCATGGCGCCGAAGGCGATGGCGCGCAGCGCCATGTCGAGATCGGCCGACGGGCAGACGATGCCGGCATTGTTGCCGCCGAGTTCGAGGATGGCGCGGGCAAAGCGCTTGGCAAGGCGCGGGCCGACGTCGCGACCCATGCGGGTCGAGCCGGTGGCCGAGACCAGCGGAACCTTCGGGTTGTCGACGAGGACTTCACCGACGGTGCGGTCGCCGATCAGGACCTGCGACAGGCCTTCCGGTGCATCGCCGAAGCGGGCAAGCGCGCGCTCGAAGATCGCCTGCGATGCAAGCGCCGTAAGCGGGGTCTTTTCCGACGGCTTCCACACGACGGAGTTGCCGCAGACGAGCGCAAGCGCCGTGTTCCACGACCAGACGGCGACGGGGAAGTTGAAGGCGGAGATGACGCCGACGACGCCCAGGGGATGCCAGGTTTCCATCATGCGGTGGCCGGGGCGCTCGGTGGCGATCGTCAGACCGTAGAGCTGGCGGGACAGGCCGACTGCGAAATCGCAGATGTCGATCATTTCCTGGACTTCGCCGAGGCCCTCGGAGGTGATCTTGCCGGCTTCGATCGAAACCAGGCGGCCGAGGTCGGCCTTGAAGGTGCGCAGCTCTTCACCGAGCAGGCGGATCAGTTCGCCGCGCTTCGGCGCCGGGACCAGACGCCAGGCCTTGAAGGCTTCATGGGCCTTGTCGATCTTGGCGGCGGCTTCCGCGGCCGAAACGGTCTTCAGGCTGGCGATCTGCTCGCCGGTGACCGGGCTGAAGGACGGCATGTCGCCGCCGGTGTAGAGTTCCTTGGCGACACCCAGCTTCTCGAGCAGCGCTGCTGCTTCCTTGGTGACGTCGATCGTCTTCGTTGCAATGTTCATGGTCTGACTCCCGTTTTCCTGTCTTAGATCATTGGTTAGAGCGAAATGTGGGCGGAAAACCGCACACACTTTTCCTCATTCCGCTCTGGCCTATCCGAAGCGCACGCTGCCGAGCTTTCCCGGCGAGGTGAGCGTCTTCAGGCCCGCGGCCATGTCCTTGAGTTTGTCGTTTGTATAAAGGTCGTAATAGGCCTGGTTGCGGCGGCCGATCGCATGTTCCGCGCTGAAGCTGCCGTGATACTCCTCGACGGCCACGGCGAAAACCCATTCTCTCAAACGCGGCTCGAATGCCGGATCGCTAAGAAGCGGGCTATCCTTCGCCACCACGAGATTGAAGTGTACACCACCATCGCCGATATGGCCGAAGTCACAGACGGTGACATCAGGAAACTTGCTCGGCATTTCGGCCTTCATATGGTCGCAGAAGGCCATGATGTCACCCCGGCGGAAGGAAACGTCGAAGGCGATCAGCTTGCCCAGGTGCTTCACGCCTTCGGAAAGCGCGTGGCGCAGCGCCCAGATTTCATGCGGCGGGCCGACGAAGGCATCGGCCAGCGGTGCCGTCTCCATCTCCCAGATCTCGGCCAGCACCGTTTCGAGCACGGCGTCGAGCGATTGCTCGCCTTCGCGTGGGCCCCAGGTGCGGCTGATCTCGACCAGGATGACGTAGTCAGGGACATGGCCGCCCTGGAAAGGGTTCTTCATCGATGGCACATGCGCGAACGCCGCCTTGACGGCGTTGCTCGACATGCCTTCGAAGGCCGAGAGATAGGCGCCGAGCCGCTCTTCCATGGCGCGCAGCAAAGGCATCACATGGGCACCGCTTGCCGGTACCAGCAGCGCCGTCGCCGTCTGTTGCGGCAGGCGCTCCAGGTTGAGCACGCATTCGGTGACGACGCCGAAGGCGCCCGACGTGCCGACGAAGAGCTGCTTCCAGTCGACGCCGGTGTTATTCTTGCGCAGGTCGCACTGAAGATCGAGCACGGTGCCGTCTTCATCGGCGAGAACCACCGTCATGCCCAGCACATTGCGGCGCACGTCGCCGTACTTCAGGAAGCGCGAGCCGCCGGTGTTGGTGGCGATCATGCCGCCGATGCGCGGATCGGCGCCGAGATCGATCGGGAAGAACAGACCGTGGTCTTCCAGCCGGCGATTGACATCGGACAGCCGGAGCCCGGCATCGACGCGCACCGAGCGGTTGTCGAGATCGAGTTCGAAGGCCTTGGTCAGGCGGTCGAGGCTGAGGATCGCTTCGCTGCCGGATGCGTCCGGGGTCGAGCCGGAGACAAGGCCGGTGTTGCCCGATTGCGGGATCAGGGCGATGCCGTGGTGCACGCAATAGGCGACGGTGGCCGAGGTTTCCTCTGTCGTTGCCGGCCGCAGAACGACCGAAGCCAGGCCGTGATCGTAGCGGGCGCCGGTCTCATAGGCTTGTCTGTCCTCAGCGCGCGTGACCACACCCTTGTCGCCAAGGATGCCGGTCAGCGCGTCGATGTGTGCCTGTTCGATCATCGGGAAAGCATCATTCCGCAGCGATGGCTGCGGTCAAGACCCGCAGGCAGCTTTCGATCGATGCCGCTTCGATGCCGGCATAGTGATCGAACTCGTTGAGCACGGTGGCGCCGAGGTCGATTTCGAAGCGCTTCTGGTTCGGGCTTGCGACGAAATCCTGCTGTGCGCCGTCGCCGAGGTTGGATTGGAAGATGCCTGCGGCGCTGACCGGCAGGAAGTCTTCGTAGACGATGGCGTCGAACTGCACGAGGCCGTCGGCGATCAGCGCATTGATATCGCGGCGGTCGAGGATGCGGGTCTTCGAGCCCTTCTCGGTCAGCGAATAGCTGAAATATCCGAGGCCGGCTTCGCGGATGCCTGCCCAGCTGTCGGGGAAGCTTTCGAAGGCTTTGGCAAGCGCTGCTTCGTATTCGCGGGCGTTGGAGCCGTCGGCCGCCGGGCGCACGATCTTGCGCGAGGCTTCCAGCAGTTCGTCATAGAGCGCGCGGCCCTTGGGGGTGAGCGCAATGCCGCGCTGTTCGATCTCGCCGAAGCGGGCGGTGTGCGAGCCGGCTTTCCACTCGCCGTCACCGTCGCTGAAGGAGACGGCCTCTTCCAGCGCCTTGAACGAGGTCTGGCGCAGCAGGATCGGGCATTTGCGCGTCGGGGGTCCTTCGACGACGGCCTTCGGCGCAATGCCGTATTCCGGCATGAGCTTCTGGACCTGGTCGATATCCAGCGTGCGCGGCGTCAGATGGTTGATATGCGGCCCCTTGAACGAGACGACGTCGGCGATCAGCCGGTGGGCGTCATGCAGGCGCTTGTACATGTCGGCGCTGACATTGGCCTTGTCGTGCCAGCGGAAGGTTTCCAGCACCTCGGAGACGAAACGCTCGGCGTCGGCCTTGTCGAGGCCGCCGTCACGCTCGGCTTTTTCGGTGAGTTCGACCGCAGCGGGCGTAAAGATCCGGCGCTCGGCAAGGACAGCCTCGGACTCGGCGCGCAGGCTCTCGTCGGCAATCAGGTCGAGACGGAGAAGCGAGGTGAAGACGCGGAAGGGATTGCGCTTCAAAGCCGCATCGCCGACCGGGCGGAAGGCGGTCGAATGCACCGGAACGCCGGCGGTCGAAAGATCGTAATAGCCGACCGGGTACATGCCCATGACGGCATAGACTCGACGCATCATCGACAGTTCGGCGGGTGTG
Source organism: Ensifer sp. M14 (assembly GCF_003355565.1). Taxonomy (NCBI): domain Bacteria; kingdom Pseudomonadati; phylum Pseudomonadota; class Alphaproteobacteria; order Hyphomicrobiales; family Rhizobiaceae; genus Ensifer; species Ensifer sp. M14. The sequence goes on from NZ_QJNR01000004.1 coordinate 709,139, forward strand.
CCGAGACGGATCGCGCCGTGGCGCTCCTCGGAAATGCGATCGAGCGAATCCGTCGCATCGAGGCGTTGCTTGAGGGCCGGATCGGCATTGAGCGTCTCGTCGTTGACCTTGGCAACCAGCTCCATCAGCGTGCCGTAGGCCGGCACCTCCTCGCGGTACATGACCGACATGGCTGCGGAAAAGGCCGAACGGATGTCATCGGCGGATACGAAACTATTCTCTTTCACTGGGGCTCGCCTCGCGCTATGGGTGAAGGACAAGGTCATTCTCATTTCGGATCATATCCGAAGGAACTGGGCATTGATCGCGTTGCTTGTGACTATGTTGATGCGAGGTTGGAATGAAGTTAAGCCGCAGACTGGTTCCTGACGTTACGACGCTGCAGGCTTTCGAATGCGCGGCCCGGCATGGCAGCTTCACGCAGGCCGCCGCCGAGCTCAATCTCACCCAGAGCGCCGTCAGCCGACAGATCAAGGATCTGGAAAACCAGCTCGGCGTCTTGCTGTTCGAGCGTGTGCGCCAGCGCGTCATCCTCTCGGAAGCCGGGCAGAAGTTCCTGCCCGAGGTTCGCCGCCTGCTGAACCAGACGGAAGAGCTGATGGTGCGGGCGATGGCCTCGGCGCGCGCGGACTCAACCCTGTCGATCGCATCGCTGCCGACTTTCGGCAGCCGCTGGCTGGTGCCGCGGCTGCCCGATTTCCTTCGCCAGCATCCCGACACGGTGGTCAACATCGCGTCGCGCTCGGCGCCGTTCGATTTCGACGAGCAGAATTTCGACATCGCCATCCACTATGGCCAGCCGGTGTGGGCGCACGCGACCTGCAGCTATCTCTGCAGCGAGATCATCGTGCCGGCTGCGAGCCCGAAGCTGCTTGCCGCCAATCCGGTGTCGACGCTGGAGGATATCGTCGGCGGTCCGCTCCTGCACCTGGCGACACGACCCAAGCTCTGGGCGCAATGGTTCGAGGCCAACGGGATGGACGGCCGGGGTGCTTATCGCGGCAACCGCTTCGATCAGTTTTCGATGGTGATCGAGGCGGCGACCGCCGGTCTCGGTTTCGCCTTGCTGCCCCGCTATCTGATCGAGCAGGAGCTGGCAGCGGGAACATTGCGCATCGTTCTCGACCGGCCGATGCAGACGGAGAACAGTTATTATCTCGCGGTTCCGGAAGGCAAACTCGAAAACCCGATCAGCCTCGCCTTCCGCGAATGGATCACCGAACAGGTCGGCTCGGTTCCTAACGCCTCGACTTGATTGGGTCGTTGGTCGGAACCTTCCTGACGCCCTTAGCGTTTGGCGACGGACTGCTACCCAGAGATGCGCCGAGAAGGGGCCAAATTGATACAGAGATCTGAGGGTGCCATCGGCGGGCGCGGACACTCCCGCTTTCGCCCGATCAGAGTGTGCGCAATTCGTTCAAACTTGCGCCGCCGATCCTTGCAAGCTGTTGGCAGCACGGCTAAAAAATGCCACTTTCATGCATCACGCGGCCTTGAAAACCAATGCGCCGCCGGCTTTGCTTTCTCCGATGCCCAGTTCAAGGGCGGTGCCAGTTTCCGCCAGTTTCCGGTTATCCGGAAATTGACGGCGGATGGGAGGACACATGACCGTGTCTAGCAACGCGCCGGCCAAGCCTGGAACCTCAGGACCGCAGCCAACCCGGCAGAACAACGAGAGCCGGGCCGATCAACCCCGGTTGGATTCAGAACCAGCACCCATGCCCCTTCATAACACGCCGTCCTCCTCTTCGCGCGAACCGGAACCGAAACAGATCGATTACAACGATTCGATCCGCTCGACCTTTTTCTCGATGGAGGATTTGCGGCAATGCGGCGAGACCCTTGCGCTCAAGGGCGCACCGTCTCTGCCGGGCTTCTTCCCGTTCGAATTTCGTCCGCGCCACCGCGAGAATGAAAACGAAATCCTGAGGGTGTATCGGGCGACAGCGGCTGACGTCGAAGCGGGCGCGTCGATCACGCCGGCCGCCGAATGGCTGCTCGACAACCATCACGTGGTCGAGGAAGCCATCCAGGAAGTTCGCCGCGACTTTCCGCGCAAGTTCTACCGCCAACTGCCGACGATCTCCGTCGCTGGCACTGTCATACCGCGCACCATGGCGCTAGCCTGGCTCTACGTCGCCCACACACACAGCACGGTTTCGCGCGAGAGCGTCACCGCGATAGTCGAGGGCTTTCAGAAGCACGATACGTTCAAGATCGGCGAGTTGTGGGCCCTGCCCTCGATCCTGCGCTTCGTATTGATCGAGAATCTGAGGCGCATTGCCATCCGCGTCGAGCGCTCGCGCGGCATGCGGCGCAAGGCCAATGACATCGCCGACCAGATCATCCGTCACAATGATCCCGAGAAGTGCCGCGCGCTGTTGGCCGAATCCGAGGCGCTTGCAGCCGACAACACCTTCGTGGCTCAGCTGCTCTACCGTATGCGCGACGGCTCGCAGACATCAGGCTCGGTGATCGCCTGGATCGAGGAACAGCTCGAGAAGCGCGGCAGCGACGTCGAGGACGCGCTTGTCGCCGAGCAGAACCGCCTGTCCTCAGGCAACGCGACGATGAGCAACATCATCCGCAGCCTGCGCGAGATCGACGACACCGACTGGGCCGTCTGGTTCGAAAGCGTCAGCAAGATCGACGCGGCGCTGCGCGACGGCTCCGACTATGCCGCGCTCGAATTCGGCTCTCGCAACAAGTACCGCGACACGATCGAAAAGCTGGCGCGCCGCTCCGGCCACAGCGAGTACGAAGTCACCCAGATCGCCATCGAGATGGTGAAGGAAGCGGAAGCGGCGGCTGCCGTCGAGCCGCAGCTGCAGGAGCCGAATGTCGGCTCCTTCCTCGTCGGCAAGCAGCGCAAGGCGCTGGAGCAGAAGATCGGTTACCGCCCGTCGCTGCTGCAGAATATCATCCGCCTCAGTCGCAAGCTCGATTGGTTCGCGATTGCCGGGCCGAACATTCTGCTGACGATTCTCGCGATGTTCGCGGTCTATTCCTTCGTCAGCCCGATGGACATTCCCAACGGCGCCAAGCTGATCATGCTGCTGCTGTTCGCGCTGCCGGCATCCGAAGGCGCGATGGGTCTGTTCAACACGCTGGTCACGCTCTTCGTCAAGCCGTCGCGTCTGGTCGGCTACGAGTTCCTCGAGGGCGTTCCGGAATATGCCCGCACGCTGGTCGTCGTGCCCTGCCTGATCTCCAAGCGCGATCATGTCGACGAACTCGTGCGCAACCTCGAGGTCCACTACCTCGCCAACCCGCGTGGCGAGATCTATTTCGCGCTTCTCAGCGACTGGGCCGACAGCAAACTAGAGGAAACGCCGGCCGATACCGACGTTCTCGACTATGCCCGGCGCGAGGTTGCCGAGCTTTCGGCGCGTTACGCCTATGACGGCAAGACCCGCTTCTTCCTTCTGCACCGCCGTCGCCTGTTCAACGAGGCGGAAGGCGTGTGGATGGGCTGGGAGCGCAAGCGTGGCAAGCTGCATGAGCTGAACCTGCTCTTGCGCGGCGATCGCGACACCTCGTTCCTGCAGGGCGCCAACACCGTTCCGGAAAACATCCAATACGTCATGACGCTCGATGCCGACACGCGCCTGATGCGCGACGCGGTGACGAAGCTCGTCGGCAAGATGTATCACCCGATCAACCGCCCGATCGTCGACCCGGAAACACAGAAGGTGATTGCCGGCTACAGCCTGCTGCAGCCGCGCGTGACGCCGTCGCTGACAACGGGAAGCGAAGCCTCGGCCTTCCAGCGCATCTTCTCGGCCAACCGCGGCATCGACCCCTATGTCTTCACCGTGTCCGACGTCTATCAGGACATCGCCGGCGAAGGCAGCTTCACCGGCAAGGGCCTCTATCACGTGGACGCCTTCGAAGCGGCGCTCAAGGGCCGGATCGAGGAAAATGCCGTTCTCAGCCACGACCTGCTCGAAGGCTCCTATGTACGCTGCGCGCTGGTGACCGATGTCGAGCTCGTCGAGGACTTCCCGACCCGCTACGAGGTCGAGATGTCGCGCCAGCATCGCTGGGCCCGCGGCGACTGGCAGCTGCTGCCCTATATCTTCAATCCGTCGAACGGCCTGTCGATGCTCGGCCGCTGGAAGATGTACGACAACCTGCGCCGGTCGCTGATCCCCTGCGCCTGGCTCGTCGCCTCCGTCATGGGCTGGTACTACATGCAGCCAACCGAGGCGTTGATCTGGCAGATCGTGCTGATCTTCAGCCTGTTCGTCGCGCCGACCTTGTCGCTGATCAACGGCCTGCTGCCACGCCGCAACGATATCGTCGCGCGCGCCCATCTCCATGCGGTGCTGACCGAAGTTCGCGCCGCCAACGCCCAGGTTGCCCTTCGCATCGTCTTTATCGCCCATGGCGCGGCGATGATGGGCGATGCGATCGTTCGCTCGCTCTACCGTACCTTCGTCAGCCGCAAGCTGATGCTGGAATGGCGCACGGCCGCCCAGGTGCAAAGTGCCGGACACGGAAGCATCGGCGACTATTACAAGGCGATGTGGATTGCGCCGGCGCTGTCGGCGGTGTCTCTGGCGCTTGCGGCCATTTCCGATACCGGCCTGCCGTTCATCGGCATTCCCTTCGCGCTGCTCTGGGCACTCTCTCCCGCGGTCGCCTGGTTCGTCAGCCAATCGGCTGAAACCGAGGACCAACTGGTCGTGTCCGACGAGGCGATCGAGGAGATGCGCCTGATCGCTCGGCGCACCTGGCGGTATTTCGAGACCTTCGTCACCGCCGAGCAGAACTTCCTGCCGCCGGACAATTTCCAGGAAACGCCTCAGCCGGTGCTGGCCGAGCGCACGTCTCCGACCAATATCGGCGTCTACCTGCTCTCGGTGATGTCGGCGCGCGACTTCGGCTGGATCGGCTTTGAAGAAACGATCAACCGCCTGGAGCAGACGATCGCGACCATCGACCGGATGCCGAAATATCGCGGGCACCTGTTCAACTGGTATCGCACCAACACGCTCGAAACCATGGAGCCGCGCTACATTTCGTCGGTCGACAGCGGCAACCTTGCTGGCCACCTGATCGCCGTGTCGTCCATGTGCCGGGAATGGGCCGAAGCGCCGTCGGCGCATGTGCAGGGCAGCCTCGACGGCATCGGCGACGTGGTCGCCATCCTTGCCGAGGTACTGAAGGACCTTCCTGACGATCGCAAGACCGTTCGCCCGCTGCGCCGCCTGATCGAGGAACGCATCGTCGGCTTCCAGAACGCATTGGCTGCGGTCAAGCGCGAGCATGAATTCGCATCGATCCGGGTGATCAACCTCGCGGTTCTGGCGCGCGACATGCACAAGCTGACCGTCAACCTCGATCACGAGGTGCGCACGGGCCAGAGCAGCGAAGTGACGAAATGGGCGAATGCGCTTGTCACCACCTGCGAGGCGCATATTGCCGATGGCGTGTTTGATCTTGGTGCGATCGAAGCGCTGCGTCAGCGATTGGTGGTCTTGAAGGACCGCGCTCGCGACATCGCCTTCTCGATGGATTTCGGCTTCCTGTTCCGGCCGGAGCGGCGCCTGCTGTCGATCGGCTTCCGCGTCAATGCCAACGAGCTCGACGAGGCCTGCTACGATCTCTTGGCATCCGAGGCCCGTCTGACGAGCCTGTTTGCCATCGCCAAGGGCGACCTGCCGACCGAACACTGGTACAAGCTCGGCCGTCCGATCGTGCCGATCGGCGCGCGCGGCGCGCTGATCTCCTGGTCCGGCTCGATGTTCGAATATCTGATGCCACCACTGGTGATGCAGGAGCGGCAGGGCGGTATCCTCAACCAGACCAACAACTTGGTGGTCAAGGAGCAGATCAATCACGGCCGCCGTCTCGGCACGCCGTGGGGCATCTCCGAAGCGGCCTTCAATGCCCGCGACCATGAGCTGACCTACCAATACACCAACTTCGGCGTGCCGACGCTTGGTCTCAAGCGTGGTCTCGGCCAGAACGCCGTCATCGCGCCCTATGCCTCCATTCTTGCCTGCATGTACGATCCGAAGGCGGCGCTCGCCAATCTCGGCCGTCTGCGCGAAGTCGGCGCGCTCGGCGTCTACGGTTTCCACGATGCCGTCGATTTCACCCCGACGCGCGTGCCCGAGGGGCAGAAATGCGCCGTCGTGCGCAACTACTATGCCCACCACCATGGCATGTCGATTGCGGCCGTCGCCAACGTCGTCTTCACCGGCAAGCTGCGCGAATGGTTCCACGCCGATCCGGTGATCGAGGCCGCCGAACTGCTCTTGCAGGAAAAGGCGCCGCGCGACATTCCGATCATGAACGCCAAGCGCGAGCCGGAATCGCTCGGCAAGGGCCAGGACGACCTGTTGCGTCCGGAAGTGCGCGTCATCGAAAATCCGCTCGCCCAGGACCGCGAAACCGTATTCCTGTCGAACGGCCACTATGCCGTGATGCTGACGGCAACCGGTGCAGGCTATGCCCGCTGGAACGGCCAGTCGGTCACCCGCTGGAAGCCGGACCCGGTCGAGGACCGCACGGGCACCTTCATCTTCCTGCGCGACACGACGACGGGTGATTGGTGGTCGGCGACATCGGAGCCGCGGCGTGCCGTCGGCGAAAAGGTGCAGACGCGGTTCGGCGACGACAAGGCCGAATTCGTCAAGACCGTTGGTGATCTCACCAGCGAGGTCGAGTGCATCGTCGCCACCGAGCACGATGCCGAAGGCCGCCGCGTCATCCTGCTCAACACCGGAACGCAGGATCGCTTCATCGAGGTAACGTCCTACGCCGAACCGGTGCTTTCGACCGACGAGGCTGACAGCGCCCATCCCGTCTTCTCCAAGATGTTCCTGCGAACGGAAATCAGCCGCCGCGGCGACGTCATCCATGTCAGCCGCAACAAGCGCAGCCCTAGTGATCCGGATATGGAAGTGGCGCATCTCGTCACCGACAATGCCGGCAGCGATCGTCCGACCGAAGCCGAGACCGATCGTCGCCGCTTCATCGGCCAGGGACGCACGCTTGCCGAGGCTGCCGCCTTCGACACGGACGCGGTGCTTTCCGGAACCGATGGCTATACGCTCGACCCGATCATGTCGCTGCGTCGCGTCGTGCGCGTTCCGGCCGGCAAGAAGGTCAGCGTCGTCTTCTGGACGATCGCCGCGCCGAACCGCGAGGCTGTCGACCGTGCCATCGACCGTTACCGGCACACGGAAACCTTCAATCACGAGCTGATCCATGCCTGGACACGCAGCCAGGTGCAGATGCGCCATGTCGGCGTCACCTCGCAGGAAGCCGCAAGCTTCCAGATGCTCGGCCGTTATCTCGTCTATCCCGACATGCATCTGCGCGCCGATACCGCAACGGTTCAGGCGGGGCTCGCGTCGCAGTCGACGCTCTGGCCGCTGGCAATCTCGGGAGACTTCCCGATCTTCTGCCTGCGCATCAACGACGACGGCGACCTCGGCATTGCCCGTGAAGCCCTTCGGGCCCAGGAATATCTGCGCGCCCGCGGCATCACCGCCGATCTGGTGATCATCAACGAGCGGGCCTCGTCCTATGCGCAGGACATGCAGCACGCGCTTGATTCCATGTGCGAGAACCTGAGGCTTCGCGGCCTTTCCGACGGTCCGCGCCAGCACATCTTCTCGGTGCGGCGCGACCTGATGGAAGCGGAGACCTGGTCGACGCTGCTGTCGGCCTCGCGCGCCGTCTTCCACGCCCGCAACGGCACGATCTCCGACCAGATCGCCCGCGCCAACTCGCTCTATTCGACGCCACCGGTGAAGGGCAGCGAAAGCAATTTCCCCTTGCTCGCAGCGCCGCAGCAGCCGGCGGATGCCGTCGATGCCGAGATCGTCGGCGACGGCCTCGACTTCTGGAACGGCTACGGCGGTTTTGCCGAAGGTGGGCGCGAATATGTCGTGCGCCTGCGCGGCGGCGAGGCGACACCGCAGCCGTGGATCAACGTCATCTCCAACGAGCAGTTCGGCTTCCACGTTTCGGCCGAAGGGGCCGCTTTCACCTGGAGCCGCAATTCGCGCGATTACCAGCTGACGCCGTGGGCCAACGACGTGGTCGTCAACCGACCGGGCGAAGCCATCTTCATCCGCGACATGGCGAGCGGCTCGGTGCTGACCCCCTACGCAGCCTTGTCGCGCAGCCGGTCGGTCGTCTTCGAGGCACGCCACGGACTTGGCTATTCGACCTTCCGCAGCTCTCAGGACGATCTCGATATCGAGGCTTCGCACACCGTGCACCGGACCTTGCCGGCCAAGCTCGTCCGCATCTCGATCCGCAACCGCTCGACGGCCGCCCGCCAGCTCAAGATCTACGGCTTTGCCGAATGGGTGCTTGGCAACAACCGCGCCCGCATGGCCCCGTTCGTCTTGTCGAAGTGGGACGAGGCCGCCGATGCGTTGGTGGCCACCAACCCCTACAGCATCGACTATGCCGGTCGTTCGGCCTTCTTTGCCGTCGAGGGCGGCGAAGGCGTCAGCCATACGGCAAGCCGTCGGGAGTTCCTCGGACGGGTCGGCGGCATTCTCGTGCCGCAGGCAGTTCTTGCCGGCGCCGAGCTGTCAGGCTCTGTCGATGTCGACGGCGACGCTTGTGCTGCGCTCGCAACCGATCTGGTGATCGAGCCCGGTGCCGAAAAGCAGCTCACCTTCATTCTCGGCGATGCCGACAATGAGGAGCAGATGCGCTCGGTGCTCGGTGAGTTGCGCCAGACGGCATTCGACACGGTCATTGATGCCGCGAAAACCTTCTGGAGCGAGTTCACCGACATCGTGAAGGTGGACACGCCGGATGCGGCCTTCAACACGATGATCAACAACTGGCTGCCCTATCAGAGCCTCGGTTGCCGGATCATGGCCCGCTCAGCCTTCTATCAGGCGAGCGGCGCCTTCGGCTTCCGCGATCAGCTGCAGGACACGCTGGCGTTCCTCATCCACCGGCCGGAACTGGCGCGGGGACAGATCCTCAACGCGGCTGCACGGCAGTTCGTCGAAGGCGACGTGCAGCATTGGTGGCTTCCGGGCACCGGCGCCGGCGTGCGCACGATGATCTCGGACGATGTCGTCTGGCTCGCCCATGCCGTCACGCACTACTGCGAAGTGACCGGGAACGCCGATATTCTCGGTGAGAAGATTGCCTTCATCACCGGCCCTGCACTCGAAGACGGTCAGCACGACAGCTTCTACAAGCCGGAGATCTCCGACGAGATCGCCGACGTCTATGAGCATTGCGCCCGGGCTCTCGATCTCGCGATCCAGCGCAGCGGCGAAAACGGCCTGCCGCTCATTCTCGGCGGCGACTGGAACGACGGCATGAACCGAGTCGGCATTGCCGGCCGCGGCACCAGCGTCTGGCTCGGTTGGTTCCTGGCGGGCACGTTGCGCGGCTTCCTGCCCTTTGCCCGCGAGCGCAAGGACAAGGCGCGTATCGGCCATTGGGAAACGCATCTGGTGGCCCTGAAAAAGGTGCTCGATGAAGCCGGCTGGGATGGCGACTACTACCGTCGCGGTTACTACGACGACGGCGCGCCGCTTGGGTCGAGCGAAAGCGACGAATGCCGGATCGATTCGATCGGCCAGTCCTGGAGCGTGCTGTCGGGCGAGGGTGACGAGCAGCGATCGCAGCATGCGATGGATGCGGTCATGGCCGAACTCGTCGATCCCGATCGCCGCATCGTCCGGCTGTTCACGCCACCGCTCGAACGAACCAGGCAGGACCCAGGCTACATCAAGGCCTATCCGCCCGGCGTGCGTGAAAACGGCGGTCAATATACCCATGCGGCCACCTGGGTTGCGCTGGCCTTTGCCGAACAGGGACGGGCGGAGGAAGCCTGGCGCGTCTTCCAGATGCTGAACCCGGTCTCCCATGCCCAGAACCGCGAAGACGCCGATCACTACCGGGTCGAGCCCTATGTGGTTGCGGCCGATATCTACGGCGAAGGCGCGCTTGCGGGACGTGGCGGCTGGACCTGGTACACCGGGTCGGCCGGATGGCTCTACCGCGCTGGCGTCGAGGGCATTCTCGGCATTCGTCGGCAGGGCGAAAAGCTGGTCATCCGGCCGGTGCTGCCGGAGGCCTGGGATGGCTATTCGGCCGAAGTGACGCTGAACGGCACGAAGCACAAGATTTCGGTCAGCCGAGATGCGAAAAGTCGCGAGCCGATCGTCAGCATCAATAATAGTGTCACAAAAAACGCGCATGAAGGCATTTTGCTGTAACTGCCGGTATTGAATGAACGTTGAAACCGGCTTTGCACCCGAACGGGCAAGGCCGGTTTTTTCTTGCAGATTTGCCGGCGGAGCTAACCGACAACAGGTTTACGCATCGATCGACGGCATCGGAACATTCATCTGCTTTGGCGGCAGTGGACATTCCGGCGCCTGTTTCAACAGGGGTGGGGCAGGGGCGCCAGATCCCGGATACCAGACCGCATGCTGCAAAAGACATTTGGGGGCGGCCCGAACCCGACGTTATCCGCCCGCATGGTTCCCAGGGAGCGCGACACGCGCCTCGACGTGCTGAGGGCGCTCTGCCTTCTGACTATCTTCGTCAACCACGTTCCCGGGCAATATCTCGAATATCTGACCCACAAGAACTACGGCTTCTCGGATTCGGCCGAAGCCTTCGTTTTGATCTCCGGTCTCTCCGTCGGGCTTGCCTATGGCGGCAAGTTCGTCACCGGCGCGCGCCTGGCGCTGATGCTGAAGGTCTGGCGGCGGGCGCTGGCGCTCTATGTCGCCCACATCATGACCAGTATCGTCACCCTGGCGATCTTTGCCGGCGGCGCGCTCTATTTCGGCCGGCAGGACCTGATCGGTGAGATTAACATCCGGCCCTTCGTCGAGCAGACCGAACAGGGTATCGTCGCCATGGTGCTGCTCGGGCACCAGCTCGGTTACAACAACATCCTGTCGATGTATGCCGTGCTGTTCCTGATGTTGCCCGGCATCCTCTGGCTGAACGGCATCAGCAACCGGCTGCTGCTGGTCTGTTCCGCAGTGCTCTGGCTTGTGGCCGGGGTGTTCAAACTGGTGCCCTCCAACTTCCTCGACGAGGGCTACTGGTTTCTCAATCCGTGGTCCTGGCAGTTCCTGTTCGTCATCGGCATCGTCGCGATGACGGCGATCCGCCGGGGCGCGGTGCTGCCGCGAAGGCCGCTGCTGATCGCGATTGCGGCGACCTATCTTGTCGTTTCGGCGCTGTGGGTGCTGTTCTCCTGGTGGAGCATCGACCTGTCCTTCGGCCTTCCGGCGGTGCTGACCGGCTTCGACAAGACCTTCCTGTCGCTGACGCGGCTGACACATGTTCTGGCGCTCGCCTATCTCGTTGCGGTGCTGCCGGCTGTCAATCGCCTTGCTCGGCTCGACGCCGACCATCCGCTGGCGATGCTTGGCCGCCACTCGCTGCCGATCTTCATCTTCGGCACGATCCTCGCCATGGTTGGCCAGGTGCTCTTGTTCGTGACTGGCCGGAATCCTCTCGCCGGAGCGCTCTTCGTGATTGTCGGCATCGGCCTGCACTTCGTCTACGGCTACTATCTTGAATGGCTGAAAGGCCTTGCCAGTGCCAAGCCGGCGCGGGCGGCGTGAACGAAAAAAGCCCCGGATCTCGGATCCGGGGCTTTGTTATCTTACGACCTATAAGGCGTCGGCTCAGGCCGCGGTGTGGCTCATGCGGACGTCCTCGTCCGTCAGGATGCCGCTGGCGCGCAGAAGAGCGGCGAAGCGGCCGTTGCTTGCGCTGAGCTCGTTGAAGCCACCCATTTCGACGATCCGGCCCTGATCCATGAAGATCACCAGATCGGCCTCGCGCACGGTCGACAGGCGGTGGGCGATGATGAAGGTCGTGCGGTCCTTGCGCAGCGCATCGATCGCATCCTTCACCCGGGCCTCGGTCTCGACGTCGAGCGCACTGGTCGCCTCGTCGAGCACCAGGATCGGTGCGTTCTTGAGGATGGCGCGGGCGATAGCCACGCGCTGACGCTCGCCGCCCGACAGGCGGTTGCCGCGCTCGCCGACAACGGTGTCATAACCACTGTTGCGGCTCTCGATGAAGTCGCTGGCGGCAGCCGCTTCGGCGGCAGCCATGACTTCATCGAGCGATGCGTCGTCGCGACCGAGCCGGATGTTCTCGCAGATCGAGCGGTTCATCAGGCCGGCATCCTGGAAGACGGTGGCGATCGAGCGGCGCAGCGACTTGCGCGTCACCTTGGCGATGTCGACGCCATCGATCAGGATCTGGCCGTCACGCGGCTCGTGGACGCGTTGAAGCAAGTTGACGAGCGTCGTCTTGCCGGCGCCGGTCGGGCCGACGATCGCGATCGTCTGTCCGGCCTTGGCCGTGAACGACACGTTGCGCACGCCCTGAGTGGTGTTGGCAAAGTCGAAGGAGATGTCGCGGAATTCGACTTCACCCTTGACGGCACCCAGGTCCGTGGCGCCAGCCGGCTCTTCGCGTTCGCGCACCGAATCCTCCAGCTGGAAGAAATCTTCAAGCTTGGCGCGGGCTTCGAAGATCTGCGTGACGAAGGCCTTCATCTGGTCGAGACGGCCGATCAGCAGGTTGGCAAAGCCGATGAAGGCGATGACTTCGCCGACGCGCAGCTCGCCGCGCTGGACCAGCACCGTGCCGATGACGAGGATCACCATCATCGAGATGGTCGAGGCGACGCGGTTGAGCGCGCTTGCCAGTGCCCACCAGTCAAGCACCGGGAACTGCGCGGAGATCAGTCGCTCGGTGAACTTCTTCAGTTCGCGCGTCTCGGCTTCGATGCGGTTGTAGCTGTGAACGACCGATACGTTGCTGATGGCGTCGGAAACGTGGGAGAAAACCGTGTGGTAGTGGTTTTCGACCGAGGCCTGGCCTTCCTTAGTGCGGCTCATCACTGCTTTGCTAACCAGGACATAGGAGACGCCGAGCACGACGAGCACCAGTGACAGGCGCACATCCATCGCAAACGCGGTCGGGATAAGCAGGACGAGTGCTACGGCCGTCGCCAGGTGCTGGCGCATGAATTCGAGCCAGAGGCCGAACAGCGTTTCGCAGGCGCGAAGCAGGGTATGCAGCGCGTTCGACGTGCCGCGCTGGCTGTGCCAGGAAAGCGGCATCGAAACGATGCGGCCGAAAGCTTCCGTCAGAAGCGTGGCGCGGCGGCCATGGGCCAGCCGGTCGGCTTCGCGGGCAACGAGGACGAAGGCGACGGTGTTGAACACGCCGAGGCCCGCCCACATCAGCAGCATCGGCGTGACTTCGCCCTTGGAGGAAATGGCGTCTATGATGCGACCGAACAGGATCGGCTCGGCAATCGTGATGATCGCGAGCACGACGTTGGCGAGCACGATCGCCGAGACACGGAACTTGTGAACCGCAAGATACTGGAGCGCTCTCGCATACACTTGGAACAATGACACTGTCTCACCCCTTCCGGGTACCGGATTTTGCGCCGCAGCAAATTTCCGCGCGGCAAATGTGTCACGCCTCGACACTTACCGACACAAGGGGCGCTAGGCTCCGTTCTGCCGGCCGTCAAGGCCGCTTTGGGACGGTCATCGGCGATATCCGAGGGAAATCAGGAGCTTGAGACGGTCTTGACGGCTGAAGCCCGTTTGCCCATCAGTGGGCTTGGTGCGGGCATTCATAGTTTGCTATCTTTTCCGCCCAATTCCGATTTCTTGCGATTTTCGCACAAGACCGGGCATGGTATGTCGAATTATCGCGGGTGCAACATGAATGGCCCCTGAACGGTTCATTCATGTCCGGCTTTCGGGCCCCGCACGCCTGTTCTACCTGGAAGGTGATCCATGAATATCACGCTGCTCGTGCAATTTCTCGCGCTGATCGAAGAGATGAAGACGCGCGAAGAAATCGTGCCGGAATTCGAACGGTTGCTCGACCGCTGCGGCTTCGACTTCTATGGGGTCGTCAGGCAGCCGAAGCCTCACGAAAATCCGCTGAGGCTGCTGCTTGCCGGTCGCTGGCCGGAAGGCTGGCCGCAGATCTACATCCGCAAGAAGTATGTGGTGATCGATCCGACCATCCGCTACCTTGGCCACGCCCAGCGCGGTTTCCGCTGGCGCGACACGCTGTTTGCCTTCCGCTCCGATCCGCATCGCAAGCGCATGGAAAGCATGATGATCGAGGGCCGCAACCATGGCCTTCACGATGGTTACATCTTCCCGGTGCACGGCCGCCGTGGCCTGCTCGGCAATCTGACGGTCGGCGGTCGCGTCGTCGACTTGAGCCCGATCGAGATCAGCCTGTTCGACCAGATTGCCAAGCGCCTGTTCTGGAAGCTACTCGAACTGACCGACCCGGAGATTTCAGCCGAGCTGGCATCCCGCGTCGAAGTACAGATGACGCGACGCGAAATGGAAGCGCTCAACTATCTCGCCGATGGCATGACCTCGAACGACATCAGCAAGGTGCTCGACATCTCCAGTCACACGGTCGACTGGTACATGAATGGCATCCAGGAGAAACTGAAGGGCAAGAACCGTCACCACGTCGTGGCGATTGCCTTCCGGCTGGGGTTGATTTCCTGATCCAATTCTCTCGGATTTCTGCTCGACTCTGAAATTGCGCTTCATTCTGCGACCCGCTAATACTTTACTTCGCGGGTGCAGCATTTCCCGCGTTTCAAGTCTTGAGGAGTCCGACTTGCCCATCTCTAAGATCCTTGTTGCCAACCGTTCTGAAATTGCAATCCGCGTGTTTCGCGCGGCCAATGAACTAGGTCTGAAAACGGTCGCGATATGGGCTGAAGAGGACAAACTGGCGCTGCACCGCTTCAAGGCGGACGAAAGTTATCAAGTCGGCCGCGGCCCGCATCTGGCGCGCGACCTCGGCCCGATCGAAAGTTACCTGTCTATCGAGGAAGTGATCCGCGTCGCCAAGCTTTCCGGCGCCGACGCCATCCATCCCGGCTACGGCCTCCTGTCGGAAAGCCCCGAGTTCGCCGAGGCCTGTGCGGAGGCGGGTATCACCTTCATCGGCCCCAAGGCCGAAACGATGCGCCAGCTCGGCAACAAGGTTGCCGCCCGCAATCTGGCGATCTCGATCGGCGTACCGGTGGTGCCGGCGACGGAGCCGCTTCCCGACGACATGGCGGAAGTGGCGAAGATGGCCGAGGCGATCGGCTATCCCGTGATGCTCAAAGCCTCCTGGGGCGGCGGCGGGCGCGGCATGCGCGCCATCCGCGACCCCAAGGATCTCGCCCGCGAGGTGACGGAAGCCAAGCGCGAAGCGAAGGCCGCCTTCGGCAAGGATGAAGTCTATCTGGAAAAGCTGCTTGAGCGTGCTCGCCACGTCGAAAGCCAGGTGCTTGGCGATACACACGGCAACGTCGTGCATCTGTTCGAGCGTGACTGCTCCATCCAGCGGCGCAACCAGAAGGTCGTCGAACGGGCGCCGGCCCCTTACCTCAGCGCCAGCCAGCGCGAGGAGCTTGCCGCCTATTCGAAGCGCATTGCCGAGGCGACGAACTATATCGGCGCCGGCACGGTCGAATATCTGATGGATGCCGACAGCGGCAAATTCTACTTCATCGAGGTCAACCCGCGCATCCAGGTCGAGCACACGGTCACCGAGGTCGTCACCGGCATCGACATCGTCAAGGCGCAGATCCACATCCTCGACGGTTATGCGATCGGCACGCCGGAATCGGGCGTTCCCTCGCAGGAAAACATCCGCCTCAACGGCCACGCGCTGCAGTGCCGCATCACCACCGAAGATCCCGAGCAGAACTTCATTCCGGACTATGGTCGCATCACCGCCTATCGCGGCGCCACCGGTTTTGGCATCCGCCTTGATGGCGGCACGGCCTATTCGGGCGCGGTCATCACCCGTTACTACGATCCGCTGCTCGAAAAAGTGACGGCCTGGGCGCCGAACCCCGATGAGGCGATCCAGCGCATGATCCGGGCGCTGCGCGAATTCCGAATCCGCGGTGTGGCGACGAACCTGACCTTCCTCGAAGCGATCATCAGCCACCCGAAGTTCCAGGATAACACCTACACCACGCGCTTCATCGACACGACGCCGGAGCTGTTCCAGCAGGTGCGCCGTCAGGATCGCGCGACCAAGCTGCTCACCTATCTGGCCGACGTCACCGTCAACGGTCACCCCGAAGCCAAGGGTCGTCCGCGCCCATCCGACGAGATCGCAGCCCCGGTCGTTCCGTTCATCGGCGGCGAGATCAAGCCGGGCACCAAGCAGAAGCTCGACGAGCTCGGCCCGAAGAAATTCGCCGAATGGGTGAGGGCGCAGCGCCAAGTGCTCGTCACCGACACGACGATGCGTGACGGCCATCAGTCGCTGCTCGCCACCCGCATGCGCACCTACGATATCGCCCGTGTTGCCGGCACCTATGCGCGGGCGCTGCCCAACCTGTTCTCGCTCGAGTGCTGGGGTGGGGCGACCTTCGACGTTTCGATGCGCTTCCTTACCGAAGATCCGTGGGACCGGCTGGCGCGCATCCGCGAGGACGCGCCGAACCTGCTTTTGCAGATGCTTCTGCGCGGCGCCAACGGCGTCGGCTACAAGAACTACCCTGATAACGTCGTCAAATACTTTGTGCGCCAGGCTGCACGGGGCGGCATCGACGTCTTCCGCGTCTTCGACTGCCTCAACTGGGTCGACAACATGCGCGTGTCGATGGAAGCGGTCGCCGAAGAGAACAAGATCTGCGAAGCGGCGATCTGCTATACCGGCGATATCCTCAATGCCGCGCGGCCGAAATACGACCTCAAATACTATACGGCGCTTGCCGCCGAGCTGGAAAAGGCCGGTGCGCACATCATCGCGGTCAAGGACATGGCCGGCCTGTTGAAGCCGGCTGCAGCTCGCGTGCTGTTCAAGGCGCTGCGTGAAGCGACCGATCTGCCGATCCACTTCCACACCCACGACACATCGGGTATCGCCGCTGCCACCGTGCTGGCGGCCGTCGATGCCGGCGTCGACGTCGTCGACGCGGCGATGGATTCGCTTTCCGGCAACACCTCGCAGCCGTGCCTCGGCTCGATCGTCGAGGCGCTTCGCGGCTCCGAGCGCGATCCGGGTCTCGATCCCGAATGGATCCGCCGTATTTCCTTCTACTGGGAAGCGGTGCGTCACCAGTACGCCGCCTTCGAGAGCGACCTCAAGGGACCGGCGTCGGAAGTCTACCTGCACGAAATGCCGGGCGGCCAGTTCACCAACCTCAAGGAGCAGGCCCGCTCGCTTGGTCTCGAGACCCGCTGGCACGAGGTGGCGCAGGCCTATGCCGACGCCAACCAGATGTTCGGCGACATCGTCAAGGTGACGCCGTCCTCGAAGGTGGTCGGCGACATGGCGCTGATGATGGTCAGCCAGGACCTGACCGTTGCCGATGTCGAGAACCCGGCCAAGGACATCGCCTTCCCGGAATCGGTTGTGTCTATGCTGAAGGGCGATCTCGGCCAGCCTCCGGGCGGCTGGCCGGAAGGCCTGCAGAAGAAGGCGCTGAAGGGTGAGAAGGCCTATGTGGTCCGCCCCGGTTCGCTGCTCGAAGCCGCCGACCTCGATGCGGAGCGTAAAGTCATCGAAGAAAAGCTCGAGCGCGAAGTCAACGACTACGAGTTCGCCTCCTATCTGATGTATCCCAAGGTCTTCACCGATTATGCGCTGGCAGCCGAGACCTATGGCCCGGTCAGCGTGCTGCCGACGCCGGCCTATTTCTACGGCATGGCGCCGGGCGAGGAACTGTTCGCCGACCTCGAAAAGGGCAAGACGCTCGTCATCCTCAACCAGACCCAGGGCGAGATCGACGAGAAGGGCATGGTCAAGGTGTTCTTCGAACTCAACGGCCAGCCACGTCCGATCAAGGTTCCCGATCGCAACCGCGGTGCCTCCAGCGCCATCCGCCGCAAGGCGGAGGCCGGCAGCGCCACGCAGCTCGGCGCGCCGATGCCGGGCGTGATCTCGACGGTCGCGGTCCATGCGGGCCAGGCGGTCAAGGCCGGCGACGTGCTCTTGTCGATCGAGGCGATGAAGATGGAAACTGCGCTGCATGCGGAGAAGGACGGCACGGTCGCCGAAGTTCTGGTGCGTGCCGGCGACCAGATCGATGCCAAGGACCTGCTGATCGTTTTTGGCGGCTGAGGCTTTCGGCGAGACAAGACAAGTACGGCCGGGCGCGAGTCCGGCCGTTTTTTATGTGCGGAAGGGAACTCGCCCTCCGTCCACCATGCCCCCTGAGGCGCAGCTCAGATATCGTAGCTGTGCGGCGCGCTCAGTGAGGCGATGAACTTCTTGGTGCGCTCGCGTTCGGGCGTCGAGAAGATCGTCTTCGGAGCGCCGCTTTCGACGATCACGCCGCCGTCGAGGAAGACCACCTTGTCGGCGACGCGCGAGGCGAGCCGGAGGTCATGGGTCGCCATCACCATGGTCGTGCCTTCGCGGGCAAGCCGGCTCAGCACCTCGACCACTTCCTCCGCCAGTTCCGGATCGAGCGCCGAGGTCGGCTCGTCGCAGAGAAGGACCCGCGGGGAGGGCGCCAGCGCGCGGGCGATCGCCACGCGTTGCTGCTGGCCGCCGGAAAGCGTTGCCGGCCAGGCATCGGCCTTTTGGGCCATGCCGACCTTTTCGAGCAGTTCCATGGCGCGGGCGCGCGCCTTGTCGGCTGGCCATTTCAACACGGTGACAAGGCCTTCCATGACATTGCCGAGTGCGGTCTGGTGCGGGAAAAGCTGGAAGTTCTGGAACACCATGCCGGTCTGGCGGCGCAGGCGCTGGATCGCCTGCCAGCCGGTTTTACGCCCGGGCTGAAAGTCGAGCTTGTCGTCGCCGAGCCGGATCGAACCTGATGTCGGGATCTCCAGCAGGTTGATGCAGCGCAAAAGCGTGCTCTTGCCGCCGCCGGAGGGGCCGACCAGAGCCGTCACCGTGCCTTCGGCCAGCGTGACGGAAATGTCCTTCAGCACGAGGTTGTCGCCGAAGCGTTTTTCGATGTGGGAAAGCTCGATCATGTCCGCGCCTCCAGAAAGCCGCCATAGCGGGCGAACCGGCGCTCCAGCCGCACCTGCAGGGCTGACAGAACCGAGCTCATGGCGAGATAGATGAGGGCCGCTTCGATATAGAGGATCAGCGGCTCATAGGTGGTGGCGACGATGCGCTGCGCCGTCTGGAAAAGCTCGGGAACGGTGATTGCGGCCGCCAGCGACGTATCCTTCACCAGCGAGATGAAGGTGTTCGACAAAGGCGGCACGGCGACGCGCGCTGCCTGCGGCAGGATCGTGCGTCGCATCGCCTGGCTCCAGCTCATGCCGATGGAGTAGGCCGCTTCCCACTGCCCGCGCGGCACCGACGAAATCACCGCGCGGATGATCTCCGAGGTATAGGCGCCGACATTGAGCGTGAAGCCGATCAGCGCCGCCGGGAAGGCGTCGAGCAGGATGCCCATGCTCGGCAGGCCGTAGAAGATCACGAAGAGCTGGACCAGCAGCGGCGTGCCGCGGATGACCCAGACATAGAACCGTGCAACGGCAACCACGGGCGCCGGGCCGAACAGGCGGGCGATGGCCGTTGCCAGGCCGAGCGTCAGCCCGAGAATGAACGAAAGCAGCGTCAGCGGGATGGTGAATGTCAGCCCGGCCCACAGCAGGGACGGCAGCGAATCCAGCATGAGTTGGAGCCAGGTGGGCAAGGGACAGGCCTTTCGAAAAAGCGCGATCCGCTCCGGGGACCGAAACGGATCGTTTTTCATACTGCATGACACCTTAAATCGAAATCGGTTTGAAGCGCGGCCATGCAGCGTGTTTGAGATCTTTCAGCGTCCCTTGCGCATCATGACCGACGGGGCGCTGTTACGAGAAAGGCTGGGTGTAAACCGGCCTTGATCTCCAACGGATGTTACTTCGAGACGTCGGCGCCGAAGTACTTCTGCGAGATCTTCTCGTAGGTGCCGTCTGCCTTGATGTCGACCAGCGCCTTGTTGATGGCTTCGAGCAGTTCCGGTTCATCCTTGCGGATGATGATGCCGGAATAGTCGGCGTCGGCCTTCTCGGCGGCGATCTTCACGTTGGCATCCGGCTTCTGCTTCTTGAAGTCGAGGAAGGAGAGGCTGTCGTTGATGGTGGCGTCGGCGCGGCCGGTCAGAACCAGCTGGATCGACTGGTCGAAGCCGTCGGTACCGACGAGTTCAGCGCCGGAAGCCTCAGCCAGCTTGCCGAAGTTGCTCGTCAGCGACTGGGCTGACTTCTTGCCCTTGAGGTCGGCAAAGTCCTTGATCTCGGCATCGTCGCCCTTGACGATCAGCACGGCCTTGGAGGCGATGTAGGGCTCGGAGAAGTCATACTTCTTCTTGCGCTCCTCGGTGATGCCGACCTGGTTGATGACCGTGTCGTACCGGTTGGCGTCGAGGCCGGCGATCAGGCCGTCCCACTTGCCTTCCAGGAACTCGGCCTTGACGCCCAGCTTCTTGGCAACAGCCTGGCCGATCTCGACGTCGAAGCCGACGAGCGCGCCTGACTTGTCGTGGTAGGTGAAGGGCGCATAGGTGCCCTCGGTGCCGATCTTCAGCACGCCAGCGGATTTGATCTGGTCGAGGTTCTCACCGGCCTGCGCGGGCACGAAAGCGGCAACCTGCAGGAGGGCGGCGGTAAAGAGCGTGGGGAGGAGTTTCATCGTGTCTTTCCATCTTTCACATGTTCCGGCCCGTCGTCCGGATTGAGGGGAGAATCGCACAAAAAAACCGGTACTTGAGCGCATAAAACTCCAATTCCTGAGCATTTTGATGAAGATTTTTCCCCGGATCGGGAGAATTTTCATCCAAAATGCGCGCCTGTCGCCAAATCTGGCCGTTTTCGATTTTGTCGCGCGAGCGCAGTTGAAATCGCTTTCAAAATTCGCTATGCACATTTCCATCGATTCATGCACGTTTATGCACGATTGGCGAAATGTCGACAGACCTGCTTCTTCGCGAACGAAAGACAATCATCCAGGAACGGCTGAAGGTTGACGGCCGGGTGCTTGCAGCCGACCTTGCCGCCGAGTTCCGGGTCTCCGAGGATACGATCCGGCGCGACCTGCGGGAAATGGCGGCAGCGGGCCTGTGCGAACGGGTCTACGGCGGCGCGCTGCCGCTTGCGCCGAGTTCGCTGCCCCTCAGCCAGCGCGTGGCGATGGCGCCGGAGCGCAAGGCAGCGCTTGCCCGCGCGTCGGTCGGCTTCATCGTACCCGGGAGCACGGTGTTCCTCGACGCCGGCTCGGCCAATCTGGCGATTGCCCAGCTGATCGCGCCGGACCGGAAGGCGACCATCGTTACCAACACGCCATTGATTGCCGCCGCCCTGATGGAGAAGCCGGGCATCGACCTGATCCTTGTCGGCGGCCCGCTCAACCGCGCCGTCGGCGCGGCCGTCGGCGCGCGTGCGCAGCGCGATATCGAGCAGCTTCGACCCGACCTCTGCATTCTCGGCACCTGCGGCGCCGATGCCGATGCCGGCCTGACGGCGATCTATTTTGAGGACGCCGAGTTCAAGCGATTGGTGGCGTCCCGCAGCCGCGCCCTGCTCGTCGCCGTTACCAACGACAAGCTCGGCACGGCCGCATCCCATGCGGTCGTTGGAATCGACGACGTGACGACGCTGGTGCTGGAGGCCGATGCACCGGCGCCTTACGTCGCCGCCTTCAAGGCAGCGGGGACGACCGTGATCATGGCTGAAGGAAGCGAACGATGAGCATCGCCCATGTGGCTCTTTGGACGAAGGATCTGGAGGCTGTTGCAGCTTTCTGGTCGAGCTTTCTGGGCGCCGACGTCGGCGAGGTATACGAAAGCCGGCGCCGCCCGGGATTTCGTTCCCGCTTCCTGACCCTGGGCAACGGGCCGGCGATCGAAATCATGGAAGGACCCTGGGTGGCTCCGGCCGATCCCGAAGGCGTCGAACGTGTAGGCTTTGCCCATGTCGCCCTGTCGCTCGGCAGCGAAGCGGCCGTCGATGCGATGGCGGCCCGGGCGGTCGCCGAGGGCATTCTGGTAGCGCCGGCGCGGTGGACCGGAGACGGCTTCTATGAGGCCGTGCTTCGCGACCCCGACGGCAATCTGATCGAAATCACCATTTGAGCCGGCGGCTTCCGGCATAGAGGCATAGATCCATGGACCAACGCTCCGCTTCCACTGCCGTTCGGCAGGGTTACATGACCCGAAACAGGCTTGCCGTTTCGCTGCTGTTCCTGATGAACGGTTTCGTCACGGGAAGCTGGGCTCCCAAGATTCCCGAATTCAAGGATCGTCTTGATATCAGCGAAAGCGTGCTCGGCCTTCTCATCCTGATGTTCGGCATCGGCTCGCTAGTGCTGATGCCGATTGCCGGCGGCTTCATCGCCCGGGTCGGTTCGCAGAAGGTCGTCAAGGTCACCGCCATCCTCTTGTCGCCGCTGCTGCTGCTTTTGACGCTTTTGCCGAATGTCTGGGCGGCTGCCGTCGGCATGTTCCTGCTTGGCGGCTTCGTCGGCGCGATGGACGTGGCGATGAACGCCAACGCGGTCGAGGTCGAAAAGTCGATGCGCCGCGCCATCATGTCCTCCTGCCATGCCTATTGGAGCCTCGGCGGCCTGATCGGCGCCGGTATCGGCGGCTTCCTGATGGCGCGCTTCGGCGTGCTGCCGCACGTCCTCGTCGTCACTGTGCTTTCGCTTGTGGTCATTGCAATTGCCTGGCCGATGATCCTCGCCGACAAGCCGCATCCGGCGGCAACCAAGGAGAAACTGCGCCTGCCGATGACGCCGCTTCCCTGGCTGATCGGCATCATGGCGCTGTTTTCGATGGTGCCGGAGGGAACCGTGCTCGACTGGGGCGCGCTCTACCTGCGCAACGAACTCGGTGCCTCCGTCGAACTGTCCGGCTTCGGCTTTGCCGCCTTCTCGGCGACCATGGCGACGATGCGCTTTGCCGGCGACCATGTGCGCGATCGTTTCGGCGCCAAGCGCACGTTGCGCATCTGCACGGTCACGGCGCTTGTCGGCATGGTGCTGGCGGGCCTCGCACCGAATGCCTACATCGCCATCCTTGGTTTTGCGATTGCCGGCATCGGCATCTCCAACATGGTGCCGATCGCGTTTTCGGCCGCCGGCAACATGCCGGGCCTGCAGCCGGGCATCGGGCTCTCGGTCGCAACCTTCATGGGCTACTCCGGCATGCTGTTCGCACCGTCGCTGATTGGCTTCGTCGCCGAGCATACCGGCTTTGCGATCATCTTCGCCTCGGTGCCGGTGCTGTTCATCGTCGTGCTCCTGCTGTCGCATCATGCGCATCACGCGGACCACGCAAAGGGGCATTGAGGCCGGGCGCCTGCCATCAAATCGCCGTCAGGGCATGATGTCGCCGTTGACAACGATGCTTTCCTCATCCACCTGATGGACGAAAAGCGAGAGCGGAGCGGGGAAAACCCATGGGATTTTCCCTCCGCATCCCGCGCTGAAACGACGAGACCGGGGCACGGGATGTGACCCGGGGGACCAAGAGGCCTTCATGTCTGCCGCCTTCGATTTTGATCCGCAGCCCCGCCGCGCGTCCGTCGCCGTCGATGTCGGCGGCGTCATAGTGGGCGGCGGTGCGCCGGTGGTCGTCCAGTCAATGACCAATACCGACACCGCCGATATCGACGGAACGGTGGCGCAGGTCGCCGCGCTTCACAAGGCCGGCTCCGAGCTGGTGCGTATCACCGTCGACCGCGACGAGAGTGCTGCTGCCGTGCCGAAGATCCGCGACCGGCTTGAGCGCCTCGGCCTCGACGTGCCGCTCGTCGGCGACTTTCACTATATCGGCCACAAGCTGCTTGCCGACCATCCTGCCTGCGCCGAGGCGCTGGCGAAGTACCGCATCAACCCGGGAAATGTCGGTTTCAAGGACAAGAAGGACAAGCAGTTCGCCGAGATCGTCGAGATGGCGATCCGCTACGACAAGCCGGTGCGCATCGGCGTCAATTGGGGCTCGCTCGACCAGGAGCTTTTGACGCGGCTGATGGATGAGAACAAGGCCAACGGCTTTCCGCTGACGGCCCAAGAGGTGACGCGCGAGACGATCGTGCAGTCGGCGCTGTTGTCTGCCGAACTTGCCGAAGATATCGGCCTTGCCCGCAACCGCATCATTCTGTCGGCCAAGGTTTCGGGCGTGCAGGACCTGATCGCCGTATATGCCATGCTGTCGACGCGCTCGGACCATGCGCTGCATCTCGGCCTCACCGAAGCCGGCATGGGCACCAAGGGCATCGTTGCCTCTTCGGCCTCGCTCGGCATTCTCATGCAGCAGGGCATCGGCGACACCATCCGTATCTCGCTGACGCCGGAGCCTGGCGGCGACCGCACCCGCGAGGTGCAGGTGGCGCAGGAGCTGCTGCAGGTCATGGGCTTTCGCCAGTTCATTCCGGTCGTTGCCGCCTGTCCCGGATGCGGCCGCACGACCTCGACGGTGTTTCAGGAACTGGCCCAGAAGATCCAGGACGACATCCGCCGCAACATGCCGGTCTGGCGCGAGAAGTATCCCGGCGTCGAGGGCCTGAAGGTCGCGGTCATGGGCTGCATCGTCAACGGCCCCGGCGAAAGCAAGCATGCCGATATCGGCATCTCGCTGCCGGGCACCGGCGAAATGCCGGCAGCACCTGTCTTC
The DNA here is from genome assembly GCF_003355565.1 of Ensifer sp. M14. Lineage (NCBI taxonomy): Bacteria > Pseudomonadati > Pseudomonadota > Alphaproteobacteria > Hyphomicrobiales > Rhizobiaceae > Ensifer > Ensifer sp. M14. Next base: position 733,761 of record NZ_QJNR01000004.1, read on the forward strand.
ATCGACGGCCAGAAGGCGATGACGCTGCGCGGACCCAACATCGCCGGCGATTTCGAGACGCTCGTTTCCGACTATATCGAGAAGCGTTACGGTCAGGGCCAGGCCGCGGCCGAATAGGCGCTTTCGTCAGAACAACGCCAAGAGACGTGTGAGGCGCATTCCGTCCGGAATTGCGCTACAGCCGCGTCGTCAGCAGCTTGAACCCGGCAAAGGCGAAGAAACCCGCCATCAGGCTCTCGATGATCCGCCGCGACTTGAGGTAGCCGCGATGCACTGGCGGCAGCGAAAACACGAGCGCAAAACCGCAGAAGGTCACGAGACCGAGCAGCATGCATCCGGCGATAAAGGTGGCTGTGACGGCCGTCGGCGCGCCGGTGGGCATGCCGAGCGAGACCAGCATGATCCAGGAGAAGATCGCCTTGGGGTTGGTGAGGTGGATGCCGAGCCCCTTGAGGTAGAGCTTCTTCAGCGAAGCCTGTGGCTGACCCGGCAATGCCGCCTGTGGCGCGTGTCCGCGCATGGCGGCGCGCAGCGCGTTGTAGGCGAGCCAGAACAGGTAGCAGGCGCCGGCGATCTTCAGGACGATCAGCGCCTGTCCGTAGGCGCTGATGAGCGCCGACAGGCCGGATGCCGTCAACATCGCCCAGGTGTAGCTGCCCGAGAGCACGCCGAAGGCAAGCGCCAGGCCGGACTTGCGCCCCTGGCTGATCGAGGTGGTGATGATCGCCAGCACCGCCGGTCCGGGCGACGCGGTTGCGATCAGATAGGCTGTCCAGGCGACAAGAAGCTGCGGCAGATAGGGCGTCGGGTCGAACATGCGAAAAAAGCTCCAGCTCGTTCGCCGGAAGCTAGATCAGTTGTTCGCTGCTTCGAAACTGCGAAATGTGACCGTGACAAGATTCAGAGGATCTCGTCGAGCGCTTCGATCAGCCGTGCGCATTCGGAATCGGTGCCGATGGTGATGCGCAGGAAATCGGAGATCCGCGGCTTGGCGAAATGGCGCACCAGCACGGCGCGCTCACGCAGCGCCTGCATCAGCGTCTCGCCGGAATGGCCGGGGTGGCGGGCAAAAACGAAGTTCGCCTCAGACGGCAGCACTTCGAAGCCGCGTTCGGTCAGTTGTTCGGTGAGGCGCTGGCGCGATGCGATGATCTTCTCACGGGTCGTCTCGAACCAGGCTTCGTCCTCGATTGCAGCGATTGCTCCTGCCTGGGCAGGGCGGCCGAGCGGATAGGAGTTGAAGCTGTCCTTCACCCGCTCCAGCGCCTCGATCAGCGGCCGCTGGCCGATGGCGAAGCCGACGCGCAGGCCGGCAAGCGCGCGCGACTTGGAGAAGGTCTGGACCACCAGCAGGTTCTCGTATTTCGGCACCAGCGCAATCGCCGACTGGCCACCGAAGTCGATATAGGCTTCGTCGATGACAACGGGCTGATCCGGATGGGCGGCAACGAGCCGCTCGATTTCGGCAAGCGGCAGGCCGATGCCGGTCGGCGCATTCGGGTTCGGCAGGATGATGGCGCCGCAGGGCCTGTCGTAATCGTCAAGATCGATGTTGAATTGCCCGTCGAGCGGCACTTCGACGGCGTCAATCGCAAACAGCCGGGCGTAGGTCGCATAGAAGCTGTAGGAAATGTCGGGGTAGAGCAGCGGGGCATCGTGCTTCAAAAGCCCGGCAAAGATGTGGGCCAGAACCTCGTCCGAACCATTGCCGACGAAGACCTCGCCGGCGGTGACCCCGTGACGGGCGGCGATCGTTTCACGCAGGCGAAGCGCCAGTGGATCCGGGTAGAGCCTGAGATCGGCGTTGGCCGCCGCAGTAACGGCGCCCAGAACCTTGTCCGACGGGCCGTACGGGCTCTCGTTGGTGTTGAGCTTGACGAGATTGGCGATGCGCGGCTGCTCGCCCGGAACATAGGGCTTGAGCGTCGAGACGATGGGCGACCAGTATTTGCTCACGGTTCAATTCCTGCGATTGGCGATGAAGCGGGCAGTTTCGGCAAGGATCGACGAACGCGCGCCATAGGGCTCGAGCAGCGTCTCTGCCTCTGCCACCAGTTGTTCCAGCCGGGTCTCGGCCCAGGCCTGTCCGTGCAGCGCGACGAGCGTGCCCTTGCCGCGCGCGGCATCCTTGCCGGTTGCCTTGCCCATGGTCGCGGCGTCGGCCGTGAGGTCGAGCAGGTCGTCGGCGAGCTGGAAGGCGAGGCCGATCTTTTCACCGAAGCTGCGCAGGCGCTGACGGTCAACGGCGCTAGCGCCCGCAACGATCGCGCCCGCTTCGCAGGCAAAGCGCAGCAGCGCGCCCGTCTTCATCGTTTGCAGGATGACGATGCCGGCTTCATCGGGCGCGGATTTTTCCGCCGCAAGGTCGAGCGCCTGGCCGCCGGCCATGCCGCCATGACCAGCAGCGCGCGCCAGCGCCAAAACGAGTGCGGCCTTCTGCGCATCGGCAAGCGGCGTTTCCGGTGAGGCGATGATGTCGAAGGCGAAGGTGAGCAGGCTGTCGCCGGCAAGGATGGCGGTCGCCTCGTCGAAGGCCTTGTGCACGGTCGGCTGGCCGCGACGAATATCGTCATCGTCCATAGCCGGCAGGTCGTCATGAACCAGCGAGTAGCAATGTACGCATTCGAGCGCCGCACCGACACGAAGCGCTGCATCGAAGCTTCCGCCCAAGAGGTTGGCGCATTCGATTACCAGAAATGGGCGCAGCCGCTTGCCGCCGTTGAGCACGCCATGACGCATCGCTCCGAGCAGGTTTTCCGGCCGAACGATCTCGTCGGGTTCGACGCTCAAGCCAAGCATGCGTCCGAGCAGCGCCTCGATCGCAAGCGCGTTGTGTTTCAGTCGGGTCTCGAAGGTCGCTGTTTCCTGTCTCATGAGCGCTCTTTGACATGCGCGAAAGCCGCTTTCAACGGGCTTTCGTGTCGCGGCGGTGCGCTTTGTCGAGGACAGAGCTGTGAGTGCCTTGCCTTTTGCCAGAAAGCCCGTTCAACTTTGCCAGCCCATGCACTAAGAGAAACGGATGGACAGAGAGGTGGACAGTCAGGCCGTGGACATCGTTCCCGAGGCGCGTGAGGAGGGCGATATGCCCGCCAGTCGCTGGTCGTCCCTCCGTCGGACGTGGCGCCAGCACCGCCGTCGCATCGTTCTTGCCGTTGTCGGCCTCGTGCTTCTGCCCTACGCGCTGATTGCGCTCTACCTCATCGACTTCATTCGCCCGGTCTCGACGCTGATGCTGCGCGACCTCGTGCTGCTGCGCGGCTACGATCGGCAGTGGGTCGAGTTCGACCAGATCGCACCGGTGCTGGTGCAATCGGTGATGATGTCCGAGGATGGCCAGTTCTGCATCCACGACGGCGTCGACTGGGGCCAGATGCGCGGTGTGGTCGAAGACGCGCTCGAGGGGGAATCGACGCGCGGCGCCAGCACCATCCCGATGCAGACGGTGAAGAACCTGTTTCTCTGGAACGGCCGCTCCTTCGTTCGCAAGGCGATGGAATTGCCGCTTGCGATCGTCGCCGACTTCGTCTGGAGCAAGCGCCGAATGATGGAGATCTATCTGAACGTAGCCGAATGGGGCGATGGCATCTACGGCATCGAAGCGGCTGCCCGTCATCATTTCGGTGTTTCCGCCGCCAAGCTTTCGAGACGCCAGGCGGCCCTGCTCGCAGTGTCGCTGCCCAACCCTAGAGAGCGCAACGCCGGCAAACCGGGGCGCGGACTGAAGCGCCTGGCATCGCTGATCGAGCGCCGGGCCAGCCGGTCGGGCGAATACATCACCTGCCTTTATGATTGAGATGACGTCTATTCATTGGTCCTGATGTTCGCCGTGGCTTAAACGTCGCGGTAGAAAGCACAGGAGGCCCAATCATGGACAAGCTCGTCCTTTACGTCGGCAACAAGAACTATTCGTCCTGGTCGCTGCGGCCGTGGCTGGCGCTCGAAGCCGCCGGCATCGCCTTCGAAGACATCGTCATTCCGTTCGATTTTGCTGCCGGAAACCCCAAGCTGCGGGAAATTTCGCCGACCGGTCGCGTGCCGCTGCTCGAACACGGCGGCGTCAAGATCTGGGAATCGCTGGCGATCATCGAATATGTCGCCGAACTCTTTCCGGAAGCGGGACTATGGCCGGCCGGCAAGCAGGACCGAGCGCGGGCACGCAGCTATGCCTGCGAGATGCTCTCCGGCTTTCGCGCCTTGCGCGGCGCCTGCCCGATGAACATCCGCCGAAAGAAGCAGGCGCTCGCAGTCTCCGATGAGGTGCGCGCCGATGTTGCGCGGATCGAAACGATCTGGGCGGAGGCGCTTGCGCGCTCCGGCGGGCCGTTCCTGTTCGGGACGTTTACGGCCGTCGATGCAATGTACGCGCCTGTGGTTAACCGGTTCGACGTCTACAATCTCGTTAGCGAGCCTACGACTTTGGGGTATATGGAACGGATAAAGGCGCATCCGGCGTTCCGGAAATGGGAAGCGGCCGCACGAGCGGAACCGTGGATCGTTGCCGAGGACGAAGTCTGATTCGAATTCCTCGGACGAGGAGTCGAAAAATTGCGCTCGGGGACTGGTCAAGCGGCAGTTCGCCATGTATAAGCGCGCCAAATTTCCGTGATTAACATCTGTTTTATACGGCCATTTCGGCTGCTGAACAGTGTTTTGCCCGATAAGTGGAGAATGAAATGGCTGTACCTAAAAGAAAAACGAGCCCGTCCAAGCGTGGCATGCGCCGTTCTGCCGACGCCCTGAAGACGCCGACCTACATCGAAGACAAGAACTCCGGTGAACTGCGTCGCCCGCACCACATCGACCTGAAGACCGGCATGTACCGTGGTCGCCAGGTTCTGACCCCGAAGGAAAGCGCATAAGCGCTGACATTGGCGGACCGAGTTAAAGGGCTGGCTTTGCCAGCCCTTTTCTTTTGCAGGGCCTGACACCGTCTCGACGGAGAGGTTGGGTTATACCGATACCGGTTGGTTCTGCAGCGCCGCGCGCCCGTTCAGACGGGCAAAGGTCGCTGTGGCACGTTGATCTGCTGCAGCAGGCGAGCTGGTGATCTCGGGCGTCACGGGGCGCATGGCGATCACGCATCGAAGAGGGAGCGCATTTTTCCATGCTTGCCGCCATTCCATTGCTGATCCTGCCGTTTGCCATCTACAACCTTGCCATGCTCGGCCTCTTCGGCGGCACGGCCGGGCTTGATGCCGGCGTGATGTCGCTGTCGATGCTCTCCGGCGCCACATGGGCCATGAGCTTCGGCGACCTCCTGATCGTCGTGGCCCTGCTTCTGCTTTTCGTTGAAATTCTGAAAGCGACCCGGACCGGCACGCGGGCGCTGATGGACCATCTGCTGTCGATGGTGCTGTTCATCGCGTTTCTGGTCGAATTCCTGCTGGTTGCGCCCGCGGCCACCCAGATCTTCTTCATCCTGATGACGATCAGCTTCATCGACGTCATCGCCGTGTCGATGCGCTCGGCCGGCCGGGATGTCTCGATCGGTCTTTGAAGTGGACTGAGGAGCGTTCACGCCGCGCCTCTTATGAGGATCGCGGCGTTGTCGCGACTGGCTTAACCGAGATTGTCGAGTTTGGTCTGAAGGGCGCGCAATTGCTCCTTCAGTTCGTCAATATCCTTGGCTTCAGCCTTCTTGGTTTCCTTGACCGGAGGCGAAGCGATGAACGGCGAAAACATCTGCATCGCCTGATGGAACATCTCGGTGTTGCGACGAACCTGTTCTTCGACCAGTTGCAACGGGGCCTGCAGGTTCTTGCCAAGCGGCGTGTCGCCGAAGGCCTTGTTGATCTGCTCGCGCATCTGCACCTGTTGCTCGGTAAAGGCCTGCATGGAGTGCTCGAGATAGCTCGGTACGACCATCTGCATCTGGTCGCCATAGAACGAAATCAACTGCCGCAGGAAGGAGATCGGCAGCAGCGTGTTGCCGGTCTTGGATTCCTGCTCGAAGATGATCTGCGTCAGGACAGAATGGGTGATGTCTTCGCCTGATTTGGCGTCCTGCACGGTAAATTCGTCGCCCTTTTTCACCATCACTGCCAGGTCGTCGAGCGTGACGTAGGTGCTGGTCCCGGTGTTGTAGAGCCGCCGGTTCGCATATTTCTTGATTACGATCTGGCCGTCGTTCTTCGCCATCAGGCTCTCCTCATTACCCGCGGTCCGTCTTTTTCTACTTTTCAGAGTATCCGCAAACGAACGCCCCTGACAATGTCTTTGTGCGATGCGACGACGCAAGTGCGAAATCTCACAGTCGGCGCGACATGACGGTTTTGCGGCGGTGCATCAAGGCGTTTGACTTGCGCTCCGCGCTTTGCCAGTCTGCTGGCTGACCCGCCAAGAAAAGCTGAGGAAACGTCCCCATGAGCAATCCCTCCATCGTGATCGCCAGCGCGGCACGCACCGCCGTCGGATCCTTCAACGGCGCCTTCGGCAACACGCCGGCCCATGAGCTTGGCGCCGCCGTCATCAAGGCGGTGCTCGAACGCGCCGGCGTCGAGGCGAGCGAGGTCGACGAGGTGATCCTCGGGCAGGTGCTGCAGGCCGGCGAAGGCCAGAACCCGGCCCGCCAGGCCGCGATGAAGGCGGGCATTCCGCCGGAAAAAACCGCCTGGGGCATGAACCAGCTTTGCGGCTCCGGCCTGCGCGCCGTCGCACTCGGCATGCAGCAGATTGCCAATGGCGATGCCGATATCATCATTGCCGGCGGCATGGAATCGATGTCGATGGCGCCGCACTGCTCGCACCTGCGTGGTGGCGTGAAGATGGGCGACTTCAAGATGATCGACACGATGATCAAGGATGGCCTGACGGATGCCTTCTACGGCTACCACATGGGCATCACCGCGGAGAATGTCGCGCGCCAGTGGCAGCTCACCCGCGAAGAGCAGGACCAGTTCGCGCTCGCCTCGCAGAACAAGGCCGAGGCCGCGCAGAAGGCCGGCCGCTTCGCCGACGAGATCGTTCCCTTCGTGGTCAAGGGCCGCAAGGGCGACGTGGTCGTCGACCAGGACGAATACATCCGTCATGGCGCCACGCTCGACCAGATGACCAAGCTGCGCCCGGCTTTCGACAAGGAAGGAACGGTGACCGCCGCGAACGCGTCGGGCCTCAACGACGGTGCCGCCGCCACCCTGCTGATGACCGAAGCCGAGGCCGCCAAGCGCGGTATCAAGCCGCTCGCGCGCATCGTTTCCTGGGCAACGGCCGGCGTCGATCCGCAGGTGATGGGCACGGGCCCGATCCCGGCTTCGCGCAAGGCGCTGGAGAAGGCCGGCTGGGCAATCGGCGACGTCGAGCTCGTCGAAGCCAACGAAGCCTTCGCGGCACAGGCCTGCGCGGTCAACAAGGACCTCGGCTGGGATCCGTCGATCGTCAACGTCAACGGTGGTGCGATTGCGATCGGCCACCCGATCGGCGCGTCTGGCGCCCGTGTTCTCAACACGCTGCTGTTCGAGATGAAGCGCCGCGGGGTTTCCAAGGGGCTGGCGACCCTGTGCATCGGCGGCGGTATGGGCGTCGCCATGTGCGTCGAGCGCCTCTGACCGGCCCGGCCTCATGCGTCATGTCAGCGGATTGATCCTGTCAGTCCTGTTCGTCGCTTCTTCGACGGCGCATGCGCGTGCGACATCGTCGCCGTTCGAACAGGCCAGGGTGGTCCAGTGCATGCTGGACCACACGTCGGCCGATGACGAAACCGTTTTCAAGAACCTGATTGTCGCTGCCCTCAACGACGAGAGCGACAGCGTCAAATCGCATATCGTTCAGGTGAGCAGCATCATGATGAACCTCGCGCTGACGAAGTGCGAGGTCGGAATGTCCATGCTTGCCGATCCGCAGTTTCAGGCCGCGGCGAAGATCTACGGTCAGCACCTGGGCGAAAAATTGATGAAGAAGGCCTTTGATAAACTGAATTAATCACGTGGGAGGCGAACATGAGCAGGGTAGCATTGGTTACGGGCGGGTCACGCGGCATTGGCGCTGCGATTTCCATCGCGCTAAAGACTGCAGGATACAAGGTTGCTGCCAACTACGCCGGCAATGACGAGAAGGCAGAGGCCTTCAAGGCGGAGACCGGCATTCCGGTCTACAAATGGGACGTCTCCAACTATCAGTCCTGCGTCGAGGGCATCGCGAAGGTCGAAGGAGACCTCGGACCGGTCGAGGTGCTCGTCAACAACGCCGGCATCACCCGAGACGCCATGTTTCACAAGATGACGCCGGAACAATGGGGCGAGGTGATTAACACCAACCTGACCGGCCTGTTCAATATGACCCACCCGGTCTGGACCGGCATGCGCGACCGCAGCTTCGGGCGGGTGATCAACATTTCGTCGATCAATGGCCAGAAGGGCCAGATGGGACAGGCGAACTATTCCGCCGCCAAGGCCGGTGATCTCGGCTTTACCAAGGCGCTCTCCCAGGAAGGCGCTGCCAAGGGCATCACCGTCAACGCGATCTGCCCGGGTTACATCGGCACGGAAATGGTGCGGGCGATCCCGGAAAAGGTCCTCAACGAACGGATCATTCCGCAGATCCCCGTCGGTCGCCTCGGCGAGCCGGAGGAGATCGCGCGCTGCGTGGTTTTCCTCGCATCCGACGATGCCGGTTTCATCACGGGTTCGACGATCTCTGCCAACGGCGGTCAGTTTTTCGTCTGATCCGCACGGTCGCTCACAGTTTCGACGGCGCTCCGACAGGGCGCCGTTTTGTTTTTCAGCGGCTACCGCATGCGACGATGGAAGGTTAACGGCACACAGGAATTCCATCCGAGATCGGGAGAAAATCGGTCCTTGGCCTGTTGCTCGCCCTGGCCATGGATACTATATCTTGTGGAGAACAAAAATCGAACACTGGGATGTCAGCGATTCGTCGCCGATTCGTTCCGGCTTTGGTCGATGTGTTAACGCAGCGATTCCCATTCCCTGAATCCGATGAATGCGTCGGATTCTTCAGTTAAAATTTCCTAAACTTTCCAGAGTCTTGGATTCCGAATCCTTTGCCCCTCTTAACGCTTCGGCAATACAGATTAACGCCTGCCACACGCTCGGCACATCCTATTGGCGAGGTGATTCAGCATCTGGTGCGACGTTGGCAGTTGAAATCTATATGTAGCCGTGAACATACAGTGAATCGACTGGAGTCAGCGATTCGTCGCCGATTCGTTCCGTGGCTGTTCCGAACCTTAATTTCGCCCGTCCAGATATGGTGGTGCGGGCGAGCGTCGGTTTGCCGGGAAACTGTTTTAGTTGCCTGCGCCCCTTGCGTTTGCTGCGGTGCGTGGGCATGTGTTTGCCGCCGGCGCGTAAAGGCGCCTCTTTATGTTTCTGACTGCCCGGGATCGATGACGTGTCCGTTCACCCCATGATCCTGAGCGGCCGCGGTGTCACCGCGGTGCTCGGGCCAACCAATACCGGCAAGACGCATTATGCGATCGAGCGCATGATCGCGCACGACAGCGGCGTCATCGGGCTGCCGCTGCGCCTCTTGGCGCGCGAGGTCTATACACGCCTGGTCGAAAAGGTCGGTCATCACAACGTCGCGCTGATCACCGGCGAGGAAAAGATCACCCCGCACCGCGCCCGCTATTCGGTCTGCACCGTCGAGGCGATGCCGCGCGAGACGACGGCGTCCTTCGTCGCGATCGACGAAGTGCAGCTTGCCGGCGATCTCGAGCGTGGCCACATCTTCACCGACCGGCTGCTCTATCTGCGCGGTCGCGGCGAGACGTTGCTGCTCGGGGCTGCAACGATGCGGCCGATCCTCGAGCAGCTGTTGCCGGGCATCACCGTCGTCGAGCGCCCGCGCATGTCGCAACTGCTCTATGCCGGGTCGAAGAAGATCACCCGCCTGCCGCCTCGCACGGCGATCGTCGCCTTTTCGGCCGACGAGGTCTATGCGATCGCCGAGCTGATCCGCCGCCAGCGCGGCGGTGCTGCCGTCGTGCTCGGGGCGCTGTCGCCGCGCACGCGCAACGCCCAGGTCGCGCTCTACCAGGAAGGCGACGTCGAATTTCTGGTGGCGACCGATGCGATCGGCATGGGCCTGAACCTCGATGTCGACCATGTCGCCTTTGCGCAGGACCGCAAGTTCGACGGCTACCAGTTCCGAAACCTCAATCCGGCCGAGCTGGCGCAGATCGCCGGACGCGCCGGGCGGCATCTGCGCGATGGTACCTTTGGCGTCACCGGCCGGGTCGATCCGTTCGACAACGAACTGGTGCACCGCATCGAGGCGCATGAATTCGATCCGCTCAAGGTGCTGCAATGGCGCACCAAGGCTTTCGATTATGCGTCGCTTGCCGCCCTGAAGCGCAGCCTGGACGCCGCGCCGACAATTCCGGGGCTTGCGCGCGCACTACCTGCGGTGGATCAGCAGGCGCTCGAACATTTGTCCCGCTATCCCGAAGTGATGGATCTCGCGACCACACCGGACCGTGTGGAGAAATTGTGGGAAGTCTGCGCATTGCCGGATTATCGCCGCATTACACCGGCTCAACACGCCGATCTGATCTCCACGATCTACATCGATGTTGTCCGTCGGGGTGCCGTGAACGAGGATTTCATGGCAGAACAGGTCCGACGTGCGGATTTTACCGATGGCGAGATCGACACACTTTCGGCGCGAATCGCGCAGATCAGAACTTGGACCTATGTGTCGAACCGGCCCGGATGGCTTGCCGATCCGACACACTGGCAAGAAAAGACGCGGGAAATTGAAGATCGATTGTCCGACGCACTACATGAACGGTTGACGAAACGCTTTGTTGATCGCAGGACATCTGTGCTCATGAAGCGCCTGAGAGAGAATGCTATGCTGGAAGCTGAAATCAGTGTGAATGGTGACGTCTTCGTTGAAGGCCATCACGTAGGACAACTAACCGGTTTCCGGTTTACGCTGGCGACCGGCGGAGACGGACCGGACGCCAAGGCTGTGCAGGGTGCTGCGCAGAAGGCGCTGGCGCTCGAGTTCGAAGCGCGTGCGGCGCGTCTGCACGCCTCCGGCAATGGCGACCTTGCGCTGTCGTCCGACGGCCTCGTGCGTTGGCTCGGCGATCCCGTGGCGCGGCTGACCGCCAGCGACCACGTCATGCGTCCGCGCGTCATCCTGCTTGCCGATGAGCAGCTGCAGGCCAATGCGCGCGAGCATGTCGTCGCCCGTATCGAGCGCTTCGTGAACCATCATATCGGCACGGTGCTGAAGCCGCTCGACGATATCTCGCGCGCCGAGGATCTCGAAGGCCTTGCCAAGGGGCTGGCCTTCCAGCTCGTCGAAAATCTCGGTGTGCTGTTCCGCCGCGACGTCGCCGAAGAGGTGAAGTCGCTGGATCAGGACGGTCGCGCTTCGATCCGCAAGTACGGTGTCCGCTTCGGCGCCTACCACATCTTCCTGCCCGCTCTGTTGAAGCCGGCTCCGGCCGAGCTGATCACCCTGCTCTGGGCGTTGAAGAACGACGGCCTCGACAAGGCCGGCTACGGCGATCTGATCCCGATGCTGGCCGCAGGCCGCACGTCGGTTGTCACCGATCCCTCGTTCGAGCGCACCTTCTACAAGCTTGCAGGCTTCCGTTTCCTCGGCAAACGCGCCGTTCGCATCGACATCCTCGAGCGCCTGGCGGATCTCATCCGTCCGTTGCTGCAGTGGAAGCCGGGGGCGCAGCCGCGTCCGGAAGGGGCCTATGACGGCCGTCGCTTTACCGCGACGACCTCCATGCTCTCCATTCTAGGCGCGACGCCTGACGACATGGAAGAAATCCTCAAGGGTCTTGGCTATCGCGCCGACAGCGTGAAGGCCGAAGACGCAGCCGCGTTCCTGGCAGGCCAGGGCGGCGCTGTCGCCACTGCCGCCACTCAGGTCGAGCCGGTTGCCGAAGCGGCCGCCGATCACGACGATGCGGATGCAAGTGCCGACGCCGAGCCTGCGGCCGAAGCAGAGGCATCTGCCTCTGCCGAGCCTGCGGCCGTCGAAGGCGAAGCGGTTGCTGCTCAGGCGCCTGCGGAAGAGGGTGCCGAGGCTGTCGAAGCCAAGCCGGTACTCCTCTGGCGTCCCGGCACCCGCCAGGACAACCAACGCCAAGGTGGCCGTCCTCAGGGCGATCAGCGCCGTGGTGGCGGTCCGCGTCAGGGCCAAGGCCAGGGTCAAGGACACGGCCAGGGCGAGGGACGCGAAGGCGGCCGCAAGGGCGGTGCGCCTGCCCGCGGCAAACGCCACGACGGCAAGCCCGAGGGTGGCCAGCGGCAGGATCGCCACGATCGTCACGATCGCGGCGGCAAGCCCAATGCGGCCAAGTTCGAGGCCCGCCCGCCGCGCAAGGAGAAGCCGATCGATCCGGATTCGCCCTTTGCCAAGCTTGCTGCTCTCAAGGAGCAGATGAAGAAGTAGGACTGCCATGGAGAAACAGTCAGCGTCCAACCCGGCATCGCGCCAGCGTCTCGACAAATGGCTGTTCTTCACGCGTCTGATGAAGTCCCGCTCGCTCGCCCAGAAGGCGATCGAGTCGGGGCATGTCACTGTCAACGACGAACGGGTCAAACAATCCGCCTTCCAGGTGAAGGCTGGAGATGTGCTCGCCCTGTCTCTTGAGCGGCGCGACGTGATCGTGCGCGTGCTTCTGCCCGGTGAACGACGAGGTCCTTACGAGCAGGCGCGGCTTCTCTACGAGGACCTGACGCCGGCGCAGCCGCGGGAAAAGCTGTCGGCTTTCGACCTCGCGACGCGCGAACCCGGGGCCGGGCGCCCCACCAAGAAAGAGCGGCGCGAAATCGATCGGCTGAAGCCCGGTTTCAATCCGCTCGACGATTAGAAAACTCTGCCTTCAGCGCGGCGTTTCGCGCATTGAATATTCTTGCAAAGGGTCCATAAAGCCTTTACCTGACAACCCACGTTGGGTGCATTGGTTCTGCTTCGGCAGCTATGCGCGCCGGACATTCCTAGCATGCGCGGACATGAGCATCACCATTGATTGCCGTCTGCCATCAAACGTGAGCATTGGCTGGAGTACCTCATGACGTATGTCGTGACCGACAATTGCATTCGCTGCAAGTACATGGATTGCGTTGAAGTCTGCCCGGTGGACTGCTTCTACGAAGGCGAGAACTTTCTCGTCATTCATCCCGACGAATGCATCGATTGCGGCGTCTGCGAGCCGGAATGTCCTGCCGAGGCGATCAAGCCGGATACCGAGCCGGGCCTTGATATGTGGTTGAAAGTGAACGCTGATTTTGCCACCAAATGGCCGAACGTCACCATCAAGCGCGATGCGATGCCGGAAGCCAAGGAAATGGACGGGGTCGAAGGCAAGTACGAGAAGTACTTCTCCGCCGAACCAGGCCAGGGCGACTGAGGCGTCCGGTTCCGGTCCGTTCATCGGGGCGGACGGAACCAAGACGGCCCCGGCGTCAAATCTGGGGAAAATCGAGCTCCGCCCTCGCAGATGCGAGAATGGCGGCTTGATGGCTGCCATGCAGCAAATTATTGATTTCCGCAGTTTTTTGTGATAGGGTCCTTCTACTGATCCACAGAGGGTGTTTTTGCGCGCCCGAAAACCTCACGAAAGCAAACGATCTCCACAGCGCGGCTTTTCCAGATACGCACCGTTGCGTTTCTCTATTGTGACCGCGTTTGATGGGATTGTTTGCGTTTCTTTGGACGGACCAGGATGGACCCACCCGGCGGTACCTCCGTCATCCCGGGCCTCACTGACCCGGCCCCGGCCAACAATGGCCGGGTGCGAAACAGGGAGTTTTTGAAACGAATGACGACCCAGCAGAAAAAATCTTCGACACGCCACGGCTTCAAGACCGGTGAATCGATTGTCTATCCGGCCCATGGCGTCGGACAGATTGTTGCTATCGAGGAGCAGGAAGTTGCCGGCATGAAGCTTGAGCTTTTTGTCATCGATTTCGAAAAGGACAAGATGCGCCTGAAGGTGCCGGTCGCCAAGGCCGTCAGCATCGGCATGCGCAAGCTCTCGGAGACCGATTTCGTCGATCGCGCGTTGAAGGTTGTGCAGGGCAAGGCTCGCGTGAAGCGGACCATGTGGTCGCGCCGCGCACAGGAATACGATGCCAAGATCAACTCCGGCGATCTGATCTCGATCGCAGAGGTTGTGCGCGATCTCTACCGCGCGGAAAACCAGCCGGAACAGTCCTATTCCGAACGCCAGCTCTATGAAGCTGCGCTCGACCGCATGGCGCGCGAAATCGCGGCCGTGAACAAGATGTCCGAGACGGAGGCGGTTCGCCTCGTCGAAGCCAATCTTAACAAGGGTCCGAAGCGCGGCAAGGCGATCGAAGAAGACGACGCACAGGACGAGGCAGCTTAAAGAGCGCCAGCCCTTTCCACCACGACAAGACAAAGCCCGGCCATCGCGCCGGGCTTTTTCGTTCTCAGCGTTTTTTGCTCGCAGCTTTCTTGTCCGGCCGAGGGAACTTTTTGCGTCGACGCGCATTTACCGAAGCCGGCAGGGATGCGCCGCCTTCCTGCCGGGGCGATCTGGGTTCCGTGATCTTCTGTCAGAATTCAGCTTCGTAGTTTGGAAGTAGGGCGCCTCACCGTTTCTTCAAGTTTCGGTGTCGTCGCACCAGCCGCCGCCGGCGCCGGTCGGGTTTCCCCGTCCGGCCCTTGGACTTCACCCGTTAGCGGCGTCCAGGCGCCCGCCATGGAGCGATCGATGAGGACTCTCACAGCAGACAGGCGCATGATCAAGATTGCGATGGAGGCACCTTATCTCGAGCGTGAAGAAGAGCACGCATTGGCAAAGGCCTGGCGCAACGATCACGATCAGGACGCCCGCAACAAGATCGCCATGTCGCATATGCGGCTGGTCATCTCCATGGCGGCAAAGTTCCGCAATTTCGGACTGCCGATGGGCGACCTCGTCCAGGAGGGGCATATAGGCCTGCTCGAGGCCGCCGCGCGCTTCGAGCCAAGCCGTGAGGTCCGTTTCTCGACCTATGCCACCTGGTGGATCCGCGCCTCGATGCAGGATTACGTGCTGCGCAACTGGTCGATCGTTCGCGGCGGCACCAGTTCGGCGCAAAAGGCACTGTTCTTCAATCTTCGTCGGCTGCGCGCGCGGCTGGCGCAAGGCGATCGCCAGCTCACATCGCAGGCTATGCATGAGGAAATCGCCGCAGCGCTCGGGGTCAGCATTGCCGACGTCCAGACCATGGATGCCCGCCTGTCCGGCAGCGATACGTCATTGCAGGCACCCGTCGGTGGCCCGGATTCCGATGGTGGAGAGCGCCTCGACTTTCTCGCAAGCGACGCACCTCTGCCTGACGAACAGGTGAGCGACATGATCGATGGCGAGCGTGCCCGCATCTGGCTGCATGACGCCTTGGGCGCACTGACCGAGCGTGAGATGAGGATCATCCGCGCGCGGCGCCTGTCGGAAGAGGGGGCCACGCTGGAAGAACTCGGTCTCGACCTCGGCATATCCAAGGAGCGGGTCCGCCAGATCGAGACGCGGGCGCTCGAAAAGCTGCGGGCGGCACTCGCAACCAAAGCCCCGGCGCTGACATCCGTCGTGCACTGAGGCACTTCCGGAAATTCTCCAGGCTGCCCTCGGTCAGAGACGGATGGCGCATGAGAGGCAAGGCTCGTGATTGCGGCTGGACGCGAACGCGTAAAGGCAGTTTGCGCAGGTCAAATGCATCTTGACGGCAAAGACATGGGACGGCGTCGAACCTGAGATGGGTGCGGCGCCGTCTGCGTCTATTCGGAAATGATCTTGACCCGATCGCCCGGCTTGATCGTCGAGGTGACCTGCATGGCGTTGATCAGCCGGAACAGATCGAGCTTGCGGTCGGTGCCCATCATCCGGGCCGCCAGCGTGGCGATCGTCTCTCCAGGCTTGACCACGGCAACGCGGATGCGCAGCGGCTTCAGCGACTGGGTTTCAGCTGGTGTCATCTTGCGGAACGACGTGCGCAGCTGGTTGGCCGTCGGCTCCAGCGCGCGCGATCCCTTCGGAACGGCGGTCAGGAAGCGGTAGATGCGATTGTCGATGCGCACCACGGTCACGTCGAAATCCCAGCGATCGGCGGACGCTCGTGCCGTTGCGGCCTCAAGGCCGTTGACGCTGATCGGGCGGATGGTGTCGGGCTGCAGGCCTGTTACCCAGCCGCTGGCGATGTAGTCCGTCAGGCTCTTGCGGGCCGTGTCGGCAATACCGTCGAAGCGGACCGCCACGTCGCCGGGGCCTGTCGCCAGGACAGCCTCCGCCTTGTTGTCGATCTGGAAGCCGGGCGGCACATCGAAGCGGATGCCGAGCTGCCCGTGCATGAAGGTCTGCCCGCGGACATAGCCTTCCTGCGGGCTGTCGCCGTAAAGCAAACCGTCGATGCCGGCGAGATAATAATCGCGCCCGCGGTCACCGCTGGTGCCCTCGGCGCCAAAGGCGCGCGCGTGCCGGCGTGCGAGATCGACGCGCTGCGGCGCGTTCGGGTGGCTCGAGAGGAAGTCGAGGCTCTGGTCGGCTTCCGGATCAACGGCGGAGAAGCGGCTGTAGGCGGCCATCGAATCGAGGAAGCGCGCCGCCGCATAGGGGTCGTAGCCGGCTTCTCCGAGCATGCGCACGCCGATGACGTCGGCCTGGAGCTCCTGGTTGCGAGAGAAGGCGGCGAGCCGCAGCTTGCCGCGCGCCAGCGCCTGCTTGCCGGCGAGATCCGAGGACAGCACTTCGGAGACGACGCGGCTGGCGATGACTTCCGCCTCCTCACGTTGCTGGCGCTCGATGCCGTGATTGGCGGTGACGTGCGCCATTTCATGCGACAGCACGGCTGCAACTTCGGACGCGTCATTGGCGAGTGCTAGCAGGCCGCGGGTGACATAGAGATAGCCGCCGGGCAGCGCAAAGGCATTGATCGCCGGGGAATTGAGAATGGTGATGCGATAGGACTGCTGCGGATTTTCCGAGACGGCCGTCAGCGCGCCGGCGATGCGGGCGACAAGCCGCTCGGTCTTTGCGTCCTTGTACTCCCCACCGTAGCTGGCGACGATGCGCGGGTGCTCGCGCGCGCCGAGCTGGGCACGGGGGTCGTTCTTCTGGACTTCGTCGACGATCTGCGGATTGGAGGACGGCGATACGGTCGGCTCATAGGTCTGCTCGATCACCGACTGGCAGGCGGAAAGCAGCGTTGTCGCAAGCAATGCAACCACAGCACGTGTCCGGAGGCCTCCGCGCCTGGGCGGGAACCGGTCGTTTCTGACTGTATGACTTTCCATGCCGCAGCCCGTTTCCCGTCCAACGCCACTCCACCTTGGGAACTCGGTGGCGTTGAAAATCTTACTTTTTCAGCCGGATAGGTCCGATCCGGCACGCGTATTCCAGCCCAGGTCTTGCTGTATCTATTTCAGCGCCACCTGCCTAGTTTACCCCCACAGAAATAGTTGCCCCGTGGTATCACGGCAACGGATGCGCGAATATTCGCACCTTGTGCGCCGGATAACCCGCGCGTCGCATGGCGCGGCGGTCAAATTGTGGCGAAGTGCCGCATACGGCACGATTCCAATCCGCATCACGCGTTGCCGAGAAAGCGGTTGATCGCCGCCATGTCGCGCCGCTCGAGGAAGCGTTCGACCGGATCATGGGCGATGATACGCCCCTGGTCCAGAAAAAGCACGCTATCGGCCAGCGCCCTCACGTCATCGGGATGGTGCGTGATCATCAGGATCGTGTTGTTTTCCTGCTCGTGCAGGTCATGCAGCAGCGCGCGCATGCCAGCCCTCATGCCGGGATCGAGCGCGGCAAACGGCTCGTCCAGCAAAAGCAGCGGGCGATGTCGCACCAGGGCGCGCGCCAGTGCCACACGCTGACGTTCGCCGCCCGATAGCGTCGGCGGCAGGCGCTTGCCGAAGCCATCCAACCCCACACGGTGGAGGGCCTCGTCTATCCGGGCGCGATCAGCATCCGACAGGCGAAGCGAGGCGCTGATGCCGAAGCCGACATTGGTGGCGACGTCGAGATGTGCAAACAGGTTGTTGTCCTGGAAGATGACGGAAACGGGCCGCTCTGATGGTGCCTGCCCCGACATTGTCTTGCCGAGAATGCGGACCTCGCCTTGATCGGGCTCCTCGAAGCCGGCGATGACGTGAAACAGTGTCGATTTTCCGGAGCCTGACGCGCCGGCAACCGCGACGATGCCGCCCGGCTGAATGGCGCAATCGAAGTGCAGCTCGGTCGCGTCGTAACGGATATCGACTCCAATAAGCTCAACTGCGCCTTCCGGGTTCATGCGTTGCGTCCTTCCGGCATGCGCCTGTCGCCGGCCGTGCCGAGCATGGTGAAGATCAGGCAGAGCAAGCCGAGGAACAGCGCCAGCCCGGCAGCATCCGCGGTGCGATAGCTGCCCATCCGGCTATAGAGCAGCCAGGGAAGCGTTACCATGTCCTGCGAGCCGAACAGCGCCACGGCGCCAAGGTCGCCGAGGGATAGCGCCATGGCGAAGGAAAAGGCCATCAGCAGGGGTTTTCGGAGCGGCGGCAGGTCGATCCATCGCAGGCGATGGAAGCCTCGGATGCCGAGGCTGGCCGTCAGCCTGTCGGTGCGGGCGGCGTGGGTTGCCATCGCCGGGGCCAAAATCCGGTGCACGAAGGGCAGCGCCATCAGCGCATTGATGGCAACGACGATGGCGGGGGCGAAACGGGCGACGTCGCCGAAGGGGCGCAGAAGCAGGAACCAGCCCGCCCCAAGCACGACCGGCGGCACCAGCAGCACCAGCGAGGTGCTGGCAGCGACAGTGCCGGCAAATGCCCTGGCCAAGGCGGGTGCGTGTCGACGCGCCGCGACGGTGGCGGCAGCGCGGATCATCGCGGCTGCCACGGTGACGCAAAGGAATGCCGAGAGGATGGCGATGACGATGCTGGTGATCAGGGCACGATGCACGGTCGCGTCGCCCGCCAGTTTCACCAGGTCTGCACGCAGGCCGGATGTGAGGACGGCAATCAGTGGCGCGCCGATAAAGACGAGCGAGAACAGGATCCAGCCGGCATCGGACACGCGGGAGAGGCCGTTTCCTGCATCGTAGCGTCTCGAGGTTTTGCCCCCGGTTGCGCTCACTGCCGGCTCGGTCGCAACACGCGTGAGTGCCAAGAGCAGCACGCCGGTCATGACGATCTGCAGGGCGGAGAGGGCGATCGCCCGCGGCGGATCGAAATCGAAGCGCAGCGCCTGATAGATTGCGACCTCGATGGTGCTGGCGGCAGGCCCGCCACCGAGCGTCAGCACCAGCGTAAAGCTGGTGGCGCAGAGCATGAAAACGAGGCCGGCGGCCCCCGGCAGCAGTCCGCGCAGAACCGGCCACTCGACAAAGCGGAAGAGGGCGGTCGGCGGCATGCCGAGATTGGCGGCGGTCCGCCAGTATTCCGAGGGGATGCGCTCCAGCCCGGCAAGGAAGAGGCGCGCGACCAGTGGCATGTTGAAGAAGACGTGGGCAAGCAGGATGCCGAAAAGGCCGTAGATGCTGATGGGCTGCTTAAGCCCGAGCCCGGCCAGAGCTGCGTTGAGTACACCTTGCCGACCCCAGATCTCGATCAGCCCGAGGGCACCGACCAGAACAGGAAGGCCGAGCGGCAGGGCCATGAGCCGCAGCACCCAGACGCGGCCGGGAAAACACGCCCGACGCGCCAGTGCGCGGGCGATCGGGATGGCGAGCAGAACCGAGAGCAGCGTCGAAAGGCTCGCCTGAAGCAATGTGAAGCGGGTTACCCGCCAAATATAAGCGTCGAACAGTACGCCATTGCCGAAGTCGCCGCTCTGGAACAGAAGCGCTGCAATCGCCAGGCAGACAAACAGCAGGATGCCGCCGAGGCTCAGGGCCCCGGCGGTGATGGTGATCCTGTTTTCGGCTGGCGCGAACAAGCGCGCTTCAGTTCTTGCTCATGGCGGCGAGCCACTCGTCGATCCAGGCCTTGCGGTTGGCCGCGACCTCTTCCGATGGCAGCAGGAAGGTTTTTGCCGGATTGACCAGCTTGCCGAAAGCGTCCGGCAGCGGCTCCTTGGTGGCGGCGACCGGCATCATCCAGTTGGTGGTCGGGATGATCGACTGGAACTCCGGACCGGTCATGAAGCCGAGAAACTGCTTGGCAAGTTCCGGCTCCTGGGCGTTCTTGGTCATGCCGGCGACTTCGATCTGGATGTAGTGACCTTCCGAGAATTCGGCCGCCTGGTAGCGGTCGGTGTTCTCAGCCACCATGTGGTAGGCGGGAGACGTGGTGTAGGAGAGCACCATCGGCGCTTCGCCCTTGGTGAAGAGGCCATAGGCTTCCGACCAACCCGGTGTCACGGTCAGCACACGGTCCTTGAGCTTGGCCCAGGCGGCACCGGCTTCGTCGCCATAGACGGTCTTGACCCACAGAAGCAGGCCGAGACCCGGCGTCGATGTGCGCGGATCCTCGATGACGATCTTCTGCGACGGGTCGCCTTCGACCAGGTCCTTGAGGCTCTTCGGCGGCGTCTTCAGGGCCTGGGTGTCGTAGACCACGGCGAAATGGCCGTAATCATAGGGAAGGAAGGTGTCGTCTGAGAAATCGCCGGGCACCTTGACGCCTTCGGCCTCGATGCCGTGCGGCGCGAAGAAACCGGTGGCCTTGGCCTCGGCAACCAGGTTGGTATCGAGGCCGAGCACGATGTCGGCCTTGGAGGCGGCACCCTCGAGCTTCAGACGGGTCAACAGCTCGACACCATCGGCGACGCCGACATAGGTGACCTTGCATTCGCAGGTCTTTTCAAAGGCTTCGGCGATCTTGGCGCCCGGGCCCCATTCGGTGATGAAGCTTTCATAGGTGTAGACGGTCAGCGTCTTTTCGGCGGCTACGGCATTGGCCGCGAAGACGAGGCTTGCCGTTGCGGCAAGCGCTAGCCGGCTAAGGAACTTCAGTTGCGATGATTTGGACATGGCAGGCACCTCTCCCTAAAAATAATGTTGCATGGGAAAAGGGCGTATCGATCCGATCGCGTCTAATCCCTCCGCCGGTATGAGCCGGATCAGGTTCCGCGGGTTGGCGTTAAACGCCTCTCAGCCTTCGGCCGCATGCGGTCGGAAGGCACCCCGTTAGAGCGGGTAGAGATTTACCGCCGTGACGGTTTGATGGCAAGCGAAGTTTGAACGCCGGTATCCAGCAGCCCGACGCCCGCCAATGCTGCGAAGCCTGATGACATCAACGCAAAATCGCCAGATAGCGGCCCTGTTCGGTTTTCTTGCTTTTCCTTGGCCGTGCCTTTGCGCTATGGGCTTTGCCATGGCCCGATCCACCTTCACCATTCTGCTCGGCGGTGCACTCACCCCCACCGATCGCCTTGCGCGCCAGCTTGTAGGCAGCCGCTTCGTTGCGGCCGATGGCGGCATGCGGCATGCGCGGACCCTGGCGGTGACGCCCGATGTCTGGGTCGGCGATTTCGATTCGACCGAAGAGGCGCTGCTTGCCGAGTTTGCCGGCGTTCCGCGCGAGCCCTACCCCGCCGCCAAGGCGGCGACCGATGGCGAGATCGCCGTGGAAGCGGCGCTTTCGCGCGGTGCCGAAGCTTTGATCTTTGCCGGTGCGCTCGGAGGATCCCGCAGCGATCATGCCTTCCTGCACCTGCTTCAGGCGGCTGCGCTGTCCGAGCGCGGCTTGCCGGTGTTCATGACGTCGGGCGAGGAAGAGGCCTATCCGCTGCTTGCAGGCGAGATCGACATCGATCTGCCGAAGGGCAGCCTGTTCTCCATCCTCGGACTGACCGATCTCTTCGGGCTTACGATCGTCAATGCGCGTTATCCGCTCACCGATTTCACGCTGCCGTTCGGGTCTTCCCGCACCGTTTCCAATGTTGCGGAGGGTCCCCTTCGCATTTCCCTCGACACCGGCCGGGCGATTGTTCTCGCTCGCCCCTATGACCTTTCCGGAGCCTGAGCCTTGGCGCCTCCCATTCTGAAACTCGACGATATCTTCCTCACCTTCGGGGGCACGCCGCTTCTGGCCGGCGCCAACCTGCAGGTGGAGCCGGGGGACCGCATCTGCCTTGTCGGGCGCAACGGTTCGGGCAAGTCGACGCTGATGAAGATCGCCGCCGGCCTTGCCGAGGCACAATCGGGCGAAGTCTTCCGCCATCCGTCCTCGACGGTCCGCTACCTGCCCCAGGCGCCGGATTTCGAAGGCTACGACACGGTGCAGGCCTATGCGGAATCGGGCCTTGGTCCGAGCGACGATCCTTACCGCGTCGCCTATCTGCTGCAGCATCTGGGCCTGACCGGCGAAGAGGACCCCGCGCGGCTTTCCGGCGGCGAGGCCCGCCGTGCGGCGCTCGCGCGGGTGATGGCGCCCGAGCCGGATATCCTCCTGCTCGACGAGCCGACCAACCATCTCGACCTGCCGACGATCGAATGGCTCGAAGACGAGTTGACGCGCAGCCGGTCTGCCCTGGTGCTGATCTCGCACGACCGGCGGTTCCTGGAAAAGGTTTCGACCGCGACCGTCTGGCTCGACCGCGGCCAGTCGCGCCGGCTTGATCGTGGCTTCGGCCATTTCGAGGCCTGGCGCGACGAGGTGCTGGAGGCCGAAGAGCTGGAACAGCACAAACTCGGCAAGGCGATCGAGCGCGAGGAGCATTGGCTGCGCTACGGTGTCACCGCAAGGCGCAAGCGCAACATGCGCCGTCTCGGCGAATTGCAGGACATGCGTTCGCGCCATCGCGGCCACAAAGGCCCGCAGGGCTCCGTCCAGGCGAGCGCGTCCGACGCCAAGGAATCCGGCAAGCTGGTCATCGAGGCGGAAAAGATCACGAAGATCTACGGCGAGCGGACGATCGTCGCGCCGTTTTCGATCCGCGTGCATCGCGGCGACCGGATCGGCCTCGTCGGCCCGAATGGTGCCGGCAAGACCACGCTGTTGAAAATGCTGACCGGCCAGATCGAGCCGGACACCGGAACGGTGAAGCTCGGCACCAATCTGGAGATGGCGACGCTCGATCAGAAGCGCGAGGACCTCAATCTCGAGGACACGCTGGCGCATTACCTCACCGACGGCCGCGGCGAGAGCCTGATTGTCAACGGCGAGCAGCGCCATGTCACCGGCTACATGAAAGACTTCCTGTTCCAGCCCGAGCAGGCGCGCACACCCATTCGCGAACTGTCGGGCGGCGAGCGCGCGCGGCTGATGCTGGCGCGTATCCTTGCCCGTGCCACCAACTTGCTGATCCTCGACGAGCCGACCAACGATCTCGACATCGAAACGCTCGACCTGCTGCAGGAAGTCGTCGCCGGCTTTGCCGGAACCGTCATCCTCGTCAGCCACGACCGTGACTTCCTCGACCGCACCGTCAGCTCGACCATCGCACCGGGCAATCCGGAAGCGCCTGATGGTCGCTGGATCGAATATGCCGGCGGCTACACCGACATGATGGCGCAGCGCAAGGGCGCCATCGAGGAACGCCGCAAGGCCGAGAAGGCGGAAAAGGCGAAGGTGTCCGACGCTGCCGCGCCGATAGCCGACACGTCGAATGCCAAGGGCAAGCTTTCCTACAAGCAGAAGTTCGCGCTCGAAAACCTGCCGAAGGAGATCGCCAAGGCGGAAGCCGAGGCCGCCAAGCGTGAGGAGCGGATGGCCGATCCCAACCTCTTTGCCAAGGATCCGAACACCTTCGCCAAGCTGGCGCAGGAGCTGGAAAAGCTTCGCGGCGATCTTGCGCAGATGGAGGAGGAATGGCTGGAGCTGGAGATGCTGCGCGAGGAGCTCGAGGGCTGAGCATCGCCGGCTTGCCGCGTTGAAAGTTGGCAAGGGGTATGGTAAGGAAAGCTTATTATATCTCTTGTGAACGATCCTGATGCCGACAAAACTCGAATCCGAAACCATCGGCATGTTGCTGACCGATGTCTCCCGCCTTTTGCGCGGCGCCTTTGACCGCAAGGTCAATGCGCTGGATCTCGGCATCACGCCGGGCGAAGCCCGCACGCTGATCCAGGTGGCGCTGACCGAGGGCATCAAGCAGGCGGAAATCGCCACGCGCATGGGCATCGAGCCGATGACGCTGTCGGCCTATCTCGACCGGCTGGAGGCGATGGAGCTGGTGGCCCGGATGCCCGACCCGGCCGACCGCCGCGCCAAGAACGTCGTCATCACCGACAAGGCCGATCCGCTGCTTTCCGAGCTGATGGCGGGCCTGCGCGAAATGATGAATGCCTATACGGCAGGTCTCGACGAGGAGACGCGCGAGATGCTCTGCGGCAACCTGCGCATCCTGCGTGAAAATCTGCGCCGCCTCGATCCGTGCGTCGCCGGCAAGGAGAAGGGGGCGAAGCAATGACGCGCCGCATGAGCGAACGGCGCACCAGCATCATCGGCGCCTTCCTGGTGGCGCTCGGCCCCGTCTCCATGGCGCTCTATACGCCGGCGATGCCCGAACTGGTGCGCGCCTTCTCCTCCAGCGAGGCAGCGATCAAGATGACGCTGTCGCTCTATTTCGCCGGCTTCGCCTTTGCGCAGCTGGTGTCAGGCACGCTTTCCGATGTCATCGGCCGCCGGCGCACGACGCTGATCTTCATGGCTATCTATCTCGCCGGCAGCCTGATGGCGGCCTTTGCGCCCTCGGTCTCGGTCCTGCTTGCAGGACGGCTGGTACAGGGCATCGGCGCCTCCGTCGGCATGACGGTTGCGCGCGCCATCGTGCGCGACCAGTTCACCGGCCTGCAGGCAGCTCGGATCATGAACATGATCGGCATGATGCTGGCGATCGGCCCGGCGGTGTCGCCGACGCTCGGCGGGCTGGCGCTCGGCCTCTTCGGCTGGCAGTCGATCTTCTTCCTGATGGTCGGCTTTGCGCTGATGGCCTGCGTCAGCGTGCAGTTCTTCATGGCGGAAACGGCGACGCCCGATCCGGCCAAGGGCCATCTGCGCCCGATCCTTGCCGCCTATCGCGAGCTTTTGACCGACAGCCGTTTTGTGTCGTCGACCCTGGTGATCGCCGGTGCCGTCGGCGCACTCTATGCGCAGGCAACGATGCTGCCCTTCGTGCTGATCGGCACGGTCGGGCTGACGCCGACCGAGTTCGGCGTCGGCATGCTGATGCAATCCGGCTTCTTCTTCTCGGGCACCGTGACGGTAAGGCTGCTGATGCGGCGGTTTACGCCGCAAGCGCTGGTGCCTGTCGGTCTCTGCTTCATCGCGCTCGGCAGCGTGGCGCTCGCCTACACCATGCACGCGCTCGAGCCGAGCTTCCTGTCGGTGATGGCGCCGGTCGGCGTCTATGCCTTCGGCATCGCCTTCGTTATGCCCTACATGATGACGGCAGCCATGGCGCCTTTCCCGCATATCGCCGGCACGGCGTCGGCGATGATGGGGTTCATCCAGATGGGCGCCGGCCTTCTCGGCGGCGCCTTGGCGGCCATCGTCGGCGTGCCGGTGCTGGCGCTCGGCACGATCATTCCGAGCTTCGGCCTTCTCTGCGTGCTTAGCTATCTCTGGTATCGCCGGACCGTCCGCCTGACGCCGTTGGCGGCGCCGACTGATGGCAAGCGTGCCCTGCCGGAAGCGGCCGAATAGCGACGTCTCAGACCGGATAGCAGCGTGCATGAAAAAGCCTCCGCGACCCGGGTCGCGGAGGCTTTGTCTTGTCAGGGGCTTACCGCTTAGCGGTTGCGCGCAGCCAGCGTGCGAAGGCGCAGCGCATTCAGCTTGATGAAGCCGGCGGCATCCTTCTGGTCGTAGGCGCCCTGGTCGTCCTCGAACGTGACCAGCTTGTCGGAATAGAGCGACTTCGGGCTTTCGCGGCCGGTGACCATGACGTTGCCCTTGTAGAGCTTCAGCGTCACTTCGCCTTCGACATGCTCCTGGCTCCGGTCGATCGCCGCCTGCAGCATCTCGCGCTCCGGCGAGAACCAGAAGCCGTAATAGATCAGCTCGGCGTAGCGCGGCATCAGCTCGTCCTTAAGGTGGGCTGCACCTCGGTCGAGGGTAATCGATTCGATCGCGCGGTGGGCCGACAACAGGATCGTGCCGCCGGGGGTCTCGTAGACGCCGCGCGACTTCATGCCGACGAAGCGGTTTTCGACCAGGTCAAGACGGCCGATGCCGTTATCACGACCATAGTCGTTGAGCTTGGCGAGCAGGTTTGCCGGCGACAGGCGCACGCCGTTGATCGAAACGGCGTCACCGCGCTCGAAGCCGACCTTGATGACGGTCGCCTTGTCGGGAGCCGCTTCCGGCGAGATCGTGCGCATGTGCACGTATTCAGGAGCTTCCTGCGACGGGTCTTCCAGAACCTTGCCCTCGGACGAGGAGTGCAAGAGGTTGGCGTCGACGGAGAAGGGCGCCTCGCCCTTCTTGTCCTTGGCAACCGGGATCTGGTGCTTCTCGGCAAATTCGAGCAGGTCGGTACGGCTCTTGAACGACCAGTCGCGCCAGGGGGCGATGATCTTGATATCGGGGTTCAGCGCATAGGCCGACAGCTCGAAGCGAACCTGGTCGTTGCCCTTGCCGGTGGCACCATGCGCGATCGCGTCAGCGCCGGTCTTCTTGGCGATGTCGATCAGGTGCTTGGAAATCAGCGGCCGCGCGATGGAGGTGCCGAGCAGATAGACGCCCTCATAGACGGCGTTGGCGCGGAACATCGGGAAGACGAAATCCCTGACGAATTCTTCGCGCACATCCTCGACGTAGATTTCCTTGATGCCGAGCATCTCGGCCTTCTTGCGCGCCGGCTCCAGTTCTTCGCCCTGGCCGAGGTCGGCGGTAAACGTCACGACTTCGGCGCCGAGTTCGGTCTGCAGCCACTTCAGGATGATCGAGGTGTCGAGACCGCCCGAATAGGCGAGAACGACCTTTTTCACGTCTTTATGCGATGCCATGGTTTCCGTCCGTCTGGTCTGGGAGAGGGCGGCGTGCCGCCTTGGAAATTCTGCGGCACTTTATCCAGAACACGCCTGGATTCAAGCGGAAGAACACAGCAACGGCCGAATCCGCTGGCAAAAGCCGAGGTGCCGGAATAGAGGGGGCGACCGAGTGTCTCCGGGGATCGCACACATGGACTTCCTTCCCAGCCTGCCAACGCTGTTCGGCTTTGCCGCCGCTACGCTTCTGCTTGCGGCGACGCCCGGGCCTGACATGACGCTTTCGATCAGCCGTGCGCTGTCGCAGGGCAAGAAGGCAGCCCTGCTCGTGGTGCTCGGGACGAGCTTCGGCATTGTCGTTCACACGCTGCTGGTCGCCTTCGGCATCTCGGCGTTGATCACCGCCTCGCCGACGGCGTTTCTGGCGCTGAAGACCGGTGGCGCGGCCTATCTGCTCTGGCTTGCCGTCCAGGCCATCCGGCATGGATCGACGCTTTCGATCAAGAGGGTCGATGGCGCCGGCGGCGCGGCCATTTCCAACATCTCGTCGGGGTTCTGGGTGAACCTGCTCAACCCCAAGGTCATCATCTTCTTCATGACCTTCCTGCCACAGTTCGTCAGCGCAAACGATGCGTCGGTGACGGGCAAGCTTCTGTTCCTGGGCGCACTGTTCATCGTCATCGGCATGCCGGTGAACATGCTGGTGGTGTTTACAGCGGACTGGCTGTCTTCCTGGCTGCAGCGCAACAGGGGTTTCATGCGGGCGCTCGACTACAGCTTTGCCGGTGTTTTTTCGGTGTTTGCGGCGAAGATCTTCATGGCGACGGCGCGATAAGGCGTTTTCGGCGGGGCAAGCCCCGACAGCACGGACGACGACAGGTCAGCCGATCAAAAGCGCGTCGTCGTCGAGCGTCTGGCCGCGGATGCGGCGGAACATGGCGATGAGGTCCTCGACCTGCAATTCCTTGCGGCTGTCGCCGGCGACGTCGAGCACGATCTCGCCGCCGTGCAGCATGACGGTGCGGTGACCATAGTCGAGCGCCTGACGCATCGAGTGGGTGACCATCATCGTCGTCAGCTTGCGTTCCGACACGATCTTCTGCGTGAGGTTCATGACGAACTCGGCCATCCCTGGGTCGAGGGCTGCGGTATGTTCATCGAGCAACAGCACTTCGGAGCCGGCGAGTGTCGCCATCACCAGCGAGACCGCCTGGCGTTGGCCGCCGGAAAGCAGGTCCATGCGGTCGCCCATGCGGTTCTCAAGGCCGAGGTTAAGTTCGGCAATGCGCTCGCGGAAATGCTCGCGGCGTTTCGGCCCGAGCGCTGCCATCAGGCCGCGCTTCTCGCCACGCTTGGCGGCAAGCGCCAAGTTCTCTTCGATCGACAAGGCGCCACAGCTGCCCGTCAACGGATCCTGAAACACGCGGGCGACGAGCCCGGCGCGGGCGGCCGTACCCTTGCGGGTCACGTCGATCTTGCCGATCGTCACGTGGCCGGCACTCGGCAGCACGTCGCCGGCGAGAACGCCGAGCAGCGTCGACTTGCCGGCGCCGTTGGAGCCGATGACGGTAACGAAGGAGCCTTGCTCGATCGTCAGGTCGACGCCGTTCAGCGCCTGCTTCTGCAGCGGTGTTCCCTTGCCGAAGACGACCTGGATGTTCTTGACGCTGATCATGCCGCACCTCCGCGACGAAGACGGGGAAGGACGAGGGCGAAGGTCACGAGCACGGCGGTGACAAAATTGAGGTCGGACGCCTGCAGGCCGAGCATGTCGGTCGACAGCGCCAGCTGGATCGCGATGCGGTAGAGGATCGAGCCGAGCACGCAGCCGATCAGCGCGATCAGGATGCCGCGGGCGCCAAGCAGCGTCTCGCCGATGATGACGGCGGCAAGGCCAACGACGATGGTGCCGACCCCGGATGTGACGTCGGCAAAGCCGTTGGTCTGGGCAAAGAGCGCGCCGCCGAAGGCAACGAGCGCGTTGGAGATCGCCATGCCGAGATAGATCTGCTTGTTGGTGTCGACGCCCTGGGCGCGGGCCATGCGCGCATTGGCGCCGGTCGCGCGCATCGCAAGGCCTGCATCGCTTTCAAGAAAGCGCCAGACGACGATGACGGCAACGAGCACGAGGACGCCGATGAACAGCGGGCGAACGTAGAACTCGCGCAGCCCCAGGCCGAAGAAGGGCGACAGCATCGTGTCGGCATTGATCAACGCGACATTGGGCTTGCCCATGACGCGCAGATTGACCGAGAACAGCGCGATCATCGTCAGGATCGAGGCGAGCAGGTTGAGGATCTTGAAGCGCACGTTGAGCATCGCCGTGACGATGCCGGCTGCAGCGCCTGCCACCATGGCGACGCTGGCCGCGATCCACGGGTTGACGCCGGCGATGATCAGCACCGCGGTGACTGCAGCGCCGAGCGGGAACGAGCCGTCGACCGTCAGGTCAGGGAAATCGAGAACCCGGAATGCGAGAAAGACACCGAGGGCGACGAAGGCGTAGACCAGCCCCAGCTCGACGGCTCCCCATAAAGCGATTTGACTCAAATCCCCGACCCTCTTTTTTGTCCTGCCGCACCTTTAGATTTTTATGTCGGCGCGGCGTCCCCGGTTGGCGCATGACGGCCCGAGATCCGGCGTCGGCGCAGCTTCAAACTTCAAGAGCGTGCCTGCGCGTACCGAACGAAACGCGGTGCTCCCATAACGAACCGCCCTCGTATGGAACGAGGGCGGCCAAAACGCAATAAACTTGAACCTGAAAAGGCTCGAAGCCTTATTCGACAACGCGTGTGGCGCGCTTGACGACACTTTCCGGAAGGGTGACGCCCATCTTTTCGGCGGCCTTCTTGTTGATCACCAGGTCGGAACCGGCGGCAACCTTGACGGCGATGTCACCCGGGTTTTCGCCCTTGAGGATGCGAACGACGATTTCGCCGGTCTGCTTGCCGACGTCGTAGTAGTTGAAGCCGAGGGCTGCGAGCGAACCGCGCGAGACCGAATCCGTGTCGGCGGTGAAGAGCGGCAGCTTGGCTTCCTCAGCCACGGCAACGGCACCTTCGAGGGCGGAGATGATGGTGTTGTCGGTCGGGACGTAAATCGCGTCGGCACGGCCGACGAGCGCGCGGGCAGCACCCTGGACTTCGGCGGACTTCGTCGCGGCGGATTCGACCACGGTGAGGCCGGCCTTTTCAGCTTCCGTCTTCAACACTGCCAGAAGCGATACGGAGTTGGCTTCGCCGGAGTTGTAGAGATAGCCGATCGACTTGACGTTCGGCAGGATTTCCTTGATCAGTGCGACGTGCTCGGCGACCGGCGACATGTCGGAAAGGCCGGTGACGTTGCCGCCCGGCTTGTCCATGTCCTTGACCAGCTGTGCGCCGATCGGGTCGGACACGGCGGTGAAGACGACAGGAATGTCGCGCGTCGAGGAAACGACGGCCTGGGCAGACGGGGTGGAGATCGGGACGATGACGTTTGGCGCTTCGCCGGCGAACTGGCGGGCGATCTGCGCGGCGGTTGCCGGGTTGCCCTGGGCCGACTCGTAGAGGAACTTGAGGTTCTCGCCTTCCTTGTAGCCGGCAGCCTTCAGCGCATCCTTCACACCGTCGCGCGCGGCATCGAGAGCCGGATGTTCGACGATCGCGGTTACGGCGACTGTCACCTCATCGGCGCGTGCAGGCAGGGTAAATGCCACCGTGGCGGCTAGGGCGATGAGAAGTGAGCGCATGGGTGTCCTCCTGGATTGATTGCCCGCTTTCTTAGGAAACCGGGACCATGAAATCAATCGATAGGAATTGCATCACCCATCAAAGTTCTTCATCGATCGCGACATGCCTGCGGTTGCGGCGGCGCGGATCGACACAATCCGAAGATGTTGCGATCGTCTTTAAGGCGTGAAACGTGACGTGCGCGCGAAGGAACACGTCGCACGTCTCTCGTGCCTCAGTCCTCGCCGTGATTGGCGATCATCATCGCTTCGAAGGCGAGGCGGTCGACCTTGCGCATGCGCTCGGACTCGGACTTCAGCTGGCCGCAGGCGGCAAGGATGTCGCGGCCGCGCGGCGTGCGGATCGGCGAGGCGTAGCCGGCCTGGTTGATGAAGTCGGCAAACTTCTCGATCTGCTCCCAGTCGGAACACTGGTAATTGGTGCCCGGCCAGGGGTTGAACGGGATGAGGTTGATCTTCGCCGGCACGCCCTTCAGGAGCTTGATCAGTTCCTTGGCGTCCTCGAGGCTGTCGTTGACGTCCTTCAGCATCACATATTCGAAGGTGATGCGCCGGGCGTTCGATAGGCCGGGATAGGCGCGGCAGGCGTCCATCAGTTCCTTCAGCGGATACTTCTTGTTGATCGGCACCAGCATGTCGCGCAGGTCGTCGCGAACGGCGTGCAGCGAGATCGCCAGCATGACGCCGATCTCGTCGCCGGTCCTGTAGATTTCGGGCACGATGCCGGAGGTCGACAGCGTGATGCGGCGCTTGGAGAGCGACAGGCCCTCGCCGTCGGAGGCGATCAAAAGCGCAGTCTTGACCTCTTCGAAATTGTAGAGCGGCTCGCCCATGCCCATCATGACGACGTTGGTAATCTTGCGGCCTTCGGCCGGCACGATCGCGCCCTGGGGTGTGTCGCGCTCGGGGAAATCGCCGAGCCGGTCGCGCGCCAGCAGCAGCTGCGCCAGGATTTCTTCGGCCGTCAGGTTGCGCACCAGCTTCTGCGTGCCGGTGTGACAGAAGGAACAGGTGAGCGTGCAGCCGACCTGGCTGGAAATGCACAGCGTGCCGCGGCCTTCCTCGGGGATGTAGACCGTTTCGATCTCGACAGGGCGGCCGGCGCCACGGGCGGGAAAGCGCAGCAGCCACTTGCGGGTGCCGTCGCCCGATGTCTGCTCCTCGACGATCTCAGGCCGGGCGATGGTGAAATGCTGCTTCAGCATCTCGCGCATGTCCTTGGAGACGTTGAGCATCTCGTCGAAATCGGAAACGCCGCGCACATAGAGCCAGTGCCACAGCTGGCTGACCCGCATCTTCACCTGACGCTCGGGAACGCCCTTTTCGACCAGCGCCTTGGCCATGTCCTCGCGCAAGAGCCCGATCAGCGAAGGCTTCTCGGCTTGCGGCGCGCTGCGTGCCTGCGGTGCCTTGACGGTATCCACCCGGTTCAAGATTTCAGTGGCTGCCATGCTCTGGTGTCCTGTCGTACAGAAAACGCCCGTCCGGAGAAGGGGTCCGGAGATTGTCCTGATGCTCGAATTGAAATCGGTCGAGCCTTCAAGCGCGGCCATTGGGGCGCGGGGGCTCTGAATTTGCCGGGGCTTTAGCATTGTTTTGGCCCGGAGTCACGCGCAGTCGATCTTGAATGCAAAAAGGCCGGCGTCGAGCGCCGGCCTCATCCTCGCCATGGAGGCGAAGGCTTACTTGCAGGCTTCGATCTGCTTCAGCGCAGCCGAAATGCCCGACAGCGAATAGGCGTAGGTGGTCGTGGTTCCCTTGCGGGACTTGGCGTTGACCGACATGGCCTTACCGGTCTTCATCGCTGCGACGAGCGCCGGCTCTTCAGCCGCGTTCTCGACCCAGGCGGAGTTGCCCTTGGTGAACATCACGAAGGTGCGGCCGTCGATGACGACGTTGACCTTGGAGTTCTCCTGCAGCGGATAGCCCATCATCGCCTGCGGCTCATAGCTGATGTTCTGGCCGGGGCGCTGGGAAACCAGGAAGAAGATGTCGCCGTGGTCGACGCCAGCAGGGCTCTTTTCCTTCGGAACCGACAGGACATAGCAAACCTTGCCGCCGCCGGAATTGTAGGAATAGGCGCCCCAGGCGTTGAACTGCTGGATGCGCGTCGGAGACTGGGCGGCAGCCATGCTGGCGGTTGCCAGAACGAGTGCGATTGCGGTTGCGATCTTTCTTACAAACATGAGGTCCTGCCGCTTTTCTTGCTTTTCGATCACCCGAAACAGGTCAGACGGGCGACGCGTAGTCATGATTTCATTTGTTGTGACTTAATTCAGGTTACCAAACCGTCAACGAGGGCCAAAATCCGCTGGTTCCAGCCCCGAAACGAAGCATTTCTGGGCTTCGCAACCGCATCCGCAGATCTGCCGTCCGTCGATTTTTCGAGGCGCTCCTACGGCGTCGAATGGTCGTCGCCTCAGATCGCTCTCTCGGATAGTTTCCTGCCCCAAGCCATTCCAGACAACGCTTCGCCTCAACCAAGACGTTTCGACGCGCGCCATCCTGAAATGTCTATGCCACAAAGAATCGGGCAAGAGTTTGACTTTTGGGCAGGAATACGGCGCAGTTGCGAATACACCGCGTTTCCCGCAGTCATTCCTCGGGATTGTCGGCCAGCGTTTCGTCGGCCTTGAGGTAGTGGGCTTCCTTGATCTGCCCGCTGATGGCGGCGAAGGCGGCGGTCAGAACCGCGACGTCATCGGAAAAGCCGACGACGGCGAGGAAATCGGGGAGGAAATCGAGCGGCAGCACGAAATAGGCGAGCGCCGCCAGCAGGATGCCGCGCGTGCGCGTCGGGGTCTTCGGGTCGATGGCGCAGTAATAGGCGGCGACGAGTTCGCGGCTGAACGGTATCTGGCGGGCGGCGCGACGAAAGGTCGGCCAGAAGCGCCGCTTGACGCGCTTTTCCCTGCGCTCCTGTTCGGATTCTTCGCCGGGCAGGAGAATTTCACCAATCTTTACGTCGTCCATCGCCTCGTTTCCGATGTTGCAACGCTCCACAATATGGGAAGTGCCAGACCCATTTCAAATCTATTTCAAATGGTCCGGCATACGACCCGCCGCTGCCTTGTCCATTCTGGTGGCCAGCTTGAAGTCGAGATCCGTCAGGCCGCTCGCGTCGTGCGTCGTCAGCGTGACGTCGACGCGATTGTAGACGTTGAACCATTCCGGGTGGTGATCGAGCTTTTCGGCAACGATCGCCATCTCCGTCATGAAGCCGAAGGCCTCGACGAAATTCTTGAAGCGAAAAGCCTTCCAGATCGAGGCGCCGTCTTCAGCCCTGACCCACCCTTCCATCTTGTGCAAATTCTCGGCGATCGTCGCCTCGTCGAGTTTCTCCGGCCTCATCCATTCCTCCCAACTCAATCCCTGTTCGAAGGCTGCATGGCCGCGTATATGTCGACCTGCCCCTATCTCCTTGAAATGGATAGCATGAAACCGATCCGAGTTCTTTTTGTTTGTCTCGGCAATATCTGCCGTTCACCGCTGGCCGAAGGCGTGTTTCGCGCATGCGCCGCACGGCAAGGGCTGGCGTCGCAGATCACCGTCGATTCGGCGGGCACGGGCGCATGGCATATCGGCGATCCGCCGGACCGCCGGTCGATCGAGGCGGCACGCCGCCACGGTATCGATATTGCGGGGCTTCGCGGGCGCAAGGTTTCGAAGGCCGACTTTGAGGCTTTCGATCTCATTCTCGGCATGGATGGAGAAAACGTCAGCACCCTTCGCCAGATCGCGCCGGCCGGTCTGGACGGCAAAGTCGACCTGTTTCTCGCTTACGCTTCGGGGCGGGACCAGGACGTTCCTGATCCCAATTATGACGGTTCCGAAGCGTTCGAACGGCTCTACCAGATGTTGGAAGCCGGATGCTCGTCGTTGCTCGACAGGCTCGAAGAGCGGGCTTCGTGAAGCGGAAATACCTCTTCGGTGAGGTAGGGGCCACCGCCGACCGAATCGCGTGACGACAACAGCACGAAGCGTGAAACGGTGAAGGGCGAGGCCATGAAGTTGCCGCGGCCGGAGAGATATTCGACCACATCCTCGACGCGGCTGGAGCGCAGCCTTGCAAGCGTGACATGCGGCGTGAACTTGCGCGGATCCGCAGGCAGCCTGAGCCTCTGGCAGATGCGCTCGATTTCGGCCTGCAGCGCGTACATTTCCGGGTGATTGCTGACCCCGGCCCAGACGGAATGCGGTTTCTTCGAGCCGAAGGCACCGGTGCCGGTGAGTTGGAGCTGGAACTCCGGTCTTTCGATCCGGTCGAGCTTGTCGATGATCTCGTCTGCGGTGCGCCAGTCGACGTCACCAATAAAGCGCAAGGTGATGTGGTAGTTCTCCACATCGATCCAGCGAGCTCCGGGAAGACCTCCGCGCAGCAATGAAAGACTCATCGCAACATTGCGCGGAATTTCGAGGGCGGTGAATAGTCTCGGCATGGCGAGCTCCCCGAATCTCTTGCAGATGTCTCAGCGAATCACGCATCGAGTCTGCAGGCAACTACTATTTGACGCTTGCGAATATTAACACTCTCTTAACTGTGGATGATTTGTTCACTCCGCCTTTGCCAATGTTGCAAGGAAACGTTCGACCGTGGGCAGTGCCTTTTCGACCATCATGCCGACGCCGTCGCCATTGGGATGCATGCCGTCTTCGAGCTTGAGTGCCGCGTCGGTGACCACGCCATCGAGGAAGAAGGGGTAGAGTTCGAGCCCGTATTTCTGTGCGAGTTCCGGATAGATCGGGTTGAAGCGGGCGGCGTAGTCGGCGCCCATGTTCGGCGGCGCCATCATGCCGGCAAGCAGCACGCCGATGCTGCGTTCCTTCAGCCGTGCGATCATCGCCTCGATGTTCTTGCGGGTTTCTTCCGGCGGGATGCCGCGCAGCGCGTCGTTGGCGCCAAGCTCGAGAATGACGCCCCTGGTGCCGTCGGGTATCGACCAGTCGATGCGGGCAAGGCCGCCGGAACTGGTGTCGCCGGAAACGCCGGCGTTGGCCACAGTGACATCGAGACCCTTTTCCTTCAGCGCCTTTTCAAGTCGGGCCGGAAAGGCATCCTCCGGCGGCAGCTGGTAGCCTGCCATCAGGCTGTCGCCGAAGCCGACGAGGCTGATCGTTTCGGCGCTTGCCGGTGCCGATAACGCAATTGTCATTGCGAGCCCCAAGAAAAACCGTTGAAAACCTTTTAATGCCATGGGTCTGTTCCTAAATCGCGGGAGCCGTTTTCTTTTTCTCTTTCCGTTTCATATAGGGTTATTTCGCTTGGCCAGTACCATCATCGAGCTCAAAAATGCCGACCTCACCCTCGGAGAGGCCGCAGCCTCGGTGCATGTGCTGAAAGGCATGAGCCTGACCATAAATGCGGGAGAGTCCGTCGGCATCGTAGGGCCTTCCGGTTCGGGCAAGTCGACACTGCTCATGGTGCTCGCCGGTCTCGAACGGCTGGATCGCGGCGAGATCGTCATCGACGGTACGCCGCTGCATCGGCTGAGCGAGGACCGGGTGGCCGATTTCCGCGGGCGCAACATCGGCATCGTCTTCCAGTCCTTTCACCTCATCCCCAACATGACGGCGCTCGAAAACGTTGCCGTGCCGCTGGAGCTTGCCAATGTTCCCGGCGCCTTCGACATCGCGCGCAAGGAACTCGTCGCAGTCGGCCTCGGCGAGCGGCTCAGCCACTATCCCGGCCAGCTCTCCGGCGGCGAGCAGCAGCGCGTGGCGATCGCCCGCGCGCTTGCGCCGTCGCCGAAACTGCTGATCGCCGACGAACCGACCGGCAATCTCGACGCCGAAACGGGCCGGCAGATCGCCGATCTGCTTTTCGCCGAACAGCGTGACCGTGGCATGACACTCGTGCTCGTCACCCATGACGCGGCGCTGGCCGCCCGTTGCTCGCGGCAGGTGCGGGTGCGCTCCGGCGAGATCATTTCCAGCGGCGCGCCCGAACCGATCGCCGGAACGCCACGCCAGGAAGCGGCATCCGCATGAGCGAGGCAGCTTCGATCCGGTTGCGTCCGATGCTCGCCCTGCGGCTGGCGCTGCGCGAAATGCGCGGCGGCCTCAAGGGGTTCTATATCTTCCTCGCCTGCATCGCGCTCGGCACGGCTGCGATCGCCGGGGTCAACTCGCTATCGCAATCGATCACCGCGACGATCGCGTCGCAGGGGCAGGGGCTGCTTGCCGGCGACATTCGATTCGAACTCAACAATCGCGTGGCGACGACTGACGAGCGTGCGTTCCTCGACGGACTAGGCCCGGTCTCGGTTTCAGCGGGACTGCGCTCGATGGCACGTTTGCCCGATGGCTCAAACCAGGCGCTAGTGGAGTTGAAGGCTGTCGATTCGGTCTATCCGCTCTACGGCAAGCTCGAAAGTCAGCCGGATCAGCCGCTTGCTGACTTGCTGGCGCGACAGGGCGACGGTTTCGGGGCTGTCGCCGCCCCCTTGTTGCTCGACCGTCTTGGCATTTCCGTTGGCGACGAGATCCTGCTCGGCAATGCCCGCATCAGGATTTCGGGCACGATCGTGCGCGAGCCGGATGCGCTCTCCGATGGTTTCGGCTTTGCGCCGCGGTTGATGGTTTCGGATGAGGCGCTCAACGCGTCGGGTCTGGTGCAGACGGGAAGTCTGGTCGAGCACGGTTACAAGGTGAAAGTCAGCGATCCGGCGCAGGTGGCCGTTGTGCGGACTGATGCCGAGAAGCGTTTTCCCGCGGCAGGCTGGTCGATCCGTACCAGCTCCAACGCCGCCCCGTCACTGACGGCCAATATCACCCGCTTCTCTCAATTCCTGACGCTTGTGGGCCTGACGGCCCTGATCGTCGGCGGCGTTGGTGTTGCCAATGCCGTGCGCGCCTATCTCGATCAGAAACGCAGCGTTATCGCCACCTTCAAGTGCCTTGGCGCGCCAGCCTCGCTGGTGGCGATGATCTATCTTGCGCAGATCCTGCTGATCGCGCTGATCGGCATTGCGATCGGGCTTGTTCTCGGCGCGCTCATCCCCTTCGTTGCCGCACAGTTCCTGGCCGACCTGTTGCCGATTTCGACCGAATTCCGTCTCTATCCCGGTGCACTCGGCATCGCCGCTCTTTTCGGCGTGCTGACGGCACTTGCTTTTGCCATCCTGCCGCTCGGCCGGGCACGTGGCATTCCGGCAACGGCGCTCTTTCGCCAGCAGGGCTTCGATCCCTCGGGCTTTCCCGCCTGGCCGTATCTCACCGGTGCGCTCGCCTGCCTCGGCGCGCTGGCGGGGCTTGCCATCTTCACCGCCTATGACCGCTACATCTCGCTGGTCTTCCTCGGTGCGATCGCCTTTGCATTCATCGTTCTGCGTGCCGTTTCGCTGCTGATTTCCTGGCTTGCGCGCCGCAGTCCGCGGGTCAGTTCTCCGGCGTTGCGGCTGGCGATCGGCAACATCCATCGGCCAGGGGCGCTCACGCCCTCGGTGGTGCTGTCGCTCGGCCTCGGCCTTGCGCTCCTCGTCACGCTTGCGCTGATCGACGGCAATCTGCGGCGCGAGTTGACTGGCAGCATGGCCGAGCGTGCGCCCAACTTCTTCTTCGTCGACATCCAGGGAAGCGAAATCGAAGGGTTCCGCACCCTGCTCGAGGGCGCGATGCCTGACGGCAAGGTCATCGAGGTGCCGATGCTGCGCGGCCGCATCATCGCCTTCAACGGCGAGGACGTGAACGCCCGCAACGTGCCGCCGAGCGGCCAATGGGTGCTGCGCGGCGACCGCGGCATCACCTATGCCAAGAACAAACCCGAGAATTCGACGCTTGCCGAAGGCAGCTGGTGGGCGCCCGATTACAGCGGCGAGCCGCTGGTGTCGTTCTCGGCGGAAGAGGCGGGTGAACTCGGACTGAAGATCGGCGATATGGTGACGGTCAACGTGCTCGGCCGCAACATCACCGCCAGGATCGCCAACTTCCGCAATGTCGAATGGGAATCGCTGTCGATCAATTTCGTGATGGTGTTCTCGCCGAACACCTTTGCCGGCGCGCCGCATGCCTGGCTGGCAACGGTGATCGATCCCGGTGCGACGCCCGAGGAAGAGGCGACGGTCCTGAAGGCGGTCACGAACGCCTATCCGACGATCACCAGCGTGCGGGTGAAGGACGCTCTCGACATTGTGAACGCGCTTCTCGGGCAGCTGGCAACGGCGATCCGGGCCGCTGCGGCCGTGGCCCTCGTCGCGTCCGTGCTGGTGCTGGCCGGTGCGCTTGCCGCCGGCAACAGGGCACGCATCCACGATGCCGTGGTGCTGAAGACGCTCGGCGCCACGCGCACCACGCTGATCCGTGCCTTCAGCTACGAATACATCATCCTTGGCCTTGCAACCGCGGTTTTTGCGCTGTTTGCCGGCGGTGTTTCCGCCTGGTTCGTCGTCAGCCGGATCATGAAGCTGCCGTCGAGTTTCCTGCCGGATGTCGCCGTCGCGACTGTTGTCATCGCGCTGGTGATGACGGTCGGCATCGGGCTTGCAGGTACCTGGCGTGTGCTGGGCCAGAAGGCGGCGCCGGTTCTGCGGGAGCTTTGACCGGCGAAGTTAACCGTAAATCCCTGTCCTGCAAGGCCATAAACGCTAAGGCTGTACCGAATCAGGGGGCCAAAGGTCTTGTACCCAAAGGCTTTCGGCATCATATTTATCCACAGGCATGCTGGAGCCCCGCAGCGGCGCCTGGGCATGGGATGGCGACCTCTCGTTGGGTCTGAGGTCATCCGCCCGACACCGTAAGTTCAACCGGGGCTTAAATGAGGAAACAATGGCTGATCTGAGAAACTACCAAACCCGAATGTCGCCTGCCGGCGCGCAGGCGGGTGCCATGATCGACGAAGGCCTTCGCACCTATATGCTGAAGGTCTACAACCTGATGGCCCTCGGCCTGGCGATCACCGGCCTGGCAGCTTACGGAACATTCGCGCTTGCCGTCTCCAATCCGGCATTCGCCCAACTTCTTTATGCTTCGCCCCTGAAATGGGTCGTCATGCTGGCTCCGCTGGGTCTCGTGTTCTTCATGAGCTTCCGCATCAATAGCATGAGCGTTTCTGCCGCGCAGATGACGTTCTGGGTCTATGCGGCGCTGATGGGCGTTTCGCTGTCGTCGATCTTCATGGTCTTCACCGGCCAGAGCATCGTGCAGACGTTCTTCGTCACCGCCGCCTCCTTCGGTGCTCTGTCGCTCTACGGCTACACCACGAAGAAGGACCTGTCCGGCATGGGCTCGTTCCTGATCATGGGTCTGTTCGGCGTCATCATCGCGTCGATCGTCAACATCTTCCTCGCCTCTTCGGCGCTCGGCTTCGCGATCTCGGTGATCGGCGTGCTGATCTTCGCAGGCCTCACCGCCTACGACACGCAGAAGATCAAGGAAATGTACTACGATGCCGACGACAGCACCGTGGCCGGCCGCAAGGCGATCATGGGCGCGCTGACGCTCTACCTCGACTTCATCAACCTGTTCATGTTCATGCTGCAGTTCATGGGCAACCGGAACAACTAAGCTTGAATGTACAGACGGAAAAGGCGGCTTCGGCCGCCTTTTTTGTTGTGCGGAAAGGACTTGATCGACCGGTGCGATCCATGTGACTGAATGGGAAAATCGAACCTTCAAGATCTGCCCATGCCCCTCACCTTGCGCGACGCCACCGCCACCGATCTGCCCGCTATTACCGAGATCTATCGCGAATCCGTTCTGAACGGTGTGGCGACCTACGAGATCGTGCCTCCCTCGGAGGCGGAGATGGCGACGCGCTTCGCGACCATCGCCAGCCACGGTTATCCCTATATCGTTGCGACCGACGCGGCGGGCACGATCGTCGGCTACGCGTATGCCTCCGCCTTTCGCACGCGCGCTGCCTACCGCTTCCTCGTCGAAGATTCGATCTACCTGGC
Organism: Ensifer sp. M14; assembly: GCF_003355565.1. Lineage (NCBI taxonomy): Bacteria > Pseudomonadati > Pseudomonadota > Alphaproteobacteria > Hyphomicrobiales > Rhizobiaceae > Ensifer > Ensifer sp. M14. The sequence continues at coordinate 774,188 of NZ_QJNR01000004.1, forward strand.
GCCGTCGGCGCGGGGGAAGGGGGCCGGCAAGACGCTGCTCGTCCACCTTGTCGAGCGCTGCACGGCGCTTGGATTTCGACAGATGGTGGCGGTCATCGGCGGCGCTCATCCTGCATCGATCGCTGTCCACCGCTCTGTTGGCTTCGAAGTTCAGGGATTGATGAAGGCGACAGGCTTCAAGCACGGGCGCTGGCTCGATACTGCGATCATGCAACTGGCGCTTGGCGCGGGCTCGACGAGCGATCCGTCTGAGGGCGCCTACCCGGATACGCTTTATCAGGGCTGAGAACGGGCCTTGTCATAGCCTCTGGCGACACTCGTCCTTAAATCCGCCCTCCTGTTATCCGGCTGACGTCCAAACGGTCTCTCAGGTTTCGATCAGCTTCAGCACCTTGTCGAAGACCTTCAGCACCTGTCCGAGTTCCTGCCCGCGTTTCAGAATAGTGCCGTGGACGTTGAGCACGCTAAACGCACCCTGCTTGGCAGCGAGCTTCGGGTTTTTCTCGATGCGGTAAAGCGGCATCTCACCCGATCGCTTGAACACGGAGAAGACGGCCCGATCCTTCAGGTGGTCGATGGCGTAGTCGCGCCATTCGCCTTCGCCGACCATACGGCCGTAGACCCACAGGATCTGGTCGAGTTCGCGGCGATGGAAGGTGATGGGAGGAGCGTTCCGGGCGTTCTTGTATTCCGAGAGATCAACGACCACTTCGGACGCGGTCTGGCGCTGATGTCGCGCCTCGCCTCGCGGCAAATCCGGCTCATCGGTCATCGGCAATCCGGCCTTCTGTTGTGACAGAACGATAACAGTTTGCCTGACACGAGCCGAAAAGCAAGCCGGAAGCAGCCGGCGCCGCTGGACGCAGACGGCATTTCTTGCCTCTGCCCCATTTCAGTCAAATCGGCGCCCCAATTCACCGCAAAACTCGCGGGCGCTGACGGACAGAGTCGTTGCCACCGTATGTCCGTTCAGATCGTCATGCTGCGTGACCTTCAAAGAACGCAGTCATGGCCGGTTCGGTCCGGTAACTTCGAACCCTCAGCCCCAGCCCCTCGATGCTGCCGGGCCGAACCACCCCTAAAGCGCCGCGCGTCAAGTGGCGCGCGCCAAAGGGCGCTGTAAAGCTTCAGCCTTCCCGCCTACTTTCGTCTCAAATCGATTCCGCTCGAGGCGTTGCCGTCGCTCACAGTTTGCCTTGAGGCCCCGCGAGCACGGCCGTGGCTCCGATAATCGGACCTGGGGTCTCAGCATCCTTCATCGACTGCAACAGCACCGCGCAGCCGCTTTTGCCACGCTGCTCCGTCAGCACCGTTGCCGGAAGCGTGAAGGTCGCGGGCTTGCCATCCCACATGCCGATGGTCTGGATGTCGCGCACCGCGTGCCAATAGGAAATCTTCTTGCCGCTGTTTTCGCCCTTTTCGACGTCGACAACCTTTGCCCGGTCGAAATAGACGACGACGACATTGGCCTTGCCGTCACCCGCTCCGACCTTGATCGAGATCTCCTCGCCGTTGATCTTTGCCTCGACGGGAACGGCAAGCCCCTTGCCGGCGGCCTTCATGGTGTCGAGCCGTGATTTAATCGCCTGCAGATTGGCGCCGTTGACATGGTCGCGGCCGTTGAGGATCGCCTGCGGCGTGTAGACGCCGTTGCGACCCAGCATGCGGGCATAGGCGTATTGCCGGTCGGTGTTGTCGCTGGAGGCCAGCGTGTCCTTCCAGCCGAGATAGTTCCAGTAGTCGACGTGGTAGGAAAGGGCGACCACGTCGCCGTCATCCACCAGCTTCTTCAAGGCAGCATCGGCCGGTGGGCAGGAGGAGCAGCCCTGGCTGGTGAAGAGTTCGACGACGCCTTTGATAACCTTGCCGTCTTCCGCCATCGCCGGGACCGACGCTGCCGCAAAAAGCCCGAAAGCCATTGCAACAGGGCGAAGGAAATATCTGTCTGCGAATGTCATGGCGTCACTTCATTGGCGGCCGACAGGCCTACTTCACGGGGAAGTCCATTACATACGACGCCGTTGCTTCAACGGGAAGTCACGTTGGAGTGAGGATAGCGGCGGACAACCTGCAGGAAACGTGAAAGGGCCGGGACACCTTGCGGTATCCCGGCCCATTTTATGCTTGAGACAACCGGAACGTTCAGGCTGCGAGGTCGCGAAGAACCGTCTGCAGGATGCCGCCGTTGTTGACGTAGGTCACTTCGTCGAGCGTATCGATGCGGCAGACCAGCGGTACGTCCTTCACGGTGCCGTCGCCATAGGTGATCTTGGCAACGCGCTTTTCACGCGGCTGGACATTGGCGAGGTTGTCGATCGTGACGATCTCATCGCCCTTCAGGCCAAGCGTCTCCCAGGTCGTGCCCGCTTCGAAGACGAACGGGATGACGCCCATGCCGACCAGGTTCGAGCGGTGGATGCGCTCGAAGGACTGGGCGATCACGGCCTTGACGCCGAGCAGGTTGGTGCCCTTTGCAGCCCAGTCGCGTGACGAGCCGTTGCCGTATTCGACGCCGGCGAAGATAACGAGCGGAACGCCCTCTTCCTTGTACTGCATGGCCGCGTCGTAGATCGACATCTCTTCCTTCGACGGGTAGTGGATGGTGTAGCCACCTTCCTTGCCGTTCGGGCCGAGCATGTGGTTGCGGATGCGGATGTTGGCAAAGGTGCCGCGCATCATCACTTCATGGTTGCCGCGACGCGTACCGTACTGGTTGAAGTCGGCAACGCCGACGCCATGACCGATGAGGTAGGCACCGGCCGGCGAGGCAGCCTTGATCGAACCGGCAGGCGAGATGTGGTCGGTGGTGATCTTGTCGCCGAACAGGCCGAGGACGCGTGCGCCCTTGATGTCGGAGATGCCCGAGCCGGACTTGCCCATGCCCACGAAGTAGGGCGGGTTCTGCACGTAGGTCGAACCATCGTCCCAGGCGTAGGTCTGGCCCGGAGGAACCTGAACGGCCTGCCAGTTTTCGTCGCCCTTGAACACGTCGGCATACTTGCTCGCGTAGAGTTCGCGGGTAACGTACTTGAAGATGAACTCCTGGATCTCCTTGGAGGTCGGCCAGATGTCCTTCAGGAAGACCGGGTTACCGTCCTGGTCTTCACCGAGAGGCTCGTTGGTCAGGTCCTTCTGGACCGTACCGGCAAGCGCGTAGGCGACGACGAGCGGCGGCGAGGCGAGGTAGTTCGCCTGAACGTCCGGCGAGATGCGGCCTTCGAAGTTGCGGTTGCCGGAGAGAACGCCGGCGGCAATCAGGCCCTTGTCGTTGATCGTCTTGGAGATCGGCGCCGGCAGCGGGCCGGAGTTGCCGATGCAGGTGGTGCAGCCGAAACCGACGAGGTTGAAGCCGAGCGCATCGAGGTCCTTCTGCAGGCCCGACTTTTCGAGGTATTCGCCGACGACCTGTGATCCCGGTGCCAGCGAGGTCTTGACCCAGGGCTTCGACTTCAGGCCCTTGGCAACGGCGTTGCGGGCGAGAAGGCCGGCAGCGATCAGAACCGACGGGTTGGAGGTGTTGGTGCACGACGTGATCGCAGCGATGGCAACGTCGCCATGGCCGAGATCGAAGTCAGTGCCTTCGACAGCGTAGCGGTTCGAAAGCTGGCCCGGCTTCTTGTAATCGCCTTCGAGTGCGGTTGCGAAGCCTGCTGCGATGCTTTCGAGCGGGATGCGGCCTTCTGGACGCTTCGGGCCGGCCATGGCCGGTACGACTTCGCCAAGGTCGAGTTCGAGCGTGTCGGTAAAGACCAGCTCCGAGCCGTCACCGTCGCGCCACATGCCTTGCGCCTTGGAGTAGGCTTCGACGAGCGCGATGCGCTGCTCTTCGCGGCCGGACATGGTGAGGTAGTTGATGGTTTCGCTGTCGACTGGGAAGAAGCCGCAGGTGGCGCCGTATTCCGGACCCATGTTGCCGATGGTGGCGCGGTCGGCGAGCGTCATGTTGTCGAGGCCGGGGCCGAAGAATTCGACGAACTTCGAAACCACACCCTTCTTGCGCAGCATCTGCACGACCATCAGCACGAGGTCGGTCGCGGTGACGCCTTCCTTCAGCTTGCCGGTCAGCTTGAAGCCGATGACCTCAGGCAGGAGCATGGAGACCGGCTGGCCGAGCATGGCCGCTTCAGCCTCGATACCGCCGACGCCCCAGCCGAGAACGCCCAGGCCGTTGATCATCGTGGTGTGGCTGTCGGTGCCGACGCAGGTGTCCGGGTAGGCGGTGATTTCGCCGTCTTCTTCACGGGTCCAGACGGTCTGGCCCAGATATTCCAGATTGACCTGGTGACAGATGCCGGTGCCGGGCGGCACGACGCGGAAGTTCTTGAATGCCTGCTGGCCCCACTTCAGGAAGCGGTAGCGCTCGCCGTTGCGCTCGTATTCGAGCTCGACGTTGCGGGCAAAGGCGGTAGGCGTGCCGAATTCGTCGACGATAACCGAGTGGTCGATGACCAGGTCGACGGGCACGAGCGGGTTGATCTTTTCCGGATCGCCGCCGAGCGAGACCATGGCGTCGCGCATGGCTGCGAGATCGACGACGGCGGGAACGCCGGTGAAGTCCTGCATCAGCACGCGGGCCGGGCGGTAGGCGATTTCGTTTTCGGCAGTGCCCTTGTCATTCAGCCAGGCTGCGACGTTCTCGATGTCCTTCTTGGTGACGGAGCGACCGTCTTCGTTGCGCAGCAGGTTTTCGAGCAGCACCTTCATCGAGTAGGGCAGCTTCGAAACGCCGGCGAGACCGTTCGTCTCAGCCTTGGGCAGGCTGTAATAGACGTAGTCGACACCGTTGACGGTGAGCGTGGAGCGACAATTAAAACTGTCTAGGGACTTGGACACTGGATAATACCCCGTTCCGTCTGATCGCCAAAAAACTGACGTACGAACGCCCGAGCGCAATGAAGCGCGAATTGGGATGCGGGTGCGGCCATTTCCGCTGTCCGTACGTGGAAATTCATTCCATGTTCGGCGCTAGGATGAAATTCACGCCGACCGCTGGCGTGTTGGCCGCCTTATAGATAATTTCTCCAAATCGTGCCAGACCAACCAAGGTCCAATCGGGACTTTTTTTTGCCTTGCGGCAAAGAGCGTAAAGGGAAGCTGAAAATTGATGCGCCTGCTGGCTGAAGGACTGAGTGCGAGGCGCGGTGAGGATCTGATTTTTAACGATATTTCCTTTGCACTCGGTGCCGGCGAAGCCCTTGTGGTGACGGGTCCGAACGGGTCTGGAAAGTCGACTTTGCTACGGGTTCTGGCCGGCCTTCTGATGGCCGAAAAGGGTAGTCTCAAACTTGAGAATGGCCCTCCTGAAATGCGCCACCCGTCGGAGCTCAGCCATTATCTCGGCCATCGAAATGCGATGAAGCGCGAGCTGACCGTCGCGGAAAATCTTTCCTTCTGGAAAAACTTCATGGGTGATTCGCCCGGCGGCTCGGGCAGGGATCTCGTCGAGGCGGTGGAAGCCGTCGGCCTTCCCGGCATAGCGCATCTGCCCTTCGGCTACCTGTCGGCCGGCCAGCAGCGCCGCATGGCGATGGCCAAGCTCCTTGTCGCCTACCGGCCGATCTGGATCCTCGATGAGCCGACGGCGGCCCTCGACGCCGGCGCCGACAAGCTTTTTGCCGGATTGGTCAACGCGCATCTGGATCAGGGCGGCATCGTCGTTGCCGCGACACACCAGCCGCTCGGGCTCGATCGTATCCAGGAATTGCGAATGACGGGCTTTGCCGGCGTCGACGGAGGCCTGTGGCATGACGCGTGATCCGGCAGCCGACGGCGAGAAGACGAAGGGAGCGCGCCGATGATTGCGCTTTTCCTCCGCGACCTCAAACTGTCTATCCGCGCCGGCGGCGGCGCGATGATCGGCGTCCTGTTCTTCATGACGGTCGTCGCCGTCATTCCCTTCGGCGTCGGCCCCGACCTCAACCTCTTGGCGCGGATCGGACCGGCGATCCTGTGGATCGGCGCACTGCTCGCGTCGCTGCTCGGTCTCGACAGGCTGTTCCAGGCGGAACGCGAAGACGGGTCGCTCGACCTGATGCTGATGCAGGAGACGCCGCTGCTCGTTACCGTGTTCGTCAAATGCGCCGCCCATTGGGCCGCCACCGGCCTGCCGCTGGTGATTGCCGCACCACTGCTCGGCCTGTTCATGAACATGGACGAGCTTGCGATTGGGGCGACCATGCTGACGCTTCTTGTCGGAACGCCGGCGATCACCTTCATCGGTGCCGTCGGTGCGGCCGTTGCCGTGTCGCTGCCCCGCGGTGGACTGCTGGTGTCGATCCTGGTTCTGCCGCTTGCCATCCCGGTGCTGATCTTCGGCGTCAGCGCAGTCTATGCGGCAATCGAGGATCCGGCGCCGTTCCTGCCGCCCTTGATGATCTTGATGGCGATCACCCTGTTTTTTGCCGTCATCGGGCCGGTTGCTGCCGCAGCCGCACTTCGTCATGCGTCCGACTGACGCGGATCAGGCGGTGTAAGTATAAACTGTCTGCGGTTTTCGGGCGCATCCCGCTCTAACCCTTTAATATCGAAGGTGTTTATGGCGGCTCAGTCGATATGGTGCAAAATTCATCGTGATCGCGTGTTTGACGGGGATCAATTGCAGCAACAGGCCTTAAGCGTTAAAGAGCGATCATGAGCGAAAACAGCCTTGCCATCCGCAAATTCAGCGATCTCGCCAACCCGACGCGGTTCCTGGCGCTGGCCGATCGCGTGCTGCCATGGCTTGCCGCGCTGACGGCGCTTTTCTTCGTCGTTGGCCTATGGCTGTCGTTCACGACGGAAGGCGATTACCAGCAGGGCGAGACGGTGCGCATCATGTATGTGCACGTGCCGGCCGCCTGGCTGTCAATGATGTGTTATTCGGTGATGGCGCTTGCCGCCCTCGGCACACTCGTCTGGCGGCATCCGCTTGCCGACGTGTCGTCGCGGGCCGCCGCCCCTATCGGCGCCTGCTTCACCTTTCTGGCGCTCGTCACCGGCTCGCTCTGGGGCAAGCCGATGTGGGGCGCCTGGTGGGTGTGGGATGCGCGGCTGACGTCGGTCTTCGTGCTTTTTCTGATGTATCTCGGGCTGATGGCGCTCAACCGTGCCATGGACGACCCGGCGCGCTCGTCGCGTGTCTCGGCCGTGCTGGTGCTGGTCGGCTTCGTCAACATTCCGATCATCAAGTTTTCGGTCGAATGGTGGAACACGCTGCACCAGCCGGCAAGTGTACTGAGGCTCGACGGCCCGACGATCGACCCGGAGTTTCTCCGCCCGCTCGTCGTCATGGCCATCGCCTTCACCCTTCTGTTCTTCACGCTGCATATCGCTGCCATGCGCAACGAGATCTGGCGCCGGCGCGTGACGTCGCTGCGGCGACAGGCTGCCCGTAGCGCCGGACGGGAGGCCTGATCTTATGATGAGCCATGCCGCCTATGTTTTTGCCAGCTACGGCATCGCGACTTTGACTGTCGTCGGCCTCTGTCTCTGGGTGATCGCCGACGGGCGGGCGCGCCAGCGTGAGCTGCGCGAGCTTGAAGCATCGGGCATCCGTCGGCGCTCGGCGGAAGTATCAAGCGGAGAGACACGATGAGCAGCACCCCCGCACCCGGCAGCGAAGAACGCAAGCCGGGAGCCATGCGCGTCGGTCTCGCATTTCTGCCGCTTGCGATCTTCGCAGCCCTTGCCGCCATCTTCTGGAGCCAGCTCAACTCGGGGAAAGATGTCAGCGAAATCCCGTCGGCGCTGATCGGCACCAAGGCGCCGATGCTCGACATGCCGCCACTTGAAGGGGCGACCCGGAACGGTCAACCGATGCCGGCGCTGACCGATGCGGCCATCAAGGGCAAGCTGACGCTGGTCAACGTCTGGGCCTCCTGGTGCGTGCCCTGTCGCCAGGAGCATCCGTTCATCCTCGAGCTGTCGAAGGACGAGCGCCTGACGGTTGTCGGCATAAACTACAAGGACCAGAACGAAAACGCGCTGCGGTTTCTCGGCGAACTCGGCAATCCCTTTGCCGCCGTCGGCGTCGATCCGCGCGGCAAGGCGGCGATCGATTGGGGCGTATACGGTATTCCCGAATCCTATCTCGTCGGCGCCGACGGCACGATCCTTTACAAGCGCGTCGGCCCGTTCGATGACAGAAGCGTGAAGGAAGGGCTGATGCCGGCGATCGAGAAGGCCGCTGCCGGGTCGTAGGCGGGGCTTGGAAAGCACGGCTGGCGGCCGCTGCAGCTTTATGGCAGGCCGTTTACTATTCCTCATTCCTGTGCTCGTCACAGGAATCCAGCCGCGCCGCGTCGGCGGCGCGACAGGATATCACTCTTCGGTTATGCAAAGGGCCTGCGGTAAGTCTGCCGCCGCGCGGACGCGCGGCTACTGGATTCCTGTGACGAGTACAGGAATGAGGGAGCTTCCGATCGACGGTATCCGGGCAAAGCTCGATGGTCTCGCGGCTTCTCCGGCGCTTGGGGAAAGCTGCGGCTGCAGAAGCAAACCGCGTCGCGGAACTTCGAAGCTCGATTAAATCCCCGCCTGCCATTCGCGGACCGCATCCAGCGGCCAGACCAGCATGATCACGTTGAGGGTGAGGTTGTCGCGGATCAGCCAGCCGGTGAAGAGTTCGAAGCATATGGCAATCAGCACCGTCAGCCAGACCGGCATGCGGGCGGCGAACATGAAGCCGGCTACCATGGCCAGCGTGTCCATCGTCGAATTGAGGATGCTGTCGCCGAAATAGTCGAGCGAGATCGTCGCCGAGCGATAACGGTTGATGATCATCGGGGTGTTCTCGGCAATTTCCCAGGCGGATTCGATGACCATGGCCAGGAACAGTTTGGCGGTCAGCGGCTTGCCGCGCAGAAGCAGATGGCTGAGGCCATAGAACAGGAAGCCGTGGATGATGTGCGACGGCGTATACCAGTCGGCGATGTGCTGGGAATTTCCGCTCGAATTGACCACGCCCTCGAACAGTTTGACGTAGCCGCATTCGCAGATCCAGAGACGGCCCATCAGATGCTGGGTGATGACCTGTATGGCGAGAACGCCGATACAGGCTATAAACCAGATGAGCGCATGCCGGTTCTGACTGTCGTTGCCGTCGATGGCTGTGCTCACTGCGCGTTATCCTGATCCAGCGAATGCTTCATGATCAACGGCATTTGAGCCAGTGTAAACAGGATGGTGATGGGCATCGTGCCCCAGACCTTGAAAGCCACCCAGAAATCGGTGGAGAACGAGCGCCAGATGACCTCGTTGAGCACCGCGAGAACGAGGAAGAAAATGCCCCAGCGCACCGTCAGCTTGCGCCAGCCGTCTTCGTCGAGCTTGAAGGCGGAGTGGAAGACATAGCCGAGCAGCGACTTGCCGAAGAGCAGCCCGCCGAGCAGGATCGTGCCGAACAGCGTGTTGACGATCGTTGGCTTCATCTTGATGAAGGTGTCGTTCTGCAGCCAGAGCGTCAGCGCGCCGAAGACGAGGACGACGATGCCGGAGATCAACGGCATCATCGGCAGCGTGCGGGTGAGCATCCAGGAAACGACGAGCGCGATGGCGGTCGCGGCCATGAACAGGCCTGTCGCCACGAAGATCGGGCCGCCGAGTTCGGCCAGCGTCGGGAAATGCCCTGCCAGCCATTCGCCGCGGGAATTGGCGAAGAAGAAGACCATCAAGGGCCCGAGTTCCAGCACCAGCTTCAACAGCGGGCTGACTTCCTTCTGCGGCTTGGTAGCCTCGATCGTCGACATTTCGGGATCCTGTTTTTGCATATGCCTGCCGCTCATAACACCAGCTTTGCGGCAAAACCATATCAAGGCAGCCGGCTTGCGCAAACGCCACCCGACAATTCCGTAAATCGGGACCGATTTACGGGCAGATCATGCGGCAAATCATAGGTCGCCGTATGGCGGTGCGCGTCGAATAGGGCGAGCGGACATCTGCCGTCAGGCGGCGACGCCCGCGATCGCCTCAGCGAAATCCTTGGCCTCGAAGGGTTCGAGATCGTCGATGCCTTCGCCGACGCCGATGAAATAGACCGGTAGCTTGTGCTTGGCCGAGATGGCGACAAGAATGCCGCCCCGCGCCGTGCCGTCGAGCTTGGTCATGATCAGCCCGCTGACGCCGGCGACGTTGCGGAAGATCTCCACCTGCTGCAGCGCGTTCTGGCCGGTGGTGGCGTCGAGCGTCTGCAACACCGTGTGCGGCGCATCCGGGTCGAGCTTGCCGAGCACGCGCACGATCTTTTCCAGTTCGGCCATGAGCTCGGTCTTGTTCTGCAGCCGGCCGGCGGTGTCGATGATCAGCACGTCGGCCTTCTTTTCGCGCGCCTGCTGGAACGCCTCATAGGCAAGGCCCGCGGCATCCGCACCGAGCTTGGAGGAGACGATGTCGGACTTGGTGCGCTCGGCCCAGATCTTCAGCTGCTCGATCGCTGCGGCGCGGAAGGTGTCGCCGGCGGCGAGCATGACCTTGAGGCCGGCGCCCGACAGCTTGGCGGCGAGCTTGCCGATCGTTGTGGTCTTGCCGGTGCCGTTGACGCCAACCACCAGAATGACGTGCGGCTTGTGGCTGAGGTCGAGTTCCAGCGGCTTGGCGACGGGCGAAAGCACCTTGGTGATTTCACCGGCCATGATGCGCGAGACGTCCTCGCCGGACACGTCCTTGCCGTAGCGCTCGGAGGCGAGCGTGTCGGTGATGCGCATGGCGGTCTCGACGCCGAGATCTGCCTGGATCAAGAGATCCTCCAGATCCTGCAGCGTCGCCTCGTCGAGCTTGCGCTTGGTGAAGAGGCTGGCGATCTGGCCGGTCAGCTGCGACGAGGTGCGGGCAAGCCCGCGGCGCAGGCGCTGATACCAGGTGAGCTTGGCCTGCGGCGCTGCAACGGTCTCTTCCTTCGCGCGCTCGGTAGCGCTCGCAAAGCCTTTCGGAAGGCTGGCGGCAGGAGCAGCTTCGGCGGCAGGAGGCTCGAGGGCTGGCTCTTCATCGACGGGTGCATCGAGCGTCGGTGTTTCGATAACCGGTGCCTCGGAGGCTGGCGCCTCGGGAACACTGTCGCTTGCGGCGACCACCTCGTCGGTCGGCGGGGTATCGGCGGTTGGTGTGCGGCCCTCTTCGGCGTCGACCGTTTGCGGTTCAGCGGCGGCGAGTTCCTCCTGCTCAGCAATATCCTCCGGTTCGACCGGCGGTTCTTCCGGCACGGTTTCCTGAAGTGCTGCGTAGGCGTCGAGCGCTTCTTGCGCGGCCTGAGACAGTTGTTCCGGTTTCGCCGCTTCAACGGGTGCCGCCGCGTCTTCGCTGACGACGGTTTCATCGATGCGCGCTTCGTCCGATGCCGGTCCGCCTGCTGTCTCGATTTCTGCCGGCAGGATCGGGTCCTCGACGGCGAGCGGCAAAGCTTCGATATCCGACAGGGGCTCAAGCAGCGCTTCGGACGTTTCTTCGGCCGGGGCCTGCTCGGCGACGGGCTCGTCGACGGTCGCACTGATCGGGGCGATTTCCTCTAAAGGAGCCGGCTCCGGCGCGGGCAGTGCTTCGGGCGGAACCGCAACTGCGGCTTCCGCTTCCGGCGCGGCATCCTGCGGCTTGGTTTCCTCGACAGTGCCCTTGCCGAAGTTGAAGATCTTCTTGATGAAACCGATTGCCATTCAGGGATTCCGCATGAGTCAGGCCGCAGCCATCTGTTTTACCTGCATCGTCAGATGCTTGCCATTGTGGCCGGTGATCGTGACCGGCACAAGCGCACGGGGTTTTAGGCCGGCGGCATCGACGAGCGTGAAATTTTCGGTGTGGGCGAGGCCGTTGTTTTCGACCAGCAATGTCTGTTCGCTCCCGACCATGCCGTCGAGGTGGCGGGCATGGAGTGCCGCACCCGTGGCGCGAAGCCGGGCGGCGCGATCCTTGACCAGCGCCCGGTCGAGTTGCGGCATGCGCGATGCCGGCGTGCCGGGGCGGGGGCTATAGGGAAAGACGTGCAGATGGGCGATGCCGCAATCCTCGGAAAGCCGCACGGCGTTTTCAAACATCTCTTCGGTTTCGGTCGGGAAGCCGGCGATCATGTCGGCGCCGAGGCTGATCTCGGGGCGAAGGCGCCGGACCTGATCGGTGAACGCGCGGGCGTCGGCGCTCGAATGGCGGCGCTTCATGCGCTTCAGGATCATGTCGTCGCCATGTTGCAGCGACAGATGCAGATGCGGCATGAAACGCGCTTCGTCGGCAATCAGGTCGAACAGATGACTGTCGGCCTCGATGCCGTCGATCGAGGAAAGGCGCAGGCGGCGGATATCCGGAACCTGTTTCAGGAGCGTCTTTGCCAGCAGGCCCAGTGTCGGGGTTCCCGGCAGGTCGGCACCGTAGCTCGTCGCATCGACGCCGGTCAGCACGATCTCGCTGTAGCCGCCTTCGACGAGTTTTCTGGCCTGGTCGACCACGGCACCCATCGGCACCGAGCGGGAATTGCCGCGGCCATAGGGGATGATGCAGAAGGTACAGCGGTGATCGCAGCCGTTCTGCACCTGGATGAAGGCGCGCACGTGCCCGTCGATATGCTTGACCATCTGCGGCGCCGTGGCGCGCACGCTCATGATGTCGTTGACGCGCAGCTTTTCTTCCGCCGAGACGCCAAAATCGGGCAGTGAGCGATAGGAGGCGCTTTTCAGCTTCTCTTCGTTGCCGAGTACGGCATCAACCTCGGCCATGCCGGCGAAGGTTTCCTTTTCCGTCTGGGCGGCGCAGCCGGTGACGATGATGCGGGCATGCGGGTTGTCGCGGCGGGCGCGGCGGATCGCTTGGCGCGCCTGGCGCACGGCCTCGCCGGTCACCGCGCAGGTGTTGACGAGGATGGCGTTGTTCAGCCCCGCCTTTTCGGCTTCCGCCCGCATCACTTCGGATTCGTAGGTATTGAGACGGCAGCCGAAGGTTATGACCTCGACGCCGCTCAAAGCGCCCGGGCCTCGGCAGTTCCCGGTTGGGTTTCTTCGCGCTGCCAGGCGCCGGTCGCGGGATCGACGGTTCCCGACCATTCCCATTCGGCAGGCCCGGTCATGACGACATGGTCATCGTCGCGCCATTCGATCGCCAGCGGACCGCCGGGCACGTTGACGACCACCTTGCGATCGGTGCGGTCAGTGCGGGCACCGCTCACGGCTGCCGCACAGGCGGCAGAACCGCAGGCGAGCGTCAGGCCGGCGCCGCGCTCCCAGGTTCTGAGATCCAGTTCGTTGCGCGACAGAACGCGGGCGATCGAGATATTGGCGCGCTCGGGGAACATTGGGTGGTTTTCGAGCAGCGGCCCGAAACGCTCGAGATCGTAGGACCAGACGTCGTTGTCGACCCAGAAGATCGCGTGCGGATTGCCCATGGAGGCAACCGAGGGCGAGTGCAGCACGGGATTGTCGATCGGGCCGATCTGCAGTTCTATCCGGCGTGTGTCGTGAAACTCTTCCGACAGCGGGATCTCGTTCCAGCCGAAGCGTGGCTTGCCCATGTCGACGGAAATCGTACCGTCGTCGTGTTCCTTGGCTTCGAGCAGACCGGCAACCGTCTGGAAGAGAAACGCCTTCTTGCCGGTTTCGGCGGCGAGCGCCTGAACGACGCAGCGGGTACCGTTGCCGCACGCCTGCGCCATCGAGCCGTCGGAATTGACGATATCGATCCAGGCGTCGGTGCCGGCAGCCTTCGGATCGTGGATCGCCATGATCTGGTCGAATGCGGTGGCCGGATCGGCGTTGAGCGTGATGGCTGCCTGCGGCGTCACGCGGTCACGGCGGCCGCGCATGTCGACGACCAGGATCTTGTTTCCAAGCCCGTTCATTCTGGCAAATTGCACGTTGTCGGCCATGTCGCGATTGTCCAAACCGGCCTCGTCAAGCGGAGGCACCCTTCATTCGGGCTGTATATGGCGGAAAAGCCCGGAAATTACCAGTGCCGGCTTCATCGGCCCCTGGGTGGAGAGGGCGGCACATCGAAGATTTCGCCGGGGCGCAGGGCCCGGAAGCGGGTGGGCGCAATCTCGGCCTCCTCAAGCGCCTGCTCGAGGGCGCGCACCGGAGCATCGACGCCCTCGTCGGTCAGGCGGAACGTTCCCCAGTGGTGCCCCGCCACATGTTCGGCGGCGCAGTCGATCATGCCCTGGACCGCCTCCTCCGGGTTCTGGTGATGGTCCTGCATGAACCAGCGCGGCTCGTAGGCGCCGAAGGGCAGGTTGGCGAGGCGGAAGCCGCCATGTTTTTCGCGGGCGGCGCGGTAGTTGATGCCGCCGTGAAAGCCGGTGTCGCCAACATGATAGATCTTGCCGACAGGGGTTTCGATGACGAAGGCCGCCCACAGCGCCATGCGGCGATCGCCGGAGCCGCGCGCCGACCAGTGATGGCAGGGCTCCGCATGGATCGTGAGCTCGCCTTCCAGGTCCAGTCGGTCGCCCCAGTCGAGAACCGATATGTTGGCCTCGGGGGCTGCGCGGCGGATGATCGTGTCGTTGCCGAGCGGGGTGACGATCAGCGGACTGTGCTCCTCATTGAGCGATGCCAGCGTGTCGAGATCGAGGTGGTCGTAGTGGTTGTGGGTGACGAGCACGAGGTCGATCGGCGGCAGATCGTCCATCTTGATGCCGGGCGCGTTGTATCGTGCCGGGCCGATGAGGGCAAAGGGGCTCGCCCTGTGCGCCCAGACGGGGTCGGTCAGGATGTTGAAGCCATGCACCTGTATGAGCAGTGTCGCATGCCCCACCATCGTCACCCGCAGGCGGGCGGCCTCGATGCTCAATTCCGGCTTTGCCTGCTGAAAGGGGCTTGGATAATGGGTGGGCCACTTCACCTTGCCGCGGCCGAGCTGCCAGCGCAGAAGGTCGGCCATGCCCCGAGGCTGCCGGCCGTTGGGGTTGAAGAATCGCGTTCCGTCGAAGTGATCGGAGATGGGTCCCCGATAATAGGCATTGACCTTCGGCATCGTCGTTCTCTCGGCGATTGTTCAGTTGCTGTCGATGGAAAAAGATAGGCGCTTTGAAGCCGCCATCACAGGGTGCAGGTGCAGAGCTTAAGAAATTCTTGAATAAAGCAACTCAATTGCTATTGTTCCTTATGCAGGTTCGCTTCGATAAACAGGAACGTCTCTACAAGGCCATCAAACTGGTTCGGCCGATCCACCTCAATGTGCATCGCTCGATCGAGCGTATGCTGGAAGGGTCGGGCATCTCCGTTGCCGAAAGGGCTGTGCTTGAGCTTCTCTGCGGGGAGCCGCTGACGGTGCCGGAGGCGGCGCGCCGATTGTCGATGAAACGGCAGTTCGTGCTGCGGATCGTCGTCGGCCTGCTGGCAAAGGGGTTTCTGGAGAAGCAGCCGAACCCGGAGCATCGGCGTGCCTATTTCTGCGTGCCGAGTGTTGCCGGCCGCGACCTGTTTGCGGCAATCCACCAGCGCGAACTCGAATTGCTGCACGCGGTTCTGGGCGATATCAACCAGACCGAAGTGGTTGCGGCACTCAGGGTCATGACGCGGGTTGCGACTGCCTTCGAAGACCTGGCGCGCGAACTCGGCGCACCGGATCTAAAGGAAGGCTCATGACTGCCGTCTTCACGCGCGATTGGTGCCGTGATCGTGGTGGCGCGGCCCTTGCCTGAAATCCCTGCGGTCGGATTTGCCTGCCGTTCTTGACTTTTCGGCCGCTTTCCTGTTTATCGCGGCAAATTCCTTCGCAAGTGATGACTTCGAAGCCACCGACCCGGCCCCGTCAAGGTATAAAGAGAGCCAGGAGGTCAACATCCGACAGCGCGTTGCGCCCTCGGGTGGTTTTTGGCTTTGCGCCTTGTTTTTCGGGCGGAGGAACCCACGTTTCCGGCGAGTTGCCATGCCATCGGAAACAAGAAGGAAGTGAGAATGTTCGAAAGCCTCCAGGACCGCCTTGGTTCCATATTGAATGGACTGACCGGCCGCGGCGCATTGTCGGAAGCAGATGTTTCCGCGGCGCTTCGCGAGGTTCGCCGTGCGTTGCTCGAAGCCGACGTCGCGCTCGATGTCGTGCGCTCCTTCACTGAAAAGGTTCGCGAGAAGGCGGTTGGCGCCGAGATCCTGAAGTCGATCAAGCCCGGCCAGATGGTCGTCAAGATCGTCCATGACGAGCTGGTCGACATGCTGGGCTCCGAGGGCGTCACCATCGACCTCAATGCGCCGGCACCTGTTGTCATCATGATGGTCGGTCTGCAGGGCTCGGGCAAGACGACCACCACCGGCAAGATCGCCAGCCGGATGAAGACGCGGGACAAGAAGAAGGTCCTGATGGCTTCGCTCGACACGCGTCGTCCGGCAGCCCAGGAACAGCTTCGCCAGCTTGGCGTCCAGACCGGCGTCGATACGCTGCCGATCATTGCCGGCCAGTCGCCGACCGATATCGCCGCGCGCGCCGTGCAGGCTGCCAAGCTCGGCGGCCACGACATCGTCATCCTCGACACCGCCGGTCGCACCCATATCGACGAACCGCTGATGATCGAGATGGCGGAGATCAAGCGGAAGTCCAATCCGCATGAAATCCTGCTGGTCGCCGATGCGCTGACCGGTCAGGACGCCGTCAATCTCGCCCGCAACTTCGACGAACGCGTCGGCATCACTGGCCTTGTGCTCACCCGTATGGACGGCGACGGCCGCGGCGGTGCTGCCCTTTCGATGCGCGCCGTCACCGGCAAGCCGATCAAGCTCATCGGTGTCGGCGAAAAGATGGGCGAACTCGAAGAGTTCCACCCGCGCCGCGTTGCCGACCGCATTCTTGGCATGGGCGACATCATTTCGCTGGTCGAAAAGGCTGCCGAGAACATCGACGCCGAAAAGGCGGCCGCCATGGCCGCCAAGATGGCCAAGGGCAAGTTCGACCTGAACGATCTTGCCGACCAGCTCGCCCAGATGCAGAAGATGGGCGGCATGGGCGGCATCATGGGCCTGATGCCCGGCATGGCCGGCATGAAGGACAAGATGGCCTCGGCCGGTCTCGACGACAAGCTGTTCGGGCGCCAGATCGCCATCATCTCGTCGATGACCAAGGCCGAGCGCGCCAACCCGGATATGCTCAAGCATTCCCGCAAGAAGCGCATCGCTGCCGGCTCCGGCACGGATGCTGCCGACATCAACAAGCTTCTGAAGATGCACCGCCAGATGGCGGACATGATGAAGATGATGGGCAAGGGCAAAGGCGGGATGATGAAGCAGATGATGGGCGGTCTTGCCAGCAAGATGGGCCTCGGCGGCCTTGGCGGCGGCGGCATGCCCGATCTGTCGAGCCTCGATCCCAAGCAGCTCGAAGCGCTGCAGAAGCAGGCGGAAGCCGCCGGCCTCAAGCCAGGCGGCATGCCGGGCCTTGGCGGCGGTGGCCTGCCCGGTCTCGGCGGCGCCAAGCTTCCGGGCCTTGGCGGTTTCCCCGGCCTTCCCGGCCTGCCGAAGAAGAAGTGAGGATCGCTTAAGAGATGATTGATCCCGAGATCAAACAAGAATTGGCGGGTTACCGGCAGTCGATCGACAACATCGATGCCGCGCTCGTCCACATGCTGGCTGAACGGTTCCGCTGCACCCAGGCGGTCGGCGTTCTCAAGGCCAAGCACAATCTGCCGCCGGCCGATCCGGCGCGCGAAGAATACCAGATCGAACGCCTTCGCCATCTGGCGAAGGATGCCAATCTGGATCCGGATTTCGCCGAGAAGTTCCTGAACTTCATCATCAAGGAAGTCATCCGGCATCATGAAGCCATCGCCGCCGATCGCTCGCAGTCCGCGGACGCCGTCGGCACCACCCATTCCGCTTGAACGAAGCGGTCAATAAAGCCTGCAAGGAGTTACTCAAATGGCACTGAAAATTCGTCTCGCCCGTGGCGGTTCCAAGAAGCGTCCTTACTACCAGATCGTCGTTGCCGACGCCCGCAGCCCGCGTGACGGCCGCTTCCTCGAGAAGATCGGCTCCTGGAACCCGATGCTCGGCAAGGACGACGAAAAGCGCGTCGAGCTGAACGCCGAGCGCATCAGCCACTGGATCGCCCAGGGCGCCCAGCCGACCGACCGCGTTCTGCGTTTCCTCGACCAGGCTGGTATCGCCCAGCGTCCGGCTCGCGCCAACCCGAACAAGGGCCTGCCGGGCAAGAAGGCTCAGGAGCGCGCTGCTGAAGCCAAGCAGAAGGCAGAAGACGCCGCTGCTGCTGCTGCCGAAGGTGCCGCAGAATAATATCCGCAAAACGGATGAGGAAAACGGGCGGCATTTCCATGCCGCCCGTTTTCCGTTATGTGCACCCTGAAATCCCGAAACGGATGCGGATGATGAGCAAACTCGAAAACCCGGTTCTGATGGCGACTGTCGGCGCGGCCCAAGGCCTGCGCGGCGAGGTCAGGGTCAAGTCCTTCACCGATGACCCGACGGCACTCGGCGACTATGGCCATCTTCATAGCGCCGACGGGCGTGTGTTCGAGGTGCTGGAAATCCGCGAGGCCAAGAACGTGGTCGTCGTCCGGTTTCGCGGCGTCAACGACCGCAACGCCGCAGAGGCGCTGAACGGTCTCGAACTGTTCGTCGATCGGGACAATCTGCCCGATGACGATCTCGACGAAGACGAATTCTTCTATGCCGACCTCGAGGGCCTGGAAGCCATTGATGGCAGCGGCAAGAGCTATGGCACCGTGACCGGCGTGTTCGATTTCGGTGCCGGCGACCTGCTCGAGCTCAAGGGGCCGGGCAAGCGCCCCGTGCTCATTCCCTTCACCGAATGGTCGGTCCTTGAGATCGATCTGGAGGGCGGAAAGATGCTGGTCGATCCGCTGGCCGCTGGCCTCATCGACGACAAGGACGAGCCCGGCAGCCCGTTTTCGGCCAAGCGCAAGTGAGCGGCAAGGCAATGTCCTTCCGCGCAACGGTACTCACGCTCTATCCCGAAATGTTCCCCGGACATCTCGGCGCCTCGCTTTCCGGCCGAGCGCTGGAGCGCGGCCAGTGGTCGATCGATGCCGTACAGATCCGGGACTTTGCTGAAGACAAGCACCGCACCGTCGACGATACGCCGGCCGGCGGCGGCGCCGGCATGGTGTTGAAGCCTGACGTTCTCGCCCGCGCCATCGACGCGGTGTCCAAGGACGACGATCGCCCACGACTGTTGATGAGCCCGCGCGGAAGGCCGTTGACGCAGAAGCGCGTGCGCGAACTTGCCGACGGCCCCGGCGTGGTGATTGTCTGCGGCCGGTTCGAAGGTGTCGACCAGCGCGTCATCGACGGGCGCGCGCTCGAGGAAGTGTCGATCGGCGATTACATTCTTTCCGGCGGCGAACCGGCGGCGCTGACGCTGCTTGATGCCGTCGTGCGTATTCTGCCGGGCGTGATGGGCAACGAGCTGTCCGGCGTTCACGAAAGCTTCGAGGGCGGGCTGCTGGAGCATCCGCACTATACCCGTCCGCAGGTCTTCGAGGGCAGGGAGATCCCGGCGGTACTGACGTCAGGCAATCACGGCGCCATCGCCAAATGGCGCGAGACTGAGGCCCGTCGGCTGACCGAGGAGCGCCGGCCCGATCTGCTGCCTCACCCGGTGAAGAAGTAATAGGCGGCGAGCAGTAGTCCGATTGCCACGACCAGGGCACGGATCACCGCCTGCGGCACCCGCCGCGCCGCCCAGACACCCAGATAGCCGCCCAGGGCTGCTCCTGGAACCATGACCGCTGCATGCAGCCACGACACGACGCCGCCGGCCGCGAAGACAACGATGGCGATGGTGGCGATGACGATCGAGATGAAGTTCTTGAGCGCGTTCAGCCGGTGATAGCCGCCGCCGGTGGCAAGGCCCAGCACCGCCAGCATCATGATGCCCATGCCGGCGCCGAAGAAGCCGCCATAGATCGAGGTTGCGAACTGGCTGACGATGCCGGCCGGACTGATCGCATGCTCGTCTATGCGCGCCTTGGGCTTCAACAGCGGTCCGGCGGCAAAGATCGCCGTCGCGGCGATCAGCAGCCACGGGACGAGCGCACGAAACGAGGCGTTCGACAGGGATATCAGCAACACGGCGCCGGCGAGTCCGCCGATCGCCGAGATGATGCCGAGCTGGATCGCCTGGCGGCGGTCGGCGCGAATCTCCTTGGCATAGGCCAGCGCCGAGGTGATGTAGCCGGGAAGCTGGATGATCGACGACGTCGCATTGGCGACGATCGGCGGCAAACCGCCAAGGGTCATGGCGCCGAAGGTAAGGAAGGTGCCGCCACCGGCAATCGCATTGACCACGCCCGACAGGAAACCGGCGACGAAAAGCAGAAGTATTTCGAAGAAATGCATGGTCTCCCCCCATTGCCCAGCCCGGCATAGCCTGCAGACTTTTCTGCCGCAAGCCCGCGCCCGCTTGCATTTCCATGCACGTTCTTTCGAAATCTCTGATAGAATCCGCGCCGAACGCCTCAACGGCCCGGAAAATATGGCTTTCGGGGATGACAAGCGAAGTTTCTTCGTGTAAGTGCCGCCCCGGTTCGGTTTTTTGCCCGTCGACCACCAACAAAGAATGGTGAATTCGCTCCTGCCGGGTCCGGCAACATCTGAAGGCACGTCCGACAGGTCGATCGAGAGCGCTCTGGCTGTTTCAGAAGAACTTGAAAGGTTAACCCGATGAACATCATCCAGCAGCTGGAAGCCGAACAGGCCGCCAAGATTGCCGCCAAGCGCACGCTCCCCGATTTCTCCGCAGGCGACACCCTGCGCGTCAACGTCCGCGTTGTCGAAGGCACGCGTACCCGCGTTCAGGCCTATGAAGGCGTTTGCATCGCTCGTTCGGGCGGCGGCATCAACGAAAGCTTCACCGTTCGCAAGATCTCCTACGGCGAAGGCGTCGAGCGCGTATTCCCGGTTTACTCTCCGCTCGTCGAGAGCGTCGAAGTGGTCCGCCGCGGTAAGGTCCGTCGCGCCAAGCTTTACTACCTGCGCGATCGTCGCGGCAAGTCGGCTCGTATCGTTGAGAACACCGGTACGCGCGCCCGCAAGCTGAACGACGCCGAGCGTCAGGCCGTTGCCGAGGAAAAGGCACGGATCGAAGCTGAAAAGATCGCAGCAGCTCAGGCTCTTGCCGCCGAAAAGGCAGCAGCCGAAGCAGCAGAAGCCAAGGCAGCAGCAGAAGCCGCTGAAGCCAAGGCAGCAGAAGCTGCAGCGGAATAAGATTTCAATACGAGATCACGATGATTTTGGGTCGAATCGACCCAAAATCATGAACGTGATCAATCCTAATAAACTAGAGCGGGATGTGGGCGGAAAACCGCACACACTTTTCCTTATCCCGCTCTGGCGGATTGTTGGGAAGGCGGCCTCGGGCCGCCTTTCTTTTTTGGTACTATGCGCTTGTCTTTTCTCCACAATCCGTGACATTTTTCGCTGCCACACTTTTCGGGAGCTCTTCCAATGACAATCCGTCGCCATGTGCTTGCGGGCATCGCAGCCGCACTTGCCGTTCCTTTTGCTTTTTCTGCACCGGCTTTCGCCAGCGACCTGCCGGATCTCGGCGGCAAGACGGTTGTCGTCGTCACGGAAAATGCCTATCCGCCGCTGCAGTTCGTCGATCCGAAGACCGGTGAGGCGATCGGCTGGGAATACGACGCGATGAACGAGATCGCCAAGCGTCTGAACTTCAAGGTCGAGTACCAGAACACCAGCTGGGACGCGATGATCCAGGCGGTGCATGACGGCCAGTACCAGATCGGCATGACCGGGATTACCATCAAGGACGACCGCAAGGAGAAGGTCGACTTCTCCGACCCCTACATGCGCTCGCAGCAGTTCATGCTGGTGCGCGGCGACGAGACCCGCTTCAACGATGGCAAGAGCTTCGGCGCCTTTGCCGACGGGCTGGTCGGTGCGCAGCCGGGCACCTCGCCTTTCTACACCGCCGTCTACGAAATGCTCGATGGCAACGAGCAGAACCCGCGCGTCAAGCTGTTTGAAACCTTCGGCGCGACCGTGCAGGCACTGAAAGCCGGCGACGTCGACGTCGTCCTCACCGACAGCGTTGCCGCCAAGGGCTATGTCGATTCGTCCGAAGGCAAGCTGAAGGTCGTCGGCGGCCCGCTCGGCACCGAGGATTTCGGTTTCATCTACCCGAAGGGATCCGATCTGGTCGCTCCGATCAACGCAGCGATCAAGGCGCTGAAGGCGGATGGAACCTTCGACGCTTTGGACAAGAAGTGGTTCCTCGACTACAAGATGGGCGGCTGATCGCTGGCCATGGCCTCCCCACAATCTTCTGACATGTCCGCAAAGGGCGACTATCCCTGGTGGTTGGTCGCCCTTCTGGTGATTGCCGTGGCGCTCGCCGCCGTTATCGTCACCAACGACATCTACACCGAGGTCTTCAACGTCGTCCTCAAGGGCATCGGCGTCACCGTCTTCGTCACCCTGATGGGCTTCGTGCTGGCGACGACGCTTGGGCTCGGCATCGCGCTGATGGCGCTGTCGGAGCATGCGGCCCTTCGCCAGATCGCACGCTTCTACACCGAGGTTATTCGCGGCGTTCCGATCCTCGTCCTGTTGTTCTATATCGCCTTCGTCGGTGCGCCGGCACTGGTCGCCGTCGCCAACTTCATCACCGCGCCGCTGATTTCGGCCGGCTGGATGGAGCCGGTGGTGGTGCGCGACATCTCGCTGATGTGGCGGGCGATCATGGCGCTGATGATCGGCTATTCCGCCTTCATCGCCGAAGTGTTTCGGGCCGGTATCCTCTCGGTCGACAAGGGGCAGGTCGAGGCGGCCAAGGCGCTGGGCCTGACGCGTTACCAGCGCTTTCGCCTGGTGATCTTCCCGCAGGCGATCCGTGTGATCCTGCCGCCGCTCGGCAACGATTTCGTCGCCATGGTCAAGGACAGTTCGCTGGTCTCGGTGCTCGGTGTTGCCGATATCACCCAGATGGGCAAGGTCTACGCGTCCGGCTCCTTTCGTTTCTTCGAGACCTATTCGATCGTGGCTTACGTCTATCTCGTCCTTACCATCGGCCTGTCGCTGGGCTTGAGGGGCGTCGAGCGGCGGTTGCGGCGTGCCGAGCAGCGTTGAGGCCGCTTCCACCGATTGCCGAAGTGTCAAAAAATTGATATGAACGGCATCATGGAATCCAAGTTCGGATGTCGAGAGCAGAAAATCGTCGTGCTGCAGGACCACAAGCGTCTGCCGGCACGTTTTTTTGCGCGCGTATCCGGGGCGCTGACAAGCCTCCTATCCTGATCCCTTGATCAGCGTTTCCGGCCGCCTTGCTGCCGGCTTTTCCCTTATTTACGAAAATTCGATGGATATATCGCCATGAGCGCACCGCGTACTCTCTACGACAAGATCTGGGACGACCACCTGGTCAACAGCCAGGACGATGGCACCTGTCTTCTCTACATCGATCGTCACCTCGTTCACGAAGTGACGAGCCCGCAGGCTTTCGAAGGCCTGCGCATGGCCGGCCGCAAGGTCCGCGCGCCGGAAAAGACGCTTGCCGTCGTCGACCACAACGTGCCGACCTCACCTGATCGCCATCTTGGCATCAAGAACGAGGAAAGCCGCATCCAGGTCGAGGCGCTCGCTACCAACGCGGCCGAGTTCGGAGTGGAGTATTACTCCGAAAACGACAAGCGCCAGGGCATCGTGCACATCGTCGGCCCCGAGCAGGGCTTCACGCTGCCGGGCATGACCATCGTTTGCGGCGATAGCCACACCTCGACGCATGGCGCCTTCGGTGCGCTGGCACACGGCATCGGCACGTCCGAGGTCGAGCATGTGCTGGCGACCCAGACGCTGATCCAGCAGAAGGCCAAGAACATGCTGGTGCGCGTCGACGGCCAGCTGCCGCCTGGCGTTACCGCCAAGGACATCATCCTTGCCATCATCGGCGAGATCGGCACGGCCGGCGGCACCGGCCACGTCATCGAGTTTGCCGGCGAAGCGATCCGCGCGCTGTCGATGGAAGGCCGCATGACCATCTGCAACATGACGATCGAAGGCGGCGCCCGCGCCGGCCTGATCGCGCCTGACGAAACCACCTTCGAATATATCAAGGACAAGCCGCGCGCGCCGAAGGGCAAGGCGCTCGAGATGGCGATCGACTATTGGAAGACGCTGCACACGGACGAGGGCGCGCATTACGACCGCGTCGTCGTGCTCGACGCCGCCAATCTGCCGCCGATCGTCTCCTGGGGCTCGTCGCCCGAGGACGTCATCTCGGTTCAGGGCAGCGTCCCGAACCCGGATGAGATCCCGGAAGAAAACAAGCGCACCTCCAAGTGGCGCGCGCTCGACTACATGGGGCTGAAGCCCGGCACCAAGATCACCGACATTGCCGTCGATCGTGTCTTCATCGGCTCGTGCACCAACGGTCGCATCGAGGATCTGCGCGCCGTTGCGGCTGTCGTCGAGGGCCGCAAGGTCGCATCGACCGTTTCGGCGATGATCGTTCCGGGCTCCGGCCTCGTCAAGGAGCAGGCGGAAGCCGAAGGTCTCGACAAGATCTTCCGGGAAGCCGGCTTCGACTGGCGCGAGCCGGGCTGCTCCATGTGCCTGGCGATGAACGACGACCGCCTGAAGCCGGGCGAGCGTTGCGCTTCGACGTCCAACCGCAACTTCGAGGGACGTCAGGGCTTCAAGGGACGCACGCATCTGGTGTCGCCGGCCATGGCGGCAGCCGCTGCCGTCGCCGGCCATTTCGTCGACATCCGCGAGTGGAAGTAACCCGACCCGCGTGAAGACAAGCCGGTTCTTGAGCTTTTCCGGCGTTGATGGCCGCCCTTCGGGGCGGCCTTTTTTATGGTCCCTATTGCAGGACAAAATGCCGGTACGATGCCAGAATGGGTTTGGTGCCTGGCAAGGTCGAGCGATATTTCGTTGAATGGGAGGCCGTATGGCTGAGGATCACAGGGCAAAGACGTACCGCCTGATGTTGCTGCGCCACGCCAAGTCCGCCTGGCCGGACGGCGTTCCTGATCACGATCGACCGCTCGGCGATCGCGGCCGAAAGGCGGCACCACTGGTCGGCGCCTACATGGAGCGAAAAGGGTTGATCCCCGGACTGGCTATTGTTTCCACGGCGCGGCGCGCGCAGGAAACCTGGACGCTGGTCAAGGGTATCCTGCCGCCGCCAATCCCCGCCCGTGAGACACGCGACATCTACGAAGTTGCAGCGCCTGCCATTCTGACGGCCATTCGGGCGGTCGATCCGGCCATCCGCAACCTCATCGTCGTCGGGCATAATCCGGGCATGGAGGATCTCGCCCATCTGCTTGCCGGTTCAGGCAGGCAGGAGGCGCTTGCGCGCATGCGGCAGAAGTTTCCCACAGCGGCGCTTGCCGTGTTCGAGTTTGACGGTTCCAGTTGGGAGGACCTCGCTGCGGGCGGGTGTCGTCTCATCGATTTTGTGACGCCGCGTCAGCTTGGCTGAACGCCGCGTCAGCTTGCCTGAGAAACCTGCTCGGTTCAGAGCCTTCGCATCACAAGCTTTTGCACAAGGCTGGCCGGTAGGCGCTTTGCCCAGGCTTTGGCCATCGGCTGCAGTCGCGCCATGGCAAGATCACGCATCAGCCGGCCGCGCCAGGAGAATGCGAGGGCATAGTCCCTGATGGCGACAAGTCCGTCGGCATGCTGCATCTTATAGCTGTCCGCCGGCGCCAGCAGATCAAAGATAGTGTTGCCGCGGTGGGCGGCCGCCGCGAATGTTCGGTGGATGAGCAACCGTCCGAGGCCCTCACGCTCGTAGCCAGGGTCGGTTGCCAGCACGTGGCCGAAGGTGTGGCCCTTGCAATCGAACGACAGGTCGACGCCGATCGGTCGCCCGTCACAGGTGATTGCCGAGGCGTGCAGGCCGGCGTCGGGATCGCCGGCCAGGTCCGCGAAGAAAGCCTGGAAGCGGCTGTCCATAACGGTCGGCGACAGGATTGCGTTTTCGATCAGCCAGTTCTTCTTGATGGCGATTGCGGACGCTACCGCTGCCTCGGCTGCCGGGCCCGAACCCGGCTCGGCAAAGGTGATGTCGCCGTGCTCTCGCAGCCTGCGCAACCGGCGCCGATAGTTCGACCGCTCGCGCGCGGAATAGCCGATGCCCGGGCCGTCGGCCGTCACCCGCCGCGGCAGGCTTGCGAAAGGCGCCTCAACGTCGCCGGGCAAGCGGGCGCTGCTTGCGATCACCGATCCGCACAGGGCGGCGTCCGCTCTCACCCGTCGCGCCTCGAAAACGTCGGCGCCGAGCGATGTCACGGCACTCCAGCCTGCTTCGAGCAGGGCGTGCCGGTCGCCATCTGCCTCGACAAGCACGTCGCCGAACTGCGCCACCGGCGCGCCCATGAAACTGAGCACGTCTACCCCGAGCTTGCGACGACGCATCAGTGGCCAGACGGTGACAAGACGTCCGTCGATACGGCCGGTGAGAATAGAGAGCTGCGTCTTTGCGTCGAGATAGTGTCGCGCCCAGTAACGCAGGAAGATGTGGCGCTGGAACACCTGCTGGGGCGTTGCTGCCCGCTCGAACAGATCGTCCCAGTCCGCCTGCAAGGCCATGAAGCCGTCGAGGCTTGTGACGACTCTGATATCAAGGGCGTCCCCTGAGCGGTCGGGGCTCGAAATCCTCTCGATTGTCTCGGCGATCGGCGACGTCGCTCGGCTGGGCATGGCTCAGCGGCTTCGGAAGTGATTGACGAGCCGCTGCGTTCCCTTGATCGGGAAACGGGCGAGATAGGCAACCATGAGAGCGGGATGGAGAGCGGCAAACGGGGCGTCGTTTTCGACCAGATGCCGGATCGCCAGAACCGGCATCGGCGATCGCAGCGGCCGGAACTCCGGATTCCACAGGCCGCGATCCTCGGACCCCGCATGCATCATGCCGATCATCCGGGCGCGGGCGAGCGAATAGAACCGATGCCGCCGCTGGATCCGCTTCAACATCGCGATACCATCCTGATCGGCGCACTCTGGAAAGCCGACGATGACGGTGCGGAAATGCTTCATCGCGGGCTTGCAGGGGATGGCTTCGAGCTCGGCGAAGGCGCCACGGATGAGGGCGAAAGCGTCGTCTTCGTCACCGGCGCGCGCGTGGGAAATCGCAAGGCGAACGGCGTCGATCTTGGCAGCCTGGCGGGTAAAGGGGCAAACGGCGCCGGTCCGTCCGAGATCGGGATGACTGTTCATCAAGTAGGATTCGACCCAGTCGAGCAGCTGCGCAATGTCGGAACCTTGCGAGGCGTCGTCCGCGATAGCGCGAACCTCTGTTATCCCGAGGAAGCATCCATCGGTTGCGGGTATCGGTTTGGCCATCGTCGTCAGCATCGGCTGCACTCGCCCTGCAAATCTTGCTTGACGCTACATAGACACCAGAGCTTGCGGAAGTGTTTATGGTTGTGCGCGGCGAGATTTCTCGTTCGGGTTATTCTTTCCGAATTCTGATCTCGATCGCCGGTATTGGGCATATTGAAGCAGGGGTTGCGGCGTCAGATGACCTTGACGACGGTGCCGCGACGCAGGTGCGGAATCAGCCGGCGCATGGAAGCCGGGCTTATGGCGACGCAGCCCTCCGTCGGCTCGTATCCAGGACGGATGAGGTGAAAGAAGATCGCCGAACCGGCATGACGGCGGCGGCTGGTCAGGTTCCAGTCCATCACCAGGCAGACGTCGTAGAGCCCGTCCTTGCGCATCATCTCCTCGTGGCTCGCCGCGAAGGGGGCCTTGGCCGGACGGTTATAGACGGCGTGGCTGGCAGCGTCGCACCAGAGCATACCCTTGCGGGTTGCCCGTGTCGGCAAGGGCGTCGGCGGAAGCTGGATCCTGTCGCGCCTGACGTAGCCGCCGACGAGTTTCATCGCGGCGCGCGGTGTCGCGCCGTCGCCCTCGCGCTTGCGGCTGGTGATGCCGCTGCGGCCGATGGCCGCTTGCTCCGTGCGGCCATCGAAGGTAACCAGTGCACGCCTGCGATCAAGCGGGGCGGGCCGGACGGTGATGATGGATTTGACTGGCCTTCTTCCCGACGTTTTCTTGCGCATCTCTCTCACAGATTTTTGAATTGTCCGTGATTTGGCGGGCACCATAAGCACGGTTGCATATATAACGCGGTTCCAAAACCGGTTCGCTTGCCAACACGGGCATTTGAGCTAGTTTGAAACCGGAAGCAAACAGGAATTGTCCCATGGCGACCCGTACCATTCTTCTTGTCGACGACGACAATGACCTGCGCGAAACGTTGGTCGAGCAGCTTTCGCTCTACGAGGAGTTCGATCTTCTCCAGGAAGCGTCTGCCGGCAAGGGTATACAGGCGGCGCGCGCCCAGCAGGTCGACCTGTTGATCATGGACGTCGGGCTGCCCGACATGGACGGGCGCGAAGCGGTCAAGCTCCTGCGCAAGGGCGGCTTCAAGGCGCCGATCATCATGCTCACCGGCCACGATACCGATTCGGATACAATCCTCGGTTTGGAAGCCGGTGCGAACGATTACGTCACCAAACCATTCCGCTTTGCCGTCCTGCTCGCCCGCATCCGCGCGCAGTTGCGCCAGCACGAACAGAGCGAAGATGCGACGTTCAGCGTCGGTCCCTATACCTTCAAGCCCAGCCAGAAGCTGCTGACGCTCGAAAACGGCCAGAAGATCCGGCTGACCGAAAAGGAAGCGGCGATCATCCGCTATCTCTACCGCGCCGACCAGAAGGTGGTAACGCGCGACGTGCTGCTTGAGGAAGTCTGGGGCTACAATTCCGGCGTGACGACGCACACGCTCGAAACGCATGTCTACCGGCTTCGCCAGAAAATTGAGCGCGACCCTTCCAATGCCGAGATTTTGGTGACAGAGAACGGCGGCTACAAGATCGTTCCGTGAGGCGGTGACGTCGGATGATTTTCCGCACGTCAGCCGCCCCGGACTATTCGCATCGATCGCTATGTTCTTGGGACGCGAACCCGAAAGCATCGTGATTCAGGGAGGTTAGCCGCTTGGCGCTTAACGACGACATCGTTCTTCTGTCCAATGTGCCGCTTTTTGCCGATATCAGCGAGGACAAGCTGAGGCTGATCGCCTTTGGTGCGGAGCGTCGACGCGTGTTCAAGGGGCAGGAGCTGTTTCGCGAGGGCGCACCGGCCGATTGCGCCTTTGCCATTGCCAGCGGCAGCCTTTCGCTGTCGAAAGCCAATGCCGACGGCGCGATGGAAGAGATCACCACCGTCGGCCGCGGCGCGCTTCTCTCCGAACTGGCGCTGATCTCGATGGTGGAGCGCAAGTTCACCGCAACCGCGGACGAAGACAGCGAAGTGATCCGCATCAACCGGCCGCTCTTCCGGCGCATGCTGGAAGAGTATCCGGAGGTTGCCGCCCTCGTCGAAGCGCGTATCCGCGAAAACCTGCAGGCGATGATCAGGCGCGCAGGCGCGCTTGCCGGCCGTTTCGCCTGACGTATTCCCGATAAACGGTCGAACGCCAGGCGCTTGAGGCTTCACAGTCAGATATCGAAATGGGCGATCACCGGCACATGGTCGGACGGCCGCTCCCAGCCGCGTGCCTCGCGCAGGATATCCACTTGCGTCAGTTTCGGCGCAAGGTCTGCCGAAGACCAGATATGGTCGAGGCGCCGGCCGCGGTCGGCGGCTTCCCAATCCTTGGCGCGGTAGCTCCACCAGGTGTAGAGCTTGGCCGGTGACGGCGTGTGCTGGCGCATCAGGTCGACCCAGGCGCCGCCATTCATCACCGTGGTCAGGCCCTCGGTTTCGATCGGCGTATGGCTGACGATCTTGAGGAGCTGCTTGTGCGACCAGACGTCGTCCTCAAGCGGCGCGATGTTGAGATCGCCGACGAGGATCGAGGAAATTCCGGCATCAGCCTCGGCGTGCAGCAGCTTCATCTCTTCGACGAAATCGAGCTTGTGGCCGAACTTCGGATTGATCGAGCGGTCCGGTTCGTCGCCGCCGGCCGGGACGTAGAAATTGTGCAGACGGATCTTCTTGCCGCCGGCCTCGAACACCACCGAAAGGTGGCGCGCATCGCCGATGCCGCAATAGTCGCGGCGATCGCTGAGATCATGCAGCGGCAGGCGCGAGATCGTCGCGACGCCGTGATAGCCCTTCTGGCCGTGCATCTCGATATGGTTGTAGCCGAGCGCCTTCAGCGGCTTCGACGGAAACTGGTCGTTCGGGCACTTGGTTTCCTGCAGGCAGAGAATGTCGGGCTGCCAGGTCTTCAGGAGGTGCTCCACCAGCGGCATGCGCAGTCGAACGGAGTTGATGTTCCAGGTGGCGACGGAAAGGGCCATTGCTCATTCCCCATGATCGGGTAAGTCCGGGCGTTCGACCAATCGGAAGCCGGCTCAGGACGGATGTATTTTCGATGTCCGAGCGGTTTAAGCAGGTCCGGCGGCTGGCGACAAGGAAGGCATGAAAAAGGCCGCACACAGCGCAGCGCGTCTTATCGACGCGCCAAAGTCGCTGTGCACTTTGAAGGGCTGCATGTCCATATCCTTAGATCGGATATGGATCTAAGGAAACATGCAGCGGGCGGCCGACGTCCACAAGCACGGCTGGATCAAAGGCCGTCAGCGGCCCTTGTTGCGCACTTCGTCGTAGGGGATCTTGAACACCTTGTCGTCCAGCGCCATGCCGGTCTTGACGTTGAAGATCATCACCGACGTATCCTTTTTCTGGGCGTCGGTGATCGTCCACTGGCGCAGGTCGTAGGTCTTCGGATCGAACATCATGGTGATCGTCGAATCGCCGAAGATCGAGCGGTCGCCGAGCACGATGGTGATGAGGTCGGATTCTTCCTTGACGCCGCGCACCATCTTGCCTCTCAGGTCGATCCGTTCGCTGAGCAACAGGTTCAGCGGCGTCTTCGACAGCGGGTAGATGTCCCAGGTCTTCAGCTTCATGTTGCCGATGACCACCGACTTGCCGTCGGCAATCACGCGCATCGGCGACGGTGCCTCGTAGTTGAAGCGGATGCGGCCGGGGCGGCGGATGTAGAACTTGCCGCCGGTCTGCTCGCCGCGTGGGCCGAACTGCACGAATTCGCCGGCCATGGTCTTCACGGACGAGAAATGGTCGGCGATCTTCTGGGCGGAGCCCGTCGCCTGCGCAAAGGCTTTCGTGACGTCAAGACCGGCGCCACCCATGCCCGCGAGCGCCGCGAGGCCACCAACGAATACGCGGCGCGACATCGCCGGATTGTTGCCCTGGGTGGTTTTCGTTTCTGTCATCACAGTCTCCTTCATTTCCTTGATCATCTGGAGCGCAAGTGCGGCACCTTCAAGGCGTCTGTTCTAGCCTTCTAGGGGCCGCGCCCTCACATGACCGTTACCGGGCTGCCGTTTCGTCGCTCTGGCGAGGACCGGGTTTATCGGCCGGTGATCTCCGCTTCGGTCGGCACGAGAATTTCCCGTTTGCCGGCATGGTTTGCCGGGCCGATGATGCCTTCCTGTTCCATGCGCTCGATCAGCGAGGCGGCCCTATTATAACCTATCCCGAGGCGACGTTGCACATAGGATGTGGAGGCCTTGCCGTCACGCAGAACGATCGCCACCGCCTGGTCATAGGGGTCGTCGGAATCGGCAAGATTGGACGTGCCGGCCGGGCCGCCGCCGTCATTGTCCTCGTCGTCGTCCTCGGTGATCGCGTCGAGATATTGCGGTGTGCCCTGGGTCTTGAGATAGGCGACGACCTCCTCGACCTCGGTGTCGGAGACGAAGGGACCGTGGACGCGCTGGATGCGCCCGCCGCCGGCCATGTAGAGCATGTCACCCATGCCGAGCAGCTGCTCGGCGCCCTGTTCGCCAAGGATGGTGCGGCTGTCGATCTTCGAGGTCACCTGGAAGGAGATGCGGGTCGGGAAGTTGGCCTTGATCGTGCCGGTGATGACGTCGACCGAGGGGCGCTGTGTCGCCATGATCACATGGATGCCGGCGGCGCGCGCCATCTGCGCCAGTCGCTGCACCGCACCTTCGATGTCCTTGCCGGCAACCATCATCAGGTCGGCCATTTCGTCGATAATGACGACGATATAGGGCATCGGCGACAGGTCGAATTCCTCGGTCTCGTAGATCGCTTCGCCGGTCTGGCGGTCGAAGCCCGTCTGCACCGTGCGGGTGATGGCGTCGCCCTTGGCCAGCGCCTGTTCGACGCGGGTGTTGAAGCCGTCGATGTTGCGCACGCCGATCTTCGACATCTTCTTGTAGCGCTCTTCCATCTCGCGCACCGTCCACTTGAGCGCGACGACCGCCTTTTTCGGGTCGGTCACGACAGGCGACAGCAGGTGCGGGATACCGTCATAGACGGAGAGTTCGAGCATCTTCGGATCGATCATGATCAGGCGGCACTGGTCCGGGCGCAGGCGGTAGAGCAGCGACAGGATCATGGTGTTGATCGCCACCGACTTGCCCGAGCCGGTGGTACCGGCGACGAGAAGATGCGGCATCTTGGCGAGATCGGCGACCACAGGTTCGCCGCCGATGGTCTTGCCGAGCGCCATGGCCAGGCGCGCCTTGCTCGTTTCGAAGTCGCGCGAACCGACCAGCTCGCGCAGATAAACGGTTTCGCGGCGCTGGTTGGGCAGTTCGATGCCGATGGCGTTGCGGCCGGGTACCACGGCGACACGGGCAGCGATCGCGCTCATCGAACGGGCGATATCGTCGGCAAGACCGATGACGCGGGAGGACTTGATGCCCGGCGCCGGCTCCAGTTCATAGAGGGTGACGACGGGACCGGGACGAACGTGAATGATCTCACCCTTGACGCCGAAGTCTTCCAGCACGCCTTCGAGCATGCGGGCGTTCTGCTCCAGCGCATCGGCGGAAAGCGTCGCGTCGCGGGTGACGTTCTTGGGTTCAGCGAGGAAATGCATCGGCGGCAGCGCAAAATCGCCGTCGTCGTCGACGAAGGAGCGCTGGGCTTCGCGTTCGAGCCGCTGGCCGGTCTTCGGGCGAGGCGGGGGCGTGGCGACACGCGACCCGGCCTTCGGCAGACCCTGCTTCGGCGGTGCGGCTTTCGGCGCCCAGTCGGCTGCCACATCATGGTCGTCGTCTTCGTTATCGGGCAGAATGCCGGCGGGGCGGCGCTCATCCATGTCGAAGGACATGTCATCATCGTCGTCGGCCATGATCGGCGGCGGCGTGACGACGCGGCGCTCGGAACGGTCGAGCGACGGTTCGATGCGGTCGCCGGCAGTCATCGGCTTCGGCCGGGCCGGCTCGTTCAGCGTGCCGAATTCGTCATTGTTGAAATCATAGGGCTCGTCGTACTGGCGCTTCGTCGGGGTGCGAGTCCCGCTCATGCCGAAGATGCGGCGCACGCGCGCCTGCACGGTGTAGCGCATATGCGCGAACGAGCCCATCAGCAGGGTGAAGGGGCCTTCGCTGTCGTCTTCGTCCAGTTCGTCGCGCACGGTGCGCGCCTTGCTCGGCGTCGGCTCTTCGATCTCTTCTTCGTCCTCCTCCTCGCCGACACCGATCAGGCCGGCGCTGTAGATCAGGCACCAGGCGGCGGGGGCGGCAAAGATGCAGGCAAGCACGGTGGCAAAGGTGCCGGTCGGGAAGGAGCCAATGAACAGCGCGGGAAAACGCAGGATCATGTCGCCGAAGACGCCACCGAGGCCGTTGGGCAGCGGCCAGGTGATCGGCGCCGGAACGCAGCTCAAGGCAGCGCCGGCAAGCACCGATCCGATGAACCAGAGGCCGAGGCGCTTGACGATCTTGTCGAAGCGCTTGCCGCCAATCAGCACCAGTGCCCAGGCAACCGCCGGAAGCAGGGCGACGACGCTGGCAAGCCCGAAAAACTGCATGAAGATGTCGGCAAACGCCGCGCCCGCATAACCAAGCACATTGGTCGGCTCGTCCGAGGTGGCGTAGGAGAAGCTCGGGTCGGCAACGTTCCATGTCGACAGCGCCGCGATGGCCAGCGCCAACGCGCCAAACAGCGCGAAGCCCGCCAGCGATGCGATCTGTCGCCAAACGAATGTTGTTAGCACGAACCGGTTGGAACGGCTGTCAAGCGTTGCCGGATTGCTTCTGCTCATGTTGCCTGCTGCCCGTCTCGATCTCTAGGGCGCATTGCGCGCCATGGAATCAACCTAAGCGGAGTACGGTTAATGCGACATTAACCATGCGTATATCCCGCTAAAATACCGGTGGGCTAAGGTCTGCAATCTGCGCAATTCAGCAAAAAAGCCCGGATCTTTCGATCCGGGCCAAAGGCGATCCGCATCAGGCGGACCGCGACGGGACGGTGAGCGGCGCCTGTGGACGGCGCCGCGATTGGCTTAGTTGTGGTAGGCCGCTTCGCCGTGGGACGAGAGGTCGAGACCCTCGCGTTCGGCTTCGACCGAAACCCGGAGCCCAACGATCGCATCGACCACCTTGTAGAGGATGACCGAGACCACGCCGCACCAGACGATGGTGATGGCAACGGCTGTCAGCTGGGTCATGAACTGGCCGCCCATGGTGACGCCGTCGGCGTAACCGATACCGCCGAGCGACGACGAGGCGAAGATGCCGGTCGCCAGCGCACCGAAGAAGCCGCCGACGCCGTGGACGCCAAAGACGTCAGCGGTGTCGTCGTAGCCGAACTTGTTCTTCACCACCGAGACGAAGAAGTAGCACAGCGGCGAAACGATCAGGCCCATGACGATCGCGCCCATCGGGCCGGCGATGCCGGCGGCAGGCGTGATGGCAACGAGGCCGGCGATCATGCCCGAGGCTGCACCCAGCATCGAGGCCTTGCCGCGGGTGAAGGTTTCGACGACCGACCAGGAGAGGATGGCGGCTGCCGTTGCGAGGAAGGTGTTGACGGTTGCGAGCATGGCGCCGCCGGATGCCTCGAGGTTGGAGCCGGCGTTGAAGCCGAACCAGCCGAACCACAGCATCGCCGCACCGACCAGCGTCAGCGTCATCGAATGCGGTGCCATCATGTCCTTGCCGAAGCCGGTGCGCTTGCCGACCATGATCGCGCCGATGAGGCCAGCGACGCCGGCATTGATGTGCACGACGGTGCCGCCGGCAAAATCGAGAGCGCCCATGCCGAAGAGCAGGCCGTTGCCGTCCCAGACCATGTGGGCGATCGGGAAGTAGACGAAGGTTGCCCAGAGGACCGAGAAGAGCACGGCTGCCGAGAACTTGATGCGCTCGGCGAAGGCACCGATGATGAGCGCCGGCGTCAGTGCCGCAAACGTCATCTGGAACAGCATGAAGATGTATTCCGGAATGACCACGCCTTCGGAGAAGGTGGCGGACGTGCTGTCAGTCGATACGCCGGCGAGGAACATCTTGGCGAAGCCGCCGAAATAAGGGCTGGTCGAGCCGCCGAAGGCGAAGGAATAGCCGTAGACGACCCAGACGATCATCATCGTGGCACCGATGACGGTGCACTGCATCAGCACCGACAGCATGTTCTTGGCGCGAACGAGACCGCCGTAGAAGAGCGCGAGGCCCGGGATCAGCATGAAGAAGACGAGCAGGGTGGAGATGAACATGAAGGCCGTATCGGCCTTGTCGGGAACGGGGGCTGCGGCGGTGGCAGCGGCTGCTGCCGGTGCGGCTTCCTGGGCAAAGGCGACGACCGGCGCAAGAAGGGCGGCAGAGGCTGCGCCGATCCTGACCAGAGAGGTAGAAAGTTTGCTTGACGACATCGAGTAGTGCTCCCTGAACGGCGTGGCTTACAACGCTTCTGAATCGGTTTCGCCGGTGCGGATGCGCACGGCATGGTCAATCGAATAGACAAAGATCTTGCCGTCACCGATCTGGCCGGTCTTGGCGGCGGCGGCGATCGCTTCCACGGCCCTGTCGACGAGCTCCGAGGGGACTGCGATCTCGATCTTCAGCTTGGGCAGGAAGCTCACGGCGTATTCGGTGCCGCGATAGATTTCGGTATGTCCCTTCTGGCGGCCGTAACCTTTGACCTCGGTTACGGTCAGGCCCTGGATGCCAACAGCAGTGAGGGCTTCGCGAACCTCATCGAGCTTGAACGGCTTGATAATGGCCATTACAATTTTCATCGGTTTCCCATCCTTGTTCGCCTCCGGCCGGAGGCCATCTCTCCTTGCTGCGAACGCTGAAAGCGCCTTGCAACCGGACAGCTACATTCAAGGGGCGTGCCAGATTCGTCGTGGCGCGCTAAACCTATGAAAAGTCATGGGAAAATTATCGCGCACGGCAAGTGTGCCGTGGCGAGCTAAAAAATCGTCACTTTAGAAGATTAAAAAATAGGCAGAAAAGATTAAGCGCCTTGTTTTTGTTCAGGTGCCTTTTTCCGGATCAGGCCTTCCTGTGCCACCGAGGCAATCAGCACGCCGGAACGATCAAAAAGGCTGCCACGGGTCATGCCGCGGGCACCGTGGGCGCTGGGGCTGTCCTGGGTATAGAGCAGCCAGTCGTCCATCCGGCAGGGACGATGGAACCACATGGCGTGATCGAGGCTTGCAACCTGAAGGTTGCGATCGAACACCGACGTGCCATGGGCATAGAGCGAGGTGTCGAGCAGCGTCATGTCGGAAAGGTAGGCAAGCACGGCCGCCTGCAGATGGCGCTCGTCGGGAACCTGGCCGACCGCCTTGACCCAGACGTCCTGGGTCGGCTTGCCGTCGTTGCGCGCAAAATAGTGGCTGAGCGAGACCGGGCGGATCTCGATCGGCCGCGGCCGCTCCCAATAGCGGCGGATCGCTTCGGGGGCATGCGCCAGGAATTTGTCCTTCAGTTCCTGTTCGCCCGGCAGGGTTTCCGGCATCGCCACATTGGGGATGTCGATCTGGTGCTCGAAGCCGTCCTCGTCATACTGGAAGGATGCCGACATCGAGAAGATCGCCTTGCCGTGCTGGATGGCGACGACGCGCCGCGTGGCGAAGCTGGAGCCGTCGCGGATGCGGTCGACCTCGTAGATGATCGGCACGGACGGGTCGCCGGGGCGCATGAAATAGGCATGCAGCGAGTGCACGTAGCGGCCCTCGTCGACGGTGCGCTGGGCTGCGACCAGGGCCTGGCCGATCACCTGGCCGCCGAACACGCGCTGCCAGCCGACCTGGGGACTGCGGCCACGAAACAGGTTCTCCTCGAGCTTTTCGAGGTCGAGTGTGGCAAGCAGCGCATCCATGGGCGTTGCGGTCTCGGTGGGGCGCGACATTTCGGCTGTCTCCAACGGTAGGAACGGCGATGGCATTGATCTATATAGGCATGAAACGATGCTCAAGTGCGACGGGAGAAAGCGGATGATCGATGTGTTGATTGCCGGTGGCGGCTATGTCGGCCTTTCGCTCGCGGTATCGCTGAAGAAGGCGGCGCCGCATCTTGCGGTCTCCGTCATCGACGGCGCGCCGGAAGGTGCGTGGAAGCGCGACGAGCGCGCGTCTGCCGTCGCGTCCGCCGCCGAACGCATGCTTGACGTTCTCGGCGTCTGGCAGGCGATCGCGCCGGAAGCCGAGCCGATCCGGCGCATGGTCATCACCGATTCGAAGACATCAGACCCGGTGCGCCCGGTTTTCCTCACCTTCGATGGCGAAGGCGAGGAGGGCAGGCCCTTTGCCCATATGGTGCCGAACACCGCCATGGTCGGCGCGCTGCGTGCCGCCTGCGACGAGTTCGGTGTTGTCGTGCGTCAATCGACGATGGTCGAAACCTTCGAGAGCGGCGATCATGCGGTTGCCGTGACGCTTGCCGGCGGCGAACAGCTCGACGCCCGGCTGCTGGTGGCCTGCGACGGCGTGCGCTCGAAGCTGCGCGATGCGGCCGGCATCAAGACGGTCGAGTTCGACTATGGCCAGTCGGGCATCGTTACCACCGTCGAGCATGAGCGTCCGCATGAGGGCACGGCCGAGGAGCATTTCCTGCCGGCCGGCCCCTTCGCGACGCTGCCGCTCAAGAACAATCGCTCGTCGCTGGTGTGGACCGAACGCACCGCCGATGCCGAGCGCTTGGTCAAGGGCGACGATTTCCTGTTCGAAGAGGAACTGGAGCGCCGCTTCGGCCACAGGCTCGGCCACCTCAAGGTCGTCGGCGGCCGTCGCGCCTTTCCGCTCGGCCTGACGCTGGCGCGTGATTTCGTCAAGCCGCGGTTTGCGCTTGCCGGCGATGCCGCCCACGGCATCCACCCGATCTCCGGCCAGGGCCTCAATCTCGGCTTCAAGGACGTCGCGGCGCTGGCCGAGACGATCGTCGAGGCGGACCGCCTCGGGCTCGATATCGGCTCGCTGGCCATCCTCGAGCGTTATCAGAGCTGGCGCCGGTTCGACACTTTCCGTATGGGGGTGACCACCGACGTGCTCAACCGGCTGTTTTCGAACGACATTACGCCGGTCCGCATTGCCCGCGACTTCGGTCTCGGCCTGGTCGATCGCCTGCCGTCGCTCAAGAGCTTCTTCATCCGCCAGGCGGCCGGCATTGCCGGTGACGCGGACCCGCGGCTGCTTTCCGGCCAGCCGATCTGAGCGGGTCAGAAGAGGGTAAGGTTCTCGATCCGGTAGACGAAGAGCGCCCAGAGCCAGCCGGGTGCGGCATCGACGATAGCGGTGAACTTGTCCTGCAGATCCTGGTACGACAACAGCAATGTCATGCCGATCGCGATCGTCCACGTGCAGCAGATGCGCAGATTTCTGCGGCTGAAGAACTCGTAAAATCCATCCTCGTCGTATTCGGTTCCGGCCACCATATCCCAGAAGCCGTAGTTCGCACTCAACATGTCGTCGATGGCATGATTGCGCCAGAAGTGGCCTGGCGCGGCATTGAAGCGATCGGGAATGAAATTGAACGACGATCGGAAGACATGGGCCGCCGCGCCAAGCGCGGTCAGGGTCATGAACGCAACGATGTAGTGCCAGTAGGTCATGCAGTTCCGTGGAGCTACCGATAGTTCGGGCAGCTTACGGGTTATTCCTTGATCGATCGTCAAGGGACGCGGATGGGTCGCCGCTGTCAGTCCTCGATCTTGCGCGCCTCTGAGATCAGCATGATCGGAACGCCATCGCGGATGGGGTAGGCGAGACGGGCCTTTTCCGAGACCAATTCGTTGGCCTCGGCGCGATAGCTCAGCCGGCCCTTGGTCAGCGGGCAGACGAGCAGCTCGAGCAGTTTCGGGTCGACCTTGCTGGCGTTGACGTCCACGAGCCCTCGCTTATTGCAGGATGTTGTCGACGTCGCCGAAATTGCGCGCAAGCACGATCTCGGTGATGGCGATCAGCGTTTCGGCGCGGGTCTTGAGGTCGGGAGCCTCCAGCAGCGCCTGCTTCTCCGCCGGCCCGTAGGGCGACATCATCGCCATGGAATTGACCAGCGTGCGGTTGCTGGCGCGCTCGACGCTCTCCCAGTCCGCCTTCAGCTTGTTGGCCTCCAGATAAGCCCTGAAGGCTGCCAGCAGCGCCGAACGATCGACCAGGCTCTCATCGTCGCGATTTTCGAGATCGGCCGTGAACGGGCCGATGCGGAAACGGCGATAGCCGCGCGTGCCGGCGACTTCGCTAAACAGCCGGTAGCGGCACACGCCCGTCAGCGAGGTGATGTAGCGGCCATCGCCGGTTTCGGCAAAGGAGGTGATGCGGCCGATGCAGCCGACCTGACAGAGTGCTGGAACCGGGCCGACGCCGATATCGTTGCGGCCTTCGCAGAAGGAGGGCTGCACGATCCCGATCAGCCGGTTGCCGGAAAGAGCATCGTCGAGCATCGCCAGGTAACGCGGCTCGAAGATGTTGAGCGGCAGCTGGGCGCCCGGCAAGAGAAGCGCGCCGGTCAGCGGAAACACCGGAATGATCTCCGGCAAGTCCTGCGGACCTAGATAACGTGCATTTCCGACATGCATTCCGATCGACCTTGCAGATGTCCGGTCTTGCCCCCGCCACGCATCGCAGCGTGGCCAACCAGATCAAGAAATGGTGCGCCCCTTGAAAATCTCAAGGGAAAAACGCACCGATCTTGCTGCGTGGCTCAGGAAAACAGGATCGACGACAGCTTGCGGCGTGCGGCGATCGTCGCCGGGTCTTTGGGGCCCCAGACTTCGAAGAAGGAGACGAGCTCGCGGCGTGCGCCATCGTCGTCGAAAGCCCGGTCGCGTTTCATGATCGTCAGCAGGTGATCCGCCGCGCCATTGCGGTCGCCTTCGACGTTCCGGATCTTGGCCAGCATCATGCGGGCTTCGTGATCATCTGGGTTGGCGGCCAGGCGCTGTTCCAGAGCGTTCGGATCGCCGAGCTTGCGGGCTTCCTCGATCTGGTCGAGCTTCTTGGCAACCGCGCTGATGCCGGCATCCTTGGCAAGATCTTCCGGCAGGCTCGTCAGCGCTTCACGCGCTTCGGCAATCTGGCCGAGTGTGATCATGCAATCGACCATGCCGGCGATCGCTACCGCGTTCTCCGGGTCTGCCTGCAGCACGGCGCCGAAGAGGCCGGCGGCGTTCTCGGCATCGCCGGCTTCCAG
The DNA here is from genome assembly GCF_003355565.1 of Ensifer sp. M14. NCBI lineage: Bacteria > Pseudomonadati > Pseudomonadota > Alphaproteobacteria > Hyphomicrobiales > Rhizobiaceae > Ensifer > Ensifer sp. M14. The sequence continues at coordinate 814,506 of NZ_QJNR01000004.1, forward strand.
CAATCCCTTGGCATCGGCAAGGGCTGCCTCGATCTCGGCCTTGCTGTCATCGACGGCGGGACCGGCGACCTTTTCAATGAATTGCTTGATCTGGCTTTCCGGCACGGCGCCCATGAAACCGTCGACCGGTCGCCCGCCGACGAAGGCGATGACGGCGGGGATCGACTGGATGCCGAGCTGGCCGGCAATCGACGGGTGGTCGTCGATGTTCATCTTGACGAGCTTCACGCGGCCGGCAGCTTCGGTCACGACTTTTTCGATCACCGGGGTCAGCTGCTTGCACGGACCGCACCAGGGCGCCCAGAAATCGACGAGAACAGGCTGCTGGCGCGACGCGTCCAGCACGTCCTTGCTGAAGTTGGCGGTCGTCGTTTCCTTGATCAGGTCGCCGCCCGCAGCCGGTGCTGCTGCCGGCTGGCCGCCGAAGGAAGCCGAAGCGGTCATCTGGTTGCCGAAGGACCCTGCATAGGGATTGTCGTTGCCCGTCATTCTTCTCTCCTCGCCGGCTCTTGATCCGGCTTCCTGCATTCGCGCCAAAGATCGTATGTCAGGCTGTCACTTTCAAGACAAGCGGTTCATGTCCCGTGGCTTCCATGAAGCGCAACAGGTCCTTCGAGCCGATCGAGGTCGTCGCGTCGTTGGACAGCGGGTGGCAGTTGATCACATCGAATGCCATCAGCTCCTCGTCGATGATCACCTTGACGTTGCCGCCGGTATCGTTGATCGCGCCGAGTGCCGTCACCGCCCCGGGAATGACGCCGAGATATTCCATCAGTTTTTCCGGCTTGCCGAAGGAAACCTTGCTGGCGGCGCCGATGACCTGGTGCACCGTCTTCAGATCCACGGTCGCATGTTCCTCGACGGTCAGGAGGAAGTAGTTGTCCTTCTTGTCCTTCACGAACAGGTTCTTGGTGTGGCCACCGGGGATTTCGTCGCGCAGCGATACCGATTCGGCGACGGTGAACACCGGCTCGTGTCTTTTGGTGCTGTGTTGGATGCCGAGATCATCGAGAAAGCGGAAAAGGTCGTCCGCGGTCTTCGGCTGCGCTTCGTTCATGGGGTGATTCTCCTGCCGATCGATTTTTTTCCAGTCTGCTTTAGGGGAGAACGGCTGCGCCGTGCAATCTCAGAGACGCCGGAGGGGCGCGAAAACGCGGCATTTGCGGGCTTCCCGAGCAGGCTCCCAAAAAATATTCGACTTCTCGTCATTTCCCTGTTGCATTCCAAAATCGCTTAGGCCATATAGCGCCCGTCGCCGCAAGTCAGCGACGCCCACGGTCCACCGACTACCCCCGGACCGAGGTAATGAGCGGGTGTAGCTCAGGGGTAGAGCACAACCTTGCCAAGGTTGGGGTCGGGCGTTCGAATCGCCTCACCCGCTCCAATTTTCCCAACCGATTACATTGTAATGTCTTGGGCTGGCGGCATCGCCGGGGCCTCTGGCGCAATGCTTTGAAGCATTAGTGTTCCGCGCCGAGATATCATCTCATTGGCGCGATTTGTCGTTTTCTGCTGCAGAACAAAAAAAACGGTGCGGACGCGCCGCACCGCTTTCCAGCCATTTCCGATCGAATCAGAATTTCATCGTCAGGCCGGCACGAAAGGTTCGACCGGGCGCCGGCATCAGGCTTTGCGCCAGAGGATCGAGATAATAGCGGTCGGTGAGATTTTCGACCGACAGGTTCAGCACCGCATCCTCGCGCAGCTCATAGGCCATGAAGGCGTCGAAGACGGCGACCGGGTGGTAGAAGACCTGGGCTGCCGTGACATTCTTCTGCCAGGGCTGGTCGAGTTTTTCCACAGGACCGCTGGTGTAGGTCATGCGGCCGCCGATCGTCAGGGTTTCGTCGAGGAAGCGCGCGCCCGCCGTGACGTTCACGGCGTATTTCGGCGGGTTTTGCGTGTTGGCGTAGGAGCCGCTGAAGCCGCCCGGCGTGCAGTCCGGCGTGTTTTCCGTGCGGGTATAGATGGAGGCGGCTGCCCGCAGCTGGGCGGCCACGACGGGATCGCAGGTTTCGGCGTTGAAGTAGTAGGTGGTCGAAAGATCGGCGAAGAACCGGCCCTCGTCATAGTTTGCCTGCAGTTCCAGCCCGGAAACCTTGAAGCTCTCGGCATTGCTTAACAGCATCATGCCGTTGCCCGTAGGGTTGTAGAAGCGGGTTATGTAGTCGTCGATTTTTGTGTTGAAGTAGGCGAGCTTGAGGCCGGCGGTGTCACCCGGCGACAGGAGATCCGATGTCATCGTGCTAGCGCCGATTTCCCAGGCGCGGGAGCGCTCGTGCTTCAATGTTGCGCTCTGGACCACCTGCAGCGTTCCCTGCGATGATTCGAACAGGCCCGGCATGCGCAGGCCTTCGGTGTAATTCACGTAGACGAGGCTGTCCTCGGTGATGTTGTGGCTGATGCCGAACGCCGGGGCAAAGCCGCCATCGTTGCGTTCAAGCTGATTGCCGTATTTGTACTCTTTGACGAACTCTGCGACCTGCGGTGCATAGACCGTGGTGGAGTTGTATTTGAGGTTGCCGATCCTGACTTCGGAGTTGTCCGTATAGGTGGTCGCATTGCCGTCATTCAGCAGCGGATTGGTGGCATCGGTGAAGTTGCCGTCCTTGTCGGCGAACCAAAAGGCATTGGCCACCCAGTTGGTTCCATCCTTGAGCAAGATGTTTCTGTAGGACCTCTTTTCGTAGATCGCTTGCGAATGCCGGTTGTTGTCCTTGCTGTTGAACCTGACGTAGCGCCCGCCAAGCCGGACCGAGAACGCCTCTGTCGGCTGCAGCGTGAATTGCCCCGAGAGGTTGCCTTCCTGTCGGTCGCCGTCGCGCAGGATCCGGTTGTTGTTGCGGTCGTCCAGGGTGATGACGACGCCGTCGGCGGGGCGGATGGTCTCGTTCATGAACGATGCGCCGAAATCGAGCGTCGCCTGTCCGAGGCCGGTGTCGAACTCCGCCTTGTTACTGGCATCGATGCCCCAGCGGCGGTTCTGCTGGCGGGCCCAGCCGTAATCATTGTCGAAGTCGGAGCGTTGGGACCGGGGAACCATCGGCCCGCCGTTCAGCAGTTCGCTGTCGGCATCCGTCATCCAGGCATTGGCCCTGAAGTTGATCAGGTCGCTGTCAGCAGGGTCGTAGGCGTAGCGCGCGTTCAAGGCGTCGATCTTCATCGAGCCGAGCGGCCATTGCCCGAGCGTGTCGTCGCTGCCGCGATAGATCACCGACGGCATGATCTCGCCGAAGCGCCCATCGAAATGGCGAAAGCCGACGTCGAGCGTCTGCTCGTCGGTCGGCCGGATCGTGGCCTTGAGCAGCACCGACTGGGTGTTGCTCGAGGTGTTCATGACCTCTTCGCCCTCCTTGTAGACCTTGGCGACGGAATTCTCTTCACGCAGGTAGGTGCTGCCGTCCCAGCGCTTCACCGGCGTAAAGATGCGGTAGCGGTCGCGGCCATGCGAGCCGGCGAAGTAGTTGCCTTCGTTGCGCTTGGCGAAGGCGCCGACGAGGTCGAAATACTCGTTGGTGTAGGCGACGGCCGCGCTGCCCGACTTGGCGTCGGAATTGAAGATGTTGCCGCGCTCGGTGCGGGCATCGGCTTCGTGTCTTTCCCAGCGCGGCACGCCGGTACGCGGTTCCTGTGGCGAGATGCCGTTGTTCGAGAGGTCGCCCTTCAGCTTGACGCCGAAGGTCGCTCCGTCCTTGAGAATGTCGGTGACGCCGATCGTCTGCATCGCGACTGTGCCGCCGATGGCGCCCGAAGCTCCGGCAGCCAGGCTCGGCCCCTTGTTGATCAGCACGCCGCCGATCAGATCGGGATCGATATAGCTGCGCTGTTGCGTGCCGGCATAGCCGCGATAGGTGTCGAGTGCCTGCTGGCCGCCGTCGACCGTCACGGCAATCCGGTTCTGGCCCTGGACGCCACGGATGTTGACGTCGAGGCCGCCGCCATTGCGGCTGTCGCCCACCTGAACGCCAGGTTGGCCCTTCAACATGTCGCCGGCGGTGCGATGGCCAAACCGGTCAATCGTCTCGGACGAGATGTAGACCGTGGACTTCGGAGCGGTGAAGACCTCATCCTTTGGCGAGCGGACGCGGCCGCCACGCACCGTTATCGCCTCGAGCTCTGTGGAGCCTGTCGCCAGGGACGTGTCCACCGGTTCGGCGCTCTGTCCGAGAACCGCAGCGTTGTCGCCGTTGACGTGGAACCTGATGCCGCTGCCCTGCAAGAGCCGCTGAAGACCCTGCTGTGCAGTGTAGCGGCCGTTCACCGTGGTCGAGGTCACGTCCCGGCCAAGGCTGGCCGGTTGCGAAATCTGCAGTCCGGTTTGCCGGCTGAAGACGCTAAGCGCGCTGGAAAGCGGTTGAGCCGGGATGTTGAAATCGTGGACCGTTTCGTTCGTCCGGCTCTCGGAAGGGATCGCCGACCCGCTCGAAGCGGTTTGTGCTTCGACGGTCGTGGCGGTCCAGAACAATGCAAGCGCCGTTGTTGCCATCAGGCCGGCGCCACGCCTCAGCCTCACGTATCTTGTCCCCTCGACGAATGAATGTGCCGGTACCACGGATGCCATTTCAGTACTCTCTCCTGATCTGCAGACGCCGGAATGCGCGGCGCCTCAGAGTGCAAGACAAAGTGCGGACGGATTTTTTTCAGCTTTCGAGCCGATCGCTCAAAAAACTTGAATTTTTTTGTCCTGTTTTATCAAAGGCGGGTGATGACACGCAGAAGCGGCGATGCCGACCGCACGTTGCCGCCATAGGGGCCGACCAGCGCGCGCAAGGCCTGGTCAGGTCTGGTGAGGTCGTAGATGCCGCTGACCTGCTTTGCCGCCAGGCCACGGTCTGGAACGGTGATCCAGGCGGGATGATAGCGCTGGATCAGCTCCACCACGGAGCCGATTGTCTGGTTGGTGACGTAGAGGCGGCCTTCGCGCCAGGTGGCGATGTCGCCGATGGCGATGGCGGCGCGTGTCTCAGCGCCGTTTTCGCGCTCGATGCTGATGACTTCGCCGGGCTCAAGGGTTGCCTGCGAGCCCATGTCATCGCCGAAGCTCGTCCGGACCCTTCCATGCGCCAGAGCCACATCGGTGACCGCGGAGGTCATCCTCACGTCGAAAGCGGTTCCCAGCACCTCGACCTGGACGCCGCCGGCCGTGACCACGAAGGGCCGTCCGTCGGCGATGACATCGAAGAACGCTTCTCCGGCGAGAAGGGTAATTTTTCGGCTGCTTTCGTCAAAGGTCGATTTGATCGCGCTGTCGGCGCCGAGCACGACGGTGCTGCCGTCATCGAGCTTGACGGTGCGGATTTCGGCCGTCCTGGTCAATTGATCGGCCCGGAGCCGGAGCATGACGGCGGGGCCGAAAAACAGCGCAGCGCAGAGGGCAACCGCTGTCGCCGCGGCTGCCAATCCCGGCCGGCCGATGCGTCCTGCCCATGCGCGCCGCGCGTGGCCGCGGGCAGGTCGCATCGGTTGCCGGGCGGCGTTTGTCCCGCGCGCCGGCGACAGCCGTTCGTATTCGGCAGGCGCTGCGCCGAGGGCATCCCACATCGCCGCTGTCCTGTCCCAGGCTGCCCGGTGCTCGGGCGATTGCGATCGCCAGGCCTCGAACCGCCGACAAAGATCCGTGTCTTGCGGCGTCTCGCGCAGCTGTAGTAGCCATTCCGCTGCTTCTTCCTGGATCGATGGCGTCTTGCCGCTGTCGTCGTTGCCAACTGATTTCATCGCGAAGAATAACTCTTTCCAGCGTATCGATGCGCGGTGCCAAATCCATTTCCGGCCATTTTCGGTGACCAGGCCACATGTTTCAGTGGCTAGCCGATGCCCGTGCTCATCTGTTCGGCAAGCCGCGCCATCGCCGCCTTCAAGAGACGATGAACCGTGGCGATCGAAAGATCGAGGTGCTCGGCAATTTCCTGCAGGGTGTAACCGTCAAAACGATACATCTCGACAACGACCCTGGCGTCATCGGGCATGCTGGACAGGATCGAGGCAACGCTGCGAACCTGATCGCAGAAAAGCGCGTGCTGTTCAGGGGTATCCACCGGTTGCGGCTTCCCCCAAAACGGCAGGTTGTCGCACACCTGCTGGCTTTCGTAGCGCTTGCGCTTCTTCAGATTGAACGCGAGGTTGCGGATGATACGCACCAGGTAGGCCCGTGGCGATAACGCGGTGTCTGCGTGTTGCGGCGAGAAGCGGATGAACGCCTCCTGGACCAGATCTTCCGCCTCGGCCCGCGAACCGGAGAGCAAACGGGCATAGGCCAGAAGCGCGGGACGATGCGCGATATAGATCGCGTTCCGCTTGTCGTTGTCCCGCACACTCATATTCCCGCAGTCCGCATTCGCACGGACAGCCTATGCCCTGCCCCAACGGGAAATACTTAACTTTCTTACTCATGTATTTTCAAGCGATTTTTCGTACGGAAGCGACGCCATGTCCCGGCCCCGTGTTTCCGGCTCAGCTCTTCATGAAAACATAGTCCGTTTCCTGGCGACGCAGTTCGCCGGGGCGCAGAACTGCGTTCGGAAAGCCCTGGTGGTTGACCGCGTCTGGCCACACCTGGGTTTCCAGGCAGAAGCCGGCAAAGGCGCCATAGCGGCGTCCTTCGAGGCCGGGCACCGGCACGTCGAGCTTGAAGCCGGTATAGAGCTGCACGCCGGGCTCGGTCGTCAGCACTTCCATCGTCACGCCGGAGTTGAGACTGCGGGCAAGAGCGACCGAATGTTTCGCCATGCGCTCCGGCGAGAGGCAGAAATTGTGGTCATAGGCGATGCGTTCGCCCTCGGTCTGGCGCTTGAGGGAAGTCATTTCCCTGAGATCGAAGGCGGTCCCTTCGACCGGGCGGATTTCGCCCGTCGGCACCTGGCGTTCGTTGGTCGGCAGATAATGGTCGGCGGCGATCATGATGTCATGGCTAAGCGCGTCCGCGCTGCCATCGAGATTGAAATAGCTGTGCTGGCAAACATTGGCGAGCGTCGGCCGGTCGCTCTCCGTCTCGTAGACAACGCTGAGCACGCCGCCGGGCTTCAACTGGTAGGTACAGCGGATCCGGCAGTTGCCTGGATAGCCGGCGCGTCCATCCGGGTCGGTGATCGTCAATGTGACGCTGTCCCGCGTCCGCTCCACGATCGTCCAGTTGCGTTTGCCGATGTTGTCGCTGCCGCCGTGCAGGTGCGTCACGCCCTTTTCGTTGCATTCGAGCTGGTAGGCTTGGCCATCGAGCGTGAAGCGCCCGTCGCCGATGCGGTTGGCGCAGCGGCCGGGTGTCGCGCCAAAATAGGGGGAATGAGCGACATAGCTTTCGAGATCGGTAAAGCCGAGCACCAGCGGCGGCTCGTGACCCTCCAGCCGCAGGTCCTGGATCACGCTTCCCCAGGTGAGGATATGGGCGGTCAGGCCGCCGCCGGAAAGCACGACGCGGTGAACCGGCTCACCCGATGGCAGGTGTCCGAAGATATCCGTGTCTGCATGCTTGTCCATCGCCTGGTTCTCCCCGTCCTCGCGGCAAGCAACCTGCGTCATTTCCTGGGGATCGGCAACCGGAAATCGAGATTTTCTGCGGTAGATTCAGCGTGATAGTTGTTTTGTCGCGTCCTGCAGTCCGGCAAGCGTCAAAGGGAACATCCGGCCGCCGAAGAGGCCCCCGATCATGCCGATCGACTGGGTATAGCCCCAGTGCTGCTCGGCAACAGGATTGAGCCAGATGGATCGGGGGAAGTGGGTGGCGATACGCGAGAGCCAGAGCCCGCCGGCCTCATCGTTCCAATGCTCGACCGAGCCGCCGGGGTGGCTGATCTCATAAGGGCTCATCGAGGCATCGCCGACGAAGATCGCACGGTAGTCGCTGCCGAAGGTGCGCAGCAGCTCCGACGTGCGGGTGATATCGGCGCGACGGCGGCGATTGTCCTTCCACAGGCCCTCGTAGACGCAATTGTGGAAGTAGAAGTGCTCCATGTGGCGGAATTCGCCGCGTGCGGCCGAAAACAGCTCCTCGACGATGCGGATATGGTCGTCCATCGAGCCGCCGACGTCGAAGAACATCAGGAGCTTGACGGCGTTGCGCCGCTCCGGTCGCGTTACAACATCGAGATAGCCGTGCTCGGCGGTGGCGCGGATCGTGCCGGAAAGGTCGAGTTCGTCGGCAGCCCCCTGGCGCACCCAGCGCCTGAGCCGTTTGAGCGCCACCTTGATGTTGCGCGTGCCGAGCTCGACCGTGTCGTCGTAATCCTTGAACTCGCGCCGGTCCCAGACCTTGACGGCGCGGCGATGCCGTGAGCCGTCCTGGCCGATACGCACCCCCTCAGGATTGTAACCATAGGCGCCGAAGGGGGAGGTGCCGGCGGTGCCGATCCATTTGGAGCCGCCCTGGTGACGCCCATCCTGCTCGCGGAGCCGCTGGCGCAAGGTCTCCATCAGGGTCTCGAAACCGCCAAGGCTTTCGACCAGGCGTTTCTCTTCTTCCGTCAGGTATTTCTCGGCCAGCTTGCGCAGCCATTCCTCGGGGATCGCCGCCTGTTCGAACTCATCAGGCGGATTGATCGTCTCAAGGCCGGAAAAGCAATGCCGGAACACGCCGTCGAAGCGGTCGATATGGCGTTCGTCCTTCACCAGCGCTGTGCGCGCGAGAAAATAGAACGCCTCGATATCGAAGGTGGCGATGCCCGCCTCCAGGCCCTCGATCAGGGACAGGAATTCCCGCAGCGTCACCGGGATTTTCGCAGCCTTCAGTTCGAGGAAGAAGGGGATGAACATTTAGCCTCAGTCTTTCTCCGTGCCGATCATGTCCATGTCGTAGGGCGTCGTCTGGTACATCTCGTTGATCCAGTTGCCGAAGAAGAGATGCGCGTGGCTGCGCCAGCGGTTCTGCGGCGGTAGGGTCGAATCGTTGTGCGGGAAGTAGTCGTGCGGCATCTTGATCGGCACGCCGGCATCCACGTCCCGGAAATACTCGTCCGACAGCGAGGTGGAATCATACTCCACGTGATTGAACATGTAGAGGCGCTTGCCCTTTTTCTCGTGCACGAGGCAGACGCCCATCTCCTTCGATTCCATCAGGATCTCGAGGTCGGCCACCCCGTTGATGTCGGCGCGGCGCACTTCGGTCCAGCGCGACACCGGCACGGCGAAATCGTCGGAAAAGCCGTTGAGATAGACGGAGGAGGGCTGCAGGTTCTGGTGGCGGTAGACGCCGAAGGCTTTCTCCTTCAGCAGGTATTTCGGCACGCCGTGGAAATGATAGATCGCCGCCATCGCCCCCCAGCAGACGTTCAGCGTCGAATGCACGTTGGTCGTCGTCCAGTCGAGGATGCGCTTCAGTTCATCCCAATAGGTGACATCCTCATATTCCAGCGTTTCGACGGGCGCGCCGGTGATGATGAAGCCGTCGAACTTGCGGTCCTTCACCTCTTCCCAGGTCTCGTAGAAGGCGAGCAGATGTTCCTCGGAGGTGTTTTTCGCCCGGTGCGCGCCGATGCGGATCAACGACAGCTCGACCTGCAGCGGCGATGCGCCGATGAGGCGCGCCATCTGGATCTCGGTCTTGACCTTGTTCGGCATGAGGTTGAGGAGCCCGATCTGGAGCGGGCGGATATCCTGACGGATCGCCACGGTCTCGGTCATCACCCGCACGCCCTCGGTTGCGAGGGTTTCGAAGGCGGGCAGCGTATCGGGTATCTTGATAGGCATGGGGCTTCCACTCGATCGATACAAAAAAACCGGCGGCGATTGATCGCGACCGGTCCTCGGAAAATCCACGTTTCCTCGGCCCTTTAGCGATTTGTTTAACGTGGCTGCAAGCCGGCCGGCCAAATCACCACGGTTCATTTGATAGCGCGGCATGGGCGCGGGGGTCAATGAAAAACGAACCGCCGGCTAAAAGGCGCCCCTCATCCGGCTGCCGCCACCTTCTCCACGCAAGCGGGGAGAAGGGCCAGCGCCGCGAGGGCATGCCTCCCTCGCCAGCCCACAGGAACTCACCGCCACTGCCAGCCGAAATCCATTGGCGATCAAGTGGTCCGCGTCCCCTCTCCCCGCTTGCGGGGAGAGGGTTAGGGTGAGGGGCTAATGCCTTGGGCTTGCAGCAGCCCCAGACTATCCGCCATGCCATATCCGAGACGGCACGAAGCTTCGTCGAGTGCCAGCCAGAAGAAGCGAAAGCGGATCGGCGAGCCGCCGCCGTCCGGCGTCATCTCGAGGTTGAACCAGGTTTTTCTTTGTTCGCCGGCTAACGGCGCATGGAAGTAATGCCGGCGATGGCAGATCTGCCGTCCGTCTTTCGTGAAGTGGTAATCCTGTGTCGCAAGCGGCAACAATGTCGCCGGCGGCGCCAATCCGGTCTCTTCGACAAACTCCCTGAGGGCGGCTGCTTCGGGGCTTTCGCCCGGTTCCATCGTGCCGCCGGGAACCTGCAGGTCGATTTCAGGAAAGTCCGGCTCATCGAAGACGAGCAGCTGCTCCCGCCAGGTGGCGTAGATCAGCACCTTGTGGGCGTCAGGCTTCATTGGTCGCGGCGTGCCATGAAGGCCAGGCGTTCGAAGAGGTGGACGTCCTGTTCGTTCTTCAAGAGAGCACCATGCAGCTTCGGCAGCATGGTTTTCGGGTCGGCGCGCAGGTCGGCCGGGTCGATCTCGTCAGAAACGAGCAGGCGGATCCAGTCGAGCGCTTCGGAGGTCGACGGCTTCTTCTTCAGCCCCGGCACCTGGCGGATATCGTAGAAGGCGGCAAGCGCTGCCGAAAGCAGCGTTTTGCGGATACCGGGATAGTGCACCTCGACGATGCGAGCGAGCGTGTCGGCGTCGGGGAAGCGGATATAGTGGAAGAAGCAGCGGCGCAGGAAGGCGTCCGGCAGCTCCTTCTCGTTGTTGGAAGTGATGACGACGATCGGCCGCTTTCGGGCCTTGATCGTCTCGTTGGTCTCGTAGACGTGGAACTCCATGCGGTCGAGTTCCTGCAGCAGGTCGTTCGGAAACTCGATGTCGGCCTTGTCGATCTCGTCGATCAGGAGCACCACCCGCTTGCCGGCCTCGAAGGCCTGCCAGAGCTTGCCCTTGCGGATGTAGTTCGCAACGTCGTTGACGCGCTCGTCGCCGAGCTGGCTGTCGCGCAGGCGCGAGACGGCATCGTATTCGTAGAGACCCTGTTGCGCCTTGGTCGTCGACTTGACGCTCCATTCGATGAGCTCGAGCCCGAGAGCTGCGGCGATCTGGCGGGCAAGTTCGGTCTTGCCGGTGCCGGGCTCGCCCTTGACGAGCAATGGCCGTTCCAGCCGGATCGCGGCATTGACGGCGATCATCAGATCCTTGTCGGCGATATAGTCGGCGGTGCCTTCGAATTGCATGGGCTTCTTCCGGTCGTGGCGATGCGCAAAACGGTCCTGCGGGTGAGGTCCGTCGTCATGCCTCTGAGTAGCGCATAAGCGGGTGAGGTGCCAATGCCGCCGACTGCCGCCCGCCAGAGGTCAACCGCGGAAGGCGGTGACCTCGATCTCGATCAGCATTTCCGGGCGGATGAGGTCGCACACGACCATGGTGGCGGCCGGGCGGATGTCGCCGAACATCTCGCTGAAGATCGGAAACACCCGATCGGCGAAGCTGGCATCGGTGACGTAGTAGTGATTGCGCACCACATCTGAAAGCGAGAAGCCCGCCTCCTTCAGCGCGCCCTCGATCGTCTTCAGGCAATTGCGTGCCTGATCTTCCACTGTTTCCGGCATGGTCATGGTGGCGTAGTCGTAGCCGGTGGTGCCGGAGACGAAGCACCAGTCGCCCTTGGCGACGGCACGCGAATAGCCTGCCGTCTTCTCGAAGGGCGAACCGGAGGAGATGAGCTTGCGCGTCATCCCTTCAGCTCACGCCCAGGGGCGCGAGGCGGCGGTCGACTTTTCGAAGCTGTCGATGGCCGTTGCCTTCTCCAGCGTCAGGCCGATGTCGTCGAGGCCGTTCAAGAGGCAGTGGCGCTTGAAGGCATCGATCTCGAACTTGACAGTGCCGCCGTCCGGGCCGGTGATTTCCTGGGATTCCAGGTCGATCGACAGGATGGCGTTGGAGCCGCGCGAGGCGTCGTCCATCAGCTTGTCCAGGTTCTCCTGGCTGACGACGATCGGCAGTATGCCGTTCTTGAAACAGTTGTTGTAGAAGATGTCGGCAAACGAGGTCGAGATCACGGAGCGGATGCCGAAGTCGAGAAGCGCCCACGGCGCGTGCTCGCGCGAGGAGCCGCAGCCGAAGTTGTCGCCGGCGACCAGGATCTTGGCGTTCTGGTAAGCGGGCTTGTTGAGCACGAAATCCGGGTTGACCGAGCCGTCCTCGTTGTAGCGCGCTTCGGCGAAAAGACCTGTGCCGAGACCGGTGCGCTTGATCGTCTTCAGGTAATCCTTCGGAATGATCATGTCCGTGTCGACGTTGACGACGGGGAGGGGAGCGGCGACGCCGGTGAGCTTGACGAACTTTTCCATAACTTCAGGCCTTCGATTTCAGCGAAATGTTGCGTAAGCGTTTAGATCAGTTTTGCGCCGAAATGAAGGAAAATCTATCTCGAAGATGCTTGCCGGGCAGGTGGAATCGCCTGCTCGGCAAGTGTTGTCATGGATGTTTTGTCAGTTGAGGCTCGTTGGTCGAGGGGTTTGCCGGTTGATGCCGGCGTCAGCCCGCCTTGACCGAGCCCGCTCGACCTAGCCTGCCTTGGCCGGGGCGTTCAATGCCCAGAGCACGCCGAAGGGGTCGCGCAGCTGTCCGTAGCGGTCGCCCCAGAACATCAGCTCAATCGGCATGACCACTTCGGCGCCGGCGGCAACCGCTTTGCTCCACCACGCGTCGATGTCGTCGACCGGCAGCATCAGGCTGAAGGCCTGGGGTTTCTCCAGGGCATGGCCGTATTCCGGATAGGCGTCGCTCAGCATCAGCGAACTGCCGTTGATGTGGAGATGGATGTGCATCGTCCGGCCCTGATCGTCGACCGGCTGCCGATAGGCTTCCTTGGCGCCGAAGGCGTGCTTGTAGAACTCCGCTGCCTTGGCGGCGCCGTCGACCTGGAGATAGGGCACCAGCCCGTTGAGCGCCTGCGGCAACTGGTTTGCGTCTGTTTTCTGCGTCGTGCTGTCCATGTCATGCTCCTGTTCTAGGGAATGATAGAGTGGCCACGACCTTTGCGGGCCTGACACAAGGACGAAGGCAGATGGGGTTTGCCGACAGGGTGGTCGCAAAAAAAATGCGCGGGGTTGGGTTGCAGCGCTGGGCACGCTTCAGCGGAACCAGGACGAGCGAACAGGCCTCCCGTCAAGAGATTTGTAAAAACAAGGAGATAGAGCGCTTCCACTGTTTCGCCTCAACGAAACCGGAAACGCCCTGGAGGTCGATGACTAGAGATCGATGATCGTGCCGCGACCGTCGTTCCAGATGCGCATTTCGCGCGGGGCGGGTCCGGAGGCCGGGCGGGCCGTTGCGCGTGCGGACTTCAGGTTCAGCCGGGCGGCAATGGCACTGCCGATCGCGACAACGGCAGCGATGCCGGCGAGCGCAAGTGCCAGCGATGCGGTGAACACGAAGGCTGCCAGCGTGATGGCGATGGCGAGGGCCGTAAAGAGAACAGAACGTATGCTTTGCATGATCGTCACCTTTCTGGTCCCGATGTGGGTGTTGGCCCCGCTGCTTGCAAGAGGGGTGCGGCCGTTCGCCTCGCCTTGCGGAAAAAATCAAAGGCGGGCACAACTGCCGCATGACAAAATCGATCGAACATCACCCCGTTCGCCTGCGTCGTTCGGTGCTTTGCGTGCCGGCCGACAATGCCCGTGCACTGATGAAAGTTTCGCAACTGGCGGCCGATGCCGCGATCTTCGACCTTGAGGATGCGGTGGCGCCCGAGCGCAAGGTGGAGGCGCGTGAGGGACTTGTGCGCTACCTCAGCGAAAGCCGGCCGGATTGCGAGATCGTCATCCGCATCAACGCGCTCGGATCGGGCTTCGGCCAGGAGGATCTGGCGGCGGCTCTTCAGGCAAAGCCTGACGCGATCCTGTTGCCCAAGGTCGAAAGCCCGGGCGATATCCAGATCGTCGCCGACTGGCTTTCCGACAACGACGCGCCGGAGGGCTTGCGCCTCTGGGCGATGATCGAGACGCCGCGCGGTGTCGTTAATGCCCCCGCGATCGCCGAAACCGGCCGCACCTTCGGCGGCAGGCTCGATTGTTTCGTCGTCGGCCTCAACGACCTGCGCAAGGAGACGGGCGTTCCAGACCGTCCCGGTCGGCCTTACCTCATTCCGTGGCTGATGCAGATCCTGCTCGCCGCCCGCGGCAACGGCCTTGATGTCATCGATGCGGTGTTCAACGATTTCCGCGATGCCGATGGTTTCGACGAGGAGTGCCGGCAGGGGCGCGACATGGGCTATGACGGCAAGATGCTGATCCACCCCTTGCAGATCGGTCCGGCCAACGAGCGCTTCGGCGTCGAGCAGGCCGCCGTCGACGAGGCGCGCGCCATCATCGCCGCCTTCGCGCTGCCGGAGAACGCCGACAGGGGCGTCATCAATCTTCATGGCCGAATGATCGAGCGGCTGCATCTCGACCAGGCCCTGAAGCTCGCCGCCAAGGCGGACACGATTGAAAAACGAAAGGTAAGATTTTGAAACTGTACCGCTTCCTCACCGGCCCCGACGATGCGTCCTTCTGCCATAAGGTGACCGCGGCGCTGAACCAGGGCTGGTCCCTGCACGGCTCGCCGACCTACGCCTTCAATGCGGATACGCAGTACATGCAATGTGGGCAGGCCGTATTCAAGGAAGTCGAAGGCAAGGATTATAATCCCGACATCAAGCTGTCGGAGCAGTAAAAAGCAGGAACGCTCCTCCCTTCCGGCCGGAGCGTTTCTTTGTCTTCCGATTGTTCTTCAGGGCTCTGCCTCAGAGCGGATTGGGGCTTAGTTGCCCACGTGCTCGACGCTAGCCTCGATCCGCTCCATGTCGTCGTCGGAGAGGCCGAAATGGTGGCCGATTTCGTGGATCAGCACATGGGTGATGATATCACCAAGCGTTTCCTCGTTCTCCGCCCAGTAGTCGATGATCGGGCGGCGATAAAGCGTGATCCGGTTTGGAAACTCGCCCGTTTCCATGGTGAAGCGTTCGGTAATCCCGCGGCCCTCGAACAGGCCGAGCAGGTCGAACGGCGTTTCCAGCGCCATGTCCTCGAAAACGTCGTCGGTTGGAAAGTCGGCAACCTCGATGATGAGGTCGGTCGTCAGCTGGCGGAACTCCTGCGGCAGGTGGCCGTAGGCTTCCACTGCAAGCTGTTCGAATGTGGTGAGCGTCGGTGCGTGGCGTTCCCGCCAATCATCGGTCTGGTCAATGCGGGCCATAGGCACTCCTTGTTGCCCTCCATATAGCGATTTTGGCTTTGTTTTTCGAGTGTTGAATTCCTGATGCAAAGGCCAAGGAATAAATTCTTAAATTTGGCTGTTGACTCATCCTGACAGCTCTGGAATCTATAAGAACATAACAGGAACAACTTAAATGGGAGTTGACCGTCATGGCCGAGAACGCCGTGCAGCGGGAGACCGTTCTTTCGCTTCGCGAAACCATAGCCCAGATCGAAAATCGCAGGCTTGCGGGCGTCGTGAAGACAGTCAAGGCGGCCGATCCAGCAGGCTTCCGGCGCAGGCAAGAGGGCACCCAGTCCTCCGGCCGCAAGGTCCTGCCGCTTGGCATTCCCGAACTCGACGCTATCCTTGAGGGCGGGCTGCCGCTTGAAGGCATGACTGAGATCCGCAATTCCGAGACGCGCGATGCCGGGGCTGCTGCCGGATTTGCAACCGCGCTTGTCGCCCTCTGTCAGCAGGCGCGCCAGCAGAAGGGCGATGCGGCGGCGCCGGTGCTGTGGATCAGTCAGTCGCTGGCCTCGACCGAGGCCGGCCTGCCCTATGGTCTCGGTCTGAAGGCGTATGGGCTCGACATTCGAAGCCTGATTCTCAGCCTGCCGCGCACGGTGAAGGACGCGCTCTGGATTGCCGAGACGGCGCTTTCCGTTTCGGCCTTCTGCGCCGTCATTCTCGAAATTCGCGGCAATCCGGCATCGCTGGCCTTGAGCGAAAGCCGGCGGCTGCATGTTCGCGCCCGTGCCGGTCGCATTCCTTTGCTTCTTCTGCGTCAATCCGGCCACGAGGAGGCGAGCAGCGCCTTCTTCCGGCTTCATATCGAACCGGCGCCCGCCCGC
Organism: Ensifer sp. M14; assembly: GCF_003355565.1. Classification (NCBI taxonomy): domain Bacteria; kingdom Pseudomonadati; phylum Pseudomonadota; class Alphaproteobacteria; order Hyphomicrobiales; family Rhizobiaceae; genus Ensifer; species Ensifer sp. M14. Next base: position 830,695 of record NZ_QJNR01000004.1, read on the forward strand.
GAGCGCCCCCTTCCTGACGGTTCGATGCTTTGCGGCAGCATCGGCCATCCCGTCTTTCACGTCATTGCCGAAAAGAGCAGGTCTCCTGCTCCCGTCGGCCTCTTCCTGGAGTGGAACCCCCATGACCGCCGCTTTTACCCCGTCGAGCCCCTACCAGCCGCTGCTGCGGCAGACCCACAACCAGCGCATTCTGTCGCTGGACTTTCCGCATCTTCCGGCCGACCGGGTGGCGCGGAGCCGCTGGGGCACCTCCTGGCTTTCCCGCGGGCGTCCTGAACATCCGCCTGTCGTCTTTGCCGATAGGGCCAGGAATGCCATGCGCCTCGTGGCACTCGATGGTCTTGCCGAAAAAACAGGATTCCAGCTGGGCCAGGGCGTTGCCGAGGCCCGGGCCATGTGCCCCGAGGTCGATGTGCTGCCCGCCGACCGCGCGGCGGACCGCGCTCTTCTGGAAGGGCTCGCGGACTGGTGCAGTCGCTATACGCCGCTGGTGGCGCTCGATGGCGAAACCGGCCTTTATCTCGACATCACCGGCTGCGCCCATCTCCTCGGCGGCGAGAAATCGCTTCTCGACGACCTGCTCGCCCGGCTCTTTCATTTGGGTATCGAGGCGCGTGCGGCGATCTCGTCTTCAGCCGGGCTCTCTTGGGCCGTGGCGCGCTTTGGCGCGCAAGGCGTGATCGCTCCGGAGGAGGCAGCGCGCCTGCTTGCGCCGCTGCCGATGGCTGCCCTCAGGCTTCCGGCCGACATGATCGAAACGCTTGGCCGGGTCGGCCTCAAGCAGGTCGGCGACATCATCGAGGCGCCACGGGCGCCGCTTGCCCGCCGCTTCGGGTCCATGCTGCTCCTGCGCCTCGATCAGGCCATGGGGCTGGAGGACGAGCCGCTTTCGCCGCGGCTTCCCGTCGCCAGCCTCTCGGCCGAGCGGCGGCTTTCAGAGCCGGTCCAGGGCGAGGCCGATATTCTCGGCCTGACGCAGGAACTGGCGGCAAGGCTGAAACCGGAGCTGGAAAAGCGCGGTGAAGGCGGGCGGTTGTTCGAGCTCTTGCTCTTTCGCGTCGATGGCCGGGTCTTTCGCATTGCGGCCGGAACCTCTTCGCCGCTGATTGATCCGGACCGCATTGCCGGCCTGTTCCGCGAGCGGCTGCAGGCGGTGCATGACGATCTCGATGCCGGTTTCGGCTTCGAGATCCTGCGGCTGTCGGTTCCCAAAAGCGAAAAATACGAGGTGATGCAGGAGGATTTTTCCGGCACGCCGGATCGGCAGCGACCGCTTGCCGCCTTTGCCGACAGGGTCATGGCGCGGCTGGGGGCGGAAAGCCTGTTTCTGCCCGTGCTGTCTGAGAGCCATGTGCCGGAGCGTGCCGCCGTTTTTCAGCCGCTTGCGGATGTGGGAATGCTGAAGACGGCAGAGGAGGGCGCTTGCTCAGTTCCGGCCGCGCTTCTGGCGGCCTCCGTTCGGCCGCAGCGGCTGTTTCAAAGTCCGGAACCGGTGGAAGCCGTGGCCGAGGTGCCGGAGGGGCCGCCCAGAAGCTTTCGCTGGCGGCGCAGCCTTCACCGTATCGCGCGCGCCGAAGGCCCGGAACGGATCGCGGCCGAATGGTGGGTCGATGGCGAAAAGGCAGCCGAGCGGGATTATTTCCGGGTGGAGGATGAGAGAGGCCGGCGCTTCTGGCTGTTTCGAGAAGGCCATTATGGCGGACCGACGCAGCCGCGCTGGTTCATGCATGGGGTCTTCGCATGACGACGCCCTATTTCGAGATCGGCGCCTGGTCGAATTTCTCCTTCCTCGAGGGAGCCTCTCATCCGGGCGAAATGATCGTTGCCGCCAGCCGCCTTGGCATTTCCGGTCTCGGGGTCGCCGATCGTAACACGGTGGCGGGCGTGGTGCGCGCCCATGCGCAGGCGAAGGTGGAGGGATATGCCTTCCAGCCCGGCGCCCGGCTTTCTTTTGCCGAGGATATCCCGGATGTGCTCGCCTATCCGCGCAACCGCCGCGGCTGGGGCAACCTCTGCCGCATGCTGAGTGCTGGGAACTTGCGCGCGACAAAGGGCACCTGCACGCTCCATGAGGCCGATCTTGTCGAATGGGGCGAGGATATCCTCCTTGCCGTCCTGCCCGATCCGGTGATCGGTGCGCCGGAGGCCAACAATCTCACGGCGTTTCTCAAGCGGCTGAAACCGCATTTTGCCGACCGGCTCTATCTGGCGCTGGTCCCACGCTATGACGGTTTCGACCAGCTTGTCTTTGCCGGACTGGCCACCATCGCCCGCAACGCGGGCACGCGGCTGATCGCCACCAACAGCCCGCTGTTTCACGAGCCGGCGCGCCGGCCGCTTGCCGATATCGTCACCGCCATCCGCGAGCATGTGACGGTGGCGCAGGCCGGGTTTCGGCTTCAGGCGAACGCCGAACGGCATCTGAAACCGCCGGCGGAAATGGCGCGGATCTTTCGTGACTATCCGGAGGCGATCACCAATACCGGGCATTTTTTCCGCCGGTTGAATTTCACTTTGGCGCAACTCGAATACCAATATCCCGACGAGAGTTTTGCCGGCGAGACGACGACGCAGACCCTCAGGCGGCTGACGATGGAGGGCGCCCATGTGCGCTATCCCGGAGGCATTCCCGAGAAGGTCTCGACCCAGATCGAATACGAGCTCGATCTGATCGCCAGCAAGCGCTACGAGCCCTATTTCCTGACCGTGCGCAACATCATGGAATATGCGCGAAGCGTCGACATTCTCTGCCAGGGGCGCGGATCGGCGGCGAATTCGACGGTCTGTTACTGTCTTGCTATCACCGAGGTCGATCCGCTTTCGACGACCCTGCTCTTCGACCGCTTCCTGTCGACCGAGCGGGACGAGCCGCCGGATATCGACGTCGATTTCGAGCATGAGAAGCGGGAAGAGGTCATCCAGCATATCTACCGGACTTACGGCAAGGAACATGCGGGGCTGACCGCGGCCGTCATCAGCTACCGGGCGCGCTCAGCCGGCCGCGAAACGGCAAAGGCCTTCGGCTTTTCCGAGGACGTGCAGTCGGCGCTTGCCGGTTCGGTCTGGGGTTGGTCGGCCGCCGACCTGTCGGAGCGGGAGGCCAAGGCTGCCGGCCTCGACACCAAGGATCCGACGACGGTGCGGGTGCTCGACTATGCCACCGAACTGATGAGCTTTCCTCGCCATCTCTCCCAGCATGTCGGCGGCTTCGTCATCACCCGCGATCGGCTCGACGAGGTGGTGCCGATCATGAACACGGCGATGCCCGACCGCTACATGATCGAGTGGGACAAGGACGACCTCGATACGCTCAAAATCCTGAAGATCGACGTGCTGGCGCTCGGCATGCTGACCTGCATTGCCCGGGCCTTCAAGCTGATGGAGCGGCATTACGGTGTCAGGAAAGACCTGCATACGCTGTTCAAGGATCACCAGGAGGCGGTCTACGACATGATCTGCCGGGCCGACACGATCGGCGTCTTCCAGATCGAAAGCCGTGCGCAGATGAGCATGCTGCCGCGGCTTCGGCCCCGCATCTTCTATGATCTCGTCATCGAAGTGGCGATCGTGCGGCCCGGACCGATCCAGGGCAATATGGTGCACCCCTATCTGAAGCGTCGAGAGCAGCGCAATCGCAACATTCCGATCGAGTATCCGAGCAAGGAGCTGGAAGCGGTTCTGGAGCGGACCTTGGGCGTGCCTTTGTTCCAGGAGCAGGCGATGCAGATCGCCATTACCGCGGCAAATTTCACGCCGGGGCAGGCCGATCAGCTCAGGCGGGCTATGGCGACCTTCAAGCGCACCGGCACCATTCATACCTTCGAGCAAAGGATGGTCGAGGGCATGGTCGCCAACGGCTACGACAGGGATTTCGCCGTACGTTGTTTCAAACAGATCGAAGGCTTTGGAGAATATGGCTTCCCGGAAAGCCATGCCGCGTCCTTCGCGCTGCTCGTCTATGTCTCTTGCTGGCTGAAGACCTATTATCCCGATGTCTTCTGCGCGGCGCTTCTGAACTCGCAGCCGATGGGTTTCTACGCTCCCGCGCAATTGGTGCGGGACGCGCGCGAACATGGCGTGCGGGTCCTGCCGGTCGACATCAATCATTCGGATTGGGATGCGGACCTTGAGCAGGGCCTTCTCGACAGCAAGGCAATCGAGCCGCGGCACCGAGAAATGGAGGATGTGATCCTGACGAAAAAGGCCATCCGCCTCGGCTTCAACCAGGTCAAGGGGCTTAGGGAGAAGGAGATCGTGGACAAGCTCGTCGCCCATCGCGGTCCCGGCTATACCTCGGTTCGCGATCTCTGGCTGCGTTCCGGGCTGCCGCGGTCGGTGCTGGAGAAGCTTGCCGATGCGGATGCGTTCCGCTCGATTGGGCTCGACCGCCGCAACGCGCTTTGGGCGGTGAAGGCGCTGGACGAAAAGAGCGCTGCCGAGCGGCTGCCACTGTTCGAGCAGGCGACGCAGGACGAATTCCAGCTGGAGCCGGCGGTGTCGCTGCCGGTGATGCTGGAGGGCGAGCAGGTCATCAACGACTACCGCTATCTTTCCTTCTCGCTGAAGGCGCATCCGGTTTCCTTCCTGCGGACGGAGCTTTCGGCGCAGGGGCTGGTGGAAAGCCGCGCGCTCGCCACGGCGCCCGTCGGCCGCAGAGTGACGGTCGCCGGGCTGGTGCTCGTTCGCCAGCGTCCGGGCTCGGCCAAGGGCGTGATCTTCATGACGATCGAGGACGAGACCGGCGTCGCCAACGCCATCGTCTGGCCGAAGGTCTTCGATCAGTATCGCCCGGTGATCATGGGGGCACGTCTCGTCAAGATCCGCGGCCGGCTCCAGCGCGAAAGCGAAGTCATCCATGTGGTGGCGGAGTACATCGAGGACATGACCCCGATGCTCGGGCTTTTGCGCAAGGAGGAGCGCCGCTTCGGTGCAAACGATCGCGCCGACGAGGTGCTGCGACCGACAGCGGACGCGCGCGACAAGAAGGTGCTGAAGGAGTTGCGCCTGGCGGCAGCACGCCGCGCCGCCGGCGCAGATCAGCAGGCCGTTGCGACCGAGGTTGCCGACGTCATGCCGAAGGGGCGTAATTTCCACTGACACAGGGGTATGGGTTCGGTTCGAACCATGCACGCAACCGGCAGCGGCTCTTGCGTGAAACTGCGCGTAGGACAAAGGGCTTGGCAAGCCAGGGGATGACAGCTGTGTTCAAGACGCATTTTCAGCGCTGAACCCTGATACCGATCGTCGGGCCGGACGCGCCGCCTGGCGGATGCGTAAAAATGTCGCAGCCTTCCGGCGGCGGCGCATAGAAATCCACAGCCGGAAAGGTCATTGGTGCAGAGCTAATATTATGAAAATACGATGTTTTCCGTCATGTTTAGATTCGTTCTAATCGGCCTGCAACTTGCGCTCGCGGAGTTTTTTGTTGACAATAAATATCCTCTTTTGCTTTATGAGCGAATTCAGGACGTTGCGTATCACAGGCAAGACGACATGCTGGTTTGCAGCTGCAATTTCATCACGGAAAAAGACATCGAAGATACGATCGTAGCCCTCCTCGATGAGGACTGTTGGCAGCTGATCGTGCCGGCAAAGGTCTACCACGCGATGGAGAAACGTGGCCGCTGCTGCGGTTGTTTCCCCAATGTCGTCGACATCATCATCCGTACCACCGAGCAATATCACGGCCGTCGCGACTCGACGGATGTCGAGATATTTGATTTCATGGCCCGCCTCAAACAATTCCATGAAGACAACCGGAGGGCGGACATTGAAAGGCGACAAAAAGGTCATCGAGCAGCTTAACGAAGCGCTCTATCTCGAACTCGGTGCCGTCAACCAGTACTGGCTGCATTTCCGCCTTCTCGAAGATTGGGGCTACACGCTCCTTGCCAAGAAGGAACGCGCCGAGTCGATCGAAGAAATGCACCACGCCGACAAGCTCGTCGCGCGCATCATCTTCCTTGAAGGTCATCCGAACCTGCAGACCGTCGGTCCGCTGCGCATCGGCCAGAACGTCAAGGAAGTGCTGAAGGCCGATCTTGCCGGCGAATACGACGCCCGCACGGCGTACAAGAAATCCCGCGACATCTGTCATGAGGCCGGAGACTACGTCTCCATGAAGCTGTTCGAAGAGCTGCTGGCCGATGAGGAAGGCCATATCGACTTCCTCGAAACCCAGCTCGAGCTGCTGGAAAAGATTGGCGAAGAGAAGTACGGCCAACTGAACGCCGCACCGGCCAACGAAGCCGAAGTCGACTGAGTATCTCGCACCATTCACACGACAAAGCCGCCGATGACCTCGGCGGCTTTCTGGTTTCAGGGCCAAGACGATCCATGATGCCCCGTTGCCTGGCTGCGCTTAAAGAATGGACGCTCAGGACGACGGTTCGCCGGCATGGCAGCCCCTCAAAGAACTCGGTCGGGATCCGCGAAGCCTCAGCTTGAGCGCATTTGTGCATGCGTGTTCAAACGGCAATGCGCTCTGCACCCGCTTGGTTTAGGGCCGACCGGCAGCGGCTCGGTGCCAACCCGCCGGATATCGGCGTTGGCCCCTGAGCGGCGTTGCAGTCAGACAGGGTAAAACCTCAACCGGAACCAGGCGGTCGGTGAGGGTTGCCGCCACAATCGCGAGGCCCAAAGCGCCGGCTGCGCGCGGCCCCATGGCAACCTGTACGCTGCGAACCATGCCAGAGCATCGCTTTGTTGTGTGCCCGTTGCCGAATGGCCCCAAGCGAGAGGTCGATCAGCGCAGACTGCTACCTCCAGTGCAGACCCGGCCCAGGTCGAGCATGGTAGTTACGGTGCAGATGGGTGAAGTCGGAAACGACCTCTTCATAGACCTTGCGCTTGAACGGCACGCTTGTGCCAGGCAGACTTGTGCCAGGCAGGCTTTGCATGCGCTTCCACGTCCCAGACGTCGAATTCCGCCTCGTGGGCGCCCGGAGGCGGGTTGATGGCGATCCCGTTCACGTCGCCCGCGGAGCGGAAGGCATAAGCGCTGCGTCTGGCCACGAAACTTGCCCGCGAGGTCGATGCCGATCGGGTGCGGTTGATGTCGACGCAGACCCGGCCCCGGTTGAGAAAGGCGTCGTTACGCTGCCAGATGGGCGAAGGCGGAAACGACCTCTTCATAGACCTTGCGCTTGAAAGGCACGATCATGCCAGGCAGGTCGCGCATCGGCTTCCAGTCCCAGGCGTCGAATTCCGGCTCGTGGCCGCCGGGCGGCGGGTTGATGGCGATCTCGTTTTCGTCGCCCTCGAAGCGGAAGGCATACCAACGCTGCGTCTGGCCGCGAAACTTGCCCTTGAGACCGATGCCGATCAGGTGCGATGGCAGGTCATAGTTGATCCAGCCCGGCGCTTCTGCGAGCAGCGAGACCGTGCGCATGCCGGTCTCTTCATAAAGCTCGCGATAGGCGGCTTTCAGCGGATCCTCACCCTTGTCGATGCCGCCCTGCGGCATCTGCCATTGCTGCGGCGAGCCGTCATATTCGGAGTTGCCGACGGCAATCCGGTGGCCGGCCCACACGAGGCCGGCGCGGTTCAGAACCATGACGCCGACGCAGGGGCGATAGGGCAGGTCTTCCGGCCGCAGGGGCTTGTCATTGTGTTTGCTCATCCGCTGTCCTCTCCTGGCACAAGGTGTCATGCACTGCCTGATCACACGGGCGCCGCCCCGAATTGTTCGAACCGTCGCGATGTCTCATCGCATCCATCTTTCGGATCCGCAACGCTTTCGTGCGGTACGTCCGAGACGCAGCAATCTACCTATGCGGCGTAGAGAACGTTGCAGCACGTTTGGTGGCAGCGGCCTCCCGGGCGGCGAGGTCCGATCCAGGCCGTTCGCTCGCGCCTGATGCCCAACGTGACACCGAACGAACGTTTGACCTATCTCTGCTGCGGATCCTTGACGAGCGCCGAGACGCCGACGATCTCGATGCCGCGCCCCTGAGCTTCGCCCGCCCATTGTGCTATCGCAGCGACGCTTTCGTCGAAGGCGGAGGCAACGCCGATAGCCGTGCCATTGCGCCGCGCGATGCGCTCCAGTTCATCGAGTTTCTTCAGGATGGCGTTGCGGCTGAGTTCGCTGTCGACCGTCATGTCGGCAAAGCCGTGCGGAACATCGAAGGCGTCGGCGAGCTTGCCGGACAGCGATTGTGCCGAGGTCCCGTCGTCGAGGAAGAGCACGCCACGCTTGCCAAGATCGCGCATCACCGGCTCGAGCGCATCGGCATCGGAGAGAAAACGCCCGCCGAGATAGTTCATGATGCCGGTATAGTTGGTGATCTGCGCCATGCTTTTATGCAGCGCCGCGATGTTCTTCGTTGCGCCGAGCGAGATGCGAAGCGCATTCGGTCCCGGATCGTTGTCGGGATAGTCGAACGGCTCCATCGGAATTTGCAGCAGGACCTCATGACCGCTGCGCCGCGCCTCCTGCATCCAGCGCTGCAGGCTGTTACCGGCGGCGGCAAAGGCGAGTGTCACGTCCGGCGGCAGGTCGCGGATCGCCTTCTGCGTACCGGTCTGGCTGAGCCCAAGGCCGCCGACCACAAGGGCGATGCGGGTGCCGCGCGCGCCCGACCAGGGGCGGGCATATTGATCCATCGGCCGCAGTCCGTCGGCGCCGGTGGTCGGCAGGCGGCCCTCGGCACTGTCTTCCAGCAGGTCGTCGTTCGGAAGGGCAGCCATGCGCGGGTCCTGGCCGCGGATCGGGCCGACATTGATCAATGCGGGCCCGCTGCCGTCGCGCTGGCGCGGCGTGAACTTGGTGACGGTGGTGCCGTCGTTGGTCAGCGTTTCCTCGACATGGGCGCCGGAGAAGGCGGTACCCGGCTTCAGCGTGCCGCCGCTCGTGTTCGATGCCTGGCCGCTTGTCGCATTGGGCGTCTTGCCTGCCGTTTGCAGCGGCTCTTGCCCAGCCTCGATCGGCGCCGAGGTCTGCCGGCGCAATCCGTCGGGGGATATGGCGTTCCAGGCGGAGAGGCTGATTATGGAAACAGCGAAGATGCCGACGAGGGGGTAGCCGAGAAGGCGACGGCGGTCGCGCTTTGGCGCAGGTTTAACCCGGCGGTTCTGGCCGAGGGGGGCATTGAGATCTGTTCCCAAACGGAGCCTCGGTCGACCTGAAGGAGAGTTGCCGGGTGAGGATGCGCCGTCTTTGAGAGAATCAGCGGTTTCCGGCAGCACCTGCTGCCCACATAGTATAAAGGCGCCGGGTTGACCAGCCCGGCGCCTTCAATGGCTTACTTCTTGAGTTCGGCCTGTTCCGGGCTTGCCGGGAAGGACGGATCGCTCTTCTTGCCGCGCAACAGATCAAGCGCGTAGTTGAGCTGTAGGTCGTCCTTGGTCTCCGGCGGCACGTAGGCGACCGAGCCGGAACCTTCGTCGGTTTCGCTCTGACCCTGGATATGGCCACGCAGATCGGATTCGCCCTGCGCTTCGACCTTGCCGAGCAGTTCCGGCGGCAGCGGCTGTTCGACCTTGATGTCGGGCGTGATGCCCGTACCCTGGATCGATTTGCCCGACGGCGTGTAGTAGAGCGCCGTCGTCAGGCGCAGAGCGCCGGCTTCGCCGAGCGGAATGATCGTCTGCACGGAGCCCTTGCCGAAGGAACGCGTGCCGAGCACGGTCGCGCGCTTCAGATCCTGAAGGGCGCCGGCAACGATTTCCGATGCGGAGGCCGAGCCGCCGTTGACGAGAACGACCACCGGCTTGCCGTCGGTCAGATCGCCAGGTGTGGCGTTGAAGCGGCGGGTCTCGTCCGGATTGCGACCACGGGTCGACACGACCTCGCCACGCTCCAGGAAGGCATCCGACACGTTGATCGCCTGATCGAGCAGGCCGCCCGGGTTAAGGCGCAGATCAAGCACATAGCCCTTGAGCTTGTCGGCCGGCACTTCGGACTTGATCTTCTCGATGCCCTTCTTCAGGTCGTCGTAGGTCTTCTCGGTGAACGAGATCACCCGGAGATAGCCGACGTCGCCTTCAGTGCGGAACTTGACGGCGCGAACAGCGATCACGTCACGCACGATCGACAGTTCGATCGGCTTGTCGGCGCCCTTGCGCAGGATCGTCAACTTGATCGGGGTGCCGACGGCGCCACGCATCTTTTCGACCGCATCCTCGAGCTTCAGGCCACGAACGTCCTGGCCATCGATCTTGGAAATGAAGTCGCCGGCGAGAACACCGGCGCGGGCCGCCGGCGTGTCGTCGATCGGGCTCGTCACCTTGACGAGGTCGTCTTCCATCGTCACTTCGATGCCGAGGCCGCCGAATTCGCCACGGGTCTGGGTGCGCATGTCCTCGGCGTCTGTCGAGTTCATGTAGCTCGAATGCGGATCAAGCGACGAGAGCATGCCGTTGATGGCATTCTCGATCAGCTTGTCATCCTGCGGAGGGGTGACGTATTGCGCGCGCACGCGCTCGAACACGTCGCCAAAGATCGCCAGCTCGCGATAAGTCGAGGTATTGGCGGCAACAGCTGGAACGACAGCCGAATAAACGACGCCCATAGCGGTTGCACCCATCAGCGCCCCGACCAGAACAAGTGAAGCCCTACGTATCATTTCGCGCCTTTCCAACCTCAGCTGCGGTCCACCACGGTCGGGAATCAACCGGTTTTCCGTCTTTTCGGAATTCAATGTAAAGCGTCGGCCGGTCCGTTTCCAGCGCCAAGGCCGCAGCACTTGCGACTCTTTTTGCACCCATCGTCGCAAGCGGTTCTCCCGCCACGACAAATTGACCGGTCTGCACGCTCACCGTCTCCATGCCCGACAGCACCACATGGTAACCGTCGCCCGGATTGAGAATGATCATCTGCCCATAACTGCGGAAATTGCCTGCATAGACGATCCAGCCATCTGACGGCGCAGTCACCAGCGCGCCGGGGTTGGTTTCCAACATGATCCCTTGCAGGGAGTGCCCTGTACCATCGGCATCACCGAACTTTCGCAAAAGCGATCCCGCGGCCGGATAGGCAAGCTTATTCCTCAGCTCCGAGAAGACGTATGCTGGCGCAATGCGGTTTTTGTCGGGCACGGCGCTTCGCGCCAGCTCGCGCGCCGCTTCGCGCTCGGCCTCGCTCATGCGCAGGCGCTCTTCCTCCTGGGCACGGGCGGCGGCCGCCGCGTCGCGCACCGAGGCGATTTCGTTTTCGAGCGAACCGATAAGCCCTTCGAGATTGGTCGCCTGGGAGGCGAGTTCCTGGGCTTTTCGCTGCTCGGCGGCAAGTTCGGCCGCACTCTTCTGGCGCAGCTTTTCCTTTTCAGCGACGAGCATCGACATGCGACGCTCTTCCTCGACATTGGCCGTCATCGCTGCCGTCAGCTCTTCGCGCTGCTTGCCGATGCCGACTCTGATATCGGCAAGCGCCTTCAGGTCGGCGACGAGGTTGTCGGTTTCCTCGCGAATGCCGGGCACGACGGCGCCGAGCAGAATGGCGCTGCGAACGGAGCCGAGCGCATCCTCGGGCGTCACCAGGATCGCCGGCGGCGGATTGCGGCCCATGCGCTGAAGTGCTGCGAGAACTTCCGCAAGCACGCCGCGCCGGGCGCGCAACGAGCGGCGCACCGTGTCTTCCTTGGTGCGCAGGTCGCTCAGCTTCTTTTCGCCGTCGACGATCTGCTGCTCCAGATCCTGCCGTTTTTTGGCGGAATCGACGATGGCGCTGCGCAGCGCCTCATTGCTCTTGTCGATCTCGGCAATGGTTGCCGCCAGCTCGTCGGCGCGCTCCTGCGACAGCGTGATCGTTTTCGACAGCGCATCGAGTTCACTGCGGGTGCTGTCGCGACGAAGCGTCAGGTTCGCTGCCGGATCGGGCGGCCCCTGTTGCTGATCGGCGCCCGACGCGCCAGGCGTCGCCGGGGCATCCTGTGCGGAAGCGGGAAGTGCTACGGCAAGCCCAAGCGCCAACAGCGCCGCAGTGCGGGCGGGCCGCCATGCATCGCCACCGATCTTTTCGAAAGCGCTCATCATGCTTCGGCGCGTCATTTGTCCCTGGGCGTCCAGCCGGAAATACCTGCGCCTATGTCCGCGAGCCGGAACCTCGTAACGGAAAGCGTCATGCGCAGTTTCAATGTCTCTGAGCGTTTGCCGGGCGTGCCACGCTCTTCTCAAAAAGCCTAGTCTGATTTGGCGCATGCAACCAACACATATTCTCGTTATCGCCGGCGTGATCCTGCGTTTCAGACACGGTGGTAGGGATGTCCGGAAAGGATGGTCACGGCGCGATAGAGCTGCTCGGCGATCAGAATGCGCACCAGTTGATGCGGCCAGGTCATCTTGCCGAGATTGAGTACCGCGTCGGCGCGCGAATGAAGGCTCGGGTCGAGCCCGTCGGCGCCGCCGATCGCGATCATCAGGTCGCGTTTGCCACTGTCGCGAAAGGTGCCGAGCAGCGATGCAAAGCCTTCGGAATCGAGCGCCTTGCCACGTTCGTCGAGCAATACCAGCAGACTGCCTTCGGACAGCGCTTTTTCAAGCTGGATTGCTTCGTCGCGCTTGCGGGTATCGGAATTGGACGCGCGGCTTTCATTGACTTCAACCACGCGGGAAAGCTCGAGACCAATTGCCGGACCGGCCTTGGCGAAACGGTCGAGATAGCGGGCCGCAAGGTCCTTTTCCGGCCCCGCCTTGAGGCGGCCGACTGCGAAAAGTCCGATACGCATGACCCAATCGTCTCCGTCTGCGCTGGACCGCGCGTTGCACACCCCCTGAAATCGGGATCGATTCAAGGAGAAGATCATGCAGCGCTCTAGAGCCTGACAGCGACCTTTGCACGTCATACCAGACGGGCGGTGCTGCAGCTACGATCAGTCGCAACAATCGTCTCGGCTGTGAAACGCCGTTTCGGCGATGACAGCCATATTCCCAACATGCATGACCGCAACCGGCTCGCGCGACGGCTCAGACGTCCGACGAACCCGACGGTCTCAATGCAGCGTGCCGTCCTCGATTTCCGGTGTCGCCCACATCTTTTCGATGTTGTAGAACTCCCGGATTTCCGGCCTGAAGATGTGAATGATCACATCGCCGGTATCGATCAGCACCCAGTCACCTGTCTCCAGACCTTCGACGCGGGCGTTGCCGAAGCCCTCGTCCTTCAGATCCGTGGTCAGATGGTCGGCAATCGCCGCGACATGCCTGCTCGATCGCCCGGAGACAACGACCATGAAGTCTCCCAGCGCCGACTTGCCGGCAATGTTGATGGTGACGATATCTTCTGCCTTCGAGTCCTCTAGGCTTTCGAGGACCAGGTTAAGCGCACGGACAGCGGCTTCGTCGCTAGATCCCGTGCTGCGTGGGAACGCGGAGGCCGCATATCCCTTGGCGTGTGCTGTTGTCAGGGTCTTTCCTTTCCAAGTGAACAGAACAGGCACTTCCGATTCGACTGTTTCGCTCGAACCGTCAGTAAATGTAGGCATCAAACCAGAACGGTTTCAAGACGCGAGAAATGAATCATTCGATTTCACGCCGTCCTGGCGGACCGAAGGGCCGTCGAACTCATGGAAGAGCGCGGCCCGTGGACAAAGGTCCAGGCGGGTGCCTGGTGAAAAGCAAGGCGGCGGGCGTCGTCCTCGTCGATGCGGGCGTAGTCGAAGGTCTTTGCCATGCGCGAGGAGAGATAGGCAAGCGTCGAGCCCGGCCGATCGATGACGGCGATCGGGAAGGTGCGGGCAATCTTCTGCCAGTTCTGCCAGCGGTGAAAGCTCTTGAGGTTGTCGGCGCCCATGATCCAGACGAAGCGAATATCGCGGTTGCGCGCCTGGACCATCGCAAGCGTACGGGCGGTGTAGCTCTGCCCCAGCGCCTTTTCGAAGGCGGTCACCTTGATGCGGGGATCCCGAGCGATCTTTTCGCTGAGGGAGATGCGGTCGGCAAGCGGCGCCAGATTGTTGTGGTTCTTCAGCGGGTTTCCTGGCGTGACCATCCACCAGAGCTGGTTAAGGCCGAGGCGCTGGATCGCCGTTTCGGCAACCAGAACATGCCCCTCATGCGGCGGATTGAACGAGCCGCCGAACAGGCCGACCACCATGCCGCTTTCGACATGGGGCATGCGCAGGTAGCGGCCGTTCACTTCGCTGGACGTCACGTCAGGGCCTGACCTGTCCGTCGCCGCGCACGCGATACTTGAATGACGTCAGCTGCTCGACGCCAACCGGGCCGCGGGCGTGCATCTTGCCGGTGGCAATGCCGATCTCGCCGCCCATGCCGAATTCGCCACCGTCGGCAAACTGGGTGGAGGCGTTGTGCAGCAGGATGGCGGAATCGATCTCGGCGAAGAAACGCCCGACGACACCGGCATCCTCGGCGATCACCGCTTCGGTATGCGCCGACGACCAGCTGTTGATATGCTCGATCGCACCGGAAATACCGTCCACCAGCCGGACCGAGATGATCGCGTCGAGATATTCCGTCGACCAGTCCGCATCGGTCGCCGGCTTCAGGCCGTCGACCACACCCGCAAGCTCCTTCGACACCCGAACTTCACAGCCGGCCGCAAGCAGCGCCTGAAGCAGCGGCTTTACCAGTCTGTCGGCGGCACTGCTGTCGATCAGCAGCGTTTCGGCAGCGCCGCAGATGCCGGTGCGGCGCATCTTGGCGTTGACGACGATCCTTTCGGCCATGCCGAGATCGGCGGATGCATCCACATAGATGTGGCAGAGGCCTTCGAGATGGGCGAACACCGGCACGCGTGCCTCGTTCTGGACCCGTGCGACGAGGCTTTTTCCGCCACGCGGAACGATAACGTCAATGCTGCCGCCGAGGCCGGATAGCATGGCGCCGACAGCAGCGCGATCGGCAACCGGGACCATCTGGATGGCATGCTCGGGCAGGCCGGCGGCCTTCAGACCCTCGACGAGGCAGGCATGAATGGCGCGCGAGGAGTGGAAACTGTCGGAGCCGCCGCGCAGGATGACGGCGTTGCCAGCCTTCAGGCACAGCGCGCCGGCGTCCGCCGTCACGTTCGGGCGGCTTTCGTAGATCACGCCGATGACGCCGAGCGGCGTGCGGACGCGCTCGATATGCAGGCCATTGGGGCGGTCCCACTCGGCGATGATATCGCCGACCGGATCCCTGAGGTCGGCAATCGCGCGGATGCCGGCCGCCATATCGCGGATGCGGTCTTCCGTCAGCGTCAGGCGGTCGATGAAGGAGGCGGCGACGCCGGACTGGCGGGCGTTTTCTAGGTCGATGGCGTTGGCGGCGAGAATCGCGTCACGGCGATTGACGATCGTCTCGGCCATGGCGACCAGCGCCGCATGCTTGCGTTCGGCAGTGGCGACGGCCAGCGGACGGCTTGCGGCTTTCGCCTGGCGGCCGATCTCCAGCATGACGCTTTCGACGTCATCCGTCTTCCTGACTTCATCAAGCATGGACTTCATCCCTCCGGCCGTCCTTCTCCTCGGCGCGTTTGCCGGTCATGACCAGATCGTCGCGATGCACCATGGCGGCGCGGCCGGCATAGCCGAGGATCGCAGCGATCTCGGCGGATTTCTTGCCGGCAATCTGGCGCGCCTCGTCGGCATCATAGCCGGCAAGTCCGCGGGCGATCTCGCGACCCGTTGCGCCGATAATCGCAATGGTGTCGCCACGGCTGAACGTGCCCTTTACCTCGCGCACGCCGGCGGGAAGCAGGCTCTTGCCGGAGCGCAGCGCCTCTTCGGCGCCGGCATCGATGGACAGCGTGCCGGCCGGCAGCAACTGCCCGGCAATCCAGGTTTTTCGCGCGGTGACCGGCGAGCCTGATGGTGCAAACCAGGACGAGCGGGCGCCATCCTCGATGGCTGCCATCGGATGGTCAGGCTTGCCCGAGGCGATGATCATGGCGCAGCCGGCGGTGGTCGCGATCTTGCCGGCGTCGATCTTGGTGCGCATGCCGCCGCGCGACAATTCCGACGCCGCACCGCCTGCCATCGCCTCGATCTCCGGCGTGATCTCGGCAATCGTATCGAGGAATCGGGCATCGGGGTCGAGATGCGGCGGCGCCGTATAAAGGCCGTCGATGTCGGAAAGCAGGACCAGGAGGTCGGCACCGACCATGGTGGCGACGCGCGCTGCCAGGCGATCATTGTCGCCGTAGCGGATTTCGGTGGTGGCGACCGTATCGTTCTCGTTGATGATCGGCACGGCGCCGAGCTTCAAGAGCTGGTTGATCGTGGCGCGGGCGTTCAGATAGCGGCGACGTTCCTCGGTGTCGCCGAGCGTCAAGAGCACCTGGCCGGCGATGATGGCGTCGGTCGAAAGGCTTTCCGACCAGGCGCGGGCAAGCGCGATCTGGCCGACGGCCGCGGCCGCCTGGCTCTCTTCAAGCTTCAGCGCGCCGGGAGGCAGCTTCAGCACGGTGCGGCCAAGCGCGATGGCTCCGGAGGAGACGACGAGAACGTCGACACCCCTGGCCCTGAGGCCGGCAATGTCGGCGCACATGGCGTCGAGCCAGGCCTTTTTCAGCCCGGTCTCGCGGTCGACCAACAACGCCGACCCGATCTTGATGACGACCCGGCGATACTTTTGAAGCGGCTTGCGGGTCTTCGTCATGTCAGGCGGTCTCTTCTCCGGACTTTGCCGCGACAATGACGGTGCGCAGTGCCCGCAGTGCCTCGGTCATGCCCTTGCTGGTGGCGGCAGAAAGCAGAAGGGGTTGCTCGCCGCAGGCCTTTGCCAGCGCCTTGGCCTTAACCTTCAATTCGTCCTCGTCGAGCACATCGATCTGCGACAAAGCGACGATCTCGGGTTTGTCTTCGAGCCCGCCGCCATAGGCTATGAGCTCATGCTTCACGGTCTTGTAGGCCTTGGCGACGTCCTCTTCCTGGGCGGAGACGAGGTGGAGCAGCACGCGGGTGCGCTCGACATGGCCGAGGAAGCGGTCGCCGATGCCCACACCTTCATGCGCGCCTTCGATCAGGCCGGGGATATCGGCGATGATGAACTCGTTGCCGTCGATGGTGGCGACGCCGAGGTTCGGGTGCAGCGTGGTGAAGGGATAGTTGGCGATCTTCGGCCGCGCCCGGGTGCAGGCGGCAAGGAAGGTCGACTTGCCGGCATTGGGCAGGCCGACGAGACCGGCGTCCGCGATCAGCTTCAGCCGCAGCCAGACAGTCTTTTCCTCGCCCTCGAGACCAGGATTGGCCCAGCTCGGCGCCTGGTTGGTGGCCGACTTGAAATGGGCGTTACCGAAGCCGCCGTTGCCGCCGGCGGCAAGCCGGTAGCGCTGGCCCTCGGCGACCATGTCGACGATCAGCGTTTCGCTGTCTTCCTCGAAGATCTGGGTTCCGACCGGAACCTTCAGCGTCACGTCGGCGCCGCCGGCGCCGGTGCGGTTGCGGCCCATGCCGTGCGTGCCGGTCTTGGCCTTGAAATGCTGCTGGTAGCGGAAGTCGATCAGGGTGTTGAGGCCGTTGACGGCCTCCACCCAGACATCGCCGCCACGGCCGCCGTCGCCGCCATCAGGTCCGCCGAATTCGATGAATTTTTCGCGACGGAACGACACGGCGCCTGCGCCGCCGTCGCCGGAGCGTATATAGACTTTCGTTTCGTCGAGAAATTTCATTGGTCAGCCATCTGTTTTGTGTATTTGCGCGGTCGTATTTTGCCGCCATCGATATAGGCGGTTCATCCGGAGGTCAAAGAATATCGTGCGTTTTGCCAGCTACAACATCCAATACGGCATCGGTCTTGACGGCCAATTTGACCCCGAGCGCATTGCCGCGTCGCTCGACGGCGCCGACATCATCGCGCTGCAGGAAGTGTCCCGCGGTTTTCACCGCAACGGCCACGTCGATCTGGTTGCCCGTTTCGAGGCGCTTTTCCCCGGTCATTTCGCCGCCTTTCATGCGCCTTGCGACATCGATATCGGTTCTGCGGTCGAGGATGGGCGCGCCGTCAGCCGACGTTTCCAGTTCGGCAACATGATCCTGTCGCGCTGGCCGATCCTGTCGACCCGGTTGATTTCGCTGCCGCGCACCCGGACCATCAGCCCGATGAACCTGCAGCGCGGCGCAACCGAAGCGCTGATCGCCACGCCGGGCGGGCCGTTGCGCGTCTATTCCTTGCATCTCGACCACGTGCTTCCGGCCGAGCGCATCGCCCAGATCCGCTTCCTCAAGGAGCGGCTTCTCGGCTATCCGCTCGAGGGCGGTGGTATCACCGGTGCTGCCGATTTCGGTCTTGCCGAGCCGCCGCATCCGGAGGATTTCGTCGTCATGGGCGACTTCAACATGGAGCCGGAAACGCCTGAATATTGCGCGATGGTCGGCTCGCGCGACGCTTATTACGGACGCTCGCTTCGGCTCGAAAATCCGGTCGACGTGCTCGCCCATCTCAACCGGCTGACGCCGGAAAGCTATAGCTGGGTTCATCCCGACAATCCTCAAAAGCGCATGCATCTCGATTATGGCTTCATCAGCGCCGGGCTGGTGCCACGTCTGAAAGACGCCTGGACCGATTACGACGCCAAGGGCTCCGACCACTTTCCAATCGGTTTCGTACTCGATTGACGAACACACCCCCCCGCGAAGGCGTGCCTTCGCGGGGGGGATTGCTTCAGTTCGGTCTGCGCAGATCCGCCGCGCTCAGCCGGGTCTCGATATGGGCGACCATGGCATTGCGGGCGAGCGCATAGACCTGGCTGCACCCGGTGATCTGAAAGCCGAGCTTTTCCTGGACCTTGAGCGACCCCGGATTGTCGGCGAAGACGCCGGAATGCAGGGTAATTTCCGGCATGCGCCGGAAGAAGCGCTCGATCGCCGCATAGGCTGCCTCGCTCGCCAGGCCCTTGCCCCAATAGAACCGGTTCAGCCAGTAGCCGACATGCCATTGGCCGTGCCTGAGCTCGATGCCGATGCAACCGATATGCACGTCGTCGCCGGTGGTGATCGCCAGCGTCCAGTCGGGCGTGAGGCCCGAGGTCTGGCTTGCCAGCCAATCGAGCGCATCCTGCTGGTCATAGGGGGCGGGCACGCGCGCGAGCATGCGCGCCACCTGGAAATCGCCCAAGGACTGGGCGATCGCCTCGGCATCGCTTCGGCTGTGGGGTCTGAGCACCAGCCGCTTGGTTTCGATCACAGGGCAGGGCCCGGGGCCGGGACGGATCGCGGTGCGCGAGCGTTCGGAGGTGAGCGCGTTCATCGCATGCCTCCCCAGCTTCTGAGCGAAACCCAGGTCTTGCGGTCGAGCCGGTACCATTCGACCGAGATCGAGCCGCCGAGCGCCAGGCTGCCGACCATGCCGCTGCCCTGGAACTGGAAGCCGCACTTCTGGATGACCCGGCGCGACGCCAGATTCATGACCCGGCAGCGCGCATCGATCTGGTCGATGTCACGGGTGCGGAAAGCCATGTCGGTGAGCGCCTGGGCAGCCTCGGTGGCATAGCCCTGGTTCCAATAGGGTTCGCCCAGCCAGTAGCCGAGTTCCGCCGTCTTGCCATAGGGATGCGGTTCGATACCGCAACAACCGAGGAATGCGCCATTATCCGCTTTGGTAATCGCGTAGACGCACTTGCCAATCGTGCCGGCTTTGGCGCGTCGCACGAAATCGGCGGCATCGGCCGTCGTATACGGGTGCGGCATGCGCGAGACCATGGTGGCGACATTGGCATTGTTGGCAAGATGGGCAAGGGCGTCGATATCGTCTTCATGGGGCGCGCGCAGAACGAGCCGGGGTGACAACAATATCGGGCAATCGGTCCTTGACCGTTGGGGCCTCAGCCTTTGTTCGGGAGACCGTGATTGGTCTTCCCTCAACAGTTCGGTTTGCATGGTTCGTCCTCCAGAAACGAGAAAAAGGGGAGTTGGGTATTGCCCCATCTCCCCTTTTCAGGTCTGGCTTGGAACCATCAGGTGCGCCAGCCGGGTCGATGAGACGCCGGCTGTTTTAGAGCGCTACCGGCTTATTCCGCTGCTTCCGCTTTCGGCATTACAGACACGTACACGCGGCCATTGGCCTTCGTACGGAAGTCCACGTTACCCGCCGTAAGCGCAAAAATCGTATGGTCCTTGCCGAGGCCGACATTGGCGCCCGGATGCCACTTGGTGCCGCGCTGACGCAGAATAATGTTGCCGGCGATGACCTTTTCGCCGCCGAACTTCTTCACGCCAAGGCGCTTGGACTCAGAATCGCGACCGTTGCGCGACGAACCGCCAGCTTTTTTGTGTGCCATTGGTGTTCTCCTTTAAACCTTCGATCCCAAAACTCAGTTTGCAGCTTCAGCGGCGGCTTCAGACTTCTTGGAAGCCTTCTTTGCCTTGCCACCGGCAGCAGCGATGTCCAGGATGCGGACGGTCGTCTGGTGCTGGCGGTGACCGCGCGAGCGCTTGGAGTTCTGGCGGCGACGCTTCTTGAAGGCGATGACCTTCTTGGCGCGGCCCTGTTCAACGACTTCAGCGCTGACAACGGCGCCTTCGACAAACGGAGCGCCGATGGTTGCATCAGCGCCGACGCCGACCATCAGGATCTCGGTGAATTCAATCTTGTCGCCTGCTACGCCTTCCAGCTTTTCGATGGTTACGACGTCGTTGGCTGCCACGCGGTACTGCTTACCGCCGGTCTTGATGACTGCGAACATTCTTTATCCTTTCATGTTCGGGCCGGCTCTTTACCCTAAAGGGCAAGGCCGTCTTTTTGTCAGTCGACATTTTGAGCAGGGTTTTCGGGATCATTCCCGAGGCCCTGCCGGTGAATGGGCGCAAATCACACCCGCTGCGGTGAGGGCAAGCCACACCACTTCATTGCGCGAATTAAGGGAAACGCTGACCTCTGTCAAGAAGAAGCCACTCGCCACATTGGATAAACTTCATCGAGGCCCTTGCCAGCACCCGAATCTGCGGCTATGAACCCGACCGCGCCGAACAAGCGCCGACCGACTATGCGGAGAGGTGGCAGAGTGGTCGAATGCACCGCACTCGAAATGCGGCATACCTGCAAGGGTATCGTGGGTTCAAATCCCACCCTCTCCGCCATTTGTATTGTTAACGTGTTGATTTTATTGCGCGACAGTAGTCACAGGTGATCGCGCCCCTCACCTTACCCCACATTCAAGCTTGCATTGTAGTGGATCGCGCCGGACACCATTGGACGTCGATTGATGGATACCGGCTCGCAAATATCCCGGGGCGAAAGAACGACGCGGTGTTGCCGAAGGCCTTTCTATTGATTCAGCCTGAACGGATTCGCGCGGTGCCAATTAAGGCGTGCGCGATGATTGTCGGTCAGCGGGATCGCCTCGCGCCAGCGTAACTCGGCGCGGGCGTTCTCGCTCAGAGACGGTGAGTATTCCGGCCGGCCCTCATCATCGAATGTGACCAAGCCTCGGTCGAAGGCCGCGTCCCAGAGCGCTGAAAGCAGCAGGCCGTTGTGCACGTCCAGCCGCTCCGCGTCACCGGCGCAATCCTTCCAGGCGATGATGTGGCTGGCGCGCAGGAGCGCGGGATCCGTGATTCCGGTCAAAGGGCAGCGGCCCTGCCAGTAGGTCATCAGTCGGTCGCGGAAGATGTCCTGGCCAACGCGCTGAATAATCAGGCGCTCGGCTTCGGTTGTCTTGGGCAGATCGCGGACTGCGACAAGGAATTCCTCAAGCGGCCCGTCCGGGAGGGTTACACCCAATTGATAGACGCGCGTCAGTTCGGCATAGAGCTCTGTCAAGCTGGCGTACATAAACCGTGCGAGGCCGGGGCCGGGCATGTCGTCCTGCGGACGTCCCAGTTCCTCGACAATGCCCCCATGATCGAGGGCCAGAAACCACGGGCCCTCTTGCCCCATGGCAGCTAACCAGATCGTGCCCTTGGCGGTGGTGGAACCATAGCGTGCCCATCCCTCCATCTGACCCATTGCGCGGCGATATCCATTCTGCCAGGAAACTTTCTGGCATTCTTGGCCGACGATAAAGCTCTGAGGAGATTCTAACTTGATCATGCTGCCCCCGTGCAGCCTGCAGGGCCTGGACTTACCTGCCGGCTAGGTCGGCATATTTCTGAACGGATATTTCCAAGCATAGTCAAAGATCCATCCTGAATAACCGCTTTTCCGCAGGCGTTGAGCTCATTTGTAGTCTAACGTGAAAATCGCTCTGTAATTCCGGCGGCGGAGCACTTGTGGTAGTGACGATGTACTGGAAGCAAGGAGTTCCCGCTTTCGGTTCCCATTCGCTTACCAAGCTGAAAAGACGGGCATACAACTGCCCGTCTAGGTCTGCTTCGCGCGGGCTGTCGTGGATGAGAAAAGCGGGCAGGTCCGCTTTCTCCTCTATGGCCATGTGCAGCGCTGCCAAGTCAAAAGCAACAACCATCAATGAATCGAGAGCAGCCGTTGAAACCTCACCTCGGCCCAGAAACTGGGCGTCAACCTTCAGGCCTTTGCCGTCCAGCTTGATGCTGCCTTCTACCCCCTCGGGAAGCCAACCGGCCATGATCCCCTGATAGCATTCTTCCAATGTTCTGATGGCGACTCTCGCTCTTGCACGTCCTAAATCCATTTGCGCACGTACAGCTTCCAATGCGCTGGTTGCGGAAGAGTCCGGCTTCGTCAAAGCCTCTGTGTTGCGGAGGGCACGCACGTCGTCGAGTACGCGCCTTGACTGATAAATTCGATCCTGAATATTTTTTGCTGCCGCTTGAGCGGCGCGAGTGACTGTGTCGGCGCTCTTCGCCTCGCTTTCAAGGGCTTGTTGCCGGGGTCCAAGCTGATGGATCATCGCTTCGAGCCGCCTTGCTTCCTGACTGGCGCTCTTCGCTTCTGCATCCAGTCGCGCTGCTTTGGCGCGCTTGTCGGCAATCGCCGCCTTCAGTGCTTCCAAGTCGCACCGTTCAAGCGAGATGGCGCATCCCTTGGCAAGCGTCTCGTCAATAGTGACCCTACAGACAGGACAGACCCTCACAGCTCCCTGAGTGATGTCGAAGTCGCCGTAGTTTGCCTCTGAACGGTAGCGCTCTGCCTCTCCCAGCTTGAGGTCGCCGTCCTTCAATGCCTCCTGCTGTCTGGCTTCCAATGCGCGGCGTTCTTCGTTGAGTGCGTTTAAGCGAGCGAAGATCGAGCCCACGTCGGGCGGTTTCGGCAAATCGGCACGCATCGCTTCTGCCAATGCTGCCTCTGCCCGCGAAATCAGTCCTTTCTGATCGATGGTGTCATCAAAATCGACCTCGCCGCTGACACCCAGTGCTGCTCTTACCGCTTTCAGCCCATCAAGATAACGCTGTTGCTGATAGGCTTGACGCCGCCGTTCATCTTCGGCTGCGGTCACGAGTTCCCGCTCCCGAAGCGCTGCTGTCTGCTCTTCTGCATCTAACGCACGTAGGGCAAGGCGCACCATCGTCAGCTTGGCAGTTTCCCCAAGCACCTGCGCACGGGACCGTGACTGCGTCTGCACCGAACGCCACGCCAGAATGTCTCCAAGGCGACACTCCTGATCGCGCGTCATCCAGGCACGAAGAACATCCCAGACCTGCTCGCGACTGACTTCTGGAGGTGTCGCTCTCGCGATCATAGGAAAAAAAGCTTCGACCACTATGGGATCGATGAATGCTGGATCACCATCACGACGCCCCCGCGCGATGGCGTCTTCAATGGAAGCGGCTTGAACGACGAACTCCCCGCCCGGCAACCCCAAAGGCCGAACAGCGACCCAGCACACGCCATCGAGAAAAATTTCGGCCGCGATCAAGCCATCTTGAACTCGGGCGAACACACGCGAGCGCTGAGTCTCAGTCGCGAAGCCTGGCTCCCCCAGGCAAGCCCGCAGCAAACGGCAGAAAGTTGTCTTGCCGCTGCCATGGGCCAAGGCTCGGTTGCCGCTACTCGACATATCCGGCGTCCAGACAATATTGAGCCCAGGCTTCAGCCGCACATCGCGGATGATGGTCTTCGGATCGCTGAAGATCGCTAAGCGACGGATCCAAAGTCGAGGTTCGCTCCTTCCGCGGGGTGCGGCGGGCAGACGCATTACGGGAGCGAACAGATCAGCCGGCACGACCAAACCTCGCCCAAACGACATTGTCCTCCTGCGAGAGAGCGGCATTCAGAGTTCCGAGCTCGATGCCGCTAATGGCGCGCATCGCGAAAGCGACCCGCTGGGCATCGGGGGACTGAGCGTGCAGTCCGGCTGAATTGAAATGCGGCCCCCGTATCCAGGCTCCGTCGACCGCCTCCGCCAATTGGCCCGAGGAAAGCAGCGCCTCAAATGTCGATCGCCATGCTTCATTGATGGCAGGGCGTAGCCGGACTACGCCTTTTGTTGGCTGCGCTTCGGGGCCGATGAGCCTAGTCCATTGGGTGCGGTCGGGGCCAGTCAGTAAAGGGGTAAGCAACACTGGTTCCGCGAGGCTGGCGATAAGGAAACGGGTGCGACCAACATCGTCCACGGGATTCATAAGCCAGAGCGCATACTGAGCCCCGTAACGGAGACGATCACCGGGCTGAACGTTTGTCGGCCAGGACCATGCCCCGTTGCGTAGCGTGTCAAGGGGCGGCAGATCGACCACAGTGGGAGCAGCTTCCGCCATCGGCGCATCCGCAAGACCCGCCTCCCTGAGCGTTTCGTCCGCATCCACACGGACCCATGCTTCCTCGATTAATCGTTGAGTTCGGAACTCCTTGAACTCCCGCATATCGGCATTGCGAAGGGCTTTGAATGTTTCAACGCCGCAGCCTTTGCCCAAAATGTTGTCGGGATCGAGGATATAGAGCATCTCACCCTTTTTCATCCGGAATACGTCGCGGGCGACCAGCGCATCAATTTCAGCAGCCACGACAGCGCGTTGGTCCGGGTCTTCGATAACATCATCTACCGATGCCAAGATGCCCAGCCCGACTGCCTCTTGCCGGAATTCCTCCATCTCCGGGCCAACCGCGCAGAGCGAGCAGACCCGTTGGGCGATCTTGGTTGATGATGGGGTTTGCGTGTAGTCGCGAGGGAACGGCAGGCTGTCCATGATCGTGTAGGACATGGTGAGCGACACCTTTTTGCGAACCAAGAAGTCCATTGCGAGCGAATTGGCCACGCCGAGCCAAATCAAGAGATCCCGGAGCTTGCCTCGGCTAAACTCAATGGTCGGCACTTTGTGACCACTCACACTGCCTTTTGGTAGCAACGCCGCCACCAGCGCCCTTTGGTTCGTAGGACTGGCAACATCTCCGAAGCCCACGCGGAAACGGTCGGTTCGCGATCCAAGCTTGTCAGGTATTTTGTCTTCAAGAATACGCCATTGCGGCTGAATCTGCTTCGTTGGGTGACCGAAAGGAAGGTCGTCCCAAACCGCCGAACGACCCCGGCCCGAAACATAACCCTTGGCCCGATAGTCGTAAGTGTCGATCATCCGACCTTCGAACACAGGCAAGCCTTCGTCACCTTCGGTGAACAGACCCCGGTCCGTTCCCATGTCAACTTCGCGCATGTAGTGGCGATAAGGTACGCCGTCGATCTCAGTACCGAACTTTGGATAGAGCGCATACATGCGTGCACAAATGTCGATCTCGGACTGCGCGGCGAATTCCATAATCGCGACTGCATCGGGTGAGAACTCTTCAACAACAGATACCGGAATTCGCAAACCCTTGCCTGACTTAAACTCCTGCAGTTTTTCGGCGGTGTTGACCCGGAAGGATGCGACGAACTCGGCGGTTTTGCCGCCCTTCCACGCGACGTAGACGCAGAATTTCATCGCGGTGTGCACCTTAGGGAACCAGATGCCCTTGGTGTTCTCGAAGCCAGCCAACCGATCCAGCCTAAATGCCGAAAAAAGCTCCTTTCGGATCGCGGTTGCGTTCGCACCGTTGTACATCCCCTCGGGGACAAATTGCGCTGCAACCCGCCCCTTCCTGGTCGCGGCCAAAGCGGTCTCTACAAACATCCGGTAGACGTTGAAGTCCCCCTTGCCGAGGTTGCCTTCCGCAAAAAGCCGGTAGCGGCCGCTCGATTTTATGAAATGAACGGCGGCATATAGATCTGCACAATGCTGTTCCCAACGCTTCGAAATCACCGGATCGGTCAGCAATCTGGCGTATGCTTCTTCTTGCTCATCTGGCGACATGTGACGGATGTTGGAGTCATGGACGGCAAAGTATTCTTTGTAGTCAGGGCTCATCGTGTCCCACGGCGGGTTGCCCAGCACCACATCGAACCCTCCACGCTGCATCACATCGGGAAACTCCAGCGGCCAGTGGAAGGCGCGGGCGCGGCGGGCGGCCTTGGGCGCGTCAATCATCGCCTGCCGAACCTTGCCCTGATTAAGGGCCATCCACAGCTCCTCCGTCGTCGGCACCGTGCGGCTTGACGCCCCCGCCGGTGCGCCGCCCACTTTGCGCAGCAGGAAGGCCGCGACATAGAGGTCCGCCGCCGCCTTGGCGCGGACGAAGGTCTGCCCCTTGCGCAGCTCTTTGAACCGCTCGGCCTTGGCCCCGATCTGCTCGACCGTATCCTCGGGCAAGTCACGGAAGCCTGAGAAATCCAGCGCCAGCGGCCTCATCGTAGGCAGGGCGGCCCGGCCGGTGCCGAAGTCGAACCCGCCCTGACCGGCGGTCGCGGCGCGATTTGCCTGCAGGTAATATCTAGTCGTGTCCTTGTCGTCGCCAGTCAGCGGCTTGTAGGCGGCATCGGGGATGCCGTCCTGCAGCACTTTGAGGTCGAATACGCCCAGCAGCGCGTCGCCGCAGCGGATCTGCGCATCAAAGAAGCCGAGGGGAAGGCCGGGGTCCACCGTTTCGATCCAGAGCGCGACCTTGGTCAGTTCCACCGCCATCGGGTTGCGGTCTACCCCGTTCAGGCAGGACCGCGCGACATCGCGCAGAGCATGGCGGAAATCGGCGAGCGAGGGTGTACCATCGGCTCGAATGCGGGCCAGCCGCGTGGCGATGCGACGGGCGGCGGCCAACAGGAAGTGGCCTGAGCCGCAGGCGGGGTCGATGACAGACAGTTTAAGGAGGGCCCTGGCGGGATCGTCTGCTTCGGCTTCTGTCTTGTCGAGCACGGGGTCAAGCGCGGTGTCGAGAAGCGCTTGAACCAGGCTGTCGGGCGTGTAGTAGGAGCCTGTGGTCTTGCGCTGATTGCCGCGCTGCTCGGCGGCCTCGGAGGCGAAGTGCAGCGTCTTGCCGTCATCGCCCAACTGGGGCTGAAGCTCGAGGAGGGATTCATACACCGAACCCAGTTCTTCAGTTTCCATCGCCCGCCAATTGACCGGGACCATTCCGGTCTTGTCGGTCAGCCAGGAGAGGCGGTAGAGCGCCTCCATGAAGGCCTTGTTACGCAGGCGGGCGGTTTCGAGATGGGGCAGCTTGTCTTCGGAGAACAGGCCGCCAAGGGCCGGAAGCGCAAGGGCTTCTTGCCCATGGGCGAGCGCGTGGAAGACGATCTTGATGCCCTCATAGCGGTCGTGGTGCTTGTCCCATGAGGCTGCCCGGTAGCACTGAGCGCGAAGCACCGCGAGGCTGTAACCTTCGGCGTAGAGTTTGCGGGCATCGGGCTTGGCTTTCTCCGCGTGAAGGAGGTTCCGGTCCTCGGCCACCATCAGGAATATCAGGCGGTAGACGAGGCGGAGCAGTTCGTTGAACCATTCGGTCAGGTTGACATCGCCGGATTTCAGCTTGGTTGCGAGGTCGGGATTAGCCTCGAGAAAGCCGGAGCCCAAGACCTTGAGGGCGATCTGGACCTGAACGGCCAGGCGATCACGGGCGACCTCGCCTTCCTTCGCCCCGGCGTCGCGCCAGCGTTCCAGTGCGCAGTCGGTTGTCGGGGCACCTATAACGCCGAAGCGGGTGCGATGGATCAGGAGCCAGAGGACGGCAAAGGACGCAGCGTCCTCGTTGGTGAAGATTTGTACGAGGTCCGCTTCGATATAGGCGGGGCGCGTCAGCGACGCGTTGTCGCGCATCAATCGGATTAGGGTGCCATTGGTGACAAGGCCCCAGAGCGTTTCGTCACGCTCGTTCAGATAATCCTGGAGAGCAAAGGCGGGAGAGCGTGTGCGGTCGATCGATAGGGTCGCGCTGCGCCGGTCGAGTTTTTCGTCTGAAGGGGGGACGACCACAATCGGCACCCGTTCGCCCGCAATGAAGGAAAGTGTGCCCTCGGCCGGGACAAGATCGTCGTAGCCGAAGGTCTCCTGCAGGAAGGCTTTGACGAAGCGGCGCGTCGCCTCGGCTGACGGATTTGCGATCCTGGCGAAGGTATCGAAATGGGACTGGCCGACGCGGAAGGCAGTCGATATTTCCTCTCGGATCGTCAGGCCCTTGCGGATGCGGTAGTGGGCCTCCGTTTGCTCTGATGCCTCGCGACGGTCTGCCGCGGCGACCATGGCTGGCGCGATCAGATTACCTTCGAGGCTGAGAGACGGCCAGGCCGACATATCGATGACGGGCTTGCGTGCCATAATCAGACCTCACTCGGAATCAGGACGAACAGACCGATAACGTCGGGCGGTAGGACCGCCTCGACTGTAACGCGCGAGGCCGATCCGGCAGCAGCACGCAGGCGGGCATGATCCTGCATGAGTTCTTCCGCACGGGTTTTAAGGAATTCACCCAATGGACCGTCGATCAAGCCGGGCAGGTCCTCCTTGGCTTTGGCAATAAACCGGTCGCGCGCCGATGATGCTAGGTCGGCGTCGGCAGGCGTGTTCAAGAGCGCACGGGCCGCTTCGCCACTCGTAACGATCCTGCTGCCCTGCATAGCGACAAGGGCAGCCTCCTCGGCGAGAAGCAGGCGTTCCTTTCGCGCATGGACCGTCAGCTTGAACCGGATCCGAAGGAGGGCAACGCGGGTCATCTGCTGGACGGCTGTCGTCGGCCAGGCACCAACTCGACCAATACCCAGGCCGGACAACGTTTCCGGATCAAGTGATGCTTCCACCAGCGACTCTGCAAGCGTCGTCGTCAGAGGATGAGTTCTGGTCAGCAGCGCCGTTCCTGAGGGTGCCGGTTCAACCACAGCAAGACGAACCGAGCCGGTTAGCCTCCGCTGGTCCAAGCGATCTTTCAAGCTCGCTTCCAAGGCATGAACATGGGCAACCAAGAGGTTCTTTCGAGGCTCAAGCGGCACACCAAAGCGGGACATTGCTCGTTCAATGAACACTTTGGCATCGTCGGGCGAGCCCAGCAGGGTGCGGACTTTCTCCCACTCTGAAGCGACTTCCTGCGGCTTCATCGCATTCTGTGCAAAGCGAGCGCGGGATTTCTTTTCGCTTTCGGAGGCGTCACGCCAGCGCGCTTCCATGGCTTTCGTGCCGTCCTCAAGGCGCAGATCAAGGGCCAACTGGCGCGTGCCGCCTCTCCGAAGCATCATTGAAGCCATGAGCGCATCTGTCACCGGTCCCCGATCATCGGGCAGCGGTACAGTTACGCCGGTTGCCTTGCGGATTTCCTCCGCCTTGCGGAGGATCACATCAAGCACGGCGCCGTCAATGGCACTGTCTGGCGAAAACATCATGACCGAGCGGACCAGCTCGGCCGGTTGTCCAAAACGATCGACCCGGCCCTCCCGCTGCTGATGCCGCGTCGGATTCCAAGACAGGTCGTAGTGAATGACCGTGTCAAACAACTGCTGGAGGTTGATCCCTTCTGACAAGCAGTCGGTGGCAACCAGAATGCGGTGGGTTTCCTTCTGTTCATCGGCCGCGGCCATGTCAGCCACTCGATCGCGGCGCTCATCAGGTGTCAAGACGCCTGTCACTGCTTCGATGACCAGCTTCGGGAAAGCCTTGCGAAGACCATCGCGGACATGTTCAGCCGTAGCGAGGTAACGGCAGAAAACCACGGGGTTCGCGCCCTTTTTGATCAGCGGCGTCAGGGTGTCAATCAGAGCGGAGAGCTTCGGGTCGATCTTGTGGACTAGGTCTTCTGCCCGCCTGACTAGGGCCAAAAGGGCCGGATCACTGTCAAAGCCAATGCCTGGCTCAATATCGACAGCGTCCTCGTCATCAGAATCTTCATCATAGATCTGAGGCTCAAGCCGCTCGCTCTCATTGGCCATGCGGTTACGAAGGGCGCTAAGGGCGGCCGCGGGAGACGATCCGACACAGCGCATCAAGGCAAGTGTGCCCCAGAATGCTAGTCGCTGTTCCCGCTGGCCAGAGCCAGCCCGTAAAACCACGCCGAAGCAGTAATCAAGCACAGCCTCCTGGAAATCGAGATGTGTCTGCGACAAACGGTAGGGAGTTTCGGTTGTTTCGTGTTTCGGAAAAGCACGGTGCTCGTCCCACTCCCCGGAAACCAGGTCAATGCGCTGCCGTTGTACAAAATGCCGCGCAAGACGTTCGCGATAGCGAGCGTCATCAAAATTCATCGCACCAAAGGATTGCTCGATCAGCGAAAGAAGGCGACCGAAAGCATCTTCGTCCCCGGAATGTGGAGTCGCGGTGAGGAGGATCATGCGTCGCTCAGGATTGCGCGCCAGTCCAGCGAGCAGTTCGAATCGTTGCTGCTTGCCCTTGTGTGTGCCAACGCACGCATGTGCTTCGTCAACGATCACGAAGTCTGGGCAGGCGCGAGCAAAGCCCTCGCGCCGTTTCTCGGCCTTGATGTAATCGAGGCTGACCACGGTATACGGATAGGCATCGAAAAGCGTCTGCGCGAGAGGGAGGCCGCGTTCAAGTTGGGCAGCACTTCCAGATGTCACGGCGACGGCTTCAATTCCGAAGCGCGACGTCAGTTCGCCGACCCATTGCTCGACGAGATGCGGCGGGCAGAGCACGGAGAAGCTATCGACTTCGCCCCGGTCCATCAGCTCACGAAGGATCAGGCCCGCCTCGATCGTTTTCCCGATCCCTACATCATCGGCGATCAGAAGGCGGGGCACCTGTAGACGAAGCGCCATCAGCAGGGGAACGAGCTGATAGATTCTGGGCTCAAAGGCCAGATGGGCGGCCGATCGGAAAGGGCCTGCTCCGCGCCGAAGGGTCAGGCGCATGGCGTCTGCCAAGAGCGCGGCCTTTGACTGGACAGTCGGCGCGGCGTCTGCTGGCAGGTCGAAACGGGCGGCTGAGACAGGGAGCGTTTCGAGTGCCGGGTCGAGTATTACCGTATTGTTCTCGCTCCCGGAGAGGGGGCGAAGCGCCAGAATGCCCTCGCGCGGGGAAGGCAGGGCCACCCATTCGCGCCCGCGGGCACGAACGAGGTCTCCGGGGGCAAAACTCACGGTCATCAGATCAATCCTTGAACATCGAAGTTAGTGCGTCGGGCACGCCGGCGCCGCAAGTCTCGGGCAATTCGAACAGCGTCCAGCCTTTGGCATCTGCGATCTCCCGCGCTGCGTCGGACAGGGCCTCGGTGCAGGCCGCAATGAAATGGTTGCGCCACACAAAGCTCATCTCCTGATCAGCAAAGCTGACGGATGTGCTATCTGGGGCTGGCACCCCAGCATCTTTGAAGGCAGGTTCCCATCCCCCGGCAATCCCAGAGCGCGACGGCGCGGTCGCCAGCACCACCTCCCCCCGAGCTAGATCGATCAGCATCTGCTTAGCTTCATCACTGGCACGGTCGATCAGCTCGTGGTCCGGTTGGTTGAAATAGGAGAGCAGACAACGATAGCAGCCACGGACACAAGCCTCGCCATCCCGATCCACCAGGTCCTCGGCATCTCCCGACGCGATGGCTTCATCGACTTTGTCGAAGTGCATGAGGGACAGAGCTTCCCTAGCGACCTTGCCGAGGGCATGGGCGTCTTCAAGCAGGCGGCTCAGGACACCGGCGCCGCCTTCCGTCGCTTCGTACGCGAGAATCGAGCGACGGTTGTCGCGGGCAGGCAATGGCTCACCAAGGATTTCGCCTTCTTCGAGCTGGAAGATGACCGAGATTCCACGCAAAAGCGCATGCTGGACAGTCGCGATCGTCTCGAGGGCATAGGCTTGGGGTTCGCGGAAGCGGAGCAGGAGCGCGTTCTTGCGGTCGCGCACAATTGGCACGATGCGGACCGGTCTCGCAACATCCGGCGGCACATCGACCTCTGGATCCTCGTCTTCCGATTTAGCCCAGTAACCACTGCGCGGGTCGATGTTGAAGCCGAAGACGGTCTGGTTCTTGCGGCGCTTCAGTCCCTTGTTAATCCGGCTGATTTCGGCGCTGTTCGCATATTGCAGGGAAAGGATTGAAGTTTCGTCGCAACGGAAATCAGCCTCGGTGACCTGAAGCCGTCCATCTCGTTTCGGCCACGAGAAAACGGTTTGAATGTCGAACCCTTGGCGGACGCGCTCCTCGTCATTGGCTGTAATCCGGTCCGCGGGGGCCGCTTCGACGTTGTCGATACGAAGTGTACGCTGAACGGGGACTTCGCCCGCCATAGGAGAGTCGCAAGCATGGCAACGCTCGACCTCGCCTTCATGGCAGGCCCCGCAATTGGAACATATAAAGATGTCCTTGGTAGCGAGTTCTGACCCGTCCCCTGTGCGGACTTCGGGCGGCAACTTGGCCTTCATCACCCTGTAGGCCCGGCCTTCATGATAGATCAGGCTGCGCGGTCCGAATTCCGAAATTGCCAGGAACCGGGCTCGTTGCAGGAAGGAACCGGCCTTGCCCTCTCCGGGGACGAAGGCATAAAGCGGAAGCCTCGGGAAGTTGTACCCTGGCAGAAAGCCCTCGGTCGCGAGGTAGCGATAGGAATAGAAATCCGATCCGTTCGTGGCCTTGCCCTGTTCGAGGATGGCGATCTGATCGCTCGCCTGCATCTGCGCCGCCTTGATCTTGCGCCGGTCGGCACCAGACAGGCCAGTGATCTCGGAACGGCTGTTTGCCTCCATCAGCTGGGTCCGAGCCGAATTGTAGAGTTCGCGCCAGCGATCGAACGCGCGGTCAAACTCCTGCGGCGCGCGCGTCGCGACCTCGAGAACGAAGTCGTTCGCGTCGCCCATCCACACGGGTTTCTTGCCTTCTATTGATGCAAGGATCTGGTCCAGCACCCTCTTCATCGGCGCGCGAGCGACTGACACCAGGCCTGGCCGGGTGATTACGTCGAAAATTTCCCGTTTGAGCGGGTATTTCGCTTGCTTCAGGTCTAGGATCTCAGGGATGTCCGGCGAAAGTGCCAGCTTGGCCTCAGCTAGCCAGACGGCATGCAAGTGAGAGCGAACCAATTCCTCATTGATGATGTCCAGTGCTGGCGGCCTTACAACCCCAGCCACCATGTCGTTGCGGCGCTCGAAGAAATACTGATCGTGTGGCGACTGCGCTGCGCAATAAGTGACGATGACCGCTGCCTGACCAGACCGACCAGCACGCCCAGCACGCTGCGCATAGTTGGCCGGTGTCGGCGGCACGTTGCGCAGATAGACGGCATTCAACGCAGAAATGTCGACGCCGAGCTCCATCGTCGGTGAACAGAAAAGAGCGGGCAGGAACTGATCGGACTCCCCGGATGACTTGATCTCTGCGACGTTGTCCTTGAGCTTCGCGCGGTCATCATCCTCAAAGCGGAAACGCCATTCTCGCCATTCTCGCTGCTTTTGCGAAACCTGAGCGGTATGCTCGCGACCTTCCAACCCCCAATATAAGCTTCGGCCTCGTTTCAGATCGGTCGCGATGGCATTGTAGAGGTCGTGGAAATAACGGTTCCCTCTTGCGG
Organism: Ensifer sp. M14; assembly: GCF_003355565.1. NCBI lineage: Bacteria > Pseudomonadati > Pseudomonadota > Alphaproteobacteria > Hyphomicrobiales > Rhizobiaceae > Ensifer > Ensifer sp. M14. The sequence continues at coordinate 864,227 of NZ_QJNR01000004.1, forward strand.
TCTTGCTGCGTATCGCTTCCCCCGGAATCAGACGAACAGCTGACGGCGAAAGCCGCCAACCGTGAAGATCGGCCTCGATTTCGACGAGCGATACCAGCCCTTCGCGTGCCATCAGTTCCATCAGTCCGGTCATAACGGCGAGGTAATCGGTCTTGTTGAGCTTTGTGCCGATAATGCTCTTCCGATTGATCAATCGGCCGATGCGAGAGTTATGACCAGCACGGATAATGGTCTGCTCTTCGCGCAGCCCGACACGATCCTTTCCGGGTGCCTGCAGGAAAAGGGTCGTGCGGCTTCTTGGCGTTTCGTTCTGGTCGATAGCCCAAGGGGTTCGCAAAAGATTCCGGGATTTTTGGCTGACGGTGTCGAGGACGGTCAGTTCAAGCGCTTCGGTGCTGACGGCCAAGCCTTCGAGCATGGCACCAAGAATTTCCTTGAGCAATTTCTTGCAGGCTGCGGCATCAAGGCTTCCGAGGTCAGGAAGGATTGCAGTAAGGCTTTCTCTGTCTTCCGATATGTCATCCAGCCCGATGAATTCAACATCTACAAGCTTGAGAACCGACAGACTGGGGTTGGTGTAGCGCCATCCCCGCCTCAGGTCTGTCCAGACCCTGTGGGCTAGGACTTTGGCAAGTGAGCGTTGAGCATCCTCCCGAACCACCGCTCCCGCTTCAGGGTCCAACATCCAGTGGATCCGCGCATCTCTGTTGGATGCAGTAAAGCCGAGAGCCTTCACTACGCGCAGACCGAATTCATCTTCGGTCATGCCATAGTCGCCAGCGTCGAGAACGGCCCGCAGGATTGCGCCGCGCAGCAGGCTCACGAACAAATAGTCGTTGAAATGCCCTGCCTGAAGGGCGGCGTCCTGGCGGTTATCCGTGAAACCCAGCAGCTTCCGCTTTTCTGCCGGAACACCGCTGCTATCTCCATTCATCCATTCGAGGGCGGTCGAAACGAGATGCGTCGTTGCCGAGCTTCTGCCTTCGCCTGAAAGACCTGCGAGCTTGCTGCGTTCCCGCATGCTCGGGTGCTGCTGGTCAAGGCAGCATGGGCAGAAGCCGAACTTTCCAGGGATAAACCAAAAACTGCCACCGTCCGGGCTAAAGCGTCCATCCGGGCTCGCCGTGACCAACTCCGGCAGTCGGCCCTTGCGGTTGGAACGCAACCGTTCGATCCCATTTCGTTCTTCGCGCCAATCTTCCGGATAGGTCTCAGGATCGCCAGTGAAGGCGTAGTCCGGGTCTCCTTCACCGATGGGCGTAAGATAGCCCGCAATATCCCCATCCGGGTCCGCGATTGGTGTGTCGTCGATATTTCTTGGGAGGAAGCGGAGACCGTCAGCATCCTCGGTTTTGGTGACGACGTGGACTTCATGCCCACATTCTCGGCAGAACCGAGTCGGGTAGAGGCGATGGCCGGGTGCATCGGGATCTTCAAGTTGGCCCTCAAACAGAACCCGCCTTGGGCGGCCGGCAAGCGTGGTGAAAATCTCTCCGGCACCGGAGATGAACCGGTGCAGCTTGAACGCAAGAAAAGCGCCTGAACCTAGGCCGCCGCGCTCCGTCTCTGGCAGGCTAACCTTGGTCAAAAACCGTTTGAAACCGCGTCGGCAGGTTTCCAAGTCGACCCCGCTATCTCGCGAAAGCAGGTCTGCAGCCACATCGAAAGGGACGGGCTTTTTGCGCTTGAGCTCTTGGCCATCATCGAGGCCGATCGCAAGCTCTGTCCAAACAGCAAGCGGATGCTTCCGCAACATCTCATCCGTGAGAGTTTCGGGAAGGTCGCTGACAAGCACCTGCTCCAATTTCGGTCGCACATCGTCGAGCTCTAGTCGGTCGTCCGTCGCGCGCTGAAGAGACTCATCAATAACTGCATCCGGGCCAATCGATACGCCAAACAAGCGGGATGCAACGTCCGCGACCGCTTTCGCTCGACCAGTTTCTGATCCTTCGCTGGCCATAGTCGCCGAAGTGCCGATGCATATCGGAGCTTTGGTTGGAGCGCACCGGTTGCGGAGACGACGGACCAGAATTGCAACGTCTGCACCCTGGCGGCCGCGATAAGTATGGAGTTCATCAAGCACGATGAACTCGAGCCCGCTGGCATTGTCAATGACCTTCGTGTCAAGGCTGTCCTGACGCGTAAGTAATAGTTCTGCCATCATGAAGTTCGTGAGCAGAATATCGGGTGGATTGTCGGCAATTCGCTGACGCTCTTCCTGGCTTTCTTGACCCGTGTAGCGCCGCACGATCGGCTTCACATCCTCGGAAAGCCCAGATTGCGAAATAAACCTCTCGATTTCTTTGATCTGGCTATTTGCCAAGGCGTTCATCGGATAGACAATTATGGCGCGTGTCTTGCGCGGTCCTCCGGCCTTTCGAGCACGCACGATGGCATCGACCACAGGAACGAAGAAACACATGGATTTCCCTGAACCGGTACCTGTCGTGACGACAAAGCTTTGACCTGCACTTGACTTGGCGATCGACTGCGCTTGGTGCCAATGAAATCTGATTGGCGTTGCCCCAATACGAAAAATCTTACCGGTGGCTTCGTCCAGATCCCCCGACGCCACGAGGTCGTCAACTGTGGGGCCAGAGAGAAATCTTGGGTTCAGCGAAAGCAAAGCATCCGGCCAAAACCGGCCTTCGTCATACTGTCGTTCAATTACGTTCTTGAGATCCACAGCTCTAATGGTGCTGAAGGATCGCGAGAAGCGCGCGTAGGAGTCAATAAGATTGTGATCAAATTCAAACGCCTTCATGAAAAATCCTCAATGCTCCCGTCTGCCGGCGATGGCCTGTCGTCACGATCCAGTACCAGTGTGGTTTGGGAAAGACACTTGTAGTTTGCTTTGATCACGTCGTCGTATTGCGGTAAAAGATACGCGAGGGATGGCAAAGTTGGCAGCGGTTAGTGGGTGCAGCGCAACGCCACAGGATACAGATCTAGGTATCCTTACGGCCAACGATCCGATCAGCAATCGAACGCAGCCGGACCGGGCGTCAGACTCCAAGAACTGAGATGAGACCCCAGCTCCTCGAACATAGGTGCTAGCAGTTTTGTCGCAAAACGTGTTGTTTGGCGCGGACCGGATGTTGCGGTTCAGATCGATGGAATCCTTTTTCGTCGAAACACAGAAGTGCCGCTCCCAAGCTCTACTGTTCACATGCCCTCCAAAACAGGCGGGCTCGGCAACTCTTACCTTGGCAAGATACACCAAGGCGCCAGCCTGTAGCTTTCCACTTAGCTCTCCGGTGCGGCCAATGTCACGGCGCCCATTTTCTGGGTTTATCGCAACCTATCGGGGAGTACGATGTCGTTCAATCGAAATACTTCAAAGATTTGCGATTTCCTGCCCGGCGTTGGTCCAGTAGGGCAGGCTAGGCCACCCGTGGCCTTTTACTACTTTTGCCACGAGTTATGGCGAACGGTCGGGGTGAGGTGAATTGCCATCCGGCAGGACCACTAGCCAACTGCCATCACTACCCACAGATCACAATCTTGGCTTTCTACCTGAACGCAGCGGAGCGGGATAACGCGACCTTGGATCTGGTTCCGCGAACAACGCAGCAACCGGCACAGAGAGAACGCCTGCTAACGCTTCGAGTGTAGCCACGGTCACGTTTTCTTTGCCGCGTTCAACACGACCAACATACGCACGGTCGATCTTTGCCTCCAGCGCCAAGCGCTCTTGCGACAACTCCCGTTCGACTCGGAGTTTCCGCAAATTCCAGCCAATGATCGTTCGTGCATCCATTGCACGCACTTGGCCTTATTCGCGGCTTGTTAATCGACGGACTGTTGATCCCACATTAATGATTTAATACTACCGTGGAGTGAGTCGGCGATTTGGGGGGGAGTTTGGTTGTTCTGAGGATTGTCCGTGTGCTCGCCTTCGGAAGTGTCGTCATCGCGACGCCTGTCAATGCAGCTTCGCCCTATGATTTACGGCACGGAGCTCAGCTGCTGCAGGAACGCTTCAAGACTCTCTACTTCGAGGGTGCTGAGACCGGTGCGGAAAGGTCGGTCGCTGGCCAGAAGGCCCTCATTCACGTGCTAATGCAGGCGCATTTTGCGAACACGACGTGTGAATTCAAACTCGATTCTGAGCGTCTGTGGAGTGAAGCTCGGCGTCTCGGTGAGGAAGGTTCGTTTAAAGAAGACTTCTCCGCTGATATTCGCGAGGCCGTCGCCGAAACGACAGGTGACGAGATGGAGGCCGATTTCGCGGGAACCTGCTCAGATACCATGGCTCTTTACGAGGCTGCTGCTCCCCTTGTTGAGGTCGAGTTGGCCCGAACTGCCTCGATAAGCGAAACACATGACCCTGTTTTTGATGAAGATGCCGTGGTCTCGATGGCAATTCTTTCAGGTACCTGCGAGCGACTCGTAGTGGTCGGCAAAAGCTTCTCCGAACATTGCGATGGCCGTATTGTACAGGTGACTTACGCAAGTGGGCGTGCCGGGTTCACGATTGCTATAGGCGGGGAAGGTACTGCGGCGACCTTCAGTGGAATGGAGGGCGTCAAGCCGGACGCCCATACTCAAACGCAGAGTCTCGACAAGGTGACCTTCAATCTCGGTATTGAGGGTGTGCCGCCAGACCCGGCAGCGGTTGTCGGAAATTGTGTCTATGGCAACCCCTATAAGGGGTCGGCGACAATCAGCTGTCAGGGTATTGACGCCGACAACGCCGCGTACTTGCTGCAGTTCAGGTCAGACGGCTCTCCGCCTTCAGTAACTGATTTCCGTAGAGTTGCGGCCAAAGAGGCTTTGCCGTCGAGCAACTCGGACAGCGAACCGCCGACGCGACAAATGGTGGAGGGAAACACCACCAGCGTTGCCCAAACCAATACCCAGCCTTCGATTAATCATCCTGACAGTGCGACCGTTCCGATAGCTTATAGCATCGGTACGGTACTGGCCCCGTTGAAGATCAATCCGACGATTTCGACCACCCGGCCGATGATCGACGTTGAGCGTATGGTGTCCGAATCACGGTTTGCTGAGCAGAAGTTCCCCGACTTCGCGTGCCCTGAAGGCAGTGTCGTTTGCCCGATGAATATCGGTGCGGAAGTCAAGGTCTTCAAATCCTACGTCGTGGGCAACTACCAGCCTACCGAGCGCTGGTGCAGGGAGGTCGAAATGAACGCCTCGATCAAGGGAACCGCTCAGTTTGCATCTGGCCTGCAAATGCAGATGCTGCAGGCAACATTGATCGCCAACAACGTTCAACCCGGTACAGAAGAAATCAGCTTCAACCCTTACGGCTTCTACCTCTATCGCGCTTTGATGGCGGCAGAGGTTTGCCTTGGGCTGCGGCAATAGCCGGAATGCCTATCGAGCCGCTTCGGTGGCCAAGAAAGTAAGTCGGCATGATGCCGTCGCCGAACCGCAGGATATGCGGGCAAGGCAGAGTGTATTGCGTAGAACGCCCATCCCAATCCTGCGGAGGTTTCAGAACCATGTTTTGAGAACGACGATAGTTAGAAGCGATTTTGTGAATGAACAGCATCCACTCCAATGCCGGCGCGGCTACCGCGCTGCAAACCCTGCGCACCCTTAATGTCGGTCTGGCCACGGCGCAGGACCAAATCAGTTCCGGCCTCCGTGTCGAAACTGCCAAAGACAATGCGGCCTATTGGTCGATTTCGACCACGATGCGCTCCGACGATAGGGCGATCGTAGCTGTCGTCGACGCGCTCGGTCTCGGTGCTGCGCAAGCCGAGGTTGCTTACTCAGGTCTTGAGGCGACGATAAACGTGCTGGATGAGATCAAGGCAAAACTCGTCGCTGCCAAAGAAGGCGGTGTCGATCGCGGGAAGATCCAAGCGGAACTGGATCAACTGAAGCAGCAAGCCGTTGGCCTTGCCACCTCCGCCAGCTTCAGTGGCGTCAACTGGGTGAATACCGATATCGCCAATCTCGCCTTCGCCAGGTCTGTGCGCGTCGATATTCCGGCAGCACTTACACGTTCGGGCTCGGGTGCCTTGCAATTGGAAACGTTAAGCCTGGATATCGCGAATGTCAGCCTATTGAACCGTGATGGGGGAGGGGCGCTGCAGGCGGATGGTCGCAGCGTCGGCAATATCGCTGGGCTAACCACGATGAGTGGCACCACGGCCTATGGTGCTCGCGCGCGCGAATCTTACGCCTTCGCGGGTCCCGTCACGCTTTCGCCCACGGACAGCATCAGCTTCGACATCACCGTCGATGCCGGCCCGCATTCCGCCGGGGCTACCTACGCCGTGACGATCAACAAGGCTTTGGTGGACAGCCGCCTTGGGACGACGGATGGCGTGATCCCCACCAGGGCGGCCATGGTCAATATTCTCAACCAGGCGATGGTCAATGCCGGTCTGTCCGGCAAAGCCAATGTCGGGACGGAGCTTCCCGATCGCATCGCCTTTTTTTCACTCGAAGGCACAGGCTCGGATGACGCCAGCATAACGATCACAAATTTAGCCTCCAGCCTGCCGGGTGGCGTGGCCGGCGGTTTGGAAAATGCGCCGGTAACGGACGTCGACAATGGCTATGCTAAGATCGGGTTTTCGGGATCGCCCTCGTTTCGAATGCATGGTGAGGTGGTTATAGCTTTCGAACTTGTCACACCCGGCAATCCACCCCAGACGATCACCATCGATCGCACCGTGGTCGACAGTGTGCTCGGGACCAGCGACGGTCTCGTCAATGCCGGCGCCGACTTCGCCGCCGTGCTCAATCACGCCCTTGCTGGAACCGGCGTCAGCGCCACCGGCGCGGGCATAGCTGTGACATTGGAAATCGACCCTGCAATGTTTCCGACTGCGGGCAGCCGGTCGCAGTTCCAGATCCTCAACGTGCGCGACAACATCGGCAATCCACCTGACTTCAATCTAGTCGATATCGACATCGAGACAGCTGGCGCCGACATCGACAATTATCTCGCTGGCATCGAGGGTATGCTGGTCAAGGTCACGGACGCCGCCGCCACGCTCGGCGCCTTCAGCAAGCGCATTCAAATGCAGCAAGCCTTCAACAAAGAACTGCACGGCACGATTAGCGCAGGCATCGGCGGGCTCGTTGATGCCGACATGGAGGAAGCCTCCACACGGTTGAAGGCGTTGCAGGCGCAGCAGCAGCTTGCAGTTCAAGCATTGCAGATCGCCAATGCGGACGCGCAGGCAATCATGCAACTATTCGAATAGAAGGGTGTCGGTTCTGGCCTCGCGTGATCAATCGCGATATCGCAATCACGTCTCCCATGCCTAATTTTCAGCACTTTGGGCTTCGACAATCAAACTCGCCCGCTGGTAGAGTTCGTCAAATGTTATAATTTCTGGCCGAACTAGATTTCGCCGATAAAGTTCAAACGAGCGGAATTTTCTGTCATTAACTCCGCTTTCGCTCTGAAACTCAGCGAGCTGACCTGCGATCACAAACGAACGCGGCTCGGTCGTGTAGACGGTATCCCCGGGTTCCCCGTCGGCACGGTCAAATCGTTCCTTCGTGCGCCAATTCTCAAGGGCTGAGGCAACGGTGACTTGGGACTGGGCGACCGCCCCCGTTAGGTGATCTGAAGGTTGCCAGGCACCCGAGCGATACTGTGCCTCGTACATTAAAGGTGTATCGTGCCGCTTTATTTCGACGAAACATGCCGTGCTTAGCAAGGCATGGGACTTTAGCAACGCATCAACGCGCTTTCCCGAACCGGTTATGTCGTATCCTCTGACAGTTTGCTCGAGTTTTCGCCCGTCAAGCGAGCCGAAGAAAATCATCGACAAACCGTATCCGAAGATCCAGGCATTCTTTTCGAAGAATTGTTGCCATACACTTTCTGCTCCCGCCGGAGCCTTGCTTAGTGCTTTTGCGAAGTAATCTTCATCCGTGAGTAGACTCTGAAATGTTCTGAGCTGTCTCTTTCGGTATCCGAGGGCTATCACATCCTCGTTGGTCACTTCTGTACGCAGGAGGGCTGCGACCATATCCAAGTTTGCATTCAGCAGGCGCTTTGCCTGCGCCGGCTGCAATAGCAAATCCTCTAGATCGGCGTCCGAAATGTTGATCTTTCCGTCGTTTGGGAAATGTAGCCTTCTGATATTGGAAAGAAATGAAAGGAGTCGGGTGACCTCTGAAGGTTGAAGCGAGAAAGCCTCCTTCTTCGTTCCATTGTCTACGAATCTTTGGATCGTTACGCTTTGAAATGAGCGGTCAGACTCAATGAAGGCCGCTTTAATTTGGAATCTCCCCTTCCTTGTTTCTCGGAGCACCTCCTCATTGTTTACAGTCGCAAATTCAAAGCCACCTTCGCCGTCGATGACTTTGTTGGCGATACGCATTCGCTCACCTTCATGACTGCGGAACGATTTGCTCACGTAGGTTTTCTCCGGGTACATATTCAGAAAAAGCTTGTATTCGCCGTCTTCGTTCATCTTTGCCCCCACGAAAGATGCCAGAGTGTATCTGAACTGTTTTGAGCCTTCGTAAAGCAGGCATCGATGGCCTGGACAGATCAAGCAGGCGAGGTACCCATCATCCTAATCACTAGGAAAGCCTGTGTGCTGGCCATTGCTATGCCGCGCATACCGTTGCTGTCGAATAGCAACAGCCGATCCCCGTCTACGCCGGCCAGCACTGACCAGTGCGACATCCAGGGCGTGTTGATATCGAGGATGACCGCAGCGTCGGGTATGGCGCTCGCCGCTCGGAACCATTCCCGGCGTGCCACATCATCGCTCGCCTTCTTGGGGTATGGCTGATCGAGCAGCGCCTTGGGCGACAAAAGCTCGAATTGATTCCCCTCCTCGCGATGAAACCGGCAGGCAGCCTTCGCCAACTTGCGGAACTCGTCGTAGTCGATGCCGTCGCCGCAGAAGCTGGTGTCACCTCTGATCTTCGCCATGCGCTCAACGAGGGTCATGAACAGCCGCTTCGTCGGGAAGTAACGCAGCGGGTCGTGCCGTCTCGCGTGGACAAAGCCATTGATCAGCGCGTAGATGCCGCACAGCGAATCGAGCCGGCCCTGACGGTAGGGCGTCGGGCTCATGCCGCTGCATTCCCGGAGTTTTCGCGAGTGGTCGGCCACGGCGCCGGTATGACGGCGAATCGGGACGGGAGGGCCTCAATACTCATCGGCCAGCATCACCGTCAGAACGCGCCTGGTGATCGACGGATCGGCCGGGTTGGGGGAACGGCTCGTTAGCGTCAGGTCGTAATAGTCGATCTTGAACATGACGCTTAATCCATCGACCTCGAGCACGGCGCAGTCGTGTTCGCCATAGGGGTCATTGTCCACGGTGAAGGCGTCGAAGCCTCGGATCGCGGCCACCACCTTGCGGCGCTCGTTCTCGTCGAGGGCGGCGATGCCGCTGGTCATCATCACCCGTCCGCCGGCGCCGCGTGTGCGCAGCCAGTCGTTCAGCACGCGGATGCGTTCGCTGGCGGCAAGCGTCTTGGCGCGCTTCGCCAGGGTGGGGGATTGCCCAATATTGTTCATGTTGTGTTCCATTCCGAGTCGGGCTTCTCCTGCAGCTTTCGTCGCTTGTGCTGTCGGTTCGGGAGAGTGCCGGTTAGGCGCGGCCATTTGAATTGCCCCACGAACCGGCGACCGCGCGTCCCGGCCGTGCGAACGGAGCCCAGGACCGCCTACATCATCCGCACCAGCCGCCGCTGAATGTCGGCGTCTCCCTCGATATAGGCTTGGGTGGTTTCGATGGAGCGATGTCCGGCGAGCAATTGCACGTCGCGTAGCGAGCCGCCGGCCTTCTGCACGAGCCGCGCCGCCTTGGTGACGAAGGTGCGCCGGCCCGAATGCGACGAACAGCCTTCAAGCCCGGCCTCACGGCAGGCGGCAGCAAACCAATTGACGACCGCCTTGGGCGTCATGGGCAGCGCTGGGCCATTACCCCCGCCCCGGCGCTCGCTCGCCACCACGGGCTCGCTGTGGCCGAAGGCGCAGGCTTCGCGCCTGAGTGCCACCAGCGCGGCTCTTAGTTCGGCATGCAGGGGCACCCGCCGACCCATGCCATATTTGACCACCCGGCCTGGCAATTCGATCAGTCGCCCGATCCTGCCCCGCCCATCCGTGACCATTGACCAATTGAGGCGAGCTATCTCCGACGCGCGCAAGCCAGCGCGGACGCTGAGCAATACGATGACTTTGTTGCGATGAGGATGTCGGGAGTCGCTTGCGACTTTCAAAAGCCGCCGAGTATCGTGGTCAGATAGGGTCTTAGCTTGACCGACGCGCACGGGCGACCGCCAAAGGCGAAAAACAACTTAGCATAACCGATGTATATCAGAAGTTGCATTAAACGTCAAACTCAATCATCGCGACCTGGCCATGGGGAAGCGATCGCCTGCAGGCGAACATGGCCTACGCAACGTTCACTACTGGCATCGCCGCTCCGCCTGCTGTCGCGGTCTTCCAGCTTTCAAAGTACTCACGGCACGCAGACGAATAGGGGCATTTCCAGTGAAGGTAGAGACGGACAACCTTTCGCATGTCTTCCCGACAAGCTTCCCGAAGTTCCGCGGCAGTCACCGGGTCTGTTGTCGTCCTTGCTAAACGCCAATTCCTGCTAATGCCGTCAAGCGCGAGGCGAAGTTCTTCGATCCTCGCCATCCTAACCGCCACGAGGCCTGGCCGATTGAGGCCATAAGTGTCAATTGAGAAAATTCCTTTCTCATCCGCGGATCCATGGTGGTCGGTGAGAGCAACAGCGACGCTCTCTTTCATTCGGTCGTTTTCTATCACCTTGAAAGTAAGATGCGGCTGGGGGTCGTCGGCTGCGGGATTAAGCAACAAGGTGTTTTCAAGAACTTCCTCGCCTTCAGCAACAGCCTGATGGCTTCCGACCGCTAGCGGGAATTTGTCCGCCTTGCCATGCTTATGATCCACGCCATTGTCTTCATCGTGCCACCGCTCCCGGTTGCAGTCGATACACGATGGTAGAAGGTTGGACCATGCCGATGCCAGCCACCAGTACCCCGGAGATAAGATTGTGCCGGAACGAGTCGATATCCTGCCTTTCGGCCTATAATGCTCCACATCCATGGGGAGCATGCCTTTTAGCACACCCTCGCAATACGCGCATTTGTGACCAAACAGCTGGTTAAGTCTGCCTTTCACCTCAGCATGTGAGTAAACGGAGAATGTGAACTTGCCGATAACCGGTATCGCTTGGAAATGCAGTGTGGCTGCAACTCGTTCGGTGGCGGCGAGCGTACCGACATCGCCCAGGACTGAAGGAACGCCGACCAGGTTGCGAGGTCTACGAATCACGGGTTAGGACCTCTTCCTCTGCCAACTCAAACTCTGCGACGAGGTCAATCAGATCTTCCTCTCGCCATACGTCGATGTCGCGCCGACTCTCGGCTCGGGCTAGATATCGATCGATGATCGCATAAAACAGTCGCTCTCGAGTTGTGTTGCCCATAGGCTGGCGAGCTGGAAGACTTGCGCGAAGGCGATCCAACTGGCGATTTTCGTCGGGCGAGCGCGAGGGAAGTGCGAGCAGTTTATAGTAACGAGTCATTTGCTCAGCAGTCTCGGCGTCCTGGGTTGTGCGTAGGCCAAATAGATCGGAGGTTAACATCTGATCAATTGTGAGGGCGTCCAGCGCGGGAACTGTTGGTGCCTCTACGCTTGAGCCATCTTCCTGGTCCCGGCGAAGCACGATCACCTCATGCTTCGCCAAGCCCCTGAGGACGAGCGGATCGTGGGTGGTCATCACAAACTGTGAGAGTGGAAAGGCCTCTTTCAGTGCATCTACTACTGTTAGGCGCCATGCAGGATGTAGATGCGCGTCGACCTCGTCGATCAGAATAACGGCCTGTCCCGAGGTCATGCCCGACCACACGCCATACATGACATCCATGATATCGGTTGCTAACGTCAAGATGCTCTTGTAGCCCGAACTTAACTCCGACAGCCGCTGACGACGACCGTTGTCCTCAATGATGAGGCGACCACGCTCCACTGCAGCACGTGCGCGGTTCAGCAACAGAGAATTCAATGTGCGGACTGCGTCGCCGAGAATCGATAAACCGCCGTCGCGAAGGAAGTGTTGGCGAAGCCCATATGGTCCGTTGATAACAGCCCGGTCGTCGAAGAGCGACCGGATCCTAAACTCGTAGCCGCTCGCATCGTTGGACAGTGGAGCGCGCGCCGGAAGTCGATAAGGCCCGTAGCCTAAGACCACTGTTGGGATGGAGGCCTCGCCGCCAAACTTCTCGCTAAAGCGCTCAAATACGATACTATTTGTCACGTTTGTGTCGTAGAATCGAACGATTACCTGACCCCGATCGCAACCGTCACGCAGGCACCAATGAGGGGAAAACCCGGCCTCAACTGCATTGTCAGGGCCTAATGCACCCAAGGCCAAAGCCTGCAAGATAGAGGTCTTGCCGACAGCATTTTCTCCGAGAATTACAAGGGAACCGATTTCCTTGCTATCTTCTTTCCCTGAGTACGGTAGTGAAACCTTCGTGTGGTTGATGCCGCGGAAATTCCAAATCTCCACCTCGCGTATAAAGGGCCTTCGCTGATCGAAACGGCCAGAAACGTAGGGAACGCGTGGTTGCTGTGGCCCGGCGGCTTCTCGTGCCGCAAGATAGAGAATACGTCGGACAGCTGCCTGTGAGAGGGCCTTACCCGAAAGAAGGCCCGAATTTAGTCTGTCAGGCAGGCGGGATGCGAGCCAAATAAGCGCAGCTCCCACATGGGGCCGATCCAACCGCACAAGGCGATCAGCAATCTCCGTTCGGTAAACTGGATCTTGAGTACGGACCAACTGGTCTAAGCCGAATTGTATCTCTGTGAAAATTTCTCGCCGAGACTCGACCGGTTCAAATTGGCGATTTCAATCGTCATTTCACCACGCAGGCTGCGGGGGGTCATAAGTCCGTTTTCGTCAAAGATGATATGTCTGACCGGCTTATCGTAACAGGGATCTAGCAACGTGTTGCCTTCAACTCGCCGCAGCGTGCGGATATCGGCGCCCACTGGTCCTGCCTTATCCACCGGGAACTGGTTGCGCTTTGAACGGGCACACGCTTCACAAACGGGATAAAGGTTCTCCCAAGTCACCCCAAGCCATGCGTAATGTCTATAATCGATAGCGCCGTCGCGTCGTTCAGCTCCTCCCGCTGGTCGGAAATGGTCAATGCGGAGGTGATTCATTCCATCATAGCTCTCGCAGTACGCACACTTCCCTCTAAAGAGTTTCATGAGCGGCGAGGTGGCTGTTTCGCGTATGAGCTCTTGGGGAGGCTTGGGCGGGCGACGATCCACGGAGCCGCTCTGCAAGTACTCGTCTAACTCCGCTTGGTATTGTTGGGCGTAGACGCCTACGAGATCGTGTGGCGCTGATCCGCGCACTCTCGGGACGTAAAGCATTCCATGCACCTCGGTTGTGTTTTGAACCACTGCGGCGAGTGGTTGTCGCCCATCTTAAAGTGAGAGGCAAACGAAAAGGTCACAAGTTCAGCGATCCACCGATCCACCTTGCTGCCTTGCGCTTTCGACCGCTTCAGACGCCGCTTCTTCGCGTCAGCTGTCAGAATTTGCTGCACCGATCCGTCCAAGAACCTTCTTCCCAGCCAGCATGCGGTAGTGAAATGCTATCCGACCGCGTAATAGAGCTTCGGTCGACCGGTTAAATTCGTCGCCAATTCGCGTATCGCTTCGTCCTCGCACCCCCAACGTCAACGCGTGGTAGTGCGGAGCGACCATCCACCCCGCTGTTCCGGGGATGACGTTGCAATTCGTATAGAGGGCGACTTCGATCACTCCGATATGCTGAAATTAGGCTAAGGTTGCTTGGGCCTCTCTACGTATGGCCGCGTGATCGAAAGCGGGTGCGGCTGACAACTCAGTGCTTGGCGGGTTGGGCTCTGGATGACGGGGCCTCCTTTCGTACCGCTGGCGCGAGTTGCAATACATTATCCGTGTCGCGGGTGCGTTGAAGGCTATGGACGAAGTCGCGCGCGTCCAGCTATGCCGCGATCCTGCCTATTCACTGAGTCTCTTCCATCAAGCCAGCGGTACCCAGAAGGGGTAGGCGGCTTCAAACGTCTCAGACAGGCCTTGGTGTGCCAAAGCTTGGTTAGGATTCAGTTGCAGGGTCGGACTTATGGCAAAACCCCGAAAAGGTCATAAGTCCGTGGGGCGGGAATCGCCAAGACCGAAAGGCTGATGCTCATCAGCATGACGGCCAGCACTGTTGCGCCTTTGCTCGCTGGTTGACCTTTTGCAATATAGAATCTCATTCGACTAATTCAAAAGCGGGCACGACATCCTCTCGCCAAATCTGAATCGCCGGCACACCCTGACGGGCATGAAGATTGACGGTATGCATTGGACCGTCTGGTGCCGTTGCTCCGGAGGGAACATACCGCATGGCGACATTATTGATTTGGACTTTACGGCCGGGAAAAATCGCGTCGATGCGCCGTTGATCCGGCAGGTAGCGGTGGTGCTGGTTAGGGTCGCCGGAAAGCATCGCGGGTGCGATCACATCCTGGGCGGTCGTTTGCACTGTTTCGGCGTTTTCAGCAAGCACGATCTTCGGCGCGGCTATCTGGAATTTTGAATCACCATGACGCCATCGTTGATGATGCAACGTTAGGTCAACGACGTCGTAGGGTGGCACGATCAACCAAAAATGTCCGGTTTCTATATTCGGGCCCTCAATTTCGTCGACAATCGCGAAGTGTCGTGATCTGCCCCCGATATGAACTGATACGGAACCCTTCATGATTGCGTTCCAGACACCCATATGCTCGAGGAACCGCGTCACCATGCCCGTTACAGCGACGCATCCACCAAACCACTGATGTCGATCGAGCCGAGCGGCGATCAGATCGGCAAGGCGGGGCATGACCTTTCGTACATGTCCATCGTATTCCGCTGTACGCTCGCGAACGATGACCCATTGAGCATAGGTTTCCAACATGCGTGAATCACGCTGCTCCTCCCGGACGAAGTTTGGATCGTCGTAAAACCCGGGCTGACTGTAGTCGATTCCAAGATGTTCGAACTTTCGCTGTAGTAGCGAGCGGAGCGTCGCATTCGAGTCAGGCGCCATCTTTCCTCTTTGATTCACTCAGATCCGGCTGCGGAACACGCAACGTGCAGGAACCATATCGATGGCCCTCTAACCTTTCAACGGCTCCCGTGGCAGGGCTCTAGGCACTGCATTACATGCGGGAATATTGGAGTAGATCTGATGACCCATGGCATGCGTTCAGGCCGTAGGTAAGCGGTTGATCGGTCGGAGCGAAGAGAAGGCTTTCATCTGGTGTGTCCAAGCCAAAAACGATCCACGGCTTCGAAATGCGTAACAGCCTCACGACGGGCTTTCGCGAGATCCCGGGCCGTTCCTTTGTGGCTTCGGCCGTTTCCGCTCCTTTATGCGCCCTGGAGGGACAGGCAATCGGCGCCGGATCTTCATCTCGCGCAGACCTGTATCATCCTCGCGAATGCGCCACACGGCATTGGCAATACTGGATTTCAGCAGAGCAACTCCCTCACCGCCCGCGAACATTATGTCGGGTATGGTCCGACTGCCCAACACGGACGTCATCTTCCACAAGGCGCCCGGCCTAAGCGCGCGCTTCTTCTGATCGAATGAGCCTTTAATTCCAGGTATGATGCGACGCGTCACGGGATCGATTTCGGCTCCCTCCTTGGGAATTGCCCGATATTCACTGAGGGGAGCCTTCAGCATGTAGTTGACGCGCGCAAGCGCCTCGTCCGCTTTCAGGATGTGGTAATGGAAGGGCGGCATTCCTCGCAGTAACGCCGGCGTCGATTGATTTACGCGTGCTGCCAGTTGGGCGATCTCGCTCTCACTGTGCCCCCATGTCAATGCGTGTATATGCGGTGCGACTGTTGCGTCCCGTCCATTGAACATGACGCTGACGTTGCTGTAGAGCGCCAGATCAATCGCCCCGAAATAGCTGAAGCCATCCAGAAGCGTCGTAGCTCGGTCGCGCATCTCCGCATGCTTGAATCCTTTGGCCCACGACAGGGGCATTGCCCAGTCGCGAGGTGCGAAAGTAACGAAGGCGAAAATCCGCTCCGGGTCGTCTTTGAGGCTGCGCTTCACGCATCTCAAAACTGCGAGAACGAAGGCGATCCTCGCGCGGCTGTTTGCCGCGAATAGCCGATTAGCCGATCGATCAAGTATTTTCTCTACTCTCTCTGGATCTATTTTAAGGCCTCGCTTCGATATGCAGTATTTTACCAGTATATTTTGACGATTCTCGTGTGCTGATTTAAATTCAACTGCTGTCAGGATAGGTTTTCGTTTCGTCATCGTATTCGACTTTGATTTCACTTGGCATGAATGTACGTTCACATGCTCTAGTCATGTGTTGGGTACCATTGCCGATTTCAGGTGATGTTGTTGTGTATTCTACTTGTATCTTACGAGTCGCCTAACTTACGCATTCGGTAAATTAGGTATTACAAGTAATTTAGGAGGCATGCTTCGGTTGGCGGACCTTGACGCTTATCAATCGGGCCGAGACTGTCGCCCCCTTGGTTTTCATCTTCCTGATCTTGAGGCCTATCGGGAGGGCGCCTTCGACTTCGAGCAAGCGCCTGACCTTTTCGCCACGGAGCTTCAAGGTAATTTCGGGTGTCTCTTTGGCTTCGTCATCGCCTTTTTTTTCGGCTTGCTTTCGCAATGCGGCATCGGCGCGCGCCAGCTTTTCGATTCCTCCACCCTCGCGTATCTTCCGCTCTATTTCCGCAGGTGGAACGCCCTCGCTGAGGAAGCCTGACAGCGCTGAAAGGTACTTGCTCGCCTTCTTCGTGGCGGCGCGGCCGCTGAATCCGACAGCGAAACGAAGCACATACGCCAACGCGTTGGTGGGGTCAGTGTCGCGGGGTCGAGACCTCACGTTTTCCCACGTATCGAGCCTGCAAAACTCGATCCAAGCGCTGTTATCATCCTGCAGGAATGTCGCAAGGTCATAGGCTGCCGCGAGCTGCCGTCGAAGATCCTTGCGATAACCGCTGCGAATGGCGGCGAAGTTTTCCCTCAAAGCCTCCAGTTTGCTGGCAAATTCTTGAGGTGCGCCAAGCTGGTCGACCGTGTCGGCGATTGCCGTCAGCCGGGTGGGCAATGTCGCTTTAAGCGACACCTTGGGTGTCCGCCTCTTCTTGCCGGGGCGCTGACGCGATATCTTCCGGTTCTCCATAGTCAAAACTCCGTGCTGATGGTTTCGAGCAGGGCGGCGATATCGATCGCGCGCCATGCAGTGATGCGCGGTCCCAGCTTGACGGGTTTCGGGTACCGTCCTGCGCGTACGCCCGCCCACCACGTGCTTTTACTAACCGGGATAGGACCATCGGGATGGAGGATTTGCTTCAGGCGGAAGAACCCCTGAGCTGGTGGTTGGTTCGTCATGTGCGATCTCCGTGTTGCTTGTTTGCAGATGGAGATTGCTCAGAAGTACAGCGACGTGCAATTTGAAGTAAGTACAGCAATCAGTAGTGAATCGCACGATTGCTGTACCGTTAGTCAATCAACGGGGACCGCTTTCAATGCGGTGCGGACATTGGCGAATGTGATTTCGGGGTCCATGGCCTTCAGAAGGGTCTCGACAAAGAGCGAATCGAGTTCGATGAACTCCTGCCCACCCTTGCGAGTCGTGCGGATGTTTTTCTTGAACCTCCGGCTGCTACATTGCGTGAACAACAATGCAGCAGCTTCGGCGGCACCTTTCACATGCGGGATTTCCAGAGAGCCCCGACCTCTTTTTTTGCTGACCAGGCTGCGAATAATCTGCCAATCACTTGAAAGCTTATTTTTTGTTTCCGAAAAGAAATCGTAAGGTTTGAGGTCGTTTTCGTAGAAGGCGGTCGCGAAATAAACGCGACTCGCTGGCGACAGGGATTCTAAATCTAGAATCAGTTTCTCATAACTCTTTGCAAGTCGCTCAAGCTCCTGCTTGTCTATGTCGTTTAAGGAGGAATGTTGAACATGTTTCTCTTTAATGTATCTCTTGCTGATTTCTAGAATTTTCATGCGTAAAACATGCTCTGACTTAACAGAATGAAGAAATTCGTCAAATAATGCATGTGTCTCCATGAATTTCATGACCTCGGTTATCGCGCGGTCGGTCGCCCGTCTTGCAATAGCCTTCGAAGATTTTAAGTTCGTGAGGTTGAGGAGGTGAGCGGCGGCCGCTCTCATGTTGGGATCTGACAGAAATTCTTCCTTGTTATGCATCGGAGCCGCCGCTCTATGTTTCGACATACCTTGCCCATTCACTCATGAGTTCTCGACGTTTTTCAAGGAGATCCCCCCTCCGGTAGGCGGCTTCAACCTTGTTCTCGATAGTATGGGCCAAGGCCATTTCCGCCAGTTCACGTGGAAATGCTGTAGTTTCAGCCGCCCAGTCGCGAAACGACGAGCGGAAACCGTGGACCGTAACCGGCACCTCCATCCGTTCCAGTATTTTTAGGAACACGATGTTCGACATCGGTTTCTCGATCGATCGGCCGGGAAAGATGTATTTGCTGCCGGTGGACAGCTGCTTCGCTGCTTCCAGGATTTCGACGCAATGGTCGGCGAGCGGAACGCGGTGAATACGCTTGGCCTTCATCCGCTCAGCCGGGACGATCCATAGTTTCTCTTTGAAGTCGATTTCGACCCATTCCGCCAGCCGCGCCTCGCCGGTGCGCACGGCGGTCAGGATGAGGAACTCGAACGCTAGCTTGGTGATGGTATTGCTGTTGGTCGCGCGCATGGCGATAATAAATGCGGAGACGTCCGCATAGGCCATAGCTTTATGATGGCGACCCTTGGCCGTTTGTTTGGGCAAGCCGCGAGCAACGCCATCGACTGGGTTGTCTCCGGCACGGTGGCCCGCGGCCTTCGCCCAGTCAAAGATGTTCCCGAGGCGTTGGCGCACCCGGCGCGCGGTTTCCGGCTTGGTCAGCCAGATCGGGGAGAGCACCCGCAATATGTCAGGAGTCTCAACGCGGTCGACCCGCAGGTCGCCGATAGTCGGGAAGGCATATTGGGTTAGGGTGTTGATCCATTGTTGCACGTGCTTGGCATTCTTCCATGTTGGCTTGTGTTCGGCATGGAAGGTTTCAGCGGCTACCTTGAAGGTTGGAATGATCCTCTGGGCAGCACGTTTCGCCGCCAGCGGGTCGCCGCCCTCGCGCGCGACCTTCCGATGTTCGACCGCTTTCTCGCGGGCTTCGGCGAGTGAAACCATACTCAGACCGCCCAAGCCGATGTCCCGACGTTTGCCTTGAACGACGATCCTGAGCAGCCAGCGTTTGGCGCCGGACGGATCGACGACGAGATAGAGACCGTTGCCATCGGCGTATTTGCCGGCGGCCGAAAGATTCTTAATCTTCAGCGCCGATAATGCCTTTTCGGGATGTTTGCCCTGCTGTTTCAAATGCGCATACCAACTGACTTAACCCACAATTTACCCCACAAATAATCAGACACATCGTTGCTCTTCAAGAGACGGTGTTGGACTAAGGTTAAGATTATGCTATTGAAAAATATGCTCTATTGGACGTGTTTGCACATGGCTGCTCTTTAATTAGGCGGCCACCCTCTCCGCCATTGGGACTTTGTCGCCTCGATAGTTGCAATCCCATTGCAGTTCGTCAAACAGGCCCAGGACGGCGTTGCGAATTTCGCAAGGACGTCAGAGGCCGGATTGACCGTGTGTCCGCACCAGCGGTGCGGCAGCGCTTGCGTCATGCGACTTTCAACGCTGCCGATATTTCCGACAAGGTTGCCTTCTCGGCGTCGCTCACCGCCACGCCTCCGAAGCCGAGGAATCCGCCTTCCTTGGCGGCTTCGGCCACGCGCTGGCTGATCTGGTAGAGCCATGCGGTGAAGGCGGCGGCGTCATCCGGTGCCTTGGCCTCGACGACCGTTCGGGCCTGTTGCAGCGTTTCGATGCATCGGGCCTTCATGTCCTCGGGCTTGGAACCCTTGAGCTTTGCCTGCAGACCGTCGCGTGCCGTGGTTCGCCCTTCCGATGTTTCGAAATCGGCGACGAGCGCCTTGACCAGCGGATTTGCCGCGGCGTCCGTCTTTGCCTGCAACAGCGCGCTGCTGTTGGCGAGGCCCTCCTTCAGCATGCCCCACAGGCCGCTTGGCTCCGCCGCGGTCACGGCTATGCCCGCCATCATCACGCTCTCCAGAAGCAGCGTCCATTCGTCCGGGGTGAATGTCGATTTGTCAGCCATGGCTGACCCTCCTTTGTTCGGTGTCTTGAACAGGACAGGGATTGCCGGTGCCCCCAGGGGGCGCCGGCTTCGCGCGGTTGCTTGCGAGGTCAGGCCGAAAGGGCTGCGAGCTTCGTCTTCAGCCCATCGATCGTCGGCTTAAGGATGTCCGAAACGCCGGGAATGGCGAGCACCTTGTCGAACAGGCCATTGAGCGTCGACATCATTGGCGTGATCAGGGCCGCAAGCGCTGCCTTCTGCTCGGCCGAGAGCTGCCCGGCCACGCCGGTGACCTTGTCGAGCCCGGTCGAGACGTCCTCGAGCTTGGGGAGGGCCGCGGTCGCAGATGCAGCGTCGGTAATGCCTGTCAGCGTCGTCTGCAGGCTGGCCACGCCGTCCCGCACCTGCTGGCCGACATCTATGCCGCCCACGGTCAGGCTCGGCGCCGGCGTGCCGGCTTGGGGCGTGACCTGCTCGGGTGTCGCGGCCTGGGGCACGACCTGCTCGCCCGGCCTGCCGAAGAGGTAGAAAAGCAGGCCCGCCAGCACAAGCGCCGCGATCACCCAATAGAGCCAGTTGCGTGACGAGCTCGGAACCGCGGCCGCTGCCGCCCGTTGGCTGGCGGCGCCTGCCGCGGCGGCCGAGGCGGTGGCGCTGCGGGCGGCCTGGTTGGCCGCCTGGGTGGCGGAGGCCGCGGCTGTCTGCGCCGAAGCGCCGATCGAGCCGAGTGACCCGAGCAGGCCGGTGCCGCCAAGCAAATCTCTGACGCCCGCCGGCAATGCGGCGGCGATGTTGTCCTTCTGGCTGGCGAGCAACCCGGCAATGCCGTTGGCGCTCAGGTCTCCGCCGCTCTGTCGGGCGAGACCGCCCATGACGAGGGGGGCAAGCGTTGCGAGCAGCGAGCCGCTCGCTCTTTGATCAATGCCGGAAGCCCCGCCGATGGCGTTTGCAAGCGCACTGCCGTCCTTGGCACCAAACAGCGATGAAATTATCTGTGATCCGCTCTGGGCAAGCGATGTCTGGTCGCCACCTGCAAGCATTCCCATGAGATTGTCGAGCGATCCGCCTTGCTGCTTGGCGGTATCGGCGATTTTTTGCGCGCCGCCCGGTTGGGAGGCTACGCCGGTCAGTCCCGCGAGCACTGCAGGCACGGCAGCGGCGACGGCGCCCTGCACCTTGCTGCTATCGAGGCCCAGCGCCGAGGCGATGCGTGCGATCATGTCAGGGGTAAGCATCTGCGCGATGTAGGAAACAAGATTGCTGGCCATTGGCTTTTCCTCCACGTTGATGTCGCCGAAAAACGACTCTGCACATCGAGCGGGGCTCGACGGCGCGGCAATTGGCTGCAAGCAATTCGCGTTTATCTGATTATCGACTGCGAGATTTGTTCGCCAGGAACCCTAGGCGTCAAAATATTAGCACCTGTGGATGTATTGCGCCAGTTCTTGGCAACCTTGGGCAACAAGGGGGCTTTCGCCAGTGCGAATGCGCGCCTGCATTGCCACGCCGCTACTGCTTGCCCGCCTCGTCTCCCAGAGGGCCGGCACAGAGCGGTGCTCCGGAACATTTGCAACCGGCTTCGGCGGGGCTTCATTTCATCCCCTCTGCCTATCGGCGGCATATTTCAACGCTCAGACAGTTGCGCCGGGCTCACCCGAGGTTCAGCGACCGGCAATGAACTCGTACCTGATCCCTCGCCCAGGTCGTCATGTCCAGATCAGTCTTCATGCGTGCGCAGCCATGTCTCCAGTCCGGCGATCACCGCGAGCCTCAGGCTGGCATTCTTGGCAAGGGCGCGGGCGAGGGATGACCCATCGGACAAAAAGCCCATCTCACCCATCACGTCGTCGGGTTTCAACCGGCGTTTCGCCATGATCGCCTTGATACGCGTGATGGTGGAAGGAAGCAGGTAACGGCCACTGGCGATGGGGGCTCCTGCCGGGACGGGGGGAAGAGAAGCAGTGTCGGCGACGGGCGTTTGAGAGGCCGTGGGCAACACGCCTGATATCGCCAGCCATGTGAGGAAGCCCTCGCGCTCGCCGGGTGTCGCCTTTGCCCACGAATTCTTCAGCTTCTCCAGGCGGGTGCGCTGCGGCTTCAGGCCGGCAATGACAAGCGCCTTGCGCAAGGAGGAGATCCTGCCCGCCAATACGTCGCCGTAGATGTCGGGAAATTCCGCCTTCAATCGCTGCTCGTAATGGGCGTTATCGCGTTTCGGCTTCTTCGACATGTTCAGTTCCGGCGTTTATCTCCAGCGTCCTCTAGCGCGCGGGGAGGGAGAGGGCGAGGAAAAAGGTCGATGGCGCCATGTCGCGCTGATATCGGACCACCCGTTTCGAGAAGATCGGGTGAATGAAGCGAATAGGTAGTAGGGACGCGGCGCGCCAAGCAGGGCGTCATGTCCCCGTTCGTCCGTCAAGCTTTGCACAAGTCGGCCCTCGTACCATCGCGTCAAGAGCCGGGATGTGACACGGCGAACAAAGGACAATGATATGTCAAACGATGTCGAGCATTATGCCGATCCGCAGGATGCGGCCGTTGCCCTCTTCCTCACCAACAACGACGGCGAAGAGCTGACCAATGTGCTGGTCGCAGCACTCGAAGATGCGTTCCGTATCCTTCGTGACGAGGTTTCCGGCGAAACGATGCACTGAGGCGGGTCGCTTCAATCGAAGTGACAGAATTAAAGCTGTCGTCAACGTCGTATGGTCGCGCCAGAAACGCGGTTCGCCGGCGTGGCTGGCTCACACTTCTGCAGTACCCGTGCATGGGCCGAACAACAACTATTGCTTGTTAGCGGCGCGAAACTCCCCCTAATGATGCCAGGCTGAGAATCATTGCGAGGAGGCTATCGAGATTCTTCGGCTATCAATGGCTCGCTTACCCAGCTGTCTTTGTTCTCACCTGCGTGATCATTTCTCAAGCGCTGAATGTCGGGTTGGTTGAGATGATCGTTCTGCAGAATTTGGGATGGAACGCGGCCGTTTTTCTGGCCGGCGGATTGTGGGTGGCGTATCTCAAAAGTTCAGCTCGGGTGAGGAACACCTTCGTACGCTGAACACCGCGTTTTCTCCGGGGCGCGCTCTGGTCTGCGACCGGAGGCGGCGACAAATCGAGCGGCCAGGGGTTGCGAACACCGATCGTTGGCGTTTTCATTTTTGCCGCAACAACGCCTCCACCGAAGCCGCAACCGCCAGCAGCATCCTGTCCGTTCCGTTCCTGCCCACCAGCATCAGCCCGGCCGGCCGGGTCAGTCCCGGCATCGGCAAGGTTATGGCGGTGAGGTCGAACTGGTTTGCGACCTGGCAGTTGCGCAAGAGCAGTCCCTCGACACGATCGTATTCCGCTTTGTCCACCTCGACAGAGGCGATCGAAACGGCGGCGATCGGCGTGGTCGGCAAGACGATGAGGTCGCAGGCTGAGAGCCGTTCGTCCATGGTGCGTGCCAGGCCCGCTCTGGTCTCCAGCAGCGCATCGAGCGCAGCCTGCGGCGTCAACAAACGGCGCCGGAGCGTCGATGAAACCCTGGCATCGACAGGTGCGTCCTCATCCGAAAGCCAGTCGGCATGCACCCGGCTCGCCTCGAGGCCGGCGATAGAGCCGATCGCGGTCGCCTCCCTCAACCGATCAATTAAATCGTCGATACCGCAATCGACAAGCACGGCGCCGGCAGCCGTGAGGTGGTCGAGACTGGCGGCGAAGGCCGTGGCAATTTCGGCAGAGAGGCCGGCCAGGAGCTGGCCGCGCGGCACCCCGATACGCAGGCCGGCGATTGGACGAGGCGCAAGCTCTGCCGCCGGCTCGCCAGCCATAATGGCATCGGCAGCTGCGCAATCGGCAACGCTGTGGGCCAGCGGACCGATCGAATCGAGGCTCGGCGCAAGCGGGAAGGCGCCGTCGAGTGGGATACGGCTGGCGGTCGGCTTGAAGCCGACAAGGCCGTTCAGCGCCGCCGGAATGCGCACGGAGCCGCCGGTGTCCGAGCCGATGGCGATGTCGCAGGTTCCCTCCGCCGCTGACACGGCGGCACCCGAGGACGAACCGCCGGGGACCAGGCTTTCATCGGTCGCGTTGCCGGGCACGGGATAATGGGGATTGAGCCCAACCGCGGTGAAGGCGAATTCGGTCATGTGGGTCTTGCCGACGATCACTGCGCCGGCGGCACGCAGTCTCTCGACGACGACGGCGTCCTGTTGCGGCACGGCTGCCGTGCGCTTGATGATCGAGCCGGCGAGCGTCGGTTCGCCGACAACGTCGAAAAGATCCTTGATCGACACGATCCTGCCGTCGAGCGGCCCGAGCGTGGCGCCGGTCTGCCGACGGTGATCGGCGGCATCGGCTTCGGCGCGTGCGCTCTCGGCATAGAGTTTGACATAGGTTTTTTCGCTGTCCCGGCGGGCATCGAGCCTTGCCAGGATCTGTTCGAGGTGATCACGCACGGGAGTGTTCGATTGGGACACGATGAGGAACCTGCCGGTATCTGCCGTCGCCGGGCGGCGCGTTGAAGCGTTGCGTCTGTTGCCGGCGCAATGTCGCCGTCAGCCAAGACGGCAATCTTCATAGCAGGGCTTTCGGCAAATGCCACGAGGTTGCCGGCGCGCTCCCCATGCAACCCGAAGATTCACCCGGGTTTGTGGGCGCAAAGAATGAAGCGGCGATAGACGAACGTGCGCAGGCAGTTGCGCAAATTTGCAGTCTTGCGCTGTGCCGCGGCGATCGGCTGGTGGGACGCGTGCTCGACGGTCACGAAGCCGACGGCCTTCAGCATCGGCAGCAATGTTTCGACCGCCAGGCCGTCTCCGAAGGGCAGGTTTTGCATGATAGCCGCGTGCCGATCGCTGAGTGCGCCGTCATAGTGATTGTCGGGGCCGATCATCCGATCGATCTGGCGGATCGCCCAGGACGCCAGGCGCCCGACCGTGGTCGGCTTCGCCCAGTCGCCGTCGAAGACCAGCAGCCTGCCACCTGGCTTCAACAGGCGGAACCATTCGCCAAGCGTCGACTGTGGCTGGGTCAATGTCCACACCAGATGGCGGCAGACGATGGCGTCATAGTGCTCGTCCGGCTCCATGGTGTTTTCGGCGTCGGCCAGCAGGAAGCGCAGGCGCTTTTTGCCCGCATGCTTTTTCCGGGCGACTGCAAGCATTGCCTCGGAGAAATCGAGTGCCGTGACGTCGTGGCCGAGGTCGTGGATCAGCCGCGTCACCTCACCGGTGCCGCAGGCAAGCTCGAGCACCTGCAGCGGCTCGGCCCCGAGAAAGTCACGCACCGGCTTCTGCCAGGCATCGAATTCCGGACCAGGCGGGATGCGGTGGCCAAAGGCGAGGTCGAAGGTTTCCGAGCGTTTCGACCAATAGTCGCGGATCTCGTCCTTGAGGTCGAAATTTGCCCGAACGTCCGGCCCGGTGCCTTCGGCCAGCTCGCTCATTGTGCCGCTTTCGGCTGATCGATGCGGGCGAAGATCGCATCGAAGCGGCCGCGCGCCCGGCCGGGAACGTCAGTCTTGCGAAAGGCTTCGGTCAATTCGGCATCGCCCACCTTGATCAGCATCACCATGCCCATGGCGAAATGCGGCGAGCACTTGATACCGTAGAAGCCTGGCGTGTCGAAGGTAACCTCGATCTCCTCGTTGATCTGGCCCTTGAATCCGGCGTAGCCCTCGGGAACCATGCCGTCGATCGAGGCGGCGTTGTGGCTCTTGTGCCCGACACGAAACTTGACGGTGCCGCCGGGTTTCAGCTCGACATAATCAGGCTCAAAGACCATCGAGCCGTTCTCGCCGCGATTGAGCATTTTCACTTCGATCGTCTCGGCAAGCGCCGGTGTGGCAGCAAGCCCGAGGGCAATGAGGGTGGCGGCGATCTTAACGCGCATGGTCATGTCTCTTCATGGTGTCGGATATCAGATGCAGCTTTGGCCGCGGGCGCCGGTAGCGCACAAAGCACGCGCCGTCCTCGTCGCGCTCGACCGTCGCCGCAACGCCGAAGACCGCGAAGATGCGGTCTTCCGTCAGGATCTCCGCCGGCGTGCCCAGCGCAACGATGCGACCGCGATCCATGACGGCGATGCGGTCGCAGAAGACGGCGGCGTGGTTGAGGTCGTGCAAGGCGGCAACGACCGTCAGCAGCTGTGCGCGGACGAGTTCCAGCAGGCCGATCTGGTGGTGGATGTCGAGATGATTGGTCGGTTCGTCGAGCAGCAGGATCTGCGGCTGTTGCGCCAGCGCCCGGGCTATATGCAGGCGTTGACGTTCGCCACCCGACAGCGTGTGCCACAGGCGATCGGCAAAATCACTCATGCCGACATGCTCAAGTGCGCCGTCGACGATATCGGTATCGCGGCTCGACCAGGGCGAAAGCGCGCCGAGATGCGGCGTGCGGCCAAGCTCGACCGCCTGGCGGGCGGTGATGCGTTCGGTGGTTTCCGCCTGCTGTTCGACCAGAGCAATGCGTTGGGCGATATCGCGCCGGCGGGCTTGAGCAAGCGGGCGGCCTTCGAGACTGACGATGCCGGATTTCGGCGGGTGAATGCCGGCGAGCAGCGAGATCAGGCTGGTCTTGCCGGATCCGTTCGGACCGATGATCCCGAGGAATTCACCCGGCATGACCTCAAGATCGACGGCATCGACGATCAGCCGGCCGCCAGCCGACCAGGAGACAGTTTCGGCCTTGAGTGTCATGACGCGGCCCTCCCGCGGCTGAGGATGAGGGCGAAGGCCGGGGCGCCGACGAGGGCGGTGATCACGCCGATCGGCAGCACCTGACCGGGAATGATGACCCGCGACAATATATCGGCCGCGATCATGAAGATCGCCCCGGTAAGCGCGGCTGCCGGCAGTAGAAGGCCGTGGCGCACGCCGACCAGGAAGCGCGCCGCGTGCGGGATGACCAGGCCGACGAAGCCGATGGAGCCGACGATGCTGACCATCACCGCCGTCATCAGCGCGGTTGCCGAAATCAGGGTGACATAGATGCGCTTCACCGGGATGCCGAGCGAGGCCGCCGATTCCGCACCGAAGGTGAAGGCGTCGAGCGCGCGGGCGTGCCAGAGGCAGACGAGAAGGCCGCCGAGCGCCACCGGCAGCGCCAGCGCCACATCCGGCCAGCGCACGCCCGAGAGATTGCCGAGCAGCCAGAACATGATGCCGCGGGCCTGCTCGGCATTGGCCGATTTGGTGACGATGAAGGAGGTGAGCGCGTTGAAGAGCTGCGAGCCGGCGACGCCTGCGAGAATGATGGCGCCGGTGCCGCGACCGGCTCGGAGCGCCAGCAGCGAGACCAGCGCGAAGGCGAAGACCGCGCCGAAGAAGGCGCCGAGCGACAGCGTCAGCATGCCCGCGCCGATGCCGAGAATGGCGACGGCGACGGCACCGGTCGATGCGCCGGCGGAAATGCCGAGGATATAGGGGTCGGCCAGGGAATTGCGGAGCAATGCCTGCAGCACCACGCCGCAGAGCGAAAGTGCCGCCCCGCAGCAGGCGGCCACCACCGCGCGGCTGAGGCGGTAGTTCCAGATGATGCCCTCGTCGATCGCATCGAGCGGGTAACCGGCACCCCACAAACGGTTGGCGACGGTCTTGCCGACGACGTCGAGCGGAATGGCGGTTTCGCCGATGGCGGCTCCGAGCGCCAGCGCCAGGAAAAGCATTGCGAGCGCCGTCAGGACGGCGCCCGTTCGATTGATCGAAAGAGGCCTAAACCTCACTTCGCCAGGCCGGCTTTTTCGACCGCGTCGGCAAGCACCTCGATGCCCTCGATCGTGCGGATCGTCGGGTTCATCGCCTGTGCGTCCATGACGACGATATGGTCGGCCTTGACCGCCGGCATCAGGCTGGTGACCGGGTCGGACTTCAGGAACTTCATCTTCAGCTCCCAATCGTCGGCCGGGAAGCGGCGTCGATCCATCTTGCCGATGACCACGATCTTCGGGTCGGCCTTGGCGATGGTCTCCCAGCCGATGGTCGGCCATTCCTCTTCGGTCGAGACGACATTCTTGATGCCGAGCGCCGACAGGATGTAGCCGGGCGCGCCATTGGTGCCGGCGACATAGGGGTCGATGTCCATCTCGGCGCTGGAGAACCAGAAGATCGCCGACAGCTTGCCGTCGGCACTGGCGATCTTGCCGCGGGCGGCGTCCTCGCGCGCCTTCAGCTTGGCGATCAGCGCTTCGCCTCGATCCTGCACGTCGAAGATCTCGGCGAGCTCAGCGATCTCCTGGTAGATCAGGTCCATCGAAAAGGCATTGTGGCGCACGCCGTCGCCGCCGGCCGAATTGTCCTTGGCGGCGCAATCGGCAGGAGAGACATAGACGGGGATCGACAGTTCGGCGAACTGCTTCGGCGTGGCGACGATGCCTTCCGGCCCGACATGCCACTGGAACTGTGCGGTCACCAGATCCGGCTTGGTGGCGACGACGCTTTCGAAACTCGGGTCGTTGTCGGCAAGCCGCGGCACCTTGCTGTTGACGTCCTCGTAGCCGTCGATAACAGGGCCGATCCACACGGCGGTGCCGACGACCTTGTCTGCCAGGCCAAGAAGATAAAGAATTTCCGTGGTGCTCTGACCGATCGAGGCGGTGCGCGTCGGCGCCGCCTTAAAGGT
Source organism: Ensifer sp. M14 (assembly GCF_003355565.1). NCBI lineage: Bacteria > Pseudomonadati > Pseudomonadota > Alphaproteobacteria > Hyphomicrobiales > Rhizobiaceae > Ensifer > Ensifer sp. M14. The sequence goes on from NZ_QJNR01000004.1 coordinate 893,027, forward strand.
AACCTCCTGGCCGCAATTCTTTAAGGTCAGGGGGTAGCTCGTCGCGGCCGAAAGAGCGGTCGAGGGAGCGACGGTCAGAAGCAGGGCCACGGAAACGGCTAGGGATGGGCAATGGCGCCCGACGGCATTCAAAATGGCTTTCAAGGGAATTCTCTCTTCTCGTGAGCTGCAAAGGGTCAGCCGAAGCGGCGACAGTCGGCCGGGCGATTTTCGGGAGACAATCGATCGCGAACGTCGAGAAGGACGGGGATAGGGCGCGCAAAGCCGCCGGATATGCGGATCATGGACAACTCCTGTTCCGGGCAACCCCGCCCGTGACGTTGGATCTTCTGCTTGACGGCAGGTCTCCTGGCTCGCGGATGGAGCGCTTTCCACCTGCCTTCCCGCAACGCGTGTGACGCGATCGCAGTGGCATGGCGCGCTGTCGCGCCACTGGGGTGTCCGGCATTCCGCTTACAGTTGCGGGGGCAGCCACGGTCTCGGTCCCTTTTGGGTCGTCCTCACCGTGTTCCCTATTAATCCCCGTCGGAGTCATCCTTCGGGGAACCGTCGACGCTACCCTTAGTGGCCCGGTCGGCGTTGCGTCAACCCGACAGGCGACGGAAAAGGCACGGCTACGCTCGTGTCGGGGCGGGTTACCGTAAAGCGTGGCACGGTGCCGTGTTCACCGAAATGTCGCGAAACCGTTCAAATAGTTTCATGCCGCTGTTAAGCCGCTGACATCAGTCTGGCCAAAGGTCCGGCACGCGAAACACAGCGTTCGCGAGGCTCGAACCGGAGGCTTGTTTGGCCGAAATCCTCACCACGCTCACCCGCCGCTCATTCCTTCTGTCTGCCGGTGCCGCCGGCCTCGTGGCGTCCTCCGGTCTTGCAACGCCGTTTTATGCCCGTGGCTATGGCCGGCCGGAATTCATCCATGGTGTGCAGTCGGGGGATGTCGACACACGCTCCGGCATGGTGTGGACGCGGGTCGACAGGCCGTCGCGGGTGACGCTTGAATATTCGACGACCGAGAGCTTTTCCGATCCGGTTCGCCTCGCGGACCTCACGGCGACACCACAGACGGATTGCGCGGTGAAATGCGCACTCGACAATCTCCTGCCCGACCAGGACATCTTCTATCGCTTCACCGCGACCGATCTTTATGACGTCAACCGGGTGTCGGAGCCGGTCATCGGCCGGTTTCGCACCGCGCCGTTGCGCAAGCGCTCGATCCGCTTCGTCTGGTCCGGCGATACCGCCGGCCAGGGCTGGGGCATCGACGATGTCGGCATGAAGACCTATTCGACCATGCGCCTGCACGAGCCGGACTTCTTCATCCATTCCGGCGACACGATCTACGCCGACAACCCCATTCCCGACGAAATCTCACTGCGAGACGGCGGCGTCTGGAAGAACCGGGTGGTGACGCATGAGAAGCGCGACGTGGCGCGCACGCTCGAGGAGTATCGCGGCCAATGGAAGTACAATTTGCTCGATGAGCATGTCCGCGACCTCAACGCCGTCTGCCCGACTTTCTATCAATGGGACGATCATGAGGTTCTGAACAACTGGTCGGCCTCGACGGATCTTCGCGACGATCCGCGCTATCCGGAAAAGGACGTTTCGGTCTATGCCGCCCGCGCCGCGCGGGCGTTTCACGAGATGACACCGATCCGCAACGTCCCGACGCAGCCCGGCCGCATCTTCCGCAAGATCGCCTATGGGCCGCTGCTCGATGTCTTCTTCGTCGATCTCCGGTCCTATCGCGGCCCCAATCAGGGGGAGGGCGATGAGGGCCTCTTCGGCTGGCGGCAGGCGGACTGGCTGAAGCGGGAGCTGGCCGCCTCGCGGGCCGTCTGGAAGGTGATTGCCTGCGACATGCCGATCGGCCTCGTCGTCTGGGACGACTACGCCAACAGGCGCGGTTCCGACGCCATCGCCAACGGCGATAATGGTCCGCCGACCGGACGCGAAACCGAATTCGCAGACCTGCTGCGTTTCATCAGGGACAATGCCATCGACAACCTCGTCTGGCTGACGGCGGACGTGCATTACACCGCTGCGCATCACTACGACCCGTCGCGCGCAGCCTTCAAGGATTTCCTGCCGTTCTGGGAGTTCGTCTCCGGCCCTTTGCATTCCGGCACCTATGGTCCGAAGGAGCTGGACATGACGTTCGGCCCGGACGTGCGCTTCATCAAGGCATCCGGCGGAGGCGTCGACAGCAACCTGCCGCCATCCGCCGGGCTGCAGTTCTTCGGGATCGTCGATATCAACGGCCAGACCAGGCAGATGACCGTGCGCCTGATGGATCGCCAAGACCAGGAACTGTGGCGCGTGACGCTCGATCCGGCCGCGGTCGCATGAGCGTTTTGGCTTTCGCTGATACCTTTCCAAACCCGGCTGGCGCGACCCTTTCCGGTTGCAAACCCATGGCCCGTCGGGACTTCGGAGCCGGTCTCTCTTGCGCGCCCCCCTTTCGCAATCGCAAAAAAACCTGTATGAGCCCGACCATTGAAAAAGCGGCGTGGCCCATTGGGGCGTGCCCTAAACCTTCCGAGACGAAAAATGAGCATTCGTAACATCGCGATTATCGCGCACGTCGACCATGGGAAAACGACCCTTGTCGACGAGCTTCTGAAGCAGTCGGGCTCGTTCCGCGAAAACCAGCGCGTTGCCGAACGCGTCATGGACTCCAACGACATCGAAAAAGAGCGCGGCATCACCATTCTCGCCAAGGCAACGTCGGTCGAGTGGAAGGGCGTGCGCATCAACATCGTTGATACCCCCGGCCACGCCGACTTCGGCGGCGAAGTCGAGCGCATCCTGTCGATGGTGGACGGCGCCATCGTCCTCGTCGACGCCTCTGAAGGCCCGATGCCGCAGACGAAGTTTGTCGTCGGAAAGGCGCTGAAGGTCGGCCTGAAGCCGATCGTCGCGATCAACAAGATCGACCGCCCGGATGGACGCCACGAAGAAGTTATCAACGAAGTCTTCGACCTCTTTGCAAACCTCGACGCCACCGACGAGCAGCTCGACTTCCCGATCCTTTACGGTTCGGGCCGCGATGGCTGGATGAACGTCGCACCTGAAGGTCCGAAGGACCAGGGCATGGCGCCGCTTCTCGACCTCGTGTTGAAGCACGTTCCCGAGCCGACGGTTGCCGAAGGTCCGTTCCGCATGATCGGCACCATTCTCGAAGCAAACCCCTTCCTCGGCCGCATCATCACCGGCCGCATCCATTCGGGTTCGCTGAAGCCGAACCAGCCGGTCAAGGTGCTCGGCCAGGACGGCAAGCTGCTCGAAACCGGTCGTATCTCGAAGATCCTCGCCTTCCGCGGCATCGAGCGTCAGCCGATTGAAGAAGCGCATGCAGGCGACATCGTCGCGATCGCCGGCCTGACCAAGGGCACCGTCGCCGACACCTTCTGTGACCCGTCGGTCACCGAAGCGCTGACCGCACAGCCGATCGACCCGCCGACCGTCACCATGTCCTTCATCGTCAACGACAGCCCGCTTGCCGGCACCGAAGGCGACAAGGTCACGAGCCGCGTCATCCGCGACCGTCTGTTCAAGGAAGCCGAAGGCAACGTTGCGCTGAAGATCGAGGAATCCTCCGAGAAGGATTCGTTCTTCGTCTCCGGTCGCGGCGAATTGCAGCTCGCGGTTCTGATCGAAACCATGCGCCGCGAAGGCTTCGAACTCGCCGTTTCGCGTCCGCGCGTCGTCATGCACAAGGATGACAACGGTCAGCTGCTCGAGCCGATCGAAGAAGTGGTCATCGACGTTGACGAGGAGCATTCCGGCGTCGTCGTTCAGAAGATGTCCGAACGCAAGGCCGAGATGGTCGAGCTTCGTCCGTCCGGCGGCAATCGCGTTCGTCTGGTGTTCTTCGCTCCGACCCGCGGCCTGATCGGCTACCAGTCGGAACTGCTGACGGATACGCGCGGCACGGCGGTCATGAACCGTCTGTTCCACGCCTACCAGCCGTACAAGGGCGAGATCGGTGGCCGCGTCAACGGCGTGCTGCTCTCCAACGATGCCGGTGAATCGGTCGCCTATGCCATGTTCAACCTGGAAGACCGCGGCCCGATGATCATCGAAGCCGGCGAAAAGGTCTATGCCGGCATGATCATCGGCATCCACACGCGCGACAACGACCTCGAAGTCAACGTGTTGAAGGGCAAGAAGCTCACCAACATGCGCGCATCGGGCAAGGACGAAGCCGTCAAGCTGACGCCGCCGATCCGCATGACGCTCGAGCGGGCGCTGTCCTGGATCCAGGACGACGAGCTGGTCGAAGTGACGCCGAAGTCGATCCGTCTGCGCAAGATGTACCTCGACTCGAACGACCGTAAGCGCTTCGAGAAGTCGCGCACGGCCGGCGCGGCTTAAGCCCTTCCGACAAAAACGAGCAATTTTCAAAACCCCGGAGCGATCCGGGGTTTTTTGCTGTGTGTGCCAGCGGGGGGCGGCTTGCGGATAAAGTTAAAAAGGCGTTAACCTTCCACAGGATGCCGTTAAAGTTGCCTGTGGGTTAACGCGACGCGGCTCCCGGGCGGGATTCCTGTTCGCCCTGTGTGTGTTTAGAGTCGTGAGTCATGAAGACTGTTTCGATCGAGGTCAGGCCTGGGGAACCGCAAGAGGCGGCGGCAATTGCCGACGTGCATCGCGTTTCATGGCTGCAGACCTATGGCGGCATCATTCCGCACCGCCCGCTGGTCCAGATGGTCAATCGTCGAGACGAGGTCTGGTGGCGTAAGGCGACGCGGGGTCCGGCGACCCTGCTGGTCGTCGACGTGGCGGGAACGATTGCCGGATATGCCACCCTCGGCCTCAGCCGCGCCAAGGCGCTGCCGCAGGAAGGCGAAATCTACGAGATCTACCTGCGTCCGGAATACCAGGGTATCGGCCTGGGACGGGTTCTGTTCGGCGAAGCCAAGAGCCTGCTGCGCTCGCTCGGCTGCCAGGGGCTGGTCGTCTGGTGCCTCGAAGACAGCGATCACGCCTATCAGTTCTTCCAGGGCGCCGGCGGCAGCGATATTGCCGAGGGCATGGAAGATTTCGGCGACAAGCACCTCAAGAAGGTCGGCTTCGCCTGGAACTGACGCCCGCCGTGCAAGGTTTCTCCGGCTTTCGCGGTAGCGGCAGCCACTCTTTCAAGAATCACTCCGGCAGTTCGTTGTTGGGTTCGGCGGCCTTGTCACCGCGCGTGCCGTGGAATGTCGCCTGGTCGACGCCGCAGCGAAATCTCGGTGCCACCTCGTCGGCGACCTTGCGGGCGATCGTATTGGGGTCCGGGTTGGCAAGCGCATCGACATAACCGGCGACGCAGCCCTTGCCGTCGCCCTTCTCGGCCACCTTGGAGACGACCAGAACCTGCCCTTCGAGTCCCGGCACCGATTCACCGGTCTTCGGATCGGGGTTTTCGATGATCCAGCGCAGAATTGTCGCAACCGCGGTGCCGCCCTTGGCGACGCGCCATTCCACCATGGTGCCAGCGTGGTTGAAGGGGATGAAGCTCTCGAATGCCCCGTCGAGGTATTCCTTGCCGATATGGCCGAAGGAGAAGCTCTGACGAACATCAATCTCCTTGAAGTGGACAGGATAGTCGCCGTAACCCGGGCAGGTCATCAGGGCGTACATGCCCGGCTCCTCGGCAATCGTCTTGCACCTGTCGCGGCTGACGTCGACATAGACGCTGTCATTGGCAATGGCCGGTCCGGCGAACACCAGGACAAGCGACAGGCATGCAACCTTTCCGTTCATCATGACCTCCCTTCGACAGGATTTTGCGGTCTGTCCCGGCCATTCGACCACGACAAAACGACCGGTTGAATCTGCGTTGCGGACGAAAGTTATATTGCATCGCGGCATGTTTCCCTTTATCCGACGGGCAAACGTCCCAACTGACCCTGGAGTAGTCCATGCGCATTGACGCGATTTCCATCGGAAAGAATCCACCAGAAGATGTCAACGTGATCGTTGAGGTTCCCGTTGGCGGCCATCCCATCAAGTATGAGATGGACAAGGAAGCTGGCACGCTCGTCGTCGACCGTTTCCTCTACACGCCGATGCACTATCCGGGGAACTACGGCTTCGTGCCGCACACGCTTTCCGACGATGGCGATCCGATCGACGTCCTGATCTGCAACACCCGTCCGCTCGTTCCGGGCTGCGTCATCAACGTGCGCCCGATCGGCGTGATGATGATGGAAGACAACTCCGGCAAGGACGAAAAGATCATCGCGGTTCCGTCGGGCCACCTGACGCAGCGCTACGACAAGGTGCATGAATACACCGACCTGCCGGAAATCACGCTCAAGCAGATCGAGCATTTCTTCGAGCACTACAAGGATCTGGAGCCCGGCAAGTGGGTCAAGATTTTTGGCTGGAAGGATGCCGCCGTTGCCAAGCAGCTGATCAAGGAAGCTGTCGAGCGCGCCGCGAACGAAAAGAAGTAATTTTCAGCTCATTTGCCGACCAGCTCGGCAAGTCGCTTCAAAACATCCTCCGGGTCGGCATCGATCCGGAGGATTTTTTTGCGCTGCGTTTCGCCTGAAAGGAAGGAAATGCGGTTCTTGGCAATGCCGATCTCCTTGGCGAGAACGGCGATCAGGGCCTGGTTGGCCTTGCCCTTTTCCGGAATGGCGCGCACGCGGACCTTGAGATGGTCCTGCCCGTCGGCGCCACTCTCCACCCCATCGATCCCGTCGCGTCCGCCGTTCGGTGTCAGCCGGACGGTGACGCGCACGTGATCGTCGTGGGCGGTAAACGCTTGGGTCGTCAATTTATCAGCGCAGCAGCGCCGGTGCGATCGTCGTGTTCAGGAACAGCTGGATGAAATAGAGGATCACCAGCACCACCAGCGGCGAAAGATCGACGCCGCCCATATTGGGCAGCACCCGGCGGATTGGGCGATAGAGCGGCTCGGTCAGCTGGTAGAGCGAGCGGCCGATCATGTTGATCGCCTGGTTGTTCACGTTGATGACGTTGAACGCGTAGAGCCAGGAAAAGATGGCGGACGCGATGATCAGAAACCACGCGATGTTGATAATAAAGTTCAAGGTGCCGATGACAGCAATCATGCCGGTCTCCAAATCGTTATTGACAGACATGTAGACATTGAGACCTAAACGAGCAAGTACGCCGATTTGCCGTGCGCGATCATGTTTAATGCGGATCGGACAAAGATCGGTACCATCGAGGAGCGCTTCCCCCATGTCTGCCGTTCATACCACCCACCGCTTCGCGGCCTTCCGGCATGTCGGTTATCGCAGATACTTCTTCTCGCGCTTCCTTGCCTACTTCGCCATCCAGATCATTTCGGTTGCGGTCGGCTGGCAGATCTACGATCTGACGCGCGATCCGTTCGATCTCGGTCTGATCGGTCTTTTCCAGTTCCTGCCGTCTCTGGTGCTGATTCTCGTCACCGGCTCGGTTGCCGACCGCTACAACCGTCGCATGATCATGGGTGTCTGCATGGTCGTCAGCACGCTGTGCGCCGTGGCGTTGCTAATGCTGACGGTCACCGGGCTTTTCTCGCCCTGGCCCGTCTATGCGATCCTGGTCGTCTTCGGTATCGAGCGGGCCTTTCTGGCGCCAGCCTCGCAATCTCTGGCGCCCAATCTGGTGCCGCCGGAAGACTTGCCCAATGCGATCGCCTGGAACTCGACATCCTGGCAGACGGCGATGATCGTCGGTCCGGTTGCCGGCGGTCTGATCTACGGCTTCGGCTCGGTTGCGCCCTACGCTGTCGGCGTGTGTTTCTTTGCCGCGGCGGCACTGATGGTGTTTGCCATCCCGAAACCGGCGGCGCGCTCCAAGGCGCCGGTGCAGAGCTGGGAGACGATCACCGCAGGCTTTCGCTATATCAAGGCGGAGAAGGTGGTGCTGGGTGCGATCTCGCTCGATCTCTTCGCGGTGCTGCTCGGTGGCGCCGTCGCGCTGATGCCGGTGTTCGCTCGCGACATCCTCGATCTCGGCCCATGGGGCCTGGGGCTGCTGCGCGCCGCCCCCGGCGTCGGCGCCGTCGGCATGGCCATCTGGCTGGCCGCCCATCCCATTCGTCACCGTGCCGGCATGCTGATGTTCACCGGTGTGGCGCTCTTCGGCCTCGGCACCGTCGTCTTCGGCCTGTCGGCAACGCCTTGGGTATCGATCGCGGCCCTCGTGGTTATGGGTGCTGCCGACATGATCTCGGTTTATGTGCGCGAAATCCTGATCACGCTGTGGACGCCGGACGAGCTGCGTGGCCGCGTCAACGCCGTCAACATGGTGTTCGTCGGTGCCTCCAACGAGCTCGGCGAATTCCGGGCCGGCATGATGGCCTCCGGCTTCGGTGCGGTCTTTGCCGTTGCGTTCGGCGGTGCTGGTACGTTGCTGGTGTCGGTGCTCTGGGCGCTCGGCTTCCCGCAGCTGCGCAAGATCGACACGCTCGACGTGCCGGAGCATCGTCGCTAGCGTTGGGGTTTGCCGCTATGCGGCCTTTCTGACGCCCGCCTGCAGGAAGATGAGGTCGAGGAAATTCTCCATCCAGGTGCGCAACGGCCCATCGTGCTGCATGCGGCCGTCGAGATGCGCCTTGCCGATCTGAGCGCCCGGCATTTCGAAGCGATGGGCGCCATGCACCACCCAGCGATGCATCATGGCGCGCGTCAGTTCGCCGTGAAACTGGATGCCCCAGGCGTTTTCGCCGTAGCGGAAGGCCTGGTTCGGGTAGGTGTCGCCGGTTGCGAGAAGCTCGGCGCCGGCAGGCAGATCGAAGCCTTCGCGGTGGAAGTGATAGACCATGTCAGGCCAGTCCATCAGCGCCCGGCCGGCATCGGTGGCGACCAGCGGATACCAGCCGATCTCCGTCATGCCTTCGTGATGCGGCGCGACCTTGCCGCCGAGATTGCGCGCCAGCATCTGCGCGCCGAGGCAGATGCCGAGATAGGGCTTGTTTTCGCGGAGCGGCACCGACAGCCAGTCGATCTCGCGGCGGACGAAGTCCTCCTCGTCATTGGCGCTCATCGGGCCGCCGAAGATGATCGTGCCGCTGTGATGCTCTAGCGTCGGCGGCAGCTCGTCGCCAAGCGCCGGGCGGCGAATGTCGAGGGGGAACCCCTTATGAAGGAGGATCTGGCCGACACGGCCGGCGCTCGATCGCTCCTGGTGCAGGACGATGAGGATGGGTTTCCTGTCGGTCTCGGCGGCTATCGGCATGTCAGCTTTCCTGTCGCGGCTCGCCTTCTCCTGCCGCATCGATCCTTGCCGCAACCTCCCGTCGTTTCAAGACCCGGTCGCGTCCGGAGACGCCGAGAAGATCGGCAATCCGCCAGATCACGTGGTCTTCCATCTCGCTGCGCTCACCATCGGCATAGACGACCTCCCAGAGCATGCCGATCAGTTCGATACGCTGCTCTTCCGAGAGGTTCCGCTTCACCTCGGCGGTGAACTGATAGAAATCGATGGCCTCGCTTTCGGCCGATTGGCCGGCCTCGACCAAAGCGTCGAGTGCTGCATCGTCGAGTTCGTAATGCTGTTTGATGATGGTGCGCATCGTGCGTTGCTCGGAGGCGAGAACCTTGCCGTCGGCCTCCATCACCTGAATGCAGAGCGCGATGACCGCCACGCGCGGATCACCCCTCTCGATCCGCGTCGTCGGGCCGGTCAGGCCCTCGAGAAATGTCCTGAAGCGTTCAAACATGGTTTCGCCCACAGCCCCTTACAAAACTCAGAACAATCGGAAATTGGTCTTTTCCGGTACTTTCTCGCCGGCGGCCGGTTCCCGTACGCCGGGATCATCGGGGGGACGGCCGAAGAACGGGTCGGCAACCGGCTCGCCATTGGAGGCGGCATCCTTTTCGCGCGGCTTTTCGACGACCGAGGCTGGTTTTCTGGCTTCCGCTACTGTGATCGGCTCCGGGCGCTCCCGCGGAGGTTCGGATACCGCTTCGATGATCACGGGCGTATCGACAACCTGTTTCGCTGGAGCCGTGGCATGGGTCACTGGATGGTGCTCGGCGAGCACTGGCGGCAGGCTGCGGATCGCTTGATCGGCGCTCAGATGGCCATCCTCGACCTGTGCGGCAAGCTGCAGCGACGGCGCCTTCCATTCGAAGGCGTCGAGCCGGCCGCTGACCGGCGAGACCGGCAGCCAGGTCGGCGAGGTCACGCCATCGGCTGTCCAGGCGGGATCGCGCGGGCTCTTCAGGGCCTGGGCCATCCAGTGGCGGATACGGCCCTCGTCGCCGGTGTCGGCCTCCTCGATATCGGCAAGCAGCAAAAAGATGCTCTCGGTCGGCTCCAGCCGTGCTGCGGCCTCCGCCTTGGTGCGGGCAAGCAGAAGCTCGCGGGCTTCCAGCGCCGCCTCGGCGACGGCGGCCATGGCAACCGCGTTGTTCGGGCGGAGCGATTCGAGTTTTCGCGCGCGCTTCAGCCGGTCGACCGCCGTGTCGCCGCCACGCGCCCTGACGTAAAGGCGGGCGACGTCAGGATGCGGTTCGTGCTTCCAGGCCTTTTCAAGGATCGATGCGCCCTTGCGCAGGTTGTCCTCGCGAAACAGCGCCTTTGCCGCCACCTGTGCGGCGGGCACGAGCGTTTCGTCGAGTTTGATGGCCGCAAGCGCATCGTCACGGGCAGCCTTGGTATCGCCGTCGAGGCGGGTCATGGCGCGGGCCGTCAGCAGCACGGCCTTCTTGCGGTCGGCGTCCTTGCGCTCCAGCACGTGCGCCGTCCGGCTCTGGTCGAGCAGGCGCAGTGCGTCGTCCCATTGTCCTGCCTGGCTCTGGCTGTCTAGGGTCGCCAGCGTTGCCCAGGGCAGGTGCGGCGCCTTTTCCGCCGCCCGTTCGGCATATTGGCGGGCCGCTTCGTGCGCGCCCAGGCGCTTGGCCTCGAGATAGAGACCGCGCAGGCCGAGTTCCCGCGTTTCCGGGTCGTCGGCCATCAGTTCGAACTTCTTGCGGGCGTCGTCGTATTTGCCCTCGATCAGGAAGGTCTGGGCTTCGAGAAGGTGGATCAGGGGTTCCTGGTCAGCGCTGATCAGGCCGCGGGTGCGCGCCGTCATCTTGCGCGCCTGATTGGCATCGCCGGCACCGGCCGCGATCAGGCCGGTCGACAGCGCCTGGTAGCCCCGGTCGCGTTTGCGGGCGCGGAAGTAACGGGTGACGGTGTGCGGCGACAGCCAGATGGTGCGCACCAGCCAGATGGCGATCAGCACGGCGGCGACCAGCGAGATCAGCAGCGAGGCCGCACGCATCAGGCTCATTTCGACGAGCTGCCCCTGCCAGACGAGCGATAGTTCGCCCGGCCGATCCGCAAGCCACGCAAAGCCGAGGCCGAGGCCGAGCACGATCAGGATGAAGATCAAAATGCGGATCATATCTGTCTTCCTCAGCCCTGGGTTCCGGACTTGTTCATCGTTGCCACGACGGCGGCATCGATGATGCCTTCGACCCGGAGACGCTGGTCGAGTTTGGCCTTGAACGCTTCGCCGGCGGTCTTGGCAGCTGCCGGCAAGGCGTCCCATTCCAGGGCCGCGCCCTTGAGATCGCCATTGTTCAGCTTGTCCTCGACGCGGGCGACGACAGCCTCCGGCGTGTCGCCTTCGACGCTGCCGACGGGGCGCACGCGAATGCCCGACATGGCGCTGGAAACGAGGCGGTCGAAGATGCCCTCGTTCGGGTCCGGTTGATTGAGCGTATCGAGCATCGTATCGGCCACCGCTGCAAAGTTGCGCCGAAGGTCGGCCCGCGTTGCCACGCCTGTCGTTGCATCCTGGGTGAGGCCGGTTACTGCTGTCTCGTCCGGCGCGATGCTGCGAAGTGCGTCGAGCTCGGCCAGGAACGGCCCGCCGCGGTCGATCGCGCTCTTGAGCGCCGTCACGGCGACAGCCTTTGCGACCTGGATGTCGTTGGCGGGCTCGTTAAGTTTCTGCTCGGCGGTGTCGATGCGGCTCGCCAGTTCGGCTCTGGCCGTCGTTGCCGATTGCTGCGCCTCGGCAAGGCCCGATTTCAGCGCGGCGATCTCCTTGGTGAGGTTCGTCACCTCGGCCTGCAGCGCTGTCACCTCTGCGGCTGGCGCGGCCCCGGCGCCCGGCTGGCCTGCGGTCTGCTCGAGGGCTGCGAGACGGTTCTCGAGCGGCGCGATGTCGATGGTCGCAGCCGGCGCCTGAATGCCGGCCACCTGGTCGCGCAGCGCCTGGACCTCGCTCGAAAGCGTGAGCTCCGTGGTCGAGGCGCCTCGGTCGGGGCCAAGCGCGGGGATATAGCCGGCATATTGCAGCACGCCGAAGCCGGCGAGCGTGACGAGGCCGCCGAAGATGCCCGCGGCCAGCGCGCCGGCGTTCGAAGGCGGTTTTTGCACCACTGTCGCCTCGGGCTCGCGGCTGAGATGTGGAGGCTCTTCGGTGAAGGCTGCCGCTGCCGCGTCGGCGCGCTGTTCCTCGATCTCTTCCTCGACGCGCGCTTCTGCCGCGCCATCGACTTCGGGGGGCTCGGTCGGCTCATCGGCAGCTGCTGCGTGGCTCGCCGTCGTTTCCGAATTTTCCGTCACGGACTTTTCCGCTTCGAGGTCGATCGTCAGCGGCTCTTTCTCGGCTTTCGAGCGGCGCGGCGGGTTTTCCGATACCATGGTGACCTCCTACCGTTGTTGCCTGTCGGTTCTTGCAACAAACCTAGTCAGGCTGACCGGTGAGGGAAAGCCCCCCTTGTTCCGTTTTTGATCGAAATAGCATTAGAGGAGGCTGAAAAGGCTTTCCTCGTCGGGTCTTGCCGCGATCTCGACCGGTGCTCCTTCCGGTAGAGCCGCGGCAACCGCGTCACTCAGGCAGAGGTAGCGCGGTGAGAAAGCGGCGGCTTCAAGGCCCGCGTCGACAAGCAGCGCGGCGAAGCGCCGCGCCGTGTCGTGGGAATAGAGCAGCACGGCATCCGGCGGACCGGCGGAAAGCAGGCGTGTCAATGCGTCCGGCGGATGGGCGATCGGCTGCATCCGGTAGCATTCGATGGTGACGTGGTCGATGTGAAGCTGGCGAAGCGTCGCTTCAAATGCCTTGGAGCGGGGGGAGCCTGCGAGATAGAGGAGTGCTCGTTCGGATCGAGACGGCGTGGCTGCGATCAGTTCCGCAAGGCTCTTTCCGGTGCCCTCTGCCGTGTGGACCAGGGTGAAGCCGAGTGCGCGAGCCGCGCGCGACGTTGCTTCGCCAACGCAGAAACAGGGTTTGACCTTATGCGGTGTGAGATCGGCCTCAAGTTCGGCCAGCACCCGAACGGCTTCGGCGCTCGTCAGCGCGATCGCCGCATGCGGCGTTTCGAGTGCAGCTTGAGCGATCTCAGGCAAATGTTCCGCCTGCGCCAGCGGCAACAGCAGCGGCCGGTGACCTTCGGCCCCCAGCCGGCGGGCCGTAGCCTCCGCGGCGGGTTGCGGCCGGGTCACGAGCAGCCGCATGGTTCAGGTCCAGCTCGAAAAGAAGCCTGGTCCCGCCTCGGCACGGATGTGTTCGCCGGCCTTTTGCCCGAGCGCCTCGGCGTCGACGGCCTTGCCTTCGACGGCGACGCGGTGGTGGGTGCGGCCATCAGGCGTCAGGATCATGCCGGAGAAGCGCAGATGGGTGCCGTCCGAGATCGCCAGACCGGCGATCGGGGTGCGACAGGAGCCGTCGAGCGTCGCGAGGAAACCGCGTTCGCAGGCGACGGCTTCATGGGTTCGGGCATCGTCGATGGCGGCGAGCAGGTCGTTGACACGGTTGTCGCCGATCCTGCTCTCGATACAGATCGCGCCTTGCGCCGGTGCCGGCGGAAACTCTTCCGGGTCGAGCAGTTCGGTCGGAACGTCGGTCATCCCGAGCCGTTTCAGGCCGGCATAGGCCAGCAGCGTCGCATCGACCTGGCCTTCGGAAAGCTTGCGCAGCCGTGTCTCGACCTGGCCGCGATAGGTGATGACATTGATGTCGGGCCTCAGACGACGGATTAGCGCCTGGCGGCGTAGCGACGACGAGCCGACGGTCACGCCTTCGGGCAATTCCATCAGTTTCGGTGCCGTGCGGCCGATGAAGGCGTCGCGGATGTCTTCGCGGGGCAGGAAGGCCGAAAGGAACAGGCCGTCGGGGAGCTTGGTCGGCATGTCCTTGGAGGAATGCACGGCGAAATCGAGTTCGCCCGACAGGAGCTGCTGTTCGATTTCCTCGGTGAACAGGCCCTTGCCGCCGATCTCTGCAAGCGAGCGATCGGTGATGCGGTCACCCTTGGTGGACAGGATGACGATCTCGAACATTTCCGGTGGCAGACCATGGACAGCTGCGAGACGATCGCGCGTTTCATGGGCTTGAGCGAGCGCCAGCGGGCTGCCGCGCGTGCCGATCCGGAAAGGTTTCGTTTGCATCAAAGGCTATCCATTGTTACCGGAGTTCCGTGTACCCACCTTTCGGTGCGACCGCAATCTTTGAGTAGTTCCTGATGTCCTCGCCCATGCGCATTCTCGGCATAGAAACAAGCTGCGATGAAACCGCCGCTTCTGTCGTGCTGCGCGACGAAAACGGTCAAGGAAGCATCCTCGGCGACGTCGTCTTGAGCCAGCTGGAAGAGCATAGCGCCTATGGCGGCGTGGTTCCGGAGATTGCAGCGCGTGCCCATGTCGAGGCGCTCGACACGCTGATCGAGGAGGCGCTGCTGCGCGCCGGCGTGACGCTCGACGATATCGACGCCATTGCTGCGACAAGTGGTCCCGGTCTGATCGGCGGCCTCATCGTCGGGCTGATGACGGGCAAGGCGATCGCCCGGGCGACCGGTAAACCGCTTTATGCCGTCAACCATCTTGAGGGCCATGCGCTGACCGCGCGGCTGACTGACGGTCTCTCCTTTCCCTATCTTATGCTGCTCGTCTCAGGCGGTCACACCCAGCTGATCCTGGTCAAGGGCGTCGGCGACTACGAGCGCTGGGGAACGACGATCGACGATGCGCTCGGCGAAGCCTTTGACAAGACGGCAAAGCTCCTCGGTCTTCCCTATCCCGGCGGCCCTGCCGTCGAGCGCGCGGCGCTGAACGGCAATGCCGAGCGGTTTAACTTTCCGCGTCCATTGGTCGGCGATGCTCGGCTCGACTTCTCCTTCTCCGGCCTGAAGACGGCGGTGCGCCAGGCCGCGCAGTCGCTGGAGCCGGTGACGGAACAGGATATCGCCGATATCTGCGCCTCCTTCCAGCGGGCGATCTCGCGCACGCTGAAGGATCGGATCGGGCGTGGGTTGAAGCGGTTCAAGACGGATCATGCGTCCGTCGAAAAGCCTGCCCTCGTCGTTGCCGGCGGCGTTGCCGCCAACCAGGTGCTCAGGGCAACGCTGCAGGAGCTCTGCGACAGGAACGGCTTCGATTTCATCGCGCCGCCGCTTGCGCTTTGCACCGACAATGCCGCGATGATCGCCTGGGCGGGAGCAGAGCGGTTTGCCGCCGGCCTGCCGGCCGATGGTCTCGACGTCGCGCCGCGCTCGCGCTGGCCGCTCGACCAACAGGCGCAGGCCTTGCTCGGCTCGGGCAAACGCGGGGCCAAGGCATGACGGAAATCAGCCAGGGCATGATGGACAGACGATGAATACCAATCCCAAGATCGTGGTGGTCGGCGCGGGTGCCTTCGGCACGGCGCTTGCTGCCGTCGCCGCGTCCGCCGACGGCAGCGACGTGACCCTTCTCGCCCGGCGGGAAGAGACCGCGGAGGAGTGCCGCCGAACCGGCCGCAACGAACAGGCGCTTCCGGGCATCGACCTGCCTGCAGGCCTCAAGCACAGCGCCGATGTCGCGGTGCTTGGCGATGCCGAGATCGTCTTGTTCGTCATGCCGTCGCAGGCGCACCGCGAAGCCGCCCGTCAATACGGTCCGGCGATCAATGCCGCGGCGACGATCGTCACCTGTGCCAAGGGCATGGAGCAGGCGACCGGCCGCCTCCTGACTGACGTGCTTCTGGAGGAATTGCCGGGGCACGGCATCGGCGTGCTCTCCGGCCCCGGCTTTGCAGCCGACATTGCCAAGGGCCTGCCGACGGCGATGGTGGTTGCCGCTCATGACAATGCCACGGCGACGCTGCTTGCCGAGG
This sequence comes from Ensifer sp. M14, assembly GCF_003355565.1. Classification (NCBI taxonomy): domain Bacteria; kingdom Pseudomonadati; phylum Pseudomonadota; class Alphaproteobacteria; order Hyphomicrobiales; family Rhizobiaceae; genus Ensifer; species Ensifer sp. M14. The sequence continues at coordinate 909,072 of NZ_QJNR01000004.1, forward strand.
CATTGTCCGGCCCGACTTTCCGTCTCTACCCATCGGAAGATCGCGTTGGCGTGCAGCTCGGCGGCGCGTTGAAGAACGTGCTGGCCATTGCCTGCGGCATCGTCGAGGGCGCGGGGCTGGGCGATAGCGCCCGGGCGGCGCTGATCTCGCGCGGTCTTGCGGAAATGTCCCGCTTCGTCGTCGCCGAAGGCGGCGATGCCGATACGGTTCGCGGGCTCTCGGGTCTCGGCGATCTCGTTTTGACGGCAACCAGCCACCAGTCGCGCAATCTGCGCTTCGGCATTGCGCTCGGCAAGGATGGCCGCGCCAGTGGGCGCCAGGGCGAACTTGTCGAGGGCGCCTTTGCCGCCTCGGTTGCCGCCCGGGTCGCACGCGATCTCGGCGTCGAGATGCCGATCACCGAGGCGGTTGCTGCGATCATCGACGGCAGGCTCGATGTGCGCACCGCGCTTGAGCAATTGATGTCCCGTCCGATCACCCAGGAATGAGCCGGGCGTCGGGATGAGGAAAAGTGCTAAGCGGTTTTCCGCCCGCATCCCGCGCCAATCGAAAACTTAAGGAGGAAGCATGCTTTTCGCACTTCAATGCACCGACAAACCAGGCGCGCTGCAGCTTCGGCTCGACACGCGGCCTGATCACGTCGCCTATCTCAACGACCTCAATGCCAAGGGCATTCTGAAGATGGCCGGTCCCTTCCTCGGCGACGACGGCAAGCCGACCGGCAGCCTGGTGATCGTCAAGACCGAGACGATCGACGATGCGCGCGCCATCGCCGAAGCCGATCCCTATGCCAAGGCCGGCCTGTTCTCCAATGTCGAAATCAAGGCCTTCAACTGGGTCTTCAACAACCCGGAGGCTTGAGACACGAATGGCGTTCTGGCTTTACAAATCCGAACCCTTCAAGTGGTCCTGGCAGATGCAGAAGGATGCGGGCGAGAAGGGCACCGAATGGACCGGCGTTCGCAACTACCTCGCGCGCAACAACATGCGGGCGATGCAGGTCGGCGACAAGGGCTTCTTCTATCACTCGAACGAGGGTCTCGAAATCGTCGGGATCACCGAGGTCTGCGCGTTGTCGCACCCGGATTCGACCGCCGAGGGCGATGCCCGCTGGGACTGCGTCGACATCCGCGCCGTTCGCGACGTGCTACGCCCGGTGACGCTGAAGGAGATCAAGGATAACCCCAAGCTCTCCAACATGGCACTGGTCACCAGCATGCGGCTTTCGGTCCAGCCGGTCACCGAGGACGAGTGGATCGAAGTGTGCCGCATGGCCGGGTTCGACAGTCCGCCGCGCTAGCCTTGTTTTCCGCGTGATCCGGTCGAAAATCTCTCTCCCCAATTCGGACCACCCCCGGAGCATTTCTTGAAGACCGATCCCGAAAGTTTCATCCGCACCAACACCGGCGTTCTGTCGCCGCCGCATGTGCCGGAGGTCCGGCTGCATCTGGCGACGGAAGCGCACGAACTGTGGCTGAAAACGGAGGAGGAGCTGGAGGAGATCGGTCTGCCGCCGCCGTTCTGGGCCTTTGCCTGGGCGGGCGGGCAGGGGCTCGCGCGCTATATCCTCGATCATCCGGAGGTCGTGGCCGGCCGGCGCGTCGTCGATTTCGCTTCGGGCTCCGGTCTGGTCGCGATCGCTGCGATGAAGGCCGGTGCCGCTTCGGTGCTTGCTGCCGATATCGATCCGTGGGCCGAGACGGCGGTGCGGCTCAATGCCGAACTGAACAGTGTCGAGATTGCCTATACCGCTGACGATATCACCGGCCGGGATCTCGCAGCCGATATCTATCTTGCCGGCGACGTCTTCTACGACAAATCCTTTGCCGAGCGCCTGCTGCCCTGGTTCACGGCACTCGTCTCTGGCGGTTCGATCGTTATCGTCGGCGATCCCGGGCGGTCCTATTGCCCTCGCGACCGGATGACGGCGCTGGCGACCTACGAGGTGCCGGTGACAAGGGCGCTCGAGGACAGCGAGGTCAAGCGCACGACGGTCTGGCGCTTCGATCGACCTAAGGCTGAAACCGTCAAGGACTGATAGACACTTCGGACTCGCTTCGTTGAGCGGTCGCTTGCGTCTGCGACGACGGCGCGATCATCGGCATCATGAAGGTGTCGTGGCTACCAGTCCGACGGGCGCTCCCAGGGCGTACGGTCGAGCGCTAACGCCGGATGACGCAGACGCCGTGTTCGAAGGCACAGGCGCGATTGAGCGTTCTCGGTGACACGACGATGATCTTTGCGCGGTTTACCTTTGGTGGCGGTGCGAACTGCCCGTCGTCATAATAGCGATAGTTGCCTTCCTGGCTGAAATAGATGCCGTTGCCCGGATCGCGATAGGCCGAAATGCCGCCGGCATAGGTGCCGATGCTGCCGATCGTATCGGGAAAGCCGTCGCCGCCGTAGCTATCCGGGCGCTGATTATAGCGGTTGCCGGAAGTCCAGATCGTGCGCTCGCGCGCCCAGCCGTCGCGATAGCGCAGCCGCTCTCCATAGTGCCCGGGATACGGACGATATTTGGGAAGGCGGATGTGCCGCACGCGGCTATTCACTTCCGGCGGTCCGTTCTGCGCAGTCCAATCGTTGCGCGGTATCGAATTGCCGCCGCGCATTGCGCGATAGCCCATGCGGTCGAAGTCGTAGCGGCTAAAGGAGCGATGCGAATCGAGCCGGATGTGCCGCCCGCGAGACTGCACTTCAAGCGAGCCACCCCAATCTCCTGCGTTGACCGGCATGCAGGCAGTCGCGACAAGCAGACCCGCAAGTGCTAAAACTTTGGTCGCATGGATTGCTCGAAACAGATTCATTCTGTCCGCCCTCCGCAAAACGCTTAACAAATCGTTAAGGGCACTCTGGGGCAAGTTCGCTTGAAAGTCACGGATTTGGTTGTGGTTTTCGCGCGTATCGTTAATTGGGTGCGGTGTCTCGGTCGGACCTTAAAATGCCGCTTTTCGTCTAATCGATTAAATTCATTTTGCACTGCAAACACACTTGTCGTTAAGCAATATGGTGATTAAAGGTCCGAAGGACTGAATTGCGCACAATCAGGTGCGATACCGGACTAAAATCGTCCACTTTTTGGGCGGAAATCCGGGCATTTCCGTGAGGTTCCGATGACGGATGTCACAAGAAGCCGGCCGCTGTCGCCGCATCTTCAAATCTATAAGCCTATCCCGACGATGGTCATGTCCATTGTGCACCGCATTACCGGCGGCGCGCTCTACTTCGGCACCATTCTCGTTGCCTGGTGGTTGATCGCTGCCGCGTCCGGCGAAGCCTACTATGACTGGGTCAGCTGGCTGTTCGGCACGCTGCTCGGCAAGTTGGTGCTCTTCGGCTACACCTGGGCGCTGGTGCACCATATGCTCGGCGGTCTGCGCCACTTCATGTGGGACCTCGGCTACGGCTACGAAAAGCACTTCGCCACCAAGTTGGCCAAGGCCACGATCGTCGGCTCGGTGGCACTGACCGTGCTGATCTGGGTGGTCGGCTATCTCGTGCGGTACTGAGGGGACAACACCATGAACATGCGCACACCTCTCAGCAAGGTCCGCGGCTACGGCTCCGCCAAGGAAGGCACCGATCACTTCTGGCGCCAGCGCGTCACGGCGGTCGCCAACGTTCCGCTGTTGATCTTCTTCGTCATCTTCCTCGTTCGCTACGCCGGCGCTCCCTATGCGGAAGTCGTCTCGGCTCTGTCGAACCCCTTTGTCGCCGTCGTCATGGGGCTGGTCCTGCTTTCGGGCCTGATCCACATGAAGCTCGGCATGCAGGTGATCATCGAGGACTACGTGCACAGCGAAGGCGCGAAGATCGCCCTTCTCATGCTCAACACATTTTTCACGATCGCGGTTGGCGGGCTCTGTCTTTTCGCCATCCTGAAGATCGCTTTTGCAGGGTAATTTCGTCATGGCATCGAACAGTTCACCCGCTGCAAACGGCAAGGCCTATCAGTATGTCGATCACGCCTTCGACGTCGTCGTCGTCGGCGCCGGCGGCGCCGGCCTGCGCGCCACGCTCGGCATGGCCGAGCAGGGCCTGAAGACAGCCTGCATCACCAAGGTCTTCCCGACGCGCTCGCACACGGTTGCCGCCCAGGGCGGTATCGCCGCCTCGCTGCAGAACATGACGCCGGACAGTTGGCAGTGGCACCTCTACGACACCGTCAAGGGCTCCGACTGGCTCGGCGACGTCGACGCCATGCAGTACCTCGCCATGGAAGCGCCGAAGGCGGTCTATGAGCTCGAGCATTACGGCGTGCCGTTCTCGCGCAACGAGGAAGGCAAGATCTACCAGCGGCCGTTCGGTGGCCACATGCAGAACTACGGCGAAGGCCCGCCGGTACAGCGCACCTGCGCTGCCGCCGACCGCACCGGTCACGCCATCCTGCACACGCTTTACGGCCAGGCGCTCAGGAACAATGCCGAATTCTTCATCGAGTATTTCGCGCTCGACCTGATCATGTCGGATGACGGCCGCTGCACCGGCGTCGTCGCCTGGAACCTCGACGACGGCACGATCCATCGCTTCTCCGCCAAGATGGTGGTGCTGGCGACCGGCGGCTACGGCCGCGCCTATTTCTCGGCAACTTCGGCTCATACCTGCACCGGCGACGGCGGCGGCATGATCGCGCGTGCCGGCCTGCCGCTGCAGGACATGGAATTCGTCCAGTTCCACCCGACCGGCATCTACGGCGCCGGCTGCCTGATCACTGAAGGCGCGCGCGGCGAAGGCGGCTATCTCGTCAACTCTGAAGGCGAGCGCTTCATGGAGCGCTATGCGCCGTCGGCCAAGGACCTTGCGTCGCGCGACGTGGTTTCGCGCTGTATGACGATGGAAATCCGTGAAGGCCGCGGCGTCGGTCGCAACAAGGATCACATCTTCCTGCATCTCGACCATCTCGATCCGGCCGTGCTGCACGAACGTCTGCCCGGCATTTCGGAATCGGCGAAGATCTTCGCCGGCGTCGACGTGACCCGCGAGCCGATCCCGGTTCTGCCGACCGTGCACTACAACATGGGCGGCGTGCCGACCAACTACTGGGGCGAAGTCCTGAACGCCGACAGCCAGAACCCGGAGCGCATCGCGCCCGGCCTGATGGCCGTGGGCGAAGCCGGCTGCGCCTCGGTGCACGGTGCCAACCGTCTCGGCTCCAACTCGCTGATCGACCTCGTGGTCTTTGGTCGCGCCGCCGCCATCCGCGCCGGCCAGGTCATCGACCGCAACGAGGCGATCCCGGCCATCAACGTTGCCGCATGCGACAAGATCATGGCCCGCTTCGACGCCCAGCGTTTTGCCAACGGCTCGACGCCGACGGCGGTGCTGCGCGAAAAGATGCAGCGTGCCATGCAGGAAGACGCCGCCGTGTTCCGCACGCAGGAATCGCTGGAATCGGGCTGCAAGCGCATTTCGGCGATCTGGAAGGAACTGCCCGACGTCAAGGTCACGGACCGGTCGATGATCTGGAACTCCGATCTCGTCGAGACGCTGGAACTGCAGAACCTGATGGCAAACGCCATCACCACGATCTACGGCGCTGAAGCGCGCAAGGAGAGCCGTGGGTCGCACGCTCGCGAAGACTATACCGGCGGTGCGCTCGGCGGCCGTGACGACGTCAACTGGCGCAAGCACACGCTCGCCTGGGTCAACGACGCCGGCGACGTCAAGCTCGACTACCGCCCTGTCCATACCGACCTGATCGCCGAAGGCATCGATCCGAAAAAGATCGAGCCCAAGGCACGCGTCTACTGATCTTGAGGATTTAGGCACATGGTTGAACTCGCTCTCCCCAAGAACTCGCAGATGACCGAAGGCAAGGTCTGGCCGAAGCCGGAAGGCGCGACCAATGTTCGCGAATACCGCATCTATCGCTGGAACCCGGATGACGGCGCCAATCCGCGTATCGATACCTTCTACATCGATATCGACGATTGCGGCCCGATGGTGCTCGACGGTCTGCTTTACATCAAGAACAAGATCGACCCGACGCTGACGCTGCGCCGCTCCTGCCGCGAAGGCATCTGCGGCTCCTGCGCCATGAACATCGACGGCACCAACACGCTTGCCTGCACCAAGGGCATGGATGAGGTCAACGGCACGGTGAAGGTCTATCCGCTGCCGCATATGCCCGTGGTCAAGGACCTGGTGCCCGATCTCACCCACTTCTATGCCCAGCACCGCTCGATCGAGCCCTGGCTGAAGACGGTGACGCCGACACCGGCCAAGGAATGGAAGCAGAGCCACGAGGATCGCCTCAAGCTCGACGGTCTTTACGAGTGCATCCTGTGCGCCTGCTGCTCGACCTCCTGTCCGAGCTATTGGTGGAACGGCGACCGTTATCTCGGTCCGGCGGTTCTGCTGCAGGCCTATCGCTGGCTGATCGACAGCCGTGACGAAGCGACCGGCGAACGTCTCGACAATCTCGAGGATCCCTTCCGCCTCTATCGCTGCCACACGATCATGAACTGCGCCCAGGCCTGTCCGAAGGGGCTCAACCCGGCCAAGGCAATCGGCGAGATCAAGAAGATGCTGGTCGAGCGTCGGGTCTGATCCGAGGCGCTTCAAACGCTCTTGCATATCGCGGCGGACCTTGTGTCCGCCGTTTGCATTTTCTGTCCGGCGGGCGAACGATGTGTCTGCAATGGCTCTGCTCGCCCGTCCGGCAATCGTTGATTGTGCCGGTGAAAGACAGTCGTTTCGATCGCCTGAAGCAAGATGGTACTGGTCTGAAGTCGTGATTGTCCGTTCTCGTAGACGTTTCAATCCTGCAACAGGTGTCATTGAATCGTCGTCCCTTGATTTGACAGGTGGATTTGCTGTATTTCGGCCTATATTATCGCGTTGCATCATGGTTCGCGGAACACATCGGGAGTAAAGATATGCGGGTTATTCATGCGGCGGCGGGGCTGGCGGTTGTGCTTGCGCTGACCGGATGCCAGCGGACATCCATGGGTGGCTTCAGCTCCCAGGATTCTTCACCTGCTCCCCTCCAGGCCCAGCCCGTGCCTTCGGTCTCGTCGAACCAGCTTCCAGATCCGACCGGCAACACGTCACAATTCCCGGCTGCACCGACGGCCGGAACGGCGATCGCCGGTGGCGCGCAGGCGGCCGGCACGCAAGTTGCTGCTGCCGGTGGCGGCCTCGACGTGACCAAGGAATCGATGGTCGGCAACTGGCGTGTTTCGAGCGCCGGCAGTTCCTGCGACATGTTCCTGACGCTGACCAACCTCGGCAGCGGTTCGCGCGGCGGCACGCGTGGCTGCGCCGGCGAGCTGACGGCCATGGGCTCCTGGGAAGTGGCAGGCAAGCAGGTCGTCCTCAAGGATCGCACCGGCAACGCCATCGCCCGCCTCTACAAGACGGCCGATGCGCGTTTCGACGGTTCGACCAATGGCGGTCAGCCGGTCAGCCTCAGCCGTTAATGGCCTGATCCAGCCCGGCTCACCGCCGGGCTTCCCGTTTTCCGGTCCAGCTCGGGTGAGACGTGCTCAATCCTGACGACAGCATCCACCGCAAGCTCGAAACACTCGTTCTGAGCGGCGAGCGAAAACGCGATCCCGCCCAGTTCGCGATCGCGCGACGGTTCGATCACCTCTCGGCCGAACTTCTGGCAAGCAGGCCGTCGCGCAAGACCAATGCACTTGGCTGGCTCTTTGCCTCGCGCAAGAAGGATCATCCGCCGGTCAAGGGCCTCTACATCCATGGTGGCGTCGGCCGCGGCAAGACCATGCTGATGGACATGTTCTTCGAGGCGGTGCCTATCCAGCGTAAGCGCCGGGCGCATTTCCACGAGTTCATGGCCGATGTGCACGAGCGGATCTACAAGCACCGCCAGAAGCTGAAGAACGGCGAGACCAAACAGGCCGATCCGATCCCGCCGGTTGCCTCCGAGCTCTTCGGCGAAGCGCGGCTTCTCTGCTTCGACGAGTTCACGGTGACGGATATCGCCGATGCGATGATCCTCGCCCGGCTGTTCAGCGAACTCTTCGCCAAGGGTTGCGTGCTGGTGGCGACCTCGAACGTCGCGCCGGACAATCTCTATCGCGACGGTCTCAACCGCGGGCTCTTCCTGCCGTTCATCGATCTCCTTAAGGCCAATACCGAGATCATCTCGCTCGACACCGATACCGACTACCGCCTGATGAAGACGGATGGCAATCCGGTGTGGATCTCACCGCTCGGTCCCGACGCGGACGCGTCTATGGACAAGGCCTGGGCTCGGGAAACCGCAGGCACTGTGATTGCGCCCGCCGAGGTGCCGCGCAAGGGCCGCAAGATCCCCGTGCCGGCAGCGGCCGGAAAGGCTGCCCGTTTCAGCTTCACCGACCTTTGCCAGCAGCCGCTGGGGGCTGCCGACTATCTGGCGATCCTCGAGCGCTATTCCACCCTCTTCGTCGATCACGTGCCGCATCTCGGGCCACATATGCGCAACGAAACCAAGCGCTTCATCCTGCTGGTCGACACGCTCTACGACAATGGCGCCCGCCTCTTTGCCTCGGCCGCTGCCGAACCGCAGAACCTTTTGACGCTGAAGAAGGGGACGGAAGGTTTCGAGTTCGATCGCACCGTATCGCGGCTGATCGAGATGCAGAGCGCGGAATATGCGGTAGAACATCCTGAAAATATTGCGGTTTCGTGACGCGCGAATGACGGAAATTCTTACGTTTACGTAAGAATTTTATGATCTAACCGATTGAAATTGTTCCATCCAAAAGTATCGATTGATATTTTAACGATTGCCGTTTAATGGCTTCCGGCGAAGGTTTGGCGTTTGCGGCGTTTCAGGCCTCGATCAGTTTGGGATCACAAAGGAAGCACTTTCATGGCGCGCAACAAGATCGCACTTATCGGTTCAGGGATGATTGGTGGCACGCTGGCGCATCTCGCCGGCCTGAAGGAACTGGGCGACATCGTCCTCTTCGACATTGCCGACGGCATCCCGCAGGGCAAGGGTCTCGACATCGCTCAGTCCTCGCCGGTCGAAGGCTTCGACGTGAACCTGACGGGTGCCAGCGACTATTCCGCCATTGAAGGCGCCGATGTCTGCATCGTCACCGCCGGTGTCGCCCGCAAGCCGGGCATGAGCCGCGACGATCTGATCGGCATCAACCTCAAGGTCATGGAACAGGTTGGCGCGGGCATCAAGAAGTACGCCCCGAACGCCTTCGTGATCTGCATCACCAACCCGCTCGACGCCATGGTCTGGGCACTGCAGAAGTTCTCCGGCCTGCCGAAGAACAAGGTCGTCGGCATGGCCGGCGTTCTCGACAGCGCGCGCTTCCGCCTGTTCCTCGCCCAGGAATTCAACGTTTCGGTCCAGGACGTCACCGCCTTCGTTCTCGGCGGCCATGGCGACACCATGGTGCCGCTCGCCCGCTATTCGACCGTTGCCGGCATTCCGCTGACCGATCTCGTGCAGATGGGTTGGGTCACCAAGGAGCGCCTCGAAGAAATCATCCAGCGTACCCGTGACGGCGGCGCCGAAATCGTCGGCCTGCTCAAGACCGGTTCTGCCTACTACGCACCGGCCGCTTCCGCGATCGAGATGGCCGAAGCCTACCTCAAGGACAAGAAGCGCGTTCTGCCCTGCGCCGCGCACCTGACCGGCCAGTACGGCGTCAAGGACATGTATGTCGGCGTTCCCACCGTCATCGGTGCCGGTGGCGTCGAGCGCATCATCGAGATCGACCTCAACAAGGCCGAGAAGGAAGCTTTCGACAAGTCGGTCGCTTCTGTCGCTGGCCTTTGCGAAGCCTGCATCGGCATTGCGCCGAGCCTGAAGCAGTAATCGCGTCCCGTTGAGCGGATGCCTGCATCCGCTCGACCTTTTGTTTTTGCCGCATTTTTGCAGGCAGGTGTTTTTCCTGCCTGCAGAATGCTCCAGACAGGAAAAACACCATGAACATTCATGAATATCAGGCCAAGGCTCTCCTGAAGAGCTACGGCGCGCCGGTCGCGGAAGGTGTCGCGATCTTCTCCGCCGATGAAGCAGAAGCTGCCGCCAAGGCGCTCCCGGGCCCGCTCTACGTCGTCAAGAGCCAGATCCATGCCGGCGGTCGCGGCAAGGGCAAGTTCAAGGAACTCTCCGCCGACGCCAAGGGCGGCGTTCGTCTTGCCTTCTCGATCGATGAAGCCAAGGCTCACGCCAAGGACATGCTCGGCAATACGCTCGTCACCGCGCAGACCGGCCCTGCCGGCAAGCAGGTGAACCGCCTCTACATCGAGGACGGCGCCGACATCGAACGCGAACTCTATCTTTCGCTGCTCGTTGACCGTTCGGTCGGCCAGGTTGCCTTCGTCGTTTCGACGGAAGGCGGCATGGACATCGAGGCTGTTGCGCACGACACGCCGGAAAAGATCGTCAACGTCGCGATCAACCCGGAAGCTGGCGTCACCGCCGCAGATCTCGCCAAGCTCACCTCGGCCCTCAAGCTCGAAGGCGAAGCCAAGGCCGACGCCGAAAAGCTCTTCCCGATCCTCTACAAGGCCTTTGTCGAGAAGGACATGAGCCTGCTCGAGATCAACCCGCTGATCGTCATGAAGAACGGCCGCGTGCGCGTTCTCGATGCCAAGGTCTCGTTCGACGGCAACGCCCTGTTCCGCCATGACGACATCAAGGCGCTGCGCGACGAAACCGAAGAAGACGCCAAGGAAATCGAGGCCTCCAAGTGGGACCTCGCCTACGTGGCGCTCGACGGTAACATCGGCTGCATGGTCAACGGCGCAGGCCTTGCCATGGCGACGATGGACATCATCAAGCTCTACGGCAAGGAGCCGGCGAACTTCTGCGACGTCGGCGGCGGCGCCGGCAAGGAGAAGGTTGCGGCAGCCTTCAAGATCATCACGGCCGACCCGAAGGTCGAGGGTATCCTCGTCAACATCTTCGGCGGCATCATGAAGTGCGATGTCATCGCTGAAGGCGTCGTTGCGGCCGTGCAGGAAGTCGGCCTCAAGGTTCCGCTGGTCGTGCGTCTCGAAGGCACGAATGTCGAGCTTGGCAAGAAGATCCTGAACGAATCCGGCCTGGCGATCACCGCCGCCGACGATCTGGACGACGCTGCCAAGAAGATCGTTGCCGCGATCAACGGCTAACTGAAGGACCAGACCTAATGTCGATTCTCGTTAACAAGAACACCAAGGTCCTCGTTCAGGGCCTGACCGGCAAGACCGGCACCTTCCACACCGAACAGGCGCTTGCCTATTATGGCACGCAGATGGTCGGCGGCATTCACCCGAAGAAGGGTGGCGAAACCTGGACCGGCTCCAAGGGCGAAACCCTGCCGATCTTCGCGTCGGTTGCCGAAGGCCGTGAAAAGACCGGTGCGGACGCATCCGTGATCTACGTTCCGCCGGCAGGCGCCGCGGACGCGATCATCGAAGCGATCGATGCGGAAGTACCGTTCATCACCTGCATCACCGAAGGCATTCCGGTTGCCGACATGGTGCGCGTCAAGGCGCGTCTCGACCGCTCCAAGTCGCGCCTGCTCGGCCCGAACTGCCCCGGTATCCTGACGCCGGAAGAATGCAAGATCGGCATCATGCCGGGCTCGATCTTCCGCAAGGGTTCGGTCGGCATCGTCTCGCGCTCCGGCACGCTCACCTATGAAGCCGTGTTCCAGACGTCCAACGAAGGCCTCGGCCAGACGACGGCCGTCGGCATCGGTGGCGACCCGGTCAAGGGCACCGAGTTCATCGACGTGCTCGAGATGTTCCTCGCCGACGATGCCACGACCTCGATCATCATGATCGGCGAAATCGGCGGCTCGGCCGAAGAGGATGCGGCGCAGTTCCTCATCGACGAGGCCAAGAAGGGTCGCAAGAAGCCGATGGCCGGCTTCATCGCGGGCCGTACCGCGCCGAAGGGCCGCACCATGGGTCACGCCGGCGCCGTCGTTTCCGGCGGCAAGGGCGATGCGGAATCCAAGATCGCTGCGATGGAGCAGGCAGGCATCCGCGTATCGCCGTCGCCGGCCCGTCTCGGCAAGACGCTGGTCGAAGTCCTCAAGGGCTGACCTTGAAATGGCGCCGTCGGGGCTGGCGACATGAGCCGGCCCCGACGACCGCAGTTATGACGCATGCCGGGTGCATTAGAAGCATCCGATAATGATGAACGACCGGGAAAACCCGGCATCCCAACTTAAGTCAGGAGGCGGACCAAAACGTCCGCGAGAACCCATGGCAAGGCAAGAGGCCAACGAGCAATTCCAGCTCACATCGTTTCTGGACGGCGCGAACGCCGCCTATATCGAGCAGCTCTATGCACGCTACGAAACGGATCCGTCGTCCGTCTCGGCTGAATGGCAGGCCTTCTTCAAGGCCCTGGCCGACAAGCCGGAAGACGTGGTGAAGGCAGCCAAGGGCGCCTCCTGGAAGAAGCCCAACTGGCCGATCGTCGCCAACGGCGAACTCGTCTCCGCGCTCGATGGCGACTGGGGTACGGTCGAGAAGGTCATCGAGAAGAAGGTGAAGGCGAAGGCGGAAGAAGCCGCAGCCGCCACCGGCACCGCCGCGAGTGCTGCAGATATCCATCAGGCAACGCGCGATTCCGTTCGCGCGATCATGATGATCCGCGCCTATCGTGCCCGTGGCCACCTGCATGCCAAGCTCGATCCGCTCGGCCTTGCTGCCCCGGTCGATGACTACAACGAGCTTTCGCCCTCGAACTACGGCTTTGAGGACAAGGATCTCGACCGCAAGATCTTCATCGACAACGTACTCGGCCTCGAATACGCGACCATTCGCGAGATGGTCGAAATCCTCGAGCGCACCTATTGCTCGACGATCGGCGTCGAATTCATGCACATGTCCAACCCGGAAGAGAAGGGCTGGATTCAGGAACGCATCGAAGGCCCGGACAAGGGCGTCGACTTCACGCCCGAGGGCAAGAAGGCCATCCTGCAGAAGCTGATTGAGTCGGAAGGCTTCGAACAGTTCATCGACGTCAAGTACAAGGGCACCAAGCGCTTCGGCCTCGACGGCGGCGAATCGCTGATCCCGGCACTCGAGCAGATCATCAAGCGCGGCGGCCAGGAAGGCCTGAAGGAAATCGTTCTCGGCATGGCCCACCGCGGCCGACTGAACGTGCTGTCCCAGGTGATGGCAAAGCCGCATCGCGCCATCTTCCACGAATTCAAGGGCGGCTCCTACGCACCTGACGACGTCGAAGGCTCCGGCGACGTGAAGTACCATCTCGGCGCTTCCTCCGACCGCGAATTCGACGGCAACAAGGTTCACCTGTCGCTGACGGCCAACCCGTCGCACCTGGAAATCGTCAACCCTGTGGTTATGGGCAAGGCCCGCGCCAAGCAGGACCAGATGGCGACCGTCTTCGAAGGCGACATCATTCCGCTGCGCGAACGCTCGAAGGTCATGCCGCTCCTGCTGCATGGCGATGCGGCCTTTGCCGGCCAGGGCGTCATTGCCGAAATCCTCGGCCTGTCCGGCCTGCGCGGTCACCGCGTTGCCGGTACGGTGCACTTCATCATCAACAACCAGATCGGCTTCACGACGAATCCGGCCTTCTCGCGCTCGTCGCCCTATCCGTCGGATGTGGCCAAGATGATCGAGGCGCCGATCTTCCACGTCAACGGCGACGATCCGGAAGCGGTCGTCTACGCGGCGAAGATTGCCACCGAATTCCGGATGAAGTTCCACAAGCCTGTCGTCATCGACATGTTCTGCTACCGTCGCTTCGGCCATAACGAAGGCGACGAGCCTGCGTTCACGCAGCCGAAGATGTACAAGGTCATCCGCGCCCACAAGACCGTCGTTCAGCTCTACTCCGACCGTCTGGTCGCTGAGGGCTTGATGAGCGAAGGCGAAGTCGAAAAGATGAAGGCCGACTGGCGCGCCCATCTCGAGCAGGAGTTCGAGGCTGGCCAGTCCTACAAGCCCAACAAGGCCGACTGGCTGGATGGCGTCTGGTCGGGCCTGCGCTCTGCCGACAACCAGGACGAACAGCGTCGCGGCAAGACCTCGGTGCCGATGAAGCAGCTCAAGGAAATCGGCCGCAAGATCGCCGAGATCCCGGCGGGCTTCAACGCACACCGCACGATCCAGCGCTTCATGGAAAACCGCGCCAACATGGTTTCGACCGGCGAGGGGATCGACTGGGCGATGGCTGAAGCGCTGGCGTTCGGCACGCTCTGCGTCGAAGGCACCAAGATCCGCCTGTCGGGCCAGGACTGCGAACGCGGCACGTTCTCGCAGCGCCACTCGGTTCTCTACGATCAGCAGACCGAAGACCGCTACATTCCGCTGGCCAACCTCGCGCCGACCCAGGCCCGCTACGAAGTCATCAACTCGATGCTTTCGGAAGAGGCCGTGCTCGGTTTCGAATACGGCTATTCGCTGGCCCGTCCGAACGCGCTGACCCTTTGGGAAGCCCAGTTCGGCGACTTCGCCAACGGCGCACAGGTCGTGTTCGACCAGTTCGTCTCGTCGGGCGAACGCAAGTGGCTGCGCATGTCGGGCCTCGTCTGCCTGCTGCCGCACGGCTATGAGGGCCAGGGTCCGGAGCACTCGTCCGCCCGCCTCGAACGCTTCCTGCAGCTTTGCGCGGAAGACAACATGCAGGTCGCCAACGTCACGACGCCGGCGAACTACTTCCACATCCTGCGCCGCCAGGTGAAGCGCGACTTCCGCAAGCCGCTGATCCTGATGACGCCGAAGTCGCTGCTGCGCCACAAGCGTGCGGTCTCGAGCCTGTCGGAAATGGCCGGCGAGAGCTCGTTCCACCGCCTGCTGTGGGATGACGCTGAAGTCATCAAGGACGGTCCGATCAAGCTGCAGAAGGATTCCAAGATCCGTCGCGTCGTGCTCTGCTCCGGCAAGGTCTACTACGATCTGCTCGAAGAGCGCGAGAAGCGCGGCATCGACGACGTCTACCTGCTGCGCGTCGAACAGCTCTATCCGTTCCCGGCCAAGGCGCTGATCAATGAGCTCAGCCGCTTCCGCAACGCGGAGATGGTCTGGTGCCAGGAAGAGCCGAAGAACATGGGCGCCTGGTCGTTCATCGACCCGTACCTGGAATGGGTGCTCGCCCATATCGACGCCAAGTATCAGCGCGTGCGCTACACCGGCCGTCCGGCTGCCGCATCGCCTGCGACGGGCCTGATGTCGAAGCACATGGCGCAGCTGGCCGCCTTCCTCGAGGACGCGCTGGGGGGCTGATGCCCCCCTGGCGACGAGCCAATCGATAGAAACAGATATCTGATCAACGGAACAAAAATCATGGCAACAGAAATCCGCGTTCCCACCCTTGGCGAATCCGTCAGTGAAGCGACCGTCGGCACCTGGTTCAAGAAGGTCGGCGATGCCATCAAGGCAGACGAGCCGCTCTTGGAACTTGAAACCGACAAGGTGACGATCGAAGTTCCGGCACCGTCCGCCGGTGTTCTCTCCGAAATCGTTGCCCAGGCCGGCGAGACCGTCGGTCTCGGCGCGCTGCTCGGCCAGATCGCTGCCGGCGCTGGCGCTGCTGCCGCCGCCCCGGCTGCCGCTGCTGAGAAGAAGGCCGAGCCGGCTGCTGCCGCTCCGGCTGCTGCCGTTGCAACACCGGCCGCATCCTCGATGCCGCCGGCGCCGTCCGCCGGCAAGCTGCTCGCCGAAAACAACCTCTCGGCCGACCAGGTCGACGGTTCTGGCAAGCGTGGCCAGGTGCTGAAGGGTGACGTGCTTGCCGCTGTTGCCAAGGGCATTTCGGCCCCGGCCGCGTCCGAGCCGGTCAAGGTCCAGGCCCGCGCGCCGTCGACCACCGAGGACGTCGTTCGTGAAGAGCGCGTCAAGATGACCCGCCTGCGCCAGACGATCGCCCGCCGCCTCAAGGACGCGCAGAACACCGCCGCCATGCTCACCACCTATAACGAGGTGGACATGAGCGCGGTCATGAGCCTGCGCAACCGCTACAAGGACATCTTCGAGAAGAAGCACGGCGTGAAGCTCGGCTTCATGGGCTTCTTCACCAAGGCCGTTACCCATGCGCTGAAGGAAATCCCGGCCGTCAACGCCGAGATCGACGGCACCGACGTCATCTACAAGAACTTCTGCCACATCGGCGTTGCCGTCGGCACCGACAAGGGTCTTGTCGTTCCGGTCGTTCGCGATGCCGACCAGATGTCGATCGCCGAGATCGAGAAGGACATCGGACGTTTGGGCAAGCTTGCCCGCGATGGTCAGCTCTCCATGGCCGACATGCAGGGCGGCACCTTCACCATCTCCAACGGTGGTGTCTACGGTTCGCTGATGTCCTCGCCGATCCTGAATGCGCCGCAGTCGGGCATTCTCGGCATGCACAAGATCCAGGACCGTCCTG
Organism: Ensifer sp. M14; assembly: GCF_003355565.1. Lineage (NCBI taxonomy): Bacteria > Pseudomonadati > Pseudomonadota > Alphaproteobacteria > Hyphomicrobiales > Rhizobiaceae > Ensifer > Ensifer sp. M14. The sequence continues at coordinate 925,384 of NZ_QJNR01000004.1, forward strand.
TTGTCGTCGGCGGTCAGATCGTCATCCGTCCGATGATGTACCTGGCGCTGTCCTACGACCACCGCATGGTCGACGGCAAGGAAGCGGTTACCTTCCTCGTGCGCGTCAAGGACAGCCTTGAGGATCCGGAACGTCTGGTTCTCGACCTCTAAGGGCTCGATCTCCAAGGCATTGGCGGGGGCGCGATCGCCGCCCCCGCTTCCTTCTCCGGCCCGTTCATTTCGGATTGTACGATGTCGCTGGAACTGACCTACCTGCTCTGGAGCGCGGTTCTCGCCATCGCCTATGTGATGGCGCAGGCAGGCGCCTATCGGCTGCAGAACGGCATTATCGAAGCCGACACCAATCGCGATGTGGCGTCCGAGCCGAACGTCTTTACGGGCCGGGCGACACGGGCGCTGCGCAACTTTCATGAGACCTACCCGGTCTTCATTGCACTTGTCGCGGTGATCGAGTTTTCGGGCCGAAGCGATGCGCTGACCCAATGGGGCGTGATGCTCTGGTTCTGGGCAAGGCTCGCCTATCTGCCGATTTACATTGGCGGTCTCGGGCTCATCCGCTCGGCCGTGTGGACGGTGTCTGCAGCCGGGTTGCTCCTGATGCTGGCAGGCATTCTCGCCTAGTTTGTTTTCACGCATTTCCTGACGGAAAACCGCTTCGCACTTTTCCTGGAAATGCTCTGGATGGAGGCGCATGACATGGCATTCGGGTCCGACGTACCGCCTATCCAGGCTCATATCTGCGTTCGGGACGGGCGGGCCGCCATCGCCTTCTACGAGAAGGCGTTCGGCGCGGTGAACACGTTTCATCAGATGGCGGAAGACGGCAAACGGGTGATGCACGCCAATCTCGCGCTGTTTGGCGGCGAGGTGATGCTGCATGACGAGTTTCCCGAATTCGGTGGCAGCGTGCTGTCGCCGCTGACAATTGGCGGCACCGGCGTCGCGATCAGCATCAACTTGGCCGAAGCGGGCGATGTCGACGCGGCCTTTGAGCGGGCGACGGCGGCCGGGGCATCGACAGTGCTGGAGCCGCAGGATACGTTCTGGCAGGCGCGTTATGCGCGCATCAGGGATCCCTTCGGCCACGTCTGGGCCTTCAACGCACCGGTTACAAACTCATGAGCCAATATCTTCTCGAACTCGCGTCGCTGATGGCGATCTTCTCCTTCGCCATCGTTTCGCCCGGCGCCGATCTGGCGATGGTCATGCGCCAGTCGATCGTCCATGGCCGCCGTCCGGCGATCATCACGTCGTTCGGCATCGGCACCTCGCTGATGTTTCACGTCACCTATACGATCCTCGGTCTCGGGCTGATCATTTCGCAGTCGATCTACCTGTTCAACATCGTCAAATGGTGCGGTGTCGCTTACCTGATCTATATCGGCATCAAGGCGCTGCGGGCCGGCCAGACGGAGATTTCGGTAGACGCGGCACCATCAGGCGAGCCGGCAAAAAGCCAGTCCGCGGTCAAGGCGTTTGGCCTCGGCTTTGCCGCCAATGCGCTCAATCCGAAGCCGGTGTTCTTCTTCCTGTCGATCTTCTCGACGGTGGTTCACGCCCACACGCCGATCATGATCAAGTTCGGCTACGGTCTGGTGATGGCCACGTGCCTCATCCTGTGGTTCGTCGGCGTCAGCCTGTTCATGACCACGCCGCGCATGCGCGCCGCCTTCACCCGCGCCAGCAAGTGGATCGACCGCGCCAGCGGCCTGGTGTTCATCGCGCTTGGCCTGAAGCTCGCGACCGAGAAAGCGGTTTGATCATGATCATTGCCCGGTCCCTGATTGTTGCTGCACTTGGCGTCGTGGCTGCCACGCCGGCGGTTGGCGCGGAGTGCAGCCAGGCGCGCGCCATCTACGGTGACCGCGACGGCGCCTATGAGCTGCGGTTCGAGCCGGTGGGATCGGAAAGTGCGGTCACGAGCAATCATTTCAAGATCGCGGTGCTGAAACCGGGCCTGCTGCTCGATGGCGTCGTCATGCCGTCGGGCGAACCGGAGCGCGCGACCGGCATCGTCATGCACGAATGCCCAACCGGTGACGTCACCGGCGAAGAGCTTCGCAAATGCACCGTCTGGCAGGGGCCGGTCTATTCCGTCGACAAGGTCGGCGCGATCGACGCGATCCCAGCCGAAACCGCACCGGCTGCACACCAGATCCTGCTGCCCGATTTCGGCCCCGCCCTTCGCGCGTCTAGCGCCTGGGGCAAGGGCAAGGCGGAGGTCGACAGCTGGGACGCCTTCACGCTCAAGGGGTGCGCCGCATGAGTGGAGCACCCGTCGTTCTCGTCACCGGCGGCAGCCGTGGCATCGGGGCAGCCGTCTGCCTTGGCGCGGCCAAAGCCGGCTGGTCCGTCGTCGTCAACTACGCCTCGAACACCGAGGCGGCCGACGCGGTCGTGGCCGCAATCCGGGCCGGTGGCGGTTCGGCGATCGCGGTCAGGGGCGATGTCGGATCCGATGCTGACATCAAGGCGATGTTCGCTGCAGTCGACGAGGCCTTCGGCCGGCTCGACGGACTGGTCAACAATGCCGGCATCGTCGGCCCGACCCAGCGTGTCGACGAAATGTCGGTCGAACGGCTTGAGCGGATGTTCCGCATCAACGTCACCGGCTCGATCCTGTGCGCCGGAGAAGCGGTGCGCCGCATGTCGACGCGCCATGGCGGCAAGGGCGGCGTCATCGTCAATATCTCGTCGGTTGCCGCCGAACTCGGCTCGCCGGCGCAATATGTCGACTATGCCGCCTCCAAGGGCGCGATCGACACATTCACGATCGGTCTTGCGCGCGAAGTCGCGACCGAAGGCGTGCGCGTCAATGCGGTGCGCCCAGGGATCATCGACACCGAAATCCACGCGTCCGGCGGCCTGCCGGACCGGGCACGCGATCTCGCGTCAACCATCCCCGTCCAGCGCCCCGGCACCGCCGGGGAAGTGGCGGATGCGGTTCTTTACCTCCTGTCCGATAAGGCGACTTACGTGACGGGAGCCATTCTCAATGTCAGCGGCGGACGGTAACCGTCCTGAAGGAAGGATAATTCAATGGCTTATGATCTTATCGTTATCGGCAGCGGCCCGGGCGGCTACGTCTGCGCTATCAAGGCGGCACAGCTTGGCTTGAAGGTCGGCGTCGTCGAAAAGCGCGCCACCTATGGCGGCACCTGCCTCAACATCGGCTGCATCCCGTCGAAGGCGCTGCTGCACGCCTCGGAAATGTTCCACCAGGCCGGCCACGGCCTGGATACGCTCGGCGTTGAAGTCGGCGCGCCGAAGCTCAACCTCGAAAAGATGATGGCGCACAAGGATGCGACCGTGAAGTCGAACGTCGAGGGCGTTTCCTTCCTGTTCAAGAAGAACAAGATCGATGGCATCCAGGGCACCGGCAAGGTGCTCGGCCAGGGTAAGGTCTCGGTGACGAACGACAAGGGCGAGGAACAGATCCTCGAAACCAAGAACATCGTCATCGCCACCGGCTCCGACGTTGCCGGCATTCCGGGCGTGTCGGTCGACATCGACGAGAAGGTGATCATCTCGTCGACCGGCGGCATCGCGCTTGAAAAGGTGCCGGGCAACATGATCGTCGTCGGCGGCGGCGTTATCGGCCTCGAGCTCGGCTCGGTCTGGGCCCGTCTCGGCGCCAAGGTAACCGTGGTCGAATATCTCGATGCGATCCTCGGCGGCATGGACGGCGAAGTCTCCAAGCAGTTCCAGCGCATGCTCGCCAAGCAGGGCATGGAGTTCAAGCTCGGTGCCAAGGTGACGGGCGTCGTCAAGGACGGCAAGGGCGCCAAGGTGACGTTCGAACCGGTCAAGGGCGGTGACGCCGTCACGCTCGACGCCGACGTCGTTTTGATCGCCACCGGCCGCAAGCCCTACACCGAAGGCCTCGGCCTTGCCGAGGCCGGCGTCGTCATGGATCCGCGCGGCCGCGTCGAGATCGACAATCACTTCCAGACCAGCGTTACCGGCATCTATGCCATCGGCGATGTCGTGCGCGGCCCGATGCTGGCACACAAGGCCGAAGACGAAGGCGTCGCGGTTGCCGAAATCCTCGCGGGCCAGGCCGGCCATGTGAACTATGACGTCATCCCCGGCGTCGTCTACACCCAGCCGGAAGTCGCTTCCGTCGGCAAGACCGAGGAAGAGCTGAAGGCTGCGGGCGTTGCCTACAAGGTCGGCAAGTTCCCGTTCACCGCCAACGGCCGTGCGCGTGCGATGCAGGCGACCGACGGCTTCGTCAAGATCCTCGCCGACAAGGAAACCGACCGGGTTCTCGGCGGTCACATCGTCGGCTTCGGCGCCGGCGAGATGATCCACGAGATTGCCGTCTTGATGGAATTCGGCGGCTCGTCGGAAGATCTCGGCCGCACCTGCCACGCTCATCCGACCATGTCGGAAGCGGTCAAGGAAGCGGCGCTGTCGACCTTCTTCAAGCCGATCCATATGTGACGATTTGGCAGGGGGCTGCGACAAGCGGCCCCCTGTCCCGCGCCGTCATTCGGCGCGATCCTCGATCCCACGCGCTTGCGACGGAAACCGCCGCTTCCAGCAAGTGCGCAATCCCCGACCCCTGTCACCGGATTGCGCGCGCTACCGCCAAGAGGGATCATGAAACCGAGACCCGCCACCGTTCATCTGCCGAGCCCGCATCTGCCCGATGCCGATTGGGCCGATCGCTTCGAGCTTGCCCTGAACGGAAAGGGGCTGACGGCCGTCGAAGCGGCCGAGCGTGCGCTTGGCAATTCGCCGTCCTGGGTGAGTGCCTTGCTTGCGCTGCGCAACCGGCTGGTGTCGCTGGTTGGCCTGAAGACCGAGGCGCCGGCGCCCGGCGAGCATGGCCTGATCGGCCCGTTTCCGGTCCTATCTCGAAACGACGACGAGGTCGTTCTCGGCTTCAACGATGCCCATCTCGATTTCCGTATCGTCGTCGATATCCGGGCAGGCTCGGCCGTCAACCAGATCGTCGGCATGACGACGCTGATCAGGCGCCACAACACGCTCGGGCGCGTTTACCTGGCGGCGGTCATGCCGTTTCACAAGGTGATCGTGCCGACGATGCTGGCGGGCGCGGCGGGTCCGCACGCCTGAGCGGCTTCAATTTCGATGCGGTGTCTTCAGCCCCGACAACAACAGGTCGAGATTAGTGATGGCATTGGCAAGGCGCGCGGCGGGGTCGTCCGCTTCGACGACCCACAACGCCGCGTCCACAAGCGCGCCGTTGATCATGTGCGCGAGCGTCTCGGCATCCCCCTGGCGGACCACGCCAGTTGCCATCATCATCGAAAGCCTTCCGGTCAACGAGGTGTGGCACGCGCGTCTGCTCGTCTCCAGATAGTCGGCCCCGAGAAATGTCGGGGCGTCCTTCAGGACAATCCTCTGAATGTCAGGTTCGAGTGCCGTCTCGAGATAGAGCCGGCATCGCCCGACGAATCCGCCCCAAAGGTCCGGTGTCGCGGATGCGGCGTTGAGCCTTTCATCCATCTCGGCATCCATGGCCGAAACCACCGCGCGCAGCAGGCCTTTCTTGTCGCCGAAATGATGGTAGAGAGCACCGCGGGTCAGGCCGGCCGCAGCCGTCAAGTCGTCCATCGATGTATCGGCGTAGCCCAGGCGACCAAAGGCTTCGCGCGCGGCGAGAACCAGCTTGCCCCGCGTTTCCTCGATCATGTCACTGCGCGCCCGTCGTGTCATTGTTGACCTGTAAGTTGCATACGCCTCGTATGTTAATTGACATGCGAAGTGTATGTGAATATGTCTCGCGTACATTGCGTATGTCAATACTGGCGCCCACCGGGTGCATCTCCGGAGTCTTCATGGCAAACCCTTACGGTCAGATTTTCGCCGTTCCCGGCACGATTGGCTTCACGCTGGCGGGCCTGGTTTCGCGTCTGCCGCTGTCGATGATGGCGATCGGCATCATCACCATGCTGGCCCAATCGCACGGCTCCTACGGCCTTGCCGGCGGCGTGGCGGCGGTCTTTACGCTTGCCTTGGCGCTGGTGGCGCCGCAGGTGTCGCGGCTCGTGGATCGTTTCGGCCAGCGTCGCGTCCTGCCGATTGCCGCGGCGCTCAGCATCCTTGGGACCACGGGTCTGCTGATCGCAACCCATTGGAACGCGCCGGACTGGACACTTTTCGGATTTGCTCTCATCGCCGGTTCTGCGCCCAGCATGTCGGCCATGACCAGGGCGCGGTGGAGCGAGATCTACCGCGGCCGTCCCGAACTGAAGACCGCCTTCTCGCTGGAATCGGTGTTCGATGAAGTCTGCTTTATCGTCGGCCCGCCCATTTCGGTGGGCCTCAGCGTCGGGTTGTTTCCCGAGGCGGGTCCTTTGGCTGCCGCGGTCTTTTTGGCCATCGGCGTTACCGCTTTCGTGCTGCAGAAGAGCACCGAGCCGCCGGTGCGACCGCCTGAAACCATCGTTTCGGGTTCGGCGCTGCGCTATCCGGCCTTGCACGTCCTGATCCTGGCGCTTGCCGGCATGGGGGTGATCGTCGGCACGATCGACGTCGTCAGCGTCGCCTTTGCCGAGGCGGAGGGCCAGCCGGCGGCCGCAAGCGTGGTTCTTTCGCTCTACGCGCTCGGCTCGTGCATCGCCGGCCTGACCTTCGGCGCCGTCAGGATCGGTTTACCGTTGCCCAAACTGTTCCTGATCGGGGCGGGGATGACGGCCGCCAGCACCTTGCCGCTGTTGCTGGTCGGCGGCGTCACCAGCCTTGCCGCCATGATGTTCCTGTCGGGTGTGTTTTTCGCGCCGACGATGATCGTCGCCCTGAGCATGGGCGAGATCGTCGTGCCGCCGGCCAAACTCACCGAGGGACTGACCTGGTTGACGACCGGTCTCGGGATCGGGGTTGCCGCAGGCGCGGCTACGGCTGGCGCCGTGGTCGCGCGCTTCGGCGTGCAGGCCGGCTTTCTCATCGCGGTTGCAGCGGGTGCCCTGATCCTTGTCGCAGCACTTGCCGGCTATCGCCGTCTGTCAAGGATCGACGCTGCTCACGTCGTGGAGGCAGACGTCGCGGCGGATTCTCGCACAAGCGCACGCGCCTGAGAATGGCAGATGCCAACGGACCGGTATGTTTTGCCGGCCAAGGCCCTCAGTTGGCGTGGGTGACGGAGAAGCCCTGGCGCTTGAGCAGTTCGACCAGACCTTCATCGCCGGCAAGGTGCAGGGCACCGACCGCCATGAAGGCGTTGCCGTTGGCGAGGATCGGTTCGGCGCGGGTCGCCATCGTCTTGTTGCGGTCGATGATGATGTGCTGTTCGAAGTCGGCGTAGCTGGCGTCCTCACTGGCCACATCCTCTGAAACGGCCTTCATCATCGGCATGATCATGCCGGTGTCGCCGGAGAGATAGAGATCGGTGGTGGTGGCGAGCACGTCGTCGATGGTCTTGCCCAGCGCGAGCGTCTCGATCAGGGCGCGCAGGTGTAGTTCCGTCGGCAGCGAATCCATCGCGGCCAGCTGTTCGACGAGGCTTTCAAGCCCCTTCAGAGTCTTGCCCTGGCTGACGGCGTCTTCGGCGAGCTTCTTGTCGAGGAAGGATGCGCCGGCGGCCTTGCGCGTCATCTCGCAGGCCGGCAGCGCCACGAAGCTCGCAATCATCCACGGCTTCATCTTCGCGACCAGAGTCAGCGGGATGCCGCGCGCCTTGAGGCCCTGTTCAAGCCGTTCACGGTCGTCGGCATCGAGGAAATCATTGATGGTCTTGTTGCCGGCAAACATCGTCAGGTCGGGCCGCATCAGGATGGCGGCGGCCGACTTCTGCTCGTCGATGATCTCGTCGGATTCCACGATGACGGTCGACGCCTTGGCGAAGGCTTCTGAAGCGCCTTCGGGCATGGCGAGCACGCGCGGATCCGTCACATGCATGGTGCCGAGCAGCCAGGAGGGCGCGATGCCGTCCTTCTCGATCTTCCAGAAAATGCCTCGGCCGTTGGGGATGGCGTCCGCTTCCGCCTTCAGCCTGGCGAGTTTCGCGGGATCGCTTTTCTCTAAGCCGGCAATGAGGTTCGTGCCGCCACAGACGGTGTCCGTAGCCGCTGCTGCATCCGAGACCGAAACCACAGCCGCAATCAGGCTTGCCGCGAGCAGCAGATGGATGAGCGCGATCAGCCAGAGGGCCATATCGGCGGCCCTGGCCGCGAGGTGACGGACGGGCTTGGCGATCGAATACATGATCACTTCCTAATGTTCTGCCGAGTTCTGCGGACCCTACGCTTCGTCGGTCACGGCTTCCTTAACGAATATGGTTAATGGGGCTCTCCGCCCAAATTCAGGCGCGGGCCAAATTCAGGCACGCGGATGCGCTCGGTCGTAAATCTCCAGGAGCCGGGTCGAATCGACACCGGTATAGACCTGGGTCGTCGACAGGCTGGCATGGCCGAGCAGTTCCTGGATGGTTCGGAGGTCACCGCCGCCGGCAAGCAGATGCGTGGCGAAGGAGTGACGCAGTGCATGCGGGGTCGCGGTATCGGGCAGGCCGAGTGCGCCGCGCAGCTTCTGCATCTCGCGCTGGATGATCGCCGGTTGAAGCTTTGCCCCGCGGGTGCCGCGGAACATCGGCTCGTCGGCGCCGGCGTGGTAGGGGCAGAGCTTGAGATAGGTCGCAACCGCATCGCGCGCGACAGTCATCAACGGCACGATACGGGTCTTGCCGCCCTTGCCGGTGATGCGCAGCGACGTTGGCGTGCCGGCAAAATCACCCGGCGTCAGGTCGAGCGCCTCGGAAATGCGCAAGCCGCAGCCGTAGAGCAACGTCAGCACGGCCGCGTTGCGCGCGGCCACCCACGGCTCCTCGGCAAGCTGCGCCTCCGTGGTGACGACGTTGAGCGCCTCACGGTCCGTCAAAGGCTTCGGCAGCGATTTCGGCTGCTTCGGCGAGCGCACGGCGGCGGCACCGGCGGCATTGGCAAGACCGCTGCGTTCGAGATAGCGCAGGAACGAGCGCAGGCCGGCAAGGCCCCGGCCGAGCGTACGTGCACCTGCACCGCCCTTGCGGCGCTGGGCGAGAAAACCGCGAAGGTCGGCGGGCCGCAGTGTGCTGATGTCTGAAAGGCGAGGCGGGCCCGCGAGATGGCCGGTGAGGAATGTCAGGAATTGCCGCGTGTCACGCTCATAGGCCTCGACAGTATTTTCGGACAGGCGACGCTCCTGCAGGAGCCCTTGCAGCCATCGCTGGCGCTCTGAAAGCAGGTCTGGATGGCCGATGACGATGAGCTCGTTCATTGTCGCTTTCCATGATGGTGGGTCGCCGACAATGCCCTGACGCCTCTTATGTTTTTGCTAACGTACCCTTGGATTTTGTCATCCCTAGATCATATAGAATTGCGATGTTCAGCCGCAAAGAATCGGGTGAGGCCATGGCGGGACGGGATTCGGTGAACGGATTCGCGCATTATGCTGAAGTGATCGCCCTGGTTTCCCAAGGGCAGCCCGGCCACATCGTCGATACCCTCATTGCCGAGCGTGGCCAGCGGATCGTCAGGAGCCCGATGTGGCCCGTTATCCGTCCCTTTCTCTACACGCTTCTGAATTACCGAAAGGCACTGGAATTCGCTGATGCCGTGGCCAATGTACCGGGCTTTCAGGCCTTCCAGCATCTGAGTTCGCTCCTGTCGCTCGAGGTGCGCGTCGACCGGGCCGAGCGCATTCCGGCTAAGGGCGGTTTCCTGCTGGTCAGCAACCACCCGACCGGGATCGCCGACGGCATCGCCGTTTTCGATCTCCTGAAAACGCGGCGGCCGGACATGATGTTCTTTGCCAACCGCGATGCCGTCCGCGTCAACCCGCGTTTCGTCGAGATGGTCATTCCGGTCGAATGGCGCGAGGAGCACAAGAGCAAGCTGAAAGCCCGCGAAACGCTGCAGGTGACCAATCGGGCGATCGGCGAAGGCAAGGCGACGGTGCTGTTTCCCTCCGGCCGCATCGCCTACTGGGCCGACGGCCGCCTCAACGAGCGGCCATGGAAGACATCCGCTGTGGGCTTCGCACGCAAGTACGGCCTGCCGATCCTGCCTGTGCACATGAGCGCACGCAACTCCGGCCTGTTCTATTGGTTTGCCAAATGGTCGACGGAACTCCGCGACATGACGGTGTTCCACGAGTTGCTGAACAAGAAGGGCGATCTCTTCGATTTCCGCATCGGCAATCTCATTTCGCCGGACGCTCTGGACGGTGACGCCGCCGACGTGACGAAGGCCCTGGAACGGCACACTGTGTTCGAGCTGGCGCGCGACGCCGATGCGGAATTTCGGCCGGTGGTGCGTACTGCCGTTGCCTGCTGATCCCTTCATGTGATTGAGGGAATCGGCTAAAGCAGACCCATGCTGCTTCGCTCGATGTTCGCCGAAAATTATCGTTCGCTGAAGTCGATCCGCATGGATCTGACCGGTGTCAACCTGTTCATCGGCGAGAATGGGGTTGGCAAATCCAACCTCTATCGCGCACTGCAATTGGTTCAGGCCGCCGTGCGCGGCAGCCTTGCCCATGAGATCGCCAGGGAGGGCGGCATGTCCTCCGCACTTTGGAGCGGTCGGCGACGTGCCGACAAGCCGGCGCGTATCCGGCTCGAGACGGAACTGATGGACGAGGAGCGGGCCATCACCTTCCGCTACCGGATCGAGGCGGGATTGCGTCCGCCAAAGGCGGCAGCGGGCTTCGCCTATGAACCGCAGATCAAGGAAGAAGAACTGAGCGTCGAGACCGGACGACGGCCGGTGACGATGATGAAACGTGCCGGTCCCGGCATTTTCGTGCGCGGCGAGCGGGGGCGGATGGAAGACTACCCCGAGCAGGCGCTGCAATCGGAGACGGCGATCGCGCTGCTCGGCGATGCCGGGCATTATCCCGAGATCGGCACCTTCCGGCGGGCCGTCGATCAATGGCGGTTCTTTCACGGCTTCCGCACCGATCGCGATTCACCGCTGCGCCTGCCGTGCCTTGCTGTGACGGCGCCGATGCTCGACGAGGACGGCACCAACATGGCGGCGGTGTTTGCGACGTTGCGGCACACGCGGCAAGACACCGTCGATCTCGACCGTGCCATCGCCGATGCCTTCGGCGGCGCCTATCTGGACGTGCCGGATCCCGGACAGTTCGCCGAATTCTCGCTGGTCTTCCCGGACTTCCCGCAACGGCCGTTTTCGACGCGCGAACTGTCCGACGGGCAGATGCGGTTCCTGGCGCTGGCGGCCGCGCTGCTGTCCTATCGCCGCCCGCCGTTCATCGCGCTCAACGAGCCGGAAACCAGCCTGCACCCGGATATGCTGCCGGCGCTCGCCGACATGATCGCCAGTGCTGCGCGCGACAGCCAGATCTGGATCGTCACCCATTCCGAGCGGCTGGCCGATGCCATCCGCGAACGCTGTGGCGTTCGTGCGCGCCGGGTAATCCGCAAGGATAGCGCCACCTGGATCGACGGCATGCGGCTCACCGGCCTGATGGACGATGATGACGCATAAAAAAGGCCCCGCATCGCTGCGGAGCCCTCGAATGTCTATCCCGAAAAGATCAGGCGATCTTCTGGCCGGTCTTCGCCCAGTCGGCGAGGAAGGTTTCGAGGCCCTTGTCGGTCAGCGGGTGCTTGACCAGTGCCTTCAGCGTTGCCGGCGGTGCGGTGACGACGTCGGCGCCGATGAGGGCGGCTTCCTTGACGTGGTTGACGGTGCGGATCGAGGCGGCGAGGATTTCGGTCTCGTAGCCGTAGTTGTCGAAGATGTGGCGGATTTCGCGGATCAGGTCCATGCCGTCGAAGGCGATGTCGTCGAGGCGGCCGACGAAGGGCGAAACGAAGGTTGCGCCGGCCTTGGCGGCGAGCAGCGCCTGGTTGGCCGAGAAGCACAGCGTCACGTTGGTCTGGTGACCGTCGGATGTCAGCGCCTTGCAGGCCTTGAGGCCGTCGAGCGTCAGCGGCAGCTTGATGCAGATGTTGTCGGCGATCTTCGACAGAACGGCCGCTTCCTTCATCATCTCGGCGTATTCGGTCGCGGTCACTTCGGCCGAAACCGGGCCTTCGACGATGCCGCAGATTTCCTTGGTGACTTCGGTGATGTCACGGCCCGACTTGAGGATCAGCGAAGGGTTGGTGGTGACGCCGTCGAGGAGGCCGAGATCGTTCAGCTCGCGGATTTCCTTGACGTCGGCGGTATCAACGAAAAATTTCATGGGGTCACTCCCTTGGGGCACGATTGCCGTTCGGGCGCATATCTACCGGGAGGAATTCCTTTGGCAGAGATCGCGCGCGTTGAAACTCTGGTGGAACCGTGAGAAACCCTGCGCCGGCAAGGCTGCGGTTCGCAGCGCAGTTTTCTTTAACCGAAACACGTGGCAAGGTCACGGCAAAATGACTCGCGATTCAACCGATTTATTCGGGCCAGTTTCAAGCCGTCGCGTCGTGCCAGTTCTGGTGCCGATGCCGGCGTCCAAGGCCTATTCCTACGCGGTGCCGGATGGCATGGCGGTCGAGCCCGGCTCGATCGTTCAGGTGCCGCTCGGCCCCCGTCTGGTCGTGGGCGTCGTCTGGGATGGCGACGACGATGGCAGCGTCGATCCGAAGAAGCTGAAGTCGATCGAGAAGGTCTTCGACTGCCCGCCCTTGACGCCAGACATGCGCACATTCCTCGATTGGGTGGCGACCTACACGGTAACGCCGCCGGGCTTGGTGGCGCGCATGGCACTGCGTGCGCCCGCCGCCTTCGATCCCGAACCGATGGTGGAGGCGCTGCGGCTGACCGACATGCGCCCGGAGCGCATGACGACGGCGCGCGAGCGCGTCATCGCGGCGGCCGGCGACGGATTTGCCTGGACGCGTTCAGGCCTAGCGCACGCGGCCGGCGCCTCTTCGAGCGTCATCGACGGCCTTGCCCAGCAGGGCGTATTCGAGACCGTCTTCATGGCGCCGCCGCCTGTGGTGGCCGTCCCCGATCCCGAATTCACTGCCCCGAGGCTCGAAGGCCCGCAGAAGGATGCAGCCGCCGCCCTGCTCGCCGCCGTCGAGCAGGGCGGGTTTTCGGTTTCGCTGATCGACGGTATCACCGGCTCGGGCAAGACCGAGGTCTATTTCGAGGCGATCGCCGCGACGCTTCGGGCCGGCAAGCAGGTGCTGATCCTCTTGCCGGAAATCGCGCTGACCGCAAGTTTCCTCGATCGCTTCCAGGACCGCTTCGGCTCCAAGCCGGCCGAATGGCATTCGGACCTCGCCCCCAGAACCCGCGAAAAGGTCTGGCGGCAGGTGACGACAGGCACGGTGCGCGTGGTCGCCGGCGCACGCTCGGCGCTGTTTCTCCCCTTCGAGGAACTGGGCCTCATCATCGTCGATGAGGAGCACGACCCGGCCTACAAGCAGGAGGACCGTGTGTTCTACAATGCCCGCGACATGGCCGTCGTGCGCGGCCGCATTGCCGGCTTTCCGGTCGTTCTGGTTTCGGCGACGCCATCGGTCGAAAGCCGGGTCAACGGCGAGGTCGGCCGCTACAAGCCGATCCATCTGCCGACCCGCTTCGGTGATGCGGCGCTGCCGCGGCTCGGTGTCGTCGACATGCGCCAGCATCCGCCGGCACGCGGCGGCTTCCTGTCGCCTGTGCTCATCAACCAGATCGGCAAGGCGGTCGAGCGTGGCGAGCAGGCGCTGCTGTTCCTCAATCGCCGTGGCTATGCGCCGCTGACCCTTTGCCGCGTCTGCGGCCATCGCTTCCAGTGCCCGGATTGTTCGAGCTGGCTCGTCGAGCATCGGTTTCGCGGCCAGATCCAGTGCCACCATTGCGGCTATGCGGAAAAGACGCCCGAGGCTTGCCCGGAATGCGGAACCTTCGATCATCTCGTTGCCTGCGGCCCGGGGGTCGAGCGGATCGCCGAAGAGGTCGAGCGCCATTTTCCCGATGCCCGTACCATCGTGCTCTCCTCCGACCTGATGGGCGTGAAGCGCCTGCGACTGGAGCTGGAGGCGATTGCGCGCGGCGAGGCGGATATCGTCATCGGCACCCAGCTCGTCGCCAAGGGCCACAATTTCCCATTGATGACGCTGGTCGGCATCATCGACGCCGACCTCGGGCTTGCCAATGGCGATCCGCGGGCGGCGGAACGCACGTTCCAGCTGTTGTCGCAGGTGACCGGGCGCGCCGGGCGAACGGGCTTGAAGAGCCTTGGCCTGTTGCAGACCTATCAGCCGCAGCATCCGGTGATGCAGGCGATCGTCTCCGGCGACGCCGATGCCTTCTATGACCGCGAGATCGCCGAGCGGGAAAAGGCGCTGCTGCCGCCGTTCGGCCGGCTGGCGTCGCTGATCGTCTCTGCCGACACCCGCCAGGATGCCGAGACGCATGCGCGCGGGCTTCGAAGTGCCGCACCGCGGACCGACGGCATTTCGATCCTGGGGCCGGCCGAAGCGCCGCTGGCGCTGATCCGCGGACGTCATCGGTTTCGGCTCCTGGTGCACGGGCGCCGCAACAGCGACATGCAGGCCTTCGTCAAGGCGATGATTGCCGCCGGCCCGAAGGAGCGCGGCTCGATCAGCGTCCAGCTCGACATCGATCCCCAAAGCTTTCTCTGATCGCAGTTTCCTCAGATCTGGCGCCTGCTTTCGAGCAGAAGTTTTCTGGGATCGCCGAGGTGATCGAGCGGTGGGCGATTCACAACGGCTGCGACATGCGCTAGAGGTTTGAGGCGCGTCGCGAGGGGGGATGGCCCTGAGCGCGATGCGAACGAGATCGGCGCTCATCTGCGGGAACGGGCATGGAGTTCTACATTCCGACGGAAACCGGCGAGTTTCTCGCCTTCTGTGCGGCAGCCGCAGCGGCGCTGATCGGCGTCGTCATGCTGTTTGCGCCGCGGCTTACCTTTCGCGCCGCCGGGATCGGTATTGCCGAGGGTCGCCGCGGGGGGCTCGCCGAGGCGCGCTCGACCATGGGCGGCATGCATGCCGGCCTTGGCCTTGCCGCTATCCTTCTGGCGCAGCCGATGGTCTATCTTGCCGTCGGTGCCGCTTTTGCGCTTGCCGCTTTCGGTCGGATTCTGTCGATGATGAGCGATAACGGCGCCACGCTCTACAATTGGGTGGCGCTTCTGGTGCAGGCCGCCCTTGCCGTTCTTCCTCTCGCCTATGTGTTTGGAATGATCTGACTGCGGCCCTCGCGTTTTCGCGATTCACATCCTCAGGAACGAATTTACGGCAAAATTCGGCCAAACCGGGTCGACTTATGCCGCATTCCTGCCGTTCGCGTGTTGCGAGTCCAAACTTCCTATGCTAGACGAACCGCGAATTGCGGGGGAAGTGGGTCGCCAGGCCTCGATAGCCCGCAAATTATTGCAGCAAATTCAGGACGTTAAGTTGACGGCTCGCCGCCACCACCGTTCTTGGATGAAATTGAGAGAAGCTTGTGCCCGTGGCAGACACATCCCAGCTTATTTCCGGTGTTGCAGAAAGGTATGCGTCCTCGCTTTTTGACCTCGCTCTCGAAGCGGGTTCCGTCGAGGCGGTCGGTGCGGATCTTACCCGCGTCCAGGCCCTGATCGATGGCAGCGAAGACCTGAAGCGGCTGATCGTAAGCCCCGTCTTTTCTGCCGACGACCAGTTCAAGGCCATTTCGGCGATCGTCGCCAAGGCCGGTATCTCCGGTCTCGTCGGTAACTTCCTCAAGGTTGTTGCGCGCAATCGCCGCCTGTTTACGCTGCCGGGCATGATCAAGGCGTTCCGCCTGATCGCCGCGCGTCACCGGGGTGAAATTTCTGCCGACGTAACGTCGGCCCATGCGCTCACCGCAGCGCAGGAAACTGAATTGAAGGCGGCGCTCAAGAGCGTCACCGGCAAAGACGTGACTGTGAACGTCATCGTCGACCCGTCTATTCTTGGAGGTCTGATCGTCAAGGTCGGGTCCCGCCAGATTGACACTTCCCTTCGCACCAAACTCTCTACCCTTAAGCTTGCACTGAAAGAGGTCGGCTGATGGATATCCGCGCCGCGGAAATTTCCGCAATTCTTAAAGATCAGATCAAAAATTTCGGCCAGGAAGCAGAAGTCTCCGAAGTCGGCCAGGTGCTTTCCGTCGGTGACGGTATCGCCCGCGTCTACGGCCTCGACAATGTTCAGGCAGGCGAGATGGTCGAATTCCCGGGTGGAATTCGCGGCATGGCGCTGAACCTCGAAGCCGACAATGTCGGCGTCGTTATTTTCGGTTCGGACCGTGACATCAAGGAAGGCGACACCGTTAAGCGGACCGGCGCCATCGTGGACGTTCCGGTTGGTCCGGAACTGCTCGGCCGCGTCGTCGACGCGCTCGGCAACCCGATCGACGGCAAGGGCCCGATCAACGCCAAGCAGCGCTCGCGCGTTGACGTCAAGGCTCCTGGCATTATCCCGCGCAAGTCGGTGCATGAGCCGATGTCGACCGGCCTCAAGGCCATCGATGCCCTCATCCCGGTTGGCCGTGGCCAGCGCGAGCTCGTCATCGGCGACCGCCAGACCGGCAAGACCGCGATCATTCTCGACACGATTCTCAACCAGAAGGCCATTCACGACAATGGTCCGGAAGGTGACAAGCTGTATTGCGTCTACGTCGCAATCGGCCAGAAGCGTTCGACGGTTGCCCAGTTCGTGAAGGTTCTGGAAGAGCGTGGCGCTCTGCAGTACTCGATCATCGTTGCTGCCACCGCATCCGACCCGGCTCCGATGCAGTACCTCGCACCGTTCGCCGGTTGCGCGATGGGCGAATACTTCCGCGACAACGGCAAGCACGCCCTGATCGGCTACGACGACCTGTCGAAGCAGGCTGTTTCCTACCGTCAGATGTCGCTCCTGCTGCGCCGCCCGCCGGGCCGCGAAGCTTACCCAGGCGACGTTTTCTACCTGCACTCCCGCCTGCTCGAGCGCGCTGCAAAGCTCTCGGACGACAATGGCGCCGGTTCGCTGACGGCTCTGCCGGTCATCGAAACGCAGGGCAACGACGTTTCCGCGTTCATTCCGACCAACGTGATCTCGATCACCGACGGCCAGATCTTCCTTGAAACCGACCTGTTCTACCAGGGCATCCGTCCGGCCGTTAACGTCGGCCTGTCGGTTTCGCGCGTCGGTTCCGCCGCGCAGATCAAGGCGATGAAGCAGGTTGCCGGCTCGATCAAGGGTGAACTCGCTCAGTACCGCGAAATGGCGGCCTTTGCGCAGTTCGGCTCCGACCTCGATGCCGCTACCCAGCGTCTGCTGAACCGTGGTGCCCGCCTGACCGAACTCCTGAAGCAGCCGCAGTTCTCGCCGCTGAAGACGGAAGAGCAGGTCGCTGTCATCTTCGCAGGTGTCAACGGTTACCTCGACAAGCTGCCGGTCAACCAGGTCGGCAAGTTCGAGCAGGGCCTGCTTTCGTACATGCGTTCGGAAGGCAAGGACATCCTGGAAACCATCCGCAAGGACAAGGCGATCTCCGACGACGTCAAGGGCAAGCTGAAGGCTGCAATCGACAGCTTCGCCAAGTCTTTCGCCTGAGCGGATTTCATTTAGGACGGATAACGGATGCCTTCACTTAAGGATCTGAAGAACCGGATCGCCTCCGTCAAGGCGACGCAGAAGATCACCAAGGCGATGAAAATGGTCGCCGCGGCGAAGCTTCGGCGTGCGCAGGAGGCGGCCGAGGCCGCCCGGCCTTACTCGCAGCGCATGGCTGCCGTTCTCGCCAACATCGCCCAGGCGGTCGGCGCGGACGACGGTGCACCTGCTCTGATGACGGGCACCGGCAAGGACGACACGCATCTGCTGGTCGTCTGCACGGCTGAACGCGGCCTTTGCGGCGGCTTCAACTCGCAGATCGCTCGCCATGCTCGCGACCACGTTCGCAGGCTGCTTGCCGCAGGCAAGACGGTGAAGATCATCTGCGTCGGCAAGAAAGGCTTCGATATTCTGCGTCGCGAATTCGCGTCGCTGATTATCGATCGTGTCGACCTGCGTGAGGTCAAGAAGGTCGGCTTCCAGAACGCCGACCAGATTGGCCACAAGGTCATCGCGCTCTTCGAAAAGGGCGAGTTCGATGTCTGCACGTTGTTCTATTCTGAGTTCAAGTCCGTTATCGCCCAGATTCCGACGGCACAGCAGCTGATCCCCGCTTCGGCCGGCCCGGTCGCAGTGGAAGCATCGGATGCTTCGGCCGTCTACGAATATGAGCCGGACGCGGGCGCGATCCTAAGCGATCTCATTCCGCGCAACATTTCGGTGCAGATCTTCCGGGCGCTGCTCGAGAACGTCGCCGGTGAAATGGGCGCAAAGATGAGCGCGATGGACAATGCCACGCGCAATGCTGGTGACATGATCAACAAGCTGACGCTGAGCTACAACCGTCAGCGCCAGGCTCAGATCACCAAGGAACTCATTGAAATCATCTCGGGCGCGGAAGCGCTCTAAGGTTACGAGAAGAGGGTAAGGATTATGGCTAAGGCAGCTACCCCGAAAGAAACCGCAGCGGCAAAGAAGCCGGCTGCACCGAGGAAGGCAGCTTCCGCCAAGACCGCAGTTGCGGCAGCTGGCGCTGTCGGTCGCGTAACGCAGGTCATCGGCGCCGTCGTCGACGTTGCGTTCGAAGAAGGCCAGCTTCCGCTGATCCTGAACGCACTGGAAACCGACAACAACGGTAACCGCCTCGTTCTCGAAGTCGCGCAGCACCTCGGCGAAAACTCCGTCCGCACGATCGCCATGGACTCGACCGAAGGTCTCGTCCGCGGTCAGCCGGTCACCGACACCGGTGCACCGATCACGGTTCCGGTCGGCGACGAGACGCTCGGCCGCATCATGAACGTCATCGGCGAGCCGGTTGACGAAGCCGGTCCGCTGATCACGTCGGGCAAGCGCGCTATCCACCAGGACGCACCGTCCTACGTCGAGCAGTCGACGGAAGCGCAGATCCTCGTCACCGGCATCAAGGTCGTCGACCTTCTCGCGCCTTACGCAAAGGGCGGCAAGATCGGCCTCTTCGGCGGCGCAGGCGTCGGCAAGACCGTTCTCATCATGGAACTGATCAACAACGTCGCCAAGGCGCACGGTGGTTACTCGGTATTTGCCGGCGTGGGTGAACGTACCCGCGAAGGCAACGACCTCTACCACGAAATGATCGAGTCCGGCGTTAACAAGCACGGCGGCGGCGAAGGCTCCAAGGCTGCGCTCGTTTACGGCCAGATGAACGAACCGCCAGGCGCCCGCGCTCGTGTCGCTCTGACCGGTCTGACGATCGCTGAAGACTTCCGCGACAAGGGCCAGGACGTTCTGTTCTTCGTCGACAACATCTTCCGCTTCACCCAGGCAGGCTCCGAAGTGTCGGCTCTGCTCGGCCGTATTCCGTCGGCCGTGGGTTACCAGCCGACGCTGGCGACCGACATGGGTCAGATGCAGGAACGCATCACCACGACGAACAAGGGTTCGATCACCTCGGTTCAGGCCATTTACGTTCCGGCCGACGACTTGACCGACCCGGCGCCGGCTACCTCGTTCGCCCACCTGGACGCAACGACGGTTCTGTCGCGCTCGATCGCCGAAAAGGGCATCTACCCGGCCGTTGACCCGCTCGACTCCACGTCGCGCATGCTCGACCCGATGATCGTTGGCGAAGAGCATTACGAGATTTCGCGTAAGGTCCAGACGACCCTGCAGCGCTACAAGTCTCTCCAGGACATCATCGCCATCCTCGGCATGGACGAACTGTCCGAAGAAGACAAGCTGGCGGTTGCCCGCGCTCGTAAGATCGAACGCTTCCTGTCGCAGCCGTTCTTCGTGGCCGAAGTCTTCACCGGTTCGCCGGGCAAGCTCGTTGCTCTCGAAGATACGATCAAGGGCTTCAAGGGCCTCGTCAACGGCGACTACGACCACCTTCCGGAAGCCGCCTTCTACATGGTCGGCTCGATCGAAGAAGCGGTCGAAAAGGCCAAGAAGCTGGCTGCAGAAGCCGCTTGATAGCATCGTGAGCCTCGGCGCAGCGATGCGCCGAGGCTTTCATCCTGCGTTCCGCCCATGGCGGGGCAGGGAAGACATGCACAGCCTGCCACATCAGGTGGCGAGCCCACGAGAAGTGAATGGTCATGGCCGACAGTTTCAATTTTGAGCTTGTTTACCCCGAGCGCCTGCTCCTCTCCGAGAAGGTGACGGAAGTCGTCATTCCGGCGACCGAGGGCGAGATGACCGTGATGGCCAATCATGCCCCGACAATGACGACGGTAAAGCCCGGCGTCGTCACCGTGAAGACGGCAGACGGCAGGACCGAGCGATTCGCCGTCTTCGGCGGCTTTGCCGATATCCTGCCGACCGGCTGCACCCTGCTTGCAGAATCTGCCGTGCACGTCGACGAGCTCGACCGCACTGCGCTGGAAAAGCGCATCGAGGCGGTTCGTGCCGAGCTGGATGGTGCCGGCGACGAAAAGAAGACGCGCGTCGAACAGTTCATCGCCGAACTGACGAAGCTCGGGGAAATCGTGATCCCGGCCTGAAAGGGACATCCCGACGGGATAAACCAATGAAAAAGCCCCGCCTTCGAGCGGGGTTTTTTGTTACCGGGTGGCGGATGCAATAGAGCCGCCGTACCGTGCGCCGGTGCGAATCGGTACGGCGTAAAGACGATGGGCAAGCCGGCATCCTATCCGAAGTGTGGGGCATGCCTCGCCTTTGGTGCGGTTTGTTTGCGCGGCCGGCTTCAGGCATTCTTTAGCATCGGTCCTGTATGGATGGGCATTCGTTCGATGCGCGCAGAGGCTTGGCATGATGTCTAAGATCGTCCCCGTAATCATGGCGGGTGGAAAAGGGACGCGCCTGTGGCCGCTGTCGCGCTCGGGCGCGCCGAAGCAGTTCCTGCAGATCCTGTCCGATCGCTCGCTGTTCCAGCAGACGCTGGATCGTGTCAGCGATACCAGCCTCTACGAGCCGGCCATCATCGTCACCAACAGCGATTTCCGCTTCATCGTCGCCGAGCAGGCGCGCGCCGTCGGGGCGCCGCTCAGCGACATCCTGCTCGAGCCTGTCGCCCGCAACACTGCCCCGGCCCTTGCCGCGGCGGCCTTCGTTGTGCTTGCCAAGTTCGGCGATGCCGCGATCATGCAGGTGCTTGCCTCCGACCATGAGGTCGATGCCGGTGCGGTCTATGTGGATTGCATGTTGCGGGCGCAGCAGGCGGCCATGGCCGGCGAACTGGTCACCTTTGGCATCACGCCGACGGAGCCGGCGACCGGCTACGGCTACATCGAGCTAGGCGAGCCACTTACCGCAGGCGCCAACAGGGTCGCCCGTTTCGTCGAAAAGCCGGATCGCGCCAAGGCGGAGGCCATGCTTTCGACCGAACATTACCTCTGGAACTCCGGCATGTTCATGCTGCCCGTCAAGGTCTTCCTCGACGAAATGCAGCTTTATGCGCCCGAGGTCTATTCCCAGACGAAGGCCGCCGTCGAGGGTGCCAGCAAGGATCTCGATTTCAGCCGGCTGGAGGCGAAAGCTTTCGCCGCAGCACCTGATATCTCGGTCGATTATGCTGTTTTCGAAAAGACGGCCCGCGCCGCCGTCGTACCTTCGTCTTTCGCCTGGTCGGACCTCGGCAGTTGGGATGCAGTTTGGAAAGCCGGCCGCAAGGATGACGACGGCAATGTCGTCACCGACAAGGCGACGGTATCGAACACCCGCAATTCTCTGGTGCTGTCGCGGGACATTCACCTTGCAGTGCAGGGTCTCGAAGACATCGCCGTGATCGCCAGCGAAGACGCCGTCTATGTCGGGCGGCTGGAAGACAGCCAGAGCGTCGGCAACATAGTCAAGGTGCTCGCACGCTCGCAGGCGACATCGGAGCTTACCAAGGAGCACCCGACGTCCTACAGGCCTTGGGGGGCGGTCTCCTCGGTTTCCAGCGGCGAGCGCTACGAGGTCAAGCGGCTGAAGGTCAGCCCCGGCCAGAAGATCTCGTTGCAGAAGCATCATCACCGCGCCGAACACTGGATCGTCGTACGTGGCACGGCGGAGATCACCGTGGCCGGCGAAACGCGTCTGCTGCATGAAAACGAGTCGGTATACATTCCGCAAGGCACCGTGCACCGGCTGCACAATCCCGGCAAGATCCCGCTGGAGCTGATCGAGGTCCAGACCGGGTCGTATCTCGGAGAAGACGACATCATCCGGATCGAGGACGAGTTCGGCCGCACCTAGCGCCGCCGAACCGTTCACGCTTGAGGGCTTGATCGTGCAGCGTGGCCGACGCGCCACCTTGGGCAGGCTCATCCCCACGAACTACACCGCATAAAAAATGCCCGGGCAGAACCCGGGCATCAAAGTCAGCACAGTCGAACCGGGCTATCTCAGCCGGCGACGCGCTCTGCCTCGCCCTTCTGGGCGTAGTAGTGACCGAAGCGGTTTGCGAGGAAGGTATCGAGAGCGATGTCTTCCTGACGAACGAAGCCCTTGGACGCGATCTTGCCGTTGGCCAGCAGATCGAGCACGGCGCAGATGCTGCCGGCGGTCGTGATCTGGATGCCGCTCTGCATGCGACCGGCGACGACGCCGCTATAGACCTTGTTGGCGTAGGTTTCCTGGATCAGGCGACCTTCGCGGAAGCCCGAAACAGTCACGAAGATGACGACGACGTCCTGGGTGGTGGTCGGCAGTGCGTTTTCGAAGATGTCTTTCAGGACTTCGCGGCGATGACGCAGGCCGAGGTCGTTGAGGAGCGCCTTCATGATGGCGGCGTGGCCGGGGTAGCGGATCGTCTTGTAGTTCAGCGTGCGGACCTTGCCCTTCAAGGATTCGCAGAGCGTGCCGAGGCCACCAGACGTGTTGAAGGCTTCGTAGGTGACGCCGTCGAGCGAGAATTCTTCGCGCTCTTCCATGGCGGGCACTTCGATCAGGCTATGCTCGACGATCGCTTCGCAGGGCTCGATGTATTCGTTGATGACGCCGTCGGTGCTCCAGGTCAGGTTGTAGTTGAGAGCGTTCGACGGATACTGCGGCAGCGCGCCGACGCGCATGCGCACGCTTTCGAGCGTCTCGAAGCGGCTGGCGAGATCATTGGCAACGATCGAGATGAAGCCCGGCGCAAGGCCGCACTGCGGAATGAAGGCGGTGCTGGCCTTGGCGGCGATCGCCTTGACCTGGCGGGTGGATTCGACGTCTTCGGTCAGGTCGAGGTAGTGGATGCCGGCGTCTGCCGCGGCTTCGGCAATGGCGACCGTCAGGTGGAACGGTGCGGCGCTCAGAACGGCGAACTTGCCGGAGAGAAGGGAAACGAGCGCCTTCTTGTCGCCGATGTCGACTGCAGCCGTAGTGATGGCGTCGTGCTTCTCGATCTGGCTGAGCTGCTCGGCGCTACGGTCGGCAACGCAGACGCTGTAATCGCCGGTGTGCGCGAGCATGCGCGCAATGGTGGAGCCGATCTTGCCTGCTCCGATGACGACGATGTTCTTCATGACTTTCCCCCAGGGTATGAAATGCGTTTCGTTCCCTATTGTCTGGCGGGGAGCTGTTGATTTGAAGCGCCGATATGACTAAATCGCCTGTAGATATTCGGCAGATTGCCTAGGTGGACCGACGAAATGCAGATCACCGACAAGGATCGCGAGCTTCTCGCCGTGCTCAGCGAAAACGCCCGCATGCCGACGGCCACGATTGCCCGCAGGCTCGGACTGTCGCGAACGACCGTGCAGGCGCGGATCGAGCGGCTGGAGCGCGAGGGCGTGATTGCCGGTTACGGTGTCCGTCTGTCGGAGAGCTATGAAAAGGGTCTGGTCAAGGCGCATGTGCTGATCACCATCGCGCCGCGGGCACTGAGCCGCGTGACGCCTGAGCTTGCCGCCATCCGCGAGATCCGCATGCTCCACTCCGTCAGTGGCAGCTTCGACCTGATCGCGGTCGTTGCGGCGGCATCGATCAACGAACTCGACCTGCTGATCGATCGCATCGGCGAGATCGACGGCGTCGACCGCACGCTGTCGTCTATCATTCTCTCGACCCGGATCGATCGCTAACCCGGGTCAGGGTTTTGTGTTGAGGTCGGTCTTTTCCGGTCCGGCATCCTCGGTCGAGCCCGCTTCCGTTTCGCCGCTCGCCGGCACCTTGGCCGGCCCGTTCCACGCCGTCGGACCGAGAACGAAGCTGCGCGCACCGTCTGTGCCGTAGGGCATCCATTTCTCACGGTCGAAGTAGACTTCAGCAATGGTCTTCGGGCGGGCGCGGGCGGGCTGGTTGGCGAGAAAATTGTAGCGTGCCGTGGTCTCGTCGGTTTCGCGCTTGAACTGCACGCGGCTGCCGAAGCGCTTCACGTCGAATTCCTTCAGCGCCTGGATCTGCAGCGCGATGCTGCCGCCATCGGCCCAGCGCACATGATCGAGGAAGACCGAGGCGGCGCGCGCGGCGCTGGTCGTCACCACCTGCGCATCCTCCGGACGCTCGATGTTGAGCTTGACGCGAAACGAGGTGATCTCTTCCTCGCCGCTGCCCTTGATGAAAATGAAGATCGACGAGGTCTTGTCGACGCCGGGGCGTGGAAAGGACACGAGCGAGGAGCATTCCCATTGGCCGCGTTCGCCGGCGCTCGATTTCCATTCGAGTTCGTGGAACCCTGCCTCGCGCAGTTCGTCGCAGAGCGCGCGCGGATCGCTGCGCAGCACCCGCAGGAACTGCTGCTCCGGCGTGTGGAGATCCTGGAACGTCCAGACCGGCAGGGCGATGCGCGGCGGTTGTCGCTTGACCTGCGGGGGCGGCTCCGGGGGCTTTTCCTTATCGAGAAACGTGGTCGGGAGATCGAGTGCCCTGAGCAATTGTTTCAGGTTTCGCTGTTCGTTGGCGAGCAGAACGGTCGCCACGATCGCCGTGACGATCACAGCAAAGGCAACGACAAAGAAGACCAGGCCAGTACGGCTCGGCTGTTTCGGCGGTGTTGTCGTCCTGATCCGTCCGCTGCTCATGTCGACTTTCCGAGTGCGGCGTGCAGGCGCAGCACCTCGTCCCTCGATGGGCGGTTGCGGGGTAGGCCGAGATAATAGCCATAGCCGGTGGCAAGCGTCTTGCTGCCGAGCACCACGAGCCTGCCGTTGTCGATGTGTTCGCGCAGCAGTCCGAGGCTCCCGAGTGCGACGCCGTCGCCGCGAAGGGCGGCATCGACGGCCATGACATAGGTCGAAAACGTATATCGGGGCCGCAGCCTGGAGCCTCGCGGGGCGGCACCGGTGCGCTCGAACCATTGTTGGAAGGAGATCCAGTTGGCGTTGAAGCGGTCGTAGTCGATGAGATCGAGCGCTGCGAACGCCTGCGGCGTTAGCGTTTCCGCATCGAGCCAGCGCGAGGCGAGATAGTCCGGTGATGCGACCGGCGCCAGTTCCTCCGCCATCAGCGGCGTCAGGTGCCAGCGCGGATGATCGCCGGTGGAATAGAGGATGACGAGATCGTTGTTTTCAGATGCCAGCTCCGAGGGGCTGTCGGAGGTCAACAGCCGGATGGAAATCCCAGGGTTCTCCTTGCCGAACTCGCGCAGCCTC
The DNA here is from genome assembly GCF_003355565.1 of Ensifer sp. M14. NCBI lineage: Bacteria > Pseudomonadati > Pseudomonadota > Alphaproteobacteria > Hyphomicrobiales > Rhizobiaceae > Ensifer > Ensifer sp. M14. The sequence continues at coordinate 950,847 of NZ_QJNR01000004.1, forward strand.
GTGCCGAGCCAGAGGTGGGAGACCGAGCCGCTTGCGGCAATCGAGATCGCCTGACCGGTCGCGCCACGGAAAGGCTCCAGGCTTTCCTCGAGATAATCGAGCGAGGCCCGCACGCGCTGAAACAGCCGCTCGCCCTGCGGCGTCAATTCCAGGTTCTTGCCGCGGCGGCTGAAAAGCGGGCTGCCGAGGTGATCTTCGAGCGTCTTGATGCGCCGGCTGACGGCGGCCTGGGTGATGTTGAGCTCGCGACCGGCACGGGAAAAATTCATATGCCGGCTGGCCGCGTCGAAAACGCGAAAAGCCTCCAGCGGTATGCGGTCGAGCAGCCGGTGTTCCATGATCTCAGGTTATCAAAAAGGCCGAAAATTGCGTGGATTTGAAAATATCAGATTGTGATGCAGGGTAAAGCGATCATCCCGCGGCGACAGGAAGACGATTTTGGCCTTTTCCACTTCCTTCATTCCCGAAATCCGGCTGGCAGACAATATCCATACGACCATTGGTGCTGCCGCGAAAGCGCAGGGAGCCGCCACCGCGACCCTCGTCATCGACGGCTTTCTCGCCCAGACCGGTCTCGCAGGCCGGATCGCCGACAACCTCGCCCAAGAGGGCGTCACCGCGCGTGTCTTTTCCGAGTTTGCCGGCGAGCCCAAGCTGGCGCATGTCCGTGCAGCGAGCGTTGCGGCCACGGGTTCGGATCTCGTGATCGGCGTCGGTGGCGGTTCGGCGCTGGATATTGCCAAGATCGCCGCCTGCTGTGCGGCCTCCGGCGCGGACCCGATGCACTATGCGCTTGCCGCCAATCCGCTGCCGAAGACACCCTTGAAGACAATCATGGTGCCGACGACGGCGGGAACCGGTTCCGAGACGTCGGCGACCAACATCTTTGCCGGGCCCGAGGGCAAGAAGCTCTGGATCTGGGGGGCGGAAACCAAGGCTGATCTGGTGTTGCTCGATCCTATCCTGACGACGACGTTGCCGGCGCATCTGACCGCCTGGTGCGGCCTCGATGCCTTCATTCACGCCTTCGAGGCGGCGACCAACCGCAACACCCATCGCGGCGCGCAGTTCTACGCGCATGAGGCCTTGCGCCTGTTGACGGCGTCGCTGGAAACGGCGGTCCGCGATCCCGGCAATCTGCAAGCCCGCGCCGATGTGTTGCTCGGCTCCTGCTATGCCGGCATCGCCATCGACAATTGCGGCACGGCCGTCGCCCACAATATCAGCCATGCGCTCGCGGGACTGGCGCCGGTCCATCACGGGCTTGCCACCGCGCTCGGTTTCGAGGCGACGCTCGGCTGGCTCGTCGATGCCGATACGGCGGACCTCAACGCCGCTGCGAGAGCGTGTGGCTTGCGACGTGCCAGCGGGCCTGCCGGACTTCGTTTCGCGCCTGATGGATCGCTGTGGCCTTGTCAGGGCACTTCCTGCGGCGTTCGGGGCGTTTGGCTCCGCGGATCTTGCGGCAGAAATGAGGGCGCCAGAAAACCAGCCGATGCGGCGCTCGACGATCCGCCCGATCGACGATGCCGATATCGACCGTTTTGCAGCCAGCATCGTGGCTCTGCCAAAGACATTGTGAGCGAGGGGCGATACGAGATGAGCAAGGCCTATACGCGCGACCACTGGGAAGATGTGCTGACGGCGTTAGAACCGGAGGGTCGACATTTCATCGACGGGGAGCATCGCGCCGCGGCCACCGGCGAAACGTTCACCCGCCCCCGGCCGATGGACGGTAAGCCGGGCCCTACAGTCTCGCGCGGTCGTGCCGCCGATATCGATGCGGCGGTCAAGAGCGCGCGGATCGCGTTCGAAAGCGGCGTCTGGCGTAAGAAAGAGCCGCTCGAAAAAAAGAAGATCATGCTCAAATGGGCCGATCTCATCCGCGCCCACGGCGAGGAACTCGCCATGCTGGAAACGCTCGATGTCGGCAAGCCGATCATGGCGTCGCTCAATGTCGACGTCCGGCTCTGCGCTGACGGCATCCAGTTCTATGGCGAGATGATCGACAAGCTCTATGACGAGATCGCACCGACCGGGCCGAATGCCCGGGCGCTGGTGCGCAAGGTGCCGCTCGGCGTCGTCGGCGTGATCACGCCCTGGAACTATCCGATGATCATCGACGCCTGGAAACTCGGGCCGGCAATTGCGGCCGGCAATTCCGTGGTGCTGAAACCGGCCGAGCAATCGTCGCTGACCGCCATTCGCCTTGCAAGTCTCGCTGCCGAGGCCGGCCTGCCGGCAGGCGTCTTCAACGTCGTTACCGGCTATGGCGAGGAGACCGGAAAGCCGCTGGCGCTGCATATGGATGTCGACATGATCGCCTTTACCGGCTCGACCGAGGTCGGCAAGCTGATCATGGGCTATGCGGCGCAATCGAACGTCAAGCGGGTGGCGCTGGAGCTTGGCGGCAAGTCGCCGCTGGTTGTCTTCGAGGATGCCGATCTCGATGCCGCGGCTTCGGCTGTTGCCTGGGGCTGCTTCTACAATTCCGGCGAGACGTGTCATGCCTCGACGCGGCTGATCGTCCAGCGCTCGGTTCAGGCTGCACTGATCGCAAAGATCGAGGCGGTGACGAAGAGCGACATCGCGCTGAAGCATCCCCTTGACCCGACAGCCCAGATCGGCGCGCTGATCGAAGAGGCGCATCTGGAAAAGGTGCTGTCGCTGATTGCGACCGGCGAGAAGGAGGGCGCACGCCGCGCCTTCGGCGCCGAGCGGGTGATGACCGAGAGCGGCGGCTTTTACGTCTCGCCCGGCGTGTTCATCGACATGACCAACGACATGAGCCTGGCGCGGCAGGAGATCTTCGGGCCGGTGCTCGCGGCCATTGCCTTCGATACGGAGGAGGAGGCGCTGCGGATCGCCAACGATACGATCTACGGGCTGGCCGGCGCCGTCTTCACGAAAGACATGGACCGGGCACACCGGTTTTCCGAGGCGATCCATGCCGGCACGGTCTGGATCAATACCTACGACATGTCGAATTTCGCGACGCCCTTCGGCGGCTTCAAGCAGTCGGGTTTCGGCCGCGATCGCTCCGTGCATGCGATCGACAAATATTGCGACTACAAGACTATCTGGCAGCAGTTCGGCTGAGCCTTCGGGGGAGGGACCATGAGCAAGATCGCATCCATCGAGATCAGCCATCATCGCCTGCCGCTCGATCCGCCGTTCAAGGCGAGCTGGGACGGGCGGCCGCGGCGTCAGTTCGACGCGACGATCGTGCGCGTCAGGGACAACGAGGGCCGCGAGGGCATCGGCTCCGGCGACCTGATGAAGGGCTTCGAGGGTCACGAGGACCTGTTCGTCGGCCAGGATCCCCGCCAGCTCGAGCGCCATTACGAGGTGCTCTCGCACATCAACTTCCATTATGGCCGGTGCTGGCCGATGGATCTGGCGCTGTGGGATCTCTCGGGTAAGGTGACGGGCGAACCGGTCTGGCGGCTGCTCGGCGGGCGGTCCGATCGGGTGCGCCTCTACGCTTCGTCGGGTGTGCTGCGCGATCCCGGCGCCATGGCGGCGCAGGCGGAAAGTTATGTCGATGAAGGCTTTCCGGCGATGAAGGTGCGTTTCTCGTCGTCGGCCGGCGGCCGCGGCACCTGGCGCGACGACGTGCGCGCGCTGGAAGCGATACGCGCCCGTGTCGGCGATCGGCTGGATTTGATGGTCGACTGCAACCAGGGTTGGCGCATGCCCTGGGACACGGCGTTGTCCTGGACCTTCAAGGATGCGCTGACGGTGGCGCGCGAGTTGGAGCGGCTCGGCATCTACTGGATGGAAGAGCCGCTGCACCGCTCGGACCGCAAGGGTATGCGCCGGCTTTCGGACGCGACGTCGATCCGCATCGCCGGCGGCGAGATGACCCGCGAGCTCTACGAGTTTCGCGATATCATCGAGGACCGCGCCTTCGACGTGATCCAGCCGGACGTTGCGCTGGTCGGCGGCATCACCGGTTGTCGGCGTCTCGCCTTCCAGGCACGCGAGGCGGGCGTGATGATGACGCCACATTCCTGGACCAACGGCATCGGCGTGCTTGCCAATGCCCACCTGACGGCCGGCGTCGGCGACGCACCCTGGCTCGAATATCCCTACGACAATCCGGAATGGAGCGAGATGCGTCGGGATTTTCCGATGACGGCACCGCTGAGGCACGCAGGCGGCTGGCTAGAGCTTGGCGACGCGCCGGGGCTCGGTGTCATGCTGGACGAAGACAGGCTGAAGGCGACTCGTATCGGATAGGCCGGATTGCTGCCTCAAGCGCAAACGTTACGGACAGGCGACGATCGGCTAAAACAGGCGTCCGAGTTCTGGCGCGAGGCGTTTGTTGCAGCATGTCCGACCAATCGACGATCATTCCCGCCATTGATGCGGCTCTCGTCCGGCGCCTGATCGCGGCGCAGTTTCCGCAGTGGGCGGGGCTTGATATCGCGCCGCTGCTTCCAGGCGGCTGGGACAACCGGACCTTTCATCTCGGGCAGGACATGACCGTGCGTCTGCCGAGTGCCGCATCCTATGCGCTGCAGGTGGAAAAGGAGCAGTTCTGGCTGCCGAGGCTGGCGCCGCATCTGCCGCTGCCGATCCCGGCGCCCTTGGTAAAAGGCGTGCCCGGCGAGGGCTATCCATGGCCATGGTCGGTCTATCGCTGGCTGCCGGGCGAGGCGGCAACCGATGGTCGAATCGGCGACCTTACTATCTTTGCGCAGGACCTTGCCCGTTTTCTCGTCGCCTTGCGGCAGGTGGATGCGAGCGGCGGGCCGCTGCCGGGTGCGCACAATTTCTTTCGCGGCGGTGCGCCCGCCCACTACGACGCGGAGACCCGCCGTGTGCTCGCAGCACTCCAGGGGCGGATCGACACGGATGCTGCGCGTGATGTCTGGGAGGCAGCACTTTCGGCACGCTGGACGGACGCGCCTGTCTGGTTCCATGGCGATATCAGCTGGGGCAATTTGCTGGTGGAAGACGGCCGGTTGAGCGCCGTGATCGATTTCGGCACGACGGGCATTGGCGATCCCGCCTGCGATCTCGCCATCGCCTGGACGCTGTTTCATGGGACGAGCCGAGAGGCGTTTCGCGCCGGCGTCGCGCTCGATGCCGGCACATGGGCGCGCGGCCGCGGCTGGACTTTGTGGAAGGCGTTGATCGTCTATGCCGGTCTTCCCGGCACGAATTCGGCCGAGGCGGAAAAATGCCGGCGCGTGATCGAAGAGGTGCTGGCCGACCACCGGGAATTTGGGTGAGCCTCGGTCGACCGAACCATTCGATCCCGCTCTATCTCAGGGTGTGTTCGGCTTGACCTTGCCGGAAATTGCCTCTAGGTCAGGCGCACGCGGGACGACCCGCGTCGATGCTTCGCCTGGGGACGGCCCCACTATCTCGGTTTGAGATAATGGAGTCGATCGCATCATGCAGCATCCTGGCCTGCGGCACGCCCGCGTGCGCTTTTCCTACCTAAACAAGCTGAACCTCTGCTACGGGCGCAATCGTGTCCCGTTGCGAGATCGGCTTTCGCCCGTTTTCCAAACAGATTGATGCGCCCGCGGCCGCCGCCGGCGCGCCATGGTTGCTTCCTTGCCAACGCACGAGGTTCATGATGGCCGGACCCATCGAACAATTCGAGATCAAGTCGCTCTTCCACATCGCCGAGGTCGGCGGACACGATATCAGCTTTACCAACTCGGCCGCCTTCATGGTCGTGACGGTGGCGATTGCCAGTCTTTTCCTGATGCTTTCGACGCGCAGGCGCGGCCTGGTGCCGAACCGGGCGCAGTCGGCGGCCGAGATTCTCTATGAATTCGCGTCGAAGACCTTGCGTGAAAATGCCGGCGAGCACGGCATGCGCTTCTTCCCGCTGGTGTTTTCGCTGTTCATGTTCATCCTGGTCGCCAACCTGATCGGCATGTTTCCCTATGCCTTCACGGTGACGAGCCATATCTCAGTGACCTTTGCACTGGCGCTGCTCGTCTTTCTCACAGTGACTATGTACGGCCTGGTGAAGCACGGCTTCGGCTTTCTCCGGCTGTTCATGCCGTCGGGCGTGCCGCTGGTGCTGGCGCCGATCATCATCCCGATCGAGGTCGTTTCCTACCTCTCGCGTCCGGTCAGCCACTCGGTTCGTCTTTTCGCCGTCATGCTCGCCGGCCACATCACCTTGAAGGTGTTTGCGGGCTTCGTCGTCAGCCTCAGCGGCTTCGGCGCGCTCGGGATGCTCGGCGCTGTCATGCCGCTGATGATGACGGTAGCGTTGACGGGTCTGGAACTGCTGATGTCGGTCATCCAGGCCTACATCTTCACTATGCTGACCTGCATGTATCTCAACGACGCGCTGCACCCGAGCCACTGAGATGACAGTATAGGGCCTCCCTTCCCGCGGAAGGGAGGCCCTAAGTCATTCGATCGTCGTCCGCTGCGCCTCGATGCGGGCCGCCCGGAAGGATGACCAGAGAAAAGCGGCTAGGAAGATCACGGTCATCAGCAGCACGATGGTCGGTGCCGGGGCGCTGTCGATGAAGAACGAGAGATAGACGCCGGAGAACGAGGCGACGGTTGCCACCAGCACGGCGACGATCAGCATGCTGCCCATGGTGCGGGTGATCAGGAACGCGATGGCCCCGGGGGCGATCAGCATGGCGATGGCGAGGATCAGGCCGACGGCCTTCAGCGCGCCGACGATCGTCAGCGACAGGATCGCCAGCAGCCCGTAATGCAGCCAGTTGACGCGCAGGCCGACGGCCTTGGCCTGTGCGGGGTCGAAGGCGTGCAGCAGGAAGTCCCGCCACTTCACCGCCAGGATAGCGGTCGCCACCAGCGCGATCAGGCCGGTCTCGATGATGTCGGGCCAGCCGATGCCGAGCATGTCGCCGAAGAGGATATGGTCGAGATGCACGTCGCTCTGGATCTTGGTGTAGAGCACCAGGCCGAAGCCGAACATGCCGGAGAACACCACGCCCATCACCGTGTCCTGCTTGATGCGGCTGTTTTCCTTGAGGTAGCCGGTAAGCAACGCACAGGACATGCCGGCGGCAAAGGCGCCGACCGCAAGCGGCAGGCCGACGATGTAGGAAATGACGACGCCGGGGAAGACCGCATGCGATATGGCGTCGCCCATCAGCGACCAGCCCTTGAGCACGAGGAAGCAGGAGAGCAGGGCCGTCGGGATCGCCACCAGCACCGAGATCAGCAGCGCGTTGCGCATGAACTCGAATTCGAAGACGGCAAGTAGAAGGTCGAGCGAAATCATGGCGTGACCTCCAGGGCTTCGGCGCTGCGCCTGCGGGCGGCCAGCAGTCCGTGCTTAGGAGCGAAGATGAACGCGGCGAAGAAGATCAGCGTCTGCAGCACGATGATGATGCCGCCTGTGGCCCCATCGAGGAAGTAGCTGAAATAGGCGCCGAAGAAGCTGGTGAGCGCGCCGATCGCGACGCTGATGACGATCAACCGCGGAAACCGGTCGGTGAGCAAATAGGCCGTGGCACCCGGTGTCACCACCATGGCGATGACGAGGAAGGCCCCGACCGTCTGGAGTGCGGCGACCGTGCAGGCCGACAGCAGGGTGAAGAACAGCACCTTGAGGAAAGTCGTGGGGATGCCGATCGAGCGCGCGTGGCTCTCGTCGAAGAAGGTGACCATCAGGTCCTTCCACTTCGCCGTCAGGATGACCAGCGAAATGATGCCGATCAGTGCCAGCTGCAGGGTGTCGGCAGGCGTGATGGCGAGGATGTTGCCAAGAACGATCGTCTGGATGTTGACCGAGGTCGGTGACAGCGAGACCATGAACAGGCCGAGGCCGAAGAACGAGGTGAAGATCAGCCCGATGATGGTGTCTTCCTTCAGCCGAGTGCGCTGGTTGAGAAACAGCATCACGCCGGCCGCAAGTCCGCCGGAAAAGAAGGCGCCGAGCGAGAAGGGCAGGCCGAGCATATAGGCGCCGGCCACACCTGGGACGATCGAGTGCGAGAGTGCGTCGCCGATCAGCGACCAGCCCTTCAGCATCAGATAGGACGACAGGAAGGCGCAGACGGCGCCCACCAGGGCGCTGACCCACATGGCGTTGACCATGTAATTATAGGTGAAGGGCTCGAAGAGCGTGGCGATCATTTGCCTGCTGCCTCCGGGTCGCTCTCCGGTTTGGCTGGCTGCGACACCATCTGGCCCTTGGCGCCGTACATCACCAGCGGCCGCTCGTCGTCGGTGATGACGGAGAGTTGCCGTGGATCGGCGTCGTCATGCAGGCTGTCGCCGCCGAGCACGAAATGCCTGAGCACGCCACCGAAGGCGAGTTCGAGGTTTTCGCGGGTGAAGGTCGTTTCCGTCGGACCATAGGCCAGAACGGTGTTCTTCAGGAGAACCGTGCGGTCGCAGAATTCCGGCACGCTGCCGAGATTGTGGGTCGAGACCAGCATGACGCGGCCCTCGTCGCGCAGGCCGATCAGCAGGCGGATGATGGCGTCCTCGGTCTTGACGTCGACGCCGGTAAAGGGCTCGTCGAGCAGGATGACGCGACCGTCCTGGGCAAGCGCGCGCGCCAGGAACACGCGCTTCTTCTGGCCGCCGGAGAGTTCGCCGATCTGGCGCTTGCGGAAGTCGCTCATGCCGACGCGGGCAAGGGCCGCTGCGACGGCCTCATGGTCGGCCTTCTTCGGGATGCGCAGCATGTTCATGTGGCCGTAGCGGCCCATCATCACCACGTCCTCGACCAGAACCGGAAAGTTCCAGTCGACCTCTTCTGCCTGCGGCACATAGGCGACGAGGTTCTTCTTCAGCGCCTCCTGGACGGTAAGTCCGAGGATTGAGATTTCGCCCTTGGCCAGCCGGGCAAAGCCCATGATCGCCTTGAAGAGGGTCGACTTGCCGCTGCCGTTGACGCCGACAAGGGCGGTGATCGTGCCGGTCGGGATCTCGAAGGAGGCATCGCGCAGCGCCCGGTGGCCGTTGCGATAGGTCACCGTCGCGCCGGTTACGCGGATGCCGCTGCCAATATCTCCGGTGCCGGCAGTGGGGCGGGCACCGGTCTTCACCTGAAGGTTCATTGCGAAAGGCCTTTCGCGATGGTTTCGGACGTGACGCGCAGGAGGTCGATATAGGTCGGCACCGGACCGTCCGCTTCGCTCAGGGAATCAACATAGAGCACGCCGCCGTATTTTGCGCCGGTTTCCCGCGCCACCTGCTGGGCCGGGTCGGGCGAAATCGTGCTTTCGGAGAAGACGACGGGGATGTTGTGGGCGCGGACCGCGTCGATGACCTTGCGGACCTGCTGCGGCGTGCCTTGCTGGTCGGCATTGATCGGCCAGAGGTAAAGCTCTTTCATGCCGAAGTCGCGGGTGAGGTAGCTGAAGGCGCCTTCGCTCGACACCAGCCAGCGCTTGTCTTCCGGGATCTTGCCGATCTCGGCCCGGATCGGGGCGATCGCCGCCTCGATCTTCTGCTTGTAGGCTTCGGCATTGGCCTTGTAGGTCTCGGCATTACCGGGATCGTATTTGACGAAAGCGTCGCGGATGTTGTCGACATAGATCAGTGCTGCCGAAGGCGACATCCAGGCATGCGGGTTCGGCTTACCGCTATAGGGGCCTTCGGCAATGCCCATGGGCTCGACGCCGTCGGAAACCACGACGCCCGGCACCTCATCGAAATTCTGGAAGAACTTTTCGAACCAGAGTTCGAGGTTGAGGCCGTTCCAGAGGATCAGCTTGGCATCGTGCGCCTTGAGGATGTCGCGCGGGGTCGGCTGGTAGTTGTGGATCTCGGCACCGGGCTTGGTGATCGATTCGACGATTGCCGCGTCGCCCGCGACGTTCTTGGCCATGTCGGCAATCACCGTGAACGTCGTAACGGCCTTGAACTTTTCCTGCGCCAGAGCGGTGCCCGGAACGAGCGCGAAGGCTGCCAATGCGGTTGCTGCAACCAGGATCGCGCGTCTCGTCTGATCGATCATTCCATACTCCCCGATGTTGTCATGCACAGGAGTAGGGGAATGATTTGCATAAGTCAATGCAAATGAGAAGCATTCGCAACTGGCTATTTTCAAACTTGCCGGCCTTGGCTAGTGTAGCGCCATGAAACAGAACAAGAATCGCGTTGAAGAGCTGGAAGGCGTGCTTCGGGACGGCGGCGTGCGCGTGACGCGGCAGCGTGCGGCAATCCTGAAGATACTCGCGACCGCCGAAGATCACCCGGATGCGAGCGAATTGCACCGCCGCGCCAAGGAACTGGATGCCACCGTTTCTCTGTCGACCGTCTACCGGACGCTGTCGGCGCTGGAGCAACAGGGCGTCGTGCAGCGCCACGCCTTTGAAAGCGCAACCGCCCGTTTCGAGACGGCCGATGCGCCGCATCATGACCACCTGATCGACATCGATACCGGGGCCGTGATCGAGTTTCGCTCCGACAAGATCGAGCAGCTGCAGGCGGAAATCGCCGCCGAACTCGGCTACGACCTGGTTCGCCACCGGCTCGAGCTCTATTGCCGCAAGCGCAAGGACTGATCGACATCACGCCGTGACTGACGAAAGGCGCAGCGGGTCAATCGCTGCGCCTTTTTTCGTTGTCTTGAGGCTAGCCGCGGTCGGCAAGCGCGGATCCGGTCCGGCGTGCCGGAATGGTCATGGCGGCGACGCCGATGACGACGCAGGCAAGGCCGATCCAGATCGTGTCAGACAGTCTTTCGCCGAGGAAGAGAACCCCGATGCCGACGCCGACCGGTACACGCAGGTATGCCTGCGCCGTGGCGCCGACCGAGCCGAGCGTCTGGATCAGCCGGAAGTAGATGGCGAAGGCCAGCGCCGTCGAGAACACGGAAAGGCAGACAAGCGCGATGACCGACTGAGCGGAAGGAGCAAGCGTCCAGGGCTGGTCGATCACCAGGCTCGCCGGGATGAGGAGCACGGCGCCGGCGAGAAGCGAGCCTGCGGCCGGAACCATCGGGTCGAGACCCCCAAAATTCTTGCCGAAGATGGCGGCACCGGCATAGCAGACGGTCGCGAACACCACGGCAAGCTGCGGCAACAGCTGGTCGCCGAGACCGCCGAAGGCCTGGACGCCGATGATCAGGCTGATGCCGGCCATGCCCGCGACGACACCGATCAGCTTCCTTGCCGATGCCGCTTCGTGGCGGGTGATCAGCGCCGTCAGCAGGAAGGCGAAGATCGGGGTGGCCGCGTTGAGGATCGAGGCGACGCCGGCGTCGATCGTCTGTTCCGCCCAGGCGATCATGGTGAAGGGGAAAACGCTGTTGAGGCAGGCCTGGAACAGGAAACGCCTCCAAGTGGTCGCGTCGCGCGGCAGCTTGATGCCGCGAAAGCGAAGGACGGCGAGCAGGATGGTGCCGGCGATCAACGTGCGTGCGGCGATCAGCGTCACCGGCGGAATGGTTTCGACGCCGATCTTGATGAAGGTATAGGACGCGCCCCAGAGGGTTGCGAGCAAAGCGAGCAGCAGAAGCTCGAGCGTGAGGTTGGTCTTGGCCATCGTGGCTGATCCTTCGGGGCTTTTTTCGTTGCCCACTTTCTAGCGCGCCGAAGCCTGCCGATGCTTCGCTCGCGATCGAAGTGTCGGGGGCGGCATGGATGCCGGAACGGCAAAGCCCCGGCCTTCTTGCGAGGGCCGGGGCTTGATGGTGTTGAGGCGGCTCAGTGGCTGTCGGCAAGCCTTGCCGCGCTGATCGAGGCCGACCGTTCGGCGCTCAAGCCGTTGAAGAAGGCGTTGAGCACGACCGCCGAGATCGAGGCGAGCACGATGCCCGATTCGATGATCGGGTGGATCGCATGCGGCATCCACATCAGGAAGTTCGGCGCAATCAGCGGGATCAGGCCGAAGCCGACCGAGACGGCAACGACGAACAGGTTGTTGCGCGACGACTTGAAGTCGACGGTCGACAGGATGCGCACGCCGGTGGCGGCCACCATGCCGAACATGACGAGCCCTGCGCCGCCGAGCACGAAGGTCGGCACCGCTTCGACCAGGGCACCCATTTTCGGGATCAGTCCGAGCACGATCATGATCGCGCCGCCCATGACGCAGACATAGCGGCTCTTGACGCCGGTGACGCCGACAAGACCGACGTTCTGCGAGAAGCTGGTGTAGGGGAAGGTGTTGAACAGGCCGCCGATCATCGTGCCGATGCCGTCGACGCGAAGGCCGGCCGTCAGTTGCTGCTGCGACACTTCCTTGTTGGTGATTTCACCCAGCGCCAGGAACATGCCCGTCGATTCGATCATCACCACGATCATCACCAGCGACATGGTGGCAATCAGCACCGGGTCGAAGATCGGCATGCCGAAACGCAACGGCGTGACGACGGCAAACCAGCCGGCATCCGCCACCCGGTCGAAATGCATCATGCCGAGGCCGGCGGCAAAGACGCAGCCGATGACGATGCCGGTGAGCACTGCGATGTTGCTGATCAGCCCGCGGCCATAGCGCGCGACGACGAGGATGGAGATCAGCACGAAGGCGGCAAGCCCGACATGGCTCGGCTCGGCATAGATGGGGTTTGGAACCGTTGCACCGAGCACGATGCCATCAGGAACGGCCGGGCCGCCGGTGCTGGCGAGTGTCTTCAGTCCGGCCAGCCATTCGGCGTGGGTCGGATCGACCAGCTTCGGCGCTGTCGGTCCGAAGGGATTGCCGAAGATCCAGTTGACCCCCACGCGCATCAAGGTCACGCCGATCACCAGAATGATGGTGCCGGTGACGATCGGCGGGAAGAAGCGCAGCAACCGTCCCATGATCGGGGCGAGCAGCAACGCGACGAGGCCTGCGCCGATGATGGCGCCGAAGATCAACCGGGCGCCCTCATGCCCCGGCGTCATGGTCGCCATCGATACCATCGGGCCGACGGATGCGAAGGTAACGCCCATCATGACAGGAAGGCGGATGCCGACGCTGCGGGTGATGCCGAGCGACTGGATGATGGTAACGAGGCCGCAGACGAAAAGATCGGCCGAAATCAGGAAAGCGACATCTTGAGGGCTGAGCTGCAAGGCCCGGCCGACAATCAGTGGAACCGCGACCGCGCCGCCATACATGACAAGAACATGCTGGATCCCGAGGGTCGCAAGCTTGCCGACAGGCAGCTTCTCGTCCACCGGATGTATGCTGGATGCGTCGCTCATGGTTACTCCTCCCAACGTCGACCAGTCTGCTTCCCCGTCCTCCAACAGGGATCCCCGGTCTTTCGACAGGGAAAGGGCATCTTTGGTGCCGAGACAGAATGCCGCAAGTGCAACCCAGGAGTAAACACTTTCGGGAATTCGGGGGGAATGCGCGCCGTTAAAGGGAGTGCTGGGCAAGCGGCAAGCGACATGAGCCGATGCAACGTTGCCGCAATGCGGCGCAGGCAATGTGCACTGGCGTCGAGGCGAAGTCTAGCCTCCGCCTGGATGTCGATGGGGTTGCTGCATATGAGAATTTCGCCACCTTCTGGCATGCTTCGTCGTTTGGTCGGCGCGTTGGTCGCCGTCGTCATTGTCCTGTGGCCGTTTGCCGCCAACGCCGAGACCGAGGATTTTCCGGGACAGTGGCGACAGATGGTGTCGAATGCCGGCGCCTGCGAAACCTGCTGGCTTGCGATCAAACAGCACGGCCCCATCCTGAAAGTGTCGTCCAACAATGGATGGTTTGCCTTTGCCCATGCGGACCTGAAGACGCGTTCTGCTACCGCGACCGGCATCGGCCGCTGGAGCGAGAATGCCAGCGGCCACTATGGCGGCAAGCCGTTCGACGTCCGCTTCGTCATCGTCGACGGGCAACTCTATCTGGACATGGTCGTGCTGATGGATGACGGCACGAAACAGGCGATCCGGGCGATTTTTGACAAGGACCGGCCGGGCAAGACCGCACGCCGGGTGCTGGCGAAATCGTAGGCCCGGTTTCCCGTTAAAGCGGGCTCGACGAGCCGCCATTTTCCGGGAAGAGATTGGCAGCCATGAAATCGACGAAGACGCGCAGTTTCGGCGAGAGGTGCCGGCTCGAGGGCCAGAGGATTCGGTAGGTGCCGCAGCGGCGCAGCTGGTTTTTGAGTATCGGTACAAGTGTCCCCTCGCGCATCTGCCGCCTGACCGTGAAGTCCGGAAGACAAGCGATGCCGAGCCCCTCCTCGGCCATATGGATCAGCGGCTCCAGCGCGTTGGAGACGGCTGTTACCGGCAGGCCGACAGTGAGTGCAACGCCATCCTGCACCAGCGGCCAGGGCTCGAGTTTGCCTGTCGAGGGAAATCGGTGATGCAGGCAGTGGTGGCGTTCAAGATCTGTAGGCGTCTCCGGCACGCCATGTTTCTCGAAATAGCCGGGTGAAGCGACCAGTTAGGGGTGGAACGTGCCGAGCTGACGCGTCATCAGCCGGGAATCGCCGATCTCGCCGCTGCGTACCACCGCATCGAAGCCTTCCTCGATGACGTCGACCATGCGGTCGGAGAAATCGAGATCGATCTCGACCTCCGGATAGGCGCGCATGAAAGCTGTCAGCGTCGGCATCAGCAGCATGCCGGCCGTCGGCAGGCTGACGCGCAGTTTGCCGCGCGGGGCTTCCTGGCTTTGCACCAGCTCGGCCTCCGCCGCTTCGATCTCGCAGAAAATCCGCCGGCAGCGTTCGAGAAACAGCGTGCCTTCCGGGGTCAGCGTGACGCTGCGGGTGCTGCGATGGAAGAGGCGAACGCGCAATCGCTCCTCAAGGCGGGCAATCGCCTTGCCAACGGCAGAGGGCGAAACGCCGAGCTGGGCTGCGGCCTCAGTAAAGCTGCGGGCATCCGCCGCCTGCACGAATGCATTGAGTGCGCCAAGGCTGTCCATTTGTCGTCCTCGCCCGTCCTTCGGAATTGTAGATATTTTTGTCCGATATCTTCGGAGCTGTAGCGCATTTTTCTTCGATTGGAAGCTCGCCATAGTCCGCCTGCCCGACGCAGCGGCTTCGTTGCGCGCAAAATCACCGTCGGCGGAAGAAGGAGAAAACATGCAGCAGGCACTTGTGGCGGGCTTCCGCGCAAACCCTGAACCCACCGTCTTTATCGTCAATGTCATCCACGCCCACGAGGGCAAGCAGGAAGAGGCCTTCCGCCTGATCCAGGACGTGGTCAACTATGTGGCCGAGCGCAAGGAGGGCTTTCTCTGGAGCAATCTTGCAAAGAGCACCGACGGCAAGACGGTGGTGAACATCGAAGCGATAGCCGGCGAAGGGAATGTCGAGGAATTCTTCAGCGACGCGGTGTTCCTCGAAAAATTCAGGGCGCTGCATTCGGTCTCGACCTGCGAGTTTCACACCTATCGCGTCGAAGATCTCGTGCTGCCCAAGCGGGCAACACTCGCAGCGTCGGCATAGGCAAGATCGCCGCCCGCCTCGGCTGGCGGCGAACGCCTTGTGCGCGCTTCCTTTCCGCCATTGCCGCTTGAGACCGACGTTCCCGTCGGGCGATACCGAGAGATAGCTCCATGCAATCCAACGACTGCGCGCTTTCACCTCCGCAGGAAACATTATCCATGCCCGCCGCAGGCGCCCGGTTGCCGCTTTCGGCGCTGCTGGCGCTTGCGAGCGCCGGGTTCATCACCATCCTCACCGAGGCACTGCCGGCCGGGCTGCTCTCGCAAATCAGCGCCGACCTCGAGGTGTCGCAGTCGCTCGTCGGGCAGATGGTGACGATTTATGCGATCGGTTCACTCGTCGCCGCCATCCCGCTCGTGGCGCTGACGCGGACCTGGCGCCGGCGGCCGTTGCTGATCACGGCGATCTCCGGGTTTGCCGTCGTCAATACGGTGACCGCGCTCTCGAACGACTATGCCCTGATCATGGACGCGCGCTTCCTTGCCGGCGTTTTTGCCGGCCTGCTCTGGGCGCTCGCTGCCGGCTATGCCGGCCGCATGGTGGCGCCGCAGCAGCAGGGGCGGGCAATCACCATCGCCATGCTCGGCGCACCGGTGGCGCTTTCGATCGGCATCCCCGCGGGGACCTTGCTCGGCGCCATGGTCGGCTGGCGGCTGACCTTTGGTCTCCTGAGCATCATGGCAGTCCTGCTCGTCGGCTGGGTCCTGTGGGCGCTTCCCGACTTTCCGGGGCAACGCGCTGAGCGACGCCTGGCGCTTTCATCGGTGTTCCGGCTGCCGGGGATCCGGCCGGTGCTGTTCGTGATGTTTGCCGTCGTTCTCGCCCACAACATCCTCAACACGTATATCGTGCCGTTCCTGAAGCCGTCAGGCCTTGATGCTCGGGCAGACACGGTGCTGCTTGTCTTTGGTATCGCCTCGCTCGTGGTCATTCCCGCCATCGGGATGTTGGTCGACAGGCATCTGCGCCTGCTGGTGCTGGCGAGCATGATCCTGTTTGCGGCAGCATCATTACTGCTTGCCTTCCGGGCCGATCATTCGGTCGCGATCTACATCGGAGTTATCGCCTGGGGGCTCGCCTTCGGCGGCGCAGCGACGCTGTTTCAGACCGCTTCGGCAAAGGCAGCCGGCGTGGAAGCGGATGCGGCGCAGTCGATGATCGTCACGGGCTGGAACGCGGCAATGGCAGGCGGCGGATTGGCGGGCGGCCTGCTGCTCGACAGTGCCGGCGCGACTATTTTTCCAGCTGTGCTGCTGGCTATCCTGCTTCCGGCTCTGCTGGTGGCCTGGACTGGCCGCCATGGATTTCCGCCGCGCTCGCGCTGACGACGGTCTGCAATCATGAAAAACCGGGGCCGTTGCCGACCCCGGTGCCGCATCTCCTGATCTTCGGCCGCCCGTTTGCACGGGCGGCCGCCGTCCTGGGAGTGATTACTTCTGCCAGCTCTTTACCAGTTCGTCGTAATTGACGGTCATCGGCTTTTCTTTTTCGTTCTCGATCTTCAGCTGTGGAGCGAGGTTGCCCTTGGAAACGGCATCCTTGTTCCAGTATTCGAGGTCGTGTTCCTCGGCGAGCTTCGGACCGATCTCGCCCTGGATACCGGCGCGTTCGAGGCGCTGAAGCACCTTTTCCTGCTCGGCGCACAGCGAGTCCATCGCTTCCTGCGGTGTCTTGGCGCCGGAAGAGGCGTCACCGATCGCCTGCCACCAGAGCTGAGCCAGCTTCGGATAGTCAGGAACGTTGGTGCCGGTCGGCGACCACTGCACACGGGCCGGCGAACGATAAAACTCGATCAGGCCGCCGAGTTCCGGCGCACGCTTGGTGAAGCTCTCGTGCTGGATCGAGGATTCGCGGGTGAGCGTCAGGCCGACATGGCTCTTCTTCACGTCCACGGTCTTCGAGGTCACGAACTGCGCGTAGAGCCATGCGGCCTTGGCGCGGTCTTCCGGGGTCGACTTCATCAGCGTCCAGGAGCCCACGTCCTGATAGCCGAGCTTCATGCCGTCCTTCCAGTAGACGCCATGCGGCGAGGGGGCCATGCGCCACTTCGGCGTTCCATCCTCGTTGACAACAGGCAGGCCCTTCTTGACGGCATCGGCGGTAAACGCCGTGTACCAGAAGATCTGCTGGGCGATGGCACCCTGGGCCGGGACCGGGCCCGATTCGGAGAAGGTCATGCCCTGGGCTTCCGGCGGCGCATAGGCCTTCAGCCAATCGAGATACTTGGCGATCGAGTAGACCGCTGCCGGGCCGTTGGTGTCGCCGCCACGGGCGACGCACGAGCCGACCGGCTGGGACTTCTCGTTGACCTTGATGCCCCATTCGTCGACCGGCAGGCCGTTCGGGATGCCCTTGTCGCCGTTGCCGGCCATCGACAGCCAGGCGTCGGTGAAGCGCCAGCCGAGTGACGGGTCCTTCTTGCCGTAGTCCATGTGGCCATAGACCTTCTTGCCGTCGATCTCACGGCCGGTGAAGAATTCGGCGATGTCCTCATAGGCAGACCAGTTGACGGGAACGCCGAGGTCGTAGCCGTACTTCGCCTTGAAGTCCGCCTTGTTCTTCTCGTCGTTGAACCAGTCGTAGCGGAACCAGTAGAGGTTCGCGAACTGCTGGTCGGGAAGCTGGTAGAGCTTCTTGTCCGGCGCGGTGGTGAACGACGTGCCGATGAAGTCGGCGATGTCGAGGCCGGGGTTGGTGACGTCCTTGCCTTCGTTGGCCATCCAGTCGGTGAGGTTGCGCACCTGCTGGTAGCGCCAATGGGTGCCGATCAGGTCGCTGTCGTTGACATAGGCGTCATAGATGTTCTCGCCGGACTGCATCTGCGTCTGCAGCTTTTCGACGACGTCGCCTTCACCGATCAGGTCGTGGGTGATCTTGATGCCGGTGATCGCGGTGAAGGCGGGCGCCAGCACCTTGGATTCGTATTCATGCGTGGTCAGCGTTTCGGAAACGACCTTGATGTCCATGCCGGCAAACGGCTTGGCGGCATCGACGAACCATTGCATTTCCGCTTCCTGGCCGGCGCGGTCGAGCGTGGAGAGATCGCCGACTTCCTTGTCGAGGAACTGTTTTGCCTCGTCCATGCCGGCGAATGCCGTGCCGGTCAGTGCCAGCAGCACCGCTGCTGTCGTCGTGAAAAGGTGCCGTCGCATAATTTCCTCCCTTTGGGTTTTGCGATTGCGTTCATTGCAGTGTCGGAAGGCCCTCCCGGACCTGCCATTTCGATCGCCTCACACGTAGCGGAAGACGCCGACGGCATAGACGACGGAGAGCGCCAGCGCCCACCAGAGGTCCTGTCCGCCGCCGAAGCCGAGCCATGCGAGGTGAATGAAGGCGCTGCCGAGCAGCGAAACGAAGAGCCGGTCGCCGCGCGTCGTTTCGAACCGCAGGATACCGACGCGCGGGTTGCCGCCCGGCGAGACATATTCCCAGATGCCCATGCCAACGAGCAGCAGCGCGATGGTGATGAAGAACAGCGCCGTCGGCAGCGTCCATGCCATCCATGAGAAATTCATGACGAAGCTCCTTTAGACGCGGCCCAGGGCAAAGCCCTTGGCGATGTAGTTGCGCACGAAATAGATCACGAGCGCGCCGGGGATGATGGTGAGCACGCCGGCCGCCGCCAGCACGCCCCAGTCAAGGCCGGAGGCGGACACGGTGCGGGTCATGATGGCGGCAATCGGCTTTGCCGCCGTGGTCGTCAGCGTGCGGGCGAGCAGAAGCTCGACCCAGGAGAACATGAAGCAGAAGAAGGCCGCGACGCCGATGCCGGAGGCGATCAACGGCGTGAAGATCTTCAGGAAGAAGCGCGGGAACGAATAGCCGTCGATATAGGCGGTTTCGTCGATCTCCTTCGGCACGCCCGACATGAAGCCTTCCAGGATCCAGACCGCCAGCGGTACGTTGAACAGGCAGTGGGCAAGCGCCACGGCAATGTGCGTATCGATCAGGCCGAAGGCCGAATAGAGCTGGAAGAACGGCAGGGCGAAAACGGCCGGAGGCGCCATGCGGTTGGTCAAGAGCCAGAAGAACAGGTGCTTGTCGCCAAGGAAGCGATAACGCGAGAAGGCGTAGGCCGCCGGCAGGGCTGCTGCCACCGAGATCACCGTGTTCATGACGACATAGATGATCGAGTTGATGTAGCCCTTGTACCAGGACGGATCGGTGAAGATTACCGTATAGTTCCGCAGGGTCGGGTTCTGCGGCCACAGCGAAAACGTGCTGAGGATCTCGCTCGTCTCCTTGAAGCTCATGTTGACGAGCCAGTAGATCGGCAGCAGCAGAAACAGGATGTAGACCGTCGGGATCAGCCAAGAGAGGCGTTGCGACAGGGGTTGTGTTGTAGCGGTCATGGTTTTTCCTCCCTTCCGGCTCAGCTCTGCGCGTCGCTTGTGGTCATCACGGTGTAGAAGATCCACGAGAGCAGCAGGACGATGAGGAAGTAGATGATCGATAGGGCTGCCGCCGGACCGAGGTCGAACTGGCCGATGGCCATCTTGACGAGGTCGATCGACAGGAAGGTGGTCGAGTTGCCGGGGCCGCCGCCGGTGACGACGAAGGGCTCTGTATAGATCATGAAACTATCCATGAAGCGCAGCAGGAAGGCGATCAGCAACACCCGCTTCATCTTGGGCAATTGGATGTAGCGGAACACGGACCAGCGCGACGCGCCATCGATCTTGGCTGCCTGATAGTAGGCGTCGGGGATCGAGACGAGGCCGGCATAGCACAGAAGCACGACGAGGCTCGTCCAGTGCCAGACGTCCATGACGATCAGCGTCACCCAGGCGTCCATGGGGTTCTGTACGTAATTGTAGTTGATCCCGAGCGCTTCCAGCGTATGGCCGAGCAGGCCGATGTCGACGCGGCCGAAGACCTGCCAGATGGTGCCGACGACGTTCCACGGGATCAGGAGCGGTAGCGCCATCAGGACGAGGCAGACCGGCACGCCGAGGCCCTTCTTGGGCATGTTGAGCGCGATGATGATGCCGAGCGGGATTTCGATCGCAAGGATGATCGCCGAGAAGATCAGGTTGCGGGTGAGCGCATCCCAGAAGCGGTCGGAGGTCAGGACTTCGACATACCAGTCGGTGCCCGCCCAGAAGAACTCGTTGTTGCCGAAGGTGTCCTGAACCGAATAGTTGACCACCGTCATCAGCGGGATCACCGCCGAGAAGGCGACGAGCACCAGCACGGGCAGGACCATGAACCAGGCTTTGTTGTTCCAAGTCTTTTCCATGGTCAGGCCTCCCCGCCGACGCGCCAGGAATCGGCGTAGATGTTGATGGCCTTCTGGTCGAAGGCGATGCGCGGATCGGCCGGGATGTCGCCGTCCTCGTCGAGGATGATCGAGATCGGCTGATCGGCGAAGCGGGCGCGCACGATCTTGTGGCGGCCGATATCCTCGATCTTGGTAATCGCGACCGGCATGCCCTCGCGGCCGATCGACACGAATTCCGGGCGAATGCCGAGTTCGGTCTTGGCGCCGGACTTGAACTCGGGCCGGAAATTGAGGGGGATGGTCTCGCCGCCGATGGTCGCGGTGCTGCCGTCGATCCTCGCCGGCAGGACGTTCATGCCCGGCGAACCGATGAAGTAGCCGACGAAGGTATGGCGCGGCCGCTCGAAGAGCTCGGCGGGCGTGCCGATCTGCACGATCTGGCCGTCATACATGACGACGACCTTGTCGGCGAAGGTGAGCGCCTCGGTCTGGTCGTGGGTAACATAGACCATGGTGAAGCCGAACTGCTTGTGCAGCCGCTTGATCTGCGAGCGCAGCACCCATTTCATTTCCGGATCGATGACGGTCAGCGGCTCGTCGAACAGGATGGCGCTGACGTCGGAGCGCACCAGGCCGCGGCCAAGCGAGATCTTCTGTTTCTGGTCGGCGGTCAGCCCTTGCGCCTTTTTGCCTGCCCAACCGCCAAGGCCGATCATCTCGATGATCTCCTTGACGCGGCGGTCGACCTCGGTCTCGGGCACACGCCGGTTGCGCAAGGGGAAGGCGAGATTATCGTAGACGGTCATCGTGTCGTAGATGACCGGGAACTGAAACACCTGGGCGATGTTGCGGTCCTGGGTGGACAGATGCGTCACGTCCTTGCCGTCAAAGAGGATGCGTCCCTCGGACGGATTGATCAGCCCCGAGATGATGTTGAGCAGGGTGGTCTTGCCGCAGCCGGACGGCCCGAGCAGCGCATAGGCGCCGCCATCGTTCCATTCGTGGTGCACTTCCTTGAGCGCGTAGTCGTTTTCCGACTTCGGCTTGGCGCCATAGGCGTGGCGGATATGTTCGAGATCGATGCGTGCCATTGTCTTTCCTCCCAGCGCCTCCTCAGGCCGTTTTGCCGATCGCGCGCCCATCCGGCCCGAAGGCCATCAGGTGGCGGATATCGACGAAGACCTCGAGGGTTGCGTCCGGTTCGATGTCGTGGATGCCCGGCGCCAGCATGACCCAGCGCGCACCGGAAAAGCCGACGTGGATGAAGCTTTCGGAGCCTGCGATTTCAGAGATTGCCGTCTTGACCGTCAGCGGTGTCGCGCCGTCGAAGGGACGGTCGAACGACAGGTGGTGCGGCTGGAAGGCGACCGTGCAGGGGCCGTCCGGCAGCGCCGAAAGGTGGGCGGGAACAGACAGAACATGCTTGCCGTCAAACGTGAAGATCAGGCCCGACTTGATGAGCTCGATTGTGTTCAGCGGCGGATCTGCGAACGTGCGTGCCGTCACCAGGTCGACCGGGCGACGGTAGACGTCGATGGTCTTGCCGAACTGGGTGATGCGGCCCTGGCTGAGCGCCGCCGTGTAGCCGCCGAGAAGCAGCGCTTCCGATGGTTCCGTGGTGGCGTAGACGAAAATCGCGCCGGAGGCCGCAAAGATCTTCGGCAGTTCCTCACGCAGTTCTTCGCGCAGCTTGTAGTCGAGGTTGGCAAGCGGTTCGTCGAGAAGCACGAGGTCGGCATTCTTGACGATGGCGCGCGCCAGCGCCGTGCGCTGCTGCTGGCCGCCGGAGAGGCTGAGCGGCATGCGGTCGAGATAGGGCCCGAGCTTCAGAAGCTCGGCGGCCTTGCGCACTTCGCGATCGATCGTGGCTGTGTCCGAACCCTTGATGCGCATTGGCGAGGCGATGTTTTCGTAGACGGTCATCGACGGGTAGTTGATGAATTGCTGGTAGACCATCGCCACGGAGCGCTTCTGGACCCGCAGGCCGGTGACGTCGGTGCCGTCGAAGATCAGCGAACCGGAGGCAGGCTTGTCAAGGCCGGCCATCAGCCGCATCAGCGACGTCTTGCCGGAAAGGGTCGGGCCGAGCAGCACATTGAGCGTCCCCCTCTGCAGCACAAGATCGGTCGGGTAGATATGTGTCTCCCCACCCACGACCTTGGATATCTTCTTCATTTCAAGCATTGAATTCTCCGGTGTTCCACCCAGCCATCGGCATTCCAGTATGCGAGGTCCTCAGGCCGCGGCGTTCGCCGCGCCCCGCATGTATTCCTCCAATGCTGCCGCCTCGCCGGGCGTCAGCTTCAATCCCAGTTTGGTGCGCCGCCACAGCACGTCCTCGGCGTGCCGGGCCCACTCCTCATTGATCAGCCACTTCACTTCCGCCTCGTAGAGGTCGGCGCCGAAACGGCGGCCAAGGCCAGCCTCGTTCGCTACCGATCCGAGCAGCGCCGCGGCGCGCGTGCCGTAGAGGCGGATTAGCCGGCGCACATGGCCTGCGGCAAGGAAGGGATATTTCTTGTGAAGCTTGGCGACCTCGTCGGCATAGGCTGTTGCCGGGAAATCCCCGCCCGGCAGGCTCGAGCCGGCCGTCCACTTGGCACCCTTGACGCCGATGGCCTCGCCGATCTTTTCGAGCGCGGATTCGCTCAGGCGACGATAGGTCGTCAGCTTGCCGCCGAAGACGTTCAACAGCGGTGCTGTCGTCCTGTCGCCCTCGACGCGAAGAACGTAATCTCGCGTTGCTTCCTGCGCCTTGCTGGCACCGTCGTCGAACAGCGGGCGGACGGCGGAATAGGTCCAGACGATGTCGTCCTTCTCCACCGGCTCGAGGAAATACTCGCTTGCCGCCTTGCAGAGATAGTCGACCTCGGCATCACTGATACGAACGTCGGCCGGGTTGTCGGTATAGTCGCGATCGGTGGTGCCGATCAGCGTGAAATCGTCCTCGTAGGGGATGGCGAACATAATCCGGCCGTCCGGATTCTGGAAGAAGTAGGCGCGCGGGTCGCTGAACTTCTTGCGCACGACAATGTGGCTGCCCTGGACGAGGCGCACGTTGTGGACGTCGTTCTTGCCCAGCGCGCCTGAAAGCACCGCATCGACCCACGGGCCTGCGGCATTGACCAGCATGCGCGCCCGCGTCTGCCGGCGCTCGCCGGTTTGGGTATCTTCGGTTTCGATCGTCCATGTGCCGTTGTCGCGCTTGGCCGAGATCACACGGGTGCGCGCCATGATCCTCGCGCCGCGGTTCGCCGCATCGCGGGCGTTGAGTACAACCAGACGGGCGTCGTTGACCCAGCCGTCGGAGTATTCGAA
This sequence comes from Ensifer sp. M14, assembly GCF_003355565.1. Lineage (NCBI taxonomy): Bacteria > Pseudomonadati > Pseudomonadota > Alphaproteobacteria > Hyphomicrobiales > Rhizobiaceae > Ensifer > Ensifer sp. M14. The sequence goes on from NZ_QJNR01000004.1 coordinate 974,696, forward strand.
TGCCTTGGTGAACAGCCGCTTCAACGGTTTGCCGGCCGGGTCGCGGGTCATGTCGAGCGTCGCCGTCGCCGGCAGCAGCTTGCGGCCGCCGATATGGTCGTAAAGAAACAGGCCGAGGCGGATGAGCCAGGCCGGGCGCGGGCCGCCTTTATGGTAGGGCAGAACGAAGCGCATCGGCCAGATGACGTGCGGTGCCATCGCCCAGAGCACTTCACGCTCCATCAGCGCTTCGCGCACCAGGCGAAACTCATAATGTTCGAGGTAGCGCAGGCCGCCGTGGATGAGCTTGGTCGACCCCGACGACGTGCCGGAGGCAAAGTCGTTCATCTCGGCGAGCGCAACCGAGTATCCCCGACCGACCGCATCACGCGCGATGCCGCATCCGTTGATGCCGCCGCCGATAACGAAGACGTCGAAGATTGCCTGCTCTGCCACTGCTTTTCCCCTCCCACATTTCGCAATGCACAAATTGGTGCAATCGCGAAAGCGAAATCAGTTAAAGCGAAAACATATCGAATGTCAAACGAATGTTGGGCGAATCTCAGGATCGTCTAAAAAAGCGCTTTTCAAGCCTCTGTTTCGATCAGGCGAACGTCCTGTTCGGCGCAGATTTTCCGCACGTTATCAATAAGACAGCGATCGGTGATGAAGGTCTGGACCTGGGAGATGTGGCCGATGCGAACCGGCGCCGTTCTTTCGAATTTGGTCGAATCGGAAACGAGGATGACATGGCGGGCATTGGCGATGATTGCCTGGGCGACTTTCACTTCGCGAAAATCGAAATCGAGCAGTGCGCCGTCATGGTCGATGGCCGAGGCGCCGATGACGGCGAAGTCCACCTTGAACTGCTTGATGAAGTCGACCGCCGCTTCGCCGACGATGCCGCCGTCGGAGCCGCGAACGACGCCACCGGTGATGACCACTTCGATCGAGGGGAAGACGCGCAAGTGGTTGGCGACATTGATATTGTTGGTGATGACCATCAATTCCTTGTGGTCGAGAAGCGCTTCGCCGACCGCTTCCGTCGTTGTGCCGATATTGATGAACAGCGAGGCGTTGTCGGGGATGAGGGCTGCGGCGGCCCTGCCGATCGCCTGCTTCTCCGGTGCGGCGATCTGCCGACGGGCATCGTATTTGACGTTTTCCTTGCCGCTCGGGAAGATCGCGCCGCCGTGAATCCGGTTGAGGATCTTGGCGTCGCAGAGGTCGTTCAGGTCCTTGCGGATGGTCTGCGGCGTCACCGAAAAGCGCTGCGCCAGCTCCTCGACGAGCACGCGTCCTTCGTTCTTCGCCAGTTCCAGGATCTCCGCCTGCCGCCCCGTCAAATACATTCCGAAACCTCCCCGTTTTCGTTTTTTTTCATAATATGCAAAAACGAAAGCTGTGCAATTTCAGAAATCGGCGTTTGTCGCGATTCTGCTTTCGTCGGCGGCATGTGAATTGCGCGCGTTGCAATCACCCCGGCGATAGGCGACTTTGGCAATGACGGGAAGAGGGAAAAGACATGTTTCATCCGGCCTTGTTCAAAGGCATGACTGTGGTGGTGACCGGTGGCGGACGCGGCATCGGCCTTGAAGTGGCGCGCCAGTTTCTCGATTGCGGCGCGCATGTGTTCGTTCATGCCGGGCGAGTGATCGGCGAACCGCCGGATTTTCTGGAGACGGCCGCGACCGAGGGCCGGGCGCATGTGGCTGCGGCCGACTTCCTGGCGGAGGGCGGCGTCGAGGCGCTGGCGGAAGAGATCCGTAGCCGTTTCGACAGCATCGATATCCTCGTCAACAACGCCGGCACGATGGTTGGCCGTTTTCTGGCGGCGGAGTTGACGGACGAGCAGTATCGCACCGTCGTTCAGCTCAACCAGACCTCGGTGGTCGAGATGACGCGGGCGCTGCTGCCGCACTTACGCAAGGGCACGCATCCGGCAATCGTCAACACCGTGTCGATTTCGGCCCTGACCGGCGGCAGCGCCGGCTCGTCGATCTATTCGGCGACCAAGGCATTCGTCTCCACCTATTCCAAGGCGCTGGCGCGGGAACTGGCACCGGAGGGCATCCGGGTCAATTGCGTTTCACCCGGTACCATCACCACCGAGTTCCACGAACGCTACTCGTCACCGGAAAAACTGGAAGCAACGCGCAAGACGATCCCGATCGGCAGGCTCGGAACGGCTGAGGACTGCGCGCCGGCCTACCTCTTCCTCGCCTCCCATGCGCTTTCCGGCTACATCACCGGGCAGGTGCTGGAGGTCAATGGCGGCCAGTTGATCACGTGAGTGTGGGGCAACACCGTGTTTGCATTTCAGCATCGGCCCCTCATCCGCCTGCCGGCACCTTCTCACCGCATGCGGGGCGAAGGGACGTGCCGCACGCTCCGATGACTTCTCCAGGTCTGCGGAGTTCAAGATCTTGCGGTCACGCTGACATTCTTTGGCCGGGATTGCTCTTCGGTAGGGATTGGGGCGCGTCCCCTCTCGCCGCGGCGGGGAGAGCGCTAGGGTGAGGGGCAAAGCCAAGAACTCCGAAGGTTCGGAATGATCGACAAGCTGGAAATGTTCCTGGTGCTTGCCCGCGAAAAACACTTCGGCCGGGCAGCGCTCGAATGCGGCGTGACGCAGCCGACGCTGTCGGCGGCCATCCGCCAGCTCGAAGGCCAGCTCGGCGTCATGCTCGTCAGCCGCGGCTCGCGCTTTCAGGGGCTGACACCGGAAGGCCAACGGGTGCTCGAATGGGCCCGTCGCATCGTCGGCGATGCCCGCACCATGCGCGAGGAAATGCGCACGGCGCGCAAAGGTCTCTCCGGGCACATCAGGCTGGCGGCCATTCCGACGACACTTGCCATGGTGCCGATGATCACCGCGCCGTTTCAGGAAAAGCATCCTGACGTGACCTTCTCGGTGCTGTCGACCACGTCGCTACAGATCCTGGCGCTGCTCGAAAACCTCGAGATCGACGCTGGCCTCACCTATCTGGAGAACGAACCGCTCGGGCGCGTGACCAGCGTGCCGCTGCAGATCGAGCGCTATCACCTCGTAACGGCTGCGGGAACGCCGCTTTCCGATCGCGAAACCGTGACGTGGAAGGAGGTTAGCGACATTCGGCTTTGTCTATTGACCGCCGATATGCAGAACCGACGGATCATCAACCAGCATTTCTCCGAGGCTGGCGTCGTCGCTCAGCCGACGCTCGAATCGAATTCGATGATCGTGCTCTTCTCCCATGTGCGCACCGGTCGCTGGGCAAGCATCATGCCGTTCAACGTCGCGAAATCATTCGGTTTTCACGAAGATATCAGGATGATCCCGATCGTCGAACCGGACGCCCATCACACCGTTGGTCTGGTTGCGACGCATCGTGAACCGTTCACGCCGCTTGTGTCGGCGCTATTGCATGAAGCGCGCATTCTCGGTGAGCGAAATCAGGTTTAATAGATTTTTTCTATCAACCAACGGAACAGCCTTATTGACCCGTCCGATGAGAAGCGCGAAGCTTTTCCTTCATGGGCAGGCGCGTGGAGGAAACGGCCTTCCCAGGCGATGCCAATTGGAGTTGGGCGCGATCCGCATGAGGGGCGCTGCAGCCGCGAGCCGGGAGGGCTCCCCGAGTGAATATTCACCAGCCGCGTGGAGATGTGTCCGGGCGCACGCTTGCGATCATCGAGGAATTGAAGGGGCTCGAAGGGCCACTGCTGCCGATCTTTCATGAGATCCAGCACGAATTCGGTTATGTGCCGCAGGACTGTCTGCCTGTGATCGCGAGAGAGCTCAACCTGTCGCGTGCCGAGGTCTATGGCGTCTTTTCCTTCTACCATGACTTTCGCGAACACCCGGCCGGGCGCCATGTGCTGAAGCTTTGTCGCGCCGAGGCGTGCCAGTCGATGGGTGGCGATCAGCTGGCTGAGCGCGCCAAGCACCTGCTCGGCATCGACTTCCATGAGACGACACCCGACGGCGCGGTGACGCTCGAGCCGGTCTACTGTCTCGGGCTCTGTTCCTGCGCACCCTCCGCGATGTTCGACGGAGAGGTGCATGCCCGGGTCGACGCCGGCGATCTCGACGCTCTTGTTGCGGAGGCGCGCCGATGACGACGAAGATCTACATTCCCCGGGATGCAGCCGCTCTGGCGCTCGGCGCCGACAAGGTGGCGAAAGCGATGGAGGAAGCGGTCGTCGCGCGCGGCCTCGACGTTGCCATCGTGCGCAACGGTTCCCGTGGCCTGCACTGGCTGGAGCCGCTGGTCGAAGTGGAAACACCGGAAGGCCGCGTCGCCTATGGACCGGTGAAGGCTCGCGATGTCGTCTCTCTCATCGATGCCGGGCTGGTTTCCGGCGGCGATCATGCGCTCTGTCTCGGGAAGACGGAGGATATTCCGTTCCTGAAGCAACAGACGCGGCTGACCTTTGAGCGCTGTGGCGTCATCGACCCGCTGTCGCTCGACGACTACCGCTCGCATGGCGGTCTTCGAGGACTTGCTAATGCCATCGCCATGGAGCCGATGTCGATCGTTACCCAGGTGACGGAAAGCGGTCTTCGCGGCCGTGGCGGCGCCGGCTTTCCGACCGGCATCAAGTGGAAGACGGTTTTGGAAGCGGCGGGCGATCGAAAATACATCGTCTGCAACGCCGACGAGGGCGACAGCGGTACCTTTGCCGACCGGATGATCATGGAGGGCGATCCCTTCGTGCTGATCGAGGGCATGGCAATCGCCGGCATCGCGACCGGTGCGACCAAGGGCTTCATCTACACGCGCTCCGAATATCCGCACGCGATTGCCACTATGGCGCAAGCGATCGAGATCGCGCGACGAGCAGGTGTGCTCGGACCATCGGTGCTCGGCTCGGGCCGTGCCTTCGACATGGAGGTGCGCACCGGCGCCGGCGCCTATGTCTGCGGCGAGGAAACGGCGCTCTTGAACAGCCTTGAGGGCAAGCGCGGCATCGTGCGGGCGAAGCCGCCGCTTCCCGCCCACAAGGGCCTGTTCGACTGTCCGACCGTGATCAACAACGTGATCTCGCTCGCCTCGGTCCCGATCATCATGGACAAGGGGGCTGCCTTCTACCGCGACTTCGGCATGGGCCGGTCGCGTGGCACGATCCCGATTCAGATCGCCGGCAACGTCAAGCATGCCGGCCTGTTCGAAACTGCGTTCGGCCTGGCGCTCGGCGAGATCATCGATCATATCGGCGGCGGAACGGCAACCGGCCGGCCGGTCAAGGCCGTGCAGGTCGGCGGTCCGCTCGGGGCCTATTTCCCGCGGGCGCTGTTCGACACACCATTCGACTACGAGGCCTTTGCCGCCAGGGACGGGCTGATCGGCCATGCCGGCATCGTCGTCTTCGACGATACCGCCGACATGCTGAAGCAGGCGCGTTTTGCCATGGAGTTCTGTGCCATCGAGAGCTGCGGCAAGTGCACGCCCTGTCGCATCGGCTCGACCCGCGGCGTCGAGGTGGCCGACAAGATCGCGGCCGGCATCGAGCCGGAGAAGAACCGCGAACTGCTCTCCGATCTCTGCAACACGATGAAGTTCGGATCGCTCTGCGCGCTCGGCGGGTTCACGCCCTATCCCGTCGTCAGCGCGATGACGCATTTTCCGGATGATTTCAAACCGGCTCCGGTTGCGGAGGCTGCGGAATGATCAACCCTAACCGTCTGAATTTGCCCCTCACGCTAACCCTCTCCCCGCTGGCGGGGAGAGGGGACGAGGCTCACCTGGTCTCAGAGGCCAGGGGAAAGGGTGCGGCATTTCCCTTCTCTCCGCCTGCGGGGAGAAGGTGGCGGCAGCCGGATGAGGGGCGGATGCCCGCATCACCGGTGGTAATAGCAGGCGCCAACGCCGCGCCCTTGAACGTATCTTCCAAGGAGGCCCGACATGTCTCTCATTCATGAAATCGACTATGGCACCCCGGCCTCCCGCTCCGAAACCATGGTGACGCTGACCATCGACGGCCGCGAGGTCACCGTGCCCGAGGGAACCTCGATCATGCGCGCGGCGATGGATGCCGGCATCGAGGTGCCGAAGCTCTGCGCCTCCGACATGATGGACGCCTTCGGATCCTGCCGGCTCTGTCTGGTCGAGATCAAGGGCCGGGGCGGCATGCCGGCCTCCTGCACCACGCCGGTGGCGCCGGGGCTCGAAGTCTCGACCCAGACACCGCGGCTGAAGGACGTTCGCCGCGGGGTGATGGAACTCTATATTTCCGACCACCCGCTCGACTGTCTGACCTGTGCGGCCAATGGCGACTGCGAGCTGCAGGACATGGCCGGCGCTGTCGGTCTTCGCGACGTTCGCTACGGCTATGAAGGTGACAATCACGTCAAGGCACGCAACAATGGCGACATCAACGCCAAGTGGCTGCCGAAGGACGAATCCAATCCCTACTTCACCTATGATCCGGCGAAATGCATCGTCTGTTCGCGCTGCGTGCGTGCCTGCGAGGAAGTGCAGGGTACGTTCGCGCTGACGATCGGCGGCCGTGGTTTCGACAGCCGTGTTTCGGCCGGCATGGCGGAAGACTTCATGTCGTCGGAATGCGTCTCCTGCGGTGCCTGCGTGCAGGCCTGCCCGACGGCGACGCTCACCGAAAAGTCGGTGATCGAGATCGGCCAGCCGGAGCATTCCGTCGTCACCACCTGCGCCTATTGCGGCGTCGGCTGCTCGTTCAAGGCGGAAATGCGCGGCGAGGAACTGGTGCGCATGGTGCCCTGGAAGGACGGCCAGGCGAACCGCGGCCATTCCTGCGTCAAGGGCCGGTTTGCCTATGGCTACTCGACCCACAAGGATCGCATCCTCAACCCGATGATCCGCGAAAAAATCTCCGATCCCTGGCGCGAAGTGACGTGGGAGGAGGCCTATGCGCATGTGGCCGCCGAGTTCCGGCGGATCCAGTACCAGTATGGCCGTGATTCCGTTGGCGGCATCACCTCGTCGCGCTGCACCAATGAAGAGACCTATCTGGTGCAGAAGCTGGTGCGCGCCGGCTTTCGCAACAACAATGTCGATACCTGCGCCCGCGTTTGCCACTCGCCGACCGGCTATGGCCTCGGCCAGGCCTTCGGCACCTCCGCCGGCACGCAGAATTTCGATAGCGTCGAGTTCACCGACGTCGCCGTCATTATCGGCGCCAATCCGACCGATGGCCATCCGGTCTTCGCTTCGCGGCTGAAGAAGCGGCTGCGTGAGGGTGCCAAGCTGATTGTCATCGATCCGCGCCGCACCGATATCGTGCGCTCGCCGCATATCGAAGCATCCTATCACCTGCCTCTGCAGCCCGGCACCAACGTCGCAATTCTGACGTCACTGGCGCATGTGATCGTCACGGAAGGGCTCGCCAACGAGGCGTTTATTCGCGAGCGCTGCGACTGGTCGGAATACGAGGACTGGGCGAGCTTCGTTGCCGAGCCCTATCACAGCCCCGAGGCGACCGAAGCCTATACCGGCGTTCCCGCCGATCTCGTGCGCGGTGCCGCACGGCTCTTTGCCACCGGCGGCAATGGCGCGATCTATTACGGCCTGGGGGTCACCGAGCACAGCCAGGGCTCGACCACGGTCATGGCGATCGCCAACCTGGCCATGGTCACCGGCAACATCGGCCGGCCGGGCGTCGGTGTGAACCCGCTGCGGGGCCAGAACAATGTGCAGGGCTCCTGCGACATGGGCTCGTTCCCGCACGAACTGCCGGGATACCGCCACGTCTCCGACGATGCGACGCGCGAGACCTTCGAGAAGCTCTGGGGTGTCGAGATCTCCAACGAGCCCGGCCTGCGCATCCCGAACATGCTGGACGCCGCCGTCGACGGCACCTTCAAGGGCATTTACATCCAGGGAGAGGACATCCTGCAGTCGGACCCCGACACCAAGCACGTGGCCGCAGGCCTTGCGGCAATGGAATGCGTCGTGGTGCACGACCTCTTCCTCAACGAGACCGCCAACTACGCCCACGTCTTCCTGCCGGGCTCGACTTTCCTTGAGAAGGACGGCACCTTCACCAATGCCGAGCGCCGCATCAACCGTGTGCGCAAGGTGATGACGCCGAAGAACGGCTATGCCGACTGGGAGGTGACGCAGAAACTCGCGCAGGCGATGGGCATGAACTGGAACTACCGCCATCCCTCCGAAATCATGGACGAGATCGCCGCGACCACGCCGAGCTTTGCGCTTGTCTCCTACGACTATCTGGAAAAGATGGGCTCGGTACAGTGGCCCTGCAACGAGAAGCATCCCGAGGGATCGCCGATCATGCATGTCGACGGCTTCGTGCGCGGCAAGGGCAAGTTCATCCGCACAGAATATGTGGCGACCGACGAGCGCACCGGTCCGCGCTTCCCGCTGTTGCTCACCACCGGCCGCATTCTCAGCCAGTACAATGTCGGCGCCCAGACGCGGCGCACCGACAATGTCGTCTGGCATGCGGAAGACCGGCTGGAAATCCACCCGCACGACGCCGAGCAGCGCGGCATCCGCGATGGCGACTGGATCCGGCTCGCGAGCCGCGCCGGCGAGACGACGTTGCGCTCGCTGATCACCGATCGCGTGGCGCCGGGTGTCGTCTACACTACCTTCCACCATCCGACGACGCAGGCGAACGTCATCACCACCGACTTCTCCGACTGGGCGACCAATTGCCCGGAATACAAGGTGACCGCGGTTCAGGTGATGCCGTCCAACGGGCCGTCGGACTGGCAACAGGATTATGACGAGCAGGCGCGGCAGTCGCGCCGGATCGCCGGCAAGCTTGAGGCTGCGGAGTAGTTTTAATGTCCGGGCCATCCATGCCGAAGTTCCAGATATCGAAGACCGTGCCGGAAGCCGCCCGTCGCGACGGGACTTTGCGGGACGGTTCCCGCGTGGTGCCGGAGGAGACGCCGGTGGCCTTCACCTTCGGCGGCTCGACCCATGCGGTAATGATGGCGACACCGGGCGATCTCGAGGATTTCGCCGTCGGCTTCAGTCTGACCGAGGGTATCGTCACCGAACCCGTCCAGATCGAAGCGGTCGAGGCGATCGCCGACGAAGTGGCCGGTAATCTCGGCATCGACGTGCAGATCACGCTGAAAGACAAACAGAACGATATGCTGCGCCTGCGACGCCGCCACATGGCGGGGCCTGTCGGCTGCGGCCTCTGTGGCATCGAATCGATCGAGCAAGCGGTGCGGCCGACACCGGATGTTTCTGCGTCGACGCTTCGTCTGTCGGAGGAAGACGTGGTCAAGGCGGTCGCGCTCTTGAACGGCCAGCAGCCGCTGCATTTCGAAACGCGCGCCGTGCATGGCGCCGCGTTCTATGTGCCGGGCAGGGGATTGATCGCCGTGCGCGAGGACGTCGGCCGCCACAATGCGCTGGACAAACTCGTCGGCGCGGCGGCGCGTGCCGGCTTCCGCGGATGCGACGGTGCCGTGGTCGTCACCAGCCGCGTTTCCGTCGAGATGGTGCAGAAGACGGCAATTGTCGGCAGTCCCGTCATCATCGCGATATCGGCGCCGACCGCACTTGCCATTCGCACAGCCGAGGCCGCAGGCATGACGCTGATCGCGCTGGTGCGCGGCGACGAATTCGAGATTTTCACCCATGCCGAACGCATCAAGTCCGGAGCCGTCGCCGATGTCGCATGACACCAATGCCAAGCTGATCTACATGGCAAACCAGATCGCCACCTTCTTCAAGAGCCAGCCGCAGGACGAGGCCGCCCAGGGCGTTGCGACGCATATCAACAAGTATTGGGAGCCGCGCATGCGGCGGCAGCTGTTCCAGCATATCGATGGCGGCGGTGAGGGCTTGAACCCGCTGGTGCTCGAAGCGGCTTCGAAGATCAAGCGCCCGCAGGCGGCTTGAGGGCGGCGGCGATTACCGCCGCGGCGGAACGGCTGCACATTGATTGCCTGTCCTGACCAGGCAGAATCCTCTGAGACTGGCAGAAACGGGCGCTCCGGCGTTCTGCGGAAACGAGCTGACGGATGTTGCTGCCGAGGCATGGCCGCGCCGACAAGCGGCTCAGGTGGCGACCCTCTGAAAATCCCTATTCCCGGAGCCGGGGGCATGGATCGGCAACCGTGATGCGGTGGCGATGCCGTCCTGGAAAAAGATTTGAGGGAAGGCGGCGACCGGTCGCCGCCTTCCCCTATTCCTGAGCGCGGGGTGCAGGGATTGCGCTCAGAAATTCTGCCAGCCGTCGTTTGATGGTGCGGCGGCTAAGGCTTGTCTTTGTCCGCCGCGCAGGGTGCGGGCGGGTGTGTGCATGCGCGTTGTCTGCTGGCGATCCTCGCCGTAGCGCGGCATCTCGATTTGCGCCGTCCCCTGGCCGATCTGGAACTGCCTGAGCAGGGCATGGAGAGCTTCGGCCTCCCGCGACATGTTGTGGCTTGCAGCGGTGCTTTCTTCCACCATGGCGGCATTCTGCTGGGTTGCCTGATCCATGGAGTTGACCGCCTGGTTGATTTCCTTCAACCCCGTCGATTGCTCGCGTGCGGCCTCGACGATGGCCGAGACGTTGAGGTTGATCTCCTGGACCTGGACCAAGATTTCCTCAAGTGCTGCCCCCGTCTGCCCGACAAGCGATACGCCGTTCTTGACGTGGTCGCTGGAGGTGGTGATCAGCGCCTTGATCTCCTTTGCGGCCTGGGCCGAGCGTTGGGCAAGCTCGCGTACTTCCTGGGCGACGACGGCGAAACCCTTGCCGGCTTCACCGGCACGCGCCGCTTCGACGCCGGCATTCAATGCCAGGAGGTTGGTCTGGAAGGCAATGTCGTCGATGACGCCGATGATGTTGGAGATCTCGCGTGAGGATTGCTCGATCTGACCCATCGCACCGATGGCGCTTTTGACGACGCTGCCGGAGCGCTCGGCTCCCGCCTTGGTCTTGGCGACCAGCCCGCCGGCCTCCTCGGCGCGGCGGCTGGAGTCCGCGACTGTCGTGGTGATCTCATCGAGTGCGGCTGCGGTTTCCTCCACCGAGGCGGCTTGCTGCTCCGTGCGTTTGGAAAGATCGTCTGCGGCCGAGCGGATTTCGCGCGCTCCGGAGGCGATGGCGTTGGCATTGTCGCCAACGGTCTGCATGGCCCGACAGAGCCGGTCGATCGCGCCGTTGAAGTCGGTGCGCACCGCTTCCATGCTGGGAACGAAGGGCGTCGGCAGGCTGTGGGTGAGATCGCCTTCCGCAAGCGCCTGAAGGCCGACGCCGAGCGCCTTGATCGCGCCCATGCGTTCGCTGACATCGGTTGCGAACTTGACGACCTTGTAGACCTTGCCGTTCGTGTCGCGGATCGGATTGTAGGCCGCCTGGATCCAGATCTCCTTGCCGCCCTTGCCGTAGCGCACGAACTCGTTGGAGATGAACTCGCCGGCCGCCAGCTTCTTCCAGAACTCGGCATAGTCAGCGCCTTGCACGTAGGTCGGATCGCAGAACATGCTGTGATGCCTGCCCTGAATTTCCTTCAGGCTGTAGCCGAGCGCGTTGCAGAAGTTCTCGTTGGCGGTGACGATCTCGCCTGAAGGGGTGAATTCGATCACTGCCTGCGATTTCGAGATGGCATCGAGCTTGCCGCCATCCTCATTCGCCTTGATCTTGGCGGCGGTGATGTCGCTTGCCAACTTCACGACCTTGTAGGGCTTGCCGTTGTGAAAGACGGGGTTGTAGGTCGCCTGGATCCAGATTTCGCGGCCGCCCTTGGCCAGGCGCTTGTAGGCATTGGCGTCAAATTCGCCACGTCCAAGCCGGGCCCAGAAATCGCGATATTCCTGCGTCTGCACATAATCCGGTGCGCAGAACATGCGGTGGTGCTGGCCGACGATCTCCTGCAGGGTGTAGCCGAGTGCCTGGCAGAAGTTTTCGTTGGCCGTCAGAATTTTTCCCGTGAGATCGAACTGGATCATGGCCTGCGACTTTGACAGCGCGGCGACGATCTGGCGCGAATCCAGGCTCCGTCCGAAAGAGAACATGATTACCCTCTGATTTGGTTCTTGTTGTTTCAAGCGGAAAGCCGGGACTCGTTGCTTGCGGTGTCGACAGGGCGTGCGGGGCCGAAAGCGGCGCAGGCTCCGGGGACAAGGACAAATGCCGGCATGCCGAAAATTGTCTGGTCCGTCGTCCGCCGGCCCTAAAAAGGGTCAGCGTTTTCTTGCTTTGAGGGGAGTTCGAACTCGTGGGCGTTCATGCCCATGACGTCTTGCTTATGCAATCTACGTTAGTATCAGGATTATTAAGCAGTTGTTAAAATAGCAATTATCAGTTTTGAGTTGTGAAAACTCGCATGCTGTTTCTAGGTTGAATTAGCAACTTATCGTTTACGAATCGCCCGCGGCGCTTTGAGCCCGGACCGAGCGGACAAAAAAAGCCGCCTTGCCCAGCGGCAAAGCGGCTCTGATACGGTGACCTGCCTCGTTGTTTAGGCGGCCATTTCCTCGACTTCGCGTTCCTTGAACATGCGCGCGAGGTTGAGGAAGCAGATCATGCCGTTCTCGTTGGCGATGATGCCCTCGGCAAAGCTCTTGTCGAAGGAGGCGGTGACTTCCGGAACCGGTTGCACCTGGTTGCCCTGGACGGTGAGGATGTCGGAAACGCGATCGACCACCAGGCCGATCACCATGTTGTGGACTTCCGCAACGACGATGGCGCTGCGCTCATTGGCCGTGGTCGATTTCATGCCGAGCTTGTGGGCAAGGTCGATGATCGGGATCACGGTGCCGCGCAGGTTCATCACGCCGATGACCTCGGGCGGCGAATGCGGGATGGGGGTGGAGGGCGCCCAGCCGCGGATCTCGCGGATCGTGGTGGTCTTGACGCAGAATTCCTGATCGTGGAGGCGGAACGCGATGATTTCCAGCGTCTCGCCGTCGAAACCAGCCGTCCTGAGTGTGCTTGTCATCGAAGGTCCTTCCAGCTTTCCGGTCGACGCCGCCAAGGGCGCGACACCGCCAAACTCGTTACATCTCCGTGCGGTGCGGTCGCGGCTGGCGCGGCCATTGAGCCGATGGGGAGCGTTTTCAAAAGTCCGCCGACGACATCCGGCGGGGCGCAGCTGCATCATGCGCGGAGGAACCGCTTTGCGCTTTGGGAAGGGACTATAGGCCGGGATTCGTTAAGACTTGCTTTTGCAAGTGCTAATACCACTTGCGCCCCGGTCGATGCCGGGGCGCAAGGGAAAATTCAACGATGGCTGAAAGTCAGGCCGAGGCGAGAACCTTGGCGAACTGTTCCACGGCCCAGTCGACCTGTTCCGCGGTGATGACCAGTGGCGGCGCGATGCGGATCGTGTCGCCGTGGGTGTCCTTGGCAAGGATGCCGAGCTGCTTCAGCGCTTCACAATATTTACGGGCGCCACCGGCTTCCGGCACCAGCTCGACCGCCAGCATCAGGCCGCGGCCGCGCACTTCCTTGATGATGTTCGACCGGATGTCGGTCAAGCCCTTCTGGAAGCGGTCGCCCATGCGCGCCGAGTTCTCGATCATGCCTTCTTCGGTCAGGGCTTTGAGCGCCGCGCGGGCAATGGCGCAGGCGAGCGGATTGCCGCCGAAGGTCGAGCCATGCTGGCCGGGCTTCAGGACGCCCAAGACTTCAGAGTTCGAAAGCACGGCCGAGACAGGATAGAAGCCGCCCGAAAGCGCCTTGCCGATCAGCGTCACGTCGGCTTCGATGCCCTCATGTTCTTCGGCAAGCAGCTTGCCGGTGCGGCCGAGGCCCGTCTGGATCTCGTCGAGGATCAGCGTGATGCCGTGTTTGGTGCAGAGCTCGCGTACCGCCGGGAAGTAGCCCGGGGTCGGAACCAGCACGCCGGCTTCGCCCTGGATCGGCTCGACCAGGAAGGCGACAGTGTTCTCGGTGATCGCGGCGCGGAAGGCATCGATGTCGCCGAAGGGGACGACCTTGAAGCCGGGCGCAAACGGGCCGAAGCCGGTGCGCGCGTCCGGATCGGTCGAGAAGCCGACGATACCCATGGTGCGGCCATGGAAATTGTTGGAGCAGACGATGATCTCGGCCTTGTTTTCAGCGACGCCCTTGACCTCGTAGCCCCACTTGCGCACGGCCTTGACGGCGGTCTCGACGGCTTCGGCGCCCGAATTCATCGGCAGCACCTTGTGCGAACCGGTGAGCGCTGCGATTTCTTCATAGAAATGCGCGAGCTGGTCGTTGCGGAAGGCGCGGGATGTCAGCGTCAGCTTCTGCGCCTGCTCCATCATCGCCTGGAAGATCTTCGGGTGGCAGTGGCCCTGGTTGACGGCGGAATAGGCCGACAGGCAGTCGAGGTAGCGATTGCCTTCCATGTCCCAGACATAGACGCCTTCGCCACGCGAAAGCACGACATCGAGGGGCTTGTAGTTGTGTGCGCCGAGCCGGTATTCGGTTTCGATCAGGTCTGCCGTGGTGTTCATCCGTCGTCCTCCGTTATTTTTCTACAGCGCCGCGCGTCTAATCAGACGCGCAAAGGTCGCTGTAGCACTTTGATTTTCTGCATAATTTTCCCTTTAAACGATTTCGTTTCAAGGAATTATGCAGGGGCTCAGGCGCTGCGGGTCGGGCGGTCAAGGACACGGCGGCCGAAAAGGCTCGCCGTCAGCTCGACCAGGACACGCGCGCTCTTGCCGCGATCGTCGAGGAAGGGGTTCAGTTCGACGACGTCGAGGGAGGAGACGAGATCGCTTTCCCAGAGCATTTCCATGATCAGGTGGGCTTCGCGGAAGGTGGCGCCGCCCGGAACGGTGGTGCCGACACCCGGTGCAAGCTCGGGATCCATGAAGTCGACGTCGAGACTGACATGCAGGAGGCCGTTGGCCGAGCGGACTTCATCGAGAATTTGACGCATGATGTGCGCCATGCCGAGTTCGTCGACCGCGCGCATGTCGTAGACGCGCACGCCGTGTTCGGCGATCTCTTCGCGCTCGCGGTCATCGACCGAGCGGATGCCGACCTGGAAGACCTTGGTCGGATCGACCATCGGCCGGTCTGCCGGCAGGATCGGGGTGAATTCAGCCTGGCCGCAGAAGAAGGCGACCGGCATGCCGTGCATGTTGCCGGACGGCGACGTTGCCGGAGAGTTGAAGTCGGCATGGGCATCGAGCCAGAGCACGAACAGTGGGCGGCCGACTTCGGCGGCGTAACGCGCCATGCCGGAAACGCTACCCATCGACAGCGCGTGGTCGCCACCCAGAATGATCGGGAAATGGCCCTTGCGAACGGTGTCGTGAACCGAATCGTGCAGCGCGCGGGCGAAGGCGGCGACGATCTGCAGGTTGTTGGCGCCGGCGTGGTTGGCGAGGTCGCGCGCCGGCAGCGGCTTGACGTCGCCCTCGTCGTAGACCGTGTGGCCGAGCTCGCGCAGAACGGTGTCGATACCGGCGATGCGA
Organism: Ensifer sp. M14; assembly: GCF_003355565.1. Lineage (NCBI taxonomy): Bacteria > Pseudomonadati > Pseudomonadota > Alphaproteobacteria > Hyphomicrobiales > Rhizobiaceae > Ensifer > Ensifer sp. M14. The sequence continues at coordinate 990,028 of NZ_QJNR01000004.1, forward strand.
AGCGCCGTCGGCCCCATGGCCGCGCCGCGTCGTCCAGAACCTTCTTCGATGGGTGCGCCGATCAGCGTGATGGTGGTCATATCCGCCCGTTCCTTCCTGGTGATTCCGTGAGTTGCGCGGATTATCGTCAAAACGCGTGACAGCAAAAAGATGGAAAACTGTCGATTGGAGAGATAAGATCGACAGATTGCTAAGTCTTATTTCGCAAAGTGAGAACCATGGACGATCTCGATCAGGCGCTGATCAGCGCCTTGCGCCAGAATGCCCGCCTGCCGGTTTCGACCCTTTCGGCGCGCACCGGCGTCTCGCGCGCAACCGTTGCAGCCCGCATCGAGCGGCTGGTCGCCAACGGCACGATCGCCGCCTTTACCATTCGCACCGGATCGGAAATTCCGGCCTCCGGGGTGCGCGCCGTGGTGATGATCGAGGTCCACGGCAAGATGGCCGACCGGGTTGCCGAGCAGTTGCGCGGTCTGCCGCAGGTCAGGGCGCTGCACAGCACCAACGGCCGCTGGGACTTCATCGCCGAACTCGAGGATCGGGATCTGGTGTCGTTCGACGAGACCCTGAGACGGATCCGGTTGATCGACGGTATCACCGTGACGGAGACGAACATCCTGCTGAAAACGAGCAAGCTGACGGGCGCATTTTAGCGCCTTCGGTCCACCCTGGCAGAGTGTGAAAAACGTCGCTACAACGCAATTGTTCTTGATTTGTTCTCATGGTTGTCTATGATGTGCGCCTCACCCGAGATTGGAGGATGTCATGGTCATCAATGGCGGCAGGCTGGCCGATCGGCAGATCTGTGTGAAGCTTTTTGTGCGGCATGGCGATGAGGACCGCGCCATTGCTTTTTATCGTGACGTGCTGGGCGCCGAACTGGTGCAGCGGCATGAATGGCCGAGCGGCATCCTGACGAGCGCCGATCTTCGGATCGGCGAATCCGTCTTCCGGATCGCCGGCGCCAATCCGCGCCGGGACGCCGAGCCGAAGCTTGGTGGGCCAAGGTCGCCGCACGCGCTTGGCACGACGGCTGTCATTCTCGAACTGCATGTGAAAGACGTCGACCGGGTCATGGGCCGGGCAATCGGGGCGGGTGCAGCACTCAGGAACCCGGCCGAGACACTGTCGACCGGAGACCGCGTCGGTGCCTTCATCGATCCGTTCGGCCACATCTGGGCTTTGTTCAACGCCCTCGAAGATATCGACCTTATGGATGCGGATATCGTCGATCTGAACCTTGAGGCCCGCGACGCCGCGTAGGCGGCGCGGGCCATCTTTGCCTCGCGCTCAGAAGAACTCGTCGAGCAGGCAGTAGAAGTCGAGTCTATCGGGATCGGCGCGACGGACGCCGTAGAGATCGAGAAACGGCTGGACCCATTCCTCCCCGAGATTGTAGGCAATGCTGCGGCAGGTCAGCGCCAGATCCTGGTAGGGATCGGCAACGCCGAGACGACTGCAATCGATGAAACCGGCGAAGCGACCATCCCTGACGATGATGTTCGGCAGGCAGGCGTCGCCATGGGTGACGACGAGTTTTTCTTCCTGCGGGATTTTGGCCTGAAGCTCGACGAACAGTTCTTCAGCGGTCTTGCCGAGCCGCTCCTCATCGAAATCGGTCACATCGATCAGATCCGCCTCCGCGCGCAGCCTGGCGATCGCAACGCGTGCGTCGACCCGATGGTCGAAGGGGCACGCCTCGACGTCAAGCGCATGCATGCGACGCACCGCTTCGGCAAGCAGGACCACCTGTTCTGACGCAGCAAGGGAGCTTGAGGCGAGGTCTACGCCGTCGACCGCCTCCATCAGCAGCCAGTTCCGGCGTGCGTACTCGTCGCGGGCGATGACGCGCGGGCAAGGCATCCCCTGCTTGCCCAGCCATTCGAGGCGCTCGGCTTCATCGACAAGCTCGTCGAAGGGGCCAGACGGCTCGACCTTCAGAACCAGAGGAGTGCGAGCTTCGGCGTCGAACAGGAAGACGCTCGATGCCGACTGACCAAGACTGTCCTTTCGCCAGGAATAGCCTTTGAGCAGCGGTGCGAAACCAGGCGGAAGATCGATATCGGGAAACTGAAGAGACAAGAAACACCTGAAAATATGCGTTGTGCTGAAAATGCAGACGACAGATCTGCGCGTCCTCTCTGACGTACAGGGCTCTCCGTAGCACCATGAAACTCTACATGTTTTCAACGCTAAACCGGATACGGCTCAAGGCATGAAAACATGCAACGGCGGCGGGAGGGCATGTAGGGACGGCATTGTGCAAAATCCATGTCGGCCTGGCCGGAACGCTTTCGTTCTTGGTGCAATCTCGATGCAATCCGCACAAAATATCGCTTGAGCCGAACCTAAGGTCATAGCTTAGAAGACGATTTCAGGAGACTTTCATGAGCGACAAGCGAAACCATGACCACCTTCTGACCGCTGCGGAATGCGCCGAACGTCTCGGCCTGACGGTAAGGGCGCTGCGCGTCTATGAAGACCGGGGCCTGATCGCGCCGCGCCGGACGGAAAAGAACTGGCGGCTCTATGGCGGCGCGGAAATCGCCCGGTTGACGGAGATCCTCGCCCTGAAGCGTCTCGGCCTCAGCCTGACGCGGATCACCATCCTGCTTGCCGGCACCGCGCCGCATCTCGGCCAGACGCTGACGATCCAGCAATCGGCGCTCGTCGATCTGCGCGACCGGGTCGAACACAGCCTGTCGCTGATCGGCGCTGCGCTCAAGAAGATATCGAGCGGCCAGGCCGTCTCGATCAGCGAACTCATCACGCTTGCCAAGGAGACCAGGATGACCGACCTATCGCCGGATACCGTCGCATGGCGACGCTACGAGCAGGCGCGACCGCGAACGGAAGTTCGCTTCGATCCGCAAAGACATGACGGACTGGTTGGCGACTTTCAGTTCGAGACCGGCGACGTGCTCAGCATCACCCGCTGCGAGGGTGGACTGATGGCGCAGTTGACCGGACAGAGCGCGATTGAAATCTACCCGGAAGCGGACGACCTGTTCTTCTATCGGGTCGTCCAGGCATAGCTTTCCTTCATCCGTAACGACCGGGGTGACGTGGAAAGCGTGGTCCTGCACCAGGGCGGCTACGAACAACCGGCGAAGCGCATCGACGAGAGAAAGGCGCGTGCCGTTGCCGACGACCTGGAGAAACGGGTGAAGGACAAGATTCCGTTTCCCGACAGCGAGGCATTGCTTCGCCGCGTCATTCCCGAGCATCAGCGCGGCGAGCCCGACTACGACGCAATGATGCCGGCACTTGCAGCGGTCGCGCATGAACAGGCACCGATCGTCAAGGCAGAACTCGACCGTCTGGGGGCGTTGCGGAGCGTGGCGTTCAAGGGCGTGCTGCAGGAGGGTTCCGACGTCTATGACGTGCGGTTCGAAAGAGGAACGCTCGAATGCGGCCTGTCGCTCGCCCCCGATGGCAAGCTCAGCGGTATCTACTTTCGCCCTGGGCTCTGACGCTCGATCGGCAGCATCGCCGCCCGACGACGAATGGCGCCAATGAACAAACCCGCGGATCGAAACGATCCGCGGGTTTGTTCATTGGCGTTGAAAGTAGGCGCAGCTACAGCCGAGGCGACGTTGGTCACCTGCCGCCTCAGTATTCCTTTTCGAAGAAGATACCGCCTGATGCCGAACCGTCGCCGGCGGCCGAGCCCTTGAGCTTGACGCCCTTGCCGACATCGAGATTGATTACGGCCTTGCTGGAGCCCGAGTCCGAGCCCTGCTGCAGTTCGATGTAAGTGCGGTCGTTGAGATACTTGCCGGCCCGCACAGAGGCGCCGCCGTTCTCGTCGGTGGTGACGTCGAGATCGTCGACGCCGAGCTTGTTGCGCAGGCCATCGAGCAGGGAGGTCGAGCCGCCACCGGCCAGTTGGCTGACAGCGGAGGCCAGCTGGGCGATCTGGAAGGCAGAGAGGTTGGACAGTGAGCGGTTGAAGATCAGCTGCGCCAATATTTCATCCTGCGGCAGGGCCGGCGACGACGAGAAGGTGATCTGCGGATTGTTGGCAAAGCCGGCGACATTGACGGTGATGGTCGTCGCGCCCGAGGTCGAGGTCGCCTTGAGATCGAGTGTCGGGATCAGGTCGCCACCGAAACCGATGGTGCCGTCGGTAAAAGTCAGGCGCTTGCCGAGGATTTCCAGGCGGCCGCGGCGCATCTCGAAACCGCCTGAGATCGTCGGCTGCACGGCTGTCCCGCGGATGGTCAGATCGCCTCCGAGTTCGGCATCGATGCCGCGCCCGCGCACGAAGACCTGGTTGGCGGTTACACCAAGGTTGAAGGCAATGACGCCGCTGGCATTGGCGCCTGCCGGCCTCTCGTCCCTGCGCAGGTCCCTCGCCATCTGCTTCACCTTGGGCGGCGCATTCCTGTGCTTGATATCTATCGCCGACAGCGAGGTCGGCAGTTTCTCCGGGATGGTTATCGCCGCCCTGCGGATCGTTACCCTGCCGCCGAGCGTCGGCGTGGCGACCAGCGGACCCGTCAAAGTCATCTCGCCGGCGAGCTGGGCGTTGAACAGCGTGCCGTCGACATAGCTGGCGTTGTTGAGCCTGATCGTCAGGTTGGCCGGGAAGCCGGAACCGGCAACGGTGCCGACCGTGCCGCTGACCTCGACCGAGCCGCCGCTTGCAAGGTTGGCGGAAAGCCTTGTGATCGTCGCCTGCCTGCCGTCGAGCGCCACGTTGGCCGTCAGGTTGTTGAGTGCGAGGTTGCGCCGGACGTCGACGAGGCGCCCGCCTGATGTGGTGATCGTGCCGGCAATCTGCGGCGCCTTGGCCGACCCCGATATCGTGAGATTGACGGCGGCCTGGCCGGTGAGCGTGAAGCCCTGCTCGGCCATCAGATTGGCGATCAGCGCGAAGGGCACATTGCCGTTGAACCTCATCGATATCGGCATGTTGCCGCCGATATCGACATTGCCGCCACCCCTGAAAGAGAGACCGCCGGCGCCCGACAGCGTCGTGTCGAGTGTTACTCGGTTGTTGGCAAACCTGCCGTCGGCTGAAATGTCGAAGGCGCCGACACCTGCGCTGCGCGCCGCCGAAAGCGAAGCGCCGGACCATTTGAGGTTATAGGCGACGAGCGGTGCTGCTGCCGTTCCGTCGACGTCGACGGTGCCGGCGATGGTGCCTTCCGCGCCGAGATTCGGGGCAAAGGCATTGACGAGCGCAGCCGGAAGCGCGTTGAGCTTCGCGGTGATATCCAGCTTTTCACCGGCGGTGCCGCTGACCGCGATAGTGCCCCTCGATGCCTGGACCGTCAGAGCATTCAGGCGCACGGTGCCCTTCTCTATCACGATCACGGTGGGTGCCGCGAGCTTCAGCGCAATCTGCCTCGGTGTTGCGCCGAAGGAGGAAAGACGGATTTCCGTGCGGCCGTTCGAACTCGTCAGATCGCCCTTGGCCGTCAGCGGTCCGCCGTCATATCTGCCGTCGATGGCAAAGCCGGTCTTGCCCGCCTGCTGGGTGAAGTCGAGGCTCAAGCCGGAAACCCGGTTGGGGCCTTGCGCAATCGTTTCCGCACGCACACTGCCCTTGATCGCCAGCGCCGACAGATCGGCAATGGTAATGTCGGCCGTCGGCTTGGCGATCGTCAGATCGTCGCGCTTGATGCCGCTGCCGCCGGCCTTGAGCACGATCGAGGTGATGCCGTTGGTCGTCTTGATCGCGGCCGAGCCGGCGAGGTCGCCGGACGCCTTCTGGCCGGCCATGGCGGCAAGCAGCCCAAGGTCCGGAAGCTTGAAATCGACGGTGCCGTCGGGCTTGAAGTCGGGCGTGAAGCTGATGGTGCCGTTGAGCGTGTTCTCGCCGATCCTGGCTTCGAGCACCGGGATCGATGTGCGACCGTCTTTCGATACGACGTCGGCGCGTACGTCGATCGGCTGGCCGTCGAGCGCACCGGTTGCCGTCAGCTTGGCCTGCGGGCTGTTCTGGTTCGCGGTGGCGTCGGCCTTGATCGTCAGGTCGCTCAGCGTGCGACCGGCGAGTGTCGCGCCGCTCGAGGTCAGTTCCGCCTTGATGCCGAGTTCGGAAAGCGGCCCGGTCACGGCGGCGGTGAAGTCGGCCTTGCCCTTGGCATCGGCAAGCAGCTTGCCGAGATCCGGCAGGACGCCCTTGAGATCCGCCGTCAGGTTGCCGCCGGCGAGCGCCACGGAACCGGCAGCTTCGATCGTCCCTGATTTGAGATCGATGTTCTCGATGGTGACGCTGCCGTCGGCGCCGGTCTTGAGGCTGCCGGCAAGCGCAATGGTGCCGTCGAATTTCGCCGCGGCTGCCGGCGGCAGGGCGCTCGGCACCGCGAAGAGCTTGAAGGTGGCAGCGACCGTGTTGGTTTCACGGGAGAATGCGCCCTCGACCGTGCCGCCGACGCCGGGGCTTTCGATCGTCACCGGGTTGAAGGCGATGCTGTCCGTGGCAACCACGATGTCGCCGACGATCTTCATCGGCGCCTGGATCAGTCGTGCGAGATCGGCATTGTCGAAGCCCGCCTGGCCGACCTCGACGGTCGTCTTGATCGGGCCCGACTGTGTCGCGAGGTTGAAGCCGTCGCTTTGAGCCGAAAGCTTGACCGCGCCGAGCGCCACCTCCGGCAGTGCGACGGAGGCGACATCCGCCGCCAAGTCGAGGATGGCCGACCGGGCGTCGCCGATCAGCGACAGGTTGACGGTGTTGATCAGGGCGCGAGCTTCGCCCTTTTCCAGCGGCCAGCGGAAATCGATCGCGCCGTTGGTGCCGGCAAGTTTGGCCTGCAGATTGTTGTCGCCCTGGCTGTTGAACGTGCCCGACGCGTTGAGTGCGAGCGCGCCGGTCGAGATGGTGCCCTTGTCGACGCGCACCATTCCCTTGCCGTCGAAGGCGGTGGCAAGATCGATGCTGGTGCTGCCCTCGAACATCGGCCGAAGTGCCGGCGGCATCAGCGAACCGAAGCCGCCGCCACCGGCGAGTGTCAGCGTGTGCATGCCGTCCGTCGTCTGGACATGGCGGCCATCGAGCTTGAGGATCTCAACGCCGTCGAGTGCTGCCGTCCCGGTTCCGGCCCAATCCGAAAGGGGACCTTCGCCTGTGACCGTTATGTTGACAGCGGGTTCGTTCGGCAGACGCAGGAGCCTGGCCAGCACGCCGTTGGCGGGCTCGTTGACCGTTGCTTCCAGTTTCAACTCGTTGCCGGCCGGATTGAAGACGATATCGGCGATGGCGCGGGCTTCGGGCCGGTCGCGCTGCGCCGCGGTGACCGCCAGTGCGATGCTTTCGTTCGTGGCGTCGACCTTGCCGCTCGCGGTCAGGAACTGGTCCTCGCCGGCAATCGCCTTGCCGATGACGATTTCCTTGAGGTCAATCGCGTCGATCTTGACGTCGACAGGCAGCGCGAAGGTCGAGCGCACTTCCTTGGTTTCCGTCGAAGGCACGGGCAGGCGCTCGACGCGGATGGAGCCGGCCGAGAGCGCTGCGGCGTCGAAACGGAAGGAGAGGAGGGCCGCGGGCGACCAGTTGAGCGAGAGGTCTCGAACCTCCGCGTAAATGCCCTCGCCGTCGAACAGCGTCACGCTGCCGGCGGTGAACTTCCCTGTTAACAGCGGGCTCGGGTCGGCGATCCGCACGATCTGGTCGGGAGTGGCCGCATACTTTTCAATCGCCCAGGCGACAAGACGGGCGCCGGGTGTCGTGAAGCCGACGAAGGCGACGAGGAGAAGAGCTGCGACCGCGAGAGCGCCAAGCACGTAAAGGCCATAGCGCAGCGTCGCGCGAAGAAAGCGGACGACCTGATTCATGAACTACCCATAACGCAACTTGCGTCGCTACGGAATCTTTGCCGGCGGAAACTCCGGGCGATCAGGCTAAATTTACCGCCCACGCATAGAAATCGGTCGAAACCGTCTGGAATCAGAAGGACTGGCCGATACCGGCATAGATGCCGTAGGTCGTGCCGCCGGGATATTTGTTGAGCGGCATGGCCACATCGAGACGGATCGGCCCGAATGGTGTCTGGTAACGAAGGCCGATGCCGGCGCCGGCGCGAATGTCGGAGAAGTCGGGCGTGGTGCTCGCCGATACCGTGCCGGCATCGATGAAAGGAACGATGCCGATCGTGTCGGTGATGGCAATGCGTGCCTCCAGCGAAGCGTTGACATAGGAGCGTCCGCCGGTCAGGTCGTTGCTGGCATTGCGCGGGCTGATCTCCTGATAGGAATAGCCGCGCACAGAGCCGCCGCCGCCGAGATAGAAGCGGCGGTTGGCGGGAATGTCGGCCAGGCCGTCGCCGCCGACCAGAACGCCCGCACCGATCTTGCCGGCGAGAACGAACCGCTTCTCGTCACCGAGCGCGTGATAACCCGATGCCGATGCCTCGAAGGACGAGAAGAAGGTCTGGCCCTTGATCTCGTAGCTCGGCTTGGCGTTGATCAGCGCACGGTAGCCTTCGGTCGCGTTCAGCTTGTCGTCGCGGGTGTCGCGCACATATTCGAGCGGAATGGCGGCCGTCAGGTAGGAGTTCGAACCGAAGGCGTCATCGACATCCGCCCAGCTGATTTCCCCGCCACCCGAGACCGTGTCGGTCGGCGACAGTTCGAATGTCGCCCCGGCCGCACCGGTCAGGATCTTGGCGCGATAGGCATCCGGATCCTGGATATTGGCCTTGAGGCTGGCGGTGAAGGTCGAGGCCGGGCCGAAGGCGCCGGGCTTGGCAAACAGGATACCGGCGGAATAGTCGAGCTTGTCGAGCTCCTGGGTCTCGCCGATACGGTCGATCGAGCCCTCGATCCGCAGCGATTCCGCCCGGCCGAAGAGGTTGCGGTGCCCCCAATAGCCGGAAAGCCCGAGGCCATCCGTGGTCGAGACCTGAGCGCCGAAGCCGAAATAGCGGTGCTTGCCTTCGGACACCTCGATCTTCATCGGGATCGAGCCATCGGGCGAAAGCGTGCCGGCCTCCTTGATCGTGACGCTGGAGAACACACCGAGCTGGCGCAGCCGCTCGGAGGCCCTGCGGATATCCTCGGGCGAATAGGGGCGGCCTTCGTTGAGCCGCGAATAGTCGCGCACGAAGCCTGGATCGACGGTCTTGGTTCCGGAAACGCTGACCTCTCCAACGGGTGCGACCGGCCCGCCTTCCGCCGATATCACCACATCGACGGTCGAATCCGCGTGATCGGCAACGACGCTGCGCTCGGTCAGCTTGGCAAACGGCCGTCCCTGTTCGCGCAGATCGTTGACGACCTTTTCGCCGGCCTTGATGATCCTCGTCGAATCCGCCCTTGTTCCGAGCGCGAGATCGTAGTCGGCGGGATTGAGACCGGCGGCATCACCTTCGAACTTGACCGAACCGAGCGAAAACACCGGGCCCGGTTTTACGGTCACTGTGACGGGTACGGGCTGGCCGTTGGGGAAGGAGGGATCGGGCGGCAGGCTGTCAAGGTTCTGGCCGTTGATCCGGATCGCCACGGTGCCGCCGTAGCGCGCCTTCTCGTAGAGTGCGGCGAGCAGGCGGTCGCGGTCGTCGCGGGCGCGGATCGCAAGGCCAAGGTCGCCGGAAACCGGTTTTTCCTGGCCCTGGACCAGCTGCGAGCTGTTCTCCAGCGCCTCTTTCAGTTCCTTGTCATCGGTGCCGGGGTCGAAGGTGAGGGTGTAATTCACGGGGTCGATGACCTGCGCCTCGTCCTCGTCGCCCTCGAAGAACTTCATGCCGAAGATCTTGAACGCGTAGGCTTTGCTCGCGGACACGGGGCCAAGCGCGCACGAGGCGGCAACCGCGAGCGCAGTCGCTGCCTTCCAGTACGCAATACTCGACCGTGGTGGGGACATTCGCTTCCGCATCCCGTCTTAAGGCGACCCAATACAAACTGCCTTCAATATGCGGCGGGGTCACTATCGCATGCCTAAGGTTTTCCATCTGTTAACGATGACAGCGCTCCGCATCCACCCCTGAGGCCCAGATTCCGGATCGATTTCGCTGAAAAAGACCCGGAATGTTGTCAGCGCAGCACAAAAACCAAGTGCCGTAGCCGAGATGGCGGTTGCCGTGGACGTCTGCCGGGCGATGTTTGCCGGGCATCGGATGGTCGCATCGAGGCAACGCGGCAGCGTCAAGCCGGTTCGGGCAACGCCCGTAACCTGGGAACCTGCGAGGCGATGATGACAAGAAACTGGACGAGGAAACCCACTGTTGCGACGGCCAGGCAAGCCTTGACACCATAGTGGGTGGCGACGATGGCGCCGAGCGCTGCGCCAACCGGCCTTGCGCCGAATGTCGCCGTGGTGATGAAGGCCGAAACTCGACCCAGCATCGCGTTCGGGGTGATGGCCTGCCGGAGCGTCAACGTGGCGATCGACCAGAGAACCGGTCCCGCACCGAACAGAAAGAAGCTCAGCCCCGCAAGCGCGCCATGGGGGAACCAGATCGTCAGCAGCATGACGACGGCTGCGAGCAGACCGCTAAGCGGACCGAGCGCGATCATGACGCCGAAGGGAATGCGACGCGCAATGGCGGGGGCAGCATAGGCGCCGATCATCATGCCGGCTCCATAGATGCCGAGCGTCACGCCGACACCGGTTGCCGTCAATCCGAGTGTGCGGACGGCGTAGGCGACATAGACCGCCTGCAGCACGAACCAGGATGTGTTGAAGACGATGGCGGTGACGAGGATCGGTCGGAGCAGCGCATGGCCGGCAAGGAAGCGCGCGCCTTCGGCCAGGTCGTGAAGCAGGTTGCGCTGGGAGCGTGCCGTCTGTTCCTGTTCGCTGAGGCCGGCGAGCAGGACGACGGCGAGAAGGGAAAGCGTGGTCGCCGCGACATAGGCGAGCGACGCGCCGGTCCAGGCGACGATCGCCCCGCCGATCGCCGGTCCCCCGGAATAGGCGAGGCTGCGGGCAAGCTCCAGCCAGCGATTGGCATCGGCAAGCTGCGCGCGCGGGACGATCGCGGGGATCAGTGCCGGTGCGGCGACATTGTAGCAGACGGTTCCAATCGCCCCGACGAAACCCATGATGGCCAGAAGCGGCAGGGTGAGCAGGCCGCTTGCCATCAAAGCCAGGGTGGCGACCAGCGACAGGGCGCGCAACACTTCGGAGAAGACCATGAGCGTTCGCCGTGAAGCGCGATCGACGAGCAGGCCGGCCGGAATGGACAGCAGCAGAAACGGCAGCGTCTCGGCCATCTGCAGCCAGCCGGTTTCGGCGGGGCCGGCCGAAAGCAGAAGGACGGCGGCAAGCGGTGCTGCCGCCAAGGCGATTTGCTCGGAGAATTGGGCAAATAGGTTGGACCAACCGATGCGTTTGAACGCGGAGGGCAGGGCGGCGGCTGGCGGCTTGGGCATGGAGAGGTCCTCGATTGGTGTGGTTCGAGGTACCTGACAGAGTTGCGTTGCCGCCGGCCACCCGGTTCCTGCGCCACCGCGTTCGATGGGGTTACCGGGCGGCACTGCTGTCGGCAGATCGATGACCGGGGCAGAAAACGAAAAACCCCTCACGGTGGGAGCCATGAGGGGTGATGTTTCGCCCTGACGGTCATTTGACGTCGGACATCTTGTCGATACGATCGACCGTGCCTGCGGCTTAGCGCGGGCAGGAATCGATGTAGCGGCGGCCGTAGCGGTCGCGGTAGTAGCACTGGCCCGGCTGTTCGGTGACATTGCCGATGACCGCGCCGGAGACGCCGCCGATGGCAGCGCCGACAGCTGCACCACGGACGTCGCCGGTGATCGCGCCGCCGATGATCGCGCCCGAGACGGCGCCGATGCCCGCACCCTTTTCAGTCTGGGTGCAGCTCGCAACCGACAAGGCAACCAGCACAAGTGCGATGGCTTTCTTCATTGTTCTCTCCGATCTCTACGGATCTCAGCCTGTCGCCTCGTCCGTCCCTTGAGTGATTGGCAAAAAGACGGCTGTCTTTCTCCACCTGAACTTGCAATTGCAGAAAATAAACCGGCCGCTGTGAAAGTCTACAGAAGGTCCGGCGGATTCTCTTCGCCGCCAACATAATGATATCGTTCCTGAACGGGACATGAAGGCCTCATTCCGGCAAGCGCAACCATCACGCAAATTTTTTATCGTGGCCGGCCTTCGGGCGGTTGCGACATTCCAAAAAAAGACAATGATACAGACAAGCCACGGGGACGCGGAGGAGCGAGCCACGAGGCGAAGGGCATCGATAGCAGTTGGCGCGTTTCTAGAAGTCGCGTGAACAGATCATCACCCGGCTTTCCGCGCTCGTGTTGGCATTGACCCACCCGGAGGAGCGAAATGGCGAAGATTACAATGACGGTCAACGGCCGTCAGGTGAGCGGTCAGTGCGATGACCGAACGCTACTGGTGCATTTCATTCGCGAGAACCTTGGACTGACCGGCACCCATGTCGGCTGCGACACGTCGCAATGCGGCACCTGTGTCGTCCATATGGACGGACGGTCGATGAAGAGCTGTTCCACCCTCGCCGCGCAGGCGGCGGGCTCGGACATCACCACCATCGAAGGATTGGCCGCAAACGGCGAGCTGCATCCCGTTCAGGCAGCCTTCAAGGCCAATCACGGCCTGCAATGCGGTTTCTGCACTCCGGGCATGGTGATGACAGCCGTCGACATGATCCGCCGGCATGGCGGGCAGCTCGACGAGGCGACCGTTCGCGCCGAGCTCGAAGGCAATATCTGTCGGTGTACCGGCTACCACAACATCGTCAAGTCGATCCTGGCGGCTGCCGCCGAAATGGGCGGTGCCCGCGTCGCTGCCGAATGACATCCGGCCCGCGGCGATGACTTCTCGCCGCGATCACATTTCACCGCAGGACTTTCGCTGGATATCTCGGGAGGAGATCGGCAATGGGCGTTGAAGGTATTGGCGCGCGGGTGGCGCGCAAGGAAGACAAAAGGTTCCTGACCGGCAAGGGGCGCTATACCGACGACATGTCGGTGCCGGGCATGAAATATGCGATCTTCGTGCGCAGCCCCTATGCGCATGCGAAGATCAGGTCGATCGACGCTACGGCGGCCAAGGCCATGCCCGGGGTGGTCGGCGTGCTCGACGGCAAGCAGCTGCTCGCCGACGGAATCGGCAATCTCATCTGCGGCTGGATGATCCATTCCAAGGACGGATCGCCGATGAAGATGGGCGCTTGGCGGCCGCTTGCGCATGAGACAGTGCGGTATGTGGGTGATGCCGTCGCCATCGTCGTCGCCGACAGCATTGCTGAGGCGAAGGATGCGGCAGAAGCTGTCGTCGTCGACTATCAGGAGCTGCCCGTTGTCACCGATGCGACCAAGGCGCTGGAACAGGGCCAGCCGCAGCTGCATCCAGAGGCGCCGAACAATCTGATCTTCGACTGGCAGATCGGCGATCCCGCCGCCACCGACAAGGCGATCGCGGCGGCGGCGCACGTGACCGAGATCACCATTCACAACAACCGCCTGTCGCCGAACCCGATGGAGCCGCGCGCCACGCTCGGGATCTATGACGGCGGCGACGAGCACTATACCTGCTACACCACCAGCCAGAATCCGCATGTGGCGCGGCTGGTGATGAGCGCCTTCTACAATGTCGCGCCTGAGAACAAGCTGCGGGTGATTGCGCCCGATGTCGGCGGCGGCTTCGGCTCTAAGATCTACATCTATCCCGAAGAGATCGTCTGTCTCTGGGCCTCCAAGCGCACCGGTGTGCCGGTGAAATGGACGTCGGACCGGACGGAGGCTTTCCTCACCGACGCGCATGGCCGCGATCACCTCTCGAAGGTGAAGATGGCGTTCGATGCCAACAACCGGATCATCGGGCTGAAGGTCGACACGGTCGCCAATCTCGGCGCCTACATGTCGCTGTTCTCCTCGGCGGTGCCGACCTATCTCTATGCGACGCTGCTGTCAGGCCAGTACGACATCCCGGCGATCCACGCCAATGTGCGCACGGTCTACACCAACACCGCCCCGGTCGACGCCTATCGCGGCGCCGGCCGGCCGGAAGCGACCTATCTCTTGGAACGCACCATGGAGACGGCGGCGCGCGAACTCGGGGTCTCGCCGGCGGAACTCCGACGGATCAATTTCATCCGCAGCTTCCCGCACCAGACGCCCGTCATCATGAACTACGATGCCGGCGACTATGACGCGTCGCTCGATGCGGCGATGAAGGCCGCCGACTGGAACGGCTTTGCTGCCCGCAAGGCGGAAGCAGCCGGACGCGGCATGAAGCGCGGCATCGGCATGAGCTGCTACATCGAGGCCTGCGGCATCGCGCCGTCGGCAGCGGTCGGTTCGCTCGGCGCCGGCGTGGGCTTGTGGGAATCGGCCGAGGTCCGGGTCAATGCCGTCGGCACGATTGAGGTGTTGACCGGCTCGCACAGCCATGGGCAGGGGCATGAAACCACCTTCGCCCAGCTGGTCGCCGACCGCTTCGGCGTGCCGATCGACAGCGTCAACATCGTGCACGGCGATACCGACAAGGTGCAGATGGGCATGGGCACCTACGGTTCGCGTTCCGGCGCCGTCGGCATGTCGGCGGTCGTCAAGGCGCTCGACAAGGTCGAAGCCAAGGCGAAGAAGATCGCCGCCCACCTGATGGAGGCGGACGAAAGCGACATCGTGATCGAGAACGGCGAGCTGAAAGTCGCCGGTACCGACAAGACGGTGCCGTGGTTCCAGATGGCGCTGGCCGCCTATACCGCCCACAACCTGCCGCCGGGCATGGAGCCGGGGCTGAAGGAGGGCGCCTTCTACGATCCGGCCAACTTTACCTTCCCGGCCGGCTGCTACATCTGCGAAGTGGAGGTCGATCCGGAGACCGGCGTGACGAAGATCATCCAGTTCGTCGCGGCCGACGATTTCGGCAACATCATCAACCCGATGATCGTCGAGGGGCAGGTGCATGGCGGCCTGGCGCAGGGCATCGGCCAGGCACTGCTCGAGAACGTTCACTACGATCCGGAAAACGGCCAGCTGCTGACAGCGAGCTACATGGACTATGCCATGCCGCGCGCTGACGACCTGCCGTCGTTCAAGGTCTCGACCTCGAACACGCCCTGCCCGAACAATCCGCTCGGGATCAAAGGCTGCGGCGAGGCCGGCGCCATCGGCTCGCCGCCAGCGCTAATCAACGCCATCACCGATGCCATCGGCAACAACCGGCTGACGATGCCGGCGACGCCGCAAAAGGTGTGGGCTGCCGCCCACACTGCCAACTGAGAGGGAGGACGCGTCATGTACGAGACCCACTATCACCGGGCGTCCTCCATTCAGGATGCCGTCAAGCTCCGGCAGGCTGCAGGGGAGGGCAAGTATCTCTCCGGCGGGATGACGCTGATACCGACGATGAAGCAGCGGCTTGCCGCACCGACCGATCTGGTCGATGTCAGGCAGGTCCCGGAAATGAAGGGCATCGGGGTGTCCGGGAGAACCGTGAGGATCGGAGCGGCGACGACGCATTTCGAGGTGGCGTCCTCGGCCGAACTTGCAGCCGTCTGTCCGGCGATTTCGGGGCTTGCCAGCCATATCGGCGACCCGCATGTGCGCCACATGGGCACGATCGGCGGCTCGATCACCAATAACGATCCGGCAGCCGACTACCCCTCGGCGATGTTGGCGCTCGATGCGACCATCATCACCGACCGGCGGGAAATTGCTGCCGGCGATTTCTTCACCGGTCTTTTCGAGACGGCACTCGAGGACGGCGAGCTGGTGACGGCTGTTACCTTCGAGGCTCCGGCAAAGGCCGGTTACCAGAAGTTCGCCAACCCGGCCTCGCGCTACGCCATGACCGGCGTCTTCGTGGCGCGGCGGGACAACGGAGATGTCCGCGTCGCGGTGACGGGGGCCGGGTCGAACGGTGTCTTTCGGCACAAGGGCATGGAGGCAGCGCTTTCCGCCAATTGGTCACCGGACGCACTGGTCAATGTGACGGTCGATGCGTCCGACCTGCTGTCTGATATCCATGCGGATGCCAGCTATCGCGCCAATCTGGTGAAGGTGATGGCAAAACGCGCGGTGGCGGCGGCATGAGTGGATTGAACCCGTTCTGATGTGACAAAAAGGGCGGTTTTGGCCGCCCTTTTTCCGTCCAAGCTTGACTTCGATCAAGCTTGGAGGGATTTACATGCGCTAAGGCTTTCTTTGGAACGGTTCAAAACTAGAGGCCTTTTGCCGCAGGCGGCGGGCGCGTTGCATTGCGGGGTTGACCCCTGGTCGCTTTGAATCAAAAAAAGCGGCAGGGCACTGGAGAAGATGATGGACTTCGAGAATTTCTTTAAAACCGAACTGGACGGGCTGCATCAGGAAGGTCGCTACCGGGTTTTCGCCGATATCGCTCGCCATCGCGGCAACTTCCCGAAGGCCGCGCGCCACACGGCTGAAGGTATCCAGGAAGTCACCGTCTGGTGTTCCAACGACTATCTCGGCATGGGCCAGCATTCCATCGTCACTGAGGCGATGAAGCGCGCCATCGACGAATGCGGCGCCGGTGCCGGCGGCACCCGCAACATCTCCGGAACCAACCACTACCATGTGCTGCTCGAGCGCGAGCTCGCAGATCTGCATGGCAAGGAATCGGCGCTTCTGTTCACCTCGGGTTACGTGTCCAACTGGGCAGCACTCGGAACCCTCTGTTCGAAGATTCCCGGTGTCATCGTCTTCTCAGACGCCGGGAATCACGCTTCGATGATCGAGGGGATCCGTCATTCCAAGTGCGAACGCGTCATCTTCAAGCACAATTCGGTAGCAGACCTCGAAGCGAAGCTTGCCGCCGCCGACCCGCGCGCGCCGAAGATCATCGCGTTTGAGTCCGTCTACTCGATGGACGGCGACATTGCCCCGATCAAGGAATTCTGCGATCTCGCCGACAAGTACGGCGCCATGACCTATCTCGACGAAGTGCACGCCGTCGGCATGTACGGCCCGCGCGGCGGCGGTATCGCCGAGCGCGAAGGCCTGATGGATCGCCTGACCGTCATCGAGGGCACGCTTGGCAAGGCCTTTGGCGTCATGGGCGGCTACATCACCGGCTCGACCGCGCTTTGCGATTTCATCCGCTCGTTTGCATCAGGCTTCATCTTCACGACGGCGCTCCCGCCGACGCTGGCGGCCGGTGCTCTCGCATCCATCCGTCATCTGAAGGAAAGCCAGCTCGAACGCTTCGCCCATCAGGAGCGCGTGCGCCGCTTGCGTTCGCTGCTCGACCAGCGCGGCATTCCGCATATGCCGAACCCGAGCCATATCGTTCCGGTCATGGTCGGCGACGCCGCCAAGTGCAAGTGGATCTCCGACCTGCTGCTCGACCATTTCGGCGTCTATGTGCAGCCGATCAATTATCCGACGGTGCCGAAGAAGACCGAGCGCCTGCGCATCACCCCGACACCGCTGCATTCGGATGCCGATATCGACCATCTGGTCGGCGCGCTGCATTCGCTGTGGTCGCGCTGTGCGCTGGCACGGGCAGTCGCGTAAGGTTCGGCTCACCTAATCTTCCGAGAAGATTGCCCCTCACCCTAACCCTCTCCCCGCTTGCGGGGAGAGGGGACGAGGACAAAAGCTGGCACGTCACTGGATGCACGCCGTTAAAGGGAAATGTTGCGAACGTTCGTTCGCGGCTTGAACGTTGCCATGCGTTTCCTTCGCCCCGCCGGCGGGGAGATGGTGGCCGGCAGGCCGGATGAGGGGCGGCAGCGCCCGATCAAAAAGCTATTGCAGCAGCCCGGCAGCCAGTTGCCGGGCTTTTTCGTCGGCGGCAAAGACATCGTCCATGGTGACGGCCGCGGGCAGGTCCGACAGCTTGTCCATGACGGTTTCGACGATTTCGGCCATGGCCAGGAATCCGATCTCTCCCGCGATAAAAGCTTCCAGCGCCGTCTCCTTGGCGCCGTTCAGCACGGCCCCCTGCACGCCGCCCTCTTCCATGGCGCGGCGCGCCAGGCGGATCGCGGGAAACCTGATTTCATCGGGCGCTTCGAAGTCGAGGCGCGACAGCTTGGCGAAGTCGAGCCTTTCGATCGGCAGGTCGCAGCGGCTGGGATAGGAGAGCGCGTAGCCGATGGCGGTGCGCATGTCGGGGCAGCCGAGCTGTGCCAGCACCGAGCCGTCGGTGTAGCCGACCATCGAGTGGATGACCGACTGCGGATGCACGATGACCTCGATCTGCTCCGGCTTCAGCCCGAACAGATGTTTCGCCTCGATCATCTCCAGTGCCTTGTTGAACATCGAGGCGCTGTCGATCGAGATTTTTAGACCCATCGACCAGTTCGGGTGAGCGCGGGCGACATCGGCGGTGACGTGGCGCATCTCGTCGAGTGTCTTGGTGCGGAACGGGCCGCCGGAGGCCGTGAGAATGATGCGCTCGATGGCATGGCGCTGGTGCTCTTCCAGCACCTGGAAGATTGCGTTGTGCTCGCTATCGACCGGCAATAGCCGGCCTCCACCCTGCTTGACCGCCTCGATGAACAGGCTGCCGGCGGAAACCAGGCATTCCTTGTTGGCAAGCGCAATGTCGGCGCCGCGGCTTGCGGCGGCGAGCGTCGGGGCGAGCCCGGCATTGCCGACGATGGCCGCCATCACCCAGCCGGCATCGCGCTCAGCCGCCTCGATCAGGCCGCTTTTGCCGGATGCTACTGCGATACCGGTGCCGGCAAGCGCTGTCTTGAGGCTGGCGTAATGGCTGTCGTCGGCGGTGACAGCAAGTTCGGCGCCGTGGGCGATCGCCTGCTGCGCCAGCAGCGGAATGTTTCCGTTGCCGGTGAGGGCGACGATCTCGAAACTGTCGCGACCACCCAGGTGCTTGACGACATCGAGCGTGTTGGTGCCGATGGAGCCGGTCGAGCCCAGGATCGTCAGTCGGCGCTTCGCGTTTTCGCGGGATGCCATGCCAATTCCCATGTTCTTGTTCGCTGTTCCAGCGGGGGCGTTCGGTGCCCGGGCGGGGCGTCAGACGCCGGCTTCTACGATGGAAGTCGCGTTTTGATTTTGCCGAAAACCGATGCCGGTCTTCAGGGTATGCGCTAGGCTCTACAGGCGAAATCGACGTGCAACAAGGGCGCGGCCTTCAATCCGACGTGTGATCGGGCTAAGAATCGGATCACGAGTCGAAGCGCCAAGGAGTTCCCGATGCTGAAAGTCGCCACCGCCCTTTCCTGCGCCTGCGTGTTGATCGAAATGGCCTCGATGCAGACGGTCGCTGCCGAAAACGTGCCGCAGGCGCTCGTCGGCACCTGGCTTGCCGAGGATATCGCCGGCCGCGGCGTCATCGACAATCTCCAGTCGACATTGGAAATCCGCGACGACGGAACCTATGGCGGCATGGCCGGCTGCAACCACTTTACCGGGACCTTCAGCCTTTCCGGCGCGAAGATCACCTTCGGACCGGCGGCCTCCACTCGCAAGATGTGCGTGCCGGCGGTGATGGATCAGGAGCGCAAGTTCCTGGATGCGTTGCGCAGCGAGCTGTCCTGGGATGTCGAAGGCTCGAAGCTGATACTGGGCAAGTCGGCCGGTGCGCCGGCTCTGACGCTTGCGTCCATGGCGGCTGGCGGATCGGGCAGCGTCGATATCGCGATTTCCGTTCCGGGCGCAGAAACGGTCGATCGCCAGCAGGTGCGATACGACTGCGGCGGCAAGCCGGTCGAGGCCGAATACATCAATGCCGGCCCGGTCTCCCTGGTGACCTTCACCATCGACGGCAACTTCACCGTCGCGTCCAACGTGATTGCCGCATCGGGCGCCAAATATGTCGGCGGCCAGTATATCTGGTGGACGAAGGGTGATGAGGTGACCTTCTACGACGCGACCAAGGGCGACAACGACGCCGGGATCGTCTGCAAGGTGGCGAGCTGACATTGGCGCCGTGGCGCTTCAGGCCGGAGGTGGATCTTGGAGAGTATCGTTGCGGCCGTTGTAGCGGCTGACAACCAGCATGTGCTGACCCCTGGTTTCACGTCGGCCAAGGTCTCAGATCCGCGCCTCGATCCAATAAGTCCTTGCCACGACTGGAACTTTTCTCCCTGCTCCGTCGTTATCACTCAGACGACTTCGCGTCGCCTTACAAAGGGAGTTTGTCTATGGGGCTTCTCATCAGCATTCTGATCACGTTCCTGGTTATCGTGCTCGTGCTTTATCTGGTCCAGCGCCTGCCGCTCGACGGCCGGGCGAAACAGATCGTGCAGGCGATCGTGCTCGTCATCGGCATCATCTCGCTGCTGAAGTATCTGGCCGTCTTCTGACGCAGCCACGCACGTCAATCCGCTAGAACGGTTTGATAAGGCCGCCGGCTCCATCCCAGGAGCGGCGGCTTTTTCATGCACGGTTCGGATTGATGCTGACAGAAACTGACAGTGGATACCCTTAGCCTGTGATCATCAAACAATGGAGATGATCAAAGATGCTGAGCCCCAACCTCATTCTGCTTTACGTGGAAGATCCCGAAAAGAGCGCCGCCTTCTACACGAGACTGCTTGGCCGCGAGCCGGTTGCAGCCTTTCCGAGCTATGTCGCCTACACCCTGGAAAACGGCCTGACCTTCAGTCTCTGGTCAACCAGCGCTGCGAACTTCGTGTCCTCTGGCTCAGGCCACCGGATGGAGATCGCCTTCATGGTGAAGGACGACGCGGAGGTCGAGCGGCTCTACGCGGAATGGCGCAAGGCCGGGATCCCGATCGAGCAGGAGCTGATGACCGCCGTCTTCGGCCGCACCTTCGTCGCGCTCGATCCGGATGGCCATCGCCTGCGGGTCTGCGTTCCGGACAAGTGATGACGTGATTTCGGAGCTGGTTTTCTAAACCTGTACGAAATGTTCAGCCGAAATCTGTCGGTATTCCCGGGCGGAGACGACGTAATCGGGCGCCCGCATCGGGCTCTTGATCTCGTCGCTGGCGACATTGCGCCTGGTGTGCCGCCGGGTCGGATCGGCGATCGGCACGGCGGCCATCAGCTTGCGGGTGTAGGGGTGCTGCGGGTTTTCGAAGATCTCGGCGCGAGGGCCGATCTCGACGATCTCGCCGAGATACATCACAGCGACGCGGTGGCTGACGCGCTCGACCACGGCCATGTCGTGCGAGATGAACAGATAGGCAAGGCCGAGGCTCGCCTGCAGGTCGAGCAGCAGGTTGATGACCTGCGCCTTGATCGAGACGTCGAGCGCCGAGACCGCCTCATCGGCGACGATGACCTTCGGATCGAGCGCCAGCGCCCGGGCAATGCAGACCCGCTGGCGCTGGCCGCCGGAGAATTCATGCGGGTAGCGCGCCGCCATGTCGGCCTGCAGGCCGACGCGCTCCAGGAGATCGGCGACCTTGTCACGTGCCTGGCTTGGCGTGCCGAGCTTGTGTTCGAGATAGGGTTCGGCAATCGCCGCGCCCACGGTCATGCGTGGATTGAGGCTGGCGAAGGGATCCTGGAAGATCATCTGCATCGTTCGGCGCATTTCGCGCAGGCGTTTGCGGTCCATGGCCAGCACGTCCTGGCCGTTGAGCACGACCGATCCGCTCTGTGGCTCGATCAGCCGCATGATGGCGCGACCGGTCGTCGACTTGCCGCAGCCGGATTCGCCGACGAGAGACAGCGTCTCGCCCGGCTGCAGGCTGAAGGAGACGTTCTCGATCGCGTGCACGCGGCCCTGAAGCTTGCCGAGCAGGCCGGCATGAATGTCGAAGCGCTTGACGAGGTTCTTGACCTCGAGGATCGGGCGGCTCTCCGCGACCGTACTCGCGCCCTCGACCGGCGTGTCCGGCAGGCCGGTGGTGCTGTCGATGATGGGGAAGCGCAGCGGTTGCGGCTTGCCCTTCATCGATCCGAGCATCGGCACGGCCGAGAGCAGCGCGCGAGTATAGGGATGTTTGGCGCGCAGGAAGATGTCTTCCGTCCGGCCGGTTTCCACCGCCTCGCCGCGGAGCATCACCACCGTGCGGTCGGCGATCTCTGCGACCACGCCCATGTCGTGGGTGATGAACAGGACAGAGGTTCCTTCCTCCTCCTGCAGCACCTTGATCAGGTCGAGGATCTGTCCCTGGATCGTCACGTCGAGTGCGGTGGTGGGCTCATCGGCGATGAGGAGCTTCGGCCGGCTGGCAAGCGCCATGGCAATCATCACGCGCTGGCGCATGCCGCCGGAGAAGCGATGCGGATACTCGTCGAAACGGGAGGCGGCCGAGGGTATCCTGACCTTGTCGAGCAGGCGGATGGTTTCAGCCTTTGCCTCCGCCTTGCTCATCGGCCGGTGGCAGCGCAGCGCCTCGGAGATCTGGTCGCCGATGGTGAACAGCGGATTGAGGCTGGTCATCGGCTCCTGGAAGATCATTGCCACGTCATTGCCGCGCACGCGGCGCATGTCGCTTTCCGGCAGGTCGAGGATATCGCGACCGCCGAGCATGACCCGCCCCTCGGTCCGGCTCATGTCCTTCTGCAAGAGGCGCATGATCGACAGCGACGTGACACTCTTGCCCGAGCCGGATTCCCCGACGATCGCCACCGTTTCACCCGGCATGACCGAGAACGAGATGTCTCGCACCACCGGCTTCCAGGCGCCGTCGACCAGAAACGAGGTCGTCAGGTTCTCGACCGAAAGCACGGCTTTCGCCGGATTGGTGGCAGCGTCTGTGCGGGTCATGTCTTCCATTCCTTGTCGTTCGGCAACGGTGGCGGCGGGCAGTCTCAGTCGGGCCAGCGCAACAGGCCGGCAAAGCGGCGGGTGTTGCGCTCGTGAAGCGGCGTGGCGATGATTTCGTTGGAGCTCTGCGCCTTCGTCAGCTCTTCCGCCAGGCGGCTGGCAACGATGGTCTCCTGGCCGGGGTGCAGGTTGCACGGGTCGAGATAGAAGTAGTTATGCTCGACCTCGTGATCGCGCACGATGATCGGCGGTTGTCCACGCGCCAGCGCATCGGCGAGATCCCATGCGGTGATGTGGGCTTCCTGCGGATCGATGGTGACGCGGAGACGGTCGAGCGGGTTGCCGGTCGGATCGGCCTCGATCACCGGCTTGATGCCGGGGTGGCCATCGAGCGTGCCGCGCCACAGGTTCAGATAGCCGGTCTCGCGGTCGCGGATGCCCTGGTGGTCGCGCGTTTCCCAGGCAAGGAGCGCTGCCATCACGCCGAGCATGCTTTCCTTGCCCACCTTCATGCCGCGGCCGATGCCGAGGTTCTGCAGGAAGGCGTTGCGCACCAGCGTCTTTTCGCCGGCGACGATGCCCGAGGTCGGGCCGCCGAGGAACTTGTGGCCGGAATAGAGAACGATATCCGCACCCTGTTCGAGGAAGATCTTCAGATCATATTCGGATGCCGCATCGACGATGACGGGCACGCCCCTGGCATGGCAGACTTCGGCGAA
This sequence comes from Ensifer sp. M14, assembly GCF_003355565.1. NCBI lineage: Bacteria > Pseudomonadati > Pseudomonadota > Alphaproteobacteria > Hyphomicrobiales > Rhizobiaceae > Ensifer > Ensifer sp. M14. The sequence goes on from NZ_QJNR01000004.1 coordinate 1,013,314, forward strand.
CTCCTTGAGGCCGACGAGGCCGTATTGCACCACATGGTGCGAAACGACGTAGACGGCAGCGGCCGTGCGCTCGTTGATGGCGCCTTCGATGTGATAGCGATAGGCCGACGTCGCCTGGCCGACGAGCACCGGCTTGCCGCCGGCAATACGGATCGCCTGGTCGACCGGCGCGCCGTAGCTGACGACATGGCCCATCTGGATGATGACTTCGTTCTTCAGGCCGGTGGCGTCGGGCAGGCGCTCGATGGCCGCCAGATCATTGCTGGTCATCGTGCCTGCAACCGCAAGGCTAATGCCGGCCGAGCAGGAGGCGGTGACGAAGCCGGCCTCTGCGCCGGTCAACCGGGCAATCACCGGGCTGATCTTGCGCTGCAGGTCGTTGATCTCGACGAATTGCGGCAGTATGCCTGTCATCGCGGCGATCGCTTCCGGGACCACGATCGATGCGCCGAGGCTCGTCATCGTGCCGGATACGTTGATAACGGGGCGAAGTCCGAGGGCTTCGCGGATGTCGCGGTCAGGCATGGTGGTCTCCATATGATTTTCTGGCAGTCGAAACGGGTAGGCTATTCCGTTTTCGCGGAATATCTACCATAGTAATGAGATATAAGCCGGCTGTTTCGGATCGACGAACGGGCCGTCGTGGCGGGTGAGACGGAAAGCTGATGCTGCCCGCCCATGTGTTGCGAATTTCGAATTGCACGGGAGCAGACCCTTGGACAAGACGACGATTGCCGCCGAGCCCGGCGAGGACATGGAACCGACCGGCAAGACCCGCCGTTCGCGCGTGAGCGGTATGGATCGGGCATTGCAGGTGCTCGACTTCCTCTACGAGACCGGCTCGCCGAGCGGCGTTTACGCCATTGCCAAGGCAGTCGGAGCGCCGCTCTCGACGGCCTATGTCATCGTTGACGACATGGTGGAGAAGAACCTGCTTAGCCGCGATACCGACGGCCAGGTCTGGCTCGGCGACCGGCTCTACCACTACGGCCTTGCCTATGCGCGCTCGCTCGATTTCCTCGGAGTGGCGACGCGGGAGATGCACGATCTCGGCCGCGAAGTTGCCGAAACCATCCAGCTCTGCGGCCGCGACGGCGATTACATGCAGGTGCTCGCAATGGCAGACGGCCCCGGCCATTTCCAGGTGACATCGAGGGTCGGCACCCGCGTGCCGCTCAACTGGACGGCCTCCGGACGGTTGCTGGTCGGTCATCTGCCCTCCGACGAACGGCTGGAGCTGTTCCGCCGCTGCGCCCGCACGTCGCCGACCGGTCGGGCCGATATCGATCCGGCGGCGTTGTCGGCGCAGGCAGAGACGGCGCTTGCTGCCAAGCTTTCGATCCAGGCCGGTGAGTCCGACTATGCGGTCGCCTGCGTCGCCGCACCGATCCTCGACGACAAGGGCGGGTGCGTTGCGACCATTTCCATCGTTCTGCCCGAGCAGAAGATCCTCGACGATCGCAACTTCTACGCAGATCACGTCAGGGTTTCCGCCGAGCGGATCGAGAAGATGATGGGCTGGCGCAGCCATTGATCCGACCTCCCCCGTGCCGTCAGTCGTGAAGCGAGACGATCGCTTCGATTTCGACGGTGATGTTGCCGGGAAGCGAGCCGAAGCCGACGGCCGAGCGGGCATGCTGGCCCGCCTCGCCGAAGACGTCGATCATCAGGTCCGAGCAACCGTTGATCACCCGCGGGTGATCGGCGAAATCCGGCACGGCGTTGACCATGCCGAGCAGCTTGACGACGCGCTTGACGCGGCCGAGGTCGCCCAAGGCATCATGCATCACCGCCAGCAGATTGATGCCCGTCAGCCGTGCGTGCTCGTAAGCGCTTTCGACGTCGACATCGGCACCGACCTTGCCGGCATGAAGGTGTCCGTCGACTTCGCGCGGGCCTTGTCCGGACAGGTAGAGGATGTTGCCCTCCTGGACGTGGGTGACGAAGTTGGCGATCGGCGGCGGCGCCGGCGGCAGGTCGATGCCCAGCGCCGCGAGCCTCTGGTAGGGCGAAGCCGGCACACGGCCCTTGGTCTTATGGTCCAAACTGTTCACGCGATATCCTGCCAGTTTCTGTGTTCTGTGATGGTTCAACGGTAGCCGAAGCCGTGGCTGTGGTCGGGGCACTCCACATGCTGCGGCTGGTATCGGTTTGCCGCCACGACATCAGTGCCCATGACGGCATAGCGCGGCTCGAAGAGGCGATTGAGATGCGCTTCGGTTCCAAGCGAATCGAAGACGCGCAGCTCGGAATCGACGAGATCGAAGAGAGTGAATTCCGCGCGTGCGCCGACGGTCAAAAGTCCATCCATCGGCAGGCGAATGACCGAGGCGGGTGCTTGGGTCACGGCCTCGACGACCTTCTCGAACGGCATGCCGACGCTGAGGAGTTTCGACATGGTGGTGCCGAGATCCCAGACTGACTGGTTCATGCTGCGCAGATGCACGTCGGTGGAGATTGAGAACGGCAGCAGGCCGCGGGCGATTGCGACTTCCGCGACGCGGAACGAGAACGATGCGCCGCCATGACCGATGTCGAGCCGGATGCCTTCGCCGGCACAGCGCTCGGCAAGCTCGAACAGGTCCTCGTCCTCGATGATGCTCGAACCGGCCTTGCCGTTGAAGCAATGGGTGACGATGTCGCCGGGGCCGAGGATTTCGAGCACCTCGTCATAGAGCGCCGGCGGTTCGCCGACATGCACCATCATCGGGATCTTCAGGATCTTGGCGATCTTCTTGCCGAGCTTGACCGGGGTTACGCCCCAGGAGCCTGTGATCACATGGCTGGCACGCACCTTCAGGCCGACGATATGCTCGCGGTTTCCTGGTAGCAGGCGATGATCCGGTCGATATCGATCGAGCGGATGTCGCTGAGTTCGCTGACACGGTTGCAGGCGACGAGGCCGATGGAGCCGAGATTGAGGAAGGCCTTGATGCGCTCGCGTGCCGGCTCGATGATGTATTCGCGAAAACCATGGAAGTTGGCTTCGCCGGCCGAACCGGCATCGACGATGGTGGTGACGCCGCGCTCCATGCCGCAGAGCTGCGGCCGGACCGAGATGTCGGTGCCGCCGTGCCAGACATGGGCGTGCAGGTCGATCCAGCCGGGCGAGATCCAGCCGCCCTTGCCGTCGATACGCTGAGCATCATCAGGCGCTGTCAGCTCGCTGCCGATGGCGGCGATGGTGCCGTCGCCGCCGACGAGGATATCGACCGTTTCGGAGGGCGCCGCCATGCCGAAGGCGACGGGCTTCACGTTGCTGATCAGCACGGGGCTGGTGCTACGGGTTGCGGTGGGCATGGATCACAGGTCCTTTCTGAGGCGGGGGTCGAGCATGTCGCGCAACCCGTCGCCAACCATCTGCAGGGACAGGACCGAAAGCACGATGGCGATGCCGGGAAACAGCGTCACCCAATCGGCCTGTCCGATATATTGCCGGCCCGAGGCGATCATCGTGCCCCAGGTCGGGATTTCGGGGCTGACGCCGACGCCGAGGAAGGAGAGCCCGGCTTCGGCGAGCATCGCATGGGCAAACAGGAACGTACCCTGCACCAGGATCGGCGAGAGCAGGTTGCGCAGCACATGCCGTGTCATGATGTGCGGCGTCGAGATGCCGAGCGCGCGGGCCGCCTCGACGTAAGGCAGCTCGCGGATGACAAGCGTCGAGGCACGCACCACCCGCGCCAGCCGCGGCGCATAGACGACGCTGAGCGCGATGATCACCGTCGTCAGCGAGGGGCCGAGGGCGGCGACGAGCGCGATCGCCAGAAGGATGTCGGGAAAGGCCATCATCGCGTCGATCAGCCGGGCGATCGGCGCGTCGAGCTTCGGGAAGAAACCGGCAAGCAGTCCCATGACGACGCCGACGATGGTTGCAAGCGTAACGACGGCAGCACCGACCAGCAGCGACAGGCGGCCGGCATAGAGCGTGCGCGAAAACACGTCGCGCCCGAATTCGTCGGTGCCGAAGAACCATCGCAGGCTCGGTGGCGACAGCCGGTTGACGATCGACAGCTTGCCCGGCGCATAGGGCGCGATCAGCGGGGCGAAGACGGCGAGCAGCACGAATGTGACGATAACGAAGAGGCCGAAGGCGACGGTCTTGCGCTTGAGCAGGCGGCGCAGGAACTTGGCCCGTTCGCTCGTGACAGGGGGTGATACGGTGACGGTCATCAGTAACGAACCCTTGGATCAACGAGGAGATAGAGCATGTCGATCGCGAAATTGATCAGCACGTAGAGTGCTGCGATGACGAGCAGCGCCCCCTGGATCACCGGATAGTCACGCCGGAGCACGGCCGAGACGACGAGGTTGCCTACGCCTGGAAGGCCGAAGACGGTCTCGGTGACAACGGCGCCGGAGATCAGGACTGCGGCTGTCAGGCCGATGATCGTCAGGATCGGGATGAGGGCGTTTTTCAGGGCATGTTTCATCACCACGCGGCGCTCGCCCAGCCCTTTGGCGCGGGCGGTGCGGATGAAGTCGTCGCCGAGCACGTCGAGCATCGAGGCGCGCGTGAAGCGCAGGATCAACGCCGAGGAGACCACTCCGAGCGCAATTGCCGGCAGGGTCAGATGGTACATGCGCTCAACGAAGGTGGAGCCCGGACCGCCGTAGCCGGAAACCGGAAACCAACCGAGGCGCACGGCGAGGAACTGGATGAGGATCAGGCCGAGCCAGAAGCTCGGAATGCTGGCGGCAAGCATGGCCAGCGTGGTGGCTGCCTGGTCGACGAAGGAGCCGCGCCGGTAGGCCGCATAGATGCCGATCGGCAGTGCAATGCCGCTGGCAATCAGGATCGAAAACAAAGTGAGGAAAAAGGTCGGCTCGGCCCGCTCGGCCAGCGCCGAGGTGACCGGCTGGTTGAGGAAGATCGACTGGCCGAGATCGCCCTGCAGCAACTGCCCGATGTAGTAGACGTATTGCAGGCCGAGCGACTGGTCGAGACCAAGCTTGGTGCGCAATTCGGCGATGTCTTGCTGCGTCGCTTCCGGTCCGAGCATGACGGCGGCGGGATCGCCGGGTGTCACTCGCACGATAACGAAGACAATGGTGACGACAAGCGCCATGACCACGATCATGCCGAACAGGCGCTGGAGGATATAGCGTATCATGGGTGCCTCGAACTTCTTCCGCACGGGCGCCGCAAAGGCGGCGCCGGGCTATCCGGCGGGCAGCGATCCAAAACGGATGACCGCCCGCCGAAGGCTTCAAGTGGATGAAAGCTTACTTCTTGATCGAAGCGTTCCAGAAGTAGGGCCACGGCGCGGGCGAGACGCCGTCAAGCGTCTTGGTCTTGGCCGAAAGGGCGTTGAAATCACCGATCTTGATGAACGGCACTTCCTCGTAGATCACCTTCTGCACGTCGGCCCAGAGTGTGACGCGTTTGCCGGCATCCGATTCGGCGTTGAAGGCATCGACGGCCTTGGCGCGGGCCGGCGTATCCCAGTTGCCGGGCGCCTTGGTCGACATCATGCCGATCAGCGCCGGCTCAGGCAGGAACGGGCTGTGGGTGATGTAGATATCCCAGAGCGTCGGGTCGGCGCGGCGCTGGGTGAGCGTCGCCCAATCCACCACCTGCAGGTCGACGGTGAAGCCCGCGAGCTTCAGATATTCGGCTGCCACCTGCGCCATCTTGTAGTGGAACTCGTACTGGCGGCTTGTCAGGATGCGCAGCGGCTCGCCCTTGTAGCCGGCGGCCTTCAACAGTTCGGCTGCCTTTTCCGGGTCGGCGACATTATAGCCACCTTCCGTGCCGGCTTCGGTGCGCCAGACATATTGCGAAGGGTATAGAGCGGCATCGAGCGCATAGAAGTCGGTGCTGCCAAAGGCGGCGGCCATCATGTCTTCCATGCTGAGCGCGGTGCGGATCGCCTTGCGCAGTTCCAGGTTCTTGGTCATGCCGTTGCCGGAGTTCAGGACGAAGACCGGCCAGCCGAAAGGCTGCAGCATGACAGGCTCGGAGGCCGAAGAGCCTTTCACGCGATCGAAGGATTCCACCGGAATGGAATCGACGTAGTCGTACTGGCCGGAGACTGCTGCCTCGACGCGGGTGTTCGGATCGGGAACCGGCACGAAGCGGATCTCGTCTGCATACTGGTGGCGCGCGCCGCCATAGCCGTTGCTCTCACCCTCGGGCGAGACATAGCCATCGTAACGCGCGAGCTGGATATACTGGTCGGCCTTGCGCTCCTTGAGCTTGTAGGGGCCGGTTCCGACGAAATCGACCATCGGCTCGGCCTGCTTTTCCGAAGGCAGCACGATCGCGGCGGAGTTGTTGAAGGCGAGCAGCGAGACCAGCGGCGCATAGGGCGTGGTGAGCGAGATCTTGACGGTGGTCGCATCGACGGCTTCGATGCCGGCGATCGTCGTTGCCGTCTGCTTGCCGCGCGAAGCCGTCTTCGTCCAACGGTCGAGCGAGGCGACGACGTCGGTCGCATCCATGTCGGTGCCGTCATGGAACTTGACGCCGGAGCGCAGCTTGATCGTGTAGGTTTTGCCGTCGGCGCTGATATCCGGCATGGCGGCGGCCAGAAGCGGCGTCGGCTTCCAATCCTTGTCGAAGGTGTAAAGCGTCTCGAACATGTGCTGTGAGACGATGCCGACGAGGTCGGCCGTGGATGCCATCGGGTCGAGTGTCGGCGGCTCGCCGACGGTCGCGACGTTGATGACCCCACCCTTTTCCTGCGCGAAAGCGAATGATGACGAGGCGACAAGCGCCGTTCCCAGAAGCAGTGCAATTCTTGCTGATTTCATCCTAGTGTTCCTCTCTTTTGTTATTGCATAATTATGTACTACGCTACTTTATATTGGAATGATAAGATCAGGCTTACGGAGATGTCAAGCGGCGGTCACAAACCGCAGCGGAACCAACAGGTCTTGGGAGGAGCAGGTTTGCATAGGAAAGATCGGTGGCAGGCACAGGCCCGGCCGAGCGATTGGGCGTAGCGCTGGCGCAACGGGCGCGCCCGGGGCGCAGGATCATCGTAAGATCCTGCGTCATACACTCACAGAAAAACTGTTGTCTTTCAGATCGTTATGCGCGCCCCGCCGCCTTTCGGGCGACGGGACAGGGTGGCGATTAGCGGTAGGGCGAATAGCAGGCGCGGCGCGGGCCGTTATAGGGTTGGAAGGTGTTGTCCCACGCCCTATAGGAGCGGTAGCGACTGTAGCACCAACTCGCATGGGAATTGCCGCCATAGTAGCGTCGCGGCTGGGAACTCAACAGCCCGCCGATGATGGCACCGGCGGCAAGGCCTCCGATGATCGCGCCAACATTGTCATCGTCGTCGTCATCATCCCAGTGCCGGTGACGATAGTAGCGGCGGTCGCCCCATCTGTCGCGATCCCCGCCGCGATACCATCGGCGGTTATAATATTGCACGGTCTCGACGTTCGAGATGCCTGCCTTCACGGGTGTCACCGGCGGAAATGCCTGCGCCGGGGCTACGCTGGAGAAGGCGGTTGCCAGCGAAAGCGCGACAATTGCCAGCTTTCTCATGGGCTTCACCATTTCCTTTCATCAGAGGAAATGGATGAGGGCAGGTTTTGTGCCACGGGTACGACCGAAGCTCACGGCAACGTGACTGATGTTGTTGCAGACGTTACTCGCTGATATCTTCGAGCTTCTGGTCGAAAATGTCGAAGCCGGCGCGGCGATAGGTGTCTTGCGCCTTGGCGTGATCCCACTCGTCCGTGTGCAGCCAGATGCGCTGGGGCGCACGATCCCAGACGGCGCGCAGTGCTGCGTCGAGAAGATACGGCCCAAGCCTTCGTCCCTGCATGTCGGGGATCAGGCCGAAATGGGTGAGCTCGATATCGGCGGTGTCGACGCGATCGAATTCGCAAAGCCCGACGGCACGACCGTCGATCCGCAGGACATAAATCGCAGTCGATGGGCTGCGCAAAAAGGCGTCGAGCGCCTCGGCAGGCATGCGCAGCCGTTGATCCCAACGTAGAGTTTCGCCGACGGCGCGATAGAGCGACAGGAATTGCTCTGCCTCCAGTCGCTCAAGCGCGAACGCTGCGTTCTCGACGGGCGAGGGCAGCGGTTCGCCGGTCGGTCGAGTGCGCATTTGCATGTAGGTGACAAGCAACTGAACCATGATCGTTTGCATCGATGTTCGGGGTGGGGCCAGGCTGGACTGGGCGGCGCGCTGTGCGGTGACAAAATGATAAGGAGAATGGTGATCCCGACGCGATTCGAACGCGTGACCCCCAGATTAGGAATCTGGTGCTCTATCCTGCTGAGCTACGGGACCACTTGAATAGCACCCATACAAAAGCAAGGCCTGTTCGCCAAGTGTTTTTGCGCGGTGCCTTTGCGAAAGAGGCGCGGCGTGCGGTGCTGGTGATCAAGGAGAGGTCAGATGTTGCCGGCCGGACACGGCTCCCTCCTCTACCGAGGCGTGCCGACATCGGGGGCTGGCGTTTGCCGTCTTTCGAATGCTAAGCAGTCATTAGCGCCGGCTTGAGGAGGCTCGCGCGGCTTCATTCGACCTTCACCCAGAGACCTATCCAGACATGTTCATCGGAATTGATTGGGGCGGCACGAAAATGGAAGTCATCGCGCTCGATCGCGATGGCGAAACGCGCGCCCGCCATCGCGTCGCGACCCCGACCAGCGGTTATGACGATTGCATCCGAGCCGTTCTCGACCTCGTGGCCGCTGCCGAACAGACGGCCGGCGAACCGGGCTCGATCGGCATCGGTATTCCCGGCAGCCCCAATCCGCGCACCGGCATCGTGCGCAATTCCAACGCCGTCTTGATCAACGGCAAGCCGCTCGGGCGCGACCTTGAGCAGGCGATCGGCCGCAAGGTGCGGCTCGCCAACGACGCCAATTGTCTGGCGGTATCGGAGGCGGTCGATGGCGCCGGCAAGGATGCGCAGACGGTCTTTGGCGTGATCGTCGGCACCGGCCATGGCGGTGGGCTTGCGATCGGCAAGAAGGTGCACGCCGGCTACCAGGGCGTCGCCGCCGAGATCGGCCACTATCCGCTGCCATGGATGACCAGGGACGAATATCCCGGTCACAAATGCTGGTGCGGCAAACACGGCTGTCTCGACATGTACGCCTGCGGCACCGGCGTCGAGCTCGACTACCGCCTGACGACAGGCGTTGAAAAGCGCGGCCGCGATATCATCGAGGCGAAGCGCGCCGGCGATCCGGTGGCAACGGGCGTCTATGATCGTTTCGTCGACCGGCTGGCCCGCAGCCTTGCGCTTTTGACCAACATCGTCGATCCCGACGTCTTCGTGCTCGGCGGCGGCATGTCGAATGTCGACGAGATCTATGAGGATGTGCCGCCGCTGGTGGTCGACTACCTCTTTGGCGACAGTTTCGAAACGCCTGTTCGCAAGGCGGTGCACGGGGATAGCTCCGGCGTGCGCGGTGCGGCCTGGCTCTGGAAGGATTGAGCGGAGGCTTCATGAATATCGACAAGGATCTCAAGCGCATCGGCGAGCAGGAGCGCGAACTGCAGTTCGACAGTTTCGACCTGGAAGCTGCGTGGCAACTGGGTTCGACGCTGCGCCGCATGGCGGCCGAACGCAAGCTCGGCGTCGTCATCGATATCACGCTGTTTTCCATGCAGGTGTTCTATGCCGCGCTCGAAGGTGCAACACCTGACAATCCGAACTGGGTGCGCCGCAAGCGCAACACCGTTTTCCGTCTGTTCAAGAGCAGCTACTCGACCGGCCTCGGATTGTTGAAACAGCAGACCAACCTGCAGGCAAAGCTCGGGCTCCCGGATGCCGAATATGCCGCCCATGGTGGCAGCTTCCCGATCGTCGTCAAGGGCACGGGTTGCATCGGTGCGGTGACCGTGTCCGGCCTACCGCAGCGCGAGGACCACAACATGGTGGTCGAGGCTCTGGCCGAGCTGCTGGGCAAGAACCATGATGACCTGAAGCTCGAGGGCTGAACCGTTGCCGCAGGATATTTTCTCGCAATCCGCTACCCTGTCGGCATGGCTGGCTGAAAAGGCCCTGCCGCTCTGGCGTGACAAGGGCGTCGATGCCGCGGGCGGCGGTTTCGCCGAAACCATTGACATGGCTGGTGAACCGACGCTCGCCAACCGCCGCGCGCGGGTGCAGCCGCGCCAGGTCTATTGTTTCGCGGAAGCCGGCAGGCGCGGCTGGAGCGGCGACTGGCAGAGTGCCGCCGAGGGTGGGCTTGCCTATTTCGATCGTGTCTATCTGCAGCCGACGGGCTTTTACGGTGCGCTTGCGGATGCCGACGGCAACCTCATCGATGTGTCGTTCGATCTCTACAATCAGGCCTTCGCGCTTTTGGCCTTTGCCTATCTGGCCGAGGTCTTTCCTGAGCGAAAGCCCGAGATGATCGAGCGCAGCAACGGTCTGCGCCAGCGTCTTGAAGCCCATTGCAAGCATCCGTTGACGGGTTTCGAGGAAGACAATCCGTCGCGGCTACCGCTCTGCTCCAATCCGCACATGCATCTGTTCGAAGCCTGCCTGGCGAGTGAGGAGGTTGTCGGCTTCGATCAGGTCGCCTGGTTCAATCTTGCCGACGAGATCGCCCATCTGGCGATGGACCACTTCATCGACGGCGATACCGGCGCATTGCGCGAATTCTTCGATCACGACTGGGCGCCGTATCCGGGCGACAAGGGCCGTATCGTCGAGCCCGGCCATCTGTTCGAATGGGCCTGGCTGCTGTTACGCTGGGGCGAGCGGCGCGGCAGCGCCGAAGCGATCATCAAGGCGCGGCAGCTGTTTGCAATCGGCGAGGCGCATGGCATCTGCCCGACGCGGAACGTCGCGGTCATGACGCTCTTCGACGACTTCTCCGTCGCCGACCCGATCGCCCGGCTGTGGCCGCAGACGGAATGGCTGAAGGCTTCGGTTCGTTTTGCAGCCCTCACCGAAGGTGCGGAGCGCGAGCGCTACCTCGCATCGGCAGCTCGGGCAGCGGCGGCACTTGGCTTCTTCCTGGAGACGCCGGTTGCCGGGCTCTGGCGCGACAAGCAGCAGGCCGACGGCAGTTTCATCGACGAACCGGCGCCGGCGAGCAGCTTTTACCATATCCTCTGCGCTATCTATGAAACGCAGGATTGCCTCGCGCGTCTCTGAGTTTTTGCTCCAACGGCATGTCTGATGGCTCGTCGCACGCGCGGCGGGCCATTTTCTTTGTGTTAGCCGGTCAGCCGAAAGGCGGAATCGCCTTTTCGCGGCACCTATGCACAGACTGAAACGGTGTGCAGACGGGCGCTGAAGCCAGTCTCATTGAGGCAAATTAAGTCCTTTCATATGTTGACATAAAGATATCTTTATGTGATTGACTTGACTATTGTTTGTCGTTTTCAGAACGGGAGATTTCCCATGTCCGCCATCGACGCCCTTTTCGGCGACCTTTCCCCCCAGCCGGATGGCTCCGAAGTCATGCGGGCGCTGACGCAGGCGGCCAGCGAGCGCATCCTGATCATGGACGGCGCCATGGGCACGGAAATCCAGCAACTGGGTTTCGTCGAGGATCATTTTCGCGGCGATCGCTTCGGCGGCTGCGCCTGTCACCAGCAGGGCAACAACGATCTGTTGACGCTGACGCAGCCGAAGGCGATCGAGGATATCCACTATTCCTATGCCATCGCCGGTGCCGACATCCTGGAAACGAACACGTTTTCCTCGACCCGCATCGCCCAGGCCGACTACGGCATGGAAGACATGGTCTACGACCTCAACCGCGACGGCGCCCGGCTGGCGCGCCGGGCGGCAAAACGTGCCGAAGCGCATGACGGCCGTCGCCGCTTCGTCGCCGGCGCACTCGGCCCGACCAACAGGACCGCGTCGATTTCGCCCGATGTCAACAATCCGGGCTACCGGGCGGTCAGCTTCGACGATCTCCGGATCGCCTATGCCGAACAGATCCACGGTCTGATCGACGGCGGCGCCGATATCATCCTGATCGAGACGATCTTCGATACGCTCAACGCCAAGGCGGCGATCTTCGCCACCAAGGAAGTGTTTGCCGAGAAGGGCATCGAACTGCCGGTTATGATCTCCGGCACGATCACCGATCTTTCCGGCCGGACACTGTCAGGCCAGACGCCGACGTCGTTCTGGTATTCCGTGCGCCATGCCGAGCCTTTCACCATCGGGCTCAACTGCGCGCTCGGCGCCAACGCCATGCGTGCGCATATCGACGAGCTTTCCGGCGTTGCCGACACCTTCGTCTGTGCCTATCCGAATGCCGGCCTGCCGAACGAATTCGGGCAATATGACGAAACGCCGGAGCAGATGGCAGCCCAGGTCGAGGCCTTTGCCCGCGACGGCCTGCTCAACATTGTCGGCGGCTGCTGCGGCTCGACGCCGGCCCATATCAGCGCGATCGCCAAGGCAGTTGCCAAGCACCCGCCGCGCCGGATCCCGGATGTCGCGCCGTTGATGCGGCTTTCGGGCCTCGAGCCCTTCACGCTGACGTCCGACATTCCCTTCGTCAATGTCGGCGAGCGCACCAACGTCACCGGTTCGGCCAAGTTCCGCAAGTTGATCACTGCCGGCGATTACTCGGCAGCGCTCGATGTCGCCCGCGACCAGGTCGCCAACGGCGCGCAGATCATCGACATCAACATGGACGAGGGCCTGATCGATTCGAAGCAGGCGATGGTCGAATTCCTCAACCTCATCGCCTCCGAACCGGATATCGCCCGCGTACCCGTGATGATCGACTCGTCGAAGTGGGAGGTGATCGAGGCCGGCCTGAAATGCGTCCAGGGCAAGCCGCTGGTCAACTCGATCTCGATGAAGGAAGGCGAGGAGGCGTTTCTGCACCACGCCAGGCTTTGCCGCGCCTATGGCGCCGCCGTCGTTATCATGGCTTTCGACGAGGTCGGTCAGGCCGACACCAAGGCGCGCAAGGTCGAGATCTGCACCCGCGCCTACAAGCTGCTGACGGAAGAGGCTGGCTTCCCGCCCGAAGACATCATCTTCGACCCGAACATCTTTGCGGTTGCGACGGGGATCGAGGAACACAACAACTACGGCGTCGACTTCATCGAGGCGACCCGCGAGATCATCGCGACGTTGCCGCATGTGCACATTTCCGGCGGCGTCTCCAACCTGTCGTTTTCCTTCCGCGGCAACGAGCCGGTGCGCGAGGCGATGCATGCCGTGTTCCTCTATCACGCCATCCAGGCGGGCATGGACATGGGCATCGCCAATGCCGGCCAGCTCGCCGTCTATGACGGCATCGATGCCGAGCTGCGCGAGGCCTGCGAGGACGTGGTGTTGAACCGCCGCGCCGATTCGACCGAGCGCATGCTCGAGCTTGCCGAACGCTATCGCGGCCAGGGCGGCGCCCAGGCCAAGGAGAAGGATCTTTCCTGGCGCGAATGGCCGGTGGAAAAGCGGCTCGAGCACGCGCTGGTCAACGGCATTACCGAATATATCGAGGCCGACACCGAGGAGGCGCGGCTTTCGAGCGCCCGGCCGCTGCATGTCATCGAAGGTCCGCTGATGGCCGGCATGAATGTCGTCGGCGACCTCTTCGGTTCCGGCAAGATGTTCCTTCCGCAGGTGGTGAAGTCGGCGCGTGTGATGAAGCAGGCGGTTGCGGTGCTGTTGCCGCACATGGAAGCCGAGCGGCTTGCCGCCGGCGGCGAGGGCGAACGCCAGAGCGCCGGCAAGATCCTGATGGCGACGGTCAAGGGCGATGTGCACGACATCGGCAAGAACATCGTCGGCGTCGTGCTCGCCTGTAACAATTACGAGATCATCGACCTCGGCGTCATGGTGCCTTCGGCCAAGATCCTTCAGGTGGCCAAGGAGCAGAAGGTCGATATCATCGGTCTTTCCGGCCTGATCACGCCGTCGCTCGACGAGATGGTGCATGTCGCCTCGGAACTCGAGCGCGAGGGCTTCGACATCCCGCTTCTGATCGGCGGCGCGACGACGAGCCGGGTGCATACGGCAGTCAAGATCAATCCGCGCTACGATCGCGGCCAGACGGTCTATGTCACCGATGCGAGCCGCGCGGTCGGTGTCGTCTCCAGCCTGTTGTCGCCGGAGGCGAAGGCTCCCTATGTCGAGACCATCCGTGCAGAATACCGCAAGGTTGCCGACGCCCATGCCCGCAACGAGGCGGAAAAGCGTCGCCTGCCGCTGTCGCAGGCGCGCGCCAATGCCCACAAGATCGACTGGAGCGGCTACCAGGCCAAGGCTCCTTCGTTCCTGGGCACCCGGGTGTTCCAGGGCTGGGAGCTGGAAGAGCTTGCGCGCTACATCGACTGGACGCCGTTCTTCCAGACCTGGGAACTGAAGGGCGTCTACCCGAAGATCCTCGACGACGAGAAGCAGGGACAGGCGGCCCGCCAGCTGTTCGACGACGCGCAGGCCATGCTTGCCAAGATCATCGAGGAGAAGTGGTTCGCGCCGAAGGCGGTCGTCGGCTTCTGGCCGGCGGGCACCGTCGGCGACGATATCAGGCTGTTTGCCGACGAGGCGCGCAATGCGGAGCTTGCCACGTTCTTCACGCTGCGCCAGCAGTTGAGCAAGCGCGACGGCCGGCCGAACGTCGCGCTGTCGGACTTCGTCGCCCCTGTCGACAGTGGCAGCAGGGACTATCTCGGGGGCTTCGTCGTTACCGCAGGCATCGAGGAAGTGGCGATCGCCGAACGCTTCGAGCGCGCCAACGACGATTATTCGTCGATCATGGTCAAGGCGCTCGCCGATCGCTTCGCCGAGGCCTTTGCCGAGCGCATGCATGAATATGTGCGCAAGGAGCTCTGGGGCTATGCTGCCGATGAGGCGTTCTTGCCTCAGGATCTGGTCGGCGAACCCTATGCCGGTATCCGGCCGGCGCCAGGCTATCCGGCTCAGCCCGATCACACGGAAAAGGAAACCCTGTTCCGCCTGCTCGACGCTGAAAAGACCATCGGCGTAACCTTGACCGAGAGTTTTGCGATGTGGCCGGGCTCGTCCGTCTCCGGCCTCTATATCGGCCATCCCGAGGCCTACTACTTCGGCGTCGCCAAGGTCGAGCGCGATCAGGTCGAGGATTATGCCACGCGCAAGCGCATGGCGGTGCGCGAGGTCGAGCGCTGGCTGTCGCCGATCCTCAACTACGTGCCAATGCCCGAAGCAGAGGCCGCCGAGTAATCTCGGCTATCCAACAATAGCACTGGCGGGCGATCAAGCCCGCCAGTGTCGCTCTTAACGCGAGGCTGTCTGCAAGGCCGGTCGTACCGCGAAATCGTCTTTCCCACTTGCTTCAATACAAGATGAGACTGGGTCGCGCTGTTAGGGGCGCCGGCATTCGCCATTTTGACCCCCACTATGCTTCGCTCAACTCGGTTATAGTTCTGCATTCATGGTTTATCATCGAAGGCGAAGATACATTTCTTGGTGCGTCCAAAAATAACAGGATGGAAATTCTGAAAAGATTCCAATCGAAACAAGCTTGAATCAACGTTGTTTTTCGGTGGCGCTGTTGCATTTCGAGCGGTTTTCCAAATGAAACATTGAAAATCCCGAAAAAAGAATTATATGGGTGCAATCGAATATTGCTTGCGACCTTTGTCAAAGCGCTGAAAAGCGTAGTCAGATTTCCTCTCAACATCGACACGGCCCGGCGAATACCCGTCGAGCGAAATCAACGATTGAAAGGAGATCGTTATGAATTCAGGCACTGTAAAGTGGTTCAATGGCACCAAGGGTTTTGGCTTCATCCAGCCGGATGACGGCACGACCGACGTGTTCGTTCATGTTTCCGCTGTAGAGCGTGCAGGCATGGGCTCGCTGGCGGAAGGCCAGAAGGTCACCTACGACATCGTCCGCGACCGCAAGACCGGCAAGAACTCTGCCGACAATCTGCGGGCGGAATGAATCGTCATCTGCCTCCCCCGACCACGGATGTACTGGCTGGGGACGTTTGATTGACGGGAAGAGGTCGGGTGAAGCCCGGCCTTTTTGCGTCCGGACCCTGCACCGCCGGGGAAGGAAACTATCATGACCCGCAGAATTTGTGCCGTTGGCGACACGGTGACCGTAAGGGCCGATTTCACCAAGCTGGCACCGGCCGTCAGGACGTGCCGGATCATCGGTGTTCTGCCCGCCGACCACGGCGAGACCCAATATCGCGTCCGTTTCGACGGCGAGAATTTCGAACGTCGCATCGTTGCAAGTGACGTCGAGACCACTGAGGCGGCCTCTCCCATCGAAGAGGGACCGTCGCGCATCATTGCCAAGGGGGAACCCTGGCTGAAACCGTCGCGCATCCGGATCGGAAGATAGCTTTAGGCACTTTCGGTCCGCCGGTGTGCGGCCACGAACCAAAGGGAAGGATTTACCTTGCAGGTACTCGTCAGAGACAACAACGTCGACCAGGCACTTCGCATTCTCAAGAAGAAGATGCAGCGCGAGGGACTGTTCCGCGAATTCAAGGCGCGCAGCGCCTACGAAAAGCCGTCGGAAAAGCGCGTTCGCGAAAAGGCCGAAGCCGTTCGTCGCCAGCGCAAGCTGGCGCGCAAGAAGCTTCAGCGCGAAGGCCTGCTGCCGGCGCCGAAGAAGGCCGTCCGCACTCGCTAGAGCGTTTCCGGTTTCAACGGAGACGCAGAGCGCTCTAGCTCATTGCTTACGCATTTCCTGATGGAAAACCGCTTCGCACTTTTCCTGGAAAAGCTCTAAATCTGAGGCACCGATGCCGATTTCGGCATCGGTCCACGCCCGAGCGAGGAGGTACGCATGACGTCGACGAAGAAAGATCTTTTCAAGCCCGAGCGCTTGTCGGCAGCCGACAAGGCTGCGGCAACCGACCATACGGCCCGTGGTATCGTCGCTGCCGAAAAGCTGGCGCGCGAGAAGAAGACCGAAAAGCTCAAGGCTGCGCGGTTGTTGCAGGAAGCTGACGCCGAACCAGTGGCCCCGGCGCCGAAGCGCCAGCCGGCGCGCAAGCGCACCCCCGCCTGATTTCACGCATCATTGCACGACCTGGAGCGTTTCCGGCCTAAACCGGCTTGCGGAAGCGCTCTAGATTTCTTTTCCTCCGTGGTTCCTGACGGAGAGCCGTTTCACGTTTCTGCCGGAAACCTCCTGTGGGCTGCCATGCCGAGCCGTCCGGCAGGCGCAGATGAAAACCCACGAGCGTTCCTGCCGGCCACGCCTCAAACTGATGCTTGGCCAGCCGTTGCTCCCGGCTAGTTGACTGGGCTTGGCTCCGGAAACTGCCACTTTCCATCCAGTATTTCCTGCCGGGGACGATAGAGGCGCACGGTGTAATTCCAGCCCTTTGTGGTCGGCAGGCAATTTTCTATCTTGCCATCACAGCCACCGAACTGGATCGCCACCGTGCCGTCGCCGCCTTTCTTCGCGGTGATATTGTTGACCGTGTACGCGCCATACTGGTTCTTCTCAAAGTATCCGGCAGCATTGTAGACGCTCACCGACCAGAACGCGTCGACGGGTACGTCCTTCACGTCGAGCTTATAGACCGTCGCACCATCGTTCTTCGCTGGTGTGATGTTGAGATAAACCGCATCCTTGTCCGGATTTCCGCCCCAGCCGGCGGCCGTCCCGATCAGATGGCGAACGGGATCGACTTCCTCCTTGGTCCCGAAGGCTTTCTTGAAGTCGGGCAATGTCGCACTCAGCGCGAGCAGCGCTTCACGCACTGTCTTCTGGCTCGCTGGATCCCAGGCAGGGACCTCGAAGCTGCCGCTCCCCGCCTGACTGACCTTGATCGCGTCCTGCAGGGCATGGACCGCTTCGATATCCTTGGTATCGGCCGGGTCGACGAGGGTGCGGATCGCGATGACGACATAGCGCGTGCCGACGCCCTCCTTCGTCAGCGTATGCTCGCCGGCCTCATAGGTTACCTGCGGCACGTAGTGATCCTCGTTGATAACCTGCATCGACATGAACCGTTTTCCGGCATCGGGCAGCGTGATCGTGACGGGGCCGGCATCAAGGTCGAACACGCCGGAGGAATAGAGCGTGTCGCGGTTGAGGCGAATGACCGTCTGGTTGTCGATCGAGGCGGGCTCGCGGCGGTGCAAGAACTTGCCCAGTGCTCCATCCTTGACCATGGCGGCCGCATACATGTCGCTCTCGGCGCGGATGAAATTGTCGACACCGACGATGACAGCGTCTGCTGCCGTGGCCGGCTTCGTGCCGATCGCTGATAGGGCGACGGCAAGGGCAAGAGGAACTCGAAGCGTCTTCATGTTTGGCATCCTCTCTGCTCAAGCGGCAGGTTTCAGGGGCGGGGCTTTCCATTTGCCGTCGAGCGCGTCGGGTTTGGGCCAATAGAGCCGCATCACCACGAGGAAGGGCCCCTTCGGCGCCGGTAGCCAATTGCTCTCGAGGTCTGCGCCCGGGCTCTCGTTCTGGACATGGAGGGTCAGGCCGCCGTCGGCATCCTGCCTCAGGCTCGGCAGCATCCCCGAATTGATGAGATAGCGATTGAGCGAATTGGCGTGGAGCAGGCTTGCCGGCAGTTCGTAGAGTGTCAGCGACCAGAACGCATTGACGGGGGGCAGTTGGCCGGGTTCGAAGCGCAGGGCGTATTTGTTCGCGCCGGAAAGCGGCTTCTGCTCGGCATCGACGAAGTATGCCGGGTAGATCGCCTCTTCCTTGGAGTTGCCGTAGATGCCGAGCACCGCACCGGACATACGCTGCATGTAGTCGTTCTTCAGAAACGCCCTTGTGCCGAAGCTGACGGCGCTCGAAAGCTTGCCGGTATCGACCATGGTTTCCTTGTGTTCCTTGAAAGCGGCCCAGCCGTCCGCCATGCCGTCGCTGATCGCCTTCTGGATATCCGGCGGGAAGGCCCGGAAGTCGAACGTCTTGCCGCCGCCGATGTTGAGCTCGGAAAAGCGTGCCATCAGCTCCTTTTCCGACGGATCGGTCGGGCAGAACTGCAGGATGAAGTTGAGTTCGCTGAAGACCTCTGGCGATATCTTCTCGTCGGCGGCACTGAGGGGTGTGAAGAAGTCGACGGCGGGTGCGGCTGCCGGTGCCGGCTGGCCGAGGAACTTTGACAGCGGCTCGACCTTGTAGCCGGCCTGGATCTTCTTGACGTTTTCGATGTCACCGGGATTGAAGAGCTGCGTGCGGTAGAGCACGAAGGCGAACTCGGTCTCCGAGCGGATGACCTCCTTGATCCCCGGCGGTGTCTCGCCCTTCCAGTTCGGCCCGGCAAGCAGGTAGCTGCCGGCATCGTTGCCCGTCGCGCGGCTGCCGACATAGGCGAAGTTGAAGGTGTACTGGTCGATGAATTGCAGTGAGTAGTACCGTTCCTTCTCGATTGCCGGAACGGTGAACACCAACGGCTCGGCCCTGAGATCCGCGCCGACATAGGAGTAGGGCGTGTCTGAATTCGGCGTCTGGATGGCCTTGTCTTCAGGCGTGTAGACCCGTGCATTGTTGAACAGCGTGTTCCACGGCGCCTTGAACTCCGGCCCACCGGCGTCGACGAAATAGGAATGCTGCACCCGATAATTGTCGACCAACGGAAATCCGTAGATCGTCGCCTCTTTTGCGATCGCCCGTGCTTCATCGGGCGTAAGGGCCGCATCAGTGGCGAAGGAAGGCAAGGCTGTCATATGGGGAAGTGCTGCTGCAAACGCGCCGTACATCAGGATGGTCCGTCGTCTGATCATGCCAAAATCCTCCGTATGAACGCGCAGAGCAGAGGGCCGACGGGCAATCCGGCGGCATGCGCAAAGCCATGCGGACCAGCAATTCAGCGATGGTTGAGCGAAGGTCGCAAAACTACAAGTACGTAACAGTTACGACGCGGCTGCCGCCGTTCGCTGTCGATGCGATGGCGGCGCCCGACGACCTGCGGTAACATCGTCGCTGGAATACATCGCACGTGAAGAGACCGTCGATGGAGCGCCACCTCGCAGCCGTCCTGATCGCCGACGTCGCCGGATACACTCGCTTGAGCCGGCTCGACGAGGAGGGAACGCGTGCCAGATTCCAGAGCGACCTGCACGATATTCTTGAGCCGCAGTTTGCCGAACATCACGGACGCCTGGTCAATACGATGGGGGACGGGCTGCTGGTGGAATTCCGCAGCGTCGTCGACGCGCTTCGCTGCGCGGTGGAGATCCAGCAACGCAAGGCCGAACAGGCCGACATGGTCGCAGCCGACCGGCGGCTCGATTTCCGCATCGGCATCAATCTCGGCGACATCATCGTCGAAGGCGACGACATTCACGGCGACGGCGTCAACACCGCTGATCGGGTGCAGGGGCTCGCCGAGCCCGGTGGCATCGCCATTTCCGGGGCCGCCTATGATCAGGTGCGATCGAAGATCGCCGTCGGCTTTGCCTCGCTCGGCGAGCAGACGGTGAGGGGTATTGCCGAGCCCATTCGTGTGTACCGCGTGCTTCTCGATCCTGATGATGCCGGCAAGACCATCGTCAAGGCGACGAAACAGCGTCCCGCACGAAAAAGCATACTCATTGCCGGTGGCCTCATGCTGATCCTCGCACTTGCCGGAGCCTGGTGGCAGCCGTGGACGCTCATTCTGCCGGAGACCCCGACCGAGCGCTTTGCCTATCCCTTGCCGGACCAGCCTTCCGTCGCGGTCCTGCCTTTCATCAATGTCAGTGGCGACCGGGATCATGACCATCTGGCCGAAGGATTGACCGACGACCTCATCACCGAGCTTTCGAAAGTCTCAGGACTGTTCGTGATTGCCCGCCATTCCGTCTTCGCAATGAAGGACAACGCATCGAAAATCCAGGACGTGGCGGCGGAGCTGGGCGTTCACTACATCCTCGAGGGCACCCTGCAGCGGGCGGACCAACGCTTGCGCATCAACGTCAAGCTGATCGATGCGATGAGCGGTCTTTCGCTTTGGGCGGAGCGCTACGACCGGCAATATGCCGATCTCTTCGCCGTGCAGGATGATGTCATCGGCAAGATCATTGCGGCGCTGGAGGTCAAGCTCAGCGAAGGCGAGCGCGACCAGCTGGCGCGCATTCCGACCGACAATCTCGAAGCCTACGACTATTACATGCGCGCCGAGCAGCAGGGACTGATCTACAGCGATGTCGACACCTATCGCCAGACGCTGGCCTTCTATCAGAAGGCGATCGATCTCGATCCGCGGTTTGCCAATGCCCATGCGGGGATTGCGCGCGTTGCCGTCGATGTCTGGCGCAACGACTACAACTCTCTCTGGTCGGCCGCCGTCGCCCGCAAGATCGCCTATGATGCTGCCGGCCAGGCGCTGAAGCTCGACGCCAACAATGCGCGCGCCCACACCGTGCTAGCGCTGTTGCAGCTCGTTGACGGGCGCGAGACGGAAGCACGGCAATCGGCTGCGCGGGCGGTCGCAGCGCAGCCGAGCGATCCCGAGGCCTATGCCAATCAGGCGCTGATCCTGGCGCAGACGGGAGACCACCAGCAGGCGATCGCGGACCTGGAGCGGGCACTTCGGCTCGACCCGTCGCCATCCCCGAGCTTGCGGCTTTTGGCCGGCATCGTCTACTACACAGCGCGAGACAACGACCGAGCGATCCCGTTGATCGAGGTGGCGGGCGAGGCGCTGCCGAATGCCGAGGCTGCACGGGAATATCTGGCCTCGGCCTATGCCCAGCGCGGCGATCGGGCGCGTGCGGTGGCGGAAGGGGAGACGCTGCTAAAGCTCTTTCCCGACACCAATCTCACCTATTACGGCTACCTCTATGATTACTGGCGCGAGGAGGACCTGAACCGCCACCTCTACGGCCTGCGCACGGCCGGCATTCCGGAGTGGCCCTTCGGCTTCGTCGGCGCGCCCGCCGACAGGCTCGGACCCGCGGAACTTGGCGCGCTGACCAGCGAGAAGACCTGGAGCGGGCAGCACAAGAACGGCACGAGTTTCATGCAGTTCTTCGACAAAGCGGGCAACACCGCCTATCGCAGCGCCAACACCAACATTACCGGCCGCATCGAGGTGAAGGGCAACCAGCTCTGCGAGAAATTCGATGGCTATTTTCTCGACCGCATGGTCTGCGGCTACGTCTATCGCAACACGGCCAAGGGTGAGCGCGGCGCCGACTACATCCACGTGACGCCGCAGGCGCTGAAACTCTTCTCGATCGAGCGGTGACGGCAGCCCGGATATCGGCGCTTTGGTTTGCGTGATGCCGCAAGAACGGTCGATCTCTTGTCTTTACGCACTTCCCGACGGAAAACCGCTTTGCACCTTTTCTGGAAGCGCCTTTAGCGCGCCTTCTGCCAGGTGGTGCCGAGCTTTTCCGAAACGAGCGTGTTTTCCACTTCGGACCAGTGCTTCCTGGAATCGACCAGTTTGTTCGGGTTTTTCTCAAAACCTTCAGCCGCGCCCGGGTCATAGCTCAGGAACAGCTTGCCCTCGATGATCCGCCAGGCCTTTGGATCGATGTTGGTGGTCACCGTTCCGAACGAGACGCCGTCGGCGCAATAGCCGCCATATTGCGGCGCATAGCGGGTGGGTTCGCGAATGAACAGTTCGCGGTTTTCGGCGCTGGCAAACTGCCAGTTGGCTCCGAGCCAGCGGTAGGAAAACTGCGGCGAGCCTTCCAGCGCCTTGCTTTCGGTGAAATAGGCAACCGGGTCATAGCCCTTGATGGCGACATCACCGAAATAGCCTGTATTGACCAGGTCTTC
This sequence comes from Ensifer sp. M14, assembly GCF_003355565.1. NCBI lineage: Bacteria > Pseudomonadati > Pseudomonadota > Alphaproteobacteria > Hyphomicrobiales > Rhizobiaceae > Ensifer > Ensifer sp. M14. The sequence continues at coordinate 1,035,916 of NZ_QJNR01000004.1, forward strand.
CGCCAGCGTCGGGGTGGACAGTGCGAGAAACGCCGCGGTCGCGAGACCGGCAGCGCAAGCGTATCGATGGTAGGACATTCCTCTTCTCCGATTTCCGGATGCGGTTGGTGCGCGTTTTGGCATCACTTCCGCTTGGTGCATTCGGTATAGAGCCAGTCGCCGACGAGGTCGGCCTTCTGGCAGGTGGCGCCGGCCTTCAGCAGCAGTTCGGCTGCGTCCCAGTGCGAACGCCAGCCAGCCTGCGTCAGCGGCGTGTAGCCGTTGCGTTCCTTCGCCTCGATCTCGGCTTTTTGGGTAAGCAGCAAGGCCACGATATCGGCGTGTCCTTCCTCGGCTGCGGCATGCAGAGGCGACATATGGTAGAAGTTCTTGCTGTCGTTGACGTCGGCGCCCTTGGCGATGAGCAGCTCGACGGTCTCGAGATTGCCGCCATAGGCAGCGGCATGCAGGGCGGTCAGCCCGCCCTTGTTGCGGATCTCGATATCGCAGCCGCGATCGAGCAGCAGGGCGACCACTTGCGGCCGTCCGGCAAGCGACGCGACCAGCAACGCCGGCTCTCCGGCCGTATCCGGCTCGGTGATGTCGGTTCCCTGATCGAGCAACAGCGTGACGCGCTTGATGTCGCCGTCTCTTGCCGCGTCATGCAAGGGACCCGCAAATGCCGCCGAGGTGAAAAACGCCAGCCCGGCGACGGAAGCACACAGAAAGTTCATCGCGCCACCTCCGCCCCAGCTTCGGTTTTGCATATAAGGACACCCGAAAATATCACAGAGTCCTTGCGGGCAACAAGGTCAATTGCCGGTTTGAGCCGAGCGCGGGCTTTCACCGGGAGCGTCGCCCGATGCCGCAGGCAGATGGAACGCGCTGAAATTGCGGGTCAGGCGGTGACCCGCATCAGGTCGAGCACGCGCTCCACCGCGGATGGGATGGGCGCGATGATCGGCGTGGTAAAATGCGGCTGTAACTGTTCTGCCGCCTGGCCGAGCGGGCCGCCGCCGATAATGACGGCCTCGGCGCCGTCAAGCTCGATGCATTGCCGCACCGCTTCGCCAAGCGCTTCCCGCAGCCGCTTTTCATCGCCGGCCAGGGCGAGCGGATCGCCCGGCGTGCAGCGGATGCCGGTGTATTGGCCGGCAAGGCCGAGGTCGCGGGCACGATCGTCGATGGCCTCGATCAGCTCCGGCGTCGTGGTTGCGACCCCGAACTTGCGACCGCCGCACGCCGCTTCGATCATCGATGCCTCGCAGATGCCGACGACCGGGATGTCGATCCGGGCCTTGAGGTCGGCTAGGCCCGGGTCGCCGAAGGCGCTGACGATGATCCCGAGGCAACCGGCGCCATGGGCGGCGCCGATCTCGATGACTTCGTCGGCGGCAGAAGTCAGTTGCTGCGGCGTGACGATCATCTGCGGGTTCCGCCTGGCCGTGGCGACTGCCACGGCCAGGCGTCCGGTCACAGCCCGCTCAGCGATGGCGAGCATCATGCTGCTGGTCGCGTGCGAGCTGTTCGGGTTGATCAACAGGATATGTGCGGTCACGTTCTGACTTCCATGCCGACATTGATCTTGTTCGGTTCAGCCTTGGCGAGGTCGGTATCCGCCGGCTGGTCCAGGTCTTCCATCGACATGCCATAGGTCTCGGGGCCCAGCTGGATGCAGAATGCGAAGACCGCGTACATGCCAGCTGCCAGACCGAAGACCCCGACCATGCCGTAGGTATCGAACAGCATGCCGGAGATCGTCGGCACGAAGGAGCCGGCTGCCGATCCGGTTGCCAGGATGAGCGCGACGCCGAAGGCACGGATGCGTGTCGGGAAGAGTTCGGGTGCGTAGATCCAGATCGAGGTGTTGAGAAGCAGCACGAAGAACTGGAAGATCGCGCCGAACATCAGGACGAGGTAGATGTTGGTGCCGAGATAGGCGATCGAAATCGCCGCAAGGCAGGCGAAGACCGCACCTGTTGTCAGCACTTTCTTGCGCGGGAAGTAATAGCCGAACATCGAGGCGGCGATGGCGCCGAGCACGCTGCCGCTCTGGATGATCATGCTGTAAAGCAGGCTGCCCTGCAGCGTGTAGCCCATCGACACGAAGATGATCGGCATCAGGGTCAGCACAGACAGCTGTGCGCCATAGCTCATCAGGATGGCGATGGCGACGGGAACGGTCCGGCCGATGAAGGGTGCCCGGAAAAGCTCCTTCCAGTCGCTCTTGGCAGGCTCTTCGTCCTTGAGGTGTTCCTTGGTCAGGTATTCCTCAACCTTGAGGTTACGCGGCCGCAGCGACCCGGAGGCGAGGATCGAGAGTACCTTGTTGGCCTCGTCGATCTTGCCTTGAGAGGCAAGGAAGCGTGGCGTTTCCGGCACGAAACGGCGATAGAAGACCACGAGCAGTGCGGGCAGGGCCAAGGCGGCGAACAACCAGCGCCAGCTGTTTTCGCCCGGGAAGAGCGTGAAGATCAGAAGGCCGAAGGCCGGCGCCAGGAAGTTGCCGAAGCCGCCGGCGCCGACATTGACGAGGCCGGCTGCCGTACCGCGGAATTTCGGCGAGCAGAATTCCGACAGCATCGTCACGGCGGTGGAGATCTCTCCGCCGACGCCGAAACCGACGATGGCGCGGGCAAAGCAGAGGGTCGCGAAATTCGGCGCCAGCGCGCAGGCCGCCGAGCCGATGGTGAAGAGTAGAAGGTTGATCGTCAGCATCACGCGGCGGCCGTAGCGATCGCCGAGAATGCCCGACAGCAGCCGGCCGATGGCGGCGCTGCCGAAGGTGATGGTGTTGAGGAAGCCGATATCGGTGCCGGTGAGGCCCCAGGTTTCCTTCAGGATCGGGCCGGCGATGCCGATGGTGTTCTGCTCGAAACTGTCGAACAGGCAGCCGATCAAGACGAGGGCGATGATCTGCTTGTGGGCGCCGGTAACGCCGATCTTGGTGAAGGCTGTCTCCAATTGTCGGATGACCGGCGAAGACTTGCCGGACGGCACCATATTTTCCGCTGCCATGGTTTGTTCCCCTTTATGGCTTAACTGGCGTGAAAACTTAGTTTCATGACGTTACATCAAGAAACCGTAGTTTCATACAGGAAATTTTGCTTTGGAGCCGACGAACCGGACGTTTCACGCCTGACGAGCGCTGGTACTGTCCAGTACAATTCTTCTTCACAGCAATGCCATTGTGGAATGCAGATTTCGTGCCAGAATATGGGAAACGACAGTTTCTCTTTTGCAATCAATTATATGAGCTGCAATTCGCCGGAATTGCATGGGTAAAACTGTGATTTCACTTGGTCGAAAAATGGACTGAGGTTTCAGGTGAATGCCTAAACAACGATCACAGCTCCTCAAGCGCGTCGTTCAGGGCTTCGATGCCGCGCAGGCGGTTGCGGCCGGCGACACCAGCCGTTTCGATGCATCGCGTCGTCAGGAGATGACAGAGCGCCATGACCGAGACGTGGTTGAATAGAGGGCCCGGGGCCAGCGTCTGGCAGCGGAAATGCCACTCGGCCTGGCTGAGGAAGGGCACGCCTTCGTCGGTGATATAGAGCAGACGGGCACCGGATTTTTCCACCTGTCCGAGGAGCGTGTCCATCAAGGCGATGCGGCGGCGCAGGCCGAAGACGATGACGACGTCGTCGGGCGTGAAGCTGACGAGATGTTCGCCGAGCGTCTGGCCGCCGCCAGGAATGGCGGCGATGTTCTCGATCACCTGGGTCAGCTGCCATTGCAGATAGGTGGCGAAGGAATGGCTGGCGCGAAAGCCGATGACCCAGACCTTGCGCGCCTTCAACAGTGCGGCGGACGCCGTGTTGATCTGGGTTTCGGATATTGCCAGGAAGGTCGCTTCGATGTTGGCGACGCCTTGGGCTACATGGGCGGTGACGGACTGTTCGCCTGCCGTATCGGCGCTGGTCGCCAGGAACAGCCGTGATCCCGTCTGCTTGTCGGCGCGCGCATGGCGGCGCGCCTCCTCGTAGTTATCATAGCCGAGCCGCTGGATGAAACGCGATACCGTCGCCTTCGACACATGCGCGAGCGCCGCCAGTTCCTGGGCGGAATAGCTGGCGACTTCGCCGGGGAAGTCACAAAGAAAGTCGCCAAGGCGCCGCTCTGCCGGATGAAGCTCCGGCAGAACCTGACGAACGCGGGTGAGGAAGGATCGCTCTTTGGCACTCATAACCAATTCCATGAAACTGTCGTTTCATGGACTGTCCGATTTCCACGGAGGGTTGGCAAGGGCGCAAGGGCTGAAGAGACGACCTTGGCGCCGCCGTCCTCAATACTTTGATGGCACGTAGAGTTCGGGCGGCAGCACCTTGCGCTCGTAGTCCGGATTGAACACCCGCTCCGGCAAGGTGATTTCCTCGTGCGGTACATCCTCATAGGGGATCTGCTGCAGCAAGTGATCCATACAGTTCAGCCGCGCCCGCTTCTTGTCGTTGCCTTCGACGATGTGCCACGGCGCTTCGGGAATGTTGGTCCGGGCGAAGGTCTCTTCCTTGGCCTTGGTATAGCTTTCCCAGCGCACGCGCGACTGCAGGTCCATCGGCGACAGCTTCCACTGCTTCAGCGGATCGTGGATGCGCACCAGGAAGCGCATCTGCTGTTCCTCGTCGGTGATCGAGAACCAGTACTTGACCAGCCGGATGCCGGAACGAACGAGCATACGCTCGAATTCCGGCACGTCGTTGAAGAACTGCTCGACCTGGTCTTCGCTGGCAAAGCCCATGACACGCTCGACGCCGGAGCGGTTGTACCAGGAGCGGTCGAACAGCACGATCTCGCCGCCGGCCGGCAGGTGCGGCACGTAGCGCTGGAAATACCACTGCGTCTTTTCGCGGTCCGACGGGGCGGGCAGCGCTGCGACCCGAACGACACGCGGATTGAGCCGCTGGGTGATGCGCTTGATCACGCCGCCCTTGCCGGCCGAATCGCGCCCTTCGAAGATCACCACGACCTTCTCCTTGTGGTGCACGACCCAATCCTGCAGCTTGATCAGCTCGGATTGCAGCGCGATCAGCGCGCGAAAGTAGTCGATGCGCGGCAGCGATGGCGGGTGGTTCTTGCGGTAGATCTTGCGGATCTCTTCCGAAAGCGCCGGTTCGGAAAGCTCGAGTTCGTAATCCTCATCGAGTGTATCGGCGAGTTCCGCCTCCAGCCAATCCTGCCCGTCGAAGTCGCCTGTTGACCTGTTCATCGCATCCCTCCAGCGCGCAAATCGCGCAATGCGGCAGCCTGCGGCATGATGCTACCGTCTCCTGGGCTTATTCCATAGCTGCATGAAGGGAATTTGACGCCGCCCTTTGCAGGTCGGCGCCGTTCGCCGCGATACGTCTTATGCCTTGATGTACCAGCCCCAGGGCTCGTCGGCGTCGAAGCTGGTGATCTGCTTGGTCTCCAGATAGTTGGCAAGGCCCCAGCGGCCGAGTTCGCGGCCGATGCCCGATTGCTTGTAGCCCCCCCAAGGCGCTTCGGTGAAGGTCGGTTGCGAGCAGTTGACCCAGACGATGCCGGCGCGAAGCGCCCGGGCGACACGCTCGCACCGCTCCTTGTCGGCGGACATGACGGCTGCGGCAAGGCCGAAGCGGCTGTCGTTGGCCATGCGCACCGCATCCGCTTCGTCCGCAAACGGCTTGACGCAGACGACCGGCCCGAAGATTTCCTCGCGCCAGACATAGCTGTCTTCGCTCATGTCGGTCAAAACCGTCGGCTCGATGAAGTAGCCGCTGTTGAAGCCGGCGGGCCGGCCGCCGCCCGCCGCGATGGTCGCGCCGTCCTGACGCGCACGGTCGATCGCCGTCAGGATCTTCTCATATTGTCCCTTGGAAACGATCGGCCCGAGCAGCGTGCCGTCGTCGAGGCCATTGCCGATCTTGATCTTGGCCGCCTCCTCGCACAGCCTTTTGACGACGGCGTCGTAGATCTGCTCCTCGACCAATACACGCGAGGTTGCCGAGCAGACCTGCCCCTGGTTCCAGAAGATGCCGAACATGATCCATTCGACGGCTCTTTCGATATCGCTGTCGGCAAAGACCAGGAAGGGCGATTTGCCGCCGAGTTCGAGGCTGATGTTCTTGATGTCCTGCGCGCCGGCCATCATCACCTTGCGGCCCGTCGGGACCGAGCCGGTAAAGGCGAGCTTGTCGACCAGCGGATGCTCGGTCAGCGGCTGGCCCGCGTCCTGGCCGGTGCCGGTGACGATGTTGAGAACGCCGGGTGGAAGCTCTATCTCCTCGGCAATCGCGCCGAGTTCCAGAGCCGTCAGCGGCGTCAGTTCCGACGGTTTCAGCACGATGGTGCAGCCGGCGGCAAGCGCCGGCGCCACCTTCCAGGAGACCATCAGCAGCGGATAATTCCAGGGCGTGATTGCGCCGACGAGACCGAGCGGTTCGCGAATGGCACGGGCGGTAAACCTGCTGTCTCCGACGGCGATCGTTTCCTCCGGGTTGGCGTCGAGTTCTTCGGCAAGCCCGGCATAATAGCGAAAGCACCCGGCGGCATCGTCGATATCCCAGAGCGCTTCCGGCAGCGGCTTGCCGTTGTCGGTGACTTCGAGACGCGCCAGCGCGTGGCGTCTTTCCTCGATCTTCTCGGCAATCGCGCGGAGATAGACGGCCCGTTCTGTGCCGGAAAGCCTCGGCCATGGGCCGCTGTCGAAGGCGATGCGGGCGGCTTTGACGGCGCGGTCGATATCGTCATAGGTGGCAGCCGGTGCGCGGTGGATGACCTCCTCCGTCGCCGGATCGATGACGTCGAGCGTGCCGCCGCGCCGTGGCTTTTCCCACTTTCCGTCGATGAACAACTTGTCCCGCATGCCTGTCCCCTCATTTCAGCCGGGGGGAGTATGGCCTGCGCGACGGCGATAGCGCCAGCCGCCAGCCATACTTTTTCTGGGCTATGTTGCTTTGCGTACAAGCTCTTACGATCGTCGACCCGTGGATCTGCAGGCAAGGAACGGAAGAACGGGCAGGATCGCTGCGGCACTGGCCACGAACCAGAATTGTTGAAGCGTCATCCATCCGCCGCTGTGCAGCATGCCGGTGAGGACGCCCGCAACCATAAACAGGTCCATCAATGGCAGGCTCAGCGCATAGAAGACTGCCTGGCGCTCAAGGCTCAGCCGCTGCTGGATGAGCGTGAAATAGGCGGCAAAGGCCACCATTTCGGGTATGCCTCCGACGATCAGCATCGCGGTTGCCAGCGCATGGTTTGGGGCAAAAACCAGCACGAGCGTCGTTACCCCTTCCAGAAGGCTCGCGACGAGATAAGCGGTGAGCAGCGACTGTGTGTCGATCAATGTTCGCGCCAGGCGGTTCGAGACCAGCGCGCCTAGGACGGCACCCGCACCTTGCGCCGCCAGAAGAACGGTCCACATCGTCGAACCAAGTCCGAACTGGTTGTGATTGAGCCAGAAGAGGAACGGCTGCAGCGCGCCGAGGGAGATCATGTAGCCGAGCGCGGGCAGGACGAGCGCCCACAGCACCGGATTTTCGCGCAACGTCGCCGCAGCTTCCAGGAAAAGACCGGATCCAGCAGACGGTGGACGCTGACGGGAGCTTTGTTCCGGAGCCCCGGCGCGTGTGAAGAGCCCGGTCGCCGCCACGAGGTGGCCGACGGCCAGCGCCGGGAAGGCGAGGGCGGGGGCAAGGACTGCCAGCATGAGGCCGGCGGCCGGCGGTCCGAAGATCTTGGCCAGCCGATCGATCGTCTGGAACGTGGTGTTGGCTTCCATGTTGCGGCCGGCGGGCACGGCAGCGGCACGCAACGCCAGAAGCCCCGGAACGACTATGGTGTCGGCAAGTCCGATGGTGAATACGATGATTTGCAGCGTGCCCGCATGCTCGACGACGCCAAGCACACCAAGGCACAATGCGGTGGCGGCGAGCCCGGCGCAAACGGCCGTTCGCGGACCGGCGCGCCGGATCAACCCGGCGGCCAGCGCGGCAAACAGGATGCGCGGCCCGAGCCTGAGTGCGAGGCTGCCGACAAGTTCGGCGCCGGTGCCGAACCGTTGCGCGACGAGAAGCGGCAGTGCCGCAACCAGCATCCACGAGCAGAAGGAATAGAAGGCGAGAGCGCAGCCGACGCGCCGGAAGGCGGCCGATTTCCAAAGGGATGGCGATTTCATAGTGAGCCCGAATGACGGTCGATTGCCTCGTTCACCATCATCGCGTCGGCCGGTTCTTGGGCGTAGCGCAGACCTGGGAGAAGGAGATCAATCGAACAGGAAAGACCGGCCCGTGAGACACGGGCGACTTTGGGCTCGCTCCAGCAAGCCCCGCCTTGCGGGGCTCGTCAGGCCATCAGGTGTGGTTCGGTCGACATGTGCGTTTGTTACCACGGTTGCGGCGACGTCAACAAGGGTTGCTGGCGGGAGGAGTGCCTGGTTACCGGGCCTGGCTTGCGAGTGCCGGCATGGCGCTTGCGAGCTGGGTGATCACCATGCCGGCCGCGATCAGCCCAACGCCGATGAGGCGGGCGACGCTGACCGGCTTTTCCGGAAAGCCCATCAGGCCGTAGTGGTCGATGACGATAGAGACCGCCATCTGTCCGGCAATGACCGCGACAATGAAGCTGGCGGCGCCAAGTTTCGGGGCAAGCAGTAGCGCGGCCGTGATGTAGATGACGCCGGCCGCGCCGCCGATCCAGATCCACCATGGACCTTTCAAGGTCTCGGCGGGCGTGGGCATCGGCACGCGAAGGGCGATCATCAGGGGAACGATGAGGGCAAGACTGATACTGAGCGAAACGACGGTAGCCCATAGCGGGTGGCCGATGAGGCGGCCGAGCATGGCGTTGGCGCCGGCCTGGAACGGCACGACCGCCCCGGCAAAGACGGCGGCGAGGACGAGGAGGAGGGATGCGGCATTTGGCATGAGGCGTTTCCGATCTGTTTGACGCCCTCAGAGTTCGTCATCCAAGTCAGGAATGGAAATTCCGATATTGTACAGTCTATATTCACTTGATGAATAATCTGGCCGGAATCGACCTGAACCTGCTTGTCGTGCTCGATGCGCTTCTGTCGGAACGCCATGTTTCGCGCACCGCCGTTCGTCTGAACAAGAGCCAGCCCGCGGTCAGCCATGCGCTGGCACGCTTGCGCCATCTTTTCGACGATCCCCTGCTGGTGCGGCATGGCGGGCGACTGGAGCCGACCTTGCGGGCGCTCGAAATCGCGCCGCAGCTTTCCGAAGCGATCGGCAGGATGCGGTCGTTGCTTGCGCCCGCCGGGTTCGACCCGACGACGGAGCGGCATGTGTTCCGGCTGGCGATGTCTGACTATGGCGCGGCGGTGCTGCTGCCGAGGTTGATGGCAGCCTTACGGATCGAGGCACCGCATGTGGACCTGGTCGTCAACCAGGCGAGCCGCGAGGCCATGGCCTCTCAGGTGACCGAAGGCGAGATCGATCTGGCGCTCGGCGTCTTTCCGGCGCACGGCGAAGGCATCCGGTCATCGCTGCTGTTCACGGAAAGCTTTGCCTGCCTTGCAGACGCCTCACAACTTGGCGGATCGCCGGCCATGGGTCTTGGCGACTACCTCGCCCTGCCGCATGTGCTGGTGTCTCTGCGTGGCGATGCCGGCAACGAGATCGATCTCGCTCTGGCGGCGACGGGAAAGGCGCGCCGCATCTGCCTTGCGGTTCCGCATTGGAGCGTTGCACCGGGCCTGGTGCGTGGCACGGACCTGGTCCTGACCGTGGCGCGTCGCATTCTTTCACAGGCAAATGGCCAGGGGCTCGTCGTCTTCGAGCCACCCTTTGCCATTCCACCGTTTGACTTCGAGCAGATCTGGCATCGGCGCCGCGAAGGCGATCCGCGTCATCGCTGGCTGCGGGCACTCGTCACCCGTCTTCTTGGCGAGGAGGGGCCGGCTATCGACCGATGACATCGGCGGCTGTCGTCTCCGCTTTTGCGCGCCAGATGGCCGACGCGTTGCCGGCACGAACGGGACACAATCGCCCTGTGGCACTGCCACAAAAAAAGACCCGGTCGGATGGGCCGGCCGGGTCTCAAAAGTTTAGCGTGCTGATGGTATCAGGCGTGCCCGACGCCCTGGATCGCCGAGACCTGCCATTCGCCGTCGGCCTTGCGCACGAAGGTCCAGAGTTCGACGGCTTCCGTCAGATTGTCCGGATCGCCGCTGATCACCTTGCCGGTCGTACGGTCGCGCATCACGTCGATGCTCTCGTAGCGCATGGCGACGGTGGCGAAGTCCTTGCCGTCTTCCGACCAGGCTTCGGCGACATCGCCCTGGACGAGATGAACGTCGGTCACGTCGTTCTTGACGCCGCTGGTGGCGTTGTCGCTCAGTTCCTCGGCGAGGTAGGACATGGCTTCCGGCGTCGTCAGGCGGCGCAGGGTGCCGTAGTCCTCGGCCGCATAGGCTGCCTGTACGTCCTTCAGCATCTTCTCGAACTGCTCGAGGTCGGCTTGGCCGACGCCGATTTCATCGGCCGGGCCTTCCGCCGCGGGGGCCGGTGTCGGTGCTGCCGCCGGGCGGGCGTTCGCCTGCGCATTTGCCTGTCCGCCGCCGATGCTCGGGATCTTGAACGACGGCATGCCGTTCGACGGCGACTGGGCCGACGAGCGCTCGGACGGGCCTGCATAGGCCGTCTGCTGCCGATTGCGGCCGAAGAAGCGCATCGCGAGCATGATCACGCCGCCGATCAAAAGCATCTGTACGATCAGGCCGAGGAAGCCGGCAGCGCCGCCGAAGCCACCACCCATCAGCATGCCGATCAGGCCGCCGACCATCAGGCCGCCGAGAAGCGAGCCGCCGAAGCCGCTGAAGAAGCCGGGACGAGCGTTGGGCGTGTTGGCAGCGCCTGGACGCGTCTGGGCGGCACCAGGGGTGGCCGTCGTCGGGCCGGCGTCCTGGCGCGGCGTCATCGAGCGGTCGATCGGTGCCGCGTTGGTCGGCGCGGTGCGGGTGACGGGCGGCTGCGAGAAGGTGCGCGTACCGCGGCTGCCGAAGCCGCCGCCAGAGCGCCGTGCCTCGGCGACATCCACAACCGTGAGCCCGACCGTGAGACCGATCGCCAACATTGCCAGAGCTCTTCCAAAACGCTGCATTGCCATTCAAACCCCTTATAGTGCTTGGGCCCGTGAAGGGCCTTCACTGGCTCATATAGAGGTTCCGGCCCCGGAATTTAAGGTTTGGACGTCGCATTTCGGCCAGTTTACCGTAATCCGGGCTGCCAAACGACGCGATTCGGCGATCAGGAATCGGCCGCGAGGATTATCGCCGCCGCCTTCTCGGCGATCATGATCGTCGGCGAGTTGGTATTGCCCGAGGTGATCGTCGGCATGATCGAGGCATCGGCGATCCTCAAGCCCTGCAGCCCGCGCAGGCGCAATTCCGGATCGACGACGCTTGCCGGGTCCGCACCCATCCGGCAGGTGCCGACCGGGTGGAAAATCGTCGTGCCGATATCGCCGGCAGCACGGCGCAGATCCTCGTCGCTCTCATAGGACGGTCCCGGTTTGAACTCGATCGGGTTGAAGCAGGCAAAGGATGGCTGGCTGACAATGTGGCGCGTCAGGCGGATGGAGCGGACCGCGACATCGCGGTCGGCCTCGGACGTCAGATAGCGTGGACGAATGTCCGGCGCCGTTGCGAAATCAGGCCCCTTCACGTGCACCGATCCCCGACTTTCCGGCCGCAGGTTGCAGACGCTGGCGGTAATGGCCGGGAAGGCATGAACCGGCTCGCCGAACTTTTCGAGTGACACCGGCTGGACGTGATATTGCAGATCGGGCGTTTCCTTCTCGGGGCCCGAACGGGTGAAGATCCCAAGCTGGCTCGGTGCCATCGCCATCGGCCCTGAGCGCCTGGCGAGATATTCGAGGCCGATCGCCGCCTTGCCGAAAAACGTGCTCGCCTTCTCGTTCAAGGTCGGCACCCCGGTGACCTTGTAGGCGAGGCGCAGTTGCAGGTGGTCCTGCAGGTTTTCGCCGACACCCGGCAATTCGTGCCGGACCTCGATCCCGTTATCCCTCAGCACATCGCCACGGCCGATGCCGGATAGCTCCAGGATCTGCGGCGAGCCGATGGCGCCGGCCGACAGAACGGTCTCACGGCGACAGCGCACCCGCTTGACCACGCCGTCATGCTGGAATTCGACGCCGGCGATACGGCCTTCCTCGATCACCAGCCGGCTGACATGCGCCTTGGTGAGAATAGTGAGGTTGCGCCGGTTGCGGGCGGGCCGCAGAAACGCCTTGGCGGTGTTCCACCTGACGCCGGAGCGCTGATTGACATCGAAGTAGCCGGAGCCTTCGTTGTTGCCGCGGTTGAAATCCGGCGTTTCCGGAATTCCGGCCTCAGTCGCCGCCTTCTGGAAAGCGTCGAGCACGGCCCAGCGAACGCGCGCCTTTTCCACGCGCCATTCGCCGCCGGCGCCATGAATCTCATCGGCGCCGCGATAGTGGTCTTCCGACCTGCGGAAATGCGGTAGCACGTCATCCCAGCCCCAGCCGGTGCACCCCAGCTGGCGCCATTGATCGTAGTCGCGGGCCTGGCCGCGCATGTAGATCATGCCGTTGATCGACGAGCATCCGCCGAGCACCTTGCCGCGGGGGTAGCCGAGCGCCCGGCCGTTCAGACCTTCCTCGGGGGCGGTGGTGAAACACCAGTCGGTGCGGGGATTGTTGATGCAATAGAGATAGCCGACGGGAATGTGGATCCAGTGATAATTGTCGCTGCCGCCGGCCTCGAGCAGCAGCACGCGGCGATCCCGGTTTTCTGAAAGGCGATTGGCCAGAACGCAGCCGGCACTCCCCGCTCCGACGACGATATAGTCGAACGTGTCCATGGGCTCATCACTTTCTTGTCGATGCCCGGTCCTGCCGAAGGCGGGGGACCGGGCCAGCTCTTCTCCCCGAAGGTGACCGTCCTAGTGCCGATGCTCGAATCCGAGCTTGCGGCCGAGCCTCGAATTGTAGAACTCGCCGACGATGCCGCGCCGGAACAACAACACGCAGACCATGAACACCAGGCCTGTGATGATGGTGACCGGGAATTCGGAGGTGGCGAGATAGTTCTGCAGGGTCACGACAAGCCCGGCGCCGAACAGCGGACCGATCAGCGTGCCGATGCCGCCGAGCAGCGTCATCAGGATGACCTCGCCCGACATCTGCCAGCTGACGTCGGTCAGCGTTGCAAACTGGAACACCAGCGCCTTGACGCCGCCGGCAAGGCCGGTGAGTGCTGCCGACATGACGAAGGCGGCAAGCTTGTAGTTGCGCACGGAATAGCCGAGCGACACGGCGCGGGTCTCATTTTCGCGGATCGATTTCAGGATCATGCCGAAGGGCGAGTGAATGATCCGCCAGATGATCGCGACACCGATGATGAACACGCCGAGCACGAAGTAATACATGTTCGTCGACTGGCTGAGATCGATGAAGCCGAAGAGATGGCCGCGCGGCACGGACTGGATGCCGTCCTCGCCCTTGGTGAACTCGGCCTGCAGGCAGAAGAAATAGAACATCTGCGCCAGCGCCAGCGTGATCATGGCGAAATAGATGCCCTGCCGGCGGATGGCGAGATAGCCGATGATCGCCCCGAGAAACGCCGCCCCGGCCACACCGACCAGAATGCCGAGTTCCGGCGGCAGCCCCCATTCTTTCACCGCATGGGCGGTGAAATAGGCCGCCCCGCCGAAGAAGGCTGCGTGCCCGAAGGACAGGAGGCCTGTGTAGCCGAGCAGCAGGTTGAAGGCGCAGGCAAACAGCGCGAAGCACAGGAGCTTCATCAGGAAGACGGGATAGAAGAACAGCGGCGCGAGCACCAGCAGCGCCAGACCCGCCGCCAGGAAGATCGTCTGTACGATGGCTGGCTTCTTTTCGCTTGGCTTATCGATATCGAGTGTCAGTGTCATATCAAACATCCCGGCCGAAGAGGCCTGCCGGCCGTATCAGGAGAACGATGGCCATGATCACGAAGATCACGATGTTGGAGGCTTCGGGGTAGAAGACCTTGGTCAGCCCCTCGGCGACGCCAAGCAGGTAGCCGGTGACGATCGCTCCCATGATCGAGCCCATGCCGCCGACCACCACCACGGCGAAGACGACGATGATGATGTTCGACCCCATCAGCGGCGAGACCTGGTAGATCGGTGCCGCAAGCACACCGGCAAGCGCGGCAAGGGCCGCTCCCAGCGCATAGGTCAGCGTCAACAGGAACGGCACGTTGATGCCGAAGGACTGGACGAGGATGGGGTTTTCGGTCGCTGCGCGCAGATAGGAGCCGAGCTTGGTCTTTTCGATCACCAGCCAGGTGCCGATGCAGACGACGAGCGAGAAGGCGATCACCCAGCCGCGATAGATGGGCAGGAACATGAAGCCGAGATTAGTTCCGCCGGCAAGGGCGGCCGGCGTCGCATAGGGCTGGCCGGAGGCGCCATAGAGATAGCGGAACGTGCCTTCGATCGTCAGCGCCAGGCCGAAGGTGAAGAGCAGGCCATAGAGCGGATCGAGCGTATAAAGGCGTCTTAGCATCGTGCGTTCTATGACGGCGCCGACAAGGCCGACGGCAAGGGGTGCCACGATCAGCGCCGGCCAGTAGCCGATGCCGAAATAGGATAGAAGCATCCAGGCGAAGAAGGCGCCGAGCATGTATTGCGCGCCGTGGGCGAAGTTGATGACGCGCAAGAGGCCGAAGATGATCGCAAGGCCAAGGCTCAGGAGCGCGTAGAACGAGCCGTTGATCAGGCCGATCAGCAATTGGCCGAGGAAGGCTTGCAGCGGAATTCCAAAAATCATGGTCATGGCTCAGACCCCCAGCACGTCGTGCAGCATGTCCATGCGGGCGGAGAGTTCCGAAACGGGGAACTCGCCGACCATGCGGCCATGGTCCATCAGGTAGAAACGGTCGGCAACCTTGCTGGCGAAGCGAAAGTTCTGCTCGACCAGAAGAACGGTCATGCCGCGCGCCTTCAGGGTCTTCAGGACGTCGCCGATGCGCTGGACGATAACCGGGGCAAGGCCCTCCGTCGGCTCGTCGAGCAGCATCATGCGCACGCCGGTCCTCAAGATCCGGGCGATTGCCAGCATCTGCTGTTCGCCGCCGGAAAGCTTGGTGCCCGGGCTGTTGCGGCGCTCGTGCAGGTTGGGGAAAAGCTCGAAGATTTCGTCGACGGTCATGCCACCCTTGGCGACAGCCGGCGGCAGCAGCAGGTTTTCGTAAACCGATAGCGTCGAGAAGATGCCGCGCTCCTCGGGGATGAAGCCGAGGCCGCGATGGGCGACCCGATGCAGCGGCACCTTGATCAGGTCCTCGCCGGCAAAATCGATCGCGCCCTTGCGATTGCGCACGATGCCCATGATCGAGCGCAGGGTTGTGGTCTTGCCGACGCCGTTGCGCCCGAGCAGGGTGACCATCTCGCCTTCGCCGACCGTCATGTCGACGCCGTGCAGGATGTGGCTCTCGCCATACCAGGCGTTGAGGCCGGAAACTGTTAGCAGCGGTTTCATCTCAGACCTCCTCGGTGCCCATATAGGCGGTGCGCACCCGCGGATCGGCCGACACTTCTGCGTAGTCGCCCTCGGCCAGGATCTCGCCGCGCTGCAACACGGTGACGTGATGGCAGAGCGTCGAGACGACGGAGAGGTTGTGCTCGACCATCAGCACGGCGCGTTTCAGCGCAACCTCGCGGATGATCTCGGCCACCATGCCGACATCCTCGTGACCCATGCCGGCCATCGGCTCGTCGAGCAAAAGCACCTTCGGCTCAAGCGCCAGGGTCGTGGCGATTTCCAGCACGCGCTTGCGGCCATAGGAAAGATCGGCGGCAACCGCGTTTCTCTCCTTGTCGAGGCCGACGGAGCGGATCAGATGATCGGCCTTGGCCGTCAGCCCGTCGAGCGCCGACATCGGCTTCCAGAACTGGGTCGCCAGGCCGTTTGGCCGCTGCAGCGCCACGCGCACATTGTCGAGCACGCTCATATGCGGAAACACCGCCGAGATCTGGAACGAGCGGACCAGGCCCATGCGCGCCACCTTGTCCGGCGCCATGCGGGTGATGTCTTCGCCGAGCAGCGTGATCGTGCCGCCGGTCGGCTGCAGGAACTTGGTCAGGAGGTTGAAGACCGTCGTCTTGCCGGCGCCGTTCGGGCCGATCAGCGCATGCACGCGCGCATCATGGACGTCGAGGTTGACGTTGTTGACGGCGGTGAAGCCGCCAAAATCGCGACGGAGACCGCGGGCGGACAAAACCACCCGCGGCGCTCCGTTCTGTTCTGGCAAGGCAGCGGTCATCGCGATCCGACCGCTCACGACTTCACGAGGTCGCAGCCGCTCTTGGCCGGATCGATGAAGGCTTCCGAACCGGGGATGGTGGCGAGCACCTTGAAATAGTCCCAGGGCTCCTTGCTTTCGTCTGGCTTCTTCACTTCCAGGAGATACATGTCGTGGATCATCCGGCCGTTCTCGGCGACCTTGCCGTTTTCGGCAAAGACGTCGTTGACGGGCAGCGCGCGCAGTTCCTTGGCGACGGCATCGCCGTCGTCGCTGCCGGCCTTTTCGATGGCTTTGAGATAGGAAAGCACGGCGGAGTAGGTGCCGGCATGAACCATGTTCGGCATCTTGCCGGTGCGCTCCATGAAGCGCTTGCCGAACTTTGCCGTTTCCTCGTTGCGGTTCCAGTAGAAGCCTTCGGTCAGCGTCAACCCTTGAGCGGCTTCAAGGCCGAGGCCGTGCACTTCGGCGAGCGTGAACAGCAGCGCCGCGAGGCGCTGGCCGCCCTGGACGATACCGAATTCGGCCGCTTGCTTGATGGCGTTGGAGGTGTCGAGGCCGGCATTGGCAAGGCCGATGACCTTGGCGCCCGACGACTGCGCCTGCAACAGGAAGGACGAGAAGTCGGTGGTCGCCAGCGGATGACGGACGGAGCCGACGACGGTGCCGCCGTTTTCCTTGACGTAGTTGCCGGTGTTTTCCTCGAGCGAATAGCCGAAGGCGTAGTCGGCGGTCAGGAAGAACCAGCTGTCGCCGCCCTGCTTGACCAGCGCGCCGCCGGTGCCGACCGCTAGCGCATGGGTGTCATAGGCCCAGTGGAAACCATAGGGCGAGCACTGCTTGCCGGTGAGTTCGGTGGTGGCAGCGCCGGTATTGATGGTAATCTTCTTCTTTTCCTTCGACAGCGCCTGGACGGCGAGGCCGACCGACGAGCTCGTCAGCTCCATGATGCTGTCGACCTGCTCGGTGTCGTACCATTGCCGGGCGATGTTGGAGGCGATGTCGGCCTTGTTCTGGTGGTCGGCGGTGATGACTTCGACTGGCACGCCCAGAACCTTGCCGCCGAAATCCTCGACCGCCATCAAGGCGGCCTCGTAGGAAGACTTGCCGCCGAAGTCGGCATAGACGCCGGACTGGTCGTTCAGGATGCCGATCTTGACCTTGCCGTCGGATGCGTCGGCGAATGCCGCCGTGCTGCCGGCAAGCATCATGGCGAATGCGGTGAGCAGTTTCTTCGTCATCGTGTCCTCCTCCAAGGGTTTCAGCTCAGGACAGCCACACGCGAAATCGCGCTACACTCCGGCAAAGCGTGTGGCCTTGCCGGACCGTCAGTCCCGTTCTGTTCAAATTTGGCCAGACATGCTCCTCAGATGTCGGCTCCGGCGCTACAATCCGGAAAAAACCACTTGGATGCAAGCGCCGCCGCCCGTAAATTGCAAACAGGGTCTGTTCATTTTCGAACAGATGGGGGCAGCGAGATGAATCCGAACTTCACCTGGGACGACCTGCAGTTCTTTCTGGCGGTGGCGCGCACCGGGCAATTGTCGACGGCGGCGCGAAGGCTGCGCACCAGCCACGCGACCGTGTCGCGGCGCATCGACCGACTGGAATTCGCCCTCAAGGTCAAGCTGTTCGAGCGCAATCCGCGCGGCTATGTGCTGACGGCGATCGGCCAGCGCTTCGTCGAGACCGCCGAGCGCATCGAGCGCGAGACCGAGCAATTGCAGCTCGACATCAGCGACGGCCTGACCGCGCAGCGCGGCGTGGTGCGACTGAGCACGCTCGAGGGGTTCGGCAATTTCTTCCTGTCGGACCGGCTTTCAAGCTTTGCCGCGACCTACCCGAACATCTCGCTGGAACTGGTGGCGATCCAGCAGATCATGTCGTTGTCGCGCAAGGAAGCGGATCTGTCGGTGGCGCTGACGGCGCCGAAGGCCGGTCCCTATCACTCCGAGGTGCTGACCCCCTATACGCTGCATGTCTATGGTTCCCGCAGCTATCTCGCCAGCCACCCGCCGATCAGGAGTCGCAACGATCTCGCCGCCCATCGTTTCGTCGGTTACATCGAAGACATGATCTTTGCGCCCGGGCTCGATTATCTCGGCGAGATCCAGCCGGGCCTCAGGGCGCATTTCCAGAGTTCGAGCATTCTCACGCAGCTGAAGGCGGTGCGCCAGGGGCTTGGCCTCTGCGTGCTGCCGCATTTCATGGCGCGCGACGAAAGGGACATCGAGATCGTGCTGCCCGACGAGATCGAGTTGAAGCGAACCTACTGGATGATTTGCCACCGCGATCTCGTTGCGGTGCCGCGGGTGAGGGCAGTGCGCGAGTTTCTGATGCAGATCGTCCGGGAAAACTGGGGCCATTTCAGCCGCGAACGGCCGCTCAGCGTACAGCCGGCCGGCCAGATCCTTCAGACGAAGTAGAGCGCCCAGGCCAGAACGTGCGGTTTTTGGGCGTCCGGAGCTGACGTTTGGCGGATTGGCCGCCGAAGTCTGCCGCAGTTTTTGCGCCTTCACCGCCCTGTTGATAACTCCTTTGTGAATTTCCCTATTGTTTTCAGTGGCTTGTTGTTTCTTGGTCATTTTTTGAAATTGTCTGTTGACGTATCTGAGGTGCGGGGTCTATAAGCCCGATCACTGAACGAGGGCGGCGGCGCCGCTGGCGACGATGTCCTTCGTTCTAAAGGTTTCCTTGATTGGCGGATGCTGATTGGCTGGGGCGCGAGTTTCGGCGGGAAGTTTTGACGGTTTTTCCGTCTGTTATTTGACATTTGAATATAGAGAAAGAGAAACGTGGGCGGCGGAGCTCGTGAGGAACCTTAACTGGTTCTTTGTGAAAGAGACTTTGGCGGTCACGTTTTATCAAGAGACTAACACTTCGTTTTT
>NZ_QJNR01000004.1:1057367-1163150 GCF_003355565.1 Ensifer sp. M14
TGATGCCTGTTCTGATTACATTGTGAAGAGAAGATATGTCTGGAAGCTTCCAGGTGTTGAAGATGGTCGAAAGATCGTTGGAGACGTCCGAGCCCAGTCCTTATGAAACCATGGAAGGTCTAGCCGACCGGATATGGAAGAGGGGCTGGAGGTAGGAAGGAAGCCTTGTCCTCAAGACATGGATGTTGTTTGGGTGCTCTTTGGAGTGCCCTTCTGGTGTTCATGTTGGATTGGTGTTGCCTGACCGCGCATCACCGGACAGATCTCGAGAAGCTGGTCTTAAGACAGGCTGCAAGTGAACCGCTCGGCGTGGTTCCAATAAAGCAGGCCTGTCGAACACGTCGATGGCATTGTTAGAAAGCGCGATTGTAAAAGGTAATCGCGCAAAGCTGGTCTGGTGACTGAAAGGTCTCCGGACTTTGACTGTTTCGGCACACTGAGAGGTGTCCGCATAGTCAGGTTTGGCACCCCTTCGAGCGCAAGCGAGGAGGATAGGTTTGCCAGACCAAGCAAAGACGATGAGCATTGGCAATGAGAACGATCAAGTGAAAGAAGGGCATTTGGTGGATGCCTTGGCATGCACAGGCGATGAAGGACGTGATACGCTGCGATAAGCCGTGGGGAGCTGCGAATAAGCTTTGATCCATGGATCTCCGAATGGGGAAACCCACCTTAAATACTTGGAAAATTTAAGTCGTGCTTTGGTACGGCTTAGGTTTCCAAGTATTGTTTAAAGGTATCTTGCTCTGAATACATAGGGGTAAGAAGCGAACGCAGGGAACTGAAACATCTAAGTACCTGCAGGAAAGGACATCAACCGAGACTCCGCAAGTAGTGGCGAGCGAACGCGGACCAGGCCAGTGGCACTGAGGAATAAAGTGGAACGACATGGAAAGGTCGGCCGTAGAGGGTGATAGCCCCTTACACGTAGAACACTCAGTGTCCTTGAGTAAGGCGGGACACGTGAAATCCTGTCTGAACATGGGGAGACCACTCTCCAAGCCTAAGTACTCGTGCATGACCGATAGCGAACAAGTACCGTGAGGGAAAGGTGAAAAGCACCCCGACAAGGGGAGTGAAATAGAACCTGAAACCGGATGCCTACAAACAGTCGGAGCCCGCAAGGGTGACGGCGTACCTTTTGTATAATGGGTCAACGACTTAGTGTGACGAGCAAGCTTAAGCCGATAGGTGAAGGCGCAGCGAAAGCGAGTCTGAATAGGGCGTTCAGTTCGTCGCATTAGACCCGAAACCGAGTGATCTAGCCATGAGCAGGTTGAAGGTTGGGTAACACCAACTGGAGGACCGAACCCGCATCTGTTGCAATAGATTGGGATGACTTGTGGCTAGGGGTGAAAGGCCAATCAAACTCGGAAATAGCTGGTTCTCCGCGAAAACTATTTAGGTAGTGCGTCGACCGAATACCCTCGGGGGTAGAGCACTGGATGGGCTATGGGGACTCACCGTCTTACTGATCCTAACCAAACTCCGAATACCGAGGAGTACTAGTCGGCAGACACACGGCGGGTGCTAACGTCCGTCGTGAAGAGGGCAACAACCCTGACCTCCAGCTAAGGTCCCCAAGTCATGGCTAAGTGGGAAAGGATGTGAGGATCCCAAAACAACCAGGATGTTGGCTTAGAAGCAGCCATCATTTAAAGAAAGCGTAACAGCTCACTGGTCTAATTAAGGGTCTTTGCGCCGAAAATGTAACGGGGCTAAAGCCATGCACCGAAGCTGAGGATACGTCGCAAGACGTGTGGTAGCGGAGCGTTCCGTAAGCCTGTGAAGGGATACCTGTGAGGGGTCCTGGAGGTATCGGAAGTGCGAATGTTGACATGAGTAACGATAAAGAGGGTGAGAGACCCTCTCGCCGAAAGACCAAGGGTTCCTGCTTAAAGTTAATCTGAGCAGGGTTAGCCGGCCCCTAAGACGAGGCGGACACGCGTAGTCGATGGGAACCACGTTAATATTCGTGGGCCTGGTGGTAGTGACGGATTGCTTAACTTGTACGCTCTTATTGGATTGGGTGTGCAGGGACGCGGTTCCAGGAAATAGCTCCACCGTATAGACCGTACCCGAAACCGACACAGGTGGTCAGGTAGAGTATACCAAGGCGCTTGAGAGAACTATGCTGAAGGAACTCGGCAAATTGCACGCGTAACTTCGGAAGAAGCGTGACCCTTTTTTACGCAAGTAAGAAAGGGTGGCACAGACCAGGGGGTAGCGACTGTTTATCAAAAACACAGGGCTCTGCGAAGTCGCAAGACGACGTATAGGGTCTGACGCCTGCCCGGTGCTGGAAGGTTAAGAGGAGGGGTGCAAGCTCTGAATCGAAGCCCCAGTAAACGGCGGCCGTAACTATAACGGTCCTAAGGTAGCGAAATTCCTTGTCGGGTAAGTTCCGACCTGCACGAATGGCGTAACGACTTCCCCGCTGTCTCCAGCATAGACTCAGTGAAATTGAATTCCCCGTGAAGATGCGGGGTTCCTGCGGTCAGACGGAAAGACCCCGTGCACCTTTACTATAGCTTTACACTGGCATTCGTGTCGGCATGTGTAGGATAGGTGGTAGGCTTTGAAGCAGGGACGCCAGTTCTTGTGGAGCCATCCTTGAAATACCACCCTTATCGTCATGGATGTCTAACCGCGGTCCGTTATCCGGATCCGGGACAGTGTATGGTGGGTAGTTTGACTGGGGCGGTCGCCTCCGAAAGAGTAACGGAGGCGCGCGATGGTGGGCTCAGACCGGTCGGAAATCGGTCGTCGAGTGCAATGGCATAAGCCCGCCTGACTGCGAGACTGACAAGTCGAGCAGAGACGAAAGTCGGTCATAGTGATCCGGTGGTCCCGCGTGGAAGGGCCATCGCTCAACGGATAAAAGGTACGCCGGGGATAACAGGCTGATGACCCCCAAGAGTCCATATCGACGGGGTTGTTTGGCACCTCGATGTCGGCTCATCGCATCCTGGGGCTGGAGCAGGTCCCAAGGGTTTGGCTGTTCGCCAATTAAAGCGGTACGTGAGCTGGGTTCAGAACGTCGTGAGACAGTTCGGTCCCTATCTGCCGTGGGTGTAGGAATATTGACAGGATCTGTCCCTAGTACGAGAGGACCGGGATGGACATATCTCTGGTGGACCTGTTGTCCTGCCAAGGGCATAGCAGGGTAGCTATATATGGAATGGATAACCGCTGAAGGCATCTAAGCGGGAAACCAACCTGAAAACGAGTATTCCCTTGAGAACCGTGGAAGACTACCACGTTGATAGGCTGGGTGTGGAAGTGCGGCAACGCATGAAGCTTACCAGTACTAATCGTTCGATTGGCTTGATCGTTCCCATTGCTCATGCTCATCATTCCAGATGATGAGCTAACGCGCCAAAAAGGCGCGACGGCCTTTGGCCTTGCGGAGCTGACGCTCCGAACAAGTGACCAAAGCACCGTATAAAGACGTGTTCAAATCAAAGAGGTGGCATCACCACCTCACCAGCTTCTCAATTCGGTTTGCGTCCGCTAGACGCAAATCTTGCGCTTTGCCGACCTGGTGGTTCTGGCGGGGTGGCTGCACCCGTTCCCATTCCGAACACGGCCGTGAAACGCCCCAGCGCCGATGGTACTTCGTCTTAAGACGCGGGAGAGTAGGTCGCTGCCAGGTCTGCAAAACGCAAGATAAAAACGAACCCACTCCCTCGACCAGGAGACCGCCGACCTTCAGGATAGCTTCGCTGTTCTGGGCGGCGCCAGAATAAAGTTCTGAAGCATCTGCCGGCAGCAGGCTGCCGGCCGTGCCACACGATCATCGTGCATTCGTTCACTTTTGTTTCGACTTGGCCGCTTCGGCGGACCTTGCAGTTCACAGGGAGGAATGAGTTATGCCAGAGATCGACTATCGCGAATACGAGAAGATGAGCCCGTTCGAAATCAAGGACGGTCTCATGAAGCTTGCCAAGCGCAGCGCGCAGAAATCCACGAATGCCCTGCTCAATGCCGGCCGCGGAAATCCGAACTGGATCGCGACCACGCCGCGCGAGGGGTTCTTCCTCTTCGGTCAGTTCGCTCTGTCCGAAAGCCGGCGGACCATGGACAACCCGGCTGCGGGCCTCGGCGGCATGCCCCAGATGAAGGGCATCGCCGCGCGCCTCGACGCGTGGCTGGCAAAGCATGCCGATGACCCAGGCGCCGACTTCCTGTCGAGGATGGTCGAGCACGGCGTCAAGATGTTCGGTTTCGATGCCGACGCCTTCGTTTTCGAACTGACGGACTCCATCATTGGCGACAACTATCCCGTCCCGGACCGGATGCTGGTGCATGCCGAGCAGATCGCGCACCGTTACCTGATGTGGGCGATGGGCGCGAATGCGCCGGTCGGCAAATTCGATCTCTACGCCGTGGAAGGCGGCACCGCGGCGATGTGCTACATCTTCAAGTCGCTGATCGCCAATCGCATCCTCAAGAAGGGTGACACGATCGCGATGGGAACGCCGATTTTTACGCCCTATATCGAGATTGCCGAACTCGAGGACTATGCGTTCAAGGCCGTCCATGTCAGGGCGACGCAGGAGCACCGCTTCCAGTATTCCGACGAGGAGATCCAAAAGCTCGAGGACCCGAAGATCAAGGCATTCTTCGTCGTCAATCCGGGCAACCCGACGTCGATGGCAATCGATCCCCAGACGATGAAAAAGCTGGTCAACCTTGTCAAAACCAAGCGGCCGGACCTCATCCTTCTGACCGACGACGTCTACGGGACGTTCGTGCCGGATTTCCGCTCGCTGATGTGCGAGCTGCCTTACAACACCATCTGCGTCTATTCCTATTCGAAGTATTTCGGCTGCACCGGCTGGCGTCTCGGCGTCATCGGCATCAACGAGAAGAACATTCTCGACGATCTCTTGACCAAGCTCCCGGCAAAGGAGCTGGAGGCGCTGGACGATCGATACCGCTCGATCACGCTCGAGCCGCGCAAGCTGAAGATGATCGACCGTATCGTTGCCGATAGCCGCGACGTCGCTCTCAATCACACCGCGGGGCTGTCGTTGCCGCAACAGGTGATGATGACCCTGTTCTCCATCAGCGAGCTGATGGACACCGACAAGGCTTACCAGAAGGCGTGCATGGCGATCTGTCATGATCGGGTCAACATGCTGCTTGAGGGACTACCGCTCGACCTGCAGCCGAATGCAAATTTTGCCGGCTACTATGGAACGATCGATTTCGAGTTCTGGCTGCGCAAATATGTCGGCGAGGAGATGGTGACCTGGCTGAAGGCGAATGTGCACCCGCTCGACCTGGTCTACCGGCTGGCGGAGGATCATTCGATCGTACTGCTCAATGGCGGTGGCTTCGATGCGCCGAACTGGAGTGTGCGCGTTTCCTTCGCCAATCTTCCCGACGACGCTTACGACGACATTGGTCGCGGCGTCCGCGCGGTCGGACGCGGCTACGTGGATACGTTCAACGCGCTGAAAGGCAAGTAAGCCACTCCTTTCGGCATGAGGCAGATCTGCCAACTGCAGTTCGCAAAAGGATGCGAACCGCTCTCGCTGCGCGAGTCACAGCCTCGGCTCGCGTCGGCGCAAGACATCCGACGAGGTATCTACAGTCAGACGTAAATGTTGTTCGAAACAACAAGCAGTGCGCGATAGTCAAATTCACATGTTTGGGAGAAGGATTCATTCGATGCTCAGCACATCCACAAAGATGCACGAACACAAGGGAAACAAAGGGAGCGGGCACACAGCCGGTGGAGTCACGTCGTGGCACCGCGGGATGGTCAGACCAATGCTCCTGACGATTGCCCTTCTGGCGGCCGCCCCCAGCTTCGCTCAGACCATGCAGGATCCACCCAGGCAATACAGCAGAGAAGCGATGGAACAGGCTCTGCAGACAAGAGAACAGTACGACGTTCACGGTTTGCGCTTCGCCATATCGAATGCGACACTGCGACCTGGAGCGGACGGTCTTCTTGATGACATCGCAACCGCGCTCAAGAATTTCCCCGAATGGGGCCTGAGAATTGTCGGCCATACCGATTCCAGCGGGAATGAGGAGACCAACCTGCGCCTGTCCACCGAGCGTGCAGAAGTCATCAAGGCGGCTCTCGTCGAGCGCGGCATCGATGCTGCCAGGCTGACGGCGGGAGGCGTTGGGCAGGCCCGGCCGATCGCCAGCAATGAAACCGCCAACGGCCGGGCTCTCAACCGTCGCGTCGAGCTCGTCCGGATCACCGACTCGGCCGAAGCCAAGAAACTGCTCAAGGCCATGACCGACTACCTGGCGTCTCAGAATGCCCTGTCGTTCGCCTATGATTCCAATTTCCAGGTCGTTACCAACAGCGATCAGAAACTCGGACTGGCAAGCTCGGGGACGGTGACCCTCAGTCGGCCCGACAAGGTACACACGACCCGTTCGGGCGGTTTTGTCGATAGCGAGGCGCTCTTCGATGGAAAGACGCTGACCCTCCTGGGCAAGAACCTCAACAAATATACGCAGGTCGAAATTCCAGGCACGGTCGATCATCTGATCGACGAGCTGAAGGACAAGTATGATTTGCCCTTGCCGGCCGCCGACCTGTTGTTGACCGGCGCATATGACGCGTTGATGGAGGGGGTGTATGATTCCAAGGACCTGGGAAGCGGTGTCATCAATGGCACGGAGTGCGATTCTCTCGCCTTCCGCAAGGACGATGTCGATTTCCAGATCTGGATCGCTCACGGGGCACAACCCTATCCCTGCCGGCTGGTCATAACCTCCGGGCAGGTGAAGGGCGGACCTGAGTACAGCGTCCAGATCAGGGATTGGAAATCCGGGGATGCCGTTGCGCCCGGTGATTTCGGCTTCAAGAATGCGACGAATGCCGAAAAAATCGATGTGAACGACCTCAAACACAGCCTGGGTGAATTGCCAGAGAACTTCATGGTAGGAGACAAGAAATGACCTTCCTTAAGCGCGCAGGAATCATCTGTCTTGTTTGGGCAGCCTTACTTGGTGTCGGCGATCTGGCGAAGGAGGCGCCAATGCTGGCGATCCCAACCTTCACTTCGGATGCCGTTGCCAAAGTCGGCCGGCCGCTCACCCCGGTCAGCGTGGCCGGTGCCGCGCGGCGCACGACCCGACGTTGTGCCACCGGCGTCTACAATTGCTAGAAGGTCGTGTGGTTGCACGGCAGATCTGGCCGATCTGGGGCAGCAGTCCGGACGTCGACACCATTCGTTCCGGAAAGTCTCAAGGTCGGCCAGCTCGTCTCCGACAGTCTTGCCGTCACGGGCGGCGGGCGCAGCATAGCGCGCATTTTCAGGAGACGTGCGAAGCGGGGTTCCCTCGGGAAATGCTTGGAAACAAAGAGATGGAGCGCGTCTGCGGCCTCATTCAAACCGAGCGAAGCTAGATGTCATGAGCCTGGTCGACTATCGCCTGGTAGAAAATGTTTGCGGCCTGCTGCGGGGTCCTTGCCTCAAACCAGATTGGCTTTGTCGCTGCGTTGGATGATCGGCGTGACAGCGGCCGGCTCAAGCGTTTGGCCTCATAGATTGCGCAAGCGCATTTTGCGTTGGGGTTCAGAGCGATTTCCAGAATCCCTGACGGCGGGGACGATACGTCGTCGAAGATTTGCACCAGGTAGCCCTTGAATGCACCGCTATCATTGCGCCCTTCGATCTCTCGAAGCAGCGAGGGATGCAGCTCAATCTGGTAGATGGGCTGGGGCTGTGTCCAATATGGTCCGGTGCCGGTAATGCCGCCGCTGATGCTGGTCATTTGCGGTCCTCGCGTTCCCGTCGGCCGGTCAGCTTGGCCTTGCAGCTATCGCAAGCTCTGCTCAATCTCTGAAGCCAGGCTTTCAATCATGCCTTCGAACTCGGCTCGACGTTCGTCACGCAGATGGAGAGGTAGTCTGTCAACGCACGCAAGGGCGTCTTCGACTGCCGCCAGGTCGGCGCAGATCCCGCGAAAGCTCTCGTCCCTGAGCAGCAGCCTCCTGATTTCCAGCGATCGTGACGGAAAGCGGCGTGTCACTGCCGCCAAACCCTGCAAATCTTCTACTGCGCGAGAACTCTTGTCCATCCTGGTCCTCCGATTGCAGCGGTGACCCGATACGTGTGTACATCCTTGTATTGTGATATTGTTTCCTGGGGCACGTAAATTACCGGAGCATACGAGAAGCCGTAGCGGTTGCCTGCCCAACCTGACACAGGGGGAGGAGATGACGCTTGCCATCAGACCGGCTGCCGCTGATGAAGCCGAAACTATTCCGAGTGCGGATGAGATACGGGCGCAACTCGATCGAATAAGGTCCAGTGCCGAGTTCGACACGCCCGAACGCGCCCGCAAATTTCTGGGCTACGTCATTGAAGAGGCGATCGCAGGCAGGTCCGGGCGAATTAAGGCGTACACGATCGCCACAGAGGTTTTCGGGAGAGAGGCTTCGTTCGATGCGCAAGCCGATCCAGCCGTACGCATCGAGGCCGGGCGGGTGCGCCGCGCGCTCGAACGCTATTATCTGGTCGCTGGTCGTGAGGACCCGGTCGTCATATCGATGCCGAAGGGCGGATATGTCCCCACATTTGCCCGACGCATCCCGACAAAGTCGGACAGCGGCGGTGAGCCTGGCGCCGAGCGGCGACTGCTGTGGCTCGATTCACGCTGGGTGACCTTCGGCGTTGCCGTATTTGCGTTGATCACATTGATCGTTGCCATCGTGCCGAGGCTGACGGCCTTGCCGGCGGTCGAGGCTGAAAGTGCTGCAATGACGCAATCCAAAATCCGACCGGATATCCCGCGCCTGTTGGTCGAGCCTTTTGAAGACCTGTCCGATGGTCAACTCTCGTCCACAATCGCCCGCGGGCTGACGGATGAGGTTATCGCTCAGATTGCCAAATTCAAGGAGATCGTGGTCGTGGCGCAGCGCGGATCCGAGCTGCCGGACACTAACGCTCCTGGTTCGAAGCCACCTGCCTACGCCTTGCAAGGCACCGTGCGGCTCGACGACACCAAATTGAGATTGGGCGTTCGGCTGGTTCAGCGGTCCGATCAGTCAATCATCTGGGCAAGCAATTACGACGAGGCTCTTGATGTCGGCAACCTCCTGACAATTGAAGCGGAGGTCGCTCGGTCGGTGGCAACGGCATTGGCCCAACCTTACGGAATCATTTTCCAGGCAGATGCGACGGGCCAGGCCCAATCACCGCCTCAGGATTGGGAGGCCTATGCCTGCACGCTTGCCTATTACGGTTATCGGGCAGACCTTGATCCACAAACGCACGCCTCCGTCCAGAGTTGCTTGCAGAAGGCGGTCGCGCGGTTTCCGAACTATGCGACCGCGTGGGCACTTCTTTCCTTGACCTACATCGACGAGCTTCGCTTTCGCTACCGCTTCGAACGGACGTCGCCGGTCTCGCTCGGTCGTGCCGTCGAGGCGGCCACGCGGGCCGTTGAACTCGATCCGCAGAATGTACGCGCTCTGCAGGCAGAGATGCTCGGGCTTTTCTTCCGAGGGCAAATCGAACCGGCACTGAAGGTCGGTGCACGCGCGATGACCATCAATCCGAACGATACCGAGCTTGCCGGTGAGTATGGCTTCCGCCTTGCCCTATCGGGTCAATGGCCGGAAGGCTGCAAGTTGGTCGGCGCAGCTGTCGAGCGAAATCCGGGTCCCCTCGGTTACTTCGAAACGGCCTTGGCGGTCTGTTCGTACATTTCAGGTGACTATCGAGCGGCCGAACGATGGGCGAGGCTCGCAAATTTGCAGGCGAATCCAATCTATCATCTGATCCTGCTCGCGATCCTTGGCCGGGCCGGGCAGGCCGAGGAAGCGGCCGTGGAATTAAAATGGCTCCACACCAATGCGCCGGAACTCCTGCGGGATATCCGCCGTGAGATAGCCATGCGGGTCTACCGTCCCAGCGACCAGGCGAAATTCGTCGAGGGCCTGCGTCAGGCGGGTTTAGCAGTGGCTGAGCAGTAGGTTAGCGAGGTCGCTATGACGAATGTGTCCGGGAACACTCGATACTACACGATGCTACAAGCACGCCCACGCGTTGGGCGATATGTTTGACGCGTCGGCAAAATCCCGCGGGCTCGATAGGTCGCAGTAGCTCGAATGCATATCGTTTGACCTGTGAGGGAGTGCGCAATGAGCAATCGCTTTCACGTGCCGGTCTTCTCAGGGTTCGGTGGCTTCCGCGCCGCTTGGCTCCCTAGCGACATTTCGGCCGGGTTGGCGATAGCGGCGGTGGGGCTTCCCAGCGCCATTGCCTATCCGGCGATTGCCGGCCTGCCTCCCGAGACCGGGCTTTATGCCAGCATCGCTGCCCCGGTCGCTTACGCCGTCTTCGGGCCGTCGCATCGAATGATCGTCGGGCCTGACGCCGGCACCATGACGGTGCTTGCAGCCGCGACGGCGTCGGTTATTGCCGCGATGCCGGCAGCCGCATCATATGATCGTGCCGCTATCGCCGCTGTGTTGGCCCTGGCGGTTGGCGGGTGCTGTCTCGCCGCGCGTCTCTTACGCCTCGGCGTGCTTGCAACTTTCCTGTCCAGGCCAATTCTGGTCGGCTTCTTCGCAGGCATTTCTCTTTCCATACTTGTCGGTCAGATCGGCCGTTTCACAGGCGTCTCCATCGAAGCCGATGGCCTTTTCCAGCCGTTCCTCGAACTCCTGCAAAAGAGTGCGGACATCCATTGGCCGTCGCTCATGCTTGCGGGAACAATGTTCGTTCTATTGCAGATAGCGGCGGCGTTGCGTCTTCCGGTACCCGGCCCCGTCATCGCAATCGTCGTTTCGGTGGCCCTGTCGGCCGCGCTCGATCTCAAGGGCATGGGCGTCGCGGTGGTCGGTGATATTCCCTCGACCGTCCCACATTTTTCAATGCCGTCGATTTCGGTGTTTCCCTTGGGCGAGGTTCTGCTCGGTGCAGCGGCGATCTTTCTCGTTAGCTTCGGCTCGGGCATCGTGACGGCACGCAGCTTCTCAACACGCACCGGGGAGCACGTGGATGCAAACCGGGAACTTGTGGGGCTGGGTGCCGCCAATGTGGCAGCGGCGGTGTTCGGTGCGTTCCCAGTCAGCATGTCCGACTCGCGAACGGCCATCAATTTGTCGGTGGGCGGCAAATCACAATTGGCCGGCCTTGTATCGGCAACCGCCCTTCTGGTGACATTGCTGTACCTCAGTCGCGCGCTCAACATACTGCCAACCCCGACACTCGGTGCAATCCTGGCTGCCGCTGCCATCAGCCTGATCGACGTCCGGGAACTGCGCCAGATCTGGCGCGTAAGCCGTGCGGAGTTCGTTTTCGCACTTGTCACCATGTGGGGTGCCATCAGCCTGGGCGTCCTGAACGGTGTGGTCATCGCCATCGCGGCCACCTTGGCCTATCTTTTGCTCAAGATGATGTTTCCACGCGATGCGCTCCTTGGCAGACGTCAAGGACGTGATGGCTTCTACAAGCTTCACCGCACGCCCGATGCCAGGCCCGTGCCGGGTTTTGCAGTCTGCATGATTCAAGGCAGCCTGCTGTTTTTCAATGCCGACTACGTCCAGTCGCGCATACGAACAATTGTTGACGAACTGCCAGAGGACACCCGCTGGTTCGTGCTCGACGCCAGTGCTGTCGTTCAAATCGACAGCACTGCCGCCGTCATGCTGGACGGCGTTCGCGATGATCTCGCGCGGCAGGGCACGACATTCGTCCTCGCCGAGCTTCACGCGGAAGTCAGGGATCTGCTGGAACGAGCCGGCGTGCTCCAACGGATCGGCAAGGCATTTGTGTTCGATGACCTCGACGACGCTCTTCGCGCCTTTGAGACAGAGCAATCGAGAATAATTCCACAGGAGACGACCGGCACGGCAGGCTTGCAAACTCAACATCAGGAGGAATGAACAATGGACAAGAAGATCGACAAGGCCATGCACAAGAATGGCGAAAGCAAGAAGCAGAAGACGGCACGTTACGAAAAGGAGCTGGCGCACCTGCAGGTCGAGCTCGCGCATCTGCAGGCCTGGGTGGTAAAATCGGGCGCGCGGATTGTGATCATCTTCGAGGGGCGGGATGCCGCCGGCAAGGGTGGCACCATCCGGCGTCTCACCGAACACGTCAGTCCGCGCGTCTTTCGTGTGGTCGCGTTGCCAGCGCCGACGGATCGAGAGAAAACCCAGATGTATATGCAGCGTTACATTGCCCTTTTGCCTGCTGCCGGCGAGATTCTCATTCTGGATCGTAGTTGGTACAACAGACCGGGCGTCGAACGTGTGATGGGATTTTGCACCGAGAAACAGGCGCGCAGGTTCCTCGAACTCGCCTCGCGTTTCGAGACTGCGATCGTCGAAAGCGGCGTGACTTTGCTCAAGTATTTTCTAACAGTCAGCGAGGAAGAGCAGGAACGACGTTTCCGTCGCAGGATCGAAGACCCGTTGCGGCAATGGAAACTAAGCCCGATGGATATCGAATCCTATCAACGCTGGTGGGACTACACGCGGGCGTACGATGAGATGATCCGAATGACGGACAGTCGGCACGCACCCTGGTGGATCGTTCCGTCGGACGACAAGAAGCGCGCGCGCATCAATTGTATCAGCCACATTCTGAAGTCTATCCCCTATGAGAAGGTCAAGTTCAAAGAGCCGGACCTGGGCAAACGGCAGAAGAGACCCGACGGATTTGTCGAGGACGCCTCTCCACGCAACTACGTGCCCGAGGTATTCGACGTGCAGTCATGAGCCTTTTCATGGAGGGGCTCCGGCTGGAGGAGGCCCAAGGTTATGCCTTGGGCTCCTGCTGTTGCGCTTCGCCTCCGGCCCGTAGCCAGACCAGCAGCAGATCATAAAAGACGCTGAGCACGATCGGTCCGAGGAACAGGCCTATAAGCCCGTAGGACAGCGTGCCTCCAAGCACGCCGATAAGGATAACCAGCATCGGAGTGGACAGGCCACGAGCCACCAGAATCGGCTTCATGATGTTGTCGATCAATGCGATAGGCACGAGCAGAAGTGTGAAGATGAGCGCTGGGCCAACTTCGAGCTTGAACCAGCCCCAGATGATGAGTGGCAGAAGCACGGGCGCCGGGCCGACTTGGACGATGCAGAGGATGAGGACGGCAAAGGCAATCAGGCCGGTCATCGGTATATCGAATAGACGCAGCACGATGGCGCACAGGAATGCCTGGATGAGTGCGACCCCGATGACCCCTCTTGCTACGTTTCTGATGGTAGAGGTCGTCATCTTGACGAACCCGAGGCCCCTTTGGCCGGCAATGCGCTCGGCAAACGTCTTTACCGTCTCGGCGATACGGGGGCCGGGCCGGAACAGGAAGCCTGAAACAAGCACCGCCACCACAAAGCTCAACAGGCCGGCGCCGATGCTCGCCAAAAGCCCGACTGCAGTCCCGCTCATTTGCAGAAGGGACGGCTCGAGTTGCTTGATCAGGGCGTCGAGATTGTTCGAGGCAAGCATCCAATTTGCATAAACCCGTTCGCCGATCAGCGGCCAGTCGCGGACGCTTTCGGCCGGCGATGGCACAACGATACCGCCCGCCTCGAATTTTGTGAAA
Organism: Ensifer sp. M14; assembly: GCF_003355565.1. Classification (NCBI taxonomy): domain Bacteria; kingdom Pseudomonadati; phylum Pseudomonadota; class Alphaproteobacteria; order Hyphomicrobiales; family Rhizobiaceae; genus Ensifer; species Ensifer sp. M14. The sequence goes on from NZ_QJNR01000004.1 coordinate 1,070,913, forward strand.
AGCGCCTGCGCTGCCTCCGCCGAGCCGAAGAGGATGGCAGCAAGCGGACCGATGATGATGGCCAGGTTGATCAGGGTAATGAGAAGTGCGGCAAGCCGACCACGACCGCCGAGCATGGCGCGAAGCCGTGCATAGGCGGGAAAGAGTGCGACGGTGAGAATGCTCGCCCAGACTGCAATGATGGCAAAGGGCGCAACGAGCGTGAGCGACCAATAGGCGAAAAGCCCGACGATCCCCAGCCTGACAAAATCCGTGATCCGCGTCTCGATCGCGGGGAGCGTGCTTTTCGTCTCCTCGACGCGCTCGTCATTGCGAGTTCTGTCTTCGTCCATTCTCGCGCCCCCGCGGCTGATCGTGCTTGATCGGAAATCTGCGTCTGCATTGCGCTGCTGGTAAACGTTGCCTGCTAGAGAGGGAGCACTGTTGTGGTTGGTGCTAGGCGATAGGCTGTTCCCAGTTCAGGATGAAGCCGATGTCGCCAGGCACGCCGCCCGGGAAACTGATGACCATCGCCTTCAAGCGGTAGCCCTGCGGCTGCAGGTTCAGTTTGAAGCCGTCGTACAATTCCTTTGCCTTGCCTTGCAGCGTCTCAGGCCAATCCGGTTGGCTGTTGTTGATCGCGCGACCGCTGTCGGTGCAGAAATCCGACGAAAAACTGTAGACGAGCGCCTCCATCTTTCCGTCGGCGACCGCCCTCATGACGACCTTTCGGATGATTGCCCGCTCTTCTTCGCTGACATGCGACTTGAAGAATTCATCGGTGACCTTGGCATACTCCTCCCGCTGCCGCGCCCTGATCGCGTCTTCACGATCCATCTCGGCCAGTTGCTTCTCCAACAGCTGCTTCCGCAAATCTGATGCACTTGGCACGGGGGCATTGGGGTTCGACCCTTTTGCTTCGCTCATTTCGTCACTCCCTTGCGCGTTTGAACATTGAGAGGATAGGCTCGGCGTCGGTGAAGGCAGAGTAAGATACCGTAGTATACCCGCGGATCGACCAACTCGTCTTCCGGCTTTTACGTTCGTAATGGTCGTACGCCGGGCAGTCTTGGCGAAGTTCCTTGACGATCATGCGACGCTGAACGTCGAGACGCGTCTTCTTCCACACCATCTAAAATCTTCAGGCTCAAAGCAGCCAAGTATCAGCTCGTTACAGGCTTCCTCGGACAGTTTAGAGGCACAAGTCATCCCAAAGCCGGATGTACCGACGATAGTCTCGCGACCGGCACGGCGATACCCTGCCGGAGACGATCCTTGGGGACCGTCTGTGACGCTCCTGCCTGCCCGGAAAGCTTAACACACGGTGGCACCACCACTCCATTGCGATCACACTGGAACAGAAGAGCGAACCGGCAGCAAGTACGTAACAGTTACATACTTCCATTCGGGACCGGAACGCCGGTAAAGTCGAGGGGGGTGAGAACGCCGCTTTCGACGGCCTTGGCCGGATCCGGCAGGTTGTGCCAAACGTGATCGGTGATATGGCAAGTAAAGACTTTGCTTTACAAGCGTCAATTGTATGCTCAATGTCTGAAATAGTGTTTATAATCTGATCTGCGTGGGGAGACGGAGATGGCGGAGTTGATGCATCCGAAAGCGATAGAGCATCTGCCGATGTTCATCACCGCTCCCGGACAGAGCGATATCCTCTTCAATGTCGTCCTGGTTTTCTTGCTGCTGGCGATCTTCATGATCGGCACCTTCTACCTGCGCCTTCACGCTCTGCCGGAGCAGATGGCCCATGGAGGGAGCAAGGCGAAGTTCGAGGTCGTGGCGGTGCTGGCGCTGATCGCGCTGTTCACCCACAACCATCTCTTCTGGATCGCGGGTCTGCTTTTGGCACTGGTTGATCTGCCCGACTTCTGGTCGCCGTTGAAGTCGATCGCGCGGTCGCTGGAGAAAATGTCGGGCCGCGAGCCGGAGCCGGAACTGGACGCCCATGGGCATGCCATGCCTGCTCATTCGGTTGTTGCCGAGCCGGCGACCCCCGTTGTCCAAACCAACGTCGTTTCGACCTCGACCGACGGAAGGGCATGATCCATGTTCGAATTCCTGCTCTGCTCGATGCTGACCATCCTTCCCGACTATCTCTATCGCCGTTATGTCCAGGGCCGGAGGTTCGGCCGCGAGATCACGCTCTATTCCGTCTGGTACGAGCTTCGCTACGGCATCACCGCCTGCGTGATGCTGACGCTGACATTGATCACGCTGGTGTTCTATTTCCATCCGTCGACGAAGACCGTCACGTCTGCCTTCCGAACGGTTGCAATCCTGCCCGAGACGGGCGGGCGCGTTGCCGAGATTTTTGTCAGCCTCAATCAGGACGTCAAGGCAGGCGCGCCGCTGTTCCGGCTTGACAGCACGGAGCAGGAAGCCGCCGCCGAGCTGGCACGCCGTCAGATCGCCGAGGTGGATGCCGAGACGACGGTGGCGCAGACGGAGCTTGCCGCCGCAGACGGGCTGATCCAGCAGGCGGAAGGCGCGTTTCGCCAGGCGCAGGATCAGCTTGAAACCCAGACAGAACTGATGCGCCGCAATGCCAATGTCGTGGCTCCGCGCGAGATCGAGCGGCTGCAGGTGGCCGCCGACGGCCGCAAGGGCGCAGTCGATGCGGCTATTGCCAACAAGCGCACTCTGGAGACGAAGATCACGTCGCTGCTGCCATCGCAGAGGGCCAGTGCCGAGGCTGCGCTGAAGCAAGCCCAGGCTGACCTGGACAAGACCATCGTGCGCGCCGGCACCTCCGGCACGCTGCACCAGTTTACGCTGCGCGTCGGCGAAGTGGTCAATCCGATGCTGCGCCCGGCCGGCATTCTGGTGCCGAGCGAGGCCGGCAAGGTGGCGCTGATCGCCGGTTTCGGCCAGATCGAGGCGCAGGTACTGAAGGTGGGCATGATTGCCGAGGCCACCTGCGTCGGCAAACCCTTCACCATCATTCCGATGGTGGTGACCGAGATACAGGACGTGATTGCCGGCGGGCAGCTGAGGGCGAGTGACCAGCTGGTCGATATCACGCAACTGGCAAGACCTGGAACGCTGACCGTTTTCCTGGAACCGCTCTTTGCCGGTGGCCTCGAGGGCATTCCGCCGGGCAGCAGCTGCATCGCCAACGCCTACACCAACAGCCATGACGAGCTGGAATCGCCTGATATCAGCTCGCTGCGCTGGTTCTACCTGCATGTGGTCGATGCGGTCGGCCTGGTGCATGCGATGATCCTGCGCATGCAGGCGGTGATGCTGCCGGTGCAGACGCTGGTTCTCGGCGGGCACTAGCCCGAACCAGACGTGACAAAGCCTGGATATTCGATGCCGCTTGGCGACAGCAGGGCGAGTTTCCGACGGGCGATGATGAAAGCGCGCCATCGGGTTTCCTTTTGGAGCTTGCACGGGGCTGCATGTGTACCAGCGTCGATCGTCTCATGGTCGAGTTCGCTTGTGGGCCTAATTGGCCATACGAAGGCTAACGCGGCAGGAATTCTTCGCCGACTGAGTGTTCTCCAGTCGCGATATCGGCAGGCCCGCTTCGCGAAGCCTGGACGTGTCCCATCGCTCGGGGCTTTGTACGACCCGCCGCCGATACTCTGTGCCGTGCTATACTGTGACGTTGCGTGAGTGGGGCTGAGGTTATCTTTGTCGGTCGTCGCCATATCCCCGGGGTGACCACCAGGGGCGTGGCAGCAAACGCGGTCGGACTGCTCCTGTCGCCGTGTCAAGCGTATATGCGCGACAGCGTCAGCGAGCTTGACGCATCAGGCCTGCAAGGCCTCCGGCGCGACAGGCCTGCCGTGGTGTTGACGACGCAGCCAGTGCGCCCCGCCAGCTGCCATAGCCTGCGGAATTTATCAGCAATGTCTGCGAATCGAGAAATGAAGATGGAAACGTTGCCTATCAGCCGAATGTCCACGTTCGTCCGCAACGCGCTTGTCGGGTTTGTATTGATTGTTGCATTGGCCATGTTCTCATCGCCAGGCTTCGCACAGGGACCGGCTCCAGATCCGGAGCAGGCTGAGAAAATTCAGCGCTTCCTTGACCTCGTGGATGATCCACAGGTGCGATCCTGGTTGCTGAGCGCGAAAACGACGACGGACGCAGCGGCGCCTGCGGCCGTTGCAAATGAACCTGTTTCCTATGCTGGCTTTGTTACGATCTTTCGCGCACGCGCAACCCGACTTCTCGAAGGCTTGCGCGCGTTTCCCTCTGAGGCCGCACGCGCGGCAGCCGTCCTCGAGGGCGAGGTCGATGCCAGTCACAGCGCACGTCCCATCTTTCTGGTGCTTGCCTTTGTCGCCGCGGGATTGGCGGCGCAATGGTGCTTCTGGTGGCTTAGCCGGGGCTGGCGTGCTTGGATCGCTTCGCTGCGGTTCCTGACCGTGCGCGACAAGCTCATGGCGATTTCGGCAAGACTTCTGTGGGGCACCTGCTATGTGGTGGCGTTTGCGCTGGGGAGCCTTGGTTTCTTTCTTGCCTTCGACTGGTTGCCGCTGGTCCGCGAAATCGTTGTCGGCTACCTGTTCGCAGTGGTGATCTTCCGGCTCGCGCGCGTCGCGTTCGACTTTCTCCTTGCGCCGCCCGGATCCGGTGGTTTCGCAAATGCGGAACGGTTCCGCGTCGTGCCGGTTTCCGATCAGGCGGCGACGCATTGGACGAAACGGCTGGGCTACATGGTGGGTTGGTATGCTTTTGGCTCCGTCACTGTTCACCTTCTGGCCACGCTTGGATTTGCTGACCCGCCGCGGCAAGTGGCGGCATATACGCTGGGGATCGTCCTTCTCTTCCTCGGCATCGAGGCCGTGTGGAACCGCCCAACGGTGCATCTCTCCTCGACGCAGCCGGGTCGCTTCGGCTGGATCGGCGTTCGCGCCCGCAACTGGTTCTGGACTGTCTATTTAGTCACGCTCTGGCTTCTCTGGGTGGCGGGTGCCATGAAGCCATTCTGGATCGCAGTCGTTGCCGCCGCACTTCCAGGCGCGATCGCCCTCGTGCGCGCTTCCGTCGACAATCTCCTGCAGGGCGGTCTTGCCGATGCGGAAGGTCAAAACAGACCGGGCGTAATCTCGGTAATGGTCGAACGTGGCGTTCGCGCAGTGCTCATCGTCGGGGCGATCGTCCTGTTGGCGGATGTCCTGGACATCGAGTTGACAGGGATCACCGCACAGGACTCGGCAGCGTTGAGGCTGATGCGCGGAGCGCTGAGCGCCGGCATTATCCTGCTCGCAATTGACCTTGTCTGGAACATTGTCAAGGTGCTGATCGACCGGAAGCTCGGTGAGACAGAATCGGCCCACGAAGTCGGCAGTGAACGCGAGCGCAGGCGCGCCCGGATCAGGACGCTTCTGCCGATCCTCAAGAACGTCCTCATGATCCTATTCGTGGCGGTCGCCATCATGATGGCCCTGTCATCGCTCGGCGTCGAGATCGCGCCATTGATCGCAGGTGCGGGGGTCGTCGGCGTGGCCATCGGTTTCGGCGCGCAGACCGTGGTGAAGGACATTATCAGCGGCATGTTTTATCTGCTCGATGACGCGTTCCGGGTCGGTGAGTACATCCAAAGCGGCAGCTACAAGGGGACTGTCGAATCGTTCAGCCTGAGGTCGGTGAAGCTGCGTCATCATCGGGGTGCGATCTACATCGTTCCATTCAGCGAGCTTGGTGCTGTCCAGAATCTCAGCCGCGACTGGGTCATCGAGAAGCTCACCGTCACCGTCGGCTTTGACACCGACGTGGACAAGGCGCGCAAGATCATCAAGAAGATCGGACAGGAACTGCTCGTCGATCCGGAATTCGCCGCAATCACCATCGAGCCACTCAAAATGCAGGGCATCGACAGCCTCGGTGATTCAGGCCTGATCCTGCGAATGAAGTTTACGACCGTTCCGGGAGAGCAGTTCATGCTCAAGCGCCGCGCGCTGATGATGATCAACAAGGCCTTTCACGAGAACGGCATCAAACCGGCGTTCCCGACAGTCCAGGTCGCGGGCGACAGGGGAACGGATGTCGCCGCAGCGGCGCAGCAGGCCCTGGCCAAACACAACGAGGCGATCGCGGCCGCCGCCGCATCCGGATGAGGAGGGTGCCTCAACAGCTATCGTGCGAACTATTCCCCGAACATGCCGGAGACATGCTCCATCCCAAAGTGAGAGTTGGTGAGCAGTTCCCAAAACGCTCTTCGCCTCAAAGCTCCCCAAAAAATCTTGTCGGTTTTGCAAGCCTCAGCGATTTTAGGCCCCCGCGACGAAATCAACAAAAAACCCACCAGACCAAAACGTCGGCCGGCTCTTTGGCGTCTGAACCCACCCGGGTCACTGACCACCAAGCGCGCGCGAAACAAAGTCCAGAAAAACACGCACCTTCAAAGCAAGGTGAACACGCGAACCGTAAACCGCATACACTTCCGTCAACGGCAATGACCATTCGGTCAGGACGGGGACAAGCGCGCCGGACAACAAGTCGTCCTCGACATAGACCCGTGGGATGACGCTCAGGCCGAAGCCTGCAAGCAACGCATCGCGCACCGCGAGGCTCGAGCCGACCTTGTAACGACCATCGATCGAAACGCCGATCCGCTCCGAACCGCGCGAAAACTCCCAGAAATCGGAATGGCTCGACAGGCTGAACTGGATGCAGTTGTGACGCGCCAGGTCGGCTGGACGCGTGGGTATGCCGGCTCCTTGAAAATAAGCGGGCGAACCACAGAGTACATGCTCGAGACTGGTGAGCTTGCGTGCGATCAGGCTTGAATCCTCGAGCCTGTCGGATCCACGGATGGCGAGATCGTAGCCTTCCTTGACAAGGTCCACGCGGCGATCGTCAAGGTCGAGCTCAAGCGTCAGCTGCGGATACTGCGCGAGAAAGCGCGGGATGGCCGGCGACAGCAATTTTAGCGTCACCGTGGTCGGGGCGCTGACCCGCAAAACGCCGCTCGGCGTTGCCTGCATCGGAAACAGCGACCGGTCCGCCTCATCGAGATCGTCAAGCACCTGTGCTACCTGGCGATAGTAGAGCCGCCCTTCCTCCGTCAGCGCCATTCGCCGCGTCGTGCGATGGATCAGGCGGCAGGAGAGGTGCCGTTCGAGCTCGGCGATGTTCTTGCTGATCGCCGCCGGCGACAGGCCGAGGCGTCGGCCAGCTTCGGCAAAACTTTGCAGTTCAGCGACGTGGCGGAACACGTTGAGTGCAGTCAATCGATCCATCATTGTTCACTATTGGTGAATAATATGCTGCCGATATTGCATATTATCGTCTTCAAGTGAAGGGGATAGCTTGATCTCACGGCATTCGGCGGTGAGGCCGATGCCTGATCCGGAGCAGATGGTGGACGTCAACGTCATCTGCCTTCGCTGGCGACAAAAGGAGATCAAGCCATGACCATGCACTTCCTCGACCTGATCGAAAGCCGTGTTTCGACGAATGCATTCGACCCATCGAAAGTCGTTCCAGTCGAACAGATCCAGGAACTGGTCCGCCTGGCGACCCATGCGCCGACCGCCTACAATTTGCAGAACTGGCGCTTCATCGCTGTTCACACGTCGCAAGCCAAGGCGCGGCTGCGCGCGGTCGCCAGCGATCAGCCGAAGATTACCGACGCGGCGGTGACATTCATCATCGCCGGGGCGCTGCCCGACCACGCCGATGTGGCCGAGCGATTGCGCCCTGCCGTGGAAGCCGGGTTCATGCCGGAGAGGATGGTGGCCGGATGGGAGGAGGCCGTCAGGCAGGCCTATGGACAGCATCCTGGTCGCCAGCGGGACGAAGCTTTCCGCACCGCCACATTCGCCGGTGCGACGCTGATGTTTGCGGCGCAGGCTTTTGGCCTTGCCTCCTGCCCGATGGGGGGCTTCGACGCGGACGGGGTCGCGCGGGAATTTTCTCTCGGGTCGCGGGAGATCCCCGTGATGCTGCTGGCCGTTGGCCAGGCGGCTGAAGGCAACTGGCCGGCAAAGCCTCGGCGCCCGGTCGGAGACGTGCTCAGCCTAGTCTAAGAAATGATGGTCCTGGCGTGTTCATCCGCATGCGCCGGGGCCAACGGCCGGTTCGGACTGGTCACGCGCCCGCGGCATGGACGCGGTGCGGGTGATGATCGCGGGCTTGGAAATCGCCTCGGTTCGGCGGAGAGACTGTCCTCGGTGCGTGGCGAGCAAGGATAGAGCCGGAAAACGACCACTATGCGCGTTACCAACCATCGTGCCGCAATGGACCGCTTCGAGCATTTTCGCCCGATGAGCGATGCTGTTTTCCGTCAGGAAATGCTTCAGAAAACAGGACGCTATTCTACTTTCGCGGGGCGGCTTGAAGTGCCTCCGGCGTCCCCGGTCGGGTTGAGAAAGCGCGTCAGCAACAGGTGCAGCATCGGGCCTTCCTCGGCCGGCTTGAAACCGGGGTCGACAGCGATCCGGCCGAAAATGCCGTCGATGATCGCTGCGATCCATCGAGCACCCGCTTCTGGAGCGATCGCGGCGTCGATCTGTCCGCGCGCGGATGCGGCTTCAAGCAGGGCGGAAAGGGCGGCGCGCAGATCCGCGTCGTTGGCGGCAACCAGTTCGCCGATCCGTTCGTCGCGCATGGCCTCGGCGGCGATTTCCAGCGCTAGGCTGGAATAGACGGGATCAGCCGCTAATCCGAGCACAATGTCCATGAAACCCAGAAGTGCTGCAAAAAGATCGCTCGCTTCATGGAGCTCGCGGAAAAACTCCGCCGTTTCTTGACGTTCAACCTCCACGATCGCGGCGATGATGGCGTGCTTGGTCGGAAAGTAATGAAAAAGATTGCCCGGGCTCATGCCCGCCTCGGCGCAGATTTCCGCAGTCGAAGTGCCATGAAACCCCTTGCGGGCGAAACAGACGATGGCAGCATCGAGGATGACTTGCCGCCTTGCGGCATGTTTCTCCGGGTCGATCTTGCGCATCGTGCTCCTCCCCAACGGTCCATTTTCTTTGATTGACTAATCGATCTGGTATGCGGTGCGGGCGCATACGATGTCAAGAGAAGTGCCTTGTCGCTGACTGACGCCATGCTCCCGCAATGATTGTATGAGATCGCCTTACTATTGACGCGTTCATTGGGTGAAATTATTAGATTGACTAATCGAATAAATAATTTTCCTCTGAGCGCCATAATCAGGGACCGTCGACGTTGCTCTTGCTGCCAAAGTGGTTGTGACGTCCGGCTCCGCCAGCGAAAGCCAACCAGAATGAGACGTTCCCCAGTTCTGAATGCAGCCACCGTCGTCGTCCTCTCGCTTGCTGCCACTGCGGGTCAGGTTCGCGCCAACGAGGCGGCCGCATCGGTCAGCGCCGATGTTCCGGCCGCAAGCCGCACCGTTTCGACGCTTGTGGCCGACAGGCAGCCGCAGACGTGGCTGCGCTCCTTTGCCGGCATCTTCGTCGCCCGCGAAGAAATCGCTGTCGGCACGACATTGACCGAGCAGCGGATCGCCAAAGTCGAGGTCGAGGTCGGCGATCGGGTGGCTGCCGGTCAGGTTCTCGCCCGGCTCGAAACGGAGATGCTGGAAAACCTGCTGCGTGAGGCGGAGGGTCGGGTGGCGCGCGCCAGTGCGGCGGTTGCCCAGCAGGAGGAGACCGTGCGGCAGGAGGAAAAGAAGCTCGAGCGCGCCCGCCAGCTGCGCCATCTGAAGGCGGAAACATTCCTCGAAGAGCGGGTCTCGGCCGTGGCGATTGCCCGGGAGGCGGTGAAGGTCGCGCGCGCTGATGACGCTCAGGCCCAGGCGCTCCTGGCGGAGGCACGTCGCAAGCTCGAGCGGGCCGTGATCGTTGCACCGGCCGCCGGTATCGTTTCCGAGCGGCTTGCCCGCGCTGGTGCGCTCGCCGGAACGGAGCCGCTGATGCGGCTGATCCGCGACGGCGAGATCGAGCTTGCTGCCGAAATACCGGAAAGCGAGCTGCCGTTGCTTGCCGTCGGCCAGAAGGTAAAGGTCAAGCTTTCCGGCCGCACGGACGCGATCGGCGGCCATGTGCGGATGATCAATCCGAAGATCGATAGCGAGACACGGCTCGGCACGGCCAAGATAACACTGAAGACCGACAAGCCACCCTATGCCGGAACGTTCGGGCGTGCGGAAATCGTCGTGGCCGAACGTCCAGCCATCATGGTCGACGATTCGGCGCTGCTCTACGGCACACCGGACGGCATGCCTTCGGTGTTCATCGTCGAGGACGGCAAGGTGAAGCGCAAGACGGTCCAGGCCGGAATGCGCCAGAACGGCAAGGTGGAGATCGTATCGGGTCTGGACGCCGGCGAGCGCGTTGTCGCCAAGGCCGGGGTTTCTCTTCGCGAAGGCGAGGCTGTCGCCACCAAGGACATTGATCCCACCCAGACAGGCGCGCAGAAATGACCAGCAACATATCCGCCTGGGCGATCCGAAAGCCCGTTCCGACGCTCGTCCTGTTCGTCGTCTTGACCCTTGTCGGCGTCGCCTCGTTCCTGCGTCTGCCCGTCAACGCCAACCCGAGCGTGTCGTTTCCCGTTGTCACGGTGGCGGTCACACAGCCAAGTGCCCAGCCTGCCGAAATGGAAACGCAGGTCACGCGGCGCGTCGAGGGCGTTGCCGCGGGCCTCGTCGGCGTCAATCACATTCGCTCGACGGTTACCAACGGTGTCTCGACCACCACGGTCGAGTTCAAGATCGGGACCGACCCGGATCGCGCCGCAAACGACGTGCGCGAAGCGGTTGCCCAGATCCGCTCCGATCTGCCGCAGTCGATCCTGGAGCCGGTGGTGTCGCGCGTCGATGTCGACGGCAGCGCCATCATCTACTACACCGTGCGCGCGCCCAACATGTCTGCGGTCGAGCTGTCGTGGTTTGTCGACGACACCCTGAACAGCGAGCTTCTGACGCTTCCGGGCGTCCAGAAGGTTCAGCGTCTCGGCGGCGTCAACCGTGAAGTTCGCGTCTCGCTCGATCCGGCACGGCTGCTGGCGCTCGGCGTGACGGCCGACCAGGTCAACACGGCGATGCGCGAACTCAACACCAATGTCCCGAGCGGGCGCGGCGAGATCGGTGGACGCGAGCAGTCGATCCGCACTGTCGGCAGCGCCACGTCCGTCGAGGAGCTTTCGCGTCTGTCGATACCGATTTCCGGCGGTCGTTGGGTTCAGCTTTCGGATGTGGCGACGATCGAGGATACCTCGTCGGAACCACGCAATTTTGCCCGGCTCGACGGTGAGCCGGTCGTCAGCTTCTCGGTATCGCGCAGCAAGGGCGCGAGCGATACGGTGGTTGCCGATCGCGTTGCCGCGCGGCTGGCTGAAATCCAGGCGCACACGCCGGGTGTTGAGATCAAGGAACAGATCTCGCTGGTCGAATATACCAAGGCAAGCTACGACGCGGCAGTGACGGCGCTGCTCGAAGGGGCGGGACTCACGATCATCGTCGTCTTCGCGTTCCTGCGCAATTGGCGGGCGACATTGATCTCGGCGCTCGCCATGCCGCTATCGATCCTGCCAACTTTTATGGCCATGGATCTGCTCGGCTTTACCCTCAACAGTATCAGCCTGCTGGCGCTTACGCTGGTCATCGGTATTCTTGTCGATGATGCCATCGTCGAAATCGAGAACATCGAGCGGCATGTGGATATGGGCAAACGGCCGTTCCTTGCCGCGATCGATGCTGCCGACGCGATCGGGCTTGCGATCGTTGCGACGACGCTGACGATCGTTGCGGTGTTTGCGCCCGTCAGCTTCATCGGCGGCGCCGTCGGGCAATACTTCAAACAATTCGGCCTGACGGTCGCCATCGCCGTTCTGTTCTCGCTCCTGGTCGCCCGCCTGCTGACGCCGCTGATGGCTGCCTATCTGCTTCGCCCGAAGCCAGGGCATGGCCATGAGGTCAAGCGTTCCCGCATCGGCGATGCCTATGTCCGGGTTCTCGGCTGGACGCTCGATCATCGCAAGACGGCACTTTCCATCGTTGCCGTGATTTTCATCGGGTCGATCGGGCTCCTGACCATGTTGCCGACTGGCTTCCTGCCGACGAGCGACAGCAACCTCTCGACCTTGAAGGTCACCCTGCCGCCGGGCACACGGCTTGAGGAAACTGCGCGTGTCGCGGACGAACTGACGCGCAAGATCAAGGAACGACCGGAGGTCGACAGCGTGTTTGCGACCGCCGACGATCTCAACAAGGTCGATCTGCTGATCAAGCTTCGCCCACGCAAGGAGCGCGAACTCGGGCGCAAGGCGTTCGAGCTTTCCTTGCGGCCGCTGCTTGTCGAGACGCCGGATATTCAGGCGACCTTCGCATCCGACCAGGGCGCCAAGGATCTGTCGATCTACCTGACCAGCGATGACGCTGGTGCGTTGAGCCAGGCTGTACGTCAGCTCGAAAGCGAGATGCGGGCGACGCCAGGCCTCGTCAATGTCCAGTCGACCGAGCCGTTGCTATCACCCGAACTCCTGGTCAAGCCTCGCCTCGACGAAGCTGCCCGGCTTGGCGTCTCAGTGACCTCGATCGGCACGGTGGCGCGTATTGCCACCATGGGCGACAGCGAGAGCAATTCCGCACGGTTCAATCTGGGCAACCGGCAGGTGCCGATCCGGGTGATGCTCGACGAGACGGCACGGGCGGATTTCGACACCTTGCGAAACCTGCGAGTCGGGACCAATTCCGGCAAGCTGGTGCCGCTGACATCCGTGACTGATATTTCCTTCGGCGCGGAGGAGGGCAGCGTCGAGCGCCTCAACCGCAAGCGCCTGATGGCGGTCGAGGCCAATCTGAACGGCATCACGCTCGGCACGGCATTCGAGGCGGTCTCTGCCTTGCCGGCGATGACCAAGATGCCATCAGGCGTTTCGCAGGCGAATTACGGCGAAGCCGAATACATGTCGGAAATGTTCCGCAACTTCGCACTCGCCTTGCTGGCCGGTATCCTGATGGTCGCGGCGGTGCTTGTCCTCTTGTTCAAGGACTTTCTGCAGCCGGTGACCATCCTGATTGCCCTGCCCTTGTCGATCGGCGGTGCCGCGCTGGCGCTCATTCTCTTCGGTGCAGCACTGGATCTGTCCTCGACGATCGGCATCCTGATGCTGATGGGCATCGTCTGCAAGAACTCGATCCTGCTGGTCGACCACGCGATCGTCTGCCGCAACGAAGGGGCGGACCGGCGAACGGCATTGCTGACGGCGGGCAGGACCCGCGCGCGGCCGATCATCATGACGACGATCGCCATGGTTGCCGGCATGGTTCCGGCGGCGATCGGCGTGGGTGCCGATGCGGCCTTCCGCGCCCCGATGGCGATCGCCGTCATCGGTGGACTGATCACATCGACGATGCTGAGCCTCGTCTTCGTGCCGGTGATGTTCACGGTGATGGACGACGTCAGCGCCCGTCTGGGCCGCCGGTTGAAGCGCCTGTCATCGGTGACCGACGAGGACAAGATCGCCGATGCGGCCCGCAGCGGAAATCCGATCCTGTCCGGCTCTTCCCACTGAAGGGTGCGGCCTATTCGAAGTAGTTGACGAGCCGCGTGTCGCCGACGGCGTGCACGCGGCAGTCGACGTCGAAGATCGCCTGCAGGCGCGACGGCTCAATCATGTCCTTCGGCGTGCCCTCGAAGGCGAGCCTGCCGTTACGCATGGCGACGATGCGGTCGGAATAGGCCGACGCGAAGTTGATGTCGTGCAGCACGACGACGACCGTCTTTCCGAAATCGTCGGCCAACCGCCGCAGTAGCTTCATCGTCTCGACCGCGTGTTTCATGTCGAGGTTGTTCAGCGGCTCGTCGAACAGCATGTAGTCGGTATCCTGGCAGAGCACCATGGCGATGAAGGCGCGCTGGCGCTGACCGCCGGACAATTCATCGAGGAACCGGTGCTCGAAGGCCTTGAGCCCAACATAGGCGATCGAGCGTTCGATATGCTCGACGTCGGCCGCCGTCATGCGACCCTTCGAATAGGGATAGCGGCCGAAGGCGACAAGGTCGCACACGGAAAGACGCGCGGTGATGTGATTATCCTGGCGCATGATCGATAGGCGGCGGGCAAGCACGTCGCCGGCCGTGCGGCTGACATCGAGGCCGTCGACCAGAACCTGTCCCCCATCCATCGGCATCAGGCGGCTGACGATCGACAGCAGCGTCGACTTTCCGGCTCCGTTCGGACCGATGATCGAGGTCAGGCCCCCTGCCGGAAGCGTCGTCGAGACCCGGTCGACGACTGCGTTGCTGCCGTAGGATTTGGTGACGTCGCGAATTTCGATCATCGGGCGGAGCCTCGAACAAGCAGGAAGATGAAAACCAGACCACCGACGAATTCGATGACGATGCTGAGTGCGGTGTTGAACGCGAACAGCCGCTCGAGGATCACTTGGCCGCCGACGAGCGTGATGATGGCAAGGCACACGGCAATCGGCAGCACGAAACGATGGCTCGCCGTCGGGGTGATCTGCCAGGCAAGGCTTGCGACCAGAAGACCGAAGAACGTCACCGGTCCGACCAGCGCGGTCGAGACCGAGACCAGGACGGCGATGAGCACCAGCAGGATGGTGACGGTGCGGTGATGGTCGACACCGAGCCCAATGGCGCTTTCGCGGCCAAGCGACAGCACGTCGAAGGTCGGGAACAGCCGCCAGAGAACGAAGGTGACTGCGGCGACGGCGACAGCGGAAATGCCGAGAAGATCGGCGTTGACGGTGTTGAAGCTGGCAAACAGCCGGTCCTGCAGCACCACGAACTCGTTGGGATCAAGGATCCGCTGCAGGAAGGAGGAGAGGCTGCGGAACAGACCGCCGAGGATGATGCCGACCAGCATGAGCAGATGCAGGTTGCGGGTGGCGCCGGAAAACAGCGCCCGAAACAACAGCACGGAAAAGCCGACCATCGCCACCGTCTCGATGACGAATTGAAGCCGGGGGTCGACGGCGTTGGCGCCGGCCGCGCCGAGCGCGAACACCATGACGGTCTGCAACAGCGCATACATCGCATCGAAGCCGATGATCGATGGTGTCAGGATACGATTGCCGGAGATCGTCTGGAACAGGATGGTGGAGACGGCGATCGCATAGGCGACGAGGATCATGCCGGCAAGCTTGGTGCCGCGGAAGGAGAGGATGAACGCCCAGCTTCCTTTGGCGCCAAGCGTCATGAAGGCCAGCATCGACAGGAGCGCGAGCACTGCCGCTACGAGGAGCGTGCCGGCGGGCGTTACCCTTTTGATGTCAGCCTGCATGGGCGCGCCTCGAAAGCAGCAGATAGAGAAAGACCACGCTGCCGATGACGCCCATGACGGTTCCGACCGGGATCTCGTAGGGGGCGATGATCATGCGACCGACGATGTCGCAGGCGAGCACCAGCCCTGCACCGGTGGCGGCGATCAGCGGCAGGGTGCGCTTGAGATTGTCGCCGACGACGAGGCTGATGACATTCGGCACGATCAACCCAAGGAAGGGCACCATGCCGACAGTCGCGACGACGGTGGCCGTGACCATGGAAACGATGCAAAGACCGAGCGTAATTACCTTGTTGTAGTCGAGGCCGACATTGCGGGCGATGTCCTCTCCCATGCCGATGACGGTGAAGCGGGCGGCGGTGACATAGGCGATCAGCGTCAGGGCAAAGGCGATCCACAAGAGCTCGTAACGGCCGCGCAGCACGCCGGAGAAATCGCCTGACATCCACGTCCCCATGGACTGCATCATGTCGTAGCGATAGGCGACGAAGGTGGTGACGGCGCTGATGACGCCACCGAGCATGATGCCGACCAGCGGCACCATCAGCGTCGAGCGCAGCGGGATCTGGCGCAGGATTTTTAAGAACAGCGCCGTGCCGGCGAGCGCGGTGAGGGCGGCGACGGCCATCTTGCCGGCGACCGGCAGCGTCGGCGCGAAGATCATCGTCATCAGCATGCCGAGTGCGGCGGATTCGGCGGTGCCTGCTGTCGACGGTTCCACGAAGCGGTTGCGGGCGAGCATCTGCATGATGGTGCCGGCGACGGCGAGCCCGGTTCCAGCGAGCATCAGCGCAAGCGTGCGTGGCACCCGGCTCTCGACGATCAGCAACCAGCCGCGTCCGTCAGCTTCAAGCCCGGAGGCAAGGCTGCCGACACCGGTCAGGACACTGACGACGGCAAGCAACAGGATGACGGGGACGGCAATCAGGAGTGACTTCATCGATCGGTCTTTACGTGCGCCGGTGCTTCGGTGAATGGCACATTCGTTGCCGGCTTGTTGCCATTCATCCTTCCGTCGCCTCCGAGCAACTTGAGATCGGTTTCGCTTGCATCATTCTCGGCACCGCCAAGCGGCGGACTGGAGCTGAGCTTCCTTCATATATATGAGATGGTTAGTCAAGTTTCGTCGTGCCAAGCGCACCTGTCAGTGGGTCGCATGCCGGCTCACGGCTTTCGCAAGACAGAAAACGGGCTTGTTGCCCTCTTTGGAAAATCGCGCTAGGACGACTTAAAACATGAGGAAATAAGTCATGAATATATCGCTATTTTCTAATGCTCTTCGCTACGCCGCCGTCGCGGCTGTCTTGACATTCGCGCCTGCCGCCAGCGCTGAAACGTTGAAAATCGAGCACAGCAGCGGCACGACGGATGTCGAAAAGAACCCGAAGACGGTGCTGGTTTATGATTTTGGTATGCTTGAGACGCTGGATCTGCTTGGCGTGCCTGTGGCCGGCGTTCCCGGTTCTGCCATTCCGCCGTCGCTCGAAAAATACAAGTCCGACACCTACCCGAAGGTCGGTACGCTGTTTGAGCCGGACTATGAGGCGGTCAATGCTGCCGAACCCGATCTGATCATCGTCGGCGGCCGGTCGCAGTCGAAGTATGCCGAGCTTGCCAAGCTTGCGCCGACCATCGACCTGACCAACGATGACAAGGACCTGATCGGTAGCGTCAAGATGAATGCCGCCATTCTTGGCCTCATCTTCAGCAAGGAGGCTGAAATCAAGGCCGCTTCGGAGAAGCTCGACGTGTCGATCGCAAAGCTGCAGGGCGTTGCCAGGGGCGCCGGCACCGGCCTCATTCTGCTGACGACCGGCGGCAAGATCAGCGCCTATGGCAAGGGTTCGCGCTTTGGCGAAATCCATGACATCTTCGGCATCGAACCGGCGGATCCGAAGCTCGAGGTCGCGACCCACGGTCAGGCCGTTTCCTACGAATACATCCTCGAGACCAATCCTGACTGGATCTTCGTCGTCGACCGCGACGCGGCGATCGGCCAGGAAGGCCAGCCGGCAGCAGCCCTGCTTGACAACGAGCTGGTACGCCAGACCAAGGCCTGGAAGAACGAGCGGGTCGTCTATCTCGATTCTGCCAAGCTCTACCTGACGAGCTCGGGTCTGAAGTCCGAACAGGATATCGTCGATCAGCTCACGCAAGCGCTGAGCAAGAAATAGGCTTGAACTTTTCACGAGGGGCGGCAGGAGCGATCATGCCGCCCCTTGTCGTGCCTTTGCCCGCCCATCGATCCCATGCAGATCGGAGAAGACCATGTTGAAAGCCACGAGCGGTTTTACCACCGACCGCGCCTCGCAATACCTGCAGCAGATGTCCAAGCATTTCGCGCACAAGACGTCGGTCGAATTTACCGAAACGGATTCGGTTGCGGCGATAGGAGTGAGCACCGCGCGCATGACCGCCTGCGGACACCTGCTGTCGTTCGTCGCGGAATCGCCTGATGCCGAGGCGCTGGCGGAGTGCAAGGACGTGATCGAACGCCACATCATCCGCTTCGCATTTCGCGAGGAACTGAAGGCCCTCGATTGGACCGAAACCGCCGAGTGAGGGGCGACGCCTCCTGTTTCCACGCCTTCAATGCTTGATCCGTGACCCCGTTTCTCCCGGCTTGCTCGGCCGGGCCTGCAGATGCGCCGAGATGCCGGCTGGCAGCGATGGCTCAAGCAAGGGCGGTGCCGTCGGGAGCCGCACCGATGCATCGAGCGTTCGTTTTGGTGACACGAGAACCCTCGGCGGCGATGCGTTCGACACCGGGGTTTGCGCCGGCTCGGGAACCTCGTCCTGTTGGCCTTGTAGAGCCGCCCTCAGGCGTATGACAGCGTCATGCGCTTTCAGCTTGCAGCGCATATGATCCGGATCGTCGGAGAGGATATCTTCGAAGCTCGTGAAAACGCTGAGCGCTTCTTCACCACGGCCGGTCGCGCAGAGTGCGACGCCGAGCTTGTAGCGTACGAGGCTCAGCAGCGGATGGCGGGCGAGCAGAGCTTCGAAGGTCTCGGCCGCTTCGCCGTAGTGTCCCTGCGCCATCTGGCTGTCTCCGAGCCGGTGCTGGATCTTGCCGGCGCCCGGCATTGTCGCCAGCAGCCCCTTGTAGAGATACTCGGCCTCGTCGTGCTCGCCCTTGTCGTCGAAAAGCTGGGCGAGGCCATAGCGGGCGCGGGTGTGTGTCGGCATTGTGTGGATGACCTGCCGGTAACCGGGTTCTGCCCGATCCAGATGCCCCTGCTTGTGTAGCTCAACGGCGCGCTCGTAGACATGTTCGATGCTGCGCGGGTTGAGGCAGTTGCGCAGATTGCGGCCGGATAGCGTTCTGACAAGCATGCTGCGAATGCGGCGTTCCTCGACACCGAAGGAATACTTATAGGCCTCATTGCCGCGCAGGAAGTCGTAGATCCGGTATCCCTCGGCAATGGCGTCGCGAATGGCGAAGCCGTGCAGCAAAAGCCCCGGAGAAGGGGTGGTCCATTCCTCGTCGCGACCAGTGATGTAGAACAGAACCGTCTTCTTCTGCCGATCGAGCAGATTGGCAATCACGCCGAGCGGCCGGTCCTGATACCAGAGAACCGGAACGTCGAGCGCACCTTGATTGAAAGCATCGAGCAGCATCTCCCGGGTCAAGGTGATCAGGCGGTCGACTTTGCTGCCCTTGCGCTCCGCCCACTTGATGCGCCACAGCCGGAACAGCGTGTCGAGATCACGTTCGATCGTCTCACTCGTCGCGTGGGTAATGCGGTAGTCGGGCGACGCCTCGACCATGCGCATGAAGCGTCTGAGTTTCTGACGGGTCTGGGCGCTCATATGCGTTGCGAGATACGCCTCCCAGCTTTCCGGCAGGGTCACATAGGGGCAGATGGTATTGTCGATATTGTCGGAATTGCTGCGTTCGTTGCTGGTCTGCGAGAACTCGGTTTGCGGAAAGGCCGCCAGAAGACGATCGAGTCGCGAGGAGGCGGTGTAGAAATAGTCGAACGTGAGGGTCGTCCAGTTCTCCCTGCCGATATAGGCGGAGAAGGCATCGGCCGCCGCGTCCTCCAGGCCGGGCCGACACAGGAAGCCGGTGTAATCGGCACCGTAGTTGCCCGCCATCCGGATTTCGTCACAGAATAGCTTGGTCTTTTCGTCCTGGTAGGTCGATACCTTCAATGGCAGGAAAGCGCAGTAATGGGCGTCGCCGTCCTGCTTCAGCGCCAGAACAAACCAGCGATGACGGTGCGACAGATACTTCTGCAGCCATTGCCAGGAAAGAAACAGATGGGCTTCTGGATCTTCGAAATAGATCCGGTCCCAATCTTCGCGAATTTTCTCAAATTCTTCTAAAGTCTCAAAAATATCTATTTTCATAACGCCCTCGGTACGCAACTAAAAAATACAATTCTTAAAGCATATCTCCGGCCCGTTTGTTTTCAAAACGACCTTAGGTACTAGTCAAATCATAGCCCGGCTGTACTAATGACATCATCCGAATGCATCGTGCCGTCCGCGGAGGATAGAGGCCACGCCTCCGCCTCTAGAGCATTTCCAGGAAAAGTGCGAAGCGGTTTTCCGTCAGGAAATGCGTAAAAACAAGCTGTTAGAGCGTTTCCATGTCTAAACCGGAAATGCTCTAGATCGAACGCTCGTCGAAATTCGGCCGCGAGCGAATGAACGCCCACAGGCTTTTGCTGATCTCGGTGATCTCCTGGATAGCGGCTTCGAGCCGCTCCAGCTCGCGGGCATCGAGCTGCTCGACCTTGCCGTAGCGTATGTCTTTGTCGCCTTCGACCAGGCGCATCAGCTGGGTGCTGGAAATCTCGCCCTGCTCGTCGAAGGAGTAGATGCAGTGGTTGTACTTGTTGCGCATTTTCGACTGCTGTTTCAGCCGGTCCATGATCGAAAGAACGCTGTCGCGCGTCTCGACGGGGGTGGCTGGCAGCTTGGCCAGGCGTTCGGTCAGATCGATGCGGGCGCGCGTGGTGTTCAAGGTCAGGAAGACGACGATCGCCTGCTCCTTTTCGACACTGAGCAGATGGGCGATGACGTAGATCAACAGGCTTTCGGTATTGGTCCAGACATAATTGAGGCGGCCGACAAGCAAAAGCACCTCGTGTATCGCTGCCATCAAACGTCTCCCCTATCCGCTTCCGGTGGCACACCGCCATCACCGACGATGCCCATCTTGACGGAAATACACGCGCCTTCAAGGCGTGTGCCGCTCGCCCGTGAGAACCCGAAACCTGCTGGCCAGTCCTGTCTTGCGCGGACTTCATAAGCAGCCTCCCCGCTTCGCCTCAGGTTTCCTTGAATGCGCGCGACATGCTGTCGGTAATCGGCTTGGTCAGATATTCGAAGAAGGTGCGCTCCGACGTGGTGATCAGCACTTCCGCCGGCATGCCCGGCACCGGATGGAAACCGTGGATGCGGTGGATCTCGCTGACGGGAACTTCTACGCGAACGATATAGACATCTCGCTGCTGGCCGCCGCTTACCTCTTCGACGGAATCGGCAGAGACGTAAAAGACCTTGCCGCTCAGCACCGGCGTCGTGCGGCGGTTGAGCGCCGACAGGCGGATCGTCGCGTCCTCGCCCACGCGCAACTGATCGATGGAGGTTCGCAGCACCTGCGCCTCGATGATCAGCGGGACGTTGGCCGGCAGAATTTCCATGATCGGCTTGCCCGTCGCGATGACGCCCCCGGCTGTGTGGAAATAGCTGCGCACCACGGTGCCGTCGACGGGCGATCGGATCGTGGCGCGGCCGAGAACTTCGCTTGCCTCACGCAACTGCTCGCGCACCCCATCGAGGTCGGCTTCGGCAGCTTCGAGCCCATCGAGGGCCGCCTGCTTGTTGGTGTTGACGGCGATCACCGCCTCCTGGCGGTAGCGGTCGATCTGCGACAGGCTTTCCTTGACCTCGGCATCGAGCCGACCGATCTCGCCCATGGCATCGGCGGCAGCGCGGTCGAGCGCCATCAGTTCCGATTTCTTGATCAGGCCGCTTTCGGCGAGCTTACTCTTGGCGGCGCGCTCTTCGTTGAGAATGTCCAGTTGCTTGTTGAACGATTCCTGCTGGCGCTCGTAGCCTTTGGCGCGGAATTCCAGCGACTTGATGTTCTGGTCGATGAGGTTCAGCTGATCGTCGAGCTTGATCTTCTTGCTGTGGAAGTTGACGTTCTGGCTCTCGATGATCGCGTGGATATCGGGATCGCTCGACTCTTTCTTGACGATGTCGGGGATCTTGAACGTCGGGCTGCCCATGGCTTCGGCGCGCAGTCGCGCGACCACCGCCTCCAGACGCAGCCGCTTCAGATTGAGCGCGCGCTCGTTGGCCCGCGACGGCGTCTGGTCGAGCTTGACCAGGATGTCGCCGGTCTTGACCTTGTCGCCTTCGGCCACCAGCATCTGCTCGATGATGCCGCCTTCGAGGTGCTGGATGATCTTGTTGTTGCCGTTGGCGACGAAGCTTCCCTGGGCAATGATCGCCGCCGCCAGAGGGGCTGCGAAAGCCCAGTAGCCGAAGCCGCCGAACGAGGCAAGGATCAGCGCCAGGCCCGCCATGCTGTGCAGCTTGATCGATCGCGGCACCTCCGAATACCACTCGACGGCATGTTCTTCGGCGGCATTCTTTTTCTCGCGGCTCATGGTCATTCTCCGGCGATACGGGGTGCGGACTTCTCGTCTTTCGGCTTCGCACTGATGGCCGCAAGCACGTCGGCACGCGCACCGAACATGGCAACGGTGCCTTCGTTCAGCACCATGATCTTGTCGACGCATTGCAAGAGCGCCGGGCGCTGGGTGATGGTGACGGTGGTGATGCCCTGTTTCTTGGCGTGCACCAGCGCCCGGGCAAGAGCCGCCTCGCCATTGCTGTCGAGATTGGAATTGGGCTCGTCCAGCACGACGAATTTCGGGTTTCCGAAGAAGGCGCGCGCCAATGCGATGCGCTGTTTCTGGCCGCCCGAAAGCGGTGCGCCGTCGGCGGCGACGATCGTCTCGTAGCCCTGCGGGAACGAGGCGATCAGTTCGTGCACGTCGGCAAGCACGGCCGCCTCGAAGATCGCGCTGTCTTCGACGTCGTCGCGCATGCGCGAGATGTTGGCCTTGATGGTGCCCGGAAAGAGCTGCACGTCCTGCGGCAGATAGCCGATGCTTTCGCCGAACTGCCGCTGGTCCCAGTTTCTCAGGTCCATGAGATCGAGACGGACATTACCGGACGTCGGAACGATCGAGCCGACGAGCATCTTGCCGAGCGTCGTCTTGCCGGAGCCGGAATTGCCGATGACGGCGAGCGATTCGCCCTTGTTGAGCGAGAAGGAAATGCCGTTGAGGATCACCCGCTTCTGCGGCGGCGGCACGAACAGGATGCGTTCGACATCGAGCCGGCCTTCGGGCTTCGGCAGGCGCAGTCGCGGGAAATTCAGCGGCGAATTGACCAACAGCTGTTTGATCCGGCCGTAGGCGGCACGCGAATGGTTGAGCTGGTTCCAGCCCTCGATCGCCCCTTCGACCGGCGCAAGCGCACGTCCCGCGATGATCGACGCGGCAATGACCATGCCGCCGGTGAGGTGCCCATCCATCGACAGATGCGCGCCCCAGCCGAGCAGGGCGACCTGGGTGAACATCCGCACCGCCTTCGAGGCGCCGGTAAAGACGATGCTACGGTCCTGGGCGTAGACCTGTGACTTCAAGGAACCGGCGGTTTCGCGGCCCCACATCTTCACGGCTTCCGGGATCATCGCGAGTGCGTTGATGATCTGCGAATTGCGCGCCATCGAATCCAGGTGGAAATTGGCGCGGCTGAGGAAGGCATTGGCTTCGCTGAATGGCTGCGACGTCGCCTTCTGATTGAGGTAGGCGATGACGAACAACACGACGCAGCACATGATGACGATCAGCCCGAGCTGCGGCTGGATGATGTAGACCACCACGACGAAGAACGGCATCAGCGGCGCATCGAGGAACGAGATCAGGGTGCCGGAGACGATGAAGGAGCGCAGCTGCTGAAGGTCGCTCAGCACCTGATAGTCGCGACCGTTGCCGTGCAACGATGCTCGTGCGGCGGCACTCAAGATGGGCGCGCCGAGCTGGACCTCCATTTCGACGGCCGTGCGCATCAGGATGAAGCGGCGGATGGAATCGAGGATCACTTGCAGGACGATGGCGCCGAGCACGGCGATCGTCAGCATCACCAGCGTATCCTGCGAGCGGCTGGTCAGCACCCGGTCCGAGATCTGGAACAGATAGATCGGAATGGCGAGGACCAGCACATTGATCGCGATGGTGAAGGCGATGACGATCATCATGTTGCGCCGGACGATGGCCATGCCGTTGCGCAGGCTCGCGGCAAAATTGACAGGCCCCATGCGCTTGTGGAACGTGTGCTTGTCGCCGCCACCGCCACCGCCACCGCCACCACCATTGCCATCGGTGGGAACGCCGTTGTTGCCGCCGCCATCGCGCGCGGTCGGGCGGCGGTCGTTCTCCTTCAGGGGCCCGGGATCGTTGTCGATCGTCTGCGGCAGAGGGCGACCCGGTCGGCTCTTCAATTCATCGGCCGGGTCGCTGTCGTTGCCACGACGCGCGGTGATTTCCGGTTGAACAGGGCTCGCCTGCCCTTCGAGCGGTTTGGGTTCTGGCGCTTCAGCCGGCGAGACCCTTGCCGGTGCAGCCTCTGCGAGCGGCACCTCGACGATGGGTGCTTCTACCGGCACCACTTTGGGCTCGACTTCCTGCAGCGGCGCGCTTTCGCGGCCCTGCCACAAGGCACCTTCGCGCCGCGGGCCGAAATGATAGCCGGCCTGTTTCTTTTCGGTATGGCGGATGGGGTTTGCCAGCGAATGGGTAACGGCAAGCAATTCGGCATCGGAATCGTCATGGGCGACGGGCGTTTCGGCGCGTTTCAGGGGCGCGGAAACCATTTCCTGTTTCGGTGCGTCGTCGTCCCGTGTCGTGCGGATATCGAGCCCGACTTTTCGCAGGCCTTCGACGGCCTCGTTGATCGCGGCAATGCATTTGTCGGTCAATGCGGCTTCAAGCTCATCGACCGCTTCCAGAACCGGCTCGCTTTGCGCAGGCGTTCTGCCTGCACCGCCACGCCATTTCGAAAGATCGTTCATGCCTTCTCCCCGTCATTTTTTTGTTAGGCCAATACCGTGTGCATGACGTCATTCCATTGGCCGTTGGACCAGGACATGTCGTTGCCGGTATTGATGACCGTGTCGGTTTGATGCGATGGCGTGTCGTCGTCGCCGATGAAGGCGATGACTTCATTGGCAAGTCGGTCGCCCTTGGGCGTCACGTCCGATGAGCAGCTGTCGTCATCGACAATGCCGGCCTGGATCAGGATGGCATCGGAATAGACCTGGCCGCCGACATAGGTGGTCTGGCCGAAGCTGTCGTAATCGATGATCTGAGCGGTGTTGACGACAGCGTTGCCGCCGGTGTGGATCGTGACTTCGGCGTCCGGGTTGTTGTCCAGGATCTTGTTGGCGACATAGCTGACAGAGTCGGCGTCGCCGAGAACGCTGACCTGCTTGATGACGTTGACGTCATAAAGATTGCCGGTGATGTATAGAATGTTCAGGCCTTCATAGCCTTGGAAGTTGAAGTCGCGCGAAAAGCCGGACGGCAGTTCGTTTTCGCGATCGTTGATGTTGTCGACGGCTTTCTGGATATAGTCGGGCATCGCCTCGAAGCGGTCGTTGGTCCCGATGTTCTGGATCGATGCCTGGTTCCAGATCAGGTTTCCGCTCTGGTCGACGGTCATGCCGTTGCCGGCTGTGATGCCTTTGACGTCGTCGTTGTCATAGAACACGGCGACCTGGGTGATCATGTTCATGTCCAGGATTCTGCCGCCGACGATCACCAGATCATATTGATCGCCGACACCGAGGAAGGATGCGAGGTTGACCACCACATTGCCGCCGGTCAGCGCCGTCGTCTGGACGCCGCTGGTGGTGACGGTCACCGTGTCGTTGTCATTGAGGAAGTTGTATTGCTCAACCCAATGGACGAAGGACACGTCGCCATCGACCATGCTGACGCGCCAGGAATTCGGAAAGATCGAGGACTGTGCGGCATCGTCGTCCCGGTCGGATGACCCGGAATGATATTCCTCGCGGCCGAAATTGGCGATGTTCATCGCGACCGAGCGCGAGGCGGATTCGGCGGAGTTGTCGCGCAGAACCTTGTCCAGCTTGTCGTCGTCGGCATAGACATAGGATTGGGAGATGACGTCGATCTGGTGGTAGCCACCCATCACCGCGGTCACCGGGGCAATGATACCGGTCTCGACGATGCTGACGATGTTGGCGACGATGTTGGCGCCGGTTTCGACGTAAACGGAGTTTTCGCTCTTGTCCTCTTCCTCCTGGAGCGGGCCGTCGGTGCCTTCGGGATCCGCGACCGGCTGCGCCAGTCCACGATCGGGCATGAAGTCGGCAAGAACCGGCGCTTCGTCGACAAGGCAGCCGTTGACGTAAACACCCTCGATGCTGTCGGCGGCCAAGGCAAAATTGCCATTGTCATCCACCGGCAACTCGTCCGGAGACACCGTTACGGGAAGATTGATCGCGTCATCGAGCGGATCGGTGTCGGTGGGTTGGTCCGCGAGCGCAACGGTCGTACCGGGATCGGCGCTGGTTTCCGGGTCGCTGCCTGATGCCGGTGGCTCCGGTGACCGGTTTGCTACGGCATAGCTCGACACATCGTCGGCGATTTTCGACAGGCCCTCATAGGTATCGACGCGGGTGTAGTGCGCGAAGGGGGTGGCATCCGTGGCTTGCTCACTGAATTCGGCGAGCTTGTAGGTGACGTAGGTCGTGTCGCGCGCAGCTTCCGTCGTATCGGTCATGTTCAGCACGTCGTCGTCGCGCACCATATTCGCCTGGACGACATGGGCGATGACCGAGCCCGGTCCGTCGTGGACAACCAGCTTGTCTTCGACGGGGGCGCCGTCGGGTTGGCCGAAGTTGCCGAACAGCTTTCCCGGAACAATGTCGCCATACTGGGCGACGGCCTCGGCAAAATGGTCGCCGAAGCCGCGGATGCGTCCGAAGAGATCCACATCGGCAATATCATGGGAGGGTGCCCGGTAGAGCACTTCAGGATCGTAATCGATCAACTGGAACGACGAGGCGAAGTCGGTGGGCCTTGTTTCGCCGTCTTCGAGCTGCTGGAGACCTTCTTTGAGATCGCCACCGTCGAGCTGCTTCTGTCTCAACCGCGCTTCATCGATATCCGCTTCGAACATGCCGATGAAACGTGCGATGATTTCAGTGACTTTTTCCGTATGCATCGTCCCGATCCTTCCCTTTTTCCGCATCAAAGGGAGACTTCGGCGGGCCTAGGCAGACATGCCCCGGTAAAAGAAACGAACCGATCCGAAATCAAGTTTCCGCGACTGCACCGGCCACTGAGGGCCGGTGCAGTCTTCTCTTGTGAAATGGATCGATCAGCCGTCGGTGTCGTGGCCGACATCGGTGGTATGCGAGTTGCCGCCAATGACGCTGGAGTCGACAGAGTTGCTGACGAGGTTCGCGCCCTGGACGATTTCCTGATGGAAGCCGGAATTTGCCAGGATCGCAGACGAGTCCGACGTCGTGCTGCCGTTGATACCGTCGCCGGCCTTGAGGTCCCAATCGGACTTGGTGTCGAAGTTCAGGCCGTCGCCGCCATCCGAATGCCCACCATCGGCGCGCAGGTCGTTGTTGGCATCGCTGTTGTTCATTCTGAAGTCGTAGGCCTGATCCTGATCGGCAAGATTGTTGGCCTGGACCACGCTGAAGCCGGTGTCGTTGCCGGCGCCTTCGAGCGAGTTATTGAGGATGTGGTCGACGTTCAGGTTGAACGAGAAGTCGTCACCGATATTGAAGGCGAGATCGCCACCGGCGATACCGAGATTGTCGAAGTCCTTGATGTCCTTCAGCGTCGCAAAGTCGTCGTCCGATTTGTTGATGATGTCGTTGTCGGATGACGAATAGTTGTTGCGGTTGTCGCCGTTTTCATTGGCTTCGGTCTTGATGTCGGTATCGATATCCGTGTCGATGTCGGTCTTGGTGGTAACCTTGCTGTCGTAATCCCATTCGTAGGAATTGTCGCGGTTGTCACCATTGTTCTTCTGGTCGATGTCGGTCTCGACTTTGCTGTTGTCCTTGTAATCGTAGTCGTAATCGTAGTCGGTCGAGCTGTCGGTGTAATTGTTGCGGTTGTCGCCGTTTTCGTTGGCTTCGGTCTTGATGTCGGTGTCGACATCAACGTCCACGTCTGTCTTGGTGTCGTTGTCCTGCGAATTGTCGGTGGAGTGGTTGCCGTTGCCGATGCCAACGTTACTCGTTGAGCCATCGTCTACGTCAAGGTCATTGGCGGCACTGGTTGCCAGCCCATCGGCGAGAGCGCCGACTTTCAGATCATCATCGGCCTTGATGCTATCGTCGAGCAGTGCGGACATGTGGTTCTCCTCCTGAGAAGGAGCCAGCACCGAAACCCCTACATCTTTTATGGGGTTTTCAACGGGGCTGGCTCTTTTTTGAAGTTCAGATGATGCTCCCGCGGGATATTCATCTGTCGGGTTTCGATATATTTCAGTGTTATTTTAAGTATATCTTTTTGGCGGTTTAATTCCCGCACTCAATCATTACGTGTGATAATGTCGTTGTTTTTAATACTGGTTTACGCGTTTATACGCTTACGCATTCACACGGGCCGCGAACCAGAACGCACACACAGTTCCCTGGCTCGGATCGCACGAAACTCAAGTGCGATGGCTGGAGTGTGGCTCCGAATGCGATGAGACGATAGACATCAATTGGAGCTATTAGGCCCTTTTCTGGGCGAATATCGCACGGTTTCGCGGGATTCTGCGCGGTATAAGGTTTTGTTAAGTTTTATGAATTTGTGCCTTTGACAGGCGTTGGCGCTGACCCGAAGTCTGCGTCCCAGAGTGGAGCCGGGTCTTGCCAGGCACCACGCGAAGTGGGATGCTCATCCCAGAGGATAGCTATTAGGAAGTATTATTAGGTATTCTCTGCAAGCGCCGTCTGGCGGAGCACTGTTTCTGGCGCCTGTCGCGGCCCTGGAGAGTGTGTTCGGGGCTTAGGTGGCGGAAGGAAATGCAACAGAGGGAGCGGCTGATTAGCCTGGGATTAGGGCCGCCTCAGCCGTTCGAATATGCGTTTGCTATACATTTGATTAAGAAAAGACCCAAAGATGGTTCGATTTAGAACGATTTAAGGGCGAATCCGGTGGACTTCTAATCCTTTTGGGCTGTTCCACCCCTCTTCTCTTTGCGATACATTAGTTAGTGCGAATTTTCCATCTGTGGGGTGAGTTCGCGTTATTTCACTGGTTATGAATAAATTTGCTGAGATGGGCGTAACTCCGAGTCAGGCTGGCGCACCCATAAATATAAATGGGAAAACCCAAGGAGGGCGTAATGCATCCTGAAGGCTCCAACGTGGGCGATTTTGAAGATAACAACAAAGCTTTGTCGCAAAAGAAAAAGATTGTCATGCTTGCCAAGATCGACCTGTTCGCCGAGTGCCTCATGCAGGCGGTCGGCTCGCGGTTTCCTGGACATGACGTCGTCAGTCTTTCCGACCCCGACAATTTGCTCGACGGCAACCTCGTCGATGTAAGTCTGATCATGCTCTACCGCATGTCCCCCAAAACGTTTCCGACCATTCTGCGGACAATCCACGAGTTCCATCCCAAGGCCTCGATCGGGTTGGTGGTGGACAATGCCGAAGAGCTCGATCCGTCGATCGCCGGCTTCGTCGAAGAGCGGCTGATCCATGGCGTTCTTCCTCTCAATCTGCACCTCGATGTCTGCCTCGCGGCGATCGATCTGCTGATGAAGGGGGGCGAACATTTCCCCGCTGCGCTGTTGCGACGGCTGTCGGTGGATCCCTTTGCCTCGACCAAGCATTATGGCCGGCAGGCGGAGGTATCCGATGCGGCTGTCTATGCCAATGCCGCAAAGCGGCGCCGGGAAGCCAGTCTGGGTGGGTTGACGACGCGCGAAGTGCAGATCCTAGACCTGATCTGCATGGGGACCCAGAACAAGATCATCGCCGATCGTCTTGGATTGTCGGAAAACACCGTGAAAGTTCACGTCCGCAACATCTACAAGAAGATGAACGTGCGCAACCGCACCGAAGCGGCATCGCGCTATTTCACCACCGACGCGGATTCCGAACATGCGGCAGGACCGTTTTCTTCGCGCTGGAAAAATTGACGCCGTAAGGCATCGGAACTGAGGCTTCCATCGCTCTTCGTCTCTTGGCGAATGTCAGCGATGTGGACTGAGATTCTGTGTTTGCTCGAATGCTCTGGCGTTATTTTGAAGTTTGGTGTGGCGATCCGGGCGGGCGCGGCAGGTATTGCCGTGGCCGCTAACAAGGTCGTCGTGCTGCGGACGTGGTGTCCCGCCGACAGGCAGCGAAAGCATGGACGTATAGAGAGCCGAAGCGGGATAGCCGGCCCAGGAAATAACTGCCTTTCTATGGTGGAATCAGTCGGCCTGCTCTGGTGAAGTTAACTATACGTCTTAACTCTCGGCTATAGCTATGGTCGTTTGTGCGTATTTGTATCAATTTTATGCAGATATACTATTATAACTTGATGATTTTAGGCATCTTATTTTTATTATTCTATATTATCATTGACTATTGATTAATAATTTGCTAATTTACTCATATGGTAAATGTTCCGGAAGAATTCGTGGTTCTTCTATTTTTTCATTTATAGTGTCGGGTTGTGTTTTGAATTCTTGATAAAGAATAATTCCTTATTGTAGCTTTCATTCATGGCTCGTCTCCAATCACCAGATGCAATGGTGTGTATAATAATTGGAGGTGTGTAATGCGTAAGGTCGGTCGCGGTGAGCTGTCGGTCGTCGATAGACAGGATTTTCTCAAGAAAGTTGCAGGCATACCCAAACGAATACTGGTGACCGGAGGCGGCGGATTTCTCGGGTCACATCTTTGCGAAAGACTTCTTTCTCTGGGGCACAGCGTCGTCTGCCTCGACAATTTCTCGACCGGGCGTCGGGAGAACCTTTCCCACCTCAGCGAGATAAGCCGCTTCCACATTGTGGAACACGACGTTCGCAAGCCCTTCCTTTTCGATGTCGACGTCATCTTCAACTTCGCCTCGCCAGCGTCGCCGCCGGATTACCAGGCCGACCCGGTGGGAACGTTGATGACCAATGTGCTCGGCGCCATGAACGTCCTGGAGAACGCCCGGGCCACCGGAGCCACGGTCGTGCAGTCCTCCACGTCGGAGGTCTACGGCGATCCGCTGCACAGCCCGCAGCGCGAAAGCTACTTCGGCAACGTCAACCCCATCGGGCCGCGGGCCTGCTACGATGAGGGCAAACGATCGGCGGAAACCTTGTTCTTCGACTATCACCGCACCTATGGGGTGAAGACGAAGGTTGCGCGGATCTTCAACACCTATGGGCCGCGCATGCGCCCCGACGACGGACGTGTGATCTCGAATTTCGTGGTCCAGGCGCTGCTTGGCAAGGACCTCACGATCTATGGCGACGGCCAGCAGACGCGCTCCTTCTGTTATGTCGACGATCTCATCGAGGGCTTCATCCGGCTGTCGATCTCGGACGACAATTGCATCGGTCCGATCAACCTCGGAAACCCGGGCGAGTTCACGGTTCTCGAACTTGCCGAGATGGTCCGCTCGATGACCGGCTCGCGCTCGTCCATCGTCCATCGTGCAGCGGCCGTCGACGATCCGCGTCAGCGCCGACCGGATATTTCCCAGGCGATGGCAGAGCTCGGCTGGGAACCGAAGATCGCGCTCCGCGAAGGGCTTCACCGCGCCATTGCCTATTTTGATCGCCGCCTGGGCACATCAGATCTCGCCGTGGCGGGAGAGGCGGTATGATATGTCGCGCGTCGTTCTTGTCACCGGCGGAGCCGGCTTCATAGGCAGCCATACCTGCAAGCGCCTCGCTGAGGCCGGCATCCTGCCCGTTGTCTTCGACAACCTGTCGACGGGGCATCGCACCAATGTCCGCTGGGGACCGTTGGTCGAGGGAGGGCTTGAAGACACGGTACGGATCGTCGAGGCGATCCAGACCTTCAGGCCCGAGTGTCTGATCCATTTTGCCGCCTCCGCCTATGTCGGGGAATCGGTCGAGAATCCCGGAAAATACTACCGCAACAATGTCGCCGGCAGCGTTTCCTTGCTGGAGGCCTGCCGTCAGGCGGGGCTGAACCGCATCGTCTTTTCCAGCACCTGTGCGACCTATGGCGTGCCGCCGCGCTTGCCGATCACCGAGGACACGGTCCAGCTGCCGGTCAATCCTTACGGGCGCACAAAACTGATGATCGAGCTGATGCTTGGCGATTATGCCCGGGCCTACGGGTTCCGGTCCGTCGCCCTGCGTTATTTCAATGCCGCAGGCGCCGACCCTGAAGGGCAGCTGACCGAGCGGCATGACCCGGAGACCCACCTGATCCCGCGGGCATTGATGGCCGCGGCCGGTCGTGTCGACAGGCTCGACGTCTTCGGCGACGACTATGCGACGCCGGACGGCACCTGCATCCGCGACTACATTCACGTCGTGGACCTGGCTGAGGCGCATGTTGCCGCCGTCGATTATCTGCGCAACGGCGGCGACCCGCTCAAGGCCAACCTCGGTTCGGGCCGCGGCACATCCGTCCGGCAGGTGATCGACGCCATTCACCAGGTCACCCGCAGGCGGGTTCCGGTCCAGCTCCTGGCGCGTCGGGACGGTGATCCGCCGGTGCTTTATGCCGACACCACCTGGGCACGCCAGACGCTCGGCTTCCGGCCGCAGCTGTCCGATATCGAAACCATCATCAAAACGGCCGCTCCCGGTTTCGGGCTGGAGGTGCGGTCATGACGAGCAGGTTCTCATCTGCCGAATTCGCCGGGACCGACGCGTCGACAGGCGCGCCAACAGGGGATGCACCGGTGCCGCTCGTTGCGCTCTTTTCCAAACGCATGCGGGTTGCGAACGCTTTCGGCATCGCAGCCTGGGTTGCGGCGTTCCTGTACTTCTGGGCCTGGTGGCTCGACCCCACCCATGTCACCCATTGGCCATCCTACGTCATGATTACGATCGTGGTCGGCTGGATCACGTTGCTGCCCGCCTATTTCATCTTCATTTTCGCAGGCGCCAAGGTGGCGGGAAGGAGCGGCCAGGCCGTTCCGCGGGGCCGTATCGCCATGGTGGTGACCAAGGCGCCGTCGGAGCCTTTCGCCGTCGTTCGAAAGACGCTGCTGGCAATGCTCGACCAGATCGGCTGCGACTACGACGTGTGGCTGGCAGACGAAGATCCGTCGCCCGAGACGATCGACTGGTGCGCGCGGCAGGGCGTGTTCCTTTCGACGCGCAAGGGCGTGGCTGACTATCATCGCGCCACCTGGCCGCGGCGCACCCGCTGCAAGGAAGGAAACCTCGCCTACTTCTACGATCACTACGGCTACGACCGCTACGATTTCGTCGCCCAGTTCGATGCCGATCACGTGCCCGAACCGACCTATCTCGTCGAGGTTCTGCGGCCGTTCAGCGATCCGAAGGTCGGTTATGTCTCGGCGCCGAGCATCTGCGACGCCAATGCGAAGCGCAGCTGGTCGGCGCGAGGCCGTCTGCACGCCGAAGCGAGCCTGCACGGCTCGCTGCAGGCGGGCTACAACAACGGCTGGGCGCCGCTTTGCATCGGCTCGCACTATGCGGTGCGCACCGCGGCGTTGAGAGAGGTCGGCGGCCTGGGGCCCGAGCTTGCGGAGGACCATTCGACCACCCTATTGATGAATGCCGGCGGCTGGAAGGGTGTGCATGCGCTGCAGGCGATCGCCCATGGGGATGGACCGGCAACCTTTGCCGATCTCGTCATCCAGGAGTTCCAGTGGTCGCGCAGCCTGGTGACGATCCTGTTCAAGTATTCGCCGGTCTACGTGCCACGATTGCCGATGCGGCTGAAGTTCCAGTTCGTCTTTTCGCAGCTCTGGTATCCGCTGTTTTCCCTGTTCATGGCGCTGATGTTCGTCATGCCGATCATCGCATTGGTCATGGGCCGCAGCTTCGTCGCCGCCACCTATCCCGACTTCGTGCGGCATTTTGCGCCATTGTCGCTGGTTCTGGTCGGGCTCGCCTATTTCTGGCGCTCGACCGGCACGTTCCGGCCCTACGATGCGCGGGTGCTCAGCTGGGAAGGCATGCTGTTTCTCTTTGCCCGTTGGCCGTGGTCGCTGCTTGGCTGCGTGGCGGCCGTGCGTGATCACATCAGTGGCTCGTTCGTCGATTTCCGTATCACGCCCAAGGGCACGGGGCCCGCGGCACCTTTGCCGTTGCGCGTGATGATGCCCTACCTCCTGTTGTCGCTCGGCTCCGCCCTTGCGCTGTGGCTGGTCTCGGACGCGGGGACGGCGCGTGGCTTCTACATCTTTACCGGCATCAATGCCCTCATCTATGCCGGGCTCGCCGCCACCATCCATATCCAGCATGCGCGGGAAAACCGCCTTGCCCTCGTTCCGCGCACGGCGATGACGGCGCTGACCGGCGGCTGCCTCGTGGTTATCTCGGTTCTGTCGGGGCAGTCGGCTGTGCGCCATGGCGCAGAGGCCACAGAAGCGCTTTCTCAGGGGCTTGGCTTTGTCGGGCTGACCGAAGCGAAGTTTTCGGTCGCCGGTGCCGGGCAGGGCGGCTCTGACCTCAGGGTCGTGCGGTTTCGTTTGAAATGGAAAGGGTTTTCGCCAGCCGCAACAGACGGGCTGGGGAAAGGCTCCGGCGTGCCGGAGGTGACGGAGACGAGGGTTACAGCCAAGGTTGGGCGGCTTCAGGCATCGCTGTAAATGCAGCTTGCCTCAGGCCCTTCACCGCAAATGCCCCTCAAGCGAGGAGAAAAAGTGATGAAACGGTCCATGAATGTATTGCTTCTGCCGCTTCTGCTGCCTCTCGCAGCCTTCGCGGCCTATACGGGCGCGCAACCGGCCAGGGCGAAGATGGAGATCAAGCCGATCCCGCTCAGCGCCTACGAGGTCTATTCCATCTACCGGAACAAGACCTGGCAATGGCCGACGGGCGGCGCTCGCTTTAACGCGCATGACAGGAAGCTCGTCGCCTTCGTCGACGACAAGGGCAAGCGCTCGTTTGCGGAAGGCAGCTGGTATGTCAGTGACCTCGGCATGATGTGCATGCAGGCAAGGTGGACGGCAGCCGACGGGTCCGGTCCTGCGCGCACCTGCTTCGGGCACAGCAAGATCGGCGACACGATCTACCAGCGACGCGTACCGAATGGCGAGTGGTACGTCTTCAAGCATGCCAAGCCGAAGCCCGGCGACGAATACAGGAAGCTCGTCGCTTCCGACGCAATCACGGAAAAGGCGTTGCGCCTGAAGGACCAATTCCTGGTCAAGAAGAGCGGTCGCAACCCCACAGGAGGATGACATGAAACGCAAATTGGCATTCGCCCTCTGCACAGCGCTCGCCCTTCATCTGGGGTCCGGCGCAGGTCTCGTATCCGCGTTGGCACAGGAGAAGGCCGATCTTGCCGCCAATGGCAGTGCAGGTCAGACGCAGACAATGGCCGACAAGCGCCCCGTCATTCACCCTGGCGGAACGCGGTTCGGCGCCTACGATCCGCACGGCGATTTCGGCGACCAGGCCGATGTTTCGACGGAGCATCTGTTCCTGCCATGGGAAGACGTGGATCTGGAATCGCTGCGCATGGCTGACGCCTACGCGCTTCAGCGCAAGCGCAAGCTCCTGGTCACCATCGAGCCCTGGTCCTGGTCTCTCGACTGGAAGCTGACGCCCACTCAGCTGCGCGACCGCACGCTCGCGGGCGACTACGACGCCAACATGGAAGCGATCGCCGCCATGCTGGCAGAGTTGAAGAGCCCTGTCATCGTGCGTTGGGGGCAGGAGATGGAAGACACCTCCGGACGGTTCTCCTGGGCCGGATGGGTGCCGCAGGACTACGTCAAGGCCTACCGACACGCGATGGATATCGTGCGCAAGCGCGTCCCCAACGCGCAGCTGATGTGGTCGCCCAAGGGTTTGCCGAACCTCGGCGAATATTATCCGGGTGACGACTATGTCGATCTCGTCGGACTTTCGGTGTTCGGTCTCGAACCGTACGACGCGATCGAGCATGGCGGTCCGCAGACCTTCAAGCAGGCGCTGAAACCCGGCTACGATCTTGTCGCCAAATACAACAAGCCGATCTGGGTCGCCGAGCTCGGTTGGCAGGGCGGCAAACCCTACATACAGTCCTGGATCGACACGGCCACACAACCCGACCCGGATTTCCCAAACCTGGCCGAGGTCGTCTATTTCAATGACCGGGACGTGCATGAATGGCCGCATGAGCTCGGTCGACCGAACTGGCGTGTGGTCAACGACGCCACGAACTGAGGGCCGTGACGAGGCCTATACCAAAAAGCCCCTCGCCAGCGGGCGAGAGGCTTTTATCGGATTGAGAAAAGCGCCACTGCAAGACAACGCAGGCGCTGTCCGGGCTACTCGGCGGCCTGCGGCCCAAGTTCGCCGCGACGGATTTGGTCTGCCTCGATCGATTCGAACAGGGCGCGGAAATTGCCCTCGCCGAACCCTTCGTCACCCTTGCGCTGGATGAACTCGAAGAAGATCGGTCCGATGACCGTCTTGGAGAAGATCTGCAGCAGGATCTTGGTCATGCCACCGTTCACCACGCCTTCTCCGTCGATCAGGATACCGTGCTTCTTCATCCGCTCGATTGGTTCGTCGTGGCCATGCACACGCGCGTGTGACATGTCGTAATAGGTTTCCGGCGGACCTGGCATGAACTTCAGGTCATTGGCCGCCAGCTTGTCGGTGGCGTCGTAGATGCCATCCGTACCAACGGCAATGTGCTGGATGCCTTCGCCCTTGTACTTGCGCAGATATTCCTCGATCTGGCTGGTATCGTCCTTGGACTCGTTCAAGGGAATGCGGATCTTGCCGCAGGGCGAGGTGATCGCGCGGCTGACGAGGCCGGTGATGCGGCCGTCAATGTCGAAGAAATGGATCTGGGTGAAGTTGAACAGCTCGCGGTAGAAGGCCCACCACTTGTCCATGTTGCCGCGATAGACGTTGTGCGTCAGATGGTCGAGATAATAGAAGCCGACGCCCTCCGGCTTCGGATTGCGCTCGCCGGTCCAATCGAATTCCGCCTCATAGGCCGAACCCTTGGCGCCGTAGGTCTCGACGAAATAGAGCAGAGATCCGCCGATGCCGACGATCGCCGGCACATCGAGACACTTGTCGGTGCCTTCGTAGGGGACGGCACCCTTGGAAATCGCGTGGTCGAAGGCATGCCTGGCATCGACGACGCGCCAGGCCATCGACGGGGCGCAGGGGCCGTGCTCGTCGACGAAGCGCATGGCATGCGAACCCGGCTCGGCATTCAGGATGTAGTTGATGTCGCCCTGTCGCCAGACGGTGATGTTCTTGGTTCTATGCCTCGCGACAGGGCTGTAGCCCATGCGGGTAAAGAGCTCTGCGAGCTTCTCCGGCTCCGGGTGGGCGAATTCGACAAATTCGAAGCCATCCGTGCCGGCCGGGTTTTCCGCCGTGATCGTTGCGGGCGGAGCATCATGTGGGAACGGGCCCATCGGAAGTCTCCTCTATTTAAGTTCTCCAGATCGCTCTGGCCTCCAAACTTTGCTGGAGTATGACGCAAATCCGATGCATGATGCTTGTATTCTTGCGTGTTTTGGGCAGGATGCCGCACGAAACGTGCGAAATGCTGTATAAGGATGCATGAATGGAGCAGCTTGACGGGTTCGATCTCAAGATCCTCAGCGAACTGCAGCGCGACGGGCATCTCACCAACAACGAGCTGTCGGAGCGCATCGCCCTTTCGCCCTCGCAATGCTCGCGGCGCCGCACCCGCCTGGAAGCCGAGGGGTTCATTACCGGCTATCAGGCGCAGATCGACCGGCAGAAGCTCGGGCTCGACCTGATGGTGGTGATTTCGGTGACGCTCGCCACCCACAACCGCGACAACGCCAAGCGTTTCGGCAAGCTGATCTCCAGCCTGCCGGAGGTTCTGGAAGCTTACGCGCTGACCGGGGAGATGGACTATCACCTGCGGGTAGTGACACCCGATCTTGCCGGCCTTTCGCGCTTCGTCAACGATGTGCTCTTGCCGCATGACAGCGTTCAGCACGTCAAGACGTCGATCGTGCTCGATACCCTCAAAAGCTTTCAGGGCGTACCGATTCCGGAACGCATGAAAGGCTGATACCGGCTGAGGTTGGCGTAAGGTTCAGCTGCGGGAAGAGCGCTTCTCTGCCGCGTCAATCGCCCGCTCGATCGCTTCAAGGCCAGTGCTTAGCGCCTTCAGGCCACTGGCCCCGATCAGGTCATTGAGTTGCGCCTGATAGGCGCTCGCGAGGTCTGTCAATTCGCGGTAGGCGGTCCGGCCGGCCTTGGTCAGTTCCAGATGTTCCAGCCGGCGGTCGTCCTGGTTCGCGCTGCGCTTCAGCCAGCGCCGCTCCTCCAGGCCAGAGACGGCGCGGCTGACCTTGGTCTTGTGCATGGCCGAGTGGGTGCCGACATCCGTTGCCGTCATGGCGCGGGCGGAGCTTCCAAGCGCTGCCAGCGTTCGCCACTCGGGCCGCGTCAGCTGGTAGCGTGCCTTGTATTCGGCGGCGAAGCGCACGGCAACGAACTCGGCCGCGCGGTTCAGTCTGTAAGGCAGGAACGCATTGAGCTCGAAGCCATCGGCCGCCATCTGTGGCATCCTTGATAGTTACAAAATCGATAGTTACGATTGCAACTAATAGGTCGGTAGCGCGCCGCCGTCCATCAGGATTGGGACTGGCGCGCACACGCATTGAACGTGCCGTGGTCTTCCGAGATCAACCGTGATCGTCGGCGGGGCAGGCGCCAGAGGAGGAGGTTCAGGTGATGTTGGACAAGGCACAGAAGCAGGCGGGCGCCGGGTCGGCGGCGGGTCAAACGCTCGATTACATGCCGGGTTTCGGCAACGACTTCGAGACAGAAAGCTTGCCCGGCGCCCTGCCGCAGGGCCAGAACAGCCCGCAGAAATGCGCCTACGGTCTCTATGCCGAGCAGCTCTCCGGCTCGCCCTTTACCGCGCCACGCGGCACCAACGAGCGCTCCTGGCTCTACCGCATTCGCCCGAGCGTGCGCCACACCGGGCGGTTCCAGAAGATCGACTATCCGCACTGGAAGACCGCGCCGCATGTGGCCGATCATTCGCTGGCGCTCGGGCAATTGCGCTGGGGGCCGTTGCCGGAGCCTTCGGAGAAGCTCAACTTCCTTGAAGGCATCCGGACCATGACGACGGCGGGCGACGCGCTGACGCAGGGCGGCATGGCCGCGCACGCCTACGCCTTAAACGCCGACATGGTCGACGACTATTTCTTCAATGCTGACGGCGAGCTTC
Source organism: Ensifer sp. M14 (assembly GCF_003355565.1). Classification (NCBI taxonomy): domain Bacteria; kingdom Pseudomonadati; phylum Pseudomonadota; class Alphaproteobacteria; order Hyphomicrobiales; family Rhizobiaceae; genus Ensifer; species Ensifer sp. M14. Next base: position 1,109,503 of record NZ_QJNR01000004.1, read on the forward strand.
TGATCGTGCCGGAATGCGGCGCCATCCAGGTGTTCACCGAGCTCGGCAAGATGGATGTCGAACCCTCGGAAATCTGCCTTGTGCCGCGCGGTACGATGTTCAAGGTGACCCGCCTTGGCGAGGAAAAGGTCTGGCGCGGCTATCTCTGCGAGAACTACGGCGCCAAGTTCACATTGCCAGACCGTGGGCCGATCGGCGCAAATTGCCTTGCCAATCCACGCGACTTCAAGACGCCGGTCGCGGCCTACGAAGAAAAGGAAATGCCCTGCCGCGTGCATGTGAAGTGGTGCGGCGCTTTCCACGTGACAGAGATCGGCCATTCGCCGCTCGACGTCATCGCCTGGCACGGTAATTATGCGCCCTACAAATACGATCTGAGGACGTTCTCGCCTGTCGGCGCGATCCTGTTCGACCACCCCGATCCGTCGATCTTCACGGTGCTGACGGCGCCCTCGGGCGAAGAGGGAACGGCAAACATCGACTTCGTCATTTTCCCGCCGCGCTGGCTGGTGGCCGAACATTCCTTCCGTCCGCCCTGGTACCACCGCAACATCATGAGCGAGTTCATGGGCCTGATCTATGGCCGCTACGATGCCAAGGAAGAAGGCTTCGTGCCCGGTGGCATGAGCCTGCACAACATGATGCTGGCCCATGGGCCGGATGCCACCGGCTACGAGAAAGCGACAAATAGCGAGTTGAAACCGGTCAAGCTCGACCATACGATGGCCTTCATGTTCGAGACCCGCTTCCCGCAGCAGCTGACCCGCTTCGCCGCCGAACTGGAGACGTTGCAGGACAACTATATCGATTGCTGGACCGACCTTAAAAAGCGCTTCAACGGCACGCCGGAAGGCGATTGGTCTTGAGGACACGACTGGTCCTCATCGGCAGCAAGGGTGGTCCGGCGATCCGTCCGGGCGGCCCTTCGCCGACCTCGTCATTGCTTGAGATCGGTGGCCGCACCATCGTCGTCGACTGCGGCCTCGGTGTTACCCGCGGCCTCACCGATGCCGGCGTCAATCTCAAGGTGCTGGATGTTGTTTTCATCACCCATCTGCATTCCGATCACGTGCTTGAGCTCGGGCCGCTGATCCACACCGCCTGGACCGCCGGTCTTGCGACCACCGTGCGCATTTTCGGCCCGCCGGGAACGCGCGACTATTGGCACGGTTTCCTGCAGGCGATGAAATTCGACATCGATATCCGCATCGTCGACGAGGGCCGACCCGATCTGCGCGACCTTGTCGACATCATCGAGTTTGGCGAGGGCGCCGTATGGACCGAAGGCGGCCTGACCGTGTCGGCGCTGCGCGTCGATCATCCGCCGGTCACCGATTGTTTCGCGCTGCGGTTCGACCATGCGGGCGCGAGCGTGGTGTTTTCGGCCGACACCGCCTACTTCCCACCGCTCGCCGATTTTGCTGCTGGTGCCGACATCCTCGTGCATGAGGCAATGCTGGCCGAAGGGGTCGACCGACTGGTGGCGCGCACCGGCAACGGCGCGCGGCTGAAGGAACATCTGCTGGCAAGCCACAGCTTTGCCGAGGAGGCCGGTCAAATCGCTGCGGCCGCTGGCGTCGGACGGCTGGTGCTGCACCATCTCATTCCGGCCGATGACCCTTCGATCGGCGAGGCGGATTGGACCGCGGCCACGCGCAAAAGCTGGGCTGGTGCCTTGACGATCGCGTCTGACGGCCTTGTTGTGGAACTTGCGGACGAATCGTCTGCGTAGAGGGAGGATTGCATGAAACTGGCGACACTCAAGGATGGCTCGCGTGATGGAAAACTCGCGGTCGTCTCCCGCGATCTCACCCGCTGCTCCGAGGTCGGGCATATCGCCCGCACGCTGCAGGCTGCACTCGACGACTGGGAACACACAGGCCCACGGCTCGAACGCGTTGCCGAAGGCATCGAGACCGGCGCGCAGCCGACGATCCGCTTCCACGAACACGATGCGCTTTCGCCGCTGCCGCGTGCCTATCAGTGGGCCGACGGTTCTGCCTACGTCAATCACGTCGAGCTGGTGCGAAAGGCCCGCAATGCCGAGATGCCGGCGAGTTTCTGGACCGATCCGCTGATCTACCAGGGCGGCTCCGACAGCTTCATCGCGCCGCGCGATCCGATCCTGATGGCGGATGAAAGCTGGGGCGTCGACATGGAAGGCGAGATCGCCGTCGTCGTCGACGACGTGGCGATGGGCGCTTCGATCGAGGAGGCGCGCGCCGCCATCCGCCTGGTGATGCTCGTCAATGACGTGTCGCTGCGTGGCCTCATCCCGGCCGAACTCGCCAAGGGTTTCGGCTTCTACCAGTCGAAGCCATCGTCGGCCTTCTCGCCGGTCGCAGTAACCCCGGACGAACTGGGCGATGCCTGGGACGGCGGCAAGCTGCATCTGCCGCTTCATGTCGATCTCAACGGCAAGCCGTTCGGTCGGGCCGATGCCGGTGTCGACATGACCTTCGATTTCGGCCAGCTGATTGCGCACGCGGCCAAGACCAGGCCGCTTGCTGCAGGCACGATCATCGGTTCGGGTACGGTCTCCAACAAGCTTGATGGCGGCCCCGGAAAGTCGGTCTCCGAAGGCGGCTCCGGCTACTCTTGCATTGCCGAGCTGCGGATGATCGAGACGATCGTCGGCGGCGCGCCGAAGACGCATTTCCTGCGCTTCGGCGATACCGTGCGCATCGAAATGAAGGACAAGGCCGGCCACTCGATCTTCGGGGCGATCGAACAGTCGGTCGGGCCTTACGAAAAGGCTTGAAGGCCAGGCATTGAGCGGGACGAGGGGCAGGGCGTGAACGAGACCGTACTTTTTGACTATTGGCGGTCCTCGGCGAGCTACCGGGTTCGCATTGCGCTCAACTGCCTCGCAGAGCCCTATCGTTCGGTGCCGGTGGACCTGCTGGCTAAGGCCCATCGCCAGGCGGAACACCTCGACCGCAATCCACAAGGGTTGCTGCCCGTGCTCGACATCGATGGCGAGCGTTTCACGCAATCGCTCGCCATCATCGAGTATCTGGCGGAAACACGGGAAAAGACTGGCTTCCTTCCCGATGACGCTGCCGGACGGCAGCGCGTGCGTGCGTTGTCCTATGCCATCGCCATGGACATTCATCCCGTCTGCAACCTCGGCGTCGTGACCTACGTCATGGCCAATGCCGCGGATGGCGAGACGGCGCGCCGCGACTGGATGCGCAAATTCATCGGCGAGGGGCTGGTTGCCTTCGAGCGCCTGCTTGACCACCCAGCCACGGGCAACTTCTGCCACGGCGATACGCCCGGGATGGCGGATTTCTGCCTGGTGCCGCAGGTCTACAACGCCCGCCGCTGGGACGTCGATCTTTCCGCATGCCCGAAACTCGTCGCCATCGATCAGCGCTGCGCCGAGATCGACGCCTTTGCCCGCGCCCATCCTGACTGCACCCCGCGTTAGCCGTCTGAGCCCCCGTTGCCAAGCCGCTCCGTCGCCGTCTGGCCGGTTCCGTCCAGCCGATGTCGCGAATGGATCGACAGGCGGTCAAAGGTCGCGCTAGTTTTCGCGGTGACTGGCCGTATAAGGGGGGCCGGAAAAACCTCTGGAGCGAGAGACAGATACCGATGAAAAGCTATGTGCTGACCGTCACCTGCAAGTCCACCCGCGGCATCGTTGCTGCCATCACCGGTTATCTCGCTGAAAAAGGCTGTTACATCACCGACAGTTCGCAGTTCGACGATCTGCAGACCGGCCTGTTCTTCATGCGGCTGACCTTCATCAGCCAGGAAGGCGCAAAGATCGAAGAATTGAGGGAAGGCTTCGCGCCTGTCGTCAAGCGCTTCGACATGACCTGCGAGATCCGCGACAGCGAAGAGCGCATGAAGGTGGTGCTGATGGTGTCGCGTTTCGGCCATTGCCTCAACGACCTGCTCTATCGCTGGAAGATCGGGGCGCTGCCGATCGATATCGTCGCTGTCATCTCCAACCACTTCGATTACCAGAAGGTGGTCGTCAACCACGACATCCCCTTCCACCACATCAAGGTGACCAAGGACAACAAGCCGCAGGCGGAAGCCCGCATGCTGGAGATCGTCGAGCAGACGGATGCCGATCTCGTCGTGCTCGCCCGCTACATGCAGGTTCTGTCCGACCAGCTCTGCAAGAAGATGTCGGGCCGGATCATCAACATCCACCACTCCTTCCTGCCATCGTTCAAGGGCGCCAACCCTTACAAGCAGGCCTATGAGCGCGGCGTTAAGCTGATCGGCGCCACGGCGCATTACGTCACCGAGGATCTCGACGAGGGTCCGATCATCGAGCAGGACATCGCCCGCATCACCCATGCCCAGAGCGCCGAGGATTACGTGTCGATCGGCCGCGACGTGGAAAGCCAGGTGCTGGCGCGCGCCGTTCACGCCCATATCCACCACCGTTGTTTCATCAACGGCAATCGCGTCGTCGTCTTCCCGGCGAGCCCCGGCTCTTACGCCTCCGAGCGCATGGGCTAAAGCATGGCGCGCAAAAGTGTGCCGCGGTTTTGCGATAACGACATGCGTGAAAACAAGACCTTAAAGCGCGCCAAGCGAATCTGAAAGATCGCGACGCGCATTAAATGGCGGGCCGAGCAGTAGCCCACCCGCGAGACGATGAGCGCTGCCGGTTCGACCGGCAGCGCTCAAACTTTATTGCAACAGCTCCAGCCCGACCGCTGTCGCCTCGCCGCCACCGATGCAGAGCGATGCGATACCGCGCTTGACGTTCTTGGCGCGCATGGCGTGCAGGAGCGTCACGATGATGCGGGCGCCAGAGGCGCCGATCGGGTGGCCGAGCGCACAGGCGCCGCCGTTGATGTTGACGATCTCGTCGGAAAGCCCGAGATCGCGGATTGCGGCCATCGCGACCACGGCGAAGGCCTCGTTGATTTCGTAAAGGCCGACGCTGCCCTTCTCCCAGGCAAGCTTGGCCATCAGTTTGTCGATCGCGCCGATCGGTGCGGTGGTAAACCAGGCCGGTTCCTGCGCATGCGCGGCATGGCCAGCGACGACGGCAAGGGGCGTGAGCCCCCGTTTTTCCGCCTCGCTTGCACGCATCAAGATCAGCGCCGCAGCCCCGTCGGAGATCGACGACGAATTGGCGGCCGTCACGCTGCCGCCATCCCGGAAAGCGGCTTTCAGCTTCGGGATCTTTGCCGGATCCGATTTGGTCGGCTGCTCGTCGCGATCAAGATTAGCGGTCTGCCGCTTGCCGGCGCCGCTGACTGCCACCGTTTCCTCGGCAAAGGAACCATCCTCGGCTGCCCGATTGGCGCGCTCCAGCGAGCGAAGCGCAAACGCGTCCTGATCGGTGCGCGAGAACTGGTAGTGTTCGGCCGTGTCTTCGGCATAGGTGCCCATCAGCCGGCCGGAATAGGCGTCCTCAAGACCGTCGATGAACATGTGATCCTTGACCTCGCCATGCCCCAAGCGGAAGCCGCCACGCGCCTTCGGCAACAGATATGGGGCGTTGGTCATCGACTCCATGCCGCCGACGGCAAGCACCGACGCGCTGCCCGAAAGGAGCGCGTCGTGGCCGAGCATCAGGGCCTTCATGCCGGAGCCGCAGACTTTGGAAATGGTCGTCGAAGGCGTTTCCTTGCCAAGGCCGGCGCCAAGAGCAGCCTGGCGCGCCGGGTTCTGGCCGATGCCGGCCGGCAGTACATTGCCCATCAGCACCTCGTCGACAGCGTCAAGGCCAGCGCGGTCGAGTGCTGCCTTGAGCGCTATGGCGCCGATTTCCGGTGCGGTCAGATCTTTCAGGCTGCCCTGAAAGGAGCCCATCGGGGTGCGCGCGGCCGACACTATGACGATCGGATCAGTTCTGCTCATGTCTTTCTCCCATACGGCAAAAGGCAACGGTTAGCGCTGGTGGGCGCTATTTCACCGGTACGCCGCTCAGATATGCAGTGCGTGTCCCAGCGCCTTGAGCGCCGCTTCCTGAAACGCTTCCGATTGGGTCGGATGGGCGTGGATCGTGCCGGCGATGTCTTCCAGCCGCGCGCCCATCTCGATCGCCAGACCGAAACTTGCCGAAAGTTCCGACACTCCGTGGCCGACCGCCTGGATGCCGAGAACCAGGTGGTTGTCGGCGCGGGCGACGACGCGCACGAAACCGTCTTCCGACAACGTCGTCATGGCGCGGCCGTTCGCCTGGAAGGGGAACTGGCCGATCTTGATCTCGATGCCGCTGGCGCGCGCTTCCTCCGGCGAAAGCCCCGCGGTCACGATCTCCGGGTCGGTGAAGCAGACGGCAGGAATGCAGCGCTTGTCCCAGGCGCGCTTGTTGCCGGCAACGATCTCCGCGACCATTTCGCCTTGTGCCATGGCGCGGTGCGCCAGCATCGGCTCGCCGGTGACGTCGCCGATCGCATAGATGCCACGCATCGAGGTGCGGCACTGATCGTCGATGCGGATGAATTTTCCCGCACGATCGAGATCGATCTCCTCTAGCCCGAAGCCGTCGGTCACCGGTCTGCGGCCGACGGTCACCAGCACCTTTTCGGCCGGCACCTCGATCGGGCGGCCATTGTGCTCTGCAAGCAGGCTCCTGCCGTCGGCCGAGAGCCCCTTGGCGACCGTCTGGGTAAAGACCTCGATGCCGAGTTCGCCGAGGCGCTTGGCGATCGGCTTCGACAGATCGGCGTCATATTGCGGCAGGATGCGCGTCTGCGCCTCGAGCACGGTGACATGAGCGCCGAGCTTGGCAAAGGCGGTGCCGAGTTCCAGCCCGATGTAGCCGCCGCCGATGACGGCGACGCTTGCCGGCACGCTCTTCAGCGACAGCGCCTCGGTTGATGAAATGATCGAACCGCCAAAGGGCATGTCGGGAAGCTCGATCGGTGCCGAGCCGGTGGCGATGACGATCGCTTCGGCGCGAATGCGCTGCAGGCCGGTCTCGGTCTCGACATCGACGGTCTTGCCGTCGACGAAACGAGCCGTCCCGATGACGGCCTTGACGCCGGCCTTCTTCAGCAGGCCGGTGACGCCGCCGTTCAGCCGGCCGACGATGCCGTCCTTCCAGGCGACGGTGCGGGCGAGATCGATCGTCGGGTTGGCGAGCGACAGGCCGAGCGGGCTGCGGCCCGAGGCGGCCGAGCGCAATTTATGGAATTCGTCGGCGGCGTGGATCAGCGCCTTCGAAGGGATGCAGCCGACATTGAGGCAGGTGCCGCCGGCCTTCGCCTTCTCGACGATCACGGTATCAACGCCGAGCTGGCCGGCGCGGATGGCGCAGATATAGCCGCCAGGGCCGGCGCCGATGACGAGCAGCTTGCAGGAAATTTCCTTCATGATCGCCTCACGCCTCCACGAAAATCAGTGCCGGCGTTTCGAGCAGGGTTTTTACCCGCTGCACGAAGGTGGCCGCATCCCAGCCGTCGATGACGCGGTGATCGAAGCTCGACGACAGGTTCATGATCTTGCGCGGCACGAACTGCGTGCCGTCCCAGACCGGGCGAACCGCCAGCTTGTTGACGCCGACGATCGCGACTTCCGGGTGGTTGATGACAGGCGTCGAGACGATGCCGCCGAGTGCCCCGAGCGAGGAGATGGTGATAGTCGATCCGGTAAGCTCGTCGCGGGTCGCGGTGCCGGTGCGCGCCGCTTCCGCCAGCCGGTTGAGCTCGATGGCGCAATCCCAGATGCCGCGCGCTTCGGCGTGGCGCACGACCGGCACAGTCAGGCCCGCCGGCGTCTGCGTGGCGATGCCGATATGCACGGCGTGGTGACGGCTGATGATGCCGGCGCCGTCGTCGAAGGTGGAGTTGACGCCGGGTAGATCGGCGATCGCCCTGACCATCGCGCGCATGAGATAGGGCAGGATCGTCAGCTTCGGCTGATCCGGCTTGCGATCGCGGTTCATCATCGTGCGCAGGTCTTCAAGTGCTGTCATGTCGACCTCCTCCACATAGGTGATGTGGGGAATGCGCGAGGTCGACAGCGTCATCTTCTCGGCGATGCGGCGGCGTAGGCCGGTCACCTTGATCTCGTCGACGGCGGTCTTGCGCGCGAGGCCGGCCGGCGCTGCTACCGGCTGGGCACCGCGAGCCAGAAACAGTTCGAGGTCGTCATGCGTGATGCGGCCGGCAGGGCCGGTGCCGGTCACCTGGCGCAGGTCGACGCCGCTTTCGCGGGCGCGTTGGCGCACGGCCGGCGAGGCCAGCGCCTTTTCCAGCCGCTCGGGTGCCACATGTACGCCGTTCCTGGCCGGTGCGGGCGTCTTCGCCTCTGCCTTCGCCTCGACCTTTGCCGGCTGGCTCGGCTGTGCGGCGGGAGTTTCAGCTTTTGCCGAAGGCTTGTCTTCCGCCTTGGCCGCCGATTTTTCTTCGGCTGCAGGCGCATTGGCGCCTTCGCCGGCGATTTCGATGCGCACCAGCGGCGCCTTGACCGCGACCGTATCGCCGATCTCGGCGCCGAGCCAGATTACCGTGCCGTTGACCGGCGAGGGGATTTCGACTGTTGCCTTGTCGGTCATCACGGCGGCGAGGATCATGTCCTCGCGCACGGGATCGCCGGGTTTCACATGCCATTCGACCAGCTCGGCCTCGGCCACGCCTTCGCCGACATCCGGCATCTTGATTACGAATTCGCCCATGCTCAGGCCTCCATCACTTCGACGAGCGCGCGTCCGACGCGCGCCGGGCCGGGGAAATAGTCCCACTCCTGGGCATGCGGGTAGGGTGTGTCCCAGCCGGCGACGCGCACGACCGGGGCTTCCAGATGGTAGAAGCAGTGCTCCTGGACGAGGGAGGCGATTTCGCCGCCGAAGCCCGAGGTAAGCGTCGCCTCATGCACGACGACGCAGCGCCCGGTCTTTTCGACCGATTGCACGATGGCATCGAGATCGAGCGGCAGCAGGCTGCGAAGGTCGATCACCTCGGCGTCGATGCCGGTCTCTTCGGCGGCTGCCAGCGCCACATGCACCATGGTGCCATAGGCGACGACCGTGACGGCCGAACCCTTGCGGCGGACTTCCGCCTTGCCGATCGGGATCGTGTAATGGCCCTCCGGCACCTCGCCGAGATCGTGCTTCGACCAGGGGATGACGGGGCGATCGTGGTGGCCGTCGAAGGGGCCGTTATAGAGCCGCTTCGGCTCCAGGAACATCACCGGATCGGGGTCCTCGATCGAGGCGATCAGCAGGCCCTTGGCGTCATAGGGGTTGGACGGCACGACGACCTTGAGGCCGCAGACATGGGTGAACAGCGCTTCCGGGCTCTGGCTGTGCGTCTGGCCGCCGAAGATGCCGCCGCCGGTCGGCATGCGCAGCACGATCGGGCAGGTGAAATCGCCGTTGGAGCGGTAGCGGATGCGGGCTGCTTCCTGGGTGATCTGGTCGTAGGCCGGATACATGTAGTCGGCGAACTGGATTTCGACGCAGGGCTTCAGCCCGTAGGCCGCCATGCCGATCGCCGTGCCGACGATGCCGCTCTCGCTGATCGGCGCGTCGAAGCAACGGGTCTTGCCGTATTTCGCCTGGAGCCCCTGCGTGCAGCGGAAGACGCCGCCGAAGTAGCCGACGTCCTCGCCGAAGACGACGACATTGTCGTCGCGCCCCATGGCGACATCCATGGCGCTGCGCACGGCCTCGATCATTGTCATTCTGGCCATATCAGTATCCTGCCTTCTGGCGCTGGCGGCGAATATGCGGCGGCATCTCGGCATAGACGCCTTCGAAGATGTCGCGCACCGAGGGCCTGCCGCCGGCATGCAAGGTGCCGTGGCCCTCGGCCTGCTTCTGCGCCTGGATCACCGCGTCGACGATCTCGGCTTCTGCCTGGGTGTGGCGTTCTTCCGACCAGGCGCCGCGCAGGATCAGGTGCTTCTTCAGCCTAAGGACGGGGTCGCCGAGCGGCCAGGCTTCCGATTCCGTCTTCGGCCGGTAGGCGCTCGGATCGTCGGAGGTGGAATGGGCGCCGACGCGGTAAGTGACGTATTCGATCACCGTCGGGCCGAGGTTGCGCCGGGCACGTTCGGCCGCCCACTTGGCGACCGCATAGACGGCAAGGTAGTCGTTGCCGTCGACGCGCAATGCGGGAATGCCGAAGCCGAGGCCGCGCGCGGCAAAGGTGCCGGACCCGCCACGGGCGATGCCCTGAAAGGTCGAGATCGCCCACTGGTTGTTGACGATGTTGAGGATGACCGGCGCCTTGTAGGTGGAGGCGAAGACGAGGGCAGAATGGAAGTCCGATTCCGCCGTCGAGCCGTCGCCGATCCAGGCGGCAGCGATCTTGGTATCGTTCTTGATGGCAGACGCCATCGCCCAGCCGACCGCCTGCACATATTGCGTGGCGAGGTTGCCGGAGATGGTGAAGAAGCCATGCTCCTTGGAGGAATACATGATCGGCAGCTGGCGGCCGCGAAGCGGATCGCTCTCGTTCGAGAAGATCTGGTTCATCATCTCGACCATCGGGTATTCGTCGGCGATCAGCAGACCCGCCTGGCGATAGGTCGGGAAGTTCATATCGCCCTTGTCCAGCGCCTTGCGGAAGGCGCAACTGACGGCCTCCTCGCCCAGATGCTGCATGTAGAACGACGTCTTGCCCTGGCGCTGCGCCATGACCATGCGCGCATCGAAGGCGCGGAGCGTCATCATGTGCTTGAGGCCCGCGAGCAGTTCATCGTCGGACAAAAGTCCGGCCCAGGGGCCGACCGCCTCGCCGTCGCGGTTCAAGACGCGGATGATCGAATAGGCGAGGTCGCGGATCTCTTCTGGAGCGACGTCGATCTCAGGCCGCGGAACGGACCCGGCCTTCGGGATCTTGACGTTGGAAAAGTCCGGCTGGCCACCCGGCCGGACCGCCGGTTCGGGGACATGCAGGCTAAGTCGATCGGGATCGCTCATGCGGTTTCCGGCCTCCCTCCGGAGTGCGCGACGCGCACCAGCAAATATCGGGGAAAACGGGATATCGCCTCATGGCAAAAGTGGGCGGGAGTACCCGCAGGCTCCTCCGCCCCGGATCGTCACGCCTTCCTCCTCAGCCCCGTTCTCCCGACGGGAATGCACACAGACTGCCATGAGTTCCGGGGCTTATGAAGGCCTTTCGGCGGCTCGGGATGCCTACGACAGAAGAAAGACAGATTCCTGCCATGACCGTGGCTGCGGCTGGTGCCGCAGCGATTTCCGATCGGCATCACGCGTAATTTTCTTGCGTGACGACTTCTGGTTCGGTCGCTCAAACCGGTGGAGCGATGGTGATCGGCGTGCCATCGGAGAAACGCGACAGGCGAAAAGGCGTGGGGTCGACGATCGGTTTCTGGCCGGTGACGAGGTCGGCGACCAGGTGCCCGGCGCCCGGGCCGATACCGAAGCCATGGCCGGAGAAACCTGTGGCAACGACGAGGCCGGGCAGGCTCTCGACCGTCGAAATCACCGGAATGGCGTCGGGCGTGACGTCGATCAGGCCGGCCCAAACCTGCTGTACCCGCGCGTCGCGCAGGGAGGGCAGCGCCTTTTTCGCTTCATCGAATGCGCGCAGCGCGGAGTGCTGATCGGGCGGCGGATCCAGCACCCGGCGGTGCTCGAAGGCGCCGGGGCGATCGAGCGGGACGGTGCCGATCTCGAAAAGTTCGCGCCAGCTCTGGGCGCTGAGCCCGACCTGGACGGATTCGCCCTCGGCCTTCCGTGCCGGCTGGAACTCGCGGAAGAAGGCGAAACTGTCGGGCACGACGGGGTGCAGGTTGGCGCCGCCATCGGCAATCGTGTAGCCGCCGTCGAGCCGTTTGCGATAGGCGTAGGCGCCGGTGGCGCCCGCACCTTCGGGGCCGCCCGAGACCGCACTGGTTCTGAGCACGGTGTTGCGCACTTTGAGTTGCGGCAGCCGGACGCCGAGGCCCTTGAGGAACAGCCGCGACCAGGCCCCGCCGGCCACGACCACACTTGATGTTTCGATCCGGCCCTTTTCGGTGACGACGGCACTGATCCTGCCGGCCTTCCGTTCAATACCTCGCACCGCGCAGCCCGATAGAATGCGGGCACCGGCGCGTCTTGCTCCGGCAACGATTGCCGGCACCGCCTTTTGCGGCTCGGCCCTGCCGTCGCTCGGCGTGTGCAGTGCTCCCAGGTAGCGGATGCCTGCGCCCGGCATCAGCGCTTCTGTTTCATCCGCCCCGATCTGCCTGGTGTCGACGCCATAGGGTTCTGCCATCGCCAGCCAGGCATCGCGGTTGGCGATATCGGTCTCGTTTTCGGAGATGTAGAGGATGCCGCTGCGCCGAAAGCCTGTTTCACCGCCGATCCGGGCATCGAGCGTATCCCAAATCTTCAGCGCCTCGATCGCGAGCGGTATCTCCCGTTCGTCGCGTCCCATAACGCGCACCCAACCCCAGTTGCGGCTCGACTGTTCGGCTCCGGGCGTGCCTTCTTCGCAGAGCACGACGTCAATGCCGCGTTCGGCGAGAAACAGCGCAGTGCTGACGCCGATGATGCCGCCACCGACGATAACGACATCGGCTTTGGCTGGTTGGATCTGATCGGTTTCGACGACATCGAGAAGAGGGCCGGGCATGGGGGATAAGCTTTCAGGCGGGGGTTACTGCGGATACGCCATCGGTGCATGTCGGCACGGACAGATCAAGGCCCTGATTTTGGCCTTTCTCATTCTTTGACGGGCGCTTGCATCGACCGATGAGAAATCGGCCCGGCTCGGTCGCGAACCGACTTTCGATTTGCCGTGCAAGCTTCTATGTTTCGCGCATGAATGATCGCCCTGACGACCTTCGCCCTATCCTGCGCATCGACTTCCCGCCCGAAGACCGGCTTGGGCGCGGCAAGATCATGCTTCTTGAACACATCCGCGAAACCGGATCGATCTCAGCCGCCGGTCGGGCCATGGACATGTCCTACCGCCGGGCCTGGCTGCTGGTCGATGCATTGAACCGGATGTTCAAGGAGCCGTCAGTCGAAAGCCAGCGCGGCGGCAAACAGGGCGGCGGCGCCGCGCTGACGCCCTTCGGAGAAACGCTGATCTGCCGCTACCGTGAGATGGAGGCAAAGGCGCGGGCGGCCATCGCCGACGATCTCGCCTGGCTTGAAGCCGCTCGTGATCCCGATCAGACGCCGATCAGTGATCGATTGCCACCGACTTAATGATGGCGTGAACCGGTTTGCCCTGGTGGAGTTGCAGCGCATCGCGTGAGAATGTCGTGATGCGCGCGGCGATCGTCGTTCCGCCGCAGTCTATGCGCACATCGACGCTGCCGTTTTCGCCCGCCACCAGATCGACGATCGTTCCCTCCAGCACGTTGAGGGCGCTGATGCCCTCGGGGCGAACCGTCGCCAGCATGACGTCGCGCGCGGCGATGTGCAGGCGCAAGCCATGCCCCGGCGCCAGGTCGATCCCTTGCACCCGGATAAGCCGCTCGCCGACGCGCACCGTCGTCAGGTCGTGAGTGGTATCGTGCATCTCGACAACGCCTTCGAGCAATACGCCCGCTTCGCGCCGGCCGGTGGCAACCGTCGCTGCCGGCGCGCTCAACACGTCGGCGGCAGCGCCCGATGCCTTCACGCGGCCATCCTCCAGCACCACGACCCGCTGGGCCAGACGCGCGACTTCACTGACGGAATGGCTGACATAGACGATCGGAATGCCGGTATCGTCGCGCAAGCGCTCGAGATAGGGCAGGATCTCGGCCTTGCGCGCGTCGTCGAGGGCGGCGAGTGGCTCGTCCATGAGCAGCAGGCGAGGGGCGGCAAGCAAGGCGCGGCCGATGGCGACCCGCTGCCTTTCGCCGCCCGAGAGCGCCGAGGGGTTGCGTTCAAGCAGATGGCCGATGCCGAGCATATCGACGACGCGTCCCGTGTCGGCTGCCTTTCCTTGCTTGCCGGCAAACCAGCGGCCATAGGCAAGGTTGCTGGCGACGCTCAAATGCGGGAACAGGCGTGCCTCCTGAAAGACATAACCGAAGCGGCGGCGATGCACCTGCGTGAAGATCCGTCGTTCGCTGTCGGCGATGATGTCGCCGTCGAGCACCACACGACCACTTTGCGGCTTCATCAGGCCGGCGATGATGTTGATCAGCGAGGTCTTGCCCGAGCCCGAGCGGCCGAACAGCGCGGTGACGCCGCCATCGGATGTGAAGGCGGCGTCGACGGAGAAGTCGCCGAGCTTGTGGCGGGCTTCGACGAGCAGGCTCATGCGGCAACCGTCCGCTTGGCGGCAGCGTTTGCCAGCAGTTCCGAGAGCATCAGCGCCGCCATGGAGATGATCACCGAGATGATCGTCAGGCGCATGGCGCCGGCGTCGCCGCCCGGCACCTGGGTAAACGTGTAGATCGCCGCCGACAGGGTCTGCGTTTCGCCGGGAATGTTGGAGACAAAGGTGATCGTCGCGCCGAACTCGCCCATGGCCTTGGCAAAGGCGAGGATCATGCCGGCGATGATGCCCGGCAGGATCAGCGGCAGGGTGACGGTGAAGAACACCCAGATCGGCCCGGCGCCGAGCGTGGTCGCGGCATCCTCGAGCTTGCGGTCGACCGCCTCGATCGACAGCCGGATGCTGCGCACCATCAAGGGAAAGGCCATGACGGCGCAGGCAAGGGCAGCCCCGGTCCAGCGGAAGGAAAAGACGAGGCCGAAATTCTCGGCCAGAAACGCGCCGATAGGTCCTCTACGGCCGAACAGAAGCAGCAGCAGAAAGCCGGTGACAACAGGCGGCAGGATCAGCGGCATGTGCACGAGACCATTCAGCGCCGTCTTGCCCCAGAAGCGGCCGCGGGCAAGCAGCATGGCAACGCCAAGCGCAAAGGGCAGGCTGCAGACCATCGCCACCGTCGCCACGCGCAGGCTCAGCAGGATCGCCGTCCATTCCGCCTCGCTCAACTCCAACCAATCCAAAGTCGTGTCACCCCCGGTCGAAATGTAGAGCGCCGCGCGATGTGCGCGCGGCGCTGGAGAACGATAGATGCTTCGCCCGTTTCTGGACAGGCGAGGCGACGGTTATTTCAGGATGGTGAAGCCCTGCTTTTCAAAGAGCGGTGCTGCCTTGTCGGACTTGATGAAGTCGACATAGGCGGCCGCATCGGCGTTCTTGCTGTCCGTGGTGATCGCGATCGGATAGATGATCGGCGGATGGCTGTCCTCGGGGAAGGTGCCGACGACCTTGACGCCCGGATCCGCGGCAGCGTCGGTCTGGTAGACGATGCCATAGGGCGCTTCGCCGCGCGAGACCAGCAGCAGGGCTGCGCGCACGCTCTCGGCGCCGGCAACCTTCTGCTCTACGCTCGACCAGACGCCGAGCTTTTCAAGGGCGGCCTTGCCGTATTTGCCGGCCGGCACGGAATCGACCGCACCCATCGCCAGGCGACCGTCGCCGATCAGCGTTGTCAGATCGAAGCCCTGCTTGATCTCGACCGGCTGCGCATCCGCCTTGCCCGAGACGAGAACGATGCGATTGCCGAGCAGGTTTGCGCGGGTGTCATCCTTGATCAGCTTTTTCTCAGCGAGATAGTCCATCCAGGCGAGGTCGGCGGAGATGAAGACATCGGCCGGTGCGCCCTGTTCCACCTGCTTGGCAAGGGCCGAGCTTGCCGCATAGGAAACGGTCGTCTCCTTGCCGCTTTCCTTCTGCCATTCGGCGTTGATCGCATCGAGCGCGTTCTTCAGGCTCGCGGCGGCAAAGACGGTTACCTTGTCCTCGGCCATGGCGGCATCAGATGCAAAGGTTGCGCCGGTAAAGGCGACGCCAAGAGCGAGCACCAGTCCCTTCAGCCATTGTCTGCGTTGCATCATCATTCTTGCCTCCATCAAGTTCGTGATATTCTTCAGGATATAACGATACCTCCTCCTGATTAGCGTTGTATCCATTGAAATACAATGCTGCTCGAAAGCGCTAGTAAAAGCCGTGAAACAAGCGGCTCGTCGCGGGATTGATGCTTGCGGTGGCGGGCGATCGGCCTAAATTCCCGGGCGACAGGCGGATGCAACGGACCGGAGGCGGTATGGACACGGCAGTGAAGCTCGAAGAAAGCTGGAAAGCGGCACTGGAGCCGGAATTTTCCAGCCCGTACATGGGCGAACTCAAGCAGTTCCTGGTCAATGCGCGCAGCGAAGGGCGGCAGATCTTTCCGCGGGGGCCTGAGTATTTTCGGGCGCTCGATCTGACGCCGCTCGACAAGGTGCGCGTCGTCATCTTGGGCCAAGATCCCTATCACGGCGATGGCCAGGCGCACGGGCTCTGCTTCAGCGTGCGTCCGGGCGTGCGCACGCCGCCGTCTCTCGTCAACATCTACAAGGAATTGAAGACCGACCTCGGTATCGCCCCGGCTCGCCACGGCTTTCTCGAAAGTTGGGCGAAGCAGGGCGTGCTGCTGCTCAACAGCGTGCTGACGGTCGAGCGCGGGCAGGCGGCCTCGCACCAGGGACGCGGCTGGGAGCGCTTTACCGACGCGATCATCCGCGCCGTCAACGAGGCGGATCACCCGGTGGTGTTTCTGCTCTGGGGATCCTACGCGCAGAAGAAGGCCGCCTTCGTCGACCGATCGCGCCATCTCGTGTTGCGGGCGCCGCATCCGTCGCCGCTCTCGGCGCATTCCGGTTTTCTCGGCTGCCGGCATTTCTCCCAGGCCAATGAGTTCCTCGTCTCGAAAGGTTTTGAGCCGATCGACTGGACATTGCCCGAAAATCCGGAGGCATCTTAAACGCGCCCGCCAAGCCGTGACGCCGACGGCGGGCAGCGTGTCGCCGGCGGGCCTTGTGTCTCAATCGGCAATCCGCCAAAGACACTGCAACACTTTGATCTGCTGCAGATAACAAAGGCGAGGGCCGTGTGCGAAAACTTCTGATCATCGGCATCGGCTCCGGCAATCCCGAGCACATGACCGTCCAGGCGATCAACGCGCTCAACCGCGCCGACGTGCTGTTCATCCCGACCAAGGGCGAGAAGAAGACCGAGCTTGCCGAGGTGCGCCGCGAGATCTGCGCGCGCTACGTGACGCGCGCTGACAGCCGCACGGTCGAATTCGCGGTGCCGGTCCGCCGCACCGAGGGTGTCAGCTATGACGGCAGCGTCGACGACTGGCATGCCCGCATTGCCGAAATCTACGAGCGCCTGATCGGCAGCGAACTCGGGGAAGACGGGATCGGCGCCTTTCTCGTCTGGGGCGATCCGATGCTCTATGACAGCACCATTCGCATCGTCGAGCGGGTGAAGGCGCGGGGCAAGGTCGTCTTCGACTACGACGTCCTTCCGGGGATCACCAGTCTGCAGGCGCTTTGCGCCAGCCATCGCATTCCGCTGAACCTGGTTGGCAAGCCGGTCGAGATCACCACCGGGCGCCGCTTGTCCGAGAGCTTCCCCGAGCGCAGCCAGACCTCTGTCGTCATGCTCGATGGCGAGCAGGCCTTCCAGCGGATCGAGGATCCGGACGCGGAGATCTATTGGGGCGCCTATCTCGGAACGCCTGACGAGATCGTCATCTCCGGTCGCCTTGCCGACGTCAAGGACGAGATCCTGGCGACGCGCGCAAGGGAACGCCAGCGCATGGGGTGGATCATGGATATCTACCTTCTGCGCAAGGGTGCCGATTTCGAGGAATAGCGGCTCCCGCACCTGCTTTCACACGGCTTTTCCCGTCGTCTTTGATCTCTCTCAACGTCGGTCACTGTGCTATAGCGTCTGGTGAAAAGAGGCCCAACGATAGGGCCAGCGTTGGGAGAGACCGAGACAAGCCGATGAGCAGTTGCGCCGTGCCGACAATGCAAACAACGGATGCCGCCGCCATGCGTCGTGGCGCCTGCCCGTCGCTTGCCGCACCGATGCCGACAGGCGATGGGTTGTTGGTGCGGCTGCGCCCGCTCGACGGCAGCCTGACACTTTCGCAGTTCTCTGATGTCGCCAAGGCCGCCCGCCAATTCGGCAATGGCATTCTGGAAATTACCGCGCGCGGCAACGTGCAGGTCCGCGGGCTGACGGCATCGACCGTCCCCGGCCTTGCCGAAGCGATCGGCGAGGCGGCGATCGTGGTTCCCGATGGCGTCGCGATCGAGACTCCGCCGCTTGCCGGCATCGACCCGGAAGAGATCGCCGACCCCCGGGGCCTCGCTGCCGCGCTGCGCAAGGAGATCGCCGCACGGCGGGCCGCTTTGAGGCTCGCGCCGAAGCTTAGCATCATCGTCGATGGCGGCGGTCAGTTCCATCTCGGCGATACGCTTGCCGACCTTCGCCTGCAGGCCTTTCGGCGCGGCGACGAGATTTGTTGGAGCCTGTCGCTTGCCGGAACCGCTTCGACGGCGAAGCCCGTCGGAGTCCTCAAAAGCGAGGCTGTGATACCGGTCGTTATCCGGATTCTCGAAGCCTTGACCGCCATCGGTCCGGCCGCACGTGGCCGTGATCTCGACGTTTGCGCGGTTCAGGCGTTCTGTTCGTCTAGCGCCGAGAGTGTCGGCATCGCTTTGTCTTTGATGCCCACACCTTCGGTCGTCGGCATCCACGATCTCGGTTCGGCTGGCATTGTGCTTGGTCTCGGGCTCGCCTTTGCCCAGATCGACGCGATCAGTCTTATGGCGTTTCTTCGGCAAGCCGCCGAGCTTGGGGCACGAGAAATCCGGCTTGCGCCCGGACACGGTTTCTTCGTGCTGGGTCTGGAAGGAGAAGCTGCCGCAATCACCCAGCGTCTGGCGCTGGCTCAGGGGCTCCGCATCGCGAGCGACGACCCGCGAAACCACATTGCCACCTGCGCCGGCAGCACCGGCTGCGCGTCCGCATGGATGGACACCAAGGCAATGGCGCGGCTATGGGTGGAAACGGTGCCGGATCTCTTCGACGGCTCGCTGACGGTGCATCTCTCCGGCTGTCTCAAGGGCTGCGCCCGTCCGAAGGCGTCGGGGTTGACGCTGGTGGGTGCGCCATCAGGATATGCGCTTGTCGTAAATGGGGCGGCGAAGGATGGCGCGAATGCCTACACCGATGAAAATGGAATGAAATCCGCGCTGGAACGGCTGGCCGACCTGGTGCGCAAAAACAAAGACGCTGGCGAATCGGCGCGCTCCTGTCTTACACGGCTGGGTGCCGCGCGCGTCTCGGCTGCGTTCGAACAGGGATAGAAATGCCTGAGTATGATTACATCCGGGATGGCAACGCCATCTATGAGCGTTCCTTCGCCATCATTCGGGCAGAAGCCGACCTTTCCGCCTTCTCCGAGGAGGAAGCCGATCTCGCGGTGCGCATGGTGCATGCCTGTGGCCTGGTCGAGGCGTCGAAGCAATTCGTGTTTTCTCCCGACTTCGTCACCGCTGCCCGCGGCGCCCTGAAAAACGGCGCGCCGATCCTCTGCGATGCCGAGATGGTGGCGCGCGGCGTGACACGCGCGCGCCTGCCTGCAAACAACGAGGTGATCTGCACGCTTCGCGATCCCCGCACGCCGGAACTGGCAGCCGAGATCGGCAACACGCGGTCGGCTGCGGCGCTGAAACTCTGGAGCGAGCATATGGCCGGCTCGGTCGTTGCCATCGGCAACGCGCCGACGGCGCTGTTCTATCTCTTGGAAATGCTGCGCGATGGCGCACCGAAGCCGGCTGCGATCATCGGCATGCCGGTCGGCTTCGTCGGCGCGGCCGAATCGAAGGATGCTCTCGCCGAGAATTCCTATGGCGTACCGTTCGCCATTGTGCGCGGTCGCCTGGGCGGCAGCGCCATGACCGCTGCCGCGCTCAATTCGCTCGCGAGGCCGGGCCTGTGAGCGGCGCGGGTTTGGGCCGGTTGATCGGCGTCGGCACGGGTCCCGGCGATCCGGAGTTGTTGACGGTCAAGGCCGTCAAGGCCTTGGGCGAGGCGGATGTGCTTGCCTATTTCGCCAAGGCGGGGCGCAGCGGCAATGGCCGCGCTGTCGTCGAAGGCCTGCTGAAGCCGGGTCTCGTCGAGCTGCCGCTCTACTACCCCGTCACCACCGAGATCGACAAGGACGACGGTGCCTACAAGAGCCAGATCACCGATTTCTACAACGCGTCTGCCGAGGCCGTCGCCGAACACCTCGCGGCCGGCCGAACCGTCGCGGTTCTGAGCGAAGGCGATCCGCTGTTCTACGGCTCCTACATGCACCTGCATGTGCGGCTTGCCGGTCGGTTCCCGGTCGAAGTCATCCCCGGCATCACCGCCATGTCCGGCTGCTGGTCGCTTGCCGGCCTGCCGCTGGTCCAGGGCGACGACGTCCTGTCGGTGCTGCCGGGCACCATGGCCGAAGGCGAGCTCGGACGACGCCTGGCCGATACGGAGGCTGCCGTGATCATGAAGGTCGGGCGCAACCTGCCGAAGATCCGCAGGGCGCTTGCTGCCTCCGGAAGGCTCGACCAGGCCGTCTATGTCGAGCGTGGCACGATGAAGAATGCGGCGATGACGGCGCTTGCGGAAAAGCCTGATGATGAGGCGCCCTACTTCTCGCTCGTGCTCGTTCCCGGATGGAAGGACAGGCCCGGATGGAAGGACAAACCATGAGCGGCACGCTCTATGTCGTCGGCACCGGTCCCGGCAGTGCTGCGCAGATGACGCCGGAGACGGCCGAGGCCGTTTCGCAGGCGCAGGAATTCTTCGGCTACTTCCCCTATCTCGACCGCCTGAACCTCAGGCCCGACCAGGTCCGCATCGCGTCGGACAATCGCGAGGAGCTCGATCGCGCGCAGGCGGCGCTGTCGCGGGCTGCCGCCGGCGCCAAGGTCTGCATGGTCTCGGGCGGTGACCCCGGTGTCTTTGCGATGGCGGCGGCCGTCTGCGAGGCGATCGACAAGGGACCGGCGGAATGGAAGTCCGTCGATCTGGTGGTGACGCCAGGGGTGACGGCGATGCTCGCCGTTGCCGCTCGTATCGGCGCGCCGCTCGGTCATGATTTTTGCGCCATTTCGCTCTCCGACAACCTGAAACCCTGGGAGGTCATCACCAAACGGCTGAAGCTCGTGGCGGAAGCCGGGCTGGTGATTGCCCTCTACAATCCGATCAGCAAGGCACGGCCCTGGCAGCTTGGCGAGGCCTTCGAGATCCTGCGCGGCGTGCTGCCGGCATCGGTGCCGGTGATCTTCGGCCGTGCCGCCGGCCGGCCGGACGAGCGCATTGCGGTCATGCCGCTCGGCGAGGCCGATGCCAGCTGCGCCGACATGGCGACCTGCGTCATCATCGGTTCGGCGGAAACGCGTATCGTTGCGCGCGAAGGCAAGCCGGATCTCGTTTATACCCCGCGCTTCTACGCGGGAGACAGCCAGTGATCGATGCGTTCGAGCGCTGTGTCGCAGTCGCCCGCCGACGGCACGTCGGCGGGCTTGCGGCGCTCGACCATGATCACCGCGATCCCAAGTTTGCGGGCCGCCGCGATCTTTCCATAGGTGGCAGCGCCGCCACTGTTCTTGGCGACGATGATATCGATGTGGTGACTTTCAAGCAGGTCGATCTCGTCCGCTTCGGCGAACGGGCCGGTGGCAAGGATCGCCGTCGCATCCGGCAACTTCAAGGGGGGCGTCACCGGATCGACGCTGCGGATGACGTAACTGTGCTGCGGCGCTGCCTCGAAATGAAAGGCCTCCTGCCGGCCGATGGCGAGAAAGACGCGGCGCGGGGCGTCACCAAGGGTGGTCACCGCTTCCGCGACGCTGCCGACGCCGGTCCAGGCGTCGCCGGCCTCCGCCTGCCATTCCGGGCGGCGAAGGGCGAGAAGGCGCACTTGCGCGGCCTTTGCAGCCGCGGCGGCATTGTGGGAAATCCGGGCAGCGAAGGGGTGCGTCGCGTCGACGACCAGCGCAACCTCTTCGGCAATGAGGAAGGCCGCAAGACCCTCGGCGCCGCCAAACCCGCCGATGCGGGTCTCGACCGGTTGCGGGCGCGGATCGGCCGTGCGGCCGGCAAGCGAAATCACGGTTTCAAACCGCGTGTCGCCGGCAAGGCGGGATGCCAGTTCGCGGGCCTCGGTCGTCCCGCCAAGAATCAATATGCGAGGTTTTTCCATGGCTGAGGTGTCGAACAGCGATCCGGCCATCGTCTCCCCCTGGTTGACCATCATCGGCATAGGCGAGGATGGTGTAGCCGGTCTCGGCGACGAGGCCAAGCGGCTGATTGCTGCCGCGCCGGTCGTCTATGGCGGCGCTCGCCACATGGAGTTGACGCAATCGCTGATCAGGGGTGAGGGCCGTGTCTGGCAGAGCCCGTTCGGCCGCTCGGTCGAGGAGATCGTTGCGCGACGAGGCAGCCCGGTCGTCGTGCTCGCCTCGGGCGACCCCTTCTTCTTCGGTGTCGGTGCCACGCTTGCGCGCCGTGTTGCCGCATCCGAGATCCGCACCCTTCCGGCCCCGTCTTCTTTCAGCCTTGCCGCCTCGCGGCTTGGCTGGGCGCTGCAGGAAGCGACGCTCGTGTCGCTGCATGGACGGCCGATCGACCTGGTTCGGCCGCATCTGCAGCCGGGCAACAGGGTACTGGCGCTGACGTCGGATGGAACCGGACCGAAGGCGCTCGCCGAGCTATTGACGGAAAACGGGTTCGGTCAGTCGCGGCTGACGGTTCTGGAGGCGCTCGGCGGCGCCGGCGAACGCGTGACCACGCAGATTGCCTCGCTCTTCATGCTCGGTGTCGTCCACCCGCTCAACGTCTGCGCCATCGAAGTGGCCGCCGACCAGGGCGGCCGGGTGCTGCCGCTTTCGGCGGGGCGCGACGATCTGCTGTTCGAGCATGACGGCCAGATCACCAAGCGCGAAGTGCGGGCACTGACGCTGTCGGCACTCTCGCCGCGCAAGGGCGAGCTGCTCTGGGATATCGGTGCGGGCTCAGGTTCGATCGGTATCGAATGGATGCTCGCCGATCCGGCGATGCGGGCAATCGCCATCGAGGCATCGCCCGAGCGCGCGGTCCGCGTCGGCCGCAATGCCGAGGCGTTCGGCGTGCCCGGCCTGATGGTCGTCCAGGGCAAGGCGCCGGAAGCACTTTCCGGCCTTTCACGCCCCGATGCGATTTTCATCGGTGGCGGCGGCAGCGAGCCGGGTGTCATGGATGCTGCAACAACCGCCCTCGGCAGCGGCGGCCGCCTGGTCGCCAATGCCGTGACGACCGAGATGGAGGCGGTGCTGCTGCAGCGCCACGCGCAGCTCGGCGGTTCGCTGATCCGCATCGATATCGCCCGGGCGCTGCCGATCGGCGGCATGACGGGCTGGCGGCCGGCAATGCCGGTAACGCAATGGTCCTGGACTAAGAGCTAGAGCAGCTCTGCGCCCGGACTTGTATGAGACAAAGAGAATGGGGCGGTTCTGCATTTGCGTGAACGGCGCCTGGAACGTTCGGAGAGACACATGACGGTACATTTCATCGGCGCTGGCCCGGGGGCGGCGGATCTGATCACGGTTCGCGGCCGCGATCTCATCGGACGCTGCCCGGTCTGCCTTTACGCCGGCTCGATCGTCTCGCCGGAACTGCTGCAATATTGCCCGCCCGGCGCCCGCATCGTCGACACCGCGCCGATGTCGCTCGACGAGATCGAGGCGGAATATGTGCGCGCGGCGCAAGCCGGCGAGGACGTCGCCCGGCTGCATTCCGGCGACCTTTCGGTCTGGAGTGCCGTTGCCGAACAGATCCGCCGGCTGGAGAAGCATGGCATCGGCTATACGATGACGCCGGGCGTCCCATCCTTCGCGGCAGCTGCTGCAGCGCTCGGTCGCGAGCTGACCATTCCCGCCGTGGCCCAGAGCCTCGTGCTGACCCGGGTTTCCGGTCGGGCTTCGCCGATGCCCAATACCGAGACGCTTACCGGCTTCGGCGCGACCGGTGCGACGCTCGCCATTCATCTCGCCATCCATGCGCTCGATCAGGTGGTCGAAGAACTGACGCCGCTCTATGGAGCCGATTGCCCGGTGGCGATCGTCGTCAAGGCGTCATGGCCGGATGAGCGGGTGGTGCGGGGAACGCTTGGCACGATCTCAGCCAAGGTCGCCGAAGAGCCGATCGAGCGCACGGCGCTGATCTTCGTCGGTCCCGGTCTGGAAGCCTCGGATTTCCGGGAAAGCTCGCTCTACGATCCCGCCTATCAACGGCGTTTTCGCGGCCGCGACGCGCTATAAATCTACTCATCGGTATCTTCCGAGATCTCTTCGCGAAGCGGCTTCTGCTTCAGCGGCACGCCGCGGCGTTCTTCGACACGGTCGCGATAAAGTGCTGCCTGGCCGAGCAGCATCAGCGTCACCGGCGTGGTCATGATGACGAAGACGACGATCAGCACTTCGTGAAACACCCAGCGATTCTGCAGCACGGCAAAGCAGACCATCGAGGCGGTGCAGATGAGGATGACGCCGCCGCTGGTGGCAAGCGTCGGCGCGTGCAGGCGGGTGTAGAAATCCGGCAGCCGGAGCAGGCCAACCGAGCCGATCAGCGCAATGGCCGCGCCGAGAAGAACGAGCCCGCAGACGACAACGGCAGCCCAGGTCGGAAGGTCGGTCAGATGGCTCATTCGATCACCTCCCCGCGCATCAGGAACTTGCCAAAGGCGATCGACGAGACGAAGCCGATCAGCGCGACGATCAGAGCGGACTCGAAATAGATGCTGTTGGCGGTACGGATGCCGAAGGTCAACAGCATCAGCATGGCGTTGATATAGAGGGTGTCTAGGCCGAGGATGCGATCCTGCGCCCGTGGCCCCTTGATCATGCGATAGAGCGCGAAGGCCATAGCGAGCCCGATCATGATCTGGGCTGCGAGGATCGACCAGATGATTGCAAGCACCGTCATGCGAACATCTCCTTCAAACCGGCCTCGTAACGCTTCACCGTCCGTATCCAGACTTCCTCATTCTCCATGTCGAGGACGTGGAAAAGCAGCGATTTCCGGCCGCGATCATATTCGAGCCACGCCGTGCCCGGCGTCGCAGTCATGATGCAGGCGAGGAGGGCAAGCGCATTTTCATCCTCGATATCGATGTCCACTGTCAGGAAGCCCGAGTTCGGCGCCCGGCGGCCGACGCGCAGGATGACGAGCGCGACTGCGATGTTGGAGCGGATAACGTCGACGAATACGCTGGCGCTGAAGCGCAGGGTGCGCAGGATGCGGCGGGGATGCGAGCGGGCCGGCGTGAGCTTCAGCGTCACCCAGCCGAGCGCGATGCCGAGGATCGTGCCCATGACGATGGTGCCGGGGGCGACCGATTGGTTCAGCAGCATCCAGATGATCAGCAGGCCGACGGACAGGAGCGGGTAGGGGAACCACGTGCGCATCGTTATTGCCCTCCCACACGCGGCGCCGTGAGGACACGCTCTGTATAGCCCGAAGGGCTGAGCAGCGAATCCGCCGTCGCCTGCATGTAGCGCATCGTCGGGCCTGCCTGCAGGCTCAGGAAGATGCAGGCACCAAGCAGCACAACGACCGGCGCGATCTCGATGACGAAGACCCTTGGCACGGTGTTTTCGATCGAGGCCCAGAACGTGCGGATGCCGACGCGGTTCATGGCGATCATCGCGGACAGGCCCGACAGGATCAGCAAGGTGACATAGGTCCAGTCGGCAGCCGACAGCGCCGGCACAGGCTCGGCGCCGGAGAGGCCGAAGAGGCCGCTCAGAATCGCGAACTTCGCAACGAAGCCCGAAAGCGGCGGCAGGCCTGCGAGCAACAGCGCGCAGAGGCAGAAGCAGAGGCCGAGCACAGCCATGGTGCCGGGAATGGCGGCACCCGCCTCATCGACCTCTTCATCCTCGTCGGCATCACCATAGGCTTCCATCGTCACGGCCAGAACGTCGGCGCCGGCGTCGCGGCCGCGCTCCACCAGTTCGATCAGCAGGAAGAAGGCCGAGATCGTCAGCGTCGAGCTGACGAGATAGAACAGCGCGCCGGCAATCATGCTCGAATGCCCGAGGCCGATCGCCGCCATCAAGGTACCCGAGGAGACAAGCACCGAATAGGCGGCAAGCCGCGCCATCGCCTGCGAGGCCAGTACACCGATCGCGCCGAAGGCGATCGTCAGCATGCCACCGGCCACCAGTAGCGTCTGCCCGAAGCCGGCGGAAACCCCGGCATTGGCGCCGAAGACGAGCAGCGAAAGACGCAGGATGACGTAGATGCCAACCTTGGTGAGAACGGCAAAGACGGCAGCAACCGGCGGTGTTGCGGCCGAATAGGCTGTCGGCAGCCAGAAGCTCAACGGCCACATGCCGGCCTTGACCAGAAAGGCGACGCCGAGGATGCCGGCGCCGACTTCGACCATCTGGCGGTTTTCCGGCGAAATGGTCGCGAGCTTGATGGCAAGGTCGGCCATGTTGAGCGTGCCGGTCGCGCCATAGATCAGGCTGACGCCGATCAGGAACAGCGACGAGGCGGCAAGGTTGATCGCGACGTAGTGCAGGCCGGCCTTGACGCGCAGCGGGCCGGAGCCGTGCAGCAACAGGCCGTAGGATGCCGCCAGCATGATCTCGAAGAAGACGAAGAGATTGAACAGGTCGCCCGTCAGGAAGGCGCCGTTGAGGCCGGCGATCAAGAGCTGGAACAGCGAATGGAAGTGATGGCCGGCCGTGTGCCAGCGGGCGATCGAATAGACCTGGGCCGCAAGCGCCAGGCCGCTCGTCAGGCACAGCATCAGCGCCGACAGCCGGTCGAGCACCAGAACGATACCGAACGGCGCCGGCCAGTTGCCGAGCTGGTAGACACTCGTGCCGGCAAGGAAGCCTTCGCTCGAGGCCGTAGCGCGCATCAGCACCATCGAGAGCACGAAGAGGACAAGCGTCGAGACGAAGCCCATGACGCCCTTGATCATGCGGTTGCGCTCGTCGATCGGGATCATCGCCGCGCCGACCATCAGCGGTATGAGGATGGGCAGGATGATCAGGTGATGCAGCCAATCAGTCACTGCGCTGCTCCCTTCCGTCGACATGGTCGGTGCCGGTGAAGCCGCGCGAGGCGAGCAGCACGACGAGGAAGAGCGCCGTCATGGCAAAGCCGATCACGATGGCAGTCAGCACCAGTGCTTGGGGCACCGGGTCGGTATAGCGCGAGAGATCGCCGACGCCACCGGGCTCCAGAATGGGGGGCGCGTTCACGCGCAGCCGCCCCATGCTGAAGATGAAGAGATTGACGGCATAGGAGAGCAGCGACAGGCCGATGATCACCTGATAGGTGCGCGGCCGAAGCAGGAGGTAGACGCCCGAAGCGGTGAGGACGCCGATGGCGGCAGACAGGATGATCTCCATTACTTCGCCTCCTTTGCGGCGCGAAGGGCACGGGCATGGGCACGCGGCGCACGGATCGACTGGTGCGCGAGCGCGATCAGGATGAGGACCGTTGCTCCGACCACCAGCGAGAAGACGCCGAGGTCGAAGAAGATCGCACTTGCCAGCGGGATTTTCCCGACGATAGGCAATGTGATGTACTGCGCGTGCGAGGTCAGGAACGGATAACCGAACAGCCACGAACCGATGCCGGTTGCCGCCGCGACGATGATGCCGATGCTCATCCAGCGCAGCGGATGGATGCGCAGCCGCTCCTCGACCCAGCGGGTGCCGCCCGACATGTATTGCAGGATGAAGCCGATCGACATGGCGATCCCCGCCGCGAAGCCGCCGCCCGGCAGGTCATGGCCGCGCAGGAAGAAATAGGCGGCCAACATGCCGCTCACCGGGAACATCCAGCGCATGATCACGGATGGTACGAACAGATATTCGGCGACGCTGTCTCCCTTGGCGCGGTCGGGGTGATCGTCGTCGAAGGCATTCTGAACCTTCTGCTGTTCCGGCGCCTCGAGACTGTCGGCCTGCGGGCGGAAGCGCAACAGAAGGGCGAACACGGTGAGTGCGACGATCGCCAGAACCGCGATCTCGCCGAGCGTGTCGAAGCCGCGGAAGTCGACGAGGATGACGTTGACGACATTGGTGCCGCCGCCCTCCTTGTAGGCGCGCTCGAGGAAGTAGCTGGCAATGGTTTCCGGCATCGGGCGGGTCATCACGGTATAGGCGATCAGCGCCACGCCGCCCCCTGCCACAAGGGCAAGCACAAAGTCGCGCAGGCGTCGAAGGCGAACCCGCAGCGAAAGCAACTCGGATTCCTGGGTGTCCTCGATGCGCTTGGGCAGCCAGCGCAGGCCGAGCAGGATCAACACCGTCGTGACGATCTCAACGAGCAACTGGGTGACGGCAAGGTCGGGTGCCGACAGCCAGACGAAGGTGATGCAGGTGACGAGACCGGCGCCGCCGAGAAGCACCAGGGCCGCCAGCCGGTGGAATTTCGCCTGATAGGCAGCACCCACGGCGCAGGCGATGCCGATTGCCCATAGAAGAGCGAAGGCCGGATCGATGCCGCGCACCAGAAGCGGCGGCAGTTCGAAATGGTTGAGAAGCAGCGGCAGGGCACCGGCCATGATCGCGACGAAGACCAGGAAGCGCATCTGCGGCTGCAGCCGGCGCGTGCCGAGCCTCTGCTCGAGCCAACGCGCCCATTTCCATGAGAGCGTCACGAGCACCCGTTCGAAGATGCGCTGGCCGTGCAGCAGCCGGAAGACCGGCGGTCCCTCGGTGCTGGTCGCCAGATAGTTGCGCATCAGGAAGTAGAGACCGATACCGCCGAGCAGCGCCACGAAGCTCATGATCAGCGGCAGGTTCCAGCCGTGCCAGACGGAGAGGTTGTACTGCGGGGTGCTGGCGCCGAGGATCGACACGACGGCGGTGTGCAGGAACGGGCCAATGGTAATCGCCGGGATGATGCCGACAACCAGGCATGCGAGCACGAGGAACTCGATCGGCGCCCGCATCCAGCGTGGCGGCTCGTGCGGGATCTTCGGCAGATCGCTCGGGATCTTGCCGAAGAAGACGCTGTGGATGAAGCGCAGCGAATAGGTCACCGCGAACATGCCGGCAAGCGTGGCAACGTAGGGCGTGATCGTATCGAGCAGGTTGGCCTGATGCGTCTCGATCGCCTCGGCGAAGAACATCTCCTTCGAGATGAAGCCGTTCAACAGCGGCACGCCGGCCATGGCGGCGCTGGCGACCATGGCGAGCATGGCGGTTCCGGGCATGTGGCGTATCAGCCCGCCGAGCTTGCGCATGTCGCGGGTACCGGTCTCATGGTCGATGATGCCGGCCGCCATGAACAGCGATGCCTTGAAGGTGGCGTGATTGACGATGTGAAAGACGGCGGCGACTGCGGCCAGCGGACTGCCGAGGCTGAGCAACACCGTGATCAACCCCAGATGACTGATGGTCGAATAGGCGAGAAGCCCCTTCAGGTCCTGCTGGAAGATGGCGAAATAGGCGCCGAGAAGGAGCGTCGTCAGGCCGGCAAGGCCGACGATCCAGAACCAGGCCTCGGTGCCGGCCATGACCGGCCAGAAGCGGACGAGCAGGAACACCCCCGCCTTCACCATCGTTGCCGAGTGCAGGTAGGCCGAAACGGGCGTCGGCGCTGCCATGGCGTGCGGCAGCCAGAAATGGAACGGGAACTGCGCGCTCTTGGTCAGAGCTCCGAGCAGGATCAGCACCAATGTCGCCAGATAGAGCGGATGTTCGCGGATCGTGTCGCCGGAGGCGAGCACGACGTCGAGATCGTAGCTGCCGACGATACGGCCCATGATCAACAGCCCGACAAGCATGCAAAGCCCGCCCATGCCGGTCATCGTCAGCGCCATGCGCGCGCCGTCGCGGGCGTGGGCATTGTGATGCCAATAGCCGATGAGCAGGAAGGAGACGATGCTCGTCAGCTCCCAGAAAACGGCAAGCAGGATCAGGTTGCCGGAAAGCACGACCCCCAGCATCGACCCCATGAAGGCGAGGAACAGGGCGAAGAAGCGCGGGACCGGATCTTCGGCCGCCATGTAATAGCGGGCGTAGAGCACCACGAGCACGCCGATCGCGGTCACCAGCACCGTAAACAGCCAGGCGAAGCCGTCCATCCTCAAGGTGAAGTTGAGGCCAAGCTCCGGTATCCAGGCCAATTCATAGCGAAGAACGCCGCCGGAGGTGACAAAGGGGTACAGGCCGGCCGCAATCAGGAAGCAGAGAAGCGCGATCGCACCTGCGAACCAGGCCGTTGCGCCGCGTTGATCGGACGGAAAGAAGATTGCAATGAGGCTTCCCGCGAACGGGGCTAGGATGAAGACAGAAAGCAATTTCCCCGCGTATTCGATCGTACCGTTCCCTTCTCTTGGGCATAATGGAGATTGGGTGCCGAAGCCCCTAAAGGACCATCGCGAATGCAACGGTCGCAGACGATGCCGTCATAGTCCGCATAGCGGTAACAGCCGTATGTTTTTATGACGATTTTCCCTGGGGCTGCCAAGCCTCGATGGCGGGAAAAATGCGTGAGGGGGGCATTTTGCCCCTATCACTTGCGCGCCGAACTGTCGCAGCCGACCAAAGACCGTATCAGGCTGCCTGCCACCTGCGCTCGAAAACAAAGGTGCCTAGATCGTTGGCGCTCATCGGTCTGGCAAAGGCATAGCCCTGCAGGCCATGACAGCCGAGCTCCTGCAGAATGCGGGCATGGTCGAGCGTTTCGACACCCTCTGCGATCACTTCGATGCCGAGCGATGTGCCGATATCGATGATCGATTCGACGAGGCGCTTTTCGGTCGGCGAATTCAGGATCGGCAGAATCAGCTGGCGATCGATCTTCAGGCGCCGTGGGGACAGCTTCAACAGGCTGAGGATCGAGGCATAGCCGGTGCCGAAATCGTCGATCTCGATATCGATGCCGAGTTCCTTGATCCGGCGAATGTTCGACAGCACCGTGATGTCGCTCTCATCGAAGGAAATCGATTCCAGAAGTTCGAAGGACACGCGGCCGCGCGGGATCTGCAATTGTTCGAGACGGTCGATCAGCCCTTCGTCGTGCAGTCGGGCATAGGAAAGGTTGACCGAAACCTTCGGGATATGAATGCCGCTGGCCTCCCAGCGGTAAATCTGGAACAGCGCCTGCTCCAGGATCGCCTGGTCGATGGAGGCGACGACATTGATGTCTTCGGCGGTCTTGAGAAAGGTGTGCGGCCCCAGCAACCCCTTGGTCGGATGGTCCCAGCGCGCGAGCGCTTCGACGCCTATGACCTCAAGGGTGTTCGGACAGAACTGTGGCTGGAAATGCGCGATGAATTCCTTGTGTTCCAAACCGCGAAGGATCTCGTCGGCGGTCTGTTTGGTCTTGAACACGGCGGTCTTCAGATCGCCGGTGAAGGTTTCGTGCCGGTTGCGACCGCGGCGTTTGGCCTCGTAAAGGGCGATATCGGCATTGACGAGGATCTGGGATAGCTCGTCGGACGGCTTGGCCTGGGCGGCTATGCCGATGCTGACGCCGATGCGGCATTCCTGGTCCTTGTAGCGAACCGGAACGCTCATCGCCTCGATGATGCAGGAAGCAAGCCGCGCGTCGGGCTCGGCACTATCCTCCGGGCGGACGAGGACGAATTCGTCGCCACCGATGCGGGCAACGAAGTCCTTCTCCTTGGCGTTGGTGCGCAACAGTTTCGCGGCGTGGCGCAGGATTTCGTCGCCTGCGGCATGGCCGAGCGTATCGTTGATCTGCTTGAACCGATCGAGATCCATGTGGAAGATGCTGAGCCTCGCCTCGGCATCGAAATGATGGCTTCTATCCGCAAGCACCTGGTCGAGAAACCGGCGGTTGGGCAAGCCGGTCAGCGGATCGTGCAGGGCATTGAATTCCATGCGGTAGCGAGCTGCTTCCAGTTCGGCGCTATGCGCTTCGGCTTGCCGCTTGGCTTCCGACAGCGTCGCGCGGGTCTGGATGTCGGCAGTCACGTCCCAGTTGACGCCGACGAACTTCCTGCGCCCGTCTGCGCCGTCATAGGCGGAGCCAACCGCACGGATATGGCGCACGGTGTCATCCGGCAGTCGCACCCGAAACTCGGAATTGTAAGGGGCGCCCGAGTGAAGTGCCTCGGCAAACTCCTCCTCGGCATGAGCGACATCATCGGGATGCAGGGCCGACTTCCAGTCCTCATAGTCCTGGCGGACCGATCCCGTCTTGCCGTAGAGTTCTTTCATGCGCTCGTCCCAGAGCAGCTTGCCGCTGGCGATGTCGAGTTCCCAGATGCCGATCTCCGAAGTGTCGAGGGCGATCTTCAGGCGATGCGACAGTTCCTGCAATTGTGCCTTGCTCTGTCTGAGGGCGCGGATGTTGTTCTGGCGCTCGCTCATCAACCGGCCGGTCAAGAGCATCGGCAGGACGATCATCAGGCCGCCGGCGACAATCAGCGCGCGGATGAGCCAGGCGTTGCGCGCCGTCTGCGGCCAGCCGCCCTTGGGAACGGCAGCGATGTGCCAGGAACCGCCAGGAAGCAGAACGGTCATCTCCACCGGCGCCTGATCGAAAATCCTGGCATTCCCGTAGAACGCCGTGCCGTCGCTGCCCGTCCCGTCGCGGCCGGTGATGGCTATATCGATGCCGAGCGAAGGGGAGAAGAGGCCGCTGTCATTGTAGAGGCGATCGACGTCGATGACTGCCGAGACGATGCCCCAGAAGCGATTGCTGCCGCCGCCTGCTTCGATCGAGACCGGGAACCGGCCAATCAGCCCGCGCCCGCCCTGCACCAGATCCACGGGGCCGGCAAGAACCATCTTGCCGGTATCCCTGACCTTCATGACGGCTGCGCGCTGCGCCTCATTCTTGCGGTAGTCGAGCCCGATCGCCTTTTCGTTGCCTCGCATGGGATAGGCCATGCGCACGATAAGGTTGGGTGCGGCGGCAATGCTGCGCAGTTGGGAGCGTTCGGTGAAAATGCTGCGCGAGAGCGCGGCAAACCTATCCTGATCCATGCCCGGCTCGGTCACGATGGTGCCGATCAGGCCGCGCACGAGCTGGATGTTGCCGTTGATGCTGGCTTCGAGCTTCGAGCGGATCGGGTTGAGTTCATCGGCGACTTGCGAGCGCATGCGCGCTTCGGAGACCACCTGGTTCTGGTTGTCTGCGAGGATGCCGGCCACCAGAACGACGAGAGAAGCGATGATCGCAGGAAGGTAGTTCGGCGTCAGAAACCCGAAGAGTTTCTTTTTCCCGAGATCGAAGGCATGTCTGGCAGGCACAAGATCACCCCGGCGGCATCAGAAGGTTACGAAACGACCGGGATGATCCCAAATTGGTATTAACAATTATTGTTTTAGGTTGCGCTTTTATGCTCGGCCGTCTTCATTTTGCCGTCTTTCGCTCGGGCAGTTTCTTGCGCTTGGTCTGCGCAAGGTCTTCCAGTTCGCCTTCGGTCATGGATTTCTCCATCGCGCGCGATGCACCTCTGAGGTCGGACTTCTTCATGTCTCCGCGTTTGGCGGCGAGAGCCGCGCCGGCCGCCTTCTGCTGTGCCTTGGATTTTGCAGGCATATCGCATCTCCTTGCGTGCGCTCGAGTAACTCAAACGCCATCCGGGCGGGTCTGTTCCCGGTTCGCGATCACGACTTGCTCTCGATCATTGCCTGCAAGGTCGCCAGACGATCGGCCTCATGCGGCAGCTTGTCCTGTCGCAGTCGGGCAATGCGCGGAAAGCGCATGGCAACGCCGGATTTGTGCCGCGTCGAGCGGTTGAGGCCCTCGAAGGCGACCTCGAGGACGAAGCCGAAATCGAGTTCCGCGCGCACCGCCCGGACCGGGCCGAAACGCTCGGTGGTGTTGTCCCTGACGAAACGGTCGAGGATTTCGAGTTCGGCATCGGTGAAGCCGAAATAGGCCTTGCCCACCGGCACCAGTGTTTCCATGCCGTCGATCTCGGTCCAGACGCCGAAGGTGAAATCGGAATAGTAGCTGGAGCGCTTGCCGTGGCCGCGCTGGGCGTACATCAGCACGGCGTCGACATTGTAGGGCGCACGCTTCCACTTGAACCAAGGCCCCTTGGCTCTGCCGGCGGTGTAGGGCGAATCCAGCCGCTTCAGCATGATGCCTTCGATGACCGGATCGGGCGGCTCGGAGCGCAGCTGGTCGAGCTCTTCCCAGGAGGAAAACGGCACAAGCGGCGACAGGTCGAAATGCTGAGGCGAGGCGCGTTCGACGAGATCACCGAGCATCGCCCGCCGCGCCAGGAAGCCTTCGGCCCGCACGTCTGTTTCTCCGGAAAAGAGCACGTCGTAGGCGCGGATGAAGGCCGGGTATTCGTCGAGCATCTTGTGGCTGACGGTCTTGCGGTTCAGCCGTTGCTGCAGGTCGGAAAAGGTTCGGGTGGCGCGGTTGGTGCGGGCAGTGCCGCCGACCAGCAGTTCGCCGTCGATGACGCCGGAAAAGTCGGCCGCTTCCAGCACATCGGGGAAGGCGCTGGAAATTTCGTCGCCGCTGCGCGAATAGAGCCTCCTGGTCCCGCCGATATTGGCGAGTTGCACGCGGATGCCGTCCCATTTCCATTCGGCGGCAAAATCCTTCGGATCAAGCCCATCGAGATCGCCTTCCCCGACGGGCGTGGCCAGCATCACCGAATGGAAGACGGCGGGCGTCGACAGCGCCGGCCTGTCCGCCTCACCCGCCAGCCACTGGAAGAGCGGCAGGTAGGGTGGGGCGAGCCCGTGCCAGAGGGTCTCGATCTCAGTGACGTCCTTGCTGCCCATTTCGGCCAGTGCCTGTTTGGCAAGCTTGGCGGAGACGCCGATGCGCAGGCCACCGGTCACGAGCTTCAGGAAAGCGAAACGCGCCGACGTGTCGAGCCGGTCGAGCATGTCGCGAACGACGCTGCGCACATTGGCGCGGCCGGTCGTCTGCAGCGTCTCGATGGCGTCGCCGAGCGGAATGTCGTCCGGTACAACGCCCTCAGGCGGCTCCCAGACCAACGACACCGTTTCGGCGAGGTCGCCGACGTAATCGTAGGAGTAACGAAACAGCACCTCGTCCATGCGCTCGAGCAGGAGGTCGCGGATCATCGCCGGCTTGACGGTGGCAAGCGACAGCGTGCCGGCGATGGCGGCGAGCGCGTAGCCTCGGTCGGGGTCCGGCGCGGTCACGAAATAATCCGCCAGCAGCCGGATCTTGGCGTTGCGCTGCGGGGTCAGAACGAGGCGATCAAGCAGTTCGGCGAAAGCCTTCATCGCTCATTCTCCCTCGTCGTCGTAGCCGACGAGATGCAGAGGCCGCGCGGCGATGCCCTCGAGCTCGCACCAGCGCACCAGCGCCTCTTCGCGCCCATGGGTGACCCAGACCTGCGACGGGCCGATTTCGCGGATCGTCCGCGTCAGTTCGGGCCAGTCGCAATGGTCGGAGATGACAAGCGGCAGCTCGACCCCGCGCTGCTTGGCCCGCTGCCTGATCATCATCCAGCCGGAGGCGAAGATCGCCAAGGGGTCGACGAAGCGCCGGGCCCAGCGGTCGGCGAAGGCGGCGGGCGGCCCGATGACGACGGTGCCGGCAAAATCCTGTTTCTCGTCGGCGGCAAGCGTCGCCGGGCGGAGGTCTCCAAGGTCGATGCCTTCGCCACGATAATAGTCGCAGAGCCTCTGCAGGGCACCGTGGATGTAGATCGGCTCGTCGTAACTCTGCTCGCGCAGCAGCGCGATCACTCGCTGCGCCTTGCCGAGCGCATAGGCGCCGACCACGTGGGTGCGTTCGGGGAATTGTTTGAGCGATGTCAGCAGCTTCTGAATTTCGCTGCGGTCATCCGGATGGTGGAAGACCGGCAGGCCGAAGGTCGCCTCGGTGATGAAGACGTCGCAGGGAACTGGTTCGAAGGCCAGGCAGGTTGGATCGCGCCGTCGTTTGTAATCGCCCGACACGACGATGCGCGTGCCTTTCGCGGCAACCGAGATCTGCACCGAGCCGAGCACATGGCCGGCCGGGTGAAAGCACACCTCGACGCCATTGACGGTTATCGTCTCGCCCAGGGCTACGGCCTGGCTCACGCCGCAAAAGCCTTCGCCATAACGGATGCGCATGATGTCGAGGGTTTCGCGGGTGGCGAGCACCTGGCCGTGGCCGGCACGGGCGTGGTCGGAATGACCGTGGGTGATCAGCGCGCGATCGACCGGCTGTACCGGATCGATGTAGAAATCCCCGATCTCGCAGTAGAGACCTTTGGGGGCGGGATAGAGCAGGGCGTCCGGTTTCATGCCCTTAGAGATAGCTGGCGAAAATGGATCCGCCAGCCATGGGTGCAAAGTTTTTCGAGCAGTCGACCGTGCCGATCTGCCCGGGGTGGCATCAGTCGTGCAGTGCCAGCGTGTCGCCGATCAGCTTCAGGGTTTTTGCCGCATCGATGTCGATGCAGGCCTTCTGGCTCGGCAGGTTGTCCCATGGGCTCGGCGGGAACAGCCGGCTGTCGGGCTTCTGGATCGTCTGGCCGTCGGCAATGCCGCCGCACACGACACGGATCACGCCGCTGCGCACCTTGAACAGATCTGGCGCCACGACATAGGCGCAGGCGCAGCTGTCATGCACCACCATGCCATCCGGAACATGCTGCTCGTAGAAGGTGATGTAGAACTGCGAGATGTCCGAGAGCAGCTTCGCCGGCGCTCCGCCGCGCTCGGCGATGTCGGCAAGCATCGCCTTGGTCATCACCGTCTTGATCGTGACGTCGAGACCGACGACAGTGACAGGCCATGGTGCGGTCATGACGACGTCGGCCGCCTCGGGGTCGCCATGGATATTGGCTTCGGCGGCCGGGGTGATGTTGCCGTTGACGTCGAAGGCGCCGCCCATGATCACGACTTCGCGCACCAGCGGTGCAAAGTCCGGGTCTTCGCGCAGTGCCAGCGCCAGGTTGGTCATGCGGCCAACGGCAATCAGCGTCACTTCGCCGGGATTGGCGCGGACGGTGTCGATGATGAAGCGGTGCGCGGAACGCGGATCGACGGGCAAGTCGATCGTCTCGGGCACGTCGATGTTGCCGAGGCCGTCATCGCCGTGAATGAAGGTCGGCCAGCCGACATGCGGCCGATCCGGATTGAAGGTCTTGTCGAGACCCTTGGCAACCGGTGCCTTTATGCCCCACTCACGCTTCAGAAACAGCGCGTTGCGCGTCGTCGTTTCGACCGAGGCGTTGCCGAAGACCGTGGTGATGCCGATGAGGTCGATATCCGGGTGGCGGTGGAGGAAGAGGAGCGCCATCGCATCGTCGATGCCCGGATCCGTATCAAAGATAACTTTGTGCATGTGTTCTTCTTTTCTTTTTCTTGCGTTTGACGGGTCGCAATGGAGGCAAGATGCCCGCGAAAGTCAATCGGTGATCGATCCCGGTTGGATATGCCTGACGGCAAAGTTGGTGCAGCCTGTGACATGAGCTGTGCTCTTTTCGATCATCCGGCCGCCGAACCCGCTTAAACT
Organism: Ensifer sp. M14; assembly: GCF_003355565.1. Taxonomy (NCBI): domain Bacteria; kingdom Pseudomonadati; phylum Pseudomonadota; class Alphaproteobacteria; order Hyphomicrobiales; family Rhizobiaceae; genus Ensifer; species Ensifer sp. M14. Next base: position 1,146,672 of record NZ_QJNR01000004.1, read on the forward strand.
TTCCGAAAGGTCGAGCGCTTATCCTTGCAAGGCGCCTTCGGGCTTTTGTTTCAGTTCCTGTTATGACAGCGGAGCCATTCTCGTGAAGGCTATTCTCGGCAAGTTGCGCCCATCGAAGAGGCTGGTCGTCATCCTTGCCGCCGCATTCGGCGTGTCGGCTGCCTCAGGTGCGGCCGCCGTCTATGTCGGCCGCGACGCGCTGATGGAGCGGATGTCGAAGCCCGCCACCTCCGGTCTCGAATGCACGCTGGTCAGGACCGTCAAGCTCGGCCATCACGGCCAGCGCTGGGTTCGCCTGCACATCAAGACGGACCGCGCCGATGGCGAGGCGCGCATGCGCACGGCGCTTCGCGTCGTCGGCGCGCTCTCCAAGACGGAGAAGGCCGATCTCTATCAGGTCGTCGTTCTCGATGCGGCCGGACCGGAAGAGCGGGCTGCGGTGCGTGGCGCCGCAATCGGGGCTCAGGTTCTTTTCGCACCGGGCCCGCAAAGCGTGCCCGGCATGGATGCGCCTTTCCGCGCGTCCTACAATGACGGCACGGCAAACTCGGCCGGCTTCTTTCACGGCAACACGGTCGATCTTTCGGTCGGCGATATCGGTGGAATGATGGCCGGCATGGACGATCGTTCGCCCTGCATCGATCCGAACGCTGTCACCGTCGAGGGCGAGGCTGGACCCGAAGCCGCAGCGCCAGAGCACAAGGCCGAGAGCGCCGAGGCGCCAGCAGGCCACTGACACACGGTTAGCCTTGGAGGGCGCCGGCAATCCATCATTGAGAACGAAAAAAGCCCGCCGCAATCGCGCCGGGCTTTTCTGTCTTGTGCTGTTGTGGCCCTGATCAGTCGGCCTTGTTGCGGCGCGCCGGAAACAGGATGATGTCGCGGATCGACGGCGCGTTGGTGAGCAGCATGATCAGGCGGTCGACGCCGATGCCGAGGCCACCGGCCGGCGGCATGCCCTGGTCGATGGCGTCAAGGAACTCGTCGTCAAGCTGCTTGGCCTTTTCGCCGCGGGCATGCGCCTGCTCGAGCTGCTCGACCATGCGGGCGCGCTGCTCTTCCGGATCGTTGAGCTCGGAGAAGGCGTTGCCGAGTTCCCAGGTGTTGCAATAGGTCTCGAAGCGCTCGACAAGGCGCGGCTCACCCGGCACTTCCTTGGCGAAGGGCGAGATGTCCTTCGGGAAGTGCGTGACGTGCGACGGCTGGATCAGCGTCGGCTCGACCTTTTCTTCGAAGACGAAGGCGAGGCACTCGCCCCAGGTCCAGTCCTTCTCGACTTCGAAGCCGGCAGCCTTGGCGGCAACGCGGGCTTCCTCGTCGGTCTTCATCGCCAGGAAGTCGATGCCGGTCGCTTCCTTGACGGCATCCGGCATCGGCACGCGGCGGAACGGACCCTTGAAGGAGATTTCCTTGTCGCCGAACATGAATTCGGTCGAGCCATGGATCGACAGAGCGAGCTTGGTGAACAGCCGCTCGACGAGGTCCATGATGTCCTCGTAGTCGGCATAGGCCCAGTAGCACTCCATCATGGTGAACTCGGGATTGTGCCGTGTCGACACACCTTCGTTGCGGAAGTTGCGGTTGATCTCGAACACCTTGTCGGTCAGGCCCGAGACCAGCGTGCGCTTCAGGTACAGTTCCGGCGCGATGCGCAGGTACATGTCGAGCTTCAGCGTGTTGTGGTGGGTCTTGAACGGCTCGGCCGTGGCACCGCCATAGACCGAATGCAGCATCGGCGTTTCGACTTCCATGAAGCCGTCTTCTTCCATGAAGTGGCGGATGCCGGAGACGATCTTGCTGCGCTGCTGGAAGCGGAGCTTGGATTCCTCGTTGGTCATGATGTCGAGGTGGCGCTTGCGGTAGCGCAGCTCGATGTCGGATAGGCCGTGCCACTTCTCGGGCATCGGCAGCAACGACTTCGTCAGCATGGTGATCGCCTGCGCGTTGATCGTCAGCTCGCCGCGCTTGGTGCGGCGCACGACGCCGGTGACGCCGATGATGTCGCCGATGTCAATCATCGGCAGCAGTGCGCGGGCGTCTTCCGGCGTGGTGTCCTTGTGGCTGAAGATCTGGATCTTGCCGGAGGCGTCATGGATATCCATGAACATGCCGGAGTTGCGCGACGAGTAGACGCGGCCGGCGACCGTGACGACGTCCTGCGTCTCGGTGTCCAGCTCCAGGGTCTCATACTTCGCCGCAAGTTCGGCATTGGTCATCGTGCGGTGGAAATGCGCCGGATAGACGTCGCCGATCTGTTCGCGCAGCAGCTTCAGCTTCTGCGCGCGTACTTCCGTCACGTCGGAGGAGAGGGCTGTTGTCTCGGTCTTGTCGTTCATCGTCCTGTCCTTACTTTCCGCTGCCGGCCATCGAGGCGGCGACCTGGCCCGCAACCTTCAAGCGCTGGCGCACGACCGAGCGGCCGAGCAGTTCCATGCTGTCGAAGAGCGGCAGGGAGCGCGACGAGCCGGAAACCGCGACGAACAGCGGCGCCAGCACGACCTTGAGCTTCTTGCCCATGCGGTCGGCGATGGCGCGCAGTTCCGCCTCGATCGTTTCCTTGTTCCATTCGAGGATCTTTTCCAGGTCCGGCTGGACCGTGTTGAAGATCTCGACCAGTTCTTCCGGGCTCGACTTGATCTTGGCGAAGGCCGAGGGTTCGAGACCGAGGTCGGACTTCAACAGGAAGTCGGCAAGCGCGGGCAGTTCGCCGAGCTTGGAGATGCGCGATTGCGACAGCTTCAGGCCCTGCTTCAGGCGATCGTTTTCGGACGCCCAGGCCAGAACCCGGCCGAGGAACTCGTCGTCGCTCAGCTTCTCGCGGATCCAGCGGCCGTTCAGCCAGTCGAGCTTCTGGATGTCGAAGATCGCACCCGACTTCGACAGGTTGTCCGGGTCGAACTTTTCGGCAAGCTCGGCCATCGTCATCAGCTCCTCGCCTTCGGCGATCTGGATGAAGAACAGGCCGAGGAAGTTCATCAACGCTTCCGGCAGGTAGCCGAGCGCCGAGTAATAGGAGATCGATGTCGGGTTCTTGCGCTTCGACAGCTTCGACTTGTCGGCGTTGCGCATCAGCGACAGGTGCATGAACACCGGCGGCGTCAGGCCGAGATATTGATAGATCAGGATGTGCTTCGGCACGGAGGCCAGCCACTCCTCGCCGCGCGCGACGTGGGTGATCTTCATCAGATAGTCGTCGACGACGTTTGCCATGTGATAGGTCGGCATGCCGTCGGCCTTGAGCAGAACCTGCATGTCGACCGAATCCCACGGGATTTCGACGTCGCCGTAGACGCCGTCCGTGAACTTGCAGGAACCCTCGGTCGGGATCTTCATGCGCACGACGTGCGGCTCGCCGGCATCGACGCGGCGGGTCACTTCTTCGGCTGAGAGCGTCAGGCAGTGGCCGTCATATTTCGGCTGCTTGCCGGCGGCGCGCTGTGCCTCGCGCATCTGCTCCAGCCGCTCGGGCGTGCAGAAACAGCGGAAGCCGTGGCCGTTCTTCTCGATCTGGCGGACGTAGTCGAGATAGATGTCCTTGCGATCGCTCTGGCGGTAGGGGCCATAGGGGCCGCCGACATCCGGGCCTTCCGACCATTTGAGCCCGCACCATTTCAGCGCGTCCAGCACCTTCTGCTCGAATTCCGGCGTCGAGCGCGTGGCGTCGGTATCTTCGATCCTGAGGATGAAGGTGCCGCCGTGCTTCTTTGCGAAGAGATAGTTGAACAGTGCGATATAGGCGGTGCCGACATGCGGCTCGCCGGTGGGGGAGGGTGCAATGCGTACCCGAACTGCTGAATCTGTCATGGTCTTTGCCCGTTTTACGTGCTTTTCGCCCCTTGCCGGAAGACAAGTCCGGCCACCGGGCGCGCATTTTATGGGAAGGAAAGGCCCGTAGGGGTGCCGCACCAGCGGTATCGGCAGGCTATTCCAGTCGGCTCGCGTGAGACCATAGAACATGGAGCATGTCAACGGAAAGTGGATCACTCCGGTTTTTGTTGACACCGCCGATGGCTGGCTATATTGAACCGTAAGGTTATTTAACTGAAAGGTTTTTTAGAAAATGCCGGAAGATCGCCTGTCGACCACGCTCTCAGCCCTGGCCGATCCCACGCGCAGGGCCATCCTCGCCCGATTGTCCCTCGGCGAGGCCTCGGTCGGCGAACTGGCGGAGCCGTTCGAAATGAGCTTGCCGGCTGTTTCCAAACACTTGAAGGTGCTCGAGCGTGCGGGGCTGATCAGCCGTGGCCGCGAGGCGCAGTGGCGCCCCTGCCGGCTCGAAGCCGCACCGTTGCGCGACATCAACAGCTGGCTCGACAGCTACCGCCGCTTCTGGGAAGAGAAGTTCGATCGTCTCGACGTCTATCTGCAGGAACTGCAGAAGGGCGATCCGGACGCGGAGAAAAACTGAAATCTGTCCCTCCGGCGCATTGGCCGCGCGAAGCGCACCTGATCTCGACGCCTGAAGCCAGCAGGAACGATTGACCGGATGATGCGTTCTCCCTTCGAGAGGCGCGAACGGTGCCAATCGGACATGACGGAGGTGGAGAACGCGGGAGTTTTTCCGATTTCTTCCCGTGGCCAACGAAACGGCAGCCGAGCTCACCGACCCGTCCGGCTTGCGCTCTCACGTAAGCCCGCAGCAAGATGGCCTGCATCCCCGTGATGCAGGCCTTTTTGACCCGACGAAAAAAGGCGGAGCATGGAGCCCCGCCTTTTTCGACTTTCGGCAATGGCTGCGCTTCAGTGCGGCTTGCCGGCCGCCTTCTTTCGCAGCCGCGCATTGCGCGCCACCATGTTGAGAACCTCGACCAGGGCCGAAAACGCCATGGCGGCGTAGATGTAGCCCTTGGGCACGTGCAGACCCATGCCTTCTGCAATCAGCGTCGTGCCGATCATCAGGAGGAAGGCGAGCGCCAGCATGACGATCGTCGGGTTCTTCTCGATGAAGTTGGCAAGCGGTGTTGCGGCAACGAGCATCACGGTGACGGCGGCGACGACGGCAATGACCATGATCGGCAGATGCGGCGTCATGCCGACGGCGGTGATGATGCTGTCGACCGAGAAGACCAGGTCGAGCAACAGAATCTGGCCGATCGCCGCGCTGAAGCTGCTGATCGCCGAAGAGGCGATGAAATCCTCGCCGTGGTCGCTCGGATCGACGCTGTGATGGATTTCCTTGGTCGCCTTCCAGACGAGGAAGAGACCGCCGGCGATCAGGATCATGTCCTTCCAGGAGAAGCCATGTCCGAAGACCTCGAAGACCGGCGTCGTCAGCTTGACGATCCAGGCGACGGTGCCGAGCAGAGCGAGGCGCATGACGAGCGCGAGACCGATACCGATGCGGCGGGCCTTTTCACGGTGTTCGGGTGGCAGCTTGTTGGTGAGGATCGAGATGAAGATCAGGTTGTCGATGCCGAGAACCACCTCCATGACAACCAGTGTTATGAGGGCAACCCAGGCAGCCGGGTCCTGGGCTAGCAGCATTAAATCCTGCATCGGCGATCTTTCCTTGTCTCGGTGGCGCGTCGTCGCGCAAGAATCGCGGCAGTATTTAAGCAACATTGCGAAAGTGACAAGCGCCGCCGCGCGTTTGCAGCGGCGCTTTACCGTTTACGGTTTCAGCGGAATCCACATTTCCACCACGCCCATGCCCGAATGCGGGTCGAAGCGCTCGTCGTAATGCTCGATCAGGTCGGGCGTTTCTCCATGCTGGAGACCGGCCTCCGGAAGATAGGTGCCGAAGATATGCTGCGCGGTCGTCGCGATCGACGAGATATGGCCGCGGTGCAGGAACACGATATAGCGCTGTTTCGGCAGCTTGATCGTCGAAAAGCCTGCGGGCAGGCTGCCGGCGTCGTCTACCTCCACTGCGGCCATGTAGTGAAATGTGCCGGCTTCGCTGTTGCTCTGGCTGCAGACGCCATAGGCGACATTGCCCTTCTGTCCGGGAATGTTGCCGAAATGGGCGTTGAAGCGCTGCCAGAGCGAAGGAATGCCTTCGGTGCGGCCGTAGGCATAGGTTTCGCCAAGGCCGGCCAGAAGCAAAGGCGGGCTGTCTTCGAAGCGGGGTGGGTCCAGTTTGAGGAGGCGGGTGTCGTCCATTCTGATAGGCTCCGTCAGTGCGATGTTGCTGAGGTGCCCTTGCTTGCGCACGGTCTCCGGCGTCACGCCGAATTGTTCGCGAAAGGCACGGGTGAAGGCCTCATGCGAGCCGTAGCCCGCTTCGAGCGCCACCGCGAGAATGCTGGAGGAGCCATCGGCAAGGGTTTGCGCAGCGCCGCTCAGGCGGCGTGCGCGGATATAGGCGCTGATGGAGTGACCGGTCACCAGTCCGAAGACGCGCGACAGATGAAAGCGCGAAAAGCCGGCAGCCTCTGCGATCTCCTCCAGCGATATATCGCTCGCGAAATGGCTCTCGATGAACCAGATCGCCCTTCCGATAGCACTCATGATCACTCCCGTGGCAGACACCCATGCTCATAGGGTTTTGCCGCAGGGCGTGCTTGATCGCAATTGCTGGATTGAAGAGGGGGGCGGCCGAATGCGCCCTTCGGCTCAAGCCGTCTTCTTCGGCCCGTATGCGGCCATGAAGACCCGCACAGCTGCTGTAACCGTGCCCTCGATCTGCTCGCGCGGCGGCGCCGAACACATGCCGCCGAACAGCCGGTGCTTGAAGAGCCCGGCCTGCGCCATCTCGATGAACTGTCGGGCGGCCATTTCGGTATTGTCGATGTCGAGCGTTCCCGCCGGAACCTGGCGGTCGAGATAGGCCTTGAGCACCGTGTAGCCGTTTTCCGGTGCCTCGCTGAAGAAGCGTTCGGCCAGATGCGGCATGCGGTCGATGACGCCGATCACCATGCGCATGGACCGGATCGTCTCTTCGGCGGTCATGCTGGTCGTCAGTGTCACGCCGAAATCGAAAAGCGATTCCTCCACATCGTCGTGATCGTTGAGCGCATGTTTGGCGGTCTGAACCACCCGGGTCTTGCCCTGGATGATCAGCGCCTTGAACAGGTCTTCCTTGTTTTCGAAATAGACATAGAGCGTGCCCTTGGAGACGCCGGCCTCGCGGGTGATGTCGTTCATGCTGGCGGCGTCGAAGCCCTGGTTCATGAAGGCGCGCCGGGCGCCCTCCAGGATCTGTTCGCGCTTGGCAGGGTCTTCGCCCGCCGCATGGCGTCCGCCGCCGGGACAAAGCTGGTCGTCCATGCCGTTGTCAGGCTGGATGGTCTCTTTCTGTCCGGTCTTTGCTGGTTCCATGATCGCCGTCTGTGCCCGTCCTGTTCGCATTAAATTACATCCATCGAACTGCGCGGTTCGATTCCCTCTTGATATGCGACGTCAAAGCGATTAAGTCAAGCTTCGATCGAACCGAACGGTTCAGTTCAATCACCACTCATTAACCAGGCCGGTACCCATGTCCGCATCCAAAACGTCCAGCGCCGCTCGCGTTCGCCCTGTCGGCGAGGATTTTGAAGTTCCGCAGACCCATGAGGCCGCGCCCGAAGCCAAGGGTGCGACGGACGAGGCGCCTGCTGTGACGCAGCAGCCCGCTGTCGAAGCCGCCCCGAAAAAGAAGAAGCGCAGCCCGATCTTGCCGGTTCTCGGCCTCGCAGCTTTGGCCGCAGGCGGCTGGTATGGCTATGACTGGTGGACCAATGGCCGCTTCATGGTTTCGACGGACGACGCCTATATCGAGGGCGACATCGCCACGATCTCCCCGAAGGTTTCGGGGTATGTCGCCAAGGTCGACGTCGTCGCCAACCAGCAGGTGAAGGCCGGCGACCCGCTGGTCACGCTCGATGACGGCGACTACCGCATCGCCGCCGAGCAGACCGAGGCCCAGATCGCGACGCAGAAGCTGGCGCTCAGCCGCTTCGACGCGCAGATCGCCGGGGCAAGGGCGAGCCTTGCCCAGGCGGAAGCCCAGAAAAACGCTCTCGAAGCAACGGTGCGCGGCGCCGAACTTGCGCAAAAGCGCGCAAGCGACCTCCAGTCCAAGGACGTCGGCACCGTTGCTTCCCGCGACAATGCCGACGTTGCGCTGGACCAGGCGCGGGCCAACCTTGCCGGCGCCGATGCGAACATCGCGACCGCCAACGCCAACATCACCGTGCTGCAGGCGCAGCGCGCCGAGGCGGAAAGCCAGATCCGCTCGCTGGAGCTTGCCCGCGACAAGGCCAATCGCGACCTCGGTTTCACCGTCTTGAAGGCGCCTTATGACGGCGTCATCGGCAACGTCGCCGTCCAGGTCGGCGATCTCGTCTCGGCCGGTCAGCGTCTGGCCGCTCTCGTGCCGGTCGACCAACTCTATATCGACGCCAACTTCAAGGAGACGCAGATCGCGCATCTGGTCCCCGGCTCGAAGGTCAAGGTCCATATCGACGCCTATGACGAGCACGCGATCGAAGGCACGGTCGCCTCGATCTCGCCGGCGTCCGGCTCTGTGTTCTCGCTGCTGCCGGCGGAAAACGCCACCGGCAACTTCACCAAGGTGATCCAGCGCGTGCCGGTGCGCATCACGCTGCCGGCCGATGTGCTGGCGGAAGGCCATTTGCGGGCGGGCTTGAGCGTCGTCGTCGATGTCGACACGCGCACGGCGCCCGCTGAGACCAAGGTCGCCGCCACGAAGTAATCGGGCCTGGCGCGCCGGCGAGTTCGATGGAACGCGCCGCCCGCGCCTTTACACGCAGGGAGTGGCTCAGATGGCCGCAACGGCAACAGCAGGCTCGGTGGCGGCAGCCGCACCGAAGGTCGAGGAACATATGGATCCGAGAAGGCTGATCGCCTTCTTCGCCATGGTCGTCGGCATGTTCATGGCGATCCTCGACATCCAGATCGTTTCGGCCTCGCTTGCAGAGATCCAGGCGGGTCTGTCAGCCGGCTCCGACGAAATCGGCTGGGTGCAGACCTCCTACCTCATCGCCGAAGTCATCATGATCCCGCTGTCGGGCACGCTGGCGCGCATCGTGTCGACCCGCGTGTTATTTTCGGTGTCGGCTGCGGGCTTCACGGCGGCAAGCGCGCTGGCCGCGACCGCTACCAATATCGACCAGATGATCGTCTATCGGGCGATCCAGGGCTTTATCGGCGGCGGCATGATCCCGTCGGTGTTTGCGGCTGCCTTCACCATTTTCCCGCCGTCGAAGCGCAACATCGTCTCGCCGATCATCGGCCTGATCGCCACGCTGGCGCCGACCATCGGCCCGACCGTTGGCGGTTACCTCAGCCACGCCTTTTCCTGGCACTGGCTGTTTCTCGTCAACGTCATTCCCGGCATCATCGTCGCGACGCTGACCTGGACCTTCATCGATTTCGACAAGCCGGAACTGAGCCTCTTCAAGAAATTCGACTGGTGGGGGCTCGCCTCGATGGCGGTCTTCCTCGGCTCGCTCGAATATGTCCTGGAAGAAGGCAACGCCAACGACTGGTTCAATGACGATCATATCGTCATGGGCGCCGTTGCCACGGTGGTAGCCGCGGTGATCTTCTTCTATCGGGCCTTCAAGGTGGAGTTCCCGGTGGTCGATCTTCGGGCGTTCTCCAACCGCAACTTCGCCTTCGGCTCGATGTTCTCCTTTGTCATGGGCATCGGGCTCTATGGCCTCACCTATCTCTATCCGCTCTATCTCGGGCGCATCCGCGGCTACGATTCGCTGATGATCGGCGAGACGATGTTCGTCTCGGGTCTGGCGATGTTCTTGACCGCGCCGGTTGCCGGCATCCTGTCGGGCAAGCTCGATCCGCGCGTGCTGATGACCATCGGCTTTGCCAGCTTTGCCAGCGGCACCTGGATCATGGCGCACCTGACGGCCGACTGGGACTTCTACGAGCTGTTCATCCCGCAGATCCTGCGTGGCGTCGGGCTGATGCTGTGCATGGTGCCGATCAACAACATCGCGCTCGGCACCATGCCGCCGGCGCGCATGCGCGGCGCATCCGGCCTCTTCAACCTGACGCGCAACCTGGGCGGTGCCGTCGGTCTCGCGGTGATCAACACCATCCTGACCCAACGACAGGACCTGCACTATGCCCGGCTTTCCGAGCATATCCAGTGGGGTAACCCGGAAGCTGTGGAACAGTTCAACAACATGGCGGCCAAGTTCGACGCCCATGGCCTCGACGGTGCTTCGATCGCCATCAAGCAGCTTGCAGCGATGGCGCAGAAGCAGGCGATGATCCTGTCGTTCAGCGACGTCTTCGTCATCCTGACGGTGCTGTTCCTGTCGCTGATCCTGGGCGTGATGATGATCAAGAAACCGGAGGGCGTTGGCCCAAGCGGCGGCGGCCACTAGGCCCGGCAACCAAGCCCATCCGCACGGTTTACGCGATCGTCGCGTTGCGGCACAATCCGGCCGGAAAACAATCGCCGGCCGGGCGGAAACGGGGTCATTCATGCAGGCATTCAAGCGCTTCGCCATCTCCCGGCGGTCCTTCCTTGCCGGTGCGGCCGGCATGGGCGCGGCATTGCTGGCAAGGCCGACATGGGCAGCCGGGCGCCCGCCCATCGATGCCACCTTCCTGTTTTCGAACGACATCCATGCCTGCCTCGTCTCGACCGAAGGCCTTGCGCCGAACTGTGCGGCGGAGGGCAAGACCGACGAGAACCTTTTACGTCACGTGGCGGCGCTCAATGGTCTGCCGGCGATGCGGTGGCCGGAGAGCGTTGCCGGCGAGGCGAGCGGGCTTGGCAGCGCCGGCCGGCGGATCGGCCATCCGCTCGGCCTGGTGCTGGGCGGCGACGTGACCGATGACGGCGGCGGGCAGGTGCGCCAGCCGCGCGAGGGACGACAGCTACAGCAGTTTTCCAGCCGCTATCAGGAAGGGCCGGGTGCCGACCGGGTACACTTCCCCGTCTATGTCGGTCTCGGCAATCATGACCTCGACCAGGATGGCCCGCCGCCGCATGTGGACTGGTATCGCCGCGAACTGCGGGACTATGTCGAACTCAACCATCGGCAGACGGTGTTCTACAAGCCGCCGGTGCCGGTTAGCAATTACGATCCACTGTCGGATTGTTATTCCTGGGACTGGGGCGGGCTGCATCTCGTCCAACTCCAGCGCTTCGGCGGCGATGTCAGCAAGGGCGCCGTCGATGCGCTTCCCTGGCTGAAGCAGGATCTGGAAACCTACGCGGCCGACGGCCGGCCAGTGATCCTGTTCCAGCATTATGGCTGGGACGCTTTTTCGACCGAAGTCTGGGACGCTTCCGCCAAGACCTTCGACGATCAGGGCGACGGCCCGCCACATTGGTGGAGTGCCGAGCAGCGTCAGGCGCTCGTCGACGCCATCGGGGGCTACAACGTCGTCGGCGCGTTTCACGGCCACCAGCACGAAACGGCGATGATCTATCGCCGCGAAGGTCTCGACCTCTTCAAGCCCAAGGCTGCGTATATGGGCGGTTTCGCGCTTGTGCGCGTGACCGACGGCTTCATGGACGTGGCGCTTGGCGAAGCCGGAAAAGGCCACGGCGAAGTCGTTTTCACCCAGGCGTTCAGCAAGCGGTTTTAGCCAGCGAAAACAGCGTTCGGCAGTCTCGCTCGCATTTTTGATTTACGTACATCAAAAATTCCTCTAAGGCAGTTTGCGGGAGGAAATGATGCGCCCTACAGTTCACGACATTGCTGCAGAAGCAGGCGTCAGCCTTGCGACCGTCGACCGGGTTTTGAACAATCGCCCGGGGGTCAGGTCGGTCACGCGTGACAAGGTCGAGCGCGCCATCGCGACGCTCGGTTATGTCAGGGACGTGGCGGCGGCCAACCTTGCCAAGAGCCGCAGCTATCCGCTGATCTTCATCCTGCCCGAGGGCGAAAACGCCTTCATGCGCGGGCTTGAGGCGGAGATTGAAGCAGCAATAGCCCGTTCCGCCGTCGAACGCACCGAGATTACCATTCTGTCCGTTCCCGCTTTCGATGCCGCGGCGCTGGCCGCAGCCCTCGACGACGCGCGCCGGCGCACACCGGCCGGCGTTGCCGTCGTTGCCGTCGAGGCGCCGGAAGTGGTTGCCGCCGTCGGGCGGCTTCGCGAGGACGGCATTGCCGTCATCACGCTCGTCTCCGACCTGACCGGGTCGGAGCGCGACCATTTCGCCGGTGTCGACAACATTGCAGCCGGGCGCACCGCCGGCAGTCTGATGCGGCGTTTCCTCGGCGGCCGCGACGGGCCGGTCGCGATCGTCGCCGGCTCGATGCTGGTGCGAGACCACCGGGATCGGCTTGAAGGCTTCAGTACTGCCGTCAACGAAGGGGCGGCCAAGCGGCATCTGCTGCCCGTGGTCGAGGGCCACGACGATCCGACCGAGGTCGAGACGCTGGTACGGGATCTGCTGGCTGCGCATGCGGATCTCGCCGGCATCTACAGCCTCGGCGCTGGCAACCGCGGCCTGATCGCGGCGCTCGAAGAGGCAGGGCGACAGTCCGAGATTTGCGCAATCGCGCATGAATTGACGCCGTATAGCCGGGCTGCACTGGTGTCGGGCACGATCGATGCGCTGCTCAACCAGGATGCGGGTCATGAGGTGAGGAGCGCCATTCGCGTGCTGAAGGCCCGAGCCGACGGCCTGTCGATGATCGAAGCGCAGGAGCGCATCCGCATCGATATCTTCCTGAAAGACAACCTGCCGGTCGAGCCGGCGTAATACTTTGAATTTACACAATTCCTGACGGAAAATCGTTGCGCGCTTTTCCCGAGGTTGCTCTCAATGGAGGCCTACATGTATCTCGGACTGGATCTCGGCACCTCGGGCGTCAAGGCGATGCTGATCGACGACAATCAGCGCATTGTCGGCTCGGCTTCCGGTGCGCTCGATGTCTCCCGGCCGCATCCCGGCTGGTCGGAGCAGGATCCGGCCGATTGGGTGCGCGCCAGCGAGGAGGCAATCGCCGGCCTGAAGGCGGCGCACCCGGCAGCGCTCGGCGCCGTGCGTGGCATCGGCCTTTCCGGCCAGATGCATGGTGCGACGCTGCTCGATGCGGATGACAAGGTGCTGCGCCCCTGCATCCTCTGGAACGACACCCGCAGTTTTCGCGAGGCGGCGGCACTCGACGCCGACCCGCAATTCCGCGCCGTCACTGGCAACATCGTCTTCCCGGGATTTACCGCGCCCAAACTTGTCTGGGTTCGCGAAAACGAGCCCGAGATTTTCGCCAGGGTGCGCCGGGTGCTTCTGCCGAAGGACTATCTGCGCCTGTGGCTGACCGGCGAGCATATCTCGGAAATGTCGGATTCGGCCGGCACTGCTTGGCTCGACACGGCCAAGCGCCGCTGGTCGGAGAACCTGCTTTCCGTCACCGGCATGGAGGAACGGCAGATGCCGGACCTCGTCGAAGGCACGGATGCAGCCGGAACGCTTCGGTCCGAACTCGCCGCACGCTGGGGAATTTCGGGCAATGTCGTGGTTGCCGGCGGTGCCGGTGACAATGCCGCTTCCGCCTGCGGCATGGGGACTGTGGGGGAGGGCCACGCCTTCGTTTCGCTCGGCACGTCGGGCGTGCTGTTTGCCGCCAATGCGCGCTATCTGCCCAACCCGGCAAGCGCCGTTCACGCCTTCTGCCATGCGCTGCCGAACACCTGGCATCAGATGGGCGTCATCCTGTCGGCGACCGATGCGCTCAACTGGTATTCGGGCATCGCCGGTCATAGTGCCGCCGATCTCAGCGCCGAACTTGGCGAGACGCTGAAGGCGCCCGGCGGCGTGACCTTTCTTCCCTATCTTTCCGGCGAACGCACGCCCCACAACGACGCCGCTATCCGCGGCGCCTTTGCCGGGCTCGGCCACGAGAGCAGCCGAGTGGTGCTGACGCAGGCGGTGATGGAAGGGGTTTCCTTTGCCATCCGTGACAGCCTCGAAGCCCTGCGTGCTGCCGGTACGACGCTTTCGCGGGTGACGGCAATCGGCGGCGGCTCGCGCTCGCGTTATTGGCTGAAGTCGATCGCGACTGCGCTCGATCTGCCGGTCGATCTGCCCGCCGACGGCGATTTCGGCGCTGCCTTCGGCGCCGCGCGCCTGGGGCTGATCGCGGCAACCGGTGCCGATCCGGTTGCGACTTGCTACGCGCCGAAAACAGCGGAAACGATCGCGCCCGATGCTGGCCTGGTGCCTGCCTACGAAGAGGCCTACCAGCGCTACCGGCGCCTTTATCCGGCCATCAAGGGCGCGACGACGTGACCGCACCGCGCCCTTCCATGGCTGTTTCCGATCGAGCGCACTTACTGCGCCGGTACCTTGTCGATGAAGCCGGTAACCTGCTTCAGTCGGCCGTTTTCGATCAGGCCGATGTCGGTGCCTTCGATGACGGAATCAACGCCTTCGGGGCCGAGTGCCCAAGAGAAGCGGATCGTGTCGGCAAACCCGTCGGGGGCGCCCTTCAGCGTGAAGACGAAGCCGGGGAACTGGCCCTTGACGCCGGCGATCAGGCCGCCGATGCCCTCGTGCCCGTCACCCTGCATGATCGGGTCGCGGTAGGCGACATCGGCAGTAAAAGCCTTTTCGATCAGTGTGTTGCGGCTGCCGACCTCGGCGTTCCAGGCGGCGATATAGGCCTCGGCGATTTCGTTGAAGTCGTTCATCTGAATGTTCCTTCGGTTGGCGTTTCGATGCCCCAGATATCGCCCGCCGAGGGAATGAAACCAATTACCTTCCACGTAATGGCCGGACGTTTCGCAACCGCGACGCCGGTCCACCACCCTTAAGAGGAGCTACACCGTGAGCACGGGATTTTTCGGCGATATCGCCAAGATCAAGTATGAAGGACCGGAGAGCAGCAATCCGCTCGCCTTCCGCCACTACAACAAGGACGAGGTCGTCTTCGGCAAGCGCATGGAAGATCACCTGCGCTTTGCGGTCGCCTATTGGCACACCTTCGTCTGGCCGGGTGGAGATCCCTTCGGTGGACAAACCTTCGAGCGCCCCTGGTTCAAGGACACGATGGACGCGGCCAAGCTGAAGGCCGATGTCGCCTTCGAATTCTTCCAGCTGCTCGGCGTTCCCTACTACTGCTTCCACGACGCCGACGTGCGTCCCGAGGGCCGCAACTTCGTCGAGAACACCAGGAACCTCAACGAGATCGTCGACTACTTCGCAAAGAAGCAGGCCGACACAGGCGTCAAGCTGCTCTGGGGAACGGCCAATCTGTTCTCCAACCGCCGCTACATGTCGGGTGCCGCCACCAATCCTGACCCGGATGTGTTTGCCTTTGGGGCCGCGACGGTCAAGACTTGCCTTGACGCCACGCAGCGTCTGGGCGGCGAGAACTACGTGCTGTGGGGCGGACGCGAAGGATATGAGACGCTGCTCAACACCGATCTTTCGCGCGAGCTCGACCAGCTCGGCCGCTTCGTCAACCTGGTTGTCGAATACAAGCACAAGATCGGCTTCAAGGGCGCGATCCTGATCGAGCCGAAGCCGCAGGAGCCGACCAAACACCAGTACGACTATGACGTCGCCACCGTTTACGGCTTCCTGAAGAAGTACGGCCTGGAAAAAGAAGTGCAGGTCAATATCGAACAGGGCCACGCGATCCTTGCCGGCCATTCCTTCGAGCATGAGCTGGCGCTTGCCAACGCGCTCGGCATCTTCGGTTCGATCGACATGAACCGCAACGACTACCAGTCCGGTTGGGACACCGACCAGTTCCCCAACAACGTGCCGGAAATGGCGCTCGCCTACTACCAGGTTCTGGCCGGCGGTGGCTTCAAGAGCGGCGGCACCAACTTCGATGCGAAGCTGCGGCGCCAGTCAATCGATCCCGAAGACCTGCTGATCGGCCATATCGGCGGCATGGATTGCTGCGCCCGCGGCCTCAAGGCTGCCGCCCAGATGATCGAAGACAAGGCACTGTCCGGCCCGCTTGATCAGCGCTATGCCGGCTGGCAGGTGCCTGAAGCCAAGAAGATGCTCGACGGCGGCTTCTCGCTGGAAGAGATCGAAGCCTGGGTACTGAAGTCCGACCTCAACCCGCAGCCGAAATCCGGCAAGCAGGAGCTGCTGGAGAATGTCGTCAACCGCTACGTCTGATCGGGCAGTCGTATACGTTTTGTGAACACGGGGCGGAGGGAAACCTTCGCCCCTTTTTCTGCCCTGAATGCTCGCCTGCGGGCCCCGGGCATGCCTCGAACGGATTTGCGAAAACTGTCCTTCGGCCGGTTGCTCCAAGCAAAAAATCTGCTAGTTTCGGCGCCTGCAACGTTTCAGGTACTTCAGTAAGAGCGAAAATGAAACCTTCTTCCGCTTCTTCCTGTCGTTGGCCTAAGAGGCCGGCTTTGTCGGCAGCCATAGCATCAGGAGGATGTTCGGGATGAAAACGATCAAGGGCCCTGGCCTGTTTCTGGCGCAGTTTGCCGGGGATGTCGCGCCGTTCAACTCGTTTGCGTCGATCACGAAATGGGCGGCCGATTGTGGCTACAAGGGCGTGCAGGTGCCGACGTGGGATAGCAGGCTGATCGATCTGAAGAAGGCGGCGACGTCAAAAACCTATTGCG
>NZ_QJNR01000004.1:1163250-1163544 GCF_003355565.1 Ensifer sp. M14
AGGCGGCGACGTCAAAAACCTATTGCGACGAGCTTGCCGGCATTGCGAGTGACAAGGTGTGGAGATCACCGAGCTTTCGACCCACCTGCAAGGCCAGCTGGTCGCCACCCATCCGGCCTATGACGAGGTGTTCGACGGCTTTGCCGTGCCGGAGGTGCGCGGCAATCCGAAGGCGCGCCAAATGTGGGCAGTCGAGCAGGTGAAGCTGGCGCTGACGGCCTCGAAGAATTTGGGGCTCAATGCGATGGCGAGCTTTTCCGGCGCGCTCGCCTGGCCGTTCGTCTATCCCTGGCC
>NZ_QJNR01000004.1:1163644-1163888 GCF_003355565.1 Ensifer sp. M14
CCCTCGCACTATGTGCTGCAGTGCCTCGACTATCTCGACAACATCGACATCTACAAGGATCGCATCCGGATGTTCCACGTCAAGGATGCCGAGTTCAACCCGACGGGTCGGCAGGGCGTCTATGGCGGCTACCAGGGCTGGGTCAACCGGGCCGGGCGCTTCCGCTCGCTCGGTGACGGCCAGGTCGACTTCGGCGCGGTGTTTTCCAAGATGGCGGCCAATGATTTTGCCGGCTGGGCGGTGG
>NZ_QJNR01000004.1:1163988-1494331 GCF_003355565.1 Ensifer sp. M14
TTCGGCGCGGTGTTTTCCAAGATGGCGGCCAATGATTTTGCCGGCTGGGCGGTGGTGGAGTGGGAGTGCTGCCTGAAGCATCCCGAAGACGGCGCGCGCGAGGGTGCCGACTTCGTCAAGCACCACATCATCCGCGTCACCGAAAAGGCCTTCGACGACTTTGCCGATAGCGGCACCGACGAGGCGGCCAACCGGCGGCTGCTGGGGATCTGAGGCGGAGCCACGGAGCCGGCGGGAGGTTTGCGACGGGCGCTGAGCCTGCGGTAGCCACAGCTGCAGCCGCGACCTTGGTTCCCGGCCGCGGCCCCTCACCCTAACCCTCTCCCCGCTTGCGGGGAGAGGGGACGTGGCAGACGGTTGCGTCGTGCGAGAGGAACGGCCGCGGCGACCAACCTTCTGCCAGCTGCTGGAGAAGGGAACGTGAACTGCAACTCGCCGCTATTGCCTTGGCTGGTGATGCGAGCGGGTGCGAACAGTCCCTTCTCCCCGCCAAGGCGGGGAGAAGGTGCCGGCAGGCGGATGAGGGGCGGGTTCCCTCAGGCGAGCAGCTACGCCACGACTGAAACACGGACGACGAAACGAGACGAGGAGACAGGACGATGGCAATCGAGGGAACGAGCGAGAAACGCGAGCGGCGGATCAGGCTCGGCATGGTCGGCGGCGGCTCGGGCGCCTTCATCGGTGCGGTGCACCGCATTGCAGCCAGGCTCGACGATCACTACGAGCTGGTGGCCGGCGCCCTGTCGTCGACACCGGACAAGGCCGAAAGCTCCGGCCGCGAACTCGGGCTCGATCCGTCGCGGGTCTATTCCGACTTCAAGCAGATGGCGATCCGCGAGGCCAAGCTGAAGGACGGTATCGAGGCGGTGGCGATCGTCACCCCCAACCACGTGCATTATGCCGCGGCCAAGGAGTTTCTGAAGCGCGGCATCCATGTGATCTGCGACAAGCCGCTGACCTCGACGCTGTCGGATGCGAAGAAGCTGAAGAAGGCGGCCGACGACAGCGATGCGCTGTTCGTGCTCACCCACAATTACACCGGCTATCCGATGGTGCGCCAGGCGCGCGAGATGATCGCCAATGGTGACATCGGCGCTGTCAGGCTGGTGCAGATGGAATATCCGCAGGACTGGCTGACGGAGAATATCGAGCAGTCGGGCCAGAAGCAGGCGGCCTGGCGCACCGATCCGGCCCGCTCGGGCGCCGGCGGCTCGACCGGCGATATCGGCACCCATGCCTATAATCTCGGTGCCTTCGTCTCCGGGCTGGAGCTGGAAGAGCTGGCCGCCGATCTCGACAGCTTCGTGCCGGGCCGAAAGCTCGACGACAACGCCCATGTGATGATGCGTTTCAAGCAGAAGGACGGCGAGCGCGCCAAGGGATTGCTCTGGTGCAGCCAGGTGGCGCCCGGCCACGAGAACGGGCTGATGGTGCGAGTCTACGGCACCAAGGGCGGGCTCGAATGGACGCAGAAGGATCCGAACTATCTCTGGTACACGCCGTTCGGGCGGGCTCGAATGGACGCAGAAGGATCCGAACTATCTCTGGTACACGCCGTTCGGCGAGCCGAAGCGGCTGATCACCCGCGCTGGCGCCGGCTCCGGCCCGGCCGCTGCCCGCGTCAGCCGCATTCCTTCTGGCCATCCCGAGGGCTATCTTGAGGGCTTTGCCAATATCTACACGGAAGCGGCGCGGGCGATCTTCGCCAAGCGCCGCGGTGAGACCATCGATCCCGCCGTCACCTATCCGACCATCGACGACGGCATGAAAGGCATGGCCTTCGTCGACGCCTGCGTCCAGTCGTCAAAACGAAACGGGGCGTGGGTAAAGGTGTAGCCGGAAAGCTTGCCTATGAGGCAAGGGCGGGGGATGCCCCGCCCTTTTTCGCGAGTTGACTTTTACCAGCACGGCTTTAGGCCGACCCGCAAGAAGAACGAAAATACATAAACGAAAGCGGCCGCCCGCCGGATGCGGGCCGCTGCAAAGGACGAGACAGGCTGATGATCGAAGCAAAAACCCTTGCCCGGCGTTTCCCGGGCGATTTCGTGTTCGGGGTGGCTACGGCCTCCTTCCAGATCGAAGGCGCCACCAAGATGGACGGGCGCAAGCCATCGATCTGGGATGCCTTCTCCAACATGCCGGGCCGAGTCTTCGGCCGGCACAATGGCGACATCGCCTGCGACCATTACAACCGGCTCGCCGAGGATCTCGACCTGATCGAGAGCCTCGGCGTCGAGGCCTACCGGTTTTCGATCGCTTGGCCGCGCATCATTCCCGAAGGCATCGGCCCGATCAACGAGAAGGGCCTCGACTTCTACGACCGCCTCGTCGACGGCCTCAAGGCCCGCAACATCAAGGCTTTCGCCACGCTTTATCACTGGGACCTGCCGCTGGCGCTGATGGGCGACGGCGGTTGGACGGCGCGCACCACGGCTTACGCGTTCCAGCGTTATGCCAAGACAGTCATCGCCCGCCTCGGCGACCGGCTCGATGCGGTGGCGACGTTCAACGAGCCCTGGTGCTCGGTGTGGCTCAGCCATCTCTACGGCATTCATGCGCCGGGCGAGCGCAACATGGATGCGGCGCTGCACGCGCTGCATTTCACCAATCTGGCCCATGGCCTCGGTGTCGACGCCATCCGCTCGGAGCGGCCAAACCTGCCGGCCGGCATCGTCATCAACGCCCATTCGGTCTATCCCGGCAGTGATACCGATGCCGACAAGGCGGCGGCCGAACGCGCCTTCGATTTCCACAACGGCGTCTTCTTTGGTCCGATCTTCAAGGGCGAATATCCCGAGAGTTTCATGAGCACGCTCGGTGATCGTATGCCAGAGATCGAAGACGGCGACATGGCAACCATCTCGCGCCCGCTCGACTGGTGGGGCCTCAACTACTACACGCCGATGCGCGTCAGCGACGATCCGACACCGGGCGTCGAGTACCCTGCGACGGTCAACGCCAAGCCGGTCAGCGACGTGAAGACCGATATCGGCTGGGAGGTCTATGCGCCGGCGCTCGGCCAGCTCGTCGAGACGCTCAACGCCCGCTACGACCTGCCCGATTGCTACATCACCGAGAACGGCGCCTGCTACAACATGGGCGTGGAAGACGGTGCGGTCGATGACCAGCCGCGGCTCGACTACATCGCCGAGCACCTGTCGGTGACGGCGGACCTGATCGCCAAGGGTTATCCGATGCGCGGCTACTTCGCCTGGAGCCTGATGGACAATTTCGAGTGGGCCGAAGGCTACAGGATGCGCTTCGGCATCGTGCATGTGGACTACGAAACGCAAGTGCGCACGATCAAGAAAAGCGGCCACTGGTACAAGGCGCTGGCCGAAGAATTTCCGGGCGGCAATCACATCTGATGACTGAGGCGTGCACGCCCGTTGAGGTGTGCAGATCTCAGGTTGATGACAAACCACTGCGATAGCCTGTTTGACGGGAGAAACAGGCTGTTCTCCTCATCCTCGCCCTTGTGGCGGGGATCCAGCGGCCCGACGTCGTCAGGGCCAAAAGGCTTTTCAACCCAAGGACTTGGGTTGTCTGGATTCCTGTGCCAGGCACAGGAATGAGGGCGGCTTGGACGTCGTCAAGACACTCGAATGTCGAACAGTCGTATGGATGACTTCGTCATCGGTCTGGGTCTTGTGCGCCCATCGAGGCGTGCAAGGCATCCTGTCAATCGAAACGTCCCGAAGTCGCCTTGCGCACCGGCAGCACTTCGAGACTGCCGCGATCGAGCTGGGCAAGCACCTCCTTGAAGCCGAAGCGCGGCTTCCATCCGAGCGCGCCGATGGCGGCGCTCGGGTCGTAGATCCGATCGATCGAGGCAGGCAGAGACCAGCCGCGTTCGGCAAAGGCCTGGGAGAATTTGCTCGCCCGCTCGCGCAGAACCGCGGCGGCATCACTTGCCAGGTGCCTGCAATCCGTCGGCAGGAAGGAAGGTTCGCCCGAAACGATGAAGCGCTGGAAGGCGGGTCCGTCATTGTCGAGTGCAGCGACATGCGCGTCGGCAACGTCGCGCACATCGATGCCTCGGTGCAGCCGATAGGCGGCCATGCGGTCGGCCTGCTCGGGAAAACACCTGGACATGCGCAGGACCCGGATGTGCAGCGCCCGGTCGGCAGCGTTTTCGAGCAACGCTTCGGCGGCCAGCTTCGTGTGGTGGTAGATCGTGTGGGGTTGAGGCGCCGTTTCCTCGGTGATCCACGTGCACGCATTCGCCTTAACGGCATGTCCGTATAGCGCTGTCGTGCTGGTGAAGACGATGCGGCTGACGCCGGTGGCTTGGGCTGCGGCGATGATCAGATGAGTACCCATCACATTGACCCGCTCGAATTCGGTGTCGGGGATCGTATCGATGTGCGGCGCATGCAGCGCTGCCGTGTGAATGACGGCATCGGCACCTTGCATGGCGCGCTCGAGCAGGACGCCATCGACAAAATCGCCGGTGATCTCAGTCGTTGCGAAAGGCGCACGATCGATGCCGACCACGTCATGGTGAGGCGCGAGCGCATTGTAGATCGCCCGGCCGACGCGCCCCGAACTTCCGGTCAAAACGATACGCATCCGCTCTCCTGCCCTTCGACTCAGTCTCGCGCGTTTCGTATCAGAGAACTGTGGTCAGTAAACATGGATGTGGCCATATTCCGGCGACGGCTGTTGAATGGCATCCTGATCGTGCGGGGGAGATTATTCCGGTGCGTATTTCTAAGCTGTCCGTATCGGCCCCTTGATCCGCCGAGTCCCCTTGTTCTATGCGTTAGCGATAGCGAATGGGCGCGCGCGCGCGTCTGGGGGACCATCGTTCATGGAGATTTTCACCTCCGCCGGGTTGCTGGCGCTCATGCAGGTCATCGTCATCGACCTGGTTCTGGCCGGCGACAACGCCGTCGTCATCGGCCTTGCAGCCGCCGGCCTGCCGAGCGAGCAGCGCCGCAAGGCGATCCTGGTCGGCATTCTCGCGGCCACGGTGCTGCGCATCGCCCTTGCCAGCGTTACCGTGCAGCTTCTCGACATCATCGGACTGCTGCTGGCTGGCGGCCTTCTGCTGCTCTGGGTTTGCTGGAAGATGTGGCGCGAGATCCGCGCCGGCGGCGCGGAGGATTTCGAAGGCGAGGGCGTCAATTCGGCGCCGCGAAAGACCTTCCTACAGGCCGCCATCCAGATCGTCATCGCCGACGTCTCGATGTCGCTCGACAACGTGCTGGCCGTCGCTGGCGCCGCGCGCGAGCATCCGACCATCCTCGTCTTCGGTCTCATCCTGTCGATCGCGTTGATGGGCATTGCCGCCAGCTTCATCGCAAGGCTGCTCAACCGCTACCACTGGATCGCCTATGTCGGTCTTGCCATCATTCTCTACGTGGCGCTCAACATGATCTATCGCGGTTCGCTCGAGGTCTGGCCGCATCTGGCACCGGTGGCCCACGCCATCGGCGTTTGACTGTCAAAGACAGATCGGTTGCATCGGCCCGTTTTTCGGGTCGATGCCAGCCTATCCGCGGGCGGATCTGTCCACGAAAGAGCGGTTTTTTCCGCAAACGCCAAACAAGCGGGAAAAACATACCTGTAAACGCCGGGTTCAATTGTCCATAAGCGCCGTGGATTATGTCGCATGTCCTTCCTGCGGCAACAACGTTGAACTCACCGGTTGGCTAATGCTAGAGAAGTGCTCCCTGTTGCGAATGCGTTGTCGAATGTCGGCCTGACAAGACGCGCCTTCCATCCCGCGCCGTGAGCCCGGGATCTCCAAGTTTCGAGCATCCGAGAGCACCTATGTACCCGTCCATAACGATAACGCCTCTTTCGGGGGTATCCGAACGATGAGCGTTTCCGCCTATACAGTCCCGGCGCCGGCCGATGCGGCCGTCATTTTCGACGGCGTATCGAAGCATTTCCCGGCCTCCGGCAAGAGCGACGGTTTTACCGCGCTCGACAACGTCTCGCTTTCGGTCGGCCGCGGCTCGATCAACGGCATCATCGGCCGCTCCGGGGCCGGCAAGTCGACGCTGATCCGCCTCGTCAACGGTCTGGAAAAACCGACCGGCGGCAAGGTGCTCGTCGATGGCGTCGATGTCGGCGCGCTTGATGAAGCAGGCCTTCGCGAGCTCCGGCGTTCGGTCGGCATGATCTTCCAGCATTTCAATCTGCTGTCCTCGCGGACCGTGTTCGGCAATGTCGCCCTGCCGCTCGAAATCGCCGGCATGGACAAGCATGCGATCGAGAAGCGCGTGCGGCCGCTGCTCGATCTCGTCGGGCTTGCCGACAAGCATGCTCGCTACCCGTCCGAGCTTTCCGGCGGCCAGAAGCAGCGGATCGGCATCGCCCGGGCGCTGGCGACCGAGCCGAAGCTGCTGCTTTCGGACGAAGCGACGTCGGCGCTCGATCCCGAGACGACGCAATCGATCCTCGAACTCCTGAAGCGCATCAATGCCGATCTCGGCCTGACCGTGCTGCTCATCACCCACGAGATGGAAGTGGTGAAGGCTGTGACCTCGGACGTTGCCGTCATCGATCACGGCCGCATCGTCGAACGCGGCCATACCTTCGACGTCTTCACTCATCCAAAGCACGAGACGACAAGGGCGATGCTCTCAGGCCTGCCCGGTTCGAAGCTGCCTGACGCGGTTTCGCGCGCGCTGAAGCCGCAGGCAGCCGTTGGCGACCGTGCGGTCGTGCGCCTGACCTTCTTCGGGGCGGCGGCAGAGCGGCCGTTGATTTCGCAGTTGATCAAGTCTGTTGGTGCCGAGGTCAACATCATCGCCGGTACGATCGACGAGATCGGCGGCAGGCCTTACGGCTCGCTGGTCGTCGCCTATGGCGCGGACGCGGAAACCGCGGGCCGCGCCGAACGCTTCTTCACCGAAAACGGTCTGGTCACGGAGGTGCTCGGCTATGTCGCCTGATATCCTGCTGAAGATCTGGGGCGCCACGCTCGACACGCTCTACATGGTGGCGGCCGCCGGCCTGATCGGATCGCTGATCGGCGGGCCGATCGGCATATTCCTCGCAACCAGCGGCAAGGGCGAGCTCTTCCCGGCGCCGATGACCAACCGCATCGTCGGGCTGATCGTCAATGCCGCACGCTCGACGCCGTTCATCATCCTCGTCGTCGCCATCATTCCCTTTACCCGGCTTCTCACCGGCACGTCGATCGGCACCAAGGCGGCGATCGTGCCGCTGACGATCGCCACCATTCCCTTCGTCGCGCGTCTCGTCGAAGCGGCGATCCGCGAGATCGACAAGGGGCTGATCGAAGCGGCCCGCGCCATGGGTGCGACACCGATGCAGATCGTCTTCAAGGTGCTGTTGGCGGAGGCGCGCCCGGCGCTGACGATGGCGCTGACCATGACTGCCGTCAGCCTCATCGGTTACTCCGCCATGGTCGGTGCCGTCGGTGGCGGCGGGCTCGGCGATCTCGGCATCCGCTATGGCTACCAGCGCTTCATGCCCGACGTGATGCTGGTCGTCGTCATCGTGCTGATCGTGCTGGTGCAACTCGTACAGAGCGCCGGCGACGGGCTGGCGCGTCGCTTCGACAGGCGCAGCCGCAAGAACTGATTTCCCAGGACACTTAAGTTACCAACAAGGAGATACCCATGAAGAAGCTCATCATTGCTGCGGCAATCGCAGCACTTTCCGCCGGTGCGGCGTTCGCCGAAACCATCAAGGTCGGTGTCACGCCGGGCGAACATGCCCAGATCATGGAGAAGGTGAAGGAAGTTGCAGCCCCCAAGGGCCTCGACATCGAGATCCTCGAATTCTCCGATTATGTCGTTCCCAACCAGGCGCTCGCCGACGGCGACCTCAACGCCAACTCGTTCCAGCACCAGCCCTATCTCGACAACCAGATCGCCGATCGTGGCTTCGACATCGTCAGCGTCGGTACCACCATCACCACGCCGATGGGCGTTTATTCGAGCAAGGTGAAGAGCCTCGACGAACTTAAGGACGGCGCGACGATCGGTATCCCGAACGACCCGACCAATGGCGGCCGCGCGCTGCTCGTGCTCGCTTCCAAGGGCCTGATCAAGGTCAAGCCGGAAGTCGGCCTGAAGGTCACGCCGTCCGACATCACCGAAAACCCGAAGAACATCACGTTCGCCGAACTGGACGCAGCCCAGCTGCCGCGTTCGCTGGCTGACGTTGATGCGGCCGTGATCAACACCAACTACGCGCTCGAGGCCGACCTTCACCCGAAGGAAGACGCCATCGCCATCGAAGGCGAAAAGTCGCCCTATGCCAACGTCATTGCCGTGCGCACTGCCGACAAGGATGCACCCTGGGTGAAGACGCTCGTCGAAGCCTACCACGATGAGAGGGTCCGTACCTTCATCAACGAGACCTTCAAGGGCGCGCTGATCCCGAGCTGGTAATTTCCAGAGCGTAGAAACCGACTACCGAACCGCGCGCCGCACCCGGCGCGCGGTTTTCTTTTGAATGCCGCTCGTTGCGCGCTATGTTTGCTGAAGCGCCGCGCTCTCTCGGATTTGCTTGCTGCGCTTCACGCTCTTGTTTCTGCGCATGTCGTTATCGCAAAACCGCGGCACACTTTTGCGCAACATGCTCTAAATCTCAGGAGGAGGCAGGCATGAAGGGTGGATGCCACTGCGGCGCTATCCGGTATCAGACCAGGCGCGCGCCGTCCTATTCCGGCTTTTGCCATTGTCGCGACTGCCAGCGGATCACCGGTACCGGTCATTGCTGCTACATGATCTTCGATCGTTCGGATGTGGCTGCTACCGGGTCCTGTCGCAGCTACCAGACCGTTGCTGCAAGCGGCAACATCACCGTCCGCCATTTCTGCGACACCTGCGGCAGCCAGATTTTCGGCAGCGGCGCGCCGGGCGATCCTCGGCTGACGATCTATGCCGGTACGCTGGACGATCTCTCGGAATTCACGCCGACGGAAGCAATCTTTACCCGCAGCCGACCCGAATGGGATCGTGCGGCGATGGCGCTTGCGGAATGCGAGGCGCTGCCGGATTAGAACTGCGAGGCCGGGATTTTCCCCTCACCCTCACCCTTGCACCTTGCATCGCAGCACCTGTGTTATGTCTGGTGGTGCGGTGGCGGATGGGATGCGGACCAGGCCCGCGGGTTGCCTCCGGCTTCTGTTGCGGAAGCGGCGGACTTGGTGTGAACGGGTGGCTCTTCGGAGTTCGGACGGTGCGGCATCTCCCTTCGCCCCGCGAAGCGGGGAGGAGGTGCCGGCAGGCGGATGAGGGGCGAACTCGCCGTAGCCCGCTTTAGAGCGCTTCATCTTTAAACGGAAGCAATTCTGTTGGCTCAAAACGGCCGCTCCACACGAAGGATGGCGCTGAGCGATGCCGATCCATCGAGCAAGCCATCCGACACAGTGGGCGGCCGTTTTCAGCCAACCCGAAGGGCCGGATGAATTTTGGCCATTGCCGGCGGTGGCCGTCTCGACCGCAGCGTCAGCTGCGCTCTTCGCCAACCGCCTTGGTCCTGGCCGAAATTCCTTCCGGCAGAATGCCTCCGTTTAAAGATGAAGCGCTCTAGCTTCCGAGGTGTTTTTCGCCGCGCGTCTTGGCGAGCGTGATCTGGCGCTGCCGCTGCCGGTAGCGTTCGCGGTCCTCGTCGGTGCGGACCTCGTGGCAATGGATGCAGGACACGCCGTCTTCGTGATGCGGGGAGGCGAGATCGGCCGTAGTGAGCGGCTGGCGACAGGCATGGCAGAGCGTGTGTTCGCCCTCTTCAAGCCCGTGCGTGACCGATACGCGGTCGTCGAAGACGAAGCAGGCGCCTTCCCAGAGGCTTTCTTCCTGCGGCACCTCTTCGAGATACTTCAGGATGCCGCCCTTGAGATGGAAGACCTCGTCGAAGCCCTGTTCCTTCATGAAGGCAGTGGCTTTCTCGCAGCGGATGCCGCCGGTGCAGTACATCGCGATCTTCGGCTTGTTGTGCAGGCCGGCATGGTTGCGCACCCAGTCGGGAAACTCGCGGAAGGTCTTGGTCTGCGGGTCGACCGCGCCCTTGAAGATGCCGATTGCCGTCTCGTAGTCGTTGCGCGTGTCGATGACGATGGTCTCGGGATCGGAGATCAGCGCGTTCCAGTCCTTGGGATCGACATAGGTGCCGACGATCTTGTTGGGGTCGATGTTGTCGACGCCCATGGTGACGATTTCCTTCTTCAGTCGCACCTTCATGCGCAGGAACGGCATGGAGGAGGCGCGGCTTTCCTTGTGCACCAGGCCGGCGAATTCTGGCCGGGCACGCAGGTAAGACAGCACCGCCGTGATGCCGGCGTCGGTGCCGGCGATCGTGCCGTTGATGCCCTCATGGGCAAGAAGCAGGGTTCCCTTGACGCCGTTGTCGTCGCAAACGGTCTGCAGCGGTTCGCGGAAGTCGGCGAAATGCGGGAAGGCGACGAAATGATAGAGCGCTGCGACCATGAACTGGCCATGCGTCTCCGGGCGCGGGGTCGTTGAAATGTCGGTCATGGGCCGTGCAAATACAGCTTTCGCGCGGCAAGTGCAATCCGGACCTCCCGCGCAGGGCCATCTGTCGCGGCTCGGGGCTAGCGGCTGGCCTCTAGCCAGAGCAGTCGGACGGTCCGGCTCTCGTCATCGGGCGCGTCGAGGAAGACGTTTCTTGCGCGGTCCAGCGCAGCCAAGCGCAGGGTCTCCTGTCGCGCGATGACGGCGGAGATCAGATATGCCTGATCCTGGCTGTTACCGGCGAGGCCCGGATTCTCGTTGACGACGGAAGTCATGACGTCGAGGTCGTTAAGATGGCCGAGAACCTCGACCAGCGCCTTTGCGTCCAGGCGTTTCGCCTCCATCGCCGACGGCCAGGCGTCATGCAATAAGGCAAGGTGCATGCGATAGTCCTGTGCGCGCTTGCGCAGTTCATGGAAAGAGGCAGCCTCCGTACTCGCCTGGCAGGCCTCAAGGGCGCGAGCAGCGCGCTTCAGCGTGCGCCGCCAGCCCTTTGCCAGCCGGTCCGCCGTCTTGCGGCGACGATCGTCGAAGGAGACATGGGCGAGCGCTGCCATCGCCTGTTCGCAATTGACGATGGTGGCCGCGATCCTGTCCTCGATATCGATTTCGCTGGCGGCAATCCGGTCGCGCCGCTCAAGCAGTCTCGAACAGACGTGGTCGAGAGCCTTTTCCTCTTCGTCGCTGCGGGCACCTTCATGCAGATAGCGGGCATTTTCGACGAGTGCGGCTGCGTCCCGGACGGTCGAGAGATTGCGCGCCATGTCGCGAATGCGGGCGTTCTCCTGCTTTTGAAACAGCGGCGCGTCGGCGGCAATGAGCCGGTAGAGCGCGCGTACGCGCTTGAAACACTTGCGGGCCTCGTGGATCGCCTCGTGCAGGCCATCAGGGCGAAGACGGAGGAGTTCGATCGCCTGCTCGAATTGTTCGGCGCCCGCCCGCTTGAAGTCGTCGGTAAAGGCCCGGCTCGGCCGGAAGGCGTAGCTCATTTCTGTTCTTCCACAAGTCCGCTGATGGCAAGTGACTGGTTGGAATAGCGCCGGTCGCCGGTGATCTCGCGGCCGAGCCATTCGGGAAGTGCCGGCAGATCCGTCTCCCGCTTCATCTCGACTTCGGCGACCACAAGTCCCTTCAGGGCGCCTTCATAGACGTCCACCTCCCAGGTGAAACCCCTGTACGGGACGCGAAACCGCCGCTTCTCGATGACGACCCCGACCGCCTGGGTCAGCATCTCTTTCGCGTCGTCCATCGACACGTCATACTCGTACTCGTTGCGCACCAGCGCCGACTTGCCGATCTTGATCGTCAACCGCGCCCACTTGTTGCCGTGGATCCGCACACGTACGGAGCGGTCTTCCATGGTGACGACATAGGCTTGCCGGAGTTGCGTGCCCTTGTCGGCATGCTCCCGCCACCCGTCGGAGGCCACCAGGAACTTGCGCTCTATCTCCTTCGCCATGGGTATCCCGCATTTCGAGAGGGTCGATGGTCATCAAACTATCGTTTTGCGGGAAAGGCTCAAGTATCTCTTTGTTGTCGAAGTTACTTTCTTCTTTGCTTATGGACGAATGGTGACCGGGCCAGGTGTTCGGTCTCGACAAGCGGCAGCAGGCGGAGTATGCGGGACGCATATTCAATCGTTTTAAAAGGGCGATCTGCATGAGCGTGAAAACCGACAAGCTTCTTTCCATCCTCAAACTGCAGCCGGTCGTGCCGGTGCTGGTGATCGACGATGTGGCGACCGCCGTGCCGCTGGCGCGCGCACTTGTCGCCGGTGGGTTGAGAGCGATCGAGATCACCTTGCGTACGCCGGCAGCCCTTGAAGCGATCAGCGCCGTTGCCAACGAGGTCGAGGGTGCGGTTGCCGGTGCCGGCACCATCCTCAATGCTGCCCAGTTCGAAGCGGCGATCGAAGCCGGTTCGCAGTTCATCGTCAGCCCCGGCACGACGCAGGAGCTGATCGACGTTGCCAGGGACCACGACGCCCCGCTGTTGCCGGGTGCTGCGACCGCCAGCGAAGTCATGGGCCTGCGCGAAGAAGGTTACGAGGTCATGAAGTTCTTCCCGGCGGAACAGGCCGGTGGTGCCGCCTATCTCAAGTCGCTGTCGTCGCCGCTTGCCGGCACCTTCTTCTGCCCGACCGGCGGTATCTCGCTGTCGAACGCCCGCGACTACCTGTCGCTGCCGAACGTCATTTGCGTCGGCGGCTCCTGGGTCGCGCCGAAGGAACTGGTGGCCAAGGGCGACTGGGCCGGCATCACCAAGCTTGCAGCCGAAGCCTTTGCGCTCAAGGGCTGACGTCTGCCAGATCACTTGAGGATTTTGAGGCCGGGCATCAGTCCGGCCTTTTTCGTTTGCAACGCGCATTTGTATTTCCACCGCAACGTTCCTATGTCTCAATCGGTTTGACGGAGCGGGTGCAGGCGGCGCCCTGTTTCGCATGTTTTTATCCGCCTGGAACCGACAAGGAGCGAGACCCCATGTTCGACGCGAAGAAATTGCTGGACCAGTTTCTGGGATCGCAGGTGCCGGGAGCCGGTGGATCGGTGCGCGACCGCGCCGGCCAGGTGACGCAACTCGCCAAGGACAATCCGCTGGCAACCGGCGCTATTGCGGCCGTGCTGCTCGGCACCAAGTCGGGCCGGCAGCTGACCGGCAATGCGGCCGTGCTCGGGGGGCTCGCCGCCATCGCCGGCCTCGGCTATCAGGCCTACAAGAATTACCAGTCCGGCAACGCTCCGGTCACCGATCCTGCCGCCCAGAAACAGCCTGAACTCTTGCCGCCGCCGACGGATTCCGGCTTTGCCGCCGAGCCGGAAAAGATCAGCCACGATTTTGCGCTCGTTCTCGTGCGCGCCATGATCGCCGCCTCGCGCGCCGACGGCCATATCGACGAGGCCGAGCGTCGGCACATCATGGACAAGCTGTCGGTGTCCGGTTTGTCGGCCGATGCGTCGGCGTTCCTTGAGGGCGAGCTGGCCAATCCGGTCGATATCGATGCCATCGTCGGCGCTGCAAAGACCGAGGAAGAGCGCGTCGAGGTCTATACCGCGTCGCGCCTGACGATCGAACCCGAGAGCCGCGCCGAGCGGGGCTATCTCGATCTGCTCGCCGGTCGCCTCGGCCTTCCCGATGCCCTCGTCGACCATATCGAGGCGACTGTGTCATCGGCCAAGGTCCCGGCCTGATCAAACCGCTCATGGATTGATCACCAGTTTGAATTTGTGTCGGCCGCCTCTCTGGCCTATTCCGGGCATAGGAGTAGTGGAAGAGGTGGCCGATGCGTGATCTGAGCAACTGGAAGGGATGTGCGGCGCCGAAGCCGGTGGCGATCGAGGGTCGATACGTCAGGCTTGAGCCCTATGACCGTGCGATGCACAGGCAGGACCTGTGGGACGGGCTCGGCGGTATGCGCATCAATCCGCTGCTGAAGTATTTCGCGCAGGCCGATTTCGGCGGCATCGACGATTTCGACGCCTGGCTGACCACAGCCCAGGAAAAGGGCGGCTGGGTGACGGAAGTGTTCCGCGACAAGGCGAGCGGCAAGGTCGTCGGCATGGCGAACTACATGCGCGCCGATCCGGCCAACGGCGTCGTCGAGGTCGGATCCGTTGCGCATGGCGCGGCGATGGCCCGCTCGCCGCTGTCGACCGAGGTTCATTATCTCATGGCCAAGCACGTCTTCGAGGATCTCGGCTATCGCCGCTACGAGTGGAAGTGCAACAGCGAGAACCAGGCGAGCCGGACGACGGCGCTGCGCCTCGGCTTCAGTTTCGAGGGCATTTTCCGCCAGCATATGATATCCAAGGGTGGCAACCGCGACACGGCCTGGTTCTCGATGATCGACAGCGAATGGCCGCTGCTCAATGCCGCATTCGAAAACTGGCTGTCGCCTGATAATTTCGATACGGACGGTCGCCAAAAGCGGCGACTGGAAGATATTCGCGCGGACCTCGCGCCAAAGGAGTGAGCGTGAACGCGCCCGATAAGACCAGAGAAAACCAAGCAACGAAGGAAAAGTCGCCGGCGATCGCCGCGGCCGTCATCCTGGCCGTCGTCGGCGTCGGCTTCTTCATACTGCCGTCGATCATGCTGAGGCTCGGCGATATCTCGGTGTGGCTCGCCGGCGCCTTCGGTGTATTCTTCGTTCTGTGCTTCTTCCTGATCTTCTGGCTGCGTGCGCGGCATCAGCGCAAGCGCGGCCTCTGATCCGACGCGCATGCCGGAAGAGCGTCAGCTCTGCAGCGCGGCGCCCAGCAGGACCAATCCCAAGATAATTACGAGCAGGGCGCCTGATATCTCGATGCCGTTCGAGATGCGGGCGGCCGATGCGGCGCTTGACGCGTAGCGCACGGCAAAGCCCTTTGCCGTGACGGCCAAGGTCGCCAGGATCGACACGGTGATCGCCGTGCCGATCGACATGGCGAAGACCGAGAGGATGCCGCCAAGATAAAGGCCGTTGAGCAGGGCGAAGGACAAGACGATCAGTGCGCCCGAGCAGGGTCGCAGTCCGACGGCGACGATCGCCGACCAGGCCTCGCTGACGGCGAAGCGATCACCCTTCAGCATTGAGGGATCCGGCGCATGCGCGTGGCCGCAGGTCGAGCAGATCTCGCCGGCGCCATGGCTGTGGCCGTGATGGTCATGCCCGTGGTCGTGGCGCTGATGGGCATGGTCATGATGATCATGGTCATGTTCGACGTGAACATGCCCGCCGCCGGCCGTTGCCATCAGGGCTGACGGCCGCATCATCGAGCGCAGCTTGCGAAACAGGAGCCAGCCACCAAAGGCGGCGATCAGCGCGTAGCTGGCGATTTCCAGCGAGCGCGTCGCGTCGGTCATGCTGATCGACGATCCGCGCAAAAGCAGATAGACGGCGCCGACGAGCAGGATGGCGACGACGCCCTGCAGGATCGAGGACATGAAGGAGAGCAACACCCCGCGCTTCAACTCCGTTTCGTTGGCGATCATGTAGGAGGAGATGACCGCCTTGCCGTGGCCGGGGCCGGCGGCGTGGAAGACGCCATAGGCGAAGGAAAGGCCGATCAGCGACCAGAGCTGCCAGGGGTTATCGCGCATGCCCTTCAGCGCGCCGGTCAGCGTCCGGTAGAAACCCTGCTGTTCCGCGTTCACCCAGGCGAAGAAGCCGCCGAGGAAGCCGGTCGTCTGAAAGGACGGTTCGGCGGTGCCGATGCCGAGCGGCGATTGTGCCGCGGCAAGTCCGGCCGTGAGCATGGTCAACACGAGCGTGGCGGCAATCAGGCCGCCGATCCTGCGGGTGTTCAGCATGTGATCTCTATCCTGGTTGCAAAGAGCTTCGACATGTCGGTGCCGGTCGGGTCGCTCCAGAAGGCATCGGTCAGCGTGTCCTTGTTTTCGGCGAGGACTTCGTCAGGATCAGGGCGCACGACCTTGTGCTCGCAGGCGGCGATCTTGTCGCCGACCACTGTCAGGTCGTCGTCGGTCGGGAAGTCCATGGCCGTATACATGGTCGGGTCGTAGACGCCGAAGGAGAGCTTGCCCTTGAGCGGCATCGGCTCGGCGGGCTTGACCGCGAAGATCATCAGCAACTGGCCGTCCTTGTAGTCGACGGTGATATGCTCGGGCTTGCTGACCTTGATGGATTTGCCGTTTTCGAGCGCCGTCGTGTAGTAATTATACTCCGCCAGCGACTCCAGCACCGTCTGGCCGACTTCCGCCAGTTCGTCCGGGTCGAGCGTGGCATTCGAGTTCTTGTCGAAGTCGAGGACGACACTGGCGGAAAACAGCTCGTCGAAACGCCAGACATTGCGGAGCTCGCTGACTTCACCCTTGTCGTCGGAAGCCACTTCCAGGCGGGCCTCGGCGAAGATGTGCGGATGGGCAAAGGCCAGGGTCGGCGCAAGCAGGGTGGCAAGGCCGGCCATGACGACGCGTTTTATTCTCATGAGACGGCAATCCTCTTGGTCGGGGCGTGGGAGCGCCTTCGAATCGTTCCCGCAATGTACTGGAAATGGGACGGATTTGGGACCTCGCCGCGTCAACGCGGCTTACGGAACCAGGTGTGGAGATAGTCTACCAGCGTGCGCACCTTGGCCGGCAGGTAGCGCCGATGCGGATAGATCGCGTAGATGCCGCGGTCCCTCGGCAGGAAATCGTCAAAGAGCGTGACCAGTTCGCCGGTGGCGACCTTGGGGCGGGCGATGAAGTCGGGCACCAGCGCGACGCCGATGCCGGAGACGGCTGCGCGTACGGAAGCAAGCGGGCTGTTGACCTCGATCGGGCCGCTGACGGGCACGGTGAAGGAGGAGCCATCCGGTTCGACGAAGCGCCAGTTGGAGTAGGACCGGCCATTGGTGTCGAGAATGCAGGGGATTTTGGAAAGGTCGCTCGGGTGTGCGATCGGCCCGACTTTCTCCAGGAAATCCGGGGCCGCACAGATCAGCACCTGGAAATCGTCGAGCTTGCGGGCGATCAGCGTCGAATCCTCGAGCCGGGTGATGCGGATGGCGACATCGAATCCTTCTTCGACGAGATCGACGAATCGGTCGTCCGAAACGATCTCCAGCGACAGCTCCGGGTGCTGCTTGCCGAAATCGATGAGCGACTGGCCGATCTCGGCGTCGACGAAGGTGCGCGGCGCGGTGATGCGCAGCCGGCCCTTGAGGTCGGAATTGTTGGCACGCACGAGATCGGCGAGATTGTCGATCTCCTTGAGGATTTCCGACGCCGTGCGATAATAGGTATGGCCGGCTTCCGTCAGTGAGAATTGCCGTGTGGTGCGATTGAGCAGCAGCGCGCCGAGTTCGTCCTCGAGTTCACGAACATATTTCGAAAGCAGCGCCTTCGATCGGCCGACACGCCGGGCCGCGGCCGAAAAACCTTCGGCGTCCACCACATCGATAAAGGCGCGGATGCGGGTGAGCGTGTCCATGCAGGTCTTCCCTCGTCTTCCTGGTCGCGGGCTTCGATTCGCCGCGTTGGCTTCTTTCACGTTTCTTTGTTCGGCGGCTGTCGTTGCGGCCGGTTTCGTCCGCTATCCGGATCTTGACGATCGGATAGTCGAGGCATCGAAATAAATCCAGTTCTTTCAATCGCTTGCGGCGGTCATGACGTCAGCTTCGATTGTTCAATAAACGTGAACACTGCGAGTGTTACCGGTCTCGAAAAAAATTCAACAGCGGCGATGAAAAAACTCTTGATTACGACAAGGTTTTTTCTTACCTACGCCCTTGCCCAAAGTCGCACGTGCCTGTGGGTGTCCGCCGACCCTCGATTAGGTGAGGGTATCGGTAAGGTACCTGGAACTAACCCCTCCAGTCGCTATTCCGGCCAACCGGGAAATGCGAGGACATCTTGAAGCAACGACGGTGCGGGCCTTTCTGGTGTCTGCCGGCTCTCCAACAGCCGGGGTTACTGAAGAGGCACACCTTCATTGCCGGAAGTGCGGTTGGGTTATCCCCTCCAATCCATGGCAGACAAAGCCGAATTGAAGCCTAGGCGGGCTTCGGTTCACCGTTCGCGCATCGAGCGCATGCTTGGTTCCGGGGTCTCCACCGGCTGGTTCCAGAGCATTCGCGCGTATGCCCTTTGTCCTCCGCGCAAGCGGAGCATTTTGGATCAGGGGAATAAGGCCATGACCACGGCACGCATCATCGACTTCATCAACACCCGACGACCCGACGGCCCTTGCCTCGTTGTCGACCTCGACGTCGTGCGCAACAATTTCAAGGCCTTCCGTCACGCGATGCCGGACAGCTCGATCTACTACGCCGTCAAGGCAAACCCGGCGCCGGAAATCCTGCGCCTGCTCGCCGGCATGGGCTCCTCCTTCGATTGCGCGTCCGTCGCTGAAATCGAAATGGCACTCGACGCCGGTGCGACCGCGAGCCGCATCTCCTATGGCAACACCATCAAGAAGGAGCGCGACATTGCCCGCGCTCACGCTCTCGGTGTGTCGCTCTTTGCCGTCGACAGCCACGAGGAAGTCGAGAAGGTTGCCCGTGCAGCCCCCGGCGCCCGCGTATTCTGCCGCGTCCTGACCGATGGCGAAGGTGCCGAATGGCCGCTGTCGCGCAAGTTCGGCTGCGTCCCGCAGATGGCCGTCGACGTGCTCGTCTACGCCCATCAGCATGGCCTCGTTTCCTACGGCGTCTCGTTCCATGTCGGTTCGCAGATGACGAAGCTCGACGCCTGGGATCAGGCTCTTGCCGATGCCAAGCGCGTCTTCGTGCAACTGGCCAAGCAGGGCATCGAACTGAAGATGGTCAACATGGGCGGTGGCTTTCCGACGAAGTACCTCAAGGACGTGCCGACTGCTGAAGCCTACGGCCAGGCAATCTTCGGCGCGCTGAAGAAGCACTTCGGCAACCACATCCCGGAAACGATCATCGAGCCCGGTCGCGGCATGGTCGGCAATGCCGGTGTGATCAAGGCGGAAGTCGTTCTCGTCTCGAAGAAGTCCGACAACGACGCCCACCGCTGGGTGTTCCTCGACATCGGCAAGTTCGGCGGTCTCGCAGAAACCATGGACGAGGCGATCCGTTACCCGATCCGCACGGCCCGCGACGGCGACGAAATGGAGCCTTGCGTGCTCGCCGGCCCGACCTGCGATTCGGCCGATGTGCTCTATGAGAAGAACATGTATCCGCTGCCGATCACGCTCTCGATCGGCGACGAGGTTCTGATCGAAGGCACCGGCGCCTACACGACGACCTACTCGGCCGTCGCCTTCAACGGTTTCGAGCCGTTGAAGTCCTACGTGATCTGATCCGGTCTGCTCCCGTCTTCGGGCGGGAGCGCCACTTCACAATTTTTTCCAGATGCCGCCTGAAGCGGTTTTGATGACGGGAGGCCCGGATGGCCGCTGTTGTTGATGCCCTGCGCGCGTTTTTCGCGCCGTCCACATTCGTTATCGATAGCGAAAACCCGGGTGACGTCGTTGCCCGCGAGAA
Source organism: Ensifer sp. M14 (assembly GCF_003355565.1). Taxonomy (NCBI): domain Bacteria; kingdom Pseudomonadati; phylum Pseudomonadota; class Alphaproteobacteria; order Hyphomicrobiales; family Rhizobiaceae; genus Ensifer; species Ensifer sp. M14. The sequence goes on from NZ_QJNR01000004.1 coordinate 1,183,385, forward strand.
CCTGCTCGACCGGGCGATGGGCCCGGAGCGGCGCCGCAAGTCGTCGGAAAAGCTGCGCAACGGCCGCGTGCCGGCCGAAGGCCTCGCCTTCGTCGCCCGCGATCTCGATGGCCACGTCATCGCCACCGTGCGCCTGTGGAACGTTGAGGCCGGCGTCAACCGCGAAGGTCACAGCATTCCGGCGCTGTTGCTCGGCCCGCTTGCCGTCGATCCTGACCATGAGGGCAAGGGCATCGGCGGCATGCTGATGCGGGCTGCGATCGAGGAGGCCAAGAACCGCGGCCACGGCGCGATCCTGCTGGTCGGCGATGCCGCCTATTACGAGCGCTTCGGCTTTTTCGCCGCAGGTGCGCAGCATCTGGTCATGCCCGGCCCGTTCGAGCGCAGCCGTTTCCTGGCGCTTGAGCTTCGCGATGGCTGGCTGGAAGGCGCTGCCGGCCTGATCGTGGCCAGTGGCCGCAAGCTGGCGCTGCCGCCGGTCAAGCGCGCCGCCTGATCTCCGTCCGCCTCCAACCCTGCGGAGGCGGATTTTTCGCTGCTCCCCCATCCGTCTCATGCGAGGGGTGGGGGAGCAGGTCATACGCGCCGGATTTCACGTCTAGGCGGCGGATGGTCGCGCGTCATAGCAGACGAAGGCGAGCTTGTTGCCGTCGGGATCGCGCACATAGGCGGCGTAGAAGCCGTCGCCATATTGCGGGCGGAAACCCGGCTCGCCCTCGACGCTGCCGCCCTGTTCCATAGCCGTTGCAAACAGCTGGTCGACGACGTCGGCGCTTGGCGCGAGGAACGCTGTCATCGCACCATTGCCGACACCGGCGACATTGCCGTCGAAGGGATAACCGGTGAAGAAGCGCGGCGCGCGGTCGTCATCCCGGCGTCCCCAGGACGCCACCTGCTCGTCGCACCAGCACCGCTCCTGGCCGATCAGCGCCATCAGCGGATCGTAGAACCGTTCGGCTCGCTTGAGATCGGTCGTGCCGACCATTGTGTATCCGATCATGCCGTCTCCATGGTCTTGCTGGGCGTCGCTCAAGTCTCGCCAAGGAAGGACCGGCCGCGGTGTGATAGCCGGTAGCCGACATCAAGGCTCTCCGTCAGACCCAGTTCCTTCAGCTTGCGGATGCGCGCCTTGAGTTTGAGTTTATCCATGCCGACCCGTTCGGAGATCTCGGCGGCGGTGATGCCATCGCGCGAAGCGATCAGGCGGAGTGTCGGTTCGGTCCATGACTGGTCGGCCGTTTCGTCGAAGCGGGCGAGCCTTTCGGTGATCGCGACCCGGTCGACTTTTCCAAGCGCCGCATCATCGCGCAAGGACAGGCGCGGATCATCGCCCGCCCAGTGGAAGGCGATGCGGTAAAGCGTGCCGTCGGGGCGGGCGTCAAGCTCTGCAAGCAGCGCCTCGCGCGTCGGGAATCCGGCGCGGTGTGCGTCCTCGACACTGATGTCTTCTGCATCGGTACCGTCGACCGCGTCGATCGACAGCACGCCGGACGCCGTGCGCAGACTGCCGCCGGCTTTGACGGTGGGCTTCGTCCAGCGCCGGAAGGCCAGCGTTACTGTTCCTGCGGCAATCTGGTCGAGGATGGCCTTGCGGAACAACATGTCAGTTGGCGGCGCGGCGATAGACGGCGAGGGAGCCGGCAAGCGCGAGCAAGGCTCCGCCGCAGATCCGTTCGAGCCAGACGGCCCCGGCATGTTTGAGAAAGCGAGCCGCCTGAGAGCCGAGCATGGCGTAGCCGAGCATGACGGCGAAATCGACTGCGGCGAAGACCACGGCGAGTGCAGCATATTGCGGTGCTTGCGGCAAACCGAGATCGATGAATTGCGGCAGGAAGGCCGAGAAGAACAGATAGCCCTTCGGGTTGGTGACGGCGACCAGAAAGCTCTTCAGAAAAATGGCAGTGGTGGTGACGTCGGCACTGTCGTGTTTGCCGGCGATGTTGAGCGTTCCCTTGGACCGCAACAGCATGACACCGAGGAAAGCCAGATAGCCGGCGCCAAGCCATTTGACGACCGTAAACCAGAATTCGGAGGCGGCGAGCAGGGCGCCGAGACCCAGCGCCACCGCGCCGATCAACACGAAATCCGAGAGCACGGCGCCGACCATGCCCGCAAGCGCACGCTTGATGCCGTAGCGCGAACCGTTCGTCAGCGCCAGCAGGACCGTCGGGCCTGGCGTGACGATCCCGATGAAGGCGACAAAGGCGAATGCGAGAATGGTGATTTCACTCATGAGACCCTCCCAGCGTTGCATTTCAGGCAAGTCGTCCCATACCTTGAGGTCCTGCGCAACAGCAGGCGGAGGCTGCATTTGACAGCTTGGGGCGCTTCCCCTATGGAGAGGGCAGGGTGAGGGCCCCTGCCGTCCGCGAGCGTCATGCTTTGGTGAATCCTTCCTTTCAGACACGGTCAGCCGAAACGGCATGCGAACCGGTGGCAATGCGGGCTCCCATCTCTTAACATTGCATGCCGCAGCAGGAGACCCTGTCATGATGCGCGGATCAAACACGCTACCATCGCTCGATGCCCTCAAGGACCAGGCGAAACGCCTGCGATCGCGGCTATCCACCGAAGGCGAGGATATCAGCCACTCCCGTTCCCTTGAACTGATTGCCGCTCAATACGGCTATCGCGACTGGAACACGCTTTACGCGGCCGCCGGCAACAGGCCGCCCTTCAATCCCTGGATGCTCGGGTCGCGGGTGAAAGGCCTTTATCTCGGCCAGGTCTTCGAAGGCGAGATCCTTTCCGTTCAGGCGCTAACGGCTCAGCCTGGGCGTTACCGATTGACGATGAAGTTCGATGAACCGGTCGATGTCGTGACCTTCGAGAGTTTTTCCGCGTTTCGCCAGCGGGTGACCGCGACGGTCGACGAGACCGGGCGCACGATCGAGAAGACATCCAACGGCCGTCCGCAATTGGAACTGGAATGGTGAACCGCGGTTGCTGCGGTTGCGACCCGACCCGTGTCGTTGCCACCTGCCGGGCATTCGCCGTTCAGTCAACATCCCCGAAGCCGAACGCTTCGGGGATGTAACGGTCCTCACGTCCCATCCTTCAACGACACCCTCCGGGCGCCAGTCCGCTAATCGTCCCCGCCCGCACCTTCATCAATTGCGAATGAGTTGCATTTGCATTATCAATGTAGTTGCGAACGGTTCGCAATAAGGTGAGCCGATCCATTCGGGCTTTGTGGCATCGCCTCTGCAAATCGGAGCGGACACGCGGCGCCGTATCGGGCGAGGGGCGACATCCATGGACAATCCGGTGAAACAAGACCTGCTCAAACGACGTAGCCTTCTGGTGGGCGGGCTGGCGGCGGCCGGTGGCACCGCGATCTGCGCCGGGGCGGCGCTGGCGCAACAGGCGCCCCCTGGCGGCGGCCACCACATGGCGGCGCAGACTTCGGGAGATATGGCTGCACCGATGCCGGCAATGGGGCATGGGGCCATGATGACGGTCGGCGATGTCGACAGCAGCGTCAACGGTTTCGATCCGACAGACATGCTGACCGACTGGGACACCGGCACTGTCTCGGTGTTGCCGGATGGGCGCACGCTCCGGACCTTCGAGATGACGGCGCAGGATCGCGATATCGAGATCGCGCCCGGCATCACCTTTCCGGCCTGGACCTATAATGGCCGCGTGCCCGGCCCGGCGCTTCGGGCCAAGGAGGGTGAGCGCCTGCGCATCGTCTTCCGTAACTATGCGTCGCACCCGCATTCGATCCATTTTCACGGCATTCACGCGGCGCGCATGGACGGCGTGCCGGGCGCCGGCATGGTCGATCCCGGCGACGAGTTCACTTACGAATTCGATGCCAAGCCCTTCGGCTGCCATCTCTACCATTGCCACGCGATGCCGTTGCGCCGGCATATCCACAAGGGCATGTACGGCGCCTTTGTCATCGACCCGGATCCGGAGCGCCATCCGGACCATGTGGACGTCGCCCGCTCGCGACTCCTCGGCACGCCGGAGAATGCCGGCTGGCAAGAACTGGTGATGGTGATGAACGCCTTCGACACCAATTTCGACGCCGAGAACGAATTCTATGCGGTCAACACCGTCGCCCACGCCTTCATGAAGCGGCCGATTCGGATCGTGAAAAGCAAGCCGGTGCGCATCTATCTCGTCAATGTCATCGAGTTCGATCCGATCAATTCGTTCCACCTGCACGCCAACTTCTTCGACTACTACGACCAGGGAACGACGCTGACGCCGACGCTGAAAACCGTCGACCTCATCACCCAGTGCCAGGCGCAGCGCGGCATTCTGGAGTTCACCTTCGCCGAGCACGAACCCGGCCTCTACATGTTCCATCCGCACCAGACCGAGTTTACCGAGCTAGGGTGGGTCGGCATGTTCGACGTCGTGGAGGCGCTGGCATGAACGAAACCTTGCCGAGAGCCGCCATCCGCGCGGCAAAAACCAACCTGGTGTGGTTGGCGCTGCCGCTCATCGCCTTTGGTATCGCCGTTGCCTGGATCTTGTCGACCGATCCGCTGTCCGGTTTTCGCAACGGCGCGCCGCCGGTCGAAAACCTGACCTTCGAGCGAACCGTGCTCGATGATAGCGGCCTTCGCCTGCTGGTTCGTGGCGGTGGCTCGGAACCGATGACGGTGGCGCAAGTCCAGGTGGATGACGCTTACTGGCAATTCACCCAGGACCCGCCGGGTCCGATCGCCCGTGGCCAAGCTGCCTGGCTGAGCCTGCCCTTCCCATGGATGCTCGGCGAGGCGCACGCGCTGAAAGTGGTGACAAACACCGGCGCTACCTTCGCGCACGACATCGCCGTCGCCGTGCCGACGCCGCAGGCAACGCCGGGTCAATTGCGATTGCAGGCGCTGGTCGGCATCCTCGTCGGCATCGTGCCGGTCGCCGTCGGGCTGATGTTCTATCCCGTGTTGCGCGGGGTCGGTGCATCGGGAATGGCGTTTCTGTTGTCGCTGACCATCGGCCTTCTCGCCTTCCTACTGGTCGATGCAAGTGCCGAAGCCCTGGAGCTGGCATCTGAGGCCGCGGCAATTTTCCAGGGGCCGGTCATGGTGGTGCTTGCGGGGCTTGGCAGCTTCCTCTTTTTGATGGCGATCGGCCGGCGCGGCGGCGTGCCGACCGGGCTGGCGCTTGCCACCTACATCGCGCTCGGCATCGGGCTGCACAATCTCGGCGAGGGGCTGGCGATCGGCGCCGCCTTTGCGGCGGGATCGGCCGGGCTCGGCACCTTCCTGGTGGCCGGTTTCGCCTTGCACAACGTCACCGAAGGCATCGGCATTGCCGCGCCGATCCTGAAACAGCGGCCGTCACTGTGGGCCTTTGCCGGCCTGACGCTGCTCGCCGGTGGGCCGGCGGTCATTGGCATGTGGCTCGGCAGCCTGGCGACGTCGGCGCAATGGTCGGCGCTGGCGCTGGCTGTCGGGGCGGGGGCGATCCTGCAGGTGATCGTCGAGGTCGGCGCCTATCTGATGCGCCAAAGCGGCAAGCGGATCGACGTGTTCCTGACGCCGCCGGTCATGAGCGGGCTCGCTGCCGGCGTTGCCTTCATGTACGTGACGGCGGCGGTGGTGAAGATCTGATGGATAACGGGTGATCCGAGAGTGATGAGGCAGCCCCTCATACCGCTGCCGCGACCTTCTCCCCGTATGACGGGGAGAAGGGACTTGTGGCCACGGTTGCGCCCGGTCATTTTGCGGCACTCTTTGACGAAGCGTATGCCACGTCCCCTCTCCCCGCTGGCGGGGAGAGGGTTAGGGTGAGGGGCAATTGCGTTGACGCTTTCGATCAGCGTCGAGCGAATGTTAGCCCGCGATATCGACGATGCCGCAGTCGCCTTCGGCCGAGCCGAAAACGAGCTGGCGCCCGTCCTTGCTCCAGGCCATGGCGGTGACGGCACCCTTGCCGGGGCGGCGCAGCAGCACTTCCTTGCTGTCGGCGAAGCGGGCGGCGAGGATCATGCCGTCCTGGTAGCCGATCGCGACGATGTCTTCGGCCGGATGACAGGAAACCGAGGTGACCATGATATCGGCCCGGGTGCCGAGTTCCAGCGGTGCCTTGCCCATCGGCCCGTCCTTGCCCTGGAAGGGCCAGACGATGGCGGCGGGCGCGCCAGAGGAGGCGAGCCACTTGCCCTTGGCGGACCAGGAGAGCGATTTCACCTTGGCCGGGTATCCGGTCATGCGCATGTGGCGCGCCTCGGCGCCGGGCTTGGCGTCGAGCTTCCAGCCGTGCAGGGCATTTTCCTGCATGGTGGTGACGAGGAAACGGCCGTCAGGCGAGAAGGTGACGCCGGTATGGGCGCCCTTCCAATCGAGATCGATCGGCTGGCCGGAGGTGCCGACCCAGTGCATCGACACGCCGTTGTAGCGGGCTGCCGCTACACGCAGTCCCTTCGGTGCGAAGGCAACGCCCTCGACCGTGCGCTCTTCGGCAAATTCCTTGGTCGTACCGTCGGCGAGCCGCACATGCGTGGTCTTGCCATAGGCATAGCCGACCGACCCTTGAGGTCCGGCGGCGACCTGGGCGATCCACTTGCGCGGCGCTTCGGCAACCAGCGTCGCCGTGCCGTCGGCGGCCGTGCGCATCACCTTGCCGTCCTCGCCACCGGTCAGAAGCGTGTCGGTCGCTTCGTCGAAGACGAGCGACAGCAGGCCCTCATGGACTTCCGTGGTCTTGTGGCCAATGTCGAGGCGGTGGATGGCGCCGGTGGCTTCGGCGAAGAAAGGTATGCCCTTGAGAAAGGCCACGCCAACGACGTGGCCTTCAAGATCGAGCGGAGCGACTGTCGGCATCAGATTGTTATGGTCCCCTGGTTCGGCAGGCTGTTGGAGCATGATGCCGAAAAGGACCGGCGCCATGCTCTCCTAAATTTGGTCATGGAGCCGCACCGCGGCTTCCGGCATCAGGCTGCAGCTTCGCAGGCCTTGAAGGTACGCTCCAGCTTCTCGCGGTCGAGGTCGCGGCCGATGAAGACCAGCCGGCTTTCGCGCTTTTCGCCGTCTTTCCAGGCGCGCTGGTGGTCGCCCTCGATGATCATGTGCACACCCTGCACGACATAACGCTCGGCGTCGCCGGCAAAGGCAATGATGCCCTTCAGCCGCAGGATGTTCGGGCCTTCCGTCTGGGTGATCTTCTGGACCCAGGGGAAGAAGCGGTCGGGGTTCATCTCGCCGCCGCGCAGCGAAATCGACTGTACCGTCACGTCATGGATCGGCGACGGAGCGTGGTCATGGTGGTGATGGCCATGATCATGATCGTGGTGACCATGGTCGTGATGGTGGTGGTCATGATCGTGGCCGCAGTCCGGGCCGCAGGTATGATCGTGTTCGTGGTCGTCCTGGTCGAGGAAGTGCGGATCGTTTTCCAGCGCTCTTTCGAGGTTGAACGCGCCCTGGTCGAGCACCTTGGTGAGGTCGATCTCGGAGCGCTGTGTCCGGTAGATACGGGCCGACGGATTGATGACGCGAACCGTCGCCTCGATCCGCTCCAGCTCTTCCGGGCTGACGAGGTCGGTCTTGTTGAGGAGCACGACGTCGGCAAAGGCGATCTGGTCTTCGGCCTCGCGGCTGTCCTTCAGCCGGAGCGGCAGGTGCTTGGCATCAACAAGCGCGACGACGGCATCGAGCTCGGTCTTGGCGCGCACGTCGTCGTCCATGAAGAAGGTCTGGGCGACCGGGACCGGGTCGGCAAGGCCGGTGGTCTCGACGATGATGGCATCGAAGCGGCCGGGGCGGCGCATCAGGCCTTCCACCACGCGGATCAGGTCGCCGCGCACGGTGCAGCAGACGCAGCCGTTGTTCATCTCGTAGATTTCCTCGTCGGATTCCACGATCAGGTCGTTGTCGATGCCGATCTCGCCGAATTCGTTGACGATGACGGCGTATTTGCGCCCGTGGTTCTCGCTGAGGATGCGGTTCAACAGCGTCGTCTTGCCGGCGCCGAGATATCCGGTGAGCACGGTGACGGGAATCGGCTTCTGCGGGGATGTTTCGGTCATGGGAACCTCTGGGATCTCGGGATGCGGGGAGCGGGCATCCATGTCGCGTTTCATATAGGAGATGCGGCGGCGATGCGCAAATGGCCAAGCCCATTTTGGCCGCCCATTCGGTGCCACCAAGACGCGCGAACCGGGCAGCGATAACGCTCCTTTCATCAAAATCAGGGAGAGTCCGCGTCCTATCGAAGGGGTGCATGCGTGAAGACGATTTCCATCAACGGCCGGTTCCTCACCCAGCCGCTCACCGGGGTGCAGCGCTTTGCCCGCGAAATCACCCGCGCGCTGGATGCCCGCATCGCGGCCGGCGACGTGCCCGCGGCGCTGAAGGATGTGCGCTGGCGGTTGCTGGCGCCGGCATCCGCACCGGATGACCTGCCGCTGTCGGCGATATCGATCGAACGTTTCGGCTCAGGCCCCGGCCATCTCTGGGAGCAGGGGCCGCTCTATTGGCGGGCGCGGCGCGACACGCTGATCGGCCTCGGCGGCAGCGGACCGGTGCTGCATTCCGACCAGGTGGTGGTGATCCATGATGTCACGCTCTTTCGCCACCCGGCATCCTTCGGTCGCGGCTACCGCCTGTTCCATGGCGCGCTCGGCTACATCCTGACGCGGCGCGCAAAGATCTGCACGGTTTCGTATTTTTCGCGCGGCGAACTGGCGGATGTCTTTCGCGTCCCGGCATCGGGCATCGATGTGATCTACAATGCCACCGACCACTTTTCCGGCCTTCAGCCGGACCGGGATATCGTGGCGAAGCTCGGGCTTGCCGATACCCCCTTCTTCCTTCTTGTCGGCACCTTGAAGCCCAACAAGAACGTCGAGTTCGCAGTGCGCGCCTTCGAGGCCTTGGGGGATACCGGCAGTAAGCTCGTGGTCGTCGGCGGCACGGACCCCAGCGTTTTTCGTGACATCGCCCCGGCCTCGCGCGGCAATCTGATCTTCTCAGGGCGGTTGACCGACGCGGAAATCGCCGGGCTGCAGCGCCGGGCAACCGCCTTCCTGTTTCCGAGCCTTTACGAAGGCTTCGGCATCCCGCCACTCGAAGCGATGACACAAGGCTGCCCGGTGCTCGCCGCCGACATACCGCCGGTCCGCGAAGCCTGCGGCGAGGCGGCCCTCTATTTCGATCCGACGAAGCCGGAAACACTGGTCGAGGCGATGCGGACGATATCCGCCGATGGCGCACTTCGGCGGCAGCTTGCGCGCGCCGGGCATGACAATGCCGAGCGGTTCTCCTGGAGCGGAAGTGCGGTCGTTCTCCTCAACCTGCTGGCCGCAGGGCGGGGCTGACCAGCTTGCCTGGCCGGAGCTGAATGCCCGATCAGAGTTCGAGCATGCGCTGCGGGTCGATCCTGCCGCGCAGGAAGTCGGCGAAGGCGATGAGGTTTCCCTTGAACCGGCCGCGTCGATCAACGAGCCCTTGAGACCTCAGGCTGCCGATCGTGTTTGCTGCGACGTTGCTACCCATGAGGTGGATGGTCCACCTCAGGCTGACGCTGCCCTTGCGCAAGAGATAGAGCGGGTTGGCCACCTGAGAGTAGCCGAAGCGCAGGCCCGACGTGCGGCCGCGTTTGTTGCCGAGATGGACGCCGCGCAGAGCGCTGCTGCGCACGATGCGGCCGTGGCGGGCGAGGCGGCGGCAGAAGTCGACATCTTCCTGCCAGCCATAGAGCGGCAGTCGCTCGTCGAAACGGGTGCCGTCGGCTTCAATGGCCGAACAGCGAAAGGCCATGTTGCAGCCATAGGCGTTGAAAACGGGCTCCAGGGTGGCCTGTCTCGCCGTCACCCGATCGCGCGCGAGGATTCCCAGACCCTCCGTGACCGGGATGCCCGGTCCGTGAATGCCATCGGCCAACACCAATCCGGTCGCCACGGCAATGTCGGTCTGGCTCTGGAAGAGCGTTTCGATCTCCGCGAGAAAATCGTGCTGGGGCAGGAAGTCGTCATCGAAAAACACGATGACATCGGCATTTCCTGCCCGATCGAGGATGGCGTTGCGTTGGGCGCAGGACCCTTTGCTGCCCGTGACCAGGGTGACGTGCGCTGTGAGCGTTTTGAGAAAGTCGAGATCGACATCGTCAGGCGAAGACGGGCAGACGAGGATGGCGTCCGCTTGGCGCACCTGGCGGGTCAGATGCAGCAGCGTTTCGGACAGCACGTCGCGGCGACCCGCCGTGGCTATTCCGACAATGATCTTCATGGTGTTCGTCGCCTCTTGCTTTGCCCTGATCTAAACCGAAAGAGGTTCAGTTTTCCTTATCGCGGCCGGCTTCGTTTTTCACGCCCGGGGTCACGCGGCGTTTGAAGCGTGCATGCCGAGCCGCAGGCGATTGAGCGCGAGCAGGCAGCAAGTTCCGCCGACGACGATCCCGGCCGCGGTGGCGACGTAAGCGGACTGATACGACAGCACGAAGGTGACAATCGTCACTCCGAGGCCCGCGGCGGCGAGAAGGACGGGTGGCCAGGTGAAATCATAGGGCAGGGTGGTCATCAGGCGCAGGCCGATCAAAGATGCGAGTGTAGCGCCGAGCGCGCCGCCCGCCATCAGCGCGGCGGCACTTGGCGCCAGCAGGAAGCCGGCGGCAAGGGCGCCCAGATTGAGCAGTGCGCAGTCGATGGCGGCGAGCGCGAAGATCGCGGTCAGGCGCTGCTTCAGGTGCAGCGGCGTCGGCAGCATGATCTGGGTCAGGACGCGGACGAGCGAAAGCAGGATGACGAACGGGGCCGTCGCGAGGAAGCCGGCTTGCAGATCGGGGGTGATCACCAACCACGTCGCCGGCGTGAGCACAGCGAAGATGCCCGCCGCCATCATCAGCGCGAAACTCGTCAAAAGCGCATAGTATTGCCCGAGCTGGTGGCGAAGCGCCGTGGTTTCCCCGGTCTTGTCGTGCGCGGCGACGATTTCGGGATACTGGATCGCCTGCAGGGCGGAGACGATCAGCACGAAGGGGCGTTGCAACAGGTCGAGCGCAAGCAGCGCACCGGCCGCACCGGCCGGCCCGAGGACCGAGGTGAAGATCGCCTTCAGCGCAAGCGGCGCGAACATAGAAGCGGTGGCGGCGCCTGCCGAAACGCTGCCATAGACGAGGTGCTTTTTCACGCGGGCCATGTCGAGCGGTGCGGAAGGCTGTGGGCCGGACCTGCGCGACAGCAGTGCGGCGAGCAGCGCGTAGAGCGCGTAGCCGGCAAGCAGGCCCATAACCGTCGACAGGAAGGTTGGCGATACCAGCGTGCCGAGCAATGTTCCTGCCGCGAGGATGGTGGCGCGAGACCCCTGAAGCATCGAGAAGGCGCGAAAATCCTGGCGGAAGCGCAGCATGGTCAGGTGCAGGTCGCTGCCGCCTTGGGCGACGGCAACGAGACCGCCGACCAGTGCCACCAGTGGCGTCACGCCGAAGGCGAGCGACACGGCCGCCGCGACAAGACACAAAAGCGCGCAGGCGGCGGCCTCGGCCACGATCGTTCGCCGTTCCGCCGCTTCGTTTTCCGCCGTCTGGCCGGGGTAAAACCGCATGCAGGAGAACCGCACCCATTCGAAGGCGGCGATCGCGCCGAACTGGCTGAGCGAGATGAACAGCGAATAGGCGGCATAGTCGACCGGGGCCAGCCAATGGGCGACGATGATCAACAGGCCGAAGGCGATCAGGGCCTGATAGAAATAGGCGCCGAGCGCGATGATCTTCGCCATGAGGTTCCGGCTTTGCGCCGCCTGTCGTCGTTTGCTGCTGTCTAGGGAAATAGCGCAAAAGCACAAACAAAGTGTTTGCCCGTTCCGGCCGCCTCGTTGCTCAGCCGAGGTCTGCCATGTCGAAATCGGCGACATCGGTCAAAAGCTCGATCACGCCCTTGACCGCATGGGCCAGCAATTGTTCGCCGCGCGCGGCGGTGGCGGCGGATGCATTGCCGGCCACACCCTCGCGGTTGAGGTCGGACATCTTCCAGCCGAAGGCGTGCGGACCATAGGCGCTCAGATGCCTGAAGCGCCTGGCGTAGTCGCTCTGGCGCGAGGGGAAGGCGCGGGCCTTTTCCATGTCGACCTTGTCCGGATGCATCGCCAGCATCACCGAGGTCTCGATATCGCCGCCGTGAATGTCGATCGCCTTGTCTTCGGGTGCGATCCAGCCATCCGGCTGGCCGAAGCGGGTCCAGCTGGTCGCCACCGCCAGCATGCCGAAACGCACCCGAGCCTCGGTCGCAACGATGGTCATCAGGGGCGAATTGCCGCCATGGGCGTTCAGCATCAAGAATTTGCGGATGCCGAGAGCGTGCAGGTCCTCGGCGATGCCGAGCCAGCGGCGCACGGCCTCGTCGTAGCCGAGCGACCGGCTGCCGGCGATATCCATATGCTCGATCGAATAGCCGACCGGTTCTGTCGGCAGGAAGGTCACGGGAAGGGTATTGGGCAGGGCGGCGATTGCGCGCCCGACGATGCCCTCGGCGATCAGCGTATCGGTATCGAAAGGCAGATGCGGGCCATGCTGTTCGTGGGCGCCGAGCGGCAGCACGGCGATCCAGTCGCGCCGGGCCTCTCGCGGAAGATCGGTCGAATTGTCCTGCCATCGCGCCTGGGGCATCGACATTTCTCTTCGATCCTTCACGTCAATTGTCGTAGAAATGTTATTTGAGTCATACAGTTCGTAATCGCAAGCTGTATTGCTATAAATGTCTGAGACGGGATTCGGCAGGAGGTCCAATGGGCAAGAAGAACAAGGCCGAAAAGAAAGGCAAGAACGGCAAGAAGAAGGACGAGCTTCTCGCCGAACCGCACGATCTCGCCTCGATCCTTGTGCAGGCGGCGCGTTCCATGCGTACCGTTCTGTCGCGCAATCTGCTCGAAAGTGGCCTCTATGCCGGCCAGGACGGCGTCATGCTGGCGCTTGCCGAAACGGACGGGCTGACGGCGGGCGGGCTTGCGGTCAAGCTCGGCGTCAAGGCGCCGACGATGACCCGCACCATCGGCCGCATGGAAGCGCAGGGCTTCCTCGAACGCCGGGCTGACGATGACGATGCGCGGCTGACCAAGGTCTTCCTCACCGAGCCCGGGCGCAACCGGCTGCAGACGATCGCCGAGGCCGGGCAGCATTCGGAAAACCTCGCCACGCGCGGCTTGACCGACAAGCAGGTGCGCACGCTGATGAAGCTTTTGCGGGCCGTCGACAGCAATCTGCAGGCCGCACGGGTCGCCGACTGAACGTCGTTTCACGGCGTATTGCGGCGGGGATTTAAACAGTTTAAATAGGATTTAAAATTGAGGGTAGGCAACAAGGCTTAAACAGGGGGCATCGTGGCGCAAAAGGTCAAGCTTTCGACGATCGCGGAAACACTCGGTCTTTCGACTGCAACAGTATCCCTCGCATTGCGTGACAGCCCGTTGGTGGCGACCCTCACACGCGACAAGATCAAGGAACAGGCCCGCGCCCTCGGTTATATCTACAACCGCCGTGCCGCCAGCCTCAGGACGTCGCGCTCCGGCATCATCGGCGTCGTCGTGCACGACATCATGAACCCGTTCTACGGGGAAATCCTGAAGGCGATCGAAGCGGAGCTCGACCGCGACAAGCAGACCTTCATCCTTTCCAACCATTACGATTCGGTCGACAAGCAGCGCGATTTCATCGAGACGCTGCTACAGCTCGGCGGTGACGGCGTCATCATGTCGCCGGCCATCGGCACCCCGCCCGAGGATATCCAGCTTGCCGAGGACAATGGCATGCCGGCGATCCTGATCGCCCGCTCGATCGAGGGGCTCGACGTGCCGATCTTCCGCGGCGACGATGCCTATGGCATCTCGCTGGCGACCAATCATCTGATCGGCCTCGGCCACCGCTGTATCGCCATGGTCGGCGGCACCGACCAGACCTCAACCGGTCGCGACCGCTACCAGGGTTATGTCAACGCCCTGCGCAAGGCCAACATCGAGGTCGATCCGGAGCTGCGCATTCCTGGGCCCCGCTCCAAGCAGGGCGGCTTCGAGGCGGCGGTGCATCTTTTGTCGCTGCCGCAGAAGCCGACCGCGGTCGTTTGCTGGAACGATCTGGTGGCGATCGGCATGATGAACGGCATCGCCCGTGCGGGCCTTGTTCCCGGTGTAGATATCTCCGTCACCGGCTACGATGACCTCGAGGAGGCATCGATCGCGACGCCGGCACTGACCACCGTGTGGAACGGCCAGGCCGATGTCGGCCGCAGTGCGGCGCGCGCGCTTCTCGACAAGTTGTCCGGCAGCCACGAGCCTGACGGTATCCACCTGATCAAGCCGGAAATGCGCATCCGCCAGTCGACCGGCCCGTTGCGCGTCCCCGCCTGAAGATATCCCCATACCAGGAGTGCCCATGTCCGCGAGCCTTCCCCGCATCCTCGTGCCCGGAAAAATCAACGAGCGGGTGCTGCAGCGGCTGCCCGAGATGTTTGAAATCGTCCGACTGGAGCGTCCGGACGCCGGTCTCGTCACGGTCGAGATGGCGGACATCAAGGGCATCGCCGTTTCCGGGCGCGTGCCTGCCGACCTGATGGATGCGCTGCCCGGCCTCGAAGTCGTCGCCAATTTCGGCGTCGGTTATGACGGGGTCGACGTGAAACATGCGGCCTCCAAGGGCATCGTCGTCACCAACACGCCCGATGTGCTGAGCGAAGAGGTTGCCGACACGGCAATCGGCCTGCTGATCAACACCCTGCGCCAGTTGCCGCAGGCGGAAGAGTGGTTGCGGCAGGGACGCTGGGTGCGGGAGGGTGCTTTCCCGCTGTCGCCCTTGTCGCTGCGCGGCCGCACGGTCGGGCTCTACGGCCTCGGGCGCATCGGGCTTGCCATTGCCAAGCGGCTCGAAGCCTTCGGTGTGTCGGTCGCCTACCATACGCGCAACGCACGCGAGGGCCTTGGTTACGCCTATCATCCGACACTCCTAGGCCTTTCTCAGGCCGTGGATACGCTTGTCGTCATCGTTCCCGGGACCGCGGCGACGCGAAAGACGGTCAATGCCGAAGTGCTTTCGGCGCTCGGAAAGAATGGCGTTCTCATCAATGTCGGGCGCGGCTCGACCGTGGACGAGGCAGCGCTGGTCGAAGCCCTCGAGAAAGGCGTAATCGCCGGGGCGGGGCTCGACGTTTTCGACAACGAACCGCATGTGCCGGATGCGTTGCTGGCGCTGCCGAATGTCTCGCTGTTGCCGCATGTGGCATCGGCTTCGGTCGTCACCCGCAACGCCATGGCGGATCTGGTGGTCGACAACCTCAAGGCCTGGTTTTCGACCGGCAAGGCACTGACGCCGGTGCCGGAAACGCATTTCGAGCGACGTGCCCGTTAGGCCGCCATGCGTCTTGCGGCATAGGCGCGAACGGCGTCGCCGAACGCCCTGAACAGGCTCGCCGACGGAGCGTCCGTGCGCACCCAGTATTCCGGATGCCATTGCACCCCGACGGCAAACGCCTTGGCGCCGATCACCGAGACCGCCTCGATCGTGCCGTCGTCGGCAACCGCTTCGACGGCGAGACGCGGCGCGGCGGCGCCGATCGCCTGGCGATGCAGGGAATTGACGCGCACGCGGCCGGCACCCAGCACGGGCGCAAGACAGCTGCCTTCCTTGACGACCACGTCCTGGCGGATCCCATAGGCGACGTCCAGTTCCGAAACGTCGGGCTTGCGATGGTCCCAAACGCCGGGCTGCTCCTGGATTTCCGTTGCAAGCGTGCCGCCGAGAGCGACGTTCAGCTCCTGGATGCCGCGGCAGATGGCAAAGAGCGGCACGCCACGCTCAAGCGCGCGCCGGATCAAAGGCAGGCTCGTGGCATCGCGGCCGGGATCGAAGGGGCCGTCGGTGTCCTTTGCCTCGCGGCCATAGAGCGAGGGATGAACGTTGGAGCGGGCGCCGCTTGCCAAAACGCCGTCGACACGATCGAGGATCTCGTCGATATCGTTGCCGGTCTCGAGCGCCGGAATGAGGAAGGGCATGACGCCGGCGCCTTCAACGGCGGCGCGGACATATTGATTGGCAACGACATGCCAGACATTGCCGTCGAATTCGCGGAAATCGCAGGGGATGGCAACGACAGGTTTCGACATCATCAGGCTCCGTATCTCGCTTTTCAAAGCCTTGCCGCCAGATATGGCCGAAAGTCAACTGGGAAGGTGCATGATCCGGTGGTGATGTGGGCCGGTGCCAGACCCGCGGTCAGCCAGCAGGAATCGATATCTTTTCTTCAGCGTTGGGTAACCACATCCGGAGTGAATCGGTGGATATGATGTTTGCCAAGCAGAATTGCCTTAAATACAATGTCAGAAAGTATAGTGCGGTTTTGTCTATGCATGGTTGTGGACTCATCTATCATTTGTTGGTTTTCACAATACTAGGTTGAGTTCTGGAAAAACTCCCGCTGGGCACTGTTGAAATGTTGCAATACAAGGCGTCGAGCCGGTGTCTTCACGAAATCTTTCGTTAAACCATCGTCTCTAAAAATCCGGAAAACCGGAGCTATGGGTTCATGACGCGCAATGAACGGGGCGCTCTTCCGACGGATGTCTATCTGTCGTCTGTGAGCTCGCTCTACGAACATCGCAGGACTCTGCTGATCGGCATGCTGTCGCATGTCGTGACATTCGCGCTCGTCTATCTCAAGACTTCCGATCCGCTCTATCTCTTCTGCACTGCAGCCATCGTCGTGCTCTGGGTCTTGCGCAACCTCGACATGGCGCGCTTCGATCGCCAGGATTTCTCCAACGCCGACCGGGCGACGGTTCGGAAATGGGAGAACCGCTACATTCTCGGCGGTGTCAGCGTGACGCTTACCTGCGGCATTGCCTGCGGCTACGCGATCGCCGTCAGCCAGGATTCCTTTTCGGAGCTCGCCTGCATCTCCGTCACGCTTGCCTCGATGATTTCGCTGGTCGGGCGAAACTACGGCTCCGAGCGAGCGGTGCTGCTTCTGTCCTCGTCCGCCTGCCTGCCGATCGTGATCGGGCTGATCACGCTGCAGGATCCCTTCATGCTGATCCTGGCCGTTCTGATACTGCCCTTCATCTTCTCGACCTGGATGATGGCCAACAACGTGCGCGCGTTTCTCTATGAAAACGTGCTGGCCGCGCGAGAAATCGCCACGATTGCCGGCCAGTTCGATGCCGCGCTCAACAACATGACACACGGGCTCTTGATGCTCGACCGCGACAACCGGATCGTCGTTGCCAACGAACGCGCCTGCGCGTTGCTGATGCTCGGCGACAAGGCAGACCTCAGGGATCGGCTGCTGGACGACGTCGTGCGTCGCGGTGTGCGCCGCATGTCGCTCAGCGTCGAAGAGACGCGCGCGATCTCGCGGCAGCTCGACCTCTTGATCAAGGGCAAGAAGACCCAGGTTCTGGTGCCGGTCACCAATGACCTGTTTCTCGAGTTTTCGGCAGGCCGGCACGAAAATGGCGAGGTCGTGCTGATTTTCGAGGATGTGACCGCGCGCGTGCAGACCGACAGGCAGATCCTTCAGATGGTTCGCTTCGACACGCTGACCGGTCTGCCGAGCCGCGATTACTTCGCCGAACTCGCCCACAATGCCGTAGCGCTCGAAGGAAAGGGCGACGTCGAGGTCGGCCTGATGGTGCTTGACGTCGCCGAGTTCAAGCACGTCAACGATATGCGTGGCCACATCGTCGGCGACCGGTTGCTGCAGGCGATTGCCGGGCGGTTGAAGACATTGGTCGGCAATACGGCGATCGCCGCCCGGCTTATGGGTGACGAATTCGTTGTCTTCTTCCCCAACAGGATGCATTTGCCCGATCTCGAAGAACAGATGCGCGCTGTCCACGCCGGCATGCGCGGCGCTTATCTGGCTGGTGGCTTCACCTTCAACATGACCATGAGTGCCGGCGTCGTTCTGGTGCCGAGCAGCGCCTTTCGGCTTGAAGAGCTGCAGATCAAGGCTGATCTGGCGCTGTCGGAAACCAAGGCGCGCAACAAGGGCGGCTGCACCCTATTCGAAGACGAGATGGACGCGCGCTATCTCGACCGGCAGAAGCTGAAGAGTGACCTGCGTGACGCAATCAATGCCGGTGCGTTGACGCTTTCCTACCAACCGATGTTCACGCCGAACGGCGCACGCCTCGAATGCTGCGAGGCTTTGGCGCGCTGGACGCATCCCGAGCGCGGGCCGGTGCCGCCGAACGTCTTCATCCAGCTTGCCGAGGAGTTGGGCCTCGTCACCGAGATCACCCGCTTCGCGCTGGAGCAGGCTTGCCGAGACTGCATGAACTGGCCAAGCCACGTGTCCGTCTCGGTCAATCTCTCGGTGCTCGATCTGCGCAGCAATGACATCGTCACCGTGGTGGCAGACACGCTTCGGGCGACGGGTCTCGATGCCTCGCGCCTGCATCTCGAAGTTACCGAAAGCTGCCTGATGGATGAGCCCGCAAAAGTGCAGGCCATTCTTGGGCAACTGCGCGACAGCGGCATAACCATCGCCATCGACGATTTCGGCACCGGCTATTCCAGCCTGAGCTACCTCGACGTGCTGCCGGTCAACATCATCAAGATCGATCGCTCTTTCGTGCGCAACATTCGCGAGGATTCACGCCGCTTCAAGCTGCTGCGCGGCACGGTCAACCTTGGTCGGGCTCTGGGCTTGAAGATCGTTGTCGAAGGCGTGGAGACGGCGGATCAGCTGCAGCTGATCAATGACTACCAATGCGCCGATCTGATACAGGGTTTTCTGTTCGCAGCGCCCATGCCGGCATCCGCCATTGAGGCATTCTGCACGAATGGTGCCCAGAAACCGGTCACCACATCGACGAGCAAGCGCATCGCCTGACGGCGCGGCGTCGCACCTGGCTTCGCCACCCACCCGCCTTTTCCCTCTCGTTGCCTGTGCCTTCGGCCTTCAGGCAGGTGCGGTTGCACGCTTAACCCATCGTTAACTATGAAACTTTACGAAATATTAAGGTTAACAATAGGTTAATGGTAGGTTGTGCCGTTTTGTTGTTGCTGCGGGCCTAGCCGTCAATAGGTTAACGCTTTGTTAACTATGAGGGTCAGGAAATGGGTGAAGGTCTTCACCGGGCGGAGCCTGGGAGTTTTTCTGAGAAGCTGATGCTTCTTCTCGACCGCGTCGAGTATCGGCGGGTCGAGACAGGCGAGGACATGGAGGATATCGCCCGGCTCCGCTACAAGGCCTACAAGGCGGTCAACCTGATGGAGCTAACCGGCTCCACCCTGATCGACGATCTCGATTTCGACAGTCACGCCTATGTCTTCGGCATCTATCTCGACGAGAACCTGGTCAGCACGGTGCGCGTCCATCACGTGACGCCCGAGCACAGGGCCAGCACCTCGGGGCTGATTTTCGCGCCCGAAATCGATGTCTTTCTCGACGCGGGCATGGTGCTGGTCGATCCCGGCCGGTTGGCCGTCGACCCAGATGTCATCGGAGACGAGATGCGGGCGCTTCCCTACCTGACGCTGCGGCCGGTCGCGATGGCCTGCGAATACTTCACCGCCGACCGTTGCCTGACCGCCTGCCGGCCGCGACATGCGGCCTTCTACAAGCGCATCTTCGCCTCCGAGACGGTTGTCGCCAAGCGAGAGAACCTCGGGGTCTACAATGCCGATGGCGCGCTTCTTGTTGCGCAGGTGAGGGGGCAGCGGCCCTCGATCCTCGACCGTTATCCGATCTTCGATTCCGAGCCGTTCGAGCGCCGCCTGATGTTCGCGGATCGCCAGGAGGTGCCGTTCGCGCCCTTGACGATCCTGCCAACGGCGCGCATCGCGCAGAACGGTTCCGGCCGTTCCTACCGCACATCCGTGTTGCGCTAGTTACGCGCGCGGCATATCGCCCCAGGTGGTCGGACACAGCCGCGGGTTTTCGTTGCACCCAGGCCTGGCATTGTGTATGGGCAGCTAATGGACTTCTGCGCGGTTTTCCGCAGAAGTCGTTCGTGGATCAAGGTTGAAGGGCGGCGAGGGCCAGGGGTCGCGCCGCAGCATTCTGGGAGAATTGGACGATGGCTGAGCATCATTCTGGACCGGTCGAAATGGGCGCTCCGATGGATTATGCGGAACACGAGAAGACCTACAACTTCTTCCTCAGTGCAACGAAATACCTCACCCTGTTCTGCGTGGCTCTGCTGATCGCCATGGCCGCCGCCTTCTTCACCACGATGGGCTTCTTCAGCTCGCTGGTGCTGTTCATCCTTCTCAACGTCGCAGGTTTCTTCTTTCTGCGTTAATCGGTACCACTGACACGATTTGCCGAGGACGGGCCGGGTGGAGGCTTGCCCTTGGCTGCCGGACCTGACGTCCGGATTGAAGCCGCATGGCATCGACTGGGAGCGTCGATGGTCTTGCTCAGGCTCATGAAAGTTCGCAGCGCCTCGAAGCGTTCCTTTGAGAACGCTCGGCGCTTTATCCTCACCGCGTGAGGGGGAGTGGAGGGCAGGCCTGGCCTGTCTCCAGGGTAATGTGTGCTTTGCACATGGGAGGGCGCCTGCTCATTTGAGCGGCCGCTTTGCAGTCGGACAGGATGCCCGCATTCCAGCCTTGGCTCGGTTGCGGCCAGGGAGGGGACTTGTGAGCGAAATTGTCTTTATCGCCAAGGAAACGGATCCGAACGAGGGTCGCGTCGCGGCATCGCCGGATAGCGTGAAGAAACTGAAGGGGCTGGGCTTCGACGTCGTTGTCGAGGCCGGCGCCGGGTTTCTGTCGCGCATTCCGGATGCGGAATACGAGAAGGTCGGGGCCAGGATCGGTGCGATTGCCGATGCGAAGACGGCAGATGTCGTCCTCAGGGTCCGCCGGCCGAACAGCGCGGAGATCGCCGGTTACAAATCCGGTGCCATCGTCATCGCCATCATGGATCCCTACGGCAACGAGGATGCTGTCGCCGAAATGGCCAAGGCCGGCCTCAGCGCCTTTGCCATGGAGCTGATGCCGCGTATCACTCGCGCCCAGTCGATGGACGTTCTGTCGAGCCAGGCGAACCTTGCCGGCTATCAGGCGGTGATCGATGCAGCCTACGAATATGACCGGGCGCTGCCGATGATGATGACGGCGGCCGGCACGGTTCCGGCGGCGAAGGTCTTCGTCATGGGCGCAGGCGTCGCCGGCCTGCAGGCGATCGCGACGGCGCGCCGTCTCGGCGCCGTGGTTTCAGCGACCGACGTGCGTCCCGCCGCCAAGGAGCAGGTGGCCTCGCTCGGCGCCAAGTTCATCGCCGTCGAGGACGAGGAATTCAAGGCGGCCGAAACCGCCGGCGGCTACGCCAAGGAAATGTCCAAGGAGTACCAGGCCAAGCAGGCGGCGCTCGTTGCCGAGCACATCGCCAAGCAGGACATCGTCATCACCACGGCGCTGATCCCGGGCCGTCCGGCGCCGCGCCTCGTCACGCGCGAGATGCTGAAGGCCATGAAGCCCGGTTCCGTCGCGGTCGACCTCGCCGTCGAGCGCGGCGGCAATGTCGAGGGCGCCGAAGCCGGCAAGGTTGCCGATGTCGAAGGCGTCAAGGTCGTCGGCCACCTCAACGTGCCTGGCCGGATCGCGGCATCGGCTTCCGGACTCTATGCCAAGAACCTCGTGACCTTCCTCGAGACCATGGTCTCCAAGGAAACCAAGGCGCTGGCACTCAACATGGAAGACGAGCTCGTCAAGGCGACGGCGCTCACCCATGGCGGCGCCATCGTCAACGCGAATTTCGAGCCGAAGAAGAAGGGGGATCTTTGATGGCCAACGAAGCATTGGAAAAAGCGCTCGATGCGCTCGACAAGGCGGTTGCCGCCGTCCAGCAGGCAGCGCTGAACCTGCCCGAAACGGCGGAAGCAGCCGGCGCGCTCGCGCACGGCGCCACCGGCGGCGCGATCGATCCGTTCGTCTTTCGCCTGGCGATCTTCGTTCTGTCGATCTTCGTCGGCTACTACGTTGTCTGGTCGGTAACGCCGGCCCTGCACACGCCGTTGATGGCGGTCACCAACGCGATCTCCTCGGTCATCGTCGTCGGCGCACTGCTCGCGGTCGGCATCTCGGCCTCCGGGCTTGCGACGGGTTTCGGCTTCATCGCGCTCGTGCTCGCCTCGGTCAACATCTTTGGCGGCTTCCTGGTCACCCAGCGCATGCTCGCCATGTACAAGAAAAAAGACAAGTGAGGCCGGCCGATGAACGCTAACTTCGCAGCCTTCCTCTATCTCGTCTCGGGCGTGCTCTTCATCACGGCGCTCCGCGGCCTGTCGCACCCGGCCACCAGCCGCAAGGGCAACACCTACGGCATGGTCGGCATGGGCATTGCCATCGTCACCACGCTGCTGCTGGCCAAGCCCACCTTCGGTGGCTTCCTCTTGATCGTGCTCGGCCTTGCCATCGGCGGCGGTGCCGGCGCGGTGATCGCGCGGCGCATCGCCATGACGTCGATGCCGCAGCTGGTTGCCGCCTTCCACTCGCTTGTCGGCCTCGCGGCAGTCATGGTCGCGGCTGCGGCGATGTACGCGCCGGAAAGTTTCGGCATCGGCACTGTCGGTGACATCCACGCCCAGGCGCTGGTCGAAATGTCGCTCGGCGTCGCCATCGGCGCGATCACCTTTACCGGTTCGATCATCGCCTTCCTGAAGCTCGACGGCCGCATGTCCGGAAAGCCGATCATGTTGACCGGCCGTCACTTCGTCAATGCCGGCCTGGCGATCGCGCTCGTCGTCCTGGTGATCCTGCTGGTCTTCACCCAGAGCACCACCGTGTTCTGGCTGATCGTCGTCTTGTCGCTGGCGCTCGGTGTCCTGATCATCGTCCCGATCGGCGGCGCCGACATGCCGGTGGTCGTGTCGATGCTCAACTCCTATTCGGGTTGGGCTGCGGCCGGCATCGGCTTCACGCTCGGCAACCTGGCGCTGATCATCACCGGCGCGCTTGTCGGCTCGTCCGGTGCGATCCTGTCATACATCATGTGCAAGGGCATGAACCGGTCGTTCATCTCGGTCATCCTCGGCGGCTTCGGCGGCGAGGCAGCGGCAGCCGCTGTCGACGACGGCGTTCAGCGCACTGTCAAGCAGGGTGCCGCCGACGATGCGGCGTTCCTGATGGCCAATGCGTCCAAGGTGATCATCGTTCCGGGCTACGGCATGGCCGTCGCCCAGGCGCAGCATGCGCTGCGCGAACTCGGTGACCAGCTGAAAGCGGCAGGCGTCGACGTGAAATACGCGATCCACCCGGTTGCCGGTCGTATGCCCGGTCACATGAACGTGCTGCTCGCGGAAGCGAACGTTCCCTATGACGAAGTGTTCGAGCTCGAAGACATCAACTCGGAATTCGCCCAGGCGGATGTCGCCTACGTCATCGGCGCCAACGACGTCACCAACCCGGCAGCCCGCGACGACCCGTCGTCGCCGATCTACGGCATGCCGATCCTCGACGTCGACAAGGCCAAGACCTGCCTGTTCGTCAAGCGCTCGCTCGGCTCCGGTTACGCCGGTATCGACAATACGCTGTTCTACAAGGACGGCACCATGATGCTGCTCGGCGACGCCAAGAAGGTGACGGAAGACATCGTCAAGGCGCTGCACGCCTAATCGGCCGTCAGCCACGTTGGAATAGAAAACGCCCGCCAAATTGGCGGGCGTTTTCGTTGGGTGCGTCGAACTGCCGACAAGCGGGCATGTCACTGCACAATTCAGCCTTCCGGACAGCTCGACGCTTGCCGACGATGATCATCTCGTCGGCATTTCGTCAGAGCGACTGTCAACCCGCAGGAGCGAGTGTCAGTTCATCGACGCCGATCGCGATGTTCAGTCCTTCCTGGACCTGCACATTGACCGGCTGCAGCATGAAGGCCTTGTTGGTGCCGCCGCCGATCACCTTTGCGCCGCCGCCAACGGCGAGGCTCGCATCGGCGCCGATACCGTAATACTCGCCGGCAAGTGCATATTCGCTCACCGGCGTGCCGGTCTTGGCCAGCACATCCCAGACCATGGTGCTTTTACCGGTCTTGCCGATATCGATGCCGATCTTGCGAATGGTGCCCGCATAGCTTGCGGCAGGCGCGCCGTTGGCGGGCTTGAAGGTGCAAAGCAGGTTCTTCGTCGAGGTGACGATCATGCCCGTGCCACCGTCCGAACCGCAGACGAGGCGGCCGAGCGCGACATAGTTCTGGGCTGCGGACGGCCCGGCGCAAAGGGCTGCCAGGGCCAGTGTCGCGATGAAGGTCTTCTTGATCATGGCTCAGTCTCCGTTTTTCATTCCCTGAGCAAACGGATGGTGGCCGGGAAGGTTCCGCTCGTTTTCGCAGGGCCCATTGCCGCTGCGGACAAACGAAAACGCCCGCGAACGGGTCGCGGGCGTTGAAGAAGGAGAAGCGGCTTTGCTTCTTAGGAAGCTTTCACCCGGGCAAGGCCTGCGCGCGCCGGCTCGTATTTCGGATCGAGCTGCAGGGCATGCGAGTAGGACTTTGCGGCCTTGGTCTTGTCGCCCTTGCGCTCGTAGACCAGCGCCTGGTTTGCCCAGGATTCGGCAACCTTGCCATCAAGCGTGATGGCGGTGTTGAAGTCGGAGAAGGCGTTGTCGTCGTCGCCCTGGGCGACGTAGGAAATGCCGCGGCCGTTATAGGGCTCCGGCGAGCTCGGCGACAGCGAGATCGCCGTCGAGAAGTCTTCGATGGCCTGGCCGTGCTGGTTGCGTGCCTGATAGATCAGGCCGCGATTGTGGTAGGCGCGCGGGTCGGTGGTGTCGAGCTGGATGGCCTTGTTGAAATCGTTGAAGGCGGAATCGAGCTGGCCTGCCTGGCGATAAAGATTGCCGCGGCCGATATAGGCGACGTCGTAGTTGGCGTTCAGCTGCAGCGCCATGTTGTAGTCGGTAAGGGCTGCCTGAGTGTTGCCCATGTTGCGTTGAACGAGCGCCCGGTTGGCAAAGGCCTGGTAGAAGCGCGGGTTGAGCTGGATCGCCTGGTCGAAATCGGCAAGAGCGCGGCGGTACTCGCCGGCGCGGCCGTAGGCGGAGCCACGGACATTATAACCTTCGGGGTCGCTCGGGTTGGAGGCGATCACGCTCGACAGCGATGCGATGTTCCCCTGCGAGCCCTGCTCGCGCTCGACCTTGGCCATCGATTCAGGGCCGTCGGTGGTGCATGCGGAAAGAAGCAGTGCCGATCCGAGCAGGAAGATGGCCGCAAGCTTCGGCTTGCGCTGGTGGCGGCGGCGCGCCTCTTGGGTGGTGAAACCGGCGACGTCCGCAGTCATGGCAGCAAGTGTCAAAGGTCGATCCCTCAATGCGACTAGGTCCGAAAGCCATCGGCTTCCCGTTCAAGGAGGCCGGCGAATTTCGCGGGGCCCCACAGCCGAGGCTACGAGGGCCTGCGGCAAACCGTCCGGCGCTAAACACCGCGACCGGCCACCGTTGCCGGCTGCGACTGTCACGCTAGCCTGACGACGGAAAAGATGTCCATACCAAAAGAAAGGCGGCGGCGATATTTCGCCCCCGCCACGACTTAGATCGAAAAGTGTCGAAAAATCGACAAATTAACGGGCCACGACGCCTTCGCGCTGTGCACGCTTGCGCGCCAGCTTGCGAACGCGGCGAACGGCTTCAGCCTTTTCGCGGGCGCGCTTCTGGGACGGCTTTTCGTAGAAATCACGCATCTTCATTTCGCGGAAAATGCCTTCGCGCTGCATCTTCTTCTTGAGAGCGCGGAGCGCCTGGTCAACATTGTTATCGCGGACAAGTACCTGCACGTGAAATCCCGTTCCTTTGGTTGTTTCGAGTTGTTGCCTCACGTCAGGTGTCGGAGGCAAAAAAAGCTACGTTCGCTGAGCCGAAAGCTCGACGATTGAAGGTGCGGATACCAGATCGTCAGTGGAAAGTCCAGCGAGGACATGAGGCTGTGCTGAAAAATCCGCAATGGTGGGCCGCTATGTGTATCATCGAGCGGCAATCGACGGATTGCGGCGATGTCGCAACTCCGCGCAAGTCCGCCCGTTTGCGTCGCAAAAGAAACGTTGCGCAGGCGTCGGATTTGCGATTTCTAACGCCAACGAGAATGATCACCGGGGTTCATGGAGTAACAGGCGGATGCGCAAATATTCTGTTTTTGCCGTGGCGCGCGAGGCTTTGCGCGGCCACAAGGGATGGGGTCCGCAATGGGCCTCGCCCGAGCCCCGCAAGGACTATGATGTGATCATCATTGGCGGCGGCGGCCATGGGCTGGGCGCTGCCTACTATCTTGCCAAGGAGCACGGCATCACCAATGTCGCGGTGCTCGAAAAGGGTTGGATCGGTGGCGGCAACACCGGCCGCAACACCACGATCATCCGGTCCAACTATCTCTATGAAGAGAGCATGGACATCTACGAGCATTCGCTGAAGCTCTGGGAAAACCTGTCGCAGGATCTCAACTACAACGTCATGTATTCGCCGCGCGGCGTCATGATGCTGTCGCACAACATCCACGACCAGCAGTCGTTCAAGCGCCATATCAATGCCAACCGCCTCTATGGCATCGACAATGAGTGGCTGACGCCGGAACAGGCCAAGGCCTACTGCCCGCCGCTCGATATTGCCAAGAACGCCCGTTACCCGATCAACGGTGCCGCGCTTCAGCGGCGTGGCGGCACGGCGCGGCACGATGCGGTTGCCTGGGGCTACGCCCGCGGCGCGTCCGACCGCGGCGTGCACATCATCCAGAATTGCGAAGTGACCGGCATCCGCCGCGACGAGACCGGCCGGGTGACCGGTGTCGACACCAATCGCGGCTTCATCGGTGCCAGGAAGATCGGCGTTTCTGCCGCCGGCCACTCGTCTGTGCTGATGGAAATGGCCGACGTTCGCGTGCCGCTGCAGAGCCAGCCGCTGCAGGCGCTGGTCTCCGAGCCTCTGAAGCCGATGTTCCCCTGCGTCGTCATGTCGAACTCGGTGCACGCCTATATCTCGCAGTCCGACAAGGGTGAGCTCGTCATCGGCGCCGGCACCGACCAGTACAATTCCTATTCCCAGACGGGCGGCCTGCAGATCATCACCCATACGCTGGATGCGATCTGCGAGCTCTTCCCGATGTTCCGCCGCGTCAAGATGATGCGACAGTGGGGCGGCATCGTCGATGTGACACAGGACCGTTCGCCGATCCAGGGCATCACCCCGGTTCCGGGGCTGTTCCTCAATGCCGGCTGGGGCACGGGCGGCTTCAAGGCGACGCCGGGCTCGGCCAACCTGTTTGCGCACCTCATCGCGAGGGGCGAACCGCATCGGCTGGCCGCCGGGCTGACGCTCGACCGCTTCCGCACCGGCCGACTGATCGACGAGGCGGCCGCTGCCGCCGTTGCGCACTGATTGCCAAGGATTTCGAGATGCTTCTGATCTATTGCCCCTATTGCGAAGAAGAGCGTTCCGAGCTCGAATTCCGCAATGCCGGTGACGCCCATATCGTCCGTCCCACCAACATTGCCGAGATCAGCGACGAGGAGTTCGAGGAATTCTTCTTCCTGCGTCAGAACCCCAAGGGCCTGATCTTCGAACGCTGGCGCCATATCCATGGCTGCGGCCGGTTCTTCAATGCCGCGCGCGATACGGTGAGCGACCGCTTCTATACCACCTACAAGGCGGGCGAACCGAAGCCCGATGTGACCGCCATTCTAAAGGGCGAGCAGGACAAGGGAGCGGCACGATGAGCGGCGCCAATCGTATTACAGGTGCCGGCCGTCTGACGCCGGCGCGCACCGCCCGCTTCACCTTCGACGGACGCACGCTGACAGCCCTTGAAGGCGACACCGTCGCCTCCGCATTGCTTGCCAACGGCATTCATCTCGTCGGCCGGTCGTTCAAGTATCACCGTCCGCGCGGCATTCTTTCGGCCGGTGCCGAAGAGCCGAACGCGCTGCTCGACGTTTCGCGCGATGCAGCCCGTCGCCAGCCGAACGTGCGGGCAACGGTGCAGGAAGTCTTCGACGGCATGAAGGTGGAATCGCAGAACCGCTGGCCGTCGCTTGCCTTCGACGTCGGCGGGTTCAACGATCTGCTGTCGCCGTTCTTTGCCGCCGGCTTCTACTACAAGACCTTCATGTGGCCGAAAGCTGCGTGGCACAAGATCTACGAACCCTTCATCCGCCGCGCGGCCGGTCTCGGCGTGGCGCCAACGGAAGCGGATCCGGATCACTATGCCAGCCGCTACGCTCACTGCGACGTGCTGGTGATCGGCGCCGGCGTCGCGGGCCTCTCGGCAGCGCTTGCCGCCGCCAAGGCAGGCGCCAAGGTGATCCTCTGCGACGAACAGCCGGAAGTCGGCGGCGCGCTGCGCTATGAAAGCGGTACGACGATCGACGGCAAGGACGGCTGGGACTGGGCGCAGTCGACGGTAAAGACGCTCGCCGCAATGGACAACGTCACGGTGCTCACCCGCACCACCGGCTTCGGCTACTACAACCACAATTTCGTCGGCCTCGTCGAAAGGGTGACGGACCATCTGTCCGCCCTCGACAAGGCGCTGCCGCGCGAACGGCTGTGGCAGGTGCGTGCCAAGAAGGTGATCCTCGCCAATGGCTCGATCGAGCGCCACATGGTGTTTGCCAACAACGACCGTCCGGGCATCATGCTCGCTTCGGCCGGCCGCACCTATCTCAACCACTACGGCGTTGCCGTCGGCTCCAAGGTCGGGGTCTACACCGCGCATGATTCCGCCTATGAGGCGGCCTTCGATCTGAAGCGCGCCGGTGTCGCCGTTCCCGCCATCGTCGATTGCCGTGACAACCCCGGCGAAGCAGTGCTGGCGGAAGCCCGTCGCCTCGGGATCGAGGTGCTCACCGGTCACTCCGTCGTCAATGCCGGCGGCAAGTTGCGCGTATCGTCGATCAGCGTCGCCCGCAACGGCGGCGGATCGGCGCGCAAGATCGCGGTCGATGCGCTGCTGGTTTCCTCCGGCTGGACGCCATCGGTGCACCTGTTCTCGCAATCGCGCGGCAAGGTGAAATTCGACGCGGCAACGCAGCGCTTCCTGCCGGGGACCTATCTGCAGGATTGCCTGTCGATCGGCGCCTGCAACGGCACCGACGACCTGCAGGCAACGATCGACGAGGCGCTGGCCGCCGGCGAGCTGACCGCACGGGCGGCAGGCGCCGAAGGCGGTGCCCAGGTGACGCTGCACGGCGACAATGCCTTCAGCTGGACCGGTGGCATGATCGGCGCTGCCGAAGGCGCAGGCCCCGATACCAGCGTCAAGGCCTTCATCGACTTCCAGCACGATGTCTGCGCCAAGGATATCCGGCTTGCGGTGCGCGAAGGCATGCATTCGATCGAGCACATCAAGCGCTTCACCACCAACGGCATGGCGTCGGACCAGGGCAAGCTGTCCAACATGCATGGCCTTGCCATCGCCGCCGAAGCGCTCGGCAAGGACATCCCCCAGGTCGGTTTGACGACCTTCCGCCAGCCCTACACGCCGGTCACCTTCGGCGCGATCGTCAACCACTCGCGTGGCAGCCTGTTCGACCCGGCCCGCAAGACGCCTGTTCATGCCTGGGAGGAGGCGCACGGCGCCGCGTTCGAGGATGTCGGCAACTGGAAGCGTGCCTGGTTCTATCCGAAGGCGGGTGAGGGCATGCATGAGGCGGTCGCGCGCGAATGCAAGACCGTACGCGAGGTCGCCGGCCTGTTCGACGCCTCGACTCTCGGCAAGATCGAAGTGGTCGGCCCGGATGCGGCTCAGTTCCTCAACCTGATGTACACCAACGCCTGGGATACGCTGAAGCCCGGCCGCTGCCGCTACGGCATCATGTTGCGCGATGACGGCTTCGTCTATGACGACGGCGTGGTCGGCAGGCTGGCTGAGGACCGCTTCCACGTAACGACGACCACCGGCGGCGCGCCGCGGGTCATGAACCACATGGAAGATTACCTGCAGACCGAATTCCCGCACCTGAAGGTCTGGCTGACGTCGACGACGGAACAATGGGCCGTGATCGCCGTGCAGGGACCGAAGGCACGCGAGATCATCGCCCCTCTGGTCGAGGGTATCGATCTTTCCAACGAGGCCTTCCCGCATATGAGCGTGGCCGAGGGCAAGATCTGCGGCGTGCCGACACGGCTGTTCCGCATGTCGTTCACCGGCGAGCTCGGCTTCGAAGTCAATGTGCCGGCCGATTATGGCCAGGCGGTATGGGAAGCGATCTGGGAACGGGCCGAGCCGATGGGCGCCTGCGCCTACGGCACCGAGACCATGCACGTGCTGCGCGCCGAGAAGGGCTACATCATCGTCGGCCAGGATACCGACGGGACGTTGACGCCCGATGATGCCGCTCTGTCCTGGGCAGTCTCGAAAAAGAAGGCCGATTTCGTCGGCATTCGCGGTCTCAAGCGTCCGGATCTGGTCAAGGACGGTCGCAAGCAGCTCGTCGGGCTCCTGACCAAGGATCCGAACGTGGTGCTGGAGGAGGGCGCACAGATCGTCGCCGATCCGAACCAGCCGAAGCCGATGACGATGCTCGGCCACGTGACCTCGTCCTACTGGTCGGAAAACTGCGGCCGCTCGATTGCGCTCGCCGTCGTTGCCGGCGGCCGCGCGCGCCTCGGCCAGACGCTCTACGTGCCGATGGCCGACAGGACGATTGCTGTCGAGGTGAGCGACATGGTGTTCTTTGACAAGGAAGGGGGTCGCCTCCATGGCTGATCTGGCAACTGCAACCCGCAAGAGCGCTCTTACTGCCCGCGGCGGTTTTTCCGAAGTGGTCCTGACGCCGGCACCCGCCGCTTCACGACTGTCGCTAAGGGCCGGCGCCGATGCGCTGCCCGGTCTCTCGGCGGCCCTCGGCGTCACCCTGCCGACGCGACCGAAGACCTCGACTTCGAAGGGCAAGCGCCATGCGCTCTGGCTCGGGCCGGACGAGTGGCTTGTCATCGACGAGAGTGAAGGCGATCTGATGGTCGCGGCCGCCAAGAGCGGCACGCTGCATTCGGCTGTCGACGTCTCCCATCGCAACGTCGCCGTCATCGTCAGCGGTCCGGGTGCGGAAGTGGCCATCAACAGCGGCTGCCCGCAGGACCTGTCGCTGGCGATCTTCCCGGTCGGCGCCTGCTCGCGCACCATTTTCGGCAAGGTGGAAATCGTGCTCCTGCGCATCGCCGAGGATACCTTCCGCGTCGAATGCTGGCGGTCTTTCTCGCCTTACGTCTTCGGCATGCTGTCCGAGGGCGCTGCGGACGCCGGCCACTAGCTTCGGCAGCTTCCGGGTGCGCCCGTCGATCGGCAATGTCGATCGACAGGCCTGCAATGCAATCTTGCCGCCGGAGATCTCCGGCGGCTAAGCTGCCCCCTGATGCAAGCGGGAGGATGCTTTGAAAACACGTGCAGCGGTGCTCCGGCACGCACCGGCCGAACGGCCCTATGCCACGACGCGACCGCTTTCCATCGAGACTGTCGATCTTGATCCGCCAGGCCCGGACGAACTGCTGGTGCGCATCGGCGCTGCCGGCCTCTGCCATTCCGACCTTTCCGTCATCAACGGCGACAGGCCACGGCCCGTGCCGATGGCGCTCGGCCATGAGGCGGCAGGCACAGTCGAAGCCGTCGGCAGCGCGGTGCGCGACCTCAAGCGCGGCGATCGGGTCGTGATGAGCTTCATGCCGAGTTGCGGCCACTGTCTGCCCTGCGCGGAAGGCCGCCCTGCGCTGTGCATTCCCGGGGCCGAGGCCAATGGCAAGGGAACGCTGCTTTCCGGAGAGCGACGCATCCATTGCGACGCTGTTCCGGTTCACCATCATCTCGGCGTTTCCGGCTTTGCCGACTATGCGGTGGTCTCGCGCCATTCCGCGGTCAAGGTCGACGCCGACCTGCCGCTGGTCGAGGCGGCGCTTTTCGGCTGTGCTGTGCTGACGGGCGTCGGTGCGATCGTCAACACTTGTCGTGTGCAGGCCGGCCAGTCGGTCGCCGTCGTCGGGCTCGGTGGCGTCGGGCTTGCCGCAGTGCTCGGAGCGGTGGCGTCCGGTGCCGAACGCGTCGTGGCCGTCGATCTCTCCGAGCAAAAATTGGCACTGGCACGGTCCCTCGGTGCGACGGACACGTTTGTCGCCACCGATCCCGATGTGGCCGACGCGATCCGCGCGGCGACATCAGGCGGCGTCGATCACGCGTTGGAGGCGGCCGGCTCGGTCAAGGCGTTCGAGCTTGCTTATCGCATCACCCGTCGCGGCGGTGCAACCGCATCCGCTGGTCTTGCGCATCCGTCCAGCCAGATCGCCATTCCCGCCGTCAGCCTGGTCGCCGAAGAGCGCATCGTTCGTGGCAGCTACATGGGAAGCTGCGTGCCGAGCCGCGACATTCCGCGCTTCGTCGGGCTTTATCGACGCGGCAAGCTGCCGGTCGACAGATTGCTGTCGAGCACCGGGCCGCTTGAGGAGATCAACGAGGCCTTCGACCTGCTCGATCAGGGCAAGGTCATCCGCCATGTGATTACGTTTTAGTCAGCTGTTGCAGCAGGTCTAGAGCGTTACGGGGTCCCTTGCGCGTCAATTTCGGCGCGCGGCGCCACAATCTCTGCAAAGGGTTGCCCTAGCCGATCAACTTTCTAATCGGCGTCGAACCGAAGGTACCAATAGAGCGCAACCTCGCGCGTGCCCGGCGTGAGTGCCGTATAGAGGTAGCGATCGTAGCCGGCCAATTCGAACCCATAGCGTGCGTAGAAGCGGCAGGCCGCAACGTTGTTGGATTGGGTTTCGAGCCGCAGTCCCGGCAGTCTGCGGTCTTTTGCCCATTGGACGGCCTGATCCACCATCGCGGCGGCAACGCCCAAACGGCGCGCCGAGGCATCGACGGCAATATCGTCGATCTCGGCATAGCCATTCCAGCTCTTGGACAATGCGATGTAACCGAGCAATCGGCCTTCGGCGCGGGAGACAAAGAGTGCGGCATCACGTTCTGCCGCCGCTTCCATGAGGTCGGCCGGGTCCGTGTCATAGGTCTTGCGATAAGCGTCCACCGGCCTGGTGCCGCTGAGCCCTGGTCCATCGAAAGGAGCTACGGTTTCCGATGTCACCACGAAAGAGAAGTCGCATGCCGCGAAGTCCGCGGCAAAGCGCGCGTCGGCCGGTTCGATGATCAAATGGTCGGCCATCCGGTCCACTCGACCCAGCGACCATGAAAGTCCGCGCGGCCGATGAGATGCTTGTCGCCGGACGGCCAGATCTGCAGACTGAGCGCCGCGCCGGGTGTCTGTCCGTCGGCTTCCATCTGCAGGCGTGCAAATGGAGCGTCCGGCGTTGCGTTTCTGCCGGCCTCGGCAATCAGAGCCTCGCCTTCGTCCTGTGACGCCTTCGGAAAATACTGCCAGGCAATCGTGTGATAGACGACATGAACGGCGCCGGGAAAATGCTGTGCGAGCCGCGGTCTCAGCCAGTCGATGGCGTCGGCGCGCACGACGCGTTCAGGGCGGGCTGCTGCCGTCTCAAAGGCAAAGCCGGTGCGGTCGAGCCGATCCTGCTGGTCTGCCCAGATGTAGGAGAGCAGGCGCAGGCGATCCTGTTCCGACGCGGGGTCGAGCGGGTTGAGATCGCACCCGGCGCGGCCAACCACAGCGATCTCTGTTGTGGGTGGATTCGGGCCGGTCCAGCGCGGTTCGATGACCACGCGTGATGCCGGATCGCCCCAGGCGGTATCGCCCAGCCGGTAGCGATAGCGATCCCAATGGAGGTTGAGACCGGCGCTGGCGCCGACTTCCGACAGCACCAGCGGTTTGCCGAACAAATCTGCAAGCGTCAGGAAACCGGCAAGCAGTGCGCTGGAGCGGCGAACCTCGTTGGTCTGCGGTGCCGACTGCAGCCAGTCGAGAATGAATTCGGCCTCGTGCCGAATGGCATCGTCCACCACTGGCCAGAGTGTCTCGTCGTCCAGCTGGATCGGCGGATAACTTGCCTGCAACCGACCGTCCCTGCCCGTGCGCACAAGTGCGTGCAGCGCGCCGCAGAGGCGCAACGCAACGGAATCGCCAGCGGATGTCGGGTCTCCCTGCCAGCCGAGCACATGGACACCGACAGGCGTGTCGGCCTTGAGCCGATCGGCGATCAGGCGGCAGAGCCGCGCCGTGAAGGGGGAGCCGAGCCCGTCACAGGACTTCGCCTGGTCGCGAAATGCGTCGCGTACGGCTTGCTCGGTTGCCTTCGCCTCAGACATCGGCGGGGCGGTCCTTGGGGTCGAACTGGATGATCGTCTGCCAGGTGGCTGTCAGCGCCGGCTTGCGCTCGCCTTCGATCTCGACGCTGACATCATAGGTGATCATCAGCATGCTGCCGCCGCGAAAGCGCGCGTCTGCCATGGTGAAATGTCCGCGCACGCGGGCGCCGGACTTGACCGGGGCGATGAAGCGCACCTTCTCGAAGCCGTAGTTGATGCCCAACGTCTGTTCGCGGATCTTCGGAAGGCAACTGTAGTTCATCGCCGACAGCAGCGACAGCGACAGGAAGCCATGGGCGATCGTGCCGCCGAACGGAGTTTCGGCTGCGGCGCGCTCCGGATCGACGTGGATATACTGATAATCGCCGGTTGCCTCGGCGAACTTGTCGATCGTTTCCTGCGTGACCGTGATCCAGTCGGAGACACCTACCTCGGTGCCGACCAGCGGTCTGATTTCGGCAAGTGAAATATCCTTCAGCATGTGGCTGTCCTGAAAGTTGTCCCCCGACGAATCTATAGGACGGTCGGGTGAGTTCTAGCAAGTGGTCGGAATAGTTCAGAAATTTTCGACGAAGAAGGAAACGGAGCGAGGAGGGACGAAGGTGGGCGGGAGTTCGCGGGAAAGCGCATCCTGCCACTGTCCGTCGAGGCTTTCGGGCAGGTGGATCGGGTGCGGCGCGTGGCTGCGATTGACGACGACGGCAAGCCGCGTCGGCCGCTTTTTCTTGCCGTCGCGCGTTGCAAGCACCATCATCAGATTGTCCGTTGCCGGATGCTCCCAGTGGGTCACCACCATCGGATGGCCGTCGAGGCGCAGCCATTCGACATCGCCCTTGCCGGTGAAGAATGCCGTCTCGCCGAAGACGCCGAAACGGTTTCTCAGCGCCGAAAGCGCGGCGGTGTGGGCGACCAGCGCCTCATCCATGGCGTCCCAGTCGATCCAGGTGATGGCATTGTCCTGGCAATAGGCATTGTTGTTGCCGCGCTGGCTGCGCCCGCCTTCGTCACCGGCGGTCAGCATGATCGTGCCGCGGGACGCAAACAGTGTGCCGAGCAGGGCCATGACATCGTGCCGGCGCGCGGCCAGAATCTCGGGGTCGGTCGTCGCCCCCTCCGCGCCATTGTTCCAGGAATGGTTCTCGTTGTGCCCGTCGCGGTTCTCTTCGCCGTTTGCTTCATTGTGCTTGCCGGCGAAGGCAACAATGTCGGCAAGGGTAAAACCATCATGGGCGGCGATGAAGTTGACGGTGCGCGTGCCGGCGTCGCCCCAGCGGGAGAACGTGTCGGATGAGCCCGCAAGGGCTGTCGCAAGCGCGCCGATCACATGCCGGTCGCCGCGCCAGTACAGCCTGAGATCGTCACGCGCCCGGTCGTTCCATTCGAGAAACGGAGCGGGAAAATTGCCGAGCTGGTAGCCACCAGGCCCGACATCCCAGGGCTCGGCGATCAGCACGCGATCGGCAAGCGCTGGGTCGGCATGGATCGCCTGGAATAGCGGCGCATCGCGATGGAACCCGGCCATGTCGCGGCCGAGGATCGAGGCGAGGTCGAAACGGAAACCGTCGACACCGGTGGCGAGCACGAAGTGGCGCAGGCTGTCGAGGATCAGCGTCTCAACCACCGGGTGGTCGCAGGCGATGGTGTTGCCGCAGCCGGTGTCGTTGATGAGATCGCCTGGTCTGTCGATGGCGTGGCGATAGTAGGTGAGGTTGTCGAGCCCGCGCATCGACAACGTCGTGCCGAGCCGGTCGCTTTCACCGGAATGGTTGAAGACCAGATCGAGGATGACGCCGATGCCGGCCTTGCGCAGCGTCTCGACGGTCTGGCGAAGTTCCTTGAGGCCGCCCGGAACCAATCGCGGATCGAGGGCCATGGGGGCTACCGGATTGTAACCCCAGCCATTGGTGAGGCCGAGTGGCGGCAGGTGGCGCTCGTCGATCCAGGCGACGATCGGCATCAGTTCGACGGCGGCGACGCCCAGCCGCTTCAGATGCTCGATGATCACAGGCTCGGCAAGCGCTGCAACGGTACCGCGCTTGGCCTCGGGAATGTCTTGGCGCAGTGCGGTGAAAGGTTTGACGGCGATCTCGTAGATGAGCCCGCCCGCCTTGAAAATCGGCGGCTTCGGCTTGACGGCCTTGACATCGGTGACGATCGCCTTCGGCACAAGGTTTGCGGTGTCCTCGCCGAAAATGGTCAGCCTCGGATCGTGCCGGAATGGTCTATCGAGTTCGACGGCATAGGGATCGACGAGCAGTTTCGACGGATCGAACCAGAGGCCATGATCGGGGGAATAGACGCCATCGGCGCGGAAACCGTAG
Source organism: Ensifer sp. M14 (assembly GCF_003355565.1). NCBI lineage: Bacteria > Pseudomonadati > Pseudomonadota > Alphaproteobacteria > Hyphomicrobiales > Rhizobiaceae > Ensifer > Ensifer sp. M14. The sequence continues at coordinate 1,219,784 of NZ_QJNR01000004.1, forward strand.
CGGGTTCCCTTCGGAGCATCGGCAACAACAAGGCTGTGCACATCGCCGTCACGCGTCATCGGCAGCTGGCGCAATGCCGTTTCGCCCGCCTTGTCGAACAGGCAGAGGTCGATGCGCGCCGCATAACGTGAGCAGACGGCAAAACGCGTGCCATCAGGGGTTATGGTGGCGCCGAGGGGTGGCAGTGCGGCGGTCGGCATCAATCAGGCACCCCTCGGTTTTTGCGATGTCAGGTCGTCGGGCGCCCAGATGGGCGCTCCCTCAGGTGATGACGCTCGGCTCGGTGCGGCCGGTGCGGGTCTTGATGGCGGCGATCTCGTCGGCAACCAGGATGAGGTCGGCGAGCGCCTCCTGGGTGTCGATGTCGTGTCGGGCCGGGTCAGGCTCGAAGCGCTCGATGTAGACGCGCAGCGTCGCGCCCGAGGTGCCGGTGCCCGACAGGCGGAAGACGACACGCGATCCGCCCTCGAACAGGATGCGGATGCCCTGGTTCTTGCTGACGGATTGGTCGACCGGATCGTGATAGGAAAAGTCGTCGGCGGTCGCGACCTTGAGCGCGCCGAAGGATTTTCCGGGCAGGGTCGCGAGCTGGTCGCGAAGCGCTGCCACCAGGCCGTTGGCGGCATCGCTGTCCACTTCCTCGTAGTCGTGGCGCGAATAGTAGTTGCGGCCGTAGGTCGCCCAGTGCTTGCGCGCGATGTCGAGCGCACTTTCCTTGCGCACGGCAAGGATGTTGAGCCAGAGCAGAACCGCCCAGAGGCCGTCCTTTTCGCGCACGTGGTTGGAGCCGGTTCCGGCACTTTCCTCGCCGCAGATCGTCGCCATGCCTTCATCGAGAAGATTGCCGAAGAACTTCCAGCCGGTGGGCGTCTCGTAGAGGCCGATGCCGAGCTTTTCGGCGACCCGGTCGGCGGCGCCGCTCGTCGGCATCGAGCGGGCGATACCGGCGAGGCCCTTGGCGTAGCCCGGCGCCAGATGCGCATTGGCTGCCAGCATCGCTAGGCTATCGGACGGGGTGATGAAGATGCCGCGGCCGATGACGAGGTTGCGGTCGCCGTCGCCGTCGGAGGCTGCGCCGAAATCGGGCGCGTCAGGCGCCATCATCGTTTCGTACAGCGCGCGGGCGTGCACGAGGTTCGGGTCCGGGTGATGGCCGCCGAAGTCCGGCAGCGGAATGAAGTTCATCACCGAGCCCTTCGGCGCGCCCAGACGCTTTTCGATGATCTCCTTGGCGTAGGGGCCGGTAACGGCGCTCATCGCATCGAAGACGACGCGGAAGCCGCCCGAGATCAGCTTGCGGATGGCGTCGAAGTCGAACAGGCTTTCCATCAGCGTGGCGTAGTCGGACACCGGGTCGATGACGGTAACCGTCATGCCGTCGATCTCCTGCGAGCTCTCGGCATCGAGGTTGACGTCGGGGACATCGGAAATCTTGTAGGTGTCGATTACCTGGCTGCGGGCATAGATCGCGTCGGTGACCTTTTCGGGTGCCGGGCCGCCATTGCCGATATTGTACTTGATGCCGAAGTCTTCGGTGGGGCCTCCGGGATTGTGGCTGGCCGAGAGCACGATGCCGCCGAAGGCCTCGTATTTGCGGATGACGTTGGAGGCGGCCGGCGTCGACAGGATGCCGCCGCGGCCGACGAGCACGCGACCGAAGCCATTGGCGGCCGCCATCTTGATGGCGATCTGGATGACTTCGCGGTTGTAGTAGCGGCCGTCGCCGCCGATCACCAGGGTCTGGCCGGCAAAGCCTTCGAGCGCGTCGAAGATCGACTGGATGAAGTTCTCGGCATAGTTCTTCTGCTGGAACACCGGTACCTTCTTGCGCAGGCCCGATGTACCGGGCTTCTGGTCGCCATAGGGCGTGGTGGTGACTGTTCTTATCATTCTGATTTAGCCTTTCCCGAGAAGACCGGAATATAGAGAGACGTAACGCTCGGCACTTCTGGCCCAGGAAACGTCCGATTTCATGCCCTGGGTCTGCAGACGCGCCCAGACTTTCGGTTCGTTGTATGCACGGAAGACGCGCCGGATCGCAAGACGCAACCCGTCGGCGGTCACAGGCGTGAACTGGAAACCGGTCGCGACCTTGGCCGACAGACCCGCTTCGTTCGCGTCGATAATGGTATCGGCCAGGCCGCCGGTTCGGGCGACCACCGGCACGCAGCCGTAGCGCAGGCCGTAGAGCTGGGTCAGCCCGCAGGGCTCGAAGCGCGACGGTATGAGGATTGCGTCCGATCCCGCCTGCATCAGGTGCGACAGTGGCTCGTTATAGCCGGTGACCATGCCCACATGACCACGATGGCGAGAGGCGGCGGCAAGAAGCGCGCCTTCGAGTGCCGTGTCGCCGGAGCCGAGAACGATGAGTTTGCCGCCCATCGCCACGATCTCATCGGTAACCTCGGCGAGCAGATCCATTCCCTTCTGCCAGGTGAGCCGGCTGATGACGCAGAAGATCGGGCCATTGCCCTGTTCCAACCCGAAGCGCTCTTCGAGCGCCCGACGGTTGGGGCCACGCTGCTTCAAGGTCGTTGTGCTGAAATGCTGGGCGATCAACGGGTCGCTCGCGGGGTTCCAGACATCGGCGTCGATGCCGTTGACGATGCCGGAAAGGTCGGAAAGCCTGCTCTTCAGCAGGCCTTCGAGACCCATGCCGAACTCCGGCGTTAGGATCTCCTGCGCATAGGATGGGCTAACCGTGGTGATCGCGCTTGCCGTCTGCAGGCCGCCCTTGAGGAAGCCGACATCGCCGTAATACTCGACGAATTGCATCGAGAAGGCTTCCGGCGGAAGCGCCAACTGCGCGAACACTTCCGGCCCGAACTGTCCCTGGAAGGCGATGTTGTGGATCGTCATCACGGTCGGCGTCGAAGCCGCGGGGCCGAAGCGCATATAGACCGGCGTCAGCGCCGTCTGCCAGTCGTGCACATGGACGATATCGGGCTTGAAACCGGCGACGACATCGCCGGCGGCGATTTCGGCTGCGGCCAGCGACAGCGCGGCGAAGCGGCGGAAGTTGTCGATGTAATCGCGGCCGGTGGCGTCGACATAGGGTCCGCCGTCGCGATCGTAGAGTGCGGGCAGATCGAGCACCAGGAGATCGAGCCCGTCAACCTCGGCTGCGAGGACCGTGGCCGGGTTGCCGAACAGGTTGGCGAAACTGCCGACCTTCTTTTTCTTCTTCAGCTTCTGCAGCACCGCGGGATAGCCGGGTACGAGCGTACGGGTGCGGATACCGTGCGGCGAGAGTGCGGCCGGCAGGGCGCCGACGACATCGGCGAGCCCCCCGGTCTTGACCAGCGGATACACTTCGGACGCAACGGAGAGGATGTTCATCAGCGGCGGACCTACATTCCCAGCTTGTCGATCATCGTTTGGGTGATCAGGCAAACGCCGTTTTCCGAACGGCGGAAGCGCTTGGCATCCAGCTCCGGATCTTCTCCGACGACGAGGCCCTCCGGAATGACCACCCGGCTGTCGATCACCACGTTGCTGAGCAGCGTGCGGCGACCGATCTTCACATCGGGCAGGATGACGGCATTTTCCAGTCGCGAATATGAATTTACTCTGACGCCGGTGAAAAGCAGGCTGCGATTGAGAGCAGCGCCCGAGATGATGCAGTCGCCCGACACCAGCGAGGAGGTCGCCGAGCCGCGGCGGTTCTCGTCATCGTGCACGAACTTTGCCGGCGGCTTGATCTCGGCAAAGGTCCAGATCGGCCAGGTGCTGTCGTAGATGTCGAGTTCCGGTGTCACATGGGTGAGATCGATATTGGCCTGCCAATAGGCATCGATCGTGCCGACGTCGCGCCAATAGGCCTCGCGTTCGAAATCAGAGCGGACGCAGGACTGGTTGAAGCGGTGGGCGACGGCCTTACCGTTGTCGACGATATAGGGGATGATGTCCTTCCCGAAGTCGCGGCTCGATTTCGGATCGGCGGCGTCGCGCCGCAACACGTCCATCAGGAACTTGGTGTGGAAGACGTAGATGCCCATCGAGGCAAGCGCCATGCCGGGATTACCGGGAATGCCCGGCGGGTCGGCCGGTTTTTCGACGAAGGCGATGATACGATCCTTGTCATCGACATGCATGACGCCGAAACCGGTTGCTTCCATGCGCGGCACTTCAAGGCAGCCGATGGTGACGTCGGCGCCGGAATCGACGTGCTGCTGCAGCATCAATTCGTAGTCCATCTTGTAGATATGGTCGCCCGCGAGGATGACCATGTATTCGACGCCGTGATCCTCGATGATGTCGATGTTCTGGTAAACCGCGTCGGCGGTGCCTTCGTACCACTGCGTTTCCGAAACGCGCTGGCTTGCCGGCAGAATGTCGAAGCTTTCGTTTCGCTCGGGGCGGAAGAAGTTCCAGCCGCGCTGCAGATGGCGGATCAGCGAGTGCGCCTTGTACTGGGTGGCGACGCCGATGCGGCGAATGCCGGAATTCAGCGCGTTGGAGAGGGCGAAGTCGATGATGCGAGCCTTGCCGCCGAAATAGACGGCCGGCTTCGCCCGGCGGTCGGTCAATTCCTTCAGACGGCTGCCGCGGCCGCCAGCGAGAACATAGGCCATGGCATCACGGGCCAAGGGTTGCGTACGCTTTTCCACCATTTGTCCTCCCCAAATTGATTGTTCCTCGGGATCGTCACGGCGACCTTTGCGACGCCTTGCGGCCCTCGAAATTTCTTGACACACTTCCAGCAAAACCGCTCGGGACGGCTCCTGGAAAGGCTCTATTCCTGCTCCAGCATCAATGTTGCCAAGGGCGGCAAGGTGATGGTGGCTGTTATTGCTCCTGTCTTGTCCTTCTGTGCCTGAACGGCGCCGCCGTTGCCCTTGCCACTCCCCCCATAGATTTCCGCGTCGGTGTTCAAGATTTCCTTCCAGCGACCCGCAACGGGAAGCGGGATCGTGTAGTTTTCCCGATAGACGGGTGTGAAATTGGTGATGACGGCGACGAGTTTTTCACCGGGCGCCCTGCGCAACCAGGCAAAGACCGAATTGTCGCGGTCGTCGGCGATCAGCCATTCGAAGCCGTCGCTTTCGCAGTCGCGCGCATGCAGCGCCGGCTTGGAGCGATAGGTGCCGTTGAGGTCGCGCACCAGTCGCCGCATGCCCTCGTGCAGATGATATTCGAGCAAATTCCAGTCGAGCGCGCGCTCCTCCGACCATTCGCGCCATTGCGCAAATTCCTGTCCCATGAACAGCAGCTTCTTGCCGGGATAGCCCCACATGAAACCGTAGTAGGCGCGCAGGTTGGCGAACTTCTGCCAGTCGTCGCCGGTCATCTTGGCGATCAGCGACCCCTTGCCGTGCACGACCTCGTCATGGGACAGCGGCAGCACGAAGTTTTCGCTGAAAGCGTAGAGCAGACCGAAGGTCAGGTCGTTGTGGTGGTGGCGGCGGTGGATCGGCTCGCGCGACATGTATTGCAGCGTGTCGTGCATGAAACCCATGTTCCACTTGAAGCCGAAGCCGAGGCCGCCGGCATGGACCGGGTGCGACACCTTGGGCCAGGAGGTCGATTCCTCGGCGATCGTCAGGATGCCCTTGTGGGAGCCGTAGACTTCGGTGTTCAGCGTCTGCAGGAAGCGCACAGCCTCCAGGTTCTCGTTGCCGCCGTATTCGTTCGGCACCCATTCACCGTGCTTGCGTGAATAGTCGAGATAAAGCATCGAGGCGACGGCATCGACACGCAGGCCGTCGACATGGAATTTTTCCGCCCAATAGAGCGCGTTGTTGACGAGGAAGGACAGCACTTCCTGCCGGCCGAAATTGTAGATCGCCGTGTTCCAGTCAGGATGAAAGCCCTGGCGCGGATCCTCGTGTTCGTAGAGTGCGGTGCCGTCAAACCAGCGCAAGCCGTGCTCGTCCGTCGGGAAATGCGCCGGCACCCAATCGAGGATGACGCCGAGGCCGACCTTGTGGCAGCCGTTGACGAAACGCGCGAAGCCTTCCGGCTCGCCGAAGCGCGCCGTCGGTGCATAAAGCCCGGTTGTCTGGTAGCCCCAGGACGGGTCGTAGGGGAATTCCGAGATCGGCAGGAACTCGATATGGGTGAAGCCCATGTCGACGCAGTAGGGGATCAGCCGGTCGGCAAGCTCGTCCCAGGACAGCATGTCGCCGTTGTCGCGGCGCTGCCACGAGCCGGCATGCACCTCATAGATCGAGATCGGCTGGCGGCGGGCATCAGTCGATGCCCAGTGCGCACGGTGCGCCTCGTCTTCCCAGACCTGGGCGATCTCGGGGGTCGTCACCGAAGCGGTGTTGGGGCGAAGCTCGGAGCGGCGCGCGAAAGGGTCCGCCTTCAAGGGCAGCAGCGTGCCCTGGCGGTCGAGGATTTCATACTTGTAGGCAAGGCCGCCCTCGACGCCGGGGATGAAGATCTCCCAGATGCCGGTGTCGGTGCGAAGCCGCATCACATGGCGCCGCCCGTCCCAGTCGTTGAACTGGCCGACCACCGAAACGCGCCTGGCGTTCGGAGCCCAGACGGCGAAATGGTAGCCCTGAGCACCTTCGTGGTCGATCGGATGGGCGCCCATCTTGTCGAAGAGGCGCAGATGCGAGCCTTCGCGAATGTAGTAATCGTCCATCGGCCCGAGCACCGGGCCGAAGGAGTAGGGATCGACGACGATCCACTCGCCGCCATCGTTGCGGGCGCGATAGCGCACCGGCTGGATCTTGCGCAGCGAGACCGGCCCCTCGAAAAAGCCGGCATCGTCGCGCCGCTCGAGGGCTCCGAGTTCCTTGCCCGCCAGCGTCTCGGCAACGACACTGACGGCATCCGGAACGAAACAGCGGGCGACGTAGGTCTTGCCCACCGGATGCACACCGAGAACGGCAAAGGGATCGTCATGCGTGCCGGTGAGAATGGCCGCTATGGCCGGCATTGACAGCAGGGCTGCGGGTTCCGGGTCCTTGCCGGCCGAAGGGGTCATCCGGCTCTCCAAATTTCTCCGGCATATTGCCGGATGGTGCGATCGGACGAGAACCAGCCCATGCGCGCGGTGTTGCGCACGGCCTGCGAATACCAGGCCGACGGCGTCGTCCACAGCTGGTCGATCTCGCGCTGTGCCTTGGCGTAGGCTTCGAAGTCGGCCGCGACCATGAACCAGTCGTGATTGTAGAGACCATCGACGAGGCTGGTGAAGCGGTTGCGGTCATCCGGCGAAAACACGCCCGAAGCGATCGCCTGCAGCGCCTGCGACAGCTCGCGCGAGCCTTCGATGATGGCGCGCGGATTGTGGCCTTCGGCGCGGGCGTTGGTGACTTCTTCAGCCGTCAGGCCGAAGATCTTGATGTTCTCCTCGCCGACCCAGTCGCGCATCTCGACATTGGCGCCGTCGAGCGTGCCGATCGTCAGCGCGCCGTTCAGCGCGAACTTCATGTTGCCGGTGCCGGAGGCTTCCATTCCCGCCGTTGAAATCTGCTCGGACAGATCGGCGGCCGGCACAATGATCTCGGCCAGTGAGACGTTGTAGTTGGGCACGAAGACGATCTTCAGGAGACCGCGAACCGCCGGGTCGTTGTTGACGACGCGGGCGACGTCGTTGGCCAGCTTGATGATCAGCTTGGCGTTGTGGTAGCTCGGCGCCGCCTTGCCAGCGAACAGTTTCACGCGCGGCACCCAGTCGAGTTCGGGATGCGAGCGGATCTGGTCGTAAAGCGCCACCGCCTCGCTGATGTTCAAGAGCTGTCGCTTGTACTCATGGATGCGCTTGATCTGGATGTCGAACATCGCCGACGGGTCGAGCCGGATGCCGAGACGGGTCTGGACGAGCTGGGCGAGCTTGACCTTGTTGGCACGCTTGACGGCGGCGAACTGCTCCTGGAAATCCGGCTTGTCGGCGAAGGCATCGAGGGCCTGCAGCGCCTCGGTATTGTCCATGAACTCGTCGCCGATCGCCTCGCGGATCAGGTTGAACAGGCCGGGATTGCACTGCATCAGCCAGCGGCGCGGGGTGATGCCGTTGGTCTTGTTGTTGATGCGATCCGGGTAGAGCTTGTGCAGGTCGGCAAAGACCGTTTCCTTCATCAGCTCGGTATGCAGCGCCGACACGCCGTTGATCGAGTGCGAGCCGACAAAGGCAAGGTTGCCCATGCGCACGCGGCGGTCGCCGCTTTCGTCGATCAGCGAGATGTTGCGGATCTCCTGGTCGGTGGCGCCCTTCTGCTTGCGCGCCTCGATCAGGATCTTGGCGTTGATCGCGTAGACGATCTGCATGTGGCGCGGGAGCAGCCGTTCGAACAGCGGCACGGGCCAGCTCTCGAGCGCCTCCGGCAGCAGCGTGTGGTTGGTGTACGAAATGGTCCGGCGGGTGATGTCCCAGGCCTGTTCGAAATCGAGGCCGTGCAGATCAGTCAAGAGCCGGATCAGTTCGGCGATCGAGACCGCTGGATGCGTGTCGTTGAGCTGGATCGCGACGGCATCGGGCAGCGACGTGAAATCAGGATATTGCTGCAGATGGCGGCGCAGGATGTCCTGCAGAGATGCGGACGAGAAGAAATATTCCTGGCGCAGGCGAAGTTCCTGGCCAGCCGGCGTCGCGTCGGCGGGGTAGAGCACCCGGGTCAGGCTTTCTGCCTTGTTGCTTTCACGCAGCGCGCCGATGTGGTCGCCGGCGTTGAAGGCGTCGAGCAGGATCGGGTCGATCGGCTGTGCCGTCCAGAGCCGGAGCGTGTTGACGCGCTTGGCCCGCCAGCCGACAGCGGGGGTGTCGAAAGCGGTGGCGATGACGCGCTCGGCCGGCTTCCAGACGAAACGCTGGATTTCCTCGTCGACATTGGCGGTCTCGACGATGCCTCCGAAGCCGATCTCATAGGAGCTTTCGCGCCGTTCGAATTCCCAGGGGTTGCCGTGGGCAAGCCAGGTCTCCGGCAATTCCACCTGCCAGCCATCGGCCATCTGCTGGCGGAACAGGCCGTGCATGTAGCGAATGCCGTAGCCGTAGGCGGGCACGTCGACGGTTGCCATCGATTCCATGAAGCAGGCAGCAAGACGGCCGAGGCCGCCATTGCCGAGAGCCGCGTCCGGTTCAAGCAATGCGATGATATCGATATCGACGCCGAGCGAGGCGAGCGCATCACGCATCTCTTCCATCAGGCCGATATTGGTCATGGCATCGCGCATCAGCCGGCCGATGAGGAACTCGAGCGAGAGATAATAGACGCGCTTGGCACCGGTCGCGTAGGTCTGGCGGGTCGAATCCATCCACTTGTCGGTGATGCGGTCACGCACCACGAGGATGGCTGCCGTCAGCCAGTCATGCGGCTTGGCGACCTTCGGATCCTTGCCGATGCGGTACTTCAGGCGTTCGAGAATTTCGACGGCAAGTTGATCGGGTTCGGAGGAACGAAGTGCGGGCTGCGGCAGTTCGTTGGCGGAAATCTTGTTCATCATCAGAACTGTCTTACCCTTTTGCGTTGGGAGGTCGCAGGCCGGAACCGACCGGGGATGGGCAATTTATGCATCGATCCGAAGCGCTTGCAACAGCTGTTTTTAAAAGGATTAGAATTGCCTGAATAGTAGGGATGCGCGACGAAGAACTGTGGCTTTGACCGTCGCGCCGACGAAAAATGCCGCCCGGCTGGACCGGGCGGCATAATGGTGCGCGCTTTTGTTTGTTTACTTGGTCAGGCGGGTTGCCATGGCCGAGGCCTTCTCGCCGATCGCCTTGAAGGCTGCGATCAAGTCGGCAGCTTCATCCGCCTCGAAGTAGTTGGCCGCGGTCGTCGCGCAGGCCTTGAGCAGTTTCTGGCCGCGGTCGGGTGCCATGAAGGCGACGGTGTAGACCTGAACGTTGTTCTTGCGTGCCGTATCGCACCATTGCAGCGTCACGGTATCGTCGCTGGTGTTGTTGTTGTCGCCATCGGTCATGAAGACGATGTACTTGGTGGCAACCTGACCATTCTTGGCCTTGTGCGCCGTGTCCTCGGTGGTCGCGGTGACCTTGCCGTAAGCCGTCTTGAAGGCGTTGCCGGATGCCGTGCCACCGGTTGCAACGAGGGCGTTGACGTAGGTACCTGTTCCAGCCGTTCCCCAGGCGAGATTGCCAGCGGTGTCCTGCGCCGAATTGTAGGAAATGGCCGCCGTGCGGACGTAGACTTCCTTCGGATCAGCCGTCTTGAGCTGCGTGAGCAGATCTTTCACTGCTGTCTTCAAGGCATCGACCTTCGTGACATAGCAGGGGCTGGTGGCCTTGAGGTTCGGGTATTTGCCCCAGTTCGCCTCGGTGTAGTTCGGGCACGACGTCTTCGTGTTGTCCTTGGTGTTGGTCTTCCAGGCCATGGAGCCGGAACGGTCGAGGACGAGGTACATCGACAGCGCGTTCTTGGTTTCGGTGGCGCTTTCCGCCGTGGCCCGGGTTTCGAGCAGTATCGAATCCTGCCCAAGAAGGCGTGTCATCGCGTTGAACTGGATCGTCTTCTTGTTGGCGACCGTCACCTTGAAGGATTTGCCGGTCGCGCCGTTGGCGCTCTCGAGAATGTCGACCGTCGAGGAGTTGACTTCCAGCTCTTCAGGCGGTGCCGATTTGGCCGATGCGAGAGAGCCGCTGACCGGGGCGCCACTGTCGTCGGCCGGAAGGTCGACGACATTGCCCGCGGTTTGCGCCTTGAGGAAGTTTGCCGCAATTTCCTTGGCCTTCGCGATATCGGGCTTTTCCTTCGATACCAGGGCCGAGGCCGCCGCAAGTGCTGCCGCGTCGGCCGCATCCTGCATCTGGTTTTTGGTGGTTACCATCTTGGCCATGTCAATGGCGACGCCACCGGCGGCAAGGATCAATGGCATTACCAAGGCTGCCATTATGCCGAAATTGCCGCCACGATCCTTCAGCATAGCCATGAAGGACCGGTTGATCGTGGATCGTTTTCCCATCTCTGCACACCCCAAGGAACACGTTGCAAGCTTGAGGCGACATTAGCGGCGATGACTTACGATATCGTTCAGGCGATAGAATCAATTTTATCGGAATGCCGGAAATCCAGTGCTTACAGCAGGTTCCGGCGATGTCGTGGTGTTTGAAAACGGGAAAGCGATGTCTCGAAACGGGTCAGGTGACCGGAATGACGTCAACGGCCTGTTCGGTCTTCTGTCCGCCGTAACTCTTCAAGACGCCGATGACGGGTGCGACGTCACCGTAGTCGCGGCCATGGCCGACGACGATATGGTCGGTTCCTGCGGGAATATTGTTGGTTGGGTCGAGTTCCAACCAGCCGGCGGTGGTGCCGCACCAGATGCGAACCCAAGCGTGCATGGCGTCGGCGCCTTCCAGGCGTTCCTTGCCCTCAGGGGGAATTGTTCTTAAGAATCCGCTAACATATCCGGCGGGGATGCCGAGGCTTCTCAGCGCCACGATCATCACATGGGTGAAATCCTGGCAGACGCCGCGCTTGAGCGCGAAGGCTTCGGCCGGTGTGGTGTTCACCGTCGTCGCTTCGGCGTCGTAGACGAAGTCCCGGTGGATGCGGGCGCAGATCGCAGTGGCAATCTGGCGGATCGTCATGCCGGGCGTGACCTCGGCTTGCGCGTAGTCCGCGATTTCCGGCACCTCTGCGAGCAGCGGGCTCGGACCGACAAAATGATGCGGGGCGTCCGGCTCGACCGACCAGCACGCGGCCAGCTCCATGGGCAAGCGGGAAAGATCCGCCGAAAAGTCTGCTGTCAGCGGCAGCGGCTCCACCTGTACACGCGCCTGCATACGGATGACGAGATCGTCATGGGCGGAGCGGAACAGGATGGCCGTGAAGGGATTGGAGAAGAAGTCGACGCTTTCGGAGCGTTCCGCCGGCATCGGGTGGCAACTGAGCGAGCCAACGACGAGCCGCTGCCGGCCTGGCAGCGTCGCCGGCAACACGCGAACCAGATGGCGCCCGCCGGACACGGGCACTTCGTAGCCGTAGGTGATCTTCAGGCTGATGTCGTAGAGCATGGTCCTGTCCTGCGGTCAGCCGAGATAGGTGTTGGCGAGAATGTTGGAAAGCTCTTCGAGGTCCCGCTCCAGCCTGTTGTAGACGCCGAGGTTCATGGCCTCCGGCGTCATGACGGCAAGGCCGGAATGCAGGCGCATCGCCTCGCGGTAGAAGGGCGACATCTGGCCGTTGACATAGGCATTGGGTAAGAGTTCGACCTCTGTCTTGATCTCGTTGAGCTGATAGAGCACCGAGCGCGGGTTGAGCGGATCGAGTGCCAGAAGGTCGGTTACGGTGAGTGCGGCCGTGTTGACATTGTAGCGTCGGCGGTGGGTCATGACGCTGTCGCCGATCTCCAGCAGCATGTCGTAGGCGCCATCGGGTGCGTTGGGGCCGGACATATGGCCGAGCAGCCGCGTCATGTGCAGGCCACGCTCGATGTAGCGGCCGATCGACAGAAAGCGCCAGCCGGTAAAACGATACATGTTCTCGTGCACCAGACCGGCAAAGCCTGCAAGCTTGCGCAAGAGCACGGTCATGGCGCGGGTGGCATCGTCGCCCGACTGTACGGTCGCATGGAACTTGCGGGCCGTCTGCGACAGGTCGTTGAGCGCCAGCCATCCGTCCGGCGAAAAGCGGTCGCGGATATTGCCGGCGCTGAAGAGCGCGCTGGAAATATTGGCCAGCAGGCTGTCGGGCACCGCCTGGCGAGTATCAATATCCAGCGCCGCCAGATAGTCGGTGACGTCCTGCAGCAGCGGCAGGCTCGGGTCGGCCGTCTCGGCAAAGCGGCCATGCCAGGCGCGCAAGATGCGCAACGCCCCTTCGGCCCGCTCGATGTAGCGTCCGAGCCAGAACAGGTTGTCGGCGGCCCGGCTCGGCAGGCTTCCCGGCATGTTGCGGGTGAAGCTTTCTTCGGCCGGCAGAAGCGTGGTGCGCTCGACCGGCCGGTCGCTGACGATCCAGACGTCGGCCGCCGTGCCGCCGGCCTGCATCGCGATGGCGGCGACGTCGTCGCCGGAACCGATGCGGGCGAAACCGCCGGGCATGATCTGCCAGCCGTCGCGCGTTCGGGCGGCAAAGACGCGCAGGCTCATCGGGCGTGGCGTCAGGCGGCCGCGCACCCAGGCCGGCGTGGTCGACAGAGTCACCGCCTCCTGGCCGACAAGCCTTCCGCCCTCGGCATCGAGCCAATCGGGGATCGCTGCTCTGTCCCGTTCGGCAAGCGTCGCGCCGAGCACGGATTGGCTGTTGTCGTCGAAGAAGGGACGTGTCGCATAGGCCGGACCGATGACCATGCGCTCGATGTTGGCGGCAACCTCGGCCCGCTCGGACGTCTGGCCGCACCACCAGGTGGCGATCGACGGAAGCTTCTGGTCCTCGCCAAGCAGGTGCCGGCAGATCGCCGGCATGAAAGCGAGAAATGCGCGGGTTTCGACGATGCCGGAGCCAAGTGCGTTGACGATGGCGACGGACCCGGCCCGGAGAGCCTCGACGATGCCCGGCGTGCCGATATGCGAGGACTGGTTCAGTTCCAGCGGATCGGCGAAGGCGGCGTCGAGGCGGCGCCAGAGAACACCGACAGGCTTCAGCCCGGCGACGGTGCGCACCATCACCCGGCCGCCGACAACCGTCAGGTCTTCGCCTTCCAAGAGCATGAAGCCGAGATAGCGGGCGATATAGGCATGCTCGAAATAGGTCTCGTTGGCGATGCCGGGCGAAAGCACCGCGATGCGATCGTCCGGGTGCAGCTTGCGCGCCTGCAGCGTGTCGCGGAAGGCGCCGAAGAAGCCGGCGAGGCGATGCACGTGGGTTTCGGCATAGAGATTGGAAAAGGCGCGGGTGGTGGCGACCCGGTTTTCGAGTGCGAAGCCGGCGCCGGACGGTGCCTCGGTGCGATCGGAAAGCACCCACCAGTTGCCATCAGGCCCGCGGCCGATCTCGAAGGAGATGAATTGCAGGAAATGGCCATCGGCCGGTTTGACTCCGACGAGCGGCCGGAGAAATTCGGGGTTGGACGCGACAAGCGCCGGCGGCAGCAGGCCTTCGCGCACCAGCCGGTTTTCGCCGTAGACGTCGGCGACCACCTTCTCCAGAAGCTCGGCCCGCTGGATGAGCCCTTGCGAGACCGTCGCCCATTCATTCTCGTCGATCAGAACCGGGATATGGGATAGCGGCCAGCTTCTCTCCGAGCTGTCCTTGCCGCCATAGACCCGATAGAAGACGCCGGCATCGCGCAGATAGCGGTCGGCGCGGGCGAAGCGGTTGGCAAGCTCGGTGTCGTCGAGGCGGCCGAGCGTCGAAAGCAGCCGCTGCCAGACGGGCCGCACGTTGCCTTGCGCGTCGAGCATCTCGTCGGCAATGCCGGGAAGTGCGCGATAGCCGAAGACCGGATCGTCATCGATGCCCTGCCGGTCTGCGGCTGCTGTCTGCTTCTTCGCCATTTACGCTCCTGGCGGACGCCTGAGATCAAGCGTCAGCGGAAATTCCATCGACGGGCTTTCCGGGTGAAGCAGGTAGCCTCCCGGGGTGTGGCCCCAGGGCTCGAACCGCGCCAGTCGCCGCGCTTCTGCCTCGTTGCCATTGACCGGAAATGTCTCGTAGCTGCGCCCGCCCGGGTGGGCGACGTGGTAGACGCATCCGCCAATCGCCCGATTCGACCATGTATCATAGATATCGAATGTAAGGGGAGTGTTCACGGGCAAAACCGGGTGCAGGCCGGCGGCCGGCTGCCAGGCCTTGTAACGGACGCCGGCAACGGCACTGCCGTTGGCGCCGATCTTGGAAAGAGGTACGGGACGACCGTTGCAGGTGACCGTGTAGCGCTCGGGATTGGGCGTATCGAGCTTGACCTGCAGTCGCTCGACGGAGCTGTCGACATAGCGAACGGTGCCGCCGATCGCCCCTTGTTCGCCCATCACATGCCAGGGCTCCAGCGCCTGGCGGATTTCCAGCTTGCCGCCCTCGTATTCGACCTCACCACAGAAAGGGAAGCGGAGCTCGAGCTGGGCTTCGAACCATTCCGGGCGAAGGTCGAAGCCGTGAGCGCGCAGATCGGCAAGGACTTCAAGAAAATCCTGCCAGACATGATGCGGCAGCATGAAGCGATCGTGCAGGGCCGTGCCCCAGCGCACGAAGCGGCCATCGAGCGGGTGCTTCCAGAAGCGGGCGATGAGCGCGCGCACCAGCAACTGCTGGGCAAGCGACATGCGGGCGTTCGGCGGCATCTCGAAGCCGCGGAACTCGACGAGGCCGAGGCGGCCGGTCGGCCCGTCAGGCGAAAACAGCTTGTCGATGCAGATTTCGGCGCGGTGGGTGTTGCCGGTGACATCGACGAGCAGGTTGCGGAACAGCCGATCGACCAGCCAGGGCAGCGGTGGCGGCGTTGCCGAGCCGGGCAGCGGCACCTGCGCCAGCGCGATTTCCAGTTCGTAGAGCTGGTCGTGCCGGGCCTCGTCGATGCGCGGGGCCTGGCTCGTCGGCCCGATGAACATGCCGGAGAACAGGTAGGAGAGTGCCGGATGGCGCTGCCAATAGAGCACGATGCTCTTCAAAAGGTCGGGACGGCGGAGGAACGGGCTGTCATTGGGGTTGGCGCCGCCGACGACGACGTGATTGCCGCCGCCAGTGCCGGTGTGGCGGCCGTCGATCATGAACTTGTCGGCGCCGAGCCGGCTTTGACGCGCCTCTTCGTACACCGCCGTAGTGATATCGACGCACTCCTGCCAGCTGACGGCCGGATGGATGTTGACCTCGATGACGCCGGGGTCGGGTGCCACGCGGATGACGTTGATGCGCTCGTCGTGCGGGGGGGCGTAGCCTTCGATATGCAGCGGCAGGCCGAGGGCTGAGGCCGCCCGTTCGGTCGAAGCGATCAGGTCGAGATATTCCTCGATGCTCGTGGTTGGTGGCATGAAGACGCAGAGCCTGCCGTCGCGTGGCTCGACGCTGATGGCGGTGCGCACCAGTCCGGCGATTTCATCGCGTGGCGGGGCTTGAGGACTTTCAGGCGTTTCCGATGCCTGGAAACGCGAGTGCTGCTGGCGCGTGCTGGTTTCGGCGAAATCCGGCAGATCGTAACGCGGAACGGTCGGGTCAACAGGATGGATATAGGGATAGGCCGACGGCGGGACATAGGGCAGGGCGCCGAGCGGAAGACGATAACCGACGGGGCTGTCGCCGGGAACGAGGAAGATGCGGCCGCGGCGTGTCTGCCATTTCTCGCTCATCCAGCGCACGCCGGTCGCCTGCGCATTCCAGGCCTGCACCGGCAGCACGTAGCCGGTCGGTGCCGTCAGGCCGCGCTCGAACACGCGGGCCATGCGGCTGCGCTCCTCTGGATCCTTCAGCTTGGAATTGGCCGGATCGACATTGTCGGGAAGGTTCGCCTCCTTGAGCAGCCAGTCGGCCGGATCTTCGAAGGCCGGCACCACCATCTCGGCCGGCACGTTCAATTCGGCGGCCACCACATGGAGCAGGCGCTCCGCGTCCCCGGCCGTCACGTCATGGCGCCCGTTTTCCTCGGCAATGAGATCGGGCTCGCGCCAGATCGGCACGCCGTCCTTTCGCCAGTAGAGCGAGAAGGTCCAGCGCGGCAGGCTTTCGCCCGGATACCACTTGCCCTGGCCGTAATGCAGGAAACCGCCGGGTGCGAAGCGTTCGCGCAGCCGGCGGATGAGGATATCCGCCTTTTCGCGTTTGGTCGGCCCGACGGCCTCGGTGTTCCATTCCTCGGCTTCGAAGTCGTCGATCGACACGAAGGTCGGCTCGCCGCCCATCGTCAGGCGCACGTCGTTTTCCAACAACACCTGGTCGACATGTTTGCCAAGCGCGTTCAACGCTTCCCAGCTTTCGTCGGAGAACGGTTTGGTGATGCGCGGATGCTCGGCGACGCGCGAAACCTTCATATCGAAAGCAAAGTCGGTGCGGGTCGCGGGATCTCCGAAGAAGCCGCCGGAAATCGGGGCGGCGTTGCGGTAATGCGGCGTGGCGGCGAGCGGAATATGGCTCTCGCCCGTCAGAAGGCCCGAGGTCGGGTCAAGGCCGACCCAGCCCGCGCCCGGCAGGTAGACCTCGGCCCAGGCGTGCAGGTCGGTAAAGTCGCGCTCGGTTCCGGACGGGCCGTCGAGCGCCTTGAGATCGGGCGCAAGCTGGATGAGATAGCCCGACACGAATCGGGCGGCATAACCCAGGTTGCGCAGGATCTGCACAAGCAGCCAGCTCGAATCCCGGCATGACCCTCTGGCCGACGTCAGCGTTTCCTCCGGCAGCTGGACGCCGGGCTCCATGCGGATGACATAGCCGACGTCCTGCTGGAGCCTGGCATTGAGGCCGACGACCATGTCGATGGTGCGCTGCCGCGAGCGATCGACGGTCGCCATGAATGCGGCGAGCGCCGGCCCCATGGGTTCCGGCGTCATGTAGATCTTCAGGTCGTCGATCAGGTCCTCCGGATAGGCGAAGGGCCAGTGTTCGGACTCTTCCTCGATGAAGAAGTCGAAGGGGTTGTAGACGGTCATGTCGGCGACCAGATCGACCTCGATCTTCAGTTCGGTGACCGGGTCGGGGAAGACGTAGCGGGCGAGATAGTTGCCGTAGGGATCCTGCTGCAGATTGACGAAGTGGTTGGCCGGCGAAACCTTCAGCGAGTGGCTGATGACCTTGGTCTTGGAGTGGGCCGCCGGTTTCAATCGGATGATCTGCGGCGAAAGCCTGATCGGGCGGTCATAGGTATAGTGGGTCAGGTGGTAGATACTGGCCTTGATCGACATACCGGATTTTGTCCCCTCGATGGCAAGTCTGGCGCCGCCATTCCCGGGAAGTTTGTGCAATGCGAAGAGAGAAAGCAAGCGCGAAAGACAGCGCCGGATTTCTCCGGCGCTGTCTTTCGCCAGGGCTGGCGATCACACTGCCGGCGGGTTCAGGCGCGAGAAGCCATCTTGCAGGTGATAGGGGAAGTGCGGGTAGGCGGGTGTCTTGCCGCTGGCCTTGTCCAGCCGGCCGATCTGCTCGGCGGTCAGCGACCAGCCGACAGCACCCAGGTTCTGGCGCAGTTGCTCTTCGTTGCGGGCGCCGATGATGACGCTCGACACCGTCGGGCGCTGCAGCAGCCAGTTGATGGCGATCTGCGGGATGGTCTTGCCGGTCTCTTCGGCCAATTGGTCGAGCACGTCGACGATGTCATAGAGCTTGTCGTCATCGACCGGAGGGCCGAAGGAGGCAGTATCGTGCAGGCGGCTTCCTTCCGGCCAGGGCTGGCCGCGCCGAAGCTTGCCGGTCAGCCGACCCCAGCCGAGCGGGCTCCAGACGAGCGCGCCGACGCCCTGATCGAGCCCAAGCGGCATCAGCTCCCATTCATAGTCGCGCCCGACCAGCGAGTAGTAGACCTGATGGGCGACGTAGCGCGGGTAGCCGTGTTTTTCCGCCGCGGCCAGCGACTTCATCAACTGCCAGCCGGCGAAATTGGAAACGCCGACGTAGCGCAGCTTGCCGGCACGCACCAGCGTATCGAGCGTCGAAAGCACCTCTTCGACCGGCGTACCGGCATCGAAGGCGTGCAGCTGCATCAGGTCGATATAGTCGGTGCCGAGGCGGCGCAGCGCGTCGTCGACGCCCTTGACCAACCGCGAGCGGGAGGACCCGGCGTCGTTCGGGCCGTCGCCCATCGGCAGCGACATCTTGGTGGAGATCAGCACCTCGTCGCGCCGGCCCTTGATTGCCGCGCCGAGCACCTCTTCGGAGGCGCCGTCCGAATAGACGTCTGCCGTGTCGAACAGATTGACGCCGGCCTCGATGCAGATGTCGACGAGACGGCGTGCCTCGGCATTGTCGCTGTTGCCCCAGGCGCTGAAAAGCGGGCCCTTGCCGCCGAACGTACCAGCGCCGAAACTGAGTGCCGGAACCTTCAATCCTGATGAGCCAAGCCGTCTGTATTCCATCATTCGAACTCCTCGTTGCTTTCATGCCTGTCTAGCAAGAGGAAGGTGGTGTCTGCGCCATTTGAGAGGTAGACCATTTGCAGGAACATCATTTGTGAGTTCAAATCACATGTCTCGAAACTCGATCAACCGTTCCGGCGAAATGGCCGTCTTCGTCAGGGCCGTCGAGCTCGGCGGCTTCTCGGCAGCCGCGCGCGAATGCTGCATGACGCCGTCGGCGGTGAGCAAGCTGGTGCAGCGGCTGGAAGACAGGCTTGGCGTGCGGCTGATCAACCGCTCGACGCGGCAATTGCAGCTGACGCCGGAGGGCTGTGCCTTTCACGAGCGGGCGGCCCGCATTCTCGCCGATATCGACGACGCGGAGAGACAGGCAGCCGCCGTTGACGCGCCGGCAGGGCGTGTCCGCATCAATGCCAGCGCGTCCTTTGCCACCCATGTGCTGATGCCGCTGCTGCCGGAATTGCTGAGCGCATACCCGGATCTGTCGGTCGATATCATCCAGACCGATGCCGTCGTCGACCTGATGACGGAGCGCGTCGACATCGCGATCCGCGCGGGGCCGCTCAAGGCCTCCAGCCTGATTGCGCGCAAACTCGGCAGCACGGCGACGATCATTGTCGCAGCGCCCTCTTACATCGCGCGTTGCGGCAGGCCCGAGAACCTTGAAGACTTGCTGAAGCACAACCGCCTGAGCCTCAGCTATAACAGGGCCGTCGAGGGCTGGCCGGTATTGTCCAATGGGCAGACCATATTGGTGCCGCCGAGCGAAAAGGTGCGCGTCAGCGACGGCGAGGGATTGCGCCGGCTGGCGCTGGCCGGCGTCGGACTGGCGAGGATGGCGGCCTTCACGGTTCGGGACGACATCGAAGCCGGCCGGCTGGTGCCGCTTCTCGAGCATCTCAATCCGGGGGACCGAGAAACCTTCCATGCGGTGTTTCAAGGGCAGGGCGGCGCGCTGCCGTCGCGCGTCAGGGTGATGCTCGATTTTCTGGCGGGGCGGGCACGGCTTTCCGGCTGATGACGAGACGGGAGTCCAGGGCTAGCCGCAGACGCGGTTGCGCCCTTCGGATTTTGCCCGGTAGAGCTCGGTGTCGGCGCTTTCGATCAGGCCTTTCCAGCCCGGATTGGCGTCGGCGCCGGCGACGCCGAAGCTTGCGGTGACGCTGAGTTCCCGGCCATCGGCAAGGGTGATCGGCGCGCGCGCCAGGTTCGACCTGATGCGCTCGGCAAGGGCGCGGGCTGCCTCGAGATCGTCGCCAGGGGTAATGACGGCAAACTCCTCGCCGCCAAAACGGGCCACCAGATCAGAGGAGCGCACGGAATAGCGGATGATGCGTGCGGTTTCCTTCAGCACGATGTCGCCGACGAGATGGCCATGGGTGTCGTTGATCTGCTTGAAGTGGTCGATATCCATGAGGATGAGACAGGCGTTCTTGTCGCTGCCTGCCGCGCCCTCGGCGCCGCCGATGAGTTCCAGCGCGCGACGATTGAGCAGGCCGGTCAATTCATCGGTTTCGGCCTGGCGTTCGAGATGCTTCATCAGGAGCGTGCGCTCGTCGAGCCTTAGGCGCAGCACGTCGATCGCATCGAAGAGCCGCCCCATTTCGCCTTCGCCGCCCTTGCCGCTCAATCGGGCGATCGGGCGATCGTTGGCAAGTTCGATGATGCTGTGGCGGGCGAGCAGCAGCGGCTCGAAGACCAGCGAACGTGCGCGACGCATGAGGATGAGAAGGACGATGAACAGGGCGAAGGTTGCCGTGCTGGCGATCGTCAGCTTTATCGAGGCCTGCGTCTTGCTGCTGGCGAGCCTCTCGACAGTCGCATCCATGAAATCGCGGCGAAGGGTTTCGAGCGGCTTCATTTTCGGAACGTAGCGGTCGGTGAACTGCTCGGCCGTCATCGGGTAGTGCCCGGTATGCCGGCCGACCGACACGACGCTGTCGATAATCGCAAAACCTTCGCCGAAGAACTGGTGCTCGATCGCGGCGATATCGGCGATGTTCTTCGGCTTCAGCCCGGGCAACGCGCCCGGCCTGCCGACGACAGACCAGATTTCCTGCAGGCGACCACGGGTTCGCTCGCTGTCGGCGATGTTCCTGGCTTCCAGCGGTTTTCCGACCGCGACCGGAGCCATGAGCTGGGAGGCGAGGCGGCCACCGTCCTCGCGCAGATTGGCCAGCATATGGGCGGCGATGGCGATGCCGGCCAGATTGGGATCGGTGTTGGTCAGGCGCTGGATGTTCCAGTCGAAGGCGGGGCGCATCGCGTCGATCACCGCGAACATGCCTTCGATCGCCAGCTGGATTTCCTTGAGGTCGCGGCGTTCCGGCGGCATGGCGGCGATGCGGTCGATTTCGGCGCGGGCGATGAGAAGGCGGCGCTGGACTTCCGCCAGGATGGGGGAGAGTGCCGCTGCCGGCTCCGACCGACTGCCATCGGTCGCGCCGGCAATGATCTCGGAGAGGGCAGCGTCGCTGCGCGACCTGAACTCGGCAAGGCGTGCCTGAACCGAGCCCGTCGCGACGCCGATGCCCATGACCCCGTTCGACGGTCCGCGCTCGGCCGACAGATAGGTCGCCGTGTCGAGAACACGGCAGAACGCCATGACTTCCACAAGGTTGCGTCGGGCGATAACGAAGTCGGAATAGGATGCGGCAATGATTTCGGTTGCCAGTACACCCGTACAGGCCACCACGATGCCAATCAGCCACTGCAGTTTGCGGCGAAGTAGCTTGGCCGAGCGAATATCCCCCACGCTCTTGCGGCCCTCTAGCTCATTGTCGGTGTGATTGGTCATTTGCGCGAAGTTGGTCCACCAATGCACCGGCAACGTACCGGAGGTCGCGACAATTCGTTGCCGCGGAGAACGAATGCTTTCCGCGATCAGTGATACGTGCCGCAGTACTATCGCATAAGGTGTTAAATATCCTTGAAATGCCCTAAAATACCAGGGGTAAAACTGCAACTGAGGGATGCGCACGGCGCAGGGCATGCGCAGTCGACAGAACTGTGCCTGACGTCCGGCGCCCAGTGCGGTTCGACCTGCCTGAGCCGCATCGGCGGGTGCCAGGCAGATCCGTTTCAATGGCGCTCAGCCTCGCTGGCCGACCAGGGCAAAGAGGGCGCCTTGAGGGTCGAGCGCCTGGACGATCCAGGCCCCGCCCGGCACTTCCATCGGCTCGAGCACGATCTTGCCACCGCCGGATTTGATGCGCTCGATGGCCGTGTCGAGCGCTGGAACGCTGATGTAATAGAGCCAATAAGGGGACGGGATGTCCTTCGGCTTGGTCATCATGCCGCCGGCCTGGGCGCCATAGATGGCAAAGATCTGGTAGGTGCCCATCTCGCCCATATCCATGCCCTGGTCCTTGGTCCAGCCGAAGGCCCCGGCATAGAAGGGGAAGGCCGTGTCGAGGTCCCCGGACATCAGTTCGTGCCAGCCGATCTGGCCGGGCGCCATCGGGTCGACAGCGGGTGGTGGTTCGCCGATGCCGGTGAACAGGGCGAAAACCGCTCCATGAGGGTCGGTGGCGATGGCGAAGCGGCCGATGCCGGGGATGTCGTCGGGCGCGCGGTGGATCTTGCCGCCCTTGGCAGCAACATCCGCGGCCGCGGCATCGACATCGTCGACGCCGATATAGCCGAGCCAGGCGGGCGGCACGTTCATCTCGAGTGCGCCCTCGGGCATGGTCATCAGCCCTGCGACTTGCTGCTCGCCTTTCGTAAACAGGGTATAGCTCACGCCCGGCATGCCGGCGTCGCGGGCGTCCCATCCGACGACATCCTTGTAGAAGGTTTCTGCCGCACTGATGTCGGTCGTCATCAGTTCGTACCAGACGAATTTGCCGTGATGGCCTGCCATCTTCTGTCCTCCGGTTGCAAAGTTGGAAGCCGCGCTGATCGAGGCCAACGCGCGCCGAGTGATATGTTTGAAATTCGCCGTCAGAGGCGGGTGTATTGCGCCGTCATCAGTTCCTTCCAGGTCCCGTCGTCCCTTCTGACATGGGCTGTCAGCAGCCGTAGGGATTGGCCGTGAAGGGTTATTGCGTCGCGATATCTCGCCTGCTTTCCCGGAACATCGAAGTCCGGACCATCGCAATAGAGGGAGAGTGTCCGTCCGTCGGGTTCAAGCTCGCCGTCATAGATCCACATGTGGGTCATCATCGAACCGACCCAGGTCCCAACGAAGCGACCGGTTTCAGGGTTGTAACCGAGGGTCATCAAGCTCTGGCCGAAATTGCCGTCCGGCATCGTGCCGCGCCCTTCGAAGACCGTCCAGAGACCTTCAAGGCTGCGAACATGTTCGGTCCAGGGGGGGCCTTTCACCGGCGCATCGGGTGTGTGCACCTGCCAATCGCCGAGCAATTGCTCAAGCCAGCGATGGGCCTCCTGCGGCTCCGCTTTCATCGATGTTTCCCTTCCGAGGGCGGCTTGCCATTCGATCTGAGATGCACGTCAAGGGTACAGGCGAGTAGAAACGCACGCGAAGAGGAAAGGTTCCATCGCCGGGTGCGTTGCTATCGGAGGCTCAGCCGGCCTTGCGTCGAGGGGCATCTTCATATTCGTCGTGGCGACGCACGAAACCCTGTGTGCCCTCTTCATTTCGCCCCTTCGGCGCGCGGTCGAGAAGCATCAGCGTGCCGACCATTTCCTCAAGCCCGCGGGCATAGGTGGAATAGGTGTGGTAGACGGCGCCGTCGTCGGCCTTCTGGAAGGCGCTGAGGCCAGGCAGTTCCTCGTGCGCATTGGCACTTTCGGTCTCGGTGAAGTTGTAGACGACCTTGCCTTCAGCGAGTTCGGCCTGAGTGAACGCGACGTGAAAGTCGCTGTTGAAGCCGTTGCCCTCGGCCGAAACCCAGGGAAAGTGCCAGCCCATGCGTTTCTTGTAGGCCTCGAGCTTGGAAAGCGGCGCATTGGACGCGGCGATCAAGGTGACGTCGTGGTGATTGAGGTGCGGCAGCATGCCGTCGAAATGATCGACGAGGAACGAGCAGCCGGGGCATCCTGCTTCCCAGGTCGGGCCGAACATGAAGTGGTAGACGACAAGCTGGCTGCGTCCGTCGAAGAGATCGGCCAGGGATTTCTGACCGTTCGGCGTATCGAAGATGTAGGATTTTTCCATCTTCACCCAAGGCAAGGCGCGGCGCGCTTCGTTGACCTTGTCCCTCAGGTGGGTGTGCTCTTTTTCCAGATCCAGCAGGCTTTTTCGCGCTTCAAGCCATTCCTGTGGCGATACGACTGCATGCTCCTGTCTCATGCCCGTTCCTCCTTCCAACGTTGCACTTGACTAATTACGTTGATATCAACATTAATCAATCATGTCAAAATCGCCGACCAATCCGTTCGAGACCACATTGTTCGTAAAGGACACCTGCCTGTGCCTGCACGTCCAGCGCGCGGCCCGTGCGATCGCCCGTCAGTTCGATGAGGCGTTGCGACCGCTTGACATCACCAACGGGCAGTTTTCCCTGCTGATGTCGCTCAATCGCCCGGTGCCGCCGAACATGCGTGCCGTGGCTTCGCTGCTTGCCATGGACCGGACGACGCTCACGGCGGCGCTGAAGCCGCTGGAACGACGCGGGCTCGTCGAGATTTTCGCCGACGAGGACGACCGGCGGTCGCGCAGGCTGCGGTTGACGCCGGAGGGCGAGCGGCTGCTGGGGCGGGCCGTTCCGATCTGGAAGGCAATCCACGAGGTCGTCGACGAGAGGCTTGGCGAGGGCGGGCCGGAGCGTTTGCGCGCCGATCTTCTGCAGTTTTCTTAAAGCCGGGCCAGCGCTCTGGAGTGTTTCCGATTGAGACGGAATCGTGGAGGCGCGTTATCTCTTTGCTTTACGCATTTCCTGACGGAAAACCGCTTCGAACTTTTCCTGGGAATGCTCTAAGCCGTCGCCGGGCGATCCCGCAGCAGGGCGATGGCGTCGGCGATCAATGCGGATGCCTGCTGCAGCCGCTCCTCGCCGAGCTCCGCGCCGAAGGCATCGGCCCAGACGGCCTGCCTCGCCTTGATTTCATCCAGCACCTCTTCGCCGCGCGGCGTCGGCATCATCAGCTTGGCACGCTGATGCGCCGGATTGTCGCCGTAGGCGATCAGTCCCTCTCCTTCGAGCAGATCGGCGATGCGCTGCACGCCCTGACGGGCAAGGCCAAGCGCACGCGCGGCATCGGCAACCGACATCGGCGCGTGATTTGCGGCCGCCAGTACCTGCCAGCGCGCGCTGCTCTGGCCTGAGGGTTTGGCGAGCACGTCGCCTGCTGCCGTCAATGGACCGGTCAGGCGAAGCACCGAGATGGCGAACTCGGCGAAGGCGTGGCCGGCGGGGGTGCGGACGGGGTCATTCATGTTGACAGTAACTACCATTGTGCGATGGTGGATAATGACAGCATGTTGTCATGATGGCGCACTCGTCGCAAGCGTTTTGATCGTACGAAAAGGAAACGGGAATGGCAAAACGAACCTACAAAGGCAGTTGCCACTGCGGCGTGGTGCGTTACGAGGCCGATTTCGACCTCGACGCCGGAACGACCAAGTGCAACTGTTCGCTCTGTGCCAAGGTGCGGTATTGGGGCGTGCAGGTCCAGCCCGGAGATTTTCGGCTTCTATGCGATGAGGCCGATATCGGCGACTACCAGTTCGGCGCCAAGGTCGGTCATCACCGCTTCTGCCGAGCCTGCGGCATCGTGCCGTTCACTCATGGCTACGTCGAGGAACTGGGTGGGGCCTATTACTCCGTCAATCTCGCCTGCGTCGACGACCTCGACCCTTCGGCGCTCGCCGACGCCTCGGTCTACTATATGGACGGACGCAGCGACAACTGGGCCAATGCCCCTGCAGAAGTCAGACACCTTTAGGCAGGTGCGCTATCCGGATGCGGCGCCCGCTGGCGCCCGTTTCCCGAAGCCTGGTCGCCAAATTATTTGACAATATGTTGTCGTTATGCGAAAAGTGAAATTGACAATAAGTTGTCAACATTGTTGCGCTCAGCGCGCGTAGTCTGGTCTTCAATTGGGAGTGACGGTGATGAAACTGACCTATCGGGGAAGCTGCCATTGCGGAAAGATCCGCTATGAGGCCGACATCGATCTCGACGCCGGTACCGGCAAGTGCAATTGCTCGATCTGCTGGAAAAAGCGTTATTGGGGCGCGATCGTCAAACCGGATGCGTTCCGACTGCAGGCAGAGGAAGTCGATATCGCCGACTACCAGTTCGGAAGCATGAGCGGGCATCATCGCTTCTGCAAGACCTGCGGCATTGCCGCCTTTGGCCATGGCTATATCGAAGAGATCGGCGGCGCCTACTACTCCGTCAATCTGGCCGCCCTCGACGATCTCGATCCGGCGGTGCTGGCAGAGGCGCCGGTTCAATACATGGACGGCCGCAACAACAACTGGTTCCACCCGCCGGCCGAAACGCGGCATCTCTAGAGAATTTCCCGGAAAAGTGCGAAGCGGTTTTCCGGCAGAAGATGCGAGGAAACAAGGAGATAGCGTGCTTCTGTGCCTCCGTCTGAACCGAAAGCGCTGTAGGACAGGTCCTCAGGCATCGGCGAGGCGCGGCGGCAAGTTTCAAACCTTTCGGAACTCGAGGTGATATGTGACCTCTTCGCCGGTTGTCGGATCGACGCCCGGCGCGCTGTGGATTACCAGCCGCTCGCCATCCAGAATATAGGGACGGATCAGGTCCGAAGTGCCCCAGATCGGATTCCAGCTCGCATCGACATGATGGATGACCTTGCCGTCGTCAAGCGTATAGGAGCCGGCATAGGCGAGCATCGAATCGAACAGCGCCACCTTTTCCTCGTCGGTGGGTGCCGTGCCCTTTGGTGCGGGTCGGTGACGCTCGACCACCACCGCAGTCATGCGGCCATCGGGCTGGTAGGAGAGATAGCCGATAGGGTCTGGCCCCATGGCATCGGTGACTTCGCCCGATACCACCGCCTTGCGGGTCCAGGAGAGCATTTTCCAGGTGCCGAGCAGGTCCGCTGCGTTTGTCATCGTTCACCCCGATAAAATTAGATAAATCTAAAATAGCAGGTGAATCGCGTGCGGAACAGGCGGGCTGAGCTTGGTAACGGCGTGTGTGGTCGTGAGCGGTGCCACCCGCATAAAAAAGGCCCCCGCGAGCGGGAGCCCTTCGTCTCTTAAATCGTCGTCCGTTCAGAGATCGCCGAGATCGCGAACTGCACCGCGGTCTGCGGACGTGGCAAAAGCAGCGTAGGCCTTGAGTGCTGTCGTCACCTTGCGCTTGCGGATTTCGGTCGGCTTCCAGCCCTTGGCGTCCTGCTCGGCGCGGCGGCTGCTGAGTTCCTCCTCGTCGACGCGCAGGCTGATCGTGCGGTTCGGGATGTCGATGTCAATCATGTCGCCTTCGCGCACCAGGCCGATCGTGCCGCCCTTTGCTGCTTCCGGCGAGACGTGGCCGATCGAAAGGCCCGAGGTGCCGCCCGAGAAGCGGCCGTCGGTGATCAGGGCGCAGGCCTTGCCAAGGCCCTTCGACTTCAGATAGCTCGTCGGATAGAGCATTTCCTGCATGCCAGGGCCACCCTTCGGCCCCTCATAGCGAATGACGACGACGTCGCCGGCCTTGACCTCGTTGGCAAGGATCGCCTTGACCGACGAGTCCTGGCTTTCGAAAACGCGTGCCGGGCCGGAGAACTTCAGGATGCTTTCGTCGACGCCGGCGGTCTTCACGATGCAGCCGTCGAGCGCGATGTTGCCCTTGAGGACTGCAAGGCCGCCGTCCTTGGAGAAGGGATGTTCGACCGAGCGGATGACGCCCTTTTCGCGGTCGGTGTCGAGTTCGTCCCAGCGGGCTGCCTGGCTGAAGGCGACCTGGGTCGGAACCCCGCCGGGAGCCGCACGGAAGAAGTTGCGAACGGTTTCGCTCGTCGTGCGGGTGATGTCCCAACGGTCGATGGC
This sequence comes from Ensifer sp. M14, assembly GCF_003355565.1. Classification (NCBI taxonomy): domain Bacteria; kingdom Pseudomonadati; phylum Pseudomonadota; class Alphaproteobacteria; order Hyphomicrobiales; family Rhizobiaceae; genus Ensifer; species Ensifer sp. M14. Next base: position 1,247,554 of record NZ_QJNR01000004.1, read on the forward strand.
GTGGCCGAGGGTTTCGCTATGCACGGTCGGGCAATCGCGGTTGATCAGGCCACCCTTTTCGAGTTCGCCGAGGATCGACATGATGCCGCCGGCACGATGCACGTCTTCCATGTGCACGTCGCTCTTGGCGGGTGCCACCTTCGACAGGCAGGGAACCTTGCGCGACAGCCGGTCGATGTCGGCCATGGTGAAATCCACCTCGCCCTCATGAGCGGCGGCGAGAATGTGCAGAACGGTGTTGGTCGAGCCGCCCATGGCGATGTCGAGTGCCATGGCATTCTCAAACGCCTGCTTCGAGGCGACGTTGCGCGGCAGCACACTTTCGTCGTCCTGTTCATAGTGGCGCCGCGTGATGTCGACGATGAGGTGGCCGGCTTCGACGAAGAGGCGCTTGCGATCGGCGTGGGTGGCGAGGGTCGAGCCGTTGCCCGGCAGCGACAGGCCGAGCGCTTCCGTCAGACAGTTCATCGAGTTGGCGGTGAACATGCCGGAACAGGAGCCGCAGGTCGGGCAAGCGGAGCGCTCGATGACCTGGACGTCCTCGTCGGAGATGTTGTCGTCGGCGGCAGCGACCATGGCATCGACCAGGTCGAGCGCATGGGTCTTGCCGTGCATGACAACCTTGCCCGCTTCCATCGGGCCGCCGGATACGAAGACGGCCGGGATGTTGAGGCGCAGTGCCGCCATCAGCATGCCGGGGGTGATCTTGTCGCAGTTGGAGATGCAGACCATGGCGTCGGCGCAGTGGGCATTGACCATGTATTCGACCGAGTCGGCGATGATCTCGCGCGACGGCAGCGAATAGAGCATGCCGTCATGGCCCATGGCGATGCCGTCATCAACGGCGATCGTGTTGAATTCCTTGGCGACGCCGCCGGCCGCCTCGATTTCGCGGGCGACGAGCTGGCCGAGGTCCTTGAGGTGCACGTGGCCAGGCACAAACTGCGTGAACGAGTTGACCACCGCGATAATCGGCTTGCCGAAGTCGCCATCCTTCATGCCCGTCGCGCGCCAAAGGCCGCGGGCGCCGGCCATGTTGCGGCCGTGGGTGGTGGTGCGGGAGCGATAGGCAGGCATGGACGTTTTCCTTCAAGGACGAAATGTCATTGGCTGATATGGCGATCACCGACCGCCAGTGCAGGGGCTACCTAGCGCAAAATTGCGTGCACGTCATCTTTTGCGTCAGATTATTTCGACGCGTCACGGCACGCACTTCGGCCGGATATCGCCCCCTCGCGCCAGTCTAGCGCCGCGGCTTTGACTTGGACACCCGGCATGCAACCGCCCTTATGGAAATCTTATGTCGGCCGATGCAAGTCGCAATCGAAACCGGACGCGGGGCGGAGGTAGCGTTTGCTCATCGACAACGGGTGAGCACCATGACCCTTCACGATTTCAGCTTTCGCCATCGTTCCCGCACACCGGATCACCACCCCGGCATCGGCCCCTTCACGGAGCCGGACCACACCGAAGGCGCCCCGGATGCCTTGAGGCACCTGCTCGTGCGTATTTCGGCGGTCCGCCGCCTGCGTGAACATCACGTTTGGGAGGCCGTTCGGCTGCTCCGCGACATGCCTGGCCTGGTCGCCGAAGACTGGCCGTCGCGCCGGTTCCGAGAGTTCATGGCCGCCGACGCATTGGTCGACGCCGTGATCCACCTGACGACGGCGACCAAAGCCAAGCTCTGCCTGCGTACCCTCAGCCATGAGTGCGGAGTGTGGACCTGCGCCCTTCGCTACGCGCCTCAAGGTGCTGGCCGTGTCACATTCAAGGCGCGCCACGCCGATCTGGCGTCGGCGATCCTATCGGCCTTCCTGCAATGCTGCCGCGTCCATGGGCTTGTCATCAGAAGCGATGGCACCCGCAGCAGTCATCTTCCAACCTGAAGGATATTTCCATGAGCGATCATTCGCTTCGCCTCGAAGGGGCGATCACGGCGCTGGTCACGCCATTCAAAGACGGCAAGGTCGATACCATCGGCCTGATGTCGCTCGTCGAATGGCAGATCCGCCACGGCATTTCAGGCATCGTCGCCTGCGGAACGACAGGAGAAGCGGCGACGCTTTCGCGCGCTGAGCGTTCGATGGTCATCGAACGATGCGTCGAGGTTGCGGATAGAAAGATCACAGTTATCGCCGGCACCGGCACCAACTGCACGCAGACGACGATCGAGCAGACCGCACAGGCCAAGGCGCTCGGCGCCGATGCCGCGCTCATCGTTGCGCCCTACTACAGCAAACCCTCCCAGGAAGGGATCTATCGCCACTATGAGGCCGTGGTCCGGGCGGTCGATCTGCCTGTCATCGTCTACAACGTGCCCTCGCGCACCGGTGTCGACGTCGCGCCGCGCACGCTTGAGCGATTGGCGCAACTGCCCGGTATCGTCGGCGTCAAGGACGCGACCGGAGACATCGGTCGCTTCCTTGCGTCATCGCCAGCGGTCAAGGCGCGGCTCTGCCAATTCTCCGGCAACGACCAGACGGCGCTGCCGTTCAACCTTTGCGGCGGGCAGGGGACGATCTCGGTGGCGGCAAATGTCGTGCCGCGGCTGATGGTTTCGCTGCACCATGCGATCGCAACCGGCAACGCCCAGGCGGCCGTCGCCATTCATCAACGGCTCCAGCCGTTGTTCACCGCGCTTGAACGCGAAACCAATCCGGGCCCGATCAAGTACGCCCTGCATCTGGCGCGGGGCTTCAGCCCCGAAGTGCGGCTGCCGCTGACGACGGTGTCGCCGGAAACGGCGGCGGAAATCCGTTCGGCGCTCGAACCGTTGATCGAGGCGCCCCGCGGCCAGCACCTCAGCCCCCGCTTGCCCCTGGCGCTTGCGAGCTGAGACCACGTCGCGACGATCGATCGGGCAGTTCCATGTCATCGCAAATTGGACGGCTCTTACCGTTGTGCACGGCCGGATCGGCCCGCCCTTCGCATCAAATACCTCAAAGGAGACAGACCATGTCACGCTTTCCCCATCTGGCCGCGCAGGCGGAACAACGACGCCGGTTGCAGGAGATCGAGACCCATCCAGCCGACAACAGTGTCGTTCGCGATGCCTTCCTCGGGATCGGCATCCGCCTCGGCATCGTGCTCGGGCTCGCCTACGGTATCCAGACCGTCATCCCCTGGCTTGCCGGCTGAGCCGCCGCGCTCTTCATCAACGAGGTAAATTCGATCATGGGCAGTATGCAGCAGCAGGTGCGACGCGGCTTTTCGGCGCGCGCGCGTTTCGTCGTCGGGCGCGACAACCACGGGTGGTGGGTTGTCTCCGACCGCAAGGGACTGGTCGGAGGGCTCTTCACCAACGAGGCGGCGGCGATCCATTTCGCGGTGGAAGCAAGCGATCGGCACCCCGAAGACGTGTGCCGGGCACCGGACGGTGCGGCCATTGATCTCGGGGCATTTGCGAGCAGGCCGACTTCGCGCCGCACCCACTCCTGATTTCAACGCCATCGCTCCCGTCGGTCGAGGCGTCCGCCTGGCCGACGGGTGAGTGCAGAACGGCGCCATGGCGCGTCCTGTTCGGATCCTGTCAGACCTTGATATCTTCATGTTAGCGATTGCTTGCAAACCCGCGCCCACGGGTTCATTGTTTTGCGTTGACTGAGTGCAAATGGCTCTGGATAGCCTGCGGCGCGGGGCCTCTTCGAAGGTTCGCTATTGATGAAGTGTCACGAGTGCGGTTGCGAGATCGAGGGGCGTTTTTCGTTTTGCCCGAGCTGCGGGGCCAGACAGCTAAGCCCATGTCCGGGCTGCGGTGCAGACTGCCTGCCCGGTTTCGCCTTCTGCCCGAATTGCGGGATGCCGTTGGACAAGCCGGTGGCCGTAAAGGTCCTGGTTTCGGGGCAGGTCGCCGTCATGCCGCTGCCGAGGGCGGTACGGGGTCAATCCCCATCGGTATCGAGCGACAACGAAAATGCCGACCGTCGCACGGCGACCATCCTTTTTGCCGATTTGTGCGGTTTCACCGGCCTTGGCGAGTATGTGGATCCGGAGATCCTGCAGACCTTTCAGAATGAACTTTTTGCGGAGTTGACCGAAGCGGTCGAAACCTATGGCGGCTTCGTCGACAAATTCATCGGCGATGCCTTGCTGGCGCTTTTTGGCGCCCCGGTGGCGCATGAGGACGATGCCGAGCGCGCCCTTCGCGCTGCGATCGACATGATCGCGCGGGCAAACCTGATCGGTGAACGCTGGGAGGATCGCATCGGCGCGCCGGTGAACCTGCACATCGGCTTGAATACCGGCACCGTTGTCGCCGGTGCCCTGGGAGCTGGAGACAGCAAATCCTATTCGGTCACGGGGGATGCCGTGAACACCGCCCAGCGCCTGCAGTCCATGGCGGGACCAGGCGAGATTCTCGTAGGCCCCGTCACCTATCGCGTGACCCGGCATGCTTTTGCCTATGAGGCGCTGGGTGCAACCGCCTTGCGCGGCAAAGCCGGCATTGTCGAGGTCTACCGGCTGATAAAGGTGCTTGACGCCCCTGGTGCCGCCCGCGGCCTGGAGGCGTTGGGCCTGACGGCACCGCTGGTCGGGCGCGACGCGGAAATGAAGCGGCTGCTCGATTGCCTGGAGCTTGCCTGTGACGGAGCGGCACAACTGGTGCGGCTGTCCGGCGAGGCGGGGATGGGAAAATCGCGGCTCGTCCATACATTTCTCGGGCTGGTCGCCGTCGACCCGCGCTTCGGGCATGTCGTCGTTCGTCGGGCAAGCTCATCTCCGCTTGGAGAGCCATCCTACGGCGTCCTGGCATCTGTGTTGCGCGGCGCCTATGGCATCTCGACCCTTGATACCCTGGAACGCACCACCGAGTTGCTGACAGCGGGGCTGGCCGAGATCGGCTTTGCGCCCGAAAAACTTGAACAGCTCCTCCCGCTCTTCCTGCGCATCCTGGGAATGGGGACGCAGGACGAAAGCTTGCGCCATGTCGAGCCGGAACAGATGCGTCGCCAGCTCTTTGCAGCGGTGCGCGCCATCTTCGAGCGACGTCTGTCGCGAACGCCGCTGCTGCTGGTGATCGAGGATCTGCATTGGGCCGATGCCGCGTCCCTCGATGCCATCGCCTTTATCCTCGATCGGATGGAGGGCAGTCCATTGATGATGCTGACGACGGAGCGTCCCGAGACGGCGGTCGACCGGCTGAGACCTGGCCGAACGAGCCTGACGGCGTTGCGGCTTGCGCCGCTCACCGATGCCGAAGGGCACAGGCTGCTGTCCGCCTTCTTCGGTGCCGATGGTCTGCACCGCGGGTTGGCCGGCCGCATACTGGCGCGCGCCGGCGGGAACCCGCTGTTCGTCGAGGAAATCGTGCGCGGCCTGATCGAAGTCGATGCTCTCAAGCACTTCGGTGCCGCCTGGCGCGTGGTCGAGCGCGAGGCGACCGTCGATATTCCGGTGACCATCGAAGCCATGCTGCTCGGCAGGGTCGACCGGCTGCAGCCGCAGTCGCGCAGGCTGCTTCATCATGCGGCGGTCATCGGCCCACGGTTTGATGTCGAACTGCTGCGGGTTGTCGCTGGCGACGAACCGACGATCGATGCCGCGCTGGATATCCTGTGCGATGCCGAGATTATCGAGGAGACGCGAGAGGGCCGCCTGCAGGGCGCGCAGACCTATCGCTTCACCCAGACGCTGTTGCAGGAGGTCGTCTACAACAACCTGCTTCTACGACGACGTGCGGAGATACACGCCGTCGTCGCCGACCGGCTCGAGCGCCGCTATGGAGCGCAGACCACGAGACTGGAGGAAATGGCGCTGCTTGGCCACCACTTCAGCCAGTCGGAGGATAAGTCGAAAGGCGCACGCTATCTCATGGCGGCGGGAGAACGTGCGCAGGCGATCTATGCGAACGACGATGCTATCCGGTTCTACAAACAGGCGATGGCCGCCTGGGCGGAGGCCGGCGAGGAGGGAGCCGAATGGCTTGCCGCCCGCGAGCGGGTTGCCGACCTGCTCGGGCCTTCGGGGCAGCGCGATACGGCTGCGGGGCACTACGCGTCCCTCCTCGACGTCTATCGCGCCACCGACGATCGGATCTCCGCGGCCCGCATCCAGCGCAAGTTCGGACATCTGCTGTGGGAGGCAGCCCGACGCGACGAGGCACTGGCGGCCTTCGCGAACGCGGCCCAGCTTCTGCAAGACGCGGATGCGCCGATCGAAAGCGCCCATCTCTCCCAGGAGCGGGGCCACCTTGCCTTTCGCATGGGCAACTATGCCGACGCGATTGTCTGGGCCGACGACGCCTTGAAACGCATCAGCGGTCTGATGCCGCAAGCTCTGCAGGCGCGGCGCGAAATGGACCGGGTGACGGCAGAAGCCCTCAATACCAAGGGCGTGGCGTTGGCGCGCCTTAACCGCGGCTCCGAGGCAATCGCAACGATCGAGCGTAGCGTCGCCGTCGCGGAGGCTGCCGATCTGCTCAATGCGGCCTGCCGCGGCTACACCAATCTTGCCGTTCTCTACACGATCATCGAGCCGCGCAGGGCCATCGAAGTCTGCAAGTTCGGCTTCGACATGGCGCACCGTATCGGCGACCTTGGCTTCCAGGCGCGGCTGCTTTCCAATTTGGCCGTGGCCTATTGCACCTTCACCGACCGCTGTGCGGCCGACGGCATTCCGGCTGCCGAACGGGCGATCGCGATCGACCGTGAGCTCGATCAGCGCGATCATCTGCCGGTGTCGTTGCTGGTGCTGGGACAGATCGACCAGTGCCACGGGCGCCCTGATGTCGCGCGGCGTCTCTACGAGGAGGCTCTCGAGCTCGCGTTCGAAACCCGAGAGGCGCAGCTGTTGTTTCCGTGCTATGATGGCTTGGCGACACTCTGCCTTGATGCGGGTGACCTCGACGGTGCGGAAAGGCACTTTGCTTCGGCTCGCGACATATGCACACGGCACGGTCTCGATCCCGAAGCGCTGATGATATTGCCGTTCCTCGATTGAAGCATGTCGCGCAAAAGTGTGCCGCGGTTTTGCGACAACGACATGCGCGAAAACAAGAAATTAAAGCGCAGCAAGCGAATCTGAACGATCGCGATGCGCTTTAGGGCGCTGCAGGGCAGGTCCCTCGAAGGTACGTAAGACGATCCGGATTGAACGATCGGGCGCCAATGGGTGTCCGAAATACAAATCTGTGTCGCCAATTCGGTTCTGCGTCAGACGCGACGGTCGCGTTCGTCCCATCGTTCGGCACGTCCGCCCCGCATCTCCGCAACCCACGATCGGTACGAGGAGAAGAGATCATGATTGAACACCACAATGGACCGCTACAGCCGGGCGATCGGGCGCCGAACGTGGTCCTTGACGCCATCACCCAGGACGGCCAGATTTCCATCGACGATTTTCGCGGACGCAAGCCGGTCCTGGTCGGCCTGTTCCGTGGTCTGCATTGCCCCTTCTGCCGGCGGCAGATCGCTGCGATGGCGCAACTCGACGGGGCGTTGCGCGAAAAAGGCATCGAGAGCCTGACAGTCGTCAACACGCCGATCGACCGGGCACGGCTCTATTTCCGCTACCATCCACTGCCGAATCTGCTGGCGGCTTCCGATCCGGAGCGGGTTTCGCATCGCGCGTTCGGCTTGCCCAATCTTCAGTTCACCGAGGATGAGGACGAATGGCCCCACAAGCTCGCCAAGAAAACCGCCATGGCGATGTTGATCGATATGCCCGGCGCGTTGCCGACCGCGATGGATCCTTGGGCAGCCTCGGCCTTTCTCGATAAGGCGGACGGCTATGAAATCATGCAGGACGACGAACGTATGATCGCCGCCGGCGAGGGCCAACTCGTCGGCGAGTTCCTGCTCGACCGGGATGGAATCGTGCGCTGGAGCTTTACCGAGGCCACGGCCGACGGGCACAACATGTTCGGCATGCCGCGCCGCGAGGAGCTGATGTCGGCCGCCTCCAACGTCGCCCATTGACGGCGGCCGTTTCGCCCCTCTGCCGTTCACGCCTTTAAAACAACATGGTCTCGGAGGCCGAACGTCTTCCGGGGCTGCCGGTCGCGTCGGGACCGGCGTCAGCCGAAGGAGGCAACCGCCTCCTCGATCAGTGCGACGGGATCGGGGCGTGCGAGGCCAGTGACGCGTGGCTCGCGTCGAGCGTGATCGTCTTTTTCGCCTTGATGCGCTCGCTTCCTGTCGGACGGATGCTTTCAGATCGCGTATGCAAAACAGGGCGGCAACGCTGACCGATCCATGAGCCGCCTTGAACATTGCTGGCGAGAGTGAGGCGTTGTCGCCCACCAGCGAGGTTCTCGCTCGGTGCCGCGCACAACGGCGCCCTTACAGCGAGCCGGCTTCTGTACTTGCCGTGTGCTTTCGATTTTTCGACGGGCTCAGTTGCCGCATGGCGACGGGATAAGGGCAGGAGGCTCGTTGCGGGCGACGATTAATCGCCTTTACGGCGTTTCACATTTTGTCTGTTGAAGGGTTCTGGCGATGGGGACGTTCGCCTGAGTAAGGATGGTGGGCGTGACAGGGATTGAACCTGTGACCCCTACGATGTCAACGTAGTGCTCTCCCGCTGAGCTACACGCCCATCCGATGAGGCGCATAGACCATAGAACCCGCTGTCGCGTCAATAGGGTTTTTGCAGGTTTTTTGACAGAAATTTTGCATGGCGTTTTCGGCCGCTACACGCAGCCTTTGGCCGCCCGCTGGAAGTCCCGGATTTCCGGGCTTTGCGCGTAAGTCACTGAAATAAAAAGACCGCCGAAGATCCCTGTGGATCTCGGCGGTCGATCTGAAATCCGCGCCAGTCCGTTTCGAACATCGCGAACGGCAGCGGCGGTTGTGGAAAAATGTCTGGCCTCAGGCGGCCAGCATCTTGTTGACCTCGTCAACGAGGTCGCGGAGGTGGAAAGGCTTCGACAGGACCTTGGCATCCTTCGGGGCTTTCGAATCCGGGTTCAGCGCCACCGCTGCAAAGCCGGTGATGAACATCACCTTGAGGTCCGGATCGAGTTCGGTCGCCCGGCGGGCAAGCTCGATGCCGTCCATCTCCGGCATGACGATGTCGGTCAGGAGAAGCGAGAAGGGCTCTTCGCGAAGGCGATCGTAGGCGCTGGCGCCGTTGTCATAGGACATGACCTTGTAGCCAGCCTTTTCGAGCGCCTTCACCAGGAAGCGGCGCATATCGTTGTCGTCTTCGGCAAGAAGGATTTTCACAGTCATGAACTCGGCCGTTGCTTCTGTTTATTCATTGCGGATGGATTGCGGCGTTCTATCCAAGCCGCAACGGGGTAAATATCTCGTGAACGCGGCGCGTCAACTCCCGAGAAACCGGAGTGGGCGCACTATGGACACAGAGCCGGCCAACTGGCAACATGATGATAACAGCAAGAACCGCACATGGTAAAAAGGGTTCCGATGGGGGAGATGACGGAGAGGGAGCTGTTTGAGGTTCTGGAACCTGCAAGCCAGCGGATTCCCTTCGTATTCAACTCGCCGCATAGCGGTCGATCTTATCCACAGGCCTTTCTCGATCAGTCGCGCCTTGATGCGCTGGCAATCCGCCGGTCCGAAGATCACTATGTCGACGAGCTGTTCCAGAATGCGACGTTCCTCGGCGCGCCGATGCTTTTGGCGCATTTCCCGCGCGCCTTCCTCGACGTCAATCGTGAGCCTTACGAACTCGACCCGCGCATGTTCGACGGCCCGGTGCCCCCGCACGCCAATATCAGCTCGATGCGGGTGGCGGGCGGCCTTGGCACCGTGCCGCGGCTGGTTGCCGAGAACATGGAAATCTATCGCGGCCGTTTTCCCATCGAGGAGGCGCTGACGCGGATCGAGACGATCTACAAGCCGTACCATGCCACCTTGCGTAAGCTGATTGCGCGCACGCATGTGCAGTTCGGCCTGTCGGTGCTGATTGATTGTCACTCGATGCCGGGCAATGTGCATCTGCCCGGCAGCGCCCAGCGGCCGGATTTCATCATCGGCGACCGCTACGGCACCAGTGCGGCGGCGGAGCTGTCGCGGATCGCCGTCGATCTCTTGCAGGAGTTCGGCTATACCGTTGCACGCAACAAGCCCTATGCCGGCGGCTTCATCACCGAACACTACGGCCGACCGAGCCGTGGCCTGCACGCGCTGCAGATCGAGATCAATCGTGGGCTCTATGTCGATGAGACGACGCTCGTCAGGAAGCCCGGTTTCGGCGCTCTGGTTGCCGATCTCACCAGCTTCATCGCGTCGCTGGCACGGCATGTCGAGGATTACGGTGCATATCTGCCGCTTGCTGCGGAGTAACAGCCCTCTCCGGCTAGATCTCAAAAAGAACCGCGCCGGTGGCGCGGTTAAGTCTAGGGAGGAAACACCCAAGGAGGGTATTTACAGTCACGAGTGACTGCCTAAAAACCCTAATATTGCACTGCACAAATGTCAAGTTGAACGACTGAAAACTTTTGCAGTGCATCAAAGGGGTTTCGCCGTTTCGAATGCACTGAAACCGTTGGCGCGGCGCGCCGTCACCGATCGCCGGCAGCGGGCCGCCTCGTCTTTGCCTTTCTGCAAATTTCCGCTATGCAGATCGGACCTTCCTGCTTCCTTCCCCAAAGAGAGTGCCATGCTGCCCGACCGCTCCTTTTTTGACCGTCTCGCCGATGCCGCCAAGGCGGAAACCTTGCCGCGTTTTCGCATCGGTACGAGCGTCGTCAACAAGCTCGAGGGCGGTTTCGACCCGGTGACGGAAGCGGACCAGTCGGCGGAAGCGGCAATCCGGGCCCTTATCGAAGAGAATTTCCCCGATCACGGCATCCTCGGCGAAGAGCATGGCAATGTCGGCCTCGATCGCGAATATGTTTGGGTGATCGACCCGATCGACGGCACGCGCGCTTTCATCTCCGGCCTTCCTGTCTGGGGGACGCTGATCGGTCTTTATCGCAATGGCGACGCGGTGATGGGCCTGATGGACCAGCCGTTCACCGGCGAGCGCTTCTTTGCCGACGGCACCAAGGCGCACTATCGCGGCCCCGACGGCGACAAGATGCTGTCGACCCGCGTCTGCGACACGCTTTCCGACGCGGTGCTGTTTACGACCTCGCCGCATCTCTACACCGGCGACAACAAGACCCGCTTCGAGGCTCTGCAGGACAAGGTGCGGCTGTTCCGCTATGGCTGCGACTGCTACGCCTTTGCGCTGCTGGCGGCGGGCCATGTCGATCTGGTGATCGAGTGCGGGCTAAAACCCTATGACGTCGGCGGCCTGATCCCGCTGATCGAGCAGGCCGGTGGCATCGTCACCAACTGGCAGGGTGGACCGGCGGAAATGGGCGGCGAAGTAATCGCTGCCGGCAGCGCCGCGCTGCATGCGCAGGCGCTGGAAATTCTCAAGGGCTGACACCAGCGCGGGTCGGAGGGACCCTTCTCAGGCCGCTTCGCCTTCGTCCTCGTCGTGCTCATCGGGAATGACAAAGGCAAGAATGGCCGCCATGGCCTGGGCGCGATAGCGGTCCGCTTCGTGCAGCAGTTCGTGGCGAGCGCCGTCGATCGGGATCATGTGGGCGGCGCGGAAGTTGCGTGCCAGCCACTCGACGGCGATATGCGGCACCAGCCGATCGGCTGTCGGCGCCAGGATAATCGTCGGAAGGGTGATGCGGGTCAGATGCTCGCGGCGCGTGACACGCCGCACGGCGCGAAACGCTTCGGTCAGCCACTGGGCCGATGGCGGCCCAAGTCGCAATTCCGGATAGGCATCAGTCAGAGCAAGATTGCGCGCAAAGCGGCGGCGATCTGCCGTCAGCACATTGTTTTCAAAGGGGCGATTGCCCTTGTCGGCGTGCAGCGGCAGACGCCCGAGGCCGAGCCAGCGCATCACCGTTGCCATGCTCGCAATGCTGCGTTCGCCAATCACCTGGCCACCGAGACCGACAAAGGGGGCGAGCACCACCAGGCGGTCGATGCGGCTCGAAAGCATCGGGGCGAGGGACAATGCGACGAGCGCGCCCATGGAATGCGCGACGATCGAAAATGGAAGTCGGGTGTCCGGAAGCACGATCTGCTCGAGGAAGGTGGTCAGGTCGCGCTCGTAATACGAAAAGCGTTCGACATGGCCGCGCCCAGCCTCGGGCAGCAGCCGTTCGGAGCCCGCCTGGCCGCGCCAATCGAAGGTGGCGACCCAGAGGCCGGCAGCGTTAAGATCGGCGATCGTCTCGAAGTATTTCTCGATCGATTCGTTGCGGCCCTGCAGCAAGACGACGGTGCCGCGCGCCACCGGCGTTTTTGTCTTGAAGATAGCATAACGGATCTTGCGGCCGCCGGCTCCGTCGAAGAAGCCCGCCACGTGATTATCCGGTATCGGATTATCCGGTGTGGAGCGGAGGATCGTGGTCATTGCGGACGAAACCAAGGTGAAGATGCGTTGATCGGTATCATCAGGGATAGGCGGCGGGCCTGGCGCCGTCAAAGAAAAAAGCCGGAAACGGTGGGTGAAATCCGGACGATCACCGTTTCCGGCCGCTGAAGGAGAAGGGACATGTCACTTCAGCCCCAGGAGATTTCCTCCCAGTGTGGCTGTTCTAGCCTTCACGATCTGAACCGAGGCCGAACCGTCTATTCATGCGCCATTCACAGGGCCAAGAATCTTGAGCAGGCATGCCTTGAACTGGCGAAATTGCATTCCCATCTTTTGCTCACGGACGCCGATAACGGGTCCGTTCACCGGTCGCGCCGCTGCCTGGATGGGGTGGCAGACCAGATATCGCAAACAGTTGCTCCCAGGAGGACACCATGCGTCACGTTGATTTTTCCCCCCTCTATCGCTCCACCGTTGGTTTCGATCGCCTCTTCACGATGCTCGACAGCCTCGGCCAGCCTGACCAGGCCCAGACCTATCCGCCCTACAACATCGAGCGTACCGGCGAAAACGCCTACCGCATCACCATGGCGGTTGCCGGCTTCGACGAAACCGAACTGTCGATCGAAGCACGCGAACATACGCTGACGATCAAGGGTGAAAAGAGCGAGGAAAAGGCCGAAGAAAACCAGTTCCTGCATCGCGGCATTGCCAAGCGCGCCTTCGAGCGCCGCTTCCAGCTTGCCGACCATGTAGAGATCAAGTCCGCTTCGCTGAAGAACGGCCTACTGCACATCGACCTCACCCGCGAGATCCCGGAAGCAGCCAAGCCGCGCCGGATCGACATTACGTCGGTTGCCTCGCAGCCGAAGCAGATCGAGGCGCAGAGCCTCTAATCCCTACCTCCCAAGCTTGAAGAGGCGGCGCTCGAAAGGGCGCCGCCTTTTTTGTTATGTCCGGACGGGTTCGGACATTATGTCCGCACGGGTTCGGCGAGTGCGTCCGGCTCCTTGCGGGCGGCGTAACGCTGGGCGATCACGGCGCAGGCCATCAACTGGATCTGGTGGAAGAGCATGAGCGGCAGCACGATCGCGCCGATGTTCTGGCCGGCGAAGATGGCGCTTGCCATCGGGATGCCGCTCGCAAGGCTCTTCTTCGAGCCGCAGAAGGTGATGGCGATCTCGTCGGCACGGTCAAAACCGAGGAGGCGGCTGCCGAACATGGTGACGGCAAGCACCAGCGCCAGCATGACGACCTCGATTGCGACCAGCACCCCGAGGTCGGCAAGCGAAAAGGTCTGCCACAGTCCCGATGTGACCGCCTGGCTGAAGGCGAGATAGACGACCATGAGGATCGAGCCGCGATCGACCGGCGCAAGCAGGCCCTTGCGCGCCCGGATCCAGCCGCCGATCCACGGCTGCAACAATTGACCGACAATGAACGGCGCCAGCAGCTGCAAGAGGATTTGCTCCAGCGCATCCAGCGACACGCCACCATGGCCGCCGGCCGAAAACAAGAGGCCGACCAGAAGCGGCGTCAGGAACATGCCGAAAATGTTGGAGGCCGACGCAGAGCAGATCGCCGCCGGGACATTGCCGCCTGCAACGGAGGTGAAGGCGATCGACGACTGCACCGTCGAGGGCAGCACGCAGAGGAACAGGATGCCGGTGTAAAGCGCCGGCGGCAGGACCGACGACGGCACGAAGCCGACGGCAAGGCCGATCAACGGAAACAGAACGAAAGTCGAGGCCAGGATCGCCAGATGCAGCCGCCAATGCAGAAAGCCGGCGATGACGACGTCGCGCGACAACCGCGCGCCATGCAGGAAGAACACCAGCCCCACCGCGACTTTGGTCGCCATGGCAAACCAGGCGACCGCATCGCCCTGGATCGGAAGCAGCGATGCCAGAAGCACGGTGAGAAGCAGAAGCAGGGTGAACGTGTCGGGAAGATAGCGGCGCATGGCTGTCACTGGCTCGATTGAGAAAACACCTTGCCGAGAAATGTCATTATGAAGCAGGATGCAAGGAATAACAGTTATCGCAAAAATGGATAATGGATGCTCGACCTTGTGCAATTGCGTAGCTTCGTGGCGCTCGAACAGATGGGAAGCTTTACCCTTACGGCCGAAAGACTGGCGCTCGGGCAATCGACGGTCAGCCAGCATATTCAACGGCTTGAGGCTGCCGTCGGGCGCAAGCTGGTTGCGCGTGACACGCATCGAGTGTCACTGACCACGGATGGCCAGGCTCTCCTTGCCCATGCGCGTTCGATGCTGGCGATCGACGACGAGGTCAAGGCGTTGTTTGCCGAAAGCAGTCTTCGCGGCCGGCTGAGGTTGGGCGTGTCGGAGGATTTCGTCACCAGCCGGCTACCGGGCGTGCTTGAGGATTTCGTGCGCGCGCATCCTTCGGTGGAGCTGGAATTGACGGTGGCGCTGAGTGGCGTGCTCTACCAGATGCAGGACGGCGGCGAGATCGATCTGGTCCTGGCGAAGCGCCGGCTGGGCGATCCACGCGGCGAACTGGTCTATCGCGAACCGCTGGTCTGGCTGGCGCGCGATCCCGAGCGGATCAAGCGCGACCGCGTCTTGCCGCTGATTGCTTTCCCGCCGCCGAGCATCACCCGCAGCGTGGCGCTCGAAGTGCTCGAGCGGCATCGGCTGCCGTGGCGGATCGTTTGCACCTGCGGCAGCCTCAGCGGGCTGACGGCTGCGGCGCAGGCTGGCATGGGCGTGCTTGTGCAGCCGCGCAGCATGGCGCCCCAGGGCCTGAGGGAATTGCCGGCGGGCATCTTGCCGCAGCTTGAAGACGTCGAGTTCGTGCTGGTCCCGAGCAAGGGCGCCGACCAGAAGCTGCTGGCGGCGCTCTCGACCGAGATCCTGTCGAAGGTGCGGACGCTTCAAGGGCAGGCCTGAGGCCCGGCCCTACAGACCGATCCGCTTCAGCAGGCCGCGACGAAGCGGTCGATGTCGTCGGTCTTGGTGGCAAAGCTGGTCACCAGGCGGTAGAGGCCCTCGTCGGCCGCGAGGCTTCCGGCGAGATCGTGCGGAACCGGCCAGTCATAGAAGACGGCTCCCTGTTCGCGCAATTTCGCCGCCACGTCGTTTTTCAGGATGACGAAGACCTCGTTGGCGTCGACCGGCCAGCCGAGCCGGCTCGTGCGCGACGCAGCGATGCCGTCGGCAAGGCGCCGGGCCATGGCGTTGGAATGGCGGGCGAGGTCAAGCCAGAGGTCGCCCTGCAGATAGGCATCGAACTGGGCGGAGACGAAACGCGATTTTGAGAACAGTTGCGCCGAGCGCTTGCGCAGGAAATGCATCTCGTGCGCCTTGGAAAGATCGAAGAGAACAAGCGCCTCGGCGCACCAGCAGCCGTTCTTCGTGCCGCCGAAGGACACGAGATCGACGCCGCGCTTCCAGGTCATTTCGGCCGGGGTTGCCTCAAGGCTGACAAGCGCATTGGCAAAGCGGGCGCCGTCCATGTGCAGCGGCAGCTTGTGCGCCCTGGCGACGGCGGCGATCGCTTCGATTTCATCGAGGGAATAGACCGTGCCGCTTTCGGTCGCCTGTGTCAGCGTGACCGCCATAGGCTGGCCGCCGTGGACATTGTCGAGCGGGTAGCGGCGGATTTCCGCTTCAAGGCGCGCCGCGTCCATCTTGCCGTGTTTGCCGTCCACGGCTTTCAGTCGCGAGCCATGGGTGAAGAATTCCGGCGCACCGCATTCGTCGGCGGTCACATGGGCCTCACGGTGGCAGAACGCGACGCCGCCGGCGCGGCTGCTGCTGGCGAGCGCCAGCGAATTGGCGGCCGTTCCGGTGCCGACGAAAAAGACGGCGACATCGCGCTCGAAAACCTCAGACAGCTTCTTTTCGACCTTCCGGTCGAGCTCACTGGTGCCGTAGGCGGACGCGTAGCCGTCGGCATGGGTCACGAGGCTCTGGGCGATGGTCGGGTGAGCGCCAGCCCAGTTATCAGAGGAAAAAATCATCACATGTCGTCCTGTTTCATGGTCTTATCGGCGTGTTCGGGCGACCATAACCCACTTCCTAGCCGGATCAATCGCGGTTGCCGCCGGAGAGGCCAACAGAATACCACTTTGAAACCAAAATGAAGAAAATGCCGGTTTGTCGTAATTAAATTATAAAACTGGGAAACTTCCGGCAATGTTCGGTAAAATCTCTTCTAATAAATGCTCATATGCCTCTTGCGGAGGGGGGCGGTTTCTGGCATAGAGCGCATGAAATAGGACAGCAAGACTGTCCTATTTCGGTCTAGGGGCCGGAACAATCGCCGCAAGTGCCCAAAAAATCGGCACTCGGCGTGTGGCGCAGGCGAATCCGCCGGATTTCATCCGGTTGTTATCGCCTGCCATCAGGATGGTCACTGACATCAATGCCTGATGATGCCGTGCATTATTTGCGACCTGATCAGGATCATGAGACGATGAATGCCCCGGCTTTGCGGCATGCGGATGCATGCGACGGAGAGCCATGCGCGGGCGCAGGGATGCCCGGGACGTGCCGGGTTCAACAGGAGGGAAGACGATGACGGATCACACGCCATCACAGCAATCTGGGCTCAACCTCGCACACACTGTTGCGACGGCTGAAAAAACGCCCGTATTCCCGTCCGGCCTGCCGCGAAAACAGGGTCTCTATGATCCGCGCAACGAACATGATGCCTGCGGCGTCGGTTTCGTCGCGCATCTGAAGGGTGAAAAGTCGCACCAGATCGTGCGCGACGGCCTGTTCATGCTCGAAAACCTGACGCACCGCGGTGCCGTCGGTGCAGACCCGCTGATGGGCGACGGCGCCGGCATCCTCGTGCAGATCCCCGACCGCTTCTTTCGCGAGGAAATGGCCAAGCAGGGCGTGACCCTACCGAAGGCCGGCGAATACGGTGTCGGCTACCTCTTCATGCCACGCGACGAGAAGCTGATCGCCCACTTCAAGGACGTGATCAACGAAGTCGTCGCCGAGGAAGGCCAGCACGTGCTCGGCTTCCGCGACGTGCCGGTCGACAATTCGTCGCTTTCCAAGGCCCCGGATATTGCCGCCACCGAGCCGCACCATGTCCAGGTGTTCATCGGCGCCGGCCGCGATGCCGCCACTAATGCCGAATTCGAGCGCCGCCTGTTCACGCTGCGCAAGGTGATCTCCAACCGGATCTATGCGGAGGCCGAAGGCGGCGATCTCGGCTTCTACGTCGTGTCGCTGTCGACCCAGACCGTCGTCTATAAGGGCATGTTCCTGGCCTATCAGGTCGGCGCCTACTACAAGGATTTGGAGGACGAACGCTTCCAGTCGGCCGTCGCCCTGGTCCACCAGCGCTTCTCGACCAACACCTTCCCGTCGTGGAAGCTCGCGCACCCCTACCGCATGGTCGCCCATAATGGCGAAATCAACACGCTGCGCGGCAACGTCAACTGGATGGCGGCCCGCCAGGCTTCCGTCTCCTCGCCGCTCTTCGGCGACGACATCTCCAAGCTCTGGCCGATCTCCTACGAGGGACAGTCGGATACCGCCTGTTTCGATAACGCGCTCGAATTCCTGGTGCAGGGCGGCTACTCGCTCTCGCATGCGGTGATGATGCTGATCCCCGAAGCCTGGGCCGGCAACCAGCTGATGTCGCCCGAGCGCAAGGCATTCTACGAATACCATGCAGCGCTGATGGAGCCGTGGGACGGACCGGCGGCGGTCGCCTTTACCGACGGTCGTCAGATCGGCGCGACGCTCGACCGCAACGGCCTGCGTCCGGCCCGCTACATCGTCACCTCGGACGATCGCGTCATCCTCGCGTCTGAAGCCGGCGTGCTTCCGGTCGACGAAAGCAAGATCGTCAAGAAGTGGCGCCTGCAGCCGGGCAAGATGCTGCTCATCGACATGGAGCAGGGCCGCATTATCTCCGACGAGGAGGTGAAGTCTTCGCTCGCAACCAAGCACCCTTATAGCAAGTGGCTTGAAGACACCCAGCTGATCCTCGAGGAGCTGAAGCCGGTGGAGCCGCGTGCTCTGCGCCGCGACGTTTCCCTCATCGACCGCCAGCAGGCCTTCGGCTACACGCTCGAAGACACCAAGATCCTGATGTCGCCGATGGCCACCACCGGTCAGGAAGCCGTCGGCTCGATGGGCACCGACACGCCGATCTCGGCAATGTCGGACAAGCGCAAGCTGCTCTATACCTACTTCAAGCAGAACTTTGCGCAGGTCACCAACCCGCCGATCGATCCGATCCGCGAAGAGCTGGTGATGAGCCTGGTCTCGTTCATCGGTCCGCGTCCGAACCTGCTCGACCATGCCGGCATGGCGCATGCCAAGCGGCTGGAAGTGCGCCAGCCGATCCTGACCAACGGCGATCTGGAAAAGATCCGTTCGATCGGTCACACCGAGGACCGGTTCGACACCAAGACGCTCGACTTCACCTATGACATCTCGCGCGGTGCCGAGGGCATGCCGGAAATGCTCGATCGCCTGTGCGAACGGGCGGAAGCGGCGGTCAAGGGTGGCTACAACATCATCGTGCTGTCCGACCGCCAGGTCGGCCCGGACCGCGTGGCCATCCCCGCGCTACTGGCGACCGCGGCCGTGCACCATCACCTGATCCGCAAGGGCCTTCGCACCTCGGTCGGCATCGTGCTCGAATCCGGCGAACCGCGCGAAGTGCATCACTTCTGCCTGCTCGCTGGCTACGGCGCCGAAGCGATCAACCCCTATCTCGCCTTCGATACGCTGACCGAAATGCACAAGCGCGGCGACTTCCCCAAGGAAGTCGACGGCAGCGAAGTCGTCTACCGCTACATCAAGGCGGTCGGTAAGGGCATCCTCAAGGTCATGTCCAAGATGGGCATCTCGACCTACCAGTCCTATTGCGGCGCACAGATCTTCGACGCGGTCGGCCTGTCGTCAAAGCTTGTCGACCAGTTCTTCTTCGGCACGGCAACGACGATCGAGGGCATCGGCCTCGAGGAGATCGCGGCCGAAACGGTCGCCCGTCACAAGGCGGCCTTCGGTGCCGATCCGGTGCTGGCCAACACGCTGGATATCGGCGGCGAATATGCCTACCGTATGCGCGGCGAAAGCCATGCCTGGACGCCGGATGCGATCGCCTCGCTGCAGCATGCCGTGCGCGGCAATGCTCAGGACCGTTACCGCGAATTCGCCGAAATGGTGAACACCTCGGCGCTCAGGATGAACACGATCCGTGGCCTGTTCACCGTCAAGAGCGCGGAGGCTGCCGGCCGCAAGCCGATCTCCGTCGACGAGGTGGAATCGGCGACTGACATCGTCAAGCGCTTCTCGACCGGGGCCATGTCCTTCGGCTCGATCAGCCGTGAGGCGCATACGACGCTGGCCATCGCCATGAACCGGATCGGCGGCAAGTCGAACACCGGCGAAGGCGGCGAGGAAAGCGACCGCTACCTGCCGCTGCCCGACGGTTCGATGAACCCGGAGCGTTCGGCGATCAAGCAGATCGCGTCCGGCCGCTTCGGCGTGACGACCGAATATCTTGTCAATGCCGACATGCTGCAGATCAAGGTGGCGCAGGGCGCCAAGCCCGGTGAGGGCGGCCAGCTGCCCGGCCACAAGGTGGACGCGACCGTCGCCAAGACCCGGCATTCGACGCCGGGCGTCGGCCTGATCTCGCCGCCGCCGCACCACGACATCTACTCGATCGAAGATCTGGCGCAGCTGATCTACGACCTGAAGAACGTCAACCCGGAAGCCGATGTTTCGGTCAAACTGGTCTCGGAAGTGGGTGTCGGCACGGTTGCGGCCGGTGTTGCCAAGGCGCGCGCCGACCACATCACCGTCTCCGGCTTCGACGGCGGCACCGGCGCATCGCCGCTGACCTCCTTGAAGCACGCCGGCAGCCCCTGGGAAATCGGCCTTGCCGAAACCCAGCAGACGCTGGTGCTGAACGGTCTTCGCTCGCGCGTCGCCCTTCAGGTCGATGGTGGCCTGAAGACCGGCCGCGACGTCATCATCGGCGCGCTTCTCGGTGCCGACGAGTTCGGCTTTGCCACTGCGCCGCTGATTGCCGCCGGCTGCATCATGATGCGCAAGTGCCACCTTAACACCTGTCCTGTCGGCGTCGCGACCCAGGATCCGGTGCTGCGCAAGCGCTTCAAGGGCACGGCCGAGCACGTCATCAACTACTTCTTCTTCGTCGCCGAGGAAGTGCGCGAGATCCTCGCCTTGCTCGGCGTGCGCAAGCTCGATGAAATCATCGGCGCCTCGGAGCTCTTGGAAAAGGACGGCGCGCTCGCCCACTGGAAGGCCAACGGTCTCGATTTCTCCAAGATCTTCCACAAGGTCGAGGCTCCGAAGGAGGAGACCTACTGGACCAGCCGCCAGAAGCACCCGATCGACGACGTGCTCGACCGCACGTTGATCGAGAAGGCCAAGGTCGCGCTGGAAACCAAGGCGCCCGTCGCTTTCGAAGCCAAGATCAAGAACGTCGACCGGTCGGCCGGCGCGATGCTTTCGGGTGCGCTTGCCAAGCGCTGGGGCCACAAGGGTCTGAAGGACGATACGATCCACGTCACCCTCAAGGGTACCGCGGGTCAGTCGTTCGCCGCATTCCTCGCGCGCGGCATCACCTTCGACCTGGTGGGTGACGGCAACGACTATGTCGGCAAGGGGCTCTCCGGCGGGCGCATCATCGTCCGGCCGCCTGAAAACACGAAGATCGTGCCTGAAGACTCCATCATCGTCGGCAACACCGTGCTTTACGGCGCGATCTCCGGCGAATGCTACTTCAACGGCGTTGCCGGCGAACGCTTCGCCGTGCGCAACTCCGGCGCCGTCGCCGTTGTCGAAGGCGTGGGTGACCACGGCTGCGAATACATGACCGGCGGTGTCGTTGTCGTTCTCGGCACGACGGGCCGCAACTTCGCGGCCGGCATGTCCGGCGGCGTTGCCTATGTGCTGGACGAGGAAGGCGATTTCGCCCGCCGTTGCAACATGGCCATGGTCGAGTTGCAGCCGGTTCCGGAAGAGGACGACATGCTCGAGAAGCTGCATCACCACGGCGGCGACATCATGCACAAGGGCATGGTCGACGTCTCCGGTGACATGACGCGCCACGACGAGGAGCGGCTCTACCAGCTGATCTCCAATCACCTGCACCATACGGGTTCGCCCCGGGCAAAGGCGATCCTCGATCATTGGGCAGACTACCGGCCGAAATTCCGCAAGGTCATGCCGGTCGAATATCGCCGTGCGCTCGAAGACATGGAACGCATGAAAATGGCAGAGGCGGCCGAATAGAGGCCCCGGTGAAAAGGGCTCCCGGTTCCGAAAAGGGTTCGGGGGTTCATCACGCGCGCTTTTCAAAAGCGCCTGTTCAGACGCATAGCTATCAGGATGAAACGATGGGTAAGGTAACTGGTTTTCTCGAGATCGACCGGCAAGTGGCAAAGTACCAGCCGGCGTCCGACCGCATCCGCCATTTCCGCGAATTCACCATTCCGATGTCGGAACCGGAAGTGCAGAAGCAGGCGGCACGCTGCATGGACTGCGGCATTCCCTACTGCCATGGGCCGACCGGGTGTCCGGTCCACAACCAGATCCCCGACTGGAACGATCTGGTCTATAACGGCAACTGGGAAGAGGCGATCCGCAACCTGCATTCGACCAACAACTTCCCGGAGTTCACCGGCCGCGTCTGCCCGGCGCCCTGCGAGGAAGCGTGCACGCTGAACCTCGAGGATGCCCCGGTCGCGATCAAGACCGTCGAGCAGGCGATCGCCGACAAGGCCTATGAGATGGGCTACATCGTGCCGCAGCCGGCCGTCACCAAGACCGGCAAGAAGGTCGCGGTCATCGGGTCGGGCCCTGCCGGCATGGCGGCTGCCCAGCAGATGGCGCGCGCCGGCCACGAGGTGCACGTCTACGAGCGCGAGAGCAAGGCGGGCGGCCTGCTGCGCTATGGCATTCCCGACTTCAAGATGGAGAAGAACTTCATCGATCGCCGCGTCGAACAGATGAAGGGCGAGGGTGTCACCTTCCATTGCGGCGTCAACATCGGCGTCGACGTTGCTGTCGAGCAACTGATCGACGGCCATGATGCGGTGCTCTATTGCGGCGGCTCCGAAACGCCGCGCAATGCCGGCATTCCCGGTGTCGAATTTGCCGGCGTGCATGACGCCATGCCCTATCTCGTGCAGCAGAACCGTCGCGTCGGCCGCGAGAACATCGACAGCACCGGCTGGCCGTCAGCACCCATCCTGGCCGGCGGCAAGCACATCGTTGTCGTCGGCGGTGGTGATACCGCGTCCGACTGCGTCGGCACCGCCTTCCGCCAGGGTGCCGTCAAGGTCACCCAGCTCGATATCCGTCCGCAGCCGCCAGAGAAAGAAGACAAGCTTGCCGTCTGGCCGTTCTGGGCCACCAAGATGCGCACCTCGTCCAGCCAGGCCGAAGGCGCTATCCGCGAATTCCAGGTCGCGACGCTGGAGTTCGTCGGCGACGAAGACGGCAACCTTATCGGCGTCAAGTGCTGCCAGGTTGATGACCGCCGCAAGCCGATTGCCGGCACGGAGTTCATTATCAAGGCCGATCTCGCCTTCATCGCTATCGGCTTCAGCGGTCCGTTCACCGACAGCGTGCTGAAGGATCTCGGCGACAAGCTGACGCTCAACACCGACCGTCGCGGCTCGACCAACGTCGTTGCCAACGACCGCGACTACAAGACCTCGGTCGACAAGTTCTGGACGGCCGGCGACGTCCGCCGCGGCCAGTCGCTCGTCGTCTGGGCGATTCGCGAGGGCCGTCAGGCCGCTCGGGCGATCGATGAGGCGCTGATGGGATCGACGATCCTGCCGCGCTGAAGACAACACTCCCAAGCAGGAAAGGGCTCCGCCGGATCACGGCGGAGCCCTTTTGCTTTCAGGGTCGTGTTTTGCAATGTGGGGATCGTCGCGACGAGGCGGTCCCTGTTCCATTTGATGCGCGGCTGCTATCGCTTGCAGCCGTGCGCGAAAGAGCTAATTCCGGATTACCGGATTGCTGATGACTGTTCCTGGCTTGGCGAGGCGGAAATCATCGACGCGGCCGGCAGGCGCTGCAGCCACATCGCCCTTGTCGACGAGGCGGTCGCGCGGGCTCCGGCCGGTGCCCTTGTTGGGGGCGGCATCGCCGAGCAGGCTTGCTGCGCCATCAAGATCCGGATCGGTCAGGCCGATTGGTTGCGTCTTGACGATGTCCTCGTTGGCAAGCGGTGCGGTAACGACGAGATCCTTCAGTCCGTCGGCGCCCGGTACGTCCTTGTCAGTCGCGGCGGCATCTCCGAGCAGGCGGCGAATGTCCTTTTCCAGGTAGAACGCGAGCTTGCGTTTGCCTGCTTTTGTCAGGTTGATGCCGTCCGCGCCGCGCAGGCGAACCTGCTGGCCGTTGATGTCGGAGCCGGTCAGCACGAACTTGCCGGCCTCATCGACGAAGCCGTCCCAGATATCGACGAACTGGCCGCCGACCTTTTCGACTTCTTCACGGTAGATGCCGTTGAACGTCACCATGTCGGCCGTCATCGCGGCCGACTGGAACGGCGGCATGCCGACCCATAGGACCGGTAGCTTTTCCTTGCGCGCAAGCTCGGCGAGCGCGTGGACGCGCTTGCGGTATTCCTGCGTCCAAAGATCGGTGCGGTATTTTTCCTTGGTGCTACCGATCTGCATCTGCTGGCGATCGTTGGCGCCCAGGCTGACGATGATGACGGCGGGTTTGATCTCGCCCATATAGGTCGGCAGCGTCACTGGCCAGTTGAAATAGTCCTCGCGTACCAAGCCGGACGAACCGTTCGCGCGCGTTTCGATGGTGATACCGGGCGTCATTTCGAATGCGGTTTTCAGGCCGTCTCCGAGGCTGCCGGCCATGAAGTCGCCGACAACAAGAACCTTCTTGGCGTCCGGCGCCTTTTCAACCGGCTGCGGCACGGGAGCCGCATCGGCAATCACGGGCTTTGCCTTCTGCTGCCCCGGGACCTTCTGCCGTGGTTGGCCCTGGCTCTGGTTCTGGCGCGCGCGCCTGGGGCGCGGCTGCTGCGGAAACTCGTAGCGCTCGTCGATGACACGCCGTTCGCGCGTGAAGCCGCCAAAAAGCATCTGGAAGAGGTTGCGCCGCTGCACCCGTTCCTGGGCTTCGGCAAAACTGGCGGCAAAGCCGACAAACAGCATTGCGGCCGCGGCGATGAACATCGTCGCGACCTTCAAGGGCATTCCGCCACCTGCCATCCGGGCCTTGGTTTTCGCTTGCATGTCTGATCATCCATCGAACGGACGGCGACAACAAGGCCGCCGTCGCATTTCGGGTAGGCGCGTCAGTTGCGCAGGGCGCGCAGCAGATGCTGTGTCGGCTGACCATCCGGCGCCAGGCCGTTCTTCGATTGGAATTGCTGGATTGCGGCCTTGGAGCCGGATCCGAAATTGCCATCGACCTCGCCGCTGTAATAGCCAAGTTCCTTCAAGCGGTTCTGCAACTCGAACTTTTCACTGATGTCGAGCGAACCGTCCGGGCGCGGCCAACGCTGCTGCATGCCGGCGTACCCGGCGATCTGGTCGGCGAGAAGGCCGACGCCGAGCGCGTAGCTGTCCGACGCGTTGTAGCGCTTGATGACGAAGAAGTTCTTGGTCATCAGGAAGCCCGGACCGTCGCCGCCGCTCGGCAGCTTCAGTTCGGCGCGCGAATTGCCATTGCGGAAGCCCTTGCCGTTCGGGCGCAAGAAACCGAGCGCTGCCCATTGGGCAAGCGTCTTCGTCTGCCCCGAGTATTTCGCGGCGTTGGCCGGCGGCGCGACTTCGTAGCCCCAGGTTTCGCCCGGTTGCCAGCCGTTCTTCTTCAGGAGGTTGGCGGCCGTTGCCAGCGCGTCGGGCACCGAGTTCCAGATATCACGATGGCCGTTGCCATCAGCGTCGATTGCGTAGAGCAGATAGCTCGTCGGGATGAACTGCGTGTGCCCCATGGCGCCGGCCCAGGAGCCGGTCAGCTCGCGCGGGGTGATGTCGCCGCTCTGCAGGATCTTGAGCGCGGCAATCAGCTGTGTCTTGGCGAACTTCGCGCGCTTGGGATCGGCATAGGCAAGGGTCGCGAGCGCCCGCGGCACGTAGTGCAGACGGTCGTCCTTTTCGAGCACGGCGCCGTAGTTCGATTCCATCGACCAGATCGCCAGCAGGATGTTCTTGTCGACGCCGAAGTGCTTTTCGATTGAATTCAGCGTGCGGGCATGCTTGGCGGCCATCTCCTGGCCGATGCGCTTGGTGTAGGGGTTGACGCGGGAATCGATGTATTCCCAGATCTTGTGCTTGAACTCTGGCTGGTAATTGGCCTTTTCGATCACGGCCGCATCCGGCGTCTTCACGCCGGCAAAAGCCTTGCGATAGGTCGCCTGGGTGATGCCGCTCTTTGCAGCCGTGGCATAGAAGTTGTTGATCCAGTTCTGGAATCCGGCATCGGCGCGCGCGGGGGAGGTGCCAAGCGCGACGGCGGATAGGACGAAGGCGGCGGCGATATGACGGAAAAACGTCCTGCGGTTTCTGATCATCAGCTGTCGGTTCCGTTTCTCTGCGGAGCCTCAGCCGTCATAGCCGGGACATCTCCGCATGGTGGCAGTCTGGAGCCAGCGCAACGGTTCGTCGACCGCCGGCGGTTCCTGTTTTCGGATCCGGCCGCAGTCGATGCAGCGCCGGATCAGGACGAATCTACAGAAACGTGGTCAACAAACCCTTTACCATGAAAAGGCCATTGCGTCTTGCGCCGAAGAAAATGCGGATAGAGTGCATATGAGCATTTTTTTCGTCCCGGTTCAGCGTGCGTTCACATCGTTACGTAGAGATTGCCGCCGCACTGCAAAGCGCTGACGATTCCTTAAATTGATTTGCTTTAAGGGTTTCTACAGCAACACTCAGGATTGAAATCCGATTGAAGGAGGTACCGATGACCGACAAGCGTAAAGTCCGCAAAGCCGTGTTCCCGGTCGCTGGTCTGGGCACGCGTTTCCTGCCGGCCACCAAGGCTGTGCCGAAGGAAATGCTGACGGTGGTGGACAAGCCGGTCATTCAATATGTGGTCGACGAAGCGATGGAAGCCGGTATCGAGCACCTGATCTTCGTCACCGGCCGCAGCAAGGCCGTCATCGAGGACTATTTCGACATCCAGGTCGAACTCGACCAGACGCTGCGCGAGCGCAACAAGAAGATCGAGATCGAGCTTCTCGACAACATCCTGCCGAAGGCCGGCACCACAAGCTTCACCCGCCAGCAGGCGCCGCTTGGCCTTGGCCATGCGGTCTGGTGCGC
Organism: Ensifer sp. M14; assembly: GCF_003355565.1. Taxonomy (NCBI): domain Bacteria; kingdom Pseudomonadati; phylum Pseudomonadota; class Alphaproteobacteria; order Hyphomicrobiales; family Rhizobiaceae; genus Ensifer; species Ensifer sp. M14. The sequence continues at coordinate 1,274,137 of NZ_QJNR01000004.1, forward strand.
CCGCGAGTTGGTCGGCAACGAGCCTTTCGCGCTTTTGCTGCCCGACATGATCATGAAGGGCGAAAAGGGCTGCCTGAAGGGCATGGTCGAGCTCTACGAACAGAGCGGTGGCAATGTCATCGCCGTTGAGGAATGCGCGCCGGACCAGGCCCACAAGTATGGGATCGTCGGTGTCGGCGAGAAGGTCGGTGACGGCTTCAAGATCACCAAGATGGTCGAAAAGCCCGCGCCGGGAACGGCGCCGTCGAACTTCTTCATCAATGGCCGCTACATCCTGCAGCCGGAAATCTTCCCGATCCTGGAAAAGCAGGAACGCGGCGCCGGCAACGAGATCCAGTTGACCGACGGCATGCTGAAGCTGTCCGAGAGCCAGCAGTTCGCCGCCTACCATTTCCGCGGCGAGACCTATGACTGCGGCGCCAAGGATGGCTTCATCCTCGCCAACGTTGCCTTCGCGCTGGAACGCGCCGATATCCGCCCGACCGTCGAAGGCCCGCTGAAGGCGCTGCTCAGCAGCTTGAAGTAATTTCGGTTCCGTCGAAACACGAAGGCCGCATCCCATGGGTGCGGCCTTTTTCTTTGCCTGCAGCGGCGGATGCAGAGGTGGTCTTCAGGCTTAGCGCCTGAGGACGAGGCCGACGCCGACGCGGGTGATGTCGGTGGGATCGCCGACGTCGCGCGTGGTGCGCTCGTAGCTGACGTCGCCGGTCAATGCGAGATAGCGGTTCATATCCCAGGTGAGACCCGCCCCGGTGCGCCAGGTCGTCTCGTCAGAGGAGCGGCTATCCGAGGGATACTTGCGGATGGTCAAGGTGTTGGACAGCCGCGCGACCAGATCCGAGCGCATTTCGTGGGTGATGATGTTGATCAGGGTGTAATCGATCGAACCGGAATCGCCCGCCGTGGTCGATGGGTCGAGACCGGTCGACAGCCCGAAGAGGACGTCCGTGCCGCGCTGCGGCGACCAGTTGAGGCGGCCGTCGACCGACAGGCCGCTGACATCACTGAGCCGGTCGTCTTCGAAGCGATAGGTTTCGTAGCCGAGAGCGATCTCGCCGTAGAGCTTCTCGCCGAGGTCGACTTCCAGGCCGCCTCGCGTCGCGTAGCTCTGGTAGGATCGCTCGAAACCGAGCGTGTCCTGGCGAAGATCGTAGATGGACCTGCCGACCGCGGCCTCGATGAACGGGATCAGCGCCGGTGACATCTCGTAGCCGACGCGGGCCGTCAGTGTGCCGCTGTTGCGGTTGCGGTCTTCGACGGAAAGCGTCGTGCCGTTTTCCAACTCGACGTCGCCATAGGTCCGCCGTTCGAAATCGAGGCCGACAGAGCCGCGGATGAGGCCGAAATCGCGCTCGATCGCAGCACCCAGGCGATAGGTGTTGACGCCCGATTGGGTCTTGGCGTTGGAGATGGCGTTCGGATCGTCGGCGTCTTCGCGCTCGAAGCTGTAGCCCGCGCGCAGACGCGCCACCGTTTCGTCCCAGAGATCGAGGCGCAGTTCCGCGTCGATATCGGCGCGCGGTTCCTCCTCACCTTCGCCGGAGATATTGTTCTGTATGACGCCGGCGCCGGTGACCGTCAGTTCGTGGCGGGACCAATCCGACGTCAACGTGCCGCGGATACCGGTTTCCAGGTAACCGCGGTTCTGCTTGGTGTCGCCGTCCTTGCGCCATTCGTGGTTGAGCGTTTCACCGATTTCCGGCCGCAAGGTGAATGTGCCGATGCGGATACCGGCCGCCCTTTCGTCTTCCGGATCTATTCGTGTCCGCAATCCGTCGATCGTTGGTTCGCGCCGGTTGAGGCGGACGAGGTCTTCATCGGACGCCGGTGACAGGTCATCAGTGCTGACGGCTCCTGTCGTCTGAGGATCGGCTATCGCCGGCGTCGCGGCAGCGGTACCGGGCGTAACAACGCCTGGGGGCGTCGATACGGCGGAATTGGCGACGGTTTGGGCGTGCGCCGAAAGCGGAGCGGCAAGCGCGGTGCCGGCCAGCAACAACGCCATCAGCGCAAAACGCCGCGCGTCTCTTCCGGTCGAGCGTAAGTCGTCTGGCACCATCTGCCGTTTGTCCGCGAGCCTGATTGCAATCCTTTCGCAATCGTAAAGCCGCGTGGTTAACCAATCGTTTCCAAACGGAAAAATGGCGTTAACGACGGGAAGATCGCCACGCGCACTAGGCGCTCTCGACCGTCAGGTTGCGCCCGTGGCCGGCGACGATGCGCACGCGCGTGCCCGCGGGCAGATCGGGACCTTCGACGATCCAGACGGTGTCGTCCAGACGCACGCGGCCGTGGCCCTCGGCAATCGGTTTTTCAAGCACGGCCGTACGGCCCACGAGGCTCTGGGCTCGCTGGTTGAGCAGGGGTTCGTCAGTCTCCTTGGAAGACGACGCGATAAAGTGACGCCCGATTAGGACGGAAACGATCGACAGCAATGCGAAGACGACGAACTGAACCTGCCAGCCCCACACGACCGTGTCCCACAACAGGAGCGACAGCGCGCCGGTGATGAGCGCGGCGATGGCGATCCAGACCAGGAAAACGCCGGGGGCCACGACTTCGGCGGCCAGCAATGCAAGACCGAGAACCCACCAGCTCCAGGGGCCGAGTTCAAGGATGATGCGCTGGACCATCGCCTACTTCCCTTGAGGTTCGAACGGACCGGGCGCCGTGCCGGTACGGGGTGTTGTCGATTGGCGCTGCCGGGGTGCAGGCGCCTGGTTGTCGCCGAACACTTCCCTGGCAATTGCGCCGATGCCGCCGAGCGAGCCGATCAGCGCGGACGCCTCCATCGGCATCAGGACGATCTTCTGGTTGTTGGCGGTGCCGATCGCGGCAAGCGCCTCGGTGTACTTCTGGGCGACGAAGTAGTTGATCGCCTGGACATCGCCGGCAGCAATCGCGGCCGACACCATCTGCGTTGCCTTGGCCTCGGCCTCGGCCAGCCGTTCGCGCGCTTCTGCGTCGCGGAAGGCGGCCTCGCGCTGGCCTTCGGCCTGCAGGATCGCCGACTGCTTGGCGCCTTCGGCGCGCAGAATCTGGGCGTTTCTCGACCCTTCGGCTTCCAGCACCTGGGCGCGCTTCTCGCGCTCAGCCTTCATCTGTCGCGCCATGGCGTCGACGAGGTCCTTGGGCGGCGCAATGTCCTTGAGTTCCACGCGGGTGATCTTGATGCCCCAGGGGTTGGCAGCCTCGTCGACCACGCGCAAGAGCGCTTCGTTGATCGTGTCGCGGTTCGACAAGAGCTCGTCGAGATCCATGGAGCCCATCACCGAGCGGATGTTGGTCATCGTCAGGTTGAGAATGGCGTTCTGGAGATCCGACACCTGGTAGGCAGCCTGGGCTGCGTTCAGCACTTGATAGAAGGCGACCGCATCGGCCGACACGCTGGCGTTGTCCTTGGTGATGACTTCCTGGGTCGGAACGTCGAGCACCTGTTCCATCACGTTCATCCTGGCGCCGATGCGATCGATGAACGGAATGATGATGTTGAGACCCGGTTCCATCGTCTTGGTGTAGCGACCGAAACGCTCCACCGTATAGCGATAGCCCTGCGGCACCGTCTTGATCCCGGCGAAAAGCACCAGAACGACAAGAACCACAAATGCTATGACCGCGATATCCAGTCCGCCCAACGACAAGTCCCCCATGATCACAACCCCTGTTTGAGAGTGACACTTTAACCCAGACGTGGGGGTTGGTCAGTCGAATTCAACCGGCTGCCACAGATTTCGGCTTCAAAGCCAGCCGCTTAGCTCCCGGCGCACGACGTGTTCGAGAACGGTCATGCCCTCGGCGCTGTCGTTGAGGCAGGGGATGTGCGCGAACTTCTCGCCGCCATTGTGATGGAAGCTTTCGGCCGCCTGCTCAGCGATCTCCTCGAGCGTCTCCAGACAGTCGGAAACGAAACCGGGGTTGATCACCGCGATGCGCTTGACGCCGTCCTGCGCCAGCTTCTCCACCGTCTTGTCCGTATAGGGCTGCAGCCATTCTTCCGGACCGAAGCGGGATTGGAAGGTCACCTGCAGCTTGTCCTTGGACCAGCCGAGCTTTTCGCGCAGCAGGCGCGCTGTCTTCTGGCATTGGCAATAATAGGGATCGCCTTTTTCGAAGTAGCTCTTCGGGATGCCGTGGAAGGAGGTGAGCACCACTTCCGGCTCCCAGTCGAGCGTTGCCAGATGCTTCGTGATCGAGGTGGCCAGTGCGTCGATGTAGACAGGATCGTCGTGATAGGGCGGCACTGTGCGCAAGGCCGGCTGCCAGCGCATCTTGAGCAGAGCTTCGAACGCCTTGTCGTTGACTGTGGCAGTCGTTGCCGCGGCGTATTGCGGGTAGAGCGGGAACACCAGGATGCGCTCGCATCCGGCCTTCTGCAGCGCCTCCATCCGCGAGGCGATCGAAGGCTGGCCGTAGCGCATGCCCCAATCCACCACGATATGCGGCTGGTCGGCGAAGGTTGCCGCCATCAAGGTCGCCTGGTTGCGGGTGTAGGTGCGCAGATAGCTCTCGTTCAGATCCTTGTTCCAGATCATCTCATAGGCTTTGCCGACCTTGCCGGGGCGGGTGTTGAGGACGATGCCGTAGAGGATCGGGTACCAGAACAGCCGCGACCATTCGATGACGCGGCGGTCGCTCAGGAACTCCCTGAGATAGCGCCGCATCGAGGTGTAGTCGGTACCATCGGGCGTGCCGAGATTGACGAGAAGCACGCCGACCTTTCCGGACTTGACGGGCGGGTGGTTGGCTGGAGCGGTCTCGGCGAGTGGCGTCATCATATCGATCCTCATGGGCCCTTATACGTCGGGACATGGTCTTCGGTTCACGTCCTTCTAAAAAGAAATGCCGGCGCGGGGAAGCCCGCGCCGGCATTCGAAGCAGAGGCAAATTGTCCTTATACCAACCTGCGCCGATATTGGCCTATTGCGCCGGCGCGATTTTGGTTTCCAGCAAGGAGAAAACCGCAACCGGACCCCCGCGGTTCGGTGAGGATTGTCGACGCTGCCTGGGGGGCAAAAGCGCCCGGCCCTTCGGGTGGGCCGTCTGTCGGCCACCGGCAGCGTCGCAATCCTCGACCGATGCCAAGGCATCGCTCTGCGGTATCCTCCTTGCCGGATGACCGCACACGGTCCCACGCAAGAGGTCAATATCGGCGCAGGTTGGTATTACTTTGCCGGAATCTCCAGTTCGGTGCCCACATGCAGGTGGCGCGGCGCCGGCTTGCCGTTGGCAGCCGAGATCTTCGCCCAGACGGCGCCATCGCCATAGAACGCCTTGGCGAGATCCCAAAGTGTGTCGCCCTTGGCGATGACGTGCTTCTGCGGACCGGAGGCCGTGGTGCTGACGGCAGCGTCGGTTGCAGGCTGCGTCGCCGTTGCGTCGGTCGCCGGCTTGGCTTCCGTTGCCGGTTCGGCTGTGGTCGCGCCGGCGGCTGCAGCCACTTCGGTGATGCGGCCATCGGTGTAGGGCTTGAACGGCTGGTGCGCGGCGAGGTAGTCGGCCAGCACGGTTTCGAGACCCGGACCGTAGTCATAGGCATTCTCGCCCTTGGTCTTGAACACGTCGTAGCCGTCGCCGCCGTTGCGCATGTAGTTGTTGGTGACCAGCGAATAGGTCTTTGCCGGATCGAGCGGGCCGTAGGCCTCGCCGTCCTTGACCTCGACCGAGACGACGCGGCTGCCGACCGGTTCCGAGCGGTCGAACGAGTACTTCAGACCGGCAACCTGCGGGAAGCGGCCGCCTGCCTCTTCGAGCTTGCTGAGGCCGTTCTCAAGTGCCTCCTTGATGTCGGCACCCTTCAGCTGGAAGGTCGCAACGGTGTTCTGGAACGGCAGCACGGTGATCGCTTCGCCCATCGAGACGTCGCCGGCATCGATCGAGGCGCGCAGGCCGCCGCCATTGGTGATGGCGATCGTCACGCCCTGGCCCTTGACGCGGTCGAGCATGGCGTCGGCAACCAGGCTGCCCATTTCGCATTCCTTGGCGCGGCAATTGTCACGCGAACCGTCGATCGGCGCTTCGGTCTTGCCGATGATCTTGGAGCGCAGCTCCTCGATCGGCTTGGCGAGTTCGGCCACGCGGGTCAGCACCGACTGGTCGGGCTTGATGGAGCTGTCGACCAGGATCGGATCGCCCTTGGCAGCCTTGACCACGCCCTTGTCGTCGAAGGTGACGACGAGGTCGCCGAGATACTTCGAATAGGAGCCGGCCTGGACGACGGGGACCTTGTAGCCACCGGGATTGTCGACCATCGTCGGGTAGGGGCCTTCGGCCTTTTCGTCGGTGTTCGACAAGAGGCTGTGCGAATGGCCGCCGACGACGACGTCGACATCGGGGATCTTGGCGATTGCCGCCAGGTCGCGCGGGTAGCCCACGTGGGTGAGCGCGATGATCTTGTCGACGCCCTGCTTCTTCAGCTCCTCGACCGCGGCGGTCGTGGTGGCGACGTCGTCGCCGATCAGGATGTCCGGGCCTGGCGAGGAAAGCTCGGGCGTGTCGTTGGCGACGGCACCGACGATGCCGACCTTCTGACCACCCACTTCGAGAACGATCGACGGCTTGATCCGGTCGCCGATCTTCGACTTGTAGCTCGGCAGCACGTTGGCGGTGACGACGGGGAATTCGACCTTTTCGAGGAAGCCGACAAGGCCATCCTCGCTCTCGTCGAACTCATGGTTGCCGACGGTCATGGCGTCGAACTTCATCAGGTTGAGGAATTCGGCTTCAGCCAGCCCCTTGTAGGTGGTGAAGAACAGCGAACCCTGGAAATTGTCGCCGGCGTTCAGCAGCAAGACATTCTTGCCGGACAGGTCCTGGCGCTTCTGGTCGATCAGGGACTTCAGGCGCGCAACGCCGCCGAAGCACTCGTTCTTGCCTTCCTCCTCAGTCGAGCAGGTCGAATCGAACTTGTTGATCGATTCGATGCGGGAGTGGAGATCGTTGATGTGCAGGATGTTCAGTTCATAATCGGCGAAGGCTGCGCCCGAGGAGAGGGCAAGGATGGACGCGGTCATCAGGCCGGTCCGCATGTGTCTGATCATGATGTTCTCCTGTTTTGCCTGTTGTCTTCCGGCCGATCGCGGATCCGGGTTACGGATCTGGTCCCCACAGCCGGGGTGGCTTTGCCGGGCCGGATGTTTTCATCACTTCGACGCGAGTTCAAGCGCTAAAGCCATCCTCCGGTTGCCGGATCTGTAACTAGGGTTAAGTCATACAATAGCAACAAAAAAAGCCCCCTTGCGGAGGCTTTGATTTGTGTACCGAAGGCAGTCTCAGCCGCGTCGCGCCAGCGAGAACTGGGCGCCGGCATCGGTGGTGCAATTGAGCTGGCTCTGGGTGACCAGCGCGCAATTGACCTTGGATTGGGTGTTGCGCACCAGCGAGGTCATATTGATCTCGACGAGCGTCGGGCTGAGCTGCACGTAGTTGCCGGAAGCCAGCAACTGGTTGCTGTCGGTCGTGCGGGTCGAGAAGGTGCCGCCTGCAAAGGTCGACACGATGCCGTTCGGATCCGTCCATGAGCCTTCGACACCCGCTGCCTGGCGAGCGGGCGGTGCCCCTCCAACTTCCCGGGGCGACGACTGGCAGGAGGCCAGGGCCGCGGCGGTCGCGAGAAGGGTCAGAATTGCGAATGGCTTCATTGGCGATTTCCCTCGCTTGGTGCCGAGCGTCCGTTTCATTTCGCCGAACCATGCCGCGATCAAGAGTTGAAAGCAAGAGCGGTCGGGCCGGCGCGCCGGGCTTTTCCCATATGGATAAAAAAAGCCCGGGGCAGAAATGCCCCGGGCCGGATGCTTCGCAATCTCAGCAGTTTAGCGAACGAGGATGTTCTTGAACTGCCAGGGATCCTTGGTGTCGATGTCTTCCGGGAACAGGCCCGGGCGGCCGTCGAGCGGGGTCCAGTCGGTGTAGTGGCCTTCGACCGGGCCGAGGTAAGGCAGTTGCACTTCGAGGCAGCGTTTGTAGTCCACCTCGTCGGCTTCGACGATGCCGGCCTTCGGGTTTTCGATCGCCCAGACCATGCCGGCGAGTACCGCAGAGGTGACCTGCAGACCGGTGGCGTTCTGGTAGGGGGCGATGCGGCGGGTCTCTTCCAGAGACAGGCGCGAGCCGAACCAGTAGGCATTCTTGTCGTGGCCGTAGAGCAGCACGCCCAGTTCGTCGACGCCTTCAACCAGTTCCTTCTCGTCGAGAACGTGATGGACCGGCTGCGCGTTGCCGCCGTTGCCGAACATTTCGTGCAGCGACAGGACCGCGTCGTTGGCCGGATGGTAGGCATAATGGCAGGTTGGGCGGTAGGTGACTTCGCCGTCCTTGTCGCGCACGGTGAAGAAGTCGGCGATCGAGATCGACTCGTTGTGGGTGACGAGGAAGCCATACTGCGGACCGGGGGTCGGGCACCAGCTGCGCACGCGGGTGTTGGCGCCAGGCTGCTCCAGATAGATGGCCGCCTTGCAGCCCTTCTTGTGCTTCTTGGCGTTCTTCGGCATCCAGTTCTCGTGGGTGCCCCAGCCGAGTTCGGCCGGCTGCAGACCTTCGGAGATGAAGCCTTCGACCGACCAGGTGTTCCAGAAGACGTTGAGCGGCTTCGGCTTCTTGGTCAGCTGGGTGTCGCGCTCGGCAATGTGAATGCCCTTGACGCCGACCTTCTTCATCAGCTTGGCCCAGCCTTCGCGGTCGTCCTGATGCGGCTCGTCAAACTTCACGCCGAGGTCGTTGGCGAGGTTCAAGAGGCCCTGCTTGACGAACCACGAGACCATGCCCGGGTTGGCGCCGCAGGTCGAGACGGCCGTGGTGCCGCCCGGGTTCTTTTCCTTTTCCTTGCGCAGCGTTTCGCGCAGGGCGTAGTTGGTGCGCGATGCATTGTCCATTTCGGCATCGAAGTAGAAGCCGAGCCACGGCTCGACGACGGTGTCGATGTAGAGAACGTCGAGCTTGCGGCACATCTTGATCAGGTCGACCGAGCCGGTGTCGACCGACAGGTTGACGCAGAAGCCCTGGCCTTCGCCTTCGGTCAGAAGCGGCTTCAGCAGTTCCTTGTAGTTGTCTTTCGTCACATGCGCGCGAACGTGGCGGACGCCATGGCGTTCGAAGATCTCGTTGTCGGCGGCATCCTCACGAGGCTCGATCACGATCAACCGGTTCTTGTCGTATTTGAAGTGGCGCTCGATCAACGGCAAGGTGCCGCGGCCGATCGAACCGAAGCCGATCATGACGATCGGGCCGGTGATCTCGCCGTAAACCGGATAGGTGGTGTCTGCCATTTTGGTCTTACTCCTGAGGAAACTTTCCCTGAGACGGTGTTGAAAGTGTCTGAAAACGAGGCTCGCGCCGTGTGATAGGCCCTAGAGCACAGTTTGCTGTCACAATAAAGGGCCGCCGGGTCAACGCTGACCTGCGATATTGTTTAACCAGCGATGGAAATCAGCGCCGAAATCAGGGCGTCGCGCTTGCTGACGAGGCCCTTGTAGGCCGCCTGCGGCAGGTCGAGCGCGCGCAATTGCTCGACGAAGGCAAGAGCCAGAGTGGCGGCATCCTCCCGCTGTCGCAACAGAGACAGTGGATCGGAATAGATGCGGATGGTGAAGACGATCGCGCCGGTCTCGGGCAGTTTGCGCAACGTCTGGCGTTCGATGCGGATGAACGCGCTTTCTTCGGTTAGCTCGATGGCGGTTGCCGAGAGGCTTTCGGATTTCGACTTGGGCAGATGCAGGGAACCGTCGACATTGACAGCCCAGTTGAAGCGCTCGACGAAACGGCCGGGCGGCAGATTGTCGAACATGCGGGCGATGAGTTCGGCATTGCGCGTGCCGTCGCCGAAGCCGGGAACCGGGGCATGGATCTCATCCATCGTGCGCCCGAACTTTTCCGCGAGCGACCAGGACGAGGGGAAGGCGATATAGGCAGCGCCAAGCCGCCAGCCGCGATCACTGCGCTGCATGATGGCGAGATCGTCCTGGATGAGTGAGCCGGCAATCACCAGCGCGTCGTCGCCCGACAGGGCCACGCGACTGCCGCCGACTATCATGAGATTGTCCTGCCGACAGTAGATGTCTGGATACCGCGTCGGCAGATAGTCGGAGAGGATCTGCAGCACCTCGTTCTGCGCCTGTTCGGTTCCGTCTTCGGCGACAAAGACCGCGCCGCGGGACTGGGCGAGCAGATGGGCTTTCTGGTTGAGATAGTGCTGTATCTGATCGTCCGGCTCGATCCAGCGATCGGGATCAAGTTGGGTGAGGCCGATGGTAAAAGGCTTGGAGGAACCGTCGTAAGGCGTGTGTTTCATGCGGGATGACCGGATCATTCTCGCGATTTAACCATAATCCCTATCGTTTCGCATGGGCCGAAGCTTGTCACAAGCTCTTCGTGCTATAGCTTTGATACAATCAATCGCCACGCGCCATGATTGTTGTTTCCTTGCCCGTAGTGGAGGCGTTGCAGACTGAACGTGACCGGCGACCACATAAAGACACTCATGGGCCTGCAGGCCCAGACGCCCGTGCTGATGGCTCTCTACGATCAGCACGATCGGCTGCAATTTGCCAATGAAGCCTTTCGCGCCGCCTACTTCGTCGACGCGGAGGAGACGCCGACCTGGGCCGACATCATGCGGCGCAACCATGCGGCCAGTCGCGGCACCGTTCTTTCGACCAGCGACATCGAAGGCTGGATAGCCTCGACGATCCATCGGCGCGGAAAGATCCCGTTTCGTGCGATGGAGACCGACCTGCATGACGGCCGCTGGCTGTGGATGACGGAAACGGTCGATGCCAAGGGGTGGATGATGTGCGTCGCCGTCGACATCACCACCGTGCGGGTCGAGGAGCGCACCCTGCGCCAGGATCGCGATTTCGCGCTCAGGGCCTCACAGGTCGACGAACTGACCAATGTTCCCAACCGGCGCCACACCATGGGGCGGCTCGGCGAGTTCATCGCCAATTGCGCCCAGAACCCGCATATGTGGGGCTGCGTCGCCATCATCGACATCGATTACTTCAAGGCGATCAACGACCGCTACGGCCACCACCAGGGCGATGAAGTTCTGCTCGACTTCGCCCGCCAGATGCAGGAATTCGTGCGCCGGTCCGATTGCTTCGGACGCATCGGCGGCGAGGAGTTCATGCTGATCCTGCCCGATACCACCATCAGCGAAGGCAACATGATCCTTGACCGTCTGCTCGACAAGGTGCGCAGCGCCAGGCCGCTCGCCAGCATCCCGGAGTTCTACTACACCTGTTCGGTGGGGCTGGCCGAGTATCGCGAAGGCGACGGCGTCAAGGACATCTATGCCCGCGCCGACGAGGCGCTTTACCTCGCCAAGCGCGACGGGCGCGATCGCGTCAAGCGCTACACCTTGCCGGGCTCAGACCCCGAGCTGCGCCCGGATCAGGCCCCGTAGCGAATTGCCGACATAGAGCTGGCCGCGTGCCAGATCGTCTGGTGACAGGCGGGCGACGCGTGCCCGCCTCTGGCAGATGAGTTCGGTCCTGAGCACGCCAGCCAGCAGGCCGCAGGCGATCGGCGGCGTCTTCAGTGTGCCGCTGCCGTCATCGAGGAAGATCGACGTGATTGTTCCCTCGCAAACATCGCCCTTTTCATTGAGGAGAAGAACCTCGTCGATCTCCGTTGCGGGGTACTCGGCGCGCGCTGCCTCGTAGATGTCGCGCCGCGTGGTCTTGACCCGCAGGAGCTTGTCTTCGGACGACAGCCGCGTTTGCGCGAAGCGCACGCGCCAGACGGTATCTTCGGCAAGGGGCGTGAAAGCGGCGTTGGTCACGGCAATTGCGCCGTTGCGGTCAAGCGTCAGGCGGACACGTAGCGGGCTCGTTGCGCCCTTGATGGCGTATTCGAGCTCGGACTCAGCCCGTTCGGGGTTGGCAAAACCCAGCCGCCGTGCGGACCGACGGAGCCGGGCGAGATGTAACTTCAATCGAACGAACCCCTCGTCGGGCTCAAAGCGCAGGGTCTCGATCAGCGAAAAATCCGTCATCGGGCGATCTCGGCATCGCCGAGCGCAAAGCGCGCCTTGAGCAGGCATTCGTCATATTCCGACTGTGCGCCGGAATCAAAGACGATGCCGCCGCCGACATTGAACACGGCCTGCCCGTCGGCAAACAGCGAGATGGTGCGGATCGCGACGCTGAAGCGCATGATGCCGTTCGGCGCGATGAAGCCGATCGCGCCGCAATAGGCGTCGCGTGGTCCGTCCTCGAGGTCGTGCAGGATTTCCATCGCCCGCATCTTCGGCGCGCCGGTGATCGAGCCGCAGGGAAAGAGGGCGGTGAAGATATCGGTGATGCCGACATCCGGCCGCAGCTTGGCGCGGACATGGCTGACCATCTGGTGCACGGTCGGATAGGTTTCGATGTCGAAGAGTTTCGGGACGTCGAGTGTCCCGACCTCGGTGATGCGCGATATGTCGTTGCGCAAGAGGTCGACGATCATCCGGTTTTCGGCCTGGGTTTTCTCATCAGTGCGCATGGCGGCGATGATGTCTGCATCCTCCGCAGCCGACGCGCCGCGCTTGGCCGTTCCCTTCATCGGATGCGTCTCGATCCATCGGTCGGCGTCAACCCGGAAGAAAAGCTCGGGCGAGCGCGAGACGAGGATCGGGCCATCGAGCGCCACGAGGGCGCCGTATTTTACTGGCTGACGCTCGATCAACGACCAGAAGGCGGCGCGCGGATCGCCCGACCAGCGGGCGCGGATCGGCATGGTCAGGTTCGCCTGGTAACAATCGCCCTGGCGCAAGTGCTGGTGCAGGCGCTCGAACCGCGCGCGGTAGGTGGGAAAATCCCAGGCGGCACGCGGCTCGGCTAGAAAAGGCTCGTTCTCGGTCCGCCGTTGCGGCTCGCCAAGCGGATGGCCGTCGCTCGGCGCGTCGAAGATGCCGAAGGACATCAACGGCGTTTCGCGGCCCTCCTCGGCAAAGGGGGCGAGCTTCTCCTCGAAAAGATGGCCGGCCTCGTACGCCATGTATCCGGCAATCCATTTGCCGGCCGCGTGGGCGCGTTCGAGCTCGGCCAGGCCACGGTGGAATTCGGCTTTGGTCCGCGCCGTGACGACGCGCTCCGGATCGGCGAAAACCGTCGTCCGGTTTTCGCTGTCGTCCCGGAAAAGCACATAGGGTGCATTTTCGTTCATCGATGCCGCTTTGCTGACAGCCTATTCAATGGTCGACCACGGGTTCGCCACGGATCGGATCACCCCTTATCAAGCGCCTCGAGTTCGTCGATCAGCCCTTCGATCATCGACAGACCCTGTGCCCAGAACGACGGATCGGTGGCGTCGAGGCCGAAGGGAGCCAGCAACTCCGAATGGTGCTTGGTGCCGCCGGCCTTCAGCATTTCGAAATACTTCGCCTGGAAGCCCTTCTCGGCGTTCTGGTAGACGGCATAGAGCGAGTTCACCAGGCAATCGCCGAAGGCGTAGGCATAGACGTAGAACGGCGAGTGAATGAAGTGCGGGATATAGGCCCAGTAGGTCTCGTAGCCCTCGGAAATCCGGATCGCCGGGCCGAGGCTTTCCGCCTGTACCGAAAGCCAGAGATTGCCGATGTCGTCCGCCGTCAGTTCGCCTTCCTTGCGCGCCGTGTGCAGCTTGCGCTCGAATTCGTAGAAGGCGATCTGGCGCACGACCGTGTTGATCATGTCCTCGACCTTTTGGGCAAGCATGGCCTTGCGCTCGCGCTTGTCCTTGGTCTGGTCGAGAAGCGCGCGGAAGGTCAGCATTTCACCGAACACCGATGCGGTCTCGGCCAGGGTCAGTGGCGTCGAAGCCATCAATGCGCCCTGTTCGCCGGCGAGCACCTGATGCACGCCGTGGCCGAGTTCGTGGGCGAGCGTCATCACGTCGCGCGGCTTGCCCATGTAGTTGACGAGTACGTAAGGGTGCGCTGACGGAACGGTCGGGTGAGCGAAGGCGCCAGGCGCCTTGCCTGGGCGAACCGGTGCATCGATCCAGCGGTCGTCGAAGAAGCGGCGGGCGATTGCGGCCATCTCAGGGTCGAAAGCATGGTAGGCCGAAAGCACCGTGTCCTTTGCCTCGTTCCATGAGATCAGCGCGTTCGGCGTTTCCGGCAGCGGCGCGTTGCGATCCCAGAAGTCCATCTGTTCCATGCCGAGCCACTTTGCCTTCATCGCGTAGTAGCGATGCGAGAGGCGCGGATAGGCTGTCTTCACCGCTTCCGCAAGCGCATCGACAACCTCGCGCTCGACACGGTTGGCCAGATGCCGGCTGTCGGCGATATCCTCGAAGCCGCGCCAGCGATCGGAGATTTCCTTGTCCTTGGCGAGCGTATTGGTGATCAGCGTGAAGGTGCGGATATTGGCCCTGAAGGTTTCGGCCAGCGCCATCGCCGCCTTCTTGCGCACCTCGGTCGAAGGATCCTGCAGCAGGTTCAGGGCCACTTCGAGCGGCATCGTCTCGCCGTCGACGGTAAAGGTCAGCGCCGCCATTGTCTCGTCGAACAGACGGTTGAAGGCGGCCGGACCGGTCATCGACTTTTCGAGGAACAGTTGCTCGAGCTTGTCGTCGAGCTGATAGGGCTTGTCCTTGCGCAGGTCGAGAAGCCAGGGCTTGTAGTGCGCGGCAAGGCTGTCGTTGGTGAGTGCCGCATCGATCACGGCATCGTCGATGCGGTTGAGCTCGAGCGAGAAGAACAGAAGGTGTGCCGACATGTCGGTCAGCTTCGACTGTACGTCGCCATAGAGCTTGCCGTTTTCCGGCTTTGAGGTGTCGGAGAAATAGGTGAGGCCTGCAAAGGACGCGATGCGTCCCATGATGTCTTCCAGCGCCTCGAATTCCTTCACGGCTGCACCGATGCCGTCGTCGCCGGTCTTCGTGGCGGCGGCAGCGAGCTTGCCTTTCCACCTGGTTTCGAACGCGATCGACTCCGCGTCGGCCTTCTTCATGTCCGAGAAGAAAGCATCTGAAGTCGCGGACGGATAGAGATCCTCCAGCCGCCAGGAGGGGAGATCGCCGAGCGCGGATACCGCGCCTTGGGCAGGGCCGGCGGCGGCACGGACGACGGTTTTCTCGGAAGCGAAGGTGCGGAAGGTCATCGTCGGATTTCTCATGTTCGTGACAGGAAGAGGCAAGCGATACGGATCCCATTGCTATCGCCGGCAATGGATAAAATGCAAGCATTTCTCAAAAGATGATGTTCAGCCCTTTATGGCACAGATGCCTGACGTGATTTGGCACATGACGTTGGCCAAAAGTACCGCGTGTCCAAAGCAGGAGGCTTCCGTGACATCACACATTCTTGTCATCGATGACGATCCGGTGCAGCGCCGGTTGCTGACGAACATGATCGAGCGTCTCGGTCATGTCGCGCATCTCGCCGACAATGGCCGCAGCGGCCTGGAATTGCTCGAGCGCAAGGGCGGCATCATCAACGTCATCCTTCTCGACCTGCTGATGCCCGAAATGAACGGCCACGGCTTTCTCGATGCGCTGGCGGAACGGGGCGTCGATACGCCCGTGATCGTTCAGACCGGGCAGGGTGGCATCGAAACCGTCGTCCACGCTATGCAGGCCGGTGCCTTCGACTTCCTGGTCAAGCCGGTTTCACCCGAGCGGCTGTCTGTGGCGCTCGGCAATGCGCTGAAGATGGCGAGCCGCGACGGCAAGGTCAAAACCTCGCGCCGCCCGCGCGGCGGCGCCGTCGGCTTCGATGACGTCGTGTCGGCGAGCCCGGCGATGATCCGGGTCATCGATCTTGCCCGGCGGGCAGCGCAGTCCAACATTCCGATCGTGCTCGAAGGCGAATCCGGCGTCGGCAAGGAAATGGTGGCGCGGGCGATCCAGGCGGCCAGCGACCGTTCGGGCAAGCCGTTCATCACCGTCAACTGTGGCGCCATCCCGCACAATCTTGTCGAGAGCATTCTCTTCGGCCACGAGAAGGGCGCCTTTACCGGCGCCACCGAAAAGCACAGCGGCAAATTCGTCGATGCCGATGGCGGCACGCTGTTCCTCGACGAGATCGGCGACCTGCCGCTCGAAGTCCAGGTAAAGCTGTTGCGTGCGGTCCAGCAGGGCGAGATCGAAACGATCGGCGCGCGCCATCCGCATCGGGTGAATGTGCGACTGATCTCGGCGACCAACAAGGACCTCATCAACGAGGTGCGCGAGGGCCGGTTCCGCGAGGATCTCTATTATCGTCTCAACGTCTTCCCGATCACCATTCCGGCGCTGCGCCGGCGCAAGGAGGACGTCCCGGTTCTTGTGCGCTCGTTCGTCGATCGGTTCGCGTCCGAGCAGAGGCTCAACACACCGCTCACCGTTTCGAGCGGTGCGATGGCACTGCTGACCGCCTATGACTGGCCGGGCAACATCCGCCAGCTGGAAAACGCGATCTTCCGCGCGGTCGTTCTGGCTGAGGGCAGCGAGCTGACGGTCAAGGACTTCCCGCAGATCGCTACACAGATCCCCGGCTACGTCGTCTCCGATCGTTCCGGTTTTTCCTGGGGGGATGCCGGACCCGAGCGCCCGCCTGTTGCCGTCGATCCGGCCGCGAACCTCTATCCCGATTTTGCCAGCACGGCGAAATCGATGGAGGCCGATGCGTCTCATGACGGCCGCATGGAGAACGCAATTGCCAGCGTCGACGAGGGCGGAGACGTGCGCAAGCTTGCCGAAGTGGAGGAGGAACTGATTCGTTTTGCGCTGAAATTCTATCGGGGCCAGATGAGCCAGGTAGCCCGAAAACTCGGCATCGGCCGGTCCACGCTCTACCGAAAGCTCAAGGATTACGGCATCGACCCCGACAATCCCCTGCGTGAGGCGGCATAAAATCGACGCATTCACGATTCATTAGCCGTGCGATTGCATCACCGCCGTTTAGACCTTGTTAGTGAAGTATTCACTATATTATAAGGGGCGGTGACGACTGTGGCATATATGCCATGCTGTCACCTTATTTGACAGTCATCTGAGACAGCGAAGCACGGTTGTCCGTCGGACGGGGATTGAATGCCAAATTTGTTCGGTTTTAAGAAGCCTCTCGGCTCCTTAGCTAGCAGACTCTGCTCGGCGATGACCCGTAAGGTGCCGCAGGTTCTGACATCCATCGCCCTCGCGGTATCGCTGGTTACACCTGGCATGGCGCCTCCCGTCGAGGCTGCCGGCCAGACGCGCACGCTCAAGCTCTATTTCATTCATACGCAGGAAAAGGCGCAGATCACCTACAAGCGCAACGGTCGCTACGACCCGAAGGGCCTGCAGCAGATCAACCGCTTCCTGCGCGACTGGCGTCGCAACGAGCCGACCAAGATGGATCCGCGCCTGCTCGACCTCGTCTGGGAAGTTTATACCAAGAGCGGCTCGCGCGATTACATCCACGTTGTTTCGGCCTACCGCTCGCCTGCTACCAACGGCATGCTGCGCTCGCGCTCAAAGGGCGTTGCCAAGAAGAGCCAGCACATGCTCGGCAAGGCGATGGACTTCTACATTCCGGACGTCAAGCTGAAGACGGTGCGGGAAATCGGCATGAAATTCGAAGTTGGCGGCGTCGGCTACTACCCGACATCGGGCTCGCCATTCGTGCACATGGATGTCGGCGGCGTTCGCGCATGGCCGCGCATGAGCCGCAACGAACTCGCCCGTCTCTTCCCCGACGGCAAGACCATGCACGTTCCATCCGACGGCAAGCCGCTTCCGGGCTATAACCAGGCCGTGGCCGACTACAAGCGTCGCGTCGGCGCTTCGGCAATGGAAGTTGCCGGCGGTGGCGCCAAGACGGGCGATGCCGAAAGTGGCAAGCGCCGTGGCAACCTGTTCGCCATGCTCTTTGGCGCCGGCGGCGACGAGGATGAAGAACCCTCGGCAATCGCGGCCGGCCCTGGCTCCGATGATGAAGGTGGTGCAGCACCCGCCAAGGTGCAGACGGCTTCAGCCCCCGCCGCTCAGGAGGCATTGCCCGGCGTCGCTGGTTCTGTTGCCGCCGAGCAGCAGCCGGCCGTTGCTGCCGATCAGAACATCAATGCGCCAGTTCCGGCCGTTCGTCCCGCCTTTAGGGACACGCCTGAAAATGGCGGCGTAGCGGTGGCACTGGTGGCGCCGCAGAAGAACGCCGCGCAGGAAGCGCTGGCTGCTGCCCTGCCGCAGACGCCGGAAATGCCGAGCGAATTTGCCGATCTGGCCTCGCTCAAGGTGCCGGTTCCGCAGATGCTCGATCGTGGTGGTGTGAACGCTGCTGCCGACGAAACGCTTGTCGCCTCGGTCGATCCGCTGGCAACCGACATGCAGGCGCTGGGCTTCGTGCCTGTGCCGGCCATGCGCCCGGCTGGCGATGTGGCACTTGCCGCTGTCGCGGACGCCAAGGTTGCGGTCCCTGCCTTTGCGGAGCGTCCGGTTCTGGCTTCCGCGGAGCCGCCGCGTGATACCGTGGCCCAGGCATCGACACGTGTCGCACTTGCAGCACCGACGCCGGCCGAGCGCGAGCCCGTGCGGCAGCCGGTGGAAATGGCCGCCTATGCGCCGCAGGCCTCGACGAATGGTCGTGCCAATGCCTTTGACGGCGCCTTCGATACCCAGGCGGAAGCCCCGGCAAAGAGTGGCCGTCCGAAGAAGCGCGATGCTGAGGCGGCGACCCGTTCGTCGGTTCGCACCGAGCCGAAGCTGACGCAGAAGATCATCTCCGAATGGGCGCTTTCGGCTGGCCGCGTCGCGACGTTTTCCAAGCCGGTCAAGGCTCCGCGCTTCGTTAGCAAGACACTGCGTACGGCCCCGACGACTGTTTATGCCGCCGGCTTTAACAGCACGGCCGGAGCAACGGTCGATACGGCCCGCTTCAGCGGTAATGCTGTGAACTTCATGGAAGTGAAGAAGTTCAGCACCAACTGAGCTTCGCGCAAACGAGACCCAACAAAAAAAGCCCGCCTGGTGATCCCGGCGGGCTTTTTACTGTCAGTGGCAGAAGAAATTATTCTTCTTCGGTCGCCGCCGGGATCATGCCGAGCGCCTGCAGGTAGGTGTCGAGGATCGCTTCCTGCTCCATGCGCTCGTCGGCGTCCTGCTTGCGGATGGAAATGACCTTGCGCAGGATCTTGGCATCGAAGCCGGTGGACTTGGCTTCGCCGTAGACGTCCTTGATGTCGTCTGCGATGGTCTTCTTCTCTTCTTCCAGGCGCTCGATCCGTTCGATGAAAGCGCGGAGCTGGTCGCGTGCGACGCCGTGTGCATCTGACATGGTCTTCTCCTTTTGCGGGGAATGAAATTCTTGGGTGCCGTGACGTGCCGCGAACGGCGGCCAAGGTCAAGGGCCATTGCGCAACAACGCGGGCATTTCCGTGGCGGATGCTCGCCTGTGTGGCCTATTCTTTGGGGCGGCTGATCTCGAAGGCGGCTTTCTGCTCGCTGGATGCTTCCCTCTGGTTGAGCGTCCGCCACTCCTCATAGGGCATGCCGTAGACGATCTCGCGGGACTGCTCCTTGTCGAGCGGTACGCCAGCCTCGTTGGCAGCGTCCCGATACCAATTGGACAGACAGTTGCGGCAGAAGCCTGCCAGATTCATCAGGTCGATGTTCTGCACGTCGCTGCGCTCGCGAAGATGCGCGACGAGACGCCGGAAGGCGGCGGCCTCGAAGGCGATCTGCTGGTCCGGGGTGAGTTCGGTCATGATCCAGTCTTTCTTCGTCTCAAATGTCATAGGCGCCGGTGCGCGAAGGGTGCCGCTCGTAGCGATGCAGGTCGGGGCGGGCGTTGAGGTCGGTAAGGACAGGAGCAAGCCGATCGGCCCATGCGGCAATGCCGGCCGCGTCGGAGATCAGGTCCTGCCGCACCTCGATCAACGCGTGCGGAATGCCCGGTGCCATGCAGTGGCGGAACATCGTATCCCCGCGCAGTGCGCCGTCATAGGGCTCGTTGTTGCCGACGACGATGTCGCCCGGGGCCTCGAGCTTCTCGATCAGCGGTAGCACGGCACGCGGGTCGTTGTCCCAGAGCACGGCCGCATGCCAGGGGCGGGCAACGCCTTTCCAGGCGGGCGTGAAGGAATGGATGGAAATGACCAGCGGCGCACCACCCGACGCTGCCGCACTTCGCTCCAGCGTCTCGGCCACCGCGCGATGATAGGGGCGGTGAAAACGATTGAGCCGGCTGTTCCATTCCTCGTCGGTAATCGGATGGTTTCCCGGGACGATCGCGCCGTCGGAAATCTTCATGATCAGCGTCGGGTCGTCCTCGCCGCGGTTGGGGTCGATCAAAAGCCGCGAAAAGCACCCGAGAACCGCCGGAGCGTCGAGCATGGCCGAAAGCCGGCGGACCAGATGCTCGACGCCGATATCGTAGGCGATATGCCGCCGAAATGCCGTTTCCGGCAGGCCGAGGCTGCCATATTCTTCCGGCAGGCGATTCATGGCGTGATCGGCGAGAAGCATCAGGCCGGTTGTGGGCTTGGCTTCGATAATCTCATAGGGCGAATAGGACTGCATGCCGTTCCAGTCTGCTTTCGGGGGTTGTGCTTTTGATTGCATGCGTCGGCGACATTCACAAGAAAAACGCAACTGTTTTGCGCAATTGACACCCAATTAGCCGGATGTAATCGATTAGAGTTACGTTGACTTTCCGGGCTGGTCGTCGCAAGAAAGGCCACGCAAATCAAAACGGAGTTCCATTGGAAACCGTGTCCAGATATCCATTTTCCAAAGCGAAGTCGGGGCTGTCGACATTGGGGGCAATGCTCCTGTTTTCCCTGGCGATTTCAGGCTCATTTCTCTTTGCCGGGGAGGCCCGCGCCGATTTTCGCGTCTGCAACGGCACGCAAAATCTGGTCGGCGTGGCAATCGGTTATCGCGCCAAGGACGGCTGGGTAACCGAGGGGTGGTGGCAGGTTCCCGCGACCACGTGCGCGACCCTGATCGAGGGCGAACTTCAATCGCGATACTATTATCTCTACGCGGAAGACGCGGCCCGTGGTGGTCGCTGGACCGGCGACGTCAACATGTGCGTCGCTGAAAACGAATTCAAGATCTCGGGCGTGCAGGACTGCTTTGCCCGCGGCTTCCAGCGGATGGGATTCAAGGAATATGACACGGGGCGGCAAGGGAGCTGGATGGTTCAGCTCTCCGATACGCCCGGCACGCAGGAAAGCCAGAATTGATGAAGCGGAACAGAAAAGTCAAAATCCTCGCCACGCTCGGCCCGGCATCCGCCGACGAGCAGATGATCCAGAAGCTGCACGAGGCAGGGGCTGATCTGTTCCGTATCAACATGAGCCATGCAAGCCATGAGGTGATGCGCACGCTAGTGCAGCGCATCCGCGCCGTCGAAGCGCGCTGTGGCCGCCCGATCGGCATCCTCGGCGACCTCCAGGGTCCGAAGCTGCGTGTCGGCAAGTTTGCCGAGGGCAAGGTCGAGCTCAAGGTCGGCCAGACCTTTACCCTCGACAACAAGGACGAACCCGGCGACAGCACCCGCGTTTTCCTGCCGCATCCGGAGATCCTCGAAGCGGTCAAGCCCGGCCATCGCCTGCTGATCGACGACGGCAAGCTGCACCTGCGCGCCGAAAAGACCGACGGCACGAGCATCGTCACCACGGTGGTAGCCGGCACCAAGATTTCCGATCGCAAGGGCGTCAGCCTGCCCGACACGCTGCTGGCCGTTGGCGTGCTGACCGACAAGGACCGTTCCGACCTCGATGCGCTTCTGGCGACTGGCGAGTTCGATTGGGTGGCGTTGTCCTTCGTCCAGCGTCCTGAGGATCTGGCCGAAGTCCGCAAGATCGCCCGCGGCCGCGTCGGCCTGATGTCCAAGATCGAGAAGCCGCAGGCGCTCGAACGCATCGACGAGATCATCGAACTCTCCGACGCGCTGATGGTGGCGCGTGGCGACCTGGGCGTCGAAATGCCGCTCGAATCCGTGCCTGGTTTGCAGAAGCAGCTGACGCGCGCATGTCGCCGCGCCGGCAAGCCGGTGGTCGTTGCCACGCAGATGCTGGAATCGATGATCTCCGCACCGGTGCCGACGCGCGCCGAAGTCTCCGACGTGGCGACCGCCGTCTTCGAAGGCGCGGACGCGATCATGCTTTCGGCAGAATCCGCATCCGGCGAGTATCCGGTGGAGGCCGTCTCGACCATGGCGTCGATCGCCAGTAACGTCGAGCGCGACCCGCATTATTCCAGCATCATCTACGCGCAGCGCACGCCGCCTGAGGCGACCGGTGCCGACGCGATTTCGCTGGCGGCCCACCAGATCGCCGAGACGCTGCGTTTGTCTGCAATCGTCTGCTACACCTCCTCCGGCACCACAGGCCTTCGCGCCGCCCGCGAACGCCCGCAGGTTCCGATCATCGCGCTCTCGCCGATCGTGCAGACCGCCCGTCGCCTTTCGGTCGTCTGGGGTCTGCATTGCGTTGTCACCGAGGACGCGACCGATCTCGACGACATGGTCAACCGCGCCTGCCGCATCGTGGCTCACGAGGGTTTCGGCAAGCCGGGTGAACGCGTCATCATCTCGGCCGGTGTGCCGCTCGGCACGCCCGGCGCCACCAACATGCTGCGCATTGCCTATATCGGCTCGGACGGCATGAGCGGTATCTAACGACCGCTTTCCTCCTTGGGTTGCATGATAAGGCGGGCTTCGGCCCGCCTTGTTATTTTGTCGAGGTCGATCGGTCGTCCGGAGAGTTTTTCCACGGCGGCAACGACGACATCGGTAACGACGTAGTCGGGCTTGTGGCCGAGGTTGCCGATCCATAGCAATTCCGATCCGACAATGTCGCGTGCCAGGCCGCGCGAATGAATGTCGGCGAGAACGATGTCGTCACTGTCGCCGCTGACGATGATCGTCGGCGCGGCTATCTCCTGATATCGCGGTGCGATCTCGCTGACATAGGCGTGAAGATTGGCGACGTCGACGGCGTTGTTGCGAAAGGCCAGCGGCCGCAGCACCAGGTGCGGTGCCGTCTTGTCGATGTAGTCGGCGGGCCGCGGATTGGGGTAGAAGACCGAACGCGTGCCACTTTCGATCCGCCTGAGACCGATCGGCGCGGCGAGCGTGTGGGCGAACAGCCAGCCAATATAGGGCAGGGCCGTCAGCCGGTAATACCAGTCAACGCCGCCCGGCCAGGGATGGGTGGCTGGCGCCAGCAAGATAAGGCCGATCGTCTTTTCCGGATGGCGAAGGGCAAAGCTTGCTGCAATCGCCCCGCCGAAAGAATGGCCGACGATGATCGCCCGGGCCATGCCTCGTTTCTCCATCAGTTTTGCAATCGCATCTGCCTGGCCGTCGGGGCGGTCATTCTCCCGTCCGCCACGCTCGGAGTAGCCATGGCCCGGCCGATCGACGAACAGCATTTCGGCGCGACCGTCAAAGGCGGGTGCAAAGGCATGCAGCTGGTCTAGAAGGTTGCCGCTGGCGCCGTGGATGAAGATGAGTGGCGCAAGGTCGGCTGTTGCCGTTACCGGCAGATGGACGCTGTTCATGCGGAAGCCGCCGACGTCGATGAGTTCACCCGTGTTCGGGAACCGTGCGCTGATGCCTCGTGCACTGTGCAGGCTGAAGGCAATCCCTGCGAGCATGAGGGCAGCGATGAGCAGGGCGGCTAGAACCATTGTCTCGGTGGCTCCTCTTAGTCGACAGTATCGAGTATCCAGATGGCGGGTGACGCTGTCATGCCCAGCCATCGTGGCCAGATTTCGTCGACGGCGCGCTGACGCGCCAGAACGAACTCCGGCAGGGCCGTGTCGCGGTCGCCTTTGCGATAGCGGCGATCGTGCCGGCCGGTGACGACCACTGGAGGCGTACCGAATTGGTCGGCGGTAATGTCGACGATGAGGTTGCCGCATTCGACCCAGGCATGGCTTTGCCAGCCGGTATCGCTGAGAAAGCCGAAATCACCCAGTTCCGGGCCTTTAGGCGACAAGCGCGGCGTGCCGCTTTGCCACGAGGCATCGAACCCTTCGACGGTCAGCACGCGGGCCAAAAACAGGCTTGTGCGCCCGCATCTCCATTGCGATGACGTGACCCGCGCGCCGCCGTTGCGGGCGCTATGCCATTCCAGCCAGATCGGCTCCATGAACCGACGCGCAGTCATGGCAAGGGTGCGGATCGTGGCCATTTCCGTAGGAGGTATCATCGCGGGGCCCGCGCCTGCTTCGGCATCCGGACGGTCTACGTCTTGCTGCCCGCGAGCTTTTCGGTGAGCTCGCCCAGTTGCTCCTGCGCCTTGCGGTCTGCGGGATAGATCGCCAGGAGCTGCTCCCAGGCCCTCAACGCCAATTCGTCCTTGCCGGCCGAGCCGAGGATTGCGGCCATGCCTGCGAGCGCGCCGAAATGGCGGGGCTCCAGCGACAGGACGTGATTGATATCAGACATCGACTTGCGATAGTTGCCCATCATGTAGTGGAGCGTGGCCCGGCGGTTCCAGCCTTCGACGTAGCTCGGGGCGAGCGTAATGACCTGGTCGAGAATATCGAGGGCTGCCGCCTGCTTGTTGTCGGTGATCGACTTGTCGGCCCATTGCATCAGCAGGTTGACCGTGGCGCTGCCGGAATCCTGCCATTCCATGCGGATCTGGTTGGCGAGTTCGCGCGCCTTGTCGGCGTCTCGTTCCTTCTTGAGGTCAGAGAAGAGGGCGTTCAGGCGTTGCTTGGGAGTGGTGAGGCTGGCGGCCTCGGTTTCCGGCGCCGTCTCTGCGGCGAAAGCCAGGGTGCCGGCTCCAACTGAGGCGGAGAGAAGGGCGGAACACGCCAGAATCAAGGGTACAAAAACTCGCATGGCGAGCATGTTAGCTCGCCACGGAATAGTTTCAAAATCAATTCTGGGACATCGCCGAAGCGAGGTGCCAAACAGAAACCAGCCTGGGCCTCAGCCCTGACGTGCCTTGAAGCGCGGGTTCTGCTTGTTGATGATATACATCCGGCCCTTGCGACGAACCAGACGGTTTTCGCGATGGCGGGTCTTCAGCGACTTGAGCGAATTCTTGATCTTCATTTTCCTGATCCGCAGGTTTCGGGGAAACAAAATTCGCCCGGTATTTCTAACAATCAAAAGCGCGCCATGCAGCGCGCTCCGTAAGGTGGGATGGCAAATACCGTGTCACCCCAGTTGTGTCAACCGCAAGAGGCCGGATTTTGGCGCCTTGCCCCGCATTTCTGTGGCTTTGAGGCTCACGTCAGGCGGGTGATGTGACCCATCTTGCGGCCCGGTCGCGCTTCTGTCTTGCCGTAGAGATGGACGAAGACGTTGTCCTTGGCAAGCCATCCCGGCACGTCGTCGATGTCGTCACCGATCAGGTTCTGCATCACGCAGTCGGAGTGGCGGACAGGATTGCCGAGAGGCAGGCCGGTCACAGCGCGAATGTGCTGCTCGAATTGCGAGACGATGCAGGCTGCTTCCGTCCAGTGGCCGGAATTGTGCACGCGCGGCGCCATTTCATTGGCGACGAGGCTACCGTCGGCAAGCACGAAGAACTCCACGCCGATGACGCCGACATAACCGAGCGCATCGAGGATCGCCTTGGCCGCAGCAGACGCAGCTTCTGCGGTCGCCGCGCTGATGGCGGCGGGCACGGTAGAGGTGTGAAGAATGCCGTTGCGGTGAACGTTTTCTGCCGGATCGTAACAGGCAACCGCACCATCGACCGAGCGGGCAGCGATAATGGAGATTTCCCGTTCGAACGGCACGAAGCTTTCGAGGATCAACGGCACGGAGCCGAGCGCGGCGAAAGCGCCCTGCGGGCTGTCCTGTTCGGAGCGAAAGACGCGCTGACCCTTGCCGTCGTAGCCGAGGCGGCAGGTCTTCAGGACACCGGCACCACCGAAATCGGCAAGCGCTGCCTCAAGGTCGGCCTGGCTGTCGACGGCGTGGAAGCGGGCGGTGACGATGCCGCTGTCATTGAGGAAGCGCTTTTCCACCAGGCGATCCTGGGCTGCTTCCAGCGCTTTCGGTGGCGGGAATACCGGCCGGGCGCGCGCAAGTCTTTCGGCCGCTGCGACCGGCACGTTTTCGAATTCGTAGGTGATGATGTCGCAGGCGGCCGCCAGGGCATCAAGCGCTTCGTCATCGTCATAGGCGGCGACGATCTGCTTGTTTGCCACCTGCGCTGCCGGACAGTCGGGCTGCGGCTCGAGGATGATGGTGCGGAAGTTCAGCCGTGCAGCAGACATGGCCAGCATGCGGCCGAGCTGGCCGCCGCCAATGATGCCGATTGTGGTCATGCGTCGTCTACCGGATATTCCGCGACGGCAACGGTCTGCTGCTCGCGCCAGTCGTCGAGACGGTCGGCCAGGTCGTTGTCACTGAGCGCCAGCACGGCTGCGGCCAGCAGTGCGGCGTTGACGGCGCCTGCACGTCCGATCGCCAGCGTTCCGACAGGGATGCCGGCCGGCATCTGCACGATGGAGAGAAGGCTGTCCTGGCCGGAGAGCGCTTTCGACTGCACGGGCACGCCGAAGACCGGCAGCGGCGTCATCGATGCGCACATGCCAGGAAGATGGGCGGCGCCGCCGGCGCCGGCGATGATGACCTTGAAGCCTTCGTCGCGCGCGCCTTTGGCGAAGCTGACGAGCCGGTCAGGCGTACGGTGTGCCGAGACGATGCGGGCTTCATAGGCAATGTCGAGCGCGTCGAGCGTGTCGGCGGCGTTCTTCATCGTCTCCCAGTCGGACTGGCTTCCCATGATGATGGCGACGGGTGGTGTCGTTGTGTCGAGCACGTCTTTAAGGTTCCGCTTCAGGCGATGATGTCGGGAATGATCTGGTCTTCGATCTTGGTGATCTTGTCCTTGATGACCAGCTTCTTCTTCTTCATGCGCTGAACTCTCAGCGCATCGCAGCCGGTCTGGATCATGGCGTTGATGGCAGCATCATAGTCTTCATGTTCCTGCCTCAGCCGCGCGGCGGTCAATCTGAGTTCGGCCTGGTCCTGGTCCGGCATGCAAAGCGATCCCCATCAGCCCGGTTGCGAAGTCCTCCTCGAACCGGAATTTCATGCGCCGCTCTATCACATCTTGGGCGGTAACGGGAAGTTATCCGTCGTCATCATTTCGCCTTCGACAAATGAAAAATGGCATGGCACAGTAGTAAGGTTACAACCATGGAACATCCGGCATTTACCTGCCGGATGCAAGCAAAAGGAAGGGACTGCCAATGACCATTGAGGCTCATCTTGCAACGCTTGAGAAAAAACATGGCGCATTGGAGCAGGAGCTTCATGCAGCAATGAACCAGCCCTCTACCGAGGACGAAATGATCAGCGACATCAAGCGAAGGAAGCTGCGCATCAAGGACGAAATCGAAAGGCTTCGCTCCTCGACTCACTGATTATGCACGGTAATTCCCAGTAACAACGGGAGGTGTCCTCTCCAAGGAGACGACGCGACAAGGTTCACAACCAATCCCCTCAACGGAAGATACGGATCGCTCGACCGGGTTTGAGACCCGGTCGTTTTGTGTCAGGCGGCGGTTACGCTTCCACCAGAGGATCACGCCCAGAATTGATCCAACCAAAGGTTGAGTCTGTCGAAGCCGGGGCGGTTGATGGCGTAAATTCGGCGGGTGCCATTGGCCTCGACCGAGACCAGATTGCAGTCCAGCAAAGCCTTCAGGTGCTGCGATACCGCCGGCCGGCTGATCGGCAATCCCACGGCCAGTTCGTTGACCGTCTTGGGCGCGCGGCGAAGTTCCTCCAGCAGGTAACGCCGGTTAGGATCCGCGATGGCATCGAAAGGGTCCGCGATAGTCATGAGCAGACGTTAAGCGAATTCCCTGAGGGCGGCAAGAAAATTGTGCAATGCGGCATTTGTCTTTTTGCTTTGCAACATGACGGATTGCTTTAATGCGGTTCAGGCACCGGCCAGCAAGCTGTTCAAACCGTCCCACAGCAGTTTCAGCCCCGCGATAAAGGCCATGCTATACATGAAGGGATAGAAGACCTGCGGCTTCATCCGGCGAACGATGAAGGCGCCGCAGACGGTGGCGACGATCGCCAGCGGAAACAACGTCGCCGAGATTTTCAGATTGCTCATGTCGAGCTGGCCGAGTGCAAAATAGGGGATCAGCTTGACGGCATTGAGGATGGCGAAGAAGCGAACGATCGTGCCGGTATATTCGCGCGGATCGAGTTGCAGCGGTAGGGCGTAGATCTGGAACGGCGGGCCGCCGGCATGGGCAACGAAACTGCCATAGCCGGCAAACGAGCCCCAGAGCGTCGCCGGGCCGGCCCGCTGCTGCTTGGGTTTGATCGTTATTCCATTGCGCATGCGCCAGACATTGTAGACATAGCGCAGCACGAACAGCACGGTGATGAGGCCGATGATCAGCCGCAGATAATCGCGCGAGACATAGGCCGATGTCGCCCAACCGATGAGAATGCCGGCAATGGCACCGGGCAACAGCATGATCAGCGTCTTGCGGTCTCCGTGCTTGCGCCACATCCAGAGTGAGACGAGGTCCATCGCGATCAGGATCGGCAAGAGCAGTGCTGCCGCCTGAACCGGCGAGACGGCCATGGACAGGATCGGCACGCCCATCAGCGAAAGGGCCTCGCCCATGCCGCCCTTGCTGAGGCCAACGAGAAGAACCGCCGGGATGGCGACGAGATAGAAGTCGAAGTCGGGAAGCATCGGTGGCGGTTGATCCTTTTGACGTCTCCGTCTATCGGTTTTCCCAAACGAAATCGAGCGCTGGTTTCCGTCGACAGGCGGACACAGCCGGAAATGGATGTCATGAGCAAGACAAGTGAACGCTGCCGCCTGGTGCTGATCGCACCCGATATCGCCGATCCGGCGGAACGCGCCAAGGTGCTTGCCGACGCCCTGAAGGGCGGCGACGTCGCTTCGGTGATCGTGCCGCAATACGGTCTCGACGATGGCGAGTTTCAGAAACATGCCGAGCTTCTCGTGCCGATCATCCAGGAGGCTGGAGCCGCAGCGCTGATCGACGGCGACAGCCGCGTGGCCGGGCGCGTCAAGGCCGACGGCCTGCACATTTCCGGCAATGCCGAAGCGCTCGGCGAGGCGATCGAGAAGCACACGCCGAAACTCATCGTCGGCGGTGGCAATGCGGCCGACCGTCATCACGCGCTGGAAGTCGGCGAAGTGCGCCCGGACTATGTATTCTTCGGCAAGACCGATGGGGACATCAAACCGGATGCGCATCCGAAAAACCTGGCGCTGGCCGAATGGTGGGCTTCGATGATCGAGATCCCCTGCATCGTCATGGGCGGCACGGATCCGCAATCGGCGCTGGCAGCCGCGGAAACGGGGGCCGAGTTCGTGGCACTTCGTCTGGCTGTCTTCGGCGAGCCTGAGCAGGCGCCCTCGGTGGTTGCCGCCGTCAACGCGCTTCTTGACGAAAAAGCGCCACGGTTTGAAGATTAAGACGTGTCGATGTTGAACCGACTGTCGTCAAAGCTCAGCTGGGGCGTTGCCCTCCTTGCCGCCGCCGCTGCCGCGGCGATGCCGGCGCTTGCGCAAGAGCAACCGGTTCTTGCGCAGGAACAGTCCGTTCCCGTGCCGGAAAAGCCGGCCTCTGTGCAAGGTGAAGACGTCAATAGCGATAACAGCGGCGCTGCCAAACGCGGCCGCATCACGCCCTTCAATGGAGCCGCCATGCCGGAAGGCGGCACGGCCGCCGGCAAGCCTGGGGGCAAACCGGGTGATCCGGTGGAAAAGAAGAAGGCCGGAGACGGAACCGTGCCGTCGCAAGGCGTCAATGTCTTCGATCGCATGGGCGCTGAGCTGCCGGCCCTGCCGGCGGAAAAACCCTTTGCCGGCAAGGTCGACGAGGCCTACGGCGCTTTCCAGCGCGGCTACTATCTGACGGCGATGGATCTGGCACTTCCGCGGGCACAGCTTGGTGATCCGGCGGCCCAGACGCTTGTTGCCGAAATCCTGCAACAGGGCCTCGGCGTCGTGCGCAATGCCAAGCAGGCGGCGTTCTGGTACGGGCAGGCCGCGGAGAATGGCAACCCGGCGGCGATGTTCAAATACGCGCTGATCCTGATGGAGGGGCGCTACGTCAAGCGCGACCGGAAGAAATCCGAAGAACTGATGAAGAAGGCGGCCGATCTCGGCAATGCATCGGCCCAGTTCAACTATGGGCAGACGCTGGTGGCCGACAGCCCCGGACCCAAGGGTCTCAAGGCGGCGATGCCCTACTACGAAAAATCGGCCGAGCAGGGGATCGCCGACGCGCAATATGCGCTGTCGCAGATCTACCTCAACGTCGATGGCATCGACGAGGGCAAGCGGGCAAGGG
The DNA here is from genome assembly GCF_003355565.1 of Ensifer sp. M14. Taxonomy (NCBI): domain Bacteria; kingdom Pseudomonadati; phylum Pseudomonadota; class Alphaproteobacteria; order Hyphomicrobiales; family Rhizobiaceae; genus Ensifer; species Ensifer sp. M14. The sequence continues at coordinate 1,304,338 of NZ_QJNR01000004.1, forward strand.
CGAGAGGGTGGCTGCTTCGCGCCGCCCATGCCGGTTACGATACGGCGCAGCTGGACATCGCCATCTGGATGATCGAAGGCATCGCCGGCGATCGCAACCTGGAGGACGGTTTCGGCTGGATGAAGCGGGCGGCGGAAGGCGGCAATGTCGTGGCGCAGAACCGGCTGTCGCATCTCTATGTCAATGCCATCGGCACCCGGCCCAATCCGGTCGAAGCGGCGAAGTGGTATGTGCTGTCGCGCCGCGCCGGCCTCAAGGATGATGCGCTGGAAGACTTCTACCTCGGTCTCAACGAGCAGCAGCAGAAGGCGGCACTCAGCGCGGCCAACAAGTTTCGCTCGACCTGACCGGCATTCCGCTGGATGTTTCCTTAAATCATATTCGATTTAAGGATAAAACATGCAGCAAAAATCAAAGTGCCACAGCGACCTTTGCGCGTCTAATGAGACGCGCGGCGCTGTAGGCGCCTGAATCTCGACCGTTCGGTGGGGGCAGGCGCTATTTCTCTTGAACTTCCGGGGCTTTTGTGGTCTTGAAGCCCCGATTTTAGCCCCTGGCGCCACGGCTTTCCGTCGCGACCCGGGCGGAGTGATCTTCACTCGGTTTTTTGACGACGGAACTCGATGACAAGTCTTGCCCGAGCGGCAGGCGCCTTGCGTTTCGTCACACAGGTTCAATGTCCGATCGAGAAGGCTCGATCGGCCTTCGCTTCACAAGGATCGCCAGATGGCCCGTTCAGCTCTTCTCAATGTCATGGTCCAGGCCGCCTTCAAGGCCGGCAAGTCGCTCGCGCGCGATTTCGGTGAAGTACAGAACCTGCAGGTCTCGCTCAAGGGACCGAGCGACTACGTGTCGCAGGCGGACCGCAAGGCCGAAAAGCTCATCCGCGAAGAACTGCTGAAGGCACGTCCGACCTATGGCTTCCTCGGCGAAGAAGGCGAAGAGATCATCGGTACCGACGGCGCCCATCGCTGGATCGTCGATCCGCTCGACGGAACCACCAATTTTCTGCACGGCATTCCGCATTTCGCTGTCTCGATCGCGCTTGAGCGCCAGGGCGAGATCGTCGGTGCTGTCGTGTTCAACCCTGCGACGGACGAACTCTATACGGCCGAGCGCGGCGGCGGCGCGTTCCTCAATGACCGTCGTCTGCGCGTGGCGGCCCGCAAGGCCCTGTCGGATGCGGTGATCGCCACCGGCACGCCGCATCTCGGTCGCGGCAATCACGGCAAGTACCTGATCGAGCTGCGTCACGTGATGGGCGAAGTCGCCGGCATCCGTCGCATGGGCTCGGCTGCGCTCGACCTCGCCTATGTCGCTGCCGGCCGTTTCGACGGCTACTGGGAGCGCGATCTGGCGGCCTGGGACATCGCTGCCGGCGTGCTTCTTATCCGCGAGGCCGGTGGCTGGTCGACGGATATCGACGGCGGCGCAAAGCCGGTCGACGAAGGTTCGATCGTCTGCGGCAACGAGTACATCACCAAGGCGTTGCGCGACGTCGTTCACCGTCCGATCCCGACGAAATAATCAACGGCCATTCGTTTCATGGCTGCCAAGCCTCCGGTGCGCCACGCGTCGGAGGCTTTTGTTTTTCCTTCAATTCGGCGCAAAGTTCGCCTATAGCGCCCCGCGTCAAACATCACGCGCCATGGACGCTGCCGCGCTCCAAACCGGCTGCATAACTTTCTCCTTAAATCGATTCCGATTTGAGGAATTATGCAGTAGGCTCCGACGCGTCGCGGCACCGTTCCGCCAAATGCAACCGGGAGAATGGTATACCCATGACGAAACTGCATCTGTCCGGGTGGGACGGTCGGGAAGGCGTGGAAGCAGATTACAATCCGCATAAGCTTTCGAGCCCCATGCACTTTTTCTGGACCATGGTGATCTTCCTGATCATCGTCGGTTTCGTCGGCGCGATCCTCTTTCGGCAGGCACACAATGCCTTTCTCGCCAATCCGGGCCTCAACGGTCTGATCCTCGGGGTGCTGTTGATCGGCATCCTCTTGGCGTTCAATCATGTGCTCGGCCTTCGCCCCGAAGTGCGCTGGTTCAATTCGTTCCGCGCTGCCGGCAGCGCCGACAAGGTCGGCCGCGACCCGGTCTTGCTCGCGCCGATGCGCGCGCTGATCGGTGGACGCCAGACGGCGATTTCGACGACGGCGCTCAGGTCGATCCTGGACTCGATTGCAACGCGGCTCGATGAATCGCGCGACACCACGCGCTACCTGACCGGCCTTCTCGTCTTCCTCGGTCTGCTTGGCACCTTCTGGGGCTTGCTCGGCACCATCGGCTCGATCAACACCGTCATCCAGTCGCTGGATGCCGGTTCCGGCAGCACCGAGGACGTGCTTGGTGCCCTGAAAACAGGCCTTTCGGCGCCGCTCACCGGCATGGGAACGGCGTTTTCGACGTCGCTCTTCGGTCTTGCCGGTTCGCTGATCCTCGGTTTTCTCGATCTGCAGGCAGGAAGGGCGCAGAACCGTTTCTACACCGAGCTTGAAAACTGGCTGTCCTCCGTCACCGATGTCGGGTCGGAACTGGCCATTGCGGGCGACCTGCCTTCCGGCGCGCCGGTCGAAGAACTGAAGCGCCTGACGGACCAGCTCGTCCGCCTCAATCATGAAGGCGGCTCCAACCAGCGCACCACGGCGGCGATGGCGAGCCTTGCCGAAGGCATCCAAGGGCTTGTCAAGAACATGCGCGGTGAGCAGCAGATGCTGCGCGACTGGATCGAGGCGCAGCAGGAAGAAGCCAAGGCCATGCGCAAGACGCTCGACAAGCTGACGACGCGCATCGGACACTCCGAGCGCATTTCGGTGAACGGCGAGAAGTCCGGATCGCAGGCCAAGCTCAGCCATGCGGACGACACCGGAGGGGAATGATCCATGGCGCTTGCCCGAAAAGGCCGTTCACAGCGCACGATCGATTATTGGCCCGGCTTCGTCGATGCGCTATCGACGCTGCTTTTGTCGATCATGTTCCTGCTCAGCGTCTTCGTGCTGGCGCAGTTCCTGCTCAGCCGCGAAATCAGCGGCAAGGACGAGGTTCTGACCCGGCTGAACAGCCAGATCAACGAGCTGACGCAGTTGCTGGCGCTGGAAAAGAGCGGCAAGCAGGATCTCGAGGATTCGCTCGCCAATCTGCAGGCTTCCCTTTCCCAGTCGGAAGGTGAACGGTCCCGCCTGCAGGCCCTGCTAGACCGGGGTGCCGGCAGCGCGGATGCCGCCAACGAGAAGCTGGGGCGTGTCGGTGCCGAGCTCGACGCCGAACGCCAGACCAGCGCCCGCGCCATTAGCCAGATCGAGCTTCTGAACCAGCAGATTGCAGCGCTGCGCAGCCAAATTGCGGCGATCGAAGAGGCGCTGCAGGCGTCTGAAGCCAAGGACCAGTCTTCGCAGACAAAGATCGCCGATCTCGGCCGCCGTCTGAATGTCGCACTGGCGCAACGGGTGCAGGAACTGAACCGCTATCGCTCCGATTTCTTCGGGCGGCTGCGCGAAATCCTGTCCGATCGCGAAAACATCCGCATTGTCGGCGACCGCTTCGTCTTCCAGTCCGAGGTGCTTTTCCCCTCCGGCGGCAACGAGCTCAACCCCGAGGGCCAGACCGAAATGGCCAAGCTCGCCTCGGCGCTGCTCGACCTTGCCAAGGAAATTCCGGCCGAGATCAACTGGGTGCTGCGCGTCGACGGGCACACGGACAATGTCCAACTCTCCGGCACCGGCCGTTATGCCGACAACTGGGAGCTTTCGTCTGCCCGTGCCACATCCGTCGTCAAATTCCTGATCTCGAAGGGCGTGCCGGCCGATCGGCTGGTTGCCGCCGGTTTCGGCGAGTATCAGCCGATCGCCGAGGGTGACAGCGTCGAGGCGCGGTCGCAGAACCGTCGCATCGAGCTGAAGCTGACCGAGAAATAGGCGGTCTGACCGGGATGTCACCGGCGCCCGGACTCTTGATCCAGCACCCTTGAATTGACCTTGACGTACGCGTAACACTTGCGCCTGAGGGATGCGCTCAGCCTGCCTTCTGAGGATGCCGGAGAGGACTGGTGTCTCCAGGGATCAAGGATGGCGGCTGCATCTCCTGAGGATGCGGGGGCGGCTTGGATGGATTGTGATGTGCTGGTGGTCGGTGCCGGTCTTGCCGGCCTTGTGGCGGCGTCGGAGGCAGCGGCCCTTGGCCGCAAGGTGATCGTCCTCGATCAGGAGGGGGAGCAGAACCTCGGCGGCCAGGCCTTCTGGTCGCTGGGCGGCCTGTTTTTCGTCGACAGTCCCGAGCAACGCCGCATGGGCATCAGGGATAGCCGCCAACTGGCCCGGCAGGACTGGATGGGCTCGTCGCAGTTCGATCGTCCGGAAGATCACTGGCCACGACTGTGGGCGGATGCCTATCTCGATTTCGCTGCCGGCGAAAAGCGCAGCTGGCTGCATCAGCTCGGCATGCGCTGGTTCCCCGTTGTCGGCTGGGCCGAGCGCGGCGGCGGCCTTGCGCATGGTCACGGCAATTCGGTGCCGCGTTTCCACGTCACCTGGGGCACAGGCCCAGCGGTACTCGAGCCGTTCGTGCGGCTGACGCGGGAAGCGGAAAGCCGCGGCCTCGTGCGCTTTCGCTTCCGCCACCGGGTCGATGAGCTGGTGACGACCGATGGGGCGGTCACCGGCGCGCGCGGTTCGGTGCTGAAGGCCGATCCGGTCGAACGCGGCCAGCGCAGTTCGCGCGATGTCGCCGGCGATTTCGAGATATCGGCCGGCGCCGTCATCGTGACCTCCGGCGGCATCGGCGGCAACCAGGAGCTGGTACGGCGCAACTGGCCGCGCAAGCGGCTGGGCCAGCCCCCGGCAACGATGGTCTGCGGCGTGCCGCACCATGTCGATGGCCGGATGCTGGAGATAGCGTCACGCGCCCGCGGCTCGGTGATCAATTCTGATCGTATGTGGCACTATACCGAGGGCCTGAAGAACTTCGATCCGATCTGGCCGGACCATGGCATCCGCATCCTGCCCGGTCCGTCGTCCTTCTGGTGCGATGCCGACGGCAACCGCTTTCCGGCACCCGCCATGCCCGGTTTCGACACGCTCGGCACCCTCAAGGCCATTCGCGACAGCGGCCATGACTACAGCTGGTTCATCCTGACGCAGGCGATCATCAAGAAGGAATTCGCACTCTCCGGTTCCGAGCAGAATCCGGATCTGACCGGCAAGAGCATCGCGCTTCTCCTCAAGCGCTTGGGCAAGAACCCGCCCGGGCCGGTGCAGGCTTTCATGGACCAGGGCGAGGATTTTATCGTCCGAGATCGGCTCGACGATCTCGTGCCGGCGATGAATGCGTTGACAGGCGAGCACCGGCTGTCGATCGATCACCTGCGCGAGCAGATCGAGGCACGCGATCGCGAGATCGCCAATCCCTTTTCCAAGGATGCCCAGGTGACGGCGATCCGCGGCGCGCGATCCTACCGCGGCGACCGGCTGTTGCGCACCGCCAAGCCGCACCGGCTGCTCGATCCCAAGGCCGGACCGCTGATTGCCGTCCGGCTGCATATCCTGACGCGCAAGACACTCGGGGGTCTCCAGACCAACCTGTCGGGCCAGGTGCTGGAGCAATCGGGCGAGCCGGTCTCGGGGCTTTACGCCGCGGGCGAAGTGGCCGGCTTCGGCGGCGGCGGCATGCACGGCTACAACGCGCTCGAGGGCACGTTTCTCGGCGGCTGCATCTATTCCGGTCGGGTGGCAGGGCGGGGCGCTTGCGAGACGGCTTGAGCGAAGCCAAACGGCTATCGTTGTCCGTATATCATGCCCCTCACCCTAGCCTTCTCCCCGCAGGCGGGGAGAAGGCGGCGGCAGCCGGATGAGGGGCCAATCCGCCGTGTGGCGTGAGATGCCAAGGATCAATCCATCTGGATGTTGGCGTCGCGAACGACAGGCGTCCATTTTGCCAGTTCGGCCTTCACGTGGGCGCCAAGCTCCTCAGGCGTCGAGCCGACGATGGTGGCGCTGAACTCTTTCATGCGCTCGACCACGGCCGGATCGGCAAGCGCCTTGTTAGCGGCCTCGTTGAGTCGGGCGACAACGGGTTCGGGCGTGTTGGCAGGCGCAAACAGCGCGTTCCAGGTGTAGGTTTCGTAACCCGGAATACCGGCCTCGGCGACCGTCGGAACATCGGGGAACGAGGGTGCGCGTTCGGACGTCGTGACCGCAAGCGCCCGCAAGGTGCCGGCCTTGATGTGCCCGGAAGAGGAGGGCAGGTTGTCGAACATGATCGGCACCTGGTTGCCGATGACGTCGTTCAGCGCCGGGCCGGCGCCCTTGTAGGGGATATGCTGCATGTTGACGCCAGCCATCTTCTTGAAGAGTTCGCCGGAGAGGTGCAACGGCGTGCCGTTGCCGGACGAGGCGTAGGCATATTCGTCGGGCTTGGCTTTCAAGAGTGCCAGCAATTCTTCGACGGTCTTGGCCGGCAGTTCGGGATTGACCACCAGCACGTTCGGCACGACGACCAGAAGCGAGATCGGCGCAAAGTCCTTTTCCGGGTCATAGGGCTTGGTCTTGAGGATCAGCGGGTTGAGCGCGTGTGTCGCGACCGTGCCCATCAGGATCGTGTAGCCATCCGGATTGGCGCGCGCGACATTGTCGGCACCGAGGTTGCCGCCGGCGCCGGCGACGTTCTGGACGATGACCTGCTGGCCGAGATCCTCCGACATCTTCTGTGCGACGATGCGCGCCACCACGTCGGTCGAGCCCCCGGCGGCAAAGGGAACGACGAGGGTGACGGCGCGATCCGGAAAGCCTTGAGCGTTCGCCTGGATACCGGATCCGAAAACGGTGAGGGCAGTGAAGCCGAGGGCGAGCGCTGCCCGTCGGGTCAAATTCGAAAACGTCATGAGGGTCCTCCCTGGACAGTCCACGTCTGTCATGGCGGCCAAAAAAAGCCGGCACCTATAGAATAGGGTCCGGCTTTGCAGCTGCAATGGCGTGCCGGACATGCCGGCATCAGACTATCGTAGTGTTTGTATTACTTGTTTGGGTTCAGGAACAGCTCCTCGGCGCCGTGGTTGAACTGCAACCGGGCCAGCTTCGCATAAAGCCCGTCCTGGCGGATCAGCGAGGCATGGGTTCCCTCTTCGACCACCCGGCCGTGTTCCATCACCAGGATGCGGTCAGCCTTCAAGACGGTTGCGAGCCGATGGGCAATGACAATGGTCGTGCGCTCATGCAGCAAGCCTTCAAGCGCCTTCTGAACCAGCGTTTCGCTTTCGGCGTCGAGCGCCGACGTTGCCTCGTCCAGCAGAAGGATCGGGGCATTGCGCAAAATCGCGCGGGCAATGGCGATGCGCTGGCGCTGGCCGCCCGAGAGCGTGATGCCGCGCTCGCCGACAAGCGTGTCGTAGCCTTTTTCCATCCGGCCGATGAATTCGTCGGCTTGGGCGGCGACGGCTGCAGCGCGCACGGCCTCGCGGCTTGCATCCGGCACGCCGAAGGCAATGTTGTCGTGAACGGAGGACGCGAAGATGGTGACGTCCTGCGGCACGATCGCCAGACGGGCGCGCAGTTCCTTCGGATCGACGGTGCGGATGTCGACACCATCGACGGTGACGGCGCCCTTTGCCGGGTCGTAGAACCGCAGCAGCATCGAGAATACGGTGCTCTTGCCCGCACCCGACGGGCCGACGATGGCGACGGTTTCACCGGGCTTGATCGCAAAGCTGAGGCCGTTCAGGCTCTTGTAATCGGGGCGTGCCGGGTAGGCGAAATAGACGTCGTCGAAGCTGATGGCGCCGAGCGCCGGCGACGGCAGGGCGACGGGATTTTCCGGCGCCTTGATATCAGGAACTTCGGTGAGGAGTTCGTTCAGCCGCTCCGCAGCGCCGGCTGCCTGCGAAAGCTCGCCCCAGACCTCCGACAGCGAGCCGAGGCTGCCGGCGGCAAAGACCGAATAGAGCAGGAACTGGCTGAGGGTGCCGGCCGAGAGATTGCCTGCCAGCACGTCGCGAGCCCCAAACCAGAGGACCGCGACGACGCTGCCGAACACCATGGTGATGGCGAATGCAGTCAGCACGGAACGCGCCTTGATCGCTGAGCGCGCGGCGCCGAAGGCATCCTCGACCGCCGTGCCGAAGCGGTTGTTGGCGATGTCTTCGCTGTTGAAGGCCTGAACGGTGCGCGAGGCGGCAATCGCCTCGCCGGCATAGGCCGATGCCATCGCCAGCGTGTCCTGCGCCTCGCGGGATCGGCGGCGGACGGAGCGGCCGAAGCCGACCAGCGGAAACACGATCACCGGAATTGCTGCCAGCACAAGGCTCGACAGCTTCGGGCTGGTATAGACCATCATGCCGATGGCGCCGAGACACAGGATCAGGTTGCGAAGGGCGACCGATGCTGTCGCGCCGACGGCGGACTTCAGCTGCGTGGTGTCGGCGGTCAGCCGGGAGACGATCTCGCCCGACTGGTTGACGTCGAAGAACGACGCGGAAAGGCGGGTGACGTGCTCAAAGACGTTGCGGCGGAGATCAGCGACGATGCGTTCGCCAAGGGTGATGACGAAGTAGTAGCGCGCGGCACTCGCCAAGGCGAGGATGATGGCGAGCATCATCAGCATCGCGAAATAGGTATTGATGAAGCCACTATCGGAATTGGAAAAGCCGTTGTCGACCATGCGCCTGACGGCGAGCGGCAGCGTCAGGGTCGTTATCGCTGCGGTCACGAGTGAAATCCCGGCCCCTATGACCAGATATCGATAGCGCTTGAGGTAGGGCAGCAGCGTGGCGAGAGGGCGAATGGATCTACGCGATGGCGACTGGTTTTCTCGTTCGGACACATGACCCCCGTTCGCCAATCACGGAGGGGGCGGGTTTGCCCATGAGTCTTCCGCGCGGCACTTGTTATCCCGCAGACCTTGATGTATAGGCACGGCATCGAATTGGGAAGCCGTGGCCCATCAGGCGGTCTGCGGCTTCATTTACGTGTTCGGTCTCGAAGTCGCAATGCCTTGCGACAATTGGACCCTGGAACTCTAGGAAGATCATTATGAAGGCAGATATCCATCCCGACTATCACCTGATCAAGGTGGTCATGACTGACGGCACCGAATACGAAACCCGCTCGACCTGGGGTTCTGAAGGCGCCACCATGAACCTGGAAATCGACCCGAAGTCGCACCCGGCCTGGACGGGTGGCAACCAGCAGCTCATGGACCGCGGCGGCCGCGTCTCCAAGTTCAAGAAGCGTTTCGAAGGCCTCGGCCTCTAATAGCACGCTCTCTTGGCGCGTTTTCGAAGCCCGGCTCTGCCGGGCTTTTTGTTGTTCTGGGCCTTCTTTTCTGCTCGGTAGCGGATCTCTGATGTGTGAAAGCATGCGAGCGTGCCTGATCGGCGCATGAAAAAACCCGGCGCGAGGGCCGGGTCTGTTTCGCTGGCAGAAAACTGCCGGATATCTTCAAATCAGTTGGTGCCGAAGGCCGTCTGCAGCAACTTGATCTGTGCCTTGACGCCGTTCTGGTTGTCCGGAACGAAGGTCGAGGCTTCCTGCGGGCGGTAGATCTCGCGGTCGAGCAGGGCGACGCGGTTCTGCAGGCGCAGCGAGCGCTCGATGAGGTCGCGGAACGATTCCGGAAGCTCGCTCCAGCCAGGCGCGCTGCGGTCGACGTTGAAGCTGTCGAGGCGAACCTTGCTCTTTTCCGAAAGCACCTGGTCGCGGCTCATCTCGCCATTGTTGACGGCGCGTTGAAGCAGGAGCCACGATGCCATCTGCATCAGGCGGGTGGTGAGCCGCATGGATTCTGCTGCATAGAGAACCGATGCCATGCGCGGCAGGACCTTGGATGCCAGGCGACCGGGACCGTCGAGATAGCTCGCGGTTTCTTCGACCAGACCCATGCCTTCCGAATAGAGCGCCTTGAACTGCGCCGACGCCGCCGCGTGTCCCGCGAAACTGACGGTATTCAATCCTCTTTCGGACATGACCTGTTTTCCCTGGTTCAAACGCATCACGACAGTCGGGTAACGGGCGGCTTTGGGAAAAGTTTCCTTGCCGGCCTCTATGCCTGAAGAATGATGCCATAGCGCATTTCGCGCAAGAGCATTCTTAAGAAAGGGTTAATCTCCACAATTCTTTGCAGCAACCTATGCCAAAACAAAAAAAGAGCCGCGGAAAGCGGCTCTCAAGGTAAAACAGGGAGAAAAATCAGACCCATTCGCCAGTCGGAGAAATTGTCTGAGTCCGGAAAGCTCCGGATGATCAGACAATCGCAGAGAATGCTTAATATACCGTTAAGTAAGCGCCGTTTCGGGCCGGTTGTCCTTGTGTCGCCGTCAGCGAAACAGACCTTCTGCCGCCGACCGGCTTGCGGATTTGCGCTCGCGCTCGGCCTCGAGCCGGGCGATTTCCTCGTTCAGCAATGCGATGCGCTGGGTGAGTTCGTCGACCGACAGCAAGGACAGGTCGCTGCCGATCTCATGCGCCAGTTTCTTCTTCGGTAGGTCTTCGTCAAACAGGCCCATTCGGCTTCTCCTCCTGTTCCGGGTCGAAGTCGCCGTCCTGATCATGCGTTTCGTCGAACGGTGCTGCACGCGGCGAGAGCTGCAGGCTCTCTGGCGTCATCGCCGTTCCGGCGTTGATCGGCGAGAAGGCGTCGCGCTCGGCGACGGGAACCGGCGCACGCATGCGGCTGCGGATGATGGCATAGGCGGTGATGAGGATGTGGGCGCAGGCGGTGATCATGAACAGCCCATAGGGACCGGTCGCGGTCATGACAGGGCCGCCGATGGTTGGGCCGATGATGGTGCCGATGCCGTAGAGCAGCAGCAAGCCGCCTGAAACCTTGACGAAATCCTCGGCCGTCGCAAAGTCGTTGGCATGCGAAACGGCGATCGGGTAGAGCGCGTTGGCGGCGGCGCCATAGATCGCGATCAGCGTCAGCACGATCCAGACCTGGCTCGGTTCGACCAGGAAGATCAGCAGCCCCGCAAACGCGCCGACGCCGGCAAGGGCTGCCAGCACGTAGCGCCGATCGATGCGGTCCGAGAGGCGCCCGGCGGGTAGCTGCATGACTGCGCCGGCAAAGATCGCCACGCTCATCATCGCCGCCACCGTGCTGTCGGAGAGGCCCGCCTGGCGGCCGAAGACGGCGCCGAGCGTGCCGAAGGCGCCATTGGCGATGCCGACGAGCAGGATGCCGAGGAACGAGACCGGGGAGTTTCTGTAGAGCCCGCGCAGGTCGAGTTGCACCTGTTTCAGCGGCTGCGGCGTCGCGGCCTTTGACAGGAGCGTCGGCAGCATTGCGACGCAATAGAGAATGCCGCAGATCATGAAGAGAGTGCTGGTGGAGGTATCGCCGAACGGGATCATCATCTGGCCGCCGACGACGCCGAAGAGCGTGATGGCGATGTAGAGGGAAAAGATGACGCCGCGGCTCTCATTGGTGGCGCGTTCGTTGAGCCAGCTTTCGATGATCATCGAGGTGCCGGCGGTCGCAAAGCCGGTGAGCGCACGCAGGATCAGCCACCAGGTCGGGTCGATCAGGATGCCGGTCATGAGCGCGACGATGGCGATCAGTGATGAAAAGACGCTGAAGGCGCGCACGTGACCGATGCGTTTGACGACATTCGGTGCAAAGAAACAGCCAAGCACGAAGCCGGCCGCCCAGGACGTGCCGATCAGGCCGAGGATGGTGGTGGGGTAGCCCTCGGCGGTGCCCCTGACCGGCAAAAGCAGGCCCTGCAGGCCATTGCCCAGGAAGAGAAACAGCGTGCCCAGCAAGAGAGAGGCAACGGGGAGCAGGTTTTTTCTCATCATCCATCCGAAAATCGTTCTGCCGTCAGCAAGTTAGGGCGGCGTGCCCTGAATTGCCAGCCGGATTCTGTCCCGCCGGTCATTGCAAATCGGCGGCGGAAACAATAGCCCTCTAATGCATCATCCCGAGAATCGATATCGAATTCCGGGATCAAAAGCAGGTGCGCGCCGCGACTGAGCGTGCGCTACATGCGACGACAAGGTGACGGCGGTGTGACGCTTCGCCGGGTTGGGGAACTTCCCTCGAGGATAGGCTGGATATGTCGAAGGCGCTGGCGATCATTCTGCTTCTGGCGATGGCCATCCAGTTGATCTGGCCAATCGGCCTGCCGGGCCTCAGGCAGCGCCGCGATTTCTGGAAGATTGCCGTGTTCGCGATCGCCATGATGATGGTCACGGTTCTCATTCGACCCTGACGGGTCCAACTCTTCGCGGTGCGATGCCACGGTTGTGCCTTTGGAAACTGTGCCGGTCGATCTACTCTGCTATGCCGTTACTCGATCAATAGTAGTAGCTGGAAAAGTGCGCAGGACAGATCATGAAGAACGCGCTAGATTGTCCGCTTCATCACGGAGATGAATTCGGGGGTTACTTGGAACGCCGCCTTGCTGCCATCCTCGCTGCCGATGTCGTGGGCTACAGTCGTCTCATAGGCGCTGACGAGACCGGTACGCTGGCCGCCATGAAGCGGCACAAGAACGAGCTGGTGGACCCCAAGGTCAGCCGGCACAAAGGCCGAATCGTCAAGCTGACCGGCGACGGCATTCTGGTCGAGTTCGCAAGCGTCGTGCATGCGGTCGCCTGCGCCGTCGATATTCAGCGCGGCATGCTGATCCGCAACGAGGACGTCCCGCAACTGAAGCGCATCGAACTGCGCATCGGCGTGCATCTCGGCGACGTCATCGTCGAGGACGGCGATATCTTCGGCGACGGCGTCAATGTCGCAGCCCGGCTCGAGGGCCTGGCGGAACCCTCCGGCATTGCGGTGTCTGCTTCGGTACGCGACCACGTCGGCTCGAGGCTGGATGTCGGCTTTGTCGACAAGGGCCAGCACGCACTGAAGAATATCGCGGCCGGCGTCCACGTCTATTCCGTCGCGCTGGGGGCGCCGACCAAGATCGCCAAGGTGGTGAACGGCACCCATACGGTGACCGTCGACGATGGTTACGGGCTGTCCGTTGCCGTGTTGCCCTTCACCAACATGAGCCATGATCCGGAGCAGGAGTATTTTTCCGACGGTATCACCGAGGACATCATCACCGACCTGTCGAAGATCTCGCAGCTGCACGTCGTCGCCCGCAACACGGTCTTTACCTACAAGGGGCGGTCGGTGCGGGTCAAAACAGCGGCGCAGGAACTCGGTGTCCGCTTCATCCTCGAGGGCAGTGTGCGCAAGGCCGGCGGGCGGGTTCGCATCACCGGACAGCTGATCGATGCGCTGACCGGTACGCATTTGTGGGCCGACCGCTACGACCGCGATCTTACCGACATCTTCGCCATTCAGGACGAGATCACCCATGCCATCGTCAACCAGCTGCGCATCAAGCTGTTGCCGGAAGAGAAAAAGGCGATCGAACGGGACCCGACGACGAGCGTCGAAGCCTATACCTATTATCTGCGCGGCCGGCGGTTCTCGCATGCCTGGACGCGCTCCTATCTGCTGCTTGCCCGGCGCATGTTCCAGAAAGCCGTCGAGCTCGACCCGAACTTTGCCCGTGCCTATGCCGGCATCGCCGATTGCGAATCCGCCCTTCGCGACTGGCATGAGCACGAGTTTCCGCTCGAAAGCATCTTAAGCACGAGCGCGCGCGCACTGGAGCTCGACCCTGATCTCGCCGAGGCCCACGCTTCCAGAGGCCTGGTCCTGCATCAGGACGGGCAAAGCGAAGAGGCTGTTGCCGAGTTCGAGCGCGCCTTGGCACTCGATTCCCAGCTCTACGAGGCAAATTTTCACTATGGCCGCTTTCTCTTCATGCGCGGCGAGTTCGAGACGGCGATCGAGTTTTTCAAGCGGGCGGCGGAAATCCGGCCGGACGACTACCTTTCGCCGATCCATCTGATGAGCGCCTACAAATCGCTCGGCCAGGAGACCGAACGCGGACATTGGGCGAAGATCGGCATCTCCCGGGCGGAACGGGCGCTGGAGTCGCATCCGGAAAACTCTGGTCCGGCGCATCGCGGCGCGTTGGCGCTGGCGCATATGGGCGAGGCGGATCGCGCGCGCGAATGGGCGGCCTGTGCGATCGCCATCGATCCCGACGATATCGTCGCACGCTACAACACGGCCTGCGTCTATTCGATCCTCGGTGATGTCGATACGGCGCTCGATATGCTCGAGAGCCTGTTGCCGCAGAGTTCCTGCTACCAGCTGCTGTGGTTCAAGCAGGATTCCGATCTGGATGCGGTTCGCCACCATGTGCGCTTCCAGGCCATGGTGGAGGCGATCGCCCAATGCGAGGCAGTCAAGCACTGATCCCTGCTGCATAATTCCTTGAATCGGAATCGACTTGGATCATGCGGGACAAGGAGAGTGTTACAGCGTCGCGCGTCAGTTTTCACGCGCGGCGCTGGAGGGTTCAATGGCCGCGGTAGGATTGAACCGGTTGCCGTGACTTGCCTCGCGTGAACCACCAGATGCCGGCACCGGTCGTGACCAACAGACCAGTCGCCAACACGACAACGGCGACAAACGCCTTTTCGAAGGCCGTCCTGGCGAGTGCTACCAGGCTTTCGGCGACATCCGGCGACAGCTTTTCCGCCAGGATCAACGCTTCATCGAGGCTGTCGCGCGCGATCGCCGATATGCCGGCACCTTCCGGCAGCACGACGAAGGCGGTGTAGACCGCCGACATGACGCTGCCGAGTACTGCAATTCCGATGGCGCCGCCGAGTTCGAAGGAGACCTCCTCGATGGAGGCGGCCATGCCGGCGTGCTGCGGTGGGGCGTTGGACATGATGGCGCTGGAGGCGGCCGTCATCGTCGCGCCAACGCCGAGGCCGAGCACGACCAGACTGACGATCTGGCCGAGGGCGCCGGCTTCGTGCACGGCGAGAAACGCACCGAGGCCGGCAGCCGCGGTGATGAGGCCGGTGCGCAGCACCATCTCGGGGCCGAGACGCGGCAGCATCATGCCTGTCAGCGGGCCGGCGACGAAGGCGGCAAGCGGGATCGGCAGGATGAAGATGCCGGCCTCAAGCGGCGAATAGCCGGCGACGAGCTGCAGACGCTGGGTCAGCACGAGCTCGACGCCGACGAGCGCTCCGGATGTCACCAAGGCTGCGGCGACGCCCGAGGAAAAGGCGGCGTTGCGGAACAGGCCGAAGTCGATCATCGGATGCGCGCTGCGCCTCTGCCGGCGCACGAAGACGACGAGCGCGACGGCGCCGATCACGGCGGCGATGAGCCCGGCCTGCGCCGATGGCTCACGCTTGCTCATCTCCTTGATGGCATAGGCAAGCCCGACCAGACCGACCATGATCTGGACGGAGCCGAGTGGGTCCCACGGGTGGTCCTTGTTGCCCTTGCTATCGGCAAGCACGACCAGGCCGAGCAGCAAGGCGACGGCGACGACTGGCACGTTGATGAGAAAGACCGAGCCCCACCAGAAGTATTCGAGCAGGAAGCCGCCGAGCACTGGCCCGATGGCCGCACCGCCCGAGGCGATGGCGGCCCAGATGCCGATCGCCAGCGCCCGCTCGCGCTCGTCGGTAAAGGTCAGCCGGATGATCGAAAGCGTCGCCGGCATCATCAGCGCGGCGCCGACGGCCAGCAGCACACGGCCGGCAATGAGGATCGACGGATTCGGCGCATAGGCGGCGATCAGCGAGGCGAGGCCGAACACGGCGAGGCCGGCAATGAACGGCCGCTTGTGGCCAAGCCTGTCGCCGAGCGTGCCGAGCCCCGGCAGCAGGCCGGCAACGACCAGTGCATAGGCATTGACGATCCAGAGTTTTTCCGACGCGGACGCGCCGAGATCGTGGGTCAGCCGGGGAAGGGCCGTGTAAAGCACGGTCATATCGACGACGATCAGGAACAGCGCGCTCGACACGATGGCCAGAATGAGCCAGCGATTATGCGGGGACATGGTACACCTCTGTGGCCGAACCGCTGCCTGCGGGACCTATGGCCTTGTTGACATCAGAGCAGCTATATAAATACATACGTATGGAATTGAAAGAGGGAATCGGAAATGGGACGACGCCGGACGATCGATCGCGACAAGGTGCTGGATGCGGCGGAGGCGACAGTAAGCACCGTCGGCGCCGGTGGCCTGACGATCGATGCGGTGGCGAAGGCGGCGGGCATCACCAAGGGTGGCGTTCAATATTGCTTCGGCAACAAGGATGGATTGATCGATGCGATGATTGAGCGTCGGTTCAATGAATTCGACAGCGCTGTGGCCGACAAAGTCGGAGACGCGACCGATCCGGTGACGGCAATGCGCGCGCATGTGGAGGTGACGGCGCGCCTGAACACGGCAGAGAACGCCCGCACGACAGGGATGATGGCAGCACTTCTGCAGCGCGAAGACCATATGGAAAAGAACCGCGTGTGGTATCGCGGGCGTCTCGACAGCCTCGATCTGTCGACCGACGAGGGGCGACGGGCGCGCCTTGCGTTTCTTGCCGCCGAAGGCACGTTTCTGCTGCGCAGTTTCGGCTTCGCCGAAATGGACGATGCGGAATGGCGGGACATTTTTGCCGATATCGTTGCCTTGGTGCCGAAGAAACCCGCCTGACGGGGACTTTGGACGCCGCGCGACATCCGGCCAGCGGCAGGGATGCAAGTAAGGGAGAATTGCATGCCGACCCCAGTCGAAGTGGTTGCCTATGACGATGCGTGGCCGCAAGCTTTTGCTGCCATGTCCAAGCATCTGGTGAGCCTGCTCGGCCTTGCGGTGATTGCGATCGACCATATCGGCAGCACCGCCGTTCCCGGGCTCGCCGCGAAACCGGTCATCGACATCGATGTGACGATGCGCGGCGCGGAAACAATTGGTGCCGGGAGTGCAGCACTCATTGCCAGCGGGTTTGTCTCACGGGGGAACAGGTATGATGATGGCGTCTGGGCATTCGTCAGGCAGAGCTCGCCGGGGCAGCGCGTCTATCTCTGCCCGCCTTTCAGCGACACCCATCAGCGCCGCCTGATCTTTCGCGATCACTTGCGTCAAAGCCGTGAGATGGCGGACGCCTACGCGGCGTTGAAGAGACGCCTTGCGGCCACGTTCCCCTTCGATGGAGACAGCTACACTGCTGCCAAGACGCAATTCATCAACGAAGTCGTCGAGCTTGCAAAACGGGGTTGATCGCCGCGCTCCCTGATCGGGCGTCAGCTACCGGCCGCGGTCAGCTGGGCAAGGTGGCCGGGCAGATCCACTGCGCGACCGGCTGCGTTGATCGTTTCGAAGTAGTCGTGCCAGCCGGATGCTGAGATGCCCGAGACAAGCGCGTCCAGTGCGGCTTCATCCGGGAACCGCCAGATGGCGAAATAGGCGTGCGGCGCGGCGCGGAGCGTGCCGGCATCGACCTCGCCGAAGGCGATCGGCTCCACCCCGACGCGCGACAGGTCAGCCAGACCGCTGCCGACGGCCTCGAAGAATCTGTGGCGCCCGGCTGGGTCGAGCGCGAGCCAGGCCTGCTTCGGGGTGTAGAGTTCGCTCAGATAGTGGGTCATGAATTGTCTTTCAGGATCTGTCGATGGATCGAAGGGCGCGCTTGCAGATGCGGGTGGTTGCCGCGTTTTCGTGGTGGCTTTGCCAGGAGGCGCAGAGATTGCGTACCCAGTCCGGTCGATCCTTGGCGGCGTCGTTCAGCCAGTTTCCGACGGAATCCTGGACATAGCGCGACGGGTCCGCGTTCAGCGGTTCAAGAATGGCAAGTGCCATTTCCGGATTTCGTTTCAGCGAAGCGATATGGCTGCACCAGACGCCGCGCGGACGCGTTGCTTCGCTTGCGAACCGGCGCAGACGGTCGGAGGGCGAGCCCGTCCAGGCGGCAAGAAGGGAAATCGTGGTTGCGATGTCCTGCGCAAGCTGCGGCCGCACGGCGATCCATGCCCATTCGCGAACGCCGAAATGCGGATCGTCGGCAAGCGGACGGATCGCGGCGAGGCGGTCTTCAAGCGTAAGCGCCGTATTTGCGCCGATCATGAAGCAGGCCCAGCCGCGAACGGTGTCTGAGCGATGCTGCCGTAGCCCCGACACGGCGCCATCGCCAAGCCGCTCGCGGATCAATCCGGCGGCGAGCGCCATGCGCTTGGAAATGCCACTGCTGGCGACAGCACCGATAGCGGCGAAAGCATCGTCGCCGACCTTCGGAACCGCCGCCCGCATCAACGTTTCAAAATCGACTGCGAGGCATTCGGTCAGCGTCGAGGCTTCCGCCAGCCCCGCGTTCAGGAGCGCCAGCCGTTGCGCGTCGATCTCCGCCATCCTCCGCGGGGCGGCGCTCATTGCGTGATCTCGCTTGCGGCTTTCGTCTGCACTGCCTTTCGCCCGCCGTCGGTATTGCGCCATGCGCGCTGGATGAGGGCGCTTAGGGTTTGCCGGTCGCTCTCGTCGAAACCGGCAAACAGCGATGCGATCCAGCGCGTATGGGTGTCGAACAGTTCGCGCGCCGCATCCTCGCCCTTCGGCGACAGCCGGACCAGCACCTTGCGGCGATCGTCCTTGCTCTGCTGCCTCCCGAGAAAGCCGTCGCGCTCCAGCCCGTCCAGAAGCCCGGTGACGGTCGCGCGGGTGACGCCGGCGCGATCGGCAAGCTCATGCGGTGACAGGCCGTCCGGCAGTTGGTGCAGGAGGAACAACAGCACGAACTTTCCTTCGGAGAGATTGTGGGGCGCCAACCGGGCAGCGCAGTCACGATCGATCGCCGCCGCCAAGGCTATGACTTCGAAGCACAGGCGCAGATTGGCGGTTGCGCCGTCGCCGCGTCTTTCAGCTTCATCAATCAGCGCGAGGTGTTTTTGCTCGAGAATTTCCATAAGGCGCCATATAGTATGGCGCCTTATCATAAGTCAATGACATTGTTCGGTGGCGCGGATTGGTGTGTCCGCGCCGGTGGGTCAGTTGGTTTGCGCTGGCTAAAGCGAGATGGATCCGCGCATCGCGATCACACAGGCGCCGGCAATGCTGGTCCTGCCGACGACACCGCCATATTTGCTGACGCTGACCTCGATGATGCTTCGGCGGCCCATCTCGACGCCCTGCTCGATCGTCAGGTCGACGTCGATGGTGTCTTCGGGCAGAAGCGAGACGAGATAGGCGCTGAGCGCAGCCGAGGCGCTGCCGGTCGCCGGGTCCTCGATGACATTGTCGAGCGGCGCGAACATGCGGGCGCGAAGTCGCCAGGGATTTTCCGTCGAGCGGGCATAGAGGAACAGGCTGAAGCTGTCTTCGTCCGGCTTGTAGCGCTTGTTGGCTGCTTCGAAAGCGGTGACGTTGGGACGTGCCGCCGACAGGGCGGCGACATCCTTCAGTTCGGCAACGGCGAAAGGTAAGCCGACGGAAACGCGCACGGGGAAGTGATTGTCCGTCCTGACGGCATCGGGCGGGACCATGGCGCAGGCAGCGATCGTCTCGACATCGATCATTGGTCCGATGCTCAAGGGCCGCGGCGCGACGATGCGGGCGCTGGTCACTGCGCCGTCTGCCCGCGACAGGGCCACTTCGACGAGCCCGGCCCGTTCTTCGAACCGCAAATGGTCGCCAGGCGCACTGCCGAAAATCTCTGCCTGCCAGCCAAGCACGAAGGCGGTGCCGACATTCGGATGCCCGGCGAAGGGGATTTCTGTCGTCGGCGTAAAGATGCGGACCCGCGCGGTGTTTGTAGGGTCCTCCGGCGGCAGCACGAAGGTAACCTCGGAGTAGCCGAACTCGGTCGCGATCGCCTGCATCTGCTGATCGCTCAAACCTCGTGCGTCAGGAATGACTGCGAGCTGGTTGCCGGCGAAACGTTCCGCAGTGAAGACATCGACAGTGACATAGTCGACGGAGTGCACAGGTGAAAAAGACGTCATGAGCGCTCGCTTCCGCTGGGTTCGACGGCGATGCGCGCCGCCCGATGGCCTGGAGCGAAAGGCTTAAGGCAGGTGTCGGAGCCGGCAAAGACGGCAACTTGTCTTGGTGACAAGTTCAGGTCCGGGCAATGGACAGACCATGAGGGCAGCATGAAAAAGGGGCCGACGAACGGCCCCTTGTGTCTGACCTGGACCGGCTGCCGAGCGCGCTCAGGCGGCCTTCTCCAGATCCTTCTTCCAGCTACCCTTGGCAGCGAGGCTGCACATTTCGGCGCGGTGCGAAAAGGCGCGCTGGCCGGCGGCGACGTTCTCGGCCTTGCCGTTCCAGGCGGATAGCGCTTCCTGCTGCAGCGCGCGGCCGTAGGAGAAGGTGAGCTTCCAGGGAAGGTCGTGGGTCGCGTTCATGGCCGAGAGATGGGCCGTTGCCTCCTCCGTCGTCTGGCCACCGGAGAGGAAGGCAATGCCGGGCACGGCTGACGGAACCGTGCGTCGCAGCACCTTGATCGTGCGTTCTGCAACCTCGGCGACGGACGCCTTGCGGGCCTTCTTGCCGTCGATCACCATGCTCGGCTTCAGGATCATGCCTTCGAGCTTCACCCGCATCTCGGCGAGTGCCTCGAAGGTAAGACGCAGCGTCCATTCGGTGATCTCCTCGGACCGGTCGATCGAGTGATCGCCGGGCGCGCCGTCCATCAGCACCTCAGGCTCGACGATCGGAACGATGCCGGCTTCCTGGCAAAGAGCAGCATAGCGTGCGAGCGCATGGGCGTTTGCCCTGATGGCGCCTTGGCTCGGCAAGGTGTCCGAAATGGCGATCACGCCACGCCACTTGGCAAAGCGCGCGCCGGCCTCGTGATACCTAGCCAGACGCTGGGCGAGGCCGTCGAGGCCCTCGGTGATCGTTTCGGCCGGAAAATTTGTCATCGGCTTGGCGCCGGCGTCGACCTTGATGCCGGGGATCGAGCCTGCGGCGCGGATGACGTCGACCAGCGGCGTGCCGTCGGCCGCCTTCTGGAACAGGGTTTCCTCGTAGAGAATGACGCCGGAGATATACTTGCGCATCGCCTCGTCGGCGCGCACCAGCATCTCGCGATAGTCGCGCCGCGATGTCTCGGTAGACTCGAGGCCGATGCCGTCGAAACGCTTCTTGATCGTCGCCGTAGACTCGTCGGCGGCAAGCAGGCCCCGGCCGTTGGCGACCATGGCAACAGCAATGTCTTCCAGTCTTTCGCTCATGTTTTTCTCCCTAGACGGCGCCGATCGTCAACGGATCGGGCGACCACTGAAACAGTTTCGGGACCGACGGTGCACACGCAACCGCCACGCCCCAAGCGAGGGCGCGAGTAACCAGGAGAAATTGTCCGGGAAAAAGGCAGGAAAAGCGACTGAAACGATTTAAATTATTTTAATCGGTTGAATTGTTTTGATTTTTTCTGTGTTTCAGGCGCGCGGGTGAACCGCGCGCCTGAGTGTTTGGCTCAGTTCCGCTGCTTGAGGATGTCGACGCCCGGCAGCGGCTTGCCTTCCATCCATTCGAGGAAGGCGCCACCGGCCGTCGAGACGTAGCTGAAATCGTCGGTGACTTCGGCGTGGTTGAGGGCGGCAACCGTATCGCCGCCGCCGGCGACCGACACGAGCGAGCCCTGGCGCGTGCGGGCGGCCGCATGCTTGGCAACGGCAACCGTCGCCTTGTCGAAGGGGGCGATTTCGAAGGCGCCGAGCGGGCCGTTCCAGACCAGCGTCTCGGCCTTCGAGATCCAGTCGTTGACCGCAGCGATCGACTTCGGACCAACGTCCAGCATCATCGCGTCTGCGGGGATGGCGGTCACATCGACCACTTCATTGTCGGCGCCGGCCTTGAACTCGTGGGCGACAACGCCGTCTTCCGGCAGCACGATGGCGCAGCCGGCTTCAGCCGCCGCCGCGATGATCGCCTTGGCGGTATCGGCAAGGTCGTGTTCGCAAAGCGACTTGCCGACATTGATGCCCTTTGCGGCGATGAAGGTGTTGGCCATGCCACCGCCGATCACGAGGGCGTCAACCTTCTTGACGAGGTTCTGCAGCAGATCGATCTTGGTCGAGACCTTGGCGCCGCCGACAATGGCAACGACCGGGCGCTTCGGCTGGCCGAGGCCCTTTTCCAGCGCCTCGAGCTCGGCCTGCATGGTGCGGCCGGCATAGGCGGGCAGGTGGTGGGCAAGGCCCTCGGTCGAAGCGTGGGCGCGGTGGGCGGCCGAGAAGGCATCGTTGACATAGATGTCGCCGTTGGCGGCAAGTGCCTTGACGAATTCAGGCTCGTTCTTTTCCTCGCCCTTGTGGAAGCGGGTGTTTTCGAGCAGCAGCACGTCGCCGTCGTTCATCTCGGCAATGGCGTTCGCGGCCTTGTCGCCGATGCAGTCGGCAGCAAAGTGCACACGCTGATCGAGAATGTCTTCGACGGCCGGCGCAATGGTCTTCAGCGACATGTCGGCAACCGGCTCACCCTTCGGGCGGCCGAAATGCGCCAGCAGGATGACCTTGGCGCCCTTTTCCGACAGTTCGCGGATCGTCGGTGCAACGCGTTCGATGCGGGTCGCGTCAGTGACCACGCCGTCCTTGACCGGCACGTTGAGGTCGACGCGCACAAGCACGCGCTTGCCGGCAATGTCGGTCAGGTCGTCGAGGGTCTTGAAAGTCATCAGATCGTCTCCGGTGATAGTCTTTGGAAAAGGGTGGGGTAGTCGATGACGAGGCCGTCCTCGTCCACGGGCAGGTCCGCTGTAAAACTGCGGTCCTCGGCCTCGTAGCGATAGAGCCTGAAGTCTTCGAGACAGGTGTAGTGCTGGCCGTCGACAACAGGCTCGAACGTGTCGAAGGGCACGTAGAGCATTTTCAGCCTGACGGTGCCGGCCTTGCGATCAAGGCCGAGGCGGCGGATCGGCAGCGTGTTGGTGAAGGGCGTTCCGGCAAGGTCGATGTCGATGCAGCCGTCGAATTCGGGCAGCGCCAAGCCTCTGGCCGTCATCCACTCACCCCGGTGGTCCGAGCGCAGATGCAGGCTGCGGCCATCGGTCGTGTCGACCATGAGCTTTCGAACCAGCCATCCGGCATCGCAATCGATCCGGTAGCGCACACCGTAAGGCGTGCCGACGCGATTGCCGATCAGAACGCCGACGGCGCGGATGACCGCGCCGTCGGTTGTATCGGTTGACGTGAGCGTCAGATGTTCGAGCCCTTCCCCCTCCAGCGGACGCCAGCGGACCGTCGTTTGGGAAAGGGCGCGAAACATCCGAGTTAGATGAGCTTGCTGATCGCAACCGCAGTGTCGGACATGCGGTTGGAGAAGCCCCACTCGTTGTCGTACCAGGTCAGGATCGACACGAACTTGCCTTCCATCACCTTGGTCTGGTCCATGTGGAAGACCGAGGAATGCGGGTCGTGGTTGAAGTCGATCGAGACGTTCGGAGCGAGCGTGTAGCCGAGGATGCCCTTGAGCGGGCCGTCAGCGGCTGCCTTGATCGCAGCGTTGATCTCTTCCTTGGTGGTTTCGCGCTTGGCGACGAACTTGAGGTCGACGACCGAAACGTTCGGGGTCGGAACGCGCATGGCGAAGCCGTCGAGCTTGCCCTTCAGTTCCGGCAGAACCAGGCCAACGGCTTTGGCAGCACCGGTCGAGGTCGGGATCATCGACAGAGCGGCAGCGCGGGCGCGGTACAGATCCTTGTGCATCTGGTCGAGCGACGGCTGGTCGTTGGTGTAGGAGTGGATCGTCGTCATCATGCCGTGGTCGATGCCGATGACATCGTTCAGCACCTTGGCGACCGGTGCAAGGCAGTTGGTCGTGCACGAGGCGTTGGAGATGACGAGGTGATCCTTCGTCAGCTTGTCGTGGTTGACGCCGTAAACGACGGTCAGGTCAGCGCCTTCGGCCGGAGCCGAAACGATGACGCGCTTGGCACCGGCTTCGAGATGCAAGGCTGCCTTGTCGCGGGCGGTGAAGATGCCGGTGCATTCCATCGCGACGTCGACGCCGAGTTCCTTGTGCGGCAGTTCGGCCGGGTTGCGGATCGCGGTCACCTTGATCGGCTTGCCGCCGTTGATGATGATCGCATCGCCTTCGACCTTCACGTCAGCCGGGAAACGGCCGTGGATCGAATCGAAACGCAAGAGGTGCGCGTTGGTCTCGACCGGGCCGAGGTCGTTGATGGCAACGACTTCGATATCCTTGCGGCCGGATTCAACGATGGCGCGCAGCACGTTGCGGCCGATGCGGCCAAAACCGTTAATGGCGACTTTCACTGTCATATCGGGTCTCTCCCTGTCTGAATGGCATGGTCGGAAAAAAGCGGGGCGCGCTTTCGAGCGCGCCCCGCGGCTTGATCAGGAAAGCTTGGCTTCCGCAGCGGCGACGACCGCCTCAGGCGTGATGCCGAAGTGCTTGTAGAGTTCCTTGTAGGGGCCGGAGGCACCGAAGGACGACATGCCGATGAAGGTGCCGTCGCTGCCGATGAAGTGGTCCCAACCCTGGCGGATGCCGGCTTCGACGGCGATCTTGACCGGCGAATTGCCGATGATCGCCTGCTGGTAGTCTTCGCTCTGTTCGGCAAAGAGTTCGAAGCAGGGAACCGAGACGACGCGGGTCGAGATGCCCTTGGCGGTCAGCGCCTGGCAGGCCTTGACGGCGATTTCGATTTCCGAGCCGGTGGCGAAGATCGTCACCTGGGCATCGCTTGCCGAAATCAGGTCGTAAGCGCCACGCGCGCAGAGGTTTTCTTCCTCGTACTCGGTGCGTACGGCCATCAGGTTCTGGCGGGTGAGCGCGATGCCGGACGGGCGGTTGTGGCTTTCGAGGGCCAGCTGCCAGCACTCGGCCGTCTCCGTGGCATCAGCCGGGCGGAACATCAGGAGGTTCGGGATGGCACGCAGTGCTGCCATGTGCTCGACCGGCTGGTGCGTCGGGCCGTCTTCGCCAAGGCCGATGGAATCATGCGTCAGCACATGGATGACGCGGATGCCCATCAGCGCTGCCAGACGGATCGACGGACGGCAATAATCCGAGAAGATCAGGAAGCCGCCGGAATAGGGGATGACCCCGCCATGCAGCGCCATGCCGTTCATCGCAGCTGCCATGCCATGCTCGCGTACACCCCAGTGGATGTAGCGGCCGGAGAAATCGTCCGGCGTGATCGACTTGGTCTGGCTGGTCTTGGTGTTGTTCGAGCCGGTCAGGTCGGCCGAGCCGCCGATCGTTTCGGCCAGAACGCCATTGATGACTTCGAGCGCGTCTTCGGAAGCCTTGCGGGTTGCCGGCGACGGCTTGGTCTCGGCGAGCTTCTTCTTGTAGTCGTCGATGGCCGACGACAGGCGGCCTTCGAGTTCGCCGGAGAAGCGGCGAACGAACTGCGCCTTCTTCTCGGCGTCGCTCTTGTCCAGGCGCTCTTCCCAGTCCTTGCGGGTCTTGGTCGAACGCAGGCCGGCGAGGCGCCAGGCGTCGAGCACGTCGGAAGGAACGACGAAAGCTTCGGATTCCCAGCCGAGCGCCTTGCGGGTGGCGGCGATCTCCTCGGCGCCGAGCGGCGAGCCGTGAACCTTGTGGGTGCCGGCCTTGTTCGGCGCGCCGAAACCGATGGTCGTCTTAGCCGCGATCATCGTCGGCTTGTCGGACTTCTGTGCCTGCTCGATCGCAGCGGCGATGGCTTCGGGATCATGGCCGTCGACGGCAATGGTGTTCCAGTTCGAGGCGCGGAAGCGGGCATGCTGGTCGGTCGAGTCGGCGATCGAGATCGGGCCGTCGATCGAGATGCTGTTGTCGTCCCAGAAGACGATCAGCTTGTTGAGCTTGAGGTGGCCGGCAAGCGAGATGGCTTCCTGGCTGATGCCTTCCATGAGGCAGCCGTCACCGGCGAGCACATAGGTGTAGTGCTCCATCAGGTCCTTGCCGAACTCGTCGCGCAGCTTGCGTTCGGCGATTGCCATGCCGACGGCGTTGGCGATGCCCTGGCCGAGCGGACCGGTGGTCGTCTCGATGCCGGCGGCGTGGCCGTATTCCGGATGGCCGGCGGTGCGGGCACCGAGCTGGCGGAAATTCTTGATCTCTTCGATGGAGATGTCTTCATAGCCCGTCAAATAGAGCAGCGAATAAAGCAGCATCGAGCCATGGCCGGCCGACAGCACGAAGCGGTCGCGGTTCGGCCAGGCGGGATTCTTGGGGTCGAAGCTGAGGAAGCGCGTGAAGAGGACTGTCGCTATGTCAGCCGCACCCATGGGCAGGCCTGGGTGACCTGAATTTGCCTTCTCGACGGCGTCCATGGAGAGGAAACGGATCGCATTCGCCATCCGGTCGTGTTTTTCGCGAGAGATCATGACTGTTCCGTTTTGAGTTCGGTGGTCAGGGGACGGTCTCTATCCTCCAAAGACCGTGCAAGAAGCGGCAGACACATAGCATCTGCGCCGCGCGAGTCAACAAATTCAGGCCTTGCGCGGCCATTGGCAGCATGGTTTTCAAGGGGTGATATCGCGTCGCAGCAGAGTTTTTGCGCTGCGGCCGGATGAGCCGGCTATACAATCCATCCACAGCTTCCGTAATGCTTTGCTGCAGTTGGCATTGTTGAGATTTGCGTAATAGGTTTAAAAAGGAGTGAGCCGAAGCGGCGGACGGGATCCTGGCGATTCGGCCTCACGGGCGAGGTATCGAAAAACATGCCGGCAAAGACGGTCAAAGCGGCGATCGACGAACTGAAGAACGCGGTTCAGTCCCTGGAGAACGCGATCGACAGCCGTTTTGACAGGGAACGCGATCTCGGTGAGTTCGAGGGCGAGGTTCGGCGGGTCAATACGGACCGGTCGCGACTGGCTCAGGAACTCGACCAATCCCAATTCCGGGCAAACCGGCTTGAAGAGGTCAACCGCGAGGTTTCCCGACGCCTCGTGACGGCGATGGAAACCATTCGAGCGGTGCTCGACCGCTGAGGTTAAGCGACATGGCGCAGGTGACAGTATCGATCGACGGCAAGGCCTATCGCATGGCCTGCGAAGAGGGACAGGAAGATCACCTGATCGAACTGGCCACCAACTTCGATCAGTATGTCGGCCACTTGAAGACGCAGTTCGGCGAGATCGGTGATCTCAGGCTGACGGTGATGGCCGGCATCATGGTCATGGACGAGCTCAGCGAAGTGAACCGCCGGCTGAAGGCGCTCGAAGCCGAGGTCGATACCCTCAAGCGCGGCCGCGACACGACGCTCACCGATCAGGCACGCGGCGAGGAGCTGCTGGCTTCGGCGCTGTCCGAAGTCACGTCGCAGATCCACACCATCGCGGCCAAGCTCAACGGCCGGGCAACCTCTTCGACAAACTGAGCTCTTTCGTCGGGCTGCCACTGGCGCGACGCGGGGATAGGCTCTATATGTTGGATGCGGTCTGCGCCTCCCGACAGGAAACACAATCCCCGGGGCCATACTCGATCTCAAGGGAGCTGTCCCTGGCCGGGCTCGTGGGTCCGGACATATGGCGCCCACCTACGTTTGTAGGCACCCGGGATCGTAAAATATCCATCGGTTGTGTGGATCGCACCTCTTCTCCTTTGATTTTCAATGATTTCGGCTCGTAGCGAAACTTTTTGACACCGATTTTCACACCGGTGTCAAAATCGACCGGTCGAAACATGTCAAATCAATATCGCCTGTATTTGCACCCGAATGGCTATTTTTATCATCGGGTCAAGGTCCCCGCCGATATTCGGCGACTGTATGGCAAGCAGATCGAACAAAACTCACTGCAGACTCGCGACTTTCGAGACGCTGTTCGGCGGCTGCCTGCTGTGATTGTCGCGGTGGATCAAGCATTCGCTCGCTTTCGTCATGTGCACGCTGAAGCGATAGGCGTGTTGTCGTTTGGCGCGGCAACGGCTGCTATTCCAATGCTGCCACGTGTTGTCGCCGCCCCTGTAGTGCCCGATGAATTGGCTGTTGTGTCCACTGTTCCTGCCTTGCCGGTAGAAGTAAAAGAGAAACCGGTGTCAGGGCCTATCGATCTACCGTTGATGTCAGCCATCTCAGGCGAATGCTTTGCGACGCTTCGCAAAGAGAAGGGTTGGGCACCAAAGACGGAAAACGCTCGCGTCACTCAGATCAAACAATTCATGGAGATTTGCGGGGATAAACCACTGAATCTATACACGCAGCACGACATTCGCCACCTGAAATCGGTCCTGTATGCACTGCCGCCACAGTCTCACAGGAAGAAGGAATTTCGAGACCTATCGAAGCTCCAGATCGCGGAGACTGCGAAGGCGCTCGGCATGCCGGGTCTATCGGCAGAAAGTGTCCGGCAGATCATGACTGCCGTAAATTTGGTCTTTGGCTGGGCGAGGGCGGAGCACGACAACACTCTGAAAAATATCGTGCAGCCGATGATTCCACCGCCATCGAGCGGCGGTGGAAAGAAGGGGAAAAGAGACGCGTTCGCACTGAACGAACTCCAAACACTGTTTACGAGTCCTGTGTTTACAGGCGTTGCGAGCGCGGATGCATGGCTTAAAGCCGGTCATGTTCGTATGCAGCATACCGGGCGCTTCTGGGTGCCTTTGCTGACGCTGTATTCCGGCGCAAGATTGATGGAAGCAGTTCAGCTTCTCCGACAAGATATTGGGCTCGAAAACGGCATCTGGTTCATCGACATCAACGAAGACCAGACAGGCAAGAGTGTGAAGAATGAGGCGTCCGTTCGCCGAATCCCTATTCATCCAATCCTTGCAAAGCTTGGCTTTCTGGATTTCGCCGCGACTGTCTCGGAAGGGGAGAGGCTGTTCCCTGACATCGAAATCGGGCCTGTAACACAGCGGCATAGGCATGCCTCAAAGATGTTCAACAAATTGCTAAACGCAGTGGGGATCAAGGGCCCAAAGAAGGTTTGGCATTCCCTGCGGCACAATTTCGAGCAGGCTTGCCGCGATAGCGGCGTTGACAGCGCCATAATGGATCAATTGCAAGGCCACTCCCAGAAGGGCATGCGCGGCGTCTATGGTGAGGGTTACAAGTTGCCAGCACTCAACGAGGGCATCCAATCCATTCGGTATAATGGACTTGATCTCTCGCACCTCCAGCCCTTCAAAAAGGTATAGGTAAGCTCTGGGAGCCGCCTTTTGCGCATTGCGCGATGCGACATGGACGATTGCTTGGCTGGGGCATCGGCTGGGTAGCAAAGTAGGCGCGGACCTTGCTGCAATGTACACGCAATGCCCAGAATATCCCATGCCAACCTATTGCGATCAGCCAAGATATGGGAGTCAAAAGCTGTTAATTTCCAAGAACGAAGCAAGACTGAGCAGACAAAAAATGCCACCCTAGCGCGAAAGTAAGGTAAGAGGGTGCGCGGCATGAGCAGGGATATAAAGACGAACCCAGTAGTGATAAGGCCCGACACCAGTATTGGCAACAATTCGGCGGAGGCGGACGATGATTTTCTTTTCGAATGTTTCGTCGATCATCCTGCTTTGGAAGCGACGCGGGACGTAACCAACGCCAAGATGTTTGTGCTTGCTCGAACGGGCGGCGGCAAGACAGCCATCATTCGTAAGATAAAGCAGCAGTATCCCGAGACGGCCTCCGTGATCGACCTATCAGGGTTGTCGATGGACTACGTAGCCAACTCGAATATCGTGCGCTTTCTGCAATCCATCGACTTAGATCTCGACCTGTTTTTTCAGGCGCTCTGGAAACACGTCTTGTGCTTGGAGTATATCCGCCTTCGATACGATGTGAACAACGACGAAAGTTCGCGGCAGGTCTTCGGGTGGTTCAAGGATTTTTTCAAATCTGATGGGCGGCGGCAGTCAGCATTAAAATATCTGTCTGAGTGGGAGGGCAAATTCTTCATCACGATGGACGAGAATATCAAAGAAATCACATCCAAGCTTGAATCGAAGGTGAACGGCGAACTCGGTGCAGAGGTTGAGAAATTTACCGCACGCGCCGGCTACAGTCGGACATTGAGCAGCGAGAAGCGATCGGAATTGGTTGCGCGAGCTAAGCGCATAGTGAACGCTGAGCAATTAGCTGAGCTAAACAAAGTTCTTGACCTGCTTTCGTCGTACGATTCTGATGACGGAAAATATAAAAAATCCTTCTTCATACTTGTCGACAAGCTTGACGAAAAGTGGGTTGACGAGACAATTCGGTTTGATCTTGTACGCGCACTAATTGAGTGTCTTCGTTCCTTTAACAAGATATCTAGATTGAAAGTCGTCGTAGCAATACGCGAGGATGTACTTGAGAGAGTGGTACAAGATAATAAGGATATTGGATTTCAGAGAGAAAAGTATGATGACTATTTCTTGCGCGTAGTCTGGAATAGCTCTCAATTGAAAGAGTTAGTTCAGAAAAGGATTAATAAGCTTTACAAGAAGAAGTACACTTCAGAGAATGTCACATTCGATGATATTTTCAGGAATAAGATTGGGAACCGAGATCCCATCGATTATATTATCGATAGGACCCTAAAACGCCCGCGTGACGTGATTTCATTTGTCAATGAGTGCTTTCAGCGAGCGCAGGGAAAGACCGAAGTCACACCTAAGATCATCAAAGAGGCGGAATCAGAGTATTCGCGCATTCGAATGCAGGCCCTGGTATATGAATGGCAGAGTGCATTCCCCTCGCTTCAGATTGTTTTCAAACTTCTCGCAAATCGTCGTGGAAGATTTACATCCCGCGACATATCGAACAGAACATTTCTCGACGATTTCGTACTGCAAGTGGACCAAACCGGCTCGAATGAAAGCGATCCCATTCAAGTTGGGGTTGACCGATATATTCGCGAGAGTTCGGAGGCTGCTGCTCTTGCGCTGGTCAGGATCATTGTGAGCGAGTTGTACCGTATGGGCGCCGTCGGCATTAAAACTTCATCGGGGGAGCGCTATATCTACTCCTATCAAGATGTTCCCGTTATCAGCGTAGATTCCATTGATCTCGAAACCAAGATTCACATTCATCCTATGCTTCACCGCGCGCTGAACGTACAAGATGATCATCCGAGGCAGTAGAAAACACTTGTTGCTGCAATGGTGGGCAAGATTGAAGCTTGGAACCTCAGTTTTCGCTATGCGCTTGAGCTTGCTCGTTGCTTCCCCGGGCAGAATAGGACATTCTCTCTCGGTTCTGACTGTGGATTGCCGCTAACGCTGCGCCGGCTCGTGACGGAAACGCCATGGCCTCACTCAGCTTAGTGTATCTCCAAGTTTAGCGATCTTGTGATTGCCGCAAACGTCAAAGTGCCCAGCGCAAAATAGTCCACACCGACATTAGCAGGAATTCACTCGTGCCAGAACTGTTCGACCTGATTGACTCCGTATGGACCCGCGTGGACCAAAAACTTTCGGAGTCGTTCACTACGCAGGCATTTCGAGACGTAATTGTACATGAAGCCCCTGACGTATGGGCTGTCTTGGTGGAGCGCTATGGTCCTGGCGGGGCGGGCACGGGGAACTTCTATTCGCCGAACAACATCCTGTTCAACTATCTGCGAGATAAAGCCTGGAAAGCTGTTCTGGTACAAACGGGTTTCGTACCCGCAAGTCAAGGGTGGGGTACAAGCAAAGTAATGGGGTGGCAGAAAGTCACCGACACGGCGGTCGTGCCTCCGACTGAAGAAGACATCGACTCGGTAGAGGGAAAGGGGCGGCTAAGAACGCATTTTGTCCGTGAACGTGCGCCTGGTGTCAGACGGAAACTGATTAATCGACGTGAGAAAACAGGCCTCTCCTGCGATGTATGCGATGCCACAGGCAGCGAACTTGACGGCGACGTTCGCGCTGCAATGTTTGAAGCTCACCATGCAACCGCACCCCTGTTGGATGGTGAGAGAACGACGAAGCTGTCTCACATGGCTTTGCTATGCGCTTGCTGTCACAGGCTAATACATCGACTCGTGTCCGTGCACGAAAGATGGATCACCGTTTCCGAAGCGAGGGAATTGCTCGGCGCAAAGAGGTAAACATAGTTCCCCAAGCGGGCGCAAACTTCTTCTGAAAAAGCCATTGTCTCATGTTTCCAATCTATTGGCGAACTTCAGTCCACGCATAGTATGCTGAAAATTATGCAGGCGCTTAAGCTGAAAGGTAAGCAGAATTGCCCTGAGCCCATCCGATTCTCAACATTCCGCCGTTACTCAAAATGGCCCCTATTGGCTCCCCCATTTTTGGTTCAACGCCGAACAAGGCTGCGAAGGCGACAAAATCCTCAAACCACATACTAGTCGGGGAAAAAGACTGAACGATCATCGCTGCTTCATCAGTTTTGAAGCGGTCTGCTTCGATGAGAGCCGAGGCTGCGCGGTGCAGCAATTGATATCGAATGTGCTCCGGCGGTGTTTTCTCAAGACCAAGAATCTTGCAGAGGTGCTGCATTCTCACCACCTTGCCCGGCGACGGCGCTCTGAACCAATCCCCAACAGTGGGCCCGAATGGCTCATTGACCTTGCCCTCGATCATCACCGCACACGTAAGTTGGTTGCAGCGAACAAGCGCGAAGAGATCATTCTGGCTGTCTCTCGCTCCTCCGGGGAGGCGAACCTTGTATTCCGGAATGGCAATCAAAAGCTCACAGCCTTGCGGAAACATAGCTGCTATTTCGGGGGGTAACCCGTCACTCTGTTCCCAACAATGGGCAAGGGTTCTGGCGGAGTATCCCTTTCGCCACTGCTTTTCTGGTTCAGCAAGAAACTGCTGCCAAGCAGAGGGGCCAGCGCTGGGCATATAGATCTTACCTTTTTTCACTTTACGATTGCCTAGTTGTCGTTGAAACCCCGAATCAGACGATAGGATGATATTTGAGTGAGCGCATTATTCGGGAGGAACGTTTGAACTCTATTTTCGAGAAGAGCAGAACTCTTCGCCGGATCGAAGAGGTAATGACCGACGTATTGTTGTGTGAACTCCTCGGAACAAAACCCCAGTTTGTCAAAGATCTTTGCAATGCTTTGGGCATAGCTGGCTCCGGGGCAGCAGTTAGCGTCCGACGTAGTGTCCACGAAACGTCGCTGGGCGAGACAGATGTTGAAGCTGTGATCGCAGTTGGAGCAGAGAAGTTGGGCGTACTTATCGAAAATAAGGTGCGTGCTCTGCTCATGCCGGATCAACTTGGTCGATATCGCCGCAGGGGGGACGATGGGCTAAAGAGGGGGCTTTGGCAGAGTTACGTTGTTGCCATGTTTTCACCGGAAAGCTATCGAGCGTACATCCCAGCAGAAGACGCCGCCGTTGTGGACGGATTTATCACCTACGAATGGGTGAAGCGCTGGCTGGAAGAAGAAGACGCTGCCGCAAACGCGTTTAAGATTTACACTCTCGAAGAGGCGATCAACGACGCAAGGACTGGATACGTCAAGCGAGCAGACAGCCGAATGACCAATTTCCATCAATCTGTCTATTCGATTGCAGCTAAGCACTATCCACAACTCCGGATGGCGTGGCTTGAGCAGGCTGGATATGACTCTTCGATTATTCACCTTCCCCATGCACTGCCAGCAAGAGGGGATTCACTTCTCATGAAAATGAAAATGGGGACGGCTGAACTCCGAGTAGAATCCAGAGATCCGATAGGTGCGGAACGCGCCCTCAATGCCATTCTGCCCGAGGGGTGGCGCACCACGAGGGCTAAAGGCTACGCAGGTGTAGAAATC
This sequence comes from Ensifer sp. M14, assembly GCF_003355565.1. Taxonomy (NCBI): domain Bacteria; kingdom Pseudomonadati; phylum Pseudomonadota; class Alphaproteobacteria; order Hyphomicrobiales; family Rhizobiaceae; genus Ensifer; species Ensifer sp. M14. The sequence continues at coordinate 1,337,797 of NZ_QJNR01000004.1, forward strand.
GCCGTTGGCATTTTGGATGTTACGCGGGAATTTCAACTGATTGAACCTCATGTGAGGGATTTTCTGATCGCCTTGAACGACTTACAAGAGTTCTATCATCGCGTTGACGTGGCTGAAGCCATAGAAGCAAATCGAGGCATCCGTCCCACACGGTCCAGGTCGGTTCCCGACATTAACTCAACAGACCCGCGATAGGTTTCGAGCGGTTAAATCAACCGCTCACCGTTGGCGCACGCCAACGACCGCTAATCAACCGCACCCTTACCCCGCGTTACACCAGCGGACGACCGCCACGACTACGCTGCTGGAGTGTGTGAGGTTGAAGGTTCTACCGAGTTTTGCTGCCGCCCATATTGCTTAATTGCAGATCCCGTTGATGTACGACGAAGACCAAGCATCGCCGTCCTTATCAATGCCGTTGTGCAGAGTGGTATTACCCATCGTCGTGCTGTTCTACGACCACGTCGAGCCTGTTTCAGCGTTGCTGCCCTGCATGAAGGTCGTATTGCCCATTCGCGTGGTCGTGTAGCTGTTGCCCGATGTATCGGTGCATGACTGCAAGGTATCCGAGCCCATGCATAATGCGAAAGCCGGGGCGGCAATGAGTGACAATGTCAGCGCTGCGATAAGGGTCTTCATTCGTGCCTCTCCAAATGGGCATGGGAATCCATCGATCAATATTAGCGTGTAAAAATGTTGGAATGCAACGCTTTGTTGATCGCTGTTGGCGGTTCAGAATCGTGCGGATTTGCACCACGCCAAACGACCCGGAAAACAGCGGTTCATAAACGGGTTGACTCACTTTTGAACCGATTGCTATTGTGAACCACGATTTTGAACCGCCGAGGATTTTTCATGAGCCGCACATTCGCATATTGCCGGGTATCGACCACCGAACAGTCAACCGAGAACCAAATCCTAGAGATCACCAACAAAGGCTTTGTCATCGAGCCGCATAGGATAGTTGCAGAGACGATTTCCGGCAGCACGCCAGCAAAAGAACGCCCCGGCTTTCAAAAGCTCTTGGAACGCATGGAACGCGGCGACCGGCTTATTATCACGAAGATCGACCGTCTTGGACGCGATAGCATCGATGTCCAGTCCACTCTTGTCGACCTTACCGAAGCGGGCATTGAAGTGCATTGCATTGCACTCGCTGGCTTTGACCTTGGTTCGGCAATGGGCGGTTTAGTCATGAAGGTGTTCGCAGCCGTCGCCCAATTCGAGCGGGAACTGTTGATTGAACGAACCCATGCCGGTCTTGCGCGGGCTAGGGCAGAAGGCAAGACACTTGGTCGCCCGAAGTCCCTTACCGATCAGCAGAAGGACGAAGCTCGTCAGGCGGTCAAGGAAGGCGCGTCATACCGTTCCGTGGCGAAATCCATGGGTGTGAGCCACGCAACGATTATGCGCGTTTGTGAGGCGATCTAAGCCAGCATGCACGATCTGTTTCGCGGCACGGGCGGTTCTTCGGAGCCGCCTTTTCGTTTGTCCACTAATTTGACGCACAAGAGCTAGAGCAAGTTCTTAGTTTCTGATCACTTCCGGACCTTTTCCCCGCTGTCCACTTGATCGTTAACCCGCCTTCTGCCTAACTGCGCAGCAGGCAGCAGCACTTTTTCTTTTGGTGATAGAAAGGTCTGCCGATGCCGAAACCCAATCCCTCTAAAGACCCCGAACATCTCAAGCTGAAGCTGCCCTTCATGGAAGCAAGCGCTATCGGGCGTTTCCCTATTGCCTGTGTCTTCCTGTTGGCTGTGCTGGTAATCGGCGGCATGGCGGCAGGTGTTTTGTGATGACATGTTTTCCGGGACTGGTGGACGCGACAGCCGCTTTTTTCGTTGGCAACCTCAAACAGACATATTCGTTCAAAGTTTTCTCTCGTCGCAGCTATTGAGAGAAATCCTGAAACCCCTTGCACACCCAAAACGATTCACGGACATTGCGCAGCAAGCAGCCCGGTCATCATTTCTTTTGGTGATAGAAAGGGTCTGCGAATGGCAAAACTCCCAAAGAAACCCGACGATGATGAACACTTGAGCTTCAAGCTTCTCTTTGGCTTGATGGAAGGTCATGCGACGGGAAAGCGTTCCGTGACGTCTATTGTCTGCCTTGCCCTGTTGGTCTTGGCTGGCAAGGCTTTCGGGCTATGGTGAACCTGTGGAAAGGTTGGACGACGGGCATAACCACAGCTTACCCCCTGTCAGTTGTTACCGGTAAATCGCTACCCCTTGCGCACCACCACCGATTCATGGTGGATGCGGAGCAGGAGCAGTCCCCCAATCATCATTTTTCTTTTGGTGAAAGGTGTGTGCTGCGAATGGCTAAGACAAAACTCCCCAAAGACCCCGAACAATTCAGCTTCAAAATTCTCGGTATGGAAGTATCCGGCACCGGACGCTTTCCTGTCGTCTGTGCGGTCATCTTCGCCGCTATCCTTACATCGGTCATGGTCGTCCAAACGGTCGGACTATGGTGACCTACGAATATCAAGCGGATACGAGCAAATCGGGTCCGAATGAGCGATTTTCAGCGGTTTTTCCGGGCGCGGGCAGGGAGAGGGCGGATTATGGCATCACGAGCGGACTGATTTTATTGTTCATTGTTGAACATTGTTCTGACTTAGTTCGGCATACAACATGTATGTAAGTGTCATGGGCAAATCGAGAACGTTGCCAATCGCTTCCAAACCCTACCATCGCCTTCGGCGAGGGCGCTTCGCGCCCGGTTCTGGTGTGGTAATCCCCCCGCCAATTAACGGACTTCAAAAGTAGAATTTTCTCGGGCTTTATGATCGAGGAGATTTTGATGAAGACGAGCAGATTCAGCGAACCGCAAATCCTTGCAATCCTGCGCCAGGCGGAGGGCGGCGTTCCCGTGCCTGATCTATGCCGGGAGCACGGGATGAGCACGGCGTCGTTTTACAAATGGCGAGCTAAATACGGCGGCATGGACGCGTCGATGATCAGCCAGATGAAGGCTCTTGAAGACGAAAACCGTCGGCTGAAGAAGATGTATGCGGAGATGAGCATGCAGGCGGAACTGCTCAAAGAGGCTCTTGGAAAAAAGTGACGCGGCCATCTCAACGCCGGGAGATGGCCGGGAAAGCGGTGGCGTTGCGCGGGGTGAGCATTGCACTCGCCTGCCGCACCTTTGGTGTCAGCGAAACCTGCTATCGTTACAGCGCCAAGCTGAACGAGGAGAACGAGCAGATCGCCGATCTCCTGATCGGGTTGACGCGGGCGAAGAAGAGCTGGGGCTTCGGCCTGTGCTTTCTCTACCTGCGCAATGTCCGGGGGCATCGCTGGAACCATAAGCGGGTATACCGCATCTATCGCGAGCTGGAACTGAACCTCAGGATCAAACCACGCAAGCGGTTGAGGCGCGAGAAGCCGGATGCTCTGGCCGTACCGGAGAAACCGAACCTGGTCTGGTCTATGGACTTCATGGCGGATCGTCTTGAGGATGGCAGGCAATTCCGCCTGTTGAACGTTCTGGACGACTTCAACCGCGAGGGGCTGGGCATCGAGGTGGATTTCTCGCTACCTGCCGAGCGTGTCATCCGCAGCCTGAACCAGATCATCGAGTGGCGCGGTAAGCCGATGGCAATACGGGTTGACAACGGGCCTGAATACGTCAGCGGCAAGCTTATGGAATGGGCCGAGAAACGGGGCATCGCCTTGAGCCACATCCAGCCGGGAAAGCCGCAGCAGAATGCTTATGTCGAACGCTATAACCGGACCGTCCGACATGAATGGCTCGACCAGCACATCATCGAAAGCATTGAGGAGGCACAGGAATTTGCCACGCAGTGGCTATGGACCTACAACAACGAACGTCCCAATATGGGCATCGGCGGCATCACGCCCGCACAGAAACTGAAAATGGCCGCGTGAATTCTACCGCGGAGCCCCGTTGAAAACGGGGGGATTACCGTGTGTTGGACAGTTTGAATGATCAATGTTCCGCCAGCCTGAATAAGAAGCAGGATACTTTCTCTTCTCATTATTTGGAATTATAGATTCTTCTAAAGAGATTCCTATAGAGAAAACTATAAAAGGAAATATCCCGTATCTCAGACCAGCGGCGAATAGCCGTCAATCCACTGATCGTCGGTCGCCGATCCACCAATCAACCCATCATTAAAACATCAGTGACAGGGCGCTTCGCGCCCTCGCCGAAGGCGAATGTTATGGTTGGTGGCAAGCATAATAGTTCCCATCAAGCTATTGATTTTGATATATAATTCGTGTATTATAATGACGGTTCAGAAAGGCGGTCATGACGCCTTCCGGCTTTCCATAGCCGCAACGGATCACCCCCAAAAATATTTGACAAAATGGCTGTTTTGAGCCTTTCGAAACATCGTTCGTCACTAAATACAATTAAGAAATCAAGCTGTCGGAAATGGCTCGTGTTTCTTGGGTCATTAGACAGCAAAGGTTTCGCAATACCTCCGAAGACAATTTGAAAGTCAAAGGGACTATAGCGCATTCCGACAGCCGCTATAGTCCCTTTATTTTTCTATTCTATTTCGGAGTAATTTACTTGTTTTCAAACTTCCAAGATTTCACACAGAAGCGTCGGCATATTAAATTCGCTGATCCGGATATTGGTGGCGGCAAGACATACGGTCTTGAACAGTTCGTCGCCCATCCCTTCACGGGCAAATCTCTTATCGGCATTCAGTCCATTAACCTCGCCAAGGAAATCGAAGCGCATTTGAAAGCCGAGAATGTCTCGGTATTGCGCATTGATACGGACGCCTTCCCGTTCGATCCGGAAAAGCCGGAAGTCACTTGCACGACCATCCTCAATGACGCCATTGCCAGCGGGGAATACCAAGTTCTGATCAGCAATCAGGACGTTGCCTTGCGTGCTGATGGCGCGAACGTCGGCGATTACGGGCTGTTCATGGACGAAATCCAGCCTGTACATGAACGCATCTGGTTGAACGGTATTGTGACGTCGCAAGGGGCGGTCGCTTCCTACCTCACTTCCCTGCCTGTTGGCGGTGTTAAAGGGGTGCGTCGGATCATTGTCACGGACGAAGGCGAAAGGTTTCTCGCGACAAACCATATCGAAGAACAAGCCAAGGCGAAGAGCGAACTTGTTGACGCTGTACGCAAGGCGAAGGCTACTGACTTCTATGATGTCTTTGCTGAAGAAGGCGTTTGGTCAGACTTCCGGAGCGGACTCGAGCCGTCGCTAGTTCTGCACTCAATCATGAAGCCCGCCGTGTACGATAAATTCGCTTCGGTCACGGTTCTTGGCGCTAATTTCAATTTCTCATTGATGAGCTTGATTTGGGGCGGTTTCCACGCGGTCGAATTCGAGTTGCATTCGCAAATCATGAACGCCGTTCGCTATGAGAAGCTTTCCGAGCATATGGCTAATCAGGTCTTGGTTTACTACCACACCGAAAAGAACTGTTCGAAGACCACCTATAACCAGATTGACTATCAACCGACGTTCGACGTCAGCCATGACGCCGTTAAGCGGCTGTTTGCTGAACATGGATATCCGGAAGATACGAAGCATCTCGTTTTCATGAACAACAAGCCGAAGGGCGTGAAGAATGACTTCTATTGGAAGGATGCGGACAACGGAATTCTTCTTAGCCCGGTAGCACGCGGTTGGGACTCGTTCAAAGAAGTCGATGTCGCCATTCATCTTGCCGCCTGCAACGAGCATGGCGATACCTATCGGGTGCTTAGTGCGCTCTTCAAACTCACAAAGGCGGAAATTGACCGCGCTACGGCATTGGAACGCGCCTATCAGGCTGTAGGACGTTCATCGATCCGCGACATGCACCGTGGGGAACGCACCAAGCGCCCTGCGATTCTGGTCTTCTTCGATTATCGTGCTGCCCGGTTCGTTGCCGACATCGCCGCATGTGGTGAACCGATCTTTCTCGATACGGGTCTTGCCGCCCTTGCCCCGAAGGAAAAGAAGACGCAGAGCGACTATCAGAAGAAGTCGAACCACAAGAACGCTGTGAAGGCTGTCGCCAAGCTTCCCAACTATGACGGCTTCAATCGCCGCAAGTGGATGGATTTATGGTCCGCTGACCTTTGGGATGAAGTCAAAGCATCATGGGTGGATTGGGTCGCCGACAGCAAGGAATTTGCCTTGCACGATAGACCGCCGCGCAAAGAGCAATCAACGATGTACCGGGAAGGGGTCTTCAAGTCGGCGAGCAATCACAAGGTAAAGGGCAATATCGAAGCCACCAAGGTCATTACGCTTGATTTCGATGAAGTGACGGGCGATGTGCAGGCGTTCTCTGAATGGCTCAAGGCGCGTGGCAAGTCACACCTGATCACGAATAGCTTCAGTTCTACAGCCGAAGCGCCGCGCTTCCGTCTCGACATTCCGCTTAGCCAGCCGGTGAACGCCTATGGTTATAGCCATATCGTTGCCCACCTCATTCAGGAGATCGCCGACGAATTCGGCAGCGCGTTCATTGTCGATAAGTCCAAGAAGACGATCATGGCACGCTTCCACATGCCGTCTGTCTCCATCCATGGTGCCGATCTGTTTATTGACGGAACTGTGAAAACTGGTGTCGAAACCGCCTTCCTTAACGTCATGACATACATGGATCGCGATCCGGTCGAAGACGGCAAGTCGGTTGTCGATACCGTCGCTAAGCCAGTCGTTGCCCGCATCGGCACCATGAGTGTTGATGAAGTGCTGGACAAATGGGCGGTTGCGGCTGGTCTCGGTATGGGTTCGCAGAACTTCCACCAAGCGGCGGTCGATCTGCTGTTCAAGGTCAAGCTGACCCGTGAAGAGACAATCGAAACGCTGCATCTAAACCGTTATCGATTCGGGAATGGCGATGATCGTGACGCCCAATACACGGTAGATTTCATACTCGATAATCGCCGCGATCACGCTGCTTAGAGCATCGGCGGCACTTCACTGATGCCGCCCCAAATTTCCCAATCTATGAATACCATTGTGAAAACGAAAGCCGGTCGCAAATTGGCTGTTTTCCAGCCGAGAGACATTGAGCTGCTCATGCGGTGGAACTTCTCCGCTGACGCTATCGGCTAACCGCTTACAATTAATCAGACATTTACAATTGCTAGTTTCAATGCTTCCTGACCGGGAGACAATCATGAAGTCCGCAATCGCTTTGCTTTTCCTTATCGTATTGACGGCTTGCCAGTCGACGCAGGGAACCAATTCAGGGTTCGCACTGTCGAACACAAATGGCCCCGCCTTTACGGTTGTGGGTAGTTCGGCTTCATCCGCTGAGCAAATCGAGGCGGAAATGACATACAGGGCTGCTAAGGAAGCGCAAAGGCGGGGCTACCCGATTGTTGCGCTTGTCAGCAACTCGCCTGTGAGGACGGAAAACGGTCTGCATAAGATGACCGCCTCGTACATGGGGTTAAAGAGTTTCGCTGAAGCCGGAAATAGGCAGGCGCTTGCCGTGAACTCATACACCGAAACCGATAAAGTTACTGGTCGCAGGCAAACAACAACTCCGAGCAAGTACGGTGGTGGTCTGTTCTTCCCGACCACCAAGGAGGGACGCGCCGCAGATGCGGCAATGAAAGGTGTGTCCGAAGCAATATTCAGCCCACATTAAAAACCGGCGGCATAACCGTCGCGATCAAACCGTGGAACTACGAGGCCTGAACGGCCCCGGCTTGTCGCTTACGATTGGGCGAGCCGTTCAGCGTCCTTCTCCATGGTCAGGATCGTGTCCTTTTGGGTTTCGTTCGCCGCCTTTTACAGGACGTTCTCTTGGGTCAGCGTGGCGATTTCCGCTTTGGCAAACGACCGATAGACGAAGAAGCCGCCAGAGGTCGCCAGTGGGGCGAGGAAAGGGCGATGATGATGATGCCTGAAATTGCTGGAACACGCTGGTTGCCTCAATAGCCGGGTTTAAACCGGCATTTATCCGCGTGCTGAACGAAGAGCTTCCGTCGCTCGAAGCCTGCGTTGTTGACCGAGAGTTGGTCGCGACGATTGAAGATTAGCGAATAGCGAAAAGGGACACCGTTGCGCGTCCCGAATGATCGTCCGCGACTGTTCGGCGCTACCAGATGTAGGCGGCAGCAGCGAAGCCGAAGGAAAACGAACAGTGCCCGTCCCAAACAGAGTATTGGATACACTGGAAGACGGTCGCGTTGTGTACCGCCGCAGCCCATGGGCAGTGCCCGTTCTGCTGAAACAATCTGAATTCGAAAGTGTGGAACGCGCGCTTGCTCGCAGGTTAGCGATTGGCGCGTTTTTGGCGTTGATCGTGCTTGTTCCTCTGCCGCTGTATCACAACCACGTCATCTCGCAGTCCGCTGCTCTTTCCGTAGTGCTCGGTGTCATCGCTCTGGCATTTTTAGCCGAACATTTCTTCGGGGGAGTGGCGAAAGCTATCCTGAAGAACGCGCCCGCTGCACCAAACTATCCCGACCAAGATACGGTATCAAAATTTCAAGTTTTGCGATCTCTGCCCGCAATGATGATCGAAATTTTAGACGATAGAGGCATCCGAGCGGGGCTGTTTTTGGCATCCGTTACATTCGTTTCAGCCATGTACAGCCTCGTAAAGAAGATACTTGGTGCCCCGCTGCGTTCGGATTTGAACGCATTCGTGCTGATCACGCTGGCAGTATTATCCGGGCTTTGTCTTCGATTCTTTTTAAGAGAAAGAAGGAGACGAAAAGTCCGATCTTGATGGTGTCGGGCGCGATAGAATGAATATGGAGACAGTTCTTGGTCTGCTGGCTGATCTTAAAAGCTGGATTTCTATTGCCAGCAGTTTGCACGTTTCTTTCACAATGTGAGCGCAACCATCTCTGTTAAACCGGCGATATCAGACGCGGTTTTGCGGTTGCAAATTTTGACACCGCTTGCAACACTGGCTGCATTGAACGGAGTCGAGATTCAAGAAAATCGTGAGGATTTAGAGGTGCGCCGACTGTAGTCTGATCGGTAATTCATCGTTCGGAATCAAGCAGCTAACATACTCGATCTCAAGGGAGCTGTCCCTGCCCGGCTCGTGGGTCCGGACATATGGCGCCCACCTACGTTTGTAGGCACCCGGGATCGTAAAATATCCATCGGTTGTGTGGATCGCACCTCTTCTCCTTTTTTCGCCTCAGTTTTAGTTCGTGGCAAACGCGCTGCGGACGGCGTCGGCCATGGCGTCGATGGTCTGCGAGCGATGGCCTGGGCGGGTGCGCAGCACGACGTTCGAAAAGTCGATGACGCTGAAACCGTCGTCTTCGGTCAGTTCGCGGCAGCCGGCCGGGATGGCGCTGCGCGATAAAGGCGCGATGGCAAGCCCCGAGACCACGGCGGCGATCAGGCCGTTGCTGGTGCGGCTGGCATAGGCAACCCGGCTCTCGATCCGGCGCTTCTTCAGGCCCTTCATCGCAAGCTCGTCACACCAGCCGCCTGCCAGATAGGTATAGGTGGCGATCGGCAGTGGGCGGCGCTGATGGGCCTCGTGCTGGTCCGACGTCACCCAGACAGTGGGATCGACCATCAGGACTTCGTTGCGCGTCGGGCCGCCCGGTTCGAAAACCACGGCGATGTCGATTTCACCGGCGGCCAGGGCATTGACGTTCGATATCGACACGCCCTGCTGTACCGTCACTTCCACGCCGGGATGGACGGCGGCGAAGGCGCCCAGAGCTTTCGGAAGGGTGGAGTTGATGTATTCTTCGGAAATCCCGATCCTGACCGTGCCGGCGAGCGCCGGCAGCCGCATCGATGCGGCGGTGTCGTCGAGCAGGGCGACGATCCGGCGGGCGTTGTCGACGAGGCGCAAGCCCTGCGCTGTCGGCACCACCCCGCGCGAGTGACGCTCGAACAAGGGGTCGCCGAGCATATCCTCAAGCTTCTTCAATTGCATGCTGACGGCGGATTGGGTCCGGCCGATGCTGTCGGCGGCGCGCGTCAGGTTGCCTGCATCGGCAACGGCGAGAAAGGTTCTGAGCAGATCGCTGTCGAGCGGAGCGGACATGGTGTTCACCATCAGGGTTTCTGATGGCAGTCATGCTTGCAATTCGTTTGTCAGATGTCAACGAGGCGAAGACAATAGGCTCAACCGATCGACATCAAGGTTGCCCCGATGAGCGTTCTTGCTCTTGCCTTCTTCTCTGATCTTCAGGTCACTCTTCGCTCCCGGCTCCTATCGCACAGCCGCTCGTTGTTGGCAGACGCTTGCGTGGCGACGCCTCCAGCGATGCCGCGCGATAAGCCGCATCTCTTACGAGATGCAGGGCGCAGCGATCTGCCGTTGGACGATCGCTGGGAGGAGAGGATGAGCCGGGATGCGGTCTATCGCTCACACTCGCAGTTATGAAATGATATCGAGCCGGGCGGCGCGGAAGATCGCTTCTGCAAGGTTGCCCGCCTGCAGCTTGCGCATGGCGTCCTGAAGGGCCCTGTCGATACGGTCGAGGGGAATATCGGTCTCGCGCATCATGTCCTGACGTGTGCGGCCGCGGGCGGCCAGCGTCAGGCAACGCAATTCCAATGGTTCGAGTTCGTTCATCTGGTCCTTCATGGACGTCGGCTTTTCCACTGCTGCCTGCAGGAGCGCGTCCATACATCGAACGCGGGCATTAGTTCCTGCTAATTATTTGAAATCATGTTTGTATTTGCACGCGCCCCTGCCGATGCGAAAGCAGAACCGTTGCCCATGATGAACGGAACGCTAACTTTGTACCGTTGCGGGAACATGGCGTTTAACTGTCGCAAACTGTTGCAAAACCGGCGGTGACGTGGTTCGAGCTAAAGGCCGCAACGCGCTATGCCACAGGCGTCGATGCGGGAAATCGATCGGAAAACGGCGTCCTGTATCATTTCGGGAAAAAGAATGTGGCGCCGGTCCAATGTTTGCGCGCAGCCTGTCGGAGGGGAATGATGTCACCAAAGGATCTGAAAGCCGCCTTGCGCAGGGATAGTCTGGCGCTTCGCGACGCGATGGCGCCGGAGATCCGCATCGAGGCGAGCCTGACCATGGCCGATCACGCCGGCGACGTCATTGCGCTCGATCCAGGCCACATCGTTTCCGGGTTCTGGCCGATCCGCTCCGAGGTCGACATCAGGCCGCTATTGGCGCGTCTTCGGCAGCGTGGCGCAAGGCTTTGCCTGCCCGTCATCATGGACAAGAAGACGATCGTGTTTCGCGAACTGCTCAACGGCGCTCCCATCATCGAGACCGGTTTCGGCACGACGGGTCCGGGACCGGACGCGCCGGAACTCGACCCGGATATCATGCTGGTGCCGTTGTCGGCTTTCGACGCAACCGGCCACCGCATCGGCTACGGCGCCGGTTACTATGACCGCGCGATCGACAAACTGCGCAACAAAGGCCACCTGCCGAAGCTGATCGGGATTGCATTCGACTGCCAGGAAGTGGCATCAGTGCCGGCGGAACCGCACGACGTCGCGCTGGACGCCGTGCTTACGGAGAGCGGGTTTCGGCATTTCTAGGGCGCGTCAGGCGTTCCACGGACTCCCAACCGCGCTCTATCACTTTGTTTTTACACAAGTTCGCATGCAAAACAGCCACGCGCTTTTGCTCGAACTGGTCTGGTGGGATTGAACGGGCATGAGGCTTTTGTTTCTGGGAGATATGGTTGGCAAGACGGGCCGCACGGCGGTCTGGGAGCGTCTTCCGGGATTGGTCAGTGACCTCAAGCTCGATTTCGTCATCGTCAACGGCGAGAATGCCGCTGGCGGCTTCGGCATTACCGAGGATATCTTTCTAGAGACGATCAATGCCGGTGCCGATGTCGTCACCACCGGCAACCATGTCTGGGACCAGAAAGAAGCGGTCGTCTTCTGCGAGCGGCACGACCAATTCCTGCGGCCGGCAAACTATCCCGCAGGCACGCCCGGGCGCGGATCGAACCTGTTCTTTGCGCGCAACGGCGCGCGCGTGCTGGTTGCCAATGTCATGGGGCGCGTCTTCATGCACCCCGAGCTCGACGATCCCTTCAAGAGCGCAGAAGCTATCCTTGCTGCCTGCCCGCTCAGCGAGCAGGCGGATGCCATCGTCTTCGACTTCCATGCCGAGGCAACGAGCGAGAAGCAGTGCTTTGGCCATTTCGTCGACGGACGGGCGAGCCTCGTCGTCGGCACGCACACGCATGTGCCGACGGCCGACCATCAGATCCTCAATGGCGGCACCGCCTATATGAGCGATGCCGGCATGTGCGGCGACTACGATTCCTCGCTCGGCATGGACAAGGAAGAGCCGCTCAATCGTTTCATTTCGAAGATGCCGAAGGGGCGCTTCGAGGCGGCGTCAGGACCTGCAACCATCTGCGGTCTCGGTGTGGAGATTTCCGACCGCACCGGCCTTGCCGAAAAGATAGCGCCGTTGCGCCTTGGCCCGCGCCTGACGGAAACGATCCCGGATTTCTGGGCCTGAGCCATCCTCAGATTGACGATTTCCGGCTAACGCACCCTCTCGCCCGCGCCTGATCGAGGCGCGGGATCGTATGCGTATCACCTTCGCGGAATTGATTTTTTTCAAGGTGACAACCCGGCGAAATGATGGCAGGTTACCGCCATGTCAGCGCCGTTTCGGACACGGCCGACGTCCGCAAGTCTTCCATATTGAAGTACCATCCGCAGCACAGGATTGCGGGTTTGAAATGTCGCCGCGGGTATTCGGACGACCAATGTCCCGTGCCGGGCGTTCTCTATTTTACTGCAAATTGCTTGGATCGGCGTCGATCGGAGACAATTGTGCAGCGAGTTTCAAGCGTGACAGCGTCTTTTCCGCGCCGTGTTTGAAGCGCGGCGCTGTCGGTGCATTCGGAGAGCGTGCATGTTTTCAAAGTGGCATTTGCCGATGATCTTCGGCGCTTCAATTTCCCTTTTCTCGGCGGCAAACGTGGCGGCGCAGGATGCGCAGCTTCCCACCGTCACCGCCGCCAAGCCGGTTGTGCGCGACGTCATCGATAGCGACGAGTTCATCGGCCGCTTCGAAGCGGTCGACGAGGTTGCCATCCGCGCCCGCGTCGGCGGGTATCTCGACGAAGTGAACTTCACCGACGGTGCCTTGGTGAAGAAGGGCGACAAGCTCTTCGTCATCGACCAGCGGCCCTATCGCACGGCCCTGTCGCAGGCGGAGGCGACGCTCGAATCGACCCGTTCGTCTCTCGCCTTTGCCGAGACGCAGTTCAAGCGCACGGAATCCCTGACGGGGACCGGCACGCTCTCTGTTTCCACCCTCGACGACCACCGTCGGGAATTGCTGTCGGCACAAGCCGCCGTGCGCGGAGCGGAAGCCGCGATGGAGCGCGCGAAACTCGATCTCGATTATACGACGATCACCGCGCCGCTTAGCGGCCGCGTCGATCGCCGGCTGATCTCGACCGGCAACCTCGTCCAGGCGGATCAGACCGTGTTGACCACGATCGTTTCGCTCGATCCGATCGATTTTTACTTCGACGTCGATGAGCGACGCCTGCTGTCCTACGCGCGGGTCGCGCGCCAACGCGGCAGCGCGCTGCAGGAGGGTGGCGGCTCGCTCGAGGTCATGGTCACGATCGCCGATGCCAACGAGGCGCCGTTCAAGGGCAAGCTCGATTTTGCCGAGAACCGGCTCGACCAGGCAAGCGGTACGATGCGGGTGCGCGCCCGTTTCGACAATCCCGATTACATATTGCAGCCGGGCCTGTTCGGTCGTGCCGAGCTCGAGGGCTCGAACACCTACAAGGCGGTGCTCATTCCAGATGAGGCGATTGGCGCCGACCAGAACGAGCGCATCGTCTATGAGGTGCGTGAAGACGGCACCGTTGCGACCAAGCCGGTGCGGCTTGGGCCGAAGCTGCATGGTTACCGCGTCATCCGCTCCGGCATGACCGGCGACGAAACCATCGTCGTCAACGGCCTGATGCGGGCGCGGCCCGGCACCAAGGTGAAACCCGAGATCATCGAACTGCCTCCCGAAGCTCAAGCGGCGGGGAGCGCTCAATGAGATTTGCCCATTTCTTCGTCGACCGGCCGATCTTCGCATCGGTGCTTTCGATCGTGTTGTTGATCGTCGGTAGCATCGCCTACTTCCAGCTGCCGGTGGCGCAGTATCCGGAAATCGCGCCGCCGACGATTGTCGTGCGCGCCGCCTATCCGGGCGCCGATGCCGAGACCATCGCCAACACCGTGGCAACGCCGCTGGAGCAGGAAATCAACGGCGTCGAGAACATGCTCTACATGTCCTCCTATTCGACCGCCGACGGCTCGATGGCGCTGACGATCACCTTCAAGCTTGGAACCGACCTCGATCAGGCGCAGGTTCTGGTGCAGAACCGCGTCTCGATCGCCGAACCGCGCCTGCCCGAAGAGGTCCGGCGCATCGGCATCACCACGGCGAAAAGCTCGCCCGATCTGATGATGGTCGTGCATCTGTTGTCGCCGAATGAGCGTTACGACCAGCTTTACGTGTCGAACTATGCCCGCACCCGCATCCGAGATCTGCTGGTTCGTCTCGATGGCGTCGGCGACGTCATCCTGTTTGGCGAGCGCGAATATGCCCTGCGCGTCTGGCTCGATCCGGAAAAGCTCTCGGCCTATGGAATGACAGCCGGGGACGTCGTGCAGGCGCTGCGCGAGCAGAACGTTCAGGTCTCAGGTGGATCGATCGGCGCTCCGCCAACGCCGGGCGACAGCGCGTTCCAGTATACCGTTACCACCGACGGCCGCTTCAGCGATGCGCGGCAGTTCCGCTACGTCATCGTCAAGGCGACGGAAAGCGGGCGCCTGGTGCAACTCCAGGACGTGGCGCGCATCGAACTGGGTGCCCGAGAATACGTCAACAACAGCTATCTGGACGGCAGCCCGGCCGTAGCGCTCGGCATCTTCTCGCGGCCGGGCACCAATGCGCTCGACGCGGCCGCCGCGATACAGAAGGTGATGACGGACGTATCGAAGGACTTTCCAGACGGTCTCGAGTACCGGATCGTCTACAATCCGACCGAATTCATCTCCGAGTCGATCAACGAGGTCTATAAGACGATCGGCGAAGCCGCGATTCTCGTGGCGCTCGTGGTTCTCGTCTTCCTGCAATCCTGGCGCACGGCGATCATCCCGATCGTTGCGATCCCCGTGTCGCTGGTCGGTACCTTCGCATTTCTCTATGCCTTCGGTTTCTCGCTCAACATGCTGACATTGTTCGGCCTGGTGCTGGCGATCGGCATCGTCGTCGACGATGCCATCGTCGTGGTCGAGAACGTCGAGCGAAACCTGGCGCGCGGCATGACCCCGCGCGAGGCCTCGCACGTGACCATGGATGAAGTGGGAGCAGCGGTCATCGCGATATCGCTGGTGTTGACCGCCGTCTTCATCCCAACGGCCTTCATCCCCGGTATTGCCGGCCAGTTCTACCTGCAGTTCGCCGTGACGATTTCTGTGGCGACGGTGATCTCTGCTTTCAATTCGCTGACGCTCTCGCCGGCGCTTGCAGCGATCCTGTTGAAACCGCACGAGAACAATCACCACGAAAGCCGCAACCCGCTCACCCGGTTTGGCCGTTTGCTGGCCAACGGCTTCAACAATGGTTTCGACCGCATGGCCGAAGGCTATGCCTGGATCGTGCGCAAGCTGGTTTCGACAAAAACGGCGCTCGCTGCGGCGCTCATCGTCTTCGTCGGCCTGCTCGGCGCCACCTGGTACATGGCGCAGATCGTGCCGAGCGGCTTCGTCCCGACCATGGACCAGGGTTACGCCATCGTCGTCATCCAGCTTCCGGATGGGGCTTCGCTCGATCGTACAGATGCGGTGGTCAAGCGCGCGTCGAAGATCATCCAGGACGTGCCGGGCGTGAAAAACGCCGTCGCCTTTGCCGGCTTCAACGGTGCGACCTTCACCAACGCCTCCAATTCGGGCGTGATCTTTGCCTCCTTCGAGAGTTTCGAAGAGCGCTTGAAACACGGCCAGGGCGCCAACCAGATCATCGGTCAGCTTTATGGCAGCCTGCAGAGCATCCAGGAGGCCTTCATCATCGCGGTGCCGCCGCCGTCTGTGCGCGGCATAGGCAACTCCGGCGGCTTCAAGATGCAGATCATGGATCGACAGAGCGCCGACATGCGCCGGGTGCTGGGGCTTGCCTACCAGATGATGGGCGCCGCCAATCAGACCGAGGGGCTGACCGGGGTCTTCACCACGTTCTCGGCGTCGAGCCCGCAATACTTCCTGGCGATCGACCGCGACAAGGCGAGGACCTTGAACGTGCCGATCCCGAATATCTTCGAGGCACTGTCGATCAACCTCGGCACATCCTATGTCAACGACTTCAACGCCTTCGGCCGTGTCTACCAGGTGCGGGCGCAGGCGGACCAGCAATACCGTCTGGAGCGTGACGACATCCTGGCGCTGAAGGTCCGCTCTGCCACCGGCGCCCTGGTGCCGATGGGGACGCTGGTCGAAATCCGCGACACTGCGGGTCCTGCTCTCGTGCAGCGCTACAACATGTACGTATCGGTGCCGATACAGGGCAACCCGGCGCCCGGCGTTTCTACCGGCACGGCTCTCGACAAGATGGAGGCGCTCGCCGCCCAAATCTTGCCGCAGGGAACCACTTTCGAGTGGACGGAGCTTGCCTTCCAGGAACGCCAGACCGGCAACACCGCGGTCTTCATCTTCGCGCTGTCGGTTGTCTTCGTGTTCCTGGCGCTGGCGGCGCAGTATGAAAGCTGGGTCCTGCCGCTGGCGATCATCCTGATTGTGCCGCTCGGTGTGCTTTCGGCACTCATCGGCGTGTTCGTGCGGGGGCTCGACAACAACGTGCTGACCCAGATCGGGTTGATCGTGCTGATCGGGCTTGCGGCGAAGAACGCGATCCTGATCGTCGAGTTCGCGCGTCAGGGTGAGGATGAGGGCAAGACGCCGATCGAGGCGGCGGTCGAGGCCAGCCAGTTGCGCCTGCGTCCGATCCTGATGACGGCCTTCGCCTTCATTCTCGGCGTGGTGCCGTTGATGATCGCCACAGGCCCGGGTGCCGAAATGCGCCAATCGCTCGGAACGGCCGTGTTCTCCGGCATGCTGGGCGTGACCTTCCTCGGCCTGTTCCTGACGCCGGTGTTCTACGTTGCGCTTCGCTCGTTGCGCCGTCGCAAGCCGGCTGCGGCAGGCGAGCCGGCTCCGACGCCGGCCGAGTGACGCGGACGCACGGAAGTCAAAGACCCAACGCCCCGGTGACAACGCCGGGGCGTCTCGTTGTGAACAGGAAGGCAGGCATCGTCTGTCATGGCGGCACAATGACGCAAACGTGAGTGCCGCCCGCACCTTTGTCGCTGGACGTAACGGCGCGCTTGAACAATCCTCCTCTCGCCCGTGACGGCGGCGTTTACGAGAAGCGTTCGCCGAGGGTCCTGTCGAACGGCCGCACGACCTGTACCCAAGTCGAATGTGTTTGGGCACAGGTCATGCGTGCGAGGTGTGAAAGGTGAAGGATGATGCTCCGCTACCTTGCCTACACTTTTGCCGCCATCTGGCTTCTGCATGCCTTCTGGCCGTCGGTCGCGCATGCGCAGGCAGCGCCCGCGCAGGTCAGCCAATGCCAGGCAATCGCCGAGACCTTGCCCAAGGCGACCTTCGCACGCTTCACGGCGGCTGCTGCCACGACAGCGCAAGCGTCCGCTGGCGAGGTGACGATCAGTTATCTCGGCCACTCCACCTTTCTGATCGAGACGCCGGGCGGTGTTTCGATCGCCACGGATTACAATGGCTTGTTCCGCCCGTCGGCTCCGCCGACCGTGGCGACGATGAACAAGGCCCATTCCAGCCACTACACATTGACGCCGGATCCGGCGATCCGCACGGTGCTGCATGGCTGGGGTGATGATGGCGAGCCGGCGCGGCACGATGTCGTCGTCGGCGACGCTTATATCCGCAACGTCACCACGGACATCCGTTCCGGCGCCATGACGATGGAGCATGATGGCAATTCCATCTTCATCTTCGAGGTGGCGGGCCTGTGCATCGGCCATCTCGGCCATCTGCATCACGAACTCGACGACAGCCACTACCGGCAGATCGGCAGGCTCGATGTCTTGATGGTGCCGGTCGACGGTGGCTTGACGATGGGGGCCGAAAGCATGAGCCGCGTCGTGTCGCGGCTGCGTGCAGCGTTAATCCTGCCGATGCACCGGCGCGGTCCGCCGATCAATGCTTTCCTCGACATGTTCGGCGACGATTTCGACAAGAGCTTCGCGACCGAGACAAGCGTCAAAGTCTCGCTGCGTTCCTTGCCAAGCAAACCGCTGATTTATATTCTCCAGGGCGTCTGAACATCGGGATTGCCCAATGAAGTTGTCAGTGGTCGGCGTCGTTGCGTTTGTGTCTCTTTCGATCATGGCCCTGGAAAACACGGCTCTGGCCGGCGGCGCGCCGCCACCGCGCTTGCCGCCTCCCGATACACAGCAGCCGCAAGCCACACCCCAATCGACACCACAAGCGACGGCGATACCGGTTGCCGAGCAGGAAGAGTTCGTGATGCCATCCGGCAATATCGGCTGCATCTTTACGCCCGCCGGCGGCACGGCGACCTATCAACCTGAAGACGGCGGGCCGGAATTGTCCTGCGATATCATCGCGCCGCGTTACGTCAGGGCAACGCTTGGACGGTCGGGTGTCGCGACGATCAATCGCGAGGTCGGGGATCCCAGCTGCTGTTCTGCCGCGCCGGTTCTCGAATACGGGGCGACGTGGTCGGGCGGACCGTTTTCCTGCATCTCGGAACGAACGGGCCTTTCCTGCCGCCGCGACGACGGTCATGCCTTCGTTCTCAGCCGTGGACGCATCTCCGCCGACTGAAAAGAAACGCGCCCTGCTGGACGGAAAGCGGCAATAAAACTATAAGGCGCCCCATTCCATTCAAATTCATGCATGCAGAGGGTGCCATGGCTGGCCATTCACAGTTCAAGAACATCATGCACCGCAAGGGCCGTCAGGATGCGGTGCGCTCGAAAATGTTTTCCAAGCTCGCGCGCGAAATCACGGTTGCCGCCAAGACCGGCATGCCCGATCCGGTAATGAACGCGCGCCTGCGTCTGGCGATCCAAAACGCCAAGGCACAGTCGATGCCGAAGGACAACATCGAGCGGGCGATCAAGAAGGCCTCCGGCGGCGACGCGGAGAACTACGAAGAAGTCCGTTATGAAGGCTACGGCCCGGGCGGCGTCGCCGTTATCGTCGAAGCGCTGACCGACAACCGCAACCGCACCGCCTCCAACGTCCGCTCGACCTTCACCAAGGCCGGCGGCGCGCTCGGTGAAACCGGCTCGGTTTCCTTCTCGTTCGATCGTGTCGGCGAGATCACCTATAAGCTTTCGGTCGGCGACGCCGACAAGGTGATGGAAGCTGCCATCGACGCCGGTGCCGACGATGTAACCACCGACGAGGAAGGCCACACGATCATCTGCGGCTTCGAAGCGATCGGCGAAGTCTCCAAGGCTCTTGAAGACACGCTCGGCGAAGCCGAAACCGTCAATGCGATCTGGAAAGCCCAGAACACCGTGCCGGTGGACGAGGAGAAGGCACAGTCGCTGATGAAGCTCATCGACATCCTCGAAGACGACGACGACGTCCAGAACGTCTATTCGAACTTCGAAGTTTCCGACGAGGTTATGGCGAAGCTTTCTGCCTGATCCGGATCTATTCGTCCTGCATGTTCCCTTAACACCTATCCGGTTCAGGGAGAAAAACATGCGGCAATGCAAACTGCTACAGCGACCTTTGCGCACCCGATAGGGAGCGCGGGCGCTGTAGATGTTTTGATTTACCCGTGTCCCGCAGGGCGCGGGTTTTTCTTTGGATATCGCCGATGGGAAGTCACCGATGACGTATGAGTTCGCGATCTTCGACTTTGACGGCACGCTCGCCGATACCGCCGAGTGGTTCATGGCGGCGAGCAACCTTGCCGCCGCACGCTTCGGCTTCCGACAGCTATCCGTCGAGGAGTTCAAGGGGCTGCGCGCCATGGGCAGCCGCGAGATCATCGCGCATATGGGCGTGCCTATGTGGAAGCTGCCGCAGATAGCAACGTTCATGCGCAAGGAAATGGCAGGGCGGGCACAGGCGATCCAGCTATTCCCTGGTGTGTCCGACATGCTGACCGGGTTGAAGTCGGCCGGCGTCGGTATCGCGGTCGTCAGTTCCAATGGCGAAGCGGCCATTCGCATGGCGCTGGGCGAGACCGCCGCTGCCGTCGACCTTTTTGAGTGCGGCGCGACGTTGTTCGGCAAGGCGCAGCATTTCAAGAAAGTTGTCAAGTTTGCCGGCATCGCCCCGTCGCGCATCCTTGCGATCGGCGACGAAGCCCGCGATATCGAGGCCGCCCGCAAGGCGCGCATCTGTGCCGGCGCCGTCGGCTGGGGCTACGCCGACCCGGCGTTTCTGAGATCGCTCGGGCCGGATCGTTTCTTTGACCGGATGGACGACATCCCGCCGGCCTTCCACGCCGCGAAGGGCTGAGAGGCTAAGCGCGTCGCGATCTCTAGGATTCGCTGACTGCGCTTTAAACGTTGTTTTTCCGCATGTCGTTATCGCAAAACCGCTGCGCACTTTTGCGCGACATGCTTAGGCCGCCTTTGAAAGCTGCTGCTGCGCCTCGGCGAAAAGTCGCAGCGATTTCAGCCGCGCCTCCATGTCGAAGATCGGCATGGAGATGATCAGTTCGTCGGCCTTCGTCTGCTCAAGGAATGTCCCGATCTTCCGGCGGATCGTTTCCGGGCCGCCGACGATGGCATAGGACATCGCGTGATCGACGAAGATCTTTTCATCCGAACTCCACAACCCATCCATGGACGCGACGGGTGCGGGGAACCGGCCGCGGGCGTTGCGGCGCAGGGCGACGAAGGATTGCTGCATCGAGGTAAAGAGGTAGTTCGCCTCCTCGTCGGTGGACGCCGCCACACCCATGACGCCGACCATCACATGTGGTTTGGAAAGTGTTTCCGAAGGCGTGAAGCGTTCGCGATAGATTTCGAGCGCCGACAGCAGCATGTCGGGTGCGAAATGCGAGGCGAAGGCGAAGGGCAGGCCGAGCATGCCGGCAAGGTGGGCGCTGTAGTGGCTGGAGCCGAGCAGCCAGATCGGCACGTTGGTGTCGGCGCCGGGAACCGCGATGATCGCCTGGTTGTCGGCGACGGGCCCGAGCAACGCCTGCAGCTCGACCACGTCGTTGGGGAAATTGTTGGCGCTCGCCTCCATGTTGCGGCGAAGGGCCTGGGCGGTGCGCATGTCGGTGCCGGGTGCACGTCCGAGACCAAGATCGATGCGGCCGGGATAGAGCGCGGCCAGCGTTCCGAACTGTTCGGCGATCACCAGCGGCGAATGGTTCGGCAGCATGATGCCGCCGGAGCCGACACGGATCGTCTTCGTACCGGCGGCCACATGGGAGATGACGATCGAGGTCGCAGCACTCGCGATGCCCTTCATGCCGTGGTGCTCGGCCAGCCAGAAACGCTTGTAGCCGTTCTCTTCGGCCGCCTGCGCCAGCAGCCTGGAGTTTTCCAGCGACTGGGCGACACTGCCGCCTTCGGTGATCGGGGAGAGATCGAGGACGGAGAACGACGCCATGAGCAAGGCCTTTATTGAGCGAAATTGATTGAAGACCTATGTAAGGTCAAAATTCCTCAATCCAAGAGTGGCGCTCGAGATTTCCGGCGGTCGCGCCCGCCTCATGTGGATGTTTTTGTTTTGTTCACTTTTTGCTGGCAGCGTCCGGGCACGCAGCATAGGGTGAATTTCATGCAGACCACGATTCGCATCATCGGCATCGATCCGGGCCTCCGCCGTACCGGCTGGGGCATCATCGAAACGCTCGGCAATTCGCTGCGGTTCGTTGCATCCGGCACGGTCACGTCTGATGGCGACATGGATCTCGCCTCGCGGCTCTGCCAGTTGCACGATGGCCTTGCCGAAGTGGTGCACAGCTATCAGCCGCACGAGGCGGCCGTGGAGCAGACCTTCGTCAACAAGGACGCGACGGCGACGCTGAAGCTCGGCCAGGCGCGTGGCATCGCCATGCTGGTGCCGGCGCGCGCGGGCTTGCGGGTTGCCGAATATGCACCGAACGCGGTCAAGAAGGCCGTCATTGGCGTCGGCCATGGCGAAAAGCAGCAGATCCACATGATGCTGAAGGTTCTGATGCCGAAGGCCGAATTCAAGGGCAACGATGCTGCCGACGCGCTGGCGATCGCCATTTGCCACGCGCACAACCGCCTGTCGGTGACCAGCCGGCTCGCGGCCCTGATGGGGTAGTTGCGCTTCTGCCATTAATTTCCGATGGTCGGTCCGGCCATCCCGCAATCCATTCATGAGAGACGACGCCACATGATCGGCAAATTGAAGGGTACCATCGACGAAATCGGCGAGGATCACGTTGTTCTCGACGTGCATGGCGTCGGCTATGTCGCCCATTGTTCGGCGCGCACCTTGTCGAAGCTCGGTTCGGCGGGAGAGGCGGCGGTGCTGTTTATCGAAACCTATGTGCGCGAGGACCAGCTGAAGCTGTTCGGCTTCCTGACGGCGCTGGAGCGCGAGTGGTTCCGCTTGCTGCAGAGCGTGCAAGGCGTGGGTTCCAAGGTGGCGCTCGCCCTTCTGTCGACGCTGACGCCGGGCGAGCTTGCAAACGCGATCGCGCTGCAGGACAAGACCTCGGTGTCGCGCGCGCCGGGCGTCGGCCCGAAGGTGGCGGTGCGCATCGTCACCGAACTGAAAAACAAGGCGCCGGCCTTTGCCGGCGAAATGTCCGGCTCGATCGGCCTCAAGCAGGAACTGGGCGAAGGCGTCGCCTCTGCGCCGGTTTCCGACGCCGTGTCGGCGCTGACCAATCTCGGCTACTCGCGCGACCAGGCCGCCAATGCGGTTGCCGCGGCGCTGAAGAATGGCGGCGAGGATGCCGACAGCGCCAGGCTGATCCGGCTGGGCCTCAAGGAATTGGCGCGATGACGGCTTGCGTTGTCGGGCCCGCCGATGCAAAACGGCCATATTCTTTGACACCATGTGCACGAATGCCCGATCGATTGGAACGGATGGATGACTGATGCCGCTCGCCTGATAACGCCGGACAAGCGCGGCGAAGATCTCGATGCGACCATGCGTCCGCAGTCGCTGGACGAATTTACCGGCCAGGCGGAAGCGCGCGCCAACCTGAAGATCTTCATCGAAGCGGCGAAGAACCGCGGCGAGGCGCTCGATCACGTGCTGTTCGTCGGGCCTCCCGGCCTCGGCAAGACGACGCTGGCGCAGATCATGGCGAAGGAACTGGGCGTCAACTTCCGCTCGACCTCCGGACCCGTTATCGCCAAGGCTGGGGATCTTGCGGCGCTTCTCACCAACCTCGAAGAGCGCGATGTTCTCTTCATAGACGAAATTCACCGGCTCAATCCGGCGGTCGAGGAAATCCTCTATCCGGCGATGGAAGATTTCCAGCTCGACCTCATCATCGGCGAGGGACCGGCGGCGCGCTCGGTGAAGATCGACCTGTCGAAGTTCACGCTGGTGGCGGCAACCACGCGCCTCGGCCTCTTGACGACGCCGCTGCGCGACCGTTTCGGCATTCCGGTACGGCTCAATTTCTACACGGTCGAGGAACTGGAATCGATCGTGCGTCGCGGATCCCGGCTGATGGGGCTCGGCATGACCGACGACGGCGCCCGCGAGATTGCGCGGCGCGCCCGCGGAACGCCCCGTATCGCCGGCCGGCTGCTGCGCCGCGTGCGCGATTTTGCCGAAGTCGCGCGGGCCGAGGCGGTGACGAAGACAATCGCCGACGAGGCGCTGACGCGGCTGCTCGTCGACAATATGGGGCTCGACCAGCTCGACCGCCGCTATCTCTTCATGATCGCCCAGAATTTCGCCGGCGGGCCTGTCGGCATCGAGACCATCGCTGCCGGTCTCTCCGAACCGCGCGATGCGATCGAAGACATCATCGAGCCCTATCTGATCCAGCAGGGTTTTATCCAGCGCACGCCGCGCGGCCGGGTTTTGACCGCCAATGCCTGGAAACACATTGGTCTCAATCCGCCGAAAGAGGTCGAGGCGGCCCAGTTTCGCATGACGCTCGAGGACGAGTGAATGATCACCCGCCGCGGGCTCCTGAAGTTTCTCGGCGGCGGCATCGCCAGCATGGCAGCACTGGGCGGCTACGCCTTTGCCATCGAACCGCTCGCCCGGCTGAGCGTGACGCGCTATGCGCTGACACCGCCGGGCTGGACGCCGGGCTTGAAGCTGCGGGTGGTGGCGCTGGCCGACATCCATGCCTGCGAACCCTGGATGTCCGCCAACCGCATCGCCTCGATCTGCCGCCAGGCCAATGCGCTCGGCGGCGATATCACCGTTCTTCTCGGCGACTATGCCGCCGGCATGAACCTCGTGACGCGCTACGTGCATTCCAGCGAATGGTCGAAGGCGCTGGCGACGCTTGAAGCGCCGCTCGGCGTGCATGCGGTCATGGGCAATCACGACTGGTGGGAAGACCGAACCGCGCAGAAGAACAGCGGCGGCCTCACCTTCGGCCACAAGGCGCTCGCCGACGTCGGCATCAATGTCTACAGCAACCGCGCCATCCGCCTGGAAAAGGATGGCATGGGCTTCTGGCTCGCCGGGCTCGAAGATCAGCTTGCGCTTGTGCCGGGCAAGAAGTGGATGCGCAAATACATGCAGGGCCTCGACGACCTCGACGGCACCTTGGCACAGGTCGACGACGACGCGCCGGTGATCCTGCTGGCGCATGAACCGGACATTTTTCCGAAGGTTCCTTCGCGCGTTGCCTTGACGCTGTCAGGCCATACCCACGGCGGGCAGGTCCGTTTTCTCGGCCACGCTCCCGTCGTGCCCTCCCGTTTCGGCGATCGCTACGCCTACGGGCATATCGTCGAAGGAAATCGCAGCCTGATCGTTTCCGGCGGGCTCGGCTGCTCGATTGCGCCGGTCCGCTTCGGCGTACCTCCCGAGATCTTGGTCATCGATCTCGGCTGAGGAGGTCCCGGCCGCATGGCTTAGGTGCGTGGCCGAATGACGTATTTCGGCGTCGTCGTGTGCTCGCTATGATCCGGCAAGGAAGCGCCGACCGTCGACGATCGGTGAGCACGTTCCGTTGCCTGCACTGCTTCCATGATGGCGGCCGGCGGCTCGAAATCCACCCATCGAAGGGAAGAGTGCATGCTGGCGCGGCGCGGGTTCCTCAAGCTTCTCGGCGGCCTGGTGATGGCTGGGTTCGGCACCAGCGCCTATGCCGTCGGTGTGGAGCCGTTGCAGCGGCCGCTTGTGACGTCCTACGCCTTGCGACCCGCCAATTGGCCACCAGGACTGAAGCTCAGGCTCGTTGTGCTGGCGGATATCCACGCCTGCGAGCCGTGGATGCCCGTGAGCCGGATAGCCGGCATCTGTGATCAGGCCAGTGCGCTTGGCGGTGACATCATCCTTTTGCTCGGCGACTATATGAGCAGCCTGCGCCTGACCGGCTTCGTCGAGCCCGCCCGCTGGGCCGACGCATTGGCGCGGCTGAAGGCGCCGCTCGGCGTCCATGCGATCATGGGCAACCACGATTGGCTCAACGATCCGATTGCCAGCCGAGCGGGGCATGGTCCAACGCGGGCGCACAGGGCGCTCGCCGGCGTCGGGATTCCCGTTTATGACAATCGCGCACTGCGCCTGGAAAAGGACGGACGATCCTTCTGGCTTGCGGGTCTCGCCGATCAACTCGAACCCAGCTATCCGGCCCCGGATGGCTTCGGCATGATCCCCGGGCTGGATGACCTGCCGGGTACGCTGGCGGGTATCGAGGGCGACGAGCCGATCATTCTCATGGCCCACGAGCCTGATATCTTCGTCGACGTGCCCGCGCGTGTTTCGCTGACGCTCGCAGGTCATACCCATGGCGGGCAGGTGAGGCTCCTGGGGTATTCACCGCTCGTGCCGTCGCGATACGGCAACCGTTATGCCTACGGACATATCCTCGAGGGCGACCGGCACATGATCGTCTCCGGTGGCTTGGGGCTTTCGAACTTGCCGATCCGAATCGGATCGCCGCCGGAGATCGTTGCCATCGACATCGGTTAGGATGATGATCGCCGTTACTGTCGCAATTACCGAGCTATATCGCCAAGGCAGGGATTGAATATCTGTGTATGGCGTATGTCTACTTTATTGTATTCTTATTTTAGCCACATCTGTGCCGCGCTTTGAGCCGATTTCGCCAGTAACAAGACGCCGGGCGAATAAGGGCATTTGCAGTATCACGTGCCGTCCAGGGACAGACAGAAGCGGTTATAGTTCAGCGTCGATTTCATTCAGTCTGAGGGAATTTTGTAGGGTGCGCCATTCGGGGTGGCGCCATCCCCGTGTGATACTGCCGATATCGAAAAGGTACTTTCAATGGGTCTCATGTTTCTGATCAATACGCTGAGCCTCGATCCCGTCGCCGCACTCAAGACGGGTCTACGCATACTCCATTTCATAGGGTTGGCGCTGGGACTGGGCGCAGCTACCGTTCTCGATCTGATGATCGTGCGGTTCTTCATCAAGGGGAAAGTGACCCCGGAACACTGGGCGGTGTTCCACTTCGGGTCGAAGATCGTCAATTGGGGCCTGATCCTGCTGTGGGTCACCGGCTTCGGCTTCCTGGCCTACTACGGCTTTTTCGAACCGATCAAACTCGGCAATGAAAAGGTCTGGGCGAAAATGACCATTGTCGCCATCCTGACGGTCAATGGCGCCTTCATCCATGCGGTGATCCTGCCGAAGGTGAAGATGCAGATCGGCCGTTCGCTGATGGAAGGCATGTCGACCAAACAGCGTAGCACCTTCCTCATCTCCGGTGCTGTCTCGGCGACTTCCTGGTACGTGCCGCTGATGCTCGGCGCATTGCCGCAGCTCAACTTCGTCGTTCCGATGACGGTGATCCTGATGGCTTATGGCGTGCTGCTCGCAGCGGCGATCGTCATCTCGCATAGCCTTCTCTTCGTGCTTCCGGCGGACAAGAAGCCGGCAGTGCAGATGAAAACGCGGGTCGAGCCGATGATGGGCCTGCCCTCGGTTGCTTGATTTTGGGGGATCACGGGTCTGAATTTGACCCGTGGCCGAAAGGAAAGGCCCGGCGTCGCACACGACGCCGGGCCTTTCTGTTTATGGTGGTACGGCTGTGGCGAACAGGCGACCGTCAGGCGAGCAGACTTTTGACTGTTGTCTGCAAACGCTTGAGCCCGCCCGGCTGCCAGCCAAGTGCCCGGATCTTTTCAGTATTCATGACATTGAACGCAGTCAGGGCGGCTCGGCCCGGAAGGGCGTGCCTGGAGCCGGTCATATCCTGAACCATTGCCAGAATGGCACTGTTGTCGACGAGGACGTCGGAGACATTGAGTACTCCGCACTGAAGGCGATCCAATGGTGCATGGAGGAGAATGCGAACGGCGGCGGCCACGTCGTCCCCATGCACTTCCGTGCCGGCCCGTGGTGCGATCATGCGGCCCGACAGATAATCATCGAAAAGCGGCTGCCACTTGTGCGCGCCGCCGCTGCCGGGTGCTCCGTAGACGCCGGTCACACGCAGGCTCAGCGCCTTGAACCTGTCCGTACTTAGCTTGGCGAGTGCATTTTCGGCTTCCAGCTTGATCACACCATAGAGGCTGTCAGGGTGGCACGGCGTCTCTTCAAGGAGCTCTGCCCCAGCCGGCTGATTGCCGTAGACGGCGCGGCTCGACAGGAAGACGCACCGCTTCATGCCCTGGTCGCGCGCGGTTCGAAACAGGGTGACCGAGCCATCGAGGTTGCTGCGACGGAACCCTTCCGGGTCACCGCCTTCGCCGCCACGATAACGACCTTCGACATGCTGGAAGGCGGCGTGGACGAAGTGGTCGACGTGGCGGAAGACAGGACTCTGGTCGATATCCGGGTCGAGTTTCAGCGCAACGAAGGCGACGGGTTTCGAAAAAAAGGCAGGAGCTGGCGGGTTGCGGCCGCCAACAACCACGTCGTATCCGCTCGCCAGCATATGCTCGACGATGAAACGCCCGACGAAACCGGTACCACCTGAGACGAGCACGCGCGTCATGATCGAGCCGGATTGGCGAGCGTTGGGATGTCGGGGATATCTTCGCCGGTGAGATAG
The DNA here is from genome assembly GCF_003355565.1 of Ensifer sp. M14. Lineage (NCBI taxonomy): Bacteria > Pseudomonadati > Pseudomonadota > Alphaproteobacteria > Hyphomicrobiales > Rhizobiaceae > Ensifer > Ensifer sp. M14. Next base: position 1,365,893 of record NZ_QJNR01000004.1, read on the forward strand.
GCAAACCAGAGGTCGATCAACGGGCGAACCTGCTCGGTGCGGGGATGATCCTTCTCCCACGGCTTTTCATATTGGTAGTGCAGCACGGAGATTGACGACCAGTCCCAAAGTTCGGGCAGGTTGAACCAGACATATTGCAGCATGTTCATCGTCACCGGCAGGCCGTGCCATTCGGGGAAGAAGGTCTGCAAAAAGGTCTGGTCGGTGCGCGGCCAGAAGGCGTCGGGCGCATCGAGCCTGTGGAGCATGGCGCGGAACGTCGCGGCGGATGGCTCGGCAACGAAGACGCCGGAGTTCATGCGGTGAAAATCGGCAAGGCTTTCATAGACGTTTGGAGCGGCTGAAAACTCCGGATAACGAAACAACCGGTCGATGTTTTTGAGAACGATCGCGTCTGCGTCGATGAACACGCAGCTGCGATAGTCGGTCAGCTGCCAGAGCCGCAGCTTGCAGAAATTGTCGAGTGGTGAGTGAAACGCCGGCTTGCGCCCCTTGGTGAAGGGCGCCTTGTCGTGGACATTGCGACGGGCGTGACGTTCGTTGAAGGCATCCGAGAGCGGCAGCAGTTCAGTCTCGACAAGCCGGCAGCCGAAGGCAGAGAGCGGTGCGAGAGCGTCGGCTGCAACACCGCCGGTGTGGAGAACGACGATATCGGCAGGTGTGCCTGTCCGGCGGATCGAGCGGGCGAGCGCGCGAGCGCCCAGCGCGTAATCTTCGTTGGTGACGAGCGTCACGAACGCATGGTTCGCAGTGGCGGGCGAGGAGGGATTGAGCCCCTCCAAGGAGTCGTCGAGTGATGTCATGAAACGGATTTCAGCCGCATGCCTTCAGGGTCGTGGTTGATGCGGGCCGCGATATCCCTGGTCCAGGCGGAGACGGCCGGAACGCGGGCGCGATCGACGCGATAGGCGAATTTTTTGGCGACATCGACGATTTCGGAAAGCAGGCCGTCCTTCAGGCGCGTTGGGCTGAGGCCGAGCGACAGGAATTTTTCGTTGTGCACGACGAGGTCGTTTTCTGCCGCTTCCTTGCGCGGGTTGGGCAGCCAGGCGATCTGTGAACCCGAGATCGCAGCGATCATTTCGGCGAGATCGCGCACTCGGTGAGTTTCCGTCATCTGGTTGAAGATCTCGACGCGGCTGCCGCGGGCGGGCGGGTTCTTCAGCGCCAGCTCGATGCAGCGCACGGAATCCTGGATGTGGATGAAGGCGCGCGTCTGCCCGCCGCTGCCATGCACGGTCAGGGGATAGCCGATCGCCGCCTGGATGAGAAAACGATTGAGCACCGTGCCGTAGTCGCCGTCGTAGTCGAAGCGGTTGATCAGCTGCGCGTGGCGTCGCGTCTGCTCGGTGTGGGTGCCCCAGACGATGCCCTGATGCAGGTCGGTGATCCGCAGGCCATCGTTCTTGGCGTAGAACTGGAACAGCAACTGATCCAGGCATTTGGTCATATGGTAGATCGAGCCGGGATTGGAGGGGTAGAGGATCTCCTGGCGCACGGTTTGACCTGAAATCGTCTCGATGCCGACAGGCAGATAGCCCTCGGGGATTGCCGCGCCGACGGTGGAATATCCATAGACGCCCATGGTGCCGAGATGGACGAGGTGCGCATCGAGCTCTAGTTCGACCAACGCGTTCAGCAGATTGTGCGTGGCATTGACGTTGTTGTTGACGGTGTAGTTCTTGTGCCGGTCGCTCTTCATCGAATAGGGGGCGGCGCGCTGTTCGGCGAAATGCACGATCGCGTCCGGGCGATGGTCCGCCAGCCAGTTCTTGAGCAACTCGTAGTCGCGGGCCAGATCGATCAGGTTGAAATGGATGCGGCGGCCAGTTTCGGCATGCCAGATGCGGGTGCGCTCCTGGATCGAATCCATCGGCGTCAGAGACTGAACACCAAGTTCCGTGTCGATCCAGCGGCGCGAGAGATTGTCGAGGATATGGATGTCGTGGCCGGCGTCGGAGAGATGAAGGGCCGTTGGCCAGCCGACGAAACCATCACCGCCGAGGATCGCAATCTTCATGCACGGTTCTCCTGATCAGGAAGGAAAGCTGTGTCATGTGTAGGATAGGTTTGTGACAAAGCTGCAATGCTTGCAAATGCGTTTTTGTTCCTGCACAGGATTTGGCAAATTCTTGTCGGAGAGAAGCATGTCCCTGATCTCGCTTGCTGGCGAACTGACCGAAGACGGCCATCGACTGGTCCAGCGCGTCTATTACGAAGACACCGATTTTTCCGGCGTCGTCTACCACGCCCGTTACCTGCATTTCATGGAGCGCGCCCGCACCGATTTCCTGCGGCTGCTCGGCGTCGAGCAGGCGACGTTGGCGATCGAAGGGGACAGCGAAGGCCTCGTTTTCGTGGTTCATCGCATGGAGATCGACTTCAAGGCGCCGGCGCGCATGGACGATATCCTGACGATCGGCACGGTCACCGAGAAAGCCGGCGGCGCCAAGATGGTGCTGCTGCAGGAGATCCGCCGCGACGGGCAGCTGCTGATCGCCGCCAAGGTGATCATCGCCGTGATCAACGGCCAGGGCCGCCCCCGCCGGCTGCCGGAGGCACTGGCAACCAAGTTCACGCGAGCCAGGCAAAGCGCAGGCTAGGCCGGTCTCCCTTTTTTCGAGCATGAAAGCGTCCTTTCCCAAGGGCGTTTTTTTGTTTCGCCGGCGGAGGCAGAAGGCTAGGCGGCGGAATTGAAGAATTGACGCCTCGTGACACTGGGTGCCGGCGCCCATTACCTGCAGGAGGATCACCCGGATGCGATCGGCAAGGCGGTTCGCTCCTGGATTGAGAAGCAGCGGCAAGCGGCTGCAGCCTGAGCACCTATTCGGGCAGTGCGCCTAGAATCTCCTTGGTCAGCGACTGCTTGGTGCTGCCAAGCTCCGCCCACGGTTCCGCGCCGCTTTCGATGCGTTCGAGGATATCCGCGATGTGGAAAGTGTTGGCTGAATCGAGATCTGAAAGCTCGCTCCAGCTGACGGGCGTCGCCACCGGCCCGCCGGAGCGGGCCCGGGTGGAGTAGGGGGCGATCGCGGTGGCGCCGCGCTCGTTCCTCAGCCAGTCGATGAAGATCCGGCCCTTGCGCTTCTCCTTCGACATGGTGGCAATGAAATTGTCCGGATCGCGGTCGGCGAACCCCTGGGCAAAGGCCTTGGCGAAGCGCTTGGCGTCCTCCCAAGGGGCGCGCGGTGACAGCGGCACGATGACATGCACACCCTTGCCGCCGGTTACCATCGGCACCGATTGCAGGCCAATGTCATCAAGAGCGTTGCGAAGGCTCAGCGCGGCATCCTTGACTGCAGCAAAATCGACGCTCGGGTCGGGGTCGAGGTCGAACACCAGCCGGTCCGGCGTCTCCAGCTTGTCGACCGGCGATCCCCAGATGTGGAATTCGAGCGTTCCCATCTGAACCGCCGCGACAAGACCCTTGGCATCGCGCACATACATGTAGTTCTCGGTGTCACCGGAGGATTCTCTCACGGGCGTCTCAAGGATCTCGCCGGGGAAACCTTCGCTGGCATGTTTCTGGTAGAAGCATTGGCCCCGCGTACCCTGCGGGCAGCGCATCAGCGACAGAAGATGATCGCCGGCAAAGGGCAGCATCTTCTCCGCCACGACCGCGTAGTAGCGGGCGAGATCGAGCTTGGTTACGCGCTCACCCTGGAACAGCTCGCGCTCCGGATGCGTGATGCGAATGCCGAGAACGGTATCGTCCGCATCGGAGTTCGCCGCGCGCGATGTTGTGCCCTGAGCACGCTGGGCTTTGCCCGAAGCGCGTTTGGCGCTGTCTGGTGTGTGTTCGGCACGCGCTTTGTCCTCTTTCGCTGCCTTCGGTCTTTCGAGTGTCACGGTCTTTGCCTCCTTGTCGCGGCGCAGCCCTTCGAAGGCGCCATGGCGAATGTGTCCGTCGTCGGTGAATTCGGCGAAGTCGACCTCGGCGACCAGATCCGGTGTGAGCCAGATTGCGTCGCAGGCGATCGTATCCGGCACGGCGGCGAAAGGAGCCGTCTTGCGCCGACGCTTGGCAAAGGCGTCTGAAAGCTCTTCCATCCGCGCCTCGTCGAAACCGGTGCCGACCCGCCCCTGATAGACAAGCTTGCCATCCTCGAACGTTCCGACGAGCAACGAGGCGAAGGCGCGTCCCTTCTTCGAAGACGGTGAATAGCCGCCGATCACGAATTCCTGGCGCTTCGTGCATTTGATCTTCAGCCAGCTGCGCGTGCGCCGGTTCTGGTAGGGAGCGTCGGCCTGTTTGGCGATGATGCCTTCCTGACCGGATTTGCACATTGCGGCAAAGACCTTGGCACCGTTGCCACGGACATGCTCACTGTATTGCACCGTGCCGGTCGGGCCGATCGAGTCGAGCAACGCTTTCAGCTCGTGCTTTCGTTCAATGAGCGGTTTCTTGCGCAGGTCGCGGCCATCCAGCTCCAACAGGTCGAAAGCGTAGAAGCGGGTGTCGCCGCCGCGTTTCAAGGCTTTCTGCAGGGCGGAGAACGGCGAGCCGTCGCTGGCGACTGCTACCGCCTCGCCGTCCAGCAGAGCCGAGTTGCAGTCGAGCTCTCCCAGCGTGTTGGAAATGGCGTGAAACTTTTCGGTCCAGTCGAGGCCGGTGCGGGTGTAGCACCTGGCCTCGCCGCCGCCGACGGCCACCAGCAGGCGATAGCCGTCGAACTTCACCTCGTTCATCCATTCGTCGCCATCGGGTGCTTGCGAAACCAGCGTGGCAAGCTGCGGCTTTTGAAAGGCTGGCGGTTTGCCTGGTCGCTTGCGCGCCCTCGGTCTCGGCGGTTCCTCGGCGATGGCGCCGGCTTTGACGTTGGCGGCTGCGCTCTTTTCAGACTGCCAGACGTGTTTCTTGCTTTCGCCTTTTGCGACGGCGATCTCGGTCATGGTGCGGCCGGTAAAGACGCTCATGGTGTTGTCCTCGATCAGGCTTTCGCCGTCGTCGGACGCGATGTCGTCGGTTTCCTTGATCAGCAGCCAGTTCTCGCGCTTCTCGCCAGGCCGCGGTCGCATACGTACCAGCGTCCAGCCGCCTTGCATGCGCTCGCCGTGCAGGTGGAATTTCAACTTCCCTTCCCGGAGCCCTTCTTCCGGATTGTTGTCGGGCTCCCACCAGCCGGTGTCCCACAACATGACGGTGCCGCCGCCATACTGCTTTTCCGGGATTGTCCCTTCGAAATCGCCATAGGCCATGGGGTGGTCCTCTGTGCGCACCGCCAGCCGCTTGTCTTCGGGATTGAGGCTCGGTCCACGGGTCACCGCCCAGCTCTTCAAAACGCCGCCCCACTCCAGGCGAAAATCGTAATGCAGGCGGGTTGCATCGTGCTTCTGGACCAGGAAACGCTTCTGGCCCTTGCGTGCCGGTGCCGTCTTGCCCACGGGCTCACCCGTCTTGGAAAAATCGCGGCGGCGGTTGTATTCGGAAAGCGGGTTCTGGCGGACAGCCATCGATCACCTCAAGCGGATTTGCGCCGGCGGGCAGTTGATGCCGGTTTCGCGGGCGGTTTCTTGCCGCTGCTTTCGAGGCTCTTCTTCAGGGCCGCCATCAGGTCGACGACGTTGTCGCCTCCAGACGAAGGCCGTTCGTCTTCACCCACCACGACCCGCGTGGCCTTGCCCTTCATCTTGCGCTTGACCAGGTCTGTCAGCGCGGCGGTGTAGTTGTCCTTGAAGACGGCGGCATCGAACGGCGCAGTCTTGCGGTCGATCAGCGCGGTTGCGACATCAAGCAGCTCCTTGTCGGCCTTCTTGCCCGACAGGCCCGAGAACAGCGGGTCGGCCTTGCGCAACTCATCGGCGTAGCGCAGCGTTTCGAGCAGCAGGCCGTCGCCGCAGGGTTTGACAGCGACGAGATATTCCCGCCCGCGCAGCGTCAGCTGGCCGAGCCCGACCTTGGAGGCGGCTCGCAGGGCATCGCGCACGACGCGGTAGGCATCCTCGGCAAGGTCGTCGGTCGGCACGAGATAATAGGGTTTGTCGAAATAGATCGGCGAGATGTCGCAGGCCCCGACGAACTGGACGAGCTCCAGCGTCTTTTTCGTTTCCAGCTTGATCGAATCCACTTCCTTCGGTTCCAGCAGCACGTATTTGCCGGACTCGTATTCGTAACCCTTGACGATGTCGTCGGTGTCTACAGGTCCGATACCGTCGACGACCTTTTCATAATGCACGGGCTTGCCCGAAGGTTCGTGGATCTGGCGGAACGAGACGTTGGCACCGGAGCGAGTGGCGCTGTAAAGCTCGACCGGGATCGAGACGAGGGAAAGCCGAAGCTGGCCCTTCCAGAGCGCGCGGGAAGGCATCAGCGTTCTCCGCTCAACGGTTTGGGGGGCGATGCGCGGGCTGCGTCGTGGGCGAGGGCCTGTTCGATGCCTGCGATGTCTTCGCTGGTAATGGCGGGGATGGGATCGGCGATGATGGCCTGCAGCACCGCGCTCGACAACACGCCGTTGGCGAGCGCCTCCTCAAGGGCGGCGCGCGTTTCTCGCTCGGCCTTAAGCTGCGCATAGAGCGCCAGGATCAGGCGGTCACGCTGATCGAAGTGCTGCGGCGACGCCCGTCGGTCGCGATGTCGTGTCGTTTGCGTGTTCATGGCCTGAAAACGTCTGCCGCGCGGGGAAGTTCCGCGATGGGTATGCGCCGCCAACTGCGGCTGGAAAGACACAGTCGCGGTAACACTCCCTTAACCATAATGGTGTCTTAATCAGCCCATCAGGATTTGTGCAGTGCACGTCATCCTTTGACCAAAATTAACGGCAAGAAGGCAACCTTAAGCTAATAAAGGTCGCGATGGTGCGACCAGCGGCGGCGCCGGGGCACTCTTGCAACAGAACGTTTGGGCTACCCGGTCACGAGCATGAGCCGCTCTTGCCGGGTGTTTGGATTCGGGGACTGAAAACGATGGAACAGGTTGGATTGGCCGCTGCGACGCACGACGTGAGCCTCTGGTCGCTCTTCATGCAGGCGGGTCTTGTCGTGAAGCTGGTCATGCTCGGGCTGATTGCAGCTTCGGTATGGACCTGGGCAATCGTCGTCGACAAGACGCTGAACTACGGCCGTGTCCGTCGCCAGCTCGATGGCTTCGAGCAGGTGTTCTGGTCGGGCCAGTCGCTGGAAGAGCTGTACCGGACGCTCTCCGACCGGCAGACGGCGGGCATGGGCGCGATCTTCGTGTCGGCGATGCGCGAGTGGAAGAAGAGCTTCGAGCGCGGCGCGCGATCGCCGATCGGCCTTCAGATGCGTATCGACCGCGCCATGGACGTGACGCTCGCCCGTGAATCGGAATCGCTCGAAGCGCGCCTCGGGTCGCTCGCGACCATCGGTTCGGCTGCTCCCTTCATCGGCCTCTTCGGTACCGTCGTCGGTATCATGACCTCGTTCCAGGCGATCGCCGGTTCGAAGTCGACCAACCTTGCGGTTGTGGCGCCGGGTATTGCCGAGGCGCTCCTGGCAACCGCCATCGGCCTGCTTGCCGCTATCCCGGCCGTTATCGCCTACAACAAGTTTTCGGCCGACGCCGGCAAGCTGTCGGCGCGCATGGAAGCCTTCGCCGACGAGTTTTCCGCGATCCTGTCGCGACAGATCGACGAGAAGCTGCAGAACCCGCGCCAGGCAGCGCAGTAATCGCCAGAGAGCACGGAGACCAAGCTGATGGGTATGTCGGTTGGCGGAGCCAAGGGTTCGGGTGGCGGTCGTCGTCGCCGCGGCGGCAAGAAAGCGATCATGAGTGAAATCAACGTCACGCCCTTTGTGGACGTGATGCTGGTGCTGCTCATCATCTTCATGGTCGCCGCACCGATGATGACGGTCGGCGTGCCGATCGACCTGCCGGAAACGCAGGCCAAGGCGCTCAACTCCGATACGCAGCCGATCACCGTTTCGGTCAATCCGGCCGGTGAAATCTACCTCCAGGAAACGCCGATCGCGATCGACGAGGTCGTGCCGAAGCTCGAGGCAATCGCCACCACCGGCTACAACGAACGCATCTACGTGCGCGGCGACACCAATGCCGACTACGGCACGGTGATGAAGGTCATGGCGCGCATCTCGTCAGCCGGGTTCAAGAACCTCGGCCTCGTGACGCTGCAAGAACAGGAAAAGTGATCGTTGGCCATGAAGGGCAGTCTCGCCACATCTGGTCTGCTGCACGCTCTGGTTCTGACCTGGGCGATGGTTTCGCTCGGCAGCCCGGCTGAATTCCAGGTTGCAGACGTCGAGGCTCTGCCGGTCGACATCGTGCCGATCACGGAAATGACGCAGATTCAGCAGGGCGACAAGAAGGCTCCGAAGAAGGAGACGTCGTCGCCGGTTCCGACCAAGAAACCAACGCCCGTCGAGAATGCCGAAAACATCGGCGACAACGATATCGACCTGAAGACGCCGCCGACGCCGAACGTCAAGCCGACGAAGAACGAGTCCGCGGCCGCCCCGGAAAAGACCGAGAAGACACAACCAACGCCGGACCCGGTCAAGGAAGAGATCAAGAAGGTTGAAGAAACCAAACCAGCTTCGGAGCCCGCGACGGAAGTTGCCGCACTGCCTGAGCCCAAGCAGGAAGTGAAGCCGGAAACGAAGCCGGAACCGGCGCCCGCCGAAGAGAAGCCCGCCGAAAACCCGGAAGCCGAAGCGCTGCCGGAAAAGGTGCCGACCCCGGCTGCGAAGCCAAAGGTTGAAAAGCCGGCTCAGACGGCAAAGACGCCTGACCGCAAGAAGGAAGACACCCCGAAGGAGCAGAAGAAGGCGTCCTCCGCCAAGGAGAGCGACTTTAACGCCGACGATATCGCGGCCCTGCTCAACAAGCAGGAATCTTCCGGCGGCGGTGCCAAGCGCTCCACAGAGCAAGCAGCTCTGGGCGGCAAGAAGACGACAGGCGGCAATACGCTCTCGCAGAGCGAAATGGATGCGTTGCGTGGGATGATCCAAAACAACTGGTCGATCATTCCCGGCATGGCCGATGCCGCCGATGTTCGCATTAAAGTCAGTTTCCGCCTCAACCCCGATGGCAGCCTGGCTGGCGATCCGGAGGTCGAGGCGACTGGTGGCTCGGAGGCTGCCCGACGTGCGCTTGCCAGCGGTGCCAAACGCGCCGTGCTGAAGACGGCACCCTTCACCGGGCTGCCGGCTGACAAATACGATTCGTGGAGCGAGGTCGTGGTCAACTTCGACCCGAGCTCGATGCTCTGAAGATAGTGAGAGGCTGAAAGGCTTTATAGAATGCTGAGACGCACTTTTTTCCGCCTAATGGTCGTGATCCTTGCTGGCTGTGGGCTGGCTGCCTCACCGGCAAATGCATTGGTCGAGCTCACCCTTAACAAGGGCAATGTCGAGCCGTTGCCGATTGCCATCACCGACTTCCTGCAGGGTGAGCTCGGCAAGAAGATCTCTGACGTGGTCGCAGCCGACCTCAAGCGTTCGGGGCTGTTTGCGCCGATCGATCGCGGTGCCTTCATCGAAAAGATCAGCAACCCCGACGCGGCGCCGCGCTTCGAGGACTGGAAGGTCATCAATGCCCAGGCGCTCGTCACCGGTCGCGTGACGCAGGAGGCCGACGGCCGCCTGAAGGCGGAGTTCCGTCTCTGGGACACGTTCGCGGGTCAGCAGATGACCGGACAGCAGTTCTTCACTCAGCCGGAAAACTGGCGTCGTGTCGCCCATATCATCGCCGATGCGATCTATGAGCGCATCACCGGCGAAAAGGGCTATTTCGATACGCGTGTCGTCTACGTCGCCGAAAGCGGCCCGAAGACCGCCCGCAAGCGCCAGCTTGCGATCATGGACCAGGATGGCGCAAATCCGCGGCCGCTCACCAACTCCAACGATCTCGTTCTGACACCGCGCTTCTCGCCGAACCGCCAGGAAGTCACCTACATGTCGTTCGAAAACAACCAGCCGCGCGTTTACCTGCTGCAGTTGGAAACCGGACAGCGTGAGGTGGTCGGCAATTTCCCGGGCATGACGTTTTCGCCGCGCTTCTCGCCGGATGGCCAGCGCGTCATCATGAGCCTGCAGCAGGAGGGCAACGCCAACATCTACACGATGGACCTGCGCTCGCGCACGACGACCCGCCTCACCAGCACCGCGGCGATCGACACCGCACCGTCCTATTCGCCTGACGGCAGCCAGATCGCCTTTGAAAGCGACCGTGGCGGACGCCAGCAGATCTACGTCATGGGTGCCGATGGCTCCGGTCAGCGTCGTATCTCCTTCGGCGACGGCTCCTACTCGACGCCGGTCTGGTCTCCGCGTGGCGACCTTATCGCTTTCACCAAGCAGTCGGGCGGCAAGTTCTCGATCGGCGTGATGAAGACCGACGGTTCGGGTGAGCGCATCCTGACGACGGGCTTCCACAACGAAGGCCCGACCTGGGCGCCGAATGGCCGCGTGCTGATGTTCTTCCGCCAGAATGCGGGTGCCGGTGGACCGCAGCTCTACTCGATCGACCTGACCGGCTACAACGAACAGCCGGTGCCCACGCAGGGCTTCGCTTCGGACCCGGCCTGGTCGCCGCGGCTTGAATAGCAGGCTCTCAATTGCGGCGGGGATTGTGGCGGGCATGCCGCTTTCTCGCCGCAAAGTGCTGGTCTAGCAGGCGCCGAGCTTAAATTATCGATTTGTTAACCATAACTGTTGAATAGCGATTAACCGCTTCCGGTTACAGTCTGGCAACCGTGAATTCAGACACTTCTCAAGGAGACCGGCGCATGAGCCGAATTGACACCCCGGCCGCAGGCCGCATGCAGACCATCGCTCGCAACCCGGTCATGATCGCACTTGTCATGACCCTTGCCATCGCTGGCTGCGCGTCGAAGAAGAACCTTCCGGGCAGCGCGGGCGAGCTTGGTCTCGGCGGTGCGGGCTCCGCAACGCCGGGTTCGCAGCAGGACTTTACCGTCAACGTCGGCGACCGCATTTTCTTCGACACGGACTCGACCTCGGTTCGCGCCGACGCCCAGCAGACGCTCGACCGTCAGGCTCAGTGGCTCGCCAAGTACCCGAACTACGCCGTCACCGTCGAAGGTCATGCCGACGAACGCGGCACCCGCGAATACAACCTGGCGCTCGGCGCACGCCGCGCTGCTTCGACCAAGGACTATCTGATCTCGCGTGGCGTTCCGGCCAACCGCCTGAAGACGATTTCCTACGGCAAGGAAAAGCCGGTCGCGGTTTGCGACGACATCTCGTGCTGGTCGCAGAACCGCCGCGCCGTGACAGTGCTCGGTGGCGCCGGCATGTGATCTTCCGATCACGCATCGCTAAATTATAAGGGCGGCCTTGTGCCGCCCTTTGCTTTTTTACCACACTTTGGCCGAACTCCGTTGCTTTTTCAGGGTAATTGGAAAACTGTGCGGCAATCATCCAGATGAATCGGCGAGATGTATTGCGGGCCCCGATTCCAGGGTGGGAAAACCGGTATTCGAACAGGACAAAGAAATGAAGAAATTTGTCGTGGCTGGACTGCTTGGTCTCGCGGCCCTTTCGGGCCTTGGCCAGCAAGCAAATGCCATGCCGCTTTCCGGGCTCGTGGCCCGAACGACACAGGCCGACACGGCAGGCTCGCACAGTCTTCCCGTCGTGAAGGTACAGGCGTCCGAGACCACGCGTATCGGCCAGCTTGAAGAACAGATCCGCTCGCTCAACGGGCGTATCGAAGAAATGAGCTTCCAGCTCCTGCAGATGCAGGAACAGATCCGGAAGTTCCAGGAGGACAACGAGTTCCGCTTCCAGGATCTGGAAAGCGGCAAGGCCTCCCCCAAGAAGAGCGGCGCATTGCAGACGCCGAAGTCCAGCGATCAGGCGTCCGTCACCCCGGGGGTGACGGATAGCCAGACGATGGCGCCCGTCGATCCGGGCACCGGGATGGCAGCATCGGGCGCCGATCAGGGCGCAACCGGTGCCGCGCCTCCAACGACGCTTGGCCAGATCGTCTTCGACGAGAGCGGCAATCCGATTTCGACCACGACCGACGCCCAGCCGGGCGCCAACGCAACGCCTCCCGGCGTCGACACCGGCGTGGCCCTTCCGGGCGATAACGGCGGGCTCAACGCCAACCCGGACAGCGAGCAGCAGACCGCATCGCTCGACAACCCCGGCGACCTCTATCAGTCGGCCTACGGACACGTGCTGTCCGGCGACTACAGCACCGCCGAGCAGGAATTCCGCGACTATCTCGACGTGTTCCCTCAGGGCGAGAAGGCGGCCGACGCCAGCTTCTGGATGGGTGAGGCGCAGTATTCGCAGGGCAAATACAGCGACGCGGCCAAGACGTTCCTGAATGCGCATCAGGCGCACGCCAAATCACCGAAAGCCCCGGAAATGCTGTTGAAGCTCGGCATGTCGCTCGGCGCTCTCGACAACAAGGAAACCGCCTGCGCCACGCTGCGCGAGGTGAACAAGCGCTACCCGAAGGCCTCACCGGCCGTGCGCGCCAAGGTGACGAGCGAGCAAAGCCGCTTTGGCTGCTGAGACGCCGACCTGTCTGGTCGTTCTCGAAACGGCGAAACGATTTCTCTCATCCTTCCATCGGCCCGCCCGACTGCTCGTAGCCGTGTCCGGCGGCAGCGATTCCAAGGGACTGCTTCTCGCCTTAAACAAGGCGATCGAGGCATCCGGCAATTCCGATCTTTCTCTTGCGGCCTGCACGGTCGATCATGCTTTGAGGCCGGGCTCAGCCGACGAAGCGGACGCCGTTGCCGGTTTCTGCGCCAGCCTCGGCATCGCCCATATCGTCAAACGCTGGGACGGTCAGAAGCCGGCGGCGGGAATTCAGGCCGCTGCACGCGAAAAACGCTATCAGTTGCTGGCCGAAGCTGCCGATAACCTCGGCGCCACCTGCATCGTCACCGGTCACACGCTGGATGATCAACGCGAGACAATCCTGATGCGATCCGAGCGCGGGCAGGGACCTGGCGGCGCGGGAATGGCGGCCGACGTGCTGTACGACAGGCGCTTCTGGGTGTTGCGTCCCTTCCTTCGTCTGCATCGCGCCGATGTCAGGGCCTTTCTTGCGGCGGAGGGCGAGGGCTGGTTCGATGATCCAAGCAACGCCAATGCGCGGTTCGAGCGGGTGCGAACGCGCGTGCGCCTCGCTGAAACGGGCGAGGAGTACGTTTCCACATGGGATGCCGCGTCGCGGGCGCGGTCGTCCGAGGCGGCTGCCCGGTGGCTCGGGCTCCATGCGCGCGTTCACGAAAACCTCGTGGTCAGCGTTTCCTGTGCCGCTGCTCGCGGATGTGGCGACATCGATTGCCGGCGCGGACTTCTGGCGCTGGCCGGTGTCGTCGGCGGCCGCACGCATTCATTGGCCGCAGACACGGTTGCGCGACTGGTGGCGTTTCTCGTGCGGAAAGAGCCGGGGCGTTTGACCGCAGGGCGGGTGGTGTTCGACAAGCGCGCGACGGGACTTTATCTCTATCGCGAGGCGCGCGATCTGCCCACTTTGGCGCTGCGGCCTGCAGAGACTGGCGTCTGGGATGGTCGCTTTACCGTTCGAAACGGCGGAAATGGGATGGTGCAGATTACCACCACCGACGCCGGAGGTCTGCAACAGCAGAGACTTATTGCCGCAGGAGTGCCACCGGGCGTTGCCAAGCGGGCGGCACTTTCGGCGCCGCATGTTGTATCCACAGGCGACAATTGCACCGCGAAGGCCGCCGTTGAGCCGCGCATTTGCCCCTACGACACCTTTTTGCCGGGTTTCGACCGGATCATGGCCGAGATGATTGCCGGATTGTTCGGGCGTCAGCCCTATGTTCGGTCGCCGGTTCACGATCTGTTGACAGAAATGGAACGGTAGTTGGCGGTTTGCCTTGGCAAGGCGTCGCCAGAACCCTATGTTAGGGGCAAGAAAGCGGCCCGGCGAAATGTGCGGGTCGTGACAGGTTCCGGGGAGTTCGATGAACCCTAATTTTCGTAATTTTGCCCTCTGGGCAATCATAGCGCTTTTGCTGATCGCGCTGTTTAGCATGTTTCAGCAGCCGACCGAGCGCACCGGCTCGCGCGAGATTCCGTTCTCGCAGTTCCTGAAGGACGTCGATGCAAGCCGCGTCAAGGAAGTCGTGATCACCGGCTCCAAGGTCATCGGCAGCTATTCTGAAAGCGGCGCTACGTTCCAGACCTATGCGCCTTCGGTTGACACCGCGCTCACCGAGCGCCTGGAAGCCAAGGACGTGACGGTGACCGTCCGTCCGGAAACCGACGGTTCGTCCGGGTTCCTGAGCTACATCGGAACGCTGCTTCCGATGCTGTTGATCCTCGGCGTCTGGCTGTTCTTCATGCGCCAGATGCAGGGCGGTTCGCGCGGCGCCATGGGTTTCGGCAAGTCCAAGGCCAAGCTTCTGACCGAAGCACATGGCCGCGTCACCTTTGATGATGTTGCCGGCGTCGACGAAGCCAAGCAGGATCTGGAAGAAATCGTCGAATTCCTGCGCGACCCGCAGAAGTTCCAGCGTCTCGGCGGCCGTATTCCGCGCGGCGTGCTGCTCGTCGGTCCTCCCGGTACCGGTAAGACATTGCTTGCCCGCTCGGTTGCTGGCGAAGCCAACGTTCCGTTCTTCACCATCTCCGGCTCTGACTTCGTCGAAATGTTCGTCGGCGTCGGCGCAAGCCGTGTGCGCGACATGTTCGAGCAGGCCAAGAAGAACGCACCCTGCATCATCTTCATCGACGAAATCGATGCCGTCGGTCGCCACCGTGGTGCCGGTCTCGGCGGCGGTAACGACGAACGCGAACAGACGCTCAACCAGTTGCTGGTCGAGATGGACGGTTTCGAAGCCAATGAAGGCATCATCCTGATCGCGGCGACCAACCGTCCCGACGTTCTTGATCCTGCCCTTCTGCGTCCGGGCCGTTTCGACCGCCAGGTCGTCGTGCCGAACCCGGATATCAACGGCCGCGAGCGCATCCTCAAGGTGCACGTTCGCAACGTGCCGCTGGCGCCGAATGTCGACCTCAAGGTTCTGGCTCGCGGTACGCCCGGCTTCTCCGGTGCCGACCTGATGAACCTCGTCAACGAGGCTGCCCTGATGGCTGCGCGTCGCAACAAGCGCGTCGTCACCATGCTTGAGTTCGAAGACGCCAAGGACAAGATCATGATGGGTGCGGAGCGCCGCTCCTCCGCCATGACCGAAGCCGAAAAGAAGCTGACCGCCTACCACGAAGCCGGTCACGCGATCCTGGCGCTCAATGTTCCCTCTGCCGATCCGCTGCACAAGGCGACGATCATTCCGCGCGGACGGGCACTTGGCATGGTGATGCAGCTGCCGGAAGGCGACCGCTATTCCATGAGCTACAAGTGGATGGTCTCGCGTCTCGCCATCATGATGGGTGGGCGTGTTGCCGAAGAACTGACCTTCGGTAAGGAGAACATCACCTCGGGCGCCTCGTCCGACATCGAGCAGGCAACCAAGCTTGCGCGTGCAATGGTGACGCAATGGGGCTTCTCCGACCAGCTCGGGCAGGTTTCCTACGGCGAGAACCAGCAGGAAGTGTTCCTCGGTCACTCCGTCGCCCAGCAGAAGAACGTGTCGGAAGCGACAGCCCAGAAGATCGACAACGAAATCCGTCGCCTGATCGATGAGGCCTACGAGACCGCCCGCAAGATCCTCACCGATAAGAACCACGAGTTCGTGGCGCTGGCGGAAGGGCTGCTCGAATATGAAACCCTGACCGGTGAAGAAATCAAGGCGCTCATCCGCGGCGAAAAGCCGGCGCGCGACCTTGGCGACGACACGCCGCCGCACCGCGGCTCCGCCGTGCCTTCGGCCGGCGTGAAGAAGGAAGGCTCGTCCGGCAACAAGGGCGAAGAATCCGAAGGTGGGTTCGAGCCGCAGCCGCAATAGCGGCGTTGGTTTCAGACGCTTATCTTAGAAGCCGCCGCGCCGGAGGGTGCGGCGGCTTTTTGTTGCCGAGGCGCAGGATTGCACTTGGTAACGCGATGTAATGATTTCTGATGCTACGGTTGCTGCCGTTTGCATTGGTTTTGTGTCAAAGAAGATTCGAAAGCTCCCAGCCTTTGGTTTGCTGTTATAGCGCGGGAGCAACGGCAACAGCCGGAATGATATGAGGTCTGGTCAATGAAACCCAGTCGCGGTGCACGCAGACAGGCGAAGCAGGCAAAGCCTGCGTTGACCCAGCGGAACGATGGAGTTCTTATGAAGCGCAAGTATTTCGGCACGGACGGTATCCGCGGCCAGTCCAACACCTTTCCGATGACGCCGGATCTCGCCATGCGGGTGGGCATCGCCGTCGGCACGATCTTCCGCAACGGCGCCCATCGCCACCGGGTGGTGATCGGCAAGGACACACGTCTGTCCGGCTACATGCTCGAAAACGCCATGGTCGCCGGTTTCACGGCAGCGGGGCTCGACGTGTTCCTGCTCGGGCCGATCCCGACGCCGGGCGTTGCGATGCTGACGCGCTCGCTGCGCGCGGATATCGGCGTGATGATCTCGGCCTCGCACAATCCCTTCCAGGACAACGGCATCAAGCTGTTCGGCCCCGATGGCTACAAGCTTTCGGACGATATCGAGGCCAGGATCGAGGCGTTGCTCGATCAGGACCTTTCCGGCCAGCTTGCCAAGGCGGAAGACATCGGCCGTGCCAAGCGCGTTGACGGCGACATCTACCGCTATCTCGAACATGCCAAGCGCACCTTGCCGCGCGATGTCACCCTTCAGGGTCTGCGGATCGCCATCGATTGCGCCAACGGCGCCGCCTACAAGGTTGCACCCCAGGCACTTTGGGAACTCGGCGCAGAAGTGGTGACGATCGGGACCGAGCCGAACGGCGTCAACATCAATCTCGATTGCGGCTCGACCCATCCGGCAGCCCTGTCCAGAAAGGTGCATGAGGTACGGGCGGATATCGGCATCGCGCTCGACGGCGACGCCGACCGGGTTCTGATCGTCGACGAGAACGGCACCGTCATCGACGGCGACCAGTTGATGGCCGTCATCGCCGACAGCTGGGCCGAGGACGGCACGCTGCGCGGCGGTGCAATCGCCGCAACCGTCATGTCCAACCTGGGCCTGGAACGTTACCTCACGGGCCGTGGTATCGAGCTGCGCCGCACCAAGGTCGGAGACCGCTACGTTGTCGAGCAGATGCGCCAGGAGGGGCTGAACGTCGGTGGCGAGCAGTCCGGCCATATCGTGCTTTCGGACTTCGGCACGACCGGTGACGGTCTCGTCGCTGCCCTGCAGATCCTTGCAGTCGTCAAGCGCCTGGGCAAACCGGTGAGCGAGATTTGCCATCGCTTCGAGCCGGTGCCTCAGGTTTTGAAGAATGTGCGCGTTTCCGCCGGCAAGCCGCTCGAAGACGCAACCGTGCGCCAGGCGATCGCCGATGCGGAAGCCGAGCTTGCCAAGTCCGGCCGCCTGCTGATCCGTCCGTCAGGCACGGAGCCTTTGATACGGGTCATGGCCGAAGGGGATGACCGCGGCCAGGTCGAGCGGATCGTCGACGGTCTGATCAATGTCATCGGCAGCGCGCGTAGCGCTGCTGCGTGATGACACGATTTCCGGCGCCCAGTGGCGTCGGTTCTATGGTCTGAGCCAGGATGCCGGCACCTTTGGTGGCCGGCATTTTTGTTTGATGCGGGACGCGCCTGTCGCTGATTCACGGCCAAAGTAAAGATTCTCAGTTAATTTCTATGCTTAATCGAACTTTAACTCCCGCATGCGACATCTAGCGAGACAAATGTTGATCTCTGCGGGCTTTCGCCTGTGTTCAAAAATTGCCGGTATTCACGGAGTCATATGATGAGAACGTATATTCTTGCTGTGGTCGCTGGCGCCTCCCTCGTGGGCCCGGTCACTGCGGCTGACCTTTACATTGAGGAACCGGTGCCGGTAATTGTTCCCGCCGGCGGCTGGTACCTGCGCGGCCATATTGGTATGAGCAACCAGAGGCTCGGAGAGTTGAACCACGAGTTGTTCGACGCGATCGAATATCACGAGCTTGTGGATGAGGGCGGTTTCAACAGTGCACCCGTCGTCGGTGTCGGTATCGGCTACCAGTTCAATGACTGGCTGCGCATGGACGGCATAGTTGAATATCGCGGCAAAGCCGATTTCGCGGCGCTTGACCGGTATGGTCACAGCGGCCCAAGCGGTCCCATCTGGGACGGTACGAACGACTATGACGGGGCAAAATCCGAATGGTTGCTAATGGCCAATGCCTACGTCGATATCGGTGACTGGAATGGGATCGTTCCCTATGTCGGCGCCGGCATAGGTGCCTCGCGCAACCAGATCTCCGGTTTCCGCGACATCAACGTACCGACGCAGGGGGTTGCTTGGGCCGATAGCGATGCCACGTGGAATTTCGCCTGGGCGCTGCACGCTGGTGTCGGCTACAAGGCGACGGATAGGCTGACGCTGGATTTCGGCTACAGCTATGTGGATCTAGGCGATGCCAAGACAGGCGAAATCCGCACCTACGACAACACCGTCGTCAACAGCCCGATGCAGTTCAAGGATATCACGTCGCACGACTTCAAGCTCGGGATGCGCTACGCCCTGCAATAACCGGCAGAGCAATCTGGTATTTCAAAGGGTCGCCAAGGGCGGCCCTTTTTGCGTTCTTCAACACCGAAAACCGTTAAAGATCGTGGTTAACCGGGAGTTAACCTCCGCCTGCAATAGTTAACGCCGAACGAAGCAGCCGATGGGTGGATCCCGTACGGTGACGGCAATTGCAGCGAAAGGGCATGGGCATGGAATGGCGAAACGGGATCTGCGGAGCCACGTTCGGTATCGGCCTTATTGCCTCAGGTGCGGCGCTTGCCGCTGACGAGGCCCTGATCGACGCGCCGGAAATCACCATTGCCCAGGAAGCGACCGGCAGCAACGGCCTCTACATCCGCGGTGACATCGGCTATGCCGGCTGGCGCGACGCGGGTGATCCCTTCTACCGCACCTTCGATGCGGGCACCGGCAGCTACAGCACTACCTCGTTCGACGGCGCGCGCTTCGACAAGCCGCTTTCCGGCACGATCGGCCTCGGCTACCAGATCACCGACACTGTGCGCGCCGATGTGACGGCTGACTACTTCGCGGGCCGATTCGACGGCTCGTCAATCGGTGCCAGCCCTTGCGCGGGGCAGGGGGGCGGCACGTCCTGCGCCTTGTCGACGACGGCCGATTTTTCCGCGCTGGGCCTGATGGCCAACGCCTATGTCGACTTCGGAACGCTCGCCGGCTTCACGCCCTATCTCGGCGCCGGTATCGGAGCGACCAATCTGCGCTGGAACACCACCTTTGCCAGCGAGAGCTGCGTTGCCGGCGGCGGCGCCTGTGCCGGCGTCCCAGCCACCACCTCATTCGACGGCCACGACAGCTGGCGCTTCACCTATGCACTGATGGCCGGTGTTTCCTATGATCTCAGCGATCGCCTGAAGCTCGACGTCGGCTACCGCTATTCGCATATCGGCGATGGCGAGATGTTCGGCTTTGGCGCCGAGACGCTTGCGGGCGCGAGCGGGACAAAGGGCTTCGATGACGGTCTTTCCCGTCATGAGATCAGAGCCGGCTTGCGTTTCTCGTTCTGGTAACAATCGGTCGGCGGGCTTGCTTGCGCCTTTGCTGATCTTGCCTGCGACGCCAAAAATATTCCCGATTGCGACACAAGTCGCTTGACTTCCTTCCGGACCCGCAATATCTCCGACGGCGGGACACCCTTCCCCAACGAAGGGCTATCTATCTGGAAGGATAGCACATGACGAAGCCTGCCAAGCCGGACGTCCGTCCGAACAACACCCATTTTTCTTCTGGCCCTTGCTCGAAGCGCCCCGGTTGGTCGCTCGATGCTCTCTCCGACGCTCCGCTCGGTCGTTCGCACCGCGCCAAGGTCGGCAAGACGAAGCTCAAGCAGGCCATCGATCTTACCCGTGACATTCTTGAAGTGCCGGCCGATTACCGCATCGGCATCGTGCCCGCTTCCGATACCGGCGCCGTCGAAATGGCGCTCTGGTCGATGCTCGGTGAGCGCGGCGTCGACATGGTCGCCTGGGAAAGCTTTGGCGCCGGCTGGGTGACCGATGTGGTCAAGCAGCTGAAGCTCGCCGACGTGCGCAAGTTCGAAGCCGGTTACGGCGAACTTCCCGATCTCTCGAAGGTCGATTTCGACCGCGACGTCGTCTTCACCTGGAACGGCACGACCTCGGGTGTGCGTGTTCCGAACGCCGACTTCATCCCTGCCGACCGCAAGGGCCTGACGATCTGCGATGCGACGTCTGCCGCCTTCGCGCAGAACCTCGATTTCGCCAAGCTCGATGTCGTCACCTTCTCCTGGCAGAAGGTTCTGGGCGGCGAGGGCGCCCACGGCGTCATCATCCTTTCGCCGCGTGCCGTTGAGCGCCTGCTGACCTACGTGCCGGCTTGGCCGTTGCCGAAGATCTTCCGCATGACCTCGGGCGGCAAGCTGATCGAAGGCATCTTCACCGGCGAAACCATCAACACGCCGTCGATGCTCTGCGTCGAGGACTATATCGACGCCCTCGTCTGGGCCGAGAAGGCCGGCGGGCTCAAGGGGCTGATGGCGCGTGCCGACGCCAATGCCCAGGTGATCTTCGACTTCGTTGCCGCCAACGGCTGGATCGCCAACCTGGCGGTGAAGGACGAGACCCGCTCCAATACGTCGGTCTGCCTGAAGATCGTCGACAAGGACGTCGCAGCACTTGATGCCGACGGACAGGCAGCCTTTGCCAAGGGCGTTGTCGCCCTCCTCGAAAAGGAAGGTGTCGCATTCGACATCGGCCATTATCGCGATGCACCGTCCGGTCTCCGGATCTGGGCCGGCGCCACGATCGAAGCATCCGACATGGCAGCGCTGATGCCGTGGCTGACCTGGGCCTTCGAGACCCAGAAGGCGACGCTGTCGCAAGCAGCGGCCTAACCCAAGCGTTTGCTTCGCTCCTCATGGGGAGCGAAGCCCTTGTACCGCATTCAAGTTCAGACCTGATCTTTTCAAGGAGGCCATCATGGCACCTCGCGTTCTCGTATCCGACGAACTGTCGGAAACTGCCGTCCAGATCTTCCGCGACCGCGGCGTCGAAGTCGATTTCCAGCCGAAGCTCGGCAAGGACAAGGACAAGCTTGCCGAAATCATCGGTAATTATGACGGCCTTGCCATCCGCTCGGCTACCAAGGCGACCGAGAAGCTGATCGCGGCTGCGACCAATCTCAAGGTCATCGGCCGCGCCGGCATCGGCGTCGACAATGTCGATATTCCGGCCGCTTCGCGCCGCGGTATCATCGTCATGAACACGCCTTTCGGCAATTCGATCACGACGGCCGAACACGCGATCGCGCTGCTCTTTGCCGTTGCCCGCCAGCTTCCGGCCGCCGATACCTCGACGCAGGCCGGCAAGTGGGAGAAGTCCCGCTTCATGGGTGTTGAAATCACCGGCAAGACGCTCGGTGTCATCGGCGCCGGCAACATCGGCTCGATCGTCTGCTCGCGCGCCATCGGCCTGAAGATGCATGTGCTTGCCTACGACCCGTTCCTGTCGAAGGAGCGCGCCGAGGAAATGGGCGTCACCAAGGTCGAGCTCGACGAACTTTTGGCCCAGGCCGACTTCATCACCCTGCACGTGCCACTGACGGACAAGACGCGCAGCATCCTCAATGCCGAAGCGCTTGCCAAGACCAAGCCGGGTGTGCGGATCGTCAATTGCGCTCGCGGCGGCCTCGTCGACGAGAAGGCGCTCGCCGAGGCGATCAAGTCCGGCCATGTTGCCGGCGCCGGCTTCGACGTGTTCGAGGTCGAGCCCGCAACCGAGAGCCCGCTCTTCGGGCTGCCGAACGTTGTCTGCACGCCACATCTCGGCGCTTCGACCACGGAAGCCCAGGAAAACGTCGCCCTGCAGGTGGCCGAACAGATGTCGGACTACCTCGTCAAGGGTGCCGTTTCCAACGCCATCAACATGCCCTCGATCACTGCCGAAGAAGCCCCGCTCCTCAAGCCCTTCATCCGGCTTGCCGACGTGCTCGGCGCCTTCGTCGGCCAGGTGACGGAAAGCGCGATCAAGGAAATCGAGATCCTCTACGATGGCGCAACTGCGTCGATGAACACCAAGGCGCTGACAAGCGCCGTGCTTGCCGGCCTCATCCGGCCGCAGGTTGCCGACGTCAACATGGTTTCGGCACCGATCATGATCAAGGAAAAGGGCGTCATCCTGTCCGAGGTCAAGCGTGACAAGACCGGTGTGTTCGACGGCTACATCAAGCTGACGGTCAAGACCGCCAACCAGACGCGCTCGGTCGCCGGCACGGTGTTTTCCGACGGCAAGCCGCGCTTCATCCAGATCAAGGGCATCAATCTCGACGCCGATGTCGGCAGCCACATGGTCTACATCACCAACACCGACGTGCCGGGCATGATCGGCTTTATCGGCACCACGCTCGGCAATGCCGGCGTCAACATCGCCAACTTCCAGCTCGGTCGCGAGAAGGAAGCCGGCGACGCCATCGCGCTGCTTTATGTCGACGGCCCGGTTTCCGAGGATGTGCTCGACAAGCTGCGCGCCAACGCCGCCATCCGCCAGGCAAAGCCGCTGGTGTTCAACGTCGATTGATTAACGAGGCGCCAGTCTTGTTCACCGTCTGGCGGACAAGACTGGCGGGCGCAAATCGGCCATGGTTTTCAGGCCTATGCGCCGGGCGAACGATCCGCTTGGTGGCGAACCGACGGTTGAATTCCAGGACTACCAGGAACGCATCGGGGTCAAGCCGGTGCGTTCTTTCGGTTTGAAATGTTGATGGCAGTGATGGCAAAACAGACCTTCCGCTGGCGCGAAGCCAGCCTTCCCGATCTTGTTTCGGTTTCCGAAATTCAGCTGGTGGTGCACGAGGCATTCCCTGAGGAAGATCAGGTGCTGGCTGATCGGTTGGAACTGAGCCCTGAGGGCTGCTTCATGCTGGAGGTCGGCGGCATCGCGCAAGGCTATGTGCTGAGCCATCCGTGGCTTCGCCGCGCGCCGCCTGCGCTGAACTCGATACTGGGAGAGATCCCTGACGCTGCCGACACCTGGTACATTCACGATCTGGCGCTTCTGCCTGAAACGCGAGGATCCGGGGCAGGGGGCAATGTCGTGCCGTTGCTTGCCGATATCGCCCGATCGGAAGGCTATCGCTCGATGTCGCTGGTCTCGGTCAACGGTTCGCGCGGCTTCTGGGAGCGGCAGGGGTTTTCCGTCCGCATGGACGAGCGGCTGGCATCGAAGCTCGCCAGCTACGGCGAAGATGCGGTCTACATGGAACGCTCACTGACCTGAAACGACAGGGGCGCCGGCTCGGCCGGCGCCCCTGTTTCGTTCTGCTTGTGTCGCTATCAGATCAGGCTGCGCGGCGGGCCGAAGGCCGCCACTGCTTTTCCTCGACGGTGAAATGCGCCAGCCGGCCGGCGAGCACGCTGCTTTCGGAAGCGAGCGTCTGGCTTGCAGCCGATGTCTGCTCCACCATTGCGGCGTTCTGCTGGGTCATCTGGTCCATCTGGTTGACGGCGGTGTTGATCTCGCGAAGTCCGACCGACTGTTCGCGCGCCGCGGTCGCAATCGCCACGATCCGGTCGTTGATCTCGTTGACCCGGTGTTCGATGTCGCCGAGCGCTGTGCCTGTCGCTTCGACCAGGCGCACGCCGGCCGAAACCTCGACACTCGACGCGGTGATCAGGCCCTTGATCTCCTTGGCAGCCGTTGCCGAACGCTGCGCCAGTTCGCGAACCTCCTGGGCAACGACGGCAAAGCCCTTGCCGGCATCGCCGGCGCGGGCCGCCTCGACGCCTGCGTTCAGCGCCAGAAGGTTGGTCTGGAAGGCGATGTCGTCGATGACGCCGATGATCTCGCCGATCTTGGACGATGAGGTTTCGATGCGTCCCATGGCGGTGATCGCATCGCGCACGACCTCGCTCGATGCCGTGGCGCCCTTGCGGGCGTCGGCCACCATGCGGCTTGCCTCTTCGGCACGGTTGGTGGAGTTCTGCACGGCCGAGGTGATCTCGTCGAGTGCCGCGGCAGTCTCTTCAAGCGAGGCCGCCTGCTGCTCGGTGCGCTGCGACAGATCGTTGGCCGCCTTGCTGATCTCATTGGCATTGCCGTTGACGACCGAGGTCGAGTCGGTGATCGCGCTTACCGTCGAGCGTAGCGCGTCGACGGCGGTGTTGAAGTCCTTGCGTAGCTTTTCGTATTCGACGCCGAGTTCGGGAACGTCGATTGTCAGGTCGCCACTTGCAAGCCTTTCCAGAGCGCCCCCGATGGTGCTGACGACGTGGGCCTGGGTGCGCGAGGTCGCCTGCTGCATTTCCTCGCTGGCGTTACGTTCGCTGTCGAGCACCTTCTGCTGTTCGCGCTGGCGGATTTCGAGCGCGTTGCGTTCGATCACCGAAGCGCGCAGCAGCACGAGCGCATCGGCCATGTTGCCGATCTCGTCGCGGCGACCGGTGTCGGGAACATCCGAGCGGGTTTCGTTGCGCGAGACTTCGAGCATGACGTCCTTCAGCCGGTTGATCGGGCGGCTGATAGACCGGCCGATCGCCATGGCGGCGGCTAGCGTGGCGATGGCGGCAATCGCCGTGATGATAACAGTCATCATCAGCGAAGCATTGTACTTTGCCGCGAGATCGTCGGCGTAAACGCCAGTGCCGACGCCCCAGCCCCATGGCTTGAAGCCCTGGATGTAGGAGTATTTTTCGACTGGCTCCTCGTAGCCTGGCTTGTCCCAGTAGTAGTTGACGATGCCGTTGCCCGGGTTTTGGGCAAGCGCGATCAGCTCGACGTTGAACGCCTTGCCATTGGCATCCTTGAGGCCGCGGATATCGGTGCCGATCAACTTTTTGGCGAGCGGATGCGCCACCATCATGCCTTCGAAGCTGTTGATGAAGAAGTAGCCGTCCTGGCCGAAGCGCATGGCCATGACGGCTGCGATGGCGCGGCTCTGCGCTTCCTCACGGGTCAGCGCGCCGCTGCGCTCCTGTTCTTCGAAGCTTGCGATCGCCGAGATTGCCGCTTCGGTGACGTTGCGCAGCATCTGCTGCCGCTCCTGGCTCACTTCGGCGTTGGCGACCTGCGTCTTGTAGGCCATGGCGGCGGCCATGAAGATCAGCGCCATGGCTGTCAGTAAGTAGATACGTGTCGAAATTCTAATATTTTTCACTGCCTTAGCCCCAGAAATATAATCTGGGTCGGACAGAAACATCCATCTGCTAACCAAGCCTTAAGGCGCCTCCCTAGGTCTAGGGATTGCATCGGCTTGGCTTCACTACGCAGACGCGCACGGTCAGTGCTTGGGCCGGCCCTTTTCGGCAATGGCGATGCCGCCGAGAACAAGCAGAAGGGCGATGAAGTGGAAAGTGTGGAATGTCTCGCCGATCAGCATCACCGACAGCAAGGTGCCGAAGACGGGAATAGCATTGATGAACAGGCCGGCCCGATTGGCGCCGATCATCTCGACGCCGCGCACATAGAGCACCTGCGACATCAAGGATGGGAAGATGGCGGCGTAGAGGACGATGATCCAGCCGGTCATGTCGGGAAAGATTGCCGTGCCGCTGCCGATTTCCCAGAACAGCAACGGAATGGCGCTGATGAGCGCGCCGAAGGCGGGCGCAGCGATGAAGCTTTGCCAATGCATGACAGGCTTCCAGCGAAGTGCCACCGTATAGGCGGCATAGACGATGCAGGCGGCAATCATCAGGGCGTCGCCGAAGTTGAATTCCAGCTGCAGGAGGCTGGCGAAGTCGCCGTGCGCGGCGGTGATCAGCACGCCGAGCAGCGTCACGGTGAAGCCGATCACCTGCGCGATCGAAGCGCGGGTGCGAAACAGCATGAAATTGAACAGGAAGATCAGCATCGGGATGCCGGCCTGGAGGATGACCGCGTTGATCGCGCTCGTATATTTCAGCGCGGAGTAGAGCAGGGCGTTGAAGGTGGTGAAGCCGACCACGCCATAGGCCAGCAACTGCAGCCAATGCTGCTTGATCTTGTCCCAATCACGACGGATCTGCGGGGTCATTGCCACGAGGATGATGAGAAGCGCAAACACCCAGCGCAGGGTCGTGAGCATCATCGGACTGACATGCCCGATGGCCATTTTTCCGGCCACGGAATTGCCGCCCCAGAAGAGTGCTGTGACGCAGAGATAGAAATAGGCCCTGGAATTCACGATGCTGCAACCTGCTGGGATGACGGGGATCGATGGCCGCGAGGGCGGGAGAGACGCCAGATATAGGCGCTAAATCCAGCGCTTGTCATGCAAAAAGGCCGGAACGCCCGTCATAACGGGGTCGCTTTCCCGGAGACAACACAGTATAGATGCGCGGGTTTTGAGAACAGCGCAACCCCGCTTGCGCCCGTCAACAGGAAGAGAATTATGACGAATGTCGTGGTGGTCGGATCCCAGTGGGGTGATGAAGGCAAAGGCAAGATTGTAGATTGGCTCTCGGAACGCGCTGACATCGTCGTGCGCTTTCAGGGCGGTCACAACGCCGGCCATACCCTGGTGATCGACGGCGTCAGCTACAAGCTGTCGCTGCTTCCGTCCGGCGTCGTGCGTCCCGGCAAGCTCGCCGTCATCGGCAACGGCGTCGTCATCGACCCGCATGCGCTGATCGCTGAAATCGACAAGCTCGGCAAGCAGGGCGTGACGATCACGCCGGAGAACCTGCGCGTTGCCGACAACGCCACACTGATCCTTTCGCTGCACCGCGAGCTCGACGGCTTCCGCGAAGACGCCGCCTCCAACAGCGGCACCAAGATCGGCACCACCCGCCGCGGCATCGGCCCGGCTTATGAAGACAAGGTCGGCCGCCGCGCGATCCGCGTGATGGATCTTGCCGATCTCGAAACCCTTCCGGCCAAGGTCGATCGCCTGCTGACGCACCACAACGCGCTGCGTCGCGGCCTCGGCGAGCCGGAAATCAGCCATGATGCGATCATGCTCGAGCTGTCTTCGGTCGCCGACAAGGTCCTGCCGTTCATGGAGACCGTCTGGGTGCTGCTCGACAAGGCGCGGCGCAAGGGTGCGCGCATCCTGTTCGAAGGCGCACAGGGCACGTTGCTCGACATCGACCACGGCACATATCCGTTCGTCACCTCGTCCAACACGGTTGCCGGCCAGGCCGCTGCCGGTTCCGGCATGGGCCCGGGCTCGCTCGGCTACATCCTCGGCATCACCAAGGCTTACACGACGCGCGTCGGCGAGGGTCCGTTCCCGACCGAACTGCACGACGAGATCGGTCAGTTCCTGGGCGAACGCGGCCACGAGTTCGGCACGGTCACCGGGCGCAAGCGCCGTTGCGGCTGGTTCGATGCCGCACTCGTGCGCCAGTCGGTTGCCGCCAACGGCATCACCGGCATCGCGCTGACCAAGCTCGACGTGCTCGATGGCCTCGATGAACTGAAGATTTGCGTCGGTTATACTCTCGACGGGCAGCAGATCGATCATCTTCCGGCAAGCCAGGCGCAGCAAGCTTCGGCAAAGCCAGTCTATATTACACTCGAAGGCTGGAAAGAATCGACTGTCGGCGCACGCAGCTGGGCAGATCTTCCGGCACAGGCGATCAAGTATGTTCGCCAGGTCGAGGAACTCATCGGTGCACCGGTGGCTCTTCTTTCGACCAGCCCGGAGCGGGACGACACGATACTTGTGACGGACCCCTTTGAGGACTAGTGTCGGCGGACTGACATTGCGTCGTGATCGCAAACACATGCCTGAGCGTATGAGAAAGTTCTGATGGCGGATTTTGTTGCAGTTATTCGCAGGACCGTTGACGGCCTGTCGGAAAACACACCTGAAATGCGGGATAAGGTCTACGAGAAGGCGCGCGCCGCCGTGCGTCGCCAGCTCGAGAACATGAATCCGCGTCCGTCGGACGACATGATCAATCGTCAGCTGGCGAAACTCGAAAACGCAATCGTCGAGGTCGACAGCGAATATGCTGAGGCGCTTCCGGCGATCGACGAGGTCGCGCCTGAGGCCGAAGTCGTGGAAGCGGTCACGCCCGTCGTTGAGGAGCCGGAGCGCGACGATGTCGTCGAAACGCCGGCCGAACAGGCCGAGCCTGAGGTCGAGAGCGAACCGGTAACGGCTGCTGCGGAAGAGCCGACGGAAGTCGTTGGCGATGCCGAGCCAGTTTACGCCGACGCGCCTGCCGAGCATGACGAGCAGCCGGAGACCTATGCAGAGCCTTTGCCGGTTGAAGCGCCGGCCGAGCCTGCCGAGGTAGCAGCCGAATACGTCGAAGCGGTCGAAGAGCAGCACGAGCCGACGTGGCAGCCGCCCGTTGAGGACGAGTTGCCAGCCGTGGCGCACGCGCCTGACGAGGAAATGGTCGCGACCGCCGAGCCGGCCGCTGAAGAGCTCTATGACCACGCGCCCGTGGTCCCGGCAATCGAGCCGGAACCGGTTCAGGAAGCGACGTGGGATGCACCGTCCGTCGAGCCCGTCGCGGAAGCGCCGGCGCGTTCGGAATGGGAACTGCCCGACTGGGAAGACACAAAGCCGGCTCCTGCGCCCGCTTCGCTGGATGCGGGGCCGCACGACGTGGTCGACGACGCCGGCGCGCCTGAGTTGCTCGGCATGCACCCGGTCGAGGAAAAGCCTGTAGAAATCGAACCGGCGGCTGCGAAAGCGGACGCCAGCCGATCGTGGTCGTTCGACGACGACGATCCCTTTGCCTCGATTACCGAGCGCCCTGCGCCGAAGGCCAGCGACGCCGAAATCTCCGATTGGTCGTGGCCGGTCGAAAAGTCTGCGCCAGCGACGGCTGCAAGCGCGACTGAGCCTGCAAGCCAGCAGGAGCGTGCGGTTACCGCCTGGGACCATATTGACGATCTTTTGGGGCTGGAAGGCGGTGCGACCATTGCGGCAGGTGCTGCAGCGGGAGCGGCAACCGCCAAGGAGACCGATCGCGGCGTCGAGATGCCGTCGGCGGCCCCTTCGCGGCCCACGTCCTACCGCACGACGCCGAAGCCTCCGCGCTTCAGCGTCAAGCGCTTGGCGATTGCCGCCGGCTTGCTGCTCGTGCTCGGTGGTGGCGGATTTGCCTACTGGCAGAACCGGGAAGCGGGCAATGCCTGGATTTCCGGCATGGTGGCGTCGGTAACGTCGGTTGTTTCCGGGACGGGCGAGACGCCCGTTGAACAGAGCACGCCCCCGGCGCAGACTGACGAGGCCACCACGCAACAACAGCCCGGCGCGCACGACGACACAGCCGTACCTGCCAACACATCGACGAAATTTACCCAGCGTCTGCTGGCCGACGGCTCGGAGACGGATGCCGGGCCGGCCGTGGTGAACGGTGAAAGCGTTGCGCAGGAAGGCAAGTCGGTCGCACCGCAGACTGAAGCGGGAAGGCTGCAGGAAGATGCAGCCGCCACGCCGGGTGCGGAAGCCGGAGCGCCCGCTGCCGGGCAACAGCCCGGCGCTCAGCCGGCACAGCCGGACGTTGCCGTCGCCAGCGGCGAAAAGATGTTCCTTTACGAAGAACGGCTCGGCCAATCCTCTCCGACGGCGATACCGGGAACGGTCGCATGGTCGGTCAAGGAGGAGTCTCCGGGGGGTGATGCCAAGCCGGAGCCGGCAATTCAGGCCCAGATCACCGTGCCTGACCGTGGGCTTACGGCTTTGATGACGATCAAGCGCAATGCCGATCCGTCCCTGCCGGCGAGCCATGTGATCGAGTTCGTCTTCTCCTTGCCGCAGAACTTCGAAGGCGGCGCCATCGACGGCGTGCAGCGTGTCTCGATGAAGCGGACGGAGCAGGATCGCGGCGACGCGCTGATCGCGGTGCCCGCCAAGATCACCGACGACTTCCACATGATCGCGCTCAACGATTTCGCCGAGGCGGTCGGCAGCAACACCGAACTGCTGCGCAGCCGCGGCTGGATCGATATCCCGCTGACCTACCGCAACGGCCGCCGCGCGCTGCTGACGCTCGAGAAGGGGCAGAGCGGCAACGAGGCATTCAGCCAGGCCATGCGCGCCTGGGGATCGTCAGGCAACACGGCAGCGACCGGGCAATAGGTCGCTACAAGTCGAAACAGAAAGACAACAAAAAACCCGGCGAGAATCTCGCCGGGTTTTTTCGTTTCGATTGTATCAGTCCGGGATTACGCGCCCTCGACGACGCGCAGAGCTTGGGCACGTTCCAGCGCCGCCTTGCGGACGGCGTCCTGGACCTTTTCAAAGGCCCTGACTTCGATCTGACGCACGCGTTCGCGGCTGATATCGAACTCGCTCGACAGGTCTTCCAGCGTCAGCGGATCTTCGGTGAGGCGGCGTGCCTCGAAGATGCGGCGTTCCCGATCGTTGAGAACCTTCATGGCGTTTGCGAGCAAAGCCTTGCGGCTGTCGAGTTCGTCCTGCTCGATCAGGATCTGTTCCTGGTTGTCGTGGTCGTCGACGAGCCAGTCCTGCCATTGTCCGGATTCGCCTTCGCTCGCCTTGATCGGCGCGTTCAGTGAAGCGTCGCCGGAGAGGCGACGGTTCATCGAGATGACCTCTTCCTCACTGACCTTCAGCGTGGTGGCGATTTCCTTGACGTGCTCCGGCTTCAGGTCGCCCTCGTCGAGCGCCTGGATCTTGCCCTTGAGGCGGCGCAGGTTAAAGAACAGCCGCTTCTGGTTGGCAGTCGTGCCCATCTTGACCAGCGACCACGAGCGCAGGATGTATTCCTGGATGGCAGCCTTGATCCACCACATCGCGTAGGTCGCAAGGCGGAAGCCGCGGTCGGGCTCGAACTTCTTGACGGCCTGCATCAGGCCGACATTGCCTTCAGACACGACTTCGCCAATCGGCAGGCCATAGCCGCGATACCCCATCGCGATCTTGGCGACGAGGCGCAGGTGGCTGGTGACGAGCTTGTGAGCTGCATTGCGGTCGTCATGCTCCTGATACCGCTTGGCGAGCATGTACTCTTCCTGCGGCTCGAGCATCGGGAATTTGCGGATTTCGTCGAGATAACGATTGAGGCCGCCTTCACCAGCGGCAATGGACGGTAAATTGTTTCGGGCCATGAAGCACCCCCCTTAATAGTCTCCGGCCTCCGGGCGGCAGGCCGGGCATGTGGGTCTTCGTCAAGACCCCACGAGGCTATGAAATAAGTACGGCAAAAGCATGATTCAAGGAGTCCGGTTTCACTTACATGTGACGCCGGAGGCAAGACAGATCACGAATAGAGGCGCAGTCAAGATTGGGCTTCTGTGCCCGAAATTCAAGAGCCGGCGCTATGTCGTGGCCCTGAGCGCGTTGACCAGCGCCGCCATGTCATCGGGCATCGGTGCTTCGAAGTGCATGGTTTCGCCGGTTGCCGGGTGCTCGAACTGCAGCATGAAGGCATGCAGTGCCTGACGGTGAAACTGGTTGACCACGGCTTTCGCCGCCTCCGGCAGCAGATTGGCCTTGGTGCGGAAGGCCGCGCCATATTCCGGATCGCCGATCAGCGGATGGCCGATATGCGCCATGTGCACGCGGATCTGGTGGGTGCGTCCGGTTTCGAGATGGCATTCGACCGTCGAGGCAAGGCAAGTACCATCAGGCTTTTCCAGGTAGCGCTCGACCACTTCGTAATGGGTGATAGCCTCGCGGGCGTCGTCGCTGTCCTCGCGCTTGACGGCGCGCTTGGTGCGGTCGCCGGCGCGGCCGAGCGGGGCGTCGATGGTTCCCTTCAACTGCCGGGGGCGACCCCATACGACGGCCCGGTAGGCGCGCTCCAAGGGGCCGGTGCGGCCATGGTCGGCAAACTGGTCCGACAGGTGGCGGTGGGCAGCGTCGTTCTTGGCGACGACCATGACCCCACTCGTTTCCTTGTCGAGACGATGGACGATACCGGGGCGCTTGACGCCGCCGATGCCCGAGAGGCTGTTGCCGCAGTGGTGGATCAGTGCATTGACCAGCGTGCCCGTCCAGTTGCCAGCACCCGGATGCACGACGAGGCCGGCCGGCTTGACCAGGACGATCAGGTGGTCGTCTTCGTAGAGCACCTCGAGCGGGATGTCCTCGCCCTTCGGCTCCGGATCTTCCGGCTCGGGCAGGTCGATCTCGAAATGGTCGCCCGGCTGGACCTTCTTCTTCGGCTCGGTCACTGGCTTGCCGTTGATCGAAACGGCGCCCTGCTCGATCAGGCTCTTGATGCGGTTGCGCGAAAACTCGCCGGAAAGCGCCTCTGTCAGGAAGGAATCGAGCCGCCCTGCGGCATCCTCGCCCGCCGTCAGGACTTTCCTATTGGCTGCTGCTTGTTTAAAGGGGTCGTTCATTCCGTTTTTTATCCGATAAAAGGCCAATCATGACCGCGACCGCGCCCGATGACCAGGAAGACAAGCCGCTAGACCCGGCGATGGAGAATGTTCGCCGCAAGATGGTGCGGCTGCAGCTCGTCTCGGCAGGCGTGATGTTGGTCATGCTTATGGCTGTCCTCGGCACGATTGTCTACAAGCTGACCCGCACGGACGAAAAGGTGCCGGCGCAGTCGGCAGCCATCGCGGTTCCGAGTGAGGCGCCGGTCAATGCGGTTGCCGCCCTTCCGGCCGGCTTCACAGTGACCAACGTCGCGCTGTCGGGCTCGCAGGTGCTTTTCTACGGTAATCTGCCCGGCGCCGAGCCGCGCGCGATCGTCTTCGACATTACCGCCGGCCGCATCGTTGCCGACATCACCGTCAGGACCAACTGACGGCATGGCTGCGAGCGCCCCGTCTCCGATCCGCATCGACGATCCGGCAGATCCGCGCATCGCCGGGTTGGTGTCGATCAAGGAGCGCGACCTGACGGGGCGGGAGGGGCGCTTCATCGCCGAAGGCACGGTCGTGCTGCGCATGCTGGCGGCGGCGCACCACGCGGGCCGCGGGCTTGCGGCAGAGGCTATCCTGCTTCTCGAAAGCCGGGTGGCCGGCGTCGAGACTATTCTGGCAGAATTTCCCGCCGACGTGCCCGTCTATGTTGCGGCGGCTCCAGTGTTCGACGCCATTGCCGGCTTCAACATGCACCGCGGCGTGCTGGCGCTTGGGCGGCGGGACGGCGTCTCCGGCAGGGACACGCTCATCGCCTCGCTTCCCACTTCAAGCCTTGTGCTCGCCGCCTGTGGCATCTCCAATCACGACAATATGGGCTCGCTGTTTCGCAATGCCGCCGCCTTCGGCGTCGATGCGGTGCTGATGGACGAGACGAGCTGCGATCCGATGTATCGCAAGGCGATCCGCGTTTCTGTCGGCTCGGTGCTGACCGTGCCGTTTGCGCGAGAGGGGTCGGCGGCGGCGCTGATCGAACGGCTGCAGCGTGAGGGCTTTGCGATCTGGGGCCTGTCGCCGGCGGGCGAAACCGATATCGGCGGAATACCACCGGCCACGCGCACCGCCTTGCTTGTTGGAACCGAAGGCGAGGGACTGCCGCCGGCCATCCTGAAATCGGTCCGCACCGCCCGCATTCGCCAGAGGCCCGGGCTCGACAGCCTTAATGTCTCAATGGCGGCCGGCATCGCGCTGCACCAGGTCGCCTTGATCAACGACCGGATCTGAACCGCGCGTCAAGCGCACCGCGCTCTCCGGCGTTCACCTGCTGCGCCGAAGGCTTCCGGGTTTGCGCAGGTTGCACAAAACCGCCAAACGCGTCTGAACGACAGGCTTCAATCTTTCGACAGGATTTGCTTCGCCCGCTTTGCCAGGCTCTTGCGGCCTGCAGCACCGTTCGGCGCTTCGCCTGCGAGCAGGCCTGGGATCGGCGAGGCAGCCCCTTCGCGTGTTGCGGTCAGCGCCACCATGCCGGCGGCGATTTCGGCAACTTCCTCGCGCAAGGCGTCGTCATGGGCGGAGGTTCTGGAGTTGATCAGCCGCTCCGACAGGGCGGTTGCGCGGTTTTTGAGGTCATCGGAAAGTTTTGTGATTTCCAAGTGTGACACGACGGGCTGACCGGTGAGGGGGGCGGAGGGGGCCGCAATGCTCTGCGATGGCTCGTTGCTGCTCGCGCGACGATCCCTGCGCGCCGGGAAGGCGACGCCCGCCATCCGCAGCGCCTTGGCCGCATCCCTCATATCCTGATTCACGTCTTTCACCTTGGTCTTCAATCGTTCGATTTCATCGGCGCGCCGCTCGAGCGCGCTCTCGCGATCGGCACCGGCTGCCAATTCTCGCGCAAGTTTGTCCTCCAGCCGCTGCAGACGGCTGTCGTCACGGGCGAGGCGCAGTTCCATTTCCTTGGCATGCGCGCTTTCGGTCTTCAGATCCATGCGCAGGGCCTCGCGCTCGTCGCGGAGCGTCGCAATCCGGCTCTTGTGGTTTTCGACCTCGGTTTCGCGGGCGGCAAGGTCAAGGCGCAGGTTGTCGATATCGCCGGCATGCTGCGCCAACTGGTTGGTCAGTGCCTGGATCGTCCCCGCCTTGGCGGCGTTGTCGCGCTCGACGGTTTCGAGCGAGGTCTTCATGCGCTCCAGTCGCTGCTCGAACTGGCGGATCGCCGAGCGCATGTCGGCCGCCTCGACGTTCATGTCGGCAAGTTGGGCATGCAGGTCGGCATTCTCGCCGCTGAGGCGCCGCGCTTCCTGCAGCGTCTTCTCGTTGCCAAGCATCAACGAGACACCCTTGTCGCGCTCGCGTTTCAGGGCCTGAAGCGTACGCGCGTTCTCGGCAGCGTAAGTGGCGCGGGCGGCGTCCTTCTGGGCACGCACTTCCTGAGGGCTGAGCGGCATGGTGGCCTTCAAACGGTCCTCGGCAAAGCGCACGATGCGGCGGTGAATGGCCGGCGCGACGAGAAGGCCGATGATGATCGCGGTCAGGAAGCCCAGGGCAAAGAGGAGCGAGAATTCAATCACGAGCTGGCCGTTTCAAAGCTGGACCGGAAGCAAACGCCCGGCCCGACCATCACAGTCAGGGCAAGGCGCTTCATATTACTTCCCTGCACTAAACATGACGTTTCGTGCGCTGCAAGTATTTGAGGCGGGATTTCGCCGAAGCGAGCCCGCCATCTACAGCGCCGTGCGTCCTACCAGACGCGCAAAGGTCGCTGTAGCACTTTGAATTGCTGCATGTTTTTAGCCTTGAATCGCATAGGATTTAAGGAAACATGCAGTGGATCAGAAGGGGTTCCAGGTCGGGTTCTGGGTCATCTTGAGATAACCGACATTGACCCCGAGCCGGGCACCGATGCCGGTGCGGATCGGAACGACGACGATGTGTTCGTCGGTGAGCACGGTCATGCCGACGCCGGCCACCACATAGGCCGAACCGGAGACGCCGCCGAAGCGCTTGTAGAGCGACGGCACGCTTGGCAGGTTGTAGACCAGCATCATCGTGCGGCTGCCCTGTCCGCCCCAGTCGATGCCGAGGGAGGGGCCTTGCCAGAAGACGTTGTGCTGGCCGGCATTCTTGGTGTTGAGTTCGCCTTCCCCGTAGGTCAGGCCGGCAATGAATGCGCCGGAGCCTTCCTGCCCGAGGATGTAGCCGTTTGGCAGGCCGTAGCGCTCAAAGGCGCGCTCCACCACCTTGGCGAGGCCGCCGGAGGTTTCGCCGAAGAAGCCGTGACCGGCATCGACGATCTCCTGCATCGAGTATTGGCTGTTGTTTGCCTGCTGGGCCTGGGCGGCGGATATGGCGCCCGCCATCAGGAACATCGTCGCCAGGATAGCGCGGCTGGCCGTTTGGGCTGCCATCATGATCTGCTGCATCGTTTCCTCCGTCAGGCGCGAAAATCACTCGCTTGCGGGTTTGCTATGGCCGGCATCAGCATCGATGACACGGCCAGCGGGGGTCTGGACCATTTCCATGCAATTTGAACCGATGGTCTTAACAATCGGTTTACCAAATGTGGTGTCATTATGATCCACTGATGAACGGCTGCGCCGGGCAGCCCATGACTTGCGTCTGCGCGCCTGAGGCTTTACCGGCTCTGCTCGAGCGCGTGCCTCATGTCCGCATGCCGATGGAACCGAACAAGGAACGACGATGGCAACGAATCCGAACCTGACATTGACGGGACCCGATCTGGCCGCGCTTCTGTGCAGCCGGGTTTGCCACGACGTTATCTCGCCGGTCGGCGCCATCAACAACGGCCTGGAACTTCTCGACGAGGGCGGCGCCGACGCCGACGCCATGGACCTCATTCGCACCAGCGCCCTCAACGCGTCGGTCCGCTTGAAGTTCGCGCGTCTCGCCTTTGGCGCCTCCGGTTCGGTCGGCGCGTCGATCGACACCGGCGAAGCGGAAAGGGCGGCCAAGGATTTTGCCGCCGCCGAGAAGAAGACCGAGGTCAACTGGCACGGGCCGCGCGCCATCATCGCCAAGAACCGGGTCAAGCTGCTCTTGAACCTCTTCCTGATTGCCTATGGCGCGATCCCGCGCGGCGGCGTCATCGACATCACACTCGAAAATCCCGAGCTCGACGCCGTGTTCACGCTGGTCTGCAAGGGCCGGATGATGCGCGTGCCCCCGCGTCTGGTCGAACTTCTGTCCGGCACACCGGCAGAAGCGGTCGATGCGCACTCGATCCAGCCCTACTACACGGTGCTGCTCGGCGAAGAATCCGGCATGGCGATCGACGTGGTTTCCACCGGCGAAGAGATCATCTTCACCGCGCGCATGGCGCCCGCCGACGCTTAACATCAAGACTTGGTACTAAGGACGGGCAGCCGTCTTTTCCGATTTGAGACATGTCCGGCGCGGTGTGGTCATGGCCCCTGCGCCCGTTTTTTGCGTGGCCGCAGCTTAAGTGCCTGGCATTCCAGGCTTTTCGCTGGTTCGCTGAAAGATTAATATTTTCAGCGCCTTAAAAGTCGTCCGAAAGGCCGTGTTAAGCAAGCTCCGTAACGAAATCTTTGCCAGATTTGTATAGGGTTGTTTCAGGCGCGCGAGTACGCGTATAGGTAAGGCATGAAGGAGTTGGACATGCGGCGCTTGATGATTGCCGACGGCTCGGATGTCGTCAGGAAGGTTGGAAAACGTATCCTGTCGGGCATGGGCTTCCTTGTCTACGAAGCGCCGAGCGGCCTTGAGGCGCTGGTGCGCTGTGAAGCCGAGCTTCCCAACATTCTCGTGGTCGATGCCGGCCTGGAAGGTGCTCTGGATTTGATTGCCAATATCCGTCGACTGCCGAACGGTGCTTCGGTGCGCATCTATTACTGTGTCGTCGAGGCGGATCTGAAGAAAATGATGGCCGGCAAGCGCGCGGGCGCTGACGATTTCCTGCTGAAGCCGTTCGATCGCAAGATCCTGACCAGCGTCTTTGCCAGCCAGTCGATGGCGGCCTGACGCCAGACGCATCCTCTTCCTGATTGAACAAGCCGCGGCGATTGCTGCGGCTTTTTGCTGCCCGGATTTCACGCCGTTGCGTGGCACCAGAGATCAAGGTCAGGACAGGCAGGTCGCCAATTCCTCCAGGCCTTGCGGCCGCTTGCCCGATAGCGGGCTGGCAGCGCCAGCAGGCATTCGATAACCGGAAGAAAAAGGGGGGGAAGGACCGTGCGACCGGCGACCTATGAGCCATCGCCATAACGAAAAAACCCGCCTCGAAGGGCGGGTTCGTTCAAAAAGATGTCCGTTGGCGTCATGCCTGGATATGCGGGTCCATGCCGCGCCCGGACGAGAGCCTGAAATCAGGCGGTTTCGGCGTATTCCGCACCATCCGGCTCGCGCAGAACGTAGCCGCGACCCCAGACGGTTTCGATATAGTTGGCACCGCCGGCAGCATTGGCAAGTTTCTTGCGCAGCTTGCAGATGAAGACGTCGATGATCTTCAGTTCCGGCTCATCCATACCGCCGTAGAGGTGGTTGAGGAACATTTCCTTGGTGAGCGTCGTGCCCTTGCGCAGCGAAAGCAGCTCGAGCATCTGATATTCCTTGCCGGTGAGGTGGACACGCTGTCCGCCGACTTCCACCGTCTTGGCATCGAGATTGACGATCAGTTCGCCGGTCGAGATGACCGACTGGGCATGACCCTTGGAACGGCGCACGATCGCATGGATGCGTGCCACCAGCTCGTCCTTGTGGAACGGCTTGGTCATGTAGTCGTCGGCGCCGAAGCCGAGACCGCGAACCTTGTCTTCAATTCCGGCCATGCCGGAGAGAATGAGGATCGGCGTCTTCACCTTGGAAAGACGCAGTGTTCTCAAGACCTCGTAACCGGACATGTCCGGAAGGTTGAGGTCGAGAAGGATGATGTCGTAGTCATAGAGTTTGCCGAGATCGACGCCTTCTTCACCGAGATCGGTGGTGTAAACGTTGAAACTCTCGGACTTCAGCATCAGCTCAATGCTCTGAGCCGTTGCGCTGTCGTCTTCAATTAGTAGAACCCGCATATTCTTCCCCTTTTCCGCCGCCCAAGGTCATCGTGGCCCCCTTACGCGATACGGATCCAGTCGTTGCCTGATTTGGAGGCTGCCATCAAATGGTTAACAAATTCTGATTCACTCTGGCAAGGTGTATCGAGATTGTTAAATATTTTTAGCAGTTCCCTGATTTCAAACGTGAATCCAAAATGGCACTTTTCATGCGAAACATGAGCAAATGCCGCTATCTGACTCTTCTGACTCGTTAATGCCGGGGCCGTCATATTTCGTGCCTCAGCATTTACGGAGCCTTAAATCATCACCCCTATGATTAACGATGCCCGTAAACGAAAGGTTACCAGCGGTAGGCTTTTGTTAATATCGCTGTCGATTTTTCGTTTTCTGCCTGTTGGGGCAGGCTCGACGGGCCAAATCAGTAACCGGGGTCTCGTTATCCACGGGAGTATTGCGTATGAAAGCACGTGAGAGCCTTGTCCGCCTGAAGGAATTTCAGGTCAGGGAGAAGCAGCGTCAGCTGAGCCAGCTTCAGATGATGATGGCTGAGTTCGAACGGATGACCAAGGATCTGGAAAATCAGATTGTTTTCGAGGAAAAGAAGTCGGGCATTTCCGATCCCTCGCATTTTGCCTATCCCACTTTCGCAAAGGCTGCTCGTCAAAGAGCCGACAATCTTCAGGTCTCCATTCGAGAGCTGAAGATGCAGCAGGATGCTGCCGAACTCGCGCTTGAAGAAGTGCAGGCCGAATATGCGAAGGCGGCGGCGCTCGAGGAACGGGACACGACGACGCGCCTTAGGGCGTAATCGTTTCGAGGCAGATGATTTTCATTCTTTGTCGGGCGATGCCGATGGCATGGCCCGATCCGGCACGATTGTCACCAGAACGAAAAACCCGCGCGACAGGCAACTGTCGGGCGGGTTTTTCTCATTTCGGGACCGTCTGGGCGTGGAGAGGCAGGATCAGGCCTGAATGACATCCTGCCAGTCGGGGTGGCGCAGCGCCTGCGCGCGCATGAACGGGCAAAGCGGAATAATCTTCCAGCCGCCCTTGCGCGCTTCGTCGATCGCATGTTTTGCCAGCGCCTGGCCGACGCCCTTGCCGCGAAGTTCGTCGGGAACCAGGGTGTGATCGACGATGATCAGTTTTGGCGACGACCGCGAATAGGTCATCTCGCCGGTGTATCCCTCGACCGATGTCGAGTAGCGGCCGTGCGAACCGGTTTCTTCGTGGGCGATATCCATCTCAGCATCCCTTGCCATTCAACGTTTGCGTGTTGTCGACGATGCTATCGCATGACCGCGGCAACAGGAACCGGTTTGGCGAACGCGAAGGGGAAACGCACTGTCTCCGAAACGTCACCGACGGGAAACAAGGCGGTGTGGTTTGGCCGAAAACGAAGACGGCGGCCACCGGAAATGCCGGAGCCGCCGTTCAACCTATGGCCCTGTCGGGGGCTTTTAGTGGCGATATTGCTGGATGCGTGTCGTGCGCAGACCGGCCAGACCGTGATCATTGATGGAGGACTGCCAGGAAAGGAATTCCTCGACAGTGAGGGTATAGCGTTCGCACGCTTCCTCAAGGCTCAAAAGGCCACCGCGCACTGCGGCAACCACCTCAGCCTTCCTGCGGATAACCCAGCGCCGGGTATTCGCCGGCGGCAGATCCGCAATCGTCAGAGGACTGCCATCGGGGCCGATGACATATTTTACGCGTGGTCGCATCATTTCGGTCATGGGACTCTCTACACAAACTCAAGACCATATGTGGCTGACCTTAGCCCGCCACATTTAACATTTGCCTAAGCCGTCGGTAACAATTTACTCATAATTTTAGATACTTCCGGACACTCCCTCGATCACTTCCGCAACGCCCCGCCGGTGAACCCGACAGCTGTCGCGCTCAACAATAGCGGTCATCTTGCCCGGAAAACGTTGGATTATCGCGGATTTGGCATGGGAGCCATGCAATTACCACATTTCACTTTAACTAAAATTCTTGGTAACGAGACGCCGAAATAAAGGATGAGCGACGTTTGTGCGCTCCCGATTCATTCTTGGTGCATCGTCATATTTTCACAACCGGTCGCGTTGCTTACGCGGGCATGCCGGAGAGGGTGGCTGTATTCTGGCGCCTGAGTGAAGTTCATGCGCCGGATGATTCTCGGGGCGGTTTGTATTCTCTCGACCAGGTGCGTTGGCACCGGTGATGTGGTGATCAGAGATGAAGGAATCGAATGAACCAGCCTTGCTGCGCGAGGCTGAGATGGCGGACTTGATTTCCGAAATCGATACGGCTGCCGTGCGTACCGAGTACGAACTTCTGCATTTGCTGCGGCGGCTGATCGCGCGTTATGGTTTTGGCCATTTCATGATCGCGCGTCTGCCGCTGGCCGAGCAGCAGCGTTTTTCCGAGCGGCTGGTGCTCAGCAACTGGCCGTCGGAACTGGTGCGCCAGTACGACGCCTGCGAGACCTTCCAGTCGAGCGTGCTGGTCGAGCGGCTGCGCAACACCAAGCTGCCGGTCGTCGGCGGTGCCGAACTGCTCGACGTTGCCGGCAAGCCGGTCGACGAGGCGATGGTGCACCGCCTGCTTTCGCATC
This sequence comes from Ensifer sp. M14, assembly GCF_003355565.1. NCBI lineage: Bacteria > Pseudomonadati > Pseudomonadota > Alphaproteobacteria > Hyphomicrobiales > Rhizobiaceae > Ensifer > Ensifer sp. M14. The sequence continues at coordinate 1,406,756 of NZ_QJNR01000004.1, forward strand.
CGGAGATGGCGCGCCATTTCGCTGTCCAGTTGCATACCAGCAGCGGCGATCCCTTCGTCGCCATGCTGTCCGGCCGGCGCGAGGCGCCTGTCGGCGTCGAGCAGGCGACGCTCTATCTTTCCCTCGTGCAGTTGTTCGAATGCCTTGAGCGCACCTTCGACACCGGCAGCTCGGCGCGCGAAAAGCTGTCGAGCCGCGAAATCGAGTGTCTGCGCTGGGCAGCTGCCGGCAAGAGCAGCGATGAGATCGCCATCATCCTCGGCATCTCCACCTATACCGTCAGCAGCTACTTCAAGAGCGCGACCCGCAAGCTCGACGCCGTCAACCGCATGCAGGCGATCGCCCGCGCCATGCGGCTGAAGCTGATCTGAGCCGGACCGATTTGTCGGGGCAGGCGTCATAGCGCCGCCCTTGCCGCCGGGCGGACAAGTTTCTATATGTCGGCGATCAGGACACCCCGCTTTGAAGTGGAGCCGCAGAAGGCGGTAAAGCTGTTCTGGACATTTGAGTGCTGCAGCGACTTTGCGCGATGGATCAGGACGCACGACGCCGCAGAAACCGACAGCGTGCCGCGTGCTATCATCCCGGCATTGCATCGCATGAAGCGTGAAACAGGGGGCGAGGTGCTGTTGCCATCGCCCGAAGGCCGGAATGGATCTCGTGAATACTCTCGATTTTGACCGCAAGCCCGAAGATACGCGTGTCGTCGTCGCCATGTCCGGCGGCGTCGACTCCTCCGTCGTCGCCGGTCTGCTCAAACGCGAGGGTTACGACGTTCTCGGGATCACGCTGCAGCTCTACGATCATGGTGCCGCCGTGCACCGCGCCGGCTCCTGCTGCGCCGGCCAGGATATCGACGATGCGCGCCGCGTCTGCGAAACCCTTGGTATCCCGCATTACGTGCTCGATTACGAAGCGCGCTTCCGCGAAACCGTGATCAACCCGTTTGCCGAAAGCTATGTCGCCGGCGAAACGCCGATCCCCTGCGTTGCCTGCAACCAGACGGTCAAGTTCGCCGATCTTCTTGCGACCGCCAAGGAGCTCGGTGCCGACGCGCTGGCGACCGGCCACTACATCCGCTCGCGCCCGAGCCCGAACCCGCGCTATGCCGGTCAGCGGGCGCTCTATCGCCCGACCGATGCCGACCGCGACCAGAGCTATTTCCTCTTTGCGACCACCCAGGAGCAGATCGATTATCTGCGCTTCCCGCTCGGCCATCTGTCGAAGGCCGAAACGCGGGTGCTGGCCGAAGAGATGGGCCTCGTCGTCGCCCAGAAGGCCGACAGCCAGGACATCTGTTTCGTGCCGCAGGGCAAGTACAGCGACATCGTTACGAAGCTGAAGCCGAATGCAGCGCTTGCCGGGGAGATCGTGCATCTCGACGGCCGCATACTCGGCACTCATGACGGCATTCTGCACTACACCATCGGCCAGCGTCGCGGCATCGGCATTGCCACCGGCGAGCCGCTCTATGTCGTCTACCTCGATGCCCGCTCGCGCCGCGTCATCGTCGGCCCCAAGGAAGCGCTGGAAACGCGTCGTGTCTACCTGCGCGACGTCAACTGGCTGGGCGACGAGGATCTCGAAGACGTGGCGCTGACAGGCTTCGACTGTTTCGCCAAGGTGCGCTCCACCCGCCAGCCGGCGCCGGCCATCCTCAAGCGCGACGCCGAAGGTCTCTATGTCGAGCTTGCCGAGGGCGAGGCCGGCATTGCGCCGGGCCAGGCCTGCGCGCTCTATTCCGGCATCGGCGAAGACGCCCGCGTCTATGGCGGCGGCTTCATCCGCAAATCCGAGCGCGAAGCTAGCGCCGAAGCCGCATTGAAGGTGCTTCTGGCAGCCCCTGCGGCGGCTTGAGGCCATCATTTCCGATCGCGCGGGAAAACTTCACATTTTCCCCGCGCCTTGGGTTGACACTGGGCAGAACCGGGCCTTATAAGCCGCCCGTCCAGTCAAGACGGCTTCACCTTCGAAGCCCTGACGCGGTACCCGGCGGAGTAGCTCAGTAGGTTAGAGCAGAGGAATCATAATCCTTGTGTCGGGGGTTCGAATCCCTCCTCCGCTACCATTTTTCCGAAGCAGTTTGTATTGCCGTTCTCCCGTCTACTTCCACATTCTCTTTTGACGCTGTTCCACAACCTCGAACGTTCGGAATGCGGGACGCGCCTTTTTTTGCTCGACGGAGGCAGCGTCTTCACCGAGAACACTTTTCAGTCGGGCCCTTGTGACTGGGCACTTATGCCCGACGATGACCTCTCGCAATGTTATGCGGTCGCTAAAGCCGGTGAAGTAGTGACCGTTGACTGGGTCAGGTGACATTTCCTGAAGATCGAAGATAGTTCGATATTCTCGCTCATATTCCCAAGCCTTGAACTTTGATAGAACCAAATGGTCGGCGAGGTCGTCCGTGAGAGGTGCGAGGTATGCAACCTTGCTCCGTTCGCTTACGTATTTCACCGCTTTCCAGCTTTCCTCAGACACGTCGAAGCCCAAACACATTCCCCGGTGCTTGTCCGCGTAGTGGCCCCAAGGCAGTGGCTCGCACCAATTTGACGACAAGCACAGGATCCCATTCATTTGGTGGAGTTGTCTTCTTAGGCGGTCAAACCGTATGCGCTCTTTTCGGTCCGCAACTACGTGTCCGACAACATCGAATGGATCATTCAGTTCGTCAATTCGTGCTATCTTAACGCGCTTATCGCGAAGAGCTTCGAGACCAAATTGTTCGCCGGTAAAGTAATAGAGGCGCAATGCCGTGGCCTTTATGTTGGTCGAATCAGTACGATTATCGAATGATCCAACCAGCAAAATCAGCGAAGCGGAAGACCTCTGATGCGTCTCCCAACTCGACCGGCTCTTTAGGCCGCTGGACGCCCGCCAGGCGCATTTCTTTTTCGGCAACTTCAGCCATCGAGACACCCGCCTTCAGCTTCCCACTCCAGACTATCCGCATCATGGCCGTCGCCTCGTAGCCGCTGGCAGCGATCGTGCGATCGAAGACGATGTTGGCCGCTCCCGGTTTCATCCTCGTGCGCAGTTTGTCCAGCAGTTCGCGCCGGTCGGAAACGCCCGTGAATATGAGCGTGAGGAAGAGCAGGCGACGTCAAAAAGTGGGTGGTCAATTTCGACGTCAGGCAGCCTCACCCATGGCTATGCCGATGGTGAAGGTCCGGGTAATGCGGGTGCTTGTGCCGCATCGGTTCGTGCCGGTGCCAGTGCGAATGCGGCTCGGTGACCGGGCCGTCGTGGCTGTGGATGTGGTGTTCGTCGTGGATATGGGCGTGTTCGTGCTCCAGCGCCTCGTGGCTGTGTTCGTGGTCGTGGCGCTCTGCCAGATGCAGCCACAGGCCGAAGGCCATCAGCAGGCCGGCTGAGAGGAATTGCAGGGTGATGGCGTCGCGGAAGAGGGCGATCGAGAGCAGAGCGCCGATGAAGGGGGCGAGGGAGAAGTAGGCGCCGGTGCGTGCGGTGCCGAGATTGCGCAGGCCGAGCATGAAAAAGACGAGGCTGATGCCGACGCCGAGGAAGCCGACGAGGGCGGCGGCAGCCGTGAGGCCGAGGGACGGCAGCGAAGCGCCGAGCGACAGGGCAAGCGCGAGGTTGGTGGCGCCGGCGGCCAGACCCTTGATCATGGCGATCTGGACAGGATCGGCGGAGGACAGTTTTCGCGTCAGATTGTTGTCGATGCCCCAGGCAAGGCAGGCGCCCGCGATCAGCAGGCTGCCGCGATCGAGGCTGAGGCCCGCACCGTTCCATGACAGGAGGATCGCGCCGCATAGAATTGCGGCAGCACCCAGCAGCAGGCGGCGGTCGACATTCTCGCGAAACACCAGCCAGGCAATCGCCATGGTCGCCAGGCCCTCTAGGTTGAGGAGCAGCGAGCCGGAGGCGGCGGTGGTCTGGGAAAGGCCGAACATCAGGAGCAGCGGGCCGAGCACGCCGCCGAACAGGATGACGGCGATCAGCCAAGGAATATCGGCGCGCGCCAGCGGCGCTTCGACGCCATCGAGTCCGACCAGCGCGCGGGCGCGGTGCACGATCGCCAGACCGATCCCGGCGCCGAGATAAAGCATGCCTGCGAGCAGCCACGGATCGATGGTGCCGAGCAGAAGTTTTGACAGCGGCGTCGAGGCGCCGAAGAGCACGGCGGAGCCCAGCGCAAGCGGAACGCCGGGCCAGAGGTGAGAATGATCGCTCGACATCGGAGACTTTCCGGCAACGGTTGGGCATCGACCATGAGGCGGTCGGTGCGATCCATCCAAGCAGCAAAGCCTTGTCATGGGAAGGCTTTGTTCGTTTCGACAATGGGAAGGGGAGGTTTCTCCGCCAGGGCATCGGCCGTTCAAGCTTCAGGGAAATCGGCCAACTCTGCCTGACGCAGGAGAACAGCGCCGACCGACAACGCAGCGGTCAAGACGCGATCATGGCGATCACCGTGCCTATGTTCACCCGTCGCCGTGCCGCCAAGAGTGCGGCTATCGGGGAGATCTGGAGAAAAGCGTCAGACTGGTCTTGCGGATCGACGGCACGGCGGTTCCGGTGCACAAGGTCGATATCCGCACGCCATATCTCCTGACAGTTCATGTCGGCGCTGACAGGGAGACGTTGCGATCGGCGTTAGCGTTGAGCGCTGAACGGACGTTTCAGTCGGCCGGCGCCACGCAAACCAGGGTCGATCTCGCGGGAGCCGATGAGGCCATCAAGGCGCTCAATGCCTGCGTGAAGTGAAACGCCGTCCCTGCCGGCCGCGGACATCAGGTCTTCTTGGGCGATAGCGGCGAGGAGTTCGGGGCGAAGACCGTCGCCGCGCGCGGCTGCCAATGTGTGGAGGGTGAGCAGGGACATCATGGCTGGCTCCATCGCTTGATGGAGCATTCTTGCCCCTTAGTGTCGGGCAAGCCACCCGTTTCCTGCCCGGTGGAAATCGAGACGGCGCGCCTTAGCGATGGATGGACGAAGTGATCGTGCTGTAGTCGGGCAGGGTGATGTCGGCAATTTCTGCCGCCCTATATTGGGACAGGGCCACATTCATGAAGGCGATCACTGCCAGGGAGAAGGCCAGAACGGTGATGGAAACGCCGAAACCGGTCTTGATCATGTCCGTATCCTCCAAGCCTTGTGTTTGCTGTTGAGAGACTGTCAAACCGTGGCATGGAGACTATCGTGTGGCGCCAATTAAGCTGTTCCCCGGGTAACACGCCGTATGGTTACCGGTTTATGAACGGATAAAGTCGGTGCCGGTCATGGCGAGGAGCGTCGAGAACGCTCAGATTTGCCGGACTTCGACGCTATCTCCCGGTGCCGGTCGCATACGTCAAGCGGTAGCGCACCTCAGTGCGACGAGCACTACTTGCCGAACCGGCCAGCCGTATCCGAGTGCGCGGTCATCTTGATCCGCATTTCCCTTTTGGCAGGGCTGCCGGGCGGAGCCTTTGGGAACGGGGCCGCCCTTTTGATGGCCGATATGGCCTCGGCGTCGACTTTTCTGTTCCCGGACGACCGGTGCACGGCCACCGACAGCAGGTCACCCTTTCTGTTGAGGACGAAGCGCACCTCGACCACCGGGGCGTTGCGCTTGCCGCGTTTTTTCTCGGCCTGGTGATCGCTCGCCTTCGACGAGGTGGCGTGCGCCGGGGAGAGCGTGCCGGTCATGACAGGGATGGTCGAGAGCGAGAGGATGCAGAGAAGGTGAAGAAGAATTTTCACGGTCTGCCCGGACATGGCTGGTAATGGTGGACCGGGCGCTTGAAGCAGCTTTTGCTTGCCGATGCGAGGCCGGATTTCGACTTTTCCGCCGACAATCTTTCCGTGCGAGGTCAGGTCGCCTTGCAGCTTTGCGCTGTCGTTGCATGTTGCTAAGCATTGACCATGCGTCTGACGGGGAGCGAGGCCATGACGAAGACACGGGATGAGATCGAGGGCGAGCATATCCGGCAATTGATCGCCGACGTCGAGCGGGCGCAGAACGAGCGGTCGCCGGAGGATTTCTTGCGGCACTTCATGCCCGATGCCGTTTGGGTGACCGCCTTCGGGCGGCGGCTGACCGGCCGCGACGAAATCTCAGCGTTTACCCGCAAGGTACTGACGCCGGCGCTCGGCAACCAGTATGCCCGCTACGAAGCGGAGCATATCACCTTCCTTCGGCCCGATGTGGCCGCCGTCAATGTGCGCCAGCGCCCGGTGTTCGACGATGGATCGCCGATCCCGGGCGAAGTGGAGGGCAGCCCGCTCTATGTCCTGGTGAAGGAGGGCGAGCGCTGGATGATCGCCATCGGCCAGAACACCAAGGTCCAGACGGAGGCGATCGTGGCGCAGCAGAACCAGATCACCTCGGGCGACGAAAAATAGCGCCCGTCAACTGCTGCCGGCCGGCAGGATGGAGTTCGCGCGTTGGCACCGGCACCGGTCCTTGTTGCGGCACGCGAGATCACCGCTTGAAGAAGTCGCGTTCGTGGCTATTGTAGCGAGCCATCGCGCCCGTTTTCAGCGTCGGCGCTATCGCCTGCCATTGCTGTTACATCCCGTGACATTGGTCAGAAATGTCACTTCTGTTGGTGACTCACGGATGCGAACAGCCGTTTCTACAGTGATTTCTCAGATGACGACTTCCATCCGTTCTTCCCGCCCGTCCGATTTTCCGCGCACGCTCGATATCTGGCGCAGCGCCGTCATGGCGACCCATGACTTTCTGACGGTCGAGGATTTCGCAGCCATCGAAGAGATGGTCGCCACACAATACCTGCCGCAAGCTGAACTCTGGATTGCTGCCGATGTCGGGGATATCGCCCTTGGCTTCATGGGCATGACCGGGGCGCAGATCGACGCGCTTTTCGTCCATGCGGATGCACGCGGCGGCGGCGTCGGCCGCGCGCTGGTCGAGCATGCAGCCGCGCTGCATCCGGTGCTGACGGTCGATGTCAACGAGCAGAATGCTTCGGGTGCCGGCTTCTACGCCAGTCTTGGGTTTGAAACGACGGGCCGCTCGCCGGTGGATGACGACGGCAGGCCCTATCCGCTTTTGCACCTGCGGCGGTCCTGATCCCGGCACCGACCACCGGTGATCTTCCGGGCGTCAGGCGCCCTGCGCTACGTCGATTTCGATGAGAAGCAGCTCGCACCGTGCCGGCGTTTTCAACGCTGTTGCAACCGGTCCGTTGGCCAGCACGGCATCACTGGCCGAAAGCGCAAGCGTCTGGCCGTTGCCATCCAGCGTCACGGCTCCGCGATGGCAGAAGATCAGGGCGGTGGCAGCCTTGCTGGTGAGCGTGCCTTCGCGCTCGACGTCCAGCCTGCGCACGAGATGCGTGAGCTTGCCCCGGCGGGTCATGACATTGAGGTCGACGATCGTGCCATCGATCAGATTGGCGGAGGTGGCGACGTCGGCGGGGAAGGCGAGCGGTGCGTCCGCCTGCGTCAATCGCGCCGGGTCTCGGCCGTCGATCAGAAGCGTCATGCCGTTACCTTCGAGGATCGACAGCGTGCGGTCGATGCCGGGAAAGGCGGAGAAGGGGCCGTCGCTGGCAACGATCGCCATGCTCACCCGCCAATCGAAGTCCGAAAGCGATGCGCTCTGCGGAAAGACCGCGATCTCGATGGTTTCGCCGCCGCCATTTTTCCAGGGCATGCGCTTGTGGCCGGAGGCGGGCAGGAGCTTCATGGCGTACCTTCCTGAATGACGCGCCGCATGCGGTCGAAATCTTCGTTCATCGGTCTGTCGTCGGCATAGTGGGGAACGGCGGTGCGGATGCGCTCGTAAAGCGCGCCGGTGCGTTGCGCCTTGCCCACGCCGCGTGGCTGCAGGTCATAGGCCTGCGCTGCTGCGAGGAGCTCGATCGCCAGAATGCGCTCGAGGTTACCGACGATCTCAAGCGCCTTCCAGGCGGCGGGCGTGGCATGCGTCAGGATATCCTCCTGCAGCGCCGAGGTGATGCCGCCATCGAGGCTTGCCGGTGCTGCCAGCCGGCGGTTTTCCGCGGCAAGTGCCGCCGCCGTATACTGGGCGATCATGTAGCCGGAGGACACACCGCTGTCGCCGGCGAGAAAGGCGGGCAGGCCGCTGACGAGCGGGTTCACCAGCCGGTCGATGCGACGCTCGGAGATGGCCGCGACTTCGGCGACGGCAACCGCAAGGCTGTCCATCGCAAGGCCGAGGGCGGCTCCGACCGCATGGGCCTGCGAGTGCACTTCCGGCGCTTCGGGCGTGCCGGAGACGGCCGGGTTGTCGGTGAGGCTCGCCAGCTCCCGGTTCACCACCTCTGCCACATGGTCAAGCGTGTCGCGGGCCGCACCATGCACATGCGGAACGGCGCGCAGGCTCAAGGGATCCTGCGTGCGGGTGCCGGCGCTTGCGGCCAGAATCGGGCTATCCGCCAGGAAATCGCGCAGCATCTCGCCGACCGCCTGCAACCCGGGAGAATGGCGTAGTGCCAGCGGCCCGGCGGCAAACGCATTGGCCTGGCTGCCGAGGTTTTCATAGGTCAGTGCCGCCGCCGCATCGGCCCAGGCGAAGAGTTTTTGCGTGCGCGACAGCGCCAGCGCGGCGAGACCCGTGGCGCAGGGCGTGCCGTTGACGAGGCTCAAGCCTTCCTTGGCCTGCAGGGCCAAGGGCTGGAGCCCAAGCCGGCGCAGCGCCTCGGCGCCACCAAGGATTTCCTTGCCGTCGTTCACCGAGCCATGGCCGATCAACACGAGGCCGATCGACGCCGCATGGCTGAGGTAGCCGACGGAGCCGCGCGATGGGATGTTGGGGATGAGGCCGGCATTGAGCAGGGCCAGCAGCGCCTCGACCGTCTCGATGCGCACACCGGAGTAGCCGTGGGCGAAATTGGCGATCTGGGCGGCCATCACCGCCCGTGCCTCGGGCCGCCCGAGCGGCTCGCCGACGCCGCAGGCATGGCTGAGGATGATGTTTCGCGACAGCGCCTGCTGGTTTTCCCTGTCGATGATGACGTCGCAAAGCGCGCCGACGCCGGTGTTGATGCCGTAGCCACGGATGCCACGATCGACCAGTGCCTCGACCACGGCGCGGGCCTTGACGATGCGTTCGCGGGCGGCCGTCGAAAGCGCCAGCCGGGCGCCGTTTGCGACGGCGGCGATCTCGGCCCAGTCTGCCGGCCCATCAAGAATGATGGTTTCAGTCATGCGCTTCCGGCCTTCCCTGGCGACGTTGGACGAAACGGGCGACGTAATCGTTGGCGGGCTTGTCGAGAATATCGTCCGGCGTTCCAACCTGCACCACCTGACCGTCCTTCAGGATGGCGATTTCCGAGCCGATGCGCAAAGCCTCGTCGAGATCGTGGGTGATGAAGACGATGGTCTTCGACAGGTTCTGCTGCAGTTGCAGCAACTGGTCCTGCATGTCGGCGCGGATCAGCGGATCGAGCGCCGAGAAGGCTTCGTCCATCAGGATGACGTCGGTATCGGCGGCCAGCGCCCGGGCAAGGCCGACGCGCTGCTTCATGCCGCCTGAGAGCTGATGCGGGAACTTGGCGTCGTAGCCATTGAGACCGACGGTCTCGATCCATTTCATGCCGATGTCGCGGCTGTCGGCCTTGGAAAGTCCGCGCACGCGCTGGCCGTAGACGACGTTCTGCAAGACGGTTCGATGCGGCATCAGGGCAAAGCTCTGGAACACCATGCTGACGCGATGCATGCGGAAGGTGCGAAGCGCCTTGGCGTCGAGCTCGAGGATGTTGCTGCCGTCGAAGACGACCTGGCCGCTGGTCGGTTCGATCAGCCGGTTGATGTGGCGCACCAGCGTCGACTTGCCCGAACCCGACAGGCCCATGATGACGAAGATCTTGCCGGCACCGATCGTCAGGCTGACGTCGTTGAGGCCGACGCTACAGCCGGAGCGGGAAAGAATTTCCGATTTGTCCAGGCCGTCCTTGGCCATGGCGAGGGCTGCTTTCGCGTCCTGCCCGAAGATCTTGTAGACGTTGCGGATCTCGATATCAGCCATTGCGGGGATCCTCCGTGCGGCTCTTGCCGAACCCTTGCGTGATGCGGTCGAGTACGATTGCCAGGATGACGATGCCGATGCCGGCTTCCAGGCCCTTGCCGACGTCGAGCGTCTGGATGCCGTTCAGCACCTGCTCGCCGAGGCCGCGCGCGCCGATCATCGAGGCGACGACCACCATCGACAGCGCCATCATGATCGTCTGGTTGAGGCCGGCCATGATCGTCGGCGTCGCCAGCGGCAGTTCGACGCCGAAGAGGATCTGGTTGGGGCTGCCGCCGAAGGCGGTTGCCGCTTCGACCACTTCATGATCGACCTGGCGAATGCCGAGATCGGTGAGGCGGATCAGCGGCGGCACGGCGTAGATGATCGTGGCGAGGATCGCCGGCACCTTGCCGAGGCCGAAGAGCATGAGGGCCGGGATCAGATAGACGAAGCTCGGCATTGTCTGCATCACGTCGAGCACCGGCAGGGTGATGTTGCGCACCAGCCGGCTCTTGGCAACGAGAATGCCCATGGGCACGCCGATGGCCACAGATACCAGCGTCGCCATCAGCATCAGCGCGAGCGTCTGCATGGTGAGGTCCCAGAGACCGAGCACGCCGACGAAAAACAGCAGTGCCCCGACGGCGACCGTCAGCGTCCATCGCTTGGAACTTTGCCAGGCGAGCGCCATGAAGGCGAGGATGACGACCCACCAGGGCAGGCCGCGCAGGATCCATTCGATGAACAGCACGGCTTTGAGGATCACCGCGCTGATCGCCTTGAAGACCCAGCCATAGCTGCTGACCAGCGTCTGGATGAACTCGTTCACCGGCGCGCGGATGGAGAGATTGAGGGTATCCGGAAACATCGGATGTCGTTCCTTGCTCGGGCCAAAGGCGGGTACGATGCCGCCGCCGATGGCGCTTGCCTCGGGGTGTCGAAGGTTGCGGCCGACGCGGATCCGATAGGGCCGCCCTGTCTTAGACAGAGGCGCCACGCATCGGATCCGTGCCGGCCGACCGAACGGACTTACTTCAGGCTGGCTTCGATCTTGCCGCGCGCCTCGTCGGAGACCCATTTGCCCCAGACGTCGCCCTTGGTCTTCAGGAACTCGGCCGCTGCCGCCACCGCATCGACCTTCTGGTCGGTCATGTAGGCAAGGCTGCCGTTGACGGCTTCGAGCGGGAAGGTCGCCTTTTCCAGGATGGCGATGATCTCGGGCGCTTCCTGCGCGAAGGTGCTGTTGACGCCGTAGGAGACATCGACGGACGGGAAGGCGCAGCCCTCATCGCGCTTGCCGGTGGCGCTCGAAAGCTCCTTCCAGCAGGCTTCGTTGTAGGCCGGCTCTTCCAGCTGCACGAGCTTGAACTTGCCCATGATCGCGGTCGGCGACCAGTAGTAGAACAGGATCGGCTCGCCCTGCAGATAGGCCGAGGTGATGGCGGAATCGAGCGCCGTGCCGGTGCCGGGGCGGAAGTTCACATAGGTCCCGCCGAGCTTGTAGGCATCGAGCTTGGCCGTGCTCACGCCTTCGCAGGTCCAGCCGGACGGGCAATTGAGGAAGCGGCCCTTGGACGGCTCCTCGGGATCGGCGAAGAGTTCGACGATCTTGGCATCGGACAGCTGCGACACGCTCTTCAGGTCCGGCGCCTTGGCTTCGATGTTGCGGCTGGCATCGCCCTTGATGACGTATTCCGGCACGAACCAGCCTTCGCTGGCGCCGACGAAGGTCTTGCCGACGGCGACGACCTTCTTCTCTTCGACGGCCTTGTTCCAGATGTCGGAGCGGCCGAGCCATTCCTCGGCGAAGATCTGGACGTCGTTGTTGGCGGTTGCCTGCTCGAGCGTTACGGAGTTGCCGGGGATCGAATCCACCTGGCAGTCGTAGCCCTTGGACAGAATGGTTTTCATCACCTCGGTGATGAAGGCGCCGCTTTCCCAGTCGATGCCGGCGAAGGTGACGGTCTTGCCGTCGCCGCAATAAGAGGCACTGGCATTGCCGGCGGAAGCCGCAAGCACCAGGCCCGTGGCGGCGAGGGTGAGTTTCAGTTTGCTGATCGACATGCGCATTCCCCTTTTTTTGATGGTCGCTTCGATTGCTACTTCAGTTTCATGAGCACCCGCGCGAAGGCGCGGTCGATGTCTTCCTCCAGGTGATGGCGTCCGTTGCGGATCTTCCACTGTCCGGCGACCATGACGTCGCGGACGGTCTCGCCGCCAAGCGCAAACAGCCAGCGGTCGAGGATCTGATTGCCGCTTGCGGCGGCGATGTACGGATTGGCGCCGTCGAGCACGACGAAATCGGCACGTGCGCCGACGGCGATGCCCGACGTGTTCTGGCCGACGGCCTGGGCACCGCCCTTGAGCGCCGCATCGAAAATCGTGTGGCCAACGGAGGCTCCGGGGCCCGCAAGCCGGTTGCGGCGGCGGTCGCGCAGGCGCTGGCCGTATTCGAGCAGTCGCAGTTCTTCGGCAACGCTGGTTGCCACATGGCTGTCGGTGCCAATGCCGAGGCGCCCACCTTCGGCCATATAGTCGACGGCCGGAAAGATGCCGTCGCCGAGATTGGCTTCCGTTGCCGGGCAGAGGCCGGCGACCGCGCCGGATCGGGCCAGGCGTTGCCGTTCGTCGTCAGTCAGATGGGTGGCGTGGATTGCGCACCAGCGCTCGTCGACGGGCATTTCGTCCAGCAGCCACTGAACCGGGCGGCGACCGCTCCAGGCAAGGCTGTCTTCGACTTCCTTGGTCTGCTCGGCGACGTGAATGTGGATCGGCCCGGCTACAGGCGCGCGTTCGAGGATGGTGCGCATTTCTTCAGGCGTCGCGGCGCGCAGCGAGTGGACGGCGTAGCCGAGCGTCTGGCCGTTGTCGCGGCAGAGCGGCGCCAGTCGTTCCAGCAGCGCAAGGAACCGATCGGGATCATGCAGGAAGGGGCGCTGGCCGGCATTCGGGGCGACGCCGCCGAAATTGGCGTGGGCGTAGAAGACCGGCAGATGCGTAAGGCCGATGCCGGTCGTCTTCGCGGCATTCAGAATGCGCAGCGACATCTCGGCCGGGTCGGAATAGGGCGTGCCATCGGCGGTATGATGCAGATAGTGGAACTCGGCGACATGGCCGAAGCCGCCCTTCAGCATCTCCATATAGAGCTTGGCGGCGATCGCCTCGACGTCGTCGGGGTTCACTAGTCCAACGGTGCGGTACATTTCTTCCCGCCAGGTCCAGAAGCTGTCGTTGCCGCTGCCGGCGACTTCGGCAAGACCGGCCATGGCGCGCTGAAACGCGTGGGAATGGAGGTTGGCGAGGGCTGGAACAAGCGGTCCGGCAACGCGTTCGTCGCCATCGGCGATCGGCTGATCGGTCGCGATCGAGGCAATCCCGCCTGACGCATCGAGCGCAATGGCGACATTCTGCGCCCAGCCTGTCGGCAAAAGCGCATGGTCGGCGAAGAGCCGGTTGACGGGAAAAGTTGCCATGTTGCGATTTTCCTGTACGTAGTTGTATATGGAACTATAGATATTTTGCTGTGGCGCGCAAGCGCGAAATGAACGAAAAGAATCATTGCCGGATACGCATGATTTGTTCGCGATCCGGAAAGGACGGGGAAAATGCCGATAACGGCACTCAGGCGAAGGATCGATATGGCCGCATTCGAGGACGGACCGGTGCCACGCTACGAGGCGGTGAAGCAGTTCATCCGCACCCGCATTGACAGCGGTGAATGGCCGGCACATCACCGCATCCCTTCCGAAAACGAGATCGTCGCCGATCTCGGCGTCAGCCGCATGACCGCGAACCGGGCGCTGCGCGAACTTGCCACCGAGGGCGCGATCACCCGCGTCCAGGGCGTTGGCTCGTTCGTTGCGGCACACAAGGGCAGCACCGCGCTGCTCGAGGTTCGCAACATCGCAGACGAAATCCGTGAGCGCGGCCATGCGCACACCTCGCGCATGACGCTGATGCAGGAAGAGGTCGCACCGTCTGAAATCGGTTATGCGCTCGGGCTCGTGACCGGCGCGCGGGTTTTCCATTCGATCATGGTGCATTCGGAAAACGGCCTGCCGATCCAGATCGAGGACCGGTTCGTCAACCCGTCGATCTGCCCCAAATATATGGAGCAGGATTTCCGCGATATGACGCCGAACGCTTATCTGACGGCGGTGGCACCGATCACCCGCACCGAACAGATCGTCGAGGCGGTTTCGCCGCAGCCATGGGAATGCAAGCTGCTCGGCATCGACCGCAACGAGCCTTGCCTGATGATCCGACGTCGCACCTGGTCCGACACCGCCAATGTGACGACGGCGCGCCTGCTCTATCCCGGGACGCGCTATCGCCTTGAAGGTATGTCGCAATAGTTGGGAGACCCGTTCGGTCGATTCGGAAGTCGGCATGGTGCCGGATGTGATGGAGGCGACACTATGGTTCAAGACGCGCTGAAGCTTCGCACGGAATTGCCAAGGCCCGATGTCGCGCCTGACGACGCTGCGCGCATCCTGCTTGAGCATTTCGGCCTCTCCGGCCTCTTGAGTGAACTCGGCAGCCAGCAGGATCGTAACTACCGGATCGACACCGGCGAGACGCGCTTCGTCCTAAAAATCTGCCGGGCGGCCTATGACCTGCAGGAACTGCAGGCCCAGAACGCCGCCTTGCTGCATCTCGCCCGCCAGACCGGATCCGTGCGGGCGCCGCAGGTGGTGCGCGCCCTCGACGGCAGCGACATCGTCGACGTGACGGTGCGCGGTGAGGCTTATCGCGTTCGCCTGCTGACCTATCTCGACGGCGTGCCGTTGACGCGGCGCAAGCATCTGACGGCGGAAACGGTGGCAGCCCTCGGCGATATCGCCGGACGGCTGGCGGTGGCACTGCGTGATTTCGACCATCCGGGTCTCGACCGCGAGCTGCAATGGGACCTGAGGCACGCCGCCCCGGTCGCGCTTCACCTGCTGGCGGCCATGAACGACGAGGGATTGAAGAAGCGCATTGCCGAAGCCATGGTGGCGTCCATGCGCCGGCTTCAACCGTTAACTGCCGACTTGCGCGTGCAAACCATCCACCACGATGTCACCGACGACAACGTCGTCGGGCAGCTGGATCCAGCAGGCAGGCTGGTTCCGGATAGTGTCATCGATTTCGGCGATATCCTCAAAGGCTGGCTCGTGGCCGAACTCGCGGTGACCTGCGCCTCGCTGCTGCACCATGCCGATGGCGATCCTCTCTTCATCCTGCCTGCCATCAGGGCCTTTCACGCGGTCTGCCCGCTTGAGGAAAGCGAACTGAAGGCGTTGTGGCCGTTGGTTGTCGCGCGCGCCGCGGTGCTGGTCGCCAGTTCCGAACAGCAACTGACCATCGACCCTGACAATGCATACGTTCAGGGCAATGCCGACCATGAACGCGAGATCTTCGACGTTGCCGTCTCCGTACCACCGGCGCTGATGCAGCAGGCCATTCTGCACGCCGTCAATGCTCAGCCGGAGAAGACGCTGCCGGTGATCAGCGAAGGACTGCTTGTCGAGATCGAGCCGGCCGGCGTGCGCCAGATCGATCTTTCCATCCTCAGCCCGCTGCTCCCCGAGGAGCGCTGGCAGCACGAGGGGCTTCCTGCCTCGCTGTTACAGACCGCTGCGCATGCGATCGGCATGGCCTCCACGCGTTATGGCGAGTATCGGCTGACTGAGAGCGCGCTTCGGGCATCGGCGCCAACGCCGACCTTCGCGCTGCACGTCGATCTCTGCCTGCCGGCCGGCACCGTCGTCAGGGCGCCTTTTGCCGGCCGAACCGAATGGCATGACGGGCGGATGGTCCTGAACGGTCCTGCGGTCGTTCTTCATCTCTCCGGTCTGGAGCAGCCCGAAGACACAGAGGAAACGGTTGCCGCCGGCACGCCGATCGGCACGGTGGTCGAGGCCGGCCACGGGCTTGGCCTGATGCGCGTGCAGCTCTGCCGCGAACCGGGGTTGGTCCCACCGATGTTTGTCCCGGCCGATCACGCCGAGGCCTGGTGCGCGCTCTGCCCGTCGCCCTCAGGCATTCTCGGTTTCGACTGCGATGCGCCGGCGCCCCATTCGACCGACCTGCTTGATCGCCGCCAGCAGCATTTCGCCAGGCCGCAGAAGAACTATTACAGCAAGCCGCCGCAGATCGAGCGCGGCTGGAAGGAGCACCTGTTCGATGTCGAGGGCAGGGCCTATCTCGACATGGTCAACAACGTGACGATCCTTGGCCACGGGCACCCACGGCTGGCGGCAGCGGTCGGACGGCAATGGTCGCTGCTCAACACCAATTCCCGCTTTCACTACGCCTCGGTCGCCGAATTTTCGGAGCGGCTTGCAGCCCTTGCGCCCGATGGTCTCGACACGGTGTTCCTGGTCAACAGCGGCTCGGAGGCGAACGACCTCGCCTTGCGGCTCGCCTGGGCGTTTTCCGGCGAGCGCAATGTCGTCAGCCTGCTCGAGGCCTATCACGGCTGGACGGTGGCGAGCGACGCGGTCTCGACCTCGATCGCCGACAACCCGCGGGCGCTCGAAACCCGTCCGGACTGGGTGCATGCGGTGGTGGCACCCAACACCTATCGTGGCCAATTCCGTGGCGCCGATACGACCGACACTTACGTGCGGTCGGTGGCAGCCAAGCTGCGCGAACTGGAGGAGGGAGCCCAAGGGCTTGCCGGCTTCATCTGCGAGCCGGTCTATGGCAATGCCGGCGGCATTCCCCTGCCGAAAGGCTATCTCGATGCCGTCTATGCCATGGTCCGGCAGCGCGGCGGTGTCTGTATCGCTGACGAGGTGCAGGTCGGTTACGGCAGGCTCGGCGACTATTTCTGGGGCTTCGAGGAACAGGGCGTCGTGCCCGATATCATTACCATCGCCAAGGGCATGGGCAACGGCCATCCGCTCGGGGCCGTTATCACCAGGCGCGAGATCGCCGACGCGCTCGAGAAGGAAGGCTATTTCTTCTCGTCATCCGGCGGCAGCCCGGTCAGCTCCGTCGTCGGGCTGACGGTGCTCGATCTCATCGAAGAGGAGAAGCTGCAGGAAAACGCGCGCGTCGTCGGCAGCTATCTCAAGACGAGGCTCCAAGCGTTGGAGCAGCGGTTTCCCGTCGTCGGCGCCGTACACGGCATGGGGCTTTACCTCGGCGTCGAGTTCGTCCGCAATCGCGAGACGCTGGAGCCGGCAACGCAGGAGACCGCTGCTATTTGCGATCGGCTTCTTGAGCTTGGCGTCATCATGCAGCCGACCGGCGACCACCTGAACGTCTTGAAGATCAAGCCGCCGCTCTGCCTCAGCCGCGAGAGCGCCGACTTTTTTGCCGACATGCTCACGCGTGTTCTTGACGAGGGTTGGTAGGGAGCCGTTCTACCCTCGGGTAGCTCTCACCAGCCGGCAAACTCGGCAAGCACCGTGTCGGAAACACGGCCGGCTGCGACATCGCCGAAGGCGCGGTCGAGAATGTCGAGCGCCTGGTCGATTTCCGCGTCCAATATGGTCAGCGGCGGCGTCATTTCCAGCACGTTGGAGTTCATGCCGACGTAGTAGACGACGAGGCCGAGCTCATAGGCGCGGTAGATCAGCTTGGCAGTTTCCCGCGCCGCCGGTTCCCGGCTTTCACGGTCGGCAATCAGTTCCACGCCCGTTGCCAGGCCGCGCCCCCGCACATCGCCGATCAGGGCGTGACGCGCGGAAAGTTGCTGCAGGCCTTCGCGCAGGCGCTCGCCCTTTCGCCGGGCAGCCTCTGCCAGGCCTTCCCGCTCGATGGTTTCGAGCACGGCGAGGCCTGCCGATGTCGAGACCGGGTTGCCGTGCAGCGTCTGCATGGCAAAGGCGTTGGCGCAGTCCATGATTTCGGCAGGGCCGATGGCGGCGGAAAGCGGCAGGCCGCCGCCGAGTCCTTTGCCGATCGTCAGGATATCCGGCACGAAGTCCTCGTGCTCGAAGCAATGCACCTTGCCGCTGCGACCGAGCCCGACCTTCACCTCGTCGCAGACGACGAGGATGCCGTGTTGCCGGCAGAGGTCGGCGAATTTCTTGAAGAACCCCTTCGGCGGTACGATCAGCCCGCCGTCCGACTGGATCGGCTCGATGAACGCGCAGCCGATCTTCTCCGGCGGCGCCTTTGTTGCGAGGTGCTGTTTCAGGAGGTCGAGCACCGCTTCACCGGTGGCGTCGCCCTGGTTAGGCCGGTAGGGATCGGGGTAGGGCAGCAGGATCAGGCCCTCGGCTTTGGTCGCCCCCGCCTGGACGCTGTGGCCGGAAAAGGCCATCGAGCCCGTGGTGCAGCCGTGATAGGCGCCGACGAAGGAGATGACGCCGGTGCGCCCCGTCGCCTTGGCGACCGCCCGGAAGACCGCCTCGTTGGCATCCGAGCCGGAGTGGCCGAACCACACCCTGTTGCGTCCGTTACCGGGGAAAAGGCCGAGCAGTTTTTCGGCAAGAACGGTTGCCGGTGCATTGGCGGCGGAGAGCACACTTGCGCCCGCCGGATTGGCTACGGCGCGCGACACCGCCTCGACGAGAGCAGGGTGGCCATAGCCAAGGCTTGCCGCGCCCCAGGCTCCGGAAAGGTCGATCAGCTCGCGGCCGGTCTCCTCGACAAGGCGTGCGCCGTGTCCGCCGGCGATGGCGAGCGGAAAGAAGCGCAGCTTCTGCAGGTTGGCGATCGCTTGTCCGTCCCTGGCGTAAAGGCTTTCGGTCACGGGCGGCACTCCCCAAGGCTCGTCTGGAGACAACGGGTCAACCGCTCGCCCCAGGCCTTCACGCCCGCGTCGGTATCGATCAGGTCGTGCCGGACTTCGATCAACACGCCCGGCAGCTTGCGCGCGTCGGCGTGAACCGGGACGGTATAGTCTTCATCCGGATGAATGTTGTAGGGCTCGTTGTCGCCGATCGTCAGATGCTCTTCGGTGCTTAAGTCCCGGATCAGTGACTGTGCGAAAGCCTCGGCATCGCGATAGAGAATGCCCGCCTGCCACGGCCGCGGCTTGCCGAAATAGACGGGGGTGAAGCTGTGCACGCCGACGACGAACGGCCGTTCTCCCTTGGCTTCAAGCAGATCGAGGCGCCGGGAAACGCCATCGGCGAAGGGCTTGAACAGGGTCTCCACCCGCTGCTTTCGCTCGGCTTCGGTGAGATCCCGGTTGGCCGGGATCTCCGTCGTTTCGCTCACTTCCGGGATGAAGGACGGTGCCGAAAGCGGGCGATTGCAGTCGATCACCAGCCGCGAATAGTTGGTGAAGAACAGCGGCGCATCGAGGCTGAGGCTCAAATGCTGGGCGAGCGCCAGCGCGCCGATGTCCCAGGCGATGTGGCGCCGGCGCTCGTGTTCGGGCAGGCCCATATCGCCGAGTGCGCGCGGCATGCGGTTCGACGCATGCTCGCATAAGAGCAGGAACGGCGACGTGCCGTCCGGGTTGAACACCGCATAAGGCGGCGGCTCGTCGATCGCCAGAAGCGGTTGGCGAGGGTCGTGCCGACCGCGTCGGGCGTCGGGGCCCTTGATGGCCGTTGTCGAAGTCATGGGAGCCTATCCGTATCAGTAGACGGCCGCGTAGCGGGCGCAGAGTTCATCGGGCGAAAGTCCGTCGACGATCTCGATTTCCTTGCTCTTCATCGCGACGTAGCAATCGAGGAAGTCCTTGGCGAACCAGCCGGTCACGACCTTGTCCTCGGCAAGCGTTTCGAGCGCTTCCGGCAGGCTGGCGGGCAGGCGGCGGATGCCGAGATTCTTCTGGTCCTCGTCGGAAAAATCCGACGGGTCCGAGTTGATCAGCGGCGGCTGTTCCAGCCCGGCGCGGATGCCTTCGAGACCGGCTTTCAGCAGCACGGCCAGCGACAGATGAGGGCTCGCGCAGGCGTCGGCGGCGCGGTACTCCATGTTGAACTGCCTGGCCGGGTTGCTGCCGGGAAGATCCAGCGTCGGGCAGATGCGGAGCGTCGCCTCTCGGTTCTTCTCCCCGAGGCAGGTATAGGCAGCGCTCCAGTGGTGCGGAACGAGGCGCATATAGGACAGCACCGACGGGGCGGTGAAGGCGGTGAGCGCCGGCAGGTGGCGGATGACGCCGGCGGCGAAAGAACCGGCAACCTTCGACAGGCGACCCGGGCGCGAGGCATCGAAGGTGACGGGATTGCCGTCCAGATCGGTGAAGCTGACATGCAGGTGCACGCCGTTGCCGACGCCGTTGGCACTCGTCTTCGGCGCAAAGCTGGCGTTCCAGCCGAACAGCGCTGCCACTTCCTTGGTGATGGCGCGGATCGTCGCGCCGCGATCGGCCGCCGTCAGCGCGTCCGCCGGGCGGCAGGTGATCTCGAACTGGTCCTTGCCGTATTCCGGCAGGAACATCTCCGGCTCGGCGCCGGCTTCCTGCAGCGCGGTCATCAGCAGCGGGCCGAAGGGTTCGGCGCGGCGCTGGGCGCGCAGGCCGAAGGATGGCGCGTCGGGCCAGTCGACGCCGAGAAGCTGGAATTCCTGCTCGACGGCGGAGATGACCTTCAGTCCGGCTTCGCGCTCGAATTCTTCAAGCGTGCGCTTGAGCAGGCTGCGCACGCAGCACTCCCAGGGATCGCCTTTGAGGTCGGTGATATCGGAGTGATAGAAATGCAGTGGCGTGACGTCGGGCAGGCAGGTGACGCGCGCCTGGCTGGCCGGATCGGCCATCAGCCGGAGGTCGCCGGCCGAGCCCCAAGGGTTGTTCTCGGCGATCTGGTCGAACGGCGTCAGCGCCAGGTTGGCCGGCACCCAGCCGACGCCCTTGCGCAGATAGTCGTCGATCTGCGAAGCGGCGAAGCTGCGGCCGCGGGTGATGCCGGCGATGTCGGTGGTCACGAAGGTCGCGAGTTCCGTCAGTGCGGAATGAGCGTTGCCGTTGTTGGTCTCGGTCATGAATTCCCCTCTTGTCTCAAGATCATCAGTGGCGGCTCAGGCTTGGCGCAGGCCCTGAAGGCGGTTGACGACAGTGTCGGTGTCAGTTGTCCAGCAGTAGCCGGAATAGGCGCGAAGGGCGCCTTCGTGGCGTTCGGCGCTGTAGGTCGCACAGGCGTCGTTGACGACGGTGACGAGGTAGCCGCGGTCGGCCGCATCGCGCACCGCCATGTCGACGCACTGGTCGGTGATGACGCCGGCGATGATCAGGTAGCGGGTGTTGAGGTTGCGCAGGATGTAGTCGATGTTGGTCGAGTTGAAGACGCCCGACGAGGTCTTCGGCAGTACGATCTCGTTGTCGATAGGCGCCAGTTCCGGAATGACCTGACCTTCGGGTGAGCCTTTCGGCACATGCATGTCTGACAGCTTGTGGTCGAGCGATCGGTCGCGGCCGTCAAGCGTCAGGCTCTCGATGATGGTGTGAAGCACTTCGCAGCCGGCGCTGCGCGCAGCCTCGAGGATGCGGACCTGGTTGGGGATCACCGTCTGGCGCAGCCGCTTGTGATAATAGCTGTCGGCGTCCTGCGGATGGGTCGGGTCGAGATTGGGCTCGCACCAGATGCGCTGCATGTCGACGAACAGCACGGACGTGCGGCCGCGCTCATAGTCGCTGTCGCGTCTCAGCATGTCGTCCCCGACCTTCACTGTAACGGCACTCATTCGGTTTCTCCTCGGTTGTGGTTGTGGCCTTTCGGCGAATAGTCAGCGGCCGTCGTCGACGTTCGGATTGAGGGCGTCTTCGGTGATGGCGTAGCCGCGGCGCAGCTCCTCCATCTTCTCAATGCGGGCGCGGGATTGGGTGGCGAGACGGGCAGTGAGCGCGGCGATCAGCGCTTCCGTCTGGGCGATTGCCGGCACCATCGTGTCATAGGGCGAGACCGTGTCGACTGGCGCCGTCAGCGTGACGGTGGCAAAATCGGCGATCGGCGAAAGCCACCGGTCGGTGAACAGCACGATGCGCGCACCCTGTGCGGCCGCCTGTTTGGCGAAGCGAATGGTGTCGTTCTGGTAGCGGCGGTAATCGTAGACGAACAGCACGTCGCGTTTGCCGAGGTCGACGAGCTGATCGACCTGGTCGGCCTGGCTGCCGTTGATCCAGCGGGTGTCGCCCCTAAGCTGCTTCATATGCGACCAGAGCAGGCCGGCGAGAAAGCCGCTGAAACGGCCGCCCAGGCAATGCGCTCGCGCGCTCATGTCTGCAGCTGCGTCGACGGCTGCCTCGAAATCCTCCGACGGCAGCATCTGCATCGAGGCTTCGAGTGCATGGATGCTGGCCCGCAGGAAGTATTGGTAGAAATTCTCCTGCTCCAGCGATGGCCGCCGTTCGTCGAGCATCGACAGCGGCGAACTCATGCGCTCCTGGACTTCGCCGAGCAGCGCCTTCTGAAATTCCGGATAGCCCTCGAAGCCGAGTGTGTTGGCAAAACGTACCACGGTCGGATTGCTGACCCCCGCCGAGGAGGCCAGATAGGCGACGGTATTCAGTCCCGCTGCCGGATAGTTCGCCAGCAACTGCCGCACGATCTTCAGTTCCGATCGCGTGAAGGTGATGGTTCCGTCTGTCAGTCGATCCCGGATTGCCACGATTTCCGCCTCCCAAAAATGATGGCTTGAACCCCGATTTCTAATTTTTGTTACATAATTGCTAGCAGAGAATGTTTTTTGAAACAAGATTGACATTTGATCGAGATGGGATAACTTTCATTTCGGGAACTGGCCCGAGCCAAAAACAACGGCGGGCCGACAATTCGGGGGAATGCAGATGGTTCGCGTCAGGCGAGAAACCGTCGTCGGTATCCTTTTAACGTCGCTGCCGCTGCTGGTGGCAGCTGCCGTCGCCTCGTCGGTCTTTCCAGGCAGCGGCGAGCGCCTCGTGACGCTGTTCATGATCAATGTGATCGCGGTGCTCGGCATCGGCATGTATGCCGGCAATTCGGGTATCGTTTCCTTCGGTCATGTCGGCTTCATGGCGATCGGCGCCTATGCGTCGGGCCTTTTGACCATCAACCCGATCGTCCAGAAGACGGCGCTGCCGCACCTGCCGGAATGGCTGGCAGGCATCGGCATGCCGTTTCTGCCGGCGCTGGCCGTGGCGCTGGTGGTGGTGGCGCTGGTCGCCGTCCTCATCGGCATACCCGTGGCGCGTCTTGCGGGATCGTCGGCGTCGATCGCGACGCTCGGCTTTCTCGTCATCGTCCATGTGGTGCTGGTCGCCTCGACCGATATCACCCGCGGCAGCCAGACATTTTTCGGGATTCCGCGCGCCGTCAATCTGTGGGTGGCGTTGCCTTTTGCCATTGCCGCAATTGCCGTTGCCCGTCTCTATCGGGACTCGAGCGCGGGCTTGAAGCTGAGGGCATCGCGTGAGGACGAGATCGCCTCGACCGCGGTCGGGGTCAACGTCAAGCTCCATCGTTTCATCGGCTGGGTGCTCGGTGCCATTCTGGCGGGGGCTGCCGGCGCGCTGCTGGCGCATTTCCTCGGCGCCTTCTCGCCCAAGGATTTTTACTTCAACCTGACTTTCGTCCTGCTCGCCATGCTGATCCTCGGTGGCGTTACCACCGTATCGGGTGCCGTCGGCGGCGCGGCGGTGATCATGCTGATCGTCGAGCTTCTGCGCAAACTCGAAGGCGGTGTCGACCTCGGCTTCGTCACGCTGCCGACCGTCTTCGGTCTGACCGATATCGGCATCGGCGTCGCTATCCTGGTGGTGATGTACCGACTGCAGGATGGGATTTTCGGTGTCCGGGAGCTGGACGAGCGGTTCGCCTGGTTGAAGCGTTTTGCCTCGAAGCCTGCGGTATCATCTGATGGTGCGCAAAAGATTGCGCCGATCCCTGCAGGCGGAACGCTCAAGGTCGAAAATCTAGGCAAGAAATTCGCCGGTCTCGTGGCGCTGGAAAACGCCAACTTCGAGATCAAGCCGGGTCTCGTCACCGGTCTCATCGGCCCGAACGGGGCGGGCAAGTCGACCCTGATCAACAGCGTTTCCGGCGTTGTTCCGCCTTCGAGCGGCCGCGTGCTGATCGACGGCAGGGATATCGCATCGCTGCCTGTTCACGCTGTTCCCGTCGCCGGGCTTGCGCGCACCTTCCAGAACATCCGGCTGTTCAAGAACCTGACCGTGCTTGAGAATGTCACGGTGGCGGCAAGCGCGCTGAAAGGCAACGGCGAGGACCCGATGGAAAGCGCCCGGCTGGTGCTGGCCGAGGTCGGGCTCGACGGCTTTGCCGACCAGCTTGCCGGTACGCTTTCCTATGGCGCGCAACGCCGTCTCGAGATCGCCCGCGCCCTGGCCTTGAAACCGCGTTACCTGCTGCTCGATGAACCGGCCGCCGGCATGAACCCTGCCGAAACGCAGGACTTGATGCACGTGCTCGACCGTATCCGCACAAAATACCGCCTCGGCCTGCTCGTGGTCGAGCACGACCTGAAGCTGATCATGCGGCTCTGCGATATCGTCGTCGTGCTCAACAAGGGTCAGCAGATCGCCATCGGCACGCCGGCGGAGATCCAGGCCAACCCTGATGTGATCGAAGCCTATATCGGCCGCCGCCGCTCGTCGGCACAGGCGAAGCGCGAGGTTGTCGAGGCCGAAGGTCCTCAGCCGGATGCGAGCGGCCTCCACAATCCAGCTTGAACCGCAAACGAAATCAGAAAGAGGGAGCTTACCGATGAAATCCAACCTCAGGACATTGTGCCTCACCACCGTTCTTGGCGGCTTTGCACTATCGCCACTGCCGGCTCTCGCCGAAGACCTGGTCATCGGTCTCGCCACCGCCCAGACCGGCGGCCTTGCTCCCTACGACCAGCCGTCGCTGAAGGGCCTGGAAATGGCGGTCGAGGAAATCAACGCGGCTGGCGGCGCCGCCGGCAAGTTCCCGATCAAGCTGATCGCCAAGGACACCCGCTCGGATGCGGCCCAGACGGCGCTGGTGGCGCAGGAACTGGTCGATCAGGGCGTCAAGATCATGATCACGCCCTGCGACGCCGATCCGTCGATCGCCGCCGGCCAGGTGACGCAGGCCGCCCAGATCCCGGCCTTCTCTTTCTGCGCCACAACCCCGACCATGCCGCTTGCCGTTGGCGACTACATGTTCGGCAACTATCCCGCCGACAACGTGCAGGCCTCGGTGCTTGCCACCTACGCCGTCGAGAAGGGCTACAAGAAGGCCTATATCCTCAAGTCTCCCGACAGCGCCTATACGCTGAAGCTCCCGGAATACTTCGGTGTCGCCTTCAAGGCCAAGGGCGGCGAGTTGCTGGGCGAAGGCACCTTCAGCATGGGCCAGCAGGATTTCGGCGCCGAGGTCACCAAGATCAAGGCGATGAACCCGGCGCCCGACGTGATCATGACCGCTGCCTACGAGCCCGATTTCCCGGCCTTCATCCGCCAGTTGCGCGGCGCCGGCGTCACCATCCCGATCCTCGGCAGCGACGGCATCGACTCGCCGACGACCTTCGGCCTTGGCGCGACCGTCGACGGCGTGGTCTTCACGACGGCCGGCTTTGCCAGCGAGGGCAGCCCGCTCGCCGACTTCAACGTCAAGTACAAGGAGAAGTTCGGCCAGGAGCCGGACACGGTCTACATCGCCAACGGCTATGACCTCGGCAAGGTGATCGACGCTGCGGTGACCGAGGCCAACAGCATCGACCCGGTTGCCATCCGCAACGCCATCGCCTCGCTCGAAAACGTGCAGGGCGTCACCGGCCCGATCAGCTATGCCGGCACGCAGGGCATGCCATTGCGCTCGGTGTCGCTGGTGCGCATCGGAGGCGGCAACCGCGAACTGATCAGCCAGGGCGTTCCGGCGGCGGCCGACATTCCGGCCCCCTGAGCTGTCGCCACATGCGGTCTCCGGCAGTGCGCCGGAGACCGCTCGGCCGCAACTGGCCGTTTCGCAATCCATGGCAAGGACTTTGCCCCGATGATGCACAGTGAAATTCCCGCGCAGAAACCACTGCTCGAGGTCAGCGGCCTCAAGGTCGCCTATGGTGCCGTCGAGGCGCTGAAAGGTGTCGATCTCACCGTCGGCAAGGGACAGATTGTCACGTTGCTCGGCGCCAACGGCGCCGGCAAGAGCTCGACGCTGAATGCGCTGGTGGGCCTCGCGGCAAAGAAGGCAGGGCGGGTGTCGTTCAACGGCCAGGACATATCCGGTCTGCCGCCGGAACAGATCGTCCGGCTCGGGATGACGCTGACGCCTGAGGGACGGCGCATCTTTCCAAGCCTGACCGTCGACGAGCACTTGCTGCTTGGCGGCGCCATGCACAAGGCGCGCGGAGCGATCTCCGAGGTGCGCGAGGACATGCTGTCGCGCTTCCCGATCCTGAAAGAACGCCTTGGCCAGAAGGCCGGTTCGCTGTCCGGCGGCGAACAGCAGATGCTGGCGATTGCCCGCTCGATGATGTCGTCGCCCGACCTTCTGCTGCTCGACGAGCCGTCGCTCGGGCTCGCGCCGCAGGTGGTCGATCTGATCTTCGACCTGATCGCCGGTCTGCGCCAGAAAGGCCTGACGATCCTGCTCGTCGAGCAAAACGTGGCGCTGTCGCTTGAAATCGCCGATGCCGGCTACGTCATGGCGAATGGACGCATCGTGCTGTCCGGCACGGCCGCCGAGCTTCGCAATTCAACTGAAATCCAGGGTGCCTATCTCGGCGCTTGAGGGCCCGCGGGCAAAGAGGTCACAACGATGGACATGTTCCTGCAGCAGTTGGTCAACGCGCTCAGCCTCGGTGGCACCTACGCGCTTCTCGCGCTTGGGCTTGCGGTCGTCTTCTCGATCATGGGGTTGATCAATTTCGCCCATGGCGAGCTGATGACGGCAGCCGGCTACGGGCTGTGCTTCGCCCTGCTGCTGGGTCTGCCGTTTCCGCTCGCGATCTTCGGCGCGCTGATGATCGCGGTCGTGCTTGCCATGCTGATGGAGCGTGTCGCCTTCCGTCCGGTACGCGGTGCCAGCGGCACGACGCTGCTTCTCACCAGCTTTGCCGTCAGCGCTATCCTGCGCGTCATCTTCCAGAATTTCATCTCGGCACGGCCGAAGCCCGTGCCGATGCCGGAGAGCTTCTCCGGTACGATCGAGATCGGCGGCCTTCATCTCGGCCTGATCCAGGGCACGTCGATCCTCGTCACCGTCATCATGCTCGTCGGTCTCAATTTGTTCCTGCGCACGACCGTGCTCGGCCGGGCCATGCGCGCAGCGTCTGAGGATTTCGCCATCGTCCGGCTGATGGGCATCCGCGCCAATGCGGTGGTGGCGACCGCCTTTGCCATTTCCGGTCTGCTTGCCGGTGTTGCCGGCATTCTCTGGGTGGCGCAGCGCGGCAGCGTCGATCCGCTGATGGGCTTCCTGCCGGTGCTGAAGGCGTTCATTGCCGCGATCATCGGTGGTCTCGGCAGCCTGTCGGGCGCCGTTGCCGGCGGCTTCCTGCTCGGCTTCATCGAGGTGTTCCTGCAGGCCTACCTGCCGGAGAGCCTGCTCAGCTACCGCGATGCCTTCACAATCCTGCTCGTTATCGGCGTGCTTCTCTTCGCGCCGCAGGGGCTGCTTGCGCGCAAGACGATCGTTAAGCTCTGAGGGGTTGCGGCCCGCTGGTTGGAAACGTTAGCGGATCACTGATCCCGCTGTTTGAGCAGGGCCTTCCCACTTTCCTCATTCCGGCCTTGTGCCGGAATCCAGTGGCCCGACGTCGGTCGGGCCGAAGGCCTTTCGAGCCCAAAAACCTTCCAGCCCAAGGACTTGGGCTGGCTGGATTTCTGTGACAAGCACAGAAATGAGGGGCCTTGTTGGTCGCCTCCCGATTTCCCGATCTTGCCGCTTTGTGTTTGTGAATTTCAGCCGCAACCGCCGCAAACAAAAAAACGCCGCGGTGAGGGCCGCGGCGAGTTGGTTGGTTGGTCTTGTGGTTGGCGCAATTCCGGAGAGAGGACCTTCTCCGGAACTGCTGTGCGATTAGCGCGCCGGCGGCGCGTACATCAGGCCGCCCTGGCTCCACAGCTTGTTGAGGCCGCGGTCGATCTTGAGCGCGCTGTCCTCGCCGAGATGCTTTTCGAACACTTCGCCGTAGTTGCCGACGGCGGAGATGGCCTGGAAGGCCCATGTCGGGCCGAGACCCAGCGCCTTGCCGGCTTCGTTGTCGATCCCCAAGAACCGCTTCTGGCCGATGTTGCCGCTTTCCTGCATCTTGGTTGCATTCTCCTTGGTGATCCCAAGCTCTTCGGCTTCGATCATCGCGAACAATGTCCAGCGCACGACCTTGAACCATTGCTCGTCGCCCTGGCGCACGGCCGGTCCGAGCGGTTCCTTGGAGATGACTTCCGGCAGCACGACGAAGCGATCCGGGTCGTTCAGCGTCAGGCGCTGGGCATAGAGCGCCGAGGCGTCGGTTGAGTAGACGTCGCAGCGTGCGGTGTTGAAAGCCTGGATCGTCTGGTCGGGCTTTTCAAAGGCGATGACTTGGTACTGGATGTTGTTGGAGCTGAAGTAGTCGGCCATGTTCTGCTCGGTGGTCGTGCCTGTTTCCGTGCAGACGGAGGCGCCCGAGAGTTCCTTGACGCTCTTCACGCCGAGGTCGTTGCGCACCATGAAGGCCTGGCCGTCATAGTAGTTGACGCCGACGAAGCTCATGCCGAGATCGCTGTCGCGCGACAGCGTCCAGGTGGTCTGGCGCGACAGCAGGTCGACTTCGCCCGACTGCAGCGCGGTGAAACGCTCCTTCGTCGAGAGCGGCACGTATTTAACCTTGTCCGGGTTGCCGAGCGTTGCAGCTGCGACCGCGCGGCAGAAGTCGATGTCGAAGCCGCTCCATTCGCCCTTGTCGTTCGGCGCGGAAAAGCCGAGTACGCCCTGGCTGACGCCGCAGCGAAGTTCGCCGCGTTCCTTGACGACGTCGAGCGTGGCGGCGTTGGCAGCCGTTCCGGCGAGAAACGCCGCACTCGCAAGTGCTAGAATACCAAGTTTCATTGTTCTGTTCTCCTCTTGTTATGCTGTTATGAAGGCATGCGTCTTCGCTTCCGGGGCGCGTGTGCGTCCCGGCCAGTTGGTTGTCTTTTCGGCGGTATCGAGCCCGGCCTTTAGCCGAGCTTCCTCGTCACATCCGCAAATGTCTCTTCGAGAACGGCGAGCAGATGATCGGCATCGCGTTTCGAAAAGATCATCGGCGGGCGCATTTTCAAGACGTTGTCATGCGGCCCTTCGGTCCCCATCAGCACGCCGCGTTGGCGCGCGCCGTTGGAAACGGCCCGGGCAAATTCGGTTGCGGGTGCCTTGGTCTTGCGGTCGGTCACGAGTTCGATGCCGAGGAACAGGCCCATGCCGCGCACGTCGCCGATCACCTCGTAACGCGCCTGCATCGCCTTGAAGGAGGAGATGAGATAGTTGCCGATGGCAAGCGCGTTGCCGCGCAGGTCCTGTCCCTCGATGACGTCGAGCACGGCAAGGCCGACGGCGCAGGAAACCGGGTTTCCGCCGAAGGTGTTGAAGTACTCCATGCCGTTGTTGAAGCTGTCGGTGACCTCGCGGGTGGTGACGACGGCGGCGAGCGGATGACCGTCGCCGATCGGCTTGCCCATGGTGACGATGTCGGGCACCACGCCTTGCGTCTCGAATGCCCACCAATGGCTGCCGACACGGCCGAAGCCGACCTGGACCTCGTCGGCGATGCACACGCCGCCGGCTTCGCGCACCAGGCGATAGACTTCCTTCAGGTAACCTTCGGGCAGGAACACCTGGCCGGCAACGCTCGGGATCGATTCCGCGATGAAGAAGCCCGGGCCTTCGCCCTTGGCCTGCATGGCGGCGATCTGCTCGGCGACACTTTCGGCAAAACGCTTGCCGTGCTCCTCGGCCGGCCAATCCGCTGGCGCCCGATAGCTGTCGGGAACATCAGCCACATGGACGTGCGGCTTCGGGCCCTTGCCGCCCTTGCGACGGAACTTGTAGGGGCTGATGTCGATCAGCTCCTGGGTGGTGCCGTGATAGGACCAATCGAGCGTAATGGCATTTTCGCGGCCGGTATGGGCACGCATGAGGCGCAGCGCAAGGCTGTTTGCCTCCGAGCCGCTGTTGACGAAACCGGCAACGGTCAGCTCTTTCGGCAGCGTTGCGGTCAGCCGTTCCGCATAGGCGACGATGTTGTCGTGCAGGTAGCGGGTGTTGGTGTTGAGGGTCGCCGCCTGCTTCGCCATGGCCTCGACCACTGCCGGATGGGCATGGCCGATGTGGCAGACATTGTTGAAGCAGTCGAGATAGGCGCGGCCGCTGTCGTCGATCAGCCAGACGCCTTCGCCGCGCACGAACTTGATCGGCTTCTCGTAGGAGATCGACAGGTTCGGCAGCAAGAGTTCCTTGCGCAGTTTGACGATTTCGTCATGTGCGCGGCCGCTCTTGGCGTAGAATTCCTCGGCGATGCCGGCGAAGGTGCGCGCATCGGGGAAGAGTTCGGCCCAGACGTCGAGATACTGCGGTTCGCCGACGCCGAGAATTTCGGTCGCCGAAAGGCTGGTATCGACGGAAAGCTGCAGATGCAGGTGCGGCGCCCAGCCGCCGTTTTCCTTTGGCGCTCCCATTTCGCCGACGAGCGCGCCGGCTTCGAGCCGGTCGCCGGCCTTGATCCGGCCCATGGCCTCATGCGCCATATGGCCCCAGAGCGACACGAAGGGCGGGCAGCCGTCGGGCTCGTGGCGAAGGGCGATCAGGCAGCCGTAACCGAGCGGATCCTTCTCGATCTCGACGCTGACGACGGTGGCGGCGATCGGGGTGAACACTCTGGTACCGGCCGCCATGAACAGGTCGAGCCCGAGATGGCAGGTGCGGCGGGTGTTCTCGATCAGCCGCGAGACGAACATCTCGCCGGCATAAACCGTGCGGGCTTCGCCCCAGGGGCCGATGCCAAGATCGATGCCGTTTTCGCGGCAATGGTCTTCCCAGATCGCCTGGGCTTCATCCGGCTGTTCGCCTGATGATTTGACCGTCATCGGATGGTTGGGGTCGCCATAGGGCACGAGCGCTGCCGGATAGGTGGCGGCCGGCCGCTCCAGCAGCGGTGCAAGCGTTTTGCGATTGCCGGCAATCCAGGTGGCAACGCCGTGCGCGCCGTGCGCCGCCTCAAAACCGCAGGCCTTGCGCAGGATCGCGGTGGCGAAACGCCGGTTCATCCGGTCGAGCTTGCGCAGCAGCGTCCAGGCCGGCTTTTCGCTGATGGCGAGATAGGGGTTGTCGGTCGTATGCACGCGGCGCGAGGCCGAGATCGTGACCGACGTGACGAGACGCATGGCGATGAGGTCGAAGAGAAGATCGACTTCTTCTTCGAGCAGCGGATATTCAGCGTGGTAGCCGCGGGCGATGGCGGCCGTGGCGCCGATCGGATCGGGATGGTCGAGACCGGCATAGGCGGCGGCGATGGCGACTTCGGCGATGACGGGCGCATAGAGCGCGTCGCCGAAATCGATCAGGCCGGAGATGCGGTCGTGATCAGCCTTGTCGACCAGCACGTTCCAGTCATTGGCGTCATTGTGGATGACGGCCGAGCGCAGCGTCGCCAGTTTCGGCTCGACGGCCTGCGCAAAGCGGGCGAGGAAGCGCTCGAGCAGCGCCCGGTCTGCAGGATCGGAGATATGGCTGAGCCTATCCTTCGAACGGCCGGCATTGCGGATGTCCCAGTCGAGGTCCCGCAGCGCACCTGGGTGCATGAAGCCTTTCAGCGAGGCGTCGAAACGGCCGAGCATCTGACCGAGCGACTGGAGCGCGTCGGTGCTGCGGCCGGTTTCGGCAAGCGGAAGGCCCGAGACCCAGCTGACGAGACGCAGCCGGTGGCTGACGCCGTGCTGGCTGGTGGTTGCGGCAAGGCTGGTGCCGGCCAAGGTCGGCCGGATGTGCGGCACCGGCAATTCGCCGGCGAAGGTTCCGACATGGCCGAGAAGTGCCGTCTGGAAGTCGCTCTCGACCTCGGGCTCGGCGGCATTGACGATCTTCAGGATATAGGTTGCGCCGCCCTCTGCCTCGACCTTGAAGTTCTGGTCGCGTTCGCTGGCAAGCAGCGAGAGCGTGCCTGTGAGGCCGTAATGCTGCTTCAGCAGTGCCGATGCCTGGTCGATGGAAAAGTCTGGTGTCGTCTTCAGCATGTCGTTCATTGGGCGCCCTTTGTCTTGCGGGCAGAGTTGCACGAGCGGCCATGGCATGCATCCGGCAATATGCCGGTTGCACCGGCATTATGTTTATAATAACCGTCATCTTGTCGGCGCGCTCGGAGGCGGAAATCATGCAGGACATTGACGCGATCGACCGAACGATTTTGAGCATCCTGTCACGGGAGGCGCGCATCCCGATGAAGTCGCTGGCGGGCCGGATCGGTCTTTCCAGAAGTGCGACGACGGAGCGGGTCACCCGTCTCGAAAAGGCGGGCATCATCCGCGGTTACCGTGCCGATATCGGCCAGCTGGACGAGGGACAGATCCAGGCCTTCCTGCTTGTCACCCTGCAGCGTACGCCGTCGATCGGCGTGCTTGACCGACTCGCAGGCTTTTCGTCCGTGCGCAAGGTTTCTTCCGTCAGCGGTCAGCTCGATCTGGTCGTCGAGGTCGAGGTCGGCTCCATCAACGCGCTGAATGAACTGCGCAACGAGGTGGCGACCATGGACAATGTCGAGGACCTGACGACATCGATCGTGCTGAGGCGGGATATCGAAAGAAGCTGATATCCCCAGGGATATCGAACGGGGTGATATCCCGGGGTATATCGAGCGTAGCTGATACCCGCTCAGCCCTCGCTCAGCATCTCCGTCTCACCGGAGAAACGCTCGACCAGCGTGCGACGCACGCGGCCGATATCGCGCAACGGCGGCTCGCCGAAGTGGCGGGCATATTCGCGACTGAACTGCGACTGGCTTTCGTAGCCGACCTGATGGCCGGCATCGCCGGCATCCAGGCTTTCCTCCAGCATCAGGCGACGCGCCTCCTGCAACCGCAACTGCTTCTGGTACTGCAGCGGGCTCATTGCGGTGATCGCCTTGAAATGGTGGTGTAGCGACGAAACGCTCATCGAGACGCGACTTGCCAGGTCGTCGATACGCAATGGCCGCGAATAGTGCTCCTTCAGCCAGGCGACGGCGCGGCCGACCTGGTGGGGCTGGCTCTCGGTGGTTGCCATCTGGCGAAGGCGGTGGCCGTGAGGGCCTGTGACCAGGCGATAGAGGATTTCCTGTTCGACCAATGGCAGCAACGCCGGGATATCGTCGGGCCGGTCGAGCAGCCGCAAGAGCCGGAGTGCTGCGTCCTCGAGGTCGGGCGTAATCTTGCTGACCGTCATGCCGCGCGGCGAGGCGGAGGCCGGCATGTGCCCCTGCGCCAGAAAGTCGAGCAAAGCCGGAATCTTGGCCGTATCGATCTGGAAGGCGAAGCTGAGATAAGGCTCGTCGGCCGAAGCCTTGCAGACCTGCGACAACACCGGCAGGTCGATCGACGTCAGCAGATAATCGGAAGCGCCATAGATCAGCGTCTCGTCGCCGAGGACCACGCGCTTGGCGCCCTGGACGATGACCGCAAGGCTCGGCTTGTAGGCCGCGCAATTGACAGGTGCGTCGCCGGAATGGCGATGAATGCTCAAACCTGGGATTGCGGTCTGGTGGTCGCCGTCCTTCCCGGTGATCCGGGCAATGACGTCGATCATGTCCTGTCTGGCAGTCTGTCGCGTGGCTGTCATATTCTGTGGTCTTTCCAGCGGCTTAGCATTGTGTGAGGCTATGCTCAGATAAGGCTTCGAAGCGCTATTGCCATCATACATTTTTCAATCTTGCAGGATCGGGCAAAAACTTTGCAGGATCGCGATAACGCTTTTGCCCATCGCGAACGCATAGTCCCTGCCTGCGATCTGCCGGTAACGCTCCGGCCATTTCGCATCTCCCAAAATTGAAGGACAGACTGATGGCCATTGCAAGAGGATATGCGGCGACCGACGCGTCGAAACCGCTTACGCCCTTCACCTTCGAACGTCGCGAGCCGCGCGACGACGACGTGGTGATCGACATCAAATATTGCGGCGTCTGCCACTCCGACATTCACCAGGCACGCAACGAATGGGGCAACTCGGCCTTCCCGATGGTCCCCGGCCATGAAATCGTCGGCATCGTCACCGCCGTCGGCTCCAAGGTCACCAAGTTCAAAGTGGGCGACCGTGCCGGCGTCGGCTGCTTCGTTGATTCCTGCACCAACTGCGCGACGCGCGACCTCGATCTCGAACACTACATGCCGGGTCTGGTCGTGACCTACAACGGCGTCGAAGCGGACGGCAAGACCGCGACGCAGGGCGGCTATTCCGACAGCATCGTCGTCAAGGAAGGCTACGTGCTGTCGATCCCGGAGAACTTGCCGCTCGATGCGGCCGCACCGCTTTTGTGTGCCGGTATCACGCTCTACTCGCCGCTTCGCCACTGGAAGGCCGGTCCCGGCAAGAAGGTCGCGATCGTCGGCATGGGCGGTCTCGGCCATATGGGCGTCAAGCTTGCCCATGCCATGGGCGCTGACGTCACCGTTCTCAGCCAGACCCTTTCCAAGAAGGAAGACGGACTGAAGCTCGGTGCCGACCACTACTACGCCACCAACGATCCGGAAACCTTCAAGACGCTTCAGGGCCAGTTCGACCTGATCATCTGCACGGTGGCAGCCGAGATCGACTGGAACGCCTATGTCAATCTTCTGAAGGTCGACGGCAATTTCGTGCTGGTCGGCATTCCGGAAAATGCCGTGCCGGTGCATGCATTCTCGCTGGTGCCCGCCCGTCGCAGCATTTCCGGCTCGATGATCGGCTCGATCAAGGAAACCCAGGAAATGCTGGATTTCTGCGGTGAGCATGACATCGTCTCGGAGATCGAGACGATCAAGATCCAGGAGATTAACGAAGCCTATGAGCGGGTCGTCAAGAGCGACGTGCGATACCGCTTCGTCATCGACATGGCGTCGCTCGACGCCGCGTAAGCTGTCGGGAACAGCCCCGGGGATCCCATCGGTCTCCGGGGCTGTTCCTGTCTGGCATCAGACGAGCGGCAGCGGCCCGTCGTTCTTGATCTCTTCCATGACAGCGTAAGTGCGGGTTTCCTTGACGCCCGGCAGCGTCCAGAGCACCTGGCCGAGGAAATTGCGGTAGGCGGCCATATCCTCGAAGCGGGTCTTGACGAGATAGTCGAAGCCGCCGGCGACCATGTGACATTCGAGCACTGCCGGTGCCTGCTTGATGGCGGTCGCGAACTGGTCGAAGACATCGGGCGTCGTCTTGTCGAGCATGACCTCGATGAAGACGAGCAGGCCGAAGCCGAGCTTCTGCGGATCGAGGCGGGCGCCGAAGCCCGAAACATAGCCTTCCTTCAACAGCCGACGCAGCCTCTCGCTGGTCGCGGTCGGCGACAGGCCGATGCGATCGGCAAGCTCCAGATTGGTGATCCGGCCGTCCGCCTGCAGGATGTTGAGAATTCTACGGTCTATCTTGTCTATCTGATGCATCGTGCCGCCTCCCGCCCGCGCCTCAGGCGGCAAGTCGCGTTTCCGCGAGTTTCACCCAATAGGAGATCCCGTGCGGGATCGCTTCGTCGTTGAAGTCATAGGCGGGGTGGTGCAGCCCGGCGGTGTCGCCGTTGCCCATGAAGATGAACGCGCCCGGACGGGCCAGCAGCATGTAGGAGAAGTCTTCGCCGCCCATCATCGGGTCGAGCGACGGACGGATATTGCCTTCGCCGGCGATTTCCGCCGCCGCCTTCAGCGCGTAGGCCGTTTCGTCCTCGTGGTTGACGGTGACGGGATAGTTGCGGCTGTACCAGACGTCGACCGTGGCGCCATAGACGTCGGCAATGCCTTCGGCGATCAACCGGATACGGGTCTCGCCGATATCGCGCACTTCCGGCTTCAGCGTGCGCACCGTGCCGCCGAGGACCGCCTCCTCCGGGATGACGTTATGGGCGAAGCCGGCGTTGAACGTGGTCACCGAGACGACGACCGATGCAAGCGGATCGACCGTTCTCGACGCGATCGTCTGCAAGGCAGTGACGATCTGCGTGCCGATGACAATCGGATCGATCGTCTTGTGCGGCTGGGCCGCATGGCCGCCGCGGCCCTTGATGGTGATGGTGAACTCGTCGGTCGAGGCCATGATCGCGCCGACGCGGCTGCCGAAATGGCCGATGGGCATGCCCGGCATGTTGTGCATGCCGTAGACTTCGGCGATGTCGAAGCGCTCCATCATGCCGTCCTTGACCATTTCATGGCCGCCGCCGCCGCCTTCTTCGGCCGGCTGGAAGATCACCGCGACGCTGCCGGCGAAGTTGCGGGTCTCGGCAAGGTACTTTGCCGCGCCAAGCAGCATGGCCGTGTGACCGTCATGGCCGCAAGCGTGCATCTTGCCGGATGTTTCCGACGCCCAGGGCTTGCCGGTGGTCTCGGTGATCGGCAGCGCGTCCATGTCGGCGCGAAGGCCGATAGTGCGGCCGGGACCGAGATTGCCCTTGATGAGGCCGACGACGCCCGTTTGGCCAAGGCCAGTCACGATTTCGTCAACGCCAAATTCCTTCAGTTTATTTTCGACGAAGGCTGCCGTATTTTCCACCGCGAACAGGAGCTCGGGGTTCTTGTGCAGATGACGCCGCCATTCGGTGACTTCGTTTTGCAGTTCGGCGGCACGGTTGAGAATCGGCATGAGATAAGTCCTGTCGGTCTGTTCGATCACATCTATCTGCGGTGGATTGGCACAGCAGCCAATGAATGGGCTTTGCCATCTCCTCGCCATATAGGCTAAATAGCCGAACGAGACGAGGCAACAGCGGAAATTCGAGGTCTATGGTAGTGACAGCAGGATTTTTCATGCGTGGCAAGGCAAAGGCAGTGGGTGTCGTGGCTGGCGCCTGCGCGAGCCTTCTCATGGCAATGCCGGCATTTGCCAATCCGCGGCTCGTTGTCGACGTCAATACACTGAAGGTTTACGAGCACCAGGATATCTTCCAGAAGTGGTATCCGGCGTCGCTGACCAAGCTGATGACGGCCTACACCACCTTCCGGGCGATCAAATCGGGACAACTGGCGCTGACGAGCCCCGTCGTGATGACCAAGAACGCTGCCTCCGAACCACCGAGCAAGATGTTCTACAAGCCCGGCCAGGCGATGACGCTCGACAGCGCGCTGAAAATGATGCTGGTGAAGTCGGCCAACGACGTGGCGGTGGCAATTGCCGAAACCGTTGGCGGCTCCGAGCCCGCCTTTATCGACCGGATGAATTCCGAGGCGCGCCGCATCGGCATGACGTCATCGCATTTCGTCAACGCCAACGGCCTGCCGGGGCCGGGCCAGTACACCACTGCGCGCGACCTTGCGGTGCTGGCGATCACGCTGAAGCGCGAGTTTCCCGAATACGCGTCCTATTTCTCGCTGGAAGGCTTCACCACCGGCAAGAAGGACTATCCGAACTACAACATGCTGATCGGCCGCTTCGAAGGCGCTGACGGCATGAAGACAGGCTTCATCTGCGCCTCCGGCTTCAACCAGGTCTCCTCGGCGACGCGCGACGGCCGCAGCGTCGTTTCGGTCGTGCTTGGCGAAGACAGCCTCGGCGCCCGTGCTGACGAATCCGCGCGTCTGATGCAGATGGCGCTGACGACCTCGGGAGCGGCCAAGCCATCGCTGGTGCAGATCGCGCCCTATGGCGAGACGCGCGATCTGGTGGCTGACGTCAGCAAGCAGATCTGCTCGCAGGCCGCCGCCAAGGTGCGCAGCGAAGGTCGCGACGAAGCCGGACGGCAGAAGCTGCTTTCGCCGTTCATCCACGAGATCAACCGCCCGCTGAAGCTGGCCTTTGCCGGCCTCATTCCCGGCAGCGGCGACAAACTGGCCAAAGCCGGCACGGATCCGGCCGGCCAGGGCGACGTCGCCAATGTGCCGATCCCGGTGCCGCGGCCGAGCCTCTGATCGGAGTTTTCCATGGTTAGCCCACTGCCGGCGGTGCCGGTCTCGATCCTGACCGGTTTTCTCGGTGCGGGCAAGACGACGCTTTTGAACCGGCTGCTCAAGGATCCGGATCTCTCCGACACAGCCGTCATCATCAACGAATTCGGCGATGTCTCGATCGACCACCTCCTGGTGGAAGCCTCGAGCGACGGAGTCATCGAGCTTTCCGACGGCTGCCTGTGCTGCACGGTGCGCGGCGAACTGGTGGACACGCTTGCCGACCTCATGGACCGGATGCAGACAGGGCGCATCAAGCCGCTGAAGCGTGTCGTCATCGAAACGACAGGGCTTGCGGACCCGGCGCCGGTGCTGCAGTCGGTGATCGGCAATCCGGTTATCGCCCAGAGCTTCCGTCTCGATGGTGTGGTGACGGTGGTCGATGCCGTCAACGGCCTGCAGACGCTTGCCAACCACGAGGAAGCGCTGAAGCAGGTCGCGGTCGCCGATCGCATCGTGATCAGCAAGGCCGGGCTTGCCGATCAGGCGCGGTTGGAAGAACTGCGGTCGCGCCTGCGAGCGCTCAATCCGCGTGCGCCGTTCGTCGACGGTGACAGCCCCGAGGCCGGTAAGGGCGCGCTCTTTGCCTGTGGCCTCTACGATCCCGCTTCGAAGATTGCCGATGTCGGCCGCTGGCTGCAGGATGAGGCAGATCACGGCCACGAGCACCACAGTCACCATCATCATGACGGCGATCATCATCATGACGGCGATCATCACCACCACGACCATCACCATCATCACCATCACCACGATGCAACGCGCCATGGTTCGGACATTCGATCGTTCAGCATCCTGCATGACAGGCCGATCGAGCCGATGGCGCTCGACATGTTCATCGATCTCCTGCGCTCAGCCCATGGCGAGAAGCTTTTGCGGATGAAGGCGATCGTCGCCGTTTCCGACAACCCGGAGCGACCGCTGGTGCTTCACGGCGTGCAGAACGTCTTTCATACCCCGGAGCGGCTTGCCGCCTGGCCGGATCCGGCCGATCGGCGGACGCGTATGGTCTTGATCACCAAGGGGCTGAGCGAAGCTTTCGTGCGCGACCTTTTCGATGCCTTCACCGGCAAACCGCGAATCGATCGTCCCGATGCCCAGGCGCTTTCGGACAATCCCTTGGTTGTGCCTGGTATGAAGTTCTAGGGTTTTAACGCGGCAGTCCGCGGCATCTTTCTGCCGATTCTGTGAAAGAAGGTTAAAATCCGTAGTACTTTCGGGTGATCTTTGGCGGCGGCGGCAAACATTTTTGGGCTAATATTCTGGCGTTACTTAAAATGTACCGAGATGCTCCAGAAAACGCCGCCTCGCGTTTCTCCTGTTCCGGGTTGCTCCCTACTGAGTGACCTTTCAATCGCATAAGCAATTGTAAAGATTGCAAATAGTCTGGCTTTTGCAGGTTCCCG
The DNA here is from genome assembly GCF_003355565.1 of Ensifer sp. M14. NCBI lineage: Bacteria > Pseudomonadati > Pseudomonadota > Alphaproteobacteria > Hyphomicrobiales > Rhizobiaceae > Ensifer > Ensifer sp. M14. The sequence goes on from NZ_QJNR01000004.1 coordinate 1,445,997, forward strand.
TCTAAGGAGTGCTTGTGTATTTCTTAGACCGCAAGGCGAATATCTTCGCTGTGTTTGAGACGTGCCACCTGTGCCTTCGTCCGTGTCGGCACGGTATCCGTTCACTTTCTAAATTAACTAGAAGTTAAGTGTGTTCTTTTAAACGCGAACCTGATGAACTAGCATGTTCGTTGCGGAGGGAGAGCAACGACCATGTCGATATCAGTTGCATTTGTTGACGACCATCCGATCCTTCTGGAAGGACTGGTCAGTTTATATTCTGGAAAAAGTGACCTCGAAATCGTCGCGAAGGGCGAAAACGCGGTCGATGCTTTGAAAATAGTTGAAGAATTTTCACCTGAAGTTCTCGTGCTCGATTTGAGCATGCCCGGCGACGCCATTGCGGCTATCGAGCTGGTTGCGCAAAAATACAAAGACACGCGGATCATCGTCTTCACCGCAAATTCAAGCATTGAAACCGCGATACAAGTCCTGAATTACGGGGTCTCTGGCTATGTGCTGAAAGGCAGCAGCGCCAGCGACCTGCATGAGGCCATACGCACCGTCTATGACGGCGAGACGTTCATCACTGCGGGATTCGCGACCAAGGTCATCATGGCCATGAAAACAGCGGAAATCCGCCGGCGGTCTCAGGCACAACGACGCCTGAGCCTGCGCGAAGAGCAGATCGTTCGCCATCTCATGCGTGGCAGCACGAACCGCGAAATAGCGGTCTGTCTTGATATCAGCGAAAAGACCGTCAAACATTACATGACGGTCTTGATGCAGAAACTCGATGTCAGGAACCGTGTGGAAGTGGTGCTGGCAGCGCAGCGCCTGGATGTCCTGCCCGACGGCTCTGCCGAGCGTGGTGCATCACGGCGCATCAACTAGGCGATCGAACATCACAGCACCGCGCGTCAAGTATGATGCGCGGTGCTGTGGCACTTCAGGCTTGCTGCATGGTTCGAGCCTTAATTCCAATTCTATCTAAGGCATGATGCCATAGCCGCCCAGAACGCCGAATCTCGCGCGAATGCGGCGGTCTCACCGTTTCGGTTTGCCTCCTGCCTGCGAAGCATCATTGAAATCTATGGACGATCGAACGGGCCGCCGCTGTGATCGAGCGGCAGAACCGCCGTTACCACCATGCCGTTTGGCCGGCGGATCATGCGCATGCGGCCGCCAAAGGCGCGAATGCGGCGTTTCTGCGTGATGGTCCCGAGCCCGGTGCGCCCAGTGCTGCGCGGGGTCACTGATGTCGATGGTGCGTCGCCCACATCGGCCACGGTGATGAACAGGCGGTTGTGGCGCGTGCCGTAGCGCAGATGCTGGCGGTTGCCCGGTGCATGTCGTTCGCTGTTCATCAACGCTTCCTGGATGAAGCGATAGACGCAGATGTTCAGGTGTGCATCCACCTTCTGCGATGCGATCAGCCCGACCACATCGACATCGCGACCTATGAGATCCACATGCCGCCTGACCGCGAGCAGGATCGTGTCGTTCAGCGACATGTCGTCGAGTTCCGGCAGCACGAGATCGGAGGAAATGTTCCTCAAATCTTCAAGCACCGTCGTAACCGTGCTGACCAGCCTGTCGATTTCTTGCGGCTTGACGGCCGCTGCGGTTTGGCCGCCGGTCTGCGGCGAGGCCATGTCGCTGAGTTTCAGCTTGAGCAATGTCAGCAGTTGGACCGGACCGTCGTGCAGATCGGACCCGATCTGGTCGAGAATCATCTCATTGAGCTTGCCGGCCTCGAGCCGGGCCGTCTCCGCCGCTGCGCGCAGCCGACGGTTCTGGTTGGACAGTTCAAGTGCCCGACCAAGACTGTGGCGGATGGCAGCGTGTTGGCGATCGATGAGCAGGCTGCCACTGCGCACGATCAGGAAGAGGAGCGCCAGCATAGGCACCGAAACGAGAAGAACGATGCTGACCGTTTCGCGCCAGGCGGTCGACAACTCACCGACCAGGAAATCGGGGCGCTCGTAGAATTCGCCGACCAGCAGCACCTTGCCTGCCTCATTGTGCACGAGCGGTGCGTAGACCTCGATATACATGCCGCGCTGCTCTTCGCCGGTATATTCATGCTTCTGGATCATCGTGCGAGAAACGACGATTTCTCCCGTCAAGGCGCGCTGCAGCTCGTCAAAGACAACCTCTTCGTCGATGAGCTTGCCTGACGTCGAATACATCAGGCTTCCATCGGGGCTCCAGATTTTCAATTCGTGCACATGCTGACCGAGAGCGCTGGTCCCGAGAAGCTGCTTCAGCTTATCTTCTACGATGGGCGGAAGGACGCCACGCTTGATGTCTTCCTCGGAGATCAGCGGTGCAACGAACGTCTGAAGATAGGCGGCGCCGAGCGAGCCGACGCTGTTGAACACGGTTCGCTCCAGGCGGTTTGTCGTCCAGATCGCGAGCGCGATCATCAACGCCACGACGATAAACGAGGCGATGATGATGAAGCGAACTTCAAGCCGGAGCCGTTGGAATGCCGACGCCAGCTTTTGCAGAGTGGCTGAACTGCTCAGGTTCAGCGGAAAGATGCGCTTGGCCATTTCGGTGTTGTTCCCGGCGGCATCCATGAGACTTGTCCGATCGCGTTTCTGCGATCTTATATGCTCTATTCCTTAAAAATGCCTCCGCTAAAACCGGCATCGTCCATCAAAAGAAGCCAAAAGCCGCAATTGAAGCAAGGGAATTCTGTAGTCAATCAAATGGTTACGGTTAACTTTCAGACTGCGGGAAGAGCTGCGGCACAGGCAGGGCCTCCCGAGCCGGGCACCAAAGCGATGCAGACATTCACGCGGCGTCGGCATGCGAAATCTTGCTCCGACTAAGGTCTGAGAACAGTGGAGACCAAAGTGTTCCGGTCCGACTGTCCTTTAGTCGCGAAAATCACGCGACCTTGTTCTCTACGCCGACCGCGGCTTCGATGCGTTAATGGCGACCAGTACCAGTAGCGCGACCTCTGTTGGCGGAAAGACATGTGTCCTTCCGGGAGGATCGCTGTGTCTCGACGGAGGGGAAAATGGCCGCGTTCAAGCTCAATCTTCAGGACATGATGTTCATTCTGCGCCAGATCAAGATCGCAGAAGGGAACTCGACCGCGCATTCCGGCGCGAATGCCCAGGACCTTAGGGAGATCTACGTCGATGCGGCCGGCAATGTCGTTGCGGCAGGCACGCCCGGTGCGCAGCTCGCGATCCCCGACCCCCATGTTCCGAACGGCCTTCGCACCGTCGACGGCACCTACAACAACATCGTGCCCGGTCGCGAGACCTGGGGTTCCGCCGACCAGGCGATGCCGCGGCTGTTGGACGCCGAGTATCGCAACGACACCGATGGCGACAGCATCGACGTCAACGGGCCAGCGCCCGGCGGCGTCTTGACCGGCGGCAACTATGGTGCACCTGGCAGCAATGTGGTGGATGCCGATCCGCGCATCATCTCCAATCTCATCGTTGACATGTCGATCAACAACCCGGCAGCCATCATCGCGGCCCTGACCTTTGCCGGTTCGGAAGACCCGCAGGGTGACATGGCGCGTTTGCTTGCCGCTCGCGTGACCCAGCAGCAGGCTGATGACGCCGTTGTCGCTGCGCAGAATGCACTCAACGACGCGAACACAGCCCTCGATCTGGCTGTCGCCGGCTACACGCCGGGCAATCCGGCCAGCATCGATGCCATTCAGGACGCGGCGAATGCCGTGACCGCAGCCGAGGAAGCGCTGGCATCAGCCGAAGTGGTTGCCCAGGATCCGTCCGCGGCGCTCGAGGCCGTTGCAGCCGAACTGGGACTGGTCATCGGCGATGAGGGCAACCTGTCCATTCCCAACGTGGCACCGGACGAAGGCCTTTCCGCGCCCTTCAACGCCTGGATGACCTTCTTCGGTCAGTTCTTCGACCACGGCCTCGACCTGATCACCAAGGGTGGCAACGGAACCGTCTATGTACCGCTGCAGGACGATGACCCGCTGGTGCTCGGAACGGATGGCGTGGCTGGAACCGCCGACGACCTGCCGGCGCATCTGCGCTTCATGGTCCTGACCCGCGCGACGCCGGATGGCGATTCTCATACCAACACGACGACGCCGTTCGTCGATCAGAACCAGACCTATACGTCGCACGCCTCGCATCAGTTCTTCCTGCGCGAATATGCGACCGTCGGCGGTGCGCCTGTCGCGACCGGCCGCCTGCTTGACGGGTCGGCGAACGGCTTGCCGACCTGGGCCGACATCAAGGCGCAGGCAGCAGACGTGCTCGGCATCCAATTGACCGATGCCGATATCTTCAACATTCCGCTGATCCGCACGGACGCCTATGGCGAGTTCATCCGCGGACCGAACGGATACCCATTGCTGGTCACCGGTCTGGGCGTCGACGGAATCCCCAATACGTCCGATGACGTCGTCACCGAGGGCAATCCCTCAAATCCTGTGAACACGTTCACGGCAGGCGCGCTGCGTATCGGCCACGCCTTCCTGGACGATATCGCCCACAACGCCGTTCCCGTTTTCGATGCGCTCGGCAACCTGGTAGCCGATGCCGACGGCGACACCGGCAATGCCGTGGCATTCAATCCGCAGACCGGCCGCAACACCGAATATGACGACGAACTGCTCAACCGCCACTTCATCACCGGCGACGGCCGCGGCAACGAGAATATCGGTCTGACGACCGTGCACCACATCTTCCACTCCGAGCACAATCGCCAGACGGATATGCAGAAGATGACCATTCTGCAAAGTGGCGACCTCGCCTTCATCAATGAGTGGCTGTCTGTTGATATCACCCAGGCGGAGCTTGACGCGTTGCCGGCAACCTTCCCGGCCGACCCAGTGGAGCGGGCAGAACTTCTTGAATCCTTCGGGTGGGATGGCGAGCGCATTTTCCAGGCCGCCCGCTTCGCCACGGAAATGCAATACCAGCACCTGGTGTTCGAAGAGTTCGCCCGCAAGATCCAGCCGGCGATCGACCCGTTCGTCTTCAACAGCGTCACCGACATCAATCCGGCGATTTTCTCCGAATTCGCCAACACGGTCTATCGCTTCGGCCATTCGATGCTGACCGATGAAATGCCGCGTCTTGATGCAAATGGTGTTCTCATCAATCCGGAAGTCGGGCTTATCGAAGCCTTCCTCAACCCGGTCGAGTTCGATCTCGACGGGACGATTTCGCACGATGCGGCCGCTGCGGCGGTCGTGCGCGGCATGACGATCGAACGTGGCAACGAAATCGACGAGTTCATCGTCGGATCGCTGCGCAACAATCTGCTCGGTCTTCCGCTCGACCTGGCGACGATCAATATCGCCCGCGGCCGAGACACAGGCATTCCCTCGTTGAACGAGACGCGCGCCCAGCTCTATGCGGCAAGCGGCTCGACCTTCCTCACACCCTATGACAGCTGGGTGGACTTTGCCGCCAACCTGAAGAATCCGATCTCTGTGGTGAACTTCATCGCGGCATACGGCCTGCATACTCTGGTGGACGACGAAACAACACTTGCCGGCAAGCGTGCCGCTGCAATGGCAATCGTCTTTGGGGAAGACCAGGTGATTGCCGACGCCAACGCACCGGGCGGGACGCGCACGATCGTCGTGCCTTCGGATCGCCTCGATTTCCTCAACAGCACCGGCGACTGGAACATTGGCAACAGCGGCCTCAACCTGATCGATCTGTGGATCGGCGGTCTGGCCGAAAAGAAAATGCCGTTCGGCGGCATGCTCGGCTCGACCTTCAACGCCATCTTCGAAGCCCAGATGGAAAACCTGCAGGACGGCGACCGGTTCTACTACCTGACCCGCACGCAGGGCCAGAACATGCTGAACCAGCTCGAGCAGAATTCCTTCTCGAAGATGATGATGGCCAACACCGAACTGGCACAGCCTGGGGCGGACGGCATCCGCGGCACCGCCGACGACATCATCGAGCGCCACATCGGCGTAGACTCCTTTGCCAAGTACGACTTCGTGCTCGAGGTCAACCAGGCCAATCAGGCCGAGCCGGATCCGGAAGGCAATGACCCGGCGCTCGAAGCAATCGGGCTCGGCAAGGTAGTGCGTGACGATCCGCGTACGGCGGCAATCGAAACGAACTACCTGCGCTTTACCGGTGGCGAACATATCGTCGTCGGTGGCACCAACAATGCTGACACGATCATCACCGACTTCGGCGACGATGCGATCTGGGCCGACGACGGCAATGACCGCGTTGAATCCGGCGCAGGCGTTGACCTCGTCAACGGCGGCGGCGGCGACGACATCCTGACCGACAGCGGCGACACCGGCGACTTCATCAAGGGCGAGGAAGGCAACGACGTCATCGCCAACTCCAACGGCATCGACATCCTGATGGGCGGCGACGGCAAGGACGTCGTCTTCGTCGGTGTCGACGACACCGAAGTGTTCGCCGGTGCGGGTGACGACTTCGTCCTCGGCGGTGACGGTGTCGATCTCTTGATGGGCAACGAGGGCGACGACTGGCTTGAGGCGGGCGGCGGCTTCGACACCACGGCCGGCGACAACTCCGAACTGTTCTTCAATTCGGCGATCAAGGGTCACGACGTCATGTTCGCCGGCAACGAGGAACACGACTTCGACGCTGAATCCGGCGACGACATCATGGTCCAGGGCGAAAGCGTCATGCGCAACGAAGGCATGTTCGGTTTCGACTGGGCGATCTTCAAGGGCATGGCGCTCGACGGCTACGCCGACATGCGCATCCCCATCTTCACCACCGAGGCGGAAGACATCCTGCGCAACCGCTTCGACAAGACAGAGGCTCTCTCCGGCTGGGATCACGACGACACGCTTCTCGGCGACGACCGTGTTCAAGGCGACATTCTGCCGGGCGACACGGTTGCGACCACGGAAGGCATTTTCTTCAACGACGAGCTGTCCCAGGCGGGCGTCAACCGCATCGAAGGGCTGCGCGCCTTGCTTGGCAACCTCATCACTGCAGCACCCGTCGGCGCGACGGCAGCCCAACTCGAGGCTCTGTCGGCCTTCAACTCTGGCAACATCCTGCTTGGCGGTGGGGGCTCAGACAGCCTGCGCGGCAATGGCGGGGATGATTTCCTCGACGGCGATGCCTGGCTGAACGTGCGTATTCGCATCACGGCGCCAGGGGTGGAAAACACGCCGCAGAACCAGATTTCCTCCGTCGACAGCCTGAAGCATGTCTTCACGGTGAACGACGCGGCAGACCCGAGCTGGGTTGGAAAGTCGCTGTTCGACCTGATGATCTCCCGCACGATCGTGCCGACGCAGTTGCACATCGTTCGTGAGATCGTTGAGGACGATGGTGTCGGCGATGTCGACACAGCCTTCTTCAACGACACGTTCCTCGACGCCAACGGCAACGCCAACTACACGGTTGTCCGCAATGCTGATGGCTCGACGACGATCTCGCATATCAACGTCAGCAACGTCATCGATCCGTTGACGGAACGCAATCTCGTCTCCGACGGTATCGACAGGCTGCGTAACGTCGAATGGGCCGAGTTCACGGACGGTACGCGCATCTTTCTCGCCAACGAAGCGCCGACGGACATTCGCTGGAACGCCATCAACCCGAATAACAACGACCTGCCCACGGGGGCGATCGCGAATCTTGCGACGGTCGATGACGACAGCACGGCCTGGACCTATTCGCTGCAGCCCGGAAGCAGTGCTGGCTTCACGGTCTCACCGGCCGGCGTCGTCAGTCGGGTCGGGGCGATGACGGCCGATACCACGTATACGCTGGTCATCCGCTCGACCGACGATTTCCTCAACACCTATGACGAGACGTTCACCATCAGGACCGGCAGCAATCTGGGCAACGATCTGACAGCCTTTGCGACGGCTGGCGATGACGTTCAGTATGGCGACGACGGCAACGATACACTCGCCGGCGGTGCCGGCGACGACTCGCTCTTCGGCCAGGACGAAGACGATGTCCTGTCCGGTGGCCTGGGTAATGACCGGCTGCACGGCGGTACCGGCGATACGGACACGGCGTCTTATGCCGGTGCCAGTGGTGCGGTCACCGTCAACCTGACGACCGGAACGGCTACCGGTGCCGACGGCGACGATACGCTGATCGACATCGAAAATATTACAGGCAGCGCCTTTGACGATACGATCACCGGCAATGCAGGCGCCAACACGCTGACGGGCGGTGCCGGCAACGACACCTACTTCGTCGGAACAGGCGACACCGTGGTCGAGGCTGCCAACGGGGGTACCGACACTGTCAACAGTTCGGTCACCCATACGTTGGGCGCCAATGTCGAGAACCTCAATCTGACCGGCACCGGCAACATCAACGGCACCGGCAACGCCTTGAACAACATCATCGTCGGCAACACCGGAAACAACACGCTCGACGGTGCGGCTGGTGCCGACACCTTGAGGGGTGGTGCCGGCAACGACATTTATGTCGTCGACAATGTCGGTGACGTCGTCGACGAAACGGCGGTAGGTTCCGCCGGAACGGACACGGTCCAGACGACGCTCGGCAACTACACGCTCGGCGCCAATGTCGAAAACCTCACCAAGAATGGTGGCGGTGCCATTACCGGCGTCGGCAATACGCTTGCAAACACCATGCTCGGCAACAACGGGGCAGATACGCTTTCGGGCGGTGATGGTAACGACATCATCGACGGTGACGACGGCAACGACAGACTGCGTGGCGGCGCCGGCGACGACACCTTCAATGACAACAACGACAACGATGTCTACGTCTACGACACGATCAATTTCGGCAACGACACGATCAACACGTTCGATGCCAACCCTGCCGGCGGTGGCCAGGATCTCATTGACCTCAGCGGCTTGGGCATCACGGCAGCCAACTTCGCGACCCGCGTGCTGGAAACCCGTGTGGTCGTTCCCGGAACGGACGATACGTTGTTGACCATTCGGGACGCCACCGGCACGACCACGATCGGTACGATCCTCGTCGATGCCGTTGATCCCAACGACATCAGCATCGCCGATTTCATCCTCGCCGATACGCCGGCTCCGGCTGCCATCAACGGCACCGGCGCAGGCAACACCCTGACCGGGTCGACCTTTGCCGATCAGATCAACGGCCAGGGCGGCAACGACACGATCAATGCCGGTGCAGGCGATGACACTATCACCGTCGATGTCGGCGAAGGCCGTGACTTCATCAACGGCGAGAGCGAAGATGCCAATGGCGACACCGTGGTCGTCAACGGCGACGCTTCCAACGAAACCTTCCGGGTCTATACCCGCACCGAATGGGCAGCCGTCGTCGGCAACAACGTGGCCAACCTGAATGCGGCGACCGAAATCGTCATTACCCGCAACGGCACGAACTTCGCTTCGGTCATTGCCGAACTCAACGACATCGAGGAGATCGTCATCAATACGGGCGTTGGCCCGGACACGGTGCTGACGATCGGCGATTTCTCGCCGACCGGGCTCAGCGTCAACACGATCACGATCAACGGCGATGCCGGCGACGACACGGTAGACTTCAGCGCACTGCAGTCTTCGCACCGTATCCTGTTCCGCACCAATGGCGGCAACGACACGATCGTCGGCAATCTCAGACCGCAGGACGTGGTGGAACTGGCGCCGGGAAGCAACATTTCCGACTACACCATGACCACCAATGCGAACGGCACGAAGACGTTCTCGAACGGGACGCACTCGATCACCTTCGCCGGTGCAGTGCCGCCGCAGTTCCAGAATACGCCGCCGACGCCTGGTAACGGCGAAGGTGTTTCGGGTCGCTTCGAATATACCGCGAACGATCTTGCCGGCCTCAAGAACCTGGTCAACGGTCTGCCGGCCTTCGACACTGATGATGACACCAACGACTTCTCCGGCGTGCGGACACTATCCGGTCACGGCAACAACGAAGACAATCCGACCTGGGGCTCGGCCGACACGCCGTTCATCCGCATCACCGATGCGCACTACGGCGCCTACGACCCGACGACCGGCAACAACAACATCAATCCGATCTTCTCGGGGCTCGACCCGCGCAACATCAGCAACATCCTCGGTAGCCAGGAGCTCGACCTGCCGAAGAACGACAAGGACGCCAACATCTTCTTCATGGCGTTCGGCCAGTACTTCGACCATGGTCTCGACTTCCTCGGCAAGGGCGGCAACGGCGCGATCCAGATCGGCGCACCGGGCAACGGCGCACCGGGATCGGGCAACCCGGCCGATCTCACTCGCGGGACGGTAAGCTCGATCGTTGACGGCGTACCGCAGCACCTGAACAAGACGTCGCCATTCGTCGATCAGAACCAGGCCTATGGTTCCAACGATCTGGTCGGCCAGTTCCTGCGGGAAGGCAACGGCTCGGGCGGTCTCGGCGCACATCTGTTCAAGGGGGCAGCCGACCCGTCGAACGACGACTTCTCGCTGCTGCCGACGCTGCGCGAGTTGATCCTGCATCACTGGCAGAACAACACCGTGTTCCATTCGGCCTCGCTGCCGGGCGGGCAGGTCGCGTTCCAGACCTATTTTGCCGGGCTGGTGACCAACGGCGCCATCAACGAAGCGATGCTTCCGGCCATGACGTCCAACTTCATGGGCAGCACCCATGCGCTGCTTCTCGACACCAACCCCTTCATCAAGCTGCTCGATCACTATGTGGTCGGCGACGGGCGCGGCAACGAGAACTTCGCGCTGACCTCGATGCACACCATCTGGGCCCGCAACCATAACTTCCATGTGGAAGGTCTGGAGGCGGCCGGCTTCCAGGGAACGGCTGAAGAGCTGTTCCAGGCGGCCAAGATGATCAATGAGGCCGAATACCAGCGGGTGGTCTTCAACGAGTTCGCCGACATGCTGCTCGGCGGCATGCGCGGCCTCGGTAACCATGGCTTCCTCGAGTACAACCCGGATGCCACGGCCGGCATCTCCCATGAGTTCGCAGCCGCGGTCTACCGCGTCGGACATTCGTTGATCGGTCAGACCATGACCGTCATCGGCCCCGACGGGCAGCCGAAGCAGGTGGCTCTGTTCGATGCCTTCCTGAACCCGAGCAATGAGGCCGGCGTGTTCACCGGTCCCTTGCCTCCAGGCTACGTGCCGCAACCCGGCTACGAACAGCTCGGCGTCAACTCCATTCTCGGCGGGATCATCACCCAGCAGGCCGAAGAGGTGGACTTCAACATCGTCGACGCGGTTCGCAACGACCTCGTTCGCATCAATGCCGATCTGTTCGCCTTCAACGTGGCGCGCGGATGGGATGTCGGCCTCGGAACGCTCAACCAGGTCCGCATGGATCTGGCGGCCTCCCAGGATCCCTATGTCTCGGAAGCACGCGGCTTTGCCGGCGACATGTCCGCCTACACGTCGTGGGAGGATTTCCAGACACGCAACGGCCTTAGCCCGGCGGTGATCAACCAGTTCCGCCAGGCCTATCCGGACCTCGTGCTGCAGCCCGGCGATATCGCCACGTTCCAGTCGATCAATCCGGGTATCCAGGTGGCAATGCAGGCCGATGGTACCGGCGTCGTCAAGGGCATCGACCGCGTCGATCTCTGGGTCGGCGGCCTTGCCGAAAAGCATGTGAATGGCGGCATGGTCGGCCAGACTTTCTGGATCGTGCTGCATGAGCAGTTCGACCGCCTGCAGGAAGCCGACCGCTTCTACTACGCAAGCCGCTTCGACAACTTCGACTTCTACGAAAACTTCATCGACGGCCAGGAGTTTGCCGACATCATCGCTCGCAATACCGGCATGACGGATCTTCCCGAACATGTCTTCCAGACCAACGAACCGGACGATGGTGATGATGGTGCTGGCAACCCGGATGATGATGAAGACGATGGTGATGACGACGGCGACCCCGTTGGCGGCGGCGATGACGGCGACGACGACGAGGATGACGACGACGACACCGGCGGCCCCGACGATGATGGGGACGACGATACTGATGATGACGATGATGATACGGCCGGCGGCGGTGATGACGATGGCGACGACGAGGGTGACGGTTCGGGCGATGGGGACGGTGGCGAGACGCCGTTGCCGGTTGCGGCGCGCACGCTGATCGGAACGTCCCAGGCGGATGTGCTCTTGGGTGGTGGCCTTGCCGACGTGCTTCTGGGCGGCGGCGGTGGCGACATCCTGTCGGGGGATGCGGGCAGCGACGTGCTGCGCGGCGAGGACGGCGAGGATGTGCTGTCGGGCGGCGACGGGGACGACGTTGCCTCGGGCGGATCCGGCAATGACGAGATCCACGGCGGTGCCGGTGCCGACATGCTGTTCGGCAATGGCGGCGAGGACCTGATCTACGGCGACGCCGGCAATGACGTCATCGAAGGCGGGGCGGGATCGGACAAGGCCTGGGGCGGTGCCGGCGACGACATCGTGCTCGCCACCAAGGGCGACGGCGACGACAGCTACTGGGGCGACGGCGGCGTCGACACGCTCGACTACTCCACCGCCACCAGCACCCTGACGGTCGACATGGGCACCGGCTTCATGGGCCGCGGCCAGGTCTCGGGAGCCGCTCGAAAAGCTCGGCGGCCGCAAGCTCATGCCCGGAATGCCCGTCGAAGTCTTCGTCCAGACCGACGAGAGAACCGCAATCTCATACCTCACAAAACCCTTCACCGACCAGATGCTCAGAGCATTCCGCGAGGAGTGAAGGGGGCGAAGACTGCCGGCCATGAGCCAACCGCAGGGATGAAGCCGATAGTACGGCTTCATCCCTGTTCTTTGATGCGCTGTTGGTTTGGAGGAGAGCCGAAGGCGCTTTGTGCCTTCAGACGCCCTTGCGGATCAGGAAGCGGTGACCGCCTTCAGCGGGGCAAGCCGCCTCGAGGCTATGGCCGTCTTCGCGGCAGAAATGCGGGATATCGATCACTGCCATCGGATCGGTCGTCTCGATCTCGAGCAGTGCCCCTGCGGCCATGGAGGCGATGCGCTTGCGGGCCTTCAAAACGGGAAGGGGGCACTTAAGCCCCCTGAGGTCGTAGACCGTCTTTCCTTCGTCAGGCATCAATTGCCCCAGATCTTCCAGAAGGGCCGCTTCTTCGGCGGTTCTTCCACCGCAACGGGTGCTTCGGTCGTTGGCGCGACAGCGGCTTCGGCATTTGCCGCAGCGACGGCGGTGTTTTCAGGCTGAGCCTTCTGTGGGGCTCCGGCCGACCGCGTCTGCTTTGCCGCGGTACCTGCCGGCTGAACCTGCGGCTGCACGGCTGCCTGCTGCTCGGGGGCTTGCGCGACCGGTGCAGGCGCCTGTTCTGCGGGTTCGCTCTTGGAGAACAGGCCCCAGAAGGACGTCTTGGCCGGCTGTTCGACGGCGGCCTGCAGCACCGGCTGAGGGACAGGATTGGCGGCAGGAACCGGCACATGGGTGCCGCCCTTGGTTGCCTTTTCGAGTTCCTTCTTCTGGATCTCGACAGCCACCTTGGTTTCTTCGGCTTCCTTTTGTTCGGCCAGCTTCTTTTCGAGGTCGCTTGCCTTCATCAGCTTGCCGGCGTCGATCGAGTTGCCGGTCGGTGCGTAGGCAAGCTCACGACCGGCGCGCTGCTTGGCGACGATCGCCTTGCGCTCCGCCTCGCTCGGCTCATACCAGACCATGCCGTCGTACTTCTTCATGGCCTTGTCGTAGTCGAGCTTGTAGCCCTTCTCGAACGTTGACATGGCCATCTGCAGCGCGGGCGGGGTGGACATCGCCGGGCAAGTGCCGCCCGGATTGAAAGCGCCGCTGCCTTGCTGGTTGAAGACGTACTTCTTCTCGCAGACATTGATCTCCGGCGGCCGCTTGGTGACTTCGAACTGATCGTAGCCGACCTTCAGCATGTTCCAGAATTCGATGTTCGGATTGTTGCGGTGACGCGCCATGTTCTCGGCGGTCATGCGGAAGGGAAATGCCTGCAGCTGGACGCTCTGCTGTCCGCCCTTGAAGGCGTCGCGCGCCATGGCGAAGATCTCGATCATCTGCTCGTCGGTCATAGAATAGCAGCCGGACGAGGAACAGGCGCCGTGGATCATCAGATGCGTACCCTGACGACCGTTGGCGCGGTCATAGGTGTTGGGGTAGCCGGTGTTGATCGCCAGATAATACTTCGAATTGGGGTTCAGCTGCTGCGGGAACAGCGGATAGAAGCCTTCCGGGGCCTGACGATCGCCTTCCTTCACCTTCGGGCCGAGCTTGCCCGACCAGGCGCAGATCTTATAGCTTTTCAGGAGCTGGAAGCGGTTGGAGGTATTGGCCTTCCAGACCTCGAGCGTGCCTTCTTCCTTGAAGATGCGCAGCGCGATCGGGGATGTCTTTTGCATCCCGAGCTCGCTCATCTTGGCGGCCATCTTGCTGGAAAGCTGGTACTCGGTCTTGTTCTTGACGGTCGAAAGATCGACCGTCGCCGTATCCAGGGCATCGTTGGTGCAGCCGGCAAGCACAGCGGCGACAGCGGCGGTGGCTACAAGGTTTCTCAAGCGCATCAGCGAAAGCCCGTTCAAACCAAAACTCGTCAGTGCGAGCCGCGTCCGACGGGGAGGGCTCTTAGGGAATCAGTAAGCCATTATACTTCACGAATTCTTAACCCTGCAGGGCGCCCTGCACACACCGTTGTTCATGACGCCACGAATATGGCCAAGATTTGGCCACGGTCCGATTTGTGGTTGCGAATTCTCTAGCGAACAATCGCCTGTAATCAGAGGTTCCGGCCGATATTGAGGTACTTTTGTCGGCGGTCTGTGCGCAATTCGTCGCCATTGCGTCCGGACAGCTCCTTCAGCGCATCGGCGATCACCGTTCCGGTGCGGGCGATGACCGACTGCGGATCGCGGTGTGCGCCGCCGACGGGCTCGGGAATGATGCCGTCGATCACGCCCAGCGCCTTCAGATCCTCAGAGGTGATCTTCATGTTGCTGGCCGCTTCCTTGGCGCGGGTCGAATCGCGCCACAGGATCGAGGCTGCCCCTTCCGGCGAGATGACGCTGTAGATGGCATGCTCCAGCATGTAGACGCGGTTGCCGGTGGCGATCGCGATCGCGCCGCCCGAGCCTCCTTCGCCGATGACGACCGTGACGATCGGCACGCGCACGTTCAGGCACATTTCCGTTGAGCGGGCGATGGCTTCCGCCTGGCCGCGTTCTTCGGCGCCAACGCCGGGATAGGCACCAGCGGTGTCGATCAGCGTGATCAGCGGCAGGCCGAAGCGGTCGGCCATTTCCATGACGCGGATCGCCTTGCGGTAGCCTTCAGGGCGCGGGCTGCCGAAATTGTGTTTGATGCGCGACTTGGTATCGCTGCCCTTTTCCTGGCCCAGCACGGCGACCGGCATGCCGCGAAAGCGCGCGAGCCCGGCCTGGATGGCCTCGTCGTTGCCATAGTTGCGGTCGCCGGCAAGCGGTGTGAACTCGGTGAAGAGTTCTGCCGAATAATCGAGGAAATGCGGGCGCGAGGGGTGGCGGGCGACCTGGGTCTTCTGCCACGGCGTCAGCTTCGAGTAAATCTCGGCCATCGCATCGCGGACGCGTGTCTCGAGCCGTTCGACCTCATCCGAAGTGTTCACACTCTCGTCTTCGCCGGCGAGTTTCTTCAGTTCGAGAATCTTGCCTTCGAGGTCGGAGATAGGTTTTTCGAAATCGAGATAGTTGTGCATGAGATGCGTTTCCGATCGTTTTGCGACAAGGATCTGCCGGCCGAAACCAGCCTGCCCGGCGGTCCTAATCCTGTTTTTTCGCCTGTTTGGCAAGAGGGTGATGGTTTTGCACGAGGTCGTGCAGCCGTTCTTCCAGAACATGTGTATAGATTTGTGTCGTGGAAATGTCCGAGTGACCCAACAGTTCCTGCACGGCGCGAAGGTCGGCGCCGTTGGCAAGCAGGTGGCTGGCGAAGGCATGGCGCAGCACATGCGGCGAGATCGTCGCGACCCGGATGCCGGCGCGCGCCGCCAACGATTTCAGCTCGCGGGCAAAGACCTGGCGGGGCAGAAACCCTGCCTTTGCCGAAGACGGAAACAGCCACGGGCTTTCGCGCTCGCCCTTGTCCGCCTCCGCAAACTCTTCTGTTAGAGCCGTGCCGTAAGCGCGCATCGCGCGGATCGCTGCCTGCGACAAGGGCACCAGCCGCTCCTTGTTGCCCTTGCCGCGGACGACGAGAAAACGCCCGTCCTGGGCGAGGACGCTTGCCGGCAGCGACACCAGTTCGCTGACGCGCATGCCGGTCGCATAGAGAAGCTCCATCAACGCATGCATGCGCAGCTTGGAAAGCCGCTCGGGTCCGCCTGTCGTTGCCGCGGCCTCGGTTTCCGCCTGGCCGATCAGCCGCGAGACGTCGTCGATGCTCAGCGTCTTCGGCAGGCTTCTGCCCTTCTTCGGTGCATCGAGGATGCCTGTGGGGTCGTCGCCGCGCAGGCCTTCGGCATAGAGGAATTTGTAGAATTGCCTAAGCGCCGACAGCCGGCGGGCCTGTGAAGAGGGTTTGAAACCCTGGCCGGCGAGATGGGCGAGATAATGCCGGAGATCGTCGGCAACTGCTGCCGTCAGCCCGGTTCCTCGGCTGCGCATGTGGGACAAGGCGTCTTCCAGATCGCGCTCGTAGGATTGCAGCGTGTTGACGGCGGCGCCGCGTTCGGCGCTCATCATTTCGAGGAAGGCCTCGACATGTGCCGCGGAAAGATCGCTCATTGTGTCTTGTTCACCCGCTCCGAGGGGATCTTCACGGTCACATTCCGCTCGACCGGCTCGACCAAGGTGACGAGCGCGATCATCGTACCGTAGACCAGCCCGGCGATGACACCGCAGAAGAACAGGAACCGGAAGAGGGTGGGCATTTCAGTCTCCTCTGCATGGTTGCTTAAACCGGATCGAATCCAGGTATAAAATCATGCAGCCGTTGAATGTGCTGCGGCAGCCTATTGCGCGTCTGGATGGACACGTGGCCCGTTGGCCGATGCCCAATCTATATGAACGCCCCTTTCGCCAAGTTCAAGAAGCTTGCACGGAGGGCTGCGACGGCTTGACGCTCCACCCCGATTTGTCGATACCGGAAGGGAATGGGGAATAAGAAGTCCAATGAACGACGTGATCGAACCGGTTTCCGCGACGCTTGCCGAACGGGCGAAGCTTGCGCTCGGTAAACGCAATCTCGTTTTCATCGGCCTGATGGGCGCCGGTAAATCGGCGATCGGTCGGCTGACGGCGCAGTCGCTCGGCATACCCTTCGTCGATTCCGACCACGAGATCGAGCGCGTTTCACGCATGACGATCAGCGATCTCTTTGCCCGTTATGGCGAGGACGAGTTTCGGGCGCTGGAGACGCGCGTTTTGAAGCGCCTGCTGCGCACCGGTCCCCGCGTCGTTTCGACCGGCGGCGGCGCCTATATCAACGAGCGATCACGGCGCCAGATCAAGCGCGGCGGCCTGACGATCTGGCTCAACGCGGAACTCGACGTGCTCTGGGAGCGGGTCAACAAGCGCGACACGCGTCCGCTCTTAAAGACCGAAAATCCCAAGCAGACGCTCGAAAACCTGATGCGCGCCCGCTACCCGATCTATGCCGAAGCCGATCTGACGGTGATGTCGCGCGATGTGAACAAGGAGACGATGGTGGAGGACGTTCTCACCGCCGTCATAGATTTCCGGAAAGTGCCAAGTGATGAATAACCATGTGATGCCAGCTGCCGAGCGCAAGGTACGTGTCGATCTCGGCGATCGTTCCTATGACATCCTGATCGGCCCGGGGCTGATCGCTCAGGCCGGCAACGAGATCGCGTCGCGCCTTAAGGGGCGCAAGGTCGCCGTCATTACCGACGAGAATGTCGGTCCGCGCTATCTCGAACCGCTGCTGGCGAGCCTGAAACTGCGGGACATCGAGGCTGTGTCGCTGGTGTTGCCGGCGGGCGAAAAGACCAAGAGCTTCGAGCATCTCATCCCCGCCTGCGAAGCCATCCTCGGTGCCAGGATCGAGCGCAACGACGCGGTGATCGCGCTTGGTGGTGGCGTCATCGGTGACCTGACCGGCTTTGCGGCCGGCATCGTGCGTCGTGGCTCGCGTTTTATCCAGATCCCGACATCGCTTCTGGCCCAGGTCGATTCCTCGGTCGGCGGCAAGACAGGCATCAATTCGCCGCACGGCAAGAACCTGATCGGCGTCTTCCATCAGCCGGATCTGGTGCTGGCCGACACGGATGTGCTCGACACGCTGAGTGAGCGCGAGTTTCGCGCCGGCTATGCCGAAGTTGCGAAATACGGACTGATCGACAAGCCGGACTTCTTCGCCTGGCTGGAAAAGAACTGGCAGGCGGTGTTTTCAGGCGGGGCTGCGCGCATCGAGGCAATTGCCGTGAGCTGCCAGGCCAAGGCCGATGTGGTGGCGGCAGACGAACGCGAGAATGGCCTGCGGGCTCTGCTCAATCTCGGTCACACCTTCGGCCACGCGCTGGAGGCGGCCACCGCCTACGACAGCGCCCGTCTGGTGCATGGCGAAGGCGTGGCGATCGGCATGGTGCTGGCGCATCAGTTCTCGACGCGCATGAACCTTGCGAGCGCCGACGATGCGACCCGGGTTGAAGCGCACCTGCGCGCCGTCGGCCTGCCGACGCGCATGGACGAAATCCCGGGCAGCCTGCCGCCGGCCGAAAAGCTGATGGATGCGATTGCCCAGGACAAGAAGGTCAAGGGCGGCAAGCTCACCTTCATCCTGACCCGCGGCATCGGCCAGTCCTTCGTCGCCGACGACGTGCCGGCCACCGAGGTCCTGAACTTCCTGAGGGAAAAGCACCCGCAATGACCGGTGAAGCATTCCTGGCTTTTCTTGGCGAATACTGGCTGTCGATTGCCGCGGTCTTCGGCCTGCTGTTGTTTTCGGCCTTCTTCTCGGGTTCCGAAACGGCACTGACCGCGGCATCGCGCTCGCGCATGCATTCGCTGGAGAACAACGGCGACGAACGGGCGGGCATCGTCAACCGCCTGATCGAGCGCCGCGACAGGCTGATCGGCGCGCTTTTGATCGGCAACAATCTCGTCAACATTCTGGCTTCGTCCCTGACGACGAGCCTGTTGATTGGCCTCTTCGGCAATTCCGGCGTGGCGATTGCGACGGTCGCCATGACGATCCTGCTGGTCATCTTCTCCGAAGTGCTGCCCAAGAGCTGGGCGATTGCGTCGCCGGATCGGTTTGCGCTAGCGGTTGCACCGCTGGTGCGTCTCTTCGTTGCCGTTGCCGGACCGCTGTCGAGCCTGGTCAATGGTATCGTGCGACGTATCCTTTCGCTCTTCGGCGTCAATCTCTCCTCCGAGATGTCGATGCTTTCGGCGCATGACGAATTGCGCGGCGCGGTGGACCTGCTGCACCGCGAGGGTTCGGTGATCAAGGCCGACCGGGATCGTCTTGGCGGTGTGCTCGATCTCGGTGAACTCGAGATCTCCGACATCATGATTCACCGCACCAACATGCGGGCGATCAATGCCGACGATCCGCCACAGATCTGTGTGCGCGAGATCCTGCAAAGCCCGTTCACGCGGCTGCCGCTGTGGCGCGGTGCTGCCGACAACATCATCGGGGTGGTGCATTCCAAGGATCTGCTGCGCGCGCTCGCCGAACCGGATGTCGAGCCGGAAAACCTCGATATCGTCAAGATTGCGCAAAAACCCTGGTTCGTTCCCGACACGACCAATTTGAAGGACCAGCTCAACGCCTTCCTGCGTCGCAAGCTTCACCTGGCCATCGTCGTCGACGAATACGGTCAGGTGCAGGGGCTGGTAACGCTCGAGGACATTCTGGAGGAGATCGTCGGCGATATCGCAGACGAGCACGACCTCGATATCCAGGGTGTTCGCCAGGAGGCGGACGGCTCGATCGTGGTCGACGGCTCGGTGCCGATCCGCGATCTCAACCGCGCGCTCGACTGGTCGCTGCCGGACGAGGAGGCGACGACGGTCGCGGGTCTCGTCATCCATGAATCGAAGAGCATCCCCGAGGAGCGCCAAGCCTTCACCTTCCACGGCAAGCGCTTCATCGTGATGAAGCGCGTGAAGAACCGGATCACGAAACTCAGGATCCGCCCGGCCGAGGACCAGACGCCGATCGGCTGATGCTTACCAGCGCGTCGGTTCGCCGGGGGCTGCAGGTTCAACGGCCAGCGCGTGCAGGCCGGCGTCGAGTTCGGGCTTCAGGAGGTCGTTGATGGCGCGATGGCGCGCAACGCGGCTCATGCCGGCAAAGGCGTCGGCAACGATGCGCACGCGCATATGAGTTTCGCCGCCGCCGTCGAAATCCGGTTGATGGCCCGCATGCAGGTGGCTCTCGTTGATCACGGCCAACTGTTCGGGATGGAAAGCTTCCGTCAGTTTCCGTTCGATCGTGTCCCTGAGCGACATTCTTCCGTCCCATTTCCTTGGTTGCTGGATGCCCTTGTTCTGGTCGGGTCCGGCGATGCTGCCTTGGCGGCGCAAAATGCCCGCACAAAGCCAGTAACATTCCGCTTTGTCAATTCTTGTTGTGGCCTCGGCCAACCCCCATAATGAGCGCCATGAGACTCGATTCAAAATACTTCGATCGCATTCGGACACGGCGCAAAGTCGAGCCGCGCGCTGAACCGTCCGCTCCCACCTGTCAGTGGGACGGCTGCGACAAGAAGGGCGTTCATCGCGCACCCGTCGGCCGCAACGCCGAGGGGCAATACTTCATGTTCTGCTTCGAGCATGTGAAGGAATACAACAAGGGCTACAACTTTTTCTCCGGCCTCTCCGACAGCGAAGTCGCCCGCTACCAGAAGGAAGCGATAACGGGACATCGCCCGACCTGGACCGTCGGCGTCAACAAGAACGCCAAGAATGGTCCGACCCAATCGCAGACACGTTCGGGCTCCGCCGGGGCGCAGGCACGCATGCGCGATCCCTTCGGCTTCGTCAGTGAGGCAAAGGCGCGCGCCGGTCGTCCAGAGCCGCGCCAGCGCAAGCTGAAGACGCTCGAGGCCAAGGCCTATGAAACGCTCGGCCTCGGCGCTTCGGCGACCGCCAGCGATATCAAGACGGCGTACAAGGAACTGGTCAAGAAGCACCACCCCGATGCCAATGGCGGAGACAGGGGATCGGAGGAGCGTTTTCGTGCAGTAATTCAGGCCTACCAATTGTTAAAACAGGCTGGTTTCTGCTAACAACGCGGATTATTACAGAAGCACTTTTGCAGGCGAATGCGCGGGTGCCGCCGGTGGCCGCTCTGGAGACATGATGAGCAAGATTGACCTCGACATTTCCAACCTCCCCGACACGACCGTCTCGGTTCGGGAGGTTTTTGGCATTGATACGGATTTGCGCGTTCCCGCCTATTCGAAGGCCGACGCCTACGTGCCGGACCTCGATCCGGACTACCTCTTCGACCGCGAAACCACGCTCGCCATTCTCGCAGGCTTTGCCCATAACCGACGCGTGATGGTCTCGGGCTATCATGGTACCGGTAAGTCCACCCACATCGAGCAGGTCGCAGCGCGCCTCAATTGGCCGTGCGTGCGCGTCAACCTCGACAGCCATGTCAGCCGTATCGATCTCGTCGGCAAGGATGCGATCGTCGTCAAGGACGGCATGCAGGTCACCGAGTTCAAGGACGGCATTCTGCCCTGGGCCTACCAGCACAATGTCGCGCTCGTCTTCGACGAGTACGATGCCGGCCGCCCGGATGTGATGTTCGTCATCCAGCGCGTGCTGGAATCCTCCGGCCGCCTGACGCTGCTCGACCAGAGCCGCGTCATTCGCCCGCACCCGGCCTTCCGTCTGTTTGCGACCGCCAACACGGTCGGCCTCGGCGACACCACCGGCCTTTACCACGGCACGCAGCAGATCAACCAGGCGCAGATGGACCGCTGGTCGATCGTAACGACGCTCAACTACCTGCCGCACGACAAGGAAGTCGACATCGTCGCTGCCAAGGTCAAGGGCTTTACCGCCGACAAGGGCCGCGAGACCGTCTCCAAGATGGTGCGCGTTGCGGATCTCACCCGTGCCGCCTTTATCAACGGCGACCTGTCGACGGTGATGAGCCCGCGTACGGTCATCACCTGGGCAGAGAACGCCTACATCTTCGGCGATATCGCCTTCGCCTTCCGCGTGACCTTCCTCAACAAGTGCGACGAGTTGGAGCGGGCGCTGGTCGCCGAGCATTACCAGCGCGCCTTCGGCGTTGAGCTGAAGGAAAGCGCTGCCAACATCGTGCTTGAAGCCACTGCCTGATCCATGGCCCGTCCTTCTCCTTGAAGGACGGACTGTGTCTCTGTGGCAAACTCGATGATGTCCGGCCCGGACATCATCGCATCTGGCTGAAGAAGGAACTGTCGTGAGCTCGAACTCCAAGGCAAAGCCGACCACGCGCGAAAATGCCGCCGAACCGTTCAAGCGGGCGCTCTCCGGCTGCATCCGATCGATTGCGGGTGATGCCGAGGTGGAGGTGGCTTTCGCCAACGAGCGGCCGGGCATCACCGGCGAGCGCATCCGTCTGCCTGAAATATCGAAGCGCCCGACGCGGCAGGAACTGGCCGTGACGCGCGGTCTCGGCGACAGCATGGCGTTGCGCAAGGCCTGTCACGACGCCCGTATCCACGCGACGATGTCGCCGCAGGGGTCCGATGCGCGGGTGATTTTCGATGCCGTCGAGCAGGCTCGGGTCGAGGCGATCGGCTCGCTGCGCATGGAAGGCGTTGCCAAGAACCTGAGCTCGATGCTCGAGGAGAAATATTCCAAGGCCAATTTCGGCGCGATCAGCAAACAGGCCGACGCGCCGCTCGGCGAGGCCGTTGCGCTTCTGGTGCGCGAAAAGCTGACTGGCGAGAAGCCGCCGGCATCCGCCGGCAAGGTGCTGGATCTCTGGCGCGACTTCATCGAGGAGAAGGCCGCCGGCGACATCAAGAACCTGTCGTCGACGCTCAACGACCAGCAGGCCTTCGCCCGGGTGGTGCGCGACATGCTGACGTCGATGGACGTTGCCGAAAAATATGGTGACGACGACATCGAGCCGGACGAGCAGGAAAGCGAGACCGACGAGGATCAGCCGCGCAGCCAGGAGCAGGACGAGAACGCCAGCGACGAGGAGGCCGGTGACGACGCCGCCCCCGCCGACGAAAACCAGGCTGCCGAAGAGCAGATGGAAGAAGGCGAGATGGACGGCGCGGAGATTTCCGACGACGACCTGCAGGACGAGGGCGACGAGGACAGCGAGACACCCGGCGAGGTCAAGCGTCCGAACCAGCCCTTTGCCGATTTCAACGAAAAGGTCGATTACACCGTCTTCACCCGCGAGTTCGACGAGACCATCGCTTCGGAAGAACTGTGCGATGAGGCCGAACTCGACCGGCTGCGCGCCTTCCTCGACAAGCAGCTCTCGCACCTCCAGGGCGCGGTCGGACGGCTTGCGAACCGCCTGCAGCGGCGCCTGATGGCGCAGCAGAACCGGTCCTGGGAGTTCGACCTGGAAGAGGGCTATCTCGACAGCGCACGCCTGCAGCGCATCGTCATCGACCCGATGCAGCCGCTGTCGTTCAAGCGCGAGAAGGATACCAATTTCCGCGATACGGTCGTGACCCTCCTGATCGACAATTCCGGATCCATGCGCGGCCGGCCGATCACGGTTGCGGCGACCTGTGCCGACATTCTGGCGCGCACGCTGGAGCGTTGCGGCGTCAAGGTCGAGATCCTCGGCTTTACCACCAAGGCGTGGAAGGGTGGGCAATCGCGCGAGAAGTGGCTGGCTGGCGGCAAGCCGCAATCGCCGGGTCGCCTCAACGACCTGCGCCACATCATCTACAAGTCGGCAGATGCGCCGTGGCGGCGTGCGCGCCGCAATCTCGGGCTGATGATGCGCGAGGGACTGCTCAAGGAAAACATCGACGGCGAGGCGCTGATCTGGGCGCATGAGCGGCTGATGGCGCGTCGCGAGCAGCGCCGCATCCTGATGATGATTTCGGATGGCGCGCCGGTCGACGATTCGACGCTGTCGGTCAATCCGGGCAACTATCTCGAACGGCATCTGCGCGCCGTGATCGAGCAGATCGAGACGCGCTCGCCTGTCGAGCTTTTGGCAATCGGCATTGGTCACGATGTGACGCGCTACTACCGCCGCGCCGTGACGATCGTCGATGCGGACGAACTGGCCGGCGCGATGACCGAGCAACTTGCCGATCTGTTCGAAGACGAAAGCATGCGCCGCCGTCCCGGGCGTATGCGCCGCGCAGGGTAATCTTTCGCGAAGCCGGGGCGACCTTCCGTCGCCCCGTTCATCCCAAAGCGGTGCCGCGGTCGCCGTCTTCCTCTCCTGCCCGACCGAAGGAACTCCTTGA
Source organism: Ensifer sp. M14 (assembly GCF_003355565.1). Classification (NCBI taxonomy): domain Bacteria; kingdom Pseudomonadati; phylum Pseudomonadota; class Alphaproteobacteria; order Hyphomicrobiales; family Rhizobiaceae; genus Ensifer; species Ensifer sp. M14. Next base: position 1,470,243 of record NZ_QJNR01000004.1, read on the forward strand.
TGCTTGGCCGCGGTCTCCTCGTTGTTTTTCTGCTGGCCTCGACCGGTGTGGCGTGGGCGGCCGGTGGCAGTGAGACGCTGCCCATTCGCAGCCGGCAGATAGACGCTTTCAAGGTCGGTTCCAGCCAGACGCGGTTCGGTCAGCTGGAATTCATCGGCGGCCTGGAGATGACGTCGCCCAACGCCTTGTTCGGCGCGGTTTCGGCCATCCGTTTCCGGCCGGATGGGGTTTCGTTCGTTGCCGTCATGGATACCGGCCACTGGCTCGAAGGGGCCGTGACCCGCGATGCGGACGGCAGGCTTTCCGGCCTCACTGACCTGACGGCAACGCCGATGGCCGACAGGAGCGGTGCGGTCGGGCTCGAGAAGTGGAAAGTGGATTCGGAAGGGTTGGCGCTGCGCGAGGGTGAGGTGATCGTCAGCTATGAGCAGGCCCATCGCATCGATATCTACCCCGACCCGGGCTTTTCCGGTGCGAGGCCCGTCGGCAGCCTCCCGCTGCCGTTCCCAAAAACCGAGCTGCGCAGCAACGGCGGGCTTGAGACCGTCGCCATTTCGCCGAAGGACGGCCCGCTCGGCGGGGCTGCCGTCACCGTGTCCGAACGCAGCGTCGACAAGGCGGACAACCTTCTCGCAGGCATTCTCGATGGCCCGATGAAGGGCACGTTCGCAGTTGTTCGCACAGAACCCTACGCCGTCACCGACGGCGCTTTCCTGCCCGATGGCGATCTCCTGCTCCTGGAGCGGCGATTCAACTTCGCCTCCGGTCTCGGCATGCGCATCCGCCGCGTTCCCGGCGCCACCATCCGGCCAGGCGCCGTGGTCGACGGCGACGTCATTCTCGAAGCCGACATGGGCTATCAGATCGACAATATGGAGGGCCTCGACGTCGTCGCTGGCCCGGACGGCGATATCAGCGTCATCGTCGTCTCCGACGACAACCACTCGATCCTCGAGCGCAATCTCATGCTGGAATTCCGGCTGATCAAATGAAAACGGGGCCATTCGGCCCCGTCGTCAATTCACTTGCCTCAGGTGGGATCAGGCTGCAGCCTTGCCCGAAGGCATGGGCTTGATCACGCTCATCAGCGCGCCATAGGGCATCAACATAACGATGCCGCAGAGGATCTTCACAGAGAGGTCGCCAAGCGCCCAGGAGATCCAGCGCGGGGCTTCTGTCGCGAGGATACCGAGCAGCGGTGCCGTCTCCAGAGCAAAGCTGTCATTCGGTCCGAAGAACACGAAGAACGGCGCAAAAGCGAAGGAGAAGAACATCGCCGTGTCGAGGGCCGAGCCGATCAGCGAACCTGCCAGCGGCGCCTGCCACCAGCTCTGGCGGCGGAGCCTGTTGAACACCGAGATATCGAGCAACTGGCCGAACAGGAAGGCGGAGCCAGAGGCGATCGCGATGCGCGGCGTGGCGGCGAAGAAGGAGAGGACGATCGCTACGAGGAAGCCGACGACGACGACACGACGCGCAATGCGCGGGCCGAAATGGCGGTTGGTCAGGTCGGTGACGAGGAAGGCGAAGGGATAGCTGAAGGCGCCCCAGGTCAGGAGATCGCCGAGCTGCATGCCGGCGATCGAGCCTGGCAGCGGGTACTGAACGAGGAAGTTCGAGGCCACGACCACCAGGGTCATGAGTGCGACATAGATGAAGAACGTACGGTTGATCAGCATTTTTTTATCCTGGGAGATGCCACCAGTTGAGCGGAAGCCAGGCTCTAACGCCGGGCCGATGAAAATCTGCAAATTGCACACGAGAAAAAGGCTTGCCGGATAAACCCGCAAGCCTTTTTAAAGTCGTGTCGAAGACAGACGCTGGCGCCGATTAAGCGGCAGCGGCTTCAGCGTTCTTCTTGACGATCTGACGGCGCAGCAGGCGAGCGCGCATGCTCAGCTCGTTCTCGTCAGCCTTCACGAGGAAAGCGTCGAGGCCGCCACGGTGTTCAACCGAGCGGAGAGCTGCTGCGGAAACGCGCAGACGGAAGCGCTGGCCGAGAGCATCGGAAATCAGCGTGACGTTGCACAGGTTCGGGAAGAACTTGCGCTTGGTCTTGTTGTTGGCGTGGCTGACATTGTTGCCCGACTGGACGCCCTTGCCGGTCAATTCGCAACTACGGGACATGGTACACCTATTCTCTTTATCGCCGCCGGACGATGCGGTAGCGGGCCCAGAGCCCAGGCCGCGTTCCTGTTGGCCATTATTGGAAAGTTGCGGTTCTATAGTCAGAGACTGCCCGCACGTCAAGCCAAACCTCTTGCATTCTCGGAAAACCGCCGTTTCTTGCGGCCGTTTCTGCATCGGGCAAGCTTGATTGCGCCCACACTAATGCTTCGCGACAGCCATTCCAAGCCCATTCATCATACGCTATCTGTTGTCCTGTGGATGCAGGAGAGGTCCATGGCACGGCTTTGGGTCCCGCGGCCGGATCTCCCGGAAAAGGCCTAGAAAAGCCGCAAACGACCTGCATTCCAAGGCATTGCGACGACATTCGAGTGATGGATCTCTTAGGGCATGAAGTTGCGCATCGGTTCTCGCGCGGTAGCGCTTTTGTCAGCGGCATTGTTTTCCACAGCATCGCTTGCTGCCGATATCGAGCATCAGACGGATTACAGCATTTCGCTCGCCGGATTGCCGCTTGCGAGAGCGTCATTCCATACGGCCCTTGAAAAGAATCGCTACACGATATCCGGAACGCTGCATTCAGCCGGCCTCGTCGACATCTTCAGCCGGACATCGGGCCAGACCCGTGTTTCGGGCGTTATCGGCCGCGACCATCTGCGCGCAAACGAATATTCGATGTCCTATCGCAGCGGCAAGAAGGGCCGAGCGATCAATGTCACCTACGCCAACGGCAACGTCGTGCATGCCAGCATGACACCGAAGCGCACGCCGCTGCCGAAGAACTGGGTGCCGGTGACCTCGCGCGACATGCGCAACGTACTCGATCCGCTATCCGGCCTGATCATTCCGGGCAATGCCCGCGTCTGCCCCAATACACTGCCGATCTTCGACGGCGAATCGCGTCTCGACATCAAGCTGTCGGCGAAGGGAACCAGGCCCTTCAAGACCAAGGGGTTCGACGGAGAGGCGATCGTCTGCGGTATTCGCTTCGTTCCGAGGGCAGGCTACAAGAAGGGCCGCGAAGATGTCGAGTATCTCAAGCGTCTGCAGACCATGGAAATCTGGTTCGCCAAATCCGATGCTGTCGATGTCTATGCGCCGGTCTATGTGCGCATCCCGACCAAACTAGGTCCCGTGACGGTTTCGGCGACGCGTTTCGGCGGTTGAACCTCCCGTTGGTGGAGATTATCACTAACATTCGACGCCGAGTCATGATTTTATCCGCGCCGGTTTCTCCTACAGTGCCGTAGCAGTTGGAGGCCGCACGAGGGGATAAGATATGAAATTCAAGGCAACGTTGATCGGTGCGACCGCGATTCTGATGTGGTCGCTTCTGGCGCTGTTTACCGCTGCATCCGGCAAGATGCCGCCGTTCCAGCTGTCGGCGATCTGTTTCCTCATCGGCAGCATTCCCGGGCTGGTCGTTCTTGCACTCAAGCCAGAGCGGTTGGCGCTTTTGAAGCAGCCGGCCACGGTCTGGATCACCGGAATTGCCGGCCTTTTCGGCTATCACTTTTTCTATTTTACCGCGCTTCGCAGCGCGCCGCCTGTCGAGGCGGGCCTCATTGCCTATCTCTGGCCGCTGCTGATCGTCGTCGGCTCCGCCCTTCTGCCGGGCGAACGGCTGCGCTGGTATCACGTTGCCGGCGCGCTTTCGGGCCTGATGGGCACGATCATGATCATCGCCCGCAACGGTATCGCCTTTGACGACGCCTATCTCATGGGCTACGGCGCCGCTTTGCTCTGCGCCTTCACCTGGTCCGGCTATTCGCTTTTGACGCGCCGTTTCGAGGCGGTCTCGACCGATGTCGTCACCGGCTTCTGCCTGGCGACATCGCTGCTCTCGTTCCTCTGCCATCTCGGCCTGGAAACCACCGTCTGGCCGGAAACGACATTCGAGTGGCTGGCCGTCGTGGGCCTCGGCCTGCTGCCGGTGGGGGCTGCCTTCTACGCCTGGGACTTTGGCGTGAAGAACGGCAATATCCAGCTGCTTGGCGTTGCCAGCTACGCCGCACCGGTGCTGTCGACGCTGATCTTGATCCTGTTCGGTTTTGCCGAGCCGTCATGGCGCATCGCCGCCGCATGCCTCTTCGTTACCGGCGGAGCGGTACTCGCGGCCAAGGACATGATCTTTCGCAAGGCGCGCGCTGCGCAACCGGCGGAGTAAAACGGGGTCTCGTCGGATTACGTCTCAGGCGGCGCCCAACCGGGAGCCGCCATCTCGAAGACCGAGAAATCGAAGCCGGGCGCCACCGTGCAGCCGACCAGCGTCCACTCGCCGAGCGAGACGGCCGATTGCCACCAGTTGGGCGGCACCAGCCCTTGCGGGCGCTCGCCGTCCAGAATGCCGGGACCGAGACGCAGCACCGTTGCCGGCGCGCCGTCGGCGGCGATGCTGAGCTCCAGCGGCGCACCGGCATAGTGATGCCAGATCTCCGCGGCATCGTGCACCCGATGCCAGTGCGAGCGCTCTCCGCGCTCCAGCAGGTAGTAGATCGCCGTCGAGTGGCCACGCGGCCCGCCGTTGCCGTCACGGAAGGTCTGGACGTACCACCCGCCCTCCGGATGGCGCGTCAGTCCAAGCACGTCGATGATGGCGGCAGGGGTCAGTTGCTGGTCCAACGCCATCAGAAATTATCCTTGCGCTTGCGGATTTCGGCAAAGACAGCGGAATCGGCAGCGCCTTCCAAGCCGAGATGCGCACGGATCTTCGGGTCTGCGGCGCGCAGGAACGGGTTGGTGCGCTTTTCAAGGCCGATGGTCGTCGGCGCGGTAAAGCCACCATCGCAACGCGTTTCCTCGATTTCGGCGGCACGCGTCTTCAGCTCGGCATTGTCGGGATCGATGGTCACGGCGAAATGTGCGTTCGACAACGTGTATTCGTGGCCGAAATAGACGGTTGTGTCATCGGGCAGGGCGATAAGGCGGCTGAGCGATTGCCACATCGTCTCCGGCGTCCCCTCGAACAGACGGCCGCAACCGAGTGCAAACAGCGTATCGGCGGCAAAGAGCAGCTTGTCCTCGGGGAGATGGAAACAGATATGGCCGGCGGTGTGGCCGGGCGTTTCGATGACGTCGACCGGGTGGCCGGCAAAGTCGAAGCGCTCGCCGTGGCGCACGCTTTTATCGATGCCGGGGATACTGGCCGCTTCTGCCGCAGGCCCGATGATGGTGGCGCCGAAGCGCTCCTTGAGCGCGACGTTGGCCGCCACGTGGTCGCCATGGTGATGGGTGGTGAGGATGTGGGTAAGCGTCCAGCCGCGCCGCTCCAGCGCCTCCAGGATCGGCTGCTCCTCGGGTGCGTCGATCGAGGCGGTGGCGCCGCTTGCGAGGTCATGCACCAGCACGCCGAAATTGTCGGTACGGCAAAGAAAAAGGTCGAGTTCGAGTGCGGCCATGGCAAATTTTCCGATCGGGTTTCCGCCGGATGATGTTCGGTCGGATAGACGAAAATCATCCGGCGCGTTTAACGCGGCTGCGCGCTTTGACGCTCTCAAGAGCGCGGCGCGGCTGGGACTGCCGTCGAATGTAGCGAGGCTTGCCTTGAAGTCTACCGCTTCAAGGCTAACATGTTGCGCATGCACACCGATATCGTCGACCTCCGAGAATTCTACCACTCCGAACTGGGCCGCATGGCGGAACAGTCCGTGACCATGGCGCTGTCGTCCGTCTGGGCACGCCTGCCGGAGGAGCGGCTCGTGGGGCTCGGCTATGCCGTGCCCTATCTCGAGCGCTTCCGCAAGGACACGGAGCGAACCTTCGCCTTCATGCCGGCGGGGCAGGGGGCGGTGAACTGGCCGGTCGCCGAGCTGTCGTCGACGGCGCTGGTGTTCGACGAGGAATTGCCGTTGCCTGATTCTTCTATCGATCGGGTGCTGATGGTGCATTCGCTGGAATTTGCCGAAAGTCCGCGCGAGACGATGAAGGAGATCTGGCGGGTGCTGGCCCCGGGTGGGCGGCTCGTGATCGTCGTGCCCAACCGTCGCGGCGTCTGGGCGCGCATGGAGCATACGCCGTTCGGCTCCGGCCGGCCCTATTCGCGCAGCCAGCTGACGGCGCTCCTGCGCGAGACGAACTTTACCCCCGGCGCCTCGGCCGAAGCGTTGTTCTTCCCGCCATCGAAGCTGAAGATGATCCTGCGCCTGCGCCGCGGCTTTGAGCGGCTCGGACGGTCGCTCTGGCCTGTCTTCTCAGGGGTGATCGTGGTGGAGGCTCAGAAGCGGCTCTACCAGGGCCTGCCGGTCGCCGCGCGCGCGTCGCGCCGCGTGTTCGTGCCGGTGCTGGCGCCGCAGGGTATTCCAAGTACCCGGGAGCGCCCGCGCGCTCAGCCGTGATCGCCGCCCTCACAGGGCCTTCCGACCCTCGACAAATCCCGATTGCGCCGGTATTGGCTTGGCCTTCTTTCCTGCCTTGAAAGCTGATCCGATGAGCCTTGCCTCCAAGAGCCCGCAGCCGCGCCCCGGCATTCTGGACATTGCCGCCTATGTGCCCGGCAAGGAGCATGCTCCCGGTGTCGCCAAGGTTCACAAGCTCTCCTCCAACGAGACACCGCTCGGCGCCAGCCCCAGGGCGATCGAGGCCTTCCAGGCAGCGGCCTTCAATCTGGAGCGCTACCCCGACGGTCAGGCGCGGGCGCTGCGCGAGGCGATCGGCGCGGTGCACGGGCTCAACCCGGCGAACATTTTGTGTGGCAACGGCTCGGACGAATTGCTCGGCCTCATCTGCCACACCTATCTGGCGCCCGGCGATGAAGGCATCATCACCGAGCACGGGTTCCTGGTCTACAAGATCCAGATCATGGCCGCCGGCGGTACGCCTGTTACGGTCAAGGAACAGAATGCGACCGTCGATGTCGATGCGATCCTTGCCGCAGTGACCGAGCGCACGAAGCTCGTCTTTCTTGCCAATCCGGCAAACCCGACCGGTACCTATATTCCTGCTGACGAGGTTCGCCGCCTGCATGCTGCTCTTCCGGAGGGCGTGCTTCTGGTACTCGATGCGGCTTACGCCGAATATGTTCGCCGCAACGATTATGCGGCCGGGCTCGAACTGGTTTCGGCCAGCCGCAACGTCGTCATGACCCGGACGTTCTCCAAGATCTACGGGCTTGCGGGCCTGCGCATCGGCTGGATGTACGCGCCACCTGAGGTGATCGATGCGGTCGATCGCGTGCGCGGTCCGTTCAACCTCAGTGCAGCGGCCATTGCTGCGGGTGCCGCGGCCGTGCGCGACCAGGCCTTCGTCGCTGAAGCTGTCGACCATAATCTTACCTGGCTGGAGCGCGTCGCGCATGCGCTGGAAGCGCTCGGCCTTACCGTGACGCCATCGGTGACCAACTTCGTGCTCATCCACTTCCCGGACGAGGACGGCAAGCGCGCGATCGACGCGGACACGTTCCTCACTGCTCGCGGCTACATCCTGCGCGCGGTTGCGGCCTACGGTTTCCCCAACGCCCTGCGCATGACCATCGGCTCGCAGGAGGCCAATGAGGGCGTGATCGCGGCACTGACAGACTTCATGGGACGGAAATGATGACACAGCAGTTTGAAACGATCGCGCTTATCGGCATCGGCCTCATCGGCTCATCGATTGCCCGGGAAATCCGCGAGAAGCAACTCGCCGGGACCCTGGTGATTTCAACCCGCAGCGAAGCGACGCTTGCGCGTGCCGAAGAGCTTGGCCTTGGTGACCGCTATACGCTGTCGGCTGCCGATGCAGTGCGCGGCGCCGATCTCGTCATCGTCTCGGTGCCGGTCGGCGCTTCGGGTGCAGTCGCTGCCGAAATTGCCGCCCATCTGAAGCCGGGCGCGATCGTCACCGATGTCGGCTCGACGAAGGGCTCCGTCATCGCCCAGATGGCGCCGCATCTGCCCGACACCGTGCATTTCGTGCCGGGCCATCCGATTGCCGGTACCGAGCATTCCGGCCCGGACGCGGGCTTCGTCGGCCTCTTCCGCGGCCGCTGGTGCATCCTGACGCCGCCCGCCGGCCAGGACGAAGAAGCAGTCGCACGGCTGCGGCGGTTCTGGGAAACGCTCGGCTCGATGGTCGAGGAAATGGATGCCGAGCATCACGACAAGGTGCTGGCGATCGTCTCGCACCTGCCGCACATCATCGCCTACAACATCGTCGGCACGGCGGACGATCTGGAAGCGGTGACCGAATCCGAAGTCATCAAGTATTCTGCGTCCGGCTTCCGCGACTTCACCCGTCTTGCCGCATCCGACCCGACCATGTGGCGCGACGTCTGCCTGCACAACAAGGACGCGATCCTGGAAATGCTGTCGCGGTTTTCCGAAGACCTCGCCTATCTGCAGCGGGCGATCCGCTGGGGCGACGGCGACAAGCTGTTCGATCTCTTCACCCGCACCCGCGCGATCCGCCGCTCGATTATTCAGGCCGGCCAGGATACGGCGATGCCCGACTTCGGCCGCCACGCGATGGATCAGAAATAGTCATCACGCCACAAGAAAGCCCGGGTTGTGGACTGATCCACGACCCGGGCTTTTTCTATTCCAGCTTCTCCTGCGAATGCCGCAGACAGCGCATCTTCGATCAGAGCGTCGGCAGCACGCCGATCGGGATGAAGGCGAGGAAGGCGGTGCCGTCGCGCACGTTGAGCTTCACTGTCGCCTCGTTCTTGCCGTTGGCAAGCGCCTTCAGCATGTTGGCGGTGTTGTTGACGAGGTTCGCGTCGTCAGGGATGAGCGTGACGAGGTTCTGCCGCCAGGCATCGATGTTGGTCATCGTCAGCGAAAGTTCACCGGAGATCAGCCCCTGGTCGTTGACCGAGAAGGGACCTGACAGCTTGGCGTTCATGCCGGAGCCGAGGTCGAGCGTCATCTGGCGCAGTTCCCCCTTGCTGCCGCGCAGCATGGCCGGCGTCGGGATGCCCGAGCCCAACCAGCTTGCCTTGTCGACGAAGGTAAGGTCGGCGGCGATGTTGGCGGGCGGCGCGAAACTCGCGCCGCTTTCCGGGCGAAGATCGAGCTTGTCGACGCTCAGGGCCGCATCGAGATCGTTGCCGTTGCGCCGCAGATGCATTTCGCCATGGCTTGCTCCGAAACCGAAGCTTTCGCCGGTCACGGGAAGGCGCACGGTGCCGGTCAGGTTGTCATAGGTGAGCGAGCTGCGGTCGAGCCCCGAGAGCGTCGCGCGGACGCTGGCATGCAGCAGCGTCCAGTCAGCCGACACTTTGAGGTCGGGTGACACGCGCAGTTCAGCCGGGCCGTCGAGTTCGATGATCGCGTGTCCAGGCTGGTAGACCTGGGCTGCGGTTCGAAGCGCCCCGAAGGAGGCGGAGGCACCGCGGCGAGTGTCGTCGAGATTGACCTTGTCGCAGAAGAGGCCGATGCGGAAGGGGAAGCCGCGCACATCCATGTTGGTGCATTCACCACCCAGCCCGTTTGCCCGGCCGTCTGCCAGGTGTGCCGTCAGGCGCTTTTCGACCTGGTCGGCCACGACGAACCAGCCGGCGGAATAGGCGGCACAGACGATTACGATGCCGGCGATCAGCCAGCGGAACTTGCGGGCGACCGGCGAGGGATTGGCGACTGCGGTTGCGGTCATGATAGCGCGTACTCCACAAAACTTAAGACCGCGGCCGCCTTTCGGGTGGCGCCGCCGATCCTGCTTATTATCTTTCATTCTATGCACGGGGACGACTTGTCTCTTCCGTGCCGGGATGCTGTGCCGTAGAAAAACCGACATGGCTGACCACCGATGAGCCGACGATTCGGCGACGAGCAGACAGCGCGGATTGAATGACAGTGGATATGGACGAATTTTGGGTCTTTGGCTACGGGTCGCTGATGTGGAACCCGGGCTTCCGGTTCGAGGAAAGATCGACGGCGCGGGCGTTTGGCTATCGCCGGTCGCTCTGCGTGCGCTCGTGGGTCCACCGCGGCACCGAGCAGCGGCCTGGTCTGGTGCTCGGGCTCGACCATGGCGGCTCCTGCATCGGCACGGCCTTTCGCGTCGACGGCAGCGAGAAGGCTGCCGTGGTTGATTATCTGCGCGAGCGCGAGCTGGTCACCCATGTCTACAAGGAAAAGACGATGCCGGTGCAGCTTGCCGACGGGCGGCGCGTCCCGGCGCTGACCTACGTGATCGATCGCGCCCATGTGCAATATGCCGGCGCGCTCAGCGCGCCTGAGGCTGCGGCGATCGTCGCCGTCTCGTCGGGAAAGTCGGGCCCGAACAGCGAATATGTGTTCAACACGCTTGCCCACCTCAAGGAGATGGGCATTCGCGATCATTGGCTCGAAGAAGTCGTGGCGACCCTCAAGATTTAGATCGCCGGGGCGATCGACACGCGGGCGGGATTAGCCGCGGCCCATCACCTTCAGCTCGGCCAGGCGCTGCTTTGCCGTCGGCGGCAGCGGCAGATGCGGGTTGTTGCGGACGGTCTCGATCAGAAGCTCGTCGCTTGCCGTCTCCGTCACCTCGATCAGCCGGGCGAGGAATTCGTCCGGGTCGAGGCCGGCTTCGATCGGTGGCAGCACGCGCACCTTGAAATGACCGGGGAAGCGCAGGAACTTGCGGCGCGGCCAGAACAGGCCGGGATGCATGGCGACCGGCACGACGGGCACATTCAGGTCGCGATAGAGCCGGGCGATGCCATACTTGTAGTGCGGCGGGGCGCCCGGTGGCCGGCGGGTGCCTTCGGGATAGATGATCAGTTCGCGACCGGAGGCCATTTCCTGCTTGGCACGATCCATGACCTCGGTCATGGCGCGGCCGCGGGCGGCCCGGTTCACCGGCACCATGCGCTGCTTGCGGATGTACCAGCCAAAGAGCGGGATCCAGGTCAGTTCGCGCTTGAGAATGAAGAAGGGATCGTTGAGCCACGGCAGGAGCGCATAAACATCCCAGAACGACTGGTGCTTGGGTGCGAAGATGTAGCCGCTCTCGGGGATGTTTTCCAAACCCTCGATCTCGAAGGTCGTGCCGACCATCTTTTCAAGCAGCCAGTGATTGCTGCGCGCCCAGTTCTTCGGAACGAACCAGGCCGTCTTTCGCGAAACCAGAAAATAGGCAGGGGTAAAGACGACCATCTGCAGGATCAGATTGACGTAGAAGACCAGATTGAAAAGGACCGAACGCAGGACGATCATCAGCAGGCTCTCGAGAGGCGAGTTCAGTTATATCCAGCCCGTGGGCCGATGGATCGCTGCGTACACGAATAAAGGCCGCAGGAAAACCGCCCGCTCTCACTTTGCTGATGGAAGCGTGCCGGCGATTATTCTTCGGCGGGCGTCGCCCGCGAGGGAACGGTGCGCAAACCGCTCGCCGGCCGGGCACCGGCCATATCGCGCACGGAGGCGACGGTATATTTGCCGAACTCCAGCAGGATCGATTTCAGCACCATCGGATTGCGCAGCCAGTTCGTCGTCTTGAGATCGGAATTGACGACGGGATAGGCGATGAATTCGGTCTCCGGGCGGGCACGGCGCAGTTCGAGCAGGCTGCGCGGCATGTGGTAATTGTTGGTCACGACGAGCACGCGCTTGTAGCCGCGGTCGCTGATCCACTGGCTCGCCTCGGTGGCATTGCCGATCGTATCGATCGCCTCGTGGCCGATGTCGACACAGCATTTGAAGAGATCGGCCGAGCTTTGCGTGTTGCGCCGGATCTGGCTGCCGGTGGTCGCCGGATGGACGCCCGAAATCAAGAGCCTTTTGCCGGCCCCGGACTTCAACAGATCGACCGCCTGGTCGATGCGCTGGAAGCCGCCGGTCAAGACGACGATGGCTTCCGCCTTTGGGTCTTCGGGCGGCTGCAGCGAGGCGACGGTGTCGGCGAAATTAAGGAAGGCTGCGACGACGATCGCCAACGGCACAAGCAGAATGAAGAACGTCCGGCGGAGAATTTTGCGCAAGGGACCACGGCGTGGGCGTTCCTGCTCGGCTCCGCCCTGCCATTTTCCACCTCCGGCCATCCCGCTCCCGCGAAGTCCTTGCGCCATCATGATTCTCTTCAGATAGCGCCAGATTGCGGCAAGGAATGGATAGAATAAAGGCGAAACATCTGGGCGTCAGCTTTGGTAGGTATCCGTACGTCCGGGGTCGGAGCGGATCAGGTCGATCTCGTAGATCGTGCGGGTTACCGTGAGCCGCGCCGTCAGCGTCGTCAACACCGCAATCACGATCATGATGGCAAGAATGCCGAGATAGCCACCGTAACCGATGGTGAACGTGCCGAAGAGGGCAGTCGCCTGATCCGTTTCCGGCGTCGCCAGCGTGCGGGATTGCCAATAGCCCGCAAGCGCGAAGAACAGCGCTGCCAGCAGCCCGCCGGCGCCGGCGCCCTTGAGGCTTATCCTCAGGAAATGTTTCTGGAATTCCGACGCGACGAACCCGGCCTCGGCGCCGACGAAATGCAGCACTTCGACGATATGGCGGTTTCCCGATAGAGCCCCGCGGGTCGCGAAGATGACGGTCAACACCATGGTCGAGAACACGAGGACAAGAACCCCCGTGCCGATCATCGCCGTCGTATTGGCCATTGCCACCAGGCGGTCGACCCAGGTGCGGTGATCGTCGAGAAAGGCTTGGGGGATGATCTCAGTCAGCGCCTTGCGCATGGCGGCGAAATCGGGCGGGTTGTTTTCATCGATGGTGATGATGACGAGGCGGGGAACCGGCAATTCGTCGAGATCGAGGCCTTCGCCAAGCCAGGGTTCGAGCAGGCGTGCGGTGGCTGCCCGGTCGACGATGTTTCCGCCAGTCGCGCCGCTGAAGGTCAGGGCGAGGTCGCGCGCGTCGGCGAGCGCCTTTTCCATGTCGAGATTGTCGTCCGGCTTGATCTGGATGGTGATCTCGCGGGAAATCTGGCTCTGCCAACTTTGTGCCGTGGCCCGCACCATGCTGACGCCACCGAGCGTCAGACAGGCGAGGAACGACATGATGGCGATGACGCACATCAGCGCGTGGCCGGAGACGTTCGTCGACGGCACGATCGGTCCCATGGGGCGCACGCGCATCTCGGTGCGGCGCGGCTGCTGCTGCGGTTCCGGCGGCTCTTGCGACACCTCGTGGGTGCGTTTGGTGCGGCTCTCACTCATAGATATCGAGCCGCCCCTGCGAAAGGATCATGCGTCGGGCCTCGACCTGATCCATCAGCGACAGATCGTGGGTGGCGATGACGACGGCTGTTCCGAGCCGGTTGAGCTCGAGGAAGAGGTTGAGGAGCCGGCGGGCCATCGGCGGGTCGACGTTGCCGGTCGGCTCGTCGGCAAGCAGGATTTCCGGGCGGTCGATCAGAGCCCGGGCGATCGCGGCGCGCTGCTTCTCACCGCCTGACAGAACCGGCGGCAGCACGTTGATGCGCTCGCCAAGTCCGACCCATTTCAACAGTTCCAGCACGTCGGCGCGGTAGCTCGATTCGTCCTTGCCGCGCACGCGCAAGGGCAGGGCGACATTCTCATAGGTCGTCAGATGGTCGAGCAGGCGAAAATCCTGGAAAACGATGCCGACGCGCCGGCGCAGCATCGGGAATTCTTCGCGCGGGATCGACGAAATGTTGCGGTCGAACATTCGGATCAGGCCGCGCGTCGGCTGCAATGAGAGGAAGAGCAAGCGTAGCAGCGTCGTCTTGCCGGCCCCCGATGGGCCGGTCAGGAACTGGAACGACCGACGCGGAATGTCGAAGGTCAGGTCCCGAAGAATTTCCGGTCCCATACCATAACGCAGTCCGACGTTTTCAAAATGAATCAAAGGGTAGCCCAGTCTCTCTCACGACCCATGCAGTTTTGCCGAAGGCCGGTCATCTGCGCATAGGACGACAAGCAACGAAAGGCAAAACCGCCAGCGGAACCATGGTTAAGCAGCGGTTAATTTTTCATGAAAAGGCGCCGGTTTCGCGACCTCTTTCCGAAGCATTAACCATTTTGGTTTACGTGTCGGAAAGATTTGATGCAATGCCCAGATTCTTGCACCGCGCGGGATCGGCGCATTGCCCGATGGTTTCGCTTGGACGACACACCCGTCCGCGATCCAGGAGGAAAAGCGATGCAGGCATTCCGCACGAAAACGGCTGGCGCCACGGCCTATGCTGATCTGCTTCCGCCGGACCGCGCCCGGCGAGAGCCCGCAACCGCCGCGCGCCGCACCGACTACATCGAGGCCGAGTTCGAGACGGTTTCAACGACCACCCGTCGCAATCCCTATCCGGTTTTCAACGACAGCAAGCAGACCCGACGCCATGCCCCGATCTTGACGGTCGTTCGCGACGAGCAGACCGCGGCAAGGCGCCTGCTGTCCTTCGCCGAGGCGCGGCTGCGCGAGATGCCGGCCCGCCAGTTTGCCGGGCTCGTCGCCGGTTTCGCGCTTGCGGCATTTGCGGGGATTATCGCTCTTTCGACCGGTGACGGTATTGCGCGCGACCCGTTGGCCATCACCGACGTCACCGCCTCGCTCGATTTTTCCGGCGGCATGCGAGTGCTTTCGGTCTACGGCTCGATCGACAATTCCTCCTCCGCCTTGCAGCGCCTGCCGCTGGTCGTGGTGGATGTGATGAGCAATGGCCGCAAGGTCACGGCGACGCGATTGATGCCGGAGGGCGCTGCCATTGCGCCCGGCGAGAGCCGCCGCTTCGTGACCCGGCTTCCATATGCAGGTGGAAAAATGCCGGAAGTGAAGGTTTCCTTCGCCGAAAACGGTGTCTCCGTGCGCTGATTGTGCTAAGCGGGCGCGAAAGGGAAGGCGTCAGTCTTCCGGATGAAACGCTGGAGAAACCGCATGCCCGTCGTTCGCGGAAAGAATATCGAGCCCCTTTACACGGCAGAAACGATCGCCGCACGCAACACCGAGCTTGCCGACATGATCGTCGAAGGTCCCCACAAGGATCTGCTGGTGATTGCGGTGCTGAAGGGCTCGTTCATCTTTGCCGCAGACCTGATCCGCGCCATGCACAACACCGGGCTTGCACCTGAGGTCGAGTTCATCACGCTGTCGAGCTACGGGCTCGGCACGGTCTCCCAGGGCGTGAAGATCATCAAGGACATCGACAGCGACGTGCATGGCCGCGACGTGCTCCTGATCGACGATATCCTCGAATCCGGGCGCACCCTGCGTTTCGCCAAGGAACTGATGTACGAGCGCGGCGCACGCAACGTCACGATCGCGGTGCTGCTCGACAAGCGCGTCAAGCGCAAGGTCGAGCTTGAGGCTGATTATGTCGGCTTCGAATGCCCTGACCATTTCGTCGTCGGCTACGGCATGGACGTGGCCTATGCATTCCGCGAATTGCCGTTCGTCGGCGTTGTCACCGGCGACGCCGAGTAAAAGGCGACAGTAGGCAGCGCTGCGGCATCTGAGATCGTAGCGCTGCAGCAACCTCCGGGATCGTCCGGAACCGGTCCTGACAATCCGACATTCCGAAATCCAGCCGCCCGGCGTTTACCGAACACAAAGAAAAAGCTGGTTGTTTGGGGGCGTGTCGCGCTTCGTCCCCTCAAAGGTTTTGCGCGCCGCTGCGGCCTGCCGTCACATTTCTCGTGAGCGTTGCCGTATCCATTGGAATGGGCCGGTCTCTCCGCGATAGAGCCGTGCCGTCGCAGCGAACGCGGGAGGCCATGATGGCGAAGATCCTGATTACCGAGGACGAGGATGCATTGCGCTCGTTCGTCGCGCGGGCCCTGAGGCTCGATGGGCATGAGACCGTGGAGGCCGGAGACGGCGCAGACGGACTTGCCTGCCTGCAGACCGAGAATTTCGATCTGCTTCTGTCGGACATCCGCATGCCCGTGATGGATGGTATCGAGTTGACCCACCAGGCATCCGCCGCCTTTCCGGCGATGAAGATCCTGCTGATGACCGGTTACGCCGAGCAACGTGAACGGGCCGACGATCTCGCTGACAAGATCGTCGACGTCATCTCCAAACCCTTTTCCCTGCCGGATATCCGCAAGGCCGTGGCACTGGCGCTTGCTGCCTGACGACCCTGTCCCTCGACCCGATTGCGTGTGGTGCGTTGGAGGTCCGCTGCATGTTTCCTTAAATCCTATCCGGTTTAAGGATAAAAACATGCAGCAATTCAAAGTGCTGCAGCGACCTTTGCGCGTCTGATAAGACGCGGGCGCTGCAGCGATCTGACAAATTGAAGACGCCCTTGGCGCGCTTCCGCGCCAAGGGCGTTGTCGTTTCCGGCTCTTTTGCTGAGCGACGGTCAGCGCATGTCGAGCAATCGCTCGAGATACTGCCGCTCGGCTTCCGGCGACAGGGTGTTGCCGAGCCGGCGGCGGATCTCGTCGAGAATCTCGCGCGCCCGCTGGGTATCGATTTCATCCGGCACCTTGACCTGGTCGCCGAAATCAGGGCCGGCATTCTGCTGGCGTCGACCGAGCGGATCGCGGCCGTTCTGGCCATATTGCGGCACGCCCTGACCGGGACCCTGTCCCTGGGCCTGCATCTGGTTCATCATGTCCTGGGCGCCTTCGCGCAACGCCTGCAGTGCGCGGCCCTGGCTGCCGACGGCCGGTTCGCCCTGGCCCTTGCCAAGCGACCCGGATGCGCCGTCCATCTCCCGCTTGGCGTCGCCGAAACCCTTCCCAGGCTTGATGCCGAGGCTCTCCAGCCCCTTCTGCAGTTCGCCGAGTTGTTTGCCCAATGCGTCCTGCTGCTGCTTCAGCTGCTTCAGCGCCTCCTTCAGCTGCTCGGCCGTCATGTCGTCAAGCGGGTTTGGCTCGCCGTTTTCGTCACCGCGCTGGCCCGGATCCTGTGGCATCTCCTGACCGTAAAGCTCGTTGTCTTCGCCCTGCAGCGGGTCGCCGCGCTGCATGCGGTCGCGCTGCGCCTGGTCGAGCTTGAACGTCTCGTCCATCAGCCGTTGCTGCTCCTGCATCAGCTGGCCGAGCTTGTCCATCTGCTGGCGCATGGCGCTGTTCTGTTCGCCCTGCTGCTGTTGGCCGCGGCCGGCCTGCAGGTTGTTCATCATCCGCTGAAGCTCGGACAGCATCTGGCGGGCCTGATCGCGTGCGCCCGAGCGTGCCAGGTTCTCGATCTGGTTCATCATCTTTTCCAGATCCTGCTGACGCAGAACATTGTTCTGATCCGGATTGGCGGCCATGCGCGGGTTTTTCGCCGCCTCCTTGGCAAGCGCCTGCATGTACTCCTGCATCGCTTCGCGCAGTTCCTTCATCAGCTTGGCGATTTCCTCGTCGGGCGCGTTGCGCTCGAGTGCGTCCGAGAGCGCCTGCTGTGCATCGCGCAGGCGACGGTCGGCAAGCGACAGATCGCCGTCTTCGATGCCAAGCGCGATTTCCCAAAGATGCTTGGCGGCGTCGCGAAGCATATCGTCGTTGTGCGCCAGCGCCATGCGTGAGCGGGCCGATTTCAACAGCAGGAAATGGGTGAGATTGGGGATCGCTTCCTCGGCGAAACTGGCGATCGCGTCATTGAGATCGATGGCGCGCGGCAGATCGTTGGCGTTGAGCGCGAAGACCTGGCGCTGTTCGGCGACGGAACCTGCCAAGGGGTTGAAGAATTGCCGTGCCGGCAGGATCATGTCCTGTGGCACGCTGCGCCCTTCCTGTCCGGCGGCATCGCGGGCAACGAGCGTGATGCGAACGCGCTTGCCGGCGAGCGGATGTTCACTGAGGTTGCGGCTGGTCGTGCCCTTGGCCTCGCGGGCATTGCGACGTGGCAGATCGAGCCGGTATTCGGGAAGCGGATAAAGCGTCCGTGCGTCCTTCACAGGCTCGTCCAGCGGTTTGATCTCGGCCCAGGCCTGCGCAATGCCGTAGTCGTCGGATGCGAGGAAGGTGATGTCGAGCGACGCGTTGGGCGTGGGCTTCGGCAGGCCGTCAAAGGCGATCTGCGGCACGCTGTCGGGCGTGATCTTGAACGTCCACTTCTGACCACCGACCGAGAGTTCGCCGTCCTTGACGATCTTGTAGAGATGGTTGCGCACCGCATTGCTGTCGGGTGCCTTCTGGGCGGCCGACTCCGCTGCCGCGACCTTTTCGTCGGGCTTTTCGCTGGCCGTCGGGATGATGATCGGCTCTGCAGCTCCGTCTTCCGAATAACGGACAGTCTCTTCCGTGCCGGCGCCGGTGACGCGCACGGTCAGGTCGCTGAACTGTGGAACGGTGATTGCAGCCGCTTCGTCGGCCGGGGAAGCGACGCCCTGGCGGCCGGTGAGGAAGACGGGCGCCCGCCCGGTATAGGCGGGCGGCGTCACCCAGGCGTCGACCCGGATGTCAGCGACTTCGCTTGTTGCCTGGGGCAAGTGGAAGGCGTCCGAGAGCAACCCTGCCCGGTTGGAATAGGAATAGGCGAAGGCGACGCAGGCGATCAGGACCGGCAGTGCGCGCAGCGCGAAAGGGTCGTGACGGGCAATGTCGGGGCGCGGCAGCCCCGTGTCGAGCGCCCGGATCATGCCCGCCATGCGCGTCTGGTGTTCGCGCCACAGCGCCTCGCCGAAGGCGCCGCCGGTTGCCGGCATGTCGTCCTGGACGCGGATTGCCTGGTGCGGCAGGTCGTTGCGCTCCTCCAGCATGCGGTCGGCATCGACATTGCCAGGCAATCTCAACCGGGTCAGTGGAGCGAGAGAAGCGATGAAGGCGACGAGAAAGCCCAGGAGCAGGGCCACATGCAGCCAAAGTGGGGCAATGCGGAAGAGGCCGAGCCAGGCAGTGGATAGAAACAGCAACGAGATCGACGCGGGAACGAGGGCGCGCGGCAAAACCTGCTCGGCGGTCAGGACCGCCCGTGCGACACATCTCTTCAGTGCCAGCGTTCTGGCAAACGACTTCGGTTGTGGCGTTTCATCCTGCCGGAATTGCGTCATCCGCCCAAGTTCCCTTTCGGCCGCTCATGACCGCTCGTGACCGACCTATTGAGTGATCAGGATAACATCGTTTGTGGCGAAGACGAGGGCGACAACAAAATCGTGATCGCCCGCGCGGGCGATCCACAGATCATCGTCCGATGCGAAACGTTGCTCAGTCGAGCCAGTCCGGGACGGAATCGAGCCCGATCAGGTCGTCGTAGCTCTGGCGCGGCCGGATCACGTGGAAACGATCGCCCTTGACCAGCACTTCCGGGATCAGCAGCCGGCTGTTGTAGGTGCTGGCCTGGACTGCGCCATAGGCGCCGGCCGAGCTGATGGCGAAGAGATCGCCCGGCTTCGGCATGGCCATCTCGCGGTCGAGCGCCAGGTAATCGCCCGTCTCGCACACCGGGCCGACGACGTCGGCCTTGATGCGGGGAGCATTGGCAGCCGAGATACGGACCGGCCTGATCTCGTGGTAGGCTTCATAGAGCGTCGGGCGGATCAGGTCGTTCATGGCGCCATCAACGATGACGAAGGTCTTGTCGCCGCCGTCCTTGACGTAGATGACCTCGGTCACGAGGATACCGGCATTGCCGACGATCAGGCGGCCCGGCTCCGTGACGATCTTGCAGCCGAGCGATTGCAGCTGGTTCTTGACGATGTCGGCATAGGCGTCGGGCAGTGGCGGCGGATTGTTGTCTTCCTTGTAGGGAATGCCGAGACCACCGCCGATGTCGACGTGATCGATCGCATGGCCGTCGCTGCGCAGGGTGTCGACCAGCTCGCGCAAGAGCTTGAAGGCGTCGTCGAAGGGCTGCAGTTCGGTGATCTGGCTGCCGATATGCATGTCGATACCGGTGACCTGAATGCCCGGCAGCGTTGCGGCATGGGCGTAGACGGCGCGGGCGCGCTCCCACGAAATGCCGAACTTGTTTTCCTTCTTGCCGGTCGAGATCTTCGAATGGGTGCGCGCGTCGACATCCGGATTGATGCGGAAGGACACGTGCGCACGCTTGCCGGCGCGAACGGCGCGCTGGTTCAGGACCTCGAGTTCCGGTTCGGACTCGACGTTGAAGCAGTAGATGCCCGCTTCGAGCGCCAGATCCATTTCGTTCGGGGTCTTGCCGACGCCCGAAAACATGATGCGGCTTGCCGGAATGCCGGCGGCCAGCGCGCGGCGCAGTTCACCGCCGGACACGACGTCGACGCCGGCGCCGAGGCGCGCGAGCGTCTTCAGCACCGCCTGGTTCGAATTGGCCTTCATGGCGTAGCAGACCATCGCATCGACGTCGGCAAAGGCCTTGGAGAAGACCTTGTAGTGCCGCTCGAGCGTTGCGGTCGAATAACAGTAGAAGGGCGTTCCGACGGCACGGGCGATGTCGGTCACCGGCACGTCTTCGGCGTAGAGGATTCCGTCGCGGTATTCGAAATGATTCACGGGGCTTGGCTCGGCTTAGAGCATTTCCAGGAAAAGTGCGAAGCGGTTTTCCGTCCGGAAATGCGTTGAAACAAAGAGATAGAGCGTTTCTACACTCCGTTTGAACCGGAAGGCTCTAGAGGAGGGGATCGAGCAGGAAACGGCGGTCGTCCGCCTGTTCTTTCTTTTCGACGGTTCCGGCAGGGGTCAAGGTGTTGATCGGCGCCGTCGAGCCGGGTCGGTCGAGGTCGCCCTTGCGTCCACAACCGGCAAGAACCAGCCCGGGGATCGCCAGAAGAAGCGCAAACCGGGCCGCCTTCGTGAATGTCATCGTGATTTTCCTTCGCGGAGACTGATGCTGGTGCGATGTCTTATCGATTTTTCCGGCGCTTGTGCACCCTGATTCTGCGACGTCTTTCAGGCGCTTGCGCTGCCGGCGGTCGTTATCCCGAAACCGCCGCGCAGTTTCGGGAGACAAGCATCAGTTGCGGGCGCGCCACCAGGCGATCTGCTTGCGAACCTCGTTCGGAGCTGTACCGCCGAAGGAGGTGCGGCTGGCAACCGAGGCCTCGACGGTCAGTACATCGAACACCTTTGCGGTGATCTGGGGATGGATCGACTGCAGGTCTTCGAGCGAGAGATCGGCGAGGTCGCAGTTCTTCTGCTCGGCCAGTGCGACGGCACGGCCGGTGACGTGGTGTGCGTCGCGGAAGGGCAGGCCCGCTTCGCGCACCAGCCAGTCGGCAAGGTCGGTCGCGGTGGAGTAACCGGAGCCGGCAGCCGCCTTCATCCGGTCGGCCCGGATGGTCATGTCGCGCACCATGCCGGTCATGGCGGCAACAGCGAGTTCGAGGCTCTCGGCGGCGTCGAAGACCTGCTCCTTGTCTTCCTGCATGTCCTTGGAATAGGCGAGCGGCAGGCCCTTCATGACGGTGAGGAGCGCGATCAGCGAGCCGTTGATGCGGCCGGTCTTGGCGCGCACCAGTTCGGCAGCATCGGGGTTCTTCTTCTGCGGCATGATCGACGAGCCGGTCGAAAACGCGTCGGAGAGGCGGATGAAGCCGAATTGCGGCGTCGACCAGATGACGATCTCTTCGGCCAGGCGCGACAGATGCGTGGCGGCGATCGCGGCGATCGACAGGAATTCGAGCGCGAAATCGCGGTCGGAAACCGTATCGATCGAGTTGCGGGTGGGGCCGGCAAAGCCGAGTGCGCTTGCGGTCATGTGACGGTCGATCGGGAAACCGGTGCCGGCAAGGGCGGCAGCACCGATCGGGCTTTCGTCCATGTGCTCGATGGCGTGACGCACGCGCGAGCGGTCGCGGCCGATCATTTCGACATAGGCCATGCAGTGATGGCCGAAGGTGACGGGCTGGGCCGTCTGCAGATGGGTGAAGCCGGGCATGACGGTCTCGGCATGTTCCTCGGCGCGGTCGAGGAAGGCGGCGATCAGGCCGGTCAGCGCCTTCTCGGTCCGCTGCAGTTCTTCCTTGACCCAGAGGCGGAAGTCGAGCGCAACCTGGTCGTTGCGCGAACGGGCGGTGTGCAGCCGGCCAGCCGCAGGCCCGATCAGGGTCGCAAGCCGCGCCTCGATGTTCATATGGATGTCTTCGAGGCGGCGCGAGAATTCGAACTGGCCGCTTTCGATTTCTGACAGGATCGTGTTGAGACCGTGAACGATCTTGTCTTTGTCCTCAGCCGAAATGATGCCTTGATGCGCAAGCATGGTCGCATGCGCTATTGAGCCGCGGATGTCTTGGCCATAGAGCTTCTTGTCGAAGCCGATCGAGGCATTTATCTCCTCCATGATCGCGTCCGGGCCCGAGGCGAAGCGACCGCCCCACATCTGGTTGGAGGATTTCGTCTCGGAATTGCCGTCAGCCATGAAGAATGCCCGCCTTGGAGAATGAAATGCCCGACCAGAAGAAATCCCCCCCGGCCGTGAAATTGTTCGCGCTCGCCGCCGTCTTCGGCGTGATCGTCGGTGCGGCTGCGGTATACGTGAAGGAGACGGGGTCTGGCAATGCCGAGACGACCGAAACGGCAAGCGCGAGCTGCCCGTTTACCGGCGAAAAGGTCGCCTCGCTGACACCGTTCATGAAGGGGCAGGTGGCGGCGATGTCGCCGGCGGCATCGCCGCGCCCGATCGCGCTCGATTTCAACGATCCGCAGGGCAAGCCGACGACGGTTGCCGCCTTTGCCGGCAAGACGCTGCTCGTCAATCTCTGGGCCACCTGGTGCGGTCCCTGCCGCGAGGAGATGCCAGCGCTGAATGCGCTGCAGAAGTCTCTCGGCAGCGACAAGTTCGAGGTCGTCGCAATCAACATCGATGTCGGCGACGACGAAAAGCCGAAGGCCTTCCTCAACGAGACCGCAGTCCATGACCTTCGCTACTATCGGGATGCATCGATGGGCGTCTTCAACAATCTGAAGAAGGAAGGTCTTGCCTTTGGCCTGCCGGCAACTTTGCTGCTCGACGACAAGGGATGCCTGATCGGCTCGATGAATGGCCCAGCCGCCTGGGACAGCGACGATGCAAAGGCATTG
Source organism: Ensifer sp. M14 (assembly GCF_003355565.1). Taxonomy (NCBI): domain Bacteria; kingdom Pseudomonadati; phylum Pseudomonadota; class Alphaproteobacteria; order Hyphomicrobiales; family Rhizobiaceae; genus Ensifer; species Ensifer sp. M14. The sequence goes on from NZ_QJNR01000004.1 coordinate 1,493,110, forward strand.
ATCCGCGCGGCAATCGCGCCTGCTGCCGGCAGCTGAGCGACTCGACGTCACCGTCTTAAAACAGAAAAACCCGGCATTTCGCCGGGCTTTGAATTTCGGAGATGGGTCGATTAGCGGGTCGGCACCGGTACTTCGCCGCGGTAGTCGTAGAAGCCGCGTCCGGACTTGCGGCCGAGCCAGCCGGCTTCGACGTATTTTACCAAGAGCGGGCAGGGGCGATACTTCGAGTCCGCCAGGCCGTCGTGCAGGACCTGCATGATCGATAGGCAGGTGTCGAGGCCGATGAAGTCGGCAAGCTGCAACGGACCCATCGGGTGATTGGCGCCGAGCCTCATGGCGGTGTCGATCGCCTCGACCGTGCCGACGCCCTCATAGAGCGTGTAGATCGCTTCGTTGATCATCGGCAGCAGGATGCGGTTGACGATGAAGGCCGGGAAGTCTTCGGCGACGGTCACGGTCTTGTCGAGCGTGCCGACGAACTCCTTGGCGGCCTTGAACGTGCCTTCGTCGGTGGCGATGCCGCGCACCAGCTCGACCAGCTTCATGACCGGAACAGGGTTCATGAAGTGGATGCCCATGAACTTTTCCGGGCGGTCGGTGGCCGATGCCAGGCGGGTGATCGACAGCGACGACGTGTTGGTCGCCAGCAGCGCTTCCGGCTTCATCACAGGACATACCTGGCCGTAGATCTTGCGCTTGATGGTTTCGTCTTCGGTGACCGCCTCGATGACGAGGTCCACCTGCGATAGGTCGTTGATGTCGGAGGAACCCTTGATCAGCGCCAGCGCGCTCTTGCGGGCCTCGTCGGTCATCTTGCCGGAGGACACCTGACGGGCAAGGTTGCCGTTGACGGTGGCCAAGCCTGCCTCGATGCGATCAGCGGCAAGATCGTAGATCTGCACCTTGTATCCGGCCATGGCCGAAACATGCGCAATGCCGCAGCCCATTTGCCCGGCACCAATAACTCCGACCGTCTTGATCATCGCGGCGAACATCCATCTTCAAGAATTTTGGCGGCTTTGCCACCTTCACGTACGAAAATACCGGGCCGGTCTGACCGGCCCGGTAGATTGTTAATGCCAAGTCCGCGCTTTTGCCAGCCCTTTTCCTGGGGGTCTGGCAGTGCGGTTGGCGAATGGTTACAGCGCCTTTTCGAGCTCCGGCAGGGCTTCGAACAGGTCGGCGACGAGGCCGTAGTCGGCGACCTGGAAGATCGGTGCCT
>NZ_QJNR01000004.1:1494431-1495387 GCF_003355565.1 Ensifer sp. M14
GCTTCGAACAGGTCGGCGACGAGGCCGTAGTCGGCGACCTGGAAGATCGGTGCCTCCTCGTCCTTGTTGATGGCGACGATGACCTTACTGTCCTTCATGCCGGCCAGATGCTGGATCGCACCGGAGATGCCGCAGGCGATGTAGAGATCGGGGGCGACCACCTTGCCGGTCTGGCCGACCTGCCAGTCGTTCGGGGCATAGCCGGCGTCGACCGCCGCGCGCGATGCACCGACGGCAGCACCGAGCTTGTCGGCAACCGGAAGGATGACTTCCTTGAACTTCTCCGCCGAGCCGAGTGCGCGCCCGCCCGAGATGATGATCTTGGCCGACGTCAGTTCCGGACGATCCGACGACGACAGCGCATCGGCAACGAAGCTCGAAAGACCGGGGTTGGCTGCAGCCGCGATCGTCTCGACCGAGGCAGAGCCGCCCTCGGAGGCCGAGGCGAACGAGGCGGTGCGCACGGTGATCACCTTCTTCGCCTCTGTCGTCTGTACCGTCTGGATGGCATTGCCGGCATAGATCGGACGCCGATAAGTGTCGGAAGAGACAACTTCGGTGATTTCCGAGACCTGGACAACGTCGAGAAGGGCAGCCACCCGCGGCAGCACGTTCTTGCCGACCGAGGTGGCGGCGGCGGGTTACCGTTGCCTTGCCATCGCCGATCTCGACCTTGGAGGCGAAGGTGCCCTGAGCCCAGCCGAGCAATGCCGACAGCATCTGGCCGGTCTGGTTCGAATCGTCATCGATCGCCTGCTTGCCGACGATGATCAGGCCCGGCTGTTCGGCTTCCGCCACACCCTTGACGATCTTGGCGACAGCGAGCGGCTCGACCTGGTCGTCGGTTTCGACCAGGATCGCCCGGTCGGCGCCCATGGCAAGTGCCGTGCGCAACGTCTCTTCGGCCTTGGCCGGACCCACCGATACCACCACGACCTCGTCGGCCTTGCCGGCTT
>NZ_QJNR01000004.1:1495487-1664166 GCF_003355565.1 Ensifer sp. M14
GCCGCAGCGCCTCTTCCACCGAGATCTCGTCGAACGGGTTCATCGACATCTTCACGTTCGCCAGCTCGACGCCCGAACCGTCCGCCTTCACCCGGATCTTGACGTTGTAGTCAACCACCCGCTTAACCGTCACAAGTATTTTCATGGATTCTTCCCTCCAAGAGCTTTCGCAGGAAAATGCGCCTTAACGGAGCCGCCTGATTGTCGGTTGGCGACATCGATACGCGTTTTTTCTCCAATTACAATCACTGTGCATGGCGCTAAATCGATATAACCCCGAGAATTGGAATAACGTTTACGTACACGTAAGAAAGTGACGTGGCAAGACCTCTTCGCAGATGCGGGATCCGAGCCCTTTCTCATTTGTCGGTTGGCGATCAAGCCTTTGAAATGATGATGAAACCTGACCGAAGGAAATGCCCGGTCTGCGGTTTTAAACCGTTGGTCGACCCCACGGCGTCGGCGGTTTGTGCGTTTCGGGCACGGGTTGTGGCAAGACGACGGCGGACTCAACCTTGTGTTCGACGGCGCGCGGCGTGACGATCGTGCGGTCGAACAGGGGCACGCCGCGGCGTCGCAAAACGACCACCAGCACGAGCCCGGCGACGATGCCGCCGACATGGGCGCTCCAGGAGACGCCGCTGCCCGGATCGACCACCAGCATGAAGAATTGCTGGCCGATCCAGAAGGCGAGTGGAATGGCCGCCGGCAGCGGCAAGGGAATGCGGAAAAACACCAGAACCCAGACGCGCACCTTCGGATGCAACAGGAAATAGGCGGCGACCACGCCGGAGATCGCGCCAGAGGCGCCGATCAGCGGCGCTTCCGATGCCGGGTCGAGCAGGCCGTGCGCCAGGGCTCCGGCAGCGGCACAGGCGAAATAGAACATCAGAAAGCGAAAGTGCCCGAGCGCATCCTCGACATTGTCACCGAAAACCCAGAGAAACAGCATGTTCATCGCCAGATGCATGAAGTTGCCATGCAGGAAGGAGTAGGTGATGAAGGTGAAGCCGTCGGGCACGATGATCAGCGACGGGTCGAGCTGGGCATAATCGAAGACGAGTGCCGGGATGTAGCCGAAACCCAGGAGCGTCGCATTGGCGAACTCTTCGGTGGCGATCGGGCCGGTTATCAGCCAGACGGCGATGTTGATGACGATCAGGCTGATCGTCACATACTGAACCTTGATGTACTTCAGGGTGTTCTTATCGTGAAGCGGTATGAACATGCGGTCTCCCGAAGCGTGATTCCCTGGACGTTATCTGTTTTTACCGGGAATCCATAGGACGTCGGCACGGCCCCTGTCGTTGGTCCAGCGGGCGGCCACGAACAGGAAATCCGACAGCCGATTGATATAGGCGATCGCTTCGCGGCTGACGATTTCGGCCTCGATCTGCGCCAGCGCTACCATCTGCCGCTCGGCGCGGCGGGCAACGGTGCGTGCTACATGGAGTGCTGCGGATGCGGCGCTGCCGGCCGGCAGAACGAAGGAGCGCAGGGGCTCGAGGTCGGCGTTCAGCCGGTCGATTTCGGTTTCGAGCCAGGTAACCTGGGTGGCGACGATGCGGAGCGGCTCGTATTCCGGCTTCTCGCCGGTGTCGGGGGTCGCGAGATCGGCGCCGAGGTCGAAGAGATCGTTCTGGATCCGCACCAATGTGGCATCGAGATCGGCGATACCGGTGGTGTGCTGGCGGGCAAGGCCGACAAAGGCATTGGTTTCGTCGACGGCGCCATAGGCATCGACCCTGAGGTCGCTTTTCAGGCGGCGCGGACCGGCGACGAGCCCGGTGGTGCCGTTGTCGCCCGTCCGTGTGTAGATCTTGTTGAGCTTGACCATGGTGTCGTCAGGTTCCTTATGATGGGCGGCCGCCGCCGGTCAGCCACAGCGTCAGCATGATCAGCGCGATTGCGACTGCCTGCAACAGGACGCGGGCCTGCATCAGCTTGTTGGAGGTGTTGCCGCTGCCGCCCTTGGCCATGTTCACGAGGCCGCGGATCAGAACGATGACGACCAGGCCCATGACGAGCAGAGTCAGGCCGGTGAAGAAACTGGACATGGAATGCTTCCTTGCGTTTACAGTCAGCCTAGGCGGCCGATTATGCGGTAAAACAATGCTGCCGGCAGGAGCTTCTTCAGGAGCGCACCCTGCTTGGCGGGCCTTGTTACAATATAGTGCGGCTTCGGTCTCTTTGCCGTCAGCGCGTGCTTGAGCACGGCATAAACCGCCTCCGGTCCGAGCTTGCCGGCCGCCGGCTTGCTTTCGCCTTTCAGCCGCCGCAACTGCCGTTCGTATTCGACCCGGTGCACGGAATTTTTCAGGTCGATGAAGCGCTCGATGTAGGTCACGGCATTGGCGGTGAACCTGGAGGCGATCGGCCCCGGCTCGATCAGGCTGACCTCGATGCCGCTGCCGGCGAGTTCCATTTTCAAGGTCAGCGACAACCCTTCGATCGCAAATTTCGAGGCGTTGTAAGCGCCGCGCCAGCGATAGGGCACGATGCCGAGAATGGAGGAGCATTGCACGATGCGGCCGCGTCCACGCGCCCGCATGGCGGGGATCACCCGGCGTGTCAGGTCGTGCCAGCCGATGACGTTGGTTTCCAGTTGCAGGCGAAGAGCCTCGGTCGGCAGGTCCTCGACCGCACCGGCCTGGCCATAGGCGCCATTGTTGAACAAGGCATCGATGCGGCCGCCCGAACGCGCCATCACCGCCTCGACCAGAGCGGCGATCGTTTCCGGCTGGGTGTAGTCCATCAGGAAGGTTTCGATGCCCTCGTTTTCGAGGGCGCTTCGGTGCTCTTCACGGCGCACGGTCGCAAACACCCGCCAGCCGTCGGCCTGCAGCGCACGGGCGCAATGGGCACCGATCCCGGATGAGCATCCGGTGACAATGATTGTGGGGCGATCGGACATCCTGTCGATTCCTGTAGAAATCCTGCCCCCGTTTCCCATATTCATCGGCGGGATACAATTGAATTGCGCGAGCCCAAACCCGTGTACGTTGTCGCGGTTGGATGAGCGCCAAAGCCATGGAACGGCGTCGGAGGCCCCGCATGCGAATGCAGGTGACCCTGGTGCCACTCGGCCGGAGTGGAAATGCCATCGTTTATACGCATCACCTGGAAAGTCGTGTTCGATGCGCTGTGGCACTTCAGTCTGGACGATGGCTGGGCCATGGCGAGCCATGTTGCGCTTTCGTCCCTGCTTGCCGTCTTCCCGTTCCTGATTTTCGGCACGGCGCTCGGCAGCTTCCTCGGTGCCGATCAGTTTGCCGAGACCGCCGTCCATCTCATTTTCGACGCCTGGCCGGAATCGATCGCGACCCCGATCGCCAACGAGATCGTCCAGGTGCTGACCATTCCGCGCGGCGGCCTGTTGACCGTTTCGGTGCTCGCGGCTGCCTATTTCGCCTCGAATGGCGTCGAAGCGCTGCGGGTGTCGCTCAACCGCGCCTATAGGGTGACGGAAAGCCGCTACTGGTACGTGACGCGCCTCGCCAGCCTCGGCTTCGTGATTGCCGGGGTGCTGATCCTCGCAGCGCTGAGCATTCTTCTCGTCGCTGTGCCCTTGGCACTTCGCTATGCCGGCGAATGGCTGCCCTGGCTCGACGGGGTGCTGGCGACGGTCGACAACTGGAGCCTGCCGCTGGCTTTGGTCGTGGTGACGGGTGGGCTTCTGGTGTCGCATCTGTGGCTGCCGGACGGTCACCGCAAGGTGGTCGACGTGTTGCCCGGCATCTTTCTGACGCTGCTCTGCTGGACGATTGGCGGCTATACCTTTGCCTACTATCTCTCGACCTTTGCGACCTATGTCTCCACCTATGCCGGCCTCGCCTCGATCATGATCGTGCTCGTGTTCCTCTATATGGTCGCGGCGATCTTCATCATCGGCGCCGAGATCAACGCGGCTATCCTCAAATACCGGGTGAAGCGTATGGTGCGGCGCAGCTTCCAGGGACAGCGTGTGACCGGGGACTGAGCGCTTTCAGAGGATCAATGCGCGGATGTCGGCAGGCGTCCTGCCAGCCTCGCGGAAGGCCTGGATGCCGGTGTCGCGATTGCTCTTGGAGAGTTTACGGCCGTCCGCGCCGAGCAACAGGCGGTGGTGATGGTAGACCGGCTCCGGTAGATCGAGCAGCCGCTGCAGCAGGCGATGCACCGCGGTTGCGTGATAGAGGTCACGGCCACGCACCACATGGGTGATGCCTTGCAGCGCGTCGTCGACGACGACGGAAAGGTGGTAGCTCGACGGCGCATCGGAGCGCGACAGGATGACGTCGCCCCAGGCCGCCGGATCGGCCGCTATGATGCCGGTCTCTCCCTCCGGCCCGTTGCCCGTCTCCTGCCAGGTCAGGGGCGCTGCGCCGGCCGAAAGTGCCGCCTTTGCCATGTCCAGCCGCCAAGCGTGAGGCTTGCCGCTGGCGATAACCGCATTGCGGGCTTCGGAACCCAGGTTTCGCTCACTCCCTGGGTAGAGTGGCGCGCCATCCGGATCGCGCGGCCAAGTGCGGCCTTTAGTTTCGGCCTCGGCAACCGCCGCTTTGATCTCGCCGCGCGACATCACCGAGGGGTAGACGAGGCCCATATCGTCAAGCCGCTTCAGGGCGGATGCGTAAGCGTCGAGGTGGTCCGATTGCCGACGTGCCGGCTGCTCCCATTCAAGCCCGAGCCAGGCGAGGTCGTCGAAGATTGCAGTTTCGAACTCGGGGCGGCAGCGCGTCCGGTCGATATCCTCGATGCGCAACAGGAACCGTCCGTTCGACGCTTGCGCCATGTCGTGGTTGAGCATCGCCGACAGCGCGTGGCCGAGATGCAAAAGTCCGTTCGGGCTCGGTGCAAAACGGAAAACGGGTTGTGCGGATGACGTGTCTGCCATCGTTTCCCTTTGACATGGAAGCGGTATAAAAATCATCCGCTTTTTGGAGGCGCCATGCGGATCATTCGGACACATGAGGACATTGAGGCGGGCCTTGCCGGCCTGGTGATGCTCGACGCCCGTCTCGAACATGTGGTGGCCAAGGCCGGCCCCGTGCCGCTCAGGCGAACCGACCCCGGTTATCGCGGGCTTGCCAGTATCATCGTATCGCAAATGGTGTCGAAGGCGAGCGCCGCTGCGATCTGGAAGCGCATGGAGGCCTCGCTCGGCGAGATCACCGCACCCGCCGCCCTCTCGCTCAGCGACGAGGATTGCCGCGCCATCGGGCTTTCCCGTGCCAAGGCCGATGCGCTGCGGCGGGTGGCGCAGGTCGTCGTTGCCGGCGACATCGACCTCGACGCGATCTGTAATGTCGAAGCGCCGGAGGCGATCCGGGAACTGACGACCATCAAGGGCGTCGGGCGCTGGACGGCGGAGGTCTATCTCTTGTTTTGCGCCGGGCATCCGGATGTCTTTCCATCCGGCGACGTCGCGCTGCAGAACGCCATCGGCCACGGGCTTGGCCTCGAGCTTCGCCCGACCGCTCGCGAGATTGATTCACTGGCCGCGTCCTGGGCGCCGTGGCGCAGCGTCGCGGCGCGTCTGTTCTGGGCCTATTACGCGCAGGAAATGCGCCGGGATGCTGTTCCTGTGACACCTTGAAGGAAAAAGCGAATCCAAGGTTCGCTTTTTTCTTTCCTGCTTCACAATCCTGTTGCAACGGGCCTAATATAGAAGGTGCAGATGCCGAATCGATCAGGAGAATACGCTTGACGATTGCAGTCTCACCGCAGGCCTTACCGGCGCTCGTCTTGAACGCTGACTATCGGCCGCTGAGTTATTACCCCTTGTCGCTCTGGTCCTGGCAGGACGCGATCAAGGCGGTTTTCCTTGACCGTGTGATTATCCTTGCGGAATACGAGCACTCGGTCTCCTCACCCAGCTTCTCGATGCGGTTGCCGAGCGTGGTTTGCCTGAAAAGCTACGTACAGCCGTCGCGTCACCCGGCGTTTACCCGGTTCAACGTCTTCCTGCGCGACAAGTTCGAATGCCAGTATTGCGGCACACCCGACGATCTGACCTTCGATCATGTGGTGCCGCGCGCCCATGGTGGTCAGACCACCTGGGACAATGTCGTTGCGGCCTGCTCGCCCTGCAATCTGCGAAAGGGCAGCAAGCTGCCGAAGCAGGCGGGCATGTTCCCACACCAGAAGCCCTACCAGCCGACGGTGCAGGACCTGCACAACAATGGCCGGCTGTTCCCGCCGAACCACCTGCACGAAAGCTGGATGGACTATCTCTACTGGGATGTCGAACTGCAGCCCTGAGGCGTCTCGGCTATTGTTTTCCGGACGAAAGCGGCCTGAGGCCAGGACGCATAAGACAGGCCGCGTGAACCGTCGTCACGCGGTGTTCTCTTTTGACGCGGTGTTTCCCGGTGAGATCAGGCCTTGGCAGCACCGCGCAAGGCGATCGCTGCAAAGATCAGGCTGGCAATGACGTTCCAACCGGCAAAGGAGAGGCCGAGCACCCGAAGGGCTGCTTCCGTGCAGGACGGGCCGTGCTTGGAATCAAGGTCGCCCAGCAGATCGCCGACATTGGAGGATACACCTTGCGCCGTGGTGGCGCAGGTCGACGGACCTTCCCAGAAGCCCCATTCGGCGCCCGAGTGGTAGACGCCCATGCCGGCACCCACGAGCATCAGGATGCCGATCGCCAGAAGCAGGGTGCGCGTCGTCCAGGCCGGCAGCCTCAAGGCGCTGGTGATAACGGCCAGAATGCCCAGCGGAATGCCGTAGTAATAGGGGTCGCGCTGCAAGAGGCAAAGCGCGCAGGGGATGTAGCCGCCGATATGCTCGAAGCCGAGTGCGCCGCCAACGGTCGCCGCCATGCCGAGCGTCACGAGAACGGCGATGAACAGGTGGTAGCGGGAAGCGGTGGAAGCGTCGATCATGCGTACCTCACGCGGGAAAGCATCGGGATTGGTGTCCGGCATATGCTGCATTGCAACTGAATAAGGCCTTCTTAGGTGCGGCGACACCCGCTGTAAATCGCCTCCCATGCGTCATGTCTGCACGCTTTCGTGATTGTTGCCGCGCCAGGCCGCGTCGCGATCTCCAGGGATCGCTTGCCGCACCTCGTGTTCTCGTTTTCGTGCATGCCGTTGTCGGAAAATCACGGCACAGTTTTGCGCAACATGCTTTCGTTGAAAATGATGGTTGACCGCGGCAAAAACCTTCGTGTAAATCCACGCCGCTGATATCTTATATCCCTGAGCCCCATTGGCGGAATTGGTAGACGCGCTCGACTCAAAATCGAGTTCCGAAAGGAGTGCTGGTTCGACCCCGGCATGGGGCACCACCACTTAAGCTTTTCCCACATGACGCCCCAGCGTGCCTTCCTGTCTTCGATGGCACGCCGATCATGCGCTTCGTGCGCAGTCTCATCTCATCGCTCACGTCGCCCAAGTCGCTGCCGATTTGTCGCAGTGACTTCTGATTCGATTTCGGCAACAAACAGAATGATCTTTCTGTTTTGGATTTGACGATGCTCGATCTGATTTTTCCTTATTATCTCTGGGTCAAGGCGGCGCATATCGTCTCGGTGGTCGTCTGGCTCGGCGGCCAGTGTCTGCTGGTCGTTCAACTTGCCAGTCATCGGCAGGTGTTGGCGCAGCAGGGCAACGCTGATCTGCTCAGCGCCGTGGAGCAGCGCTGCCTGCGGCTGGTGGTCAATCCGGCGATGCTGGCGACGCTTCTGCTGGGCGCGACGCTGTTCTTCCTGCGCGGACCCGAGTTGCTCGGCGAGGGCTGGTTTCAGGTCAAGCTTGCCTGCGTCCTTGCGATGATGGCGCTGCACGGCGCCATAGCCGCAACGGTCGCTTCTCTGCGCCGAGAAACCGTCTCCGCTGCCCGCATCCGTGTGCTGCAACTCGCAGGCCTGATGCTCACCGCCACCATCGTTTCCATTGCCGTCATCAAATAGGAATGGCCATGTCAGAACACCAAACCAACCGACAGATCTCCCGCCTGCTGCGCATCGCCGCCGTTGCCGAGGGGACGACCTTGCTGCTCCTCGTCTTTGTCGGCGTGCCGCTGAAGCACGGCCTGGGTTATAGCGAAGTGACCCGCTTCCTCGGCCCGGTGCATGGCCTTGCTTTCCTCACCTATATCTGGGCCGTCATCAACGAACTGTCCTTAAGTGATCAGCCGCGCGGCTGGGCCTTCAAGGCGATGCTGTTCAGCTTCGTGCCCGGCGGCACCTTCTGGTTCTTCCGGCGTTCGATCGCCTCTGCGAGGTAGGTCATCATGGGCTATGCTAAGGGGCTGCAAACGCGCGAAGAAATCCTCGATGCCGCTGGGCGGCTGATTTTCGTTCGTGGCTATGCCGCATCCTCCTTCTCCGAGATCACCGCGGCACTCGGGATCTCGCTCGGCAAAATCACCCATCACTTCCCCAGCAAGGCCGCGTTGTTCGAAGCGCTGTTCGAGCAAGCGGTGGCGCATTTCCGCAGGGAGACGCTGCCGATCTTCGAAGCGCCCGAACTGACGCCGTTACAGCGGATCGAGCGGGTGTTTTTCCGGATCGAGACGTTCTACGCCGCGCAAGGGGAAATCATCGGCTGCCCGGTGGGTCAGACGATGGTCGATCCCGTGGCGACGACCGTGGCGATGCGCGGCCTGGCGACGAGCTTGCTTGGCGATATCGAAAGATTGCTGGCGCGCAACCTCATCGAAATGGGGTGGTCGCCGGCGCAGGCGGCGTCACGGGCAGCGATCGTGACCGCTGCGTGGCAAGGTGCGGTGCTGATCGCCCGGGGTGGGGGCGGGGTCGATGGCTTCAGGCGCATTCTCGGTCACGTCAGAACGCTTCTCGCCGAAGAGCCACCGCGCTGATGTGAGGAGCGAGTGGAAGCGAGGAACGAGGCAAGATCGAGCCTGTCAGTGGATAGCCGGTGTCGCGGTGGCGATTGAACTGGGGCCGACGAAGATGTTAGGTGCAGTGCAGCAGAAGTCTGTTGCGGCGGGGCCATGTTACCGACAATCGAGAATTACGACGAACTCTACGGCGCTTTCGAGTGGCAGATCCCTGAGAAGTTCAACATCGGCGTGGCGGTCAGCGATGCCTGGGCCGCGAAAGAGCCGGAGCGCATCTGTCTTCAGCATTTCAGCCTGGATGGCGATCATCGCACACTGACCTACGGTGCGTTCTCGCGGCAATCCTCCGCATTTGCGCGGGGACTCGAGCGCCAAGGGATCAAACCGGGGGACCGGGTGGCGATCCTGCTGCCGCAGGGGTTCGAGGCTGCCATTGCGCATGCCGCCATTTACAAGCTCGGCGCGATCGCCTTGCCGCTCGCCCTTTTGTTCGGGGTTGAGGCGCTCGAGTACCGTCTGCACGACGCCGGTGTCGCGGCGATCGTCACCAATGCCTTCGGCCACGAGCGCGTCGCCGCCATCCGCGGGCGGCTGCCGGATCTGCGGCTGGTGGTGCTGACCGGAGGCGAAAGTGTTGCAGGCACGCTCGATTTCGCCGAGCTTGCCTCAGGCGATGCCGAGGGTTTTGTCGCCGCCGACACCACGCCCGACGATGCAGCACTGATGATCTACACTTCGGGAACGACAGGGCCGCCGAAGGGCGCGCTGCATGGCCACCGGGTTCTGCTCGGCCATCTTCCGGGGTTCCAGTTTCACCACCATTTCCTGCCGCAGCCGGGTGATCGGATGTGGACGCCCGCCGACTGGGCTTGGGCCGGTGGCTTGCTGAACGCGCTCCTGCCTTCGCTGCTGCTCGGCGTTCCCGTGGTTTCGTCGCCGGCCCAGAAGTTCGACCCGCACACCGCCTTTCGGATCCTTGAAGAGATGGACGTGCGCAATGCCTTCATTCCGCCGACGGCACTGCGGCTGATGAAGGCGGTCGACCGGCCGCGGGAGCGATACCGTCTCAATCTCAGAACCATCGGTTCGGCCGGCGAGGCGCTCGGGCGCGAAACCTTCGAATGGGCGAGGGCCGCACTCGGCCTTGAGGTCAGCGAGTTCTACGGCCAGACGGAGTGCAACATCGTCATTTCGTCTGCCGCCGATCTCGGCGTGGTCAAGCCGGGCTCGATGGGCAAGGCGGCGCCGGGGCACCGGGTGGCGATCATCGACGGTGACGGCCGGGAACTGTCGGCCGGAACTGTCGGCCAGGTGGCGATCCGCAGACCGGATCCTGTGATGTTTCTCGGCTACTGGAACAATGACAAGGCGACGGAGGCAAAGTTTATCGGCGACTGGATGACGACCGGTGATCAGGGGGTGATGGATGGCGAAGGCTACTTTACTTTCTTCGGGCGCGATGACGACGTGATCACGTCATCAGGCTATCGCATCGGCCCTGGAGAAATCGAGGACTGCCTTGGCGGACATCCGGACGTGCAGCTTGCCGCGGCGGTCGGAAAGCCCGACGCGTTGCGCACGGAAATCGTCAAGGCCTATGTCGTCCTGAGGCCCGGCGTGGCTGGCGACGAAAAAACCGCCCAATCGATCCGCGACTGGGTGAAGACACGTCTGTCGATGCATGAATATCCGCGGGAAATCGCGTTTGTCGACAGCCTGCCGCTGACGACATCGGGCAAGGTCATTCGCCGGTTCCTGCGTGAACAGGCGGCGGCAGAGCCGCCGCACGCGCCCGCCTGAGGACGCCGGTCAACGACCGGCGAGCGCCTTGATCTTTTCCCGCAGCATTCGCGCCATGTTGCGGGTGTTGCGGTAGAGGTGCAGCTGGGCTGCGACCTGGCGAACGTCGCGGTCGCGCGTCTGCTGCAGACCGATGACCAGCGTGCCCATTTCTTCGCGCTGCTGCCAGAACCGGCTCATGATCGGGTGGTCGGGAACGGCGCAGGAATCCGAGCGGGCGATGTTGGCGTCGTCGAGGTGCCATTCAGTCAGTTCCGCCAAAAGCAGCTTGCCCGGCGAGAACTTCGCGTAGTGCTCGTTGTAGGCCGTCTTCCACGTGTAGGCTTCGCCCGACATCAGGAAAACGACCATGGAGGCAATGGCTTTGCCGTCGAGGTCGAGCGTGTGGATCCGAACGCTGTCGGCTTCGGAAAGGTTGGTGATCGCCTCGCGAGCGAAGGCCGCGCGGAAGCGGTCGAGCACCATGGCGCTGCGTTCCCGGCCCTTCCAGCCGGACGCTTCCAGCGCAAGGAACTCTTCCATGCGAATGCGGACCTCGCTCGGCTGGCGTGCGACGGAATAGGCAAGCTTCCCAAGCTTTTCCAGCTGGTTCCATTGGCGCCGCAATTCGCGGAAATGCGCCGGGCTGATTGCCTTCTTCAGATAGGTCGGGCCATCGAACAGGCTTTCGAGCATCGGCCGGCTGAACGTGTCAGTCACTGTCAATGGCAGGTTTCGGCCGATGGCGACGGCACGCGCCAGTTGCGCGAACTTGCCCTTGAGGCGCACATCCGGCAGCACCAGAACCGGGGGAAGGCTTGCCGACGGATTGGTCAGGGCTTCAAACAGGTTGTCGATCGTTTCGGCCGCATCCTCGGCATCGAGCAGCGGCACGCCAAGCGGGCCGAAGGGATTGGACCAGGCGCGGATAATCGGTGCGCCGATCGAAAAGCCGGGCTTCTCGATCGAAAATGGCATCAGGAAGCGCATGCGGCTGCGGCGCTCGTTGTTGTCCCTGATGATGGCGAGCCGGATCACGCGCTCCTCGAGCCTGGGCATCGCCGGTGCCAGGAACCGGCCGGTGAAAAATACGTTCGGCTCAAGCGCCCGGTTCGACAGGAAGTCGAGTTCGCCCTGCAATTCATAGCCGGCCTTGGCCGGGTAGATGGAGAGATGCCGTCCGGGGCGTCCGACCGCAAGCATGTGCTCTGCCTGGGGATGGGAATGACCCATCGGTGCCAGCCCGCCAAGGATGCGGGCAGCTCTATCGTCTGCGTCACCGGGAACATTGGTATTGCCGATCATGGATGGATCGCCCCGTTGTTGTCATGGTCCGAACGCCCGCTTGCGAAAGCGAACAGCGCGAAGCCGAAGGTGCGCCTTACGGCGAAATGAAGCAGCATTGCCTCGACGAACATAGCGCCGGCGGTTGCAAATGCAGCACCAATCAATCCGAAAAGAGGAATGAGGCTCAAGTTAAGCGCGAGGTTTGCCACCAGAGCGCCAGCGTATAGGATCACGCACAGCGTCTGCTGGCCTGCCATCGTCAGCAAGATTTCGGCGGGCCCGATGAAGGCCTTGGCCATGATGCCGGCAAACAGGATGGCCATCAAAGGCCAGCCGCCGACGAAGGCCGGACCGAACAGCGAGAGCAGGATCGGGCCGGCCGCCAAGACGACTGCCCCGAGCATCAGCGACGGCCAGAACGCCCAGCGGGCGCTTTCGATGGCGATCTCGGCCAATTGCCTGCGGTCGTTTGCGGCCATGGCTCCGGCAATCCGCGGACCTGCCGCCGCCTTGACGGAGAACATGACGAAGTGAACCAGCGCCATCGTTTTGGCGGCGGCGAAGTAGACGGCGACATCCTCCGGCTTCAGGTAGAAGCCGACAATGACGACGTCGGAATTGGTCAGCAGGAATCCGAAGCCGTCGATCAGGAAGATCGGCACCGCGACCGTGAGCCAGCGTCCCATTTCGATGCGCAGCGGTCCTCGGACGTAGCGCGAGCGCAACCGCCAGGTGAGTACGAGGAACTGGCTGATGGTCGTCGCATAGACCGCGGCCATGGCTGCGGCCATGGCCGTGCGCGCCGTGTGCGGCGCGCCCATCGTCGTTGCCAGAACCATGAAGGCGAGCACCAGCAGAGGGCGGATGATGAAGGTCGGGCTCATGGCCGAAAGCGGCCAACCATGGGCGCGGGCGGTGCCGTCCATCACATCGCCGAGCGCGATCATCGGCAGGATGAACAGGCCGAGATAAAGCGGCACGAGGTAGTAACCCTCGATCCGTTCGGCAAACAGCCACAGGCCCAGAAACCCGACGAGTGCGAGCGTGCTTGCCGACACGAGGGCAAAGATGCGCGCGGTGGTCGTCAGGCCGCGAATTTCGTCCAGCGCCGCTGCGACCTGGTATTCCGGCAGGAAACGGATCACGGCCGAATGGAAGCCGACGCAGGACAGGTTACCGAACAGGATCACCAGCACCCAGACGAAGACGAAGATGCCGTACTCGAACTCGCCCATCAGGCGCGCGAGAATGATCTGGGACAGGAAGGCGATTGCGGCGCTGAGGATGCGGATGGCGAAGGCGACCAGTGCCATCCGGCGTGCCGTGTTTTTCGGGTCGTGTTCGATCAGGGCGGCGACCAGCATGCCCACCAGCGGAGACAAGCGGTGTCGAAGCGCTGACGGCAGCATTCGTCCGGCTGTTTGACACACCGCCATGAACACGAGAACACCCTGAGATTACGCAATACAGGGTTTGGTTGTGCCAGATCACCGTTAACAAACGGTTCAGTTGGCGGGTTTGCCTTGGGGAGGGAGCCGAGCGGATGGACCCCGTCCAGTGCCGAAAAGACGCGCGCCGGATCGCAACCGGCCGACGCCAGGTCATGCGGCCACGCCACTGGACATCGGGAGACGAGGCGGTCTTCGCCTTTCCCGCCTCGCAAACAAAAATGCCGCCCGGAGGCGGCATTTTCAGATTAGGCTTCGTAAATTCCGTGGCAGTGCTTGTACTTCTTGCCGGAGCCGCATGGGCAGGCCTCGTTGCGCGAGACCTTGCCCCAGGTCGACGGATCGGCCGGGTTGCGGTTTTCCGGAGCGACAGCCAGGAGCGAACCGGAGCCACCGCCAAAATCGTCTTCGCCGGTCAGCGGGTCGATATGGTGGCCTTCCATCAGTGGCGGCACGGGCTGCGGCGCTTCGGCCGCTTCGCGCACCAGTTCGACGCGCATCAGCTGGGCTGTTACGGCCTGGCGAAGGTTGCCGAGCAGGGCCTGGAACAGCTCGAAGGCTTCGGACTTGTATTCCTGCAGCGGGTCGCGCTGGGCATAGCCGCGGAAGCCTACGACCGAACGCAGATGGTCGAGATTGACGATATGTTCGCGCCAGAGATGGTCGAGCGTCTGCAGGATCACCGAGCGTTCGACATATTGCATGATTTCAGGCCCGAAACGCTCGGCGCGCTCGGCAACTGCCTGGTCGGTGGCCGCCGTGACACGCTCCAGGATATCGGCCTCGTCGATGCCTTCTTCAGCCGCCCATTCGACGATCGGCAGGTCGAGGTTGAGGTACTGCTGCACGTCGGCCTTCAAGCCTTCGACGTCCCACTTTTCGGCATAGGCGCGCTCGGGGATACGCTTGGAAACGATGTCCTCGATGACTTCGTTGCGCATGTCGGTCACGGTTTCGGTGACGCTGACGGCATCCATCAGCTCGATGCGTTGTTCGAAGATCACCTTGCGCTGGTCGTTGAGCACGTCGTCGTATTTCAGAAGGTTCTTGCGGATATCGAAGTTGCGGGCTTCGACCTTCTTCTGTGCACGCTCGAGCGCCTTGTTGATCCAGGGGTGGATGATCGACTCGCCTTCCTTAAGGCCGAGCTTCTGCAGCATGCCGTCCATGCGGTCGGAGCCGAAGATGCGCATCAGGTCGTCCTGAAGCGACAGGTAGAACTTGGACCGGCCCGGGTCGCCCTGACGGCCGGAACGGCCGCGCAGCTGGTTGTCGATGCGGCGGCTTTCGTGGCGTTCGGTGGCCAGAACGTAAAGCCCGCCGGCGGCCAGCGCCTTCTCCTTCAGTTGCTGCACCTCGGCACGGATCGCCTGTTCGCGTTGGTCGCGCTCAGGGCCGGGCTCGACTTCCGAGAGTTCCTGCTGGATGCGCATGTCGACGTTGCCGCCGAGCTGGATGTCGGTACCGCGGCCGGCCATATTGGTGGCGATCGTGACGGCACCCGGAACGCCGGCCTGGGCCACGATGAAGGCTTCCTGCTCGTGATAACGCGCGTTCAGCACCTGGAAGTTGTCGAAGCCCGATTTCTTCAGGAGATCGGCAAGCTGTTCGGACTTTTCGATCGACGTCGTGCCGACCAGCATCGGCTGGCCACGCTCGTGTGCCGACTTGATCTCGTCGATGATGGCCTTCAGCTTTTCGCCCTGCGTACGATAGACCTCGTCGTCCTCGTCGATACGCTTGATCGGCAGGTTGGTCGGAACCTCGATGACTTCCAGGCCGTAGATGTTGCCGAATTCTTCCGCTTCGGTGGAGGCCGTGCCGGTCATGCCGCCGAGCTTGGAATACATGCGGAAATAGTTCTGGAAGGTGATCGAGGCGAGCGTCTGGTTCTCGGGCTGGATCTGCACCTTTTCCTTGGCTTCGAGCGCCTGGTGCTGGCCTTCGGAATAACGACGGCCCGGCATCATGCGGCCGGTGAACTCGTCGATGATGACGATCTCGTCGTTGCGGACGATGTAGTCCTTGTCGCGCTGGAACAGCTTGTGGGCCTTGAGCGCGTTGTTGACGTGGTGGACGATCGCGACGTTTTCGATGTCGTAGAGCGATTCACCCTTGAGCAGGCCTGCCTCGCGCAAGAGATTTTCCAGCTTCTCGGTGCCGTCTTCGGAGAAGTTGGCCGAGCGCTGCTTTTCGTCGATCTCGTAGTCCTCCGGCGAAAGCATCGGAATGAACTCGTTGATCGTGTTGTAGAGATCCGAGCGGTCGTCGAGCGGGCCGGAGATGATCAGCGGCGTGCGCGCTTCGTCGACGAGGATCGAGTCCACTTCGTCGACGATGGCGAAGAAGTGGCCGCGCTGAACCATCTGAGCGCGCTCATACTTCATGTTGTCGCGCAGATAGTCGAAGCCGAGTTCGTTGTTGGTCGCGTAGGTGATGTCGCAGCCATAGGCAGCCTTGCGCTGGTCGTCCGTCAGGCCATGAACGATGACGCCGGTCGACAGCCCGAGGAAGCTGTAGATGCGGTTCATGGTGGCGGCGTCGCGCTGGGCCAGGTAGTCGTTGACGGTGACGACGTGGACGCCCTTGCTGGCAAGCGCGTTGAGATAGACCGGCAGGGTCGCGACCAGCGTCTTGCCTTCACCGGTCTTCATTTCGGCGATGGCGCGCTCATGCAGGATCATGCCACCGATCAGCTGGACATCGAACGGACGCAGGCCAAGGACGCGGCGGGCGGCCTCGCGGGCGACAGCGAAAGCCGGGACCAGGAGGTCGTCCAGCGTCTTGCCGTCGGCGAACTCCTTGCGGAATTCCACGGTCTTGGCGGCGAGTGCCTCATCCGACAAAGCCTTCATATCGGCTTCAAGAGCGTTGATGGCATCCACCCTGACCTTGTAGCCACGCACACGGCGATCGTTGGAGGAGCCAAACAACTTGCGGGCTAGGCCGCCGAGACTGACCATATGAATGGTCCTTTCTTTTTTGTTGCCTTGGGTTCCACTGGCCGCACCGTCCAAAACCGCGCAATGCCGTGAAACGCCCGGAAACTGTTCTGGACGCGAGGTTGCGTGACAGATAAGAGGGGGGTCGAATTATGTCAACGCACTTGCGTGGCCGGGCGGCTACAGAACCGCCACATTCTGGTGGTGTTCAGCCGCCACGAGGCCGATGCAATCGCGTTGACGGCCAAAGGTGAAAGGTTACGAGCATGTCGAAGTTTAAGACCCTGGCCGCCGCGGCCCTGGTTGCGGTGATCGCCGTTCATGGTGTCGCGCGCGCCGAAGATGCGGACCCGGTCATCGCCACGGTCGGTGGCGAAGAAGTGCGCCAGTCCGAGCTCAATCTCGCCCTTGGCGGTCTCGATCCGCAGCTCCAGCAGATGCCGGAAGAGCAGAAGCGCGCCGCAGCGCTTTCGGCCGTCATCGACGTCAAGCTCCTGTCGAAGACTGCCGAGAAGGAAGGCCTTCAGGACGATGCGACCTTCAAGCAGCGTCTCGCCTACCTGACCGAGCGCGAACTGCACAATGCCTTCTTCAAGAAGCACGTGGTCGACGCCATCACCAAGGAAGAGGTGAAGGCGCGCTACGACAAGGAAATCGCCGCCGTTCCGGTGCAGGAAGAGGTCAAGGCGCGCCATATCCTCGTCAAGACCGAGGATGAGGCCAAGGAAATCATCAAGGAACTTGACGCCGGCAAGAGCTTCGTCGAGTTGGCCAAGGCCAAGTCCTCCGACCCGAACAAGGACGACGGCGGCGACCTCGGCTACTTCACCAAGGGCCGCATGGTTCCGGAATTCGAAGCCGTCGTGTTCACGCTCGACAAGGGCGCCTACACCAAGACGCCGGTGAAGACGCAGTTCGGTTTCCACGTCATCCTGGTCGAAGACAAGCGTCCGCAGGCCCCGCCGGCGCTGGAGCAGGTCGAGCCGCAGGTTCGTCAGCTCGTCATGCGCGACAAATACGTTGAGCTGCTTGCTGCTGCCAAGAAGGATGCCGGTGTCGAGATTTCCGATCCGGCTCTGAAGAAGGCCTATGACGAGGCCAACAAGGCGCAGGAAGCCAAGTAATTTTTCGACAGACGGGCCCCGTCCAAGGGCAGGGCTCGTCGATCAACGTTTCTTGTGGATGCCCGACGGCTGAAAGCCGTTCGGGCATTTGTCGCAACTTCCCCTTGATCCCACGTTCTTCAGGCAGGTTTCCCATGTCCGGTTCCGTCTCTCCGCTCGCTCCAAAAACCTTTGTCGAAATGCCCGCTTTGCGCGGCGTTCGCATGGCAACGGCCGCGGCCGGCATCAAGTACAAGAACCGTACCGACGTGTTGATGATGGTTTTCGACAAGCCTGCTGCTGTTGCCGGCGTGTTCACGCGCTCCAAGTGCCCGTCGGCGCCGGTCGATTTCTGCCGTCAGAACCTCAGCGGCGGCGTTGCACGCGCGGTGGTCGTCAATTCCGGCAACGCCAATGCCTTCACGGGCAAGAAGGGCCGCGAAGCGACGGAACTGACGGCAAAATCGGCAGCGAAAGCCGTCGGTTGCGCCGAGGGCGAGGTGTTCCTGGCTTCGACCGGCGTGATCGGTGAACCGCTGGACGCGACGAAGTTTGCAGGCGTGCTCGACGACCTCGCCGCTGCCGGCACGGAAGCTTTCTGGTTTGAGGCCGCCAAGGCGATCATGACGACGGACACCTATCCGAAGGTCGCCACGCGCGTGGCCGAGATCGATGGCGTCAAGGTCACGATCAACGGTATCGCCAAGGGTGCCGGCATGATCGCGCCTGACATGGCGACCATGCTCTCCTTCGTCGTCACCGACGCCGATATCGCGCCGGCGGCGCTGCAGGCGTTGCTTTCGGCCGGCGTCGGCCCGACGTTCAATTCGGTGACCGTCGATAGCGACACTTCGACGTCCGATACGCTGATGCTGTTTGCGACCGGGGCTGCCGCTGCCGACGGCCAGCAGAAGGTGACGGACGCGTCCGACGCGAAGCTCGACGCCTTCCGCGCGGCGCTCAACGACCTGCTGCGCGATCTGGCACTCCAGGTCGTTCGCGACGGCGAGGGCGCGCGCAAGATGGTTGCCGTTACGGTGGAAGGTGCCGAAAACGATGCGGCTGCCAAGCGCATCGCGCTTTCGATCGCCAATTCGCCGCTGGTCAAGACGGCGGTCGCCGGCGAGGACGCCAATTGGGGACGCGTGGTCATGGCCGTCGGCAAGGCTGGCGAGATGGCCGAACGCGACCGGCTGGCGATCTGGTTCGGCGATGTGCGCGTCGCCGTCGACGGCGAGCGCGATCCGACCTATTCGGAAGCGGCGGCCACGGCGGTGATGAAGGCGCAGGATATCCCGATCCGCGTCGAAATCGGGCTTGGTGCCGGGCGTGCGACGGTCTTTACCTGCGACCTCACCAAGGAATATGTCGAGATCAACGGCGACTACAGAAGCTGACGTCCTCGCGAGCAGCTTTTCCCGGGGCCGTTTGCGGCACTCGAGGCTGCTCGCAGCGCCGGTACCTGGGTTTGGCCTGTTGGGGGTAAGCAGATGACATCGAACGAGACACAGCCCGGCGCAGGCGATGCCGCGGCTGGAGGCAAGGACAAGCGGATGGTTGATCTTCCGAGCGTGCGGCGGCTTGAGGCAGTCGGTTTTCGCGCCTGGCCGGCAGCGTCGGTCCACTATGACGGCAGCTGGCTGATCCGGCTGAATGCGGGTCACGATTCCAAGCGTCTCAATTCGGTCAACCCGCTCGATCCCTCGGATTACCGCGACATTCCGGTCCGGCTGGAAAAGGCCGCCAGGCGCTTTGCCGATTACGGGCGGCCGCTGACCGTGCGCCAGACGCCGTTGACGCCGCCGCAACTGATCGCCCACATGGACGGCGAAGGCTGGACTGCCTTTTCCCATAGCACCGTGATGATGGCTGACATTGCCGAGCGTGACTTCGGCGAAGGTATCGACCATCTGCCGATCAAGGATGTCGGCCGCTTCGTCGATGCGCGCATCCGCATCGGCAAGGACGACCCGAAAACCAAGGCCGCACTGGCCGAGATCATCAACGCCATCAAGCCGGAAAGTGGTCTGTTCCTGTTCGAGGATGTGGAGAGCGGCCCCACGGCGGTATCGCTGGTCGTCCAGGACAACGACCTTGCCGGCATCATGCTGTTTGCCGTCGACGAGCACTTCCGCCGGCAGGGCCTGGGCAAGGCCATGCTCGACGTGTCGCTGCGCTGGGCCCGCCTGCGCGGCGCCAAGAAGGCCTGGCTGCAGGTCGAGGCAGACAACGAGGCAGCGCTGGCGCTTTATCGCAGTGCGGGCTTTTCGGACGTCTACAACTACCTCTACCGTACGCCGAAGGCCTGACGCATGGATGCCACCGGAAAGAAGATCGTTCTCGTCGCCGCCTGCGCATTGGTCGATTCCGACGGTCGCATCCTTCTGGCGCAGCGCCCCCAAGGCAAGTCGCTGGCCGGTCTGTGGGAGTTTCCCGGTGGCAAGGTCGAGCCCGGCGAGACGCCGGAGGAAACGCTGATCCGCGAACTGGATGAAGAGCTCGGTATCCAGACCAAGGTCGCCTGCCTTGCGCCGCTTACCTTCGCCAGCCACACCTATGACGATTTCCACCTGCTGATGCCGCTCTATGTCTGCCGTCGCTATGAAGGTGTGGCGATCGGGCGGGAAGGCCAGGCTATCAAATGGGTGCGTTCCAAGGCCCTGCGCGACTATCCGATGCCTCCTGCCGACGAGCCGCTCATCCCATTTCTGATGGATTTGCTCTGAACCTACCCAAAAACCGGCCGATTATTAATCGATCGTTTATCTCCCTCCCGCAAAGATAGCTGCAATTCAGTTTCGGTACGTGGCGTTCAGCGAACGGCGTATCGGTTTCGGGCAATGTGGCAGGACGAAGCTTGGGAAGGATGCTCCCGTTCGCCGCACCTTATGCGTTTGTGAGGCTGGGATGGTTGACGACGATTTCTGGAGGACGGTTCAGGAGAAGGACATGGTGACGAGCCAGTCCCGCCGGACAGGTGTGCTCAATCTGTCGCTGCTGTTTGGAACAGCCGTGATTGCGCTAACCCTTATCCTGACACCGATGCTGTCTTCGAAGGCGGACAAGCGCATGCTCGCGAACACGCCGATGGACTACGACAATATTTCGACCGGCTCTATTCCCTCGAACGGCACCACCAAGCGCTATACCGTGCGCCGCAGCGTGCTGCAGGAAATGCCGGGGGCTGTCTGCATCATCGATGCCGACGGCAGCAAGAGTGGCTGCTGATCTGGGCGGCGCGTCGGACTGGTTCCTTGCGTGTCTGCCGGTCGGGAGGCGAGTTCCAACCGGGCTGGGTACCTATGAACACGTTGAAGCGCCTTATTCGCGATAGAAGCGCGGCCACCGCGGTTGAGTATGGGCTGATCGCTGGCCTGATTTGCCTCAGCCTGATTCTTGGCCTGGAGCAGCTCAGAGACGCGCTCCTGTCTCTTTTCAATCTGCTGACAACGACGTTCCTGGATTCTCGAAACTGACGACCTGCTGGTCTAAAGTACAGCGGCCTTTGCGCGTAACTTTTGACGCGCGGCGCTGTAAACATCTGGTTTTCAGACCGGTCGTTCCTTTGTCCCCAACGCCTCTGACAACCGCTGTTTCGCAGAGCCCGGTTTCAGCGGTTTCTGCTGGCTTTCGTGCGGCGCCCAGCCCGAGAGATAGACGACCGAGAAGGTCGCACGGATGCGGCCGTCCGGGTCGGAAAAGCGCTCCGCGTAGATTTCCGCGGCCCTCAGGAAAATGCGCCGGGAGACAGGTGTCCGGCTGCGCGCTCTAAGCGGGCTGGTCATGCCCATCGCCCGCAAGTCTCTTATGAGCGCGAAGAGAGAATCATAACGAACCGTATAGGTTTCCGCGTCCGCCACCGGCAGGGCAAAGCCCGCCCGCTGCAGCAACGCGCCCATGTCTCGAACATCGGCAAAGGGAATGACGCGTGGACTTGCTCCACCGGTCAGCTCGGCTTCTGCCGCAAGCAGCGCCTCGCGCAACTCGTTCAGCGTTCCATTGCCGGGTATCGCCGCCAGGAACAGTCCGTCGGGTTTCAACGCACGGCGCGCCTGGATGAAGGCGCCCGGCGTGTCGTTGGTCAGGTGAAGAGAAAGCGGAGAGACGAGAAGATTGAGCGTCTCGGGCTCTGCGGGGACGCGCTCGAGCGGCGCGACCGAAACCGGCATGGCGATGGTGCCGAAACCGGGGTCCGTTTCCACCCGCTCGACCGTTCCGACCTTGCCGGTTTCCAGAAGACGGAGTGCGGTTGCGCCGGTGTAGCCGTGCAATTCCATCGCCTTGTCGAACTGGCGCTCGACCACGCTGACGCGGTCGGCCAGTTCCTGTGCGACGATATCGAGGAGAAAGGCTGCCTTTGGGTCGGCATTGTTGAGTGCCCGGCGGCGGTGCGCCTCGACGAGGCTCTGGTCAAAGATGATTTCCACGGTACTCTGCTCCGGCAGCATGATGGCCTCCCCGGATCGGAACCGATTCAAAAGAGACATCATGCCGAAATTCAAAGTGCTTCGGCGACATCAGCGCATCCGAAATGGCGCGCAGCGCTGCAGCGTATTCCAGCGTCCTGCAAAGAAACCCACACGACGGCAAAGTCAACCTTATGAACCGGAATGAGCGGCAATTTGGACTGGCCGGTGGCCTCGCCTTTCTGCGACGGATCGGCAATGATCTCGTCGACGTCGTCTATCCTCCCGCCTGTTGCGGCTGTGGGCGGCTGATGGGCCGCCACCGGGCCGTCTGCGCACCCTGCTGGTCGACACTTCAACTGATCGAGCGGCCCTATTGCGAAATCCTTGGCCTGCCGTTCGCCCATGATCATGGGGAGGGGACGGTCTCGCCCGAGGCGATTGCCAATCCGCCGGTTTTCGACCGTCTGCGCTCGGTTGCCGTTCACGACGGCATCGCTCGCGATCTCGTGCATGGATTGAAGTATCGCGACCGTACCGATCTCGCGCCAATGATGGCGGAATGGATGGTCCGGGCGAGCGACGGCGCGGTCGCTTCCGCCGATGCCGTCATCCCGGTGCCGCTGCATGCCTTCCGGCTCTGGGGGCGCAAATTCAACCAGGCGGCGGAGCTTGCCCGCGCCGTGGCAGCGCTGTCAGGCCGCCCCTATCTGCCGTCAACGCTTCGCCGCATCAGGCGCACGACCAAGCAGGTCGGGCTTGGCGCCAAGGCACGCGAGGACAATGTTCGCGGCGCCTTTGCCGTTGCCGAAAGCGGCAAGCAAGGTCTCATCGGAAAACGCATCGTCCTCGTCGACGACGTATATACGACTGGCGCCACCGTTTCGGCCGCGGCCCGCGCGCTGAAGCGGGCGGGCGCCGGACACGTCACGGTTTTAACCTTTGCAAGAGCCATGTCCGGTCTTATATGACAAACGAAAGTCCGGCATCGTTGCCGGTGAAGGAGCGGTTAGGAAACATGGCTTCGGTCGTTATTTATACGCGTCAGTTCTGCGGCTATTGCTCGGCTGCCAAAAAGCTTCTGGAGACCAAGGGCGTCTCGTTCCTCGAACACGATGCGACTTACGATCCGCAGGTGCGCCAGAAGATGATCGACAAATCGCATGGCGGCACCACATTCCCGCAGATCTTCATCAACGACATCCATGTCGGTGGTTGCGACGATCTGCACGCGCTGGAGCGGGCCGGAAAGCTCGACGAGATGCTGGCCGCCTAGACCCTTTCCGCCTTGGGTGGAGCGACAGAAACGCTCCATTGCCGTATCTTCAAGAATTCCCTGATGGAAAGCCGGTTCGGACTTTCCCAGGAATGCTCGCAGGAGCCCGACTGCAATGACCTTCAAGGCTGCCGCCATCCAGATGTGTTCCGGCGTCGATCCGGCGAGAAATGCCGAGACGATGGCGCGGCTGGTGCGCGAGGCGGCAAGTCATGGCGCAACCTATGTCCAGACGCCGGAGATGACCGGAGCGCTGCAGCGCGATCGCGCCGGCTTGCGGGCGGTGCTCAGGGACGAGGCGAACGACATCATCGTGCGCGAGGCGGCAAAACTTGCGGGCGAACTCGGCATTCATCTGCATGTCGGATCGACCGCCATTGCGCTAGCCGACGGCAAGATCGCCAATCGCGGTTTCCTGTTCGGTCCGGACGGGGTCAAGATCTGCGACTACGACAAGATCCATATGTTTGACGTCGATCTCGACAATGGCGAGAGCTGGCGCGAGAGTTCCGCCTACACGCCGGGCGCCACCGCGCGGCTGGCGGATCTCGATTTCGGCAAGCTCGGTTTCGCCATCTGCTACGACGTCCGCTTCCCCGAATTGTTCCGCCAGCAGGCGGTTGCAGGGGTCGAAGTCATGTCCGTGCCGGCGGCCTTTACCCGGCAGACGGGCGAGGCGCATTGGGAGATCCTGCTGCGTGCCCGCGCCATCGAGAACGGCTTTTTCGTCATCGCGGCAGCCCAGGGCGGCGTGCATGAGGACGGACGCGAGACCTTCGGCCATTCGATGATCGTCGACCCTTGGGGCAAGGTGCTTGCCGCGGCCGGTGCTGCCGGCGAAGGGATCGTTCTGGCGGATATCGACGTGGCAGCCGTGCATGCGGCCCGCGCCAAGATCCCGAACCTCAGGAATGCCCGCAGCTTTGCGCTGGATCAGGTCCTGCCCGCCGGCAAGGGAGGCGTTGCCGCTTGATCCGCTATACGCTTTCCTGCGATCAGGGCCACGCTTTCGAGGGCTGGTTCTCGTCGAGTGACGACTTCGATGGCCAGATGGAGCGCAAGCTGGTTTCCTGCCCCACCTGCAATTCGACGTCGGTTGCCAAGCAACTGATGGCACCGTCCGTCGCGACCGCCCGCAAGAAGGAAGCGACGCGGGCGCTGGTCATGGACCAGGCGCAGAAGGAAACCGTGGCCAAGATCCGCGAACTCGTCAAAGCGGTGCGCGAAAACGCCGAGGACGTCGGCGACCGCTTTCCCGAAGAGGCGCGCAAGATCCATTATGGTGAGGCGGACGAACGCGGTCTGATCGGCCAGGCGACCGTGGAAGAGGCCGTGGCGCTTCTCGAAGAAGGCATCGCGATCGCGCCGCTGCCGGTGTTGCCCGACGAGGTCAACTGATCGTCACGCCGTGGCTCCTCGCGCCAGCCAGATTGATCCTCTTCCCATAAAATCCGGGAAAGACCCTTTAAAAACAGGTCTTTGGTTCCCATTTCCGGGTCTTTGCAATCCAGGACTTTATGAGCAATGGACCTTTGCGACATTCGCCTTACCACCGATCGCCTGACGATCCGGCATTTTGCACCTGAGGATTTCGAAGGGTTCCATGCCTATCACCGGCTGCCGGAAGTCTACCGCTATCTCTATGCTGATCCGCTCGACGAGCACGCGGCCCGCGAAAAATTCGCCAAGGCGAGCAATCCTCGTCTCGATGAGGACGGCGATACCGCGGTTTTTGCCGTCGAACGACGGGAAGATGGTGCGCTTGTCGGCGAGGTCCTGTTGAAGCTCGCCAGCAAAGCAGCGCGGCAGGCGGAAACCGGCTACATCTTCAACCCGGTATTTGCCGGCAAGGGCTATGCGACCGAGGCGATGCGGGCGGCGCTCGATGTCGGTTTTTCGCAGCTGAATTTCCACCGGATTTTTGCCCGCCTCGATCCGCTCAATGCGGGCTCGGTCGGCGTCGTCGAGCGCCTCGGCATGCGCCGTGAGGCGCATCTCATCCAGAACGACCTGTTCAACGGGCAATGGGGCGACGAATACATTTACGCCCTGCTGCAGCACGAATGGCAGGCACGGCCGAAGGCCGCCTGAGGCAACTCCCGGACAAATGGAAAACCCTCCGGCGAAAGGCATCGCCGGAGGGTTCTTATTTTTCAGTCCAGACTTCTGAAGCTCGACGACCTAGCCGTCAAAGCGGGCGCTTGGCGACAATCATGTAGTTGACGTCCATGTCCTTCGACAGGTTCCACTGGTTGGAGAGCGGGTTGAAGAACACGCCGGTGCGCTCGGTGACCTCCAGTCCGCTTGCGACAAGCGGCTTTTCCAGTTCCTCGGGGCGCACCAGCTTTTCATACTGGTGGGTGCCGCGCGGCAGCCAGCGCAGGACGTTTTCGGCGGCGAAGATCGCAAGTGCCGCGGCCTTCATCGTGCGGTTGATGGTGGCGACGAACATCAGGCCGCCCGGGCGGACCATATGGGCGCAGGTGGTCATGAAGAAGTCGACATCGGCGACGTGCTCGACCACTTCCATGTTGAGGACGATGTCGAAGCTTTCGCCCGCTTCTGCAAGAGCTTCCGCCGTCACGGCGCGATAGTCGACGGTAACGCCACTGCCGGCGGCGTGGGTCTTGGCAATGCCGATGTTCTTTTCCGAGGCATCGGCTCCGACGACGTCGGCGCCCATGCGGGCCATCGGCTCCGACAGCAGCCCACCGCCGCAGCCGATATCGAGCAGGCGAAGCCCCTTCAGCGGCTGCGGGCTCTTCGGATCACGGCCGAAATGCTCGGCAACCCGGTCGCGGATATAGGCGAGGCGCACGGGGTTGAACTTGTGCAGCGGCCGGAACTTTCCCGTCGGGTCCCACCACTCGGCGGCCATGGCCGAAAAGCGGTCTACCTCGCTCTGGTCGATCGTCGTGCGCGCTTGCTCGCTCATGCTGCCGTCTCCTTCATTCTGCCTGATGAAGTCGGACGATCGGACAGGGATGTCAAGAGGCGGGCCATGGCCACAACAGCGCATCTGACGTGGCCAGAGCACCCGCCGCGACATCGGCAGCGCCCGATCAGGCATCCGGCTGCGGCTGGTAGTGGAGGATGACGACGCCCGATTTGAGCGGCCTTGTGTGGGTGAGCTTGAGGGTGGTGCGCTTCGGCACGGATTTGAAGAGCGGAACGCCCTTGCCGAGCAGCACCGGGTTGATGCCGAGGCGATATTCGTCGACCAGGCCCTTTTCCACCAGCCCTGCGGCAAAATCTGCGCTGCCGAAGATGAAGATGGTACCGCCGTCCAGCGCCTTCAGGCGTTCGATTTCGGCCACGGCATCGCCGGCAACGAGGGTTGTGTTGTGCCAATCAGCACTCGTCAATGAACGGGAGAAGACGTATTTCTCTGCGCCGTTCATATAGGTGGCGATGTCGCCCTCGGCCTCTGGCCAGTAGGACGCCATCATCTCATAGGTCACCCGGCCGAAGAGCAGCGTATCGCCTTCACGCTGGGTCTCGCCGATATAGCCCGCAAGTTCGTCCTCGAAGACGAACCAACTGATGTCATGGCCGGGCGCTTCGAAGAAGCCGTCGACACTGACCATGTCCCACATGATGACCTTGCGCATTATTGTTCTCCCATTTTTGCTGGCCGGCCGGTCGCGACCTTCCGCACTGACGGAAAGATGATCCCGAAACTGATTGCGAAATGCAAGTAGTTTTATCTTGATGGCGAATGTGATGCCGGTCTACCGGGCTGCGCTTGGCCTGTGCCGGTCCGCCAGGGATGCGGCCAACAATGGGGTCAGAAAAAAATGATCGCCGTCGCGAATCCGTTCGCTGTGTCGCCGCCTCTTATCTGCGCAGGCAAATCGAGAGACTTGGAAGGACAACGGAATGGCATTCTATCGCAAGAATATCGGTACAGCCCAGGGCATCGGCAGGCTTGCCCTTGGGATCCTGGCGGCAACCACCTCGATTCAATTGCTGGATACGGGGTTAGCAATAGCGGGAGCGGCGTTGGGCGTGGGTTTTGCGCTCACTGGTATTGTCGGCTATTGCCCAATGTGCGCAATGGCAGGCATTGGCAAGAAACGCGGCGGATAAAGTGGCAGGCAAAGGACTATCGCAGACGGTTTTCGAAGAGGCGCGGCTCGGCAACCGTCAGGCGATCATTCGGCTGATCGAGGCGACACAACCGGATGTTCGTCGTTATGCCCGATCGCGCTGCCGCGCCAGCGACGAGGACGATGCAACGCAGGAGGTGCTGTGGCAGCTCTTTCGTCGTGTCGGTGCGATCCGCTCACTGGCCGCCTTGCCCAACTGGCTCTTCACGGTCGCCATGCGGGAATGCCTCCGGCTCGCGCGCAAGGGCCGCTCGTCGATTTCAGTCCCGGTCGAGGACAAGGAGGCCCAGGCCGCGCTTGTAGCGCGACCCGAGTTGGACTTGCGCCTCGATCTGGCGGCGGCGATCGAGGCGCTACCTGGTCACTACCGCGATGTCGTGCTGCTGCGCGATATGCAGGAGCTGACCGTTGGCGAGATCGCGCTCCGTCTTGGGGTGACCCAGCAGGCGGTCAAGGCGCGGCTTCACCGGGCACGTGCGCTCATGCGGAAACAGCTGTCAGGCTGATGCTTGTCGCGGGTGTGCTCGTCGCTGCGCGACAGATCGAGCAACTTATCGTTGTGCGTCTACGATCAGGATCATCGGACGTTCCATCTCTTCGGCAAGATCCGGATTGGCATCGATCTGTGCCGGTGTCGGGTACCACTCCTCGACGTGACGGATGGCGAAGCCTGCACGCATCAAGGCGTTGAGCGTGGTGCCGATGGTGCGATGATACTTGACGACGCCCTTGGCCAGCCAGTCCGTCGTGCGCCGGCCCTCGACGGAGTAGTGGTCCACCGGCCAGCGCTTCCGGCCGTCTTCGCCGACCTGCCAGCCCGGAGTGAGCGAGGCCATGTAGATCGGGTGCTCGATGGTGAAGACCAGGTGCGCGCCCGGCACCAGCGCATCGTGGATCGCCCGGACCAGCCGGTCGAAGTCCTCGACATAATGAAATGCGAGCGAACTGTAGGCGACGTCGAAGGCGCCGGCTTCAAGCGCAAGGTGATCGAGATCGGCGATGCCGTATTCGATCGCAGGATCGGCCGTATCGCGACGAGCGCGGGCAATCATGTTTTCCGATAGGTCGAGCCCGAGCACGCGGGCTGCACCCTGCTCGCGGGCGAAGCGCGAGAACCAGCCGAAGCCGCAGCCGAGGTCGACCACGCGCTTGCCCTTCAGATCCGGCAGGGCGGCGCGGATCGCCGGCCACTCTGCCGCACCGTCTAGACCGTGCACGGACCGGCCGAGCTGGCTATAGCCTTTGAAAAATTCCGGTTTGTCGTAGATATTCTGTGCCATTTCATTCTCCATCAAAAATGCCGATGGACGGCGCACCCGTCAAAAGAAGAACCCCGTCCGTTTCCGGCGAGGCTGCAGGTGCGCGAACGCTCTTTCGTCAGCGTGCTCTATCGCCCCCGCATCCCGCCTGTTGGGATGCCGGCCGAACGCGCAACGATATGGACGTCATGTTCGCACATGGATCCGATATCGCCCGATCGCATCCTCCAGTCAAGTTCGTTGCTGAGGAAGCCATTGGCCCGGTCGATCAGAAAAAAATAGGGGTGCACGGCATCAGCCGTGCACCTCTCGTTCGTCAGGCCCCGTCGCCCTTTGCTGCCGCGGCGAAGAAATCCTCAGGGTCATCGACCTCGACAAGCTTGCGTTTCTCGATCAACCAGAACCGATCGCCGATGTTGCGCACGAAGCTGCGGTCGTGGGACACCAGCAGGCAACTGACCTCGTTTTTCATCAATTCGTCTTCGAGCGCTTCCTGGCCATCGATGTCGAGATGGTTGGTCGGTTCGTCGAGCAGATAGAAGTTGGGCTCACGCAGGCGAAGCACCAGCATCGCCAGGCGCGCCTTCTGGCCGCCCGAAAGCCTGCCGACCGGCTTGTCCTGCATGTCGATGCCGACGCCGGCGCCGGCGAGCAGCGAGCGCACTTTCGGGTCGCTCAGCGAAAACCGGCGGGAAAGTGCGGCAAGCGGCGTCTCCTTGTCCGAAAGCCCCGCAAGCGCCTGGTCGCTGTAGCCGAGCACCAGGGAGGGCGTGGCTTTCAGCGTTTCGGGCGCGCGTGCCGGCTCTTCGATCGCGGTGCGGATGAGGTTGACCAGCCGCGTCTTGCCGGCGCCGTTCTCGCCGAGCAGGACGATTCGGTCGCCCTGGCAGATCCATCGTTTTCCCGTGCGGAAAAGCGGGGTGCCATCCGGGGTTTCCACTTGGACATCGTCGAGCGTCACCAGGATTTTCGCGTGCGTTCCGCGATTGGTGAGCCGGATTGATCCGGCCGAACGCTCCTGATGGGCGGGCTTGGCGGCGTCTTCCAGCCGGTCGGCCCGCTGGCGCAACTGCTTGGTCTTCACCGTCAAAAGATCGCTGCCGGAGTTGATGCCGATATTGTTGAGCTTGGCCGCCTGGCGCCGCAATTGCTGCGCCACCTTCATGTCGCGCTGATACCGCCGCTCTTCCGAAGCGTCGAGTTCATCGATGGCAGCCCGCGCCTGCGAATAGGGCAGGGCAAAGACAGGCGATTGGTCCGGGCGCAGGAACAGCGTGCGGTTGGTGGTGGCGTCTAGGAAGGCGCGGTCGTGGCTGGCGATCAGCACCGGCACGTCGCGCGGCAGCGCGTTTAGCCAGGATTCGAGCCTCGCGATCTTGGCAAGATCGAGATGGTTGGTCGGCTCGTCGAGAAGCAGCGCGTCGGGATCGGTTACCCAGACGCGCGCCAGCAGCGCCAGCCGCTGCCAGCCGCCGCTCAACTCCGCGACGGAGCGCTGACGAAGCGCTTCGGGCACGTCGAGCTGGTCGAGCACGATATCGACGCGCCAGCTCTCGCTGTCGGCTTGCTCCGCCGAGAGTGCTGAAAGTACTGCTTGGTGGAACGATAACGTCAGGAGTTCTGCCGGCACGTTCTGCTCGACATGGCCGACGGTCAGTCCACGCGAGCGGGTGATTTCGCCCGTCGTCGGTTCGAAGCTGCCGCCGATCGACCGGAGCAGGGTGGATTTGCCGCGCCCGTTGGCTGCGACGATGCCCAGCCGATCGCCGGCGGCGATCGAAAGGTTGAGGTTGGAGAAAAGCGACGTGCTGAGGGTGACGCCGAGGTTGCGGATATTGATCAAGGCCATGTTCGTTCTCTGGACTGCGCGAGCGACGGCAGACATCCACGGGCGGCAAAACATCTGCCGGGTTGGGCGGAATGTCGGACCCGAAGCACGATATCGTGCAGGTATCGGGCCACGTCGGCTCGGTATGGAAAACGGCGCGGGCATTCAAACCGAAACGGTTTTCAGCCGCACCACACTGGGGCAGACCAGGGATAAGGTTCGCGATTACGCGAAGCGATTGTACCGGTCAGCCCTGCAAACGCATCTGCAGGGCGTTGACGGGGCCACGCTGGCGGTGGTGCCGGAAAAATGTCATCACAACGCAGCCCTCCTTTCACAATCGAGTTGCGTCGCCTCATTACCATCGCCGCGAACAATTTTCAACGGGGTGCCGACGGTTGTGTGCCACTGGTGATGGCTGATGCCACATCTGAAAAGCCGCAAAGGTGTCTGGCAGAGCATTTGTTGCTACCAATGGCGACGATTGGAAATATTGTTGCTCGGCGTGCGGTCGCGTCGTGGGCAAGCGAGCCTTATTCCTGCCTTCTTGCCATTGCGCCCCGCCCCCCGATCCGCTAAGAGACGCCGCGACTTTCCGCTCCCCGAAGCGGTGATTGGCCGATGTCCGAGAAGTCTCCCAAGCTTTTTGATCGTCGGGCGCCGACGGGGGCGCATTCCTGTCACGCGCGCTCGCGCGCAAACATCGGTACCGGTAGAGGCGAAATGGCACGCATCGTGATGAAATTCGGCGGAACTTCCGTCGCTGATTTGGACCGCATTCACAACGTTGCCCGCCATGTGAAACGTGAAGTCGACGCCGGCCACGAGGTCGCGGTCGTCGTTTCCGCCATGTCCGGCAAGACCAACGAACTGGTCGGCTGGGTGCAGAACATGCCCAAGGTCGCCGGCAGCAACGCGCCGTTCTACGATGCGCGCGAATATGACGCCATCGTTGCCTCGGGCGAGCAGGTGACCTCGGGGCTGCTGGCGATCGCGCTGCAGTCGATGGGCATCAATGCGCGCTCCTGGCAGGGCTGGCAGATCCCGATCCGCACTGACAACGCTCATGGCGCTGCGCGCATCCTCGACATCGAGGGCGCCGAAATCATCCGTCGCATGGGCGAGGGCCAGGTGGCCGTTGTCGCCGGCTTCCAGGGGCTTGGCCCGGACAACCGGCTGGCGACGCTCGGCCGCGGTGGCTCCGATACGTCGGCCGTTGCGATTGCCGCAGCCGTCAAGGCCGACCGTTGCGACATCTACACCGACGTCGACGGCGTCTACACCACCGACCCGCGCATCGAGCCGAAGGCGCGGCGTCTGAAAAAGATCGCGTTCGAGGAAATGCTGGAAATGGCATCGCTCGGCGCCAAGGTGCTGCAGGTGCGCTCGGTCGAGCTTGCCATGGTGCACAAGGTCCGTACCTTCGTGCGCTCGTCTTTTGAGGATCCCGATGCGCCGGGCATGGGTGACCTTCTCAATCCGCCCGGCACGCTGATTTGTGATGAGGAAGAAATCGTGGAACAGGAAGTCGTAACCGGCATTGCCTATGCCAAGGATGAAGCCCAGATTTCGCTGCGTCGTCTTTCCGACCGGCCGGGCGTTTCCGCGGCGATCTTCGGGCCGCTGGCTGAAGCCCATATCAATGTCGACATGATCGTCCAGAACATCTCTGAAGATGGTTCGAAGACCGACATGACCTTCACCGTTCCGTCGGGCGATGTCGACAAGGCTCTGCGCGTGCTCGGCGACAACAAGGAAAAGATCGGCTACGACGTGATCCAGTCGGAAGCCGGCCTCGTCAAGGTCTCGGTCATCGGCATCGGCATGCGTAGCCACGCCGGCGTTGCCGCATCGGCGTTCCGTGCGCTCGCCGACAAGGGCATCAACATCAAGGCGATCACCACCTCCGAAATCAAGATCTCGATCCTGATCGACGGACCCTATGCCGAATTGGCAGTTCGCACTTTGCATTCCGCCTACGGTCTCGATAAGAGTTAATCCAGAGGTGACTGATTTGGGATTCGCAGCGGTTTCGGCTGCGAATTCTTCCGCCGCCGTCGTCTACTCTTTTTCGGGGGACCCCACGCGATGAGAGACCTTTCCGCAGGTCCGCGCGTTCTCCTCAAGCGGTTGCGCGAACTGATGGCGGAACCGCTCGAGCCACAGGAGCGCCTTGACCGGATCGTGCGCCAGATCGCACAAAACATGGTCGCGGAAGTGTGTTCGGTCTATGTGCTGCGTTCCGACGGGGTGCTCGAACTCTACGCGACCGAAGGTCTGAACAAGACCGCCGTCCACTTGGCGCAATTGAAGATGGGGCAGGGCCTCGTCGGCACCATTGCCGCCTCCGCGCGTCCGCTCAATCTGTCCGACGCCCAGGCGCATCCCGCCTTCACCTACCTGCCGGAGACCGGCGAAGAGATCTATCACTCGTTCCTCGGTGTGCCGATCCTGCGCACCGGCCGTGCGCTCGGCGTTCTCGTCGTTCAGAACAAGGCGATGCGCAACTATCGCGAAGACGAGGTCGAGGCTCTCGAAACGACCGCCATGGTTCTGGCCGAAATGGTCGCGACCGGCGAGTTGAAGAAGATCACCAAGCCCGGCCTCGAGCTAGATCTGTCCCGCCCGGTCTCGATCGACGGCAACAGCTATGGCGAAGGCATCGGACTTGGCTATGTCGTGCTGCATGAGCCGAGGATCGTCGTCACCAACCTTCTGAACGAGGATACGGACCAGGAGCTGCAGCGGCTTGCCGAAGCGCTGGGGTCGCTGCGGATCTCGATCGACGACATGTTGTCGCGGCGCGAAGTGTCGATGGAGGGCGAGCACCGCGCGGTGCTCGAGACCTATCGCATGTTTGCCCATGACCGCGGCTGGGTGCGGAAGCTGGAAGAGGCGATCCGCAACGGCCTGACGGCCGAAGCCGCCGTCGAGCGGGTGCAGAGCGAGACCAAGGCGCGCATGATCCGGCTGACGGATCCCTATCTGCGCGAGCGCATGCACGATTTCGACGACCTCGCCAACCGGCTGTTGCGCCAGCTTTCCGGCTATGGCGCCAAGCTTTCGGCAAGCGATTTTCCGACCGATGCGGTGGTCGTCGCCCGAGCGATGGGCGCTGCCGAACTTCTCGACTATCCGCGCGAAAACGTTCGCGGCCTGGTGCTTGAAGAAGGCGCCGTCACCAGCCACGTGGTCATCGTTGCCCGTGCCATGGGTATTCCGGTGGTCGGTCAGGCGGCGGGTGCCGTCGCCCTTGCGGAAAATCGCGACGCCGTCATCATTGATGGCGACGATGCCAAGGTGCATCTGCGGCCGCTGGCCGACCTGCAGCGCGCCTACGAGGAAAAAGTGCGTTTCCGGGCTCGCCGCCAAGCGCAGTTCCGCGCGCTTCGGGATGTCGAGCCGTTGACCAAGGACGGCAAGCGCATCACGCTTCAAATGAATGCCGGCCTTCTGGTCGACCTGCCGCATCTGAACGAAGCGGGTGCCGAGGGCATCGGCCTCTTCCGCACCGAGTTGCAGTTCATGATCGCCTCGACCATGCCGAAGGCGGAAGAACAGGAAGCCTTCTATCGCAGCGTGCTGAAGCAGACCGGCGGCAAGCCGGTGACCTTCCGCACGCTCGATATCGGCGGCGACAAGGTCGTTCCCTATTTCCGCGCGGCGGAAGAGGAGAATCCGGCGCTCGGCTGGCGGGCGATCCGTCTTTCGCTCGACCGGCCCGGGCTCTTGCGCACCCAGCTTCGCGCCATGCTGCGCGCGGCGGCTGGTCTAGAGCTGAAGCTGATGCTGCCGATGGTGACCGAGGTCTCGGAGCTGAAGGAAGCCCGCGAGCTCCTGCAAAAGGAAATCGAGCGCCAGTCGAAGCTTGGCGAACAGCTACCGCGCAAGCTCCAGTTCGGCGCCATGCTGGAAGTGCCGGCGCTCTTATGGCAGCTCGACGAACTGATGAGCGAGGTCGATTTCGTCTCGGTCGGCTCCAACGATCTGTTCCAGTTCGCCATGGCGGTCGATCGCGGCAACGCCCGTGTTTCCGACAGGTTCGACGTGCTCGGTCGGCCTTTCCTGAGGATCCTGCGCGATATCGTGCGCGGTGGCGAGCGCCATCAGACGCCAGTGACGCTGTGCGGCGAGATGGCGAGCAAGCCCCTGTCTGCAATGGCGCTGCTCGGTCTTGGCTACCGTTCGGTGTCGATGTCGCCGACGGCGGTCGGTCCGATCAAGGCGATGCTTCTGGCTTTGGATGCTACCAAGCTCGGCGAGGTGCTGAACGCGGCGCTCGACGATACGCGCGACCAGACGCCGGTTCGCCAGATCCTCATCGATTTCGCTGCGGCGAACGGCATCCCGGTTTAGATAGATTTGAAGCGCTTTTATCCTCGTCCAGACTATGATCCGGGCGAGGCGAAGCGCATTTGGAGTGACACTTGGCAAAGCTTCCCATTGAAAAAATGCGCGAAC
This sequence comes from Ensifer sp. M14, assembly GCF_003355565.1. Classification (NCBI taxonomy): domain Bacteria; kingdom Pseudomonadati; phylum Pseudomonadota; class Alphaproteobacteria; order Hyphomicrobiales; family Rhizobiaceae; genus Ensifer; species Ensifer sp. M14. Next base: position 1,530,179 of record NZ_QJNR01000004.1, read on the forward strand.
TGGAACGACGGTTCAGCGAGATCGAGGCCCGCATGTCGGCGGGGCCTGCGGCCGACGTCTATGTGAAGCTCGCGTCGGAATATTCCGAACTGCAGCCCGTGGTGACGAAGATCCGTGCCTATGAGAAGGCGACCGCCGAGCTTGCCGATATCAATGCCATGTTGGCCGACAGAACGACCGACAAGGACATGCGTGACCTCGCCGAGATGGAAAAGCCTGACGTCGTCGAGGCGATCGAGCAGTTGGAGCAGGAGATCCAGATCCTGCTGCTGCCGAAGGACGCGGCCGACGAAAAGAGCGCGATCCTCGAAATTCGTGCCGGAACCGGTGGTTCCGAGGCGGCGCTGTTTGCCGGCGACCTCTACCGGATGTACGAGCGCTATGCGGCGGGCAAGGGATGGAAGGTCGAAGTGCTTTCGTCCAGCGAAGGCGAAGCCGGCGGTTTCAAGGAAATCATCGCGACTGTTTCCGGCCGCGGCGTGTTTGCACGGTTGAAGTTCGAATCCGGCGTGCATCGTGTTCAGAGGGTACCGGAGACCGAGGCGAGCGGCCGCATTCACACCTCGGCCGCAACCGTCGCCGTGTTGCCGGAAGCCGAAGAGATCGACATCGAGGTTCGCCCCGAAGACATCCGCATCGACACCATGCGCTCGTCGGGCGCGGGTGGGCAGCACGTCAATACGACGGACTCCGCGGTGCGCATCACCCATCTGCCGACCGGCCTTGTCGTGACCAGTTCGGAAAAGTCGCAGCACCAGAACCGCGCCAAGGCGATGCAGGTCCTGCGGTCCCGGCTCTACGACATGGAGCGCCAGCGCGCCGACAGCGAGCGTTCGGCAGACCGCAAGAGCCAGGTGGGTTCCGGCGACCGCTCCGAGCGCATTCGCACCTACAACTTTCCGCAGGGGCGCATCACCGATCACCGTATCAACCTGACGCTCTACAAGCTTGACCGCATGATGATGGGCGAAATCGACGAGGTCGTCGATGCACTGCTGGCCGACTACCAGGCGAGCCAGTTGGCGCTTCTCGGCGAGCAGCGGGGCTGATCGCGATGACGGCAACGCTCGCGCGCCTCGTTTCGGAAAGCCGGGACCGCCTGACGGCGGCCGGTATCGAACATGCGGCGCTCGACGCGCGCCACCTGGTTTCGGGCCTGCTCGGGCTTTCGCTGACGGATGTCGTGACCCGCGGCCGCGATACGGTTTCGGAGGCCGATACCGCCAGGGTGCGGGCGGCCGTGGAGCGACGGGTGGCCCGCGAACCGGTCTATCGCATTCTCGGTGAGCGGGAGTTCTTCGGGTTGCCGCTCAAATTGTCGCGGGAAACACTGGAGCCGAGGCCGGATACGGAAACGCTCGTCGATCGCATGATCCCGCATCTGCGTCATACCGTTGCGGCGAAGGGGAGCTGCCGGCTCCTCGATCTCGGCACGGGCACCGGGGCGATCTGCCTGGCCTTGCTGTCCAGCGTTCTTGAAGCCCGAGGCACGGCCACCGATATATCGCAGGACGCGTTGGCGACGGCGAGCGCAAATGCGGAGGCGCTTGGGCTTTCGGAACGCTTCGAGGCCCTGCGCAGTAATTGGTTCGAGCGTGTGGAGGGCCGGTTCGACGCCATCGTCTCAAATCCGCCTTATATACGGTCCAGTGTGGTCGCAGAGCTTGAGCCGGAAGTGCGATTGCACGATCCAGCCGCAGCGCTCGATGGCGGAGACGACGGGCTTGATGCCTATCGTGCCATCGCCCTTCAGGCCGGTCATCATCTTGAGACAAACGGCGTGATAGGCTTGGAAATCGGTTTCGATCAGAAAGAGGCGGTTACGGCATTGTTTGATGCCGCGAACTTCCGTTTGCGCGAAGAAGCCAAGGATCTGGGCGGCAACGACCGGGTTCTGATCTTCGAGCGTAGCTTCGACCGTTGAAAAAATGCTGCACTTGCGCATCTTCTTTCTTGCAGACGCAAAGAAAGGGCTTGGAATCCCAGAGGAAGCGGGCTAGTTTGCCCGCGCACTGGGCAGATGGTCATGGACCTAAGATTCGTTCCGGTATGACCTGGCCACGGGGATTGCTCTCAAGAAAGAGTTGCTAGGGTTCAACAGTGCCTTGTGCAGGTACCTGTTAATTTGACGCCAGTCGGCGCCGAAGCCGCCAATGTGCGGGCTCACCGGCGCGCGCTCTGTCGGGCGCGGACTTATCCGGCCGGAAGACGAAACCACATGATCATCATTATCAAGAGAATTCGGGTGAATGTACTATGAGGCCAGGACAGCAAAACAAGCGCGGCCGCGGGCGGAATAACAACAATAATAATAACAACAATAACAACAACGGAAATAACAACAATCATAACCGTAAGGGATCCAATCCCCTGACACGGACCTATGATAGTTCAGGTCCGGACGTGAAAATTCGCGGTACCGCGCAGCATATCGCCGAGAAATATTCGGCACTTGCCCGCGACGCGCAGAGCTCCGGCGACCGCGTCATCGCTGAAAACTATCTTCAGCATGCAGAGCATTACAACCGCATCATTGCAGCCGCACAGGCGCAGATGCAGGATCGCTTCCAGCGCGAAGAACGCCAGGACTTCCGCGGCCAGGATGGCAACGACCAGGACCAGGATCAGGATCAGGACGATCTCGATCAGGGCTACGCCGACGAAGCGCCGGCCCATCAGCCTGCAGCCGCTCCTGCTCCGGTGGTCATCGAGCAGCAGCCGGTGATCGACGGTTCCGGTCCGCAGCCCGTCATCGAAGGCACGCCGGCCGAAGTCGCCATGGAAGAAGAAACGCCAGCAGCTTCCGGCCGTGCCGCTTCGCGCCGCCGCAGCGCGCCGCGCCCGCGCCGTCCGCGCCGCACTGCAGCCGATGACGCTGCCGGCGAAGGCGAAGCTTCAGGCGAAGCGCCTCCGGAAGCTCCGGCACTGGCCGCGTCCGAGTAAGTCTTCCAAGGGCCGCGCAGGCGGCCACGCAGAAACAGACACCAAAAGCCCGGTCCGCTTTGCGGCCGGGTTTTTTGTTGCCTGGGTTATCGGGCGGTGGCTGCAGCCTGCTGGAGGATCCAGCTTTCAGGTGGCATCACTGAAGGCGGAGAGGATGCTTTGGAAAGAGAGTGCGAGAGCGACCTTTGGGCGCTCTTCCGAACGCCCGGCGCGCTCGCATCAGGCACCCTCGTGATCGCTCAAGCGCCGCTTCAGGGGCCGTCATCAGGCGCCGATCCCGTTGACGATCAAAGCTGCGAGATTGGCGGCCGCATTTTCCTCGGTCGCTCGACCACGCACAAACTCGCGGGCGATCGTTTCCGCAGCACCGGCCAAGCCGGCGCAGCGCAGGCGCAGATCACCCTTGGAAAGATTGGAGAAGGGGCCGACGGCGGCGGCGATGAGCGCGACATAGTCGTCGGCGAGTTCCTGCTGAACGCGGTCCATTTCGGCATTGCCACGCAGCGCACCTGCCATTGCCTGCCATTCCAAGCCGTTCTCGCTGGCGCACCCGATGTAGACAGCACTGATGGTGTCGGCCACAGACGACAGATCGTCGGGCGCATTGCCGAGCGCTCTCTTCAACTTGTCGGTATGGCGGGTCTCTATCTCGCGCGAAAGCGCGATCAGCAGCCCCTCGCGGGTGCCGAAGTGCTCGTAGGCGATCGGTTTGCTGACGCCGGCGCGTTCGGCGAGGTGGCCAAGGGTGAGGGCGTCAGCGCCGCACTCCCGCAGGATCTCCTTGGACGTTTCGAGGAGCTGGGCACGCCGCTCGGGCTTGGCAAGTTTCCTGATCGCCGTCTTCGGCATCGGCCATACTCCTCGGGTCGTCTACGCTGCTGCGTGTTTCCCTTAATCCTATTCGATCCAAGGACAAAAACATGCGCAATCCAAAGTGTTACAGCGGCCTTTGGGCGTCTGAAAAAAAATACGCGGCGCTGTAGGCAAAAAATATCCAGGTCCCTTGACGCGGTGCATTCGCTACTTATCTACTAATAGTAACTTACTAATAGTAGGTTGGCAAAAATGCCGACCTCCTTCCCGTCTAGGAGATATGAACATGTCGAGCAAGTTCTCACCCGTGCTGATCATTGGCGGTTCGGGTGTCGTCGGGTCACAGGCGGCCACGGCAATCCGCAGGCTGTACCCTGATCTGCCGCTGGCGATCGGCGGCCGGAATCTGGTCCGTGCGCAGTCCGTCGCCAGTGAGATCGGCAAGGCAACAGGAGTGCGGATCAATCTCGACCGCGACGATCTTGGTCTCGCCAACGATACCCGGTTCAGCGCCGTGGTCATCTTCGTCAAGGACGAGAGATTGACCTCGATGCGCTATGCGCAGAACAAGGGAATCCCCTATGTCAGTGTCTCCAGCGGAACGTTCGAGATCGGGCCTGAAGTTGCGCAATACATCCACGCGCCAGACAAGGCGCCGATCCTGCTTGCCAGCCATTGGCTTGCCGGAGCCGCGATCTTCCCCGTGCTCGACGCGCTTTCGTCCTATGAGACAGTCGATGCGATCCGCATCGGCGCGCTGCTTGATGAGGAGGATATGGGAGGTCCGGCGGCTCTTGCCGATTACAATCGCATCACCGGAACCGCGCCTGCTTCGCTCACGGTCAAGGACGGCAAGCTGCATTGGGTGAGCGGCCAGGAGGCGAGTGCACGTTACACCAGCGTCGATGGCGTCGAGCTCGATGCTACCGCCTATTCGCCCTTTGACGTCATGGCCTTGGCCGCCAGAACCGGTGCCAAGGAGATCCGTCTGGATCTCGCCTACAGCGTTTCCGCCAGCCGGAGGCGCGGTGAGCCGTTCTCGACGGAGATCACGCTTGAAATCGAGGGGCAGTCGAAAGATGGAGTGCGCCTCGCGCGCAAACATGAGATCGTACATCCGCAGGGACAGGCGCCGCTGACGGCGCTTGGCGTCGCACTTGCGGTGGAGCGCATGCTCGGCCTTGATGGCGGCGCGGCGCCCAAGGCGGGTCTCTACCTGCCGGAGGTCCTGATCGAGCCGGCATACTACGTCTCTCGCATGAAGGAGTTCGGCACGTCGTTTGTCGATCGCTGATCTGTCTGCCACTCCCGAGGTGCGTTCGTTCGACGCGTCATGGTAACGCGTGACATCCATTTGCAAACGACCGCGCATCGCAAAGATGCGTGGTCGTTTTCGCCGCTGACAAGATTTCCTATTTGCGACATTCAATCAGCCCTTTAATTTCCAAAACCGCTGCCCCATATTCGCTTCGGACATGTTGATCCCGCGCAAGGTGTGGATCGACGCTCAATGACAGGTTCGCCGAATGCGGGAGCCTGATCCTGAAACACCAGCGGGCGCCGCGTGTCGGGCTTGGTGGGCTATGGAGGTAAAGTATGAATATCGAGAAATACTCCGAACGCGTGCGCGGTTTTCTGCAATCGGCGCAGACCTATGCGCTGGCGCAGGGACACCAGCAGTTCACGCCCGAGCATGTGCTCAAAGTCCTGCTCGATGACGACCAGGGCATGGCCGCTTCGCTGATCGAACGGGCGGGTGGCGATGTGCGCGAGGCGCGTGCCGGCAATGATGCAGCCCTTGCAAAACTGCCGAAGGTTTCCGGCGGCAACGGCTCCGTCTATCTGTCGCAGCCGCTCGCGCGCGTATTTTCGAGTGCGGAAGAGGCAGCAAAGAAGGCCGGCGACAGCTTCGTGACCGTCGAGCGCCTGCTTCTGGCACTGGCGATCGAAAGCACGGCCGCCACCGCCGACATCCTGAAGAAGGCCGGCGTGACGCCGACAAAGCTCAATCAGGTCATCAACGACATTCGCAAGGGCCGAACCGCCGACAGCGCCAATGCCGAACAGGGCTTCGACAGCCTGAAGAAGTATGCCCGTGACCTGACCGCCGATGCGCGCGATGGCAAGCTCGACCCGGTCATCGGCCGTGACGACGAAATCCGCCGCACGATCCAGGTTCTGTCGCGCCGGACGAAGAACAATCCGGTGCTGATCGGTGAGCCCGGCGTCGGCAAGACGGCGATCGCCGAGGGCCTGGCGCTGCGCATCGTCAATGGCGACGTGCCGGAAAGCCTCAAGGACAAGCAACTGATGGCGCTCGACATGGGCGCGTTGATCGCAGGCGCGAAGTTCCGCGGCGAGTTCGAGGAGCGGCTGAAAGCGGTGCTCAACGAAGTGCAGGCGGAAAACGGCGAGATCATCCTGTTCATCGACGAAATGCACACGCTGGTCGGTGCCGGCAAGGCGGAAGGGGCGATGGATGCCTCCAACCTCCTGAAGCCGGCGTTGGCACGCGGTGAACTGCATTGCGTCGGCGCAACCACGCTCGACGAATACCGCAAGCACGTCGAAAAGGATGCTGCCCTTGCCCGGCGCTTCCAGCCTGTCATGGTCGAGGAGCCGACGGTCGAGGACACGATCTCGATCCTGCGCGGCCTCAAGGAAAAATACGAGCAGCATCATAAGGTGCGGATCTCCGATTCCGCGCTGGTGGCCGCCGCCACGCTTTCCAACCGCTACATCACCGACCGGTTCCTGCCGGACAAGGCGATCGACCTGATGGACGAGGCCGCCTCGCGCCTTCGCATGCAGGTGGATTCCAAGCCGGAAGAGCTTGACGAACTCGACCGGCGCATCATGCAGCTGAAGATCGAGCGGGAAGCGCTGAAGAAGGAAACGGACACTTCGTCGAAGGACCGGTTGGAGAAGCTCGAGCTCGACGTGGTCTCGCTCGAAGAGCAGGCATCGGCGCTGACGGCCCGGTGGCAGTCGGAGAAGCAGAAGCTCGGCCGTGCCGCAGACCTCAAGAAGCAGCTCGAAGAGGCCCGCAACGAACTGGCGATCGTCCAGCGCAAGGGTGAGTTCCAGCGCGCCGGCGAGTTGACTTACGGTGTCATTCCGAAGCTTGAAAAAGAGCTTTCCGACGCCGAAAGCCAGGAAAACGCCAACGCCAATCCGATGGTGCAGGAGGTCGTGACCCCTGACAACATCGCGCATATCGTGTCGCGCTGGACCGGTATTCCCGTTGACAAGATGCTGGAAGGCGAGCGCGACAAGTTGCTTCGGATGGAAGACGAACTGGCGAAATGGGTCGTTGGCCAGGGGGACGCCGTTCAGGCCGTATCGCGTGCCGTTCGCCGCGCCCGCGCCGGTCTTCAGGATCCCAACCGGCCGATCGGCTCGTTCATCTTCCTCGGCCCGACAGGAGTGGGCAAGACCGAGCTGACCAAGGCACTCGCCCGCTTCCTGTTCGACGACGAGACAGCGCTTCTGCGCGTCGACATGTCGGAATACATGGAGAAGCACTCCGTTGCCCGGCTGATCGGCGCCCCTCCGGGCTATGTCGGATACGAGGAAGGCGGAGCGCTAACCGAATCCGTCCGCCGCCGGCCCTATCAGGTCGTGCTGTTCGACGAAATCGAGAAAGCGCACCCGGATGTCTTCAACGTGCTCTTGCAGGTGCTCGATGACGGCCGCCTGACCGATGGTCAGGGCCGCACCGTCGACTTCCGCAACACGATGATCATCATGACCTCGAACCTCGGCGCCGAGTATCTGGTCGGGCTCGGCGAAAACGAAGACAGCGATGTGGTTCGCGACCAGGTGATGGATGTCGTCAAGTCGGCCTTCCGGCCGGAGTTCCTGAACCGCGTCGACGAGATCATCCTGTTCCACAGGCTGCGTCGCTCTGAAATGGGCGCGATCGTCGATATCCAGCTGGGACGGCTGCTCAAGCTGCTCTCCGAGCGCAAGATCACGCTGGAACTGGAGGACGATGCAAGGACGTTCCTGGCCGAAAAGGGCTACGATCCGGCCTATGGCGCCCGGCCGTTGAAGCGCGCGATCCAGAAGTATCTTCAGGATCCGCTCGCCGAGAAGATCCTGCAGGGCGAGTTCCCGGACGGCTCCACCATCAAGGTTCTGGCCGGCTCCGACCGGCTGAACTTCAAGGGCGGGACGCGTTCGGAAAAAGAAGCCGCCTAACCGCAGAAACTGGAAAAGGCCGCCTTTCGGGGCGGCCTTTTGCGTTCATGCATCGCAAATGGAAGCATCAGCCACCAACCGGCAGAAGCCACTGCCAAATTGTGCGGGCTACTTGCTGGCGACTTCGCTGCCGTTGCCGTCCTTGTTCAGCAACTCGTCGATGCGGTCGCGTTCCTTCTCGAACTTCGCCATGGCGTCGCCGCCAAGCGATTTGCCGCCCGGCAGGCGGATGCGAAGCGGGTCGACCTTGTTGCCGTTGACGATGAGCTCGTAATGCAGATGCGGACCGGTCGAAAGGCCTGTCGTGCCGACCCAGCCGATCACCTGGCCCTGGACGACCTTTGCGCCGGCCTTGACGGTCTTGGCAATGGCGCTCTGGTGGTTATAGGAGGAGACATAGCCGTTGGCATGGCGGATCAGCGTCTGGTTGCCGTATCCGCCGGAATCCCAGCCGGCCTTCTCCACGGTGCCGTTGCCGGCTGCGATGATCGGCGTGCCGCGGGGGGCGGCCCAGTCGACGCCGGTGTGCATGCGCGAGAAGCCGAGGATCGGGTGGCGGCGCATGCCGAAGCCGGAGCGGAAATGACCGTTCGGCACGGGGTTGCGCAACAGGAACTGGCGGATGCTCTTGCCTTCGCTGTTGAAGTAGTCAATCGAATTGTTGTCTGGATCCTGGAAGCGGTAGAAAGTCGTCTCGGCGTCGCCGAACTTCGCCCTGACATAAAGCAGTTCGGAATCCGCCGTCGCCATGCCGCGATCGTCGGTGACCGAGAAGAAGGCTTCCAGTGAATCCGTCGGTTTCAGTTGCGCCTGGAAATCGACATTGCTGGCGAGCAGCTTGACGACGAGGCCGACCATGTCGGCGTTCATGCCGTAGGACAGAGCGGCGCGGTAGATGCCGTCATAGACGCGCGGCAGATCGTGGGTGCTGGTGATCGTCGGCGTGCCGTTATCGTCGAAGGCGGTCGCGACCGCGTCGAGTTTGGGTGGTTCGGCGCCGGGAACGAAGCGGCCGCCGTCATCGACGGCCATCGTCAGCACATGGCGGTTGCGCGAATAGATGGTGGCGCGAACGATGCGCGCTTCTTCGCCCTTCTGGATGATGCCGATGCGCAGCACGTCGCCGTCATTCAATTCCTTGGCGCCGAGCGCATCGCCGATATAGGAGGCGGCGTCGTCGGCCTGCGCCTTGGCATAGCCGGCATTGACCATGGCGGTCGCGATGCCGGTCTTGCGGCGCACGGGGATAATGTCGTCGGCGTATTCGGTGCTTTGTTCGTTGATGCTCTCGTAGGCAGCATCACTCTTGTTCTGTTCGACGATGCGGGCAGTCAGGCCCTGCAGAAGGTCGAGGCCATCACTATCGGAAGCGAAACGCTGCGGGTCGACATAGAAGAGCGAAGCAACCTGGGTACTGCCTTCGGTCAAGACGGAACCATTGGTTCGCACATTCTCCTCGACCTCATCGAGCGACATCGAACTGTCGAAGGTGAGGCTCGAGCCGTTGGTCGGGAAATCGACCGTCTTCAGCGCCACCTCGGAATCGACGTTCGATCCGTAGAGCGTGCCGGTGCGCGCGATCTGCGGTTCGGCATCGGCGTCGTCGGTGGAGAAGATCGCCAGCGGATCGAAGTCCGGATAGCTGTCGGAAACCTGGTGGTTGGCGGCAAGCGCCATCTTGACGTGAACGAAGGGCTGCTTGCGCACCACTTCCTTCTCGCCGTCATGGATCATCGTCGAGACTTCCATGACGGTCTTGTCGGCCGGTTTGGCGACGATGTTGGGAGAAAGGATACGGTCGCCGCGTTTGGCAGTGACGGGGGCGTTGCCGCCGTTGGATGCGTCAAGGGCCGCATAGGCTTCCGCCGGGATTGCCAGCTGCTGGCGACCATCGAGTGCTGCGAAAAGCGCGACCCCCATGAGAAGGCTGGAGGTAATGCCGGTCAGGAAGGTGCCGGAAAGCCAGCGCAGCGAGATCTCGCGCCTGTCCGGCGCGCGCCGGCCGTCCGCAAGGATCGGCGGTTGGTCGCCGAGCGACCGGACCATTTTCTTGTCGGTGATCATTCCGAGCTGGGGGCCCCTGATTTCTCTTGCCGTATTCTTGCAGGCGATACGTTGCGCGAAGATGTGCATCTTTCGCACACGGGAGTCAAATCCATGGGGAGGATAGGGGAGGGGAGTGCACACGCATATATGCGTGCCCCCGCGTACCCCGTGCGCCCCCCCGCGTGACGCACCGATAATCTCGCTTAGAGCGACGGATTGTGAAGAAGTGAGGGCCAAAATGTGTCTCCACAGACCGATCAGGCGCGATCGAAATTTTTTTTGGGACAAAAAGCCCGCATTTGTGGGGTTTGTCAGAAAACTGTCATCTTTTTTGAAATTGTCTGTTGACGTATCTGAGGTGCGGGGTCTATAAGCCCGATCAATTCAGAACCGCCGGGGCTCTAGTCGCTGCTGGGTGAAAGTTCCGTGGCAGGTCACTGCCTGTATTTTTGTTCTGCTCGTCGCTAGATGACATCGTCCAAATCCAATTTCATTTCAGCTATCCATAGTGCGTCAATTCATCGCCAAGTCAACAATTTGATAGCCATTTAACTATGCGTCTGCCGTCGTACCGGCAAACTTGCCTCGTGATATGAAGTTGCTGATCTAGGCTCATTTCCTGTTCATATTAGCACTTTTGGTTGGCCAAAAATCCTATGCAGCTATCGACTATTCATCACCATCTAGCTATACATTTTCAATGCCCTCTATTCAGGACCTACTCTTCAAGTCGCTTTCGGACCCTACCAGGCGGGCCATGTTCGAGAGCCTGTGTCGCCAAGGTGAACTCACTGTGGCGGAGTTGACGGCACAGACCGGCATTTCTCAGCCGGGCGTTTCCAAGCATCTGAGCATCTTGAAATCTGCGGGGCTGATTAAGGCGCGTCATGAGGGGCGTCAGACCCATTACAGCCCGCAGCTTGATGCCCTAGCTCCTCTTGCGGAATGGACCGGTCAGATGGCGGGGTTCTGGCAGAGTCGATTTAGCCGATTGGAAGACCTGCTGAAAAGAATGGATCAATAAGTCGAGCAGACCAGCCGACGGCTGGTCGAAGGTCCCCAATATGGAAAATCCACATCTTGCAGCCTGCTGGCGCTGACTTTCGGTCTTGATGCAAAGCGGGGGCTTTCTTCTCGCGGCCTACCCGCCCTTGATCGCTTCGAGCCCGCTTGATTTAACAGGCGGATTTCAGCGAGCTGGACGTGGCTTGTATCGCACTTGCAATCGTCCTGGCCATGCGCCTTGCGCCGCACGGTTATCCGGCCGCCATGTGGGACGCGCGCCCAAGTCTGTCGGGATCTGCAGATGATAGAGAATGGCATCCCGGGGCGGTGGGGCCGGGCCTCAGTGCGGGAAATGATCCAGCAAAAGCCTTGTCGGGCGACGCACATCGTCGAAGCTGCAGGAGCTGATCGAGCTTGTCACCAAGCGTCCCCTCTCCTCGGCCGGCATGGTTGCAAAGACGCTCGGTGTGACGGTCCCGATCTGCTAGAGCGTGCGCTTTTCTTCACACCACGCGCGGATTGCTTCCGCGCCGGCCTTGCCGCCACGCGGACCATGGATCGTGACTGAGCGGGAGGCGGCGGCGATGGAAAAATCCAACGCTTCGGGGAAGGGCTGGCCCCGGGCCAGACACCAGGTCAATGCTCCGCCAAACGTATCTCCTGCACCGGTCACGTCGACGACATCGACCGGGTAGCCGGCTGCCTGCAGGCGCGTCTCGCCGTTGTGTGCCTCAGCACCCTCAGCGGCCAGAGTGCGCACCACCCAACCGATCTCGTGATCGCGTATCCAGCCATCGATACGGGCGAGATCGTCATGGCCGAAGGTCGCTCGGAAGCCGACCTGGTTGAAGATAACGACGGCAGCTCCGGTGAGATAGGGCATGTCTTCGGGCGTACAGCCGCCGACATCGAGATCGAAGATTGCGCGGCGGTCGTGGCGCCGCAGGTCGGCGACGAGGTCGGCCTGCTTGAGCACACCCTCATCTGTCTGCGTATGTAGGCGGCGCACTCGGTAAAGTGTCGTGTAGAGGAAGCCCGGCTGACGCAGGGCCGCCAGAGTTGCCGGCGGGAGCCACATCGGCTGCTCTCCCATCTCCACTGTCAAAACGACATGCTCGCCGTCGATGAGGAAGATGAGATTGCGCGATTCCGCAACGGCGCGATCGATCAGCATATGATCGGTGGCGACACCGTTTTGACCGAGGTCGTCGATCAGACGGCGCGACAGCGGGCTGTCGTTGAGCAGGGAAATGAACTGGGTGTCGCCGCCGAGCGCCGCGTGCACGACGGCTGCGTTGGCAATGGAGCCGCCGATTTCGGCCGGCAGCTCGCGGACCATGCCCTTGTCGGCCCGGCCCGGCCAGCGGTCGGCGGTATAGTATTCGTCGAGCGCGACGTCGCCGATGAAGAAGGCGGTCATGCGCGTTGCCCTTGCATGACCTGTACCCGGCGCGATCCGCCTTCGACCGGCACCCATGGGCTCTCGCCCAGGCCGCAAACCGCCATCCAGTAGTAAGGCGTCGGGCCGGATGCACCCCGGCAGGCGTCATGCCAGACACCCCGATGCATCACCACCGCCTTGCCCGGCGTGATGATGAATGCCTCGATGTCGGCGGCATCAGGGGCATCGGCCGCCGAAGCGGGGGCTACCGCAAGAACGACCGGTTCGCCGGCGCAGAAAATGGCCTCCTCGGTCAGCAGATGCCGTTCCATGGCCGTGCACGACCATGGCGCTCCCGGTGCGCGCGTGATGCCGAGGCGGGGTGAACCTTCTACCAGCGGGATGCGGGTGAACCCATCACGCCATCCATCGCCCGTCGTCCAGATCACCTGCGCGTCCTGATCGTCGACGAGGTGAAAGACCTTGCCGTAGCGCGCAAAATTCTCGGCGGTCACCGGGTTGGCCGAAACGGTATCGGTGTTCATGCCGCGCTCCGTGCCGTGCGCACGACGCGCATCAGCCGCGCGACATGGCCGGCCTCCACCCTGCCGGTATCCTTGTGATCGTGCTTGAACCAGCTTCCGACAACGGCGCCGTCAGCATGCGCGAGCTGCTCGACCGCGTTCGCTTCGGTAAGGCCGGCGCCGATGAGCAGCGGCACGGTTCCGCCGGTTGCCGCACGGAAGCGCGTCACCTTGTCCATGTCCGTCGGCTGGCCGGTGGCATCCGACGTCACCACGAGACCGTCGCAGCGCGTCGCGCCCAGGCGTACGTCTTCTTCTTCGGATCGCCCCGAAAGAACCGGCTGATACTTGAACCGTACGCCACCGAGCAGCAACGCCGGCACATCGGCCCGCCGCCCCGCAAGGTCGGCCGCAAACGAGGCATCGCTTTCCGGCGGCAGATGGCCGGCGACGGAATCCACCTGAATGAAAGAGACGGGGAAGCGTCTGGCAAGCGCAAAGGCACGCGCATCGTCGCGCAGAACGTTGACGCCGATCCGTGCGCCGAGGTCAAGGGCGCACAGCCGCTCGAGGACGCGCTCGACATCGTCGGCATCGCCAAAGTAATTTTCGACCACCAGCCCGTCGACACCTTCGCCGGCCATGATGCGGGCCTCTTCTTCGGCCTGAGCGCATTTTGCGGCAGGTCCGTCGCCGGTCAGGTGCAGCATGCCGAGGATGGGTTTCGGGGTTGTGAAAGTCTCGCCAAAACGGCTCATGTCAGTTCTCCTGGGTCGCGCCGCTGTCATGCGGGCGCGGTATCGCGCCCCCAGCGCGTTGCGAATTTCATCTGGACGGCCGGCGAGTAGACGATCGACGTGCGTTCAACCAACTGATCGTCGGCGTCGAGCACGTCCCCGCTGGCGCAAAGATAGCCCGGCACTGAAGGCGCCGGGGCAAAGACCTCCCGTAGACGATCGGACGACGGCACGACGGTGAGCAGCAGTTCCGAGCGAAGGGGATGGCGGTCGTAATCGCGGCGGAGCACCTCATAGAGGGATTGCGCGCCGAAATCGTAGGCGTCGATGCCGGGGTAGAGCGCAAGGTCGAGCTGCGAGGTGTCGACGTTCAGCCAACTGATCGTCTCACCGTTTGCCAGACCTCGCGCACGCACCAGCAGGAGTTCGCCGTTTTCCACCCGGTGCTCCAGTACCCGTGTCACCGGGCGCTGTCCTTGTCGCCGGGCCAGCTCCGTGAAGCTGCCGAAGTTCCAGATGTTGTGGCTGATCGGCCGGTGCGAGACGATGGTGCCCCGCCCGCGCACCTGCTGAACCAATCCTTCCGATACCAGGAGGGCCATTGCATTGCGGACAGTTGTCCGGGCAATGCCGAACTGGTCGCGCAACTGGTTCTCCGAGGGGATGGCTTCCCCCTCGGAAAAGTCACCGCTCAGAATAGCGGCACGCAGTGCCCGGTAGAGCTGCCGGTAGAGCTGTTCACTCGAAAAGGAATCGAGGCGAAAGCGCGACAGCCGGTCATCCGGGCTTTCGGTCGTTGCGTTGGCGTCTGGTGTGGAAGGATGGGTCAAGGCAGGCTCCGGCAAGTGGTTACTTCGTGGCTCCGTTTATCTTGAACTCCTCGACGCCCGCCTCTTTCAAGCCGTGGCGGTCGAGGATCTGTGCATAAGTGCCATCGGCCTTAAGCGCATTGAGCGTTGCATGCACCGCATCGCGCAACTCGCCATTCGCCTTGGCGAAGGCGATGCCGTAGTGGTTGACTTCTCCGACGTCGCCGATCTGGTAGAATTTGCCCGGCTCCTGCTTGATCAGGTCGAGCAGGCCTTCGAGCCCGATAACCGATGCCTGGGCGCGGCCCTGGCGGATCTGCATGATGTGCTCGGCCTGGGTCGGGATCTGGATGACGGTGATCAGCTTGTCGGCCGGACAGATGGATTTGCCGAGCTCCTCCGCCCAGGTGACCCAGCTCGTGCCTGTCGCCACAGCGACGGTCTTGCCGCAGAGGTCGGCCTCGGTCTTGATCTCGCCCTGATGGTCAACGCTGGAGTAGAAGACGTTGCCGGTCTTGAAATAGTCGATGAAGTCGAGCTGGCTCTGGCGCTCGACCTTGTCGGAGAAGGCGGTGATGATCATATCCGAGCGGCCGGTGACGACCTGCGGGATGAGCTGCGGAAACTCGACGTTCTGAAATTCCGCCGTCAGGCCGAGGCGCTCGGCGATCGCCTTGGCAAGATCGATATCGAAACCCTTGAGCTCGGTCGAGCCGGCGTCGCTGTATTCCATCGGCGGATAGGCGAGGCTGATGGTGAAGTTGAGCTTGCCGGCCGAGCGAACCGCTTCGGGCAGTGCGGCCGTAAGCTTTTCGTCGGCGGCATGGGCGGCCACGCCGGATGCGAGGCTGATGAATGTGGCAGAGGCGAGCCCCAGGACCATCGGCAGCAGTTGTTTCATTTCCGTTCTCCCTTTTTTGAACTTTGTTGATCAGGCCAGCACACGGCTGAGGAAACTGCGCACGCGCGGGTCGCCGGGGCTGCTGAGGACCTGTTGTGGCGCGCCCATTTCGCGGATCTCGCCGTCGATCATCACCACGACGCGGTCGGCGACTTCGCGAGCAAAGCCGATCTCGTGTGTCACGACGATCATGGTCGTGCCGCCGCGTGCCAGATTGCGCATCACCTCCAGCACTTCCCCGACGAGTTCCGGGTCGAGGGCGCTGGTCGGTTCGTCGAAGAGCATGACGCGCGGTTCCATCGCCAGGGCTCTGGCAATCGCGACGCGCTGCTTCTGGCCGCCGGAAAGCTGCGAAGGGTAGCTGGACGCCTTGGCGGCCATGCCAACCTGCTCGAGCAGGCCCATGGCACGGGCTTCGGCCTCGTCACGGCTGAGACCACGCACAACCATCGGTCCCTCGATGACGTTGCCGAGCACCGTCCGGTGTGCGAACAGATTGAAATGCTGGAACACCATGCCGAGCTGGCTCTGCTGGGCGCGCAGCCGCTTGACCGGCAATTCCTGAAGGGCACCGCGGTTGAGTTCATAACCCATGATGGCACCGTCGACCCAGACATAGCCGCCATTGGGCGTCTCCAGATGGTTGATGCAACGCAGGAACGTGCTCTTGCCGCTGCCGGAAGGCCCGAGGATGCAGAGCACCTCGCCATAGGCGACTTCAAGATCCAGGCCCTTCAGGACCTCGTGGCTGCCAAAACTCTTGCGGATACCGACCGCCTTGACTGCGAGGCTCATGCTTCCCCCCTTGCGGCCGGCCGCCGCGCCCAGGCCCAGAACCCGCGGCGATCGCTGGTGGCGGTGGCGGCGTCGCGGCCGAAGTGACGTTCGAGATAATATTGGCCAATGGAAAGGACGGTGGTTCCGGCCAGGTACCAGACGGCGCAGACGAACAGGAGCTCGATCACCGCACCGTTGATGAAGTAGATGCGCTGCGCGGCGTTCAGCATTTCGCCCATGGCGATCGTGGCGGCAAGCGAGGAGAATTTCAGCATGCCGATAGCGCTGTTGCCGAGCACCGGCAGGATCAGGCGCACCGTCTGGGGCAGGATGATGCGCCGCATGGTCTGGCCCGGCGTCATGCCGAGCGTGTGGGCCGCTTCCTTCTGACCGCGGTCGACCGAACCGATACCACCGCGCACCACCTCGGTGAGATAGGAGCCTTCATTGACGCCGAGCCCGAGGACGGCTGCCACGAACGGCGTGACGACGTCCACCATGCGCTCGTCGATGAGGCCCGGAATATAGAGGCGCGGAAAGACCAGCGCGATGTTGAACCAGATGAGAAGCTGGAGCAGCACCGGCGTGCCGCGGAACACCCAGACATAGAGCCAGGCGGCAAAGCGCAGGATCGGGTTTTCCGAAAGTCGCATGATGCCGAAGGCGAAGCCAAGGGCGACGCCGAGCGCCAGTGCGCAGGCCGAAATCAGCACCGTCCAGCCGAAGCCGGTGACGATCACACCGGCCGTCAGGAACTGACCGACCACCGTCCACTGGATTTGCCCGACGGCGAAGGCTCGGCCGATGACGGCGAGGAGCAGAAGGACGATGCCGCCGCTGACCCAGCGACCGGGATGTCGCAGGCGGCGTACCGTCACATCCGGGCCGGGCAGGTCGATCAGTGGCAGGGCTGCGGGTGAAGAGTGAGGCAAATGAGGCATGAAATCCACTTGTAGGGTTAGGCCTACAACTTACTATGGGCGGTTTCACCTGGTGTCAAGCCGCTTTGTCAGCGCTTGCTCAAAGAAGGGTGTGAGGCTCCAGGATCAGGAAACACGGGGTTCTGGACGTCAGCGCGGCCTGCGCCTGCTTTCCGTGATGGTCTGCGCCAGTGTTTCGGCAGCGCGGGAAGGCTTGTTTCGAGGATAGGCGATGTGGAACATATCCTCGAAGGTCAGGCGCTCGGGGGCGAGGACCCGCAAGCGGCCGGTGCGAACCCATTCGTCAGCATAGTGATCGGGCAGGAAGCCGATATAGGCGCCGGACAGGAGGAGGAGCAGCGTGCCCTCCATGTGCGGCGTCGCGGCGGCCCAGTTGAAGTTCACGCCGCAGATTGTTTCGTTGAGCATGTAGGTGCGGCCGGCGAAGGATTGGGCTTCAAGCTCGCCGTTGGTCAGTTCCGCGTCCGGCCGCGCAAAGAGCGGATGGCCCACGGCACAGTAGAGTTTCTGCACCTCGGAGAAGACCGCCTGGCTGCGGAAATGCGCGGTGACGTTGCCGACGAACGGCATCAGGACGATCTGGTAGGAACCGTTCAGCAGGCCCTGATTGAGCACCTGCGGCGCGGCGACGTCGATTTCCAGGTGCACGCGCGGCGCCTTGGCGTGGAAGGCGGCAAGCGCGCCCTGAAGGTCGAGGTCGCGATTGGTGATCATCGCATCGACCGTGCCGAAGCTCAGACTGCCCGTCAGTTCCCCTTGCGCCTCGCCGATGCGGCTTTGAAACTTTTCCAGCGAGCCGAACAGTTCGAGCGTGGCGTCGTAGACGAGCCGTCCCTCGTCGGTGAGCTCGAAGCCGCTGCGCCCGCGGCTGCACAGGCGCAGACCGAGCCGTTCCTCCAGATGGCGCATGTGGGTGGAGATCGTCGCCTGCGTCATGCCGAGAGCGGACTGGGCGGCGGAGAAGCCGCCGTGCTGAACGACGGAGGCGAAGACGCGCAACAGCCTGAGCTCGGCATCGCCAAGCGAGAGGTTGAGGACGCGGTGTCGAACCTTGTTGATCATGCATTGATAAGTGCACAAGTGAACATGTTATCATAGATACTTTTAAATGTTTCGACCTTTGGCACACTCCTTCTCACCTTTGGAGGAGGGGACATGACCAGCAATTCCTATGAGACCGGACGTCTGAACCTGCCGTTTGTCGGCATCTGCACCTTCGGCAAGTATCCCTACCAGCCGGACTGGGACGCGATCGACGCCGACGTGGCGATCCTCGGCGCCCCCTTCGACTGCGGCACCCAGTGGCGCGCCGGCACCCGCTTCGGGCCGCGCTCGATCCGCGAAGCCTCCACCCTCTTCTCCTTCGGTCATGGCGGCGCCTATGACCACGAGGACGACGTCACCTATCTTCCGAGCGGCGAGGTCTCCATCGTCGATATCGGCGATGCCGACATCGTGCACACAGATACGATGAAGAGCCATGCCAACATCGAGTTCGGCGTGCGCAAGATCCTCCAGGCTGGCGCGTTGCCGGTGGTGCTGGGCGGCGACCACTCGATCAACATCCCCTGCATCAACGCCTTTTCGGACGACTGCGAGAAGAACGGTCCGATCCACATCGTGCAGATCGACGCCCATCTCGATTTCGTCGACGAGCGCCACGGCGTGCGCTACGGCCACGGCAACCCGATGCGGCGAGCAGCGGAAAAACCCTATGTCAGCGGCCTGTCGCAGCTCGGCATCCGCAATGTCTCTTCCACCGCCAGGGAAGGCTACGAGGATGCCCGCAAGATGGGCTCCGATATTCTGTCGGTGCGCCAGATCCGGGCACTGGGGACGGATGCAGTGGTCGAGCGCGTGCCGGCCGGCGCCCGCTACTATGTCACCATCGACATCGACGGCTTCGATCCGTCGATCGCACCGGGCACCGGCACCCCTTCGCATGGCGGCTTCATCTATTACGAGGTGCTGGAGATCCTGGCCGCGCTCGCAAAGCGCGGGACCATCGTCGGCATCGACCTGGTCGAGGTCGCCCCCGACTACGACCACACCGGCGGCACCGCCATTCTGGCCGCCCAGGTTCTCATGAACCTCATTGGCCGTGTCATCCAGGCAAGAGCCGAAAAACGTTGATCGAAGACCCCGAAAGGGCCGGCACGCCCACGGCGGCCGACGAGGAGGAAATGACATGGACGAAAGCGTCCGCAATTATCTGGATTACTATGGCGTCAGCGATGCGACGCGGCGGTTTCTGACCAAGCCGCAGAAGATGTTCATCGGCGGCGCCTGGGTCGACAGCAGCAATGGCGCGACCTTCGACATTTTCGAGCCCTCCACCGGCGGCCTGATCACCCGTGCTCCTTCCGGCACCACGGATGATCTCGACAGGGCAGTCCGCGCCGCCCGTGCCCAGTTCGACGGCGGCGCCTGGCGCCTCTTGAAGCCGCTCGAGCGCGAACGGCTGCTGCACCGTCTCGCCGATCTTATCGAAACCCATGCCGACGAACTGGCCGAGATCGAAGCCATCGACATGGGCAAGTCGGTGACCTTTGCCCGGGAGATCGATATCCAGGGTACGGTCGATACGTTCCGCTATTTTGCCGGATGGCCGACAAAGCTGCATGGCCGCACCGTCGAGCCGTCCATTCCCGGCAACTATCTCGCCTATACCCGCAAGGAACCGCTCGGCGTCGTCGCCGCCATCGTTCCGTGGAATTTCCCGTTGCAAACCATGGCGTGGAAGCTCGCGGCTGCCCTTGCGGTCGGCTGCACCGTCATCGTCAAACCGGCGGAACTGACCTCGCTCTCCACGCTGCGCTTTGCCGAATTGGTGCAGGAGGCCGGCATTCCCGATGGCGTCGTCAACATCGTCACGGGCAGGGGCAGTGTCATCGGCGCGGCCATGTCGACCCATCCGGGCATCGACAAGGTCACCTTCACCGGCTCGACGCCGGTCGGGCAGGAGGTTGGCCGCACGGCTGTCGGCAATCTCAAGCACGTCACGCTGGAACTCGGCGGCAAATCGCCGGTGCTGGTGCTCGACGATGCCGACCTGCAGAGTGCTGCCCGCGCGGTGGCGAACGGCGTGTTCTTCAACTCGGGCCAGGTCTGCGATGCGGGCACCCGCGTCTATGTCCAGCGGTCGGTGCATGACGCTTTCCTCGAAGAGCTGGTCGCCGTCACCCGCACGTTGACGCTCGCGCCGGGTCTCGACCGCGATTGCTACATCGGTCCGATGGTCTCGGCGCAGCAGAAGAAGGTCGTCTCCGACTATATCGAAGCCGGCCGTCGTGAAGGCGCCGAGCTGATCCATGGCGGGGGCAGGCCGGACCGGCCGGGCCATTTCGTCGAACCGGCGATCTTTGCCCATTGCAGGCCGGAGATGAGCATCGTGCGCGAGGAAATCTTCGGGCCGGTGCTGGTCACCAGTCCCTTCGAGACGCTGGATGACGCGGTTTCGCTGGCGAACGACACGCCCTTCGGCCTTGCCGCCGCGATCTACTCGAACGATCTCGCGCGCGTGCACACGCTCATCCCGCGGCTGCATGCGGGCTCCGTCTACGTCAATGCGCACAGCACGATCGATCCGTCCATGCCCTTCGGCGGCTTCAAGGCCTCGGGCTTCGGCAAGGACTTGGGCCCCGAACAGCTCGACTACCTGATGGAGACCAAGGCGGTGTGGATCACGCTGCCGTAAGCGCCGGGGCGGCTTGCGAAAACTCTTCGGGTCGCCGCCCATGGGCGGCCCGGTTCACGAGGCCGGCGGCTGATGGAGCCGCATTCATTCGCGGAAAGACGCCGAAGGCGCGACGCGACAGGGGAACCAAAAATGGAAAACGATGTCGCCTGGCAGAACGAACTGGGACGCCGCGCCCGCATCTATGAAGACATTGAGGCGGGTCACCGCTTCGAAGGCACGATGACCGTCCTCGACTATGCCAGCATGACCGTGCTGACGCTCGCGCTGGTCCTCGGCTCCTGGTTCTGGGGGGCATGAGATGACCGATCACGTCGCCAATGGCGGGCTTGCCGCCGCAGAAAGCCAACGGGAGGAAGCTTCCGTCAACCGTGCCGCCGCCGAACGCGGCGATGCACCGCTTCTGCCGTCGGAACGGCTCTGGGGCTTCTGGGAGTTCACCTACGCCAATTCAGCACTCGCCATCGCCACCTGGGCTTTCCTGATCGGCGGATCCGTCGGTCTTTTCGTCGGACCGAAGGAGGGCATCGCCGCCATCATCATCGGCAACATCGTCGGTGTCATGCTGACCGCACTCGCCACCACGCCACTCTCCGGCCGCTACGGCATCGAGCAGTTCGTCGCGCTGCGCAGCCAGTTCGGTTACAACGGCAGCCGCGTCGTCTATGTGCTGGCCGTCGTGGTGCTGACCATGGGCTGGCTTGCGGTGCTGGCCATGATGTTCGGCCGCTCGATCGACGGGCTGGCGGCACTCAGTGCCGGGGAAGCGGCCAACCCCACCGGCATCAAGATGATTGTTGCCGCCATCGGTGCCATCCTCGTCACCTGGTTCATCGTTGCCAAGGGGCCGACCTCGATCAAGTTCTTCAACATGGTCGTGTCGCCCGCGCTTGTGATCCTGATGATCGTGATGCTCTACCTCATCCTTCAGCATCGCTCCTTCGCCGAACTCCTGGCGATGCCGGCGCTGGCGCCGCCCTTTGAGGACAACACGCTCAATTTCATCATCGCCGTCGAGGTGAACCTCGCCGCGGGCTTCTCCTGGTGGCCCTATATCGGCAACCTCGCCCGCCTCACCAAGAATGAGCGCACCGCCTTCTGGCCAAACATTCTCGGCATTTTCGGCGCGGCTGCCCTCGGCGAAATCGTCGGCCTGCTCGCCGCCGTTGCGCTCGGCGACAGCGACCCGACCATCTGGATGACCAAGATCGCCGGCCCGGTCATCGGCATCGTCGCTCTGCTCTTCGTCGCCTTCGCCAACATGACTTCGATGGCGAACATTCTCTACACATCCATCGTCGGCCTCCGGCAGGTTGGAACCGCATCGGTGCGCGCCATATCCTGGGGCGCGATCCTCTTTCTCTTCTGCGTCATCCCGCTCGGCCTGGTGGTCTTCTATCCGCAGATGTATGACGGCTTCTTCATCTTCCTCGTCTGGACCTCAGCGCTCAATTCCGCACTCGCCGGTATTGGCATTGCCGACTACTTCTTCCTGCGCGGGCAGAAGCTCGACATGCGCAGTCTGCACGGCCCGCAGGAAAATGGCCCCTACCGCTTCTGGGGCGGCTTCAACCCGATCGGGCTCTTCGCACTTGCCGTCGGTTTCGGCGTCTACGTGCTCGTGTTCAATCCACAGACGCTCGAAAGCCTGCCAGCCTTCAAGTACCTCACCGCCTCCGTGCCGTCCTGCCTTGCCGCCGGCGCAGTGCACTATGTCCTGACCCGGCTTTTCGCCCGTGGGCGCGGCTGGGGCTTCTATCCGTAACATCGGGATATCAGCTATGAACGAGACCTACGACTTCATCATCATCGGCGCCGGATCGGCCGGCTGCGTGCTCGCCAATCGTCTTTCGGAAGATCCGGCCACGAAGGTTCTGGTTCTCGAATATGGCGGCAGCGACAAGTCGATCTTCATCCAGATGCCAACGGCGCTGTCCATTCCGATGAACGGCACCAAGTACAACTGGAAATACATGACGCTACCGGAGCCCGGTCTCGACGGTCGCCGGGTCCATTGCCCGCGCGGAAAGGTCATCGGCGGTTCCTCCTCGATCAACGGGCTCGTCTACATGCGCGGCCATGCCCGCGATTTCGACGAGTGGGAGGAGTTGGGCGCACGCGGCTGGCGCTATGCCAATTGCCTGCCCTATTTCCAGCGCGCCGAAAGCTGGCAGGACGGGGGCGACGCTTATCGCGGCGCTTCCGGCCCGCTTGCGACCAATGCCGGCAACAGGATGCAAAACCCGCTTTACAAAGCCTTCGTCGATGCCGGCCACGAAGCGGGCTACATCACGACGCAGGATCCGAACGGCCATATGCAGGAAGGCTTCGGTCCCATGCACATGACGGTGAAGGACGGCGTACGCTGGTCGACGGCCAATGCCTATCTGAAACCGGCGATGAGCCGGCCGAACCTCACCGTCGTCACCCATGCCATGACGCGGCGCGTGCTCCTGGAAGGCAAACGCGCCGTCGGCGTCGAGTACGAGCTCGGCGGGCAGCGCGTCGTGGCGAAGGCGAACCGGGAGGTGCTGATTGCCTCCGGCCCAATCGGGTCGCCGCACCTACTGCAACGCTCCGGCATCGGGCCGGCTGCGGTGCTGCAAAAGGCGGGCGTCGAGGTGCTGCACGACCTGCCGGGCGTCGGCGAGAACCTGCAGGACCACTCCGAGGTCTATATCCAGTACGCCTGCAAGGAGCCGATCACCCTCAATGGCAAGATGGGCCTTCTGAGCAAAGCCCTGATCGGTGCGGAATGGCTGCTCTTCAAGAAAGGCCTTTCGGTCTCCAACCATTTTGAGAGCGGCGGCTTCATTCGTTCCGACGCCTCTTTCCAGTGGCCGGACATCCAGTTCCACTTCCTGCCAGCAGCGATGCGCTACGACGGCAAGAAGCCGCTCGACGGTCACGGGTTCATGGTGCTGACCGGACCGAACAAGCCGAAGAGCCGCGGTTATGTGCGGCTGCGCTCGCCGGAGGCGCACGAACAACCGGATATCCTCTTCAACTATCTCGACCGGGAGGAGGACCGCGAAGGGTTCCGCCGATGCCTGCGGCTGACCCGCGAGATCATCGCCCAGCCGGCCTTCGACCGGTTCCGCGGCGAAGAGATCGCGCCGGGCACGAATGTGCGCACGAATGACGAGATCGACGCCTGGGTGCGCGAGACCATGGAAAGCACCTACCATCCCTGCGGCTCCTGTCGCATGGGCGAGGATGCGATGGCGGTGGTTGACAGCGAACTGCGGGTTCGCGGCATCGGCGGTCTCCGGGTTATTGATAGCTCCGTCTTCCCGGCGGAACCGAACGCCAACCTCAATGCGCCGACGATCATGCTCGCCGAGCGTGGCTCAGACATGGTGCGCGGCAAGCCGCTGCTTGCTGCCTCCAATGCGCAGGTCGGCATGGCGCCCGGTGCCGGCGTTACCCAACGCAGCGGCAAGCCGCTGCGTGCCTTCCGGCACTGAGACGACCGCGATGTTGCGAGGGATCGGCTATGTCATTGCCCGCCGGGATCCTGATGATCCCGAGGAGCCGCGCAATTGGGCGCTTGTCATAGAGGCGCTTGTTCGCCGCCTCCTGGTCCGCTTTGCCGGCTGGTGTCCTTCGGCACGCGGCGGCCGCAGCGTCAAGGACGGGACAGCGCCTCGGCGAAGCGGCCGAGATAGGACCGCATGCGCTCCGCGGGCACGCCGGCATAGCCGAGAATGAGTGCGCTTGGCCTTCGGGTTGCGACGATATAGTCGGAGAGCGGGTAGCATTGCAGGCCGGCCTCCAGCACATCGCGCTGGGCGGCCCGGTCTTCGCGCCCGTTCGTGAGCCACGCCAGCGCGTTGAGACCGCTTTCGGAACAGTCGATTTGGGCGAGCCCCGTAAGAGCGGTTCGCCCCGCCTCGATAAAGGCACCGCGGCGCTCGCCATAAAGGCCGCGCATGCGCCGCAGGTGGCTGGCGAAATGCCCACCGCCGATAAATTCAGCAAGCGCGAGCTGCGCTTCAACCGGCACGCTGCGATGGATCAGGCCCGAAAGATTGCGGAAGGTGCCGACGAGTGGCAGCGGCAGCACGAGATAGCCAATGCGGATGCCGGGATAGAGCGCCTTGCTGAAGCTGCCCGCATAGATCACCCTTCCATGACTGTCGATGGAGCGTATTGAGGGGAGGGGCGCCCCGTCGTAGCGAAACTCGCTGTCATAGTCGTCCTCGATGATCCAGCTGTCGTTCGCCCGCGCCCATTCGAGAAGGGCAAGTCGACGCGGCAGGGAGAGCGTCACGCCGAGGGGATGATGACGCGAAGGCATGACGAAGGCGAGCCGCGCATCCGGATGACGCGCCATGGCGCCCGCGACGTCCATGCCGTCGGCATCGACGTCGGCAAGGCAGAGATTGAGGCCCAGTGTGCGGAACAGGTGGGAGGTGGTGACGGGGCCGGGGTCCTCGAACCAGACACCGTCACCCGGATCGGCCAGCGCCAGTGCCGCGAGCGTGAAGGCGGCATGTCCGCCTGGTGTAATGACGATCTGTTCGGGATCGCAAGGATCGCGCCGATGCAAGGCGAGGTATTCTGCGATCCGCTGACGCAGAACCAGCTCACCCGCGACATCACCGTAGCCCATGCCCACCCTGCCGCCGCGGGCCGCCGCGTTCCAGCATTTGCGCCAGATGGCGAAAGGAAACTGGTCGAGCGCCGGCTGGTTGGGCAGGAAGGGTTTTGGTTCCACGCGTCCGATTTCCGCCGAAACCCCGCGCGACAAGGCGCCGATCCGCGACAGCCTCGGCGGCGCACCGCCATCTGCCTGTGCGAAACGCGCCCGTGCCGGCCGACGCGGCAGGGCGGCGGAAACGAAGGTGCCGGCTCCCTGCCGCGCCTCCAAATATCCCTCCGCTTTCAGGTTCTCCAGCACCCGCACGAGGGTCTGGCGCGACAGGCCCAGCTCTTCGGCAAGGATTCGGCTTGCCGGCAAGCGCGTGCCGGCACGCACGTGCCCCTGCAGGATCGCCATGCGCAGTTGGTCCTGCACCTGTCGGAATTTCGGCAAGGCGATGCCGGGATCCAGGCGAAGGAAGGGCAGGATCGGGCCCTCGAGCTGTTTGGCCAAGGCTTGCCTCCAAAATTGGTACAGTCGAATGCACAATAATGGACGTTTTATTGTTGTCCAATTGTTACATGCTCCGCCTACACGAAACGCACCGATGCAGCCCCTGAGGACGCAGACAGAGTGCGGGGGAACCGGAGTGCAGCGACCCCAATCGCGGCCGACTGCGGACATCGACTGCAAGCCAACGCTCACCAGCCGTCACGGACGGCGAACAGGAGGAATTCATGAAGACGCGCCTAACACACGCCGCCCGCTCGGCTTTCGTTTCCACGCTTGCCATCGCCGCCGCGCTGCCTGGCCTTGCGCGCGCGGAAGCGCCGCAGGCCCTCGTCGATGCCGCCACGAAGGAAGGCATGCTCACCGTCATCGCCCTGCCGCATGACTGGTGCAATTACGGCGAGGTCATCGAAAGCTTCAAGGCGAAGTATCCCGGCATCACCGTCAACGAGCTCAACCCGGATGCCGGTACGGCCGACGAACTGGAGGCCATCCGCTCCAACAAGGGCAATACGGGTTCGCAGGCGCCTGACGTCGTCGATCTCGGCCTCGCCTTTGCGCCCGCGGCCAAGAAGGAAGGCCTGCTGCAGCCCTACAAGGTGGCGACATGGGACGAGATCCCGGACAATATCAAGGATGCGGACGGTTATTGGTATGGCGACTACTATGGCGTCATGGCCTTCGGCATCAACAAGGACCTGATCCAGACTCCGCCGGCCGACTGGTCCGATCTCACCAAAGCGGAATATTCCGGCTCCGTCGCACTCACGGGCGATCCGCGCTCATCGGCGCAGGCGATCCTGGCGCTGATGTCGGCGGGCATTTCGCGCGGCGCAGAGCCGGGCGCCGAATCCGGTGCCAAGGGCCTGGAACTCTTCGCGGAACTGAACAAGGCCGGCAACTTCGTACCTGTGCTCGGCAAGGCCGGCACCATCGCGCAGGGCCAGACTCCGATCATCGCGGCGTGGGATTACAACCTGCTCGCCTGGCGTGATGCGCTCAACGGCAATCCGCCGATGGATGTCATCGTGCCAATGACAGGCGTCGTCGCCGGCGTTTATGTACAAGCGATCTCGGCCTATGCGCCACACCCGAACGCCGCCAAGCTCTGGATGGAATACCTCTATTCCGATGAAGGCCAGACCGGCTGGCTGAAGGGCTATTGCCACCCCGCGCGCTTCAACGCCATGCTTAAAGCAGGAAAATTCCCGCAGGACCTGCTCGACAAGCTGCCGCCGGCTGAAGCCTATGAAAAGGCGATCTTCCCGAGTGTCGAGGCGCTTGATTCCAACAAGGGCGCCATTGTCGAAGGCTGGGACAAGGTGGTCGGCGCCAACGTGAAGTAAGCCGCATCCGTCCGGAGGCTTCGCGCCCTCACGGGGCCTTCGGACACAACACACCCGGGAAACAATCCGATGACGACAAGCGCCGCTATCCTGCCGGCGGCCTTGCGGCCGCGACACCACCTCAGCTGGCTCGGAGTCGCTCCGTTCTTCCTGTTCGCCACGCTGTTCCTGATCTTGCCGACACTCAATATCGTCATCGGCGCCTTCCGCAATCCGCAAGGACAGGTAACGCTGGACAACCTTGGCAAGCTCCTGTCACCTTCCATCCGATCTGCCTTCTGGATCTCTTTCGAACTCAGCCTGCTGACAGCGGCGCTCGGCTGTCTTTTCGGCTTCCTCATCGCTGCCGCGATCACGCTCGGCGACCTGCCGCGCTGGCTTCGCAACGGCATCCTCACCTTCTCGGGTGTCGCATCGAATTTCGCCGGCGTGCCACTCGCCTTCGCTTTCATCGCCACGCTTGGCCGGCTCGGCTTCGTGACGATGCTGCTGCGCAACTGGTTCGGCATCAATCTCTACGGCTCCGGCTTCAGCATCGTCTCCTTTCTGGGGCTGGCACTCACCTATCTCTATTTCCAGATCCCGCTGATGGTGCTGATCATCACGCCTGCGCTGGAGGGCTTGCGCCGCGAATGGCGCGAGGCGG
This sequence comes from Ensifer sp. M14, assembly GCF_003355565.1. Lineage (NCBI taxonomy): Bacteria > Pseudomonadati > Pseudomonadota > Alphaproteobacteria > Hyphomicrobiales > Rhizobiaceae > Ensifer > Ensifer sp. M14. Next base: position 1,558,043 of record NZ_QJNR01000004.1, read on the forward strand.
CCGAAAGTCTCGGCGCCACCGGCGCCCAATATTGGCAGCTGGTGGCGCTGCCGGTGTTGTGGCCCTCGCTGCTCGGCACGCTGGCCCTGTTATTTGCAAACGCCTTTGGAGCGGTCGCAACCGCCATCGCGCTCACCGGCTCCTCGCTTTCCATCGCGCCGATCGTGCTCTTCGCGCAGATCCGTGGCGACGTGCTCAACGATCCGCATCTCGGCTATGCCATCGCCTTCGGGATGATCCTTCTGACCGCGATAGCCAATGGCATCTACATCCTCTTGCGCATGCGTGCCGAACGGTGGGTCAAATGACGGGAAAACGCATCTGGCCCTGGCTCGCCGTCGTCCTCGGCGGTCTCTATTTCCTGTTGCCGCTTGCCGGCATGGTTGATTTCTCGATGCGCATGAAGCGGGGCCAATACAGCTTCGAAGCGTACCGGATCGTGCTCGCCGACCCACAGTTCCAGCAGACCTTCGGCTATTCGGTCATGCTGGCCTTGCTGACCATTGTGCTCGGTATCCTCCTTGTCGTGCCGACGGCCTACTTCGTAAGGCTCAAGCTTCCCGGTCTGCGTCCGATCATCGAGTTCATCACGCTCCTGCCGCTGGTCATTCCGCCCATCGTGATCGTCTTCGGCTATATCCGCATCTACAACACCTCGTCGGTCCTGCCGCTGACGGGGACCTGGTTGGGCACCAATCTGCTTTTGCTTTTCGGCTATGCGACGCTGGCACTGCCCTACATGTACCGCTCGGTGGATACGGGCCTGCGCACCATAGACATCGCCAGCCTCACCGAGGCGGCGCAGTCGCTCGGGGCCGGCTGGGCCCGGATCCTTGCCGTCGTCATCCTGCCGAATGTCTTCGTCTCGGTACTGTCGGGCGCTTTCCTGACGTTTGCGATCGTCATCGGCGAATACGTCTTCGCCGCCCTGCTGAATGTCAATTCCTTCGGGCCCTACATGGTCTGGATGGGTGGCAACCGGGCCTATGAGCCCTCGGCGCTCGCCGTCGTCGCCTTTGCCATCACCTGGGCCTGCATGGGGCTGATCCAGCTCGTCACCCGCTTTTCCAGATTTTCAACTGTGAGACGCTGACCATGGCCTTTCTCGACATTCACCACCTGCAAAAATCCTTCGGCGCGCTACACGTGGTGAAAGACTTCACCCTCGGCATCGAAAAAGGCGAGTTCGTCTCGTTCCTCGGTCCCTCGGGCTGCGGCAAGACGACGGTGTTGCGCATGGTGGCCGGCTTCGAGACGCCGACATCGGGCGCGATCCGCATCGGCGGCCGGGATGTGACGAGCCTCCCGGCCAACCGGCGCAAGATCGGCATGGTGTTCCAAGCCTATGCGCTTTTCCCCAACCTGACGGTTGAGGACAATATCGGCTTCGGCCTCAAGGTGGCGGGTGAGGGGAAGGCGGCGATCGGCCGGCGCGTTGGGGAAATGCTGGAGCTGATCGGTTTGCCGCAGCTCGGCAACCGCTATCCCTTCCAGCTCTCCGGCGGCCAGCAGCAGCGCGTGGCGCTCGCCCGGGCGCTCGCGCCGCGCCCGCAGGTGTTGCTGCTCGACGAACCCCTCTCGGCGCTCGATGCAAAGATCCGCGTCAGCCTTCGTGAGGAGATCCGCCGCATCCAACAGGAGCTCGGCATCACCACTATTTTTGTCACGCACGACCAGGAAGAAGCGCTCTCGATATCGGATCGCATCGTGGTCATGCACCAGGGCGTTGCCGACCAGGTCGGCACGCCCTTCGAAATCTACAATCGCCCGTCGACGCGTTTCGTGGCGGAGTTCGTCGGCACACTCAATCTGGTGGATGCCGACGTGGTAGAGGCGGTGAGTGGCAGGGTGCGGGTGGGCGAGGTCCCCGTCACGCTGAACCGCCCCTTGGCTGCCCGCGCCGGCGAGCGCATCAGCCTGGCGCTGCGGCCGGAAACGGTGGCGCTCGGGCGCACAGAGGGACACGACGTCGTGTTCTCCGGTCGCATCGCCGAGGTGCATTTCCTCGGTTCGGTGATCCGTATCCGCGTGGCGATCGGCGGCCAGGTCATTTCCCTCGACACGTTCAACCAGCCCGACCGGCCGCCGCCGGACATCGGCGCACCTGTCGAGGTCAGTATCTCGGACCGCGACCTTCTCGTGCTCGCCGCCTGAAAGATGGCGCATCGTAATACTCAAGGAGGAGCCGGCATCGTGACGGAAATGCCATGGGGTCATGAACCGCCACCCGACTGGCGCGCAAGAGTGGCCGCGCTGCCTTTGGCGAAGCGCATCCAGCTTGTCGCACGGGCGCGCGCCGCGCCGCTCTTTGCCCATGCCTATGCCTTTCATCTCAACATGCGTTTCGGTGCCATGGCACCCCGCGATCTTGTCGAATTCGCCGCCACGCGGCGTCTGTCCGGCCTCAAGCTGCATGTCGACGATGGGGAACAGGCCAGCCTCAGTCGAATGGGTGACGATGCACTCGCCGCTTTCGCCAGGCAGGTGGAGGCGCGAGGGCTAGAACTCCATGTCGAGACCAGCACCACGGAGGCAGCCGGCCTTGCCGATGCCGCACGTGTTGCGCTTGCCTCAGGCGCGACCTCCCTGCGCTGCTATCCGCGTTACGAGGGGCGAGTGTCGCAGATCATCGCCTGGACGATCGCCGACTTACGGCGCCTGGCCGATTTCGATCCGCAGGGCCGGTTGCGTTATACGCTGGAACAGCATGAAGACCTGAAATCGGAGGAACTCGTCCACATCATCGAGGCTGTCGACAATCCGCGCCTGAGCCTGCTGTTCGACTTCGGCAACATGATCAACGCCTACGAACTGCCCATGCCGGCCCTTGCGCTCCAGGCAAGGCATATCACCGAGGTGCATATCAAGGATTGCCTCGTACAACCGGATCGCGGCGGCTGGGCACATCTCGCCTGCCTTTCCGATGAGGGGCATCTGCCGCTTGAGGCGATGTTCGTAGAACTGCTGTTGTTGGGCGATGACCGGCCGCAGGTTCTGTCCTTCGGGTTGGAGGAGGAGGAAGGCTATTTCGCGCCCGCCCTTCGCTTCCCGGGGGAGGAGGCCGATCCGTTCATCCCTTCCCGCTCTGCCAGTTTTACCAGCTTGGGAGGCGGTGAGCTCGCGGCGCGTCTGCGGCAGGAAGGCAATGCCGCCCATCAGCAAGTCGCAACCATCCGGGCGATGCTCGAGGATATCGCCACCGAAGCCGAAAGGGCAGAAGGATGACCCAAGCAGATGCCTGCCCTACGGCCTTCCTCGTCTTGGCCCATGCCATGGCTGATGCCGCCGCTGAAACGATCCGTCCCTGGTTCCGCAAGCGGATCGCCATCGACGCCAAGGCCGATGCCAGCCCGGTCACCATCGCCGACCGCGATGCCGAAACGGTCATGCGCCGGATGATCGAGGCGGCGTTTCCGCAACACGGTATCCGGGGCGAAGAATTCGGCGCCTGCCGGACCGATGCGGAGTGGGTCTGGGTCCTCGACCCTATCGACGGCACGAAGTCCTTCCTCTCCGGCTCGCTAGCCTTCGGCACGCAGATCGCGCTGCTTCATCGGGGCAAACCTGTTCTCGGGCTTATCAACCAGCCGATCACGGGCGAGCGCTGGCTCGGCACAGGCATCATAGCGACGCTCAACCAAGAACCGATCCGCACGAGCGAGAGAACCCGGCTCGATGAAGCCATCCTCTACACCTCTGCACTCGAACAGTTCGACCGCGCGCGCCACAGCCGCTTCGCAGCACTCGCCGCAAAGGTCCGTTTCACCCGCTTCTCGCACGATTGCTACGCCGCTGGCCTCCTTGCCCTTGGTGGCATTGATCTCCTCGTCGAAAGCGAGGTCTTCGACTACGATATCCTCCCTCAACTCCCCATCATTGAAGCAGCAGGTGGGATCGTGACCGACTGGGACGGGCGGCCGCTTGTCGACGCGTCTCGATATGACGCCGTCCTTATGGCGGCGAATGAGGAGCTTCATCGGGCAGCGTTGGAGGTCCTGCGTCCAGATTGACGGCGCGGACAAGACAACTTCGCACAATCAATCCCCGACCAAGGCTGACCTGGTATGCGTGTGTAGAGCCCGCGGTTCGTATCCCTCCAAGGCGATAGATTCCAGGCAAGGCCATCGTTCCCTGGCACGCAATGACGTCGAAAATTGCAGTGGCATCACAATTTCTCTTGACCTCGGTCTCGATTTGCGTGAAATTGTAGTCACAGCACAATTCTGGGAGGGATTCACTGTGGACCAGACGATTGGCTCCGGCGCTACGCCGCTTACTGAGCGGTTGCGCCGTCGGCGCAAGGAGCTGAAGCTTACTTTGAAGGAGGTTGCCGAGAGGTCGGGACTTTCCTTCAGTTTCATTTCCCAGATCGAGCGCGGCATGACGATGCCGTCACTCACATCGCTGGTCGCGTTGTCGCGCGCGCTCGATAGCCCCATCAATCTGTTTCTGGAGCAGCCTACAGGGAACTCCGCCGACACCCGCCACAACAGGCGGATCCCCTATGCGATCGGTCCAAACTCGGCGACTTACGAGCGTCTCTCCACCAAGTTTCCCGGAAGTGTGTTGAGCAGTGCGCTCATTACCGAACCGCCAGGGCGCCGCACAGAACCGATGCGCCACGAAGGTGAGGAGTTTATCTTCATGGTCGAGGGCGCGCTGACGGTCGAAGTGGAGGGAGCCGTATATGTGTTGGAGCAGGGTGACTCCCTGCACTTCGCGTCGACGCGAACGCACACGACCTGGAACCATACGGACCGCATCGCGGTGATGCTCCACACTTGCACGATGGAGTATTTCGGAGACGGTGCGGAAGGCACCGGCTGATCTCCGGTGGATACCTGTGCGCTCACTGAGTAGGAGCGCGCGCGAACTTAGATAATTCAGATCCAAAGCAGTCGCCCTATCCGCCGGTATTCACCGACGGAAGACGATCCCTCGTTGGCTCAAGAAGGCAGGCGACTGTGTCCAACCGGTTTGCGCTAGCGCCAACCCAAACTGACCGTGAGAGGCCCATGATCAGAAGTGTGCTGAGTTTGAAGCCAAGGCCGGGGTCTAGCCAAGACTTGGTCCGGTTTTTCGAGGCTCGAAAGATTCCAGAACGGGCTCTGGCATCTCCGGGATGTCTCGGCGTCGAGATTCAGAACCTCTTGCCTGGCGGCGAGGAGGTGCTTGTCACGGCGCTTTGGGCGTCTGTCGAGAGCTACCAGATATGGCTCGACTCTCCCGGACGCCACGAGGACGGCGTGCAGATGCGGCCCCTGCTGGCCGAACATGGTGAAGCGGTGGGGCCGGCAAGACTCTACCTGGTCGCACGCTGCGCCAATCACCAGAACACGTCCGTATCTCGCTGACCGGCGGTCGCCGCCAGCAGGCGCCGCGCTTTGAATATCTATAGAACTGGAGGAAGAAATGAGTTTGCCCCATTTGCGTGTCGGGGTCGATATCGGAGGAACGTTCACCGACATCGTCATCATGGATACCCACGCGAAAACGACCAGAACATATAAGGTGCTCAGCACCCCCCGTGAGCCTGCAAAGGGAATGCTGCGGGGACTCGATGAACTTGGTGTTGCAAGGGACATCGATTTTCTCGTCCACGGCACGACGGCCGGATTGAACGCCATTCTGTCCCGCACCGGCGAGCGTATCGCGCTAGTGACCACCGAAGGCTTCCACGATGTGCTGTCGCTCGGGCGAGCCGGAAACAAGGATATCTGGAGCCTCAAGCCCAAGAAACCGGACCCGTTGGTTCACCCGCAGGACATTCACACGGTTCGCGAACGTATCCGTCATGATGGCTCGGTTGAAACACGGCTTGACGAGGCGGACGTCGAAATGATCGCCAGTTGGCTGAGCGCCGAAGGCGTGCGCAGCGTCGCAGTGTGTTTCCTGCACGCCCACAAGAACCCTGCGCACGAACTCGAATTCAAGGCGCTACTTCAGAAGCGCTTCCCGCAGATCTCCGTGATGCTCTCGCATGTAATAGCGCCGGAACAGGGGGAATTCGAGCGGACATCGACGACGGTAGCAACGGGCTATGTCGCCCGCACGGTCGAAACCTATCTCGCTGCACTCGTGCGGGAGCTTGGTGCACGGGAATGCACTGCGCCCTTGCATGTGATGCGCTCAAGCGGCGGCATTTGCTCTGCCGAACTTGTTGCGCGCCAGCCCATTCAAACCATTCTGTCGGGCCCCGCGGGAGGCGTGGTCGCCGCCGAGACCATATCAAGATCGTTGAACCGGCCGAATATCATCGCGATCGACATGGGCGGTACGTCCTCGGATGTCAGTCTGGTGATCGGCGGGCGAATGACCTTGTCCGCGGAAGGCGACATCGCCGACAACGTGATGAAGATGCCGGTGGTGGAATTGCACACGATCGGTGCGGGTGGTGGATCGATCGCGCGTGCGGAAGCTGGCGGATTGCGTGTCGGGCCGTTGAGCGCCGGCGCCAATCCCGGTCCAGCCTGCTACGGGCTCGGCGGAACGCAACCGACCGTTACGGACGCGCAGCTTCTCTTGGGGCGGATCGATCCAGACTGGTTCCTTGGCGGCCGGATGAACCTCGATGTTGGCGCAGCCAAGGAGGCGATGGGGTCGCTGGCCCGTGAATTGAGCATCGACGTTGACGCTGCCGCTGCGGGCGTGCTCGCTGTGGCGAACGCGATGATGGCCAATGCCATCCGGACGCTGACCATGCGTCGCGGTATCGACCCTCGCGATTTTTCGCTCCTCGCCTTTGGTGGGGCAGGTCCGCTGCACGGTGCCGCTCTGGCTGACGAACTCGGCATTTCGGAGGTCATCGTTCCCTTCGGTACCGGCGTGCTGTCGGCCTGGGGCATGCTGCATGCCGACATTCGCCATGACGTCTCCGCACCGCTGAGTGGTCTCGCCCACAACCCGGATGCCGGGTCACTGCTGGAGCAGACACATGCCCTGCTTCGTGAACAGGGCGCCAAGCTTCTAAGGGAGGAGGGCGTAGAGGAAGCTGCCTCCTGCTACTCCGCAACAGTGGAGATGCGCTACGCCGGCCAGGCCCATCCAGTTTCCGTGCAGATGGTTGATCCCGAAAGCCTGTTGCAGGCGTTTCACGATACCTACCGTCAGCGTTTCGGGCACTCGATGCCAGGCGCGCCGGTCGAACTCGTCCAGATGCGGCTTGCAGCGACCGGCAAGATCGGCGCTGATTTTCTCGACCGGCACACGTCGGCTGAAGAACGAGTTGAGACGATGCGGACCGTTACCATCGATGGCAAGCGCCACAAAGCACGCATTGTCCACCGTGAAAGCCTCGATCGTCAGGACGTTGTCACCGGCCCAGCGATCATTTTGGAAGATGGTTCGACCACGCTGGTGCCGCCTGGGTGGGCCGCGCGCCAACAACAGTTCGGAACTCTAATCCTCAGGAAAATCAACCCATGACCGTCGACGTCGTTACCACCGAGATCGTTCGAAACCTCTTTCTGTCCGCTGCTGACGACATGCTGGCGACCTTGGTGCGATCTGCCTTTCAGCCGTTGATCTATGAAAATGGCGACGCTGCCGTCGCGCTGCTCGACCGCAATGCGGACGTTCTTGGTCAGTCGAGCGGCTTGCCGCTCTTCCTCGGCAGTCTCGATCAGGCAGTCAAGGAAGCAGTGCGGTTGCGCGGCGGGAAGATTGGCTGCAGGAGGGCGATATCGTCTTCTTCAACGACCCCTATATCCAGGGGACGCATCTCACAGACGTGACGATGTTTGCGCCGCTTTTTCTAGAAGGGGAGTTGGTTGGTTATGTTGCTGCACGCGCTGACGTCACCGATGTCGGCGGGCGCGATCCTGGTGGCGGAACCGAGACCACTGAGGTCTATCAGGAAGGGATACGTTTCGGCCCGGTCAAGATCGGGAACAAATACGGCCCAGTCGAGGACATCATCGACATCATTCGCAGGAACAGCCGTAGCAAGGACCTGATCGTTGGCGACATCAACGCAATGATCGCGGCTTGCCGGACGGGTCAACGGCGCATGCTGGAGATTATCAATCGCTTCGGCCTCGCCACCGTCGAGGCTTGCCGCGATGAAATCTTCCGTCAAAGCGAAATGGCAGATCGCCAATCGGTCTCGGCAATTCCCGATGGCGTGTATGAAGGTAAGGGATATCTGGACAATGATGGCGTCGTGCTCGGCCAGCCGGTTCCAATCGCAATCAAGGTTCATGTCGAGGGCGAGCGACTTGTCGTCGATCTGAGCGAAAGCCCCGACGCCACGAGAGGGCCGATCAATTGCGGTCGCGCCCAGACTGTCGCCGCACTGCGGGTCGCCTACAAGATGCTTTTGGCCCCCGAACGTTCGTTTGACGGTGGATGTTTCCGCAACATCGAGATCATTACTCGGCCCGGTTCGCTGCATGACGCTCTCGAGCCGGCGGCTTGTGCCTGGTACTACTCGTCGTTCGGTCTTTTGATCGACCTCTTCATCAGCGCGTTTTCCTCCGTGCTGCCCGATCGCGTTACCGCTGCGCAGTTCGGGGACTCGATGATCACCTACTTCGCAGGTCAGGACCCGAACGATCCCAACCAATCCTACATGTGCGTGGAGGCGCATGCCGGTGGTTGGGGGGCGTCGGCCAAGGCCGACGGCGCCGATGGCGTCATCAATGTGCTCAACGGCAGTTTCCGGAACACGCCCGTCGAGGCGCTGGAAGCGCGCTATCCGGTGACCGTCACCGAATACGCCATTCGCGCGGGTTCAGGTGGGGCCGGCCAGCATCGCGGTGGCTGCGGTATCGTCCGGCGGTATCGCTTCGACGCGCCGACCCAGCTCTATCTCTGGCTGGACCGGTCGATAACGCCAGCCTGGGGATTGATGGGCGGCGAGCCCGGTCTTCCGCCGCGCGTCGAAATAGCCGGCAGCGTCAACAGGGACGATCTTCTCAAAGCCAACGGAATCTTGCTCGCGGCGGGTGATCGGCTGTCGATCATGACCGGTGGTGGCGGCGGCTTCGGCAAGGCGGCCTGACGAAGGCGCACAAGACCAGCTCCAAACAGCAACAAAAAGGGGAATGTCATGACCAACATGTACTCGTCGGATGAACCCGGCTCGGGAGCGCAGAGTTTGACCGATGCGTCGACGGGCGCACGGGCAGGACGGCTCGGGGCCAAAGACGTGGTGTTTTTTGTCATTGCGGCCGCAGCACCTCTCGGCTTTGCCGTTGGCTCGACGCCACTGGCAATCGGGCGGGGGGGTATCGGAACCGCCGGCATGTTTCTGGTGGTCGGCGCCTTGCTCGCGATCTTCGCGGTGGGCTACACCGCGATGACGCGTTTCGTGCCCAACGCTGGTGCGCTCTTCTCCTACATCGCCGCTGGCCTGGGGCGTCCGCTCGGCCTTGGTACGGCCTTCGTCGCCGTACTTGCCTATGCGATCGCGGCAACGGGAGCCATCGGTCCCTTCGCTGTCTTTGCAAGCCAGGCGCTCGCATCGATGACGGGCGTGCAAACCTCCTGGGAGCCATGGGCGTTCGGGGCATTGGCGGCGATGGGGATTCTCGGCGTCTTGAACGTCGAGCTGAACATCCGTGTTCTCGGCGTCATCATGGTCGTTGAGGTCGTGGTCTTGGTCGTCCTTTCTGCCGCTATCGTCTTTGCGGGGGGTGCGGAAGGGCTATCGCTCCAGCCGTTTCGTCCTGATACCATTGTGGGTGGCGAAATTGGCGTTGTGTTGCTGTTCGTCTTCGCCGCCTTTGCAGGCTTCGAGGCGACGGCGCTGTTTCGCGAAGAGGTGCGCGATCCGGTCGCAACCGTACGCAAAGCAACTTTCTCGTCGATTGTTCTGATCGCGGTTTTTCAGGCGTTTGTCACCTGGGCCATCGTGCAGGGTTACGGCAGTTCGGCTGTTGCCGTTGCCAACGAGAAACCAACGGAAATGTTCACCATGGCCGCAAGCCAGTATGTCGGCGTCGGTTTTGCCGATGTTATCACGCTGCTTGTCGTCGGAAGCTGGTTTGCGTCCATTCTCGCCTTCCACAATGCCACTGCCCGCTACCTCTACGCGCTGGGCCGTGACCGCGCCATCAATCCTGTCTTTGCGAAAAAGTCGAAGGAGAGCGGGTCGGCGTGGGTGGCGAGCCTTGCCCACACCCTCTTCAGCGCCATCGTTCTGTTGTACTGCATGTGGCAGGGCCTCGATCCTTATCTCGACCTGTTTATCGTCGGAAGCGTACCGGTTGCGGTCAGCATACCAGCCATGGAATTGCTCACGGCAATCTCGATCATCGCATTCTTCTGGCGTGATAGCCGCGGCGTCTCTTGGTGGGAAGGGAAGGTTGCGCCTGCCATTTCCGCGGTGGCGCTTGCGGTCTTCGTCTACTTCGTCCTCAGCAACTTGCCGATGTTTACCGGTCGGGAGGGAGCGATAAACTGGATTCTTCCGAGCATCAATCTCGTCGCACTGGCGCTCGGCATCAGTCGTGCCCTCTGGATGCGCCGTCATCGCCCTGCCGAATACCAGCTGATCGGCCATTGGGGCGAAAAATAACAATCGGGATAGCAATTATCTCATGGGACGCTTCGCGCCATACGCGAAGCGTCCCAAATAATACATGCTGATTGGAGTCAAAAGATGATATCGCCTGCCTCGAAACGGCGCTCCGTACTGCTGATCGGTTGCGGAAACATGGGGTCTGCAATTGCGCTTGCTCTTCAGCATACAGCCGAGAACCTTGATCTGACGGTCATCGACCCGGATGAAGCGAGGGCAAGGCAGATTTTGGGAAGTCAAAATGACATCAAAGTCGTAAACGATAGTGCAGCGCTCGGTTCGGCGCAGTTCGAGGCGTGTATTCTGGCGGTCAAACCGACCAGTGCATTGGAAACGCTGGTGAATACGCAACAGAATCTGCAGTCCTCCCTTGTCATCTCCATTGCCGCCGGAGTTCCGCTTGCGAAGCTGCAGCAGGGGGTGACCGACAGAGCGCGGGTGGCGCGGGTCATGCCAAATCTTGCCGCTCTGGTGAGGAAATCGATCACTGTTGGTTATGCCAAGGATGGCATCGCAACGGAGGACCGATTGCTTGTCGAGGCCCTCTTTGGCGCTATCGGCCGTTTCCACTGGTTGAAATCGGAGGACGAAATCGATTTAGCAACCGCGGTCACCGGCAGTGGGCCGGGCTACGTCTTTTCATTTGTGCAGCATCTGCAGCAGGCTGCCGAACGGGTCGGGTTTTCGAAAGAAACTGCCGATTTGTTCGCGCGCCAGATCATCGTTGGCGCGGCCGGGCTCGTCGATGAGGATCCACGCTCACCGCTTGAACTCAAGCATGCGGTCGCAAGCCCTGGCGGCACAACTGCAGCAGGACTGGCCGTCTTCGAGCAAGCGGAGGCCATGCCGCGAATTCTAAACAAAACCGTCGCCGCTGCCGCAGTGCGCGCAAAGGAATTGGCAACGGAGCAAAGTTAGCGATGTCGCCCTGCTTGACGCTGCTCCCACCTGCCCCGAAAGCGTCCTTTGTCACTGAACCGTTTCTCGAAAGGAACCCGTCATGCCGTGGATAAGAATTGACCTGTCTGAAGGTCGTACCGTCGAGCAAAAGCAGAAAACGGCCGAGGCCGTTACACAGGCACTGGTCGAACACTGTGGGTGTACGCGCGAGTCGGTCAGCATCGTCTTCAATGACGTCAGCGACGACAATTGGGCCTTCTCCGGCAAGCTTCTGTCGCAACGCGTCAAGCCATAGAACTTCTACGATCGCTTCTTCGGCAAGCTCTCGCCTGTCGGACAAGACGCAAGTCGTTCTATGGACAAGATCCCGGTTCGACGGTTCTGTGCTTCTCGGCTCAAGGCGGAGGAATAGGAACGTGCGCAACAGCATTGATCATCGGCAGCTGGTGCGAATGCGCAAGTGCCTTCACCGCGACCGTCGTCCTCGTCGGGCCATCTTCGCCAAAGAATTCGGCATAAGCTTCGTTGAACGCTTCATAACAACTCATGTCGGTTGTGATTAGGCGTTGAAGTTTAACCCCGTAAACGAGACGCGCGCTGCGGACGCGCCTCCTTTGTCACCAGAGGACCTTATGCGCGGCACCGTCGAGCGCCGCGCCATCGAGGCCATGATCTGGGGAATGCCGGCGGTCAACCTTGACCTCATGTGCCAGGCGATGCTGCGGGAAACGCCAGCCCGCGCCAACCAGATGCTCTACTGGTCGCGCCTGCTCGACTGGAAGAACCAGACGCTGACCCCCAATACCGACGTGGTCTACCTCACTCCGTACTTCAACACGAAGGATGTCGGGCCGGTCGTGCTGGAAATCCCGCCGGCTGGCGACGGCATCATCAATGGCACCATCATGGATGCCTGGCAGATGCCCCTCGAAGACGTGGGGCCGGCCGGAGTGGATGAGGGTAAGGGCGGGAAATATCTCATCCCCCCACCCGGCCACACCGAGAAGGCTCCGGATGGCTACATCGCGCTGCCGTCGCTCACCTATGGGGGATATGCGCTGTTGCGTTCGATCCTCAACAGCGGCAGCGATGCCGACCTTGCCAAGGCGGTGGAGTACGGCAAGCGGATCAAGGTGTACCCTCTGTCGCAAGCGGCCAACCCGCCCGAGACGGTCTATGTGGACGCGAACGGCATCCTCTACGATGCGACGACCCCCTACGATATCCGCTTCTACGAAGCGCTGGACCGGGTGGTTCAGGCTGAGCCGTGGTTGCAGCGCGATCGGGCGATGATCGATACGCTCCGCACGATCGGCATCGAGAAAGGCAAGCCCTTCGCACCTGACCCCGAAATGTGTAAGGCCCTGGGCGAAGCAGCCGCGCATGCCCACGCTTTGCTGGACGGCAAGTTCACTCAGCTTTTCGAGACGTCCTTCGCGGAGGGCAGCCGTTGAGCTTTCCCCGCTTCGCCTGTCTTTGTCAAGGCGGTACAATCGCACTACGCCGATCCGAACGTGTATCCGCTCGACGACCGCGGCGTCCTCTTTACCTACATCTTCTTCACGCCCAAGCGTCTGGGTGAAGGCCAGTTCTACCTGATGGTCATCGACGACAAGGCCGGTGAGCCGTTCGATGGCAGCAAGACTTATCGCCTGAAAGGTTCCCGCAGATGCCCCCCGTCAGGCAGTACTGGTCGGCGACGGTCTACGACCGCAAGACCCATGCGCTCATCCGCGAGATGCAGCACGCTAGCCGTTCGTCGCAAAGCCCTGGGCTGGAAGTAAACGCAGACGGCACGGTGGACCTCTACTTCGGGCCTACGGCACCGACAGGCAAAGACGCCAACTGGACCCCCACCGATCCTGCCGGCATGTTCGAAGTCCTCTTCCGTTTCTACGGACCGACCGAAGCCGTCTTTAACAAGACGTGGGTATTGCCGAACATCGAACACCTGCCATGATGGTGAGTGCAATGATTCCTGGGGGTGATGGAGGTCAAATGAAACGCGATGCTGATAGTGAAGCGCGGATGACGCGCCACGACGACATGTACGAAAGCTTGCTCGGTGTTCGGAAGGCCGTGAAGTCCTTTGGCCTCATCGTCGTTTTACTCGCTGGCGTTTCAACGGTACTTGATAACGCGAACGCGGCAGACATCTATACGCCGGTTGCGCCGGAAACCAAGGTCGTTCAGACCGAAAGCGGTTGGACCTTCTCATTCACACCATACTTCTGGGCAACAGGTCTATCTGGCGACGTGAGGAGCTTCGGGTTGCCCACCGTGAATGTGGACGCGTCCTTCGGCGACATCTGGGGCCATCTTGATTTCGCGGCCATGGCCATTGGCGAGGCTCGGTATGACCGCTACAGCATTTTTGCCGATGTCATTTACACGAAGCTATCCGGAAGCAAGGGTACGCCCTTGGGAATTCTCGCGAGCAGTGTGGACGTCGATGCCGAGACGTTCGCAGGCTTTGTAGGCGCGGGCTATTCCGTGTTTGAGGATAGCACGGGACGTCTTGATGTCGTTGGCGGTGCACGGGTCTGGTCCGCGGATACGACCGTCTCGGTCAGTGGTGGTATTCTCGGCAATCAATCAAGAAATGACGGCGATACCTGGGTCGATGCACTCGGAGGACTGAAAGGTACCTACTCGATCACGCCGAACTTTTTCGTGACGGGTTGGGGATTGGTCGGCGGCGGCGGTGCCGATATCGATTGGGACGTGGCTGCCACGGTTGGCTACAAGTTCAACGACACGTTCTCCGCCGTGGCTGGTTACCGGGCATTGGGCGTCGATTACAGCAACGACGGATTTGTGTTTGATGTCGTTCAGCAGGGGCCGATCCTGGGACTGGTCGTGAAGTTCTAGGTGGCTTCGACAGGCGGCGCGAACTTCCCTAGAATAGTCTTAGAAGGACGTGATCAACACACCGGTTAGCCTTCAGGTAGGCGCGGCGTGTGACGTAATGCTCCCTTCGACGAGTGTTATATGTCTGAAATTGCAAGTCCCTGTGTCCTCAGGCCCCCGCAACCAAATCAAAAGCCCGTCTGACAGAAACGTCAGCGGGCCTATACATTGCGAGGCCGGTACATCGGTTATGATGTTCCAACCTCGTTTATCATTGGGGTGATTGCAACACCATGATGACGATGCGCAAAGCGGTTGGTCCTCGCGGGCCTGAACTTTCGTTCGAAAAAATGCAGAACCCTTTGCGCCTTTCGAGGCTTCGTCGAACCGTTGAGAGAGCTTCGCGCTCGCGTATAAGGGGGACTTGCCTCGTGACCTATACGAGCCGTTTTGTCGGCATCGGCATATCGAAATTCTCTTTTGACATTTGCCTAAAATCAGAGTTCGCCCATAAAGCAGTCAACGAATGGGCTGGCCGTCAAAGGAAAGGCGGACGTGCCGAAAAACAACGCGCCTGCTTGGACCCAAGCAGGCGCGCGTTGATGTGAAGCCCAAGCGGGCGCGGCGATGTGTATTGGAGACGATCAGCTCCGCGGCTTCAGGTTCTCGGGATCGTAGAGCGGCTTGTAGCCGACGCCGGCGACTTCGACGGGGTAGGTCTCGGCGAAGTATTCGACGTTCAGCTTGCGGCCGACCTGGCAATGGGACCAGGGCAGATAGGCAAGCGCGATGTTCTTGCCGATCGTGGGCCCAAAGGCGATGGAGGTGGTGTAGGAGCGGCGGCCAAGCTCGTCGATCAGCACCGCGCCGGTTTCCGGGTCCATGACCGGAAGGCTGCCGACCGGGTATCGCTTCACGCCGTTTCTATCGGTGTTTTCCGTCATGATGAGCGTGCAGAGCATGGCCGGCTGATGCTCGCGGGCCTTGTATTCAAGATGTTTGGCCTTGCCGCGGAAGTCCACGTCCTTCACTTTCGGACGAGCCAGATCAGCCTCGATCAGGTTGTACTGGGTGAGAAGATCGGCGTTCTGCAGCCGCAGGCTCTTTTCCATGCGGCGCGAGTTCGCATAGGTCTCGACACCGAAGGCCATGACGCCGGTTGAGCGCAGCGCGTCCCAGACGGCGAGGCCATCCTCATACTTCATGTGCAATTCCCAGCCCTGCTCGCCGACATAGGAGATGCGGAAGGCGGTGACGTGTTTTCCCGCGATCTCGATCGGCTTGATCGCGGCGAAAGCGAAGTTCTCGATATCGAGGCCCGCCGGATCGGCAACAACCTTCTTCAGGGTGTCGCGGGCGTTGGGCCCCCAGATGCCGATGGTGATGAACTTCTCCGAAACGTCGGTGACGGTGACGTCAAGGCCGCGATCTTCGGCGACGCGGCGCATGTACTGGAAGTCGCGCGGACCGGCATCGGCACCGTTCACCAGGCGGCAGCGGTCTTCCATGCGGAAGACCGTGAAGTCGGCACGCACCATGCCCTCGTCGTCGAGGAAGTGGGTGTAGATGCCCTTGCCGATATTGCCGTCGCCGCCGATCTTGGCGGCGCACAGCCACTCGAGAAGCTCGACATGGTCCGGACCCGCGATGTCGACCATGTGGAAGTGCGAGAGGTTGACGATGCCGCAATCCTCGCTCATCGCCAGATGTTCGGCGTTGGACACGCGCCAGAAATGGCGGCTGTCCCACTCGTTCTCGCGCACGGGAACCCGGTCGCCGTACTTCTCCAGCAGGTGTTCGTTGGCGGCGTAGCCGTGGGCGCGCTCCCAGCCACCGAGCTCCATGAAGTAGCCACCGAGCTCCTTCTCACGCTCGTAGAAGGGCGAGCGCTTGACATTGCGGCCGCTGGCATAGGGCTCGCGCGTATGCACGGCCGGATAGTAGATCTTCTGCGCCGCCTCGAAGCAGCGGCCCTCGATGAATTTTTCCTCGAGTTGGTGCGGGTAGAAGCGGGAATAATCGATCGAGGCGTGGTCGATCTCGGTGCGCCCATCCGTCATCCAGTCGGCGATCAGCTTGCCGTAGCCGGGGCCGTCCTTCACCCAGATGGCAACGCAATACCAGAGGCCGCGCACCTTCTGGCTCTCGCCGCAGGAAGGCCCGCCGGCGGCTGAGACCTGCAAGAGGCCGTTGAAGGAATGGCCCTCATTGTAGCCGAGTTCGCCGAGGATCGGCGTCAGTTCCATGGCGCGCTCGAGCGGCTCGATGATCTGCTCCATATCGAGGTCGCGCTGCGATGGGGACAGGCGCGCCTCGTGCTTTTCGAGAATGTTGCGCGGATGGCAGAGACGCGGGTTGGTGGTCTCGTAATAGCCCCACTCGATCTGTCCGCCTTCGGTGGTCTTCGGATCCCCCGTGTCGCGCATATAGGCGGAGTTGCCCTGGTCGCGCAGCAGCGGAAAGCCGATTTCCTTGCCGGTGCCTTCGAATTCGTTGTACGGGCCGAAAAAGGTGAGCGGATGGTCGACCGGCATGACCGGCAGATCTTCGCCGACCATTTCAGCGATCAGGCGACCCCATATGCCGGCGCAGACGACGACATGGTCGGCCATGATGGTGCCGCGATGGGTAACGACGCCCTTGATGCGGCCGTTCTCGACGATGAGCGACGTTGCCGGCGTGTTGCCGAAGATCTGGAGCTTGCCGGATTTCTCGGCCGCATCGACCAGCTTGCCGGCAACCGTCTGCGAGCGCGGGATGACGAGGCCTGCATCCGGGTCGAACATGCCGCCCATGACCTGATCTTCCTCGATCAGCGGGAACATCTTCTTGATTTCAGCCGGCGAGACATAGTGGGCGCGGGTCCCGAAGGCTTTGGCCGAGGAAAGCTTGCGCTTGATTTCTTCCATCCAGACGTCGTCGCCAGTGCGTACGACTTCCAGGCCGCCGATGCGGGCGTAGTGACCCATCTTCTCGAAGAAATCGATCGAATACTGCGTCGTCCAAACCGAGAGGTAATCGTGGCTGGTGGTGTAGCAGAAGTCCGACGCGTGCGCGGTCGAGCCGATATCGGTCGGGATGCCGGATTTGTCGATGCCGACGATGTCGTCCCAGCCGCGCTCGATCAGGTGATGCGCGATCGAGGCACCAACGATGCCACCCAGCCCGATGATTACGACCTTCGCCTTTTGCGGAAACTCTGCCATTGATTGCGACCCTGATTGAAACTGAAGCCGGATTTTAGGATTTGCGGCGCTGCGACTAGAGCCTGTCTACGACATAATTATCGTGCTGCACGACCAGAGCCTGCCCGCTGCAAACAGGATTTCTCCATCACCTGTCGGTTGACGGCAAGGGTGCATCTCTTCGCGTGCAGGGTTTTCCTTGTCAGCACCCGTGACGCTGCACTGCCGCTGAACGAATGGCCCAGGTCGTCGGCCGTTCGGCAACGCCTGACCACTTGCCGTTCGGAAACAACCTGGACCGGTTCTCAGTCGGTCCAAACTCCCGCTTGGTTCAGAAATGGCGATATGGAAGTCGTGTTTCTGTTGGGGAAATTCCAAACTTTTCAGACAAATAGGACCGTGGCGGCAGATTGCTGTTGACAATACACAACAGTGTTTGGCAAATGTCATCGCCGACCTCGTCAGGTCGGCCGTCGCGGCATCCGAACTCGAAAGAGGTCCCGGTGCGCGGTCACGGAGCGTGCCCTGAAGCGCGCTGGGAGCCGTGGTCGCGCTGGCTTGCGAACGACCACGACGGAGGGCGCGCTTTGGAATTTCGGGTTGATCGTCAGTTGGCATTTTTGGCCGTCGTCAACGTTGCCGTGCTGGTGGCGGGGGGCGTGCTGGTCGGTGCCAGCTTCCTCGATATCTACAATCTGCAATCTATGGCCGGCCAGGTCCCCGAGCTCGGCCTTCTGGCACTCGGCGTTATGCTGGCGATGATCTCCGGCAATGGCGGCATCGATCTTTCCGGCATCGCGCTTGCCAACCTGTCAGGTGTCGTCGCCTATCTCGTGTTGCGCGACACGGTTTCGCCCGATGACGCACCGCTGCTGTTCAGCTGGAGCTTTGCCGGCATTGCGCTACTGGTCGGTCTCGCCGGCGGAATGCTCAACGGCTTCCTGATCGCGCGCGCCGGCTTGACGCCGATCATCGCGACGCTCGGCACGCAGCTGTTCTTTACCGGCCTTGCGATCGCCTTCACCAACGGGTCCGCACTCGGTCTCGGCTACATTGAACCGCTCGATGCCTTCGGCAATACGCCGGTTCTGGGCGTTCCCCTGTGCTTCGCGCTCTTCTTGCTGATCGCGCTGATCCTCGGCGGCGTACTGCGCTACAACCCGTTCGGTCTCAGGCTGCTGCTGCTCGGCAACAATGCCAAGGCCGCGCGGTACGCCGGCATTGCGGAAAAGCGCATCCTGTTTTTGACCTATACCGCCTGCGGCTTGCTTGCCTCGGTCGCCGGCATCGTGATTGCCGCCCGCACATCGAGCGTGAAGTGGGACTACGGCAATTCCTACGTGCTGATCGCGATCCTCATTGCCGTCATGGCGGGCGTTCGCCCGGAGGGTGGCTATGGCCGGGTGATCTGCGTCGTTCTTTCGGCAACGTCGCTGCAGATCCTGTCGAGCCTGTTCAACTTCATGGACATCTCCAACTTCTTTCGCGACCTCGCCTGGGGCGTGCTGCTGCTGGTCTTTCTCGCTACATCCGGTTTCGACGCCAAGGCCTGGGTGCGGGCGCTGCGCGGCTGACCCTAAGTTCCAGGGCCGGCGAGACGCCTTCGCACGCCGGCCGATCTGTCAAAATTCGAAGGTTCTTTGGGAGGAATGCATGCTTGCCATTCGTAAACTCGCTGCCTGCGCCGTCGCGCTTGGAGCCCTGACTGCCACCACGGCCGCCATTGCCGAGGAAAAGCCCAGCATCGTCACCGTGGTGAAGGTCACCGGCGAAAACTGGTTCACCCGCATGAACGAGGGCGTCGATGCCTATGGCAAGGAAAACCCTGACGTTGCTACCAGCCAGGTCGGCCCGGGCAAGGCTGATGCGGCCCAGCAGGGCCGACTGATCGAAGATCTGGTCGCCAAGAAGGTCGCGGCAATCGCCGTGGTGCCGATGGACGCATCCGCTCTTGAAGGCGTGCTGAAGCGCGCCAGCCAGCGCGGCATCAAGGTCATCACCCATGAAGCCGACAACATGAAGAACACGCTCGTCGACATCGAGGCCTTCGACAACAAGGTTTTTGGCGCACGGTTCAATGAAAAGATTGCCGAGTGCATGGGCAAGTCCGGCAAGTGGACTTCGTTCGTCGGTTCGCTCGGCAGCCTGACGCACGTGCAATGGGCTGATGGCGGTTCGGAAAATGCCAAGAAGTATCCCGAGATGGAACTGGTCTCGGAGAAGAACGAATCCTTCAACGATGCCAACCGCGCCTATGAAAAGGCCCGTGAAATCCTGCGCAAATACCCTGACATCAAGGGCTTCCAGGGTGGTTCGGCCATCGACGTCATCGGCATCGGCCGCGCCGTCGAGGAAGCAGGCCTGCAGGACAAGACCTGCGTCTTCGGCATCGGCCTGCCGAAGGACACCGGCTCCTATCTGGAATCGGGCGCCGTCGACGGCATCAGCTTCTGGGATCCGAAGGATGCTGGCTACGTCATGAACAAGGTCGCCGACATGGTGCTGAAGGGCGAGGCGCTCAAGGACGGCATGGACCTCGGCGTTCCCGGCTACGAGAAGGTCACCGTCAAGAAGGGTGCGGGCGAAGGCGTGATCGTGGTCGGCCAGGCCTGGGTCGACGTCGACAAGTCGAACTACGCCAAGTACCCGTTCTGATCGGGTCAAGATGACAGTGATGCCGGGCTCGATCGTGAGCCCGGCATCACACGTCGAATGCCGCTATAGCGCCGCGCGTCAAATCGGATGCGCCAGGACGCTGTAACGCTTCAAACCTGCTGCCTATCTTCTCGATGGATCGATTGCGATGTGAGGAGATGGTGCCGCAGGCCTCGTTCTTTTTGGTCAGGACAGTGCCATGCAGCTCAAGCACGAAGCCGGCGCGCCGCATCCAGGCGGCGAAATCGCGAAAGCCGCAATTCCCTATCTGGAGATTCGCAACATCCAGAAAAGCTTCGGCGGCGTTCGCGCACTGAAGGGTGTCAGCCTGTCGATCGAGCCCGGGCAGATCTATCACCTGATGGGCGAGAACGGCTGCGGCAAGAGCACGCTCATCAAGATCATTTCCGGCGCGCAGCCGGCCGATGCCGGCGAACTGCTGATCGATGGCAAGCCGGTCGGCCATCTCTCTCCCGTTGCGGCGCTCGCGGCCGGGATCGAGACCGTCTACCAGGACTTTTCGCTGCTGCCCAACCTGTCCGTCGCCGAAAATGTCGGCCTGACGCAGCAACTGGTCGCCGCCTCCGGCAGGCTTGCCCGGCGCCTTGACCTCACGCAGATGCGCCAGACGGCGGAACGGGCGCTCGCTGCCGTGAACCTGCCGACGAACCGCGCCTTCCTGTCGACGCGCACGGACGAACTGCCGATGGCGACGCGTCAGCTCATTGCGATTGCGCGCGCCATCGCCTCCGACGCCCGCCTCGTCATCATGGACGAGCCGACCACGGCGCTGACGAAACACGAGGTCGACAATCTGATCGGCATCGTCACTCGGCTGCGCGCCAAGGGCGTCGCCGTGTTGTTCGTCACGCACAAGCTTGACGAGTGCAAGGAGATCGGCGGCCGCGCCGTGATCATGCGCGATGGTCAGAAGGTCGCCGAATGCGACATCGCCGATCACACCAAGGCCGAACTCGGCTTCTGGATGACCGGCAAGGTGCTGGACGAATCGCGTTATCGCTCCGCACCGAAGTTTGGCGAGGATCTGCTGTCCGTCGATGCCCTGTCGCTGAAGGGCGCCTTTGCCAAAGTCTCCTTCTCCATGCGCCGGGGCGAGATCGTCGGCATCACCGGTCTTCTGGATTCCGGCCGCAACGAGCTCGCCCGCGCCATTGCCGGCGTCGTTCCGGCCGACGCGGGCCGCATCCGCCTGGGTGGCAAGGATGTAACGCCGCGCAAGCCGGCCGACGCCATCGGGGCCGGCATTGGCTATGTCCCGGAGGATCGGCTTTCGGAAGGCCTTTTTCTTGAAAAGCCGATCGAGGAGAACATCGTCGTGCCGGTGCTCGATCGTTTGCGCGGCGCCTTCGGCATCCTCGACGGACGTCGCAGCCGTGCACTCGCCGAGCGCTCAGTCGAGGACCTGCAGGTCGTCACGCCCGATGTCGCCAACCCGGTGCAATCGCTCTCCGGCGGCAACCAGCAGCGCGTTCTCATCGGCCGCTGGCTGACAATCAATCCGAAGCTTCTGGTGCTGCACGGCCCGACCGTCGGCGTCGATGTCGGATCGAAGGATACGATCTATCGGATCATCCAGCGCCTCGCGGACGAGGGCATGGGCGTCATCATCATCAGCGACGACCTGCTAGAGCTGCTGCAGAACTGCGACCGGATCATGGTGATGCGCAAGGGCGAAGTGGTGGAGACCTTCGAGGCCGAGACGCTCAAGGAAGAGACGCTCTATAGCGCCCTGGTAGAAGTGACGACTGTGAGGACCCCGCAATGACTGACACGACATTCAACGGGGCCACCCCTGACGGCAGCAACAAGGCTGCGATCGGCTCGGCCTGGCGCTGGCTGCTGCGCCATCCGCCGGTTGTCACCTTCGCGCTGATCGTGCTCGTCTGCCTGGTCGTGGGGACGATCAACACGGATTTCTGGCAGGTGTCGAACCTGTTCGACATCCTGCGCGCTTCCGTCGTGCGCGGGCTGTTCGCGCTTGGGGTTCTGGTCGTGCTGGCGTCTGGCGGCATCGACGTTTCCTTCACCGCCATTGCCGCCTTCGTCATGTACACAGTGACGATGCTGGTGACCAACCTGTTGCCAGGGCTGCCGATGCCGGTGATCCTGCTGGTGGCGGCTGCCGGTGGCGCATGCTTCGGGGCGCTCAACGGTCTGCTCGTCCACACGTTGCGCGCACCGTCGCTGATCGTGACGATCGGAACGCAATATGTCATTCGCAGCTTCCTGCTCACCTTCGTCGGCACCGCTTTGTTCATGAACATTCCGGGATCGATGGAGGCGTTCGGCAAGCTCGCGCTGTTCACCCATCAAAGCGCCAATGGCTCGATCTCTGCTCTGCCGGCCTTCGTGCTCGTACTCGCCGTTGCAGCCGTGGTGACCTGGTGGATCCTCGAGCGCACGCTGATCGGTCGGGCGGTTTATGCGGTCGGCGGCAATCCCGGCATCGCCGAACGTCTTGGTTACAATCTGCGCACCGTGCATATCTTCGTCTTTGCCTATGCGGGTCTGCTCGCCGGCATTGCCGGGATCATGCATGTCGCCAGCAACCGGCTTGCCAATCCGTTCGATCTTGCCGGCATGGAGCTTGAGATCATCGCCGCGGTCGTTCTTGGCGGGGCGCGCATCACCGGCGGTTCGGGCAGCGTGATCGGGACGTTGCTTGGCGTGGTGCTGATCACGCTGGTGAGCAACGTCCTCATTCTCGTCGGCATTCCGAGCACCTGGCAGCTCGCCATTATCGGCGTCTTCATCGTTCTCGCCGGCACGGTCTTTTCGCTTCGTGCAAGAGGCTAATCAAAGACTGCGATCTGCAGTCACGAATTCAGTAGGGAAGGTTTAAGTGCATGGCGCACGATGTATCTGTAATCGGATTGTACATTCTTGATATTCTCGGCCGGCCGGTAGACCGGATCCCGTCCGGCGGCAATGTCGAATTCATCGACGAAATCCGTCTCACCGTTGCCGGTACGGCCGGCGGCACGGTCGTCGACCTTGCCAAGCTCGGGCTGAACTGCCTGGCGGTCGGTGCCGTCGGGGACGACGAGAAGGCGGACTTCGTGCTCGCCACGCTGGAGCGCTTCGGCGTCGACTGCTCGGAGATGCAGCGCCTTGCCGGCGTGCCGACATCCGCGAGCATTCTCAATATTCGTCGCAACGGCGAACGGCCGGCGCTGCACGTGCGGGGCGCTTCGGGCCATTTCGAGATCCCGGCCGAAGCACGCGAGCGGGTGCTTGCGCCACCAATCGTCCATCTCGGCGGCACGGGGCTGCTCGATCGCCTCGACGGCGAACCGAGCCGCGTGTTGTTGGAGGAGGCCAAGCGCTATGGCCGGACCACGACCTTCGATCTGCTGGGTGCCAATGAAAATACGCTGTCGCTGATCCGGCCGCTCTTCCCCTTTATCGACTACTTCATGCCTTCGGTGGAGGAAGCCATGCTGATCTCCGGCCAGAATTCCGCCGAAGATGCCGGCCGCTTTTTTGCCGATCTCGGCGTCAAGCACTGCATCTTCACGCTCGGTGGCGATGGCGTCTGCTTCCTCGATGCCGATGGAAAGAGCCTGCGCCTGCCTGCCTTCGAAATCGACGTGGTCGACACGACCGGCTGTGGCGATGCCTTCAATGCCGGCTTCATTGCCGGCCTGCATCATCGCATGGAGACGGAGACAGCCTTGAAGTTCGCCCAGGCGTCGGCAGCCCTTGTAGCGACCGGCCTCGGATCGGATGCGGGGATCACCTCGTTCGAGGCGACCTGGGATTTCATGAACAATGCGCGCGTGAAGGCAAACTGACACGCGATTGACGCACAGAAGAGCCACTGCCCGGTTCTATCCCGGGCAGCAGGACTATTACTGCAACAGCAACTCCGCCGTGGCGATGTCGGTGACGAGGTGGGTGGGATAGCCACCCTTCAACGTCGCCCGGATCGCCGTCAGCTTGCTGGCGCCACCGGCAACGCACAGGCGCCGCGGCACCTGGCTCAACTCGTTGAGTTCGATGCCGACCATGCGGTTGTCGAGATCGCCGCGCACCGGCCGCCCTTCGGCGTCGATGAAGCGGCAGATCAGCACCCCGACCGCACCACCGGCCTGGTAAGCGTCAATGTCTTCCTGGCCGGTGATGTTGGCCGAACGGATCAGCGTCTCGGGCCCGATGTCGCCGACGCCGAAGAGGATGATGTTCGAGGAGTGGATGAGCTCGAACTGCTTGACCAGCACCTGCTCGGCCAGAAGCGCCTGCTTCAGCGCCGGCGTCGACAGCAGGGCCGGCGCAAGCAGGTTGATGCAGCGGGCGTGAATGCGGCGCGACATCAGCGATGTGCAGAATTCAGGCGCGAAGTCCGGGTTGGCGATCGAGCTTCCGGAGACCTGCACGACTGTCAATCCTTCCACCGGCTCGGGGAGCGAGATGCTGTCGGCGACGGCAAGCACCGTCCGTCCCCAGGCGACGCCGATCGTGTCGCCCGGCTGAACCATGTCGGCAAGCAGGCGCGCACCCGCTTCGCCGAGCCGCTGCACGAGGTCGCTGTTGTCGAGGGCGGGAATGACCAGCGCACCTTCGAGGCCGAACTTGTCCTTCAGGCGTCGTGCGATGCCGGTGCGGGAGCCGACTTCGGTGTTGAGGCGAATATTGACCAGGCCGCGCTCGCGGGCTTCCTGAAGGTAGTTGACGATGGTTGCCCTGGACACGCCGAGCATCTTGGCGATTTCGCTCTGGGTGAGCTGATCGACGTAGTAGAGCCAGGCGGCCCAGACGACGCCATCGTCGAATTCGGCGGGCAGCACAATGCCTTCGCCGACTGCCCGGTTTCCCCGCGCGGTATCCATCATCCTCTGCTCCCCCGGATTGTCATGGCTTCTCCTGAAGCGGAAAAAGTGTCCGCCGTCAAACAAATTTGCCATGTGTGTTGACACATGACACATCGTGGTGGCAATTGTCTCAGCGAAGGTTTTGGGAGACGCCGAGATGCAATGGACGACTATAGGCGCGCACAAGCGGGTTGGAAACGAACCAGTCAGCCGAGCGCTGCGTCCAGCCTTTCTCGCCTCCGCAAACCCGCTGCAGCTCACTAGCGTCGTCGATAGCAGTTTCCGGCGCGTTCAGCCCTGGACCGGCGGCGCAGAAGCGAAGCTTCGCCTACGGGCCGCTGGCGGATAGGCCGCCCAGTCTCATCGCGGCACGCGCAGAACGGTCGTTCGTCTTGCGCGCAGAACGATCGAGTGCAGCCGGCGACAAGACTTGATTTTCAAACCCCACAGGAAACGCTGCCAAGCGCGGGAAGACAGGAGCCTTTGATGAAATCCAGATGGTCAGAAACCGAATTCGCCCGTGTGGTCGACACCTATGTCAACGCCGGCGTCAACCGGGACCTTGCGATCCGCACCTACACGACGCGCCTTCTCGGCTCAGACCCAGAGTTGGTGCTGCACGGCGGCGGCAACACCTCCGTTAAAACCACGTTTACGGAGATGGATGGGTCCGAAGTCGCCGTTCTGTGCGTGAAAGGCAGCGGCTGGGACATGGGCACGATCGAGCCCGCGGGCCTGCCCGCCGTCAGGCTGGAGCCGCTACAGGCCATGGTCAAATTCCCGACGCTCAGCGACGACGACATGGTGATGCTGCAGCGCCGGCTGCTGCTCGATCCCGCAGCACCGAACCCTTCGGTCGAAGCGATCCTGCACGCCAACCTGCCGTTCCGGCACATCGACCATACCCATGCCAATGCGATCGTGTCGCTGACAAACCAGCCACATGGCGAGGATCTGGTGCGCGAACTGTTCCCGGATTCCATCATCGTTCCCTACGTGATGCCCGGCTTCGATCTCGCCAAGGCTTGCGACGAGGCATTCCGCGCCAATCCGGGCGCCGACGGCATGATCCTCCTGAAACACGGCATCTTCACCTGGTCGGAAGATCCGCGTGACTCCTACGAAAAGATGATCGCCGCCATCGACAAGGCCGAGCGCCGCATCGCCCGAGGCAACCCGCGTCCGTTCAAGACCGTCGAACAGGCGGCTTCGCTGGCAACGGCAGCCCAGATCGCGCCGGTTCTGCGCGGCGCCATCGCAATCGATAGCGGCGTCGAAGGCTGCCCGCGTCGCTTCGTGCTGGAGCATCGCTCCGGCCCCGAGGTTCTCGACTTCTGCAATGCCGAGAATGTTGCCGATCTGGTCCATCGCGGCAACGCCACTCCCGAGCACGTCATCCACATCAAGCGCTTCGGTGTGGCGCTGCCTGCGCCCGTTGCCGGCGACATGACCGCCTGGGCCGACAAGGTGCGCGCAGCCGTCGCCGCTTACAACGAAGAATATCGCGCCTATTTCGAGCGCAACAACGCCCGCGTCGGCGGCATCAAGCGCATGCTCGATCCTATGCCGCGCGTCTTTTACGTCGCCGGCATCGGCCTGTTTGCCGCCGGCCCGGCGAAGAAGGCCGCGCGTGTCGGCGCCGACGTCGCGGAGGCGACGATCGCCGTGATCCGCAATGCCGAGGGTATCGAGAGCTTCGAAGCGCTGTCGGAAGAGGATCTGTTCGACATCGAATACTGGTCGCTGGAACAGGTGAAGCTGACCAAGCAGGCAGAGAAGCCGCTGAGCCGCCAGGTCGCCGTGATCACCGGCGGTGCCGGCGGTCTCGGGCTGGCAATTGCCGAGGCGCTGCACGCCGAGGGCGCCGAAATCGCGTTGCTCGACCTTGCCGAAGATGCGTTGAAGAAGGAATCCGCCCGGCTGGGTGGCATCGGTATCGTCTGCGACGTGACGAAACCCGAGGCGGTCGATGCAGCTCTCGCAGATGTCGCCAGACATTTCGGCGGCGTCGATATCGTCATCTCGAACGCCGGTGCCGCCTTCCAGGGCGCCCTGCTGGATGTATCGGAGGAGGTCTTCCAGAAGGCCTTCGCGCTCAATTTCTGGGGGCATCATTACATCGCCCGCAGCGCCGTCAGGATCATGAAAGCCCAGAAGACCGGCGGCGCGCTGGTGTTCAACGTCTCGAAACAGGCGGTTAATCCCGGCCCCGACTTCGGTCCTTACGGAACGTCGAAGGCGGCGCTGATGGCGCTGATGCGCCAGTATGCGGTCGAACACGGCGCCGACGGCATCACCTCGAACGCCGTCAATGCCGACCGTATCCGCACCGGCCTGATGACCGACCAGATGATAGAAGAGCGCAGCCAGGCGCGTGGCATTTCGCCGGAAAGCTACATGCGCGGCAATCTGGTTCGCCGAGAGGTGACGGCCCGAGACGTTGCGGCCGCCTTCGTCCACCTGGCCAAGGCGCGCACCAGCACCGGTGCGGTCCTGACCGTCGACGGCGGCAATGTCGGCGCAATGATGCGCTGAGGTTGAGGCATCTGCCA
Source organism: Ensifer sp. M14 (assembly GCF_003355565.1). Classification (NCBI taxonomy): domain Bacteria; kingdom Pseudomonadati; phylum Pseudomonadota; class Alphaproteobacteria; order Hyphomicrobiales; family Rhizobiaceae; genus Ensifer; species Ensifer sp. M14. The sequence goes on from NZ_QJNR01000004.1 coordinate 1,585,539, forward strand.
TTCGACCAAGCATGAAGTGGCCCAGCCCCGGTAAGTCCAACGTTATCAGGGCTGGGCACAATCCCTCTGAAGGGGCGGTTGCTCCCAGTCGTCATTCTCGATGATTGGCCTGCCCGGCTTTTGCAGTGCCCAGGGGAACAATGATCCATGCGCGGCTTGCAGGGGTGGGCTGACGTCTTGGCGCTACTGTGCGCGAGGGCTGTCGACTATATTCCCCTCATCGAAGCGAACGAAGCGCCAAGGACTGGCAGCTAGGCTTCGAAAGCCCAAGGAAAGGGGATCATCATGAACGTAGCACGCTCTTTCAACAACTGGCTCAAGTACCGGCAGACGGTCTCCGAACTGGGCCGCATGTCCTCTCGCGAATTGCGCGACCTCGGCATCGAGCGCTCGGACATCCAGAGCATCGCACGGACTGCCTACGGCCGCTAACCGCGCCTGAGACCATTGACCAATTCATGAAGCGCCTGCCCGGCAACGGGCGGGCGCTTTCGAGTCCTGCCCGCCGTCAGTTCCGCCCAAGCGGCATCACTGTCCGATGCCGGCTCCCGGGGGGCGACGACCGTGTTTGGCTTTTAACGGGCGTTCGGCGCCCGAAGAGCCTGCGGCGCTTGGCGCATCGACGGAGCCGGTTGCTTGGGTTAGATCACCCCCACAGGGTGAAACGAAGAGAGCGTCGAGCAATAAATGGTTGCAAACAACGAATTGCCGGATAAGGCCTTTCGGCACGCAGGTTCCCGGTGTTCAGTCGCGCTGCTCGGGCTGTCGCTCACGGTTTTGTTGGCTTCCGGCCCTGCATTGGCGGACGACTTGCCTCAGCGAAAGTCCGGTCTTTGGGCGTTTACGTCGCAAGACAACGCCTTTGCCGACTGGAAAATGTGCGTCGACGACACGTCCTATAATCTGGTCGAGAGCGACATCTGGTCCGATTTCAGGGACGAATGCGAAGTGCAGTCCTTCGACCGCGATGGCGCCAGCTACAAACTCGCCGCCAAATGCTTGTCCGGTTTCACCGGCGCCGCCGATCTCTTCGTCGCGCTCGATGGCGATTTTTCGACGCGCTACCGACTTTCCATCCGCACCGAAAGCGCCGGCCTTAGCGGTGAGATGGTCGTCCAATCGTCAACGCTCGATGCAGAGTTCGTTGGCGCATGCCCTGAGGGGTTGGTGCCCGGAGCAAAGGAAATGCGCGGAGGCATGGTGGTGCAGCCACCCGAGAAAACAGCACCTGCCTCCGATTGGGCCAAGCCCTAGATCGGGAGATATCCAGGCCCGGCGGTCTGCGCCGTTTGGCTCTGGCAACCCATGCGTCGCCGCGCCGGCAAAGGATGCCCATGAATACGTTTGCGAGACACGATTTGGAGACTGCGCTGTTTCACAACTATTCGCTGGAGATTACCGGCAAGGATATCGGGCAAATCGAAGCTGCGAGATTCGCCATTCCTGCCGGTACGCCGATCAACATCGCCTTCCTCGGAAACGAGACCCATGCGCAGCGCATCGAGGCGGCGGCACGTATCCGGCAATGGGGGTTCGAACCCGTTCCGATCCTTTCATCCCGGCGGCTGAAATCGGTCGAGGACCGTGACGAGCTGCTCGCCGGCCTGATCGTTGCTGCGCGTCCCACCCGTTTCATGTTCGTGGGCGGCGATCCCTCGTCACCCGCCGGTCCCTATAAGGATTCACTCGATCTGATTGCCGGCGGCATCATCGAAGACCACGGCATCACCCATGTCGGCATCGGCGGCTATCCCGAAGGACACCCGAGGATTGACCGAACGCGGCTCTGGGAAGCTCTGGAGCAGAAGATCGGGCTCTTGAAAGCCCGTGGCTGCACGGTGGAGATCACGACGCAATTCGGTTTCGACGCGGACGCAATCGTCGATTGGATCGTGCGGGTGAGGGAGCGGGGCATCGATGTGCCGATCCGCATCGGCGTGCCTGGACCTGCCGACGTCAGGCGGCTGCTGCGCTTTGCAGTACAATTCGGCGTAGCGTCATCCGCGGCGATCGTCGGGAAATACGGATTTTCGCTCGCCAACCTGGTCGACAAGGTAGGGCCGGATCGTTTCATGAGCCGGCTCGCAGATGGCATGGCAGGCCGGAATCTCGGCACGGTCTTGCTGCATCTCTACCCCTTCGGCGGCATTGCCGAGACCGTCGCCTGGGCGGCCGATGCCGCTTGCCGGCAAATGAGCGCACGTGTCCGCGGCGAGACCCGGTAGGCCTTGATGGACCGGGAAGCCCGTCAACCGGGCAGTGGCGCGAATGCTGTCGCCTTGATCTCGACCAGGCCACCGTCGGGGTTGAGTTCGGCAACGGCAAGTTCGACTGCGGCGGGATAGGGCGCGGCAAAGAACTCGTCCCGCACCGCGGCGATCACCGCCAGTTGGCCGGCCTTGTCCAGGGCCAGGCGGTCGCTTCCGAACACATGGAACATCTGGAGCTCGACAACGTCCTCGAGGCGCGCGCCACAGGCATGCAGCAATCGCGCGATCAGCGTGAAAACACGGCGCAGTTCGAGGCGAAACCCTTCGGCGTTCATCGGCTTGGTCTCGCCGTTTGCGGCAACAATGCCGGAGAGATAGACGAAATCGCCGGCGCGGCGCGCGGGCGCGTAGTGAAATTGGTCCACATCCGCGCGGAGTTCCACCGGGATTACGACCTCTCCGGTGCGGGTGGGGACGGCTGTGATGGTCGCTTCAAAGGGCTTCATCGCATTATCTTTCGGTTCGTTGGGGGAGGCACGCCCGGTCAAGCTCACCCGTCGGCCAGGTGAGCGGCGTGGCCGTCTTCACTGCAAGGCAGCAAGGGACGGCTGGACGAGAGCTTCCAGCTTCTGTCGGGTGGCGCCGTCGCGTGCCTGCATCGAGATGGCCTGCATGATGGCGCCGTAGTAGTTGGCCAATGTCGCTGTGTCGGTGGTTTGCGGGAGTTCGCCGTCCGCCACGCCGCGCGCCAGTCTTGCGCGCACGCGCTCCACGGTTTCTTTCCGCAGGCCCTTGAGCAGATCGTAAAGCGGCCCGATTTCGGGTTGGCAGTTCATGACGCCGAGGATCAACAGGCAGCCGTTCGATTGCGGCGCGCCAAGCGCGATGTCGATACTGGCAAGAAGCATGGCGCGTATCGCCTGTCGCGCCGTTTCGCCGGCCTCGAGCGCGCGCATCGATCCCGATCCGACGGTCGCGACATAGAGGCCGACCGCCTCGCGAAACGCCTGCTCCTTCGAGCCGAACGCCGCTTAAAAGCTTGGCGGCGTGATGCCGATGGCGGCCGTCAGGTCGTTGAGCTGGGCGGCCTCATAGCCTTTTGCCCAAAATACCTCCATGATTTTATGAAGCGCAAGATCGCGATCGAAACCACGCGGTCGTCCCCGGGTCGCCATGAGTTTTCCTTTCTGTAGTCTGTTTTATATAAATCGCCTGACAGTGCGTGCAAGGCTATCCCCGAAATTATGTAGCCGGGATTACAGAAAAGACTGCGGCCTTCATATTTGTTCAGCTATGGACAATCTTCGGCGCTCGATTACAGTCCTTCGAACGAGAGTTGAGGATCGGCGATGGCGGTCGCCGGCGGCAAGTCTCACCGCTATCGAGGGCAGGCATGGGACAAGGCATCACTTTGAGCGCGCGAAACAACGCATGGATCTACGCGCTGTTTGCCGTTTGCGCGGTTCTCGCAATCGTCGGCAGTCTCATGGCTGGCAGCGATGATTCAGGCTGGCGATGGCTGCATTACCTCACGAAACCGACGGCGACGATGCTTCTGCTCGTGGCCGTCCTTCGCAACATCGGCCCGGCGTCTGGCGCCTATGGGATGGCGATTGTCATCGGGCTTACCTTTGCGGCGGCCGGCGATTTCTTTCTGATGTTGCCGGGCGACTATTTTCTCGCCGGCCTCGTCTGCTTTCTCCTGACCCACTGCGCCTATATCTGGGCGCTCACCCGGGACAGCCGCTTTGCCGCCGACAAGAGCATATTCGCCCTCTTCGCCGTCATCGGCTTTCTCGTCATTGCCGGATTGTGGTCGTCCTTGCCGGCCGGCATGCGCATCCCCGTTGTCATCTATGCGCTGGCGCTGGCGGCGATGGCCGCACAGGCGATTTCCCGCGACCGGCAGGTTGCTGTCGGAGCGCCGCAGAAATCCGCTGCGCGATCAGCGGCGCTTGGCGGGCTGTTCTTCATGGTCAGCGACACGCTGCTCGCTTACGGTCGGTTCCGCTGGAACATCCCCTATAATGCCGTCTGGGTCCTTGGCACCTATTATGCCGCACAATGGCTCTTCGCCCGTTCGACCGAAGGCAAAACGCATGAACGATAGCCATCCGCCTCAGCTACAACAGAGCTTCGAGCGTTTGCGCGCGGCCTGGCTCGATCAACGCCCATCCTACGAGCAGCGCCGGGACGATCTGAAGCGCCTGCGCCGTCTCTTCCGCGAACGCCTCGATGAGATGTCGAAGGCAGTCAGCGCCGATTTCGGCCATCGCTCCGTCCATGAGACGTTGCTTGGTGAGGGCAGCGTCGTGCTATCGGAGATCGATCACACGCTTGCCAGGCTCAAGGCCTGGATGAAGCCGGAGCGACGGGCGGCCGGATGGAAGCTCTGGCCGGCAAAGGCGCAGGTCCGCTTCGTTCCTCTCGGCGTCGTCGGCATCATCTCGCCGTGGAACTATCCGGTCAACCTGGCGCTGGCGCCGCTGGTGGCGGCGATCGGTGCCGGAAACCATGTGCTGCTCAAGCCGTCGGAACATACACCGCGCACGTCGGAATTCTTGCGCAAGCTGGTCGCCGACGTTTTCCCCGATACACGCGTGACGGTGGCGCTCGGCGGCGCCGAACTCTCGGCTGCCTTTTCCGCTTTGCCGTTCGACCATCTGTTCTTCACTGGTTCGACTGCCGTTGGCCGCAAGGTAATGGCCGCCGCGGCGCAGAACCTGACGCCAGTGACGTTGGAACTCGGCGGCAAGTCGCCAGCCATCGTCGGGGAAACGGCGGATCTGCGGCGCGCGGCGGACCGCATCGCGACAGGCAAGTTCTTCAACGCCGGCCAAACCTGCATCGCGCCGGACTATGTCCTGATCCATGAAAGCAAACGCGATGCTTTCGTCAGCCTGCTGAAGCAGCAGATCGGTGAGCGCTACGGGGTGGGCAACGGTTATCAGGATTATACCTCGATCATCAACGGCGCCCAGCACGACCGTCTCGCCGGCCTTGTAAGCGATGCGCGGGCACACGGGCATGCGCTCATTCCGCTTCTGGAAATGAAACAGGCTTCACCGTCGCGCGTTCGCCTGATGGAACCCACCGTAGTCCTCGAGCCCACTCAAGACAGCGCGGTCATGCGCGAGGAGATCTTCGGGCCGATCCTGCCTGTGATCAGCTATCGCACCAGGGACGAGGCGATCGGCTTTGTGCTCGGCCGCGACCGTCCGCTGGCGCTCTATTGCTTCAGCGCGGATGAGGAGGAGATTGAGGCGATCCTCGCCCGCATCGTCGCGGGCGGCGTCTGCATCAACGATACGCTTTACCAGTTTGCCTGCAACGACATGCCATTCGGGGGTGTCGGCGCGAGCGGCATGGGCCATTATCACGGTCGGGAAGGCTTCCTGACCTTCTCCAAGTCGATGCCGGTGCTGAGGAAATATGATCCCGCACCGAGTGACCTGATCTCGCCGCCCTACAAGGGGCTGACGGACAAGCTTGTCCGCTTCATCACCTGGATACCCGGGCGCTAACGCTGTCCGGGTCCGGTCCGGGCAGCTCTGTCGGTCTGCCCTGGCAGCGACTGTCAAGCCAGAATTTCGCCGCCAACGTCGCCCGGACGGTTCTGCTCGGCGACGGCATCAGGCCCAATATCAGCGCGTCCATGCCGTAGACGCCAGTCACCTTGTCGATCGACAGGTCGAAGCTGGCGCTGTCGTTGGTCTTGTTGGTGGCGAAAGTGGCAGGCAAAAGCAATCGAAAGCTGTCAATCGCGCCCCCGAACCTCTAGGAAAAGCAAACGGCGATTGATGACTGCCGAATGATTGATTCTGTTGCGAGCACCCATTCATGACCACTCCCTCCGCACCTCGGCTGAACCCGTTGCATCTGCTGGCCGCCTTCGGCACGGGCGGGCTGCTGACGCTGATGGTTCATTTCAACGGTGAATTGGGGCGCTACGGCAACGCATTGTTCTCGTCCTGGGCGGCGCATGGCACGGGGACAGTGGCAGCCCTTTTGCTGCTCGCTGTCCTCTATCCCTGGCGCGCGCGAAATGTAGGGGCGAAACCGCATGCGCCGCTGTGGGCCTATCTTGGCGGGATTTCTGGCGCCATCACCGTCATGCTGACCTCGTTTGCGGTGAACTCGCCGCTTGCATTGTCCGGTACGCTTGCCCTGGGGCTTGCGGGCCAGGTGATTTTCAGCATCGTGGCGGATCGCTGGGGGCTCTTCGGCCTGCCGATGCGTCGTCCGGATCGTCGCGATCTGGCGGCCATGGTCCTGATCCTTGCAGGCAGCGCGCTCATCATCCTCTTCGGCAGGGGCAACGCATGACCCTGCCGATCCTTTTTGCCTGCCTCGCAGGCGTTCTGGTTGGTGTCAGCCGACAGGTCAATGGCCGGCTCAGCCTCTCAACTTCGCCGCTGATCGCGTCGTTCTGGAACCACATCGTCGGCTTCGTCGCCTTGAGCATTCTCGGCCTGTCGATCGGCGGCCTCATTCCCGAGGGGGCGGCGGACGCCCCCTGGCATGCCTATCTCGGCGGCTCGATCGGTGTGGTCTTCGTCGCTGCCGGCAGCTGGCTCATCGCGCGCATCGGTGCCGTCAATACCGCGCTGCTGGTGATCGGAGGGCAGATGGTCTCGGGCGTGGCGCTGGATTTGTTGCAGGGCGTTTCTGCGGGGCTTCTTGCCAGTGTGCTCGGCGTCGCCCTGATCCTTGCCGGCATGGCGTTGACTCAACGCCGCCGTTGAACACGCGACGGGCGCAGGCAAGCGCTATCGCCACGTCAGTGGACGACCACTGCCGCCTCCGTCGTCATTCTTGCTGATCGGTGTGGTTTGCTGACGGGGATGGGCGACAGCCGCTTTGCCGATCATGCCTTGCGCAGGCCCTCGTTCGATCCCTGCGCAAGGCAATAGACCCAAGGTCCGCCGACGCCGATGGTGCCACCGATTTCGTGGCCTCAATAAGGCGTCCAGACGTGTGGCGCACGGCGGCGGCGCCGATGGCCAGTTGATCCCCAACTTATTTCCGAAAATGTGGACAGCCTTCATTCCGGTGGAAAAACACAGGCCCGAAAAATAACGATGTCGGCGTCACATGTGCCTGCTGCCAATCGTCATCTGGGTATCGCGGTCAAACGCGTCCTTCTCAACCCATGGTGATATCGAAAAATGACCCAGCTGACTTCGCTCCTCCTGATCAAGGCCGTCCTGCCTTCCGGGCTCGCGCTCTGGCTTGCCATTGTCGTGCTTAACAACGTCGTCGCTTTTCGCAACGGCGTCTTTTCGATTGGTTTGTTGATGCGCATGCAGTTCTTCGATCAGGAGCCTGCCATCCGCACGCCGCTGCTGTCGCGCCGGGTCAACGACGCCCTGTGGCATCGCGCGGTCTTCAGCTTCGTTCTGCTGTCGGAGGTGGCGACCATGCTGCTTCTGGCCGGGGCAGCGTTTGTGTTTTTCGGCACGCTCCTGGGTCATTCGGATGGTGCCGCGGCGGTCATCTGGGCCAATCTCGCTTTCGCAGCGTTGATCGCCCTCGGCCTGATTATGCTGCTCGGCGGTGCGTGGTTTGCCTATTATATCCGCCAGGACACCCTGCAGATCACCCATTTCATCCTGATTGGCCTCGGCGTCGCCGGCACGCTGCTGGTGAACATGCCGGCCCAATAGAAAAGCATCAATGGATATGTTTGTCCGTCCCGGTCAACCACGTCGGCCTTGCCTGCTATCGCCACCGCGCGTTGCTTTGGCAGGACACACCGACGAGAACGCCGATGGCAAAGCCGATCAGTCCGGCCGTGCTGACAACCGTCGTCGCCGTGCCTGGATTGTCCTTTGCGGCGTCGACGACGCTCTGTCCCTGTGCACGCACGACACGCGCGGCGGAACGAACCCGCCCTCTCGCATCCTCCGCTAGATCGGCGGCGCTCTCGGCGGCTTCGCCGGCGCGCGCTGAAATCGATTTGGTCAGCTCTGCGACCTGCGCCCGCAATTCGGAGATCTGGTCCTCGACGGATCGCTGAATGTTATTAGCCATTTGTGCACCTCGTTTGTCTTGGCAAGGTACCAACGATGGTCGGCGGCTTAAGTTCCGCCCAGGATCGCAAATGTGGTAAGCGGTCGTGCGGTATCTGTATCTGCGGTGAGATTTAGCGCGGCTTGAGTGTCTTGCTCATATTTGTGCCGGTGACACGAAATCCCGTTGCTTCATAGACATGCCGCGCACGTCGGTTGTTCTCGGCGACACGCAACTTGACCTGCTCGAACCCTTTTGCAGAGAGTTCGATCTCAAGTGCGGCCATGGCGAGCTTTCCAAGGCCTTTTCCCTGATGTTCGGGCAGAATGTGGAAGTCGCTGATGAAGGCTGAGCGGCCCCTTGCGTCCGGTCGATACCAGAGATAGCCGACATGCGCGGCATTTGCACTTTCGATCAGGCAAAGCAGGACGTTGCCTGGGGTATCGACGCCTTGCGGCAGGTCCTCGGCGATTTCGCTCGTTGCCTGCGCCAGGGCATCTGCATCCGGGAGCCCGTAATTGGCGGCGATCTCCGCGGCATAGTCGGGAACGAAATAGGCGAGATATCCAGCATACTCGCTCTCAAGCATCGGCCTGAATGAGATCATGGTTCTTTCGCTTATCTGCAGAGTGGGATGAACGGTCCGAATGCCGCCACGCCGGCGGTTCATGCCGCGGAAGGCCTACTGCATGTTTCCTTAAATCGTATTCGGTTTAAGGATAAAAACATGCAGCAATTCGAAGTGCTACAGCGACCTTTGCGCGTCTGATTAGACACGCGGCGCTGTAGTGAACGGCCACGTGGTCTCGTGGCAGCGAGGTAGACGTCAATCGCCCGCCCGACCCCATCCTAAAACTGATGGCGATCGCGTTCCCGGGCCTTCTGCCAGACAAAGGCAGTCGAATGCAACAGATCTGTTCGGATTTTGATGAGGCAGCGGGAAATCCCGAAAACAAAAAAGGCCGGCGATGCCGACCTTTTCCCGTTCGCTGCCTTGCCCTGCCAGTACATCCGTGGTCAGCGGTTTAGCGCGAACTCTGACCGGAACACATCCGCCTCACCGAGACTGTCTATGCTCAACGATCAATTCGTTATGCCCCATATGGCGAGCGATTGCGGCTATTTCAAGCCCTGGAAACCAAGTCTGCGCCTGACGGCCATTGACGGACCTCGGGTCGGACCTAATTCCCTGTTCGATGGCAAACGGAGGAGCCCAGGATGGAACTGCATCGTGGCCGGTTGATCGATCATATTCAGCTGGTGATCAAGGATCTCGGCGCAAGTCGGCGGTTCTACGAGGCCGTACTCCGTGCTCTCGAGGTGCCGTTGGGGGGCGAGGGTGAAGATTATTTTTGGGCCGACGAACTGTTCGTCTCGACGGCCGGCAGCCAAGCGGCCCAGGGTCAGTTGACCGGGCGCCACCATCTAGCGTTCCAGGCCAGGGACAGCGCCATGGTCGACGCCTTTTACAAAGTCGGCCTGGAAAATGGCGGCAAGGACAACGGTCGACCCGGTGAACGCCCCTATCATCCAGGTTACTACGCCGCGTTCCTGCTCGATCCCGACGGCAACAATATCGAAGCCGTCTATCACGGTGCCGCCAGCCGTAGCGCCAGATCGGTGAAGATCACATTCTAGGGGTGTTTATCCGGCGGAGGCGTGATGCCTCGGCGTCCATGATAACATGGGGCTTTTCGGCGACGCCGGCCCGCCGGCGAGACGTTCACTTGACACTTCTCTTAAAATAGAACAAAAAGAGAACAGATGTGGAGATGAACGATGACCCGCACTGAAATCATCAATCGCGCACTGGCCGCCGTCGCCGACTCCCGCCTGAAGCGAGAGCGCGACAGCGAGCGCCGCAAGCAGATTTTTGGCCGTATCGACCTTACGGCGCCTTTACCGAAACTAAGTCGCGGCGTGCAGCTGAGCTTGAACCTCGATGGTGGGCGGAAGCAATCCGACCTGAAAAGGGCGAAATCCCATTGATCCCGAACGCGCACGGGCGATGACCACCGGAGTTGTCTGGAATTGAGCCGAGTACGTACTCGGTCGGGTGCTTGGCCGACTGCTCTTCGCTCATATGTCGCGGGCGAGGGCACGAGTGCTTTCAGCGCAAGCGAAAGAAAACGAACGGGTCTGCCATTGCAGCCGGATGACGGAGCCGGCGGCCCCGTCACTGTTTAACATCGCGTCGCGCAACGTGTCGTCGCATTCCAAGCGCTTTCGCCGGGTCCGTGGCCTCGAGGCAAACCAAGTGGAGGACGTGGCGCGTCGATTGCCGATGCGCCAGTTCGATCTTGGCATCGGCCGTTGCCGCGAAGCGCCGGCCCGTTGCGTGCGCCGTCAATGATATCGGCTGATTGCCAGGTCTGCTGTTTCGATCTCGGGCTTGGCGCGGCTGATGAGATCGCTCAAGACGCGGCCCGAGCCGCAGGCCATGGTCCAGCCAAGCGTGCCGTGACCGGAGTTGAGGAACAGGTTGGCGAAGCGGGTCGCGCCGATCACCGGCGTTCCATCCGGCGTCATCGGTCGCAGCCCGGACCAGAAGGTTGCCTGCTTCTGGTCGCCCGCGCCGCCGAACAGATCTTCCACCGAATGCTGGAGTGTCGCGCGACGCGTCTGGGGAAGGTCGTTGTTGAAACCGGCGATCTCCGCCATGCCGCCGACACGAATGCGATTGCCGAGCCGCGTGATGGCGATCTTGTAGGTCTCGTCCATGATCGTCGATACCGGCGCACGCGTCTCGTCGACGATCGGCACGGTGATGGAGTAGCCCTTCACGGGATAGACGGGCAGGCGAAGGCCGAGCGGCTTGAGGAGCGCCGGCGTATAGCTGCCGAGTGCGGCGACGAAGATGTCGGAACGGATCTCGCCTTCCGCCGTTTCGACGGCGACGATGCGGTTGCCGTCCTGCCGAAGCCGGCGGATGTCTACACCGAACCGGAACTGGACGCCGAGAGCCTCGGCGCGCTTCTGCAATTCGTTGGTGAACTTGAAGCAGTCGCCGGTTTCGTCATTCGGCAGCCGAAGGCCGCCGACGATCTTGTCGCGGACCGGCTGCAGGCCGGGTTCCGCGGCCACGCAACCTGCCGGGTCGAGCACTTCGAACGGCACGCCATCGGCCTTCAGCACTTCGATGTCCTTGCCGATGCCATCAAGCTGTTTGGCGGTCCGGAACAGTTGCAGGGTGCCCTGCGTGCGGTGATCATAGGCGATGCCGGTTTCCTCACGCAGCGCAATCAGGCAATCGCGGCTGTATTCGGCCAGGCGGACCATGCGTCCCTTGTTGATGGCGTAGCGTGCCGAGGTACAATTGCGCAGCATTGCCGTCATCCAGCGCCAGGTGGCGGCATCCGCCATCGGGCGGATGATCAGGGGCGCATGCTTCATGAACAGCCATTTGACCGCCTTTTGCGGAATCCCGGGCGCCGCCCAGGGAGAGGCGTAGCCCGGCGAGATCTCGCCGGCATTGGCAAAGCTCGTTTCCAGCGCCGGGCCCGGCTGGCGATCCAGCACGGTCACCTCATGGCCGGCCTTGGCGAGATAATATGCAGACGTCACGCCGATCACGCCGGCGCCCAAAATGGTAATCTTCATCGCATCCTCAGGATCACAGATCGATCGTCCAGCAGCCTGAGGTCGACACGAGGTGCTTGCTTTTGCCAGCCTACCTCCAAGTCCCCCAACTCCGGCAGAAATCGCTTCAGAGCATAGTGAAATAATCGAGCACGATCATGCGAAGTAGCGCTTGAAAATTCGAGTATTCACTGATTTTAGGAATGATCGGCGGAAAAACGAAAGAATCTGCATGTCTGGTCTTGATGCGATCGATCGCAACATCATTCGCCTGCTGCGCCTCGATGCGCGCATGAGCAACACCAAGCTCGCAGCAGAAGTGGGGCTGTCGCCATCGGCGTGCCTAAGGCGCATTAATCTGCTGGAACAGGGCGGCGTGATCCGAGGATACACCGCGCTGGTGGGAAACGTCGATGGCGACAATGCCATCGCAGTGATCATCAACATCACGCTGGAACGCCAGACGGAGGAGCACCTCAATCGCTTCGAGGCGGCGGTCAGAAAGCATCCGGAAATCCAGGAGTGCTACCTGATGACCGGCGGTTCCGATTATCTGTTGCGGGTGGAGGTCGAAAATGCAGGCGACTTCGAGCGCATCCACAAGGAGATCCTCGCAAAGCTCCCCGGCGTCCTGCGGATCCATTCCAGCTTTTCGATCCGCAACGTCCTTGCGTCGCGCTCAAGGCGGCGATAGCTCGCTCGTGTGGCTGCAACGCGTGCCGCTCCCGGATCTTGTGGAAGATCGCGGGCGGGCGGGCCAAACGTCGTTCGGCATGCCCGTCCGCCGGTATTGTTGCCGCCTTGGCGATGGCTGCGGCCTTCGTGTTCTCTATTCCGTGAGCATCAGTGAAGTGCGCGCTGCGCTGGTGGCGTGGATTGCAGCCATGGCGGGAAAGCCCGGCTTGAAACCAGACGAGCGATCAGGCGTCCGCTTGGCGAGAGGACGTCAACGATTGCGCCACGATATTCGTATTCCTCGGCAAGTTCGTCGGCGATGAGTTGTCCGTAAGCGACCGCGCGGCCGTCATTGGGGTGCTGTTTGCCGGCCTGATCGCGGCTCGTCACGCCGGCCGCATGGATATGGTACATGTAGCGGGGCATGGTCCGCCGTTCCTTTCCGTTTTGCATGGGCTTTCAATGCTTCTCGCATCCACAACCGTTGGCGGAGGGATGTCTAAGACACGCGATGACGGCATTTTATAACACGGTTTGTGGGACCGTTCCCGTGACATGGGCGTGACGGCGGCGATCGCGGGTGCTTCTTGCGAAGCAAGTCTTTGCTATAATTGAATTTTGCTGCTGACGACGGATCGGCTCTCGACCTTGCGAAGGGCAGGTTCAAGCGCGTTTTGGCCGATTTTCTGTCGTTGGACCGATGTTGCGAGCCATCCGACCGGCGCTGGGCGCATGGCTGCTCTGCGAACTCTGCTCTACGAAACCGACCGGTTTCTTGTATAGTCAACTCATCGAAGCGATGCACCTCCTCCCGCAAAGCTTCGTGTCTGCAGGCGCTTTCTCCTCCTCCCAACGAGCGCCTGCCGGAATGGCAACACTCCTCCTCCCAGTTGCCATTCAATCCCTTTAAGAGCCTGCCGCACCTCCTCCCGCGGCAGGCTTTTTCTTTTGGGGCCGCCTATGCGCAATCCAGACAGCATTCACCGCGAATTTGGAGTTGGGCTTCAGGCAGGGGCCTAACGCGCCGGACGGGGCGGGTAGGGAGCGCTCGCGCAGCCGGCAAAGGGACAGACCGGAAGTGAAGCAGGCTTCGGGCAAACCGGGCGCACATCAGACGCCCAAGTCTTTATGTCAGCCCAAAGCGCGTCGCGATCTTTGAGGCGTGCTTGCCGCAGTCCTTGTCGCTACGCATGCCGCGATCGCAAGATTGCTGCGCGTCTTGGCACGATGTGCCCTAGCTTGCGCGCCGGGCGAGCCAGTTCTGCCATTCGTTTTCATTGCCGTGGAAGACATTGAGGTCGATCTTGCCCTCGACGCCGTGCGAGAGGCCGGAGCCCGAATACTGCCAGAACACCCACTTGCGGCCCGGATACCGCTTTGAGGGATGCGCTGCCACGGAGCGCAGCCAGAACGGGTAATCGAGCAGTTCGCCCGACAGGTTGTCGGCATAAAAATCCGGGGCGGTATAGATGATCGGGCGCTGGCCATAATGCGCCTCGAGCTTGTCCATGAAGACCTGCATCTTTTCAAGCACGCGGGCGCGCGACAGGCGCCGCTTGCAGCTGGACTCGCCATTGTATTCGACGTCGATGACAGGCGGCAGCGCGCCGGCTTCCCGCGGAACGTTGCGAATGAACCAGTCGGCCTGCTCGCCGGCCGTGCGGCACCAGTAGAAGAAATGGTAGGCGCCGCGCTTCAGCCCGGCTTCCTTCGCCTTGCGCCAGTTCTTCTTGAACATCGGATCGAGATGGTCCCCGCCATCGGTTGCTTTGATGTAGGCGAAGTTGGCGCCCTGCGTGCGCAGCTTGACCCAGTCAATCTCGCCCTGCCAGCGCGACACGTCGACGCCATGCACGGCCATCTTGCGCGGCGATGCGCGACCGAAGTTGATCGGCTTGGCGTCGCGGAAACGGTGTCCGTAAATTTGCGTGCGGGTACCCGGGGTCGTCAGAACCGCAGGTGTTGCCGGCACGATCGCGGCAACGGGCCGCTCCAGCGGCATTGGTGTTGCAACCGTCTTGGCTTCCGGCCGGAAGGCTTCCGGTTCCGGCACTGCTCCGGCCCAGGCGAGTACCTCCTGCGGCGGCGCTGTTTGCGCTTGAGCGACGCCGACACTGGCCGATGGCACAGGAGAGGCGGGGATGACCGAGCTCGTCGTTTCGCGCGACGGCTGCTGCGGCACGATCGTGTCCAGCGCCGAACTGGACGTGCAGCCTGCCAAAACAAGACAGGTAAGGAATATTGCTGGCACAGCTGAGAAACGCATGAGCACCCGTACGCAAAACTTGTCGGCGGCGAGAGACAGTGCCGCCGGGATCCCATTGATGTGAAATTGCTAACGGAAACTTACCGGAAAAGATTAAATACAATCTTTACGACCGCCACCCGCTTGGGGGATGTCGAGGTGGAACGGATGGCGCAATTGCGCTGTCGGTTTGCTCAATCTGACCTGTTCGGGTGGTCTGCACATGAGGGCAACCTGTTGCCCATGGCAGCGCCGTAGCGCCGCTCGAAATCTGCGGCGATATCTGAAACGGCAATCTCGCCGAGGCGCGCGAGCAGCAGGGCCTCGGCCTCATCGAGCGTTCGCTCCAGTGCCGCATTGACGGCCTGTTCGACCAGGCATTTCGGTTCGTCGGTGGCGACACCCATGGCGAAGAAACCTGGGCTGCCGATCGTTCGATAGACATCGAGGAGGGTGAAATCGCAAAGCGGTCGCGACAATGTCCAGCCGCCGCCATGGCCCTTTTCCGACGATACGTAACCGGCGTCGCGAAGTCCGGCCATCGTGCGGCGCACGACGACGGAATTCGTGCCGAGCATCCGGGCGATCGTCTCTGATGTCATTGGGTCCGCATGCTTTTCCATGTGCAGCAATACATGCAGCAAGCGTGAGAGTCTTCCGTCCTGTCGCAATGGCAATCTTCCCTGTTTTCCTTTGATAACACGGATCGTGCGGGCCAGGGGAGCCCGCAGTCCCGGTGTTCAGCAGGGTGTTGCCGGGACCTGCCGCGATCGGCGCCTCAGTCGAACATGAGGGATCGGTGGGTGGCAGCACCCGCCATCGCCCCATCGCCGACAGCCAGCGCGACCGATCCCGTCGGCCGTGCCGCATCGCCGCAGGCAAAGACGCCGGCAACCGTCGTGGCCTTCATGGCATCGGTTCGGATGTAGCGTCCGAGCGGGCCGTCATCGAAAATGCAGCCGAGCTGTTCGGCAAAGGGCGCCGAGACCACCGTCCTGGTGGTGGTGAACAGGCCATCCATTGGCAGCACCCGTCCGTCCCGCATGACAACGTCCGCCCGTCCACCATCGAGCCTTTGGACGATGCCATGCTCCACCGTCACATTCCGCCGTGCAAGCTGCTGCAACTGGTCCGCATCGGGTTCGAATGCTCCGTTGAGAAAGAACGTCGTTGGACCCCAGTCCGGCAGCATCAAGGCCTGATGCATCGATTGGGGCGATGTCGCGAGCACGCCGATGCTGCCCTCGTCGAGTTCGTAACCGTGGCAATACGGGCAGTGGAAGACGCTTTTGCCCCAGCGATCGGCAAGGCCTTCAAGCTCCGGCAGGACGTCGGTGACACCAGTGGCGAGGACAAGCCGCTTTCCGGTAATGTCCGGGCCCTGCCGCAGGGCGACCTTGAAGCCATCCTGCGCGCGTTCGGCATGGGTGGCCTCAGCCTGCAGCCACTCGACCGTCCGGTATTCCATCAACTGCGCGCGGGCTTCGGCGGCAATATCTGCCGGAGTGTTGCCATCCTGGGTGAGGAAGCCGTGCGACGTGCGGGCGAAACGGTTCCGCCGCAACCCGGTGTCGATCACCAACACCTTCCGGCGTGCGCGCGCGAGTTGAAGACCGGCGGAAAGCCCGGCGTAACTGCCGCCGAGGATGAGTACGTCATGGGTCATATCGGGCCTCGTTTCGTGAATATCGTATCTTAATAAGTTACATGAGTGGTGTTTTTCAATATCATGAAGCAATAAAAGTTACGTGATGGTGGCAGACGATACGGCGCCAACAGGACTGATCCGGCTCGGTCGTCAGCGCGAACCTCTGCGGTGAGGCGAGGTGGCCAGGACAATGGGAATTGCGCGGCGCGATTTCCGGACAGACAAAAATCCGCCCGTTTGCTAACGGATTGCACCCTATCGATGCGGGGTGAGTCTCTGGCTTCTGCCCCGGACGATTGGAACGCTTCCCGCCAGGGTCCCACGGGGGACGCCCATCAACGACCGGATTTGCCATGCTTCGCAGTTTGTACAATTGGACGATGGACCTCGCTGGCCGAAAGTCGGCGGCCTGGTGGCTGGCGCTTGTCGCCTTCGTCGAAAGCTCGATCTTCGTGGTTCCGGCCGACGTCCTGTTCCTGCCGATGGTGCTGGCAAAACCGCATCGGGCCTATCGTTATGCCTTCCTCGCCACCCTGTTCTCGGTGCTTGGCGGCATCGCCGGCTGGTTCCTGGGGCACTATGCCTTCGACGCCATCGCCCGTCCGATCCTGCAGTTCTACGGCAAGTTCGATGCATTCGAATCCATGCGCGCTTCCGTCGACATGGAAGCGGTCGTGCTTCTGTTGGTGACATCGGGGCTCGCGCATGTTCCCCCGATGAAGGTGGTCACCATCCTGTCCGGTGCCGCCAATGTCAGCCTTGGCATGTTCATCGCATCGGCGGTCATCACCCGCGGCGCGCGCTTTTTCATCCTCGCGGCGGTCCTTCGCCGGCACGGAGAAACGGTGCGGCACTTCATCGAGAAGCGCTTGGGCTTGATCGCGGCCATCGGTGCTGCAGCGCTCATTGTGCTTTACGGCCTATACGTTCTGGCAAAGTAGCAGCAGCGCCGGAGCCGAGCCAGGCGCGTGCTTCTCTTGCCCGCCCAGGACGGACCGGGTGCGGGGTCATTCCATGGGTCGCGGCACCTTCCCTCAGCCGTTGCGACGTGCCAGCAGGCATCCTTTCAAGCGGGTCACGCGGCGTTAGTCTAGTCATACATTAGCATCGTCTACTGCAAATTGATGGCTTGCAAATTGGCTGCAACAGGCGGCGAAATGAAGGAAACCAGGTCGCGCAGTTAAAGTCTCCGAGAGGCGAGTGTTCATGCGGCTTATCGTTGTCAACGACGTATCGGAGGCCCTGGGGGGTGCAACCAAGGTTGCGCTTCAATGTCTTGAGGCTGGCGTTGCGGCGGGGCTCGATTGTGCCGTTCTGGTCGGTGACGACGGTGCCGGCATTCGCTCGCGTTTCCCGGGTGTCGAGGTCAAGGCTTTGGGGGAGCGCCCCTTGCGTGACGGCGTCCGCTTCACAAACCTGTTCGACAGGAATTTCAACCGCCGCGCCTACCGCGCCTTGCGCCGCTTGCTCGATACCCGCAGCGACGCAACGGTCGTTCATGTCCACGGCTGGTCGCAGATCCTGTCGCCCTCGATCTTTCACGCGCTTGCGCGCAGCAAGGCCAAGGTCATCGTCACCGCGCATGACTTCTTCCTGTCCTGCCCGAACGGTGCCTATGTCCACTACGGCAAGGGTGAGATCTGCGCTGAGAAGCCGCTATCTGCCGGTTGCCTTGCGAGCGCTTGCGACAAACGCAACTACCTTCACAAACTGTGGCGGTTCGCCCGGTCGATGACCCAGACTGCCGCGGGCGAGGCATTTTGGAGCCGCGTCGGGGTCATTCTCGTCCATGAGGGCATGGAGCCTTATCTCAGCGAAGGCCCGCTTCGAAACTTCCTGACGTTGCGTACGCCGTCGACGCCGCTCACGCAATCCCCGGTCGAGGCCTGGAGGAACAGCCGCCCCATGTTTCTTGGTCGCATGTCGGTGGAAAAGGGCGTTCGAACCCTCGCCGAGGCGCTCAACGCCACGGGGAAGGCTGCGACCTTGATCGGAAGGGGGCCGTTGCTCGAGGAGATCCAGCACGCTCTTCCGCACTGTTATGTTCCAGGCTGGCTCGATGTCGACGAGGTTGCCGCTGTCGCATCCCGGGCGCGCTATTTCTTCATGCCGTCAAGGATGCCGGAACCCTATGGTCTGGTGGCCGCCGAGGCACTGATGTGCGGGATACCAGTGATCGCCAGCAGCAATGCGTTGATTGCCACGGAGATCGAGCAGCACCAGGCAGGGCTGGTGTTCGAGAGCGGCAATGCAGAATCTCTTGCCGAGATCATGGCACTGATGGAGAGCGACGCTCTGGTCCGGCATCTGAGCAGGGGGGCTTTCGCCTATGGCAAGAGCGTTGCGCCCTCAAGAGCCGAATGGAGCCAGCGGATCGTCGACATCTACTCCGGCCGGCTCAAATTCGTGACGCGCGACAAGCTGAAAGAGGCAATGGGGCGGCCTGCCCGACAAGAGTTTGAAATGGCCGGCCGGATCTGAAAGGCAGGGGGATGGTGCGTGCATTGGTGACCGGCGGAGCCGGATTTGTGGGACGCCATCTCTGCGGCAAGCTGATATCGGAGGGTGTCGATGTCGTTTGCGTCGACAAGCTCGCGCGCGGAACCGGCGCGATGCGTCCCGCCGAATGGCCGAACCCGCCAAAGGGTGGCTTCTCTCTTATCGAGGAGGATTGCCGCCGCTATTTCGATCGCGCCGACGACCGGTTCGACATGGTGTTTCATCTGGCCGCCATGGTCGGCGGTCGCGTCATGCTGGAAACACAGACGCTTCTGGTCGCCGAGGATCTCGCTGTCGACACCGATATGTGGCGCTGGGCAGCGCGCACGCGGCCGGGATCGGTCGTCTATTTCAGCTCCAGCGCTGCCTATCCCGTGAGCCTGCAACGACCGGAAGCCTATCGGAAGCTCAGCGAAGACATGATCGGTTTCGAGGCCAGCATCGGCGTTCCGGATCTGAGCTATGGCTGGGCGAAGCTCAGCGGCGAATATCTGATGAAGCTGTATGTCGAGAATTATGGCGGTCGGGCGGTCGCCTATCGCCCGTTCAGCGGCTATGGCGAGGATCAGGATCTGAGCTATCCGTTCCCGGCAATCTGCAGGCGATTGCTCGAAGAGCGGGGGGCGGAGGAAGTCTTCGTCTGGGGCTCCGGCCGGCAGTGCCGCGACTTCATCCATATCTCCGACTGCATCGACTTCGTCTGGAGAACCTTTACCCGGCTGCAGAACGGCGGATGTCTCAACATCTCTACCGGCGTCGCCACCTCGTTCATAGAACTCGCCCGGCTGGTCAGCCGCGGCATCGGATGGGAGCCGAAAATAAGGGGCCGGTCAGACAAGCCAGAGGGCGTGTTCTACCGTTGCGGCGATACGGCGCTGCAGGCCACCTATGGCCTTTCCCCGCGTGTCGATCTCGAGGCCGGCGTGGCGCTGACGCTCGACCATCTGCGATCGAGAGTGCACTGACCTATTGGCCGCTGTCGCCGTTCAATAGCCCGACGCGGGTGTATTCGCTCCGACTATAGGTGCAGAAGCATGCTCGGCAAAGCTTGCACGCAGGCGACTGGTCGCCCCCACCAGCAGGCTGACATCGTTTCCGACCGCAACAAAGAGCGCGCCGAGTTCGAGGTAGCGTTTCGCGAGCGCAGTGTCCGAGGTCAGGATACCGGCAGCCTTGCCGTGCGACTGGATGCGCGCCAGTGCGGCCTCGACGGCTTCCTGCACTTCCGGCGCACCGGGCCGGCCGAGAAAGCCCATGTCGGCGGCCAGATCCGCCGGGCCGATAAAGACGCCGTCGACGCCTTCGGTCGAGGCAATGTCGTCGAGTGCCGCCAGTCCCGCCCGGCTTTCCACCTGCAGCAGCAGGCAGACTTCGGCATTCGCTGTCGAGAGATAATCGTCGATGCGGTTGAAGGCGGAGGCACGGGCGAGCGCTGCACCGACGCCGCGCATGCCGTGCGGCGGATACCGCACGGCCCGGACCAGGGCGCGGGCCTGTTCACCGGTTTCGACCATGGGCACCAGCAGCGTCTGCGCGCCGATATCGAGGAACTGCTTGATCAGCCAGGCTTCGCCGATCGGCGGACGGATGGTCGGATGGCTCTGCGGACCGGAAAGCGCCTGCAACTGTGCCATGATCAGCGGCACGTCGTTGGGCGCATGTTCGCCGTCGATCAGCAGCCAGTCGAAGCCGGCGCCACCACAGATCTCGGCGGTGTAGGGATTGGCAAGCGCCAGCCAAAGGCCGATCTGCGGCCGCCCTTCGGCAAGCGCCAGCTTGAACTTATTACGTGGAGCAGGCATGGATGCACCTATTCGAAGAAGCAGCTGACGGTTCCCTGCGGGCCGAAATCGGCGACGATGGTGTCACCGTGGCGGGCCTCGACGGGGCGGATGAACGAGCCGGCAAGGACGATCTGGCCGGCGTCGATGCGGTCGCCATAGTTGGCAAGCCGGTTGGCGAGCCAGGCGATGCCGCGAGCGGGATGGTTGAGCACGCCGGCGCCAAGCCCGGTCTCTTCGACCTCGGCATTGCGCGAGACGATGGCGCCCATCCAGCGCATGTCGACATC
Organism: Ensifer sp. M14; assembly: GCF_003355565.1. Classification (NCBI taxonomy): domain Bacteria; kingdom Pseudomonadati; phylum Pseudomonadota; class Alphaproteobacteria; order Hyphomicrobiales; family Rhizobiaceae; genus Ensifer; species Ensifer sp. M14. The sequence continues at coordinate 1,606,478 of NZ_QJNR01000004.1, forward strand.
CTGCGGCCGCATGGCCCGACCGCCGATGACGATGCCGGCATTGGCGGCATTGTCGGAAATGGTGTCGACGATGGTGCGGGTCTTCTTCGTTTCCGGATCGACACGCAGGATGCGCGTATCGAGGATTTCGAGCGCCGGGGTGACGTAGTCGGTGGCGTTGAGCACGTCGAAGACGCTGACATTGGGGCCAGCCAGTGGTGCCTTCATCACGAAGGCGATCTCAGCCTCGATGCGCGGCTGGATGAAGCGATCCGCAGGGATCGTCGCGCCGTCCTCGAACATCATGTCGTCGAACAGCACGCCGGAATCGGGGATGTCGATGTTGAGCGCATATTGCATCGCCTTCGACGTGAGCCCGATTTTCCAGCCGATCACCTGGCGGCCGCGCGATCTTCTGCTTCACCCAGGCCGCTTGCACGGCGTAAGCGTCGTCCATCGTCATTTCGGGATGTTTGAGGGAGAGAAGACCCGTCTGGATGCGGCTCTTTTCCGCGTCATCGAGCGCTTTCGCGGCGTCGGCGATTTCGGTCGTGTTCAGCATGCTCAGGCCTCGTCGGCGATAGGGTTGCGTAGCAGGCCGATGCCGTCCGCCTCGACCTCGACGATGTCGCCGGGTTTGAGCCAGATCGGCGGGTCGAAGCGGGCGCCGGCGCCGGTCGGGGTCCCCGTGACGATGACGTCACCGGGCACCAGCGTCGTGAAGGTGGAGACGTAGTTGATGATCTTGCGGAACGAGAAGATCATCCGGCTTGTGCGGTCCTGTTGCCGAACTTCGCCGTTGACGCGCGTTTCCAGCTTGATGTCAGCGATCTGCGTCTCGTCGGTGAAGGGAACGATCCATGGCCCGATCGACCCGGTGCGGTCGAAGTTCTTGCCCTGCGTCACGTTGAATTTGGCGTGCCGGACCCAGTCGCGGATCGTGCCTTCGTTGCAAAGCGACAGCGCTGCAATGTGATCGAGCGCCGAAGCCTCGGGAATACGCCGGCCGCCCTTGCCGATGACGATGACGATCTCGCCCTCGTAGTCGAGCTGCGGGCTTTCGGGCGGACGGATCAGCGGCTGTTCATGACCCGTGAAGGAGCGCGGGGATTGGCGGGAGCTGCCTGCCCGTCCCGATACTCTTCGTTGCGATCGGGAAAATTGACGCCGACGCAGACGATTTTTTCAGGCGCGGGGACGGGGATTTCGAAACGGATATCGGCCAGCGACAGGTCCGGAGCGAGGGAGGCAGCCTCGTCCGCCAGTCTTGTCAGGGTGCCGTCGGCGATGACTTCTCGTAGCGTCGGCCATTTCGCACTGTGGCGCCGGGACAGGTCGATGATGCCCTGGTCGGTGACCAGGCCATATCCCTGGCCGCCGGCCGCGGAAAAACTGGCGAACTTTGCAAGCGTCATTTCAATCCTCCGTCCCGCTCCGGCGATGCCGGCGGGCAAACATGTTCGACCTCAGAGATCATTGGTTCGCCATCCTTGCCGCGACCTCGGTGATGACGTCGAAGGCGATATCCGCATCCGCCTCGGTCATGTCGAACTGGCCGGCCTGGAAGCGGATGGCGACGCGGCCATCGACGCGTGTCTGCGTCAGATAGATCCGGCCATCGTCGTTGATGGCATTGACGAGCGCGATGTTGTGAGCGTCACTGTCGGCGCTGCAGCGATGGCGGAAGGAGAACAGCGAGAACCGCGGCGCGGTGACGATTTCGAAGTCGTCGTTGACGCCAAGGCGTTCGGCAAGGCGGCTCGCCCAGGCGACATGGTTGCGGATCATCGTCTTCAGACCATCGAGCCCGTGGAAGCGCAGCAGGAACCACAGTTTGAGCGCGCGGAAGCGCCGACCGAGCGGGATCGTCCATTCGGAATAGTTGATGATGCCGTCGCGACCGTGTGTCTTCAGATATTCCGGCTGGATCGCCAGAGTGCGCACGAGGTCATCCGGATTGCGGATGAAGTGGGCGGAGCAATCGAACTGGGCGCCGAGCCATTTGTGCGGGTTGAAGACGACCGAGTCCGCCTCCTCAACGCCCGTCCAGAGAGAGCGGAATTCCTCGCAGATCATCGCCGATCCTGCCCATGCGGCATCCACATGGACATAAAGGCCATGCTTGTGGGCGACGCGAACGACCTCGGCGATATCGTCGCAGGCGCCCGTGCTGGTACCGCCGGTGCAGGCGATGACCCCGGCCGGCAGCAGGCCTGCGGCCTTATCCCGTAGAATTGCCGCTTCGAGCGCTTCGGCGTCCATGCCCTGCAGCGGCCCGGTCACCGGGATGCGCACGAGGTTTTCCTCGCCGATGCCGGAGACCCAGATGGCTCGGTCGATCGAAGTGTGTACCTGATCCGAGGAGTAGACGCGCAAGGGAGCGTGCGCGCTGAGCCCCTGCTTGTTGCCCTTCCAGCCCAAGGCGCGCTCGCGCATGACGAGCACGGCGGACAGCGTGGCGGAGGAGGCAGAGTCCTGGATGACGCCGGAAAAGCCGTCGGGCAGGCCGATTGCCTGGCGCAGCCAGTCGAGAACCCGGGTTTCAAGCTCGGTCGCTGCAGGCGAGGTCTGCCACAGCATGCATTGGGCGGCCATCGCCGTCACCAGATATTCGGCGATAACCGAAACCGGTGCGGCGTTGGCGGGAAAATAGGCGAAGAAACGCGGATGCTGCCAATGGGTCATGCCCGGCAGGATGATGTTTTCGAAATCTGCAAAGATCGCTGCCATATCCTCGCCGGTCTGGGGCGGTTTGGTGGGGATCTGGGCGGCAATCGCGCCGGGCGCCGTTTGGGCGCGAACGGGCCTGTCGCGCAGCGATGCCCGATAGGCCGATCCCCATTCCGCCGCCTTCTGCGACCATTCTCCAAAAGTCTTCTGATCCACGACGTTCCTCCCCTTGCGCTCACCTGCTGCCTTTCATGCCCCGAATTACGGGGCGATGATAGGTTGCGCCTTCAAGGCCGGTTCCACCGTCTCGGCGCCGGCAAACTGGCTGCCTTTCTCGAACCAGGAGCGCGGAGCAGGCGCACCCCAGAGCGTCTGGCGCTGCGGGTCCTTGAGATCCCATTTGATTGGCTGCAGATCGGGATCGACCGTCTGGTAATCCGCGCACTAGATCTCGATGCGATGGCCATCCGGATCGCGGACATAGAGGAAGAAGGCGTTGGAGATGCCGTGGCGCCCGGGACCGCGCTCGATGTTGGCGAGCCAGCCGGAAGTCGACATCAGGTCGAGCAGGTCGATGATGTTGAGCGGTGTCGGCACCCAGAAGGCAGTGTGGTGCAGTCGCGGCCCGCGACCATTGGTAAAGGCGATGTCGTGCACGCCGCCCTTGCGGTGGGTCCATGCGGCCCAGAGCCGGCCGGTCTCTTCGTCTGCCGTATACTCGGTCACCCGGAAGCCGATCTCGTTGTAGAAGGCGACGGCGTTATCGACATTGGGCGAAAAGCAGTTGAAATGGTCGATGCGCAACGGCTTTACGCCGCGATAGAGCGCATATTTCTGGTGGATCGGCGGCAAGCGGTCCATCTTCGAATAAAATTCGAGCGGGATGCCTTGGGGATCGCAGGTGCGGAAGGTGCGCGACTGATAGGGGCAGTCGCCGCCTTCTTCAGCACGATGCAGTGATGGCCGCGTTCTTCCATGGCGCGCAGATAGATCGTGTCGGTGGTCTCGTCGGTCACCTGCAGGCCGAGCACGTCGACATAGAACGCCCGCGACTTGGCGAGATCGGTGACGGCGAGTTCGACATGGCTCAGCCGCACGATGTTGAAGGGCTGGTGAAGGTTCGGTGTCGGTAAGGGCATTGTTGTCTCCTCCAGTTTGGGCGGCGCGATTGTCTCGCGCTCAGCCGCCGAGCTTGGCGATCGCATGCGGCGAGCTGGCAAACGCGATGTTCTTGGTTTCCATGTAGAAGTCGAACGACCAGTCGCCGCCGTCGGGGCCGATGCCGGAGCTCTTGACGCCGCCGAAAGGCGTCGGCAGGTGACGGACGTTCTCCGAATTGACCCAGATCATCCCTGCTTCGAGATGGTCGGTGAAACGGAAGGCGCGCGTGACGTCGGAGGTCCAGAGGTATCTGGTCAGGCCGTATTGAACGTCGTTTGCGAGGGCCAGCGCTTCCGCCTCATCCTTGAACGAAATGGCGGTCAGGACCGGCCCAAAAATTTCCTCCTGCGCGATCCGCATGGAATTGTTGGCACCGGTGAACAGTGTCGGCTCGACGTAGCAGCCGCCACCGGGGCCGTCGAATTTTGCGCCGCCGGCTGCAACTGTAGCCCCTTCCTTCCGGCCGATGCCGATGTATTCGAGCACCTTCCTTTCGTGCTCTGGATGGATCAGCGGCCCGACGACGGTTTCAGGATCGAGCGGATGGCCGATCTTGATGCGTTTGGCCTTTTCATCCACCAACGCGGTGAAGCGGTCGTAGATGCTCTCTTCCACCAGCAGTCGGGACGAGGAGGTGCAACGCTCACCGTTCAGAGAATAGATCATGAAAACCACGGCGTCGGCAGCCCGCTCCAGATCGGCGTCGGCAAAGACGATGACCGGGTTCTTGCCGCCGAGTTCGAAATGCACGCGCTTCAGCGTATCGGCGCCCTGCTTCATGATCAGCGAGCCGGTGCGGCTCTCGCCGACAAAGCCGATGGCCTTGATGGCGGGATGCTCGGTCAGCGCCTTGCCGGCGTCTTCGCCAAAACCGTTGACGAGGTTCCAGACACCCTTCGGAAGGCCGGCTTCCTCTGCGATCTCTACCAGCAGCCGCGCCGTCAGCGGCGAGAACTCGGCCGGCTTGTGTACGATGGTGCAGCCGGCGGCCAGCGCCGGAGCGATCTTCCAGGTCGACAGCATGAACGGCGTGTTCCACGGTGTGATGATGCCGACCGGACCAATCGGCACCCGCGTGGTCACGTTGATCTGGTTGGTCGCGCGCAGCACCTTGCCGTCGCGAGCCTCCGGTGCGCGGTCGGAGAAGAAACGAAAGTTCTCCGCACCGCGCAGCGCCGCCTTGGCCACGAACTTCAGCGACTGTCCCGTGTCCATGCACGCGAGAACGACGATGTTGCCTTTGCTCTCGACCAGATGCGGAAGGGATTCCCGAGCGCTGACGAAGGCCGTGTTGAGGTTCAGCCGGACGGCGAGATCCCACGTTTCATCCGACATGCTGATCGTCGGCCCGACGCCATGGCCGCCGGCATTGGCGATGAGAATGTCCAATCCGCCGAGCGTTTCGGCGACCCTTGCCACGGCAGCCCTCATGCTGGCGCTGTCGGCCGCATCCGCCGCGACGACCGTTGCCCCGATCTCGTCGGCCACCTCGCGAAGAGGCTCCGGCCGTCGGCCGCCGAGCGCGACATTTCCCCCGCCCGCGCGGATGCGGCGCGCGGATGCGGCGCGCGACTGCGCACCAATTCCGGTTCCGCCACCCGTAATCAGGGCGGTCTTGTTCTTGAAGCGCATGATGTCTCCTCTCATCGGTGAGAGGCATGATTGCCGACGTGTCGGCCGCCGTCGCGTCCAACTGTGAAATCAGTTTTGACTGAGCGTGCACAGCTTCGGCCGGTTCTCAGGGCAATGAACGGAAGAAGTGGAAATAGGCCTTGAAATCCGGATGCGCTCAACTATCTAGGCATCACTACCCGTATCGATGGCTTCCTGCAGCGGCGACAGCCGCGCGTTCGAAGCTGTCCGGGTCAAAAAGGGCGCTCCTCGTCAAGGGTTGAGCGCCCTTTTTATTTGCGCGTTCGATGAAGGTGATGGAACAAACGCGCTTCAGCGGCATTCCGAGTTAAAGGAGGCCCGCGATGTCACTCCGTCATCCCAAAACCAGCCGTTCTTCGGCGATCCTTTCAGCATCCGCGCAATGGCCTCGACATGCGGCAGCGGCGCAGGCGCGCCGCGCGTGGCTGGATGTGCTCATGGGGCGACCGGAGCCGGAAGATCGCGTATCGCGCGAAGCTCAGGTGGCCGATGCGGGCGATGGCTGGGTTGTCAGCGCCAGCATCTATGACGACGAAACCGCCAAGGCGAACCGGCAGCCACGCCCTCATGATTACAGTGCGGCGACATCCGTGAACCCGCCGACCGTGTTGGCGGCAACCGCCGATGTCGATGCCACCGGCGGAGCGTTTTGGAACTCCATCCTGGGAGACGACACGTCTCACGGCATGCAGCGCTTCGGCAAGCTTGTTGCCCTATTCATCCTTCTTGCCGGATCGGTGTTCTGGCTGCTAACGCCATGAAGGCGTTTATCGAAGGTTGGACCTTCAAGACGGCGTTGCTGGTTGCCGGCGCATGATGCGCTTCACGACGACGCAAGCGTGACGAGGGAACCATTCCAACTGCAGCCGGTTCTTCCTGCGGGCTCACAAACCGGGAAAGGACTTGGTTATGCCATCGATCGACACCGCCAGAATTCTCATTCTTGCAACCGACGGCTATGAGCGTTCGGAGTTGCGTGTGCCGCGCGACGAACTGTCAAAACGCGGCGCCAAAGTGACCATAGCATCGCCGGAAAAACGTGCCATCAAGGGCTGGGACAAGGGGGATTGGAGCGACACCGTCGATGTCGACCTCACGGCGAAGGACGTGTTTGTTCGCGACTTCGATGCGCTTGTATTGCCCGGTGGTCAGATCAATCCCGATATCCTGCGGAAGGATGCTGACGCCATGCGGGTTGTCATCGACTTCGTGCAATCGGGCAAGGTGGTGGCGGCGATCTGCCACGCGCCCTGGCTGCTGGTGGAGGCCGACGCTTTGAAGGGGCGCAAGGCAACCTCCTATGCCTCGATCCGCAAGGATGTCGAAAATGCCGGCGCGCAGTGGGTCGATGCCAAGGTCGTCAACGACCACGGCATCATCACCTCCCGCTCCCCCGACGATCTCGACGCCTTCGTTGCCAAAATCGTCGAGGAGATCGAAGAGGGACGCCACGACCGGCGTGCGGCCTGAGATTGGAGCAGGTGGGATGACTTCATCAAGCATCCCTCATTCCCATCTGGCAAGACATCACGGCCGGCAACGCCTGCCGGTCGCGCCCCTGGTCCTTGTTACTGCAGCGCCTTGGCGAGGAAGGGCAGGCTGACATCCATGCGGTAATCGACCGAATTGTGGTTGTCCTCGAACTCCTCATAGGTATGTTCGATGCCGAGTTCCTTCAGCGTCCGGTGGATGCGGCGATTGCCGTAGAGCAGGTTGTACTGATCCACGGTGCCGCAATCCATGTAGAAGGCCTTGAGCTTGCCGATGTTGTGTCCATGGGTTTTTGCCAGCTCGACGGGGTCGCAGGCCATCCAGTTCTTCCACCGTTCCTCTATCAGTTCGCAGGTCTCCGGATCGACCGGAAGCCGTAGCCCCTTGAAGACGTCCGGGTCGGGATCGGGGTCGTAGCTCGCCGCCTGGGCCAGAACGAGCAGGACAGGGATGTCTTCGTCGGCATGCTTCTGCCGCTTCTCGTAGACCCGAAACCAGTTTTCGATCGAGAGACCATGCCGCGCGAGCGCGCGCAGAACCATGGGAAAGTCGGCTGCCATCAGATCGAAGCCGGCGTCTCCCGAATGGCTTGCGGCCGCCGCCCAGATGTCGGGCCGCCGGAAGGCATGGGAGAACGCGCCGTAGCCGCCCGAGCTTTTGCCGAAAACGCCACGTCTCCCTGTGCCGCCGCAGCCAAAGCGGGTTTCGACGGCCGGAAGCATTTCGTCGATGAGGAAATCTTCCCAGCGGCCGACGACGGAGCTGTTGACATATTGGTTGCCGCCGAGCGAGGTGAAACAATCGGGAAAAGCGACGGCCACCGGCGGCATGTGCCCGGTCGCAATCAGCCGGTCCAGGCGTTCCGGCACGTTCTCGAAGAAGGGCTTCCATGCCGTATGCAGAGGGCCGCCAGCGGTAAAGCCGACGAGGTCGACGAGCAGCGGCAGGCCCGCAACCTCGTGGTTTGCGGGGACATAGACATCGACGTCGCGGCGGGTCGGGTCCCCGAGCCTGTTGCTTTTGAGCACATCGCTGTCGATGCTGAGACGGGAAACCGTGCCCCTGGGGTAGTCGGACTTCTGCATTTTTTCCTCCTGATCTCTCCTCGGTTGTATAGCGCGCAACCGACACCGGCCACCGGTTTCGGTGGTTTGAAGACGTGCTTTCCGAAAACGCGATCGGAAATCAACGGCCGGCCCGCAGAGCTCTCGCGACCGAACAGTCAGCGCTAGCGCAGGACGCCGCTCAAGAAGGCGAGCATCGCATCATTGAAGACATCGGGGCTTTGCAGCGGCGCAAAGTGGCTGAGGCCGGGAAGGATATGAAGGGCTGCGTCAGGCAGCGTCTCGGCGAGATAGGCCATATGCTCCTTCTTGATGAATTCGTCGTGTTCGCCAAGGACGACGGCGATGGGCACTGCGATCGCCGCAAGCTCGGCGGCCGGCAGGTTCGGCTGCGTGCGCTGCATTGCTTCCACCGCTGCGGAGAGCGCATCGAAGTCTCCAGGTGTCGCCGAGCGTGCGGCATAGTCCTTCTGGTGCTGTTGCCAGATACGGCCGATGATAGGCGTGAACTCGAACGGTCTGGTTCCCGAATTGTCGACATTGCAGGCGAAGAAGAAGATGCCGGCAACGCGCTCGGGCGTTTCCTGGGCGAGGATCAGGCCGGTATCGGCGCCATCGCTCCAGCCGATGATCGCGGCCTTGTGGATCTGCAGCCGTTCCATGACGGAGCGGGTGTCTGCTGCCATCAGTTGGTAGCTGTAGTCACGTGCATCCCGTGTGCTGCGGCCATGGCCGCGGCTGTCGACGACGACAGCGCGATAGCCGGCGTCGATGATCGCCGGCACCTGGTAGCCCCAGTTTCCGCTGTTTCCCATGCCGCCGTGCAAAAGGATCACCGCGGGCCCGGAACCATGGCTCCCATACCAGATGCGCGCGCCACGGGTCTCGACGAAACCCTGTTCGTCAGGCTCGGGCAGAGGTGGAATGCCGTGGCGTTCGAGGTGGGTCAGATCAATGTCGCGAAAGACCATGGGCATTTCTCTTCCTCTTGCCGATGAACGCCATGAGATAGAGATCGCCGCACTTGCGACAAGGGTGGCGGTATCCTTGTACCGATCGAGGGTCGGCTTGTCGCGCGGGCGTCGGTTGGCGCCTTCGTTGGATGTGGGCATGGAAACGATGCGCCGGCCACAGGTCAGGTGGCCGGCGCGCTTGGAAAAAGTCAGTTCTTTTCGAGTTCCTCTGGCTCATCGCCCTGCAGATTGGCAAGCAGCGAGGATACGGCATTGTCGCCCTCGAAGCCCGCTTCCTTCAGCAGGCGATCGAGGATCGGCTTGTTGGCCTGGTAGGCGAGAAGCTGCCCGGCAAGGCCTTCGCCCATGCCGATACCGCTTGTGCCGCCCGCGCCGTTGCCGCCACGACCGAGCATGCCGCCGGTGTCGAAGATGCGAATATCCGAAATCTTCTCGATCGGCTTGACTGCCTCGGCCAAGGCTTCGGGAATGATGCGGATGCGCTCGCGCAGGATTTCGAACTCGATGATGGCGGCACTCAGCTTGTTGCGCGCCTCGTTGAGCCGCGCTTCGCTCTCGGCCGCCGCCTTACCGGTTTCGAGCACGCCCTTGGCCTTGATGATGGCAGCTTCGGCCTCGGCGGTGGCGAGCGTCTTGATCGCGTCGGCCTGGTCAAGGGCCGCCTGCTTTTCGGCTTCGGCGCCGACCGTCACGGCCGTTGCTTCGGTTTCGGCGTTTTTGCGGGCGTCGATGACGGCAATCTGGCGTTCACGCTCGGCGATCTCGACGGCCTTTGCCGTGCCGACCTTTTCTTCCGCGGCGATTGCCAGTGCGCGCGCCGTTTCGGCCTTTGCCTTGGCCTCGGATTCCTCGCGGCTCTTGTTGGCAACGGCGATGGCGCTTTCCTGGGCCACGATCTGCAGGTCGCGCTTGGCCTCGGTGTCGCGCTGCTGGACCGTGCGGGTCGCCTCGATGTTGGCGCTTTCGCGCACCTGCTTGGCGGCAGCCTCGCGCTCGGCAATGGCCTGTTCGGTGGCGATGCGCGCCTCTTCTTCTGCGCGCTTGGCCGCCTGTTCCTGCTGGGCCGTTTCGGCGCGGGTCGCCGCGGACTTGTTGGCGATATCGCGCTCCTGGCTCAGCTCCGCCTCGCGCTTGGTCCGCTCGATCGCCAGCGACTGCTGGCGGGCCTCGAGGTCCTTCTGGGCGATCGCGACCTCTGTGTCGCGCATGATCTCGTTGCGCTCCTTCTTGCGACCTTCGGTGATGCGCGTCAGGGCGGCAAGACCGTGGGCGTCGAAGAAGTTGTTGGCGTTGAAGTGCTTGATGTCGGTCTGGTCGAGCCGCGTCAAAGACACGGATTCCAGTTCGAGACCGTTCGATTGGAGGTCGGCGCCAACCGCTTCCTGCACCGCCTTGACGAAATCCATGCGCTGCTCCTGCAGGGCGTCGAGGCTCATGGTGGCGGCAACCGAGCGCAGGCCATCGACGAACTTCGCCTCGATCAGCACGCGCAACTGCTCGGCATCGTTGGTGCGGTCACCGAGCGTCTGGGCGGCAAGCGCAATCGAGGAGGCGTCCGGCTTCACGCGGACATAGAACTCGGCGCCGATATCGACGCGCATGCGGTCCTTGGTGATCAGTGCGTCGCCTTCGCCGCGACGAACCTCGAGACGCAGGGTCTTCAGATTGACCCGGGCGATAGAGTGGAAGATCGGCAGGACGATCGAGCCGCCGTCCAAGACAACCTTCTGGCCGCCGAGGCCGGTGCGAACATAGGCTTCGTCGCGGCTCGATCGCGTATAGAGCGATGCGAGCACGAAGCCGATGCCGAGGATCAGGACGACGCCGATGCCGGCGGGCAGGAGAAGATCAAGGATCATTGTTGCTCCGTAGAGGTGGTGTTTGGCGTGGAGATGAGGTCTGCGGGTGCAGGAATGGCGATGAAGACATCCTTGGCGCGATCGACGATGAGGATCTGTGTGCCGATGGCGATGGCCGGCTCGTCCTTGGCGGCTTTGGCGCGCAGATTGTGCCAGTTGCCGTGTTTGTCCTTGAGGCGAACGCGCCCTGGCAGACCCTGGTCGAGTGGGCCAACGGCCACTTCGGCTGTCCGACCGACGAATTCTGCGAGGTCGACGACATAGGTTTCGTCGCGCGGTACGATCCGTGCCACCGCCCGGCTCGATGCCCTGGCCGCGGGAAGGCTCAACAGCAGTGCCGGCACGCTGGCAACCATAGCCGGCAGCGGCAGCCATAAGCTGTGGGCGATACTCTGGATGACGAACCCGGCCATCGAGAACAGTGCGAGCAACAGCATGACGAGGATGAGGATGGGGACCCCACCGACGTTGAGCCAGGAGAGCAGACCGGCCAAACCGTTGTGCTCGTCGAGCCCGGCCTTGTCGATCACCTCGCCAAGCGAAAATCCGATCAGCAGGCACAGCATCTCGATCGCGGTCAAAACTGCCAGCATGATGGCGGCAATCGCAAAAGGTAAACATTCAGGAGCGAAAAAAAGCTCCATCTGGGTCAGGCCTTTCCGGCTTTGAATTTTGCCAGCCGCGCTTCGATGGCCTGCTCGCGGTGAAGCCGGTCGAGCTCGTCGAGTTCGGCGCTCGTCGCTTTGTTGCCGGCCGGTACGCCGGTGACGCGCGAGACCGCCGCGGCAGCCCGCGCGGCACCATCGGCCGGGTTGTTGCGCGCGCGTGCTGCGGCCGGTTCATCCGGGTATTGCGCCAAGCTCCGCTTGAGATCGGCCAGCCTCGCTTCGGCTTCGCGGCGTGTGGCAAGCACGGCCTGCAATGCCTGCTGTCCCTCGTCAAGATAGATCCTGGCATCGGCCAGCGCCTTGTCGAGGGCTGCGACCTGCGATTCCAGGTCTATCTGGCGGGCGACACCGGCCTTGGCGAGATCGTCTCGGCCGGATGCGACCGCAGTGTGGATCTTTTCTTCCAGCATGTTCAGATCGGACGCGATTTCTTCACGCCGGCTTTGAATGCGGTACTCCTCGGCACGCGCCTTGCCGATGTCAGCCTTTGCCTCTTCGGCTGCGGCATCGATTTCCCGCAATGCTTGTTCGACGACGGCGACCTTGTTGGTGCCCTCCGCCTTGTCGACGGCGGCGTTGGCGATGCCGGCGATCAGCCTGCCCATGCGCGAAAGAATGCCTTCGTTCATCATCATATGTTCCTCCGTTCGATCTGTGTGCGGCGTGACGCCGATGTGAATTTCATAGCCGCCGGCTTCGGCGACGAGTTGGGCGGAAAAAATACTGAGCGTGCCGCGCGAGTAGCCCGCCACATCGAAGGGAATGGCGACGCGGCCGCGTACGGTCGCGACCGTCAGGTCAGCCGGGCCCTTGATCGCAAACAATTTTTCGTCGAGTGGCAGCCGCGGCGGCTCGCTCGGCCGCCCGCGGTTTGACGCAAAATCGCGCAGGCCGAGCGTCACGAAGCGCGCCGGAAGGCCGGTCCGATCCCTGACGGTTTCGTAGGCGAGCTCGTGCAGGGTCACGAGGTTGGCCCCGCCTTTTTCCGCCGTCAGCTCCTCGAGCAGGGCAAACATCGCCGCATAGGCAGCAAACGTTTCCTCCAGCGCGCGCAGGGCCTCGTCGTCAGGCGCAAGTCGGTAGCGAAGGATTGCTGTGTGGGCCGTTTGCATCATGCATCTGATGTAAAGCACCGATTTGGTGCTTTCAAGGAGCTGATGACCACAGGTTGCAATTTTTTCTACCAGTCGGTGCATCGTCGAGTTGGCGAAGCAGATGACGGATCAACCGACCGCTCCCGATGTTGAACGGATCGTTCCGATCAATGGTGATCCGCGGTTGAGGATTTACGTATCTTTACTTAAAGACCGTTAGAATGCGCTCAAAGGCGATGCCCTTGCACCGAACCCTCTCCCCGCCAACCGAGATGGAACAGTAATGACAGGTTCTTCCGACACCAACATTTTTGATCTGGCGCCGATCGCGATGTGGATTGAGGATTTCAGTGGGGTCAAAGCGCAGTTCGAGCGCTGGCGGGCCGAGGGCGTGGTGGATATTCGCGCCTATCTCAGCGAAGATCTGACGCGGGTCTCCGCCTGCTCCAGCCAAATTCGTGTGCTTCAGGTCAACCGCCGGACACTGGAGCTGTTTGAAGCGCGCGATCTCGATCATCTGTCGGCGAACCTGTCGAAAGTCTTTCGCGACGAGATGCTCGAAAGCCATGTCAACGAGCTTGCCGAATTGTGGGACGGCAAGACCGAGTTCAGCAGCAGCGCGGTCAACTACACGCTGTCCGGGCGCCGGCTCGACATCCAGCTGCGCGGCTCCGTGCTGCCAGGGTACGAGAATACGCTCGGGCGGCTGCTGCTGACGACGGAAGACGTTACCGCGCGCGAGGAGGCGCGGCGCAACGAGCGCGCCAACCGGCAGTATGCCGAAGGCATCTTCGAACATTCGCCCGTGTCGCTGTGGGTGGAGGACTTCAGCCGCATCAAGCTGCTGCTCGAAGACGTCCGCGAGCGCGGCATCGTCGATTTTCGCGTCTTCACCGACGTTCATCCGGAGTTCGTGCGCCAATGCATGAGCGAGATCCGGGTCATCGACATCAACCAGGCGACGCTCGATCTGTTCTGCGCGCCGGATCGGAACACGCTGCTCCAGCATCTCGGCGATATCTTCCGCAACGAAATGGAGAAGCACTTCCGCGAGCAACTGATAGAGCTGTGGAACGGCAATCTCCTGCACCACCGCGAGGTGGTGAACTATGCGCTCGATGGGTCGGAGCGCCACGTCCTGCTGCAATTCTCCGTGCTTCCAGGCCATGAAGGCGACTGGTCTCTGGTGCAGGTGGCGTTGACCGATATCACCGCACGCAAGAAGGCCGAGGCCTATCTCGAGTATCTCGGCAAGCACGACGTGCTGACCAAGCTGCACAACCGCGCCTTCTACATGGACGAGCTTAACAGGCTGGAGCGCAAGTCGCTTCGGCCGGTTTCGGCCATCGTCCTCGACCTTGACGGCCTCAAAGCCGCTAACGACCAGCTTGGCCATGATGCCGGCGATGCGCTTCTGCGCCGGCTCGGCGAAGTGTTGAACGGTGCGGTGTCGCAACCCAACCATGCCGCCCGCATCGGCGGCGACGAATTTGCCATCCTGATGCCCGGCGCCGACCGGCAAGCGGCGGCCACGATGGTTGAGACGATCAACGAGTTATTGAAGATCAACAACCAGTTCTACTCCAATGCGCCGCTCAGCATATCTCTCGGCGCTGCAACCAGCGAAATCGGTGAAACGATGGAGGCGCTGGTCAAGCGCGCGGACCTCAGCATGTACGAGCAGAAGCGGGCGCGATACGCCGCGCAGGAGAGCCGTGATACGCAAAACGGCAAGGTTGTCGGCGGGCGTGGCAGCGCCGCATCGGCGGCTTAGCGGCGGAGCGGCGCAGACACGGCGCATGTCTTATGCGCCCCGCTGTCCATCGTGGGATTCCCTGCGCGGACAGAAAGGCGTGGCAAACGAAGTCGCGCCCTATTGGACAGGAGCAGTCTTCATTGTCGTTCTCAATTTCTCGTGCCGGTGCGGCCTTCGGCTCTGACGCTAAACTTCGCAGGGCTGCCCATGCGCTGATCCTGGCGAGCGCTTTTGGGGGTGCCATGCCGACGATCGCTCAAGCTCAGGAGAACGCTGCGATATCGGCAGATCAATCCGATCCGCGAAAACTCGAATGGATGCTCGGATCGCCGCCGCCGGCGCACAAGATCATCCGGTCGACCGACAGCGACTATTTCAGCTTTCCGAAACTGCGTTGGACGGTCTGCCATTTCCGGCAATTGACGCCGACGGTCGGCGTCAGCCGCGGTCTCGGCGCGCCGGTGCCGTTCGAGCGTAAGATCGATCCGTCGATCGATGCGATCACGTTCACGCCGCTCAGCGGAGGCAAAGACATGAGCTTTGCCGAGTCGTTTTCGGCCAACTATGCGGACGGTATTGTGGTCCTTCACGAGGGCAAGATCGTCTATGAACGCTATGCCGGCTGCCTCGACGACGCCGGACAGCACGGTGCGATGTCGGTGACCAAGTCATTGATCGGGCTTATGGGCGAGATGCTGGTGGCCGAGGGAACGCTGGATGAAACAGCAAAGGTCGGTGCGCTGGTTCCCGACCTTGCTGACAGCGCCTTTGGAGACGCAACCGTCAGGCAGGTCCTCGATATGACGACGGGGCTTGCCTATAGCGAAGACTATGGCGATCCGAATGCCGATGTGTGGAGGTACTCGGCTGCTGGCAATCCGTTGCCCAAGCCGGCAGACTACACCGGACCACGAACCTATTTCGAATATTTGCAGACGGTGCAAAAGGAAGGCGAGCACGGTATCGCCTTCGGCTACAAGACCGTCAACACCGACACGCTCGGCTGGATCATCGCGCTCACGACCGGAAAATCGGTTGCCGATCTCCTGTCGGAGCGGATCTGGAGCCAGATGGGCGCGGAGCAGGACGCGTATTTCACCGTCGATTCCATCGGAACGCCCTATGCTGGCGGTGGGCTGAACGCTGGCCTTCGCGACATGGCAAGAATCGGCCAGCTGATGCTTGGCGGTGGCGTGATCAACGGCAAACAGCTCGTGCCCACCGGCGCGATCGACCGCATTCGCGCCGGCGGCGACAAGGCCGCGTTTGCAAAGGCGGGCTATGCGCTGCTGAAGGGCTGGAGCTATCGCGGCATGTGGTGGAACACCGGCAACGCCAACGGCGCCTTCATGGCGCGCGGCGTTCACGGGCAGGCGATCTACGTCGACCCGGCTGCCCGCATGGTCATTGCCCGGTTTTCGTCCAACCCTTCGGCGAGCAACACCGTCAACGACCCGATTTCGCTGCCGGCCTATGAGGCGGTTGCGCGACATCTGATGCGATGACCGCATGCATGGCAATCAGCATGTCTGCATCTAAGTTTGGAACCTATAGGCTTTGCCGCGCCCTGATTGTGTTGGCGGCGCTCGCGCCCGTTTCGGCCCTTGGCGCTGACGTGCTGCCACTGGAGCGCGGACGGTATTTTGACGTCGGGGTGGCGTGTGAAAGCCCGGGCAAGGCGACGGTGTTTGTCTATGACGGCACCGGCTTCTCTCACGAAAAGACGAACTGCTCGCTTGATCGGCTGCGCCTACCGCCGTCGTTCCTGGAGTGTGTTTCCGACCGCCGTCAACGAATTCTCGAGCACGTTGCAAGTGCACGGCAGGCGAGAGTTCACGCTGCGTCGCGAAAATGAAGGCGCCGATATGACCGGCTGCTACCGGCTTTGCACGTCACGTTGAGCATGGTTCTATCTCGGCGGCGCAGTCCGCAACGTTCTAGGACGGCGCAGGCTACGGTGGCGTCAGTTGCATGGCCGATCCGGTTCGGCCTCCATCCGCGTTGTCCACTCGATCCCGATGTGATGGCGGCGCAACACTGCAACCGGATCCTCCGCGTCGAGGCGCGAGCAGATGCGATAGATCTCCAGCGTTTCCGCGCTCATCTCGCCGCGCTGGTAAAAGAACATCGCAGCCGCGTAGCGCGTGCGGCCGGACCATTCTATGCCCGGTGGAGTTCTGATCAGCGTCCAGTGTCGTTTTGTTTCTTCGTCCATCCTCTGGACCCTAGAAGCGCCCCGGCGGAGTGGCCGAGCGACGGTCGAGCTTGACGAAGGGCCGCGGCACGACACGGGCGCGCTTCATCAGCTTCTGGTATTGTAGCTCTCGCATGGCGTAGATTTCCACCCAGAGATTGTCGGTAACGCTCGCGCCAAAGGGGCAGGAAAGCGTGGCGATTGCGATGTTGCGCTTGGCGAGCGGTGACCAGATGGCGGCCGTTACCAGCCCCACTTCCTTCTTGCCGCGGTGATAGACGATCGCGCCTTCGGCCGGAATGTTTCCCTCGATCTCAAGGCCGACCAGCACGTGTTTGAGCGTGCCTTTTGCCCGTGCCCGCAGGATTGCGTCGCGACCATTGAAATACGGCTTTTCCGGATCGACGAGCCAGTCGAGGCCGATCTCGTCGGGCAGCCGTTCGCGGTCGGCGCGCAGTGCTGCCTCGGCGGTGATGAAATCGGCATTGGCGACGATGAAACCGGCCTCGATGCGGGCGCGGTTGAGCGCGTCGTAGCCGATCGCCTTCAACCCAAAACCGCTTCCCGCCGCCCAGAGCCGATCCCAGAGGCTAAGCGCCGCATTTGCAGAGGCAAAAAGCTCGTAACCGAGGTCGCCGGTAAAGCCGGTGCGCGAGATCGTCACGCTGCCCTCGGCGTGCGGAAACTCCGCCAGCTGAAACGGCTTCAGTGTTTCTATGCCGTCAAAGCCGGCAGCTTCGAGCACCGCAAAAGCGGTCGGCCCTTGCAACGCGACCGCAGCGATCTCGGCGGTTTCCTCGCTGATTTCGACCGAGAACCCGCCGGAGCTGTCAAGCAGCCAGGGCAGATGCCGCTCCTGACAGCAAAGCCGGAAGTCGTCGGCTGCCAGCCGGAAAAGCGTGCCGTCGTCGAGCACGTGGCCGTGATCGTCGCACCAGGCGGTGTAGTGGACGCGGCCGATGCCGAGCTTGGTTACATCGCGCACTGTGAGCCGGTTGAGATAGCGCGCCGCGTCAGTGCCGCGGATGCGGTACTTCACCATCGGCGAGATATCGAAGAGGGCGGCCGTCGAGCGAATGGCGAAATATTCGAGCTCGGTGTCGAAGATCGAATGCGGCGCCTTGTAGCCGGCCCAGCTGTACCAGTCGTTGGTCTCGCTGAGTGCGGCCAGCCGGTCGTGAAAGGGCGTCTCGAGGCGAGGCGTCAGGATATGTCCCTGTTCGGCACGCCGCAGGGCGGTCAGGTGCATCATGCGCGTTTCTCCGAAAGGATCTGGCGGGCCGCCAGCAGGCCGGGCAGGCCAGAGATGCCGCCACCCGGATGCGAACCCGCGCTGGCGAGGTAAAGACCTTCGAGCGGCGTTGCGTAACCGGTGGCTGCATTGACCGGGCGGTTGATCAAGAGCTGGTCGGCTTGGAGTTCCCCGTGGTGCCAGTGGCCGCCGGGCAGGTTGTAGCGCTCTTCCATGTCGGCAGGCGTCAGGAAGTGGGTGGCGACAATGCTGGCGCCAATCCCTGGGCAATAGCGTTCAACGGTTTCGAGTACGATCTTCAGGAAGGCGGGCTTTCCTTTTTCCCAACCATCCGCAAGGGCATAGGGGGCGAACTCGACGAGCGCCGAAAGCGTGCAGGCGCCGTCGGGCGCAAGCGACGGGTCGGTGAGGCTCGGAAGCGTTATCTCCATCACCGGATCGTTCGAAAACTGTCCGTATTTGGCCGGGTTGAAGGCCCGTTCGACATGGTCGATCGATCGCGCGATAACCAGCCTGCCGGCAAGGTCGGCGGGTGCCACACCCGGGAACTCGGGGATCCGGTCGAGTGCCAGGTCGAGCTTGGCGACGTCGCCTTTGGTGCGGATATTGCCGATCGCGCGGCGAAAGCCGGTGCCGATCTCGGCAGCATCAGTCAAGGCCATGAACGTCGCCTGCGGGTGAATGGCCGAAATGATTGCCGGCGCTGCCAGCGTTTCGCCGGTCGACAGCACGACGCCCGTCGCGCGACCGCGATCGGCGATGATCTTCTCGACGCGCGTGCCGGTGCGGATCGCAACGCCCGCCCTTGTCGCCGCCGCATCGAAGAGAGCAGCAATCGAGTGGCTGTTGCCCTTTGCTACGAACTGCGCGCCCGTTGCGCCCGCCACCTCACCGGTCAGGCGGTAATAGAGGCCGAGCAGGGATGTCGGCGACCGAGGTCCGAGGTGAATGCCGAGCGTCGCATCGAAGGCGACGAGGCCCTTCAGCCGGTCGTCCGTCAAGAACTCGTCGGCGACATCGGCGACATTCATCAGCAGCATCCGCAGGAAATCTCGACCTTCCTCGCGCCCTTTGCTGAGGAGATGCAGGCCCGCGGTGGCAAAGGACTTCAGATCATCAAATGCAATCTCTCCGACCTCGGGCGGGCGCCGCTTGAGGAAGCGCTTGAATATGCCGGCCTGGAAGAGGAGCTTTTTGCGGAACTCCGCAAAACGCGCAGCCTCTTCTTCCGAGACGCCATCGATCGTTTCTCCGTAAGCGCCGCGCAGCACCGCGTGCACTCCGGTTGACGAAAGGGCCACTGTCGGGGCCGCCGTGGGCGTTGTCGAATGGTCAATCTCGAGCGCCGACAACACATCCGGGTCGAGGCGATTGATGACATGGGCAAGGCCGGGACTGACGAAGCCTGGATGGAACTCGAAGCTGCGGGCGGCCCCCCCGAGCGCGTCGTCCGCTTCGATCAGCACCACCTTGCGCCCGGATCGGGCGAGGAGCGTGGCGGCGGTCAGGCCGTTGTGACCGCCGCCGATGACGATGGCATCAAATGACGTCATGGGCCGAACTCATGTGCGAGGGAGTATGCCGCAGATCGCGCAGGATCTCGGCGGCGGCGTTGCGGCCGGGTGCGCCCATGACGCCGCCACCCGGATGCGTGGAGGAGCCGCAGATATAGAGGCCGCGGACGGGGCTTCGATATTGCGCATAGCCGGGCACCGGCCGGTTGAACAGCAACTGGTCGAAGGTCAGTTCGCCCTGGAAGATATTGCCTTCGGTCAGGCCGACTTCCTGCTCGATCTCGCGCGGCGTGCGCACCTCCATGTGCAGGATGCGCTCGCGAAACCCCGGCGAATAGTCGGAGATCTGCTTGATCACGGTCTCGGCGAAGGCGTCGCGGTCCGCATCGGTCCAGTCGTTGCCTTCGACCTTCGGCGGACAGTATTGCACGAAGCAGGAGACGAAGTGCTTGCCGGGCGGCGCCATGGTCGGGTCGAGCGTCGTCGGGATCATCATGTCGACGAAGGGATCGGTCGACCAGTGTCCGGCCTTCCAGTCGTCATAGCCTCTTTCCATGCGCTCGATCGTGTCGGTGAAGTGCAGGTCGCCGCGAATGCAGGAGGATCCTGATGGCAATGCCGGGAATTCCGGCAGGCTGTCGAGGGCGATGTTGAGCTTGCCCGAGGAGCCGCGCATCTTGAAATGGCGCACGCGGTGGACGAAGCGCTCCGGCAGAGCGCTCTCGTCGACGAGCTTCAGGAAGGTCCGCTTGACGTCGGCATTGGAGACGACGAGCTTGCCGAGGACCTCTTCACCATCGGCCAATACCACGCCTGTCGCCTTGCCGCGATGGGTCATGATCTTGGCGACATCCGCACCGGTCCGAATGGTGCCGCCGGATGCCTTGAAGGAGGAGGCGAGGGCTGAGGTGACCGCCCCCATGCCGCCGCGGGCATAACCCCAGGCGCCGACCGATCCGTCGACCTCGCCCATATAGTGATGCAACAGCACATAAGCCGTTCCCGGCGACATCGGCCCGAGCGCCGTGCCGATGATCCCCGATAGCGCCAGATAGGCCTTGACCACGTCGGTCTCGAAATATTCGTCGAGGAAGTCGGAGATCGACATGGTCCAGAAGCGTAACGTTGCGGCCATTTCCGACGGAGAGAAGTCGCCGAACTTCTTCGCGAGATAGAGCATTTCCTGAAGGTCGCGCGGCTTGAAGCTGAAGGGATCAGGCGCGGTGCGCATCAGCAGCGGCTGGATGAAGCGACATTGCCGCGTCACGTCGCGGGCGTAGCGGTCATAGGCTTCGGCATCGCGTTTGGAAAAGCGGGCGAACTCGCGGCGGTGGGAGTCATGGTCGCGATAGGAGGCGAGGTAGTCGCCATCCCGCGTGAAGACTGCGCCGCCCTCGTAGGAGATGACCTGCAGCCCGTGTTTCGGCAGTTCGAGGTCGCGCATGATCTCCGGCCGAAACAGCGAGCAGACGTAGGAACAGTTGGAGTAGAGAAAGCCGGGGGTCAGCTCCCGGCTGGTGGCGGCGCCACCCACCCAGGCGTTCTTTTCAAGGACGATGACATCGAGTCCTGCCCGTTGGAGATAGCAGGCCGTTACCAGCCCGTTATGGCCGCCTCCGATCATCACCACGTCGTATTGTTTCATGTGGCTCCCCTTGTCGTTGATCAAAAAATGGCATGGAAAGCAGAATGTTGTCCATATATTTTGAATGAGTGTTCAGCAAATATGTTGCAATCCTCTGATAACGCGATAGGATTTCTGTCGAGGTGCAACGCCGGATCGGAGGTCCGATGTCGTCGATCGATGGAGAAGTGCAGCCGCTGGCGGAATATGACGATGCGGCCATCCGCTTTCTCGCCGTGCTCTGGGGAGAAGGGTATCTTTCGCCTGGCGGTGCCGGAGAAGTCGACCGTGTTCTCGAAGGGCTGGAACTTGGCGGCAAGCGTGTCCTTGATCTCGGCTGCGGGGCCGGTGGCGCGACGCTGCACATTGCCAAGACCCACGGTCCGGCGCAGGTGACAGGTTTCGATGTCGAGGTGCCGGTGATAGAGCGCGCCAGGCTTGCCGCGGCGCGTTCGGGACTGGCCAACGTCTCCTTCATCCAGTCGGCGCCCGGTCGCCTGCCGTTCCCTGATGGCAGTTTCGATGTGGTCTTTTCCAAGGATGCACTGGTGCATGTGCCGGACAAGGTTGCGATCTTCCGCGAGATCTTCCGTGTGCTTGTCCCAGGCGGCATCTTTGCCGCCTCCGATTGGCTGATCTCCCATGACGGTGAACCCTCCGCCGACATGCAGGCCTATCTCGCGGCGGAAGGTCTCAGTTTCGGCATGGCGCCGGCGGAGACCTATATCGCAGCCATGACGGCAGCCGGCTTTGTCGATGCGCGTTCGGTCAGTCGGAACGCCTGGTACCGGGATGTCGCCCGGATTGAGCTTTCAAGGCTTGAAGGGGCGCTGCACGCCGATGCTGTGGCCGCCGTCGGCGAAGCCTATGTGGCGAAGAATATCCGGACCTGGACTGCGATGCAGAAGGTGCTTGACAGTGGTGAGCATTGTCCCACTCATCTGCGTGGCATCAAGCCGATGCCGCGCGGAGCATGATATGCACCTGCGCCTCAAGAAGAACAGCACGGCGGTACGGATGAAACTCACCTCTGCGGCACAGGACGCAACGGACACCGAGAAGCGCGGGCGCAAGGCGTCCAAGGAAACCAGACGACAGCAGTTGATCGAGGCGACGATCGATTCGCTCGCCAAGCGCGGCTACTCCGAGACGACGCTGGCCGACGTCGCCGACGGCGCCGGTCTGTCGCGCGGCATCGTCAACTTCCATTTCGAAAGCAAGGAAAAGCTGCTGATCGCCACGCTGCAATACATGGCGGACGAATATGCCGCCAATTGGGGGGCGGCGCTGGATAAGGCCGGCGACAAGGCGGCGGCCCAGCTCTGGGCGCTCGTTGCCTGCGATTTCGATCGAAAGATCTGCACCAAGCGCAAGCTTGCCGCCTGGTGCGCTTTCTGGGGCGAGGCAAAGTCGCGCCCGACCTACCAGACGCTCTGCGGCGCACGCGACGTCAAGTACCAGGAGATCTTTCTGGCGCTTTGCCAGAAGCTCAAGGACGAGGGCGGCTATGCCTACGAGCCTGAGGGGATGACGCTGGCGCTCTGCGCATCGATGGAAGGGCTGTGGCTGCGACTGATGATGGGCGACGGCCTGACGCGCGAGAAGGCGCATGCGGCGGCCGTCGAGTATCTGCTCGTCGCCTTCCCCAAGCATTTCACCCGGGAAGGGCCGAAATAGGGAACAACAACGCCGGAACGGCCGGATAGAGGAGGTTGGCATGATATTGGTGAACGTGTGCAGGCAAATCTTGGGGGGCGTCTTCATCGCCTCGCTTGTCTCGACCACCGCCCTGCCGGCGCTTGCCGCCGAAAATCTGACCGTCTTCGATTGGTCGGGTTACGAGGACCCGGCCTTTCATCCTTCCTATACCGCCAAGTACGGGACAGAACCGGATTTCAGCTTCTTTGGCGACGAGGAGGAGGCCTTCCAGAAGCTGCGCTCCGGTTTCAAGGCTGATCTCGCCCATCCCTGTTCGCAAAGCGTTGCGAAGTGGCGGGAGGCCGGCCTGATCGAGCCGCTGGATACATCGAAGCTGACCTACTGGAACGACACCGATCCGGGCATCGTTGCGATGAAGGGGCTGATGACCACGCCTGATGGCAAGGCCTGGCTGTTGCCGTTCGAATGGGGCAACACGGTGCTGACGTATCGCACCGACACGGTGAAGCCCGAGGAGATTTCCTCGCTGAAAGCCTTCGCCGATCCGAAATTCAAGGACAGGGTATCGATCGGCGACAATGTCGATGATGCCTATGCACTTGCGAGCCTTGCGATCGGCGTCAGGGACTGGACGACGATGACCGACGAACAGTTCAGCCAAGCGTCGGATTTCCTGCGCGAGGTGCACAAGAACGTCCGCCTCTACTGGACCGACAACACCGATCTCAGTCAGGCGATCGCCAGCGGCGAGGTCGACCTCGCCTGGGCCTGGAATGAAACGGCGACGACGCTGCAGGCCGACGGCGTGCCGGCGGCGATCAAGAAGGATACGGCAGAAGGGTTATCGACTTGGGTGTGCGGCTACGTCCGGCTCAAGGGCGCTGCTGCACCCGAAGACCAGCAGTACGATTTCCTGAATTCGATCACCGATCCGGCGATCACGTCTTACATGGTGGAATCCTGGGGCTATGGCCATGCCAATGCCCGCGGCATGGCGCAGGTCGATCCGAAGATCCTGGCCGACAAGGGTTATGCGGACGTCTCGAAGTTCCTCGACAACACACTGTTCCAGGCGCCAATGCCGATGGAACTGCGCCAGAAGATGATTGCCGAATTCGAGAAGATCAAGGCTGGCTACTGACCTGGAATACGGGCAGTCGTTTGTTGCGGCTGCCCCTCATCATCAGTCCGAAAGCGCCACGAGCGCGTCCGGATCATAGGCGAGGCGAACCGCGTCGCCGACCGGAATGTCATCTGCGCCGAAGTTGTTGGTCTCCGAAACGGAAAGCGGCTGCTCCATCCCGGGGATATCGACGATCAGATGGGTGATCTCGCCGAAATAGTGGCGGTCGACAACCCGGCCTGCGAGCTCGAAATCGGCCCTGGCGTCGTCCCAAAGCACGCGCAGCCGTTCCGGCCGGATGCCGATCGTCGCGGTGCCGTTGCGGGCGTTGAACCCCAGCGGCTTGTCGAGCGTGACATGGCCGAAGCGCGGGGTTTCCACCGATAGCCGCGTCGCCGTTTCACCAGTAATGCGCGCTTTCATGAAGTTCATGCCGCCGAGGAAGTCGGCGATCTGACGGGTGGTGGGGCGCTGGTAGATTTCCTTCGGTGTTGCCACCTGCGCGATGCGTCCGCCAAACATCACGGCGATCCGATCCGAGAGGGCGAGCGCCTCGTATTGATCATGGGTGACGAGGATGAAGGTGATGCCGACAGCCTTTTGCAACGAGCGCAACTCGACCTGCATTTCCTCCCGCAGTTTCTTGTCGAGCGCCGAAAGCGGTTCATCGAGCAGCAAGACTTTTGGCCGCATGACCAGCGCACGGGCAAGCGCGACGCGCTGGCGCTGGCCGCCGGAAAGCTCATGTGCCCGGCGCTTACCGAGGTGGCCGAGCCGGACCTGTTCGAGGGCAGCCCCTACGCGCCGTCTCTCCTCAGCTGCATCAAGCTTCAAACGCTTCAGGCCATAGGCGACATTTTCCTCGACATCGAGATGCGGAAAGATCGCGTAGCTCTGGAAGACCATGTTGGTCGGACGGCGGTTCGGCGGCGTGCCGATCACCGATTGCCCGTCGATGCGGATATCGCCGGTGCTCGGCGTATCGAATCCGGCGATCGAGCGCAGCAGCGTGGTCTTGCCGCAGCCCGATGGCCCGAGCAGCGAGAAGAACTCGCCGGCGGCAATGTCGAGCGAGACGTCGTCGAGCGCCTTGTAGATGCCGTAGAACTTGTTGACCGCCTCGATCGTGATCATCGGTGTTTCAGGCATGCAGTGCTCCCTGCGCCCTCAGCCGATGTTCGGCGCGACGGCGTATGATTTCCGAAAGGGTGAGAAGCAGGATCGATATCAGGATCATCACGCTTCCGAGCGCAAGGACGCCGGGCAGCTTGGCGGCAAAGCGCAGCTGGCCCCAGATATAGACCGGCAAGGTCGGCTCGGTGCCGGAGAGAAAGAAGGCGAGGATGAACTCGTCGAGCGAGACGGTAAAGGAGACCAGCAGGCTGGAGACGAGCGCCGGGGCGACGACGGGAAGCGTCACCCGGCGGAACGTGCCGATCGCGGTTTCGCCGAGATCAAGCGAAGCCTCCTCGAGTGACCGGTCGAAGCCGCCGAAACCGGAGATCAGCACCGACATGGCATAGGGCAGGCAGAAGATCACCTGGCCGAGAATGACGGTCACGAGCGACAGCTCGACCCCGAGCTGCAGGATGATCATCAGCAGCGAAACGGCAAAGATGATTTCCGGCAGGAACAACGGCGCCATGATCAGCCCGGTCGCCGCGCGCTGGCCGCGGAAGCGATAGCGGGTGATGGCGCGAGCGGCACAGATGCCGAGCACGGTGGAGAGAATGGCGACGGAGACGCCGACAATCATGCTGTTGCGGGCGGCTTCGAGGAGCGCGGTGTTGTGCCAGAGCGACGCGTACCACTTCGTGGTGAAGCCGGCGAGCGGGAAGGTGGTGGTGGCGGCGTTGTTGAAGGAGAAGATCGGCAAGAGCAGGATCGGCAGGTAGAGAAACGCCAGATAAATCGCGACATAGGCCGGCAGCCAGCGGGATTTCGGAATGCCATGGCGTCCGCTCATTTCGCCATCCTCACCAGCAGTTTCAGCGCAAGAACAGCGAGGCCCGCCATCGCCGAGACGATGACCATGGTCGTCACCGACAGGGCAGCGCCGAGCGGCCAGTTGGCGCCCTTGCCGAACTGCGCCTGGATCGCGGTCGCGATCATCACGCCATCTTTGCCGCCGACAAGCTTGGGCGTGACGTAGTCGCCGACCGTCGGGATCATCACGATCAGAAAGGCCGAGATCACGCCGGGAAGGGAGAGCGGCAGGGTGACGCGCAGGAAGCTCATCAGCTTGTTGTCGCCGAGATCGTGGGCCGCCTCGATCAGCGAGCGGTCGACTTTTTCAAGGGAAACGAAGATCGGCAGGATGGCGAAGGCCGCCCAGCTATGGACGAGCGTGATGACGACGGCATTGGAGTTGTAGAGCAGCGACGTCAGCGGCTTGTCGATGATGCTGATCGACAGGAGGCCGGTGTTCATGACTCCGCCATAGCCGAGGATCACTTTCCAGGACATCACCCGCAAGAGATAGCTGGTCCAGCAGGGCACTGTGATGAGGAACAGCCAGAGGTTCTTGTGAACTCCGCCATGGAAGGAGATGAACCAGGCGATCGGATAAGAGACGGTGACGGTCACGACGCTGACGACCAGCGAGATGGCGAGCGAGCGTAACAGCAGGTCCTGGTAGATCGGCTCGCCAAGTGCTGTTCGGTAGTTCTGAAGGGTAAAGGTGCGGTCGATCGTCAGGTAGTCCTGGGTCCAGAAGCTGTAGGCGACGACGATCAGGATCGGCAGGAAAAGCAGGGCGACGGCATAGAGCAATGTCGGAGAGATCAGTGCCAGTCCGCTTGCTTCCTCGCTGGCCGTCCAGCGAACCCGGTTCTTTGGTGGATACGCGGGCCTTTGCTCCACCTCGGTGCCCGATAGCACCGCCATCAGCGATACCCCGGCTCATGTAAATGGCGCGCCTGCTCAGGCCAATGATGTCCTGGCTCATGTCGATTGAGTCGACAGTGGAAATGCAGCGAACGCTTCATTCGATCCATCCCATGGCGATTTTCGCCGTTTGCTTCCCTTGAATTAGCAAAACTCAATTCGGCATTGAACGCAAGCGCTATTTCTGCAATATTGATTGAACAGCCATTCAATGAAATGATGTGTTTCGTAGTTTTATCAGATGGTTGTTTTGCGAATACGGTTTGTATTGGTTGGAGGGATTTGTAATGGCCGCGAAGCTCGATCGTGCAACAGTGCATGAAATCTCCGCAGGAGGAACTTCCGTTCTTGCCGAAAAGCATCTCGTCCAGCCCTGGCCCGTCGCGGGCAGCATCGGTGCCGAGGCGCGCGGGTCGATCGAAAGCGGCGACGGTATCTATGTTGTCGACGGCGAGGGGCGCCGGCTCATCGACGGTCCCGCCGGCATGTGGTGCGTCAATGTCGGCCATCGCCGGACGGAACTCGCCGATGTGTTGCGCGACCAGGCCATGGCGCTGTCCTACAACTCGCCCTGGTACACCACCAATCAACCCTCGGCGCTGCTTGCCGAGCGGCTTGCCGCCCATGCCCCCGGCGATCTCTCTCACGTATTTTACACCACCGGCGGTTCTTCGGCGGTCGAAACGGCGCTGCGCTTCATGCAGTTCCTCAACAATGTGCGCGGCCGCCCGGAAAAAAAGCTGATCGTCTCGCGCCAGGGCGGCTACCACGGCTCCACCTATCTCTCTGCGTCGCTGAACGGTCGCCCGCGCGACCACGACTGGATGGACAGCGCCACCGATCAGGTGACAAAGCTTTCCTGCCCCAACCCGTTCCGGCGGCCCACAGGTCAATCCGAGGCCGAGTTCTGCGATGCGCTGGTCGAGGAGTTTCGGGCACTGATCGAGGAAAAAGGGATGGGCCGTATCGGCGCCTTCATCGCCGAGCCGATTATGGCATCGGGTGGCGTCATCGTGCCGCCGGAAGGCTATCTGCGCCGCATGCGCGCCCTCTGCAACGAGCACGACATCCTGTTCATCGCCGACGAGGTGGTGACGGCCTTCGGCCGGCTCGGCGAAGTCTTCGCCTCAAAGACGGTGTTCGGGCTGGAACCCGACATGATCACCTTCGCCAAGGGGGTGACGTCGGGCTATTTTCCGTTGGGGGGCGTGATGATCTCCTCGCGCCTGCTGGAGAGCCTGCGGCAATCCAACCATTCCGACGCGATGTTTGCGCATGGGCTGACCTATTCCAGCCATCCGATCGGCTGCGCCGTGGCCCTGCGCAATCTCGACATTCTGGAGGATGGTCTGCTTGACCACGTCAAGGCGATCTCGGGCTATTTCCAGAAAAGGCTGAAGAGCCTGGAGAGTTTGCCGCTGGTTGGCGAAGTGCGCGGGATGGGGCTGATGGCCTGCGTCGAATGCGTCGCCGACCGCGTCAGCAACAATCCTCTGACGCTCGATCTAGAGGTCGGCAAGCGGATCGACCGCCATTGCCAGGAGCTTGGCCTGCTCGTGCGACCGCTGATCAACATGTGCGTGATGTCGCCACCGCTGACGATCAGCACCGCCCAGATCGACGATATGGTCGCAATTCTCGACGCCAGCATCCGCCGCACCATGGACGAACTCGTGCGAGAGGGACTGTGGAAAGGCTGAACTGATCAACTGATCGACCCTGAAAACGCCTCGGCCCCGCCAGCATTCCCCGGCGGGGCCGTTTTCGAAGGGGCCGGTTTTGCGCCGGCCCCTCTTTTTACGCCTATCGTTTGGAGAGTTCGTCGTTGACTGCCGCCATCTGATCCTCAGACGGGGCCACGTCGAGGGTGACGACGGGCAGCACGGCGCGAATGTGATCGTGATGCGTGCGCACGCCATATTCGAGATCCGACAGATAGAAGCCGTTGAACGCCTTTGATGTCATGGATTCGTTCGACCAGATCGTCAGTTGCACGTCCTCGGCCTGGGTGTCCCGGTCGATGCGGAAGGCGAGATAGCGGGCAAGCCGTTGCTGGCGCGTTTCCTCGGGATAGCGATAGATCGCGCCACGCAACAGCGTCTTGCCGGTCGACAGCGGAAATTCCTGGTAGAACTGTACCGTTTCCGGAGTGACCGCGATGACGGCGTTGGGGAACAGGCCGAAATAGATCCAGGCCTTGCGCAGGCGCTCGGGCAGATGGGTCGCCTCCGGCGCGATGCCCACATATTGCCGGACACTCCAGCGGCGGCCCGCATGCGGATTGTAGGTGGCATAGGATCGGCAGAGACCATTGACGAAGGGCTCGTCGTAGTAGGTTGAGCCATAGAGATCCTGCAGCGCCGGATGCGCCATGGCAACGTGATAACCTTCGTTATCGACGTCACGCACTGATTTCCAGTTCACCGCACTTTCCTGCGTCCAGACGCCGCTGGTCGGCAGCATGCGTTCCGAGCCGTAGTGGCCGAACTCTTCGGCGAAGGGCTGCATCAGTTCCGCGACCGAAGGCTGCGGGCCGGGCCGGAAACGGATGAACACGAAGCCCATCCAGATTTCCAGTTCAAGCGGCACCAGGCCGAATTCCTTCTTGTCGAGCGGCGGAAACGAGCGCGGTCGCGCGGCACCTCGAAGCGTGCCGTCGAGATTGTAGACCCAGCCGTGAAACGGACAGACGAGCGCATTGCGGCATGTTCCCTTATCGTCGGCAACGACGCGGGAGCCGCGATGGCGGCAGATGTTGTGAAAGCCGCGGATGATCCCATGCTGGTCGCGCAGGATAAGCGCGCGTTCGCCGACCACATCCATGGTGATGTAGTCGCCTGCCTCAGGAACGTCGGAGATATGACAGGCGATCTGCCAGTGACGGCGGAAGACGTGTTCGCGCTCCAGTTCGAGCAGTGCGTCGCTATGATAGCACCAGCCGGGCAATCCACGGCGGTCCCAATCATTGGGGACGGAAATGTCGCGGATCATTTCGTTCATTCCAATGTCTCCATTTTTGCTGAACGTTCATTCAATATAATCTGTTTCGAATGCACAGACAAGCCGACCAAAGGGGCGGACGACGATCGAAGGCGCACAGCAAAGCACCGCTGACCGCTCAGAGGGTCGTCGGCAATAAGGCGTCTTTAGCGAAGAGTTTGCTTTGCCGGACTACCAGCTGGCGCCGTCGATCAGCCGATGAGGAATGTCCACCCAGACGGCGCGGTCGAACAGGCGCATGTTCACGCCCATGCGTGTCGCATCGGTACCGATCGGCGACCAATGGGTGGTGCAGCCGCAGGTGCCGCAATGGTGGAGCGTCAAGGTGGCGTCGCCTTGGACGTAGCCGACCAGCTTGCCCTGTGGGTCGCTGATCGACACCTCCTCCGCGTTATAATAGCCCCAAAGCGCGCCCAGTCTTGAGCATAGCGAACAATTACAGCTGCCGAGCGTGTCGGGCCGCACGCGGACGGAAAGACGAACCGACTTGCAGTGGCAATGGCCTTCGATCATTCGGCATTCCTTCCGTTGGCATTCTGCGTTGGACATCCGGTGGTGGATGTTGCCACGCTCAGGACGAAACTGTCACAGCGATGGCCGGTCGTGGCAATGGCGAAAATCGCGTGGGGCCACAGCGCTGCGATCCGGTGCTGGACGGCAACGGAGCAGCGACCATTGCCGCCACCTGCCTGCCGACCGTATTCGTATTCGGCTTGTTTGCTGCCCAAGGGTGTCGGGTGGCGGTTGCCCGTGCCGGTCGCGCGTGCTTATACTTCGCCCAAGGCTTCAATTTCCAAGCGAGCCTGCGCCCGCCCGATGGCTGGACCCTTGCCCGCCCGTTGGTGCGAGGTGCCTTCGCGAACTTCGATGCCGCCGCTCTCGACCGAGGGCGCCGTTTGCCAGCCAAACCTCTTGTCGCGGGAGAAAAGCATGCGCACATCCTGCCTGAATGTCCTCACCTTCACCTTGGTTGCCGCACTCAGTTCGGCCTCGTCATCGGCTGTCAGGGCCGCGTCGCCAGAGCCGGTCAAGGCCGAGCACGGCATGGTCGTCACCGCTCAGCATCTGGCGTCGGATATCGGCGTCGATGTCTTGAAAAAAGGCGGCAATGCCGTGGATGCTGCCGTTGCCGTCGGCTATGCGCTTGCGGTCGTCTATCCCACAGCCGGCAATATCGGCGGCGGCGGCTTCATGACCATCCGCTTCAAGGACGGCAAGACCACCTTCCTCGATTTTCGCGAGCGCGCGCCTTCGGCGGCGACCAAGGCAATGTATCTCGACGACAAGGGACAACTGGTCGATGGCCTGAGCACCGAAGGCTATCTGGCCGTCGGCGTTCCCGGGCCGGTGATGGGTTTCGAAGTGGCGCGAAGCCGCTATGGCACGCGGCCGTTGAAAGAGCTGATCGCGCCTGCCATCGCGCTCGCCAAGGATGGCTTTCTGTTGGAACAGGGCGATATCGACTCCTTCGACGGCGAAACCGAGAGGCTAGCGAAGGACCCGGCAGCCGCCGCGATCTTCCTGAAGCCCGACGGCAAACCCTTCGCCGTTGGCGAGACGTTGGTCCAGGCGGACCTCGCCGCCTCGCTTTCAAGCATTTCCGAGAAGGGAACCGACGCCTTCTACAAGGGCGCGATCGCCGATGCGATCGTCAAGGCAAGCGCCGACAAGGGCGGCATACTCGCCAGGACGGATTTCGAGAAGTACACCGTGCGCGAACTGGAGCCGGTCAAGTGCAACTATCGCGGCTATGACATCGTTTCCTCGCCGCCGCCGTCTTCCGGAGGCGTCATCATCTGCGAGATTCTCAACGTACTCGAAGGTTATCCGCTCTCCTATCTCGGTTACGGCTCGGCCGAGGCCGTGCATGCGATGATCGAGGCGATGCGCCATGCCTATGTCGACCGCAACACGACCCTCGGCGATCCCGACTTCGTCGAGAACCCGGTCGCCAAGCTGCTCGACAAGGGCTATGCGGCCGAGATCCGCGGCAAGATCGATCCGTTCAAGGCCGGCGTTTCGCAGGCGCTGATGCCGGAGGGGTTCGCAGAAAGCAAGGAGACGACCCATTATTCGATCATCGACGACGAGGGCAATGCGGTTGCGGTGACCTATACGCTCAACGGCTCTTTCGGCGCCGGCGTGGTTGCGCCCGGGACCGGCATTCTGCTCAACAACGAGATGGACGATTTCACCGCCAAGCCCGGCGCTCCCAATCTCTACGGGCTCGTCCAGGGCGAGGCGAACGCGATCGCGCCCGGCAAGACGCCGCTGTCGTCGATGAGCCCGACCATCGTTTCCAAGGACGGCAAGCCGTTCATGGTGATCGGCAGCCCCGGCGGCGCACGCATCATCACGATCACGCTGGAAGCGATCCTCAACGTCATCGATCACGGCATGAACATCCAGGAGGCGGTCGATGCGCCGCGCATCCATCATCAGTGGCTGCCCGACAAGGTGTTCATGGAGCCCTACGCGCTGTCGCCCGATACGCGCAAGCTTCTCTCGGCGATGGGCCATGACGTGCAGATCGACAAGAGCTGGAGCATCTGGGGGCAGGCGACCGGCATTCTCGTCGGCGGTGAAAGCCTCGCCGAAATCGCTGAGGGCGGTGGCGCGCGCTACAATGGTGCGGTCGACAGCCGCATCGGCGCGGGTGCAGCCAGGGGGTACTGATCGGGGCGCGGCTGCCTGTGGCGCAATGCCGACACCGACATCCTGCGCGGCCAGGCGGCAGATGCTTTCGAAGCTGCGCAGCCGCAATCGATAGCTTATTCGCCGGCCGATACGAGCGGAGTCCTGCGGGGGCGCTGCCTTGCGCGAGGCCGACGAACGGGTGGCCGAGCAGATCGGTGAGGCCAATCTGCCGGCAGCTCGCCTACGGCTGCATCATGGCCGGCGACTGGCAGCAGGACGCGCCATGGCGTCGCCGCATGAACAAGCGGTGAGCGTAGAAATCCGAGCGGCATCGGAGTGACTTCCGGGTCACGGCCGATGCCGGTCGTAACCGATTATTTCCGCGGCTCGAATTTGTGCCCTGAAACTTCGACGCCTGCATCGTGCGGCAGGCTCAGAAAACGCAAGGCCGAGAGGATGCCGATCGTCGCGACCGCGAGAAACGCCCAGCGAAAGTCCGCGAGCGCCGCGGTTTCAGCGCCGCGAAGCGCCTGCGACAGATTGAGAACGGCAGCGGCAACGGCGACGCCCATCAGCATGGCCACCTGCTGCAACATACTGGAGAGCGTCGATGCTGAACTGCGCTGGCTTGCATCGATGTCGGCAAAGCCGAGCGTGTTGAGTGCCGTAAACTGCATCGAGCGGAACAGTCCGGCAGCAAACAGCAGCAGGAGCGTCAGCAACTGCGGCGTATCTGTCGATACCGCTGCACAGGCACCAATCGCCAGCGAGGCGAGCAGGCCGTTGCCGACGAGGATGGTGCGGAAGCCGAAACGGCGCAGCAACGGCGTCGTCGCCGTTTTCATCGCCAGATTGCCGGCGAAGTAGGCGAGCACATAAATCCCGGTCTCGATCGGATCGAGGCCGAACCCGACCTGGAACGTGAGAGGGATCAAAAACGGCGTCGCGTTGATGGCGATGCGGCAGGCGGTGCCGGCCGATAGCGTCGACATCGCAAAGGTCTGGGTTTTCAGAGCAGAGAGATCGAGAAGCGGATTGGCGATCACCCTGAAGTGACGCGTTGCCATGATGCCGATGATCGTGCCCCCTGCCAGCAACAGGCCGATTGCAGGTGCATTGACTGTCCCGTGCACGAAGGCTTCGAGCCCGGCGAGCACCAAAGTGAGGCTGGTTGACGATAGGATGAAGCCCTTGATGTCGAGACGGCGCGCGTCGTCCTCGCGCTGATCGGGCACGAAGCGCAACACAAGCGCAAGGCCGACGAGGCCGATCGGGATGTTGATGAGAAAGTTCCAGTGCCAGCTCAACCACGTGGTGATCACGCTGCCGAGGATCGGGCCGACGACCGGGGCGATCAGCGCCGGCCAGGTGATGAGCGCGACCGCACCGACAAGCTCCGATTTGCGAGCATTCTTCAAGACGATGATCCGGCCGACCGGCGTCATCAGCGCGCCGCCGATGCCCTGCACGGCGCGTGCCGCGATGAACTCGCCGAGACTGCCTGACAGCCCGCAAAACAGCGAGGCGAACGTGAAAATGCCGATTGCGACCAGGAAGACGTTGCGCGCGCCAAAACGGTCGCCAAGCCAGCCGGAGAGCGGAATGAAGGCCGCCATCGTCAGCATGTAGACGGTGATGCCGATACTCATGGCGACCGGTTGCACACCGAAGGACGCGGCCATCTGCGGCAACGATGTAATGACGATCGTGCCGTCGAGCATCTGCATAAAGAAGGCGATGGCAACGACCAGCGCGACGACACGGGAATTGCGGGCGGAGGAGGCGTCTTCGGCCTGCGTCTCGGTCGGGATCGCTGTCATACCGTCACTGCTGGCCCGCATTGCAATCAAGAATGCGGCTGCCGGCCAAAACGTGAGGCGAAAGCTGGATTGCTGTCGGAAACGAAATCATCGGAGCACTTCAGAATGGATCACGGTTTCGCCGACCCGCACGCTTCAGCCGGGATCGGCGATGAAAACAAGCAAGCCTTGGTGACTGGCCTCAGCGCCTCTATGCGCCTTCAAGCGGACTTGTGTCGATTCCCTTCTTGCGATCGGCGGAGGTTTTGCGAAGCTTTGATGATGGGAAAAGCGTGAAGCGGCTGAAGGGCGCGCGCTCAGGTCATGCGCAAGTCGACGGCAACAAGCCGAAAGTCCAGTCGTATTGCGACACTGGCGCGATGCACGTGGGCGCTGGTCCACTGGCCGGCGCCGGTCCTCCGACAGTGCCTTCGAAAAGGTTGTCGCCTGTGAACGCGACGCGTCGACTGGTTGGTCCAATAGATACCGGAATGCGCCTAGACCTCGATCAGACCCTTGCCCGCCCCTGACGCTCGAAGCCGGTCGCGGCGGTTGAAGACGGCGATGGCAGCAAAGGCGAATACTCCGGCGGCACCTGTTGCAACGGTTATCCATAGGGAAGGCAGCACCCCGAGCCAGGCGAAGGCCAAGGCAAGCGACAATGGCGCTGCGGCGGACGACGCTGTTTGGCGGCGGTAACCCAGCCAAGCCGCGCGCCGTAATTGTGCTTGCCGAAAAGCTCGAGCGGCAAGGTGCCGCTGACGATGCTGATCAGGCCCGATCCCATGCCGAACAGGATGGCGAAGGTGATCGCGCCCGGCAGCCATGGCGCCGTAGCGGTCAGGACGGCAAGCCCGAGAACCAACAGGCAGGCGGCGACGATGGCAAGCGAGGTCTGGGTGATCTGTTTGCCGAAGAGCATGTTGACGAGGCGGCTTGCCACCTGCGCCGGGCCGAACAGGCTGGCCACCAGGAGACCTGACGACCCCAGATCGAGTTCGACCGTCAAGGTCACCATGTGGATCAGAACGGCAGAGAGAACCAGGCCCTCAAGGACAAACCCGAGCAGCATTAAAGTGAAGAGCGCGGTCCCGTGAGCGGGCGGCGTGACGGGCCCGTCGGACGGCCGGGTGTCCACCGGCCCAGCCATGACGTGCCGCGCTCCCTTGAGCCGTTCGCCGACATCGTGTTCTGCGGGTCGTCGATCGCCTGTGCGAGTTCACCGGCCGCCAGGCCGTTGGGTTCGTGTTTGACCAGCAGTCGAAAAACATCGAGCCGGGTCGATTGGGCAAGGGCGGCAAGCGCCGTTATCGCTTGTGTAATATCGAAATCTCCAGATTAATAGATATTATGACCGCGTCAAGGGATGTGTTCGCTGATGCGGTTCACGACACCGCCCTGCCTCGCCGGCAGGGATGCGCGCGCTACGGATTGCACCTGAAACCGGCGCGCTCGTCCTGTTACCAAGCCCTCAGGAATGCGCCCTCTTTCTCGCATGGCGCGGCGCCTGCGAAGGTGAAATGCATCCGCCTCTGGAAAAATTCGCGATCTTTCCCAATATCAGAAAAATCATCTCAACCTGCTTTGATGTTGGAGGATCAGAGGCAGATGGATCGGTATTTTCGAGACCTTGCAATCGATGAAGATCAACTGAAAATGCTCCAGCGCGTGTTCCGACACGCCTGCTCCAGCAATGACTTGGAGCCGGAGAGTGACGAGGCGGATACGCTCGGCGCCTCGCTTATCCAGATCTATCAGCGCGGTGTTCGCAGCGAGCTTGCGCTCATGCAGATGCTTGGCGGTGACGAACGACGTGTGGGCGCGAACGCGCAGGATGACGTGCCAAGCTGATATCGCTCATGGTTGGCACCTCACGCCGCGACAAGCAGTTTGATCCGCGCGCATGCAGATGCATGTGTCCAATGCTGCGGGATGGACCAACGCAGAAGGGCCACGGACGTTGCCATCCATGGCCCTCGACTTTTTCAACGCGTCAGGCGAATCCGGCAGGCTTACTGATTGGCCTTTGCATAATCCTGCATGTTCTCAGGCGTCACCAGTTCGAAGGGTACCCAAATGTGGCGCTCGGTCTTTTCGCCGCGTGCCAGTGCCACCGCCGCATCCATGGCGGCTGCTCCTTGAGCGACGGCATTCTGGAACACCGTCACGTCGAGATCGCCCTGCGCCATCGAGGCAAGGCCATCCGGCGTCGCATCGATGCCGGCGACGACGACCTTCGACATGTCGACGCCTGTGGACTTCATCGCCTGGATCGCACCGATTGCCATCTCGTCGTTGTTGGCGATGACGGCGTCGAACTTGGTGCCCGCCGACAGCCAGTTCGTCATGATGTTGGTAGCCTCGAGGCGATCCCAGTTTGCACTCTGTTCTTCGATGACCTTCATGCCCTTACAGTCGTCACTGGCGATGACGTCGTGGATATCCTTGGTGCGGGTCAGCGAGGAATGGTTGTTCAGGGGACCCATGAGGACGAAGAGATCGCCCTTGCCGCCGAGCAGCTTACAGACTTCCTTCGTCTGGATCGTCCCGGAGTCGAGTTCGTTTGAACCGACGAAAGCGGCAGTTTCCGGCAGGCTGTCGACATCGGCGGGCGGATGGTTCGCATAGACGACCGGGATCTTGGCCTCGGTTGCCAGCTTGGTGATAGCCGGCGTGCCGTCGCCGTCAACTGCAACGACGACGATGGCATCGACGCCAGCGGAGATCAGGTTCTGTACCTGATCGAGCTGTCGGCTCGGATCGTTCTGGGCGTCTTCGACCTGCACCGTAACCTTGTCGAGTTCAGCCGCGCGGCTCTCCATGCCGCTGCGCAGGATCGTCAGAAAGGCGCTGTCGGAACGGGCAATGGCGATCCCGATGTTCTCGGCGTGCGCCGTTGTTGCCGCCAATGCGCAAACCGCTGCGGAAATCAAAAACCTCTTCATCTCAATCCTCTCCCATGGTCCGAGCGCAACTGCTGGTCGGAGAACGTATGTTCTGATTTAGGAGTAGATCAAACATTTATTCTGTTTTCAAGGCATTTGGAGCGACACTGGAGACGCTGAATGAACGAAGCTTGCTCAGGCGGCCGTCGGCAGCCGAAAGGGCCGCACGTCGGACGCCGGGCGACCGCCGCGAAAGGAGCCGATGGCATCCGGCAGCCAGACCAGCCCGGCAACAGCTGTACGACCCGTCGCTTCCGGCCGTAAAAAGCGCGCGGACCAAGGGAGCCGGCTCAAACTGTCGTGGGCCGCGCAGGTGCGACGGCCCGGTTGTGTGGATACCGTCAATTCGCGGCGAAGCAGTAAAAGAGCCCGTCGCCGCCCGTTCCCTTGAAGGCTTCCTGGGTGCAGCCGCCGCGCGTCGCGTGCGATGCGTTCCAGGATTTCGCCTCGGCGCTGTCGTTGAGGCCGGTTCGGTCGCTGTGGCCGACGATCGCCGCACCGTCCGTTCCGCTGAGCGTCCAGTTGCCGCAGGTCTCCGGCGCGGCCGTGCCGTCGGCTTTGGAGCCGGTGAGGATATCGTGCCGGTTCGGTGTATCGCCGCGGCCGTTGATCACTTCGCCCTTCTCGTTGAGCGCCGTCTGCTTCGTCAGGTTGTTCTTGTCGCTGTGCAGCGAGGCGACATCGTCGGCGATCTTCTCGCCCTTGGTATTGTACCAGGGGCCGGCCCCGATACGGTCCTTGGCGTTTTCCGAATCGGTGGAAAGGTAGGCCTTCCAGGTCTTGCCCGTGGAACCGCTCGCCGAGGCCAGCGTGCTGCAGTAGGTGTCGGCGCCGGCAAGGCCGCCAAGATCGCCACCCTTGCCCGGATTTGCGCTGGTGACGAAGAAGCTCATTGACGTGTCCTGGGCGTGGGCCACGACGGCGGACAAGGCCAGAGCGGCCGCGACAAGTATAAGCCTGCGTTTCATGGCATTTCCTCCCGGTACGGTTTGAACCGGGTGAAGCCTAGGGGCACCCCGAACAGGAGTAAAATCGAAATCTTGTGATCCGCCGAGGGCAAGCGCGTTCGCCATCGGTCGCAGGTTCGGCGTGAAACCTTCCGACGTTGTCGGCTCGGGCGACTGACGCGGAAAACCTGGTTCAGGAAGGCGATGGCTTTCGGAAAGCGTCGAACCGATTGACGGGATGACTTGAAGCAAGATGGGCCAAAGTCGCGCCGCCCATACAATTTCGTCCTTGAACCGGTTCCGGTCCAGGGACGAAATCATGCAAGCGTTTCAAGATGCGGCAGCGCCGCGCGTGGTATGCGACGTGTAAGCCGCGTCGCGATCTTCCAAATGCGCGTCAAACCCCTGTTCTTGCGCATAGCGCGCAAAACTGCCGAACACTTTTGCGCGTCTGCTGTCGTGGATGTCGCCTCAGTTCAGCCTGAGGTCGATGCCGGGATGGAGCTTCTTGAGGTTGGGCAAAGACTTTGACTGCCACGGAATCTCGGAGGTTCCACGCACCGTCAATTGCACGTTCGGCCGGTTGCGGGCCTCGATCGTCAGCTTGGCGAGCAGGTTGATCCCCGACGAGTTCAGGAACTGCAGTTCCCCCAGGTCGATCGTCATGCGGTCGGGCTCGGCCTCAAGCACGCCCATGGCCAGGGTGAAGATCGGGGCATAGGCTTCCGTGCCGGGAAGCCGCATGGTTCCTTCGAAGTGGATGTCGTTGCCCTCGGACCAAACGCGGTAGTCCTCGTCCTTGATTTCCATATTCACCTGCTCATCAGTTCGAGATATCGGGGACGGGGATCGAGGCATAAGTCTCAAGCGCGACGTCTCCGCTATCGCTATTGGGTCCGAAAACCCATGCGAAACGGACGCCATAATCGCTCATCAGTGTTAAAAGACCAAGTCCCGATCCGCTTTTGCCGGTGCCGATTGCATTGGCTTCGATGCGTTCGATCAGAAGGTCGCCCGGGTCACCCGTGGTGATCTCGGACAGCAGATCCTGGAAGCGTGCAGCCGTCTCGCCATCGACGAAGTTCGATACTTTCGCACGGAAGTTGCTGTCGTCGATCGAAGCCTCGACCACGATGCCGCCGGCGGCGCGGAACTTCACCGCGTTTTCGACCAATTCGTTGGTCAAGTAGCCGATATTGTGCCGGACTTCCTTATAGGCGTTGCGCGAGCCGCGGTAGCGCATGGCGATCAACTCGGCGACAAAGTCCGAGGCGATAGCGCAATGTTTCCAGCTGAGGTTGAGCTGGCCGTCGTAAAGACGGAGCCTCGTCACGCTTTCATTGGCGCCCCTGGTCAGGTCCGCGGTTCCGTACAAAGTCGTCATCTGCTCACCTGTGTCTCATGACCACGAGGGTAATGTCGTCGTGAATTTTCTGCTTGCCGATATGTGCCATCAGGTCCTCGAGTATCCCTGATTTTGCTTCTTCGGCGCTGCGTCCATAAAACTGCCGCGCACTGTCGCAGAGCCGCTGGATGCCGAACAGTTCGCCAGCCGCGTTCTCGGCTTCCGTTACCCCGTCCGTGTGCAGGATGATCATATCACCCTGGGCAAAAGCGACTTCGCGCGTGGCGACGAACCGCGAAATATCGGGCTCCAAGCCGATCGGTAGACCGAGATCCATCGTGTCGATGCGCTCCACCTCTTGGGCGTTGCGAACGACAATCAGTTCCTCGTGCTGCCCCGAAAGCGTCAGGCGGCAACCATCATAGTCGAGAAATGCCAGAGAAAGATGCTTGTCGGTATTGGTGCGCACGATATTTTTGTAGATTGCACGGTTGAGACGGTTGAGGAACTGATTGGGATCCATGTCACCGGCCTCCTGCAAGGCGCGCGCGACCGATTGCACCATCAGCATCAGGACGCCGCTCTCGAGGCCGTGCCCGGTGACGTCGCCGATGCCGATCTTCAACCGCGTGCCGTCACTCAGCACATCGTAGTAGTCCCCGCCCACTTCGTCGGCGGGCCGCATATAGGCGGCGATCTCCAGGTTTGCGATCTCGTCGAGCTCGCCAGCCTTCGGCAATACCATCATCTGGATCTGCCGGGCGACCGCCAGCTCGGCGCCGAGCCGCAGGTTTTCGCTGCGCAGCTGCATGTTGAGTGCGGAGATCTGCTGGTTGGCTTCCTCGATCTGCTTCGTTCGCTCCTCGACGAGATGCTCGAGGTTTTCGGTGTGGAAGCTGATCTCTTCGGCCATCCGGTTGAAGGCCGTGCCGGCTTCGCCCACTTCGTCGCGCGTGGAGATCGGCACCCGGACCGAATAGTCCTTCGCCTGGATGCGCTTGGCGGCACCGGCAAGCGCACTGATGCCGGCGGTCACGCGCTTGGAGATGCCGAACACCGCCGCCGTCACGAACAGCAACGACGCAAGCAGCGCCAGGATCTGATAGGCGAGGATGCGGTTCGTCGCCTGCGAGATGCCGGCTTGCGCGGCAAACAGCGACGCATAGATTTCGCGTTCCGGAACCACGATGCCAAGCGACATCGTTTCCTTGCGCACCGGGCCGGACATCCAGAAATTCTCGGGCTGCAACTGCTTCAGGAGAACGAGATAAGGCACCTTCTCGCCGGCCTCGTCGAGCATGACGCGCTGGATCACTCCATCCTGTCCGAGCGGCAGTTGCGCAATGGCAAGCTGGGCGCTCTTGCGAAGCGACCGGTCGGCACCGGTCACGCCTTGCGTGCTGGTATCGCTTGATGTCTGCAGGCCGATCGTCTTTTCGCCGTCCGGGTTGATGGCGAGCACATTGCCATCGGACATTGCCAGGAAGCCGAAGCCGCTTTCGGCGACCTTGACGTTCTGTACCACCTCGGCCAGCTGGTCGAGCGTGATATCGGCGCCGGCAGCCCCTGCCACAGCCTTTCGGTCGCGCGACCATAGCGGCTGGAAGAAGCTGACGATGAGCTTGCCGGTGATCGCATCGGTGTAGGGCGCCGTCTGCGTCACATCGTTCGGCACCGGCCTCAGGCTCGGATCCTTCGCCCATTGCTCCCAGGATTCGTAGATGCCGGGGAAAAAGAACGTCCAGAACTCGGCTTCGTTGTGGCCGGGATAAAGCCGGTCGAAGGTTTGTGCCTGGTCCGTATAGGGTGCTGTCCTGAAAATCGGCCGCTCCTTGGGGCCGATGTAATACATCTGCAGCTTGGACCGGCCGCTCTCCAGCAGGCTCGGCGCAACGAGGTCAAGCACTGCGCTGTTCTCGATCTCGGTCTGGACGTCGGGAAGCGGATGACGCTCCGGCCCGAGAAGATAACCCCAGACGCTGACGACCGAAGGCGGGCCGGGCAGGTTCTGCGCCCATCCGCCTTTCTCGTCGTAGACGACGGTGACAGAACCAGGCGCGCCCCGGGCAAGAGCCTCGCCGACCTGGAACTTGCGCACCGGCCGATCAATCTGCGACTGCAGAACGCCTGCGAGCGTTGCGACGTCGGTGTGGACCTGGCCAAGAAGCAGGTTGACGCGGGCGGCGGTCGATTCTGCGTAGGACCGCATATAGTCCTGGTTGGCCTTCTGCAGGCCCTGGCCGACTTCCGTCGCGGCATCCCGCGACAGTCTTTGCACATTCCAAAGCGCAAGGCCGCCTGTGACAAGCAAATCGAACAGCACGGCGCCGCCGACAACGAGCACGAACTTGGCGCGGAAGGACCTCAAGCCGAGGCGGGAACTTGATGCACTCTGTTCATTCATGTCGGCTTGCGCCCCGATGCGACCCAGATCGGCCAGCCGGCGTAACCCTTGGGATGAAGGGCGGCAAAGATATGGTCCCGGAAGCCCTGTCGGAAGCGCTCGATGAATTCGGGCGTGTCGCCGCGCCGGACAGCCATTTCGCCGGCATAGACGTTTTCCCAAGCGGTGATCACGTCGGCGAAGTCCTGCGGGTCGCCGTCGAGGTTCGTCACCATGAAGGATTCCACCAGGATGTCGTCGAAGCCGGCATCGGCGAGGTAGCGGCGGCTTTTTGGTCCGAGTTCGACGTCCATGTCGAAATGGCTGAACAGCTTGGCGACCTCGTTATAGGTCCACTGGATGCTCTGGGCGCGCGGTTCGCCGAGGCAGTGCGAGTTCTTTTCATTGGTGATGTAGACACGTCCGCCCGGTTTGCAGATCCGGTAGAGTTCCTTCAGGAGAAGCTCGCGTTCGTTGAAGATCTGCAGCGAGTGGCGGCAGCTGACGAAATCGAACTGATTGTCCTCCAGCAGCATTTCCGACGCATCGCCGTAGGTGTACTCGATATCGGTGATGCCGAAGTTGGTCGCCACCTCGCGTGCATAGGCGAGGCTCGCCTTGGAGTGGTCGAGGGCGACGATCCGCGCCGGCTGAAACTCCTTCTGGACGAGAACGGCAAAGTCGCCGATGCCGCAGCAGACGTCGGCCATGGCGATACCTGGCCGCAGGCCGTGCCGCGGCAGGATCGAACGCTCGTGGCGCCAGGTCATCTTCGTCTGGGTTCTCAGAATTGGGATGAAGCTCGTGTCCTCGACGAAGCTCTGCCCGGGATAGAAGGTCGAATCGTAGACCTCGACCGAAATCTGCGGTTCGATCTGGTTGAGATGTCCGAACATCCGTGTGGTCCAGCCGACGACGCTCGACGTCACGATCACCACGCGCAGGTCCGCGCGTGACCGGCATGCGTCGAGGGCAACCCGCACGAAGGCATGGAATGCGGTGTTGTTCATC
Source organism: Ensifer sp. M14 (assembly GCF_003355565.1). NCBI lineage: Bacteria > Pseudomonadati > Pseudomonadota > Alphaproteobacteria > Hyphomicrobiales > Rhizobiaceae > Ensifer > Ensifer sp. M14. The sequence continues at coordinate 1,649,166 of NZ_QJNR01000004.1, forward strand.
TGGATCAGGCGTTTCACGTCGACGTAAAGCACGCCGCGAACGTCGTCGATCGCCTGCTTGAGCATGGCGATGCTATCGGCGATCTCGTCAACGGACCGCGGCCGGACGACACCGGCAAGCGAAAACACCTGGCTGTTGGCGTCGAACGCCACCTTGAAGTTGGGGGAAAGGCCTGTGACGCTCAACTCACGAGCCCTTCCAGAGGCAAGTCGACGATCAGCGTGACTGCGGGTGATGTGCTTTCCTCGATGCGGATGCTCGCGTCGAAATTGATGGCGAGATCGAGCAGAATGGATTCGCGGCTCGGCGCCATGTCGGTCGAGATCGAATCGAGATAGCGGGCATGCGCATCGCTGCGATCGATCTTCGACACGGCCTCGCGGTAGAACGGGACCTGTTCGGCCGGGCATGGAAAGGTGATCTGAACCCGCTCGACCGGTCCATGGCGGTAGATCGAAAGACCGATTTGACCGCTGGAGGTGCCGCCGCGAAACGACACTTCGAGCAATTCGTTGAGCGCCGAGGAGAAGAAGTTCGAATGACGGACCGGATCAGCCCTGTTGTGGCTGATCATGCGGGCGAGATAGGTGGAGAGATGGTCGCAATGCTGCCACTCCGAAAGGAACGTCCCCATCTCCATTTCAAACTGGAGCAAGGGCTCGAAGGCCGCTTCCGCTGGCACACTGTTACCGACTTCCATACTTGCTTTGTCCTCCATCTGTGGAACTTTGCCACGGCCCACAGGCACTTTCTAGGCTGATTTATCAGGCACACAAACTGGGGAGAGACCGGCGGCCCTTGCGCCTGCGGCCAACTCCACAGCCTCACTCTCAGCGTTTTTACGAAACTTCCATTGACGATGATTGACGCAAATAGGCGTCGATCGCGTTGGGCGGCATGGGGACGCCGAGGAAATAGCCCTGCAAGCGATCGCAGCCTTCGCGTTCCAGCCACAGGGCCTGGGCCCGCGTTTCGACGCCTTCCGCCGTCACCGCCATCCCCAGTCCGTGCGCGAGCGCGATGATCGAGCGGACGATCACCTGGCTCTTCTCGTCATTCTCAAGATCTTTGATGAAATAGCGGTCGATCTTGATCGTGTCGAACGGGAAGTTCTTGAGATAACTCAGCGAAGAATAGTAGGTCCCGAAATCGTCGAGCGAGATCTGAATGCCGAGCACGTTCAGCGTATTGAGCGTGTCGAGATTGTTGGTGGTCTTCTCGAGCAGAACCGATTCGGTGACTTCCAGTTCGAGCCGGTCGGCCCGCAGGCCGACCATATCGAGTGTCTGTGATACGCGGTCGGTGAAGCCGTCGTGAAGGAACTGCGCCGGAGACAGATTGACGGCCACGGTGAAATGCGAGGGCCATGTGGTCGCCTGGCGGCAGGCTTGCTCCAGCACCCATTGGCCGATCTCGCTCATCAACCCATCGGCTTCGGCCATCGGCACAAAGACATTGGGCGGAATGATGCCCACCAGCGGATGACGCCAGCGCACCAACGCCTCGAAGCCGACAATGGTGAAAGGGGGCTTCACCAGCGGTTGATACTCGATGGAAAACTGGTTTTCCCTGAGCGCGGTTCGCAGGCTGCGGCGCAGCATTTCCCGTTGTTCCAGCACGATCAGCATCGATCTGCTGAAGGTTTTGGCGCGGCCGCGGCCTTCTTTTTTGGCCGCATAAAGAGCGATGTCGGCCGCCTTCATCAGTTGCTCGCCCTCGTTGCCATCGGGCGGCGCGATGGCAATGCCGATGCTTGCACCGACGAATGCCGATATGCCATCGACCGTGAACGGCTCCTTGAAGGCGTTGACCACCGCATTGGCGAGCCGCTCAGCTTCGGCCGGCTGCTCGGCGTCGCGCTGGATGATCGCGAATTCGTCGCCCGCCAGCCGGTAGGCAACTTCCCCGTCTTGCAAAACGCCGCGTATGCGTTCGGCCGCCATCCGCAGCACCGCGTCTCCGGCCCCATGTCCAAGCGTGTCGTTGATCGGCTTGAAATCGTCGAGGTCGATCTGCATCAGCGCCGGCTTTTTCTCATGAACGGCCGGCAACACGTTTCGCAGGTCCTCGCTGAATTGGCGGCGGTTGGGCAAACCGGTCAGGGCATCGTGGGTCGCCTGATGAAGCAGCAGTGCGCGCTCGTTCTCGCCCTGGCTCGCGACTTCCCGTCTCACTGACGCGCCATCTGTTTCGATGACGCCGACGCCCTGGCCGGCGCGAAAGACCAGCAGGGTTCGCCGTGACCGATTGGGCGCGTCGAAGATTTCGATACTGCGGGGAACGCCATTGGCAAGAACGGACTCGGCCATCGCTTTCGAGGCTGGCTCAAGCAGTTCGGGATAGACATGCCAGAGTGTTGCATCGACCAGCCCAGCCACTTCGTAGGCCCGTTGAAGAGCAACCGAGGAAGCGACCAGATGCAGGGCCTCGTCGTAAACCGAAATGACCTCTTCAGTATTGCCAAGGACGGTATCGTCCACGGGAGATGCAGCAGACAACGTCGAGTCAGTGCTTGACATCCTAGCCTTTCCCTTTCCGTTGCGGTTTTGTCCGGACCGCTTGCGAACATTGCTGTGCCCGAACCGTTTGGACTGCAAGCATGGCATCGCCCTCAATTTCAGTCTGTTCTCTTGCACGGCTGCCGTACAAAGCGTCGCCGTAAGTGGTGCGGCCCGCCATCAAGGCCGGCAGTTCGAACCGAGTGTACGAGCACAGGCATCTTCTCTGTTCGGTTGCAATTTTATAGCTCTTTCTATCACTCGCGGGCGAGGCAGGCAATTTTTGAGCGACTCGGTAAGCATAGCGATATCTAGCGATCCGATGGCTTTACTCATCGGTCATGGCTAAAATAGTGTTATCTTGCCGACAGCGCTGATCGCCGGCATTAACCTTTTTTGGTTGGATCGGCGGGTTGCTTCTATCGCCCGAGGCGTTCGGCAAACATTTCAAACCGCAGGCATTCGTCTGGCTTCCATGGCAGGCGCCAAGATCTACCCTCTAAAATCATAACTCCAGGTTATGCCGCCCTGCAATTTTTGTCGTCTGCCGAGCACGTATCGAATCGTTATGGTGATCCACAACAAAAGAACGGGAACGACAGTCGTTCGCCTTGGGGCGCACGGCAGACATCAAACATTTTCAGCGACAGGACGCGGCTTGCCCGGCGTGGAGCCGAGCCGTGCCTGCAATGGGGCGAAATCGTCATGGATGGCGCTGTCTTGCACATGAGGGGTGGCAAACCGACAATGACTGAGGACGATGCTCTGGCCGCCAAAGGAGCGCCTTCCGAAAAGGGTCAGGCGCGAAAACCCCTCATCAAGCTGGACAAGCTGAGCAAACACTACGGCAACCATACGGTGCTCGACGGTATCGACCTTGAGGTGATGCCGGGTGAGGTGCTGGCGATCATCGGTCCGAGCGGATCGGGCAAGAGCACGCTGCTGCGCTGCATCAACTACCTCGAGCCGCCGGATGGCGGTCATGTCACCATCGGCGACATTTCGCTCAACGCGGCCGCACCCGCCGAGCGATCGGAGCTTTCGACCTTGCGCCGCAGCGTTGGCATGGTCTTCCAGTCGTTCAACCTCTTTCCGCATATGACGGTGCTGCGAAATGTCAGCCTGGCGCAGGAGCGTGTGCTTGGCCGCAGCCGCAGAAACGCCGACGAACGGTCGATGCAGTTGCTGAGCCGCGTCGGTCTGGCCGACAAGGCGGAGCAATATCCCGGCCGCTGTTCCGGTGGGCAGCAACAGCGCATCGCCATTGCGAGGGCGCTTGCGCTCGATCCTGATGTCATGCTCTTCGACGAGCCGACTTCGGCACTCGATCCCGAACTCGGCCTCGAAGTGCTCGCCGTCATGCGCGAACTGGCAGAAACCGGCATGACGATGATCGTGGTCACCCACGAAATGAGCTTTGCCGAGAACGTCTCCGACACGGTGATGATCATGGCCGATGGCAAGATCATCGAGAAGGGGCCGTCGGCCGACGTCATGCGCAATCCGCAGCAGGAGCGCACGAAGCGGTTCCTTCGGGCGGTGCACGACCGATGAGCACGGCAGACCTCTTCGCCATCCTGCGCGGGCTTCCCTGGACCGTTGCCTTGACGCTCGGCGCTTTTCTGGCCGGTGCCGTCCTCGGCGTCCCGCTGGTTGCGGCCAGGCAAAGTCGCATCCTGCCGCTGCGGTTCCTCGCCATGATCTTCATCCAGATCGTGCGCGGCATTCCGCCGATCCTCTGGCTATTCATCATCTTCTTCGGCCTTGGAATGAGCGTCTTTCCGATCAGTCCGTTCAATGCGGCGCTGGCCGGGCTCGGATTGATCGCGGCTGCGAACATGGCGGAAATCTACCGTGGCGCGCTGACCTCGATCCACTTCGGGCAATGGGAGGCGTCGTCGGCGCTAAACCTCGGCCGCTGGTCCACGCTGACGGATGTTGTTGCGCCGCAGGCTTTTCGCGTGGCTTTGCCTTCGGCCGCGAGCTATCTCATCGGCCTGATGAAGGAGACGGCCGTCGCCTCGACCATCGGTGTCAGCGAACTGGCCTTCCAGGGCAACCAGCTGTCGCAGCTGACGTTTCGAGGTCTCGAGGTCTTCGCTCTGGTCGGTATGTTCTACATCCTGCTCAGCCTGCCGGTTGCCTGGCTGTCGCGCGTCGCCGACGGCTATCTGCAAGCAAAGGTGGCCCGCTGATGTTGCCGAGCCTTGAAGAACTCTCCGCCTGGCTGCCCGATCTGCTGTCGGGTCTGTCGATCAGCCTGCAGGTGACGGCGCTCAGCCTCTTGATCGGCATTCCGTTCGGGCTCTTGCTTGCCCTTGGGGTCCTTGCCAAAAGCCGGCTGACCAAAATCGTCGCGCTGTTCCTGGTCGAGGTCGGCCGTGGTGCGCCGGCGCTGGTGCTGTTGCAATTCATCTATTTTGGCTTGCCGACCACCGGCCTGACGCTCGGGTCGTTCACGGCAGCCGTCATCGCGCTTGCCTGGAATACCGGCGCCTATACCAGCGAGATCATCCGCGCCAGCCTGCAGTCGATACCGCATGGCCAGCGCGAGGCGGCGGTTGCGATCGGTCTCAATCGACTGGACGCCTTGCGTTATGTCCTGCTGCCGCAGGGGTTGCGTGTCGCCCTTCCGGCGCTGCTCGCTTTCTCGATCCTGATTTTCCAAGGCACGTCGCTGTGTTTCACCATCGCGCTGCCGGAACTCGTTAGCCGCGCCTATGAAATCGGCTCGAACACCTTCCGCTATTTCCCGGCGCTGCTTGCCGCCGGTGTTCTCTACGCCTCGATCTCCATCCCCGCCGCTCTCCTCGTCAGCCATGTCGAAAAGCGCGCCGGTTCCTACGCGCAACGCTGAACCAACACCACGAAAGGGCATTCAGGCATGACCACATTTGCGACCAAAACCCGCCTTCTGCTGACCGGCATCGCCGGCATCCTCGTTTCGAGCCAGGTGGCGCTTGCTCAGGATTGCACCCCGAAACACACCTTCAGCACCATCGAAGAGGGCACGCTGACGGTTGCCGTGACAACCTATGTCCCGCATTCCTACCTTGATGACGCCGGCAACATGAAGGGCATCGACGGCGATATCGCCGCCGAATTCGCCAAGCGCGAATGCCTGAAGGTGAAGGCGGTTGCCGTCGATCCGGCCGCCGCCATCCAGTATGTGCTGTCGGGACAGGCGGATATCGCCACCGGCGACTGGTATCGCACCGCCGAGCGCGCCAAGGTCATGAACCTTTCGGCACCGCTCTATACGGACCAGATGGCGATCTATTCCAAGGATGGCTTTGCCAATGTCGCCGACCTGGAAGACAAGCAGGTCGGAACGGTGCAGGGCTATCTCTGGGTCACCGACCTGAAGGCCATGCTCGGTTCCAAGCTGAAGCTTTACCCGAACTCGGTCAACATGCAGCAGGACCTCTTCGCCGGCCGTATCGACGTCGCCGTGGATGGCTATTCGACGGGCGTCGTTGCTGAAAAGAGCGGCGCTCTCAAGGACGTCAAGGTCAAGGTCGCAGCCTCCGACGATCGGGTCAGGGCCACCAAGGAAGCCGCGCAGGCGGCGTTTCCCTATTCCTTCAACGCCAAGGAACTCGGTGTCGCATTGGATGCGCAGATCGAGGCGATGCACGCCGACGGCACCATCGTCAACGTCCTGAAGTCCTACGGCCTCGATGGGACGGCGGCCGCAACCGGCGCGCCGCGCCTGGTTCAGTAACATCAGCTATGGGAGCCGCAACCGGCTCCCATTCCCCTCGGCGGGCATGCCGATTTGAGAACAATTTCGATATCGGAGACAAGACGATGACTGTCCACACAGTCACGCGGAGGACTCAATCGTGGTACGGGGAGCAGATCGGCATCCTCATCCTCGACGCGGCCTATCCTTGCGTGCCCGGCAATGTCGGCAACGCCACGACCTATGATTTTCCCGTGCGCTTCCAGGAGGTGCGCGGCGCCTCGATCGACCGGCTGCTCAACCAGCGCGATCCGGCCCTTCGCGACGTCTTCATCGAAGCGGCCGTCGAGTTGCAGAACCGCGGCGTCAAGGCGATCACCGGGGCCTGCGGTTTCATGGCCTATTTCCAGGAAGAGGTTGCAGCGGCTGTCGATATCCCGGTGTTCCTGTCGAGCCTGATGCAGATCCCGTTCATGCATGCGGCTGCCGGCGGCAGGGTCGGCATCATCACGGCCAATGCCAGCCGACTGACGCCGCGCCACTTCGAGGCGAGCAACGTGCCAGGGCATATTCCGCTCGCCATCGCCGGCATGGAAGGGCAGACGGAATTCCGCGAAGCCATACTGGAAGAAAAGGGCACGCTCGACAGTGCGAAGATCGAGCGGGAGGTTACCGAGGTCGCCCGCAAGCTCGTCGAGGATAACCCGGACGTTCGCTCCATTCTGCTCGAATGCAGCGATCTTCCGCCCTATGCTCACGCGGTGCAGGCGGCGACCGGTCGTCCGGTCTTCGATTTCATCACGATGATCAACCACGTCCAGCAAGGCGTCGCCCGCAAGAGCTATCACGGCCACATGTGACGGCGGCGCAGGGCAGGACGCGAGACAAATCAGGAATTCCCATGTCCATGGACCACTATTACCTTCTCGGCCGCTCGGGCCTCAGGGTCAGCCGGCTCGCGCTCGGAACGATGACCTTCGGCAATGGCGGCATTCGCGGGATCGGCGGCTCCTGGGGATCGGACGAGGACGCGGCGCGCAAGATCTTCGACCGCTACCTCGATGTCGGAGGCAACTTCATCGATACGGCGGATTCCTATGCGGCCGGCGTCAGCGAGGAACTGATCGGCAAATTCGTGGCCGATGCCGGCGTTCGCGACCAGGTGGTGATTTCGACCAAGTTTTCCAACAGCCTGCAGCCCGGCAACCCAAATGCTGGTGGCAACGGCCGCAAGAACCTGATGCGCGCCGTCGACGCCTCGCTGCGGCGGCTGAAGACGGATTACATCGACCTCTATCTGCTGCACACCTGGGACCGGATCACGCCGGTGGAAGAGGTCATGCGGACGTTCGACGATCTCGTGCGCGCCGGCAAGATCCGCTATGCCGGACTTTCTGACGTGCCCGGCTGGTATGCGGCGCGCGCCCAGACCTGGGCAGAAGCGCATGCGCTCACGCCGCCGATCTGCCTGCAGCTTCCCTATTCTCTGGCCGAACGCAGCATCGAGAACGAGTTCGTGCCGCTCGCCCAGACGCTCGGTCTCGGCATCACCGCCTGGAGCCCGCTCACGATGGGACTGCTCTCCGGCAAGTATCGCGCCGGCCGAGAGGCGGCGGGGCGGCTTTCGCTCGACGCCTCCGGCAGCGGGCTCGGCCTCTTTACCGAGCGCAACATGCGGATTGTAGCCGCACTCGAGGCGGTCGCTGCCGAGACCGGCCACAGCATGGCGCAGGTCGCGTTGAATTGGGTGGTGACCCAGCAGGGGGTCGGCGCCGCCATCATCGGCGCCAGCCGGATCGAACAGCTCGACGACAATCTGGCCGCACTGGATTTTTCGATTCCTCTCGAACTGCGCCAACACCTGAATTCGGCAAGCGCTGTCGAACCCGTCTACCCCTATTCGCTTTTTGCCGACGATTACCAGGCCGGCATTCTCAATGCCGGGGTGGCCGTCGGCGAGAAGCCGCGCGGGTACTATAGCGAGACCTTTCTGCCCAGGGTCGCCGACTATGTCTTCGGCCAGCCGAAATCCAAGACCTGAACCGTTACCGCGAAAGGAAAGAGGCATGACCGTGATGCCCGCCAATCTGACATCAACAGGCACTGCCGCCTCGTTCATCCTGACGCTCGCCTGCGATGACCAGCCCGGCATTGTCGCGGCCGTGACGACCGAGCTTGCCGCCATCGGCGGCAACATTGCCGAAAGCAATCAGTTTCGCGATGTGGAGACCAATTGCTTCTTCATGCGCATCGGCTTCACCGGACCCTCCGGCATGTCGCGAGATGGCATCGAGCGGGCGCTGAAACCGGCGATCGATCGCTTCGGCATGAGGGCCGCGGTTGCCGACGCGACCCGTCGGCCGAAAATCATCGTCATGGTCTCGAAGTTCGACCATGCGCTGCTGCATCTTCTCTACCAGATCCGCGTTGGCTGGCTGAATGCCGAGGTCGTTGCAATCGTTTCCAACCACGACGACAGCGCCAGGACCGCCGACCTCGGAGGCATCGCCTATCACCACTGGAAAGTGACGAAGGACAACAAGGCCGAACAGGAGCAGCGGCTGATCGATCTCGCGCGCGAAACGGAGGCTGACCTCGTCATCCTCGCCCGCTACATGCAGGTGCTTTCCGACAATTTGTCGAAGCGGCTCTATGGCCGGATCATCAACATCCACCACTCGTTCCTGCCGTCCTTCAAGGGGGCCAAGCCCTACCACCAGGCGCATGCTCGCGGCGTCAAGCTGATCGGCGCGACCGCCCATTACGTCACGCCTGACCTCGACGAAGGTCCGATCATCGAGCAGGAGACGGAGCGGGTCACCCACGCGATGAGCGCCGAAGATTTCGTCGCCACCGGCCGCGATATCGAAAGCCGTGTTCTCGCCCGAGCGGTAAAGATGCATCTGGAAAACCGCGTAATGCTCAACGGCCACAGGACCGTGGTCTTTACACAGTGACGGCGACGTTATCATTGTCGTGATCGATAGAATCTGCGGGCAGAGACGAAGCCAGGACCCGCACGAAGGACTGGACCGATGCTGAATGATCCCCGCTCCCATGGACTTTGGGAAAAGACCGCGCCGCCGCCGCCGATGACCGGCCCGCTCGCAACGGACGCTTCCGCCGATGTGGTGGTCGTCGGTGGCGGTTTTACGGGTATTTCGGCGGCGCTGCATCTGGCGGAGGCCGGCCGGAGGGTCATCCTGCTTGAGGGGGCGGAGATCGGCTTTGGTGGTGCGGGTCGCAATGTCGGGCTGATCAATGCCGGCATGTGGGTGATGCCCGACGATTTGCCGGGCGAACTCGGGGAGGTTCACGGCGAGCGGCTTCTCGATATGCTCGGCAATGGGCCGCGCGTGGTGATGGAGCTGATCGACAAGCACGCCATCGCCTGTGAACTCGAACGCAACGGCACGCTACACTGCGCCGTCGGTGACGCCGGGCTGAAAGAGATCGCGGACCGGGCGTCGCAATGGCAAAAGCGCGGTGCGCCGGTCGAGCTTCTCGATGCGGCTGAGACGGCTGCGCGCATCGGCACGACAGCCTATGCCGGCGCACTGCTGGACAGGCGGGCGGGCACATTGCAGCCGCTTGCCTATGTCCGCGGTCTGGCGCACGCGGCCCAGCGGGCCGGCGTTACCCTGCATACATCGAGCCGGGTCGTCTCGACGGATCGGGTCGGCAGCCGCTGGAAGGTGGCGACGGACAGGGCGTCGGTGACGGCGGACTGGATCATCGTTGCGACCGATGCCTATAGCACCGGCCCATGGGAACAGGTGCGCACCGAACAGGTCTATCTGCCCTATTTCAATCTCGCGACCCGACCGCTTGCGCCTGACTTTCTCTCGAGCATTCTGCCCAACCGCGAGGGTGTCTGGGATACCAAGGAGATCCTGTCGTCCTTTCGCATGGACAAGGCCGGCCGGCTGGTGTTCGGCAGCGTCGGCGCCCTGCGCAATGGCGGTGCCGCCGTCCACAAGGCCTGGGCCCGGCGCTCGCTCGCCCGGCTTTTCCCGCAGCTGGGCAAGGTCGATTTCGAGTGCGAATGGTACGGCCAGATCGGCATGACCACCAATGCGCTGCCGCGCTTCCACCGCTTCGCGCCGAATGTCGTCGGCTTCTCCGGCTATAACGGTCGCGGGATTGCGCCTGGTACGGTGTTCGGCCGTGTTCTGGCGCGCCATATCCTGGGAGAGATCGCCGAGGCGGAGCTGCCGTTACCGCTCAGCGACCCGCGCGATCCGCCGATGCGGCGTTTGAAGGAGGCCTACTACGAGGCCGGAGCCCAGGTCGCCCACTTCGTCGGCGAGCGTTTCTAAACAGCCGCGTCCGCGAAAATATCGGCGTCGGCATTCTGCTCCATCAGCCAGTCGCGGAAGATCTCGGTGCCCCGCTTCGGCGGGCGCTGGGCCGGCATGACGATGTGGATGCTCTGTCCCGTGAGATAGCTTGCCCGGATGGGGCAGACGAGCTTGCCGGCCTTCAGATGGTCGTGCACCAGATGTTTCCAGCCGAGCGCGACCCCCTGGCCGTGCACGGCCGCCTCGATCGAGTTCAGCGCATCGGTAAAGACGAAGTCCTGCGTCAGCTTGGCGGCCGAGACCTCGTTGCGCTCGAGATACTCCCGCCAGCCCACGCGTGAGCGATGCCGTTCCTCGAAATGCAGGAGCGTGTGGTTCAGCAAATCCGCCGGCGTCTCGATCGGACCGTGCTCTTTCAGATAGGCGGGGCTGCAGACCGGCCACACTTCCTCGGTGACGAAATGCCAGGCGTGGATACCCGGCCATTTGCCGGTCCCGAGCCGGGCGGAGAGATCGATGTCTTCTTCCAGCAGGTCCTGATCGTCGCGGCTGCTTTCGGCGATGCGCAAGGCTATGTCGGGATGCTGGGCCTTGAAAGCTTTCAGCCGCGGCAGCAGCCACAGTTGCACGAAAGATGCGGAGAACGAGACGCGCACGATGTCGCGCGAGTGTTTTTGCCTCAGCGACGAGATCACCATGTGCAGGTGATCGAAGGCTTCCTGGGTTTCCTTGTAGAGCCGCTTGCCCTCGGCGGTCAGCTCCAGCCGGGCGTGTTCGCGACGGAAGAGTTTGAGCCCGGTTGCCTCCTCCAAAAGCCGGATCGTCTTGCTGACGGCCGGCTGGCTGACATTCAGCTCCTCTGCCGCGCCGGTAAAGCTCTGCCGCCGGGCGGCGGCCTCGAAAACGAAGAGATAGTTGGCGGAGGGGACGAGCGAGCGAAGTCTATGCATAAACTGAGGTTATGCCCCCGGATAGTTTTTAGCAAGATTACAAGCGCGGCGGCCGTTTGTAAGTTGCTGAAAATTCCACATAAGGGAACCTCTTCATGCAAACTCATGCTCGGGCCGTAGTCATCGGCGGCGGTTGCGTCGGTGCAGCCATTCTCTACGGTCTGACGAAGCGCGGCTGGACAGATGTTGCGCTCTTGGAGCGCACGCAGCTGACCGCCGGCTCGACCTGGCACGCCGCCGGCCTCATCCCGTCCTATGCCCGCTCGATCAATATCGGCCGGATGATCGCCAAGACCATCGAGATCTACGAGGGTCTCGAAGCCGAAACCGGGCAGCACGTCGGCTGGCACAAATGCGGCCAGCTGCGCATCGCCAATACCCGCGACCGCTTCGACGAGTACAAGAGCTACATGAGTGTTGCCGAGGTACAGGGCATTCGGGCCGAACTGGTTTCGCCGGCCGAAGCCCGCGACCTCTGGCCGCTGCTTGAGAACAACAAGGAGATGCTGGGCGCGCTCTACCATCCTGACGACGGGCACATCGCGCCGGCCGACGTCACCCAGGCGATGGCCAAGGGTGCCCGGGATCGCGGCGCGAAGATCTATCTCAACACGGAAGTGTGCGGTTTCGAGCGCATGCCGAGCGGCGAGTGGAAGATCAAGACCAATCAGGGCGAGATCATCTGCGAGCACATCATTTCGGCGACCGGAAACTATGCCCGACAGACCGGCGCGATGCTCGGCCTCGAAATCCCGGCGATCCCGATCGTCCACCAATACTGGATCACCGATGCCGTTCCCGAGGTGATCGAGCGCAAGCGCCAGGGCCTGCCCGAAATGCCGATCCTGCGTGACGAGGGGTTCGAGGGCTATCTTCGCGAAGAAGGCGACGGCCTGATGTTCGGTCCCTATGAGAAGACCGAGCATCTGAAGCTCTTTGCCGAAAACGGCGTGCCGGAATGGTTCGGCGCCGACCTGCTTGAGGAGGATTTCGATTCCGTTTCCTGGAACTGGGAGCGGGCGATGGATCTCGTCCCGGCGCTCGGCCGCGTCGGCATCAAGGCCAATGTCCGTGGTCCCTTCCAGATGACCGCCGACGAACTGCCGCTGGTGGGGCCGGCCTGGGGTCTCGACAATGTCTGGATCGCCGAAGGCGTGCCAGGCGGCATCCTCTGGGGCGGGGCGATCGGCTATTACCTCTCCGAGCGCATCGTCGAAGGCGGCAACAGCCTCGACACCTCCGAGCTCGACCCGCGCCGCTTCGGCGATTACGCCAACAAGAACTGGACACGCGAAAAGGTGCGCGAGGCCTGGGGCACCCATGCCGAACAGCACTATCCCGGCCAGGATATGCCCGCTGCCCGCCCGCAGAAGACGGCTCCCTCCTATGACCGCCTGACGCAAAAGGGCGCTGTCTGGAGTGTTCTCAACGGTTGGGAAATGCCCAACTGGTTCGCGCCAGAAGGTGTGGAGGCCAAGGACCAGTACAGCTGGCGCTGGACCGAGAAGGGCAAATATGTCGGCGAGGAAGTCCACGCGGTCAGAAATGCCGTCGGTCTCGTCGAAATGACGCCGATGACCAAGTTCGAAGTGAGCGGTGCGGGCGCCGAAGCCTGGCTCGATGGCATCCTTGCCAACCGCCTGCCGAAAACAGGGCGCGTCAACCTCAGCCATCACCTGACGAAGACGGGCGGGGTGCAGGCGGAATATGTGGTCGCCCGTCTCGATGACGGATTGTTCTATCTGATCTCGACGCCGCGGGCTGAGCGCTGGAATTTCGATGATCTGTCGAAGCTGCTGCCTGGGGATGGCAGCGTCCAGCTTCGCAACGTCACCAATGATCGCGGCTGCTTCACCATCGTCGGGCCGAAGGCGCGCGAGGTGCTGCAATCCCTGACGGAAATCGATCTCTCCAACGAGGCTTTCCCCTGGTTCGGCGTGCAGTCGGGCACGGTGGGGCTCGCAAGCGACGTCCGGCTGCTGCGGGTCAACTACGAAGGCGAGCTTGGCTGGGAGCTTTATCATCCGCTCAGCTACCAGCGGCACCTGCTCGATGCGCTGCTTGCCGCCGGTGAGGCACATGGCCTCCGGCTGATCGGGCTGCAGGCGCTGGAATCGCTGCGCCTCGAGAAATCCTACAGGGCGATGTACCGCGACATGAACCCGGAACTCAGCGCCTGGGAAAGCAGCCTCGATCGCTTCGTGCGCCTCGACAAGGGCTGCTTCATCGGTCGCGATGCGCTGGTAAAGGCGAAGGAAGAGGGCATCGCCCGTCGCTCCTTCACCATCGCGATCGACACCGATGGCGCAAGTTCGCTGATCTACGAAGGCGTCTATCATCAGGGCAAGCTTGTCGGGCGCATCACCTCGGGTGGCTACGCCTATACGCTCGGCCACGACGTCGCCTTCGCATTGCTGCCGGTCGAGCTTGGCGTTCCGGGCACGGAACTCGAGGTCCCGATCCTCGGCGTGCGGCGCAAGGCCCGCGTCATCGCGGAATCGCCCTACGATCCCGAAGCCAAGCGCGGCCGCATGTAACGGCCATCAGCAGACAACGAGAATTTCCGGAAAGGGTTGGCCATGAAAATACTTGTGACGGTCAAGCGGGTGGTTGACTACAACGTCAAGATCCGGGTGAAGGCGGATGGTTCGGGCGTCGAACTGGCGAATGTGAAGATGTCGATGAACCCGTTCGACGAGATCTCGGTGGAAGAGGCGCTGCGGCTGAAGGAAGCCGGCAAGGCCGACGAGGTCGTGGTGGTATCGGTGGGTCCGGCCAAGGCCGAGGAGACGTTGCGCACGGCACTTGCCATGGGCGCCGACCGGGCGATCCTGGTCGAGACCGACGACCAGGTCGAGCCACTCACTGTGGCCAAGATCGTCAAGGGTGTGGCGGAAGTCGAACAACCCGGCCTGATCATCGTCGGCAAGCAGGCGATCGATGACGACTCGAACCAGACCGGCCAGATGCTGTCGGCGCTTCTGGGCTGGGCCCAGGGCACCTTCGCCTCCAAGGTCGAGATCGGCGATGGCAAGGCAACGGTAACCCGTGAAGTCGACGGTGGTCTTCAGACGATCGACATCAAGCTGCCGGCAGTGGTCACCACCGACCTGCGCCTCAACGAGCCGCGTTATGCCTCGCTTCCCAACATCATGAAGGCGAAGAAGAAGCCGCTCGACAAGAAGACCCCCGCCGATTTCGGTGTCGACACCACGGCGCGGCTGAAGGTGTTGAAGACCGAGGAGCCGGAAGGCCGGAAGGCCGGCATCAAGGTCAAGTCGGTGGCCGAGCTCGTCGAAAAGCTCAAAACCGAAGCCGGCGTGCTCGGAAATCCGTGAGGTCCGCCTGCAAACGGCGTGTCGCTGCGCTTCCGGTGCTCACGTACTAGAGCACGCTGCGCGCCGGTTCTCACGCCTCCCCGTTTTCGGCAGGCCCTGACGGATTTCGGGACCGAACCATATTTCTAGAGGACAAGATCATGGCTATTCTGCTTCTGGCTGATCACGACGGCAGCCACCTTTCCGACCAGACCGCAAAGACGCTGACGGCAGCGAGCAAAATCGGCGG
>NZ_QJNR01000004.1:1664266-3357036 GCF_003355565.1 Ensifer sp. M14
GGCTCATAACCTGAAGGCCGCAGGTTCAAATCCTGCCCCCGCAACCAAATCAAAAAAAAGCCCGCCAGGTGAAAACCGGCGGGCTTTTTGACGTTCGGGCCTAACCACACAACGCTAACCTGTAAGCGCGCCACAAACAAAGGCCAGGAAAACACGAACCTTGCGCGTGCAGTCAGAAACGCGCCCGCTTAGACCGAGGATGCATGAACGCAATGCTGGGCAGCCGATCCTGGAGGCGGGCAAGCGCTGCCCGAGCTTCGTTCACAGCCTGAAATTCTCCAGATCACAATGCAATGTGCAACCGACTCCGATAGCCGTCATGGGCAAGTGTGGCTGAAATATTCCGGCAAAAGGGCCGGGCGCTCCCGGGCTTCGGGCAGGGCTGCTTGCCGAACGTCTCCCTGGCGGTCAGGGGAGATCACCAGATTCAGTTGCAAATTTGGGGTCGCATGATGGGCACGCCTTGCATCACTGTCTCGATGAACAACGCGGATTTCGCTACTCAAGATATGTTACAACGGGCCAGGTTGGAAAATTCAGTCAAAAAAGAGATTATATTTCAATATTTTACTGTAATTGGTCCAATCGGATTAATCCTGATTTTCTCATGACATGATGCATCTTCGAGCCTAGTATGCACCCCTTAGAGGTTGCAAACATCCTGGGGGTTGACCTGTGTCCATCAGTTCAGGAGCGGTGCGCCGCAAAGCGCGCAATGCACCGACCGGTATCGTCATAGAACCGCACACGCTTGCCCGTACCGCCATCGTCACGCTGCTCGAGCGCGAACTCGCGGGGTGGAACTTCATCGATATGATCTCGACTGCGAGTTTGGACAAGGCTCTCGGCATGGACGTGCGTTTGATCACGCTCGATCTGGCGGGGAGGGGCGTCAGAAGCAGCAGTTTGCTCGACGATCTGGCCGCCGTGGCCGCGCGCTTTCCCGAAGCGCCGATAGCCTTGCTGTCGGATACGGACGATATATCGATCGCGACACAGGCGCTGCAGATGGGGATCCGCGGCTTCTTCACCACCGCGCTGCCCATCGAGATTGCGCTCGCCGGTTTGAGGCTGGTGCTTGCGGGCGGCGTGTTCTGTCCGCATCCGCTGGGTGCGTTCGCCGACGACCCGGCGCTGCATGTGGTGCCGGAGGACGCGCAGCGCTGGCCCAAGCGGTTGCGCCACGACGATCTTATCCTGGCCGATTTCACGCCACGCGAGGCTGATGTGCTGGCCGAATTGCAGTGCGGCTCGTCAAACAAAGTCATCGCCGGCAAGCTCAATCTGTCGGGCCATACCGTGAAGATGCATCTCCAGCACATCATGCGCAAGCTGCAGGTGCAGAACCGCACGGAGGTGGTCGCACGGCTCGGAGGCAGACCGTCGCCCGGCGATGGAGCGGCGGTCACGTAGCCGCCGTCATTTCGACGTCTTCTCCAACATCTCGCTCAGTGTCGCGGCCGTCAGCATGGCCTCGGCCAGGAGCTTCTTCAGCTTTTGGTTCTCCTGTTCCAGTGCCCTTATGCGTTTGACATCGAAGCCAACTGTTCGAAGCTGAGAGGATTGCCAGCGGTAAAAAGTCGGTTCGCTGACACCATAACGCTGGCAAACATCTGCCACCGTCGCGCCGGCCTGATGCTCCCTGAGGATGTCCATGATCTCGTCGTCATCGAATTTTCGCTTGCCCATCATGGTGTCCTTCAGTGGAACCAAGCCAGGGATGCAAGGGGCATGGGGCGGCAACGGAGCACGTACCTCCATTCGCGTCGCGCACAGAGCAGCCGGCTACAGCATGTTTCAGTCCTCACGAAATGCCCTGTTGAAACTGTCCAACAGCGGCCTCAACGCATAGAGGGCGACGCTGTTCGTGCCCGTTTCGATCAGCGTCTGGGCCGGCATGCCGGGCACAAGCTCGACTTCGTTCATCTTCGCCAACCGCTCATCGACCACATGGATCGTCGCGGCATAGTAGGATTGCCCGGTTTGCTTGTCGACCAGACGATCCGCCGAGACATATTCGACCTTTCCCTTCAGAAGCGGTACCCGGTGTTGATTGTAAGGCAGCAGATGGACCTGCGCCTCGAGACCGGGATGCACCAGATTGATGTCCTCGGGTCGCACTCTGGCCGAGACGATCAGGCGTCCTTTGCGCGGGACGAGGTCGACAAGCGGTTCGCCGGCGCCGATAACACCACCGCTGGTATGGATGCGCAAATCCATGATCACACCGTCTTCCGGCGCCCGGATCTCGGTTCTGGCCAATTGGTCGTCGATCGCCCGCAACCTTTCGCTCAGCTGCAGGATCTGGGTTTCCGTTTCGCGCATGGCCTGGGCGACTTCGTTCAGCCGATCGCTTCGAAGTTTGACGAGATAGGCCTGGGCTTCGCTGATCACCTGGTCGGCGCGGGAGATCTGCGCCGAGATTTCGCCCAGACGCCCGCTGATATCCGCCTTTTCCCGTTGCAGGTTGAGAACGCGGCTTTTCTTTTCCAGGCCCTTGGCCGTCAGCGTCGTGACGCTCTCAAGCTCCTGCCTTGAAATTTCGACCCGTTCGCTCAGCGCTGACTTCTGCGCGATAAGGCCGACGACTTCCTGCTGCACCTGTTTCATTCTTTCTTGCGTGATCGCGATCTCCGACCGCATGACCTGGCGACGGGTCTCGAAGATCCGCTGCTGACCGGTGACGATCGCCCTGATCGCCGGATTGCCGACCATCACGGCCAGCATATCGGGCGGGTAGGTTATGCTGTCCGCGTCATCCTGCTCGGCAAGCAGGCGCGCGCGTCTGGCATCCGCATCCCACAGCTGTCCCCGGAGGCTGTCGCGCTCCGAGCGGAATTTGGTATCGTCCAGTTCGATCAGCACCTGGCCGGCGGTGACGGAGTCGCCATTCTTGACGCGGATCTGCCGGATGATGCCGCCTTCGAGATGCTGAATGGTCTTGCGGCTGTTTTCCGGTTCGACGACGCCTGAGGCGATCGCCGCGCTGCTGAGTGGCGCCAGTGCCGACCAAGTGCCAAGGCCGATGACGAAGAAGCCGATCAGCAGATTGCCGGTCCAGGCGACGGAACGCAGCCGTGACATCGGCGAGGCGGCCGCGAGCTCGATCGGGCTGATGCCGTCCTGCGGCAAATAGGTCAGCAGTTTTCCGATCGGGCCCTGCGGCTTTATCGTGCGGTGGGCTGCATCGGCAGCGCCAATGATCCGTGCTGGAGGCGGTTCGATCTGAACGAGATGCATTGTGTCGCCCTCCTCCTACGTTCCGGTTCGCGCGGGAGGCTGAAGATGCGCCTCGAAGATCTGTTCGCTGTCTCCGAAGGCATCGACCGTGCCATTGCGCAGAATGGCGATCTTGTTGGTCACGGGCAGGATGCCCATGCGATGGGTGATGATGACGACGATCATGCCGCGCGCTCTCATCCGCGATATGGCCGTGAACAGCTTGCGTTCGCCGTCGTAGTCAAGGCTCGAGTTCGGATCGTCGAGCACCACCAGTGATGGATTGCCGTAGGCAGCGCGCGCCAATCCAAGCTGCTGGCGCTGCGCCCTCAGGAGCAGACCGCCGCCTTCGCCGATGTCGGTGTCATAGCCCTTGGGCAGCCGCATGATCGTCTCATGCAGGCCGACGAGCTTCGCCGCCTCGATCGCCTTGCCGGGGTCAGCGCCATCCAGCCGGCCGATCACGTCCTTGACCGCGCCGCCGAAGAGTTCGATGTCCTGCGGCAGGTAGCCGACATGACGTATGCCCGCGCACAGGCGCAGGGCGGCGATGTCGACACCGCCAAGAAGGGCACAGCCACTCGTGGCCGGCTCGACGCCGGCAATGATCCGTCCGAGCGTTGATTTTCCCGACCCCGATGGCCCGATCAGGGCGACGCAGTCGCCCGGCACCAGTCGCAGGGTAACGCCCTGCAAGATCTGCCTGTCAGGATAGGGCAGGGTGTAGCCAACGCTATCGAGGATAAGGCCGCTCGGCTCGGGCACGGGAACCATGCGCGCATCGCCGTCGGCTGCCACGGCAATCAGCATCTGATTGAGCCGATTGAAGGCATTGCGGGCAAAGGCGACGGAGCGCCATGCCCCGATCGCCCCTTCGACCGGCGCCAGTCCGCGGCCGAGCAGAAGACTGGCGACGAAGATGATGCCGGGGCTGCTGTTTTCCTCGAGTACCAGCCAGGTGGCAGCGCCCATCATCAGAATTTGCGTCAGCGTTCTCACGGATTTCGACAGGCCGAGAATGACCTCAGTGCGCTGCATCGCGGCGTCCTGTGCCTTTCTCGCCGCTTCGGCGTCGCGGTAGACGATCTGGGCGGCGCCGTCCTGCATGCCCATCGCGCGGATGACCTGAATGTATTTGAGGGCGGTCGCAAAGCGCAGATAGCTGCGCGTAAGCGCACGGTTGGCATGGGCAAGGGGACGTCGCGTCGACAGTTCGGTGAGGATCGCCAGGAGCAGCAGGGAGAGGGCGCTCAGCAGGCCGATGACGCCGAGCAGCGGGTGGACGAGAAACAACAGCAGCAGGAACACGGGCGCCCAGGGCACGTCGAAGAGCAGCGAACTTGCGGGCGAATCCAGAAACTGCCTGAGCGTCGACAGGTCCTTGTAGCAATCCGTCGCAACTGCGGAGCTGGTGCGTGCGCCATATTCGAACGAGGCGGTGAGAACCACCGGGCGCAGCCGATGGTCGAGCCAACTGCCGATGCGCGAAAGGGCCGCCCGACGCACGATATCGAGCAGCGACCCGACCACCACGGCGACGGCGATAATCAGCGTCAGCATCACCAGTGTGTCGGCGCTGCGGCTCGATAGCACGCGATCGTAGATTTGCAGCAGATAGATGGAGGGGGCGAGCAGAAACAGGTTGTAGCCGCAGCTGTAAAGGAAGACCAAGCCGAAGGCTCCGGCCGAGGCTCTGAGGGCCATGACCAGATGCGTCGGTTCGCGCGGCGAGGGTTGCGAGTTTGTTGTCATTATCAGATCTCGGTGCAATCGACTCTGACAAGGCAGGGGCTTGGCACGGTACAGACAAGGATGAGGATCGTTGGCCGAAGCCGACGATCCTCATTGCAAGTTCACGAACCGAGATCGCTAAGGTCGATCGATCCGAACGCGTTGATGAAATTGTCGAGCGCATTCGAGACCGTTGTGGTTTCGGTCGTGGTGTCTGTGGATGTATTGGTTTCGGTCGAGGTGTTGGTTTCCGTGAACGGATTTGTGTGAACCAGGGCCGAAGAAATGTCGCCACCCAATGCCTGGTTGCCATTGCCGCCGTTGCCGCCGACGCCGGCGAGAATGGTGGCGCTCTGGTCGGCCAGGAACTGCGTGTTCTGCGTTGCCGTGGTGTCTGCCGCAACCGCTGCGACGTTGCCGCCGCTGGTGTTGCCCTGATCGCCACTGGAGGTGGCATCGCCACCAGCTCCACCGGAGCCGCTGTTGGTCAGCGAGGCGAGGAAGCCGTCACGGGCCTGAGCCAACCCACCGGTGCCACCGTCACCCGTCCCCCAACCAGCGCTTTGCCACACATCGTCGCCGTTGTAGAGCTTGGTGTATGCGCCTTCGACGGTCTGTGAGTTGGCGACATAAGCCACCGGGTTGTAGTTGATATCACCATAGTTGAAGCCGTCACCGCCGTTGCCGGCATTCGCGTCGCCAGCGTCGGAGTTGCTGAGATTGATCGTGTCAGATGCTTGCGGAATAGGCATAGCGTTGCTCCTCTACGTATCTTGACCCCCGTGTTCTCTCAGCGGTTCGGTGCCAGCGATACCGTGTGGCAGACGGGGTAACCGCGAATGAATGGTGCGCGTTCTTGCGCGTGCGAGCTAGCTGGACAATCGGTGACGTCCCTTTGGGCGGGGTATGGGCCTTTGGGCGGGGTATGGGGCACCTGGCGGATATGGGCTGGGGATTGAGTGCGCGAGACAGACAAACGCACCCGGTTGCGGGTGCGTTTTGATATCTGTTCCCCAATCCCGCCGCCGCGCGGCGGGCAGGGTTCGGCAAAATTCAGCTACCGTCGACGAGGCTGAGGATGTCGTCGACAAGTGCCGAATGGGCGTCGGACAGATTGCCCTCTCCGCCAAGTCCGCCGATGCCTGCCATCTGCAGCGCGTGCTGATCATAGAGCACGTGGTCGAGCTGCTGCGCATCGGCGGTGCCACCGGCCGGAACGGCGATGTTGATGGGGTGGAAATACCCGATGCTGACATCAACCATGCTGCCGTTGGAATAGCCGGATCCGCCACCGCCGGCCATCCCGTCGCCGGTGAAGATCGTGTCGGAGGACAGGTTGAAACCGCCACCGGCACCTCCGATGCCCGCGATCTGCACGCCGCCCTGATCGAAGATGGCGTTGTTGGTCTGGTGGGCCTGGGCGTCGCCGCCGGCAGCGCCGACAGCGATGTTGATCGGCGAAAAAACGGCTACGTTGACGTCGATCATGCTGCCGATGAAGGTGCCGTCGCCGCCGTGCCCGGCAAAATTATCGCCGGTAAAGGTTATGGATGTTGCGTGGTTCGCAGACGAGCCGCCGCCGGCAATGTTGTTATCGCCACCCGAACCGCCGATGCCGCCTATCTGGGTCGCGCCTTGCAGCATGGCCGCGTTGTTGACCTGGCTGGCTGTCGCCGTCGAGCCGGGCCCCCCCGCGACCGCGGTGTTCACCGGGGCAAATACGCCCACGTCGGTGCTTACGAGGCTGCCGATGAAGGTGCCGTGGCCGCCGCCGCCGGCATTGCCGCCACCGCTGCCCGCAGAGTTGCCGTTGCCGCCATCGCCGCCCATGCCGGTCATCTCGGTGACATGCTGGTTGATCAGCGCGTCATTGCCCTGTTGCGCATCTGCGGCCGAATGGGGGCCGGTAATGGCGGCGTTCGAGGGCATGAAGACGGCGAGCGTGTTGCTGTCGAGCGTGCCGATGCTCGTTCCGTTGCCGCCGCTGCCGGCCGAATTGTGGTCCGGATCGGGAACGAGTTCGAGGGGAAGCCAGGTGGGAACCAGCGCGAGGTGCCCGGCGGCAGCGCTTGCGACCGTGATCTGATTGGTGTTCGCGTTCGGCGCCGTTTCCGACAAGGGACGAGTTTCCGTCATCGCCGTCTCTCCAATCCACCGTTCAGCGCAGCCCCTGCGAGATCGCGCAGGACATGGGTCCGAATTGAACCGCTATTCTGTAGCCAGTTGCGGGAAAAGAAGAGCCTGCAATTCGTCTACGCCCGTTTGGGTAGGGTCTAGCCGTTTGGCCGTAACGCACGGTCTTGTCGCGCCAACCTGGCACAACCTCAGGCGGAAGCCGGCATGCGGTCATCATTTATGCATTGAAAAAGAAAGAACTTATGCACTAGTATGCCCTTGCAGTTGCAACAGAAGCGCTGCCGACATTTAAGATCAGCAGACGGGCAGACACAGATACACGCACCAGCAGACAGTTACAGGTGACGCCATAGTGCGTCCGATCGGGAGGGGAAATGGCAGTCAAGAGTGTCATCCGTTTGCATCGATCGATCTGCTTCCTGGCGACTGCGTGTCTGCTCATTCCGGAACCCTACACGTACAATTTCAGGGCCTTTGCGCAGGAACAGGCTGCCACCGATCCGGCGGCCGGGCAGCAGGCCGATGCGGATAGACCGGAGCCGCTCAGCGAGGACGAACTCGAAGTCCTTGTTGCCCGCATCGCGCTCTATCCCGACGAATTGGTCGCGCTCATCGCGTCGGCTTCACTCTTTCCGTTGCAGATTGTCGAGGCCGAGCGCTATCTCGACAATCTCAAGAAGAACAAGGACCTGAAGCCCAAGGACAGCTGGGACGGCAGCGTGATCTCGCTGCTGAACTATCCAGATATCGTGACGATGATGAGCGAGGACATCGACTGGACGCAGTCCCTGTCCGATGCGATGGCCTACCAGCAAAAGGACGTGCTGATCGCGATTCAGCAGCTTCGTGATAAGGCGGTGGCCTCGGGCGTGCTGAAGACTGACGACAAGATGACCATCGTTCAGGAGAACGACAACGTCATCATCCAGGCGGCCAATCCGGAAAAGATCTACATTCCGCAATACGAGCCGGAGATGCTCTACGCGCCGAACTATGCGCCGGAGCCCCTGTCTTATTATCCCGAGCCATATCCGAACTACTACTATCCGGCGGCGACGTTCTTTGCGGGCGCGGTGACCGGAGCGGTATTCGGTGCGATGGTCGATTGGGATGACTGGGGCGTGTGGGGCGGACGCTACGATGGCGACATCGACGTCGACTGCAACAACTGCTTCAACAACATCAACGGCAAGGTCAAGTTCAACGACATCGACTGGAAGAATGTCGATCGCAGCAAGATCAACATCGACAAAAACCAACTCGCCAAGTTCGATCGTTCGAACATGAAGAACAGGATCGAAGCGAACGGCAACAACAACATCCGCGACAAGGCCAAGATTACCAGAAGCGATGCGAGTGCGAACCTGCGGCAGAAGGTCGACACGGGCTCCTTCAAGGACCTGAAGGATGTTCGCAGCAACAAGCTCGATGGCGCGAAGAACCGGGCTGGCAATGCGCGGCCGAATGCCGGGGCGGGCAACAGACAGGCAGGCGCTGCCGGGGCGGCGCAGCGGCCCGGGAACATCTCGAAACCCGGCGGCGGCTCAGGCGGCAAGGTCAATCGGCCAGCGAGCAAGCCGCGTCCGGCAGGAAAAGCCGACAATCGTCCACGCAAGCCGTCAGGCCTCGGCGAAGTGCGTTCCGGCAAGGCGACGCAGGTGCAGTCGCGGCGCGGTGGCCAGGCCATGGGTGGCGGCGCCCGCAGCGGGAGCAGGCCGCATCGGTCTGTTGGTCAGGGTGGTGGCGGCGGCGGACGGTCTGTGGCCCGGCACGGCGGTGGCGGCGGGGCTCGTCATGGTGGTGGTGGTGGACGTGGTGGCGGTGGACGTCGTTGAGCGCGTGAAACGGGAGGGTATGGTCATGACCAAGTATCATCGTCAGAGCATGATTTTCCGTTCGGGTGTCGGGCTCGTGCTGCTCGGCCTGTCGACCTATGCGGGAGTAACGGTGGCAGCAGAGAGCGAGCCGCCGGAGCTCGCAGACTATATCTCGCCGACCGATCCCCCCACCTTCGACGATCCCGACAAGGCGGTTTCGGCTTTCAAGGAGGCGATGAGTTCGAGCGACTTCGGCAAACTTGCCGCGTTGCTCGGCCTTGATGCCGAAAAGCTGAAGGCGGGCGAAGGGGTGATGGACACCTACGAACAGATAAAGGCAGGTGCCGCGAAGAAGGTAGTCCTGATGGATGCGGGCGATAACAAGATCATCCAGGTCGGCGACCAGCTCTGGCCCTTGCCCTTCCCAATCGTCAAGGGCGACGACGGCAAGTGGGCTTTCGACACTTATGCCGGCATCGAGGAGATCATCAACCGCCGCGTCGGCGAGAACGAGCTTGAGGCGATCAACACGGTGCGCGCCTATGTGGACGCCCAGGAGGAGTATACCCAGGAAGATCACGATGGGGATGGCGTGTTCGAATATGCCCAGAAGCTGATTTCAAGCGAAGGCAAGACCGATGGTCTCTATTGGCCTGTAGAGCAGGGGGATGGCGACAGTCCGGCAGGCGATCTCTCGCAAGCTCAATTGGACAAGGCCAAGGCCGATGAGGGCTATTATGGCTACCGCTTCAAGATACTGACGCGCCAGGGCGGAAACATCGCCGGCGGCTCCTACGACTATGTCATCAACGGCAATATGATTGCTGGCTTCGGGCTCGTCGCGTGGCCGGTAAAATATGGCGAAACGGGCATCCATACTTTCGTCGTCAACCGCAACGGTATCGTCTATCAGGCCGATCTCGGAGCGGGGACGGATGCGATGGCGCGCGATATCAAGCAGTTCAATCCCAACGACAACTGGACCATTACCGAGGATTGAGCGCTCTTGGGTATCAAGAACAAGGAGCAAGCGGGGAAGGGACAAGCGGCGCCAGCGCCACGGCGTGTTGATCCTACCGCCAGCGAGTATCTGGCGGCCCATGGAGGGCCGTTTTTCGAGTTGCAACGACGATTTGGGCTGCTTCACGAGCGCTCGCTGAAGACTGGCAGGCGAGCCTTGTTGTTCGTCGGGCTGGCCTGGTTCGTGCCGCTCTTGCTCGGGCTACCGCGCAGCTTTCTCGCGGCTGACACGCCTGGATCCTATCTCGGCGATCTCGGCGTCTGGGCCCGTTTCGTGGTGGGGATCGGCGCCTTCGTGCTTGCCGAACAGCAGGTCGAACGCGGGTTGCGCATCAAGCTCGGTCAGTTTCTGAAGGCACCTTTGATCGCACCCAGTTCGGTTGCGCCCTTCGCCGAGGCCGTGACGACCGCACTCGCAAGGCGCGACTCGCGGGTTGCGGAAGCGACTTGCCTTGTCCTTGCGATTGTCGCTGGGGTGGTGGCCTTTGCCAACACCCACGCGGCGACCGTGTCGTCCTGGGCGGTTGAGGTTTCGCCCGACGGTAACCGCCTCACCTTGACCGCCTGGTGGATGGTGTTCGTCAGCCAGCCGCTGTTCGTGTTCCTGCTTTTGCGCGGGCTCTGGCGACATTTCGTCTGGGCACAGCTCTTGCGTCGGATCGCCCGGCTGGAGCTCCGGCTGGTGGCAACCCACCCTGATGGCAATGGCGGGTTGGCTTTTCTTGCAAGCTATCCCAACGCCTATGTCCTCTTCATCTTCGGCGTCAGCGCGGCGATCGGCGCTGCAATTGCCAAGCATCTGCTGCAGGAAAGCCTGACAAGCACCACGTTCAGCATCATTGCCGGCGGTTGGCTGGTGGTCGTGCTCGCGCTCTTTGCCTATCCGTTGTCGGCCTTCTCCAAGCCGCTTGCGGAATTGAAGGAGAAGAGCCTGCTGATGCTGGGCACGCAGGCCACACGCTATCACCGTTTGAACGAGCGCAAGATCCTGGGGACGAACGTTGCGGCGGAAAGTGCCGACGAGGTCCAGCAGCAGGCCGACGACATTGCCGACCCGACGAAACAGTTCGAGACCACGCGCAAGCTGTCGGCGATGCTGTTGAACCGGTCGGCCATCGTGCCTGTTGCGGCGGCTGCGCTTCTTCCGATCGCCGCTGCCGGCGCCACCATTCTTCCCTATAAGGAAGTGTTCTCGGTTCTCAAGAAACTGCTGCTGCTCTGAACACTGTCGCCCCGACCTTTCATGGCGCGGCACCGAAGAAGGTGAGGCGGCTGAAGAGCACGTAGTGCGATTCTGACACCATCAGCGCGACGAAGACCAGCACCAGAAGCGGCGGCAGCAGGATGGCGTAGATCAGCGCCAGGCGCTCCCAGGCCATATGCATGAAGACGGCAACGATGAGCCCCGCCTTCAGCATCATGAAGAGCAGGATTAGAGACCATCTGAGATAGCCTTGAAGGCCGACATAGTCGACCATGTAGGAAAAGGCGCTGAGCACGAAAAGCAGGCCCCAGACCAGTAAATAGAGGCCGATGGGGTGTTGTTGGTGCTCTTTCGCAGCAGTATGTGCCGGTGCGTCAGTCATGGCCGTTCCTCACCAGAGATAGAAGAATGCGAAGATGAAGACCCAGACGAGGTCGACGAAGTGCCAGTAAAGGCCGGTGATTTCGACGACCTCGTACTGTCCCTTGCGGCTGGTGAAAAAGCCGCGCTTGCCCGTTTCGAAATCGCCACGCCAGACTTTTCGGGCGATGATCAGGAGGAAGATGACGCCGATCGTCACGTGCGTGCCATGGAAGCCGGTGATCATGAAGAAGGTGGAGCCGAACTGCGGCGCTCCCCACGGGTTGCCCCATGGGCGCACGCCTTCGGAGATCAGCTTCGTCCATTCGAAGGCCTGCATGCCGACGAAGGTGGCGCCGAAGAGAGCGGTCAGCAGCATCAAAGCCGCCGTCTTGCGCCGGTCGCGGCGATAACCGTAGTTGACCGCCATCGCCATGGTGCCGCTCGATGAAATCAAGACGAAGGTCATGATGGCGATCAGGATCAGCGGCACGTCGGAGCCGCCGATATGCAGCGCGAACACCTCGCTCGGGTTGGGCCAGGGGACCACGGTCGACATGCGCGCCGACATGTAGGCGACCAGAAAACAGCCGAAGACGAAGGTGTCGCTGAGCAGGAAGATCCACATCATGGACTTCCCCCAGGAGACGTTCTTGAAAGTGCGCTGATCCGATGCCCAGTCGGCGGCAAAGCCGGCGAGCCCCGATGGCCGTGGCAAGGGCTCTGTGACAGGAGAATGTGTCGGCGCGGACATGGGACAGCTCCTAGGTCAAGATTTGCCGGCAGAGGTCGATGAAGTCGTTGGCCCAGCCGGAGAACAGCGCAAACAGCACGAGCCAGACAGCGAGCATGAAGTGCCAATAAGTGGCGCAGAGCGTGATCGACAGGGTCGCTCGTGCGTCGATCGGCCCCTTGCGGGTTGAGAGAATGGTGCGAGCAAGAGCGATCAGGCCACCGATGATGTGCAGGCCATGCATGCCGGTGATCATGTAGAAGAAGCTGTTCGCCGCGTTGCCGGTGAGAAGGTATCCGGCGTCGGTGAGTTCGCGCCAGGCGAAGACCTGGCCGACGAGAAAGGCGAGGCCCAAGGCAAGGGCGGCGATCAGAGCCGTGCGGCTGGCGTCGTCGCGGTGGCGTTCAGCCGACACCTTAGCGGCGTGGAGCATCAGGCTTCCTGCCGCAAGCACGGCCGTATTCAGCCAGAGAAGCTTCGGCATCGGCGTCGACCACCAGTCGGTCGACGCCATGCGCATGAAGTAGGCGCTGATGAAGAGGGTGAACAGCGCGCCGACCACGGCGAGAAAGACGCCGAGGCCGATCTTGGCCGGCTCTATTGGGCGCCGGCCCTGCGGGCGTGGGTCGTGGTGTTGGCCGACCTCCAGCCAGGGCTTCGAGAACATCCGCTGCTGCGACAGCCACCAGCCGGCGATCGCGGCGATGACGGCAAGGAAGATCAGCGTGACACTCATGTCGCCGTCTCCCGCGTCAGGTTGTCGGGGCCTGGCTGGTTCTGCGGGATGAAATCCTCCGGCGCGCCCGGTACGCTGTAGTCATAGGCCCAGCGATAAACCACCGGCAGGTCTTTCCAGTTGCCGTGGCGCGGTGGCGTTTCCGGCGTCTGCCATTCGAGCGTCGTTGCCCGCCAGGGGTTGCCGCCGGCCTCGCGGCCATGGCGGATGCTCCAGACCAGATTGAACAGGAAGACGATCTGGGCCGCGCCGACGATGAGGGCGACGATGGTGATGAACTCGTTGAGCGTGTGGGCCGAGGCCGGCACGAAGGCCGTTTCGCCCATCTCGTAGTAGCGTCGGGGCATGCCGATCAGGCCGAGATAGTGCATCGGGAAGAAGATCAGGTAGGCGCCGACGAACGTCACCCAGAAGTGAAGCTGGCCCATCGCCTCGTTGAGCATGCGCCCCGTGACTTTCGGATACCAGTGATAGATGGCGCCGAAGATGACGAGGATCGGGGCCACACCCATGACCATGTGGAAATGGGCAACGACGAACATCGTATCGGACAGCGGCACGTCGACGACGACGTTGCCGAGGAAGAGGCCGGTGAGCCCGCCATTGAGGAAGGTGACGATGAAGCCGAGCGCAAACAGCATCGGCAGGTTGAGATGGATATCGCCGCGCCACAATGTCAGCACCCAGTTGTAGACTTTCAGCGCCGTCGGCACGGCAATGATCAGCGTCGTCGTGGCGAAGAAGAAACCGAAATAGGGGTTCATGCCACTGACATACATGTGGTGCGCCCAGACGACAAAGGACAAGGCGCCGATGACGACGATCGCCCAGACCATCATGCGGTAGCCGAAGATGTTCTTGCGCGCATGGGTGCTGATGAGATCGGAGACGATGCCGAAGGCGGGAAGGGCGACGATATAAACTTCCGGGTGGCCGAAGAACCAGAAGAGATGCTGGAACAGGATTGGGCTGCCGCCGCCATGCTGCAGCTGTTCGCCCATCTCGACGATCGCCGGCATGAAAAAGCTCGTGCCGAGAATGCGGTCGAACAGCATCATGACGCAGGCGACGAAGAGGGCGGGGAAGGCGAGCAGCGCCATCACCGTGGCGGTGAAGATGCCCCAGATCGTCAGCGGCATGCGCATCAACGTCATGCCGCGCGCACGCCCCTGCAGCACTGTGACCACATAGTTGAGCCCGCCCATGGTGAAGCCGATGATGAACAGGATGAGCGAGGAGAGCATCAGAACGATGCCCCAGTCCTTGCCGCCGGGCGTGCCTGACAGCACGGCCTGCGGTGGGTAAAGTGTCCAGCCGGCGCCGGTCGGCCCGCCGGGCGCAAAGAAGCTCGAGACAAGCACGAGCACGGCGAGAAAGTAGAGCCAGAAACTCAGCATGTTGGCGTAGGGAAACACCATGTCGCGCGCGCCGAGCATCAGCGGGATCAGATAGTTGCCGAAGCCGCCGAGAAACAAGGCCGTCAGCAGATAGATCACCATGATCATGCCGTGCATGGTGATGAACTGGTAGTAGCGCTCGGCATCGATGAAGGCGAAGGCGCCGGGAAAGCCCAGTTGCAGGCGCATCAGCCAGGACAGAACCAGAGCCACCATGCCGATGGCAATGGCAGTAGAGGCATATTGCACGGCGATGATCTTGGCGTCCTGGCTGAACACATAGCGCGTCCACCAGCTGTGGGGATGGTAGAGCTCGACATCCTCCACCTCGGCGTGTCCGAGCGCCCCATCTGTGCCTGACCGGATATCGACCATCTAAACTCTCCCAACAATGGCCGTCGGGGCGCCTCCTACCGCGCCGGGGCGGCATTACCTGCCAGTGCCGTTTCCTTCGTTTGCGCTGCTGCCATCAACTGCGAAAAGGTCTGCTGGCTTGCGAGCCAGGTCTGGTAGTCGGCCTCGCTGTCGACGATGACGGTGCCGCGCATCTGCGGGTGGCCGACTCCGCAAAGTTCAGCGCAAAGAACTTCAAAAGTGCCGGTGCGCGTGGGCGTGAGCCAGAAAAAGGTCACCATGCCGGGCACCATGTCCATTTTGGCGCGGAACTCCGGCACGTAGAAATTATGAAGCACGTCGACAGAGCGCAACAGCACCTTGACCGGCTTGCCGATCTCGAGGTGCAGTTCGCCGCCTTCGATGATGATGTCGTCGAGGGCGGCCGCGTCATTGCGGTTGAGGCCGAGCGAATTTTCAGGCGAGATGTCGCGCGTCTCGGAGGTGCCGAGCCTGCCGTCGATGCCGGGCAGTCGGTAGCTCCACAGCCATTGCTGCCCGACCACTTCGACCTGCCTTGCCCCGTCCGGCACGGTGATAAACTGATGCCAGACGAACAGACCTGGCGTCAGCATGGCGGCGACGCCCAGCGTCGTGCCGGCGGCGAGCCAGCTTTCGAGCTTCTTGTTTTCGGGTTCATAGGCCGCCCGGTTTCCCGGGCGGTGCCGAAAACGGAAGACGCAGTAAGCCATGAAAAGAACGACGGCGACGAAGACGACGCCGGTGATCCAGAAGGTGATGATGAGTGTATTGTCTATGTAGTTCCAGTTGGACGCGATCGGCGTCCACCACCACGGGCTGAACAAATGGAACAACACCGATCCGGCGGCCAGCAAAACCAGAATAACCACCACGGCCATTTCTTGTCCCTCCTCGCCGCTTGCGGCTGTGGGCATGAATACGCAATCCGTAGAGTTCCAAATGCAAGTATTGCACGAACGGAAAATACTCGCAATTGACCGTTCGGTGGAGTGCCTGTCGGCGGTTCCAACCGTTGCGTCTACTGCGAATATTGCTTGAGATAGGCGAGCAGGTTGGCGATATCGCCTTCATCCTTCAGTCCGGGAAAGACCATCTTGGTGCCTTTCACCTTCGCCTTCGGATTGTGGAGATAGTCGCGCATTGTCGCCTCGTCCCAGACGAGCCCGCCCTTGCCGGCGTCGATCATCGCCGGCGAATACTTGAAGTCGGGATGCGTGCCGGCAGTTCTACCCATCACGTGATTGAGTGATGGGCCGACCTTGTTGGTATCGCTGTCGACGACATGACAGATCGCGCATTTCTTGAAGACGGTCGCGCCGGCCTCCGCATCGCCCTCTTGCGAAAGGGCAGCGACGGGACAGAACAGCGTTGTCGAAAAGGCAAGGGCAACAACAAAGTTTCGCATGACACTTCCTCAAAATCGCCGGGCGCGTGGCAAGGAAGGCTATCGTCAATTCGTCGTCTTGGCGGTACTTGCTTCTCTCAATTGGGCGCCACGGGCGGTTGATACTTGCGACGGGATGACGGTACGCCTCGTCCGGAAGATGTCAATCTCCGGTCTTGGGCGATACCGTCGGGCTCCTGTCGGTGCGTGCAACTCCGCCTGCGACCCGGCAATCAGACGCGATTGCCGTCAGCGTTGAAGAAGTGCAGGCGTTCCGGGGGCAACCTTACCGGGATTTCCCCCGATGCCTTGAGGAAGGCGCGGTCGTTGGTGAAGGCCTTGAAGATCGCCTTGCCGAAAGACAGATGCAGGATGATGCCGAAGCCGGTCGGCTCGACAAGATCGACCGTCGCCTTCAATGCATCCGCTGCCGTTTTGCCAATCTCGACATGCTCGGGGCGGATGCCAAGCGTTGCGCTGGCGCCGTCCGTCAGTTCCGCATGCACTTGCGCCGGGATGGTCACGCCACCCTTTGTCTCGAAGCGAGGCGAT
This sequence comes from Ensifer sp. M14, assembly GCF_003355565.1. NCBI lineage: Bacteria > Pseudomonadati > Pseudomonadota > Alphaproteobacteria > Hyphomicrobiales > Rhizobiaceae > Ensifer > Ensifer sp. M14. The sequence goes on from NZ_QJNR01000004.1 coordinate 1,680,931, forward strand.
TGGCCGTTTCGATAGGTGCCTTCGAAGAAGTTCATGCCAGGCGAGCCGATGAAGCCGGCGACGAAGAGGTTGGCCGGACGGTCATAGAGATCGAGCGGGCTGCCGACCTGCTGGACGAAGCCGCCATTCATGGCGACGATCCGGTCGGCCAGCGTCATCGCTTCGATCTGGTCGTGGGTGACGTAGATCGAGGTGGCGCCCAGATCCTTGTGCAGCTTCTTGATCTCGGCGCGCATCTGTTCGCGCAGCCTCGCGTCGAGGTTTGACAGCGGCTCGTCGAAGAGAAAGGCCTTGGGTTCGCGCACGATGGCGCGGCCCATGGCGACACGCTGGCGCTGGCCGCCGGAAAGGGCGCGCGGGCGTCGCTCCAGAAGCGGATCGAGCCCGAGCTTGGACGCCGCACCGGCGACGACGCTGGCGATCTTTTCCTTGGCGACCTTCCGGAGCCTTAGGCTGTAGCTCATGTTGTTGGCGACCGACATATGCGGATAGAGCGCATAGGACTGGAACACCATGGCGATGTCGCGGTCCTTCGGAGCCAGTTCGTTGACGCGTTTTCCGGCGATGCGGATTTCGCCTGACGTCACGCTTTCAAGGCCGGCGATCATACGCAGCAGGGTGGACTTGCCGCAGCCGGACGGGCCGACCAGCACGACGAATTCGCCGTCGCCGATCTTCAGGTCCACATCGTGCAGGACCGGGTGGATGCCGTAGGATTTACGGATGTTGGCGATATCGATGGAAGCCATGGTGGTATCCTCAGCCTTTGACCGCGCCGGCCGTCAGGCCCTGGACGAGATAGCGTTGAATGAGCAGGAAGAAGAGGCAGGCCGGGATCAGCGCCAGCACGCCGGCGGCCATCATCTGGCCGAAGTCGACCGAGAATTTCGACACGAAGGACAGCAGCCCGACCGGAAAGGTCGCCTGGTCGTTGCCGGAGATCAGCATCAGCGAAAACAGAAGCTCGCTCCAGGCAGCGGTGAAGACGAAGCCGAGGGTTGCGGCAATGCCCGGAAGCGTCAGCGGCAGGATGATCTGGCGGAAGGCCACGAACTGGGTTGCGCCGTCGATCATCGCCGCCTCTTCGAGATCCTTCGGAATACCGTCGAAGAAGGACTGCATGAGGAAGGTGGCAAACGGCACGTTGAAAGCGGTGTAGACGATGACGAGGCCGGTCAGGCTGTTGGTGAGGCCGAGCGGCGACAGGATCTTGAAGATCGGCGCGACCAGCATGACGAGCGGGAACATCTGCGTCAGCAGCATCAGCGCCACCAGCCAGTACTTGCCGCGGAAGTTGAAGCGCGACAGCGCGTATCCCGAGAGCGAGGCAAGTATGGTGACGATGATCGCCGTCGACCCCGAGACGATCAGACTGTTCTTGAAGAACACCGGGAAGGCGCTGTGGCGCAGCACGAAATCGAAATGATCGAGGGTCGCACGCGAGGGCCAGAGACGGATGCCTTCTGAGTAGAGCAGGTCGTTCGGCGTGACTGCGACCTTCAGCAGCCAGTAGAGCGGGAAGAGCGCGAAGGCGATATAGGCGAGGATCGCCAGTCGATGTGCGGCTACGAGAAGGATGGGTTTGGCGCGCATGGTCTCAATCCTTGCTCAGCAGCCATTGGCGCAGGATGACAATCAGCATGGAGTAGGCGAGCAGCAGTGCCAGAAGCACCAGCGCGATCGCCGAAGCGTAGCCGAAGTCGAGCCGCTTGAAGGCCTGGGTGAAGATGTAGCTGGCGACGATCTGGGTGCGATCGGCCGGACCGCCATTGGTCATGACGATGATCAGGTCGGCGAAATTCGAGATCCAGACGGTGCGCAGCAGAATGGTGATCGCGATCGTCGGCGCCAGGAAGGGCAGGGTGATCGACAGGAACCGCTGCACCGGGCCGGCGCCGTCGATGCTGGCGGCTTCATAGAGATCACGCGGGATCGCCTGGAGGGCGGCAAGCAGGGTGATGGCGAAAAACGGGATGCCCCACCAGACATTGGCGATGATGGGCCCCCACATCGCCAGCTGCGGGTCGGAGAGGATGTTGGACGGCTCGCTCATGATGCCGAGCGCGTAGAACCAGTGCGGCAGGGGTCCAACGACAGGATTGAACAGCCATGACCAGTTGAGGCCGGCAAGGAAGCTCGGCACCGCCCAGGGCAGGAAGACGAGCGCCTGCGCCAGACCGCGGCCGTAGAACGGCTTGTCGAGTAGCAGCGCAAGGATGAGACCCAGCAGGAACTGCAGAAAGACCGAGGCTCCGGTCCACCAGAGCGTGTTGCGCAGCGCCCGATAGAAGGCCTGGTCCTGCGAGAGCGCCCGGAAGTGATCGAGGCCGATGAAGGCGCCGGAGAACGGGTTGAGCAGCTGGATATCGCGGAAGGCGTAGGAGACGCCGAGCGCCAGCGGTACCAGCATGACGGTGACGATCAGGATCAGCGCCGGCGCGCTGTAGAGATAGGGTGCGGCGCCATCGGCGATGCGCTTCATCAGCGGCGGCCTGCGTGCGTGCAGGCCGTCTTGGCGGGCGACATAGGCCATCGATCGAAATTTCCCCTGTGCGGCCGCCGGTTCTTTTGACGTGCCTTGTTTTCACGACGTTGGGTGACCGGCGGCGGGGGAGGTCCGCCGCCGGTCGAAGGGCTCACTTCTTGGCGAGGTGCTTCTGTTGCGCCTTGGTGAGGTAATCCGCCCACTGGTTGGCGAGCTCCTCCGGCGTGATGTCGCCGAGCAGGGCTTCCTGCGTCGTCTTGATCGCCAGCGAATCCTTGAAGAAGGCGAATTCCTCAAGGTAGGTCGGCATGACGGTCAGCACCACATCCTTGTCGGCAAGCTCGTCGAACCAGCCCTTGAACTGCGGGCTCGCATAGAAGGGATCCTTCTCGGCGGCCTTGTGCACCGGCAGCGCACCGGTGCGCTTGTTCCACTCGATGTTGCCTTCAGGGCCTTCGAGTGTCTCGATCAGCTTCCAGGAGAGGTCCTTGTTCTGACTTGCCGACAGCATCGACCAACCGGCAAAGCCGATGGTGGTAAACGCCTTGCCGCTCGGGCCCTTCGGCATAGTGGTGACGCCGAAATCTTCCGACTTCATCCGCTCGGCAATGGCGATCAGCGCATCCGGATCCTGGTCGAGGAAGGCGCAGGTGCCGCTATAGAAACCGGCGACGATTTCGTTGAAGCCCCAGTTGACGCTGTCCTTCGGCGCCAGCCCCTTCTTGTAGAGGTCGATCACCCAGGCGAGACCGTTGACCCAGCCTTCGCTGTTCATGGTCGAGGTGCCGTCCTCATTGAAGAATTTGTTGCTGCCGGCCATGGTCGCGCCGAACATCACCCAGCCGTTGAGGCCACCAGGACCGCCGCGCAGGCAGTAGCCGGATTTGCCCGGCAGCTTGGAGACGGCTTCCGATGCCTTGACGAAATCGTCCATGGTCTTCGGCGGTTCGCTGACGCCGGCTTCCGACAAGAGCTTCTTGTTGTAGAACATGGCGCGCAGATAGAAGCCGTAGGGCAGCATATAGGCGGTGTTCTTGATGTCGCGGCCGAGCTCGAGCGTGCGCTCGGTCAGGCCCGGCGTGTGCTCCCACTTTTCGAGATAGGGCTCGAGGCTTTCAAGCATGCCGTTGTTGGCATAGAGCGAAAGCCAGGTGTCGGGCATTTCCATCACGTCGGGCAGCTCGCCGGCCGACACCATGGTCGCGAACTTCTGGAAGGCTTCGCCCCAAGGCAGCGAGATGATCTCGACCGTGGTGCCGGGATTTGCGGCTTCAAACTTGGCGACGATCGACTTCAGCGTTTCGGTGCGCTCGGGGCTGGTGATGACCTCGACGAGCTTCAGCTTGGTATCGGCCAGTGCACTTCCTGCCATCAGGGTGGCAAGCAGAGTGGCGGTAATCAGTTTCCTCATTTTTGTTCCCTTTGTTTTTTGATGGTTGATCCACATGCAATGAGCGGGATGCGGCATCCCGCTCCTGTCAGCCTGACGAAGCGGCAGACATCGCCGCTTCAAGATCGCTCCAGAGGGCCTCCGTTCCCTCCAGGCCGACATGGAGTCGTACGGACCGCGGTGAGATGCCGAAGGCGGCCGCGGAATTGGGCTGGGCTTTCTGTGACAGCACGACTTCGCCCGGCACGATCAGGCTTTCGTGTCCGCCCCAGGAAACGCCGAGCTTGAACAGGTCGAGGTGGTCGGCGAAGCGTCTGACATCGACGCCGTCACGGAAGATGAAAGAGAAGAGACCCGATGTGCCGGACAGGCCCGGCGGCAAGGTGTTGCCAAGGCCGGGATGGCAGACGGTCTCGACCAGCGGATGGGCCTGCAGGCGCTGCGCTACCGTCAGCGCCGAACGCTCGTGCGCCTTCATGCGGATCGGCAGGGTGCGAAGACCGCGGATCAGGAGCCAGGCATCGAAGGGCGAGAGCTTGCCGCCGAGATAGGGGTAGGCTTCCGAACGGATGCGGCCAATCAGGTCCTTCGAGCCGGCCACGACGCCTGCGACCACGTCGCTGTGCCCGCCGAGATATTTCGAGGCCGAATGGATGACCAGATCGACGCCGAGCGAAATCGGCTGCTGGAAGATCGGGCTCGCCCAGCTGTTGTCGATGGCGGTGATGATGCCCTGGTCCTTGGCAAGGCGGGCGAGAGAGGCGACGTCATGGGTGTCCATCACCCAGCTCGTCGGGCTTTCCATGTAGAACAGTTTGGCACCGGGCAGGGCTTTCGCAACCGCTTCCTCGTCGCGGCCGTCGACATAGGTCACTTCGATCTTCATGCGCTTCAGGTGCGTGCCGAAGAGGCGGAAGGCGTCGGGATAGACATGGTTGACGGCGACGATGCGGTCGCCGGGCTCGACGAAGGACAACACGGTCGACGAGATCGCCGACATGCCGCTGGCAAAGCCGATCGCGTCTTCTGCCCCTTCCAGTTTCGCCAGCATCTCCTCGAACATCCGCACCGTCGGGTTGAGGCCGCGGGTGTAGATCGGCCGCACGCGCTCGCCCTTGTAGGACGCGACCATGTCGTCATAGTCCTTGAAGGTGAAAAGCGAGGTCTGAACGATCGGCGGAACCACCGCGTCGTAGGCATTGCCTTCGTCATGCGCGACGATCAGCGAGGCGTGGTCGAACGGATCGAGGCCGTTGTTCATTGGGACATTTCCTTGATGTCTTCCTCGACGATCGCGAGGATTTTCAGCGTTTCTTCGCGTGCGGTGTCAGGATCCTTTGCCGCGATCGCGTTGAAGAGGGTGCGGTGGAACGGGAAAGAGCGGCGGGCGAAATCCGTGCGATCAAAAGGATGATCCCAGAAGCGCTCGAAGGCCTCGCGCATCTGTTCGAGCAACTGCCGGAACAAGGGATTGTGGGTGGCGTCATAGATCGCCAGGTGGAAGGCGAGGTCTTCCGGACCTGACGTGCCCTTGGCGATGTGCACTCGCTCCATCTCGTTGAGCTTTACTTCGATAATCTCGAGGTCTTTTTCGGTGCGTCGGCGTGCCGCGACCATATTGGCCTCGACCTCGATGCCGCGGCGGACCTCAAGCGTCATCAACAGCACGTCGCGAAGATGCCCGGCGTCGAGCGTCAGCGGCATATGGAGGGTTGAGGCGGATATGGCGCGCAGCAGATAGGTGCCGCTGCCCTTGCGCGCTTCGACGACCCCAAGCGCCTGGAAATGGCGGATGACTTCGCGCACGGTCGAGCGCCCGACGGCAAGCGCCGTCATCAGTTCGCGTTCCGCCGGCAGGCGGTCGCCGGGTTTCAGGCCGGACTGCTGGACGTAATCGGCGAGCGCGGCAATGACCTGCTGCGCCCGGTCGGCGGGCGGCAATGGCAGAAGTGCGGCTCTGGCTTGTTCAGTCATTCAGCCTCCCCCTCGGCGCCAAATTGGTCTGACATCTGATCAATATGTCGAAGGTGTCGGAGGCCGTCAAGCAGGAACTTATTAAGCTCGACGTCAGTTGACCTCGCCGCCGGCAGGCGTAGACAAGGGGCAAGGAGATTGAAGATGGTGAAGTCGAGATATGTGCTTTTCGCCGCGGCAATCATCAGCGCGGCAATGGTCGCCGGCGATGCGCAGGCACAAATGCGGACCAGGAAGGGGGAATATTACGAGGGCATCCAGCGCAAGCCCTACGGCCACACCTTCTGGATCTGGCCGCCGGCCGAACAGCGGGAGCCGGTCTATGAGCCGCGTCGCGGCAAGGATGCTGACGGCGGTCAATCGCAAAAGGGGCGCAAACCGCCGACCCGATAGGTGCTCAGTCCTTCCTTCCGCCAAGGCAAGCTGGAGCGGGTAGAAAAGTGGCGCCCGAAGGCGCCACCAATGTCGTATCAGACTTGTGCGACGTGAACGTCACGCGGCAGCGACGACAGCACTTCCGGCCCATCGGCGCGCAGGATGACGATATCCTCGAGCCGAATACCGAAGCGGCCGGGCAGGTAGATGCCGGGCTCGATCGAAAACACCATGCCTTCCTCCAGAACCGTTTCCGACGTGGCGGTGATGTAAGGCGGTTCGTGGCCGTCGATGCCCATGCCGTGGCCGGTGCGGTGGACGAAATACTCCCCGTAGCCGGCGTCGGCGATCACCTTGCGGGCCGCATCGTCCACCTCCTTGGCGAGAACGCCGGGACGAGCCGCCTTCAGCGCCGCCTGCACGGCACGCTCGACGATCGTGTGGATCTGGCCGTAGCCTTCCGGCGCACGACCGACGATTGCCATGCGGGTGATGTCGCTCGGGAAGCCCTGCTTGCGGCCGCCGATGTCGATGACGACGGCATCGCCTTCGGCAATCACCCGCTCGCTGGCGGAATGGTGCGGGAAGGCACCATTGCCGCCTGCACCCACAATCCAGAAGGCCGGTGCCGCACCTTCGGAGGCAAAATGCGATCGGATTTCCGCGGCCAGTTCCTTCTCGGTCATACCTGGGCGGATTTTCGAGAAGGCCGCCTGCATGGCGCGGTCGGCGATGCCGGCATTCATCTTCAGGAGGTCGTATTCGATTCTGTCCTTGCGCATGCGCAGGGCGCCAAGCGTTTCCGGCGTGAAGTCGCGGGCGGTGTCCGTGGGCAGGTTGTCGAGGAGCAGCAGCGCGAAATCGGCGCGCATGGTCTCGTCCAGCACAACGCGGCCAGGTGCAGCAGCGCCGACGTCGGCGAGGGCTGCGGTCAGGGCGTCTGCCGGGCCGACATCATCGGCCCAGTTGTGGAAGGCAATGTCGGTGTGCTCGCGCGTGCCTTCGGCATTGAGCGCCGGCATCAGGAAGGCTTCCTTCTCAGGGCCGATCAGCAGCAGGCAGGGGCGTTCGTCGGGGTGCGGGTGATAGCCGATCAGCCAATCCATGTGCGATCCGGGGGCAAGTACCACCAGCCCGCTGCCGGTTTCGTTCATCTTGGCGCGCAGGGCGGCGAAGCGTGCTTTCGTCAGTTCAGTCATGGCGTTTCCAGTTCTGGTTCTGGCAGGGTTGGGTCAGGTGAGGGGCCGCGCGCCGGTCTCGTGTTCGGGCGTCGATCGACGCGCGGCGGTCGCCGGGCTAAGGCGCCCGGACGAAAGGCTAGGGAACTGAGGAGCGCAGTCGCCGAAGCGCTTGCGCGGCCGGATCGGGCGGGACTATCCGGTGCCCTTGTCCGGGCTTGCGGCGGCACTGCGCCGATCGTCGGCGCGCGTTACCGCAAAGGCGCCTTCCGGCGTTTCAGTTGCTTGTGTGTCGCCGAAGACGTCCATCGTGCAGGTGTGCAAGATCAATGTCGCCTCACTGGTATGGTTCCAGGTGAGGTGGGTCAGCCCTGAGAGGAAATGCGCGGAATCGCCCGTTTCCAGTATCGTCTCCTCGCCATCGATCTCGATTGTCAGGGCGCCCTGAAGGATGAAGAATATCTCCTCGCCCTCATGGGTCATCGCCTCGCTGCGGTGACCGGGCGGCGTGTGCACCACGGTACTGCGCAGGACGCTGCCCGGAAAGGAAGCGGACAGGCGCTCGTAGGCTATGTTGTTGTCGGGCGATCCGGCGAGTGCATAGGCGCGGCGCTGGTCATGACGGGTAAAGGGCGTTGCGACTTTGGGGGAATTGAGGAACGTGCCGACCTCGACCTTCAGCACGCGGCAGACCGCAACGAGCGAGGTCAGCGACGGTACCGTGATACCGCGCTCGATTTGCGAGATGAAGCCAACGGAAAAATCCGCCTGATCCGCGACGTCCTTGAGCGTCAGCTTCAAAGCCTTGCGCCGCTCGCGCAGGCGATCGCCGAGCGGCGGAAGCTCCGATACGGGATTGCCTGGCCGAGACTGCGAATCCACTGCGAAATCCCCTCTCATCCCACGTCCTCTTTTCGGGGAGGATCTCCTGCGCGGGCGCGCCATCCATGCCCGGAAATCGCTAGGGATTTCAGGGTGATGTGCTTGTATTTTCTGGACTTTGGGGCGGCGTTCGCGCCTTGTCAACGAAAATTTTAGCTACACTAAAATTTCACCGATCCAAGCCTTCTTTGCCGTCAGGCTGCAAGCTTCAAGAGGCGTGCGATGGCCTGCTGGTCGAAGCCGCCGATGCCTTCGCGAATGTCGGCTGCGATGGCGGCGGCAACGGTGTCCTCGTCGCGGCGGCGCAGGGCGTCGATCGCCTCGCGATGGCGGTCGACGACATAAAGTTCGCTCACATGCTCCATGGCAATGCCGAGGATCGGGCCGAGTTGCAACCAGACGCTTTCGATCAGTGGCATGACGATCTGGTCGGGATTGGCAGTATAGATCGTCCGGTGGAAAGCCTGGTTGGCGATCAGCGCGGCGGCTTGGTCGCCGCGGCGGATTTCGTCCTCGATGCTGTCGTCGATCGCCGAGATTCGTTCGATCTGGCGTTCGGTGAGATGGGCGACGGCGCGGCGGGCGGCATGGCTTTCGAGAGCGATGCGCAGCGATATCAGTTCCTCGAAACGGGCTGGCGTGATGCGCGGCACGACGATGCGTCGGTTTTCGAGGACCTGCAGCGCGCCGATGGAGGTCAGCTGCCGCAGCGCCTCGCGCACCGGCGTCGGGCTGCTTTCCAGCGCTTCGGCAAGTCCCCGGATCGTCACCGAGGTGCCGGGGCGGAAGCTGCCGACCATGATCGCCTGGCGAAGTCTGGCAAAGGCATAGTCATGGGTGGTCATGCCTTCCGGTCGGTCGAGAAGAGGCAGCGATGGGGTCTTCAAATCAGCGGGCTCCTTTGCCGCACGGGGAAGGGTCGCGGGCTGATAGCATCGGTCGAGGTTGACTCCAACTTCTGAATTATGTCAACTTTGCGAAAATGTGATCACAAAAAGAGATTTGCGATATGTCCCTCGACGCGGAAGACCCGAGCGCCTTCAAGGCCTGGCTGGAGCAGAACGGCCCTATCGAAAGCATCCAGGCGGTGGTCTGCGACCTGAATGGCATCATGCGCGGCAAGCGGGTGCCGGTGGAGCAGGCTTCCAAGGTGCTTGGCGGCGGCATCCGCATGCCCCTGTCGATCGTCGGTGTCGACGTATGGGGCGAGGACATCATCAACAGCGAGCAGGTGTTTGCGAGCGGTGACCGGGATGGCATCTGCGCCGTCACCGGGCGCGGCGCGCTGCCGGTCAACTGGACCTCGCGGCCGAGCGCGCTGGTGCCGCTGTGGCTGCTGCTCGAAGACGGCAAGCCGTTTCTGGCCGATCCGCGCCAGGCGCTGGCGGCGATCGTACGCGAATATGAAGAGCTGGGCCTGCGTCCTGTCGTCGCGACCGAAATGGAATTTTATCTGATCGACCCGGAGCCCGACAGCGCAGTACCGCCGATCTCGCCCTATACCGGCAAGCGGCTCGATTCCGACGCGATCCTGTCGATCGACGAGCTCGACGATTTCGGCGAGTTCTTCTCCGACGTCTACAAGGAGTGCGCCCGCCAGAACGTGCCGGCGGATGCAGCGATCGCCGAAAACGGAATCGGCCAGTTCGAGATCAACCTACTGCACACCGACGACCCCCTAAAGGCGGCCGACGACGCGATCTTCTTCAAGCGCATCGTCAAGGGCGTCGCCCGCAAGCACGGACTGGCGGCGACCTTCATGGCCAAACCCTACGGCACCCGCTCGGGCAACGGCATGCACATCCATTTCAGTCTGCTCGACGCTGATGGCAACAACGTCTTCAACGATGGCAGCGACGAAGGGTCGGCGGTCCTGAAGAACGCGGTCGCTGGGTTGCTGCGCGGCATGCCGGAAACGACACTGCTGTTTGCGCCGCATTTCAATTCCTACCGCCGTCTGCGGCCGGACACACATGCGCCGACGGCTGTTTGCTGGGGCTATGAGAACCGGACTTCAGCGATCCGCATTCCCGGCGGCAATCCGGCAGCGCGCCGCATCGAGCATCGTGTCGCCGGTGCCGATGCCAATCCCTATCTCGTCATCGCCGCCATCCTGGGTGCTGCACTCGTCGGCATCCGCAACAAATGGAAACCCTCGGCGCCGGTGACGGGCCGGGCCTATGCGGCGGAGAAACTGCCGAAAATTCCCTCTGATTGGGGGCAGGCGGTCGATGCCTTCGAGGCAGGGCCGATTGCTGCCGAGATCTTCGATCCGACACTTCGCTCGATGCTGATCGCCTGCAAGAGGCAGGAGATCGCCGGTTTTGCCGAGCAGGTCACGGACTATGAATTCAGCGCCTACCTGGAAATCGTATGATGACGAGAAACCAAAAATCCTATGCCGGTGACGGCAGCTATCCCACGAGCTATTACGCCGCCTCCCGCAACATCACCCGCACGCCGGTTTCGCTCAAAGGTCGCGTCGAGACAGATATCTGCGTCGTTGGCGCCGGCTATTCCGGCCTGTCGACGGCCATCCACCTGGCGGAGAAAGGCTACAAGGTCGTTGTCGTCGAGGGCGCGCAGGTCGGCTGGGGCGCGTCAGGGCGCAACGGCGGCCAGGTCGTCAACGGCCTCAATGCCAGCCTTGCCACCATCCAGCGCCGCTACGGCGAAGATGCGGCCCGCTTCGTCGGCGGGCTGGTCCAGGAGGGCGGCAAGATCATCCGCCGGCTCGTCAGCCAGTATCAGATCGACTGCGACCTGAAGCCGGGCAATATCTATGCGGCCTATACGCCCGCGCACATGAAGGAACTGGAAGCCAAGCAGGCGCTCTGGCGCAAATACGGCATGGACGACCACCAACTTCTCGACCGCGACGCGCTCAGCAAGCTGGTGACGTCCGACGCCTATTGCGGCGGCATGCTGGATACGACGGGCGGGCACATGCATCCGCTCAATCTGGTGCTTGGCGAAGCGCGGGCGCTCGAAAGCCTTGGTGGCACGATCTACGAGCAGTCGCCGGTCACGCGTGTCGATCATGAGGCGGCCAAGCCCACGGTCTATACCGCCGATGGCGAAGTGTCGGCGCGAACAGTCGTTCTCTGCGGCAACGCCTATCTCGGTGATGCCGTGCCGAAGCTCGTGTCGCGCGTCATGCCGGTCTCAACCCAGATGATCACCACGGCGCCGCTCGGCGAGGAACTTGCCCATTCGCTGATCCCGAGCGACATGTGCGTCGAGGACGTGCGCTACATCCTCGATTATTTCAGACTTTCCGCCGACAAGCGCATGATCTTCGGCGGCGGCACCGTCTATGGCGGTACCGACCCGGCCGATGTCGTGGCCAAGCTCAAGCCCAATCTGGAGAAGGTCTTCCCGAGGCTTAAAGGCGTGAAGATCGATTATGCCTGGAGCGGCAATTTCGCGCTGTCTTTTACCCGCGTGCCGCAGATGGGCCGCATCGGGACCAACACCTATTTCGCCCACGGTTATAGCGGCCACGGCGTGACCGGATCCCATCTTTTCGGGCGCACGCTCGCCGAGGCGATCGACGGCGACGCGACACGCTTCGACATGTTCGAGAAACTGCCCTGGTATCCGTTCCCGGGCGGACGAATGTTCCGCGCGCAGTATTCGACGATCGGCTCCTGGTGGTATTCGTTAAAGGACGCCGTCGGCTGGTAAAGTGGCGCTTTCAGATTTTCTTCATTTGGCCGGAACAAAATGGCGGCAGGCGTCGTTTCCTGTCGCCCGAATACGCACGTGTGTCACTCGGGCTTCCCTTCTTGTGCAGAACGGAACGTCGCGATTGAAAACAGGGGGAACCCTGCTGGACAATGGTGCGTTGTACCGTTGAAGTTTAACAGGCATAAGCCGGAAACCTTGGGAGACGGTTCCGCCAATGCCGCGAAGTGAAGCGTTGGAAAGTTGACATGGCTTGCAGAGTACTGATTGTCGAAGACGAATTTCTCGTTGCGACCGAAATCGAATACGTGGTCTCGGAACTCGGGCATCGTCCGGTGGGCATCGCTGCCGATCAGGCAACCGCGATCAGCCTTGCTCCGATGGCGGAAGTCGCACTTGTCGATCTCAACCTCAGGGATGGGCCGACCGGCAAGGACATCGGGCGGATGCTTGCCGCCGAACACGGCATCACCGTCCTCTACATGACAGCCAATCCGGCGCAACTCGGGGACGGCGTGCCCGGAACCGTCGGCGTCATCAGCAAGCCCGTTGCCGATCATGAGATGAAGCAGGCCGTCAGTTATGCCGTCGCGCGCCGCCGCACGCTTGACGCCGAGCCGCCAGCGCGTTTGACGCTTTTCGCCTGAGCGCGCCGCGGTCATGAGCGGCCCCACGACAAGGGCAGTCAAAGGCAGCGCCTTCGCACTGCCTTTCTCACGGCGTTTCAGTCCTACTGTCCCGAAAGACGGTTCGTTCGCGTTACCGCTGCGCGCGGCATGGTCACCGTTACGTGCACGCCATCCGGCTCCCAGCGCCTGACGAGCTTGCCGCCGAGCTGACCCTCGACACTGATTCTCATCAGCCGCGATCCAAAGCCTTCCTGATCGGGTTCGCCGATAGCGCCCGTTCCGCCATGCTCGCGCCATTCCAGGATATAGTCGGTTTCATGCTGCCGGCCGCTGATTGCGAGCTTACCCGCATCGCCAGAAAGCGCGCCATACTTTGCCGCGTTCGTCGCCAGCTCGTGCAGCAGAAGTGCTAGCGGCGTGGCGGCGCTGTCGCCAAGCTGGATGTCCTCGCCGCTGACGCTGATGCGTTCTTCAGCGTTGCCGTAGGGAACCAGCAGTTCCTCGACCAGCCCGAAGATCGACTGTTCTACAGGCACAGGCCGCGATGCCTGGCTGTGCGGGCGCACGAAATCATGCGCCCGGCCCATCGCCTCGATGCGCTTGCGCAACTCAAGCGCAAAGGGCTGGGCATCCGGGTTCGAGCGCGCGGAAAGGCTGATGATGCTGCTGAGCACGGAAAAGATGTTCTTGATGCGGTGGCTGAGTTCGTGGGCGACCACCTCCCGCTCGGCGGCGGCCATCTTGGTGTCGTGAATATCGGTGCAGGTGCCGTACCAGCGGGTTATCCGGCCGCGATTGTCACGGATCGCAAGGGCCCGCCCGAGTACCCAGCGGTAGACGCCGCTGTGATGGCGCAGCCGATACTCGATCTGGTAGGGGGCGCCGGTTTCCAGAGAATGGCGCCAGCTCGCCCAGGCGCGCTCCCGGTCTTCCTCATGGAACATGCCGTTCCAGCCTTCGCCGTCGGTCGAATTTTCCGGCACGCCGGTAAACTCGTACCAACGGGCGTTGTAGTAATCGTGATAGCCGTCGGGTTGGGTCGACCAGACCATTTGCGGCATGGCGTTTGCGAGCGTCCGAAAGGCTGCCTCGGATCGGGCATGCGCCTCGGTCGCTTCCTTATGCTCGGTAATATCGACGGCAATGCCGGGGAAGCGGACGCAAATGCCACGCTCGTCAAGCGCCGGCCGGCCTTCGGCAAGCACCCAGCGCACGCCGCCTTCCGGCTGGATGATCCGGTATTCCGACGTGAAGCTTTCGCCGGTTTTGATGGCCCGCGTCATCGCCGCTTCAAGGCCCTCGACGTCGTCCGGATGGATGGAGGCGAGATAGGCCGATATGGGCGCGCCGTCACGGGCGATGTCCCGCGACACATGGAACAGATCGGAGAAACTTTCGTCGGCGTAGACCCGGTCTTCCTCGACACGCCAGTCCCAGATGCCGACGACGCCGGAAGCGCTGAGCGCCAGTGACAGGCGCTCCTGATTGTCGCGAAGGGCTTTTTCCGCTTTCACCCGCTTCGTCGTTTCCGCGAGAATGGCGAGCACCGCGATCGTGCTGCCATCGTCATCGACAACAGGGCTGTAGTCCAGATCGAGCCAGACATCTTCGGCAGCACCGTTGCGATAGAGCGTCAGCGGCGCATCCTCGAAGGAAGCGGTTTCACCGGCAAAGACATCGGCGATGATCTGCCGGTTGAATGCCGCGACCTCCGGCCATGTCGTCAACACCGATTGACCGAAGCAGTCGGGGTGGCGCTTGCCGGCGATCTCGATATAGGCGTCGTTGTAGATCATCACGCCGTCTCGACCGGCAAGGACCGCCATTGCGACCGGCGACGAGAACATCATTCTCAGGGTCATCGTCAGTGCCGCGGGCCAGTTGTCGGCCGCTCCGAGCGCCGTTGCGGACCAGTCGAACGTTTGGAAGAGAGCGTACATTTTGCTGGTCGCAAATTTTCCGGGCGGTCTCGTATCTGCCTTCGGGAACAAAGGGGCGGTCATCAACGGTTCCAAACATTTGATTTGTCGGCATTTCTGCCGCTTTCGCGCCAATATAGGCGAGTTTCGCCAGATGTCATGTGCCGGTTTAGACTTTCCTGCCGGCAGCAATTGTCGAGCCCGGCCTGCCGGACTTCGGCTGGGTGGCACAGGTGAATGCGGTTGTCGCCTGGGGCGTTCGGGCCTAGAATTGTCATCGGAATGGGCAGGCTCGACCCGGGCTTGTGTCGGCGGAGGAAAGGGGTTGGCCGGGCTCCCCGTCAGCCTGGGCCATCGATATTTCGAACTTTGTCGAGCCTGCGACCCGTCTTGTTTCAGCGTTTTCTTGTGTGCGTATGCAGCACGGATTTGTCCCGATCCTGAGGGAACAAAGGGGGGCGCGAAACATTCCTGCCGAACGAGGGAGGTTGGAGATGTTTGTACGCTTTGGCTATGAGATCGGCATCCGTTGCCCCCAGCCGACGCCGATGATGACTTACCTTTCCGTCGTTGCCGAAAGGCGATCCGATATCAGGCGCGAGCGCGGGCCTGTGACCTCGCCGATCGTCAAGATGGAGGAGGTTGTCGACCCGCACAAGAACGCCTGCCTGCGCATGATCGCTCCGGAAGGCGATTTCATGCTCACCTATGATGCCGTCATCGAGGACGATGGTCGGCCAGACCCTTCCGATCCGCTGGCGCAGGCCGTTCCCGTCGAAAAGCTCCCGCCGAACACGCTGCCCTATCTCGCCGCCAGCCGCTATTGCGAGACCGATCGGCTGGGCGCGCTTGCCTGGAGGCTTTTCGGGGATGCGGCGCCAGGCTGGTCGCGCGTGCAGGCAATCTGCGATTATGTGCATGAGCGCCTGGTCTTCAGCTACGGCTACGCCCAGGCGATGCGCAGCGCGCTCGAAGCGCATGAGGATCGGCTCGGCGTCAGCCGTGACTTTGCGCATCTTGCCATCGCGCTCTGCCGTTGCATGAACATGCCGGCGCGTTACGTCAACGGTTATATGGCCGACCTCGAAACCGAGGCCAGGATGGCGCCGATGGATTTCAATGCCTGGTTCGAGGTCTTTCTCGGTGACCGCTGGTATACGTTCGACGCCAAGAACAACGTGCGCCGGGCAGGGCGCATCGCCGTTGCCCGTGGCCGCGATGCCGCCGACATTCCGCTGATCCAGACCTTCGGCAAACACGAATTGACGGCCTTTACGGTGTGGACCTGTGTTGAGGCCGACGGCGGACTTACGCGCTCCCATCGCGAAGCCAATGTGTCGTTACTGACGCCATGGTTCAGCGAAAGTTGGTCCAGACATGTGCAGGAGCGCGACCGCGATCGGCACTGAAGCGGACGTCGGCGGACAATTTTTCACTTTCGGGGTGGAACGGAGAAAATAATATCTATAAACTCAATCGAGAATATCGGAGAACATGACTATTGATGGTCCTGTTTCCGACCTGAACGACGGAGAGACGCGATGAACGCTGCGAAGCCGACGATCCAGTCCCGATACGCGTTTTACGCGGCGGCTCCACAGCGCCGCTCGCCGATCACACTTTTCCCGCACGCAATCGCCTTCGTGGCTGCGTTCTGTTTCATCTCCGCCGTGGTCATCGGCGCTCTCTAGTCAAACGTCTGCACCGCTAGCTGGCGCGCGACAGATGCTCGTGCACCGCCAACCAGGCTCCGGTTCCGTCCCGTTCAAACACGATCGTTTCTCTTTCCTGCGACGTCATCGCCTCGCCGCCGATTTCAAGTTCGGTCTGAACGCCGTGCGTGAAGACGGCAACGTTGCCCATCACTTGCACATGCCGGTCGCTGGATTGGCAGTCCCGGACACGGAAGCTGTCGCGGGTCTCCCACAACGCCCATTCGGCCTCATACTCCGCGCGGCTGCGCAAGGGCCTGTCGAGATTGTGGAAGATGAACGTCGCGTTCGGCGCGAAGGCTGAGAAATAGGCGTCCGCATCATGGCGGGCAAAGGCCTCGACGAGCCGATCGGCGGCGGCAAGCACCGACTGTTCCAAGTCTTGCATCAATACTCTCTTCATTGTCTGGGTTGGATCAGGGCGCCGCGATCAACGTTGCGAGCGGCCGGTTCTGTCTGCTGACGCGGGCCTTGAGCTCATCGAGCGGCATGGCTTCGTGCTTGGCGAACTCGATGAACATCAGATTGAGATTGTTGAACAGCATCTCGCCGACCGCGCGAACGTCTGTGCCGGGAGCGACGAGGCCTTTGACCTGCAGCTTGTGAATGAGCGTCGAGACCTGATCGCAAAGCCTCCTGTCGAGTTCGGTGTAGCGCTTGCTGAAAGGGCTCTCCGGCTGCTGGATCGAGATCGCCATTGCCGTGCGCCACATCTCCTTGCTGAGATAGACGAGCGAATGATCATAGTATTGCCCGATCAGGGCTTCTAGCGCGCCTTCGACGGAGGAGGGCGGATTGTCGACGATGGTGCGTCCGGCGGCGAGCACTTCCTCGACTTCCATGGAGACGGTCGCGACCAGGATGTCACCCTTGTTCTCGTAATAATTGTAGAAGGTGCCGACCGACACTTCGGCCCGCTCGGCGATATCCTCGATGCGGGCGCTGTCGTAGCCGACCTCGCGAAACAACAAGGCAGCGGCGTCCAGGATACGTCTGTTCCGGTCGGCTTTCTGCCGTGCGCGCAGCCCTGTCATGTGCATTTTCCTGAATTATGAATGTCCTCAAAATTGAGATTGACTTAAAAAATGAATTCATTCAATCTTTTTTTGAAGACGCCGAAACGAGCGTCAAAACAAGAGGGCAACAGCATTATGCAGTCACTTCGTGACGGCGCGCACCTGCGCCGGTTTTTCTCCTCGGTCGCCGGAAGCGCGATCGTTGCCGCCTCGTTCGTCTCGGTTCCGGCGCCGGCCTTTGCCACCGAAGAACTCAATGCTCTTGTGTGGTGCGACCACACGGATCCGGCCCTAGTCGAACCGTTTGAGAAAGCCAACGACGTCAAGGTCAACCTCAAGGTCTATGAGGGCACCGGGGCGGCGCTTTCGATCCTCGATCAATCCCGCCCGGGCGACTGGGACGTGCTCGTCATCGATGGTGTCGACGTCCACCGTGCCATCGATCTCGACCTGCTCGCCGAAATGCCGGCCGACGCGCTGCCGACGGCCGATATCTTCCCCGAAGTCAGGATGGAAGCCAACAACACCAAGGACGGCAAGACCTACGCCGTCACGGAAAAATTCGGCTACAACACCGTCTCCTACGACAAGTCCAAGGTCGATCCGAAGGACATGCAGGATCTGTCGGTTGTCTTCTCCGACAAGTACAAGGGGCGCATCGCGCTCTATGATTACTACCTTCCGATGATCGGCCTTGCCGGGCTTGGCCTTGGCAAGAAGACCGCTGAGCTTTCCGAGGCCGACATGCCGGCTCTCAAGGAGAAGCTGGCGGAAATGCGCGCGATGTCGAAGCAGGTCAGCGACGTTGTGTCTTCGCAGACGGCATTGGCAACCGGCGAAGTCGATATTCTGGTTGGCGGTGGCGAATGGATCACCGCCGTGCTTTCGGCCGACAAGCCGAACCTCGACTGGACGATCCCGGAGCAGGGCGCGGTGCGCTGGGCGCAGTCGATCGGTGTTATGAAGGATTCGACCAAGCAGGATCTGGCGCTGAAATTCGTGCAGTATATCGTCAGCCCCGAGGGTCAGGCGCGGCTTGCCACATCTTCCTGCTACTGGGCGATGCCGGCAAACAGCAAGGCGGGCGAGCATCTGACCGACCCGCAGAAGGCGGCGCTGCGCTTCAACGAGCAGGCCGAATACCTGAAGAAGACGCAGCTCTACCCGATCCCGTCGACCGAGCTCGATCAGCAGTTCCAGGATGCCTGGACTGAAATGCTGCAGCAGTAACAACCGGTGCATGGCGAACGCGGGTGGCGTTCGCCGATCTGTCAGCCTGATCGCCGCCCCACCTGTCCGTGGGACGGAGGACTGCGACCAGCAGCTTGTCGCGGCGCGCAAATCTGGAGCCTTCATGACTGCGACAACCCTGGAAGATGCCGACCGCCGAAAGGCTTGGGGCTTTGCAGCGCCAGCGCTTTTGTGGACGCTCGCCTTCTTCGTCCTGCCCTTCCTGTTCATGGCCGCGATGAGTCTCTGGAAGCGCGAGGGGCGGGAGATCGCCCGCGTCTGGAACCTCGACAACTACACGCGCTTCTTCGCCGAGAACGCCCTGTTGCAGGGCCTGGTCAATTCGCTCGAAATCACCGTCATCGTCACGGTGCTTTCGGTGCTGCTTGCCTATCCGCTTGCCTGGATCATCGCCGAAAGGGTGCCGAAGCGGTTTCAGCGCATGGCGCTGATCCTGGCGATCCTGCCGTTCTGGACCTCCTATGTCGTGCGCTCCTACTCCTGGCTCCTGGTGCTGTCGAAAAACGGTGTCATCAACCAGATGCTGACCGGCATCGGGCTGATCGGCGAACCGCTGGAGATCGCCAGCACGCGGACGGCAACGGTGATCGGCTTCGTGCATTTCTTCGTCATGCTGTTGACGCTGACCATCTATTCCAACCTGATCCAGCTCTCGCCGAATTATCGTCGTGCGGCCGCCGATCTTGGTGCCAACGCCTTCCAGACCTTCTGGCATGTGGTGCTGCCGCTGACCTTGCCGGGGATCATGACCGGCGCGTTCCTGACCTTCGTGCTGTGCATTGGCGACTACGTGACGCCGCAGATCCTCGGCGGCAACAACGAGCTGGTGCTTCCGCAGATCATCATGCTGCAGCTTGGCCGGCGCGCCGATTTCCCGATGGCAGCAGCGTTGTCAATCATTCTCATGCTGGCCGTCACCGTCGCCTATGTGCTTTGTGCCCGTTGGCTGAAGATCGAGAGGGCATGATGCTGCGCAGAATTCTCATCGGCGGCGTGTCCTGGGCGTACCTCGCTCTCGTCTACGCCTTCATCTTCCTTCCGGTCGCGGTGCTGGTGCTCTTCTCCTTCCAGGACGGACGTCTGCCGGTGCCGCCGTTCAACGGCTTTTCCACGCAATGGTACGAGGCCGTCTTCGTTGATCGCAAGCTGATGGCAGCACTCGGCAATTCGATGCTGGTCGCCATCTCCTCGTCGGTGGTCTCCTGCGTGCTCGGCTTTCTCGCCGCCTATTCGCTGGCTCGTTACAAGCTGCCGGGCTCGGCCCTGCAACGGGGCCTGCTGATCGCGCCGATGACTGTCAGCTATCTCATCATTGCGCTCGGGCTCTTGGCGCTGCTCAATGCTTTGCACATGCCTCTGTCGCTTCTGACTGTTGGTATCGGTCACGTGGTGATCAACCTGCCGCTCTGCTTTGCCATCATCTACGCCTCGATGGGCGATCACCAGATCAACATCGAGCGGGCGGCACGCGATCTCGGCGCCAATGATTTCAAGGTGATGGCGCTGGTGACGGCACCGATGCTGATGCCGTCGATCCTGGCTGCCTTCTTCCTGTCGGTGACCTTCAGCTGGGACGAGTTCATCATCGCCTTCCTGCTGTCGCGCTTCGACGTGACCTTGCCTGTCGAGATCTGGAGCATGCTGCGCTCCGGCCTAAACCCCAAGACCAATGCCATCGGTTCGCTGGTCTTCCTCGCTTCGGTGGCGCTGCTGCTGATCCTCGAGTTTTCCCTGTTCGGAAGGACGAAGAAACAATGACCGCTCCCGTCTCGATCGAAAACGTCAGCAAGACCTTCGGCCACTTCACGGCGCTGGACAAGGTTTCGCTCGATATCCGGGCAGGGGAGTTCATCGTGCTGCTCGGTCCCTCGGGCTGCGGCAAGACCACGCTTCTCTCCATTCTCGGCGGCTTCCTGTCGCCAAGCTCCGGCCGCGTCGTCATCGGCGATCGCGACATGACCTTCGTGACGCCGGCCAAACGCCCGACGACAACGATGTTCCAGGACTACGCGTTGTTCCCGCATATGCGCCTCGTCGACAATGTCGGCTTCGGGCTCCGGATGCGCGGCCTCGGCAAGGCGGAGCGGGATGAGAAGGCACTCGGCTTTCTCGATCTCGTCGGTCTCAAGGCGTCGGCCGGAAAGCGGCCGCACGAGCTTTCCGGCGGCCAGCGTCAGCGCGTGGCGCTTGCCCGTGCCCTTGCTGTCGATCCTGAAGTGCTTTTGCTCGACGAACCGCTTGGTGCACTGGACCTGAAGTTGCGCCGCCAGATGCAGGACGAGCTGAAGGCGATCCAGAAGCGCGTCGGCACCACCTTCGTGCACGTGACCCACGATCAGGAGGAGGCGATGGCGATCGCCGACCGCATCGTCGTCATGAACCAGGGCCGGATCGAGGATTTCGGCCCGCCGTCGCAGATCTACATGCGGCCGCGCTCGCTGTTTTCGGCGGGCTTTATGGGTGAGGTCAATTTCGTTCCCGGCCGCGTGCGGGCCGCCGACGCATTGTCGGCGCAGGTCGAGACCTCGCTCGGCAACCTGGCGCTTCCCGCGGCCAATTTCACCGCTGCCGTGCCGAAGGCCGGCGACGCGATCACGCTCAGCATCCGGCCGGAGCATTTTCGCGGCACCGAAAAATCGGACGATCCGATGTTCGCCTTGGGTGATGCACGGGTTGCCGGCAGCGCCTTCTTCGGCACGCACTACCGCTGCCACCTCCGGCCTTGCGCGACTGATGGCGACGCGCTGGTGGCGCACCTGCCGCAATCCTCGGATGTTCGCGACGGCGAGATTGTCCCCCTTGCCGTGCGGGCGGCCGACGTCGTAGCTTTGCCTGCAGCAAGCGGAACCCTGTAGCAAAATGCGGCGAATTGCTCCGAAAGACTGGTATCAGGTGAAACGTCTCGACGACGATGTCACCTATATCTGCGAACCCTTCATCCAGGAGTTCTATCGCTGCAACATCTGGCATGTGCGCGGCCGCGACCGCGACATGCTTGTTGATAGCGGCATGGGCGTGGTGTCGCTGCGTGAATGGGTGCCGCTGGTCACAGAGCGCAAGCTGACCGCCGTTGCCAGCCATACGCATTTCGACCATATCGGCTGCCATCATGAATTCGAGTGCCGCTGCGTCCATGCAGGCGAAGCGGATCTCTTGGCTCACCCGACACGAAGGAACACGCTGGCCGACCCCTATGTTGCCGATGAGATCTTCGATGCGCTGCCGCCCGAACCTTATGCCTCAGCCACCTATGCGGTGAAGGCGGCGCCGGCGACGCGGCTGCTCGATGACGGCGATCATATCGATCTTGGCGATCGCGTTTTCGAGGTGATCCACACGCCCGGCCATTCCCCCGGCGGCATCGCGCTTTGGGAAGAGAAGACCGGCGTGCTCTTTTCCGGTGACATCCTCTATGACGGGCCGCTAATCGAGGACACCTACCACGCCAATGCCGACGACTATCTGGCGTCGATGGAACGATTGCTGCGCTTGCCCGCGCGTATCGTCCACGGCGGACATTTTCCGAGCTTTTCCGGCGCGCGCTATCGTACGCTGATCAAGGACTGGCTCGCGGAGAAAGAAGAGACAATCTGACGGGAAGGAGGAGCGCATGCTCGACAAGAGGAAGTTTTACATTGATGGCAA
This sequence comes from Ensifer sp. M14, assembly GCF_003355565.1. NCBI lineage: Bacteria > Pseudomonadati > Pseudomonadota > Alphaproteobacteria > Hyphomicrobiales > Rhizobiaceae > Ensifer > Ensifer sp. M14. The sequence goes on from NZ_QJNR01000004.1 coordinate 1,703,074, forward strand.
ATGGGTCGATCCGATCACGCCCAACGATCTGGAGGTGCTGAACCCGGCGACCGAGAAGCCGGTCGCTGTGATCTCGATGGGCACGGCCGCGGACATCGATCGTGCGGTTGCCGCTGCAAAGAAGGCCTTCGCCACCTACAGCCGCACCAGCGTCGACGAGCGCCTCGCGCTGCTCGAAAAGCTGCTGGCAATCTACAAGCGTCGCTATGACGAGATGGTCGCGACCATCACCATGGAACTCGGCGCCCCGACGACGATGACGCGCGAGCAGCAGGCCGATGTCGGCGTCGGCCATCTGCAGGGCTTCATCGATGCGTTGAAGCGGCTGAAGACGCGCGACACGCTGCCGAACGGCGACGTGATCCTGCGCGAGCCGATCGGCGTCTGCGGCCTGATCACCCCCTGGAATTGGCCGATCAACCAGATCGCGCTCAAGGTCGTTCCGGCCCTTGCAACGGGTTCGACCTGCGTGTTGAAGCCGAGCGAATTCACCCCGCTCAACGCCATGCTCTATGCCGAGATGATCGATGAGGCTGGCTTCCCGGCGGGCGTCTTCAATCTCGTCAACGGCGACGGCATCAACGCAGGTGCGGCGCTGTCGAAGCACCGCGACATCGACATGATGTCGTTCACCGGCTCGACGCGCGCCGGCATCGCCGTCAGCAAGGACGCGGCCGAAACGGTCAAACGCGTGACGCTCGAGCTCGGCGGCAAGTCGCCGAATATCGTCTTTGCCGATGCCGACCTCGAAGATCGTGTCGCCGGCAGCGTGCTCGAATGCTTCAACAATTCCGGGCAGTCCTGCGACGCCCCGACGCGCATGCTGGTGGAGCGCAGCGTCTATGACAAGGTGGTCGAGATCGCCGGTCGCGTCGGCCGCGAGGCGGCCGTTGGCGATCCGACCAGGGAGGGCAGCCACATCGGTCCGCTCGTCAGCGACGTCCAGTTCGGCCGGGTGCAGACGCTGATCGAGGCGGGCATCGCCGAGGGCGCGCGTCTTGTCGTCGGTGGTGCGGGCAAGCCTGCGGGCTTCGAGACCGGCTATTTCGTCAAGCCGACCATCTTTGCCGACGTCAACAACACCATGCGCATCGCCCGCGAAGAGGTGTTCGGTCCGGTGCTCGCGATCATCCCCTTCGATACTGAGGAGGAAGCGATCGCGATCGCCAACGACACCAATTACGGCCTTGCCGCCTATGTGCAGACCGGCGACCCCAAGCGAGCCGAACGGGTGGCGTCGCGCCTGCGCGCCGGCATGGTGCACATCAACGGCGGGCCACATCGCTATGGCAGCCCCTTCGGCGGCTACAAGCAGTCCGGCAACGGTCGGGAAGGCGGCATGTTCGGCCTCGAAGATTTCCTCGAGGTCAAGACGGTGCACATCCCCGACGCCGCCTGACAAGACGAAGCATCGCGCCGGTCAGGCGCGATGAAACAAGCTTGCGGCCGCTCGTGCTTCTGCACGGCGGCCGTCTTTGTTGCATCGGGTGATTTATCGCGACTGTCGCCGATGGCGGTCTTCTGTTAGCTGCCTTCCTGAGGGCGCCTTGATCGCCCGCCAGCAGACAGCCGGATTTTGCCGTGACCCCAGCACCCGCCACCGCCTCTTCCCATAACCGCCTTGCCATGGCCGCTCTGCTGATCGGCGGGGCTGCGATCGGCGGTTCGCCGATCTTCGTACGGCTATCCGAGGTCGGGCCGATGGCGACGGCCTTCTGGCGGGTGGCGCTGGCGCTGATCCCGCTTCTCGCCTGGTCCTGGTTTCGCGGAGCGCCCGCGTCCGACCGGCGGCCGGAGAAGCTCTCGGAATATGCGCTGCTGGTGCTGCCGGGCATTTTTCTGGCGATCGACCTTGCCGCTTGGCACTATGCGCTGACCAAGACCTCGGTTGCCAACGCGACCCTGCTTGCCAACCTTGCCCCCGTCTTCGTGACGCTCGCGAGCTGGCTGCTTTTCCGCGCCCGCATCAGCGCCGTCTTTGCCATCGGGCTTGTGACGGCAGTCGTGGGGGTGATCACTCTCAAGGGTGGGCCGATGGCGCTTGGCGACGGCAACCTGCTGGGTGACGGCGTCGCCGTTGTCGCTGCAATGTTCTATGCCGGCTACATCCTGGCGATCGGCCGGCTGCGCAGCCTGTTCAGCACCATCCGCATCATGGTCTGGAGCACGGCATCGGCCGCCATCTGCATGCTGCCGATCGTGCTTTTGTCCGAGCCCACGCTCTTGCCGCCGACGCTCTTCGGCTGGTCGATGCTGTTCGGCCTTGCCTTTGTCAGCCATGCGGGTGGGCAGGTGGCGATCACCTATGCGCTCGCCTATCTGCCACCGGCGTTTTCGTCGCTGACGCTTCTACTGCAGCCGGTGGTGGCAGCCATTCTCGCCTGGATGCTGCTTTCCGAGCCCGTCGGGCTGATGCAGGCAATCGGCGGGGCGATCGTGCTCGTCGGCATCCTGATCGCCCGCCGAGGTTAAGCATTTCCAGGAAAAGTGTGAAGCGGTTTTCCGCCAGGAAATGCGTAAAAACAAAGAAGTCGAGCGTTTCCACGTCGCCGTCGAAACTGGACACGCTCGCGTTCGCTTCAAAGCCCGGGCAGGTTGAAGCCGGCGAGCCGCTCTTCCAACTGGCGGATCGTGTCGGCGTCGGCATTGGCAAAGGCAAAACGCAGGTAGTTTTCCTGGCCCTCGCCAAAATAGTCACCCGGCAGGCAGACGACGCCGGCGAGCTTCGCCAGCTTCTCGGCGACGAACTGCGAATCGATATCCGGGAAGGGATGCCTGATATAGGCGAAATAGGCACCGATCGCCTGCAGCTTCCATTGCGGCAGCCGGCTCATGACGTCACGCAGCGCTTCGGCACGCGCGGCGATCTCGGCGCGATTACCAAGACGCCAATCGGCAAGTGCTGGAATGGCTTTTGCGACCGCTGCCTGCGCCGAGCGCGGCGCGCAGATCTGCAGGTTGTCCATGATCTTGGTGACCTGCTCGACGAGCGCCGGGCCGGCTGTGATTGCGCCGAGGCGATGACCGGGAATGCAGAAGGATTTGGAGAAACTGTAGAGGCCGATGAAGCTGTCCTGCCAGCCTTCCGTCTGCAGCAGGCCGTGCGGTTGAGCGCCTGCATCGGGCAGGAAGTCGCGATAGGTTTCGTCGAGGATCAGCCAGGTGCCGTTGGCGCGGCAGACATCGTGGATGCGCGACAGAAGCTCCGGCGGATAGATCGCGCCGGTCGGATTGTTCGGCGATACCAGCGCGAGCGCGCGAATGCCGGGCCGAAGCGCAGCAGTGATCGCGTCCACCTCGGGCAGGAAGCCGTGACCGGCGTCGCAGGGCACCAGCTCGACATTGATGCCGAGCATGGCCAGTGTCGTTTCCTGGTTGAAGTAGTAGGGGTTGGTCATCAGGATGGTATCGCCGGCAGCGGCGATCGCCATCGCCGTGCAGATGAAAGCCTGGTTGCAGCCCGACGTTATGTGGATGTTGTCTGGCGTGATCGCGGCGCCATAGAGGCCCGCCACATGCGCGGCATAGGCCTCGCGCAGCACCGCTTCGCCTTCGATCGCGCCATAGCCGGTAAAGGCAGTCGATGCGGCGGCTTCGCCGAGCCAGGCCAGCATGTCGGGATGCGCCGGGTAGCCGGGCACTGCCTGCGACAGGTCGATCAGCGGCCCGCGGGAGCCATCATAGCTTTTCGCCCAGGCGAGCACCGACGGCACGGGCGGCGGCGAGAGCTTTTCGACGAGCGGATTGAAATGCGGCATGGCGGGTGTTCCTATGGCTCAGGCTTTGTTCTTGCGTTTCTGTGGGCGTTCCGTGCGCCGGCCGCGGGCCGGAGCTGAAACCGGCTGAAAACCGTCCTTCACCGATTTACGGTCTGTCGGCTCGGATTTCGAGGCTCGGCTGCGAATAATCGTGCGCGCCGACGTCTGCAGTTCCGGCATCGGGTCGCTTTCGAGCGCCGAGAACATCCAGTCGATGAAGATGCGCACGATCGGGGCGGCCAGCACCTCGTTGCGGCAGGCAACGTAAAAGGCATCATTGGCCGGAACCGTCAGGTCGAAGGGCGCGATCAGTTCGCCTCGGGCGATCAGGCTGCCGGCGGTGATGGTGTCGCCAAGCGCGACGCCCTGATTGTGCAGCGCCGCCTCGGTCGAAAGCCGCGCGTCGCTCATGAAATGCTGGCGGCCGCGCTGCAGGTCGCTGGCATCGGCCGCGGCCAGCCACGTGTTCCATTCGCGCCCGTCGTCGCCGTGCAGCATGACGTGGTCGCGCAGGTCGCGCACGGAGCGCAACGGCCGCATGTTGAGCAATGTCGGGCTGACGACCGGGAAGAGGGCAAGGCGGCTCCAGAGCTTCGACCAGCAGCCGGGCCAGTTGCCGTCGCCATAGATCAGGCAGACGTCGACATCAGGCGCATCGAGATAGGCGGCATCATTCGACGCGATCAACGTCAGCTGCACATCGGGAAACTGCTCGGTGAAGAGATGCAGGCGTGGGATCAGCCAAAAAGAGAGGAGGGCCGGCACGCAGGTGATGCGCAGTTCGCCGCTCGTCGTCGGGCGCGTCATGGCGGCGGTCGCCGCCGCGATCTCGGCAAAGGCGTGGGTGACGGCCGGCAGCAGTAGCGCGCCCTGCGGCGTCAGCTTCAGTCGCTTGCCGCCGCGCTCGAACAGCGTGGCGTTGATCGACAGTTCAAGCGCGCGGATCTGGTGGCTGATGGCGCCGTGCGTCACGTTCAGTTCGCGCGCGGCAGACGACACGGAACCACGGCGCGCCGTTGCCTCGAAGGCGCGCAAGGGGTTGAGAGGCGGCAGGCGGCTGGACAAATCTGCGGGTTCCGGCGAGCTCAAACGATGTGAATTTTTCTCACACGAAACGCTATAACAATGTCAATTGATTTTCCAGCGGATTTGTCACCTAATGCTGCTTAACAAGGGCAAAAAGCCTGGGGAACTTGATAGCGCCGGAGAGAACCGGCCCCATCCGCAGATGTTGATCTGTGGCGCCCTCGTGCGCATTCCCCGGCTGACGTGACGGAGGATTGTGGATGGCCTGGGACGATAAGAAGCTTGGCGAACTCAAGGCGAAATACGGCGAGAGCCATGGCGGCGAGCTGTTCGACCCGACCTTCCGCCGTGTTGCCGACAAGATCTTCACCAAGAGCGGCACGCGCCTTGCGCCCTATTCCGGCATTCCGACCTTCCTGACCGCGCCGCACATGGCCGTCGACGCCGACGAGCCTGACTTCGGCAACTTGCAGGTCGCCATCGTCGGCATTCCCATGGATCTCGGCGTCACCAACCGTCCGGGCTCGCGCTTCGGACCGCGGGCGTTGCGTTCGATCGAGCGCATCGGACCCTATAACCACGTGCTCGGCTGCGCGCCGGTTCACGAGCTGCGTGTCGCCGACATCGGTGACGTGCCGTTCCAGAGCCGCTATCGGCTGGAACTCAGCCATGACGACATCGAAAAGCGCATCAACCAGATCGTCGATGCCGGCGTCATTCCGCTGTCTGTCGGTGGCGACCACTCAATCACCCATCCGATCCTGAAGGCCGTCGGCAAGAACAAGCCTGTTGGCATGATCCACATCGATGCCCATTGTGACACCGGCGGCGCCTATGACCTGACCAAGTTCCACCACGGCGGCCCGTTCCGCAACGCGGTGCTTGACGGCGTGCTCGATCCGACCCGCGTGGTGCAGATCGGCATTCGCGGCTCGGCCGAGTATCTCTGGGAGTTCTCCTATGAGTCCGGCATGACCGTGATCCATGCGGAGGAAGTGACCGGTCTCGGCATTCCCGCCATCATCGAGAAGGCGAAGAAGATCGTCGGCGACGGCCCGACCTATCTCTCCTTCGACATCGACAGCCTCGACCCGAGCTTTGCGCCGGGCACCGGAACGCCTGAAGTGGGTGGTCTCACCACCCGCGAAGTGCTGGAACTGATCCGCGGCTTCAAGGGCGTCAATCTTGTCGGCGGCGACGTCGTCGAGGTCGCGCCGCAATATGATGCGACCACCAACACGGCGCATGCCGGCGCCCAGGTGCTGTTCGAGATCCTCAGCCTCATGGTGTTCAGCCCGGCCGTTATCGGCAAATCGGCCTGACACTTCAGAGAAAGATTCGTCGGCTGCCGGACTGGAAGCGGCGGCCGACCAGAAAATGCCCACAATCAACAATGCTTCCAGACAGGGGAACGACAATGACACTTCAAAAGACAATGAAAGCAGCCTTCGCTGCCGCTCTGATGCTGGGTGCCGCAACCGGTATCGCGCGTGCCGACGCGCTCGCCGATATCAAATCGGCCGGCCAGATCAATGTTGGGATCTTTTCGGATTTCCCGCCCTTCTCCTCGGCCAGCGCCGACATGAGCATCAAGGGTTATGACGTCGACGTCGCCCAGCAGATCGCCGATGGTCTCGGCGTCAAGCTGAACCTCGTCAGTGTCACCGGCCAGAACCGCATTCCCTATCTCAACGACAAGCGCGTCGACATCCTGATGAGCGTCGGCTTCTCCAAGGAGCGTGCCGAAGTGATCGACTTCGCAGCCGCCTACGCGCCTTACTACATCGCCGTCATCGGCCCGGCGGACCTCAAGGTCGCCGGCAAGGACGACCTTGCCGACAAGACGATCGCCGTCAACCGCGGCACGCTGGAGGATACTTCGCTGACCGAGGCCGCGCCGTCGAGCGCCGCAATCCAGCGCTTCGACAACTACAACGCCGTCATCCAGGCGTTCATCTCCGGCCAGACCCAGCTGATGGTCGTCGGCAACGACGTCGGTGCGCAGGTGCTTGCCCGCCAGGAGGCGCTGAAGCCCGAACAGAAGTTCCAGCTCCTGACCTCGCCGTCGCATATCGGTCTCAACAAGAACGAGGAAGCGCTGAAGACGGCGGTCAACGACGCCGTTGCCAAGATGCTGGCCGACGGCAAGCTGAACGCCAGCTCCGAGGCCTGGCTGAAGACGCCGCTCAACCCCGAAAACCTCAAGGACTAATCCGCTCTTGACGCCCACGGGGACTTGGCGTCTCCGTGGGCCTTTCGGGGAAAGGTTGCGACGATGGGTTACAGCCTCGATTTCGGGTGGCTTCGGGATGCCGCGGGCGCAATTGCCCACGGCGCCGCGATGACGCTCTTCCTGATCGCCTGCACCACCGTGCTCGGCATTCTGATCAGCATTCTCTTTGCCGCCGCCCGCCGCAGCCGCTACGGCGTCTTGCGCAAGGCGGTCGCCGTCTATGTCGAAGTGATCCGCAACACGCCGTTTCTGGTGCAGCTGTTCTTCATCTACTTCGGTCTGCCGAGCATCGGCATCCGGCTCGATCCGATCGTCGCTGCCATCCTGGCGATGACGCTCAACATGGCGGCCTACACTACGGAGATCGTCGGCGCCGGCCTCGACGCCGTGCCGAAGGGCCAGGGCGAGGCTGCATATGCGCTCGGGCTCAGGCCACGGCAGGTCTTCGTCAAGATCATCCTGCCGCAGGCGCTGAAGGTCATCTTTCCGGCGCTGATCAGCCAGGTGATCATCATGATGCTGGAATCGGCCGTCGTCTCGCAGATCGCGGTGCGGGAGCTTGCTCATGAGGCCGACCTGCTGCAAGCGCGGACATTCCGCTCCTTCGAAACCTATTTCGTCGTCACGCTGATCTATCTCGCGCTGTCGATGGCGATCCGCCGCCTGTTTGTGGCCGGCGGCAGGCGTGTGCTGGGAGCGGGCGTGTCATGATCGAGTTCACCTTCTGGGACATCGTACGCAACCTGGTATTCGCCACCCGCTGGACGGTGCTTCTGTCGGCCGTTGCCTTTGCCGGCGGTGCTGCCGTCGGCCTCATGATCCTGTTTGCGCGCATATCGAAACAGAAGTGGCTGCGCCGCTTCGGTTCGGGCTACATCGCGCTGTTTCAGGGCACGCCGCTGTTGATGCAGCTGTTCCTCATGTTCTTCGGTCTGCCGATGCTCGGCTTTCGTATCGAGCCTTGGACGGCTGCGGCGCTGGGGCTGACCTTTTATGCCAGCGCCTATCTCGCCGAGATCTGGCGCGGCGGCGTCGAGGCATTGCCGCTCGGCCAGTGGGATGCCGGCGCCAGCCTCGGGCTGCACCGCCTGCAGGAGCTGCGGCTGGTGATCCTGCCGCAGGCGTTTGCAATCACCCGGCCGCCGATCGTGGGCTTTCTCGTCCAGCTCATCAAGAGCACGGCGCTGACGTCGATCATCGGCTTCGAGGAGCTTCTCAGAACAGCCAATGCGATCAATAATGCAACCTTCGAACCTTTCACGGTCTATGGGCTGGTTGCGGTGATCTTCTTCGTGCTGTGTTATCCGCTGACACAATATGCACGCATGCTGGAGCGCAAAATACCCGCGCACTGAGACCGAAAATGTGCAAGAAATCAACGAGAACAGGGAACAAGGCGGATCACCGCCGAAACAAAGGAGACAGACGATGATTACAACTTCCATCAAGCGCCGCACGCTGCTCGGCGCGGGCCTTGCCGGTGCTTCGATGCTGGCGATGCCCTCGGTGCTGCGCGCCCAGGACAAGTCGCTGAAGGTCGGCGTTTACGGCGGCTATTTCAAAACCTCGTTCGACAAGAACATCTTTCCGGAATTCACCAAGGCGACGGGGATCGCCGTCGAATCGATTGCCGAGCCGACCGGCGAAGCCTGGCTCGTCCAGCTCGAACAGGCAGCACGCGCCGGCCAGGCGCCAGCCGACGTTTCGATGATGTCGCAGGTGGCGATGCTGAAAGGTCAGTCGACCGAGCTTTGGACGCCGATCGACATGGCGAAGATCAAGAACGGCTCGAACCTGATCGACCGCTTCATCAACAAGTATCCGGACGGCCGCGTTGCCGGTATCGGGGCCGTCTCCTGGTACATTACGCTGGTGACCAACACCGACGTCTTCAAGGAAGCGCCGACCTCCTGGGCCGCCTTCTGGGATCCGGCAAACGCCGACAAGCTCGGCCTGCTGGCGCTGGTTTCCAACTCGTTCCTGCTCGAAGTGACCGCCAAGACCTTCTTCGGCGGCACCAATGCGCTCGACACCGAAGAAGGCATCCTCAAGGTCTTCGAAAAGCTCGCCGAGGTGAAACCGAACGTCCGACTCTGGTATCGCGACGAGGCGCAGTTCGAGCAGTCGCTGAAGTCGGGCGAAATTCCGATGGGCCAGTATTACCACGACGTGACCGGCCTTGCGGCTGCCGACGGCAATCCGGTACGTTCAACCTTCCCGAAGGAAGGCGGCATCCAGGATTCCGGTTGCTGGGCGCTGTCGCGCGCGTCGCAGAAGTCCGAGGAAGCCCATATCTTCATCGACTACATGTGCCAGCCTTCGATCCAGGCGACCCTGTCGCGCAAGGTAGGCACGTCGCCGACCGTCAGACGCGAAGTCACTGACCTGACGGACAAGGAATTCGCAGCCGTTTCGTCCGACATCGAGCCGATCGTGCCGCGCTACGACCTCTATCAGTCCAAGTCGGATTGGCTGAACCAGAAGTGGACCGAGCTGATCGTCGGCTGATGATAGGACGTTGGCCCTCCGCTTCTTTTAGGGGAGGGCCGGAGCTCAATTGAAGGGGGCGTCGTCTCCCTTGTAACCCCTCCCGCAAACGGGAGGGGACTATCCCGCGGAGAGACAATGTCCGGACTTGCCCTTCAAAACGTCGTCAAGGAATTCGGATCGTTCAGAGCCGTCAACAACGTCGACCTCAACGTGCCGCACGGGACGTTCGTCTGCATGCTCGGGCCCTCAGGCTGCGGCAAGACCACGCTTTTGCGCATGATCGCCGGCCTTGACCTGCCGACCGGTGGAGCGATCCGGCTTGATGGCGATGACATCACCCATGTGCCGACGCACAAGCGCAACCTCGGCATGGTCTTCCAGTCGCTGGCGCTGTTCCCGCATCTGACCGTCGGCGAGAACATCGCCTATCCCTTGCGCATCCGCGGTGCGGCAAAGGAAGACCAGAAGAAGCGGGTCGACGAGCTGCTGTCGATGATCCATCTGACCGGTTATGCGGACAGGCCCGTTGCCAAACTTTCAGGGGGCCAGCGCCAGCGCGTGGCGATTGCCCGGGCGCTTGCGATCTCGCCCAAGCTTTTCCTTCTCGATGAGCCGCTCTCGGCACTCGACGCAAAGCTGCGCGAGGCGATGCAGGTGGAACTGCGCCAATTGCAGCAGAAGCTAGGGATCACCACCATCGTCGTCACCCACGATCAGCGCGAAGCAATGACCATGGCCGACACTGTTGTCGTCATGAACGGCGGCGAAATCCGCCAGTCGGCATCGCCGATCGAGATCTACCGCCGACCGGCCGACAGTTTTGTTGCCGACTTCATCGGCCAGACCAATCTTCTCGAAGTGCAGGCCGACAGCACTGGGCGCGTCGAGGTGCTGGGACAGCCGATTGCCGGCCTCGCCCTGCCGGCGGGCGCCTCCAAGGGAACGCTGTCGGTTCGCCCTGAAGACGTGCATCTGACCGCGCCCGGAGCCGGGGCGCTTTCCGGCAAGGTCACCTTCGTGCGCGATCTCGGCGGCACGATCGAAACCTTCGTCGACATTGCCGGCCGGCAGATCGTCGCGGTGTCGACGCCGCGTGCACGGCCAGACGTTACCGTCGGCCAGGAGGTCGGCATCGCGCTCACTCCTGATGTTTGCGTGGTGCTGAAAAAATGAGACGCGAACCGCCCCAGACCCTTGGCGATTACGCGCCACTTCTCTTTCCCGCCGCGATGCTGACGATCTTCTTTGTCGTGCCCTTCGGCACGATGATCGCCGTCAGCTTCTTCCAGCGCCAGCAGGGCGGCTTCTACACGCCGGCCTTCGTCTTCGACAATTATGCGCGTTTCCTTTCCGCCTTCTTCGGCGGCGTACTCGGTTTCTCGCTGCTGCTTGCCATCACCGTGGCGATCTGCTGCGTCGTGCTGGCGCTGCCCTTTACCTACATGCTGACGCGTATGGGGCGAAAGGTGCAGGTGCTCTGGCTGGTGGCGCTGCTCTCGATCCTGTCGCTGTCGGAAGTCATCATCGGCTTTGCCTGGTCGACGCTGTTTTCGCGCACCGCAGGGATCACCAACATTCTCGTGGCGCTCGGCGTCATGAGCGAGGCGAAGGCGCTGACGCCGAGTTTCGGCGCGGTCTTGACCGGCATGGTCTACCAGGCGTTCCCCTACACGGTGCTGGTGCTTTTTCCCGCACTGGTTAGGCTTGACCCGACACTGACGGAGGCAGCCCGGACGCTCGGCGCTTCGCCGCTCAAAGCCTTCTTCACCGTCGTCGTGCCGGCGCTCAGAAACACCATTACTGCCACTCTGATCATGGTGTTCATCTTCGCGCTCGGCTCCTACCTCTTGCCGCAGTTGCTCGGCCGGCCGCAGCATTGGACGCTGTCGGTGCTGATCACCGACCAGGCGATCTACCAGTCGAACATGCCTTTCGCCGCGGCGATGGCCGTGTTCCTGGTGCTGGTGACGCTCGGGCTCGTGGCGTTGACCGTGATCGCCGGACGCAAGGGAGAAGCGGTATGACCTCGATCTTCCGCAAGGCCTACTTCTTCCTGATCGGGCTCTTTCTGGCACTGCCTCTGATCGTCGTTGCCGGCGTCTCGGTCAATGCCAAGCAGACGCTCGCCTTTCCGCCGCAGGGTTTTTCGCTCTCCTGGTACGGCGAGATCTTCTTCAATCCGGAATGGCGCAGCGCGCTTTTTGCCTCCGTCACGCTGGCTTTGCTGTCGGCGGCACTTGCGGTCGCGATCGCGTTGCCGCTCGCCTGGTTCCTCTGGCGGCGGATCGCGCCCTGGGCCAACATTTTCCAGGTGCTCGGTGTCGCGCCCTTCACGCTGCCGCCGGTCATCACCGCTCTCGGCATGCTCACATTCTGGGCGACGGTCGGTTTTTACGGCCAGCCCTGGACCGCGGTCGTCAGCCACGCGATCTTCTTCGTCACGCTACCGCTGGTCACCCTGTCGCTGGGATTTACCTCGATCGACCGGTCCCTGGTCGAGGCGGCATCGACCATGGGCGCAGACGAACGCACGATCTTCCGCACCGTCGTCCTGCCGCTGATCCTGCCCTATATCGTCTCCGGCTACGCGTTTGCCTTCGTGTTGTCGCTCAACGAATACATCGTCGCCTACATGACCGTCGGCTTCACCATGGAAACGCTGCCGATCAAGATCTTCAACGCGCTTCGCTACGGCTACACGCCGACCATGGCGTCGGTCACGGTGCTTTTCGTCACCACGGCCGCCGTGATCTTCGGTCTCGTTGCCCGCTTCGGCGATCTGCCGAAGCTTTTGGGCGCCATGTCGTCGGACGGAAAATGATGAAGCTCGCCGCGCTCCAGATGCAATCGGCCTGCGGCAACGTCGCCGCCAATCTCGACCGCCTCGAGCGGGCGGCAAAGGAGGCTGTTGCGAAAGATGCAACACTGCTGATGACGCCGGAACTCGGGCTCACCGGTTATGGTGCGGGCGACGCCATCCGCGATCTCGCCGAGCCCGTGGACGGGCCGATCGTCAAGCGCCTGGCGCAGATATCGCGGGAGACCGGCATCGCGCTAATTGCCGGTTTTGCCGAGCGGGATGGCGACGCCGTCTACAACAGCGCCGTCTATGTCGATGGCGATGCGAAGCCAACCGTCTACCGGAAATCGCATCTCTACGGCGATTACGAGCGATCGCTGTTTGCGCCCGAAAAACCGACTACGCGGCTCTTCGTCCATCGCGGCGTCACCTGCGGCATGCTGATCTGCTACGACGTTGAGTTTCCTGAGAATGTGCGCCGGCTGGCATTGGCAGGCGCCGAGGCGGTTCTTGTTCCGACGGCGTTGCCGGCGGGGTGGTCTGGCACCTTCATCACCGACCACATGATCCAGACACGCGCTTTCGAGAATCAGGTTTTTGTCGCCTATATCAACCATTGCGGCTCCGATCCGCTTTTCTCCTTTGCCGGCCTCTCGCGGATCGCATCGCCGGACGGGCAGGTGCTCGCCAAGGGTGACGCGGGCCACGAGACGCTGATTTTTGCCGACATCAATCCGGCAAGCTTTGCGATCTCGCGGTTGGAAAATACCTATCTCGGTGACCTGAACCGAGCCTGAGACATCTGGAGATCGTTCACTCCTGAAGAACATTCCGTTCTCCATTGTCCACTTTCGCAATCGCCGTGCCGACCCATATTGTGCTCAACGGAAAAGCCACACATTGGAGGCAATCATGAGTTTGCAACTGACGGGTATCCATCATCTGACGGCGATCACGGCGAACGCGCCGGAAAACCTGCGCTTCTACACGAAGGTTCTCGGGCTTCGCCTGGTCAAGAAGACTGTCAACCAGGACGATACCACCGCCTATCACCTCTTCTACGCCGACGGCAAAGCCACGCCCGGAACGGACCTGACCTTCTTCGACTGGCCGGTGGGCCGGGAAGGCCGCGGCACACACAGCATCTCGCGCACTGGCCTGCGGGTCGGTAGCGGCGATAGTGTTCGCTGGTGGAAGGGCCGCCTCGACGAGATGAAGGTGACTGCCGGCGACGTCAGCGAAATCGATGGCCGCACCTCGCTCGACTTCGAGGATGGCGAAGGCCAGCGTTTCCGGCTGATCGACGACGGCGGACTTTCGCCTTCGCACCCCTGGGAAAGGAGCCCGGTTGCGGCCGAGCACCAGATCAAGGGTCTTGGTCCCATCACCATCAGCGTTCCTGATATCACCAACACCGAGCTGGTGCTGACCAAGGTGATGAACATGATCGAGGCGAGACGCTATCCGTCGCCGGATGGCGAGGGTCAGGTTCATGTGTTCTCAATGGGCGAGGGCGGTCCGGCGGCTGAGTTGCATGTGGCGGTTCAGCCGGGTCTGCCGATTGCTCGTCAGGGGGCTGGCGCCGTGCATCACGTCGCCTTCCGGGCGCCGGATACGGATGCGCTGACGGAATGGACAGAGCGCCTGCAGGGCTTCCGCCTGCCGTCGAGCGGTGAGGTCGAGCGCTACTATTTCCGCTCGCTCTACTTCCGCGAGCCGAACGGCGTCTTGTTCGAGATCGCCACCGACGGACCGGGTTTTGCGGTGGACGAACCGATGGAGACGCTCGGCGAAAGCCTGTCGCTGCCGCCGTTCCTGGAGCCGAAGCGCGCCCAGATCGAGGCACGGCTGAAGCCGCTGGAGTAACGATGAAATTGCAAAAAGCCGGGACTCGTCCCCGGCTTTTTCGTCTATATCCCTCTGATCCCATTGGCTTTCTGACTGCTCCGACCCATGATGGCGGCAACAGGCAGAAAAGGGTCAGGTCATGGTGAAAATCCTCGGCATTTCAGGAAGCCTCAGAAAGGCGTCGTTCAACACTGGTCTGATGAGGGCGGCCGCGGCCGATGCGCCCGACGGTATCGAGTTCGACACCGCGACGCTGCACGGCATTCCGCTCTATGACGGCGACGTCGAAGCAAAGGACGGAAATCCCGAAGCGGTCACCGCGCTGAAGCATAAGATCATGGCGGCCGACGGCGTGATCTTGTTCACGCCGGAATACAACAATTCGATGCCCGGTGTTTTCAAGAATGCGATCGATTGGCTGAGCCGGCCCTCGGCCGATATCGCCAAGGTGTTCCGTGGCCGGCATTTTGCGCTTGCGGGCACGTCGCCCGGCAATTTCGGCACGATCCTCAGCCAGAATGCCTGGCTGCCGGTCATGCGCACGCTCGGCGCCGAACTCTGGTCGGGCAAGCGGCTGATGCTGCCGCGTGCGGAAACCTTGTTCGATCAGGATGGGGTGCTGACGGACTCAGAAGCCGGCGATAGGCTGCGCGCGTTCGTCAAGGCTTTCGCCGACTTTGCCGGAGCGCAGAACGGCCGTTAAGACCGTCGCTTCTGAAGCGAATTCTTCAGGTCTTGCCTATGGCGAAAGACCGAATTTTGTCGTCCTCGGGCTCGACCAGAGGATCCATAGTGGTTGCCCACACGGCCCTTCAGGGATTGGCGGGTATGGATGCTCGGGTCAAACCCGAGCATGACGTTGAGCGTGGGTCGGCCGTGGCCCATAGCACCGGATTCCCCCGGCAGCCTGCGACCCCTTAGACGCCTTCTTCCTCCAACCACTGCTGGATGGCGGCGATGTCGGAGGCGCCGATCTCGTGGCCCATGTCGAGATCGATCGCCGTCAGGTTCGCGCCGGTCTTCTCCAGCTCGGCTCTCAGGCGCGGCGCGAACTGGCCGTAGCTGTCGGACTTGCCGGTCAAAAGCAGGATGTTCGTGCCTGCAAGGTCCGGTGTCGGCATGTCGTCGAGCACCATCATCGAGCGCATCAGTACCACGTTGCGGATCAAACCCGGATGCAGTGTCATCAGTGCGACCAGCAGGTTGGCGCCGTTGGAATAGCCGATGAACACTGCCTTTGAGAGATCGATGCCATAGCCGTCGCGCGCGCCTTCGAGAAAGGCGGCAAAGGCATCGGCTTCGGCGCGCGCGTCCTTCTGGTCGAAGGTGGTCGAGGAATAGCGCCGGAACCAGCGCGGCGAGCCTTCTTCTGTCGAGCGGCCGCGAACGCCGAGCAGCGTCGCGTCGCCATCCACCTGATGGCCGAGGTGGAGGAGCTGCGTCTCGTTTCCGCCGCTGCCATGAAGAAGCACGAAGGTGCGGTCGTCGGGCGTCTCTGGATGATAGAAACGGTGAACGAAAGGCAGATCGCGCTCCGTCAGGCGCGGCTCGCCCGGCAGCGCGAATTGCGGCAGGCTGACCAGCGTTTCTGCGGTGCGGTCGGCGAAATGGGCAGGGATGAACAGTTGCGTGCCGAGCGTCTCCCTGGGCTCATCGACCGTGAAGCCGGGCTTGTCGGTTGCAAACTCATAGAGCGAGCCGCCGGGTTCGCGGACATAAAGCGAATAGAAGTATTTTCGATCATGCGCGTTGACGGTGGCATCGTCGCGCTTGAGGTCGTCGCGGACCTTCAGCACCGTCTCCTTGTCGGGAGCGCGAAAGGCGATGTGGTCGATCGTGCCGGTGCCGGGTGCTGCAGTCCAGAAGCCGGTGGCATTGCGCACGTCGATGATGTCGCCCGATTGCGAGGTGAAGCGGCGGATGGTGTCGGTGGAGCCGGTTTCACTGTAACCGAAATGCTCGGCGAGAAAGCGGGCGGATTCGGCCGGTTGCTCCGTCAGGATCGTGGCGCCACGCAGGCGCCGGATGGCGTCGGCCTCCGGAATGTCGCGCGTGCTCCAAGGGGCTGCGGCGGACAGCGCTTGCGTTCCAACGAGCTTGACGATGACCCCGTCGGGGTCCTTCAGCCGCAGCACCGGTTCGCCGAATTCCTGGGCCGGACCGGCGATCTTGATGTTGTGCTGTAGCGCCCGCGTCAGCCAGAAACCGATGCTTTCAGGCGCGATGGCAAAGGCGATCTCGCTCGGCTGGCCGTGGCCGACACGACCGGGTGCGCCGTCTTCCCACATCAAGAATGTCACGAGCGAACCGGGCGATCCTTCGGCGTCGCCGTAGAAGAGATGGAGCTGGGTGGCATCCTCGTAGCCGCCAGTCCGCTTGACGAGGCGCAGGCCGAGGAAGCCGACGTAGAAATCGACATTGGCCTGCACCTTGCGGGCAATCAGCGTGATGTGGTGGATGCCGCTCGTCATGTTTCGTCTCCCGATATGATGCGCTCACAAACCACAGGCGGATCGCCGGCGCCAGAACCGCGGCTGAGAACGCTGTGTTCAACGTGGGCGGAAAGTCAGCTCCGATCCTTGGAGAGGAAGGCCTTGAAAGCGTCGGCATAGTCAGGATGCCAGCGCGACAGCGGCGGCCGGTTCTCGACGATGTCGCCGGCCGCCCACAGGATGCGCTTCTCGTCGGTAGACCTCGCGACGTCGTTGTCAGGGCAGAGAATGTAGAAGTCGCCGCTCTCAAGGCTTTCCATCATGAAGTCGACGGTCTCATCCGGTGTCCAGGCGCCCTCGGGCTTTTCCGTGCGGCCATTGGCGGTGAGCGACGTATAGACGAAGCCGGGAATAAGCAGATGGGCGTGAAGCTTGCCTCCGGCGATGTTGCGCAAGTCATGTTCGAGCGCCTCGGTGAACGCTTTCACGCCGGCCTTCGAAACATTGTAGGCGGGGTCGCCTGGAGGCGTGGTGATGCCCTGTTTCGAGCCGGTGTTGATGATCACGGCCGGTTGCCCATGTGCGGTCATGTGAGGCGCGAACACACGCGAACCATTGATGACGCCCCAGAGATTGACGGCGAGCACCGCCTCCCAGTTTGCCTGCGGGCCGAACATGGCGCTCCCCGGCTGAATTCCGGCATTGTTCATCAGCACATGCACGGGGCCGAAGCGCTCGCGGACGGCGTGCTGCAGCGCTTCGATATTCTCAAGATGGGAGACATCGGTGGGAATGGCGACAACGTATGTCGTGCCATGCGGCGAAAGCTCCGAGACCTCCGCCGCGGCTTGCGTCAGGCGCTCGCCCTCGAGATCGGCGAGCACGACGCGCATGCCGAGCCGCGCAAAGCGGCGGGCGCTGGCAAGGCCGATGCCGGACGCAGCACCAGTGACGACGGCAAGATGGTCGGGGGCAAAAGCGGGATGAGGCATGACGGAGGCTCCAGCAGTCAGAATCTGACGCAAGAGATAGGGCGCGAACTGACGGCTGTCCATTGCCGCAGGAAATGCCCGGAGTGATGAAGCGCCTGAAATCTATCCATTTTTACCAGTGCAAACCTTGCCGCCCCGGCCACGCACGCTAGTTCCGATCAGGAATTGGCAGCCGAACCGGCCTGCCGCAACATGTATCGGATGGATTGATGGCTGCAACGGAAGCGCGGAATGACAAGCGGACACCATGCGAAAGCTGTCCCTTGCGCAAACTGGAGCATTTCCGTGCATTTGAGCCGGAAGAACTCGCCTTTGTCTCGAAATTCAAGACCGGTGAGCTTGCCGTCGACGGCGGCGCGACGATCCTGGTGGAAGGCTCGCACAGCGCCCATCTCTTTACCGTCCTGTCCGGTTGGGGATTTCGCTACAAGATGCTCGACGACGGGCGCCGGCAGATCCTCAATTACATCATGCCCGGGGATCTCATCGGCCTGCAGGGCAGCCTCATGGGGGAAATGCAGCACTCGATCGAGGCGCTCTCCCCCGTCACGCTCTGCGTCTTTGAACGGGGCAAGCTCAATCGGCTCTACGCGAGCTATCCCGACCTCGCCTACGATCTGACCTGGATTGCGGCGCGCGAAGAGCGCATCCTCGATGAGAACCTCTTGAGCATCGGCCGCCGCTCGGCGCTGGAGCGTGCGGCCTATCTCATCGCCTTCCTTTATCAGCGCGCCAAGGCACTCGACCTGTTCAACGGAAGCCGCGTGGCAATCCCCATCACCCAGCAGCACGTAGCCGATACGCTCGGCCTGTCGATCGTCCATACCAACAAGACGCTGAAGAAGCTGGCCGAACGCGGCATGATCCGCTGGGCCGACAAGGGCTGCAATGTCCGTGATATCGACGGCCTGCTGGCGATTGCCGGCTGGGAAGGGTTCAGCGAGACCAAGCGGCCGCTGATCTGACGCTTCACCGTTCTTGATCAAGACGCAAGAAGCCCCGCCGGGCGGCGGGGCTTGACGCGACGTCACAGGGGTTGGAGCCGTCAGGCGGCGACGATCGCTCTCAGCATCCACAGTGCCTTTTCGTGGAACGTCAGGCGATCGGTCAGCATGTCCGTCGTCACAAGGTCGTCGTTCTCATCGGCTTTCACTCCGGCGTCGCGCATGCGCCGGACGGCGGCCTCGTGGTCGGCAATCAGGTCCGCGACCATATCGGCCGCCGTTGTGTGGTTGACCGAGGCGCTGGTCGGAGCGAATTGATTGGCCTCACCAAGCTTTGCCGGGGCGAGATGGCCAAGCGCGCGGATGCGCTCGGCGATGATGTCGGTGGCCTTGAACAGGGTGTTGTAGTGTTCCTCTGTCAATTCGTGCAGCGGCTTGAACAGTGGGCCAACGACGTTCCAGTGATAGATGTGGCTCTTGATGACGAGCTTGTAGGTGTCGGCGAGGATGTCGGAGAGAGCGGCCGCCATCTGTTGGCGATAAGCCTTCTTCAGCCCGATGTCGAATTCCTCGTCCTTGACCTTCGGTTTCAGCACGGAGGCTGCCTGTGCCATGATCTTTCTCCAATCCGTTTCGGAAAATCATATTGGTGTCGTGGTGCGGTCGCGCGGCTGCCATCCGCCCATGCGCCGCTTTCCATTGAACGCCCGGTCGCGCCGGTTGTTCCTTTGCGCGCACTCGAAGATGTGATGAAGGCTGCCGCTGCGATGAAGGGCAACATGTCTTTTTTAAATGCCCCAAAGTCTTATCGGGCCTATAGCTCGTAGCTTCATTGCGCAGGTCGTAAACGCCTTCGCAAACAGGCCTGCATGAAAGGTGGACCGAATGCCAACGATCGAGATTCCACCGTCGATCAGAACTGTGCTCGTTCTGGAAGATAATTTCATCATCGCGATGGATGCGGAGGAAATCCTGACATCCATCGGGATCTCCAACGTGCAGATCGCAACCAACGCCGAGCAGGCGATGCAGCTCATTTCCGCACAAACGTTCGATTTCATCATGCTCGATGTCAATCTCGAGAATGAGACGAGCTTTGCGGTTGCCGACGCGATCATAGCCCGTGGGCTGTGTTTCGGTTTTACCAGCGGATACGGCGATGCGGAGATCTTTCCGGCGCATCTGCGCGGCGTCCCCAGGATCGACAAACCGTTCAACGAGAGCTCGATCGGTAATCTGATCGCCACGGCCACCAG
Organism: Ensifer sp. M14; assembly: GCF_003355565.1. NCBI lineage: Bacteria > Pseudomonadati > Pseudomonadota > Alphaproteobacteria > Hyphomicrobiales > Rhizobiaceae > Ensifer > Ensifer sp. M14. Next base: position 1,722,853 of record NZ_QJNR01000004.1, read on the forward strand.
GCGCGAGGGCGTTTAACCGCCTCGCCGTGTGCTTCTTCACTGCGTGTGTCGATCAGCGCTGCCACCATCGGTCGCAGCGCTGTTTACAGACTGAGGACTTCCAGACACCGGCCAAGTATGCGACTTTGTTGGCATGCTCGCGACGAAGGCGAGGCGCATCTTGTCTGTTGGCGGGCACTCGAGAAGCCCCGATCAATGCTGGAGCCGGGTGGAGCGTATGGCGCAATTCACATGCAGCGTGCGGCACTGTGGTTGGGCAATCGTGCTCGCCTCGACGATTTTTCTGGCCTCGTGCGAGAAGCAGGAGGCGGAAGCCGCAAGGCCGGAAACAACTGTTCGGATCGTCGAAGCGGCGCTCACCGATTACCAGCAGACCGTCACCCTGACCGGTGAAGTCGTGGCGCATGTGCAGGCGAACCTTGCCTTTCGCGTCAGCGGCCAGGTGACGCAGTGGTTCGCCGACGTCGGCGGCCATGTCGATGAAGGCGAGCTTCTGGCGAAGATCGACCCGCGCGAACAGGAAGCTGATGTTCAAGCATCCGAAGCGGCGGTAAAGGCCGCAGAAGCGCAGCTGCGGCAGGCCACGGCGACTTTGGCACGGCAAAACACGCTGATGGCGCAAGGCTTTACCACGCGCCGTGATCTCGACCAGGCCGAGACTGCCGCGCGCACTGCTGCAAGCGCGCTCGATGCTGCCAACGCGGAACTGGAGAGTGCGCGAACTGCCCTTTCCTATACCGAGCTGCGCTCAAGTGCTGCCGGTATCGTCACGGTGCGGCATGCCGAGGTGGGGCAGGTGGTACAGGCGGCGCAAACCATGTTCTCCGTTGCCAAGGACGGCCCGCGGGACGCCATCTTCAATGTTCACGAGGGCCTGTTGTTCATGAGGCCGGCGAGCGAGGACGTGACGCTGGCGCTGGTCAGCGACCCCTCGATCACGGCGATCGCGCGCGTGAGCGAGATCTCCCCGACGATAGACGACAAGGCCGGCACGGTGCGGGTGAAGCTGGCGATGCAGGAGACGCCGGAGCGCATGACGCTCGGCTCGTCGGTGACGGGTGTCGCCCGTTTCGAGCCGGCCAAGGTCATCGCGCTGCCGTGGACGGCGCTGACTGCCGCCGACGGAAAGCCGGCGGTCTGGATCGTCGATCCCAGGGACAGCACGGTCAGCCTCAAGCCGATCGAGGTGAAGTCCTATGAAAGCGGCCGGGTGCTGGTCGCTTCCGGGCTTTCGGTCGGCGACAGGATCGTGGCGGAGGGCGGCAAATTCCTGCGCCCGGGCCTGGCGGTGCATGCGGTGGCAGAGGAGCAGGCGAAATGAGCTGGTCGAGATTCCCGCGGCCGATCGTGCCGATTGCCGCATTGCTGCTGCTCGCCGGGTGCCAGAAGGAAGAGGAGCAGGCGATCGAGGTCGTTCGCCCTGTTCTGTCTATGGTTGTCAGTGAGCGCGTTGACGCAGCCGCGAGCTTTGCCGGAAAAGTGCAGCCCAAGGTGCAGACGGAGCTTGGCTTCCGGGTAATCGGCCGGCTTGTCGCCCGTGATGTGACCGTCGGCGATGCGGTGGTTGCGGGCGCCGAACTTGCGGCCCTCGACCCCACCGCCTTCGAACTGGCGCTGCGGTCGGCAAAAGCCGATCTGGCAAGCGCAGAAGCGACGCTTTCCAACGCAACCGCTGCCGAAGAACGCCTGACCGCACTGCTGAAAACCGATACGGAAAGCCAGGCCACGGTCGATAGCGCCCAGCAAAGCCGCGAAGCGGCGCAGGCATCGCTCATACGGGCGACGGCGGGGTTGGCGAAGTCCGAAGAACAACTCTCATACACCAAGCTGAAATCCAATTTCGACGGCATCGTCACGGCGACCGGGGCCGAGGTCGGCCAGGTGGTGTCGGCCGGCGAGATGGTCGTGACCGTCGCCAGGCCCGGCGAGCGCGACGCGGTCGTCGACGTGCCCGACGGCATCGCGCTGTTTCCGATCGGCACGCCGTTCTCGGTCGCGCTGCAGATCAATCCGGATCTCAAGGTCAACGGCACGGTGCGCGAGATCGCGCCGGCCGCCGACCCGGTCACCCGGACCCGGCGCGTGAAGATCGCGCTCGACAATCCGCCCGTCGGGTTCAGGCTCGGAACGACGATCACAGCGACGCGCCAGGGCGCCGAGCATGAACTCATGCTCATTCCTTCGACTGCCGTGTTCGAACGCGACGGCAAGACCTTTGTCTGGATCGTCAATGAACCGGGCGGCGATGTCACGGCACGGGAAGTCGAAGTCGGCGCTAGTTCCGGCGGCCTGAGGCCGGTGACCGCGGGGCTCAAGCCGGGAGAGCGCATCGCCACGGCGGGCGCGCACAGCCTTGAGGAAGGCCAGAAGGTAAAGATTTCCGACGGAGCGCGTTCATGAAGAAGTTCAACCTTTCGGACTGGGCGCTCGATCACAGCTCGATGGTCTGGTACTTCATGATCGTCTTCGTCGTGCTCGGTATCACCTCCTATGTGGAGCTTGGCCGCGAGGAGGACCCGTCCTTCACCATCAAGACGATGACGATCTCGGCCGCCTGGCCGGGCGCGTCGGTCGAGGAAACCACGCTTCAGGTCACGGAGCGCATCGAGCGCAAGCTCGAGGAACTGGAATCGCTCGACTACACCAAGAGCATGACGACGCCGGGCCAGACGCTGGTCTTCGTCAACCTGAAGCCCGAGACGAAGGCGCGCAATGTGGCGGCGACCTGGGTCACGGTTCGCAACATGATCAACGACATTCGCGGGGATTTTCCTTCGGGTGTCATCGGTCCTGCCTTCAACGACCGCTTCGGCGACGTCTTCGGCAACATCTATGCCTTCACCGGCGACGGGCTGACCCCGCGCCAGCTGCGCGACTATGTCGAGGATGCGCGCCGCGATATCCTGACGGTGCCGAACATTGGCAAGGTCGATCTGATCGGCGCGCAGGACGAGGTGATCTACCTCGAGTTTTCGCCGCGCCAGCTCGCAGCCCTCGGCATCAACCAGCAGCAGGTCATCGAGACGCTGCAGGCCCAGAACGCGGTCTCTCCCTCGGGCGTCATCCAGACCGAAGGCGAGCGCGTCAGCATTCGTGTCGGCGGCCAGTTTTCATCGGAAGACAGCATCCGTTCGGTCAACCTGCAGGTCAATGACCGCTTCTTTCGTCTCAGCGACATAGCAACGATCAGCCGCGGCTATGTCGATCCGCCGTCAGCCCTCTTCCGTTTCGAGGGCAAGCCGGCAATCGGGCTGGCGATCGGCATGAAGCAGGGTTCCAATCTGCTCGATTTCGGCAAGGCGGTCGAGCGGAAGATCGAGCGCCTCGAGCAGAGGTTGCCGGTCGGCGTCGATGTTCACCTGGTGTCCGACCAGCCGCTCGTGGTCGAGGAGGCGGTCTCCGGCTTTACGCGGGCGCTGTTCGAAGCGGTGATCATCGTTCTTGCCGTCAGCTTCGTCAGTCTGGGCATGCGCGCCGGCCTGGTCGTGGCGCTTTCCATTCCGCTGACGCTGGCGATCACCTTCGTCTTCATGTCCTACTGGGGCATCTCGCTGCAGCGCGTTTCGCTCGGCGCGCTGATCATCGCGCTTGGCCTGCTCGTCGACGATGCGATGATTGCGGTGGAGATGATGGTGGCGCGGCTGGAGGTCGGCGATTCGCTGCGCAAGGCGGCGACCTACGTCTATACCTCGACGGCCTTTCCGATGCTGACGGGCACGCTCGTCACCGTTGCCGGTTTCATCCCGATCGGCCTCAACAACAGCGCGGCCGGCGAGTTCACCTTCACGCTGTTCGTCGTCATCGCCATTTCGCTGCTGGTCTCGTGGATCGTGGCGGTGATCTTCGCGCCGCTTCTGGGGGTCACGATCCTGCCGAAAACGATGAAGCAGCATGCCGGAGAAAAAGGCCGGGTCGGGCGGCTGTTTTCCAGGCTGCTCGATCTCTGCATGCACTGGCGCTGGACGACGATCATCGCCACGGTCGCCGTCTTCTGCCTTTCGGTCTTCGGCATGGGTTTCGTGCAGCAGCAGTTTTTTCCCTCATCCGACCGGCCCGAGATCATCGTCGACTGGTCGCTGCCGCAGAATTCCTCGATCGAGGAAACCAATGCGCAGATGGCGAAGTTCGAGAAGGAGAAGCTCACCGGCAATCCGGATGTGCTGCGCTGGTCGACTTATGTCGGCGAGGGGGCCGTGCGCTTCGTGCTGTCCTTCGACGTTCAGCCGCCGCATCCCTCCTTCGGGCAGATGATCATCGTCACCAAGGGGCTCGACGTGCGCGACAAGGTGCGCGCTGACCTGCAGGCCTATCTCAAGCAGACATTCCCCGGAACGGACGCCTATGTGAAGCTGCTCGACATCGGCCCGCCGGTCGGGCGACCGATCCAGTATCGCGTCAGTGGGCCCGATATCGAACAGGTGCGTAAACATGCGCTCGATCTCAGCTCCGTGCTCGGCCGCAATCCGCAATTGGGTGAGATCGTCTACGATTGGAACGAGCCGGCGCGCATGATCAAGGTCGACGTCTTGCAGGACAAGGCGCGCCAACTCGGCGTGACCTCGCAGGATATCGCGAATGCCCTCAACGGCATCGTCGGAGGGACGACCGTCACACAGGTGCGCGACGACATCTACCTGATCGATGTTATCGGCCGTGCGCGCGACTCCGAACGGCAATCGATCGAAACTTTACGCGATCTCCAGCTTCCCGGCGCCAACGGGAACTCGGTGCCCTTGGCGGCGGTTGCCAACTTCCGCTACGAGATGGAGCAGCCGGTCGTCTGGCGCCGTTCGCGCCTGCCGACGATCACGGTCAAGGCGGCAATCAACGGAACGGCACAACCCTCGACGGTTTCCGCACAGTTGGAAAAGGACGTGGCGGCCTTTGGCGCCGCGCTTCCGGACGGTTACAAAATCGAGATCGGCGGCACGATCGAGGAAAGCGCCAAGAGCCAGGCGCCGATTGTCGCCGTCGTGCCCCTGATGCTGTTTGTGATGGCGACGATCCTGATGATCCAGCTTCAGAGTTTCTCGCGGTTGTTCCTGGTCTTTGCCGTGGCGCCACTGGCGCTGATCGGCGTGGTCGCGGCGCTGCTGCCAAGTGGTGCGCCGCTCGGCTTCGTGGCGATCCTCGGTGTGCTGGCGCTGATCGGCATTCTCATTCGAAACTCGGTCATCCTCGTCGTGCAGATTGAGGATCTGCGCAAGGAAGGGGTGGCGGCCTGGGATGCGGTGCGCGAGGCGACCGAACATCGCATGCGGCCGATCATGCTGACGGCCGCAGCGGCAAGCCTCGGGCTGATCCCGATCGCGCGGGAAATCTTCTGGGGGCCGATGGCCTATGCGATGATGGGCGGCATCATCGTCGGGACGGTGCTGACGCTTCTGTTCCTGCCGGCGCTTTATCTCGCCTGGTTCCGGATCAAGCTGCCAACCAAGAGCGGCGCTAGCGACGGCGAAACGACGCCGAAGGACGGCGAAGCGGTGCCGGTCTAACAGTCTGCCGGCCGTTGTCGTCCTCTCAGGTCTTGCCGCGCGAGACGAACCAGGGATTGGCAAAATCGCTGTCGTTTGCCTGATTGCGTTTGCCGTACGTCAGCGGCGTGCCTTCCATCGTCAGCGTTTCGCCGCCCGCCGCCCGCAGGATCGCATCGCCGGCGGCCGTGTCCCACTCCATCGTGCGGCTGAAACGCGGATAGACGTCGGCAAGTCCTTCGGCCAGCAGACAGAATTTGAGCGACGAGCCGACGGCCTCGTAATCGGTGATCCCGTGTTCGGCGAGATAGGCGACGGTCTCGGCGCTGTTGTGCGAGCGGCTCGCCAACGCTACCAGCCGATCGCCGCGGCTGCGACAGCCGATCACGGTTTCCGGCTCGACCAGAAAAGCCTCGGAGACGACCGATTTCAATGCCTTGCCGGCGCTTGCAGCATAGAGGATGCCGAGCGCCGGCGCATAGACGACGCCGGCAACGGGCACACCGTTTTCGATGAGCGCGATGTTGACTGTGAAGTCGTTGTGGCGGCCGATGAACTCCTTGGTCCCGTCGAGCGGATCGACAAGGAAGAACGTTTTGCCCGAGATAGCGGGGATGGAGCCGGCGGCCACCGATTCCTCAGCCACGACGGGGATATCCGGAAAGGCGGCTGCGAGATCGGCCAGGATGATGCGCTCCGCACATTCGTCGGCATCCGTCACTGGCGAACAGTCGGGCTTGTAAAGCACTTCCGGGCCGGAGTGGTAGATGTCGAGAATGGCGCGCCCGGCGGCGATCGCGGATTTCTTGAGAATGTCGAGCATTGTTTGTCGTCTTTCAGGCCTTTGTCGCGCCATACCACACTCCACGGCGGAAGTTGCCCATAGTTTTCGACGGTTCGCGCGAAATGTCCTGTCTCAGGCGCGTGTGCGAAAGGTTTTCGGCGGTTGCGGCAAAAGGCCGACTTGATTTTTGCACCTGCGAGAAGCTTGCATCTTTGCTCCTCGCGCCGGCTGTGCAAATGTGCCGACGCAACTGAACTGGATGCCTTCATGCGTTATTCCGCATTCTCGATCGTCAGGAACGCCCTTTCCGGAAACCTGAACTGGAAACCGCAATGGCGACAGCCGCAGCCGAAATCCCATTATGACGTGATCATCGTCGGCGGTGGTGGCCATGGTCTTGCGACCGCCTATTACCTCGCCAAGGAATTCGGCGTGAAGAATGTCGCGGTGCTCGAGAAGGGTTATCTCGGGTCGGGCAATGTCGGTCGCAACACCACGATCGTGCGCTCCAACTACATGCTGCCCGGCAACGAGCCCTTCTACGAGTTTTCGATGAAGCTCTGGGAGGGGCTGGAGCAGGACCTGAACTACAACGTCATGCTCTCCCAGCGCGGCGTTATCATGCTCTACCACAGCGACGCCCAGCGCGACGCCTATGTCAGGCGCGGCAATGCGATGTGGATGGAAGGCGTGTCCGCCGAGCTGATCGAGCGCGAACAGCTGAAGAAGATGATCCCCTTCCTCAATTACGACCACGCGCGCTACCCGATCCTCGGCGGCCTTCTCCAGCGGCGCGCGGGCACGGCTCGCCATGATGCCGTCGCCTGGGGTTACGCCCGCGGTGCCGACCAGCACGGCGTCGACATCATCGAGCATTGCGAAGTCACCGGCATTCGTCGCGAAAACGGCGTCGTTACCGGCGTTGAAACCTCGAAGGGCTTCATCGGTTGCGGCAAGTTGGCGCTGGCGGCAGCCGGCAATTCTTCGCGCGTCGGCGAGATGGCGGATCTGAAGCTGCCGCTTGAAAGCCATGTGCTGCAGGCCTTCGTGACCGAGGGGCTGAAGCCGTGTATCGATCACGTCATCGTCTATGGCGGCGGGCATTTCTACATTTCGCAGTCGGACAAAGGCGGGCTGGTCTTCGGCGCCGAGATCGACGGCTACTCCTCCTATGCCCAGCGCGGCAACCTGGCGACGGCCGAGCATGTGATGGAGGAGGGGGTTTCGATGATCCCCGGCCTGTCGCGCGTGCGGGTGCTGCGCGCCTGGGGCGGCGTCATGGACATGAGCATGGACGGCTCGCCGATCATCGACCGCACCTCGATCGACAACCTCTACCTCAACTGCGGCTGGTGCTATGGCGGCTTCAAGGCGACGCCGGCGTCCGGCTACTGCTTCGCGCATCTGATCGCCAGGAACGACACCCATCCGGTGGCGCGGGCGCTCAGGCTCGACCGTTTCGCGCGCGGTTATGCTGTCGATGAGGCCGGTGCCGGCCCTCAGCCGAACCTTCACTAGAGCGGCGCGAACCGGATGACGACCATCCGGCTACCCAGGAATATGAGCGAGCCGCGTTGGGGCTCCAGGATACGGAAGACAATGGCAAGCCTGATCACCTGTCCTCATTGCGGGGTTCGCCCGAAGGAAGAGTTCACAATCCGTGGCGATGCCTCGCTCGTTCGGCCGGCACCTTCGACCTCGGATGAAGCCTGGCATGACTATGTCTATGTGCGCGCCAATCCGCGGGGTCGCACGGTCGAGCATTGGCACCATGTCGCCGGCTGTCGCCGCTTCCTGGTTGTCGAGCGCGATACGGTGACCCACGAGGTCTATTCGGTTGTCGATGGTGCTGCCGCGGCGCGGGAGGCCCAGCGATGAGCGCCTATCGCCTTTCCTCCGGCGGCCTCGTCGATCGCAGCAAGGTTTTGAGCTTCACCTTCGACGGCCGGCCGCTGCGCGGCCTTGCCGGCGATACGCTTGCCTCAGCACTTCTCGCCAACGACCAGTTGCTGGTCGGCCGCAGCTTCAAGTACCACCGTCCGCGCGGCATCGTCAGCGCCGGGCCGTCGGAGCCGAACGCATTGGTGACGCTCGGTTCGGGCGCCCGCAGCGATCCGAACACAAAGGCGACGGTTGCCGAGCTTTATGCTGGTCTGACGGCGAAGAGCCAGAACCGCTGGCCCTCGCTCGGCTTCGATGTCGGCGCGGTCAACGGCCTGCTTTCGCCGTTTCTCGGTGCCGGTTTCTACTACAAGACCTTCATGTGGCCGCGCCAGCTCTGGGAAAAGCTTTATGAGCCGGTGATCCGGCGGGCAGCCGGTCTCGGGCGGGCCGTGCTCGAACGCGACCCCGAGAGCTACGAAAAGACCTGGGCCTTTTGCGATCTGCTGGTCGTCGGCGGCGGCCCGGCAGGGTTGATGGCTGCTCTGACGGCCGGCCGGGCCGGTCTTCGCGTCATCCTTGCCGACGAAGATTTTCGTCTTGGCGGATCGCTGTTGTCGGAAACGGAAACGATCGGCGATTCCCCGGCGCCGGCCTTTGCCGAGCGGGTCGTGGCCGAATTGCTGTCTCTCGACAACGTCACGCTTCTGTCGCGAACCACTGTCTTCGGCTGGTACGACGATAATGTCTTCGGTGCCGTCGAGCGGGTGCAGAAACATGTGGCCGAACCCTCGGCCAAGCTGCCCACCGAACGCGTCTGGCGCATTGCGGCCAAACGCGCCTTGCTGGCGACCGGCGCCGAAGAGCGGCCGCTGGTGTTCGGAGGCAATGACCGTCCCGGCGTCATGATGGCCGGCGCCGTTTCGACCTACGCTGAGCGCTATGGCGTTTCCGCCGGCAAATCGGTGGCGATCTTCACCAGCGGCAGCAGCGGCTATCGCACAGCGCGTGGCCTGGCGGCAAAAGGGGTGACAGTCTCGGCGGTCGTCGACAGCCGTGCGGAGGCGAGCGACGCGGCGCCCGATGGCGTGCGAGTGATCCGTTCCGGTGCGATCGTCGATACCAAGGGCCGGCAGCGGTTATCCGGCATTGTCGTCGAGCGCTCCGGTTTCGAGGAACTGATTGCCTGCGATGCGCTCGGCATGTCCGGTGGCTGGAGCCCGGTCATTCATCTCGCTTGCCAGCGCGGTGCCCGGCCGGTGTGGTCGGAGGATTTGAAGGCATTCGCAGCACCGGATGTCGGCAACGGCCTTCGTGTCGTCGGATCGGCCAATGGGGTCTATACGCTTGGCGGCTGCCTGCGCGACGGTGTCGAGAAGGCGACGGCGATTGCCGCCGAACTGGGCTTCAATGCCGCCGCAGCACAGTTGCCGGTGACTGAGCCCGAGACTGACCCTTCGTTTGCAGCCCTCTGGTATGTGCAGGGCGCCAAGTCGAAGGCCTTTGTCGATTTCCAGAACGATGTGCACGCCAAGGATCTCGGTCTCGCGTTGCGCGAGGGTTTTGGCCATGTGGAACACGCCAAGCGCTACACCACCAGCGGCATGGCGACCGACCAGGGCAAGCTTTCCAACATCAATGCGGTCGGCATTCTCGCTGGCATGCGCGGCGTGAGCCCGGCCGAGGTCGGCACGACGACGTTCCGGCCTTTCTATACGCCGGTGTCCTTCGGCGCTCTGGCGGGCATGTCCCGCGACGGCCATGCGACACCGACCCGCAAGTCGCCCTTGCATGAATGGGCAAAGAAGCACGGCGCGACCTTCGTCGATTCCGGTCTCTGGTTTCGCTCGGCCTGGTTCCCGCGCGCCGGCGAAAAGACCTGGCGGGAAAGCGTCGACCGGGAAGTTCTCAACGTTCGCGCCAATGTCGGACTTTGCGATGTGTCGACGCTCGGCAAGATCGAGGTTTTCGGGGCGGATGCGGCCGAGTTTCTCAACCGGCTCTATTGCAACGCCCTGCTGAAGTTGCCGGTCGGCAAGGCCCGCTACGGACTTATGCTGCGCGAGGACGGCTTCGTCTTCGACGACGGCACCGTGAGCCGGCTGGCGGAAGACCATTTCTTCGTGACGACGACCACCGCCATGGCCGGCGCTGTCATGTCCCATATGGACTATTGCGCACAGGTGCTGTGGCCCGATCTCAAGGTCCGGTTCTGCTCGGTCAGCGATCAATGGGCGCAGATGGCGATTGCCGGACCGAAAGCGCGCGACGTGCTGCAGCAACTGATCGACGAGGATATCTCGGAAGCAGTTTTCCCGTTCTTGGCGGCGCGTTCGATGGTGCTTCGCGGCGGCATCCATGCCCGGCTGTTCCGCATCTCGTTTTCCGGCGAACTCGCCTTCGAGCTGGTTGTTCCCGCCGGTTATGGCGAGGCGGTGGCCGAGCAGATCATGGAGGCGGGGCGGGCGCATGGGATCTGCGCCTACGGCGTCGAGGCACTGAACGTGCTCAGGCTCGAAAAAGGGCTTCTGACCCATGCGGAATTCGACGGCCGGGTGACGCCCGACGATGCCGGGCTTGGGCGCATGTTTTCGGCACAAAAGCCCGATTTCATCGGCAAACACCTGTCGGCACGCTATGGCCTGACGGCGGCAGACCGCATGCAGCTTGTCGGTCTGAAGCCGGTGGACAAGGACAAGGACATGCGTGCCGGCGCTCATCTTCTGAAAGAGGGCATGAAGCCGTCGACGCTCAACGATCAGGGTTGGATCAGCTCCACCGGCTACTCGCCGGTGCTGGGGCAGCACATCGCGCTCGCCTTCCTGAAATCCGGGCGCGAGCGCTACGGCGAAAAGATCGTCGTCTGGGACAAGCTGCGCGATCACGAGGTCGTCGCCGAGGTCTGCGACCCGGTGTTCGTCGATCCCGAAAACAAGAAGCTGAAAGCCTGAGGAGGCGCTGATGGTCCGCGATTACAACAACCGCCATGCTCTCGACCAGAAGCTGCGCGGCACACCGAAGCCGGCGCATGTGGATCACCTCGAAGTCGGCCATTGGCAGGCGATTGCCACGGTGCTTGCCCATGCAGGGCTTGATGCGGCGGTGCAGCGGGCGCTTTCGTCGACGCCCGACCTGTCGTTGCGCTATTGCGGACCAGGTGAATGGCTGGTGGTGTCGCAGGTCGACACGCCTGTTGGCCTCATGCGCCGTCTCGACATGCTGTGTGGCACGCAGGCGCATGTGATCGACCAGAGCGATGGCCGCGTTCTTCTGCGCCTTTCCGGGCCGTCGGCGCGGCAGATCCTTGCCAAGGGCATCGGCGTTGATCTTCACCCTGCAGCCTTCGCACTCGGTGGCAGCACCAACGTGCTTTGCGGCCATATCGCCATCAACCTCTCACGCACCGGCGAGGATATCTTCGAGCTGATCGTTTCGCGCAGCTTTGCCGAATCGCTGTTCGAGGACGTGATGACAATGGGGCGTCCGTTCGATCTTTCGGCTGCTTTTTCCGAATGAAATCAAATGCGGCATCGAATGCCGCATTTGGGTCGCCGATCCGCCAGCGGATGGCGGAAACGGACAAGCGTTCTTCGCAGCCACGTCTTTATCGCAGCCGTCTTTCTGACTAGGCTTTTACCTGTTCGCCACGTGCCGTTCCCGTGCGGGAACGGACCTCAGCGGACGGCAGTCGTGCCTGATCCTTTTCCCCTGTAAATCGAGCCGCGCTTCGCCCGGATGCGCGGGAAAGCGGAGTGCGCGCATGAAAAGCCATGCCAGAGTCGTCGTGATCGGTGGCGGTGTTGTCGGTTGCTCGGTCCTCTACCACCTGACGAAGTTCGGCTGGACCGACGTAGTGCTCCTGGAGCGATCCGAGCTGACCTCCGGTTCGACCTGGCATGCGGCCGGCGGCATGCACACGATCAACGGCGACCCCAACGTCGCCAAGCTGCAGAAATACACGGTCGAGCTCTACAAGGAGATCGAGGACTATTCCGGCCAGGACATCGGCCTGCACATGACCTCGGGCATGATGCTGGCCGCGACCAGGGAGCGTTTCGACTGGATGAAGTCGATCCTCGCCAAGGGCCGTTACATGGGGCTCGAAGCCGAGCTGCTCACGCCGAAGGAAGCGCACGACCTGATGCCGCTGCTCGATCCCGATCAGTTCGTCGGCGCGGTGTTCGACCCGGTCGAGGGCCATCTCGATCCCTATGGCACCACCCATGCCTATGCCAAGTCGGCCAAGAAGAATGGCGCCGAGATCTATCTGCACACCAAGGTCGAGGATCTGGTGCAGCGCGAGGACGGTTCCTGGCGGGTCATCACCAATCAGGGCGAAATTATTGCCGAGCATGTGGTCAATGCGGCAGGCCTCTGGGCGCGCGAGGTCGGCCGCATGGTTGGGCTGGAACTGCCGGTGCTGGCGATGGAGCACATGTACCTCATCACCGAGGACATGCCTGAGGTCATCGAATTCAATCAGACGCGTGGCAAGGAGCTGATGCACTGCGTCGATTTTGACGGCGAGATCTACTTGCGCCAGGAGCGTAACGGCATGCTGATGGGCACCTATGAGAAGGCCTGCCGCCCCTGGTCGCCGGTGACGGCACCCTGGGATTTTGGCCATGAGCTGCTGGCCGAAGATATCGACCGCATTTCACCGGAGCTTGAAGTCGGTTTCCGACACTTCCCGGCCTTCAACAAGGCCGGGATCAAGAAGGTCATCAATGGCCCCTTCACCTTCTCGCCGGATGGAAACCCGCTGGTCGGGCCGGTCAGGGGCTTGCGCAACTTCTGGTCGGCCTGCGCCGTCATGGCCGGATTCAGCCAGGGTGGCGGCGTCGGCCTGGCGCTCGCCAACTGGATGATCGAGGGCGACCCGGGCTTCGACGTCTTTGCCATGGACGTGGCACGCTATGGCGACTTCGCCACGCTTGCCTATACCAACGCCAAGGTTCGCGAGAATTACTCGCGGCGTTTCTCGATCCGCTATCCCAATGAGGAGCTACCGGCGGGTCGGCCACTGTTGACGACGCCGATCTACGACCGGCTGAAGGCGGCCGGTGCCGTGTTCGGCGCCTCCTATGGCCTGGAAACACCGCTGTGGTTTGCACCTCCAGGTGTCGAGGATCACTTCTCCTGGCGCCGCTCGACCGATTTCGACACGGTCGGCGATGAAGCCCGCGCCGTGCGCACCGGCGTCGGGCTGATGGAAACCTCCGGCTTTGCCAAATACGAGATCAAGGGGGCGGGCGCCGAAGGCTGGCTCGACCGGATGCTTGCCTGCCGTATCCCGGTGACCGGCCGGATGTCGCTGGCGCCGATGCTGAAGGACGACGGCAAGCTGATCGGCGACTTCACGCTTGCCAAGCTGGGAGAGCAGGATTTCCTCCTCATCGGCTCCGGCATCGCTGAGGATTACCACATGCGCTGGTTCGAGAAGCACCTGCCGCAGGACGGATCGGTCTCGATCCGCCCATTGAAGCTGGAGTTGGTCGGTCTATCGATCGCCGGGCCGAAGGCGAGGGACGTGCTGGCGGCACTGACCCATCTCGATGTCGGTGATTCGGCCTTTGCCTTCATGGACATTCGTCGCATGGATCTCGGCATGGCGCCGACGATCGTCGGGCGGGTCAGCTACACCGGCGATCTCGGCTACGAGATCTGGATGAAGCCGGAATATCAGCGCTATCTGTTCGATCTGATCCTGGAGAAGGGCGCAGGGTTTGGCATCAGGCTGTTTGGCCTTCGCGCCCTGAACGCGCTCAGGGTCGAAAAGTCGTTCGGCAGTTGGTCGCGCGAATTTCGGCCGCTCTACGGTCCGCTGGAGGCCGGCCTCGGTCGGTTCGTGGCGCTCGGCAAGCCAGCGGAATTCATCGGAAAGGCGGCGGCAATCGCCGAGAAGGCCGAAGGCGGGCAGCTTCGTTTGCGCACCTTCCTGATCGAGACACGCGATGCCGATGTCATCGGCGACGAACCGATCTATTTCGGCGGTGCCGTGCGCGGCTGGGTGACCTCGGGCGGTTATGCCCATGCCACCGGAGTATCGGTGGCGCTCGGTTATGTGCCCAAGGAGATCGCCGACGAGGAGGGGGACTGGGCGATTGAACTGCTCGGCGAGATCCTGCCGGCGCGGCTGCAACCCTACCCATTGTTCGACGCAAACGGTCAACGCATGCGTGCCTGAGGCGCTCGGATCGGCAAGCTGGTCTTGTTGCTTGCCGATTCATCCACAGCCGGGATTGCACGCGATTTTAGACTAAAGTTGACTATTCCGCAGGCGAGGCGTGCATTTTTTTTGTTTTTTATGACTTCAAAAGCGTCAAATCGATTTTATCGGCGAAGATTTTGCCGGTCCCACGTTTTTTAGCTTTTCTTTTCGTTTGAAAGAGGTATGGAATCGATCAAACAGAACGCTCAACAATGAGCTCGAAAAACAAGAGACCGGACCTTATGGATCTGGTCCAGGGGAAGATTGATGGAGTATTTCGTCCAGCAGCTCGTCAACGGGCTGACTCTTGGGTCTATTTATGGTATGATCGCAATTGGTTATACCATGGTCTACGGCATCATTGGCATGATCAACTTCGCCCACGGCGATATCTTCATGCTCGGCGGTTTTGCCGCCTTGATTGTCTTTCTGCTTCTCACAACATTCATCGCAGGCGTCCCGGTTGTACTTGCCCTGCTGCTGATGATGGTCGTCGCCATGCTGACCGCAGGTCTCTGGAACTGGACGATCGAGAAGGTGGCCTATCGGCCGCTGCGCGGCTCGTTCCGCCTGGCGCCGCTGATCACCGCGATCGGCATGTCGATTGCGCTCTCGAACTTCATCCAGGTGACGCAGGGTCCACGCAACAAGCCGATCCCGCCGCTCGTCTCCTCGGTTTACGAGGTCATGGGCATCACGATTTCGCTGAAGCAGATCATCATCATCATCATCACGGCGGTCCTGCTTTCGATCTTCTGGTATATCGTCAACAAGACGCCGCTCGGTCGCGCCCAACGCGCAACCGAACAGGACCGCAAGATGGCTGCACTCCTGGGTGTGGATGTCGACCGCACCATCTCGGTGACCTTCATCATGGGCGCGGCGCTCGCCGCTGTCGCCGGCACCATGTACCTGATGTATTATGGTGTGGTCGTCTTTACCGACGGATTTGTTCCGGGGGTCAAGGCCTTTACTGCAGCTGTTCTTGGCGGCATCGGCTCCTTGCCGGGCGCTGTTCTCGGCGGGTTGCTGATCGGCCTCATCGAGTCCCTCTGGTCCGCTTATTTCACCATCGACTACAAGGATGTTGCGACGTTCTCCATTCTCGCAATCGTCCTGATCTTCAAGCCGTCTGGCATACTCGGACGACCGGAAGTCGAGAAGGTATAATTCAATGGCAAACATTGCTTCTACATCTGCAAGCGCCGGCAGTGACCTGACGGCGCGGGCCCTGCGCGAGGCTGTCTTCGCGGGCCTGATCTCACTCGGCCTCTTCGTGTTGTTCGTCGGTCTGAAGTCCGACCAGAACATTCGCAACGAGCTGGTGCTGAACCAGCGCTGGGGTCTGCTTTCGATCTTCGTGATCGTGGCTGCCGTCGGCCGGTTCCTGATGGTCGCCTACGTCCAGCCGGCCATGGCGCGCCGCAAGGCGGCCAAGGCTGAGGCCGAGGACGTCGTCAAGGAAGAGACATTCTTCAAGCGCAACTTCTCGAAGATCGCAATTGTCGCGCTCGTCCTCTATCCACCGGTGATCCTCGCGCTTGTCGGCGTGCAGGGTTCGTTGAAATGGGTCGATAACTTCGGCGTCCAGATCCTGATCTACGTCATGCTCGCCTGGGGCCTGAACATCGTCGTCGGTCTCGCAGGCCTGCTCGACCTTGGCTATGTCGCCTTCTACGCGGTCGGCGCCTATTCCTACGCGCTTCTGTCGACCTACTTCGGCCTGTCCTTCTGGATCCTGTTGCCGGTCGCCGGCATCCTTGCCGCCTTCTGGGGCATGATCCTCGGCTTCCCTGTCTTGAGATTGAGGGGTGACTATCTCGCGATCGTCACGCTCGCCTTCGGAGAAATCATCCGTTTGGTTCTCATAAACTGGACCGAGGTGACCAAGGGGACGTTCGGCGTCTCCGGTATCGCCAAGGCAACGCTGTTCGGCATCAAGTTCGACGCATCCAAGGATGGTTTTGCCGCGATGATGGGGCTTTCCATGTCGTCGGCCTACTACAAGATCTTCCTGTTCTATCTGATCCTGGCGCTCGCTCTTCTGACCGCCTATGTCACCATCCGCCTTCGCCGCATGCCGATCGGCCGCGCCTGGGAAGCGCTGCGCGAGGACGAGATCGCCTGCCGCTCGCTCGGCATCAACACGGTCACGACCAAGCTGACGGCTTTTGCTACGGGCGCCATGTTTGGCGGTTTCGCCGGTGCGTTCTTCGCCGTGCGCCAGGGCTTCGTCTCGCCGGAATCCTTCGTCTTCCTCGAATCGGCCGTCATTCTGGCGATCGTTGTTCTTGGCGGCATGGGTTCGTTGACCGGTATCGCGATTGCCGCTGCGGTGATGATCGGCGGCACGGAAATCCTGCGCGAGCTTTCCTTCCTCAAGGCGATCTTCGGGCCGGACTTCACGCCGGAACTCTACCGCATGCTGATTTTCGGTCTGGCGATGGTGGTCGTCATGGTCTGGAAACCGCGTGGCTTTGTCGGCTCGCGTGAACCGACAGCGTTCCTGCGCGAACGCAAGGCGATCTCCGGCAGCTTCACCAAGGAAGGGCATGGCTGATGGCCCTCGAGACAACGACAACGACAATGAAAAAAGACCCCATTCTCTCGGTTGAGCACCTGTCGATGCGCTTCGGCGGTCTCATGGCCATCAACGACTTCTCCTTCGAAGCCTATCGCGGTGACATCACCGCGCTGATCGGCCCGAACGGAGCCGGCAAGACCACGGTGTTCAACTGCATCACCGGCTTCTACAAGCCGACGATGGGCATGATCACCATGAAGCAGAAGTCCGGTAAGGAATATCTGCTGGAACGCCTGCCGGATTTCGAGATCACCAAGCAGGCCAAGGTCGCGCGTACGTTCCAGAACATCCGGATGTTCTCCGGTCTGACGGTGCTCGAAAACCTGCTGGTCGCGCAGCACAACAAGCTGATGCAGGCATCCGGCTACACATTCCTCGGGCTGCTCGGCTTTCCCGCCTACAAGCAGGCCTCGAAGGAATCGATCGAGCTTGCCCGCCATTGGCTGGAAAAGGCGTCGCTGGTCGATCGCGCCGACGACCCGGCCGGCGATCTGCCCTACGGCGCCCAGCGGCGGCTCGAAATCGCCCGTGCCATGTGCACCGGGCCAGAACTCCTGTGCCTCGACGAACCGGCTGCCGGCCTCAACCCGCGTGAATCGCTGGCGCTCAACGAGCTACTGCGCAGCATTCGCGGCGAAACCGGCACGTCGATCCTGCTGATCGAGCACGATATGTCGGTGGTCATGGAGATTTCCGACCACGTGGTCGTTTTGGAATACGGCCAGAAGATTTCCGACGGCAACCCGGATTTCGTGAAGAACGATCCAAGGGTCATTGCGGCCTATCTGGGTGTCGAGGATGAAGAGGTTGAAGAGGTGATCGAAGAAATCGAGGAAATCGAAGGCGGACAGGGAGGCTCCAAGAAATGAGTGCGCCTCTCCTGCAAGTAAAGGCCGTCGAGACCTACTACGGCAACATCCGGGCGCTGAGCGGCGTCGATGTCGAAGTGCATCGCGGTGAAATCGTCTGCCTGATCGGCGCCAACGGCGCCGGCAAGTCGACGCTGATGATGACGATCTGCGGCAGCCCGCAGGCGCGCACCGGTGCGGTCATGTTCGAAGGCGAGGAAATCACCCGTATGCCGACGCACGAGATCGCGCGTCTTCGCATCGCGCAGTCTCCGGAAGGTCGCCGCATCTTCCCGCGCATGACCGTGTTTGAAAACCTGCAGATGGGCGCAAGCCTCGACAACCTCAAATACTTCAACGAGGATGTCGAGAAGGTGTTCACGCTGTTTCCGCGGCTGAAGGAGCGTCAGGCCCAGCGTGGTGGCACGCTGTCGGGCGGCGAGCAGCAGATGCTGTCGATCGCCCGCGCGCTGATGGCCCGTCCGAAGCTCCTGCTGCTGGACGAACCCTCGCTCGGCCTGGCGCCGCTCATCGTCAAGGGCATCTTCGAAGCCATCAAGAAGCTGAACAAGGAAGAGGGGCTCACCGTGTTCCTCGTCGAGCAGAATGCGTTCGGCGCCTTGAAGCTTTCCGACCGCGGTTACGTGATGGTCAACGGCCGCGTGACGATGAGCGGCTCGGGCAAGGAACTGCTCGCCAATCCGGAAGTCCGCGCGGCCTATCTCGAAGGCGGCCGCCATTGATGCGCCGCATCTGGAGTTTGTGACATGCAGGGTATTCTCTACGAAGAAGTGTCGATCTGGCAGTTTCTTTTCATTACCTGTGTTCTGGGCGGCTGGACCGCGTGGAGAACGGGAAAGAGCGTCGCCGAAGGCTGGGAGGAGCTTCCGCGCCTCTTTGTGTACGTGGCGCTTCTGGGGCTTGGTATCCGCTTTGTGCACCACGCCCTCTTCGAAGGCACGATGTTCAGTCTGCATTACTATATCGTAGACACGGTCGTACTTTTGTTGTTTGCTACCATAGGTTTCCGGTACTATCGGACCAAGCAAATGACCAATAACTACTATTGGCTCTATGAGAAGGCTTCGCCTTTCTCCTGGAAAGCCAAATAAAGGGAACAGCGCGCGCCGGCCGCCGCGGCCGGTGCGAAAGAAATACCGGCGCGAATTACGGTGGGCATTGCGCAGGTTGGTAACGAGACCCGCTCGGATAATTGGGAGTAACAAAATGAAAAAGTCTCTTCTGTCGGCCGTTGCCCTGTCGGCGATGGTCGCTTTCAGCGGCACCGCATGGGCTGATATTCTCGTTGGCGTTGCTGGCCCGCTGACGGGCCCGAACGCTGCCTTCGGCGCACAGCTGCAGAAAGGTGCCGAACAGGCTGCTGCAGACATCAATGCTGCCGGTGGTATCAATGGGGAACAGATCAAGGTTGTGCTCGGCGACGACGTTTCCGACGCCAAGCAGGGCGTTTCGGTCGCCAACAAGTTCGTTGCTGACGGCGTGAAGTTCGTTGTCGGCCACTTCAACTCGGGCGTGTCCATCCCGGCTTCCGAAGTCTATGCAGAAAACGGCATCCTGCAGGTAACGCCGGCTTCCACCAACCCGCAGTTCACCGAGCGCGGCCTCTGGAACACCTTCCGCACCTGCGGTCGTGACGACCAGCAGGGTGCCGTTGCCGGCGCCTTCCTTGCTGCCAACCACAAGGACGCCAAGATCGCCGTCATTCACGACAAGACCCCGTATGGTCAGGGCCTTGCCGATGAAACCAAGAAGTCGATGAACGAAGCCGGCCTCAATGAAGCCCTCTATGAAGGCATCAACACCGGCGACAAGGACTTCTCGGCTCTTATCGCCAAGATGAAGGAAGCCGGCGTCTCGATCGTCTACTACGGCGGTCTGCACACCGAAGCCGGCCTGATCATGCGCCAGATGAAGGACCAGGGCCTCAAGGCCACCCTGATGTCGGGCGACGGTATCGTTTCGAACGAACTGGCCTCGATCGCCGGCGACGCTGTTGACGGCACGCTGATGACGTTTGCTCCGGATCCGCGCAAGAACCCGGCTGCCAAGGAACTCGTCGAAAAGTTCCGCGCTGCCGGCTTCGAGCCGGAAGCCTACACGCTCTACGCCTACGCTGCGCTGCAGGTTGTGGCTGAAGCTGCCAAGGCTGGCGGCACCACCGACCCGCAGGCCGTTGCCGAAGCGATCAAGGCCAAGGGCCCGTTCAAGACCGCCATCGGCGAACTCGGCTATGACGAAAAGGGCGACATCACCCGTCCGGACTACGTCATGTACACCTGGAAGAAGGGTGAAGACGGCAAGTACAGCTACTTCGAAAACGAGTAAATCTCGCTTCGAGGTTCGCTGAACCACGTCAGAACTTCGAAAGCCCGGCGAGCGATCGCCGGGCTTTTTGAATCCGCGAGGGTTTTTCGGCGGATAGCCAGCCTGTTTCAGACACAGCGCCCGCGCTACCGCATAACGCTTTTGGATCAGACCCGATTTAAGGATGAAATTGGCTCGCGGAGCCAAAGTGTGACGGCATCTTTCGTGCGTCATCTTTGACGCGCGATGCTGTAGGCCCCTGCTCGGGACGCTTCGCGGGCTGTCCCGCGATGCCATTTCGTGCACTATCGCCGAACGATTCTGTTTTCTGAGGTTGTCCCATGAGTTCCAAGCCGCGCATTCTCGTCACCCGCCGTTGGCCGCAAGCGGTGGAGCGCGTGCTGGCCGAGCGGTTCGATGTCGTCTTGAACCAGGATGACGTGCCCATGTCGGCCGATCAATTGGCGCAGGCGCTGTGCGACTTCGATGCCGTGCTTCCGACCGTTTCCGACCGCCTACCGGCAAGCCTGTTTGAAGGAGCCGGCATCAGGGCAAAAATCCTCGGCAACTATGGCGTCGGCTACAACCACATCGATGTGGCCGCCGCCAAGGCCGCCAACATCGTTGTTACCAACACGCCCGGCGTCCTGACCGATTGCACTGCCGACATCGCCATGACGCTGATGCTGGCCGTCGCCCGGCGTGCGGGCGAGGGCGAGCGCCAGATCAGGGCGGGCGAATGGACCGGCTGGCGGCCGACGCACATGATCGGTAGCAAGGTGACCGGCAAGACGCTGGGGATCATCGGTTTCGGCCGCATCGGCAAGGCGATGGCGAAACGCTGTCATTTCGGTTTTGACATGGAGGTGGTGTTCTACAACCGCTCGCGCGTCGATGCGGCGGAAGCCGCGCGCTATGGTGCCCGTCAGCTCGATACCGTTGACGAGGTTCTTGCGGTCGCCGACTTTGTTTCGCTGCATTGCCCGGGTGGCGGCGAGAACCGGCGCCTCATCAACGCCGAACGGCTGGCGAAAATGAAAAAGGCAGCCTATCTCGTCAACACCGCGCGCGGCGACGTGGTTGACGAGCCGGCGCTGATCGAGGCGTTGAAGACCGGCGTGATCAGGGGCGCCGGTCTCGACGTGTTCGAGGCGGAGCCGAATGTACCGGCCGGGTTAAGGGCGCTCGAAAACGTCGTCCTGCTGCCGCATCTGGGCAGTGCGACCGAGGAAACGCGCGTCGCCATGGGCATGAAGGTGGTCGACAACATCACCGCCTTCTTCGAAGGCCGAGAGCCGCCGGATCGCGTTGCCTGAGACAGTGGCTGTTTGATGGGCATTGGCTGCACAGAAACCGGCCTCCGTGCCGTTTTTCTTTGCAAAACAATAGCTTGACTTGAAGGTACGGGATGCTGACGATAGCGACGTTCTCGGGCCGTTTCGGCCTGTGAAGCATTTCGGCGGATGGTCATGAGCAATGCGGCAATCATCGCCCCGCAGCGGGCGTTCGGAAAAGGCCGGCTGGTCGCGAAAGCGGCCGTCGGGCGCACGCGCATTGCCGAACTTTACCAGGAAGGCTGCGCCAAGATCCGGCTGCCGAAAACCTTCGACAGTTCGATGGAAGCCGTGCTGATCAATTCGTCGGGTGGGCTCACCGGCGGCGACCGCATGGCCTGGGAGATCGAAGCGGGTGCCGCGACCGAGCTGACCGTCACCACGCAGGCCTGCGAGAAGATCTATAAGGCAAGCGCCGGCACGGTCGACGTCACGACACGGATCGACGTGGCGGCGGGCGCACGGGTCGACTGGCTACCGCAGGAGACGATCCTGTTCGACCGTGCATCGCTGACGCGCTCGCTCGACGTCCAGCTTGACGACGGCGCGACATTTCTCGCCGTCGAGGCCGTACTGCTCGGCCGCAAGGCGATGGGTGAAGCGATGCAGGCGGGCCTCTTTCGCGACCGCTGGCGCATTCGCGTCGATAACAGGTTGCTGCACGCGGAAAACCTGACCTTCGCCGACGATATCGCCGCCCTTGTCGCCCGCACCGCCGTCTTGGACGGGAGCGTGGCATTCGCGACGCTGCTTTACACCGGACCCGATTGCGAGTTGCTGCTGCCGCAGCTGCGCGCACGCGTCGAAACGCAATCGGGGGCTGGCATCAGTCACATCAAGATCGGTGGTCGCGACAAACTGGTCGCACGCTTTGCAGCCGCGGACGGCTTCTCGCTCAGAAAAATCCTCATCCCGATCATTTCGCACTTGCGCAAGCAAAAGACAGTGCCGAAAGTCTGGGTTCTCTAATCCGCAATCAAACCGGTGGCGACGCATGAATCTTACCCCGCGCGAAAAGGACAAGCTGTTGATTTCCATAGCCGCGATGGTTGCCCGTCGCCGCCTGGAGCGCGGCGTCAAGCTCAACCATCCAGAAGCGATCGCGCTGATCACCGACTTCGTCGTCGAAGGCGCACGTGACGGCCGATCGGTTGCGGAGCTGATGGAAGCGGGCGCCCATGTGATCACCCGTGCGCAGGTGATGGAAGGGATCGCGGAGATGATCCACGACATCCAGGTGGAGGCGACCTTCCCTGACGGTACCAAGCTCGTCACCGTGCACGAACCGATCCGCTGAGGAGGTTGGAACATGTTGGCACTACGCCCGAACTGCGAATGCTGCGACAAGGATCTGCCGCCCGACAGCCGCGAAGCGATGATCTGCACCTTCGAGTGCACCTTCTGCGCCGAGTGCGTCGAAGGCAAGCTCGGCGGATCCTGCCCTAACTGCGGCGGCGAGTTTACCCGTCGCCCGGTGCGACCCGCCGCGCTGCTTGTGAAATATCCGGCATCGACCGAGCGGGTGCTGAAGCCGCAAGGCTGTGCTGACGCCGACGCGGCTTGAGAGGGGAGCGAGCAAGACATGATCCCAGGGGAAATCATTGCCGCAAGCGGCGAGATCGAACTCAACCACGGGCTGGAGACGGTAACCATCGAGGTTTCCAACACCGGCGACCGGCCGGTGCAGGTCGGCAGCCACTATCATTTTGCCGAAACCAATGCCGGGCTCGACTTCGACCGCACCGCTGCTCACGGCAAGCGGCTCGATATTCCTGCGGGCACGGCTGTG
The DNA here is from genome assembly GCF_003355565.1 of Ensifer sp. M14. Lineage (NCBI taxonomy): Bacteria > Pseudomonadati > Pseudomonadota > Alphaproteobacteria > Hyphomicrobiales > Rhizobiaceae > Ensifer > Ensifer sp. M14. Next base: position 1,746,083 of record NZ_QJNR01000004.1, read on the forward strand.
CGTTTCGAGCCGGGACAGAAAAGACAGGTCACACTCATTCCGCTTTCGGGCAAGCGCGAGGTTTTCGGCTTCCGCCAGAAGGTCATGGGAAAGCTTTAGGGATGAAAATCAGAACCACGATTATCGCCGGCATATTGCTGCTTGCGGCGTCGCCGGCTCTGGCGCAGGAGGATGATATCAATTGCGCCAACGCAATGACGCAGGCGGATATGAACATCTGCTCTCACAGGGATTATGAGGCGGCCGATACCGAACTCAATACGGTCTACAAGCAGACTGTTGTGGCGATGCGGGCCAAGGACAAGGAACTGGGCGATATCAGCGCCGATTATGTCGGTGCGGAGGAGGCGCTGAAGAAGGCGCAGCGCGCCTGGATCGGCTATCGTGACGGTCAGTGCGAGCTTGCCGGCTTCGAGGCACGTGGCGGTTCAATGGAGCCGATGCTCGTCTCCGGCTGCCTGGCGCAGCTGACCACGACACGCACCGAGGAACTCAAAGCGCTGCTCGAGCCCACAGAGAACTAGCCCAGATGTCTCGCCGCACCATCATGATCGTCGGTAATGGAGATGTGCCGGAAGGCGCTGCCGCAACGATCGACGCGGCCGATGTCGTCATCCGCTTCAACGATTGCCGGTCGGTTGGAACGGGTGGGACGAGGACCGATATCGTCGCAGTCTGCAATACCGGCCGGCCGGCGCTTGCGATGCTCGGCGGTGGACGCTGGAAGAACAGCGCCGCTGTACGGCAGGCGCGCGAGATCTGGAGCGTGCGGTCGGGTGAGAAGTTTGCCGGCATGCGCGCGGAATTGGCTGAAACACACCCGGATCTCGACGATTTCTGCGACGATTACACCGCTGGTTTCGAGAGTTTTGCCTCTGCGACGGGTCGCGCCCATCGGGTCATCTCGATCGCTGCGCACGAGCAGCTGGATCAGGACCTGTCGCGGTTCGCGCCCGGCCCGTATGTCGTTCCGTCGAGCGGCATGGTGGTGATTGCCGACGTGCTGTCCGGTTTTGTGTCGGCCGACGACGCGGTCATTCTGGCCGGCTTCGGCCATGCCGGCTGGGCGCTACATCCCTTCGCCGCAGAGCGTCGCTATGTCGAGGCGCTTGCGGCCGAAGGCCGACTTCGCCGTCTTTCCCCTTCATCTTCAGACTTGTCCCAAGGAGCCTGAACCCATGCCCTACAAGATGTCGCGCGCGGCCTATGCCAACATGTTCGGCCCGACGGTCGGCGACAAGGTTCGGCTCGCCGACACGGAGCTGTTCATCGAGGTGGAGAAGGACTTCACCACCTATGGCGAGGAAGTGAAGTTCGGCGGCGGCAAGGTCATCCGCGACGGCATGGGCCAGAGCCAGGTGACGCGGGCGGCAGGCGCCGTCGATACCGTCATCACCAATGCGCTGATCGTCGACCACTGGGGCATCGTCAAGGCGGATATCGGGCTGAAGGACGGGCGCATCGCGGCGATCGGCAAGGCCGGCAATCCCGACATGCAGCAAGGCGTGACGATCATCGTCGGCCCCGGCACGGAGGTGATCGCGGGCGAAGGCAAAATCGTTACCGCCGGCGGCATGGACAGCCACATCCACTTCATCTGCCCGCAGCAGATCGAGGAAGCGCTGATGAGCGGGCTCACCTGCATGCTCGGCGGCGGAACAGGGCCCGCGCACGGGACGCTTGCAACCACGTGCACGCCCGGCCCGTGGCATCTCGCCCGTATGATCGAGGCGGCGGATGCCTTTCCGATGAACCTTGCCTTTGCCGGCAAGGGCAATGCCTCGCTTCCCGGCGCGCTGGTCGAGATGGTGCTTGCGGGTGCCACATCGCTGAAGCTGCATGAGGATTGGGGCTCGACACCGGCTGCCGTCGACTGCTGCCTCAGCGTTGCCGACGACTACGACGTCCAGGTGATGATCCACACCGATACGCTGAACGAGAGCGGCTTCGTCGAGGATACCATTGCTGCAATCAAGGGCCGCACCATCCATGCCTTCCACACGGAAGGCGCTGGTGGCGGCCATGCGCCCGATATCATCAAGATCTGCGGCCAGCCCAACGTCATCCCGTCGTCGACCAACCCGACCCGGCCCTACACCAAAAACACGCTCGCCGAGCACCTGGATATGCTGATGGTCTGCCATCACCTGTCGCCGTCGATCCCCGAGGATATCGCCTTTGCCGAAAGCCGCATCCGCAAGGAGACGATCGCCGCCGAAGACATCCTGCACGATATCGGCGCTTTCTCGATCATCTCGTCCGACAGCCAGGCGATGGGTCGCGTCGGCGAGGTGGCGATCCGCACCTGGCAGACGGCCGACAAGATGAAGCGCCAGCGTGGCGCACTGCCACAGGAAACCGGCGACAACGACAATTTCCGCGTCAAGCGCTACATCGCGAAATACACCATCAACCCGGCGATCGCCCATGGCCTCAGCCACGAGCTCGGCTCGCTCGAAGTCGGCAAGCGCGCCGATCTCGTCGTCTGGAACCCGGCCTTCTTCGGCGTCAAACCCGATCTGGTGGTGATCGGTGGCACGATCGCGGCGGCCCCAATGGGCGACCCCAATGCCTCGATCCCGACGCCGCAGCCGGTGCATTACCGGCCGATGTTCGGCGCTTACGGCAAGAGCCGGACGAATTCCTCCGTCACCTTCGTGTCGCAGGCCTCGCTCGATGCGGGGCTTGCTGGAAGGCTCGGCGTCGCCAAGCAACTCGTTGCCGTCAGGAACACGCGCGGTGGTATCGGCAAGGCGTCGATGATCCACAACAACCTGACGCCGCATGTCGAGGTCGATCCGGAAACCTACGAGGTGCGCGCCGATGGCGAGCTTCTCACCTGCGAGCCGGCAACCGTTCTGCCGATGGCGCAGCGTTACTTCCTGTTCTGACGCGCGAATGCCAGCGGTTCGAAAAGGCGGCATCATCAGGGTCTTCAAGTGGATTGCTTATGGAGTGTTGGCGCTCGTCTTGGCTGTCGTGCTCGGAACCATCGTCCCCCGGCCATTGCTCCCGAAAACGGCGACCGCCGCGGCAGCGACTGCCGCCGGCGAACGTATCCTGATCCTCTCCGGCCCGATCCACACCGATATCGCCATCCCGCTCAACGACGAGACCCGGGCGATGTTTGCCTTTGCCGGTGAGGCGGGCGTGTCGCTGGATCATCCGGAGGCGCGATGGCTGATTTTCGGCTGGGGTGGCCGCTCGTTCTACCTGGAAACGCCGACGTGGTCGGAGCTGAAGCCGATGCCGGTTTTTCGGGCGCTGACGATCGACCGCTCGGTGATGCATGTGGATATCGCCGGTCCGATCGTCGAGCCACAGCCGTCGGTCACAAGCGTCGATCTCGATCGCGTCGATTTCGACAGACTCATGACATTCATCTCTGAAAGCTTTGCAAGGAACGGCGCCGCCGCCGTTCCGGTCGAAGGCTTTTCCTATGGATACGCCGACCGCTTCTTCGAGGCGGAGGGTACGTTCAACGCACTGTTCGGCTGCAACACGTGGACGGCGAGGGCTTTGCGCGAAGCGGGCTTGCGGACGGGGCTGTGGAATCCCCTGCCATCGACCCTTGGCCTGTCGTTGCGGCTTCATAACTGAGGCATTGCTGCGTTCGGTACGGCCGCCAGAGGCATGCGCTTGCCGCATGGCTGCCATGCCCGCGGGTGAATTGCCGCCTTTCGTGCTGCACTGCAGCGGAATTTCCGGTAGGAAGCGGGCTGATATTTTCCTCGATCGCGATTGTTCTTCAGGGCCGCTCGCGATCGAGTGCCCGCACTGAAGGAGATGACCATGCTCGGCAGAAAAGTACCCTCTGTAACGTTCCGCACCCGCGTTCGCGATGAAGCCGTCGGCGGCTCCAACCCGTTCCGTTGGCAGGACGTTTCCTCCGACGATTACTTCGCCGGCAAGCGCGTCATCCTGTTCTCGCTCCCGGGCGCTTTCACGCCCACCTGCTCGACCTTCCAACTGCCCGACTTCGAAAAGCTGACAGCCGAATTCAACGCTGAAGGCGTCGACGAAATCTACTGCATCTCGGTCAACGATGCCTTCGTCATGAATGCCTGGGGCAAGTCGCAGAACCTCGAAAACGTCAAGCTGATCCCGGATGGCTCGGGCGAGTTCACCCGCAAGATGGGCATGCTCGTCGCCAAGGACAATCTCGGCTTCGGAATGCGCTCCTGGCGCTACGCCGCTGTCGTCGACAACGGTGTTGTCGTGCAGTGGTTCGAGGAAGAAGGCTATTCCGACAACTGCGACAGCGATCCCTACGGCGTTTCCTCGCCGCAGAACATTCTCGAGACGCTGAAGTCGCAGAAGCTCGCAGCCTGATCAGGCTGGCGAATGGGCCGATTTTTGAAACCCCGGTGCTAGCGCCGGGGTTTTTTATTGCTACACTGTGAGATGAAAAAGATGTCGAGGGTTCAATGGTTTACATTATCGCTTATCTGACGGCACACGCGGGCAAGGGCGCGGAAGTCCTGCCGCTGGCCGCACCGCTGATCGAGGCCACGCGTCGCGAGGCGGGCTGCATCGGCTACGAAATCTATCAAAAGCCTGCCGACCCCGATACGCTGGTGTTCGTCGAAACCTGGAAGGACAGGGCCGCGGTCGACGCGCATTTCGCCGAACCGCATCTGAAGGCCTTTCAGGCCGCAATGGCGGATCTGCTGATCGAGGCGCGCATCGAGCTTGTGCATCCGGAAAAGGTCGAGGTTCTCTGAGATGCCCTATCGTTCGACCGAGGTGCTTTCGCCCGGCCCCAAGGATAAGGCGCCCTTGCACAGCATCACCTTGAGCCACGACGCGCGGCATCTGCGCCGCAAGCTGCTCCATCTCGAAAACGACGATGTCGTCATGCTCGACCTCAAGGAAGCGGTGATGCTGGCCGACGGCGACCTGCTGGTGCTCGACGGCGGCGGCCATATCCGCATCGTCGCGGCAGCCGAAGCGCTCTATGAAATCCGGCCGCGCGATCCGCTACACCTCGTCGAACTTGCCTGGCATCTGGGCAACCGACACCTGGCGGCACAGATCGAGACCAGCCGTATCCTGATCTCGCGCGATCCGGTCATCCGGGCGATGCTCGAGGGACTGGGGGCGACGGTCGCTGATATCTCGGAGCCTTTCCATCCGCTGCGCGGCGCTTACCACGCAGCCGGCGGCCACGATCACGGCCATCATCATCACCATGGCTGAACGGATCGACACGCAGGCGCTGCTTCGCCTCGTGGCCTGGCTGTCACCTGCATTTCCGGTCGGCGCCTTCTCCTATTCGAATGGATTGGAGCAGGCGGTTCACGATGGTCATGTCAGCGATGCCGAAAGCCTGCGACGATGGCTGGAGGCGCTGATTTGCCACGGATCCGGCTGGAATGACGCGGTGTTGCTCGGCGAGGCCTATCGCGCCTTCGATGATCCGCTGCGCCTTGCATCCGTCATAGACTTGGCCGAAGCGATGGCGACGAGCCGCGAACGGCACATGGAAACCATGCTGCAGGGTGAGGCGTTTCTGGCCGCAGCGCGGCATTGGCCGCATCCCGTCTTTGGGCGGCTGGGTGAGGGCGTTGCCTATCCGGTCGCCGTCGGTGCCGTTGCCGGCGCCCACACGACAGGTCTTGAGCCGGCGATTGCCGCCTATCTGCATGCGTCGGTTTCGAACGCCGTATCGGTGGCAATCCGCTGCGGCGTTACCGGTCAACGTGACGGCGTCGGCCTGATCGCAGCCCTTGAGCCGACGATCGCGACGGTTGCCCGAAAGGCAAGCGCCGCATCGCTCAACGACCTTGGCTCGGCCACGATCACGGCCGATATTTCATCTCTCCGGCACGAAACCCTGCAGTCCCGGCTTTTCCGCTCCTAGAGCATTCCCAGGAAAGGCGCGAAGCGGTTCTCCGTGAGGGATACGGCAAGACAATGAGAAGAGGGGTTTCGCCGCCCAAAGCGGAAACTCCTCCGGAGCGTGCGCTCTACCTGCGAAAGGAACGTCATATGGCATCGAAGAATGGTCCTCTGCGTATCGGCATCGGCGGGCCTGTCGGCTCCGGCAAGACAGCGCTGACCGACAAGCTCTGCAAGGCGATACGGGAGAAATACTCGGTCGCCGTCGTGACCAACGACATCTACACCAAGGAAGATGCCGAGGCGCTGGTGCGCATGCAGGCACTGTCGTCCGATCGTATCGTCGGCGTGGAGACCGGCGGCTGCCCGCACACGGCAATCCGCGAGGATGCGACGATCAACCTGCAGGCGATCGCCGATCTCAATCGGCGTTTCCCCGATCTCGATGTCGTCTTCATCGAATCCGGCGGCGACAATCTCGCTGCCACTTTCTCACCCGATCTCGCCGACCTGACGATCTATGTCATCTCCGTTTGCCAGGGCGAGGAGATCCCGCGCAAGGGCGGGCCTGGGATCACCAAGTCCGACCTGCTCGTCATCAACAAGCGGGATCTCGCGCCCTATGTCGGTGCAGACCTCGACATCATGGATCGCGATGCGACCCGGATGCGGGCGGAAAAGCCTTTTGTCTTCACCGACATGAAACGCGGCGACGGTGTCGACCGGATCGTCGATTTCCTGACGTTGCACGGCGGGCTCTAAGGTCCGAGCAAGGTGGGCGGCAAAGCGATCCGCGACAAGGCAATCGCATCGTCGCTATCACGGGGAATCGGATGCAGTTCTGATGTGAGATTGTCTGTTGTCGCTAGAAGCGCTCCAGCGCCTGGCGGTCATGGATCTCGATCATGCGCCCCTTGACGGTGACGCCGGAGCGGCGAAGCGCCGAGAAGGCACGCGAGAGCGCCTCCGGTGCCAGGCCCAGCTTGCCGGCCAGCACATTCTTCTGGAACGGCAGCCGGAACGAAAAGGTGGTCGAGCCATCCGGGCAATGGCCGAGTATGTAGCTCGCGACACGCTGAGGTGCCGTCAGCAGGCGGTCTTCCGCAAGGCAGTCCTCGGCCATCTGACCGTGCCGGCAGAGCAGCTCCATCAGGGCCTGGGCGATATCCGGATATTGTTCGGCGAGCCTGCGCAGATTGCGGCTGTCGAGGCGGGCAATGGTCGAGGACCCGATCGCCTGCGCGTTGGCAGTGGCGCGGTTGCCGAGAAACATGGCGTTTTCGCCGAAAAGCTCACCCTTGGGGAAAACGGCGATGTCGGCCTCGCGTCCATCCTTGCCGAGCCGATAGACGCGAACGAGACCGGACAGGACGCAGAAGACGCTGTCGACGGGTTCGTCCTGCTGAAACAGGATGTCGTGTTCCTCGTGGTTGGTTACCACGGCGCCTTCGAGAATGGCATCAGACGCTGCCGCTGACAGCTTCTCGAAGAAGCGGGAGCCGAGCAGCACCGCTTTGTCATTCGAGTTCAATCGCAAGGTCTTCATCGCACCGGCCCTAAACAAAAGTCGCATCAGGGTAGCCGGGCTTTTGAAACGTGAATTGACCTCGATCAAACAATTCTCACAAATAAGCCCGCACCGGTGGGTGTGGGCCCGATTGTCGGGTGATTTGTGCCGGCTATTCGGCGGCAAGCGCCGGATGGTTGATCACCTTGCCGGTGGACTTGCCCTTCGGCTGGCCGTCCTCGATCGTCTTCAGGCGCTCTTCCAGCCCCTCGATCGTCTTGCCCTGGTCGTTGACGAGTTCGGTCAGCGCCTCGCGATCAAGCGGCAGGTTCTCCTCGTCCTTCTTGCCGACGAAGCGGCCGAATGCCCAGGCGAGCAAGCGCGACAGATCGTCCATGATCAGGAAGAAGGACGGGACCACGACGAGGCTGAGCACCGTCGAGACGATGATGCCGCCGATCACCGCGATCGCCATCGGCGCACGGAACGAACCGCCTTCGCCGACGCCGAGCGCGGAAGGCAACATACCTGCCGACATGGCGATCGAGGTCATGATGATCGGGCGGGCGCGCTTGCGGCCCGCTTCGATCATCGCCTGCGTGCGCTCCATGCCATGATGCATCATCTCGATGCCGAAATCGACCAGCAGGATCGCGTTCTTCGTGACGATGCCCATCAACATCAGGATACCGATGAGAACCGGCATCGACAGCGAGTTCTGTGTCATGATCAGGCCGGCTGCGACACCGCCCATGGCAAGGGGCAGCGAGAACAGGATGGTGAAAGGCTGGATCACATCCTTGAACAGCAGGATCAACACCACGAGCACCAGCATCAGGCCGAGCAGCATGGCGTTGACGAAACTTACCTGCATCTCCTCCTCAACCTCGGCGTCACCGCTCTTGAGGAGTTGCACGGTGCTTGGCATCTCGGCTTCGGCCGCTATCTGCTCGAAGCGAGCCGAGGCGGTATTGAGCGCCACGCCGATTGGGAGGTCCGCGCCAAGTGCCACGACGCGGTTGCGATCGTAACGTTTGATCGAACTCGGGCCTTCGGAATAATTGATGTCGGCAACACTCGACAGCGGCACCGTCGAGCCTGAAGCGGTCTGGATCTTCAGGTTGCGGATCGCGGCGATATCCGTGCGGAAGTCGCGATTGATCTGAACGCGGATCGGGATGAGCCGGCCGTCGAGGGCAATCTTCGTCAGGGCCGCGTCGATGTCGCCGATGGTGGCAACGCGGATGACTTCCGAGATCTGCGCGGTGGTGATGCCAAGGCGCGACATCTGCTCGTCCCGCGGACGGATCTGCAATTCCGGACGGGGCAGGGCACCGTCAGGGCTGACATTGGCCAGCAGCGGATCGCTGCGCAGCTTGGCTTCGAGAATGGCAACGGCCTGGTCCAGATCCTTCTCGTTGTTCGAAAGCAGGTTAAAGGACAGCTCTCGCTCGCCGCGGTCGTTGAGCTTGATCACCCGGACGTCGGGCAAATCGCGGACGCGGGCAAAGATTTCCTTTTCGATCTGCGCCTGAGGAATGATGCGGCCTTCCGGTTCAAGCTTCGGCAGATATTGGCCGATGACCGGCAGGCGGCCAAGCACGTCGTTGACGATCTTGTTGAGAAGCGAGTGGTCGCGCTTTTCCAGCAGCACCGTCACCGTGGCCCGGCGCAGTTCCAGGTCGCCCTTGGGCGAGGCGCCGCCGAGCACGAAGACGCTTTCCACGCCATCGAGGTCCTTGACCCTTTCGTAGATTTGCGCCGTCGTGCGGTCCGTGTCCTCGAGCATGGCGTCCGGCGCCAGTTCGACCGACAGGCTGACACGCGAAACGTCATCCGGAGGCAGGAACCCGCCCGGCACGAACATGAAAAGTGCGACTACGGATGCCACGGTCACGCCGATCGCGACGAGCACCGTCAGATAGCGCATGTACCAGCGCTTCGTCGTCGCATGGACCAGACGCGTATACTTGCGCATCAGGTAGCCGTCTTCGAGTTGATGTGCTTCCAGCTTGGATGGACGCATCAGATAGGCGGCCATGACGGGCGTGATCAGCCGCGCAACCAGCAGCGAGAAGAACACCGAGACGGCCACGGTCAGGCCGAACTGGATGAAATACTGGCCAACGATGCCCGGCATGAACGATACCGGTATGAAAACCGCGATGATCGTGAAGGTGGTGGCGATAACCGCAAGGCCGATTTCATCCGCCGCCTCGATTGCCGCCCTATAGGGCGTTTTGCCCATATGGATATGCCGCTCGATGTTCTCGATCTCGACGATCGCGTCGTCGACGAGAATGCCGGTTGCCAGCGTTAGCGCCAGGAAGCTGACGAGATTGAGCGAGAAGCCGAGCAGTTCCATGACCCAGAAGGTCGGGATCGCCGAGAGCGGCAGGGCGACGGCGCAAATCAGCGTGGCGCGCCAGTTGCGCAGGAACAGCATGACGACGATGACGGCAAGCAGTGCGCCTTCCATCAGCGTGTGCAGCGCGGCTTCGTAGTTGCCGTAGGTGAAGTAGACGGAATCGTCGACCATCTCGATGGTGACGTCAGGGTTCGCTGCCCTGATCTTCTCCAGTGACTTGGCGACGGTCTCGGCAACGCTGACTTCGCTGGCGCCCTTGGCGCGGAAGACGGCGAAGGTCACGCCGGGGTTGCCGTTGAACCGCGAGAAGGAGCGGGGCTCCTCATAGGTATCGCGCACCGTGCCGAGCTCGGAAAGGCGAACGAAGCGGCCGCTCGGAACCGAGATCATCGTGTTGGCAAGTTGATCGACATTGCGGGCGTCGCCGAGTGTGCGGATTGCCTGTTCGCTGCCGCCCACCTGGCCGCGGCCGGAGCCCAGGTCCATGTTCATGCGGCGGAGCTGGGCATTGACGTCAGCGGCGGTGATCCCCAGCGAATTCAGCCTGTCTTCGTTGAGCTCGACACGGACTTCGCGGTCGGCGCCGCCGTAGCGATCGACGCGGCCGATGCCGCTCTTGCCCTGAATTTCGCGCTTGATGACGTCGTCGACGAACCAGGAGAGTTCTTCGAGCGACATGCCGGGTGCGGAGACGGAGAAGGTCTGGATCGCCTGGCCCTCGACGTCGACCTTGGAGACGATGGGCTCCTCGATCGACGTGGGCAGGTCGCCGCGGACACGGTCGATGGCGTCCTTGACGTCCTGCACGGCCTGCGTCGTGGGCACCTCCATGCGGAAGATCACGGCCGTGGTCGATGTGCCATCGTTGATCGTCGACTGGATATGGTCGACGCCGGTGACGCTGGCGACCGCGTCCTCGATTTCCTTGGTGACCTGGGTTTCGAGTTCGGCCGGCGAGGCGCCGCTCTGCGCCACGCTGATCGAAACGATCGGCACGTCGATGTTGGGGAAGCGGGTGATCGGCAGGCTATTGAACGACTGATAGCCGAGCACCATCAGCACGAAGAAGGCGAGGATCGGAGCGATCGGATTTCGGATGGACCAGGCTGAGAAATTCATGGTCACGGTTCCTGTCAGTTGGTCGCTGGTTGCGCTGATTTGACGGGGTTGATGCGGTCGCCGTCGCGCACATAGGCGCCGGCCCGGGCCACGACCTGTTCGCCGGCCTTCAATCCTTCGACCACCTCGACGAACTTGCCGTCGGAGATGCCGGTCTTCACCGGGATGATGTTCACCACGCCGTTGTCGACCTTGCGCACGATGGTCTTGCCGTCCTCGTTGGTAACCGCTGTTTGCGGCAGAACGACAGCGGTCTTCTCTTCGGCGGTGATGATGGCGTTGGCATACATGCCCGAGCGTGCCTTGGCTGTGTCCTTGAGGCTGATGAACACGGTGCCGAGGCGGGAAACGGGATCGACCGTCGGGGCGATCAGGCGGATGGCGCCCTCGACCTTGGTGTTCCCGCCGGCAAGCGTGATCGTCGCCGGCTGGCCGACGGCAAGCTTGATGATGTCGGCTTCAGCGACATCGGCTTTCATCTCGATCGCGCCGTCGCGGATCATCGCAAACAGCGGTTCGCCGCTGCCATTGGCGATCGCGCCGATCTTGGCGTTTTTGGCGGAGATGACGCCGGCGACCGGGGCCTTGACCTCGGTGCGGGTGAGGCGGAGATCGATGTCGTCGATCTGGGCCTGCGCCACCTTGATATCGGCATTGGATACGGCAACGGCCTGTTCGGCGGAGCGGACGCGGGCGCGGGTGGCGGCCGCAAGTGCGCGGACACGATCGGCCTCTGCGGTCGAGACGGTGCCGTTCTTGGCAAGCTCCGCGTTGCGATCGCTGACGCGTGTCGCTTCCTCGGAATTTGCCTTGGCTTCGCTGAGCTGTGCGTTGAGTTGTGCAAGCCCGGCTTCCGCCTTGGCGAGCGAAGCCTCGAGCTGGCTCTTTTCAAGCCGCAGCGCGTCATCGTTGAGAACGACCAGCACGCTGCCTTCTTCGACCTTGTCGCCGATGTCGACATTCAGTGAGCGGATCGACAATCCTTCAACCAGGGGCGCGACATAAACCTGTTCCACCGCCTGTATCGTCCCGGTTGCAACGACCCGATCGCTGATCGACTGATCGACGGCTTCTGTCACGACGATTGATGGCAGGTTGTGCGCGGGCTGAGCCTTGGCTGCGTCCTCGGCAAATGCACTTGAAAAAGGGGCAATGATCATCGCAGCGCAAACGCTGAGAGCAGGTATTACTTTGTGAGCCATCGGCTTTACAATCCCGGCAACGGAAACGACATAAAGAGGATCTGTGCCTTTCAAGGCCGGATCCCTGCACAATCAAGCGATTATCAGTTTCGCCGACACCTGTTTTCGCCGACCAGCGAAACAAGGCATAGGCGCACGGCCATTGTATTCATGCGCCGCTCACACGGTATCAGACCGTGAGCGCAGGCAGAACTGGGACCTAATCCCGCAGGCAAGACATTCGGAAAATGAACTCCTCCGTGTTGCTTGCCTCCAACAAACATCCGCGCCTATGTAATCTTGACATCATGTGCTTACAAGTGCGGTGAAGTGATGGTTCCTCAATATTTCTCGCGTTCTGCAGTCTTGGTTGCAATCTCGACACGATCTTGACAATTGAGGCGCATCAACCGCCCGTTGGCCTCGAATTGCCACCCCCACGCCCGGACATTCGAGGCAACCCTGGCGGGCCATGAACGGCTTGCACGGAAACGGAAGAGGGCCGCGCGATTGCTGTCGCGCGACCCTCTTCTATCGTTCAGTTCGTTTCTTCTTATTTCAGAGCCGCGTCGGTGATCTCATGCGTCCAGGCGCCTTCCGGCTCCTTGGAGATAACGGGATCGGAACCGCCGGAAAGCAGAGACTGCACGGTCCGCTTGTAGTCGGCTTCATCGAGCGCGCCGTTCGAGCCGGCGGTCAGCTTGGCGACTTCACCCATCATGCGCTTCTGGTGTTTTTCCGTCTGGGCACCGGTGGAGTCGTTTTCGAGAACGATGCCGGCTGCTTCATCCGGGTTCTCCTCGGCGTATTTCCAGCCCTTCATCGAGGCGCGCACGAACTTGACCATCTTTTCCTTGAAGGCCGCATCCTTGAGCTTGTCTTCGAGCACGTAGAGGCCGTCTTCGAGCGTCGCTACGCCCTGGTCCTCGTACTGGAAGGTAACGAGATCGTCCGGCTTGATGCCGGCATCGATGACCTGCCAATACTCGTTGTAGGTCATGGTCGAGATGCAGGCCGCCTGTTTCTGGATCAGCGGATCGACGTTGAAGCCCTGCTTCAGAACGGTCACGCCTTCCGGCCCGCCATCCGTCGGGATCTTCAGGTGCGACATCCACGACAGGAACGGATATTCGTTGCCGAAGAACCAGACGCCGAGGGTATGGCCCTTGAACTTGTCCGGGCTGGTGACGCCGCTTTCCTTGAGGCAGGTCAGCATCATGCCCGACTTCTTGAATGGCTGGGCGATGTTGACGAGCGGTACGCCTTTTTCGCGGGTGGCAAGGGCCGAAGGCATCCAGTCGACGACGACGTCGGCACCGCCACCGGCAATCACCTGCGCGGGCGCAATATCCGGGCCGCCCGGCTTGATGTCGACGTCAAGCCCTTCCGCTTCGTAGAACCCCTTGTCCTTGGCGACGTAGTAGCCGGCGAACTGCGCCTGCGTGACCCATTTCAGCTGCAGCGTCACCTTGTCGGCGGCCTGGGCATGGAACGCTGTAAGCGAAAAGACGCCTGCGGCGAGAAGCGATGCAAGTCTCTTGTTCATGTCAGTTCCCTCTTGTTTTTGCTTCATTGTCTTTGAAGTGCTGCGTGTTCTCAGGCCCGCCCTCCGCGAATGGAAGGATGCCAGAAGGTGACGGCGCGCTCGATGAGCGCCACCACCCCGTAGAAAGCCGAACCTGCCACCGCCGCGACGGCGATTTCGGCCCAGACCATGTCGACGTTCATGCGGCCCACTTCCGTGGAGATCCGGAACCCCATGCCGACAATGGGTGTCCCGAAGAATTCGGCGACGATGGCGCCGACCAGCGCCAGGGTGGAGTTGATCTTGAGTGCGTTGAAGATGAACGGCCAGGCGGCCGGCAGCCGCAGCTTGATCAGCGTCTGCCACCAGGAGGCGGCATAGGTGCGCATCAGGTCGCGCTCCATGTGGCTGGACGCTGCCAGTCCGGCGATGGTGTTCACCAGCATCGGGAAGAACGTCATGATGACGACGACGGCGACCTTGGACTGCCAGTCGAAGCCGAACCACATGACCATGATCGGAGCGACGCCGATGACCGGCAGGGCCGAGACGAAGTTGCCCAGTGGCAGCAGCCCCTTTTGCAGGAACGGCGAGCGGTCGATGAGGATGGCAACGACGAAGCCGAGACCGCAGCCGAGCGCATAACCTGTCAGTACCGCCTTCAGGAACGTCTGGCGGAAATCGGCCGCCAGTGTCGGCACCGAGTTGATCAGGCGCAGCCAGATCATCGACGGTGCCGGCAGCAACACCGAGGGCACGGAAAAGCCGCGCACGATGCCTTCCCAGAGTACCAGGAGCGTGATGCCGAAAAGGACCGGCACGGCGAAGTGCGCCGCCCGATTGGCCGCTTCGCTTTGAAAGCGCTGGCGCACCAGCCATTCGTTGAACGCCCAGGCGGCAAGCCAGAAGACGATGGCACCAACGAGGATCGGTAGGTTCATGGCTTGGCCCCCATGCGCTTGAGGACGGCGGTATGCGCAAAGCCGACAATCATGACGAGGACCGCGGCAAGCGCTGCCGCCATGAACAGGGCCGACCAGATCTGCACCGTCTGGCCATAATAGGAGCCGGCGAGCAGGCGGGCGCCGAGGCCAGCGACGGCACCGGTCGGCAACTCGCCGACGATCGCACCGACGAGCGAGATCGCCACGGCAACCTTCAGCGAGGTGAAGAGATAGGGCATCGACGACGGCCAGCGCAGCTTCCAGAAGGTCTGTGCCTTAGAGGCGTTGTAGGTGTGCATCAGGTCGAGCTGGATCGCCTCGGGGCTGCGCAGGCCCTTCACCATACCGACGACGACGGGGAAGAACGAGAGGTAGGTCGAGATCAGCGCTTTCGGCAAAAGCCCGGAGATGCCGATCGCGTTGAGGACGACGATGATCATCGGCGCGACGGCGAGGATCGGGATCGTCTGGCTGGCGATCACCCAGGGCATCAGCGACCGGTCCATCGCGCGGTTGTGCACGATGCCGATGGCCAAGAGAATGCCGAGCACGGCACCGATGCCGAAACCGAGCAGGGTGGCCGAAAGCGTGATCCAGGCGTGATAAACCAGACTGCGCTTCGAGGTGATCGGCTTGTTGACGGTCGTGTCCCAAATCTCGGCGATCACCTGGTGTGGCGCCGGCAGGACCGGTCGCTCCTGCGCCATGGTGTTGTGAACGATCTGCGAGAAACTGATCTCGGTGCCGGCGCGGGCAGCCGTGTCGCGCTCGAACGGCGCGTTCAGGAACACGACCGCGATGTACCAGATCACGATCAGCAGCGCCACGACGGTGCCGACGGGCAGGAGTTTGTCTCGAACGAAGCTTTCCTCGCGCATCGTCACGCCTTTCCGCTTGTCGGCAGCAACATCAGGCCCATGGCGGCGATGCCGAGCATGACGCCGGCCGCCTGGGTGAGGCTCAGCCTTTCGCCGAAGACGGCGAAGGCGATGATGTTGACGAGGACCAGTTGCACGACGGCCGACAGCGAGATCGCAAGGCCGAGGCCGCCATCGCGCATCAGCTTCACCATGATGATGTTGCCGACCATGTAGAGCCCGAGCGCCAGGACCAGCACGCCGATATGGCTGTTGGAGACATAGGCGCGCGAAGCGGTCGCGCCACCGAGAAAGATGGTGGTGGCCAGCAGCAGCCAGAGGACATAGGCAAGGTTCATGGCCGGCCCTCCGCGCCACGCCAGTGGTAGAGAATGTCGGGCAGGCTTTCCTCGTTGTCGCCATCGGTCCGGCGAACGACGGAGAAGCCCTGGCCCTCGTAGAAGCGCTGGGCCCTGGCGTTTGCCTCGAAGGTCCAGAGGTTCAATTCCTGTTGCGACAAGGTCTTGGCGGTGCTGAGCAGGTCTCTGCCGACGCCCATGCCGCGATCAGGTGCGTCGATATAAAGCGCCGTCACGTAGTGATCGCTTGCGAGCGCCATGAAGCCTGCGATGCGATCGTCCCGCTCGGCCACGATCACGGTGCGTTCGGGAAAGACTGTCTCGCGGTAATATCGCTCGACGTCGGCGCGGTCGTGGATCCGGGGCATCCAGGCGGTCGCATCGATCCAGCGATTGAGAATATCGGTGCAGGCGCGCATGTCGCCTTGCGTTGCGGGACGGCAGACAGTTGCAGACGCCGCGCTATTCTTCATAGCTGTGTCCCGCTCTCAGGCCTTCGCGCACGCGATGGGCGACCTCGAGAAACTCAGGCGTTTCGCGAATGCCGAGCGGGCGCTCGCGCGGCAGGGGCGATTCGATGATGTCGGTGACCCGGCCGGGGCGGGGGCTCATCACCACGATCTTGGTGGAGAGATAGACCGCTTCCGGGATGGAGTGCGTGACGAAGCAGATGGTCTTGTTGGTGCGCGCCCAGAGCTTCAAAAGCTGTTCGTTCAGGTGATCGCGAACGATCTCGTCGAGCGCGCCGAAGGGTTCGTCCATCAGCAGGAGATCGGCGTCGAAGGCGAGCGCGCGGGCAATCGACGCGCGCTGCTGCATGCCGCCCGAAAGCTGCCAGGGGTATTTCTTGCCGAAGCCCGTGAGGTTGACGAGATCAAGCGTGCGGTCGATGCGCGCCTTCTTCTCCGCCTTGGAATAGCCCATGATCTCCAGCGGCAGGGCGATGTTGTTCTCTATGGTGCGCCAAGGGTAAAGCGCAGCTGCCTGAAACACATAGCCATAAGCACGTTGCTTCCGGGCTTCCTCAGGCGTCATGCCGTTGACGGTGATGGTGCCGGAGGTCGCCTTTTCCAGATCGGCGATCACGCGCAGGAACGTGGTCTTGCCGCAGCCGGAGGGGCCGATGAAGGAAACGAAATCCCCCTTGGCAACGTCGAGATTGACGCCGGTCAGGGCGTTGACCGGGCCGTCGGCAGTTTCGAAGGTCAGGCAGAGATCCCGGGCCGAAACCACGGATGCGGTATTGGACGTCATCGGCGAATACTCATTCTGGCTTGGCTGTGTCAGACTGCTATCCGGACCGGCAACATGCAATCGCGGATTTGGAAGCGGAGCGGTTTGCTGCTGGTTTTTCAGGGAATTCTGGAGAACAGTCATGTCTCGATCATCCAATCCTGGCTGTCGCGTGGTTCGCCCCGGCAGCGGACATGCCGGAAAGCAGGGGCTGAGCTATTTCGAGGGCATCGCGGCGGAAACCGTCGGGTCGACCGGCATCTGCATGCATCTCCTGACGATCCCGCCCGGTGGGCGCGCAAAGGCCCATCTGCATGAGGGGCACGAGACGGCGATCTATGTGCTGTCGGGCGAGGCTCACACCTGGTTCGGCGAGCGGCTGGAGGAGCATGTGATCGTTCGCGCCGGCGAGATGTTCTATATTCCGGCCGGCGTGCCGCATCTGCCGGCAAACCTTTCCGATGCGCCCTGTTCGGCGGTGATCGTCCGCACCGACCCGAAGGAGCAGGAAAGCGTCGTCCTCCTGCCGGAGCTCGACGCGCTCGTGCCCGGCTGACGCAACCTGCAACCGCGCCGAAGCGTCCCGCCGGTCTGGCGGGACATGTCCGGTGGGACAGAGTGGCGTGAAGACGTGCAGACCGCGAAACACCAGGATCAAACCCCGGTCGCCGGGATGCCGCTGCGCTGGACGGCGCGGGGGGCGGTGACTTCCTTCCAGGTGGTGAGCGCGGTGCTGACGGCCGGGAAGGGATCGCGGCGGACGAATTCGCCGTGGCCTTCGCGGGTCTTGATGGTGCTTTCCTCAATGGCGACGACACCGCGCGTCAGCGTGTAACGCGGCAGGCCTTTCACCTCCTTGCCCTCGAAGACGTTGTAGTCGATCGCCGACTGCTGGCTCTTGGCCGAGATCGTCTTCGTGCGCTTCGGATCCCAGACGACGAGGTCGGCATCGGCGCCAACGAGAACGGCGCCCTTCTTCGGGTAGACATTGAGGATCTTGGCGATGTTCGTCGAGGTGACCGCCACGAACTCGTTCATGGTGATGCGGCCGGTGTTGACGCCGTGGGTCCACAGCATCGGCATGCGGTCTTCAAGCCCGCCGGTGCCGTTGGGGATCTTGGTGAAATCACCGACGCCGAAGCGCTTCTGCTCGGATGTAAAGGCGCAATGGTCGGTCGCCACCACTTGCAGCGAACCGGAAGCAAGGCCGGCCCACAGACTGTCCTGATGCAGTTTGTTGCGGAACGGCGGCGACATCACGCGGCGGGCGGCGTGGTCCCAGTCCTTGTTGAAATATTCGGTTTCGTCGAGCGTGAGGTGCTGGATCAGCGGTTCGCCGAAAACGCGCATGCCCTTGGCGCGGGCGCGGCGGATGGCTTCGTGCGCCTGTTCGCAGGAGGTATGGACGATGTAAACCGGGCTTCCGGCCATGTCGGCGATCATGATGGCGCGGTTGGTGGCCTCGCCTTCGACTTCTGCGGGTCGCGAATAGGCATGCGCTTCCGGGCCGTTGTTGCCTTCCGAAAGCAGCTTGGCCTGCAATTGTGCGACGACGTCGCCGTTTTCCGCATGCACGAGCGGCAGCGCGCCGAGGGCCGCGCAGCGCTGGAAGGACGAGAACATCTCGTCGTCGTCGACCATCAAGGCACCCTTGTAGGCCATGAAATGCTTGAAGGTGTTGATGCCCTTGTCTTTGACGATGGTCTCCATCTCGTTGAAGACCTGCTCGCCCCACCAGGTGATCGCCATGTGGAAGGAGTAGTCGCAGTTGGCGCGCGTCGACTTGTTGTCCCACATGGTGAGTGCTTCGAGCAGCGACTGGTTGGGCGAGGGCAGGGCGAAATCCACGACCATGGTCGTGCCGCCCGCAAGCGCTGCCCTTGTGCCACTTTCGAAATCGTCCGAGGAGTAGGTGCCCATGAACGGCATTTCGAGGTGGGTGTGCGGGTCGATGCCGCCCGGCATGACGAAACAGCCGCTGGCGTCGAGCGTTTCGTCGCCTTTGAGGTCCGGGCCGATTTCGACGATCCTGCCGCCTTCGATCTTCACGTCCGCCTTGTAGGTCAGATCGGCCGTGACGATGGTTCCACCCTTGATGACAGTGCTCATTGATTTTCATCCTCGCGATTGTGCTTCCGGTGGCCCCTCGGCCGCCACGAAAAAGGGCGGAACTTTCGTCCCGCCCGCAAACTCATTCGACGATTTCGGCCGTTTCGACGACGGCGTGGAAGAGGACGTCGGCGCCGGCGCCTGCCCACTCCCTGGAGATGTCTTCCGCCTCATTGTGGCTCAAGCCGCCGACACAGGGGCACATGACCATGGTCGCGGGCGCAACCTTGGCCGCCCAGCAGGCATCGTGCCCGGCGCCGGAGATGAGGTTCATGTGGCTATAGCCGAGCCTTTCGGCGGCGTTGCGCACGGCGGTGACGAGTTTCGGATCGAAGGTCACCGGCTCGAAATGGCCGATCGCCTCGACGGAACAGCCGACACCGAGGGCATCGGCAATCTTGGGTGCGTCCGCCTCGATCTTGGCGCGCATGCGGTCAAGCTTGGCCTTGTCGGGCGAGCGGATGTCGACGGTGAAGACCACCTTGCCGGGCAGGACGTTGCGCGAATTGGGCGAGAACACCACCTGGCCGACGCCGCCGACGGCGCCCGGCTGGTTTTCCATCGCCACTGCCTGGACCATCTCGATGATGCGCGACATGGCAAGGCCGGCGTTGACGCGCATGTTCATCGGCGTCGAGCCGGTGTGCGCCTCACGCCCGGTCAGTGTGAACTCCAGCCACCAGAGGCCCTGACAGTGGGTGACGACGCCGATGTCCTTGTTTTCGGCTTCAAGGATCGGGCCCTGCTCGATGTGATATTCGAAATAGGCGTGCATCTTGCGGGCGCCGACCTCTTCGTCGCCGACCCAGCCGATGCGCTTCAACTCGTCGCCGAAGGTTTTGCCTTCCGGGTCCTTGCGGCCATAGGCAAAGTCCTGGCTATGCACGCCGGCAAAGACGCCGGAGGCGAGCATGGCAGGCGCAAAGCGCGCGCCTTCCTCGTTGGTCCAGTTGGTGACGACAATGGGGTGTTTGGTCTTGATGCCGAGATCGTTCATGGAGCGAACGACCTCAAGGCCCGAGAGTACGCCGAGCACGCCGTCGAACTTGCCGCCGGTCGGCTGCGTGTCGAGATGGGAGCCGACATAGACGGGGAGCGCATCCGGGTCGGTGCCGGGCCGGGTGAAGAACATATTGCCCATGGTGTCGACGCCCATGGTGAGGCCCGCCTCATCGCACCAGGACTGGAAGAGCTTTCGTCCTTCACCGTCCTCGTCGGTCAGCGTCTGGCGGTTGTTGCCGCCGGCGATGCCCGGGCCGATCTTGGCCATGTCCATTAACGTATCCCACAGGCGGTCGGCATTGACGCGCATGTTCTCGCCAGGTGCTGCCACGGCGGTCTCCTCATTCTTTCGGGCTGCACCTTGGGTGGTGCATGCCCCTCATGTTCCCTTGGTCAAATCCAGGCTTGGTTTTTTCTGGTGCCCTTCGATCAGTCGTTGCCTTTGCTGGCGAACTGGCTGATAATTTGACCGGTTGGTAAACATTACAACTTCCGTTGCGGCACTCAAGCCGGAAAAACAAAAAAACGAAGTTGTTGCCCAAAAAGATGGCGGCGCCGAAATTTGGGCAGATACCGCCTGTGCGGATCAGCGCGCAGGCACCGGCAGGGGGCGAAATGGTACTTCCGAGAGCGGCCAAGACCCAGAGGCGTACACGCATCCAGGAGGAGAAGGAAGAGCGCATTCTGGAGGCGGCGCTGGAGGTGTTTTCCGCCCACGGCTTTCGCGGCGCAACTGTCGACCAGATCGCCGATGTTGCCGGCATGTCGAAGCCGAACCTGCTCTATTACTTCCGCACCAAGGAAGCGATGCATCGCGCGCTGATCGATCGCGTGCTCGATACGTGGCTCGATCCGTTGCGTGCCTTCGACGCGGAGGGAAACCCTGTCACCGAAATCCGCAGCTACATCAGGCGCAAGCTGGAGATGGCGCGAGATTTCCCGCGCGAAAGTCGGCTCTTCGCCAACGAAGTGCTGCAGGGCGCACCGCATATCGAAGACGAACTCAAGGGGCCACTCAAGGAACTCGTCGACGAGAAGGCGGAGGTCATCCGCGCTTGGACCAAGGCCGGCAAGATCGCCAAGTGCGACCCGTACCACCTGATCTTCGCGATCTGGTCGACGACGCAGCATTATGCCGACTTCGACGTGCAGGTGCGCGCCGTGCTGGGGCAGGGCAATTCCGGCGAGGGCCGGTTCGAGGATGCGGCGCGTTTTCTCGAGCGCCTGTTCGTCGACGGGCTGCAGGTGAGCGAGCAGCCCGCTTCCTAAAGTGTTTCCGGGATCAGTCCGGCAGCAGCGCCATCAGCGCCAGGCCGCAGGCCGTCGTCAGTGCGCCTGCGAGAACCGGCAGGCTGACCCAGCCATGGCCAAGAATACCTTCAAGCAGAATGATGAAGCTTGGCGTCAGATAGCCATAGCCGAGCACCTTCGACGATGGCAGGCGCAGGGATGCGTATTGCAGCAGCAGGAAGGTGATCGCTGTGGTGACGACCGCGAGGTAGACGACGGCGATCCAGACGATGGCCGGCAGGCTGGCGAAGTCGGTGGTGACAAGTCCTGCAGCGCCCGGCACCAGAAGCCAAGGCACGGTGCAGGCGGCAACCCAGAACCCAAAGGCGAAAGGGTTTTCCTTGCGATCGAACTTGCGGATCAGCGGCACGTAGATCGCGTGGCAGATGACGCCGACGAAGAAGATCAGCTCGCCCTGACCGATATCGAAGGCGAGGATCGCCTGGATGTTGGCGCGAAAGATCACCCAGACGGCGCCAAGTGCGGCGATGATCAAGCCCGCCAGAACACCTGGTCTCGTGTGCTGGCCGAGCAGCAGAAAGGCAAAGCCTGCGCTCAACAGCGGCATCAGCGTGAAGACGGCGCCGGTCGATACCGGATCGGTAAATTCCAGCGCCTTGAACATCGTCAGCATGTAGACGGCAATCAGCCCGCCCAAGATGAGGAAGCGCCACAATTGCCTGGGGATCTGGAACGGCACCCTGGCATAGCCGAAGGTGAGCGCGCCAAGGACGACGACGGTCAGTAGGTAGCGCCAGAGCGTCAGCGGGCCGGCACCCATGTGCTGCGCCGCGAGCCCGCCGAAGGAGAAGGAGCCCGCGATCAGCGCCGAAAAGGTCAGCATCGCCAGATGCGCCTTGAGCTTTTCGGCGCCCTTGGCGTGGCTCTGGTGCGCCGTTTTCGGCGAGACATCCTGTTTCATGCTGGCTTCCGGAACTGTCGATGGCGGGAGATGCGTGTGCCCGCGCACCTAAGCCGGAGCCGGCGACGGTTGCAAGGCCTTGGCGATATCGCCGGCATCTTCGACGATCCAGGTTTCGAGTGTCGCCTGGCGTCCGCGAAGGCTGATGTCGAGCCGCTTGTGTGCGTCCATCACCACGCCGGCGCGGTTGACGAGCTCGGCCGAGACGGCGAGTTGGGCGTCGTGCTCCTTGGCAAGGCCTTCGAGCCGGCTTGCCGTGTTGATGGTGTCGCCGACGGCGGTCAGCGACGTTGCCTGGCCATAGCCGATCTCGCCGATGATGGCGGGGCCGGCGTGCATGCCGATCGCGATCCTGAGCGGTTCGTCGAGTTCACCCTCGAAGGTCTGGTTGAGGGCCTCGATCCCCTTGGAGATGCGCACGGCAGCGGCAAGCGACTGCTGGCAGGCCTCGGCGAAGGAGTTCTTGAGGCCGAAGATTGCAAGTGCGCCGTCACCGATGAACTTGTCGATGACGCCGCCGGAATCCTCGACCGCCTCGCCGACCATCTCGAAGTAGCGGTTCAGCAGAAAGACGGTGTCGAAGGGCAGCTTGTGCTCGGCGATGCTGGTAAAGCCGCGCAGGTCGCAGAAGAGCACGGCGATGCGCCGCTCGCGGCCTTCGCCGTCCTGCCGCACCAGTTGTTTCTTGATGCCGATGCTGTCGGTATCGAGGATCGGCACGACTGTGACGTTGTGGATAGGGCGGAACTGGCAGGCAAGCCGCACATTGTCGGGTGCGCCGATCCGCGTCAGCGTCGTGAGCTCGGCGTCTTCAGGCCCCGGGTTGCCTTCGAGGCCCTGGATCACGCGCACGCGGCAGGTGGAGCAGCGGCCGCGGCCGCCGCATACCGAAACGTGCGGAATGCCGGCGGCGCGGCTCGCCTCCAGCACGCTGAAGCCGAGATTGACGGTGGCGACGCGACCATCGGGATAGCGCACCCGGATGCGCCCGCCCTTGGGCAGGACGCGCAGGATGAAGGTGCCGCCGATCAGTCCGGTAAAGCCGAGATAAAGGCCGAACCGGATGTTTTCGAGCAGGTTGATGTCGTAGGCTGGCCTGATTTCGGCCCGGTCGCCATAGCCGCCATGCTCTTCATAGACGCGCTCCAGCGAGCGGGCGCCGCTGAAGAAGCCGAGAAGCGCGAAGATCGGCAAGAGGATCGCCACCGTATAGAGCAGGATTTCGTAGCGCGGAAACCAGGTCCGCCCGCGCATCCAGAACCAGGCACCGAGACAGCCATGGCTCCAGGCGAGCAGCAAGGCGAGCGACTGGCGGGTTGCATTGGTCCAGCTTGACCAAAGCGCCCTCAGCATGCCGGGATAATCGGCGTCGACGCCGGTCAAAAGCGGTTCGATGCGCGTCGCGGTTACGTGGCCGATCAACAGGAACGGCAGGCTCAGGCCGAAGATGATCTTCAGCGCCTCGCGCATCGGCATGCGCAGGGTCTGGCGGCGATAGAGGCTATCGAGCGCCATGATGAAATGCGCCAGCAGCGCGCCATAGAGCAGGATCGTGCCGGGCACGCTGTGCCAGACGACGTTGAAGACCTTGCGGCCCGCTTCCATGGCCTCGACGGAGATCAGGCCGAGCGAATGGTTGAGGAAATGGGCAAGGATGAACGTACCAAGCACTGCCCCAGACACGAGGTGAATGCGCTTGCGTCTATTGGCGGAAATGATCGTCAAATAGCGAGCCCAGCTCTGCCGGCGAAACACCGGCTTCGGTTATTTCCCCTTTATTATCCAGATCGCATACGCCGACAACTTACCTTTTCTACACAATCTGTTTCGTTATCGTGTCTTGCGCGACATCGGCCGCCGGCGCTATTCGGCGGGGTTCGGCTGCCAGAGCTCGATCCGGTTGCGCTCCCTGACCTCGTCCGACGGCTCGCGACAGCGGCAGCCGTTGGCGTCATTCCATCATGGCTGGCAGGCGCGCGGCAAGCGTATCGATGAGCAGGCGCAGCTTCGGCGGCATGTATTGGGTTTTCGGCCAGACGACATAGGTGTCGTAGGACAAGGCCGGCACATCAGCGAGTATCTGCACGAGCGAGCCGGAGGCGATGCGGTTGCCGACGAGCCAGCAGGGCAGCCAGGCGATGCCGAAGCCGTCGGCCGCCGCGTCGGCGATCGACGTCAGGTCGTCGAGCCGCAGACGCGTCGGTGGCGTGACGATCTGTGGCTGTCCGACCTTCACCGGAAAGGACCAGGCAAGCGGCTGTCCGCTGCGGCGATAGAGGATTGCCTGGTGCGCCACCAGGTCTTGGATCGTCTTCGGTATGCCGTTGGCTTCGATATAGGCAGGAGAGGCGCACACGATCATGCGCTGGTCGGCGATCTTGCGCATCATCAGTTCGGGTTCACCCCGCTGCGGGCCGGTGCGGATGGCGAGATCGAAGCCGTCCTCGACGAGATCGACGTTGCGATCGCTGAAATTGAGGTCGAACTCCAGGCGCGGGTGTTGACGGAGCAGCTCGACAGCAGCGGCATGATGCATTGGCGGCCGAAATGCACCGGCATCGACAGGCGCAGCCGTCCCTGTATCTCCTGTTTCCCGGATTCGAGCAGTGCCTCGCCGGCCCGGATTTCGCCGAGCCCTCGCAGGCAATTCTCATAGAAGAGCTGCCCCTCGTCAGTCAGGCTCTGGGTGCGGGTGGTGCGATGAAACAGACGAACGCCGAGACTTTGTTCCAGCTTGGCCACGGTCTTGCCGACGGCGGAACGCGACAGGTTGAGCCTTTCTGCTGCCGCGGAAAAACCGCCGGCATCGGCTGCCTCCACGAACACCGAAACGCCGTTCAGGTAACTCATTTTGTATCCTCTGCGGAACCAATATGACGAATTCATATCGCAACTGGAGAGATAATTTCAACGCTAAGCTTTTCCCATCAGATCAATCCGATGAAAGGAAAGACCATGGCAAGACTGATGAAGGAATGGACTATCGACGCATTCGGCGCTCAGAACCTGAAGCTCACGGAGCGACCGATCCCGCAGGCCGGGCCAGGCGAAGTGCTGGTCCGCACAACCGCTTTTTCGCTCAACTTTCGCGACAAGCTGGTGCTCGAAAACGGCATGGGCATGCCGCTCGCCTTCCCCTTCGTACCGGGTTCCGACATGGCCGGTGTCGTCGAGGCGGTCGGCAGCGACGTGACACGTTTTCGGGTTGGCGATCGGGTCATTTCCGTCTTCGATCCCACGTGGATCGACGGTCAAAAGCCGGGGACAGCCCGCCAGCCGACATCGTATGCGCTCGGCGGTCTCAACCAGGGCGTCGCTTCGGAATATGTCGCCTTCCCTGAGGGCTGGTTCGTGCATGGGCCGAAGAGCCTTGACGATGGCGAGGCGAGCACGCTGCCCTGCGCCGGTGTGACGGCCTGGTACGCGCTGGTCGAGAAGGGGCGGCCGAAGGCTGGCGACCGCGTGGTCGTGCAAGGGACCGGTGGGGTCTCGCTGTTCGGGCTTCAGATCGCCAAAGCGCATGGCGCCGAAGTCATCGTGACGTCGTCGAGCCGGGACAAGCTCGATCGCGCGCTGGAACTCGGCGCCGACCATGGCATCGACCGTGTCAAGGAAGACTGGGTGGAGCGTGTGCTTGAGATCACCTGTGATCACGGTGCCGATCATATCCTGGAACTCGCCGGTGGTGGCAATCTCGGCCGGTCGCTGCAGGCGGTGGCGGTGCAGGGGCGGATCTCGGTCATCGGTGTGCTTGAAGGGGCGGAGATATCGGCGCCTGCACCGCTGGTGCTGCTGAAGTCGCCTGTCATTCAGGGCATCGGCGTCGGCCATCGCCGAGCGCTGGAGGATCTGGTGGCTGCCGTCGATCAGGCCGGGCTGAAACCCGTGGTCGACGCGCGCTACCGGTTCGCGGATTTCCGCGAGGCGCTGGCGCATCTCGATCGCGGCGCCTTCGGCAAGGTCGTTGTCGAAGTCTGAGACCCTTTTGACAACAACGCCGCCGGATCGAAAATCCGGCGGCGTTTGTTTAAAGCGCCAAAGCTATTTCAGCAAACTGCCTGGGGTCTCTTGAGCCCCCTTTCTTTTGCTTACTCCGCGGCCTGGCGGGCCATCGGGTTGTTCGGATGCGTCGTCCAGTTGGCATAGTTCGGATCGACCGGCTTGCCGGTGCGCTGGTCCATGGCACCTGCCGGCAGTTCTTCCATGGTGATGCAGTTCTCGACGGGACAGACGCTGACGCAGAGATTGCAGCCGACGCATTCGTCATCCATCACCTCGAAGTGGCGCACGCCGTTGACGAACTGGGTGATCGCCTGATGCGAGGTGTCCTCGCAGGCGATGTGACAGCGGCCGCACTTGATGCAGGAGTCCTGATCGATCTTGGCCTTGGCGATGTAGTTGAGGTTGAGGTACTGCCAGTCGGTGACATTCGGCACGGCGCGGCCGGTGATGTCGTCGAGGTTACGGTGACCCTTTGCATCCATCCAGTCGGAGAGGCCCGAGATCATTTCCTCGACGATCTTGAAGCCGTAGGTCATCGCCGCGGTGCAGACCTGCACGTTGCCGGCGCCAAGCACCAGGAACTCGGCCGCGTCGCGCCAGGTGGTGATGCCGCCGATGCCGGAGATCGGCAGGCCGTAGGTTTCTGGATCGCGGGCGATCTCGGCGACCATGTTGAGCGCGATCGGCTTGACGGCCGGGCCGCAATAGCCGCCGTGGGTCCCCTTGCCGCCGACCGTCGGGTTCGGGGCGAAGGTGTCGAGATCGACCGAGACGATCGAGTTGATCGTGTTGATCAGCGAAACGGCGTCGGTGCCGCCGGCCTTGGCGGCGCGGGCAGGCTTGCGCACGTCGGTGATATTCGGCGTCAGCTTGGTGATGACGGGCATGCGCGTGTACTGCTTGCACCAGCGCACGACCATTTCGATGTATTCCGGCACCTGGCCGACCGCGGCACCCATGCCGCGCTCGGACATGCCGTGCGGACAGCCGAAGTTGAGCTCGATGCCGTCAGCGCCGGTTTCTTCCACCAACGGCAGGATCGATTTCCACGCCTCTTCCTCGCAGGGCACCATGATCGAAGCGATCAGGGCCCTGTCCGGCCAGTTCATCTTGACCTGCTTCATTTCCCGCAGGTTCACATAGAGGTCGCGGTCGGTGATGAGCTCGATGTTGTTGAGACCGAGCAGCCGGCGGTCGGCGCCCCAGATCGCGCCGTAGCGTGGTCCGTTGACGTTGACGACAGGCGGCCCTTCCTCTCCAAGCGTCTTCCAGACGACGCCGCCCCAGCCCGCCTTGAAGGCGCGCTCGACGTTATAGGCCTTGTCCGTCGGCGGCGCGGACGCCAGCCAGAACGGGTTCGGGGATTTGATGCCGACAAAATTGTTGCGAAGATCAGCCATTGTTCCGTTCTCCCGATCCGTTATGCAACGGCGCTCGCGCGCGGCATGGCCGCGGCGAAAGCCCGGTTGATCGCTTCAGCGGCATCGCGGCCCATGGCGACGGCGGAAACCGTGAGGTCCTCGCCACCGAGCACGCAGTCGCCGCCAGCCCAGACATTGGCAAGAGAGGTCTTGCCTTCGGCGTCGACGACGATCCGGCCGCCTTCGAACGCAAGTGATCCGAGGCCCGATGCCTCGAAGGACTGACCGATCGCCTTGAAGATCTGGTCTGCGGCAATGATACCCGTTTCGCCCGTCGCGGTCAGCTTTCCATCGACGAGGGTGGTGTATTCGAGCTCGATGCCGGCGACCTTGTCGTCCTTCAGCGCAATGCGCTTGGGCTGCAGCCAATGGCGGATGGTCACGCCCTTGGAGGCGGCCAGGTCCTGCTCGAACTCGGATGCGTTCATGTGCTCCTTGCCGCGGCGGTAACAGATCGTCACCTCCTCGGCGCCGAGCAACTTCGCCTGGACGGCAGCGTCGATCGCGGTCATGCCGCCACCGAGAACGACAATCCGGCGACCGACGGGAATGTCGGCCTTGGTCTTCGACTGGCGAAGGGCAGCGATGAAATCGACGGCGTCCTCGAGGCCTTCCGCGTTTTCGCCTTCGATGCGCAGCGCGTTGACGCCGGCAAGGCCGAGGCCCAGGAAGACGCCGTCATACTGCTCGGTGAGATCAGCAAGGGAGAAATCGCGGCCGAGTGCCTGGCCGTGGCGGACTTCGATGCCGCCGATCGACAGCACATAGTCGACCTCGCTCTGGGCGAAATCGTCGACGGACTTGTAGGCCGCGATGCCGTATTCGTTGAGGCCGCCGGATTTCTCACGGGCGTCGTAGATGACGACTTCGTGGCCCTTGACCGCAAGACGATGGGCGCAGGCAAGTCCCGCCGGGCCGGCGCCGACGACGGCAACCCTTTGACCGGAGGACTCTGCACGGGTGTAGAACTGTTTGTTCTCTTTCATCGCGATGTCGGTCGCGTAGCGCTGCAGGCGGCCGATCTCGACCGGACGCTCCTCGGCCGTGTTGCGCACGCACGCCTGCTCGCAGAGCGTTTCGGTGGGGCAGACGCGGGCGCACATTCCGCCCAGAATGTTCTGGTCGAAGATGGTCTTGGCCGAGCCGATGGGGTTGCCCGTCGATATCTGCCGGATGAACAGCGGGATATCGATGGAGGTGGGACAGGCCGTCATGCATGGCGCGTCATGACAGAAATAACAGCGGTCGGATGCGACCAATGCCTCGTGCCTGTCGAGGGCTGGATGAAGGTCGGAGAAATTGGTTTCGTAGTCCGCGAGCGGCAGGCGGCCGCCGAGGATCCCAGATTGTGTCGTTCCCATTTTTGGCTCCCAATGTTTTCTCAGGATGATGGAACGGTAACACGCTTTATTTTTTTATCAAACGGTAAAAGTTTGACGTTGGAATGACCCGAAAGCCTTGTGATCCGGCGCTTTGCTGTGGACGTGCCAAGTGCTTGTTCTTGAGCGCTGTTTGACAGGGAAGGGCAATTAGTGGCAGCAAATCAGAGCGGGATTGAGGAAAAGTGTGTGGGGTGGTGACCGTGATGTTTTGGGTTGATTCGACCCCAAATCATCACGATCGCGGTGGGAACGGAGAATTGGCATGGCGCGCAGGGCTGAGGCGAACAACAGGCTTGATGATGCTGCCCGTGCGGGCTGGCTCTACTATGTCGCCGGCCGCACCCAGGACGAGATCGCCACGATCATGGGCATCTCGCGCCAATCGGCGCAGCGGCTGGTGTCGCTCGCCATGGCCGAGCGCCTGATCAAGGTTCGGCTTGATCATCCGATTGCCGCATGCCTGGAGGCTGCCGAACGGCTTCGCGATAGATACGACCTCAGGCATGTGGATGTGGTTCCAAGCGATCCCGGCTCGAGTTCGACAACGGTCGGCATCGCCGAAGCCGGCGCTGCCGAGATCGAGCGCTGGCTCAAATTGCCCGAGCCCCAGGTTTTGGCGATCGGAACCGGTCGCACCCTGAAGGCGGCGATCGACCAGTTGCCGGCAATGGAGTGTCCGCAGCACCGCATCGTGTCGCTCACCGGCAACATCGGGCTCGATGGCTCGGCTGCCTATTACAACGTCATCTTCAGCATGGCCGATGCGGTCAAGGCACGGCATTTCCCGATGCCGTTGCCGGTGCTGGCTTCCTCGGCCGAGGAGCGCGCAGTGCTGCACAGCCAGAGCCTCGTCCAGGTGGCGCTGAAGCTCGGGGCGCAAGCCAATGTCGCCTTTGTCGGTGTCGGCGAACTCGGCCCCGACGCGCCGCTTTGCCAGGATGGGTTTCTGTCCCAGGACGAAATGGGGCAGTTGACGAAATCGGGTGCCGCCGGAGAAATCTGCGGCTGGATGTTCGAC
This sequence comes from Ensifer sp. M14, assembly GCF_003355565.1. Lineage (NCBI taxonomy): Bacteria > Pseudomonadati > Pseudomonadota > Alphaproteobacteria > Hyphomicrobiales > Rhizobiaceae > Ensifer > Ensifer sp. M14. The sequence goes on from NZ_QJNR01000004.1 coordinate 1,776,163, forward strand.
CATGACGGCGCATTGCTGGCGGGCAGTTTCAACGACCGGGTCGCCTCGGTTCCGCTCCCATCCCGTGACAATGCCTCGGTGATCGGTCTCGCCAAGGGACGGCGCAAATACGAGGCGCTGAGGGCGGCTCTCAAGGGCCGGATCATCAACGGCATTATCACCGATGAGGCGACGGCGGCCTATCTGCTCAACGCCTGATCGCAGCGACTCCAATTGACGGAGGCCGGCCATGTGCCGGCCTTTTGTCGTTCATATGATCGCTTGCTGATAAAAAATCGACAATCAAAACAGCTTCGTAACCTTTCCGTTTGCAACGCAGCAACGAAAGCGGATTGACATTCTTTTGTGATAAGTGAGTAATTGCCCATGAGCGAAGCAAATGCTCAATTTCTTCTGGGAGGAAGTCGATGAATTTGAGAACTTTCCTGCTGGGCACGTGCTCGGCAGTCGCACTGGCAGGTCTGGCCCAAGCAGAAACGCTGACCATTGCGACCGTGAACAACGGCGACATGATCCGGATGCAGAAGCTGACGGATGATTTCACGTCCAAGAATCCGGACATTACGCTCGAGTGGGTAACGCTTGAGGAAAACGTGCTGCGCCAGCGCGTGACGACGGATATTGCCACCAAGGGCGGCCAGTACGACATCATGACCATCGGCACCTATGAAGTGCCGATCTGGGCCAAGCAGGGCTGGTTGCTGCCGCTCGACAATCTCGGCGCCGACTACGACGTCGACGACCTCCTGCCGGCGATCCGTTCGGGTCTGACCATCGACGACAAGCTCTATGCCGCACCGTTTTATGGCGAAAGCTCGATGGTGATGTACCGCAAGGACCTGTTCGAGAAGGCGGGGCTGACCATGCCCGACGCGCCGACCTGGGACTTCATCGCCGAGGCGGCCCGCAAGATCACCGACAAGAACAACGAAGTCTACGGCATCTGCCTGCGCGGCAAGGCGGGCTGGGGCGAAAACATGGCCTTCCTGACCGCGACCGCGAACGCCTTTGGCGCCCGATGGTTCGACGAGAACTGGAAGCCGCAGTTCGACCAGCCGGAATGGAAGAATGCGCTCGACTTCTACGTCAAGCTGATGAACGACGCCGGACCGCCCGGGGCATCCTCGAACGGCTTCAACGAAAACCTGTCGCTGTTCCAGACCGGCAAGTGCGGCATGTGGATCGATGCGACGGTTGCGGCCTCATTCGTCACCAACCCGAAGGAATCGACGGTGGCCGACAAGGTGGGCTTTGCACTTGCGCCTGACACGGGGCTTGGCAAACGCGGCAACTGGCTCTGGGCCTGGAACCTCGCCATCCCCGCCGGTTCGCAAAAGGTGGCCGCGGCCGAGAAGTTCATCGCCTGGGCAACCGGCAAGGATTATCTGAAGCTTGTGGCAGACAAGGAAGGCTGGGCCAACGTTCCTCCGGGCACGCGCACCTCGCTCTACGCTAACCCCGAATACCAGAAGGCAGCGCCGTTTGCGAAGATGACGCTCGACTCGATCAATGCCGCCGATCCGAAGAACCCGGCCGTCAAGCCGGTGCCCTATGTCGGCGTGCAGTTCGTGGCGATCCCTGAATTCCAGGGTCTCGGCACGGCGGTGGGCCAGCAGTTCTCGGCCGCCCTTGCCGGCCAGATGAGCGTCGATGATGCGCTTGCCAGCGCCCAGAAGCTGACCGAACGCGAAATGACCAAGGCCGGGTACATCAAATAAGGCTCCCAAGGGCCCGGGGTGCCGGCCGCAAATGGCTGGCGCCCCGGCAATTTCCCTTAACCAAGGCTCGCGCGGAAAAACGCGCCGGCCCGGCCTGATCTCGAAACAGCGTTGAATTCCGTCATTTGGGGGGACGCCATGGCGACCTTGCACACCCGCTCCGCCGCGCGTCTGATGATCGCGCCCTCGGTGCTTCTGCTTCTGGCCTGGATGATCGTTCCGCTGGCCATGACAATCTATTTCTCGTTCCTGCGCTACAATCTCCTGATGCCGGGAATGGAAGAGTTCGCGGGCTTCTCGAACTACAAGTACTTCCTCACCGATCCCGCCTTCTTCCAGGCGCTCTTCAACACCCTCGCCATCGTGCTCGGTGTGCTGTTCATCACTGTCGTCGGCGGCATCGCGCTGGCGCTTCTCCTGGACCAGCCGATGTTCGGGCAGGGGATCGTACGCATCCTCGTGATCGCGCCGTTCCTGATCATGCCGACGGTCGCGGCCCTTGTGTGGAAGAACATGTTCATGAACCCGGTCAACGGGTTGTTCGCCTGGGTGGCCAAGCTCTTCGGGCTCCAGCCCTTCGACTTCCTCGCCAATGCGCCGCTGATGTCGGTGATCCTCATCGTCGCCTGGCAGTGGCTGCCCTTTGCAACGTTGATCCTTCTGACGGCGCTGCAATCGCTCGATGAAGAGCAGAAGGAAGCGGCCCAGATGGACGGCGCCAGCGCCTGGAGCCGTTTCATCTACCTCGTGCTGCCACATCTCTCCCGCGCCATCACCGTGGTCATCCTGATCCAGACGATCTTCCTGCTCTCGGTCTTTGCGGAAATCCTGGTGACGACCAATGGCGGTCCCGGCACGCAAAGCACCAACCTGACCTTCCTCGTCTATGCGCAAGCTTTGCTGCAGTTCGACGTGGGCGGCGCATCCGCCGGCGGCATCATCGCCGTCATACTCGCCAACATCGTCGCATTCTTCCTGATGCGCATGATCGGCAAGACGCTGGAGGCTTGATACCCATGGCACGCAATGTCTCCACCCAAAGAAAGATCGTCGTGACCGTCGTCGCCTGGACGATCGGCATCCTGATCTTCTTTCCGATCCTCTGGACGTTCCTGACGAGCTTCAAGACCGAGGCCGAGGCGATCGCCTCGCCGCCGTCGCTGTTCTTCTTCGACTGGACGACGGAGAATTATCACGAGGTGCAGAGCCGATCGAACTACTTGCTGCACTTCATGAACTCGGTCGTCATCTCCTTCGGCTCGACGCTGATCGGCCTGGTCATCGCCATCCCGTCCGCCTGGGCTATGGCGTTCTCGCCGACCAAGCGCACCAAGGACGTGTTGATGTGGATGCTCTCCACCAAGATGATGCCATCGGTTGGCGTGCTCGTGCCGATGTACCTGCTGTTCCGCAACACCGGGCTGCTCGATACCCGCACCGGTCTCGTCATCGTGCTGACACTGATCAACCTGCCGATCATCATCTGGATGCTCTACACCTACTTCAAGGAGATCCCCGGCGAGATCCTCGAGGCGGCCCGCATGGACGGCGCGTCGCTGTCCAAGGAGATCATCTACGTGCTGACGCCGATGGCGATCCCCGGCATCGCCTCGACGCTTCTGCTCAACATCATCCTTGCTTGGAACGAGGCGTTCTGGACGCTGAACCTGAGTGCCGCGAAGGCGGCGCCGCTGACGGCCTTCATCGCTTCCTATTCGAGCCCCGAGGGCCTGTTCTACGCCAAGCTTTCGGCGGCTTCGACCATGGCGATCGCCCCCATCCTCATACTCGGCTGGTTCTCGCAGAAGCAGCTCGTGCGCGGCCTCACCTTCGGCGCGGTCAAATAAGGGATACGACAATGGGAAACATAACGCTCAGAAACGTCTCGAAGGTCTTCGGCGCCCATGCCGTCATCCCGTCGATCGACCTCAACATCAACGATGGCGAATTCGTCGTCTTCGTCGGCCCCTCGGGTTGCGGAAAGTCGACGCTCTTGAGGCTTATCGCCGGACTTGAGGATGTCAGCGATGGTGAGATCGTCATCGACGGCAAGAACGCCACCGAGCTGCCGCCCGCACAACGCGGCCTGTCGATGGTGTTCCAGTCTTACGCGCTCTATCCGCATATGAGCGTGCGCTCGAACATCGGCTTTCCGTTGAAGATGGCCAACGAGGATAAGGCGGTCATCGACAAGAAAGTGGCCGATGCAGCCCGCGTGCTGAACCTCACCGACTATCTCGATCGCAAGCCTCGCCAGCTTTCCGGCGGCCAGCGCCAGCGCGTCGCAATCGGCCGGGCGATCGTGCGCCAGCCGAAGGCGTTCCTGTTCGACGAACCGCTGTCGAACCTCGACGCGGCGCTGCGTGTCAACATGCGGCTGGAAATCAGCCAGCTGCACCAGGATCTGAAGACGACAATGGTCTACGTCACCCACGACCAGGTGGAGGCCATGACCATGGCCGACAAGATCGTTGTGCTCAATCGAGGCCGGATCGAGCAGGTCGGCTCGCCGCTCGACCTCTATCACAAGCCGGACAATCTCTTCGTTGCCGGCTTCATCGGCTCGCCGCGCATGAACTTCGTTTCTGGTGCGCCGGCTGCTGCCTATCAGGCGCACACCATGGGCATCCGGCCGGAGCATCTGGTGCTTTCGAAGGAGAACGGTACCTGGGCGGGCACGGTCGGGGTCGCAGAGCACCTCGGCTCCGACACGTTCCTGCATATCAATGTCGACAATATCGGCACGATGACGGCGCGCGTCGGCGGCGATTTCCCGGTGACCCATGGCGACCGGGTGTTCCTGACGCCTGATGCCCAGCGTGTGCACAGGTTCGACGACAAGGGACTGGCAGTTCGATGAAACGTCTTCACGGAAAAAGCGCGCTGATCACCGGATCTGCGCGCGGTATCGGTCGCGCTTTTGCCGAAGCCTATGTGCGCGAAGGCGCCAGGGTGGCGATTGCCGACATCAATATGGCGCGGGCACGCGAGACCGCTTCGGAAATCGGACCGAGCGCCTATGCGGTTGAAATGGATGTGACGCAGCAGGGCTCGATCGACGCGGCGATAGCATCGGTCGTTACCGAGGCCGGCGGTCTCGACATCCTCGTCAACAATGCAGCACTCTTCGATCTTGCGCCGATCGTGGAAATCACCCGCGAAAGTTATGACCGGCTGTTTTCGATCAATGTCTCGGGAACGCTGTTCACGATGCAGGCGGCCGCCAGGCAGATGATCGCCCAGGGCAGGGGCGGCAAGATCATCAACATGGCAAGCCAGGCGGGTCGGCGCGGCGAAGCGCTGGTCGCCGTTTACTGCGCCACCAAGGCGGCGGTCATCAGCCTGACCCAGTCGGCCGGGCTCGACCTGATCAAGCACCGCATCAACGTCAACGCCATCGCCCCCGGCGTGGTCGACGGCGAACACTGGGACGGCGTCGATGCACTGTTTGCCAAATACGAGAACCGCCCGCGCGGCGAGAAGAAGCGGCTCGTGGGAGCGGAAGTGCCCTACGGGCGCATGGGAACGGCCGAGGATCTGACCGGCATGGCCATCTTCCTCGCATCGGCCGAGAGCGACTACGTCGTTTCGCAGACCTACAACGTCGATGGCGGCAACTGGATGAACTGAGGCCTGTCATTGAGACAGTGCCTCGATAAGGAAACGGGACCATGACGACCAAACTCTCTCTTGGCGCACTCGATGCGGTCAAGGCCAAGGCCGGCGTGCCGAGCTATGACCGCGCGGCTCTCAAAGCCGGCATCGTGCATTTCGGCGTCGGCAACTTTCATAGAGCCCATCAGGCCGTCTATCTCGACGATCTCTTCAATGCCGGGCACGACCACGATTGGGCGATCGTCGGCGCCGGTGTCCTGCCGTCCGACGAACAGATGCGGGCGAAACTCTCGGCCCAGGATTTCTTGACGACGGTGGTCGAGCAGGACAACAACCGCACCGGCGCGCATGTGACCGGCGCGATGATCGATTACCTCAAACCCGGCGATATCTCTAGCATCGTCGCTAGGCTCGCCGACCCGGCGATCCGCATCGTTTCGCTGACGATTACCGAGGGCGGCTACTTCATCGATCCGGCCTCCGGCGTCTTCAACCCGACGCATCCCGCCATCGTCGACGATGCCCAGAACCCGGCTTCGCCGAAGACCGTCTTCGGCCTTGTTGTCGCGGGCCTGAAAGCGCGCCGCGACAGGCACATCCCGCCGTTCACCGTCATGTCCTGCGACAACATTCCGGGTAATGGCGAAGTAACCCATGCGGCGGTCTCGGGCCTCGCACGGCTCTTCGATCCTGACTTCGCAGACTGGATCGATGCAAATGTCGCCTTTCCGAACGGCATGGTGGATCGCATCACGCCGGCCACCGGCGCACGCGAAATCGGCATAGTGGCGACCGATTACGAGATCGAGGACGCGTGGCCTGTGTTCTGCGAAGAGTTCAAGCAATGGGTGCTGGAGGATCATTTTCCGCAAGGGCGTCCGGCGCTCGAAAAGGTCGGGGTGCAATTCGTGCCCGACGTCGCGCCCTATGAGCACATGAAGATCCGCATTCTCAACGGCGGCCACGCGGCAATCGCCTATCCGGCCGCCCTGCTCGACATCCATTTCGTCCACGAGGCGATGGAGGAGCCGTTGATCCGCGCCTTCCTCGCCAAGCTCGAACATGACGAGATCATTCCGGTCATTCCGCCGGTGCCGAACACCGATCTTGGCGATTACTACAAGCTGATCGAGACCCGCTTTTCCAATCCGAAGATCGGCGACACGATCCCGCGGCTGGCGCAGGACGGGTCCAACCGGCAACCGAAATTCATCCTGCCGTCGACCGTCGACCGGTTGGCACGCGGCGAAGATGTCGTCGGGCTGGCGCTGGTCTCGGCAATGTGGTGCCGCTACTTCGCCGGTGTATCGGACAGCGGCAAGCAGATCGTCTTCAACGACCAGAACGCCGACCGGCTTCAGGCGGCGGCCCGTGCAGCCAAAGACGATCCCATGGCCTTTCTGGCGCTGTCGGACATTTTCGGCGAGGTTGCGCAATCCGATCTTTTCCGCAAGCGCTTCGCCCAAGCATTGAAAACCCTTTGGGAAAAGGGTACGCGCGCTACGCTCCAGCTTTATCTGGATGGCAAGCTTACTGCATAATTCCTTGGGGGGCCGCACCGATCCAAGGATGAAATTATGCAGCAACTCAAAGCGTTACAGCGACCTTGACGCGTCGCGGAAGACGCGCGGCGCTGTAAGGAGTAGGCTATCATGGGGGACGACGCGTCCAAGCTAGTGATCTTCGATTGCGATGGCGTGCTGGTCGACAGCGAACCGATATCGCTCGAAGTCCTGGTCGATGTGCTCTCGTCCGCCGGCGTATCGATGACGACGGAGGAGGCGACCGAACGGTTTCTCGGCCGCAGCCTCAAGAGCATGTCCGCCATCCTCCACGACGAGTACGACCTGGCGACCGACGACGCCTTTCTCGATGACATGCGCACGCGGCTCTACCAGCGGTTCCGCTCCGAGCTGCAGCCGATCGCCGGCATCCGCCGGGCGGTCGAAGAGCTTGGCGTTGCCTGTTGCGTCGCATCGTCCAGCCAGCCGGAACGCATCCGGCTATCGCTGACCGTCACCGGTCTGATCGATCTTTTCGAGCCGAACATCTTCTCTGCGACGATGGTCAAGCATGGCAAGCCTGCGCCCGACCTGTTTCTGCTGGCGAGCCGGGAGATGGGCTATGCGCCCGAGGACTGTATCGTCGTCGAGGACAGTCCGGCCGGTATCGAGGCGGCACATGCCGCCGGCATGCGCGCATTTGCCTTCGCCGGGGGGGGGCATGCGCGCAGCGATCGTCATCGACAGACGCTGGCCGAACTCAGCCCAGACGTGCTGTTTGACGACATGGGCGAATTGTTACAGTTTGTCCGCCAATACGGCATGGCTCCTTAAGTCGAACCCGATCTAAGGATAACAATTATGCAGCAGTTTCAGGATTTTACTGCGAGCTTTGCACGTCAGGGATGGTGCGCAAAGCTCGAGGTAACGGGGACGGGGACCTCCATTGATGCGTGAATTCGTCGTTGCGGTCGATGTCGGTACCGGCAGTGCCCGCGCCGGTATCTTCGACCGGACCGGCAGGCTGCTGGCGCGTGCCGACCTGCCGATCGCCATGAACCGGCCGGAGGAAAATCATGCCGAACATGATTCGGACGATATCTGGAGAGCCGTCTGCGGCTCGGTGAAGACTGCCAGGGAAAAGGCTGGCATCGCGGCAGAGGATATCGCTGCCATCGGTTTCGACGCGACGTGCTCGCTCGTCGTTCGCGACCGGGACGGGGCACCGCTTTCCGTCAATCGGAAGGGCGAGGCGCGCTGGGACACGATCGTCTGGCTGGATCACCGGGCGCTCAAGGAAGCGGATTTCTGCACGGCAACCAAACACCCGGTTCTTGACTTCTCCGGTCGCGTCATGTCGCCGGAGATGGAGATGCCGAAGCTGATGTGGCTGAAGCGGAACCTGCCGACGCAGTGGGAAAAGGCCGGCTATTTCTTCGATCTCGCCGACTACCTCTCCTGGAAGGCGACCGGCAGTGCGGCGCGCTCGCGCTGCACTCTGACGGCGAAGTGGAACTATCTCGCCCATGAGAAGCGTGGCTGGCAGGCGGATTATCTCGAGCGGATCGGCCTTGAGGATCTGCTGACGCGGGGCGGGTTGCCGCAGGAAACGCTGCAGCTCGAAAGCTCGGTGGGCAGCTTGTCGGCGCAGGCTGCAGCAGACCTCGGCCTTGATACCGATTGTCAGGTGGCGCCCGGATTGATCGATGCCTATGCGGGTGCGCTCGGCGTGCTCGGAGGCTTTGCCGGGGAACCGGAAAAGCTCGAGCGGCAACTGGCGCTGATCGCTGGCACCTCGAGTTGCATCGTTGCCTTCTCCAGGGAGATGAAGCCGGGCTTCGGCATGTGGGGACCCTATTTCGAAGCGGTGCTACCCGGTGCCTGGCTGATCGAGGCGGGCCAGTCGGCAACCGGCGCGCTGCTTGATCACATCGTGCGTATCCATGGCGGCGGCCTGGAGCCTTCGACCGAGACGCACGGACGGATCATTGCGCGTGTGCAGGAACTGCGCGCCCTTCACGGGGCGCAGTTTGCCGAGCGGCTGCATGTTCTGCCCGATTTTCACGGCAATCGTTCGCCGCTTGCCGACCCGCACGGGCTCGGGGTCATCAGCGGCCTGCCGTTCGATTCGTCGTTCGATGCGCTGTGCCGGCTCTATTGGCGCACCTGCGTCGCGATCGCGCTCGGCATCCGCCATATCCTCGAGACGATGCGTGAGGTCGGCTACGAGCTCGATACGCTGCACGTCACCGGCGGTCACGTGCGCAATGCGCTGCTGATGGAGCTTTACTGCGATGTCACGGGGTGCCGGGTCGTGGCTCCGGACGCGCCCGATGCAGTGCTTCTCGGAACCGCGATGGCGGCAGCCGTTGCGGGCCAGGTCCATACCGACCTTGCTGCGGCCGGCGATGCCATGTCGTCCGGCGGGCGCGAGCGACTGCCGAACCCTGAAATGCGCGCGATCTATGATCGCGACTACCGCCGCTTCCTCGCGCTCTACCGCCATCGCGACGAGCTCGACGCGCTTCAATAAAAAAATGATCGGGAAACGCGAAAACCCGGAACATTTGTTTGCGTCACGCATTTTATTTGCAGACCGGACGGTGGCGCGCATCGCCCCCAATGTGGCGCCGGAGGTAATCCGCCGGTTTACAACTCACACTCCCCCTGTGAGTTGAACAATGTCAGCCAGTGCCTTCCCTCGGCACTGGCTGTTTTGTTTCCGGGCCGCGGTTGTGCTGATCAAGACAAGCGGTACTCAGACAAACGAAAGCCGGCGACCGTAGCCGCCGGCGGTTTGAATGGTGTTGCGGCGTTTAAGCGGCTGCTTTGGTCGACTCGTTGAAGAACAGCGCCTGGCTGATCAGCGCCTTCACCATGTCGGGGTTGAAAGGCTTGGTGACCAGGAAGGTCGGCTCGGGACGCTCGCCGGTCAACAGGCGCTCGGGGAAGGCGGTGATGAAGATCACCGGGATGGCGCTGGTCTTGAGGATGTCGTTGACCGCGTCGATGCCCGAGCTGCCGTCGGCCAGCTGGATATCGGCAAGCACCATGCTTGGCCGGGTCTTCTTGTAAAGCGCGATTGCTTCGTCGCGGGTGCGGGCAATGCCGGTGACGCGGTGGCCAAGGCTCTCGACCATGTTTTCGATGTCGATGGCGATCAGCGGCTCGTCTTCGATGATCATGATATCGGTTGCGACCTGACGCGAGATTTCCTGCGAGGCGCGGTCGAGAAGCGAACCGATCTTGTCGTCGGTGACGTCAAGGATCTCGCTGGCTTCTTCGGGGCGAAAGCCCTCGACCGAGACGAGAAGGAACGCCTGGCGGGCAAGCGGCGATACGTTTGCCAGGTTGACCGAGGCGCGTTGCTCCCACGCAAAGGGCGAAATCGGTTCGGGGACCAGCACTGACGAGGAGCCGAAGAGCGACGTGTAAAGGCGGAACAGCGAGACGCGGTCGTTGCTGGCCTCCGGGAAAATGGAGGTGTCGGCAATCAGCGCTTCGAGCACGGCGGCCACATAGGCGTCGCCTGAAGTCTGCGAGCCGGTCAATGCGCGCGAGTAGCGGCGCAGATAGGGCAGCAGCGGCGCGATCCGTGTGGACAATGTCATGGGGAACTCCCTCGAGATATTATTTGCAGTGACGTCCCGAAAACGTTCCACGCAAAAAAAAGTTCCGGGAGGGAACATTTCATTTTTCAGACGCGTTAAGGCGGTAATGAACACCACAAGGCGACAGATTGACAATGAAGTATAAAACAGGGGCGGGGCGCACTTCCGGTACGACCTCATGGACCGAAGACCCGAACGCGCAGATCGCAGCCAAGCTGAAGGCGCTCTATCAGTCCGTTCAGGAAGAAGCGATTCCGTCGCGTTTTCTCGATCTTCTGGAGAAACTCGATGCGGCCGAGCAGCAGTCGGTTCTGCAGGGTAGGGAGTGAGCGCCAGAATGTCGTCTGAAAAGAATGATTTCAAGCGAGAGATGCTCGCCGCATTGCCGAGCCTGCGCGCCTTTGCCATGTCCCTCATCGGTCGCCATGACCGGGCGGACGATCTTGTCCAGGACACGATCATGAAGGCCTGGGCCAAGCAGGACCATTTCCAGATGGGCACGAACATGAAGGCCTGGCTGTTCACCATCCTGCGCAACGAGCTTTACAGCCAGATGCGAAAGCGCGGACGCGAGGTTCAGGACAGCGACGGCCACTTCACCGAATCGCTCGCCCATCATCCGGAACAATACGGTTCGCTCGACCTGCAGGATTTCCGCCGGGCACTCGAGACGCTGCCTCCGGATCAGCGCGAAGCGATCATTCTCGTCGGAGCGTCGGGTTTCTCGTACGAGGAAGCGGCGACGATCTGCGGTTGTGCGCTCGGCACGATCAAGAGCCGGGTCAATCGCGCCCGCCAGCGCCTTCAGGATATCCTCCAGGTTCAGGGCGAAAACGATTACGGTCCGGACGAAACGTCCGCTCCCATTACCTCTCGGGCATTCGTTTCCTGATTCGAAAGCTTTTTTGGCCGCCAGAGCGTTGCAAATCGAGAGCAGCCCTGCTTTCACTGGCGGCCAGAATGCCTCCGTATAGGAGCGCCGTGCGTCAATCGCAATTGGCGCCGGTGGCCGAGGCGGCAGTTTGGAGTTGGGGCCGGATGCGCGAAGAACGAGAAGAAAACACTGCCTCGCCGGAGACATTGCTGCTCGACGCGCCCGAGCGCTTGCGTGTGCTGCACGCGACAGTGCCGGATATGGCCGTCCCTGATACGGATTTCGACGGCATTACCGAAATCGCTGCCCGCCTCTTCGATGCGCCGATCGCACTCGTCAGCCTGCTTGACCGCGAGTGGCAATGGTTCAAGTCTGCGGTCGGTACGTCGGAGCCGCGCGCGTCATCGGAGGATTCGTTCTGTGTGCACGCGGCAGCGGATGCCGTAGGCGCCGGTCTCGTCGTTCTCGATGCTTCAGCCGATCTGCGCTTTCGCACACGGCCGCTGGTTACCGGCGCGCCGTTCCTGCGCTTTTATGCCGGTGCCCCGATCGTCCTCGATGGCCAGCCGGTCGGCACGGTCTGCGTGCTGGACGTTGCCGCGCGCAGCGAGATTGCACCGCATCTTATGGAACAGTTGCGCCGGCTTGCCGGCCTTGCCGCTGCCCTGTTCAAGCTGAAGGACGAAGCGCGTCGTCGTGCCATCAAGGAGGCCGCGCTTTCCCGCGAGGAACAGCGCCACGCGATGGCGCTGGAGGCGGCCAATATCGGCAGCTGGCTCTGGGACGTCCGCTCCGGCGTGATCGCCGGCAACAGCGCCTTGATGCGCATGTTTGGATTGCCCGCCGATCGTTCGTTCGGCGCGAGAGAAGTGTTCGGCGCCATCCATCCCGACGACCGCGGCGCGACCTTTGCCAAACTTCGCCAGGCGATGAAGGCGGATGAGGAATATGACGGCATGTTCCGGGTCGGCGACACCGGGCGCTGGTTGCTCGGACGCGGGCGGGTGCATGAACGGGATGCCAAGGGAAATCCGCTGACCTTCATCGGCGTCACCATCGATGTCACCGACCAGCAGATGTCGGTCCAGCGGACACGGCTCTTGCTCAAGGAACTCAATCACCGGGTCAAGAATACGCTGGCAATGCTGCAGTCGCTCGCCCGCCAGACGCTGCGCCAGACCAGCGATCCTGCGGAATTCATGACCGCCTTTGCCGGGCGGCTTCAGGCAATCTCCGAGGCGCATGGGCTGCTATCGGATCACGAGTGGGGCACGATCCGGCTCGCGGACCTGATTTCCAAGCAATTGATGCCGCATGTCAGCGTCTATGCGGACCAGATCGAACTGCACAAGGACGAAGTGCTGCTCGGCCCCGACCAGGCGGTCGGCCTCGGACTGGTGCTGCACGAACTTGCGACCAACGCGGTGAAGTATGGCTCCCTGTCGGTGCCGAACGGCAAGGTGGTGCTGACCGCGCGCAATGTCGTGGAAGAAGGCGAGGCAGTGCTGCATCTGACCTGGACCGAGGTCGGCGGCCCGCCGGTTCGCGAACCGAAACGCCGAGGCTTCGGCTCCATTCTGATAGAGCGCAGTCTCGACAAGGTTCTCGGCAGTTCGGTGAAGGTCGAATACATGGCGGCCGGCGTCACCGCCCTGATCCGCCTGCCGCTTTAGCCGGTTGCCGTTCAAGCATCCCGGTTCGGCCGACGCCTCTTGCCCGTGCCGAGCAAGGCGCCGATAGCCAGGGCCGTACCGACAGCAATGAGTGGCTGCTTGCGCAGAATGGTGGTTGCGGCAAGCATCGTCAGATTGGTTTTCATCATCGACCGACGACGGCGCTCTTCCGCCAGCTTTCTATCGCGCTCCTGCATGGAAATCATCACGATGATCAGAATGAGAGCGGTCAGAATGAGGGCTGCGGCGATCGACGCAGCGGCGATCACGGGCGAATAGGTGGCGCTGAGATAGAGCGCGATGGCAATCAGCGCGAAAATGTAAGCCGTGACAAGCAGCACGGCGACGACGGCGCAGAGCGCGGCGTTGCGCTTGAAACGAGATGCGGTGGCGCCGATGTCGGCGGCCAGCAAGGCGGACAGGGCAGCCCCAAGTGGACCCATGCGCTTCTACTCCTGAAAAGACGTCAAAACGGGTGGGACGCTTGTGGCGTGCCCACCCTGTTCCGTAGTGGCCTAACGCTCGCCTAGCGCCGCAGAAGTGCAGCGGCGATCAGGCCGATCAGCGCTGCAGTGCCAAGCGTTGCGAAGGGGTGCTCGCGGACCGCATTGCGCAGCTGTTTTTCCGTGCCGGCGTATCGGCTACGCAGATCGCCCAGCAATTCCTCGCCGGTTGCAAGCAGATCCTGAAGGCCGGCTTCGGCCTGTTCGCGCGCATCGTGCGCCTTGCTGCGCGCATGTTTCGACGCATCGGCGCCGCGATCGCCAAGCAGTGCGACCAGCGCTGCCATGTCGCCACGCAGTTCGTTGAGCTGGTCTTCGATGGAAATGTCAGTGAGCGCGCCGTTGCGCTTGCTCGACCGTGAACTGGAACCTGAGAAGAGGCCTGAAGCCATGATTGGTCTCCTTTTCGCTACAACGCCGGCCAAGGTCGACCGGCGTGATCCGCTTGAGCCGGCATGACGCGTTCATCGCCACGGCCGGCTCTTCAGGAAGAACAACGCACGAGTGCGCAAATTGTTTCGATAAATCTTGAAGTTGGCGCGATTTGCGGCGCGGCGGCTAGAGCGTCGCCGTCTGCGGCAACACGAAGGGCACGCCGGCGGCCGGCATGGCGCTGACCTGCATGCGGCAACCGAACACCGCCTCCATCGTCTCGTCGGTCAACACATCGCCTGGCGCGCCGCTTGCCCGGATAACGCCCGACTTCATCATGATCATCCGGTCGGCGAACATCGCCGTCAGGTTGAGGTCGTGCATGACCGCGATGACGCCGCCGCCGCGCTCGCAGAATTTGCGCGCCAGCTGCATGATGGTCAGCTGGTGGCGGATATCGAGGCTTGAGACCGGCTCGTCGAGCAGAAGGTAGCGCGGCTCGCCAAAGGCGACCGGGTCGGAAATCTGGCAGAGGACGCGCGCAAGCTGCACGCGCTGCTGCTCGCCGCCCGAAAGCTCCTGATAAAAGCGGCCGGCAAAGCCGCCAAGATCGACAGCTTCGAGCGCGTCGGCGGCGATGCGGTCATTGGCCTTTGCATCTGATGTCGCGCCTGCGGTCAGGCCCAGACGCACCACTTCGCGCACCGTGAAGGGAAACGAAATCACGGTCGACTGCGGCAGCACGCCGCGTTTGAGCGCGAGTTCCCAGGGTTTGAGGCCCTTGAGATTGCGGCCGTTGATGCTGACCGACCCGCTTTCCGGCGGCAGTTCGCCGGAGATCGCCTTCAGTGTCGTCGTCTTGCCGCAGCCGTTCGGCCCGACGATTGCGGTGAGCGCCCCCGGCGCTGCCTCAAGCGAAATGCCGTGAATGACTTGGTGGCCGCCCAATCGGACGGAAAGGTTGGATACGTTGATCATGGTTTCGTCTCACAGCCCTATGGTCGTGCGACCGCGCAGCAGGATCCACAGGAAGAACGGCGCACCGATGAAGGCGGTGACGATGCCGATCGGCAGTTCCGCGGGCGAGGCGATGGTGCGGGCGATCATGTCGGCCAGGATCAGCAAGGTTCCGCCCAGGAGCGCCGATGCCGGCACGAGATAGCGGTGATCCGGCCCGATGACCAGGCGCAGGAGATGCGGCACGACGATGCCGACGAAGCCGATGCCACCGCTGACCGCAACCGACGCACCCGTTGCCGCGGCGACGCTGACGATGGCGATGTTCTTCATGCGCTGCACCGGGATGCCCATATGGAAGGCGGCCGCTTCGCCGAGCGTAATGGCGTTGAGGCCGCGCGCCAGGAAGGGCGTGACGGCGAGCGACAGCAGGATGATGGGCGCAGCTGCTGCAATCTTCGTCCAGTTGGCGCCGGCAAGCGAGCCGAGACCCCAGAAGGTGACGTCGCGCAGTTGCTTGTCATCGGCCATGAAGATCAGCACGCCGGTGAAGGCGCCGGTGAGCGCGCCGAGCGCGATACCGGCGAGAAGCAGCGTCGCAACCGATGTCTGGCCGCCGCGTGTGGCAATCCGGTAAAGCAGGAGCGTGGTCACGAGGCCGCCGATGAAGGCAGCGACCGGCAAGGCGTAAAAGCCGAAGAGCGCAAACAATGGCCCAAAGACTGCCGAACCGAGCACGATCAAAAGAACGGCGCCGAGGCTCGCGCCGGAGGAAACGCCGACGAGGCCGGGATCGGCCAGCGGGTTGCGGAAAAGACCCTGCATGACGACGCCGGAGACGGCGAGCGACGCACCGACGAGCATGCCGAGCACGGCGCGTGGCAGTCGAATGTCGAGAATGATGATGCGGTCGCGAACACTCAGGATCTGGTCCGCATCGCTCGCGCCCAGAAGCCAGCGCACGACGTTCGACAGCGACGCGTCGGCGGCACCTGTCATGATCGAACCGACGAAGGTGGCTGCCGCGAAAACGATGAGCAGCGCGATGACGACGCGCGCCAGCCGCGCGCGATTGCCGGACCGCCATTCGGCCCGAATATCGGCAGTAAGGGCGGTCAGGCGCATGCCGCGGTTCAATGCCTCACTGCGAGGCATTGGCCTTCTTTCCGTAGATTGCAGCATTGAGTTCGCGAATGGCGCTTGCCGTGCGCGGGCCAAAGCCGAGCAGGTGCAGGCCGTCCATGCGGATCAGCGCCTGGGTCTTGGCGGCAGGTGTCAAGCTCAGCGACGGCAAGGCGAAAAGCTCGGCCGCCTTGGCGCTGTGTTCGCCGCCGCGATCCATCATCAGGATGACGTCGGGCTTGGCTTCGATGATCGCCTCGTCGGTCAGGGCCTTGTAGCCGGGGAACTGGCCGGCGGCGTTGATCGCGCCGGAAAGCTCGATGATGCCGTTGGCGGCGGTGCCGGTGCCGGAAGCCTGGATCTTGCCACCCTGGGTGCTCAGGATAAAAAGAACGCGCTTGCGCTCGCTTTCCGCGCGCTTGGCGCCATCGGCGACCGCTGCGTCAAGATCGGCTTCCACCGACTTCGCCAGTGCATCGGCCTTGTCGGGCACATTGAGGAAAGCGCCGACCGAGCGGATCTTTGCCGGGATGCTGTCCTTGTCGAAGGTCTCCGGAACGCTGGTAAAGGCGATGTTGGCATCCTTCAGGATGGCAAGCGCCTCCGGAGGGCCGCTGCCTTCGACGGCGACGATCGCGGTCGGATTGACCGCGATGATGCCTTCAGGCGCGAGCGCGCGCATGTAGCCGACGTCGGGCAGCTTGTTTGCCGCTTCCGGGTAGGTGCTGGTCGAGTCGCGGCCTACCAGTCGGCCTTCCTCGCCAAGTGCGTAGATGATCTCGGTGATCGCGCCGCCGACCGAAACGACGCGCGAGACGTCCGGCTTCTCGATGCTTTCTGCCATGGCCGGGCGGATAAACGACGGCGCCCCCGGCGCCACGGCGGGCAGCAGGAAAGGAGCCGATACCGCAAAGGCGGCCAAAGCCAGCTCCCAGCGGCGAAGGCGGCGGAAGTCGAGACCCTTGATCATCACGCTGTCCTTTAAGCTGCGACGGTGGTGTCGAGGCGTGCGAGGCCCTCGGCGATGTCGCGCCACTCGGGGCGCTCGGCAAACCCTTCCTTACGCTTGCCGAAGAACTGGATGATCATCTCACCCTTGGCGTCCAGCGCCTCGATCGAGGTGACATGCCCATCGGCGGTCGGTTTGCGCACGGCCCAAAGCTCGGCGATGTGGTCGGTGCGCAGGTGAAGGTGGAAGGTCGGATCCATGACGTTGAGCCACGGGCCCAACGGGGCGATCTTGGCGATCGGGCCGGAATGGATCTGGATCATGCCGCGATTGCCGACGAAGCACATGATCGGCAGTTCGATCTCGGCGCCGGCGCGCATCATCGTCTCGACGCTCGACGGGTCGAGGCGCCAGGCGAAATCGTCGCCGATATGCTGCAGCGCCTGGCGGCGGCCGATCTTCAGCTTGCGCAAGAGGCCGTGGAACTGATGCGTGTCGGTCATCTTGGCCCAGCGGTCGCGCAACTCGGTCACGTCGACGACGTTTTCCGGCTTGTCGTCGGTAGCCGGTGTGCTGGCGTCGGCAACAAACGTCTGCGCCTGGTCGTCGAGGCGGAAATCTTCGATGATCTTGTCATAGGCTGCGACATTCGACGCCGGGCGCAGGTGCAGCTTGTGCACGGCGTTGCCCCATTTGTCGAAGAACTGCAGGCTCTTGCGGGCTTCGCCGCTGTCGTCGGTCTTGGTCACGGCGAAGGCATGCGCCCAGGCGCTCGGGAAGACGCGCAGGTCGATCTGCTCGCCGAGCACGATGCTGGCCATCTCGCCGGTGGTGATCTTCTCGTAGACGCCGATCTTCTCGTGGACGGCGCTCTCGTTGCGGGTCAAAGCCATGACCTCACCAAGTTCCTCGGCGCGCAGCAGGAAGCGGTTGGCGTCCGCGTCGATGCGCACGGCGGTCAAACCACATTCGGCGGCCACAAGCGCTGCTTCCGAAACGCCAAGCTGAGCTGCGATATCGCGCTCGCGCATTTTCGGGTTCTCGGCGCGGTAGGCGCGGATTTCGGACGGGGTGGGACGGAGGCTCTCGGTCATTGTCATTCGCCTATTTGTTCAGGATCAGTTTGCCTTGGCGGGTGATCTTCATGCGGTAGATCGCCCCGTCGTGAGAAATGAGGATCTCGTTTTCGCCGCGAAACAGGTCGCGGCTTTCGACGACCCGCTGGGCACGCGGCACGGATACCGCAGGTTGCGAAAGTCGCGCATAATCGGTGTCGTCAGCTGCCACGGTTCGGTCGTCTCTAGATGGCGGGTCGCGGGTTTTTTCCCGCATTTCCTGCCGCACAATTCGTTTACTATCTTGACTTCATTACTCATATTTCTTTATGGACGCAATACCGGATCGCCACACTCAACTTAGATGCTCCGCGCTTGTGGACAGATGGCGACGACTTCAACGCTCCTTAAGGTTCGGAGCGCCGATCGCGAGTGGTATTAGAATGATGCACCTTTCCCGTATGGTTGTTCCCGTGGCCGTTGCACTCGTGCTTGCAGCAGGCGCTGCCGTCGCCCAGGACGCGGCCCCCGCCGGCGCGCTCAACATCGAGCTCAACGAGGTCGTGCCGTCGCAAAAGGGCTGCAAACTCACCTTCGTCGCCGGCAACGCGTTCGTGCAGAACCTGAGCAAGGTTTCGTTCGAGTTCGTGATCTTCGATCAGAAGGGGCTGGTCGAGCGCATGGCGGTGCTGGATTTCCGCGACCTGCCTGCGGGCAAGACCAAGGTCCGGCAGTTCGATCTTCCCGGCACCAATTGCGAGGCGGTGAAGAGCCTGCTGATCAATGACGCGCCCGCATGCGTGGGCGACGGCGTCGAGGGCGATGCCTGCATGAAAGGCCTCAAGACCGGCTCGAAGTCGCCGGTCGAACTCAAGGGCTGAGGTCGGGTTTTCGCATTGAGTACTGCGTTTGCGTCGCGGTTCGCGGCGAAGGTTAGGCTAAGATGAAGCATACCATCAAATGGATCAGCGCGATCGCCTTCTCCCTCGTGGCGCATGCCAGCGGGGCGATGTATCTTGCCTCATCGACGCCGGAACAGGCGCAAGACCTGATTGCCGGCGGTGCCGAGGTCGAAGTGGCGATCCTCGGTGATGCCTTCGAAGAGACCTTGCAGTCGGGCGAACCGACGGAAGTCGTCGAGCCCACGGAAGATGTTCCCGACGAGGTCAAGCCCGAGGAGATTGCCCCGATCGAAGACGTCACGTCGACCACACCGGAGATCACTGCGGAGCAGCCGCATGATTTGATCGCAACGGAAGCCGACGTCATTCTTCCTGCCGAGCAGGTTCCGACACTCCAGGTCGCGGAAGCCGTTGTCACCGCCAGCGTCGCGCCGGTCGAGACAATCGTCCCGGAGGAAAAGCCTGAAATCCAGGAGCCGAAGAAGGAGAAGGTTGAAAAGCCCGAACCCAAGAAGGAGCCGGTCAAGAAGAAGAAGGTCACCCGGAAGAAGACGGGCGACAAGGGCGAGCAGGCCCAGAGTCAGGTCAAGGGTAAGCTGGATGGCGACGTCAACGGCAATTCGGCAGCGGCAACGGGCAAGAACCGCTCGTCCGCCGTTGGAAACGCAGACATGTCGAACTACAACGGTAAAGTGCGCGCGAAGATTAACCGTCGATACAAGCTTCCCTCCGAGGCGCGTCGCCAGGGCTTGTCGGGAACGACGACGGTGAGCTTTACGGTGCTCGCGGACGGCGGTGTTTCGCGCGTCAGCATTGCCGGGAGTTCAGGGTCGCCGGTTCTGGACACTGCCGCTCTTGAGGCAGTCCGTCGCGCTGCGCCATTTCCTGCCATTCCCGAGGGGGCCGGGAAGAGTGCGATACCGTTCACCCTGCCCATTCAAGCAAGCGTTCGCTAACTGAGACGGGTCGGCGGTAGCGTTGCCGGTAGGGCGTGAGAGCCTATCAAATTTTGATGCGCAAAATATGATTATAAAACTCATGTTTATACTTTACTCTGATAATCAAGTTTAATAAGTTGCCGCCGTGACGCAACCGAACGGTGTGTGTCGACCCCGATGCGATCGGTTGCCATGAGGGTGCCCGACGCAGCAATGAGGCGGAGAAGATTGCATGCGCGGCAAGCGTCACCACAATGCGGCCAAGAACGGCAAGGGTCGTTCCGGTTCCGAACGGGCAGAAGTCCGCGAGGAGGTCGCCAAGACGACACCGACACTCGAAGGCCGCAGCTTTCTCTACGTCGGCGGGCGCGACTGCCAGGTCGCGCATCTGCGCGAAATCGCCAGCTCCTTTGGCGCCGAGCTTCTTCACCACGATGGCGGTCTGCGCGAAGCCGTATCGCGCATCGACCGCGTTCTTCCCTCCGTCGACTGTGTCTTCTGCCCGATTGATTGCATCAGCCATGATGCGTGTCTTCGCGTGAAGACCGGCTGCAAGAAGTGGGGCAAGGCCTTCGTGCCCTTACGCAACGGCTCGAAGTCGAGCCTGGAGCGGGCGCTGCAGGATCTCACCAACAGCCGCAACGACTAGAACCACCCAAAAATATGACGCGCGGCGACGGCGAGTGGCCGCCCGCGCGCCTGGAGATTTTTCGACATGATTGAAGACCGCCCGGACAAGTGCATGATGATCGGCCTGCACAAATTGGCTGCGCAGAATGGCGACGGGCTCGTACCCGAACTCTACGAATTGCTGACGCGGCGCGCGCGCATGCTTGAGGAAAACCCCAATGTCACCGAGTTCCCGTCGTGGGAAACGCGCCGGCCGGGTCGAGATCCTTTCGGGCTTGCAGAGCCGCAGGAGGCCACTATTGTGGCCTTCCCGAGAGCCGCCAACGAGCCGGCTCGCAAGAAAGACAGCGCATAAAGCAAGAGGCAGGCCATGTTCTTCGCAATGAACCGTTTTCGCATCGCCATTGGCCAGGAAGAGGCTTTCGAGGCCGTCTGGAAGGGCCGCGATTCAAGCCTTGCGGACATGCCGGGTTTCGTCTCGTTCCACCTTTTGAGGGGCGAAAGCGTAGCGGAGGAGGGCTACACGCTCTTCGTGTCGAGTTCGACCTGGAAGGACAAGGATGCCTTCTCCGCCTGGACGAAGTCGGAGAACTTCCGCGCAGCCCACAAGAATGCCGGCGACAACCGTGCGATGTATCTCGGTCCGCCGAAGTTCGAAGGTTTTTCCGTCGTCGAAGGGGCCTGATCTCAGGCGCTTCGATCGGCGTATAAGCGTTACGGCGCCTTCTTTGGAAGGAAGGCACCGAGCGAAACGGCAAGCCAGCCGGCCATGATCGTTGTGCCGCCGAGCGGCGCCGACATCGGGAACAGGCCATGACCGGTCATGTGGCGCATGGCGAGGTCGGCGGAAAACAGCGCCGTTCCAAAAGCGATCAGCAGGGCTGCGACCGGCGCGGTGCGGAAATTCGGCCAGGCCGCATAAAGCGCGACCAGCGCCGGCGCGTGCGCCAGGCACATGGCCGAGATCCCCGCAAGCAGCCGAGGATCCGGGCCATGCGAGGCGCCGGCGGCGCTGACCACCCCGGCAAGCCCCATCAATCCGGCGACAAAGAGCGTCGTTGCGCGCAATCCACTTGAAGGCATGGTCATTCCTTGTTCTGCATGTGCAAGGCGAGGCGGGTGATCGGGTCGAGGATGATCTGCCGCAGCTTCGGGTGCTCTACCGTTTCTTCCAGCGCTCGGGTGAAGCAGAGCAGCCATTCGTCGCGCTCCTGCGGCCCGATTTCGGCGGCGAAATGCCGGCGCCGCAACATGGGGTGGCCGCGCTTTTCGACATAGATCGGTGGACCGCCGAGCCAACCGGTCAGGTATTCGTAGAATTTTTCCTCGCTGCCGGAGAGGTCCGGCGGATGAACTGCGCGGCAACGGGCGGCTTCGGGCAGCGTATCCATCAACTCGTAGAAACGATGGGTCAGCGCGCGCACCGTCGGGTCGCCGCCAATCGCTTCGTAGAGGGTGGTCGTTTCCTGATCTGCCATGGCCGCATCCTTCGTCCCGTTGTCCTAGCCCGCCACGACTTGGCGGACAACGGCTTTCCACCACCGAATTTGCGGCGTTTCGGCGCGGTCGCCTGCTGCATGTCTTGACAAACCGTCTAGACGGTATCTTTATGGCGCCATGACAGAAGCCCATCGCCGCAAGAAGCAACCCGAGCAAGTCCGCCAGCAATTGCTGGAGGTCGCCGCGCGCCTGTCGCACGAGCAGGGGGTGGCCGGCATCACGCTCGACGCGGTGTCGCACGCGGCCGGCGTCAGCAAGGGTGGACTGCTGCATCATTTCCCCAACAAGTCGGCACTGCTCGACGGATTGTTCGACGATCTGGTGGCGCGTTTCGATGCGGCGATCGAGGCGGCAATGGCTGGCGATCCGGTGGCGCAGGGGCGCTTCACCCGAGCCTATGTCGATGTCTGCTCGAAGCTTGATCCCGACACGGATGTGCCGGGCTGGCGGATGCTGACGATCGCCTTGATTGCCGAGCCGAACCTGAAGGTCCGCTGGCGCGAATGGGTCAACCGTCGTGCCCAGGAGTTCGCGGAAACCGACGCCTCGTCCAGTTGCGTACTCGCCCGTTTTGCCGCGGACGGTCTTTGGCTCGCCGACCTGATGCAGAGCCATGAACTCGATGCGGAGGCCCGTGTCGCGCTGGCCGACAATCTCAAAGCGCTTTCGACGCGATAGGTCAGAGGGAGACCCAGATGAACCCCGCCATGCTCTATGCTGTCCTGGTCATTGCGATCGTCTTTGAGGTGCTCGGCACCTCGGCGATGCAGGCGGCACAGCATTTTACCCGGCTGGTGCCGACGGTGACGATGGTCGTCTGCTACGCCATCGCCTTCTTCTTCCTGTCCTATACGCTGCGCTACATCCCTGTCGGCATCGCCTATGCGGTGTGGAGCGGTCTCGGTATCGTCTTGATTTCGCTCGTCGGATACTTCGCTTTCGGCCAGAAGCTGGACCTTGCCGCCATACTCGGCCTCGGGCTCATCATCGCCGGCGTCGTCGTGCTCAACGTCTTCTCCAAGTCCACATTCCACTGATAATCTCGCTGCCGACATCCGGCCACCGACGTCCGCTAGGCCAAAAAGCGCTTGCAAAGGCGTTTGCGCATGACTAGTTCTATAAATTGAAACCGCTTTCAATTTTAACAGCTGCGCATAAACGGGAGTTTGCCGATGCCAATCCGGACAGTCGTGTGGGGCGAAAACATCCATGAGCAGACCAACGAGGTCGTGCGGAACATCTATCCCAACGGGATGCACAACACGATCGCAGCGGCGCTGAACACCGACGTTTCGATCGAGGCGACGACGGCGACGCTGCAGGAGCCGGAACATGGCTTGAGCGAGGAGCGGCTGGCCAGGACCGACGTACTTTTGTGGTGGGGGCACAAGGATCATGGTGCCGTCAGCGACGACGTGGTGGAGCGCGTCGCCAAGCGCGTCTGGGAGGGCATGGGCCTGATCGTGCTGCATTCCGGCCACTTCTCCAAGATCTTCAAGCGGCTGATGGGCACGCCTTGCGCATTGAAGTGGCGCGAAGCCGGCGAGCGCGAACGGCTCTGGGCGATCAACCCGCGTCACCCGATCGCGGAAGGCATCGGCGAGAATTTCGTGCTCGAAAACGAAGAGATGTATGGCGAGCAGTTCTCGGTGCCGGAACCGCTGGAAACGGTGTTCATCTCCTGGTTTGCAGGCGGCGAAGTGTTCCGCTCCGGCCTGACCTGGCGCCGCGGCGCCGGCAACATCTTCTATTTCCGCCCGGGCCACGAAACCTATCCGACCTATCATGACGCCAATGTCCAGAAGGTGCTGCGCAACTCGGTCAAATGGGCCTACAACGCCGACAACCGCTACACCGCGATCCACGACGCACCGAATGTGCCGGTGGAAGATGCTCTGGAGCCGATCGTCGAGCGCGGCCCCAAGCTGCATGAGGCCGGCGAAGCCGGGTACAGGTGATCGCCATGCGTCTTCTCGTTGTTGGAACCGGGGGCATGGCCAACAGCCATGCCGAAGCCTTCGCCGGGATCGAAGGCGTTGATATGGTCGGCGCTGTCGACGTCGACCCCAAGCGCGCCAAGGATTTTGCCGAGAAACATGGCATAGCCAATACATTCACTTCGCTCGACGATGCCATTGCTTGGGGCAAGTTCGATGCGGCGACGAATGTGACGCCTGACAAGGCGCACCATCCGACGACGCTGGCCTTGCTGGCCGCCGGCAAACACGTGCTGTGCGAAAAACCGCTTGCGGAAAACTACGCCAAGGCCGCGGAAATGGCCGACGCCGCGGAGCGCTCCGGGCTCGTCACCATGGTCAACCTGACCTATCGCAATGTCGCACCGCTGCAAAAGGCGAGGGCGATGGTGCTGGCCGGTGAGGTTGGCAAGCTGCGGCACCTGGAGGCCTCCTATCTGCAGAGCTGGCTCGTCTCCAAGGCCTGGGGCGATTGGGCGACGGAATCGCAATGGCTGTGGCGGCTGTCGACCAAGCATGGGTCGAACGGTGTGCTCGGCGATGTCGGCATCCATATCCTCGATTTTGCCGGCTATGGCGCGGGGACCGATGCCGAACGGGTCTTCGCGCGGCTGAAGACTTTCGACAAGGCGCCGGGCAATCGGATCGGCGAATACGATCTGGACGCCAATGACAGCTTCGTCATGACCGCCGAGTTCGGCAGCGGCGCCATGGGTGTGATCCATGCCAGCCGCTGGGCGACCGGCCACCTCAACGAGTTGCGCCTGCGGCTTCACGGCGACAAGGGCGCGCTCGAGGTGGTGCATACGCCTGATCGCTCGACGCTTCGTGCCTGCCTCGGACCGGATGTCGAGACGGCAACCTGGCGGGATATCGATGCCGGCACGGTGCCGACCAACTACCAGCGTTTTGCGGCCGCAGTTCAGGACGCCAGGACGGTCGAACCCGGCTTCCGCCATGCAGCGAACCTGCAGAAGGTGCTGGACCTGGCACTGGAGACCGAAGCCGAAAGGCGCGAACTGGCTGTCTGATACGGTTTCAGCCCGCAGGCGGGGCGGTGGAGTTGCGCATGACCAGTTCCACCGGCCAGATCTCTCTGAGGTCGGCCGCCGGCGTACCCTGAAGAA
This sequence comes from Ensifer sp. M14, assembly GCF_003355565.1. Taxonomy (NCBI): domain Bacteria; kingdom Pseudomonadati; phylum Pseudomonadota; class Alphaproteobacteria; order Hyphomicrobiales; family Rhizobiaceae; genus Ensifer; species Ensifer sp. M14. The sequence continues at coordinate 1,801,187 of NZ_QJNR01000004.1, forward strand.
GATCCAGAACCATCTCGGCGATCCGCGTTCCCGCAGCGCGGATCGATGAGCGCGTGGTGGTGAGCGTCGGGATCAGGTTCTCGGGGCTGAGATAGGGAAAGACGTCGTCGTGGGCGATCAGCGAGATCTGCTCGCCCACCGTCATCCCGGCACTGCGGATGGCACGCATGGCGCCAAGCGCCGACATCATCGAGCCGGCCAGCACTGCCGTCGGCCGGTCTTCCTGGCCCAAAAATCCCTGCATCAGGCGGAAGCCCATCTCGTCGGTGAAGTCGCCGTTGCCGAGCAGGTTGGGGTCGATATCGATGCCGCGTGCGCCAAGCGCGGCCGCGTAACCGTCCTGGCGATGTTCGGTGAAGGTATAGCCGCGATGACCGTTGACCAGAGCGATGCGGCGATGGCCGAGTGCGGTCAAGAGCTCGGTCGCCTGACGGATGGCGCCGAAATTGTCGATGTCGAGAAATGCGAAGTCGCCTGTCGTCTCCGTGCGTCCATGCAGGACGAAGGGCAACCGCAGGTCGGAAAGCAAGGCGATGCGCGGATCGTCGACAGCAGGCGAATGCAGGATCACTGCATCGACTCGCTTGCTGGCCGCAAGCCTTCGGTAGGTCGAAAGCTCCGCCTCCCGACTATCGACGGTCGACAGCAGAATATCGACGTCGGCCTGCTGCAGCCGACTGCCGAGCCCGCCCATGAACTCGCTGGTGTGCGGGCCGAAATCGCCGCCGCCGCGAAAGACGATGCCGATCGTTCCGACGCGTCCGGTCGCAAGCCCGAGCGCGCTGGTGTTCGGTCGGTAGCCGAGCTCGGCTGCCGCCTTCAACACCCGTTCGCGCGTCGTCTTCTTGACTTCTGGATAACCGCTGAGCGCACGGCTGACCGTCGTTTGAGACAGCCCCAACTGACCTGCGAACTCCTTGAGATTCATTTCATTTTCCCGTTGCCCCAGGGTCAATCCTGACCCGGCAAAGCATAGCTTACCGGGCTTTGTCCGCGCAACATGCGGCGATCTCAGGGGGCAACGGTCGATCCGACGGTGTTTTCGACCGACTGCCCAAGACGACGGACCTGATTGCCGTAGTTGGCGCGGGTGCGCGGGTCGAAGATCATGATCGGCGTGGAGACGGCGACGCTGGCGGCACTGCCGACGGTCTGGGCGGTGCCGAGGGCCACCGCGCCGACGCGTTCCCCGAGGCCGACATCGGAATCGGTCACGGTCTGCCCGGCGATCAGCCGGTTGCCGAGCAACTGCACCACTTCGGGGCTTTCGGCAAATTTGCCGTGGTTCAGCTTGTCGCCGCCTTTGAGCGCCGTCAGGTCGAGAACCGTGATGCCGGCTTGCTCCAGCTGGGTGCGATAGGGCTCGACCGTCGGGTCGATCTGCCCGAGACGGTCGATATTGCCGGAAATCCGGCGCGAAAGGTTGAGCGCACGGTCGTCGCGCGAAACGAACAGCGTGAACTTCGGCCGCGCCTTGCCCATGGCCTGGATCTGCTTGCCGAACACGTCGACATCGAGATCGGGGGAGGCGAGAATGACGTCGGTAATCTTCGGCGCGATCCGGCCATCGCGGATCGCCATCTGTCTGAGCGCCTCGACGGTTACCCAGGATCCCATCGAATGGGCCATGACGGTGATTTCGCCGACCTTCGGATCGCGCGACGCCCGGCGCAGCAGGTCTTCCAGCGCGTCACGGGAATAGTTGGTGCTTTCCTTGTCGTAATTGTAGTCGAAGACGCTGGCACGCGAGGGCCAGGTGAAGATCACCGGCGCGACATCCGTTCCTGAATCGTGGACGATCTGGGCGTAGCGATAGACCGCGTCCTCATAGCGGTTGTTGAAACCGTGGACGAAGATCAGCACGCGCCGGCTTTTCGGCAGATTGCCCTTCAGCCACGACTGGGCATCGTCCTTGCCCTTGAGCGGCGTCACGCTGACGGTTGAAAACTCGCGTTCGGGATTGGCCGGCAGTTTCTTCGGCCATTGAACCTGACCGACCGTGCGGGTCTTTTCGGGCGGGATCGAAACGACGATTTCCGTCAGCGACAGTTCGTCGGCGCGCTCGCCGCTGAAAAGCACGCCCGGTTCCGTCGAGGGCGCACGGGTGGTGGCGACGAGCAGATCGACTTCCGAAGCGCCGCCGGCCGTTCCCGATGGAACAAGTACGCCGACGGGGCGGCTGGCACAGGCGGCAAGAACGGACGCCAGCAGCAGAACGGTGGCGACGCGGCCCACCTGGCCCGATCGGCCAGCCCAAGAAAACAAACGCAGCAACAAAACCCCCAATGCCGCATCATGCGGCGTGCCGATCCATAACCCCGGACCCGGCAAGTCTCATGCCCTAGAAATGGCAGAATTTCTGCCCTCGGCATAGCTTTTCAGCCTGTTCACGCCCTCTCTGAGGGGGCACATGCGGCAAACATGCAACATTTCGCGACAGCGGGCATTGGGTAAAACCCCTCAATATCAATTGAAAACGCTTCAGCGTTTCAATAGCATCCGATCTTTCCTCCCTCGGTGCGGCATCGAATGCCCTATCCGATCTCCCTGAAATGATAAGGAAATCCGGAATGCAGGCGGTTTTCGATGGCCATAATGACGTGCTTCTGCGGCTGTGGCAGAACGCACGCAGGGGAAGCGACCCGGTTGGCGAGTTCGTCGGCGGCACCGACAAGGGGCATATCGATGCGCCGCGTGCGAAAACCGGCGGCCTGGTCGGCGGTCTCTGCGCGATCTACGTGCCATCGGGCGATCTGGTGCTGGCGGGGCCGGACGGCAATGGCCACTATGCCACGCCGCTCTCCGCACCGCTCGAACATCTGCCGTCGCTTGGCGTTGCCGTCGAGATGGCCGATATTGCGGTTCGTCTCGACCGGGCCGGCGCCTGGAAGCTTTGTCGGTCGACTGCGGAAATCCGCGACGCGGCCGCGCAAGGCACTTTCGCATCCGTTCTGCACATGGAGGGCTGTGAGGCGATCGGTGCCGATCTGTCGTCGCTCGAGACTTTCTACGCCGCCGGCCTGCGTTCGCTCGGACCGGTCTGGAGCCGCCACAACGTCTTTGCCCACGGTGTGCCCTTCGCCTTCCCGATGTCGCCCGACACGGCGCCGGGGTTGACGGAGGCCGGCTTCGAACTGGTGAAGGCGTGCAACCGCCTGGGCATCCTTATCGATCTCGCACATATCACCGAAAAAGGGTTCTGGGACGTCGCCAAAGCGAGCGACCAGCCGCTGGTCGTCAGCCATTCGAACGCCCATGCACTGACGGCGGTTGCGCGCAACCTCACCGACAAGCAACTCGACGCCGTCAGCGAAAGCAAGGGGCTCGTCGGCCTCAACTATGCAACCACGATGCTGCGCGCCGACGCACAGGAAAACGCCGCGACGCCGCTTTCCGACATGGTTCGCCACATCGACTACATGGTCGAGCGCATGGGGATCGACTGCGTCGGGCTCGGTTCCGACTTTGACGGCGCAACGATCCCGGAGGATATCGGCGATGCGGCGGGCAGCCAGAAGCTCGTTGCGGCGCTTAAGGGTGCCGGATATGGTGACGCCGAACTGGCAAAGATATGCCGGGAGAACTGGCTGAGAGTTCTGGGGCAGGCTTGGCACGAGGCCGCCTGAACCCATGAAGAAGAGCCCCCAAAAAGGGCGCAAACGAGGGAACTGCAAAAAATGATGCACAAGCTCAATGGACGTCTTCGTCTTCTGACCGCTTCGGCAGCGCTCGCCATGGTGATGGCCGCGACTGCACCGGCCTTTGCCGAAACGCCGAAGGACACGCTGGTCGAAGCCTTTGCGATCGACGACGTCATTTCCATGGATCCGGGCGAAGCCTTCGAGCTGACGGCCGCCGAAGTCACCGGCAATACCTACAGCATGCTGGTGCGCCTCGACATCAACGACACCACCAAGGTCGTCGGCGATCTGGCCGACAGCTGGACCGTTTCCGACGACGGCCTGACCTATACGTTCAAGCTGAAGTCCGGCCTGAAGTTCGCCTCCGGCAATCCAGTGACGGCTGCCGATGTCGCCTGGTCGTTCGAGCGCGCCGTCAAGCTCGACAAGAGCCCCGCCTTCATCCTCACCCAGTTCGGCCTTAACGGCGACAACGTGACGGAAAAGGCCAAGGCCACCGACGACACGACCTTCGTCTTCACCGTCGATCAGCCCTACGCGCCGAGCTTCGTGCTCAACTGCCTGACGGCGACCGTTGGTGCCGTGCTCGACAAAAAGCTGGTGCTTGAAAACGTCAAGCCGGTCACGCCGAGCGACGAGTACAAGTATGACAACGACTTCGGCAATGAATGGCTGAAGACCGGCTATGCCGGCTCGGGCCCGTTCAAGCTGCGCGAATGGCGCGCCAACGAAGTCATCGTTCTCGAACGCAACGAGAACTACTATGGCGAACAGGCCAAGCTCGCCCGCGTCATCTATCGCCACATGAAGGAAAGCTCGGGCCAGCGCCTGGCGCTGGAAGCCGGTGACATCGACGTTGCGCGCAACCTGGAGCCGGGCGATTTCGACGCTGTTGCAAAGAATGGCGACCTTGCCACGACGAACGCGCCGAAGGGCACCGTTTATTACATCAGCCTCAACCAGAAGAACGCCAACCTTGCCAAGCCCGAGGTGCGCGAAGCCTTCAAGTACCTGGTCGACTACGATGCGATCGGCTCGACGCTCATCAAGGGTATCGGCGAAATCCACCAGAGCTTCCTGCCGAAGGGCGTTCTGGGTGCACTCGACGAGAACCCCTACAAGTTCGACGTTGCCAAGGCGAAGGAACTGCTGGCCAAGGCCGGTCTTGCCGACGGCTTCACCGTCACCATGGACGTGCGCAACGGCCAGCCGGTCACCGGCATTGCCGAATCCTTCCAGCAGACGCTCGGCCAGGCCGGCGTGAAGCTGGAGATCATCCCCGGCGACGGCAAGCAGACGCTGACGAAGTACCGTGCCCGTAACCACGACATGTATATCGGTCAGTGGGGCATGGACTATTTCGACCCGAACTCGAATGCCGAAACCTTCACCGCCAACCCCGACAACTCCGACGAAGGCAAGAACAAGACGCTTGCCTGGCGCAATGCCTGGGACGTCCCGGAACTGACGAAGAAGACCAAGGCTGCCTTGCTCGAGCGTGACAGCGCCAAGCGTGCGGAAACCTACAAGGAACTGCAGAAGACGGTGCTGGGCGAAAGCCCATTCGTCATCATCTTCCAGCAGACCGAAGTCGCCGGCTACCGCGGCAACGTCAAGGGCCTGAAGCTCGGCCCGAGCTTCGACACGAACTTCGTTGCAGGCATCTCGAAGGAATAACCCGAAAGGATAGTTCCCTTGAGCATGAGCGGAACAGAACGGATGGGCGGGCGCCGACGCGCCCGTCCGGCGAAGATCATGGGCGCCGTCCTGCGGTTCCTGGTGATCGTCGTCACCACCTATCTCGGCCTTCTGGCCGTGACCTTCTTCATCGGCCGGGTCATTCCGATCGACCCGGTGCTCGCCGTCCTCGGCGACCGGGCGCCGACGCATGTCGTCGAAAGGACGCGCGAGGCGATGGGGCTGAACCTGCCCCTCTATCAACAATTCTTCATCTATGTCCGACAGGCGCTGACCGGCGATTTCGGCATCTCGGTGCTGACGACCAATCCCGTCATGACCGACATCCGTCGCGTCTTCCCGGCGACCATGGAACTGGCGACGCTCGGCACCCTGATCGGCGCCATCTTTGGCGTGCCGCTCGGCGTTCTCGCCGCCGTCAAGCGCGGCAGCATCGCCGACCAGATCGTGCGCGTCATCGGCCTCGTCGGCTATTCGGTGCCGATCTTCTGGCTGGCGCTGCTGTCGCTCCTGGTGTTCTACGCCCGGCTGAAGTGGGTCGCCTATCCCGGCCGCATCGATATCGTCTTCGAATACACCTTCACGCCGATCACCGGCTTCTACCTGTTCGACGCGCTCTGGCAGCGGCAGTGGGATGTGCTCTGGGACGTCTTCCGCCACATCATCCTGCCGGCGTCGCTGCTCGGCTATTTCTCGCTCGCCTATATCAGCCGCATGACGCGCAGCTTCATGCTGAACGAGCTGCAGCAGGAATATATCGTTGCCGCCCGCGCCAAGGGGCTCTCGGAAACCCGCATCATCTGGGGCCATGCTCTGCGCAATGCCGCCGTGCCGCTCGTCACCGTGATTGCGCTTTCCTATGCCGGCCTGCTCGAAGGTTCGGTCTTGACCGAAACCGTCTTCGCCTGGCCGGGCCTTGGCCTCTACATCACCAATTCGCTGCAGAATGCCGACATGAATGCCGTTCTCGGTGGCACCATCGTCATCGGTTCGGTCTTCATCGGCATCAATCTCCTGTCCGATCTTCTCTATCGGACGCTTGACCCGAGGACGCGCCAGCGATGAGCACCGTCACTGAAACCCGCCCGACGACACGCCGCGAATGGCTGTTGTCCGACCGGCCGCAATCGCGCACCCAGGCGCGTCTTGGCCGCGCCTACATGACCTGGCAGCGCTTTTCCGCCAACAAGCTGGCCGTTCTCGGCCTGCTCATCCTGCTGGCGCTGGTGTTCGTCGCGGCGTTTGCCAATGTGCTGGCACCGCATTCGCCCTATATCGGCGATCTCGCCAACGCCCGCCTGCTGCCGCCTGGAACGGAGGGTTACCTGCTCGGGACCGATGATCTCGGCCGAGACATTCTCTCGCGGCTGATCCACGGCTCGCGGCTGACGCTTGCGGTCGTGCTGCTGGTCGCGATCATCGCGGCACCCGTTGGCCTCATCGTCGGCGCGGTTGCGGGCTATGCCGGCGGATGGGTCGATGCGGTGCTGATGCGCATCACCGACATCTTCCTCGCCTTTCCGAAGCTGGTTCTGGCTCTCGCCTTCGTGGCAGCACTTGGCCCCGGCATCGAGAATGCCGTCATCGCGATCGCCATCACCTCCTGGCCGCCCTATGCCCGCATTGCGCGCGCCGAAACGCTGACGGTGCGCAACTCCGACTACATCGCCGCCGTGCAACTGATGGGCGCGTCGCCGACACGCATCGTCTTCCGGCATGTGATGCCGATGTGCATGTCGTCGCTGATCGTGCGCGTCACGCTCGACATGGCCGGTATCATCCTGACGGCGGCAGGCCTCGGCTTCCTCGGCCTTGGCGCACAGCCGCCGCTGCCGGAATGGGGCGCGATGATCGCCTCCGGTCGCCGCTTCATCCTCGACCAGTGGTGGGTTGCCACCATGCCCGGCGTCGCGATCCTGATCGTCAGCCTCGGCTTCAACCTGCTTGGTGACGGTCTGCGCGACGCGCTGGACCCACGGGAGAGCGGACAATGAACCCGCTTCTGACCGTTGACGACCTCAAGGTCTCGTTTCCGACCCGCACTGGGGTGGTCGAGGCCGTGCGCGGGGTCTCGTTCACGCTCGGCCGCGAGCGCCTCGGCATTGTTGGCGAGAGCGGTTCCGGCAAGTCGCAAACCGGCCGGGCGATCATGGGGCTGACGCCGGCGCACGCGCGGGTGACGGCCAAGACGCTTTCTTTCGAAGGCATCGACCTGCTGTCGGCGGCGCCGAAGGTGCGGCGGGATCTGCGTGGCAAGCGCATCGCCATGATCCTGCAGGACCCGAAATACTCGTTGAACCCGGTGATGAGCATCGGCCGGCAGATCGTCGAGACGTTGACGCGCCACGAAAACGTCAGCCGTGCGGAAGCGCGCGAGCGGGCGCTCGACATGCTGGAGGCGGTGCAGATCCGCGATCCCGGCCGCGTCTTTGACCTCTATCCGCACGAGGTTTCGGGCGGTATGGGGCAGCGCGCGATGATCGCCATGATGCTGGTGGCAGGGCCTGAGCTTCTGATCGCCGACGAGCCGACCTCGGCGCTCGATGTGACGGTTCAGCTCGAAGTGCTTGGTATCCTCGACAATCTGGTGGCCGACCGCGGCATGGGGCTGATCTTCGTTTCGCACGACCTCAGGCTGGTGTCGTCGTTCTGTGATCGCGTCATCGTCATGTATGCCGGCAAGATCGTCGAGGAGCTTAAGGCGTCCGACCTCGCAAGCGCCAAACATCCCTATACCCAGGGCCTGTTGAACTGCATGCCGGCGATCGGTTCCGATCGCCATCCCTTGCCGGTTCTCGATCGCAAACCGGAGTGGGCCCTATGACGACCGCCACAATATCTGCTGAAAATCTTGTCGTGACCTATGACGAGTTCAAGGCACTGGATGATGTCAGCATCGATGTCGCGCCCGGCGAATCCTTCGGGCTCGTCGGCGAGTCCGGCTCTGGAAAGTCGACCCTACTTCGCGCAGTCGCGGGCCTTGCGCCGGTGACATCCGGCAAGATCCGCGTGCATGACCGGGTTCTCGTCGGAAACCGCCGTGACAAAGCGTTTTATCGCGACGTGCAGATGGTCTTCCAGGACCCTTATGGTTCGCTGCACCCACGCCAGACGATCGACCGGCAGTTGCTCGAACCTCTGGCGATCCACGGCGTTGCCGATGGCGAACGCCGCATTCTGAAGGCGCTCGACGAAGTCGGTCTCGGTTCAGGCTTCCGCTTCCGTTATCCGCACCAACTGTCCGGCGGCCAGCGGCAACGCATTGCCATTGCCCGGGCGCTGATCCTCGAGCCGTCGATCCTGCTGCTCGACGAGCCGACATCGGCGCTCGACGCCTCGGTGCAGGCAGAGGTCCTGAACCTGCTCGAACAGGTGCGGCGCGACCGCAAGCTCACCTTCATCATGGTCAGCCACGACCTCGGCGTCGTCACCCACATGTGCGATCGGCTGGCCGTGATGCAAAACGGCCGCGTGGTCGAGCGGCTGTCCTCGACTGATCTCGTTGCCGGTCGGATCGGTGAGGACTACACCCGCAATCTGATGGTGGCCAGCAAGGGCTTCCAGCGCAAGGGCGCTGCTGCCTGACATTGACAAACCAGCCGTCGCGCCGAAACAGGATCGACGGCTGGTTGATGCACGCTTGTCGCGCCAAACGTGGGCAACGTGGGCAACGCCGAGAAGAATGCACTCAGCCCGCGCTGGCGCGTTGACTCTAAAGTCCCCTATCTGCCGGCGGGCGTTCCACTTGAAAGCGGAACACTGTGGACTTAGCTGCCATTTTCCCAGGTCGAGGTGGAGTTGGTAATCACCTTGCGGATGTTGCGCTGCTCACGCCATTCCCGTCCCATATCGCGAATGACCGGCTTTGCTTCCGGCGAGAAGATGTAGTTGCGATAGCCCGCGACGTAAGCCTCCATGGCCGGGTTGACCCCGGAATAGAACTGCTTTTCCGGATCGCGGGTGAGATCCATCAGGCCGGCGCAATGGCGCGCGAAGTTGCCACGCAGGATCGACGGCGAGGTCGTGAACTTCGGGAAGGTTCGAAACAGCGGGATCTTGATGCCGAGCAGCCGCGCATATTCGTTGCGCTGATGGAAATGGCCCTTGCGCGCGATATCCCAGTTCTGGTCGGCGGTGTGAAACGACACCTGCATGATCGACGGATTGGCAAAGGGCTCAAGCAGTTCCTGGCCCATCTCTCGCAGCGAAATCCAGTCGTCTTCCAGGTGGAAGACATACTCCGATGTGCTTGCCGACCATACTCTCGCGACCGCGGCGCAAAAACCCGGTTGCTCCGGCTCGAAAATCACCGCATCGGGGAAGTGATCGCGAACGATCTGGATGCATGCTGCATGGTCCTCGGGAGAGCCGAAGACGGGATCGAGATTGAGGTAGGCCGACCCCATGTCCAGCTGGTTCAGCACCTTCTCACGAAAACTGGCAAGGGTTTGGGCAAGCAATTCGGGACGCCTGGTGGCGACGATGCAAAGGTCAATCCGGGGCATTGCTCTTCCTGCTAGATGCGGCGGCTTGCTGCCTGCCTTTCGCGCGATAATTCCCGGGGGCGGAGTGCTCGGGAGGTTACAAGGCGCTGGTGGGCGTGCCACAACGGCCACCGTATTGCTGCCAATGAAAGTCTTCGCTTAGACCAAGCCACGATTTTGCGCAATTGCGGAGCCGCGGGCTTCCATGCGATATCTCCGGAGGTTCGGCTGTGCGGTGATGCCTTGTGAACGTCAACGTGCCGTCGCGGACGGCGCAAGCCCGTTCTGCGGACAATCGCGCGGGCCGCGCCCCAGCGCTGTGCATTCAACCCGTCTTGACGTGGATAAGATGAATCCGGCGATACCCAGGTCGGGACTGCGGTGACGGATTGACAAATTCGCGCCAATTGGCACAGAAACCTGACGAAACGTGATGATTAAGCGACCAAGGGATGATCGATATAGTGAAGGATACTGAACTCGAGATTGTCGTGGTCAATCTGGAACGTTCTGTGGAGCGACGCCAGAACATGGTGCGTCTGCTTGAACCACTGGGATTGCCCTACAGCTTTTTCGATGCGGTCGACGGGCGCAAGGAGCGCCATTCGTCTTTTGACCATTTTGACGAGCGTCTTGCTGAAGTTCGCAGAGGGTTCATTCTCAACGCAGGCGAACTCGGGTGCTTCGCCAGCCACTATCTTCTCTGGGAACGAAGCGTGCGAGAGAACAAACCGCTTCTCATCTTTGAGGATGATGTTGTTCTCAACGACAAATTTTTGGAAGCCTATCATTTCGCCGCCCGCAAGATCGAGCGCTATGGACTCTTGCGTTTTTCCGGGCACAAGCGTCGCCATTGGGCGACGTGCGAGCGCCTGGACGACTCTATGCGCATTGTCCGGTTCGAGCGCGGACCGCACGGCACGTCATGTTATGCGGTGTCGCCAAAGGCTGCGTCCAAGCTGTTGGCCAAGGCCGCGATCTGGTTCGAGCCCGTCGATTGCCACTTGGACCGGTTCTGGACCCATGGGGTCGGTTCCTACGGAATTTCGCCACTGCCAGTCACGCATGCGGCAGAAACGGCCGAGCAATCGGAGATTTGGCAAGGGGGGCAGCGTGCGAAGAAGTCGCGGCGTTTCCGGCGATTGCGGGCGATTTATCGCGCTCGTGACGATATCGGTCGCTTCCTGAGCAATCTGCCATACGTGGGGCGATGGAAAGAGCCGAGCGAGGCATGACAGCCACGGCGGGACGGGGCAGTACCTGTTGAAGCAACCCAACAATCGAAGGTAAACTCTTGATCATCACGCGTATCCTTGGCGGTCTTGGCAACCAGATGTTTCAGTATGCCGCTGGCCGGTCGCTTGCGTCTGCAAGCGGACAAACGCTGAAGCTGGATCTGACGGAAATGCAAAGCTACAAGACCTGGGCTTTCGGGTTGGAGCAGTTTGCGATCGAAGCCGAAAGCGCTCGCCCGGAAGAAGTGCCGGCGCGGCCGGGCAGGGGGCTTCTCGGCAAGGTGAAGTCGCGTCTCCTTCCCAAGGCATCGGCCTGCATTGTCGCCAAGGAGCGAGCCAATACTTTCGACGCAGCGATCCTCGACTTGCGTGGTCCAGTGCACCTCCAAGGGTATTGGCAGACAGAGAAGTACTTTGCTTCGGTTGCAGATGTCGTTCGTCAGGAGTTCCAGCTGAATGCGCCGTTCAGCGCCGGGAGGCACGAGGTCTTGCGGCAGGTGCGCGCTGCCGATGCGCCCATCTCCGTCCACGTACGCCGCGGTGACTATGTCAGCAATCCCTCAGCCAACGCCGTTCACGGGACCTGCGAACCGGGGTGGTATGCCGAGGCGATGCGCCAGATGGCTGCGCGTTTCGATAACCCGACCTTTTTTGTGTTTTCCGATGATCCGGCCTGGGCGCGCGCCAACCTGCCGTCCTGGCCGTCCATGATCTTCGTGGCGCCTCAGGCGGATGGCAAGGACGGCGAGGATATGCATCTGATGGCGGCGTGCCTGGCACACATTATCGCCAACAGCACATTCAGTTGGTGGGGCGCGTGGCTCAATCCGCGAGCGGACAAGCACGTGATCGCGCCGGCACAGTGGTTCCGCTCGAAGGAGCACGATGCGAGCGATATCCTGCCTGCCAAGTGGCAGCGACTGTAAGTGCCACAACCGGGAAAGCTGTGGGCGACGTTGGCCAGCGAACTGGACGGCGGGTACGTGTTCGGTCACCCGTTTCGTCCTGGGCGGGTGGACGTCCTCAGATTCGGTAAAACCAAGCGGCGTGTCTGGGAATTCGCCGCTGTGGTTCCATGTACCGACATGCCAAGGCAGCCCAAGCTCGCTGCACATCGTCTGTGGGTAAGTGGCGGCTTCGTCTGTCGTCAGAACGCTGCCGGCACGGCTCGCATTGCTGCCCGCCGAATCAACTGGGTCCCGTCATGAGTGCGGCAAGGGGCAAGAGCCCCCCGCCGTCGCTACTTCCAATTCGTCCTGTCGAAGACCGAGCGCAGCAGTTCGAACTCCTGCTCAAGCGGGTAATGGTGGTTGCCGATGAAGAAGCCGGATTTGTCGACCGTATCGGCGTTCCGCAGGTCGCCGGAAATGGAATAGTCAAACCATTTGAGAACTTCGTTCTTGGCAAAATTACCCGCCACGATTGGCCGGACATCGACCTGCGCCTCGGTGAGCAACTGGAGCATGCTTTGCCGCGTCACGCCCGAGTCGGGTTCGACAATCAGGCTGAAGCCAAACCAGCTGCTTTCGCCGATTTCGCGCTGAACGCGCAGGAACGGATAGCGGCGCATCAGCTCCAGGAATTTTTCGGCGTTTTTCCGGCGCTCTTGGACGATGCTGGGCAGCTTGCGAAGCTGGGCCAATCCCAGAGCGCCGCTCATTTCCAGAGGGCGCAGATTGTAGCCGGGGAGCACGAAGCGGAACGACTCCGTAAACGGGTCATCGCTCTTGTCGGTCGTCACCCGGTTTACCTTCGGCAGGTTTCTTGTCCAGCCGTGGGCGCGCAAGGACAACATGACATGGAACAGTTCCTCGTCGTCAGTCACGACAAGCCCGCCTTCCATGGTGGATATGTGATGGCTGAAGAAGGAACTGAAGGACCCCATCAGCCCGAAAGTGCCGGCCTGCTTGCCTTCGTACAAGGCGCCCATCGACTCGCAATTGTCTTCGATGAGGGCGATGTCGCGATCGCCGATTATCGCTTTGATGCGGGCAAAATCATTGGGATTGCCGAGCAGGTTCACGGCCATGATCGCTTTTGTATCCGGCGTTATCGCCTGCGACAGCTGTTCGAGGTCGAAGTTCAGCGTCTGTGCGTCGATGTCCACAAAACGGAGCTTCAGCCCATACTGATGAAGCGGGTAGTAGGTCGTGCTCCATGACACTGCGGGAACGATGACTTCCGCTCCCGGCAGCAGAGGCGACGTCGAGCGATACCGCAGGGCGGCGATCATCAAGAGGTTGGCGGAAGAACCGGAGTTGACCATGACGCAATACTTGCTGCCGACATAGTCTGCAAAGGCCCGCTCGAACTGCGAAACCTTCTCGCCCATGGTAAACATGCCAGACTTTATCACCGTCTGGAGGGCTTCGTATTCTTCTTCATCCCAAGTGGAATTGGCTAACGGATAAGGCATATCAGGCTTCCATTGAAAGGTAGTATTCGTAGGTTTTGCGGATGCCGTCGCGAAGCGTCGTGCGCGGCGCCCACCCCAGCATTGTCTGTTTTGTCACGTCCAGCAGCTTGCGTTTCATTCCGACCGGTTTTGAGATGTCATGCGCAAAGGTGCCGTCATAGCCGACAACATCGGCAGCAACCTGGTAGTATTCGTTCACTGTAAAATCGTGGCCCAGGCCGATATTCAGCAAGCTCGGCATGGTCTCGAAGTTGGCGATGGCGAAGACGATCGCGTCCGCAAGATCTCCGGCAAACATGAATTCGCGCCTTGCCGACCCATCTCCCCAAATCTCGACGGATTTCTCACCGCGCAGCTTGGCGACATGCAGCTTGTGAATGATCGCGGGTATGAGATGCGAAACGCCCGGATCGAATTTGTCAAATGGGCCATACAAATTGCACGGTATGATCGTCTTGTAGTCGTATTGCGGGGTCTCTCTCGTCACGTATTCGCACAGGCGCGCAACGGCGCATTTGGCCAGAGCGTATCCTTCATTCGTCGGCTCGAGCGTCCCGCTCAGAACCTGGTCCTCTCGCAACGCATCTTCGCTGTTTCGAGGATACATGCAGGAGCTGCCCAAATTGAGCAACCGCGCCATGCCGGCCGATCGGGCCGCAAGGACGATGTTGTTTCCCATGGCCCAATTGTCGGAGAGGAACCGTACCGGGTGTTTGATGTTGGCCTGAATGCCGCCGACGACGCCTGCGGCGTGTATCACCAGATCGGGGCTCAATTGCTTCAGGACATTCTGCGTTTGGTTAAAGTCCAGCAGGTCGAGCTCGCTTCGGCCAGGGGCGACAATGTCGATACCGACATTGCGACACAGCGATACGAGGTTGCGCCCAACCATACCGCCGCCACCTGTTAGCAGGATTTTCGTCACTCTCGTATCTCGCTTCGCGGTTCGTGCGGGAGCACGGCAGGGTTACTGGCTTTCCATTTCGCGCAGGTCGTGTTCCACCATCTCCCTGACGAGATCTCTGACACCGATCTCATGCGACCAGCCCAGTTTCTCCAGGGCCTTGGACGGATCGCCAATCAACAGGTCGACCTCGGTTGGCCGGAAATAGCGTGGATCCACTTCGACGAGCACCTGGCCGGTCGCATCATCGATTCCTGTTTCCTCCACGCCGCTGCCTTGCCAGCGCAGGTTGATGCCAACATCGGCGAAAGCCCATTCGACGAAGGTCCGCACCTCGGTAGTTTTCCCCGTGGCGAGGACGTAGTCGTCGGCCTTGTCCTGTTGCAGCATAAGCCACATTCCGCGGACATATTCGCGCGCGTGGCCCCAGTCTCGTTTGGCGTCGAGGTTGCCGAGGTAGAGTTTGTCTTGTTTGCCGAGCTTGATGGCCGCGGCCGCGCGGGTGATCTTCCTCGTAACAAAGGTCTCTCCGCGCAGCGGGCTTTCGTGGTTGAAGAGAATCCCGTTCGAAGCGTGCATTCCGTATGCTTCGCGATAGTTTACGACAATCCAGTAAGCGTAGAGCTTTGCCGCGGCATAGGGGCTTCGCGGATAGAACGGCGTTGTTTCGCGCTGAGGGACTTCCTGGACCAGGCCATAGAGTTCGGACGTCGATGCCTGGTAGAACCGTGCCTTGTCGGTCAGCCTCAGGATGCGAATGGCTTCCAGCAACCGCAAAGTGCCGAGCGCATCCGAATTGGCGGTATATTCCGGCGTTTCGAATGAGACCTGAACATGGCTTTGTGCGGCCAGGTTGTAGATTTCGTCCGGCTGCGTTTCCTGCATGATCCGAATGAGGTTTGTGGCATCCGTCATGTCGCCATAATGCAGGAAGAAGCGCGCATTCTTCTCGTGAGGATCCTGGTAGATGTTGTCGATCCTGGCGGTATTGAAAGACGAAGACCGCCGCTTGATGCCGTGTACGATGTAACCCTTGTCCAGCAGGAGTTGTGCAAGGTAGGCGCCATCCTGCCCCGTGACGCCGGTGACGAGGGCGACCTTAGATTTCTCAGCCATACGAACTTGTCCCATGGTTAGCTATAAACTTGTGCCAGCGAATGAGAGCCACGCGGAACGGCGCCGTTTCTGTTGTTAGAATCTCGACCGTCAAATCTGCACACTCCAGACGTTGCAGCCTGTATATGAAAACAACGGCTCAATAAACCATTTGGCTGCAGCTTTACCGGCCTTCTCGTGACTTCGACCCGGCACGTTATAGACGACGAAGAAGAAATGATGAAGTTAGCCCGCAGGCCGGCCCTCAAGCGCCGCCCAGATGCCGGCGCGCGACGAGGCGCACCCTTTTTGAAGAAATAGCTAAAATAGCGGTTGCTGTCTGACCCGTCATCTTGTGCTATCCTTTGGTGCTGGCGGCCCGGGTGCCGGCGAGGCGGTGGAGATGCAGCGCAAGCTGGTTGCGATCATGGTGGCGGATTTCGTCGGGTCGACAGCGGCGATGGAATCCCATGAGGAAGAAGCCGTCGAGTGCGTCTCCGCCTGTTTGAGGGCGGTGGGCGATACGGTCGTGCGTCATGATGGCCGCGTCTTCAACACCGCCGGCGATGCGGTGCTTGCGGAGTTTACAAGCCCGGTCAACGCTCTTCGCGCGGCCATGGAGGCACGCAGCTCGCTTGCGGCGATCCCCGATGCCACGCCGAGCCACATGCGTTTCGGGTTGCACCTTGCCGACGTTTTTGCGGTCGGCGATGATTTGAGGGGCAATGGCGTCAATCTTGCCGCCAGACTGCAATCGAGCGCCGCCGCCGGCGAGATCGAGGTGTCCGAAGCGCTCTACCAGCAAGTGCGCCGGGCATCGCCCTGCGGCTTCGAGGAGATCGGCGAGCGTCGGTTCAAGGGGGTCGCCGATCCGATCCGCGTCTACCGGGTGGGCACGAACATCGATAGGCACCGGTTTCTCTCGGCGCCGACGCGCGAGGCACCGCCGGCCACGATGCGGCCGAATTCGGTCATCGTCACGCCTTTCGTCGCCTTTGTGGCAGGCCAGGACGACCAGTCCTTCCTGACGGAAGGCTTGACCGACGACCTCACCCTGGAGCTTGGCCGCCTGAAGAGCCTGTTTGTCAGTTCGCGCTCGGCCTCCGTGGCGTTGTCCACCCGAGATCCCGTCGAAGTCGGCAAGGCACTCGGGGTGCGCTACGTGGTCTCGGGCTCGGTGCGCAAGCTCGGCGGTCACGTCCGCCTCAATGTGTCGCTGTCGGAGACCATCCATGGCCATCTCGTCTGGTCGGACCGGATCGAGCGGCCGTTCGAAGAACTGCTCGTCGTCATCGACGAAGTGACAGCCCGCATCGCCGCGACTGTCGCGGGGCGGATAGAACAGGCGGAACTGGTTGCCGCGCGGCTGAAGCGCCCGGAAAACATGTCGGCCTACGAGTACTATCTTCTTGGGCTCGACCACCATCGCCTGATCGGCGTCGCCGACCGGCATATCGGCGAAGCCATGCGCTGGTTCGAGCGCTCGATGGATGCGGACCCGTCCTTCGGTCGGCCGGTCGCCATGCATGTCTGCGCCTGGAGCAATATGCCGGATTTCGACCTTTCGGCCGGCGAGCGCCAGGTCGCGCACGCGCTCGATCTCGATCCCACCGACCCGGACTCCCACCGCATCATGGGCGCGATCAAGTGCATGGAGGGCGACTTTGTCGCCTCGCGCCATCATCACGAGCGGGCGATCGAGCTGGCGCCCAACGATGCCTACATCGCCGGGCGATGCGCCGCCTTCTACACCTACGCCAACGAGGCGGAGCGGGCGTTGGAGTTGCTCGACCGGGCCGAGGCGCTGGACCCTTTCCTGCCGGTGTGGATCGTCGAGGAGCGGGTTGCCTCGCTCTATATGCTCGGCCGCTACGATGCGCTCTTCGCCGTGGCGCGGGCGCTGCCCTACCAGACCCGACGCACGCTGATCTACCGTATCGCCGCACGCATGGCGCGCGGCGATACCGGTCGGGCGCGCCAGTTGGTGGCGCAGATCCAGGCACTCGACCCGAAGCTGTCGGCCGGCTACATCCGCACACAGGAGTTCTTCCAGGACCGGGCGATCACCGAAGCGCTCATCGACAGGGTGCACGCTGCGGGCCTGCCGCTCGCTTGACGGTTGCTGCCGGGCGACACGGGGGTCGCCGGGTGACGCGGGGTCAACCGGGGGATGTCAGCTTGCGCGCGCCAGCGCCACGGCATCCGCGCCCGCCGGGAAATGCAATTGTTCCGAGGTGTCATTGACGGCGCGCCATACCGCGTCCGCCACATCGCTCTCCGTGGTGATCAGGGCCAGGTTGGCAAAGGCGGCGAAGATCGGCCGTGCGAACGCGGCATAGGTTTCCGGGATCAGGTCCTCGATGCGCACGCCGGTGTTCTGCGAAAACCGCGTACTCGGGGCGTAGCCGGGCTCGACCAGCTTGGCGCGCACGCCGAAGGCGGCGAGCTCGTGGGCAAGCGACCCGGTAAACCCTTCGATCGCCGTCTTGCTGGCGGTATAGGCGGCGGCCAGAGGCATGGCGGCGAGCGTAACGCTGGACGTGACGTTGACCACGACGCCGGACTTCCTGGCGCGAAACTGCGGGATCACCGCCTGCGTCATCGCCATGACGCCGAACGTGTTGGTCTCAAAGATCTTGCGCACATGTGCCATCGGCGTTGCCTCGAAGGCGCCGACCACGCCGATGCCGGCATTGTTGACGAGCGCATCGATCGGACCACTGGCCTCGAGCGCTGCCGAAATGCTTTCGGGCTCGGTCACATCCAGCCGCACGATGCGCATGCGGTCCGAACGCGGCAGGATATCCTCACGTGGGGTGCGCATGGTCGCGACCACGTTCCAGCCGTTGGCGTGGAAGAGGCGGGCGGTTTCGAGGCCGTAGCCGGATGAGCAGCCAGTAATCAATACGGTTCGCATGGTGATGTCCTTGGTCGGTTTCGATGATGCCAAGGTATCGATGAAATTCCGGACGATATATAATTGAAAATCCTTATTTCATTTGCAATAGTCCTGAAATGATCGACCCACTCTCGGAAATCATCACGCTGCTCAGGCCACGCGCCGTGTTTACGAAAAGCATCAGCGGTGCCGGCCGTTGGGGCGTGCGCTATTCCGACTTCGGTCACCCCGGGTTTTGCACCGTTCTCGACGGCGCCTGTCGTCTCGCAGTCGACGGCCAGGAGCCGCTGGTGCTTGAGGCGGGCGATTTCGTTCTTTTGCCGACGACACCCGGCTTCACCCTATCGGGCTTCGAGCCCGTGACGCCGACGTTCATCGATCCGAAGGCGGCGCCCATCCCGGGTGACGAGGTTCGCCACGGCGACCGCGATGGACCGGCAAGCGTGCGGCTGCTTGGCGGCTACTTCGTCTTTGCAACTGAGGATGCCGGATTGCTGGTGTCGTTGCTGCCGGCGCAGGTGCATGTCCGCGGCGCCGAGCGGCTTTCGATCCTGGTTCGGTTGCTGACGGAGGAAGCGGCCGAACGGCGCGCCTGCCGCGATCTGGTGCTGGCGCGTCTTGTCGAAGTGCTGCTGATCGAGGCGCTGCGGCTGACCCAGCGGCCGGATGCCTCGCCGGGATTGCTGCGTGGGCTTGCCGATCAGCGGCTCGCGGAAGCGATAAGGGCGATGCACGGCAACCCGGCGCGATCATGGACGGTCGCCGAGCTTGCGAAAGCGGCCGGGCTCTCGCGCTCGGCGTTCTTCGAAAGGTTCACCCGCAATGTCGGCGTGGCGCCGATGGAATATCTGCTCGGCTGGCGCATGGCGATGGCCAAGGATCTTCTGTGCAACCACAACGCCGAGATCTCCGATGTCGCCGAGCGGGTCGGTTACGGCTCGGCGAGCGCATTCAGCACGGCCTTCAGTCGCCATGTGGGGGAGGCCCCGGGGCGGTACGCGCGGGCGGAGACAGAGGGCTAGCCGGCTTGCCCGTTGCTGGCCTTGTGTCTGCCAGCAAGATCAACATGAAAAGCGGTGCGGCAGAGGGCAACTGAAAGCTCTTGTTGCATCCGTTTGGGCTTGGGTTTGCCGAAGCGGAGCTTGAGATCTCGTGTCAGGCGAAAACGTCTCTTTCTGCGAGACGGCATGGTCCGTCAGGATCGTGGGCAGGCAGGATGATCGTCGGTCGGAGGGCGGCAAACGATTTGATAGCCCGCAGCGTTGCACGCGCCGTCGTGGGATCGTTGGTGACACCATCGGTGCGTTCGGCACGCAGATTGTCCTGTGAATAGGTCGCATCGCCGGCGAGGAAATAGGCGACGTCTCCGGCCTGGACGATGACCGAGCAATGACCGCGGACGTGGCCCGGCGTCGGCACGAGGGCAATGCGTCCGTCCGTCGTGATCGGGTGTGATGTATGGAAGGGGCCGATCGGTGGACCATTCAGGTCCACCAGCTCCGGCGTCAGCCATATCGGCCAACGTTGCGGAAGGCAGCCCATCATCATTCCGCGCAACCCCGTCGAGACCGCGTAGTTTGCGCGTGGGCCAATGATCCGGTTGTGCGGGAAATGCTCGAGACCGCCGGTGTGGTCGTGGTGGAAATGGGTAAGGATCACGGCTGACAGGTCGCGCGCCGGATCGATCCCCAGGTTGCGCAGGCGCGGACCGATCTCTTCCTCGGGCGCGACCCGGATCGACACCTGCCGGTAAAACGGGTTCCATCCCGGCAGATAACCTGGCACCGAGTTGCGCCAGGTGTCGCCGGTATCGACCAGGAAACGCCCTTCCGGATGCTCGATCAGGAAGCAGAGTATGGGCAGCGGCTCGACCCAGTCCCTGTCACGAAAGATGTCGATCTTGCGGCCAATCGGCCCGCGATCATCGCGTCCGGTGCGTTGTGCCGTCTTCATTCGAGCCTTGCCTGTCTCGATCGCGGTGACCTTGATCATCGGGCGCTCCTAAAATCGAATGATCGTTCGTTTTTAACGCAACAGAGAACTCTTGTAAAGAACGGTCGTTCGTTTTATTAATTTACGATGCCGAAGATATCCGATGAAAAGCGTGCCGCCCGCAGGGCTCAGATACTCGAAGCCGCCTGGCTCTGCTTTCAGAAGCAGGGGCTGCAAGCCACGACGATGGATGACATCATCCGGGCATCGGGGCTCTCGGCCGGGGCGGTCTATTCCTACTACCCGAGCAAGGAGGAGCTCATTGTCGCGGCCGTGACGACCTCCCTGATTGGCCTGCAGGAACGGGTCGAGCCCATCCTCAAATCTGCGCCGCCGTCTCCGGATTTGTTCGTCGAGAAGATCACGCAGGCGATCTCCGACTTCACGACGCGCGAAGGCTACGACCTCAAACGCATCGCGCTGCTTGGGTGGAGCGAGGCGCAGCGCAACGAGCGGCTGCGTGAAACCATTCGGGGGTTCTATCTCGCGTTCCGTGCGCGTCTCGCCGATGTGGCTGTGTCATGGTGCAATGCCGGACTGCTGCGGAAGAGCGCATCGACAAGCGATGTCGCCAAGGTCGTCCTTGCCGAGATACTTGGCTTCGTGGTGCAGTCCGCGCTTCTCGGCGACGTCGAACCGAGGGACATGGCTCGCGGACTTCAGGATCTTGCAGCTGTGGAGGTCGACGGTGGCCCATGAAGCGCCTGTCGCCGCAGACCGCTCCTTCGTTGTCTACGTCACCTTGCTGCTTGTGCAAACCGGCGCTGCCAGTACGCTGTTCTGGATGATCTTTCCGTTGTTCCAGAAGCTGGTCATGCGCTC
Source organism: Ensifer sp. M14 (assembly GCF_003355565.1). NCBI lineage: Bacteria > Pseudomonadati > Pseudomonadota > Alphaproteobacteria > Hyphomicrobiales > Rhizobiaceae > Ensifer > Ensifer sp. M14. Next base: position 1,822,373 of record NZ_QJNR01000004.1, read on the forward strand.
CGGCGAAGCCGAAGAGCTGGATATCTTCGTTGTGATTGGGGTCGTGTCTGCCGCGACCGTCATGCAAATGTGCTATTGGGCGCGATACCGGTACGTGGCCGTTTCATAGCTGCTTCGTCGGCCACCTCCTCATGTTCGCCAGCCGCGCCAGCTTCGTCTTCGGCGGCGCGCTGTTCTCGGTGATCTTCTTCCGCCATGTGCCGCAGCTCGAAGTCTTGCCGCCGCTTGGCCAGGGCATCGCTAAGACGCTCGGTGTCATGGCCGTACTGTTCGCGCTCTTCTGCTATTCGCTTGAACTGGAGCGGCTCGGAAAAGTGATCGAAGAGCAACGGCACGAACGGAATGCAGAATGAATGCCCGCGCGGCTGATCAACCCGGGTCAAGTCGCCTGGGTTTGAAGATGAAGCCAGGCCTACGTTATCCGTGCCAGGTGCCGGGGCATCATCAAATGATAGGCGGCTTCATTGCATGCAAAATAAGCCTCCACCTCTGTGGGGGCGTGACTTTTCTATGGCGGAGATTTGGCGCACCCGACAGGATTCGAACCTGTGACCTTTGGAATCGGAATCCAACACTCTATCCAGCTGAGCTACGGGTGCATCCGTTTGCAGCGAGGCCGCCGAAGCGGGCTGTGAGCGGTTCATAGCTTAGCTTGCGCGTCGCTTCAATGGTGAAATGACGGAGTTCGCAGGGGAATTTGCGAAGGACCGCAAATTGCTGCCAAGGCGACCAGTCGAATGGGCCACTTGAACAAGTCTCGGCAGGTGAGGGGAGGAGGAGCGAGTGTCGGCTTGCGACATGTATGAGCTGGCAGCGCGGGAGAGGGGAGTGTTGCGAATCCGGGAGGTCGGCATGGGCCTTGCACCTTGCGGCTGCTTGCCCTCCGCGTCCTCACGCGGCGCTTCCTTGTTTCGAGGCGGAGCCACGTGGGCATCAAAAGGAATGGCCCGGCGAGTGCCGGGCCATTCGGTACTTTTGGTTAGGCGGTCTGCATCGCGCCGGGGCCGGGGATCGCCTTGGGCGGGACCTTGCCCATGATGATCATGCCGAGCACCTCATCCTTGGTCACATCTTCGGTGCGGGCCTGGCCGACGACCTGGCCGTTCTTCATCACCGACACGCGGTCGGCGAGGTCGAAGACGTCGTGGATGTCGTGGCTGATCAGGAAGATGCCGATGCCTTCGCGCTTCAGCTGCTTGATCAGCTCGCCGACCTGGGCGGTTTCCTGGGGCCCCAGGGCTGCTGTCGGCTCGTCCATGATCAGGATGCGGGCGTCGAACAGGATGGCGCGGGCGATCGCCACCGATTGCCGCTGGCCGCCGGAGAGCGCCTTCACCGGTTCCTTGAAGCGCTGGAAGTTGGGGTTGAGGCGCCCCATCACTTCGCGGGCCTTGGCCTCCATCGCCACGTCGTCGAGCGTACCCCAGGGGGTCCTGAGCTCACGGCCGAGATAGAGGTTGGCGGCCGCATCGACGTTGTCGGCGACGGCGAGCGTCTGGTAGATCGTCTCGATGCCGTATTTCTTGGCGTCGCGCGGGTTGCTGATGTCGGCGGCTTCGCCATTGATCAGGATCTCGCCGCCGTCGCGCTTGTAGGCGCCCGACAGGATCTTGATCAGCGTCGACTTGCCGGCGCCGTTGTGGCCGAGAAGCGCCACCACTTCGCCGGGGTAAAGGTCGACGGAGGCGTTGTCGACCGCATGGATGCCGCCGAAGGAGATGGAAATGTTCTTCATTTCCACGAGCGGAGTGCGTTGGTCTTTCATTGGTCGGACCCCTTCTTACTTGGCACGGGCGCGGTAGATGGTGTCGAGCCAGACGGCCACGACAAGAACCACGCCGACGACGATGCGCTGGAACGGACTGTCGATCCCGAGCAGCACCATGCCCGACTGCAGTGATTGCATGACGAGGGCGCCGATCATCGCGCCGGCGATCGTGCCGACGCCGCCGGCAAGCGACGTGCCGCCGATAACCGCGGCTGCAATCGTGTAGAGCTCGTCGAGCTCGCCTTGCGCGTTGGTTGCGGCATTGAGGCGGGCGGTCGAGATCGCAGCGGCGATGGCGCAGAGCACGCCCATCAGCATGAAGATCTTGACGGTGACCCAGCGGGTCTTGATCCCCGCAAGTTCGGCTGCTTCAGGGTTGCCGCCGAGCGCAAAGACGTAACGGCCGAAGCGCAGGCGGGTGGCGATGAACGTCATGACGATGCCGACGGCGATGGCGACCAGCACGGGGATGGCGATGCCATGCGAGATCATGAGGCCGCCGTCCGGCCAGGCGATGCCGTTGGCATCGGCATATTTGCGGGCGATGTTGACCGGCCAGTAATAGTGGTTGGCGATAGCGACGGCACCCATCACCAGGATGCAGCCGAGGATGCCGAGGAAATATTCGGCCCAGACCGGCCGCAGCGGAAAGCCGAAGCGCTTGCGCTGCTTGCGCGAGTTGAGGATGGCGCCGACGATGGCGATACAGGCGATGATGCCGACGATCCAGCTGGCAGTTGCCCCGATCGACCCCTCGGTGCCGCCGCCCATCAGGCGGAAGGTGGAATTCATCGGCGCAACGGTCTGGCCGCTGGTGACGAACCAGGTGGCGCCGCGCCAGACGAGCAGGCCACCGAGCGTGACGATGAAGGCCGGCACGTTGAGGAAGGCGATGATCGAGCCCTGGAGCGCGCCGATCGCAGCACCGACGGCGATGCCGCAGGCAAGCGTGATGATCCAGATGGCGGGATGCTCAAGCCCGAGATATTGCGGCAGGACTTTTACCTGCATGACCGCCATGATCATGCCGCAGAAGCCGAGCACGGAGCCGACCGACAGATCGATGTTGCGGGTGACGATGATCAAGACCATGCCGGTCGCCATCACGGCGACGGACGAGGTTTGAACCGTCAGGTTCCAAAGGTTGCGCGGCGTCAGGAACAGGCCGCCGGTCATGATTTCGAAGCCGAGCCAGATAATGGCCAGCGCGCCGACCATGCCGAGCAAGCGGGTGTCGATCTCGGTGGCGCGGAAAAAGCGCTTCACCGGGTTCTCGTCTGCATTGCGGGCCCGGTTGGCCTGGGTTCTTTGTGTCTGGTTGCCCTGTGTGATGTCGGCCATGGACGTGCCTTCCCCCCACTTTCTGTTGATGTCACCGCATCCGCCGGCGCCAAGAAGCCGGAATGGGACGCGACAAGTCTGATGATGAAGACAGCTGTCGAGCGCTTCTGTCGTTCGTGCCAATGCGTGCCCGAAGGTCTTGCCACATTGTCCGCCCCGGCCGCACCTTGCGCAAGCGCCGCAACGGAGTGCGTTGCGGCGCTTGTCTTAAGGTCAGAGCTCAACCCTGTCCGGGCGGCTTATTTGCACGCAGCGACGTCGCCCTTGACGCCCTGGCAGGCTTCGTCCTTGGAGATCCAGCCGGCGTCGATGACGACGTTGAGGTTCTCCTTGGTGATCGGAAGCGGTGCGAGGAAGACCGACTGCATGGCGACGCCCTTCGGGCCGCCGTTGAAGGCGGTCACGCCGGCAATTTCTTCCATCTTCTTGCCGCTTGCGAGTTCGGCCGCGATTTCAGCAGCGCGCTTGCCGAGTTCACGCGAGTCCTTCCAGACCGAAACGGTCTGGGTGCCGAGGGCTACGCGGTTGAGGGCCGCCTTGTCGGCGTCCTGGCCCGAGACCGGAACGGAACCGGCGAGGCCCTGGGCGTCGAGGGCTGCGATCGCGCCGCCCGCCGTGCCGTCGTTGGAAGCGACGACCGCGTCGACCTTGTTGTCGTTGGCGGTCAGGAACTGCTCCATGTTCTTCTGAGCGTTTTCCGGCTTCCAGCCGTCGGTGTAGGCTTCACCGACGTTCTTGATCTTGCCGGCGTCGACGGCTTCCTTCAGCACTTCCATCTGTCCGGAGAACAGGAAGTCGGCGTTCGGGTCGGCAGACGAGCCCTTGATGAAGACGTAGTTGCCTTCCGGCTTGACCTTGAACACTTCGCGAGCCTGCATGCGGCCCACTTCCTTGTTGTCGAAGGTGATGTAGAAGGCGGCCGGATTTTCGATCAGGCGGTCATAGCCGACGACCGGAATGCCTTCGGCAGCAGCCTTTTCGATGGCCGGGCCGATGGCGTCGCTGTCCTGTGCAAGCACGATCAGGGCGTTGGCGCCCTGGGCGATCAGCGACTCGACGTCGGTCAGCTGCTTGGCAGCGGAAGACTGGGCGTCGGCGGAAATGTACTTGTCGCCGGATGCCTCAAGCGCTGCCTTGATGGCAGCTTCGTCGGTTTTCCAACGCTCTTCCTGGAAGTTGGACCAGGAAACGCCGACCACCAGGTCCTTGGCGATGGCAGCGGAATGCATCGACGCGATGATGGCAGCCCCTGCCATCAGCTTCAAAACGGATTTCATTTATTCCTCCCGAGTGGCGGCCGGCTGAGCGTGCGAACCTCCCGCACCATCCTCGACCAGCCTTGCAACGCTGTCGAAACGCCACCGAAACATCGTCCGGCTTTATTTTCTCGACAGTCGAGAAAATGAATGTCAGAGAATCCGGGACCTGTCAACACGGGCAGCCCGGTTGCACTCGACGTCTGAATGCACCCGCTCCCGATGCGCGCAACCGCTGCGCCACAAAGGGTGCAGGGCTCCCGCAGTCGGTCAAGAAAGGATTGTTGTGTCATTTCAACCGATCTCCGCGACGATCACCGGATGGTTACCGAGAGCCTTGCCCGCTGGCTCGGCGGATCTTGGTCGGCGGCCCGGCAATGCAACTCGCGGCAAAGCCTCTCCGGCCGACGCCGAACAGGGCGATTGCGGTTGCCTGGCGTGTGAAATGGCCTGTGGATTATTTCTCGACAGTCGAGAAAATCAATGGCAGAGATTGGCAAGGCTGTCGACAAGGCCGTCAGCGCCTTGCTTCGCCGAACGGCAGATGCTTTGGGAGGGCATGTGTTCGAAGGACCCGCCACCGGCAAGGACGTATGATGCTGACCAAGTCCAGCACTGAACTCGTGCGTCAGCAAAACAGCGCTATGGTGCTTGCCGCGCTCCGGCGCGCCCGCAATCTTTCCCATACCGAAATTTCCGCGGCCACCGGGCTGGCGTCCGCGACCGTGTCGGCGATCACGGCCGAGCTCGAGCGGGCCGGCGTCATCGCCAAGGCCGAGCAGCAGGTGCAGGGCGGGCGCGGGCGTCCGCGCGTGCTGTTCACGCCGCGCCGCGACTGCGGCTATGTCATCGTCGTGCGCATCTCCTCCGACGTGGTGCAATATTCACTGACTGACTATGGCGGCACGCTGCTCGACCGCTTCGAGGAGAGCCGCAATCACGACCAGCGCGGCACGACCGCCTTCGCGCAGATCTTCGTCGAAGCGCTGGAGCGCTTGCTGCAGCGTTCGCGCCTCACGCGTGACCGTGTGCTCGCCGTCTCCATCAGCAGCAAGGGGCTGGTTGATGTCGACAACGATGCCGCGCGTCTGCTCTGGTCGCCGGTGTTCGGCAGCGAACAGCTCGATTTTGCCGCACTGCTTGCGCCGCAGTGGCGGGCGAAGGTGATGCTCAACAATGAGACCTTGCTGGTGGCGCAGGCGCTGGCGGCGGAAGCGGAGCGCGCGCCGGCGGCGGGTTTCCGATCGCTTGCTGCCATCTCGCTCGGCCACAGCATCGGCCTCGGCGTTGCCCGCAAGGGCAGGTTCGGCGAGATCGACGTGACGGCGCCAAACTTCGGGCACATGCTGCATGCGCCATCGGCGGGATTGTGCCGGTGCGGGGCCTATGGCTGCATCGAAGCCGCCGCCGGGTTCTACGGCATCCTCAGGGCAGCGTTCGAGGTGCCGCCCGATACGATCCCCGCAAAGTTCGTGCCGATTGCAGAGATGGACAAGATCGCGGCGAGTGCGCGACAGGGGCATCGCATGGCGGGCTATGCCTTTCGGCAGGCCGGACTTGCACTTGGCAACGGCATATCGCGCATGCTCAGTCTTTATGAGCGCATGCCGATCTACGTCACCGGCCCCGGCACACGCTACTTCGACCTCTTGCACGGCGGGCTGGTGGAGGGTGTGTCCCAGTCTCTCCAGCTCCGGCTTCAGGGGCCGCCCGAAATATCCGTTGTTCTCGACGAACAACGGCTCGTTTTCGACGGACATCTCGAGCGCGCCTTGGGCGTGATCGATAGCGAGATCGCCACGGCCTGACTGCCACGCGTGTGGCGCGCTATGACGCAACCATTTTTGGGGTTGTATCAAGGGCGAGCAAACGGGCCAATACAATTTACAGTTATTTAGCGACTCCTTGTCAAGCTATCGTTGACGCGGGAGACGATCATGTTTTCAGTGATTGCATGCATACGCGATGACCACGATTGGCGCCTGGTGCTGGTGGCCGCCGTGGTTTGCCTGGCGGGTTGTGTCGCAACCATGCTGCTGCTGTTGCGGGCCCAGCGAAGCGAAGGCAACCAGCGCGCTCTGTGGGGCGCTGCCAGTGGTTTTGCCTGCGGCATCGGCGTCTGGTCCACCCATTTCATCGCGATGCTTGCCTATGATGGCGGTATGACGGTTTCCTACGGCGCATCGGGAACAGCGCTCTCCATTGCGGTGGCCGTCGCGGCTGCCTGGGTCGCGTTCACGGTCGGTCTCGGTGCGCGCTCGCATTACGCTCTCGCGTCAAGCGGGGTCATCCTGGGTGTCGGTATCGCCGCCATGCACTTTACCGGCATGCAGGCGCTCGAGATGCCCGGCCACATCGTCTACGATACCAGGTTCACGGGCTTGGCCATCGTTGCGGGCACCTTGCTGGCATCGGCAGCGCTTCATGCCTTTCATGTGTTGCGCAATGTCCGCAGGCTGGTGGTTTCGACCCTGCTGCTCGTTGTTGCCATCTGCGTCCTCCACTTCACGTCGATGAGCGGCGTTACGCTGGTGCCGGCGCCGGATATTCCTGCAACCGATGTCATTCATCCCGCCTGGCTTGCCGGCGGGGTCATCGCCGCCTCGACGATGCTGATCATCCTGGCTTTCGGCGCGGTGTTCGTCGACCGCCACCTGACCGACCTGCGCGGGCTGGCCAATGCATCGCTCGAAGGCATGGCCATCGTGCACGAAGGCCGCGTCATCGACGCCAATGAGCGCTTTGCGCGGTTGGCGGGATACAAGGTCGCGGAGCTTGCCGGCCGAAAGCCGGCGGAGATTTTCGCCTTTGGCGAGGAGGGGCTGGAGGGCCACCATCGCGGCGACGGCCCGGGGGAGATCGACCTGGTCAATGTGGCCGGGCAGTCCGTTCCGGTCGAGTTCACCTGTCGGATGATCGAATATCGCGGGCGCGAATGCGAGGTGATCTTCGTGCGTGATCTCAGCGCGCGCAAGGAAGCGGAACGCACCATCGAACATCTGGCGCATCACGATGCCCTCACCGACCTTCCCAATCGTGGTTTCTTCGACCTCCGCCTTACCCAGGTCATGGCGGCTGCGGCGGCGAAGGACGAGCAACTCGCGATCCTCTGTCTTGACCTCGATCGGTTCAAGGCGGTCAATGACATCTTTGGCCACGGCGAGGGGGATCGCATCCTCAAGAAGGTTGCCGACATCCTGCGCAAGGCGGTCGGCGAGGGGGATACCGTCGCCCGGCTTGGCGGTGACGAGTTTGCCATCCTTCAGGTCGGGGGCGAGCAACCGGAGGCCGCCCGTCATCTGACAGACCGTATCCTGACGTTTTTTGCCGCGGAGATGGATACGAACCGCGATCCGACCGCCGTCGGCGTCAGCATCGGTGCTGCGATCTACCCTGCTGATGGTGACACCGCCGACCGGCTGCGAAACAATGCCGACACCGCTCTCTACCGTGCCAAGCAGTCGGGCAAGGGGATTGCCTGCTTCTTCGACACGGAGATGGACGAAACCGTGCGCACGCGCCGGCAGATTGAAAACGATCTGCGCCACGCCGTGCTTCGCCGGCAGCTCTTCCTTGAATACCAGCCGCTCGTCGACCTGCGTGGCGATCGGATTGTCGCCTACGAAGCGCTTCTGCGCTGGATGCATCCCGAGCGTGGCCTGATCAGTCCCGATGTCTTCATCCCCATCGCCGAGCAAAGCGGTTCGATCATCCAGATCGGCGAATGGGTGCTGGAGCAGGCCTGCCGGGAGGCGGTGAAATGGAACGAGCCCTTGCCGGTGTCGGTCAATATCTCACCGGTGCAATTCCTGCTTCCCAATCTGTTCGACCAGATCTTCGGCATCCTGCGGCGCACGGGATTGGAGCCGCGCAGGCTGGAGCTGGAGATCACCGAGGCTGCCCTTCTGCACAATCGCGAAGATGTCCTTGCCACCCTCGGACGACTGCGCATCCACGGGGTGCACATCGTCATGGACGATTTCGGTACCGGGCATTCCTCGCTCAGCAACCTGCAGACCTTCCCGTTCGACAAGCTGAAGATCGATTGCAGTTTCACGGCCCTGATCGACAAGGACCCTTCGGCGCACGCGATCGTCCGGGCGATCATTGCGCTCGGCAACAGCCTCAACCTGCCTGTCGTGACCGAGGGCGTGGAAACGGAGCGGCAAAAACAGATCCTGGTCGACGAAGGCTGCCTGCAGGTTCAGGGGTTCCTCACCGGCAGGCCGGGTGTTGCGCCGAGCACGGGGCAGGAGGAGCAGGTAGGAGAATGGGCGACAGCGGCGCTGCGCGCCGACGGCTGAAGCGGTAGCCTGAAAACGCCAACGGCCGAGCGCCATGCGCCCGGCCGTCTATTTTTGAGGCTTGCCTACAGCGCCGCGCGTCTTATCAGACGCGCAAAGGTCGCTGTAAGACTTTGAACTGCTGCATGTTTTTGTCCTTACATCGGTTACGAATTTAGGAACATGCAGTAGGTCTTAACCGACGCTGATCTGGCGCTTTTCCACGACCGACTTTACCGCCGCGTCTGCAAGCGCCAGCGCTGCCAGGCCATCCTTGCCGGAAGGCGTGATTTCCGTGCCCTTTTCGATCGCGGAGATGAAGCTCTCGATCTCGTTGGCGTAAGCTTCGGTGTAGCGGGTCATGAAGAAGTCGTGCAGCGGCGGGCGGGTGTAGCCGTCGCCATTGGCGATTTCGATCGAGACCGGGCGCTGGTTCTCGGCCGAGACGACACCCTTCGAACCATGCACCTCGATGCGCTGGTCGTAGCCGTAGGTGGCGCGGCGCGAGTTGGATATGATCGCCTGCTTGCCGGATGCAGTCTGCAGGATCACCGAAACGCTGTCGTAGTCGCCGGCTTCGCCGATCGCCTTGTCGACGAGCACGGCAGCGGTCGCCGTGACCGATACCGGCTCTTCGCTGAGCAGGAAGCGCGCCATGTCGAAGTCATGGATGGTCATGTCGCGGAAGATGCCACCCGAACGCTTGATGTAATCGACCGGCGGCGCGCCGGGATCGCGCGAGGTGATCGTCACCATCTCCACATCGCCGATCTTGCCGGCGTCGATGGCCTTGCGAACGGCCATGAAATGCGGATCGAAGCGGCGGTTGAAGCCGACCATCAGCTTGCCCTTGGTCTCGGCAACCACCTTCATGCAGGCCCTGACGCGATCGACATCGAGATCGATGGGCTTTTCGCAGAAGATCGCCTTGCCGGCGCGGGCGAAACGCTCGATCAGGTCTGCATGGGTGTCGGTCGGCGTGCAGATGACGACGGCGTCGATATCGGCCGACTTTTCGATTGCCTCGATGGTGCGGACCTCGCAGCCATAGGCCTTGGCGATGGCATCGGCGGCCGCCGGGAAGGCATCGGCAACGGCGACGAGCACGGCATCGGGATTGCCGCTGACGGCCTTTGCGTGAACCTTGCCGATGCGTCCGGCGCCCAGAAGACCAAATCTCACTGTCATCTCAATTTCTCTCGAATTCCGGTACGCGACCGGGAAGGGGCGTGATGATCGGCGCTCATCGCGCAAAGGCGCCGCGGAAGGGCAATTCCGCGAATCGGTTGCAAGGTGTCTGTCGGCAATGTTGCGCCAGCGGATGCCGCGCGCCTTCCTCTCCCTCGCTCGCCCCTTTCTCCCGCACGGCACTTTGAAATGTGCATTCGGAATGAAAAGGTCGATGAAATCATTTTCAGAATTTTTATTCCATTTTCATGGTATCCGTCAAGGGCGTGCAACGGCCGCGGGCTTGCGGCAGCGGGTGCATTTCCCCTACAAGAAATCCTTTGCCGAATTCGAGCGCAAGCAGCCAGAGGACAGGATGATCAAACTCATCGACCCGGACCACGCCTTTTACCGTCCCCTGTGGCGCCGGATCTTGATATTCCTGGTCTGTGCGGGGTGGGCAGCGCTTGAATTTTATCACGACCAGCCGTTCTTCAGCATCATTGCGCTCGCGATCGCTGCCTATGTCGGCTCTTCGCTTTTGCTGTTCTACAAGCCGACCGACAAGGCTGCAGGTGTTGAGAGTACTGCTGCGAAAGACGAAGCGCCAAAGGCCGACAACGACGCCTGAAGGGAAGTCAAGCCGCCAGCAACTGACGTGATGCCTCGTCGATCAGCATGTTGGCGAGCTTCATCCGCACCGTGGCGTTGGCACGAAAATCCTGCGGCAGGCGGTCGGGATGATTGGCCGCGGCAAAGCTCCGCCGCTTGGCGGCAAGCGTTGCGAGTGTTTCCCGGTCGCCGAGGTCCAGTTCTTCGGCAACTTCTTCAAGGCTGGTGCGATTGAGAAACTCCGGCATCGGCTCTGCCGGGGGCGGCTCGACGAACGACGTATCGAAATAGGCGCGCTCGACCGCGCTGCGCGCAGCCGATCCGCTCTCGTTGGCGCTGGCGACGAACGTGGTTGCGAACGAAGGCGCGCGCGGCGTCGCGGCAATTGCCGTTTCGGCGGTTCCTTCCTCGTCTTCGTCCGTCTTCAGCCGCTCGAGCACGGACTGAAACACCGACATTCCAAACATGCAACCTCCGCCAATCCGGCGCAAAATGCCGGATGGAGATTATCCCAGGCTGATCAACATGGTTGATCATGCCGGGCTGATCAGGCTGATCAGGCCCGCCCCTGCTTGAGAATGAGATCGTAGAGCAGCTTGGCGCTCGGCGGCAGAGCGCGTCCCTCGGCGGTGATCAATCCATAGGGTTTGATACGGATCGGAATCTCGGTCTTGAGGATGCGGATTTCGCCGGCCGGCGTGCCGTTGTCGGCGATCAGGTTGGCGACGTCGAGCGCCACCGGCGCGATCGCATTGGTGTTGCGCACGATCGACAGCGTCAGGATGATCGAGGAGGTGTTGATCACGGTCGCCGGTAGCCGCACGCCGGCGGACATGAAGCTGTCTTCGACCGCGCGACGCAGCAGCGTTCCCGGCGGCTGGAACACCCAGTCGTAGGCGGGGAGATCCTCGGCATCGGCGACGGTTTTTTCGAGCAGCGGGTGGCCGTCGCGCACGATCAGGCAGACCTCCTCATAGCCGATCTCGACCATGTTGAAGAGCCTCGGGCTGAGATCGTCCGGGATGCGCCCGACGACGAAGTCGTGGCGAGCGGCGAGCAGCTCGCGTGTCAGCACGTTGCTGTTTTCGATCTGGATGTTGATCTCGATGCCGGGATAGGCCGTGATGACCTGGCGGATCGCCGGTACGGCGAGGTTGAGCGCCGGTCCGGTCACCGAGCCGATCGACACCGAGCCGCCGCTGCCAGTCTTCAATTCGTTGATTTCGCGCGAGGCCTCGCGCAGTTCTAGAAAGATCGTGCGCGCCCGCCGCGCCAGCGCCTGGCCGTAGCGGGTCAGTTCCACGCCGCGTGCGACTCGCTCGCAGATCGGCGCCTTCAGGATCGTCTCGATCTCCGCGAGCATGCGCGATGCGGCCGGCTGGGAGATGCCGAGGGTCTCCGCAGCCGCACTGATGCGACGATGATCGTCGATCGCCAGGATCAGCCGGAGGTGATTGATCTTCAGGCCCGAGCGAAACAGCCCGCTGTCGAACTGTTCGGCAGCAACCCCTGTGGCGCCGGACTTTCCGTCTTTGATCATCGCAGGCAATCCAGTTTTCAGGATGTTTCAAAAATCACACTGTTTTTGAGTATTATATCAAAAATGGTATGGTAGCAAAGCGATATTGTATTTGACAGTTATGGCTTTTGATTCCAGTTTTTTCCCATGTGCCAGTGCATGTGGGAGCATGCGGGCGGGGAGGACTTCCTTCACCTCAATCCACCGCCGGAGACGCGATCTCCGGGCCGGTGGATCGCTGCGCATAGGACGGGGAGGCTGCGGGCCTGCCGGCTTCAACACTTTTGGGAGAGACCAGATGAAACTGATTACTTCGCTTCTCGCAGCGGCCGCGATCTCTGTCGCGTCGTTTGCGGCACCCGCCTTCGCTCAGGACAAGGGCGCCGTTGGCATTTCCATGCCGACGAAGACCTCGACCCGCTGGATTTCCGATGGCGAGACCATGGAGAAGCTGTTCAAGGAAGCCGGCTACACGCCGGACCTGCAGTTTGCCGACGATGATATCCCGAACCAGCTTGCCCAGATCGAAAACATGGTCACCAAGGGGGCCAAGGTTCTCATCATCGGCGCCATCGACGGCACGACGCTTTCCGACATCCTGCAGAAGGCCCATGACGCAGGCGTCAAGGTCATCGCCTATGACCGTCTGATCCGCGATTCGGGCAATGTCGATTACTACGCCACCTTCGACAACTTCCAGGTCGGCGTGCAGCAGGCAACCTCGCTGGTGCAGGGCCTGAAGCTCGACGGCGCGACCGAGCCGAAGAACGTCGAACTGTTCGGTGGTTCGCCTGACGATAACAACGCCTTCTTCTTCTACGATGGCGCGATGTCGGTCCTGCAGCCGCTGATCGACAGCGGCAAGATCGTCGTCAAGTCCGGCCAGAAGGGCATGGATCAGGTCGGCACGCTGCGCTGGGAGGGTGCCGTCGCACAGGCCCGCATGGAAAACCTGCTGTCCGCCAACTACACCGATGCCAAGGTCGATGGCGTTCTTTCGCCTTATGACGGTCTGTCCATCGGTATCATCTCGGCTCTGAAGGGCGTCGGTTACGGCTCCGGTGATATGCCTATGCCTGTTGTCACCGGCCAGGACGCCGAACTGCCGTCGGTCAAGTCGATCCTTGCCGGCGAACAGTATTCGTCGATCTTCAAGGACACGCGCGAACTCGCCAAGGTCACGGTCGGCATGGTCAACGCGATCATGGAAGGCAAGGAGCCTGAAGTGAACGACACCAAGACCTACGACAACGGCGTCAAGGTCGTTCCGTCCTACCTCCTGAAGCCGGTTGCGGTCGACAAGTCCAACATCAAGGATGTGATGGTCTCCTCCGGTTACTACACCGAAGATCAGATCAACAACTGATCGGACGACGTACAGGGGGTCCGCGATCCTTCGCGGACCCTTTTATCCAGGTGAGAGAGACTGTACTCTCTTGTCGACTGCCGCTGGAATGACTGAACATGGACAATATCATTCTCGAAATGCGTGGCATCACCAAGACGTTTCCTGGCGTCAAGGCGTTGGACAATGTCAGCTTCAAGGTTCGCGAAGGTGAGATCCACGCTCTGGTCGGTGAAAACGGCGCCGGCAAATCGACGCTAATGAAGGTACTGAGCGGCGTCTATCCCGCCGGTACCTACCAGGGCGAGATCTATTACGACGGCGAGCCCCGCCGCTTCTCGACCATCTCCGACAGCGAAGACCTCGGCATCATCATCATCCATCAGGAACTGGCGCTGGTTCCGTTGCTGTCGATCGCCGAAAACATCTTTCTCGGCAACGAGATCGCCACCAATGGCGTGATCCATTGGCCGCAGACCTTTGCCCGCACCCAGGAGCTCCTGAAGAAGGTAGGCCTGAGCGAACCGCCGGCGACGCTGATCACCGACATCGGCGTCGGCAAGCAGCAACTGGTCGAGATCGCCAAGGCGTTGTCGAAGAAGGTCCGGCTCCTGATCCTTGACGAGCCGACCGCTTCGCTCAACGAAACCGATTCCGATGCGCTTTTGAAGCTCCTGATGGAGTTTCGCGCGCAGGGCATGACCTCGATCATCATCTCTCACAAGCTGAACGAGATCCGCAAGGTCGCCGACCAGATCACCATCCTGCGCGACGGCGGTGCTGTCGAAACGCTCGACTGTAAGACCGAGGATGTCGGTGAAGACCGGATCATCAAGGGCATGGTCGGCCGCGCCATGGAAGACCGTTACCCGCCGCGCGAGCCTGATATCGGCGAGACGCTGCTGGAAGTGAAGAACTGGAACGTCTTCCACCAGCATCACCGCGACCGGCAGTTCCTGCACGACGTCAATTTCACCGTGCGCGCCGGCGAGGTCGTCGGCATTGCCGGCCTGATGGGTGCCGGGCGAACCGAAACAGCGATGAGCATCTTCGGCAAGTCCTGGGGCCACAAGATCACCGGCGACGTTTTGATGCGCGGCAAGCCGGTCGACGTCAGCACCATCCCGCGCGCCATCGATGCCGGCCTTGCCTATGTCACCGAAGACCGCAAGCAGCTGGGTCTCGTGCTGATCAACAACATCAAGGAGAACACGACGCTCTCCAACCTGAAGGCGGTGGCGTCCAACGGCGTGATCGACGATCGCAAGGAGGTCAAGGTCGCCTCCGATTATCGTTCGAAGCTGCGCATCCGTTCTCACTCGATCTATCAGGAAACGGTCAATCTTTCCGGCGGCAACCAGCAGAAGGTGGTGCTGTCGAAATGGCTGTTCACCAATCCGGAGGTCCTCATCCTCGACGAGCCGACACGCGGTATCGATATCGGCGCGAAGTATGAGATCTACACCATCATCAACCAGCTTGCAGCCGAGGGCAAAGGCATCCTGATGATTTCATCGGAAATGCCGGAACTGCTTGGAACCTGCGACCGCATCTACGTCATGAACGAAGGCCGTATCGTCGCCGAGCTTTCGAAGGCGGAAGCGAGCCAGGAATCCATCATGCGTGCCATCATGCGTTCAGGGGAGAAACACTAATGGTCGCCGATACGAGCAACCAACCAAACAAACCCTCGATCGGGGACTATCTCAAGAACAACATCCGCGAATACGGCCTGCTGGTCGCGCTCGTGGTCATCATGCTGTTCTTCCAGTTCGTCACCAATGGCGTCCTGTTCCGCCCGGTCAACATCACCAACCTGGTGCTGCAGAACTCGTTCATCGTCATCATGTCGCTGGGCATGCTTTTGATCATCGTTGCCGGTCATATCGACCTTTCGGTCGGCTCGATCGTCGCCTTCATCGGAGCGATATCGGCGATCATGCTGGTCAAATGGGGCCTGCCGGCGATCGTCGTCATCCCCGCCTGTCTGATCGTTGGCGGCATCATGGGGGCGGCGCAGGGCTATTGGGTCGCTTACCAGAAGATACCGTCGTTCATCGTCACGTTGGCCGGCATGCTTGTCTTTCGCGGGCTCACCTATGTGGTGCTCGGCGGTCGGCCGATCGGCCCGTTCCCGAAGGAATTCCAGCTGCTTTCGACCGGCTTCGTCCCGGATTTCCTCTACTTCCTTAATCCCAAACCCGACCTCATCCAGAACATGGTGGCGTTGGTGGCGGTGCTGGCGCTTGTCGGCTATGCCATCTATGCAGGCGTGCGCAATCGCCGGGTCAACGAGCAGCACGGCAGCGAAAACGAGCCCTTCGTCTTCTTCGCCATCCAGATGGCGGTTATCGCCGTCGTTGCATTGTTCATCGGCTATCAGCTTTCGACCTATCGCGGCCTGCCGAACGTGCTGATCGCCATGGGCGTGCTGATCGCGCTTTACACCTTCGTCACCACGCGCTCGACGGTTGGTCGTCGCATCTATGCCATGGGCGGCAACGTCAAGGCGGCGAAACTCTCCGGCATCAACACCGAGCGACTGACCTTCTACACCTTCATCAACATGGGCGTTCTGGCAGCACTCGCCGGCATGATCATCACCGCGCGGCTTAATTCGGCGACGCCGAAGGCCGGTGTCGGCTTCGAGCTCGACGTCATTGCTGCTTGCTTCATCGGCGGCGCTTCCGCCTCCGGTGGTGTCGGCAAGATCACCGGCGCGGTGATCGGCGCCTTCATCATGGGCGTGATGAACAATGGCATGTCGATCATGGGCATCGGCATCGATTACCAGCAGCTGATCAAGGGTCTGGTGCTGCTCGCTGCCGTCTTCTTCGACGTCTACAACAAGAACAAGGGCTGACGAGCGACCGGAACGCCCGGATCGAACAAGTACCATTGAGCGGGCAGCTTCGGCTGCCGGGAGTGACAGCCTGGACTGTCAGGATTGGGTGGCGCGAGCCACCCGAGGGGCGGCTGTTTGCCTGAGACCAGGTGAGAGCATGGCCCATACGATGCAAGGAAGGACAGGATCGTGCTGATTTCTCAGATCAGAAACGAAGACGGATCGGTAACGGTCGCGGTGCGCGCGGCGGGTGAATCGGCCCGCGCCGTCAACGGCGTGACGAGCGTTTACGCGCTGGCGATGGAAGCGGCCAATGCCGGGCGCAGCCTCAAGGAGACGATAGAGGCAAAGGGTCTTGGCGCTCCGGTCGATCTCGAAAAGGCCTATACCGATGGAAGTTTCCTGCCGCCGATCACCCATCCCGATCCGGCCCATCTGCATCTGACCGGGACCGGTCTGACACACCTAGGCTCAGCCGCAACCCGCGACGCCATGCACAAGAAGACCACCGAAACGGCAGTGGAGACGCTCACCGACTCCATGAAGATGTTCCGCATGGGACTTGAAGGCGGCAAGCCAAAACAAGGTGAAATCGGTGCGCAGCCGGAATGGTTCTACAAGGGCAACGGTACCTCTGCCGTCGCTCCCGGAGCGGCGCTCGTATCGCCGGCCTTTGCCGAAGACGGCGGCGAGGAGCCGGAAATGGCCGGCATTTACGTGATCTCCGACAAGGGCGTGCCGTTCCGCATCGGCTTTGCCGTTGCCAACGAATTTTCCGACCACAAGACCGAGCGGGTCAACTATCTCTGGCTCGCCCACTCGAAGCTGCGTCAGGCGAGCTTCGGCCCAGAAATTCGCGTCGGTGCGGCGCCTGAGGATGTCAGGGGCACATCGCGCATCCTGCGCGGCGGCAAAGTGCTTTGGGAAAAGCCGTTCCTTTCGGGCGAGGCCAACATGTCGCATAGCTTTGCCAACCTCGAACACCACCACTTCAAGTACGGCCTGTTCCGTCAGCCCGGCGACGTCCATGTGCACATGTTCGGCACGGCGACACTGTCCTTCGGTGATGGCCTCCGCACCGAGGAGGGGGATGTCTTCGAGATCGAGGCCGCCGAGTTCGGTCTCGCCCTGCGCAACCCGCTGGCCATCGCCGCCGACGAGCCGGTCGCCATACATCAGCTCTGATATATCTGGTATGCCAGCGGCAGGCCGCCGAGCAGCGGCTACCCGCGAAAACAAGATGAAGGAGGCTGAGGCCCATGACATTGCACCAGAACCTGATTGCCGGCGAGTGGGTTGGCGGTGATGGCGTTGCCAATATCAATCCGTCCGACACCAACGACGTGATCGGGGACTATGCCCGCGCCTCGGCCGAGGACGCGAAGGCGGCGATTGCCGCGGCGAAAGCCGCCTTTCCTGCCTGGTCGCGCTCGGGCATTCTCGAGCGCCATGCCATCCTTCGAAAGACCGCCGACGAGATCCTGGCGCGCAAGGACGAACTCGGCCGGCTTCTGTCGCGCGAAGAGGGCAAGACGCTGGCAGAAGGCATCGGCGAGACCGTGCGAGCCGGCCAGATCTTCGACTTCTTCGCTGGCGAAGCGCTGAGGCTGGCCGGCGAGGTCATCCCGTCGGTGCGCCCGAACATTGGTGTCGAGATCACCCGCGAGCCGGTCGGTGTCGTCGGCATCATCACGCCGTGGAATTTCCCGATCGCCATTCCCGCCTGGAAGACCGATCGCCATTCCCGCCTGGAAGATCGCGCCGGCGCTTTGCTACGGCAACACCATCGTCTTCAAGCCGGCTGAGCTGGTGCCCGGCTGCGCTCACGCGATCGTCGACATCCTCGTGCGTGCCGGCCTGCCGAAGGGCGTGTTGAACCTGGTCATGGGCAAGGGCTCGGTCGTCGGCCAGGCGATGCTCGACAGCCCCGACATCCAGGCGATCACCTTTACCGGCTCGACCGGCACGGGAAAACGCGTGGCGCTCGCCTCGGTCGAGCACAATCGCAAGTACCAGCTGGAGATGGGCGGCAAGAACCCGTTCGTGGTGCTCGACGATGCCGATCTTGGCGTTGCCGTCGAGGCTGCCGTCAACTCCGCCTTCTTCTCCACCGGCCAGCGCTGCACCGCGTCGTCGCGGGTGATCGTCACGGAAGGCATTCACGACCGGTTCGTTCAGGCGATGGGCGAGCGCATGAAGGGTCTGGTCATCGACGATGCCTTGAAGGCCGGCACCGATGGGCGAGCGCATGAAGGGTCTGGTCATCGACGATGCCTTGAAGGCCGGCACGCATATCGGTCCGGTGGTCGACCAGAGCCAGCTCAACCAAGACACCGACTATATCGCCATCGGCAAGCAGGAAGGCGCCAAGCTCGCCTTCGGCGGCGAGCTTCTGAAGCGCGACACGCCCGGCTTCTACCTGCAACCGGCACTGTTTACCGAGGCGACCAACCAAATGCGCATCAGCCAAGAAGAGATCTTCGGACCGGTCGCATCGGTGATCCGCGTGAAGGACTATGACGAGGCGCTTGCCGTCGCCAACGACACGCCGTTCGGCCTGTCGTCGGGTATTGCCACCACCAGCCTGAAACATGCGACGCATTTCAAGCGCAATGCCGAGGCCGGCATGGTGATGGTCAACCTGCCGACCGCCGGCGTCGATTTCCACGTGCCCTTCGGCGGCCGCAAGGGCTCCTCCCACGGCTCGCGCGAGCAGGGTCGTTATGCCACCGAATTCTACACAACCGTCAAGACGGCCACCCTGGCTTAAGCAATGCCTTGGGAACATCGCGGTTCACCCAGAGGAGCCCTCGCAAGATGAAACGAAAACGCGGCAAGCCAGAGCCGCCGGAGTCGACCTCATTCACCAAAAGCCCGATTTCACTCCGTCGACGACAAATTGGGCATCAACCCTGAGCTCCAGCCTATGGATGTGGATTAGGGAAGTCATGCCGCTCCGATAGGGCAGCAAGGATTTTGTCCTTTTCGGAAATGAACGCTCTTCCTTGAAAAACATCAGTTTGATGCTTCGATGTTTCGCCGTAGGGCAGCACAAGCATCGGCAGGGACTGGTTCTTGTCTCCTACCAGAGCAATGACGGGCGATCGCGGACGAGGCCACGCAACCCGTTCAACATCAATCTTTCGCGCTAAATCAGGAAACGAGGCCAGCACTCCCTCCATGAGGGCACAATGCCAACAGTAAAATTGCTGGCCCGGATAGGCGGGATCTTCGAATCCCGGTCGAAGCAGAAACAGTCGGTCTTTTTCCATGAGTTCAACTTTCATTCAGCTTACCTGGGAGGCATTCCGGCAGATACTTGAACCTACAGGACATCGCCGGATCACAGCTCATACGGCAATTGCGCCATGTGCGCGATCCTCGTAACGACCGTTTCTTCGCACCGGATTGGCTTGGGCAACGACCGCTAGGCCAGAACATGCGAAAGCGAGCGAGTTCCGCAGTCGGGCCACGTATGACGTCGATGATCTTCTTTGCTGACATGGCACAAGCTAAGCGCTACCTCCTGCAAAACCTGCGATGCAGCCGATCCCACAGCAAGCCATTGATCTGCACGGCAAAGATACCTTCCGGAAATTGTCTACATTTGCGCTGGCGCAAAGATCCGCACAATTCCATTCAGTAGTCATTCGCAACTGGTTGTTCCAGCAGCTGGAAATTGCCTCCCACAGAGGATTCTCGGTCCCCGTTGTATCAATCGTTTCGAAGGATTTGCCATCAGCATGGATAAGACAGTCATGACACTCGTGTTTGCCGCCACCCTTCTGGGGGGCGCGGGCAACGCTGGAGCAGCAGATGCTGAGGCCAGCGGTCTCGCTAATGTCAAACAGTTCACCCTCGAACATAATCACCAGCTGGTCGTGCAGGCGGAACTTCTGGAGGTCGCCGTTGCAGAGTATGCCGGAGTAATCGCCGCCCATGACGGCGATTATGCCGCCGCTTGGTCGGTCGACGGCGTCCGGCTTGCAAAGCAGATCGGCGCTATCCGAGCCCTGTGGCTCGATACTTCGAACCAATACGAGACAATCGAGGGTATTGTCGCCGGTATCCCCGCGACCGCGAAATACGACCTTATCCTTGACGCTGGAAATCCTGGAACCGAACAGGAGGACGTGGCGGAATACGATCTGTCCTTACCAGATGGCACGGTCCTCAAGCGCCCTGGCAATCTATTTCATGGCATAACCGAACCGCTTCTCTGGGGCATGAACGAGTCGGGCATCAAACTGCCTGTTGACCTCAACGCCGACGGTAAGGTCACTCGCGGGGAAATGCTGTTCGATGCCAATCTCGGGCTAGGGGCTGTCCAGGCCCTAGCCCATTGGGCAAAGATGCTCGAGACGGACATGAACGCCTGGAAGCCGAACCGCGAGGACGCCTTCACCTCCGTGGTCGTCATGACTCCGACGGTCGGCGATTACTTCGGCGAGTGGAAGGAATCCCAGTTCATCTCCGGCGAGATCGGCGCTTTCGTTGCTCAGAGCCGCCTAACGGACGTTCAGGGTATCATGAACGGTTGCCGAAAGATGTATTCGGAAGCAATTTCGCCGGTGGTGGCCGCTGGTGACAGCGACCTCGACAGCCGCATCAAGTCTGGCTTCGAGGAATTGCTGACCCTTGTGCAAGACACCCAAGCCCGCGAGGCCGCCGGTGCCAAATTTGGTGTCGAGGAAGCGGACGCCCTTGGTAACGAGGCGCAGGACATTGCCGAACGCATCGTTGCCATGGTCCTCCAGGGGGCTGCCAAGGCGGGTGTCCAGATCCGCGGTTAATCCGTAGCGCCACTTTGTGGTCGGAGCGACTTGTCGACTAGGAACCCGGATTGCGATGACAAGCCTCAAAACGTCCCCTGAGCCCGCGTGCCAACGTTTTTTGCTGGAATATGGCCCAAATCGCCCCGGTATACGGCGCGCTTCGCTGCTTTCCGTCGTATTCACCGTTCTCCTTGGCACGGGTTTGCATCTCGAGTTGCTTGCTACGAATAACTGGAACTCGGGGGAGGTTGTGTTGCTGCTTCACATCCTGCTGGGGCTGGTTCTGTCGGCAGCACTCGTCTCGTGGATCGGCGGGCATGTCAGGCGGGGAATGCCCAAAAGCCAACGACGTGGCTTTAGCTGGCTCAGCTGGTTGCTGCTAACAACATACGCAATTGTGGTTCTGACGGGATTGATGATGGTGCTGCCGTCTGCCGCCTATCTAGCTGGTTGGCCCTGGTTCTGGCGCTTTGAGACCACTCATATGCTGACGTTCCTACATCTATGGGCAGCGTTAGCGGCGGGTGGTGGGCTTGTGGCTCATTTAGGGCTGCGGCACTGGGGCGGGACTGCGGCTCACAGGGCGCGAACTATGCTATGAAATACCAGCTCAGAACCCATCTACCACTGCTCGTATTCGGCGCCGTGTCCGGCTTAGTGTTTATTGCTGGAACAGAAATGCAACGCCCGCGGCCGCCGGAGCCGGGCATTGAACTGGCAGCCGTGCCATTTTACCAATTGCCATTTGGCCCCGACGAATTGGGCCGTGAGCGGCCCTTCTGGCCGTCCCGGGTGCAGACTGAAAGCGGAAAACTGGCTGATCCCGCTAGTATCCAATCGGCGGCGGCCTGCGCCAACTGTCATCAACGGGAATTCGAAGAATGGGTGCCCTCGTTGCACGCCATCGCTGGCCGCGACGTGGTTTACGAAAGGGCCGTGGAGGTCAACGAGGGCCTTCACAAGGACGGCGTTGAAAAGGCCCGTTTCTGCGAGGGGTGCCACTCGCCCGGAGAGGTCCTGTCGGGGCGGACCAACCGTTTCAAGTCAGTGATGCCTTCGGCGGCGGAAACCGAGGGTATCACCTGCGTCATGTGCCATACCGCGACCCATGCGGATGCCGAGGAGGGCAATGGCGCACTGACGTTGGCGATCACTACCGGAGTGGACCAGCTGCCCAACGCGATGATTTTGGCAGCACCGCGCGACCATGCGCGCGCCTATGGTGCCGCCAAGACCAATGCGTTGATTGCCAGTGCGGATTTCTGCGGCGCATGCCACACCGAAACCTATGACGCCTCGATGTCAAAGGCACAAAGCCGTCAGCATGTGCAGACTACGTTTAGCGAGTGGCGCGACAGCTGGTACGGGCGCAACGGCGTCACTTGCCAAGATTGCCACATGGCCCCGGATCCAGCGGCCTACGTCCGGCAGATCCGGGGCGGCGATCTACGCAATCCCGAGCGCTATTCTCACAACTTTGTTGGCTCGAACTACCTGATGTTCGATACGGCGCTCGGCTCCAACCTGACTTTCTTACGTGGCGGTATCCTGCCCGGCCTTTCCGATGCAAAGAGCACCGAGTTAGTCGCTCGACAGGGGGAGGCCACACGGGCGCTACTGCGGACAGCTGCGGGACTTGCGTTACGCAGCAGCGGGATCGTCGAAGGCCGCCTCCGCTTCTCCGTGGCAGTCCAGAATCTCGGCGCCGGCCATAATTTGCCAACCGGAGTCATTGACCAGAAGTACATGTGGTTGGAAGTCATCGTCCGCGATAACGCAGGTTCGGTGGTCTATCATTCGGGGGCTTTCGATGCGCTTCGGGGCGAAACAGACCCTCAGGCCGTAATCTGGCGGGAGGATTTCCTCGACACCGAGGGCAACCGCATCCCCGATCACCGGACCTTCATTACCGCAGCCATCTCGCATGTTCGCCCCGGCGTGCCGCCAAAGGGCGAGGACCTGGTCGCGTATGAAACGCAGCTTCCCCTGGATGCCGAGGGACCTTTCCGACTGGAAGCTCGGCTCTGGTATCGCGTCGCCACCCAAGAGTTCGTCTACAACACGTTGAAGATGAACCTCGTCATTCCTCCATTCGAGCTAAGTGCGGCGGAATTCAATCTGTCCGGTTCTGAAGTGGGACATCCATGATCGTCAAAGCCGGCCAGGCATTCTTAGCAATGCTCGCTATCCTATTGGTCACTATTAGCGCAGAAGCGCGGAACAGGGTGCCGTGGCAAGACGCCGACGCGTTGCGGGCGGAAAGCGCCAGTATGCAGCGTCAACTGTTCGGCACGCCAGATGCTGCGCTGCGACAGGAAATGAGCGGGCGGTTCAAGAGGTTCCAACTCCTGTGGAGCGAACGGCTCGAAAATGCATACCGCCAAACTTCCCCGGAGAAGGCAGAGACGATTGACGAAGCCGTTTCAGCTTTCGGCGAGGCAATCTCTCGATGGGACCCGCCGGGAGCCGCGGCCGCGCGTGCACGGATTTGGACCGGCCTGCTCGACGGGGCCCTCAGCGCAACTTTAGGCAGCCTCGATCAGGGCAAATTGGAGGATGCGGCAGACTGGCTGAACATTCGTGAATATGCCCGCACTTCCCGCGACACGGCGGCGAGCCTAGCGATGCGCGAGGTGCTGGCCGGGCGTATCGATGCAAACACCGCGCACCGCACTATCGAGGCGGAACTGCTTGGTGTGTATGCCGGAGAACTCCGCCGAGCGATCACAGAGGCACGTTCTCATCTGTCCACTGGCTATGAGGTTCAGTTCGCCACCGCGCTTTCACGGGCTGGCGGATTGCATGATCTACTGTCGAAGAACATCACGGAGCGCATCGCTTCGAGACGGGCTGCTGCGATTGCTCAGACTTTTGCTCAACTGAACGTCGTACCGACGCCAGCGGAAGGATCCGAAGCCTTGCTGGCACGGCTTGAAACTGAACTCTCCACCTACTCGCCAGCCAATCTTTCGAAAGAGGAGCTCGTACGCCGCGTTCGCCTCCTCGGAAGGTTCGTCGGGCTTGTTCCGTTAGAATACGAGAAGGGCGTCCGAAACGGAGAGGTGACAATTCCTTTCGAATACTATGAGGCTGGCCTGTTCCGGGATCGTGCCGAGATGCTATTCGGTGACCTCGGATACGACCTTGCCGCCCGGTCTCCACAGTCGCTCGAACGCGTGGCGATAATTCTAGCGGAGATGAAGGTGCTGATCGAGCGGAAGGGAGAGGCCGCTACCATGCTGCTCCTTGCGAACGAGGCCCAGGTTCTGATTGCAGACGTCTACGGGAAGAACCTCACCGACGGCGGATACGAGGCTGCGCTGTCGCTGCTGCCGGAAATTCTGGATGAGATACTGCTGGTGGTGGAATCTGGTGACTGGGAGGAGGCGGAGCTCAAACGCCTGGAAGCATATGCGCTTTTCGATCCGGACATAGAACAACGTCTTATGCCGCGCGCGCCAAGTCTTGCTTTGAAGATGGAGGCAGGTTTCTGGGAGGGCAGTGTCTCTCAACCAGGACTTGGAAGCCTCATCGTCGATCGAGGCCCCATCGATGCGTTCAAGCAGGCGGTGATGGAGATGAAGGCGGCAACCGAGGAAGCCGGAAAGGTGCTGAGCACGCGGCTCTCTGCAATGGGTGCCTTCCTGCAATCCCTGGCCATCCTTTTGCGGGAGGGATTGGAAGCGGTGCTTGTGCTCGCATGTATGGTCGGCGCACTGAAGGCGAGCGGCGTTCCGGCTAGTGGAGTGAGCGGCTGGCGTCGACCGGTGGTCAGTGGAGTCATGGCGGCGCTGGCCGGATCGTTCATCCTTTGGCTTGTCGTCGGGAAAGTGTTCGCGATGACCACCCTACAACGCGAATTGCTTGAAGGCGTTACCGCGCTAACAGCGGCTGCGGTACTTATTTACGTAACCCATTGGATATTTCGGAAAGCCTATGTCAGCGACTGGGTCAGGGACATCCGGCGCAAGACTGCCGCGGCAGCCGAAGGAGGCATCGACGGAAAGAGCGCCTACCTCGGTCGCTTTACCCTTCTTTCCCTAGCCTTCCTGGTGGTCTTCCGCGAGGGGTTCGAGACCGTGCTGTTCTATGAAGCATTGCTGGTCGATGCTCCCGTTTTCCCAGTTCTTACTGGGCTTTTGGTCGGCGGGCTGCTCGCCGGAGCCGCGGCCTATGCCATGCTCGCCCTTGAGGTGAAGCTGCCAGTTGGAGCCTTTTTCCGGCTCACCGGAGCCTTGCTTGCAATTCTTTGCGTCACTCTGGTTGGTAGCGGCGTCCGCGGCCTGCAGACCGCAGCTCTCGTGTCGGCGACGCCGGTGGCCTGGTTTCCGGATGTTCCCTGGCTTCAGCTATATTTCGGGCTCTATCCGGTTTCAGAGGCCTTGCTGGCGCAAGTGATTGTGGCGAGCCTACTGATATTGTCGGTCGCATGGCTTCTGTCGGTCAAAACAAGAGGGTCGCTCGACGGCTCCGCCTGAAGGTGGCCACCCGCCATCGCTGCCGATCGTTCCGTCTGCGGCTTAACCTCTCAAAGGCCGGTCCTTGGAAAGGGGGGTTCTAAAGCGTCCTGGCGGTGATCCAGAGTTGGGCAGCCGCCTCCGCCAGTGGCAAGCCCGTGTCGAAGCGGTGCAACAACCAGCACCCATTACCTTCAGCCGGTTGACGCGAACGGCTTTGATCCCGCGCAACGTTCTCTCCATCCAGGGCTGTAAACTGTGAGGCATGGAGGACGGAGGAGCCGATGCAAAAGAGCGTCCAGGATGGGGTTAGCCGCAACTGCGTAGTTACTCGCAAGCCAAAAGGGATGCGCTTTGCCGATAGGGTGCAGCGCTTCCCTCATCGATCAATGTGCACAGGTTGGACTCCCGTTTCCTCGAAGAGAACTTCCCTTAGATGAGGATGAGGCGGCTTTCGGAGTTCGACGACAACTCTACCATCACGGCGGATATCGTAATCGTGGGGGCTGGCCCTGTGGGCCTGACAATAGCCGAGGAGTGTTCCAGGGCGGGAAGGAAGGTTGTCGTCGTCGAAAGCGGGCTTGAACTCGAGAGTCCCGAGCATTCTGCGCTCAATGAAGTTGAGAATGTCGGTGAGCTTCAAACCGAGGCACAGATCCGCAAGAGGATAGAATTTCATGGTTCGCAAGCCAAGTTCTGGTCATCTGACGTGCAGCGTTTTGGTGTTCGATGCAGAGCGCTCGGCGGGTCCACGCACGCATGGGCGGGAAAATCGGCTCCCTTTGATGCGATAGACTTCCAGGCTCGACGCTGGGTGCCTTATTCCGGCTGGCCGGTCGATCGCGACCACCTCATGCCATATC
This sequence comes from Ensifer sp. M14, assembly GCF_003355565.1. NCBI lineage: Bacteria > Pseudomonadati > Pseudomonadota > Alphaproteobacteria > Hyphomicrobiales > Rhizobiaceae > Ensifer > Ensifer sp. M14. The sequence continues at coordinate 1,848,604 of NZ_QJNR01000004.1, forward strand.
TCCATCGCGCAATGAAGGTCTTAAACCTCAGCGCAAAAGAACCGCCGCAACGCTTCGATGACGCCGGGCTACGCTCATTCTATTGGCAGTTTTCTCGCTCTCGCGTCGATCGCCTCGATATTATGCGTTTCGGACGAGAGTTCATCGCCCGGCGGCCGCCCAATATAGATGTTCTTCTTGATGCGACGATTACGAACGTGGGCGTAACCAAGGATGGTTCCCGGTTTTCTGAGATCGAGGTCGTAAGTATTAGTGGCAAGCAGGCGCGTATCAGGGCCACGATCTGTGTGTTGGCCGCGGGAGGAATTGAGAATGCCCGATTGTTGCTAGCGTCTACCGATGTCTGTTCGGTGGGAGTTGGCAATCGCTATGATGTCGTAGGGCGATATCTTATGGACCACATCGCAGCGCGTGTGGGAAGGATCCCGACCGATCGAATGGCGGTACTCATAAAGCTTTTCGGTTTCTATGGTGTGAACCACGAAAATCGCGCCCACATGTTCACTCACGGTCTCGCCTTAACTCCACAGGCGCAGGAACGCGACCAGGTATTGAATGCAGCTGTCTTTTTCTCCACAGATCGCGCGCCAGATGATCCGTGGGTCGCGCTGAAGAAGCTGCTGCGTTCGCGTAGCGACAATGTCCGACGTGATCTGCTTTCTGTTGTTGCCGGTTCGGGTTTTATCACCAGGGGACTTGGTATGAAGCTCCTTTCGGACCATCGAACACCGAAAGTGCTCAAGGATGCTATCGTCAACGCGGCGATCAGGCTTTCGCCGAATCTGGTCGCCGATGAATTCCAGTCTCAGGGACTTCCTCGCAAATTGTCTGGTTTGCGCATGGAAGCAATCAGCGAACAGGCGCCAAATCCTGCAAGCAGGATCACCCTTAGTGAGCGAAGGGACAGGTTCGGCGTGCAGCTTGCCAGGATCGACTGGCGGATTAGCGATCTCGACTATAGAACTTTATTCAAAATTGCTGAATTATCGCATGAGGCTCTCTCGCGCGCGGAACTGCCTATCCCGAAGTTAGAAGGCTGGGCCACAGAACGGCGAACCCAGGATCTCGTCATCATCGATATGGCGCATACGCTTGGCACGACACGGATGTCGACGAATCCCAAGACGGGCGTCGTTGACATAAACTGCAGGGTACACGGCGTAAGTAACTTATACATTGCAGGTGGCTCGGTGTTCCCGACGAGCGGTCATGCCAATCCGACTTTAACGATCCTGTCGCTTGCGATCCGGTTGGCTGATCATTTGAATTCGGAATTGGCGCGAGGCTAGCGGCAAAGGAATGCGCTCAAGCTCTGCCGCGGGGGCATATGCCTAAAGCCGACATGGTCGACAAGGCCTCACCGATCGCGAGTGCGTAGGCTCCTTAATCGCGGAGAATTCGCCATGCTCGGGAGGAAGTGCGGTCACTTTAGCCCGGCGAGAAGATGCTGAAAGTGCGTCGGTCAGGCTCTATTTCATCGGCACCCGAAATCAGACGGTTTTCAATATACCCGATCCACGCCTGTTCAGTTTTGTAGAGGTGTGACGCGAAAGAGGGCGACGCCTCCAACAAGGATAGATGCGACCAGACATGAAACAAGTCTTCGGGTCCGGTTTGCATGGATATGGCGCGACCATCCACGTTGAATGAGTAATGACCTACATCGTGTCGCTCACTGTATCGGAACTCCAGGAGCACGTTCCCACATTCCAAATGAACGCCTCGGAGATTTAGATCTTCCCGCACCCTGATGCCATTCCCCTCGTCAGGCGCGCGCCAAGTTCGACCGCTCCTCCGGTACACTCCAAAATGGTCAGCGGAAGGTTGCTGGGGATATCGCGCATTCCAAAGCCGGCATAAGGCCGTAACCAACGCCAGGCCGGACGCCTTATCGTATTCAGAAGGGGAGTGGATTGACATAGGCGGTGCCTCTCTTGAATCCCCTACCGTGTTCAAGGCCGTTGCAAACGACAAACAGGACTTCAGTCGGATTGTGGCAACAGACCGCGAGGGCGGCCAAGCATGGAGGGACTTGTTCGTGCGGATCGGCATAGTAGCGACGCAGAACCCCAGCCGAGACGCCTATTGGACTGTCCGTCCGTTCGATGCAGCTGCTGTCAATGGCGTGGAAGCAACATGCAAAGGGATTCGAAGTGTTGAGGCAGAGCCGCCGTTTGCGCACAATCTGACGTGTTCGGATGCTCATTTCACACCCCGGCCGATACGCGATCGCCCACTTATCGGTCGGCACTTGTCAATGGCAGCTACCTGATCGACACTGGGAAACCGCAGGAGATGTAAAGCATGACGATGGCAAAAACACTGAATGTACTCAATGATATGGTTCGAGATGGGATCATTGAGACGTATGTAATTGCAGGAGCGGTAGCAGCCCTTCAATACATAGAACCGATGGTCACAGAAGACCTTGATATCCTCATAACTTTCAATGCTCCGGTTGGTGGTCTTGTCACTCTTGGGGCCATCGTTCCCTACCTAAGTCAGCGCGGTTATACCGAATGGAGGAAGGAAGGACTTCTTGTTGAGGGCTGGCCGGTGCAATTCCTTCCCGCAACGGACGCGTTGGACCTAGAAGCGCTGCGAAACGGTGTGGAGATTCAGGATGACTTCGGCACAGGGGAGATCATTACAACTCGAACACTTTCGCCCGAACACGTAGTAGCGATGGCACTCCGTACGGGACGATACAAAGACAATGCGCGTGTCTTGGCATTCCTTTCGGAAAATGCGGTCGACCTTGGTGCACTCAAGGGGGTGATTGCACGTCATGGCCTCGAAGAGCATTGGCAACGGTTCTTGACGCAAACTGGACACCCCGACCCATTTGCTATAGGTTTCAAGCCATGAAAACCACACGCCCCGAGGATCTGACACTGGCAGAAATTCTGGTTCGCAAGGCGGAGGCCAGGCGCGAACTATCGCGGCTGTCATTTGGGGAAAAAGTACGAATCGTTGAGGGTATGCGCGAGCGGCTCGCTGCCTTCAATAGAATCAGGGAGCGACGGAAGGCAGCAGAGCGTTCCACCCCCGCGCCCAGCTGTTTTTAAGTAATTCTGAGTCCTACGCGAGGTTGCCGCGACCCGACGATGTCTCGCCGTCTGGACATCTACAAAATGCGACTAGGTCCCAGTTTCATCGCACGGGAAGTTTTCCTTCAGCGCCGCCTCGTTCGAGGGGGTTCCACACTGAAATCCCACTAGCCATTTCATCACACTGACTGGTGCAGCGGGAACGCCTCATAGACCATTCGGCTCTTTTAAAGTGCGGATTCCGGGATTTAACCGGACGGGATTTCGATCAACTTCCGGACAGCGTTCCGACCTGAAGCCGGACAGCATTCCAATCAATTACCGGACGGCTTTTCCGTCATGACGATGCCCTTGGGTCAGCAACCTTGGCATGAATCTCCTCAGTATCCACGAGGGGAATTTCATGCCGTCAAAAAGAAGGCTGACCATGCGACTCAGGGGCACGCCAACTGTCCGGCTTTAGATCGGAATCGTGTCCGGCATGAGATTGGAATACCTATCCGGCTTCAGATTGGTGCGTATTCCGATGAAGCCGGCCATCGATTCCGATTTGAAGCCGGCCGGTCATTCCGCGCGAGCAGGGGCGCTATGCCGCCGAATTCTACACAACCGTCAAGACGGCATACACCCTGGCTTAAGGGGCGCCGTCCAGGGCCCGCGTTTCGGCGCGGGCCGCTCAAGGAAGGACAACATGAAGAAGAAAGCTGAGTGGCCGCGCAAGCTGCGCTCCCAGGAATGGTTCGGCGGCACGGGCAAGAATGCCATCATGCATCGCTCCTGGATGAAGAACCAGGGCCTGCCTGCCGACACCTTCGACGGCCGGCCGATCATCGGCATCTGCAACACCTGGTCGGAGCTGACGCCGTGCAACGCGCACTTGCGCGATCTCGCCGAGCGGGTGAAGCGCGGCGTCTACGAGGCGGGTGGCTTCCCGGTCGAATTCCCGGTCTTTTCCGTCGGCGAAAGCACGCTGAGGCCGACGGCCATGATGTTCCGCAACCTGGCGGCCATGGATGTCGAAGAGGCGATCCGCGGCAATCCGGTTGACGGCGTCGTGTTGCTCGGCGGCTGCGACAAGACCACGCCGAGCCTCTTGATGGGGGCTGCCAGTGTCGACATCCCCGTCATTCTCGTTTCCGGCGGCCCGATGCTGAACGGCAAGTGGCGCGGCAAGGATGTCGGCTCCGGCACCGCCATCTGGCAGTTTTCGGAAATGGTGAAGTCCGGCGAGATGTCGCTGGATGAGTTCATGGATGCGGAGCAGGGCATGGCGCGTTCTGCCGGCAGCTGCATGACCATGGGCACGGCCTCGACCATGGCCTCCATGGCCGAAGCGCTCGGCATGACGCTTCCCGGCAATGCTGCGATCCCCGCCATCGATGCCCGCCGGCGGGTGATCTCCCAGCTTTCCGGCCGTCGTATCGTCGACATGGTCAAGGAGGACCTGAAACCGTCCGACATCCTGACGCGCGAGGCGTTCGAGAATGCCATTCGCGTCAACGGTGCTGTCGGCGGCTCGACCAATGCGGTGCTGCATCTGCTGGCGCTTGCCGGCCGCATCGGTGTCGAACTGACGCTCGACGACTGGGACAGGCTTGGCCGCGACGTGCCGACGATCGTCAACCTGCAGCCGTCGGGCAAGCACCTGATGGAAGAGTTCTACTACGCCGGCGGTCTGCCGGTGGTGATCAAGGCCGTCGGCGAAATGGGCCTCCTGCACAAGGACGCTTTGACCGTCACCGGCGACACGATCTGGAACGGCGTCAAGGACGTCACCAACTACAATGACGACGTCATCGTTCCGCGCGAAAAGGCGCTGACGCAGTCGGGCGGCATCGCGGTGCTGCGCGGCAATCTGGCGCCCAAGGGCTGCGTGCTGAAGCCGTCGGCGGCATCGCCGCACCTGATGCAGCACAAGGGCCGCGCCGTGGTCTTCGAAAGCATCGAGGACTATCACGCCCGCATCAACCGCGATGATCTCGACATCGACGAGACCTGCGTGATGGTGCTGAAATACTGCGGGCCCAAGGGGTATCCCGGCATGGCCGAGGTCGGCAACATGGGCTTGCCGCCGAAGGTGTTGAAGAAGGGCATCACCGACATGATCCGCATTTCCGATGCGCGCATGTCGGGCACGGCCTATGGCACCGTCATCCTTCACACCGCGCCGGAAGCCGCCGACGGCGGTCCGCTGGCGCTGGTGGAAAACGGCGACATGATTGCCGTCGACGTTCCAGCCCGCAGCATCCAGCTCGATGTTTCCGATGAGGAACTGGCCCGGCGTCGGGCGGCCTGGATTTCCCCGGTCAAGCCGCAAAAGGGCGGTTATGCCGGCCTTTACGTCAACACGGTCATGCAGGCAGACACCGGCGCCGACCTCGATTTCCTGGTTGGGGCGCGCGGTTCCGTCGTCGAACGCGACAGCCACTAGGCAGACTGAGCACGAGCGAAATCGTCGCTCGTGCTCCTCTAATCATCACCCCGGAGCTGCCGCCTTGTTTCGGCCGACAAGTACCAGGAAAACCAGCTTCGGCATGATCATTTGCTTCTGCCCTGCCTGTCGTTCAAAAGGAAACGTCGAAGTGGGAGCGGCGTTGCTTCGCCAGGCGCTTCGTTTGCAGCGTTCGACGATATGCCCGCGGGAGAGCGGCGAAAGGTGCTGAAGCGCTGTCGCGATGTGCTCGATGGCGGTTATGACAGCGGGCTGGCTTCGCTCTGCCGGCTGTTGCAGTCGAGCGCCTCGCGCTAGATCGCTCATTTCTGCTCGCGCACCGACGTTCACAAGCACGCGCTGAAGCCGCGCGAGGGTGGTTCAATGGGGTGCACCGTTGTGCGTCCCATCGGAGGTCTCACTGGCTTTGCGTCTGGCTCTGGCTTTGCGTCTGCTGCTCGACGGTCACCGAAACCTTCAGCGTTTCATTCGCCTCACCATGGATCAGGCCGGATATCGGGGCGGCATCGCGGTAGCACAGGCCCGTGGCGATGCGCACGTAACGGTCATCAGGGCAGATCTTGTTGGCGGCATCGAAGCCGACCCAACCGAGGCCGGGAAGATGCACTTCGGCCCAGGCGTGACTGGCCGTCTGCTCCGTCTGCCCTTCCATCATCAGGTAGCCGGAGATGTAGCGCGCCGGCATGTCGAGCGAGCGGGCCGCCGAGATCAGAATATGGGCATGGTCCTGGCAGACGCCCTTGCCGGCCTCAAGCGCGTCTTCGGCCGAAGTCTCCGCATGGGTTTCGCCGGCCTTGTACTCCACGGCCTCATGGATCATCGCCATCAACGCATGCATGCGGGCAAGGTCGGTTTCGCCCTCTGCCGATTTCGCGAGGTCGCGGATCAGCTTGCCCGCCTTTGTCAGCGGCGTCTCGCGGGCAAAGAGCCACAGCGGCACATAGGACTGGTGCGGACCGAAGACGCCGGCGCGATCCTCGGTGTGGACCTCGCCGGAGGCGGCGATGCGGATCGCCTCCCGATCGCCGTCGACGCTGACCAGATGGACACGGTTGCCGAAGTGATCGTCGTAGCTCACCTCCATCGCCGCACCGTCGAGGAGCGTCTGCCAGCCGAGTACGGTCTGGCCGACGCCTGTGGTCGGCGTTAGCCGCAGCCGCTGCAGCGCATACTGCACCGGCTCGTCGTAATGGTATTCGGTCGTATGGCTGATTTTCAGGTGCATGCTGTCCTCCCGAAACTCAGTTGAAACGATAGCCGTCGGAGATTTCCTGGCCCAGACGATTGTTCTGGCTGATGAAATCCTCGAGATATTCGTGCAGGCCCTGGTCCATGATGTCGGTGATCGAGCGGCTGCGGAGTGCGGCCAGCGTGCGGTCAGCCGTTTCATGCGCCTCGTGGCGCTCGCCATACTCGCGCTCTAGATAGCCGAGGTTGCTGGCGATCTTCTCGTAGCAGTAGGCCAGCGAGCGCGGCATGCGACCGTTGGAGATCAGGAAGTCGGCGATATTGGCCGGTTTCAGTTCGGCATCATAGACCCAGCCGTAGGCGCGGTGGGCCGAGACCGAGCGCAGGATCGATTCCCACTGCACATTGTCCATCGACGAGCCGACGGCTGCGACCGCCGGCAAGAGCACGTAGTATTTGACGTCGAGGATGCGCGCGGTGTTGTCGGCCCGCTCGATGAAAGTGCCGATGCGCGAGAAATTGAAGATCTCGTTCCGGAGCATGGTGCCGTGGAAGGCGCCACGGATGAGGCCGGCGCGACGCTTGATCGCGTCGATGATCTCCGGCATGTCGGTCTGGCGCGCTTTCCTGGAGAGCATCGCCTTCATCTCGAGATAGCATTCGTTTGTCGCCTCCCAGGTCTCGCGCGTCAGCGCGGTGCGCACCATGCGGGCGTTGTGGCGGCCCGCCTCGATGCAGGACATCACGCTCGACGGATTGGCGCGATCCCGCAGCAGGAAGTCGATGGCGTCGATGCTGGTCAGTGTTTCGTGCACTTCGTCGTAGAGTTCGCGCACGCCCGCACTTTGCAGCACGCCGTCCCAATCACCCTCCGTCGCGCCGCTGCGGGTCAGCGCCATGCGCAGGCCGGCATCGATCAACCGGGCGCTGTTTTCGGCGCGTTCGATGTAGCGGAACATCCAGTAGAGACCGTTTGCAGTTCTTCCCAACATGGTCTCAGTCCTCCAGCACCCAGGTGTCCTTGGTCCCGCCGCCCTGGCTGGAGTTCACGACAAGCGAACCGGCCTTGAGTGCGACGCGCGTCAGGCCGCCGGGAATGATCTGCACCTTGTCGGAGACAAGGACGTAGGGACGAAGATCCACATGCCGGGGCGCTATGCCCTTGTTGACGAGGATCGGCACGGTCGACAGCGACAGCGTCGGCTGGGCGATGTAGTTGGTCGGGCGGGCCTTGAGCTTTTCGGCAAACAAGGCGCGCTCCTTCTTGCTGGCGGTCGGGCCGACCAGCATGCCGTAGCCGCCGGAGCCGTGCACTTCCTTAACCACCAGTTCTTCCAGGTGTTCGAGCACGTATTTGAGGCTCTGCGGCTCGGAACAGCGCCAGGTCGGCACGTTTTCCAAGAGCGGCTTGCGGCCGGTATAGAACTCGACGATCTCGGGCATGTAGGAATAGATCGCCTTGTCGTCGGAAATGCCGGTGCCGGGCGCGTTGGCAATGGTGATGTTGCCGGCGCGGTAGACATCCATGATGCCGGGCACGCCGAGCGCGGATTCCGGCCGGAAGGTCAACGGATCGAGGAAGTCGTCGTCGACGCGGCGGTAGAGCACGTCGATCGCCTCGTAGCCGCGGGTGGTGCGCATCTTCACCTTGCCGTCGATGACGCGCAGGTCCGACCCTTCGACCAGTTCGACGCCCATCATATCGGCGAGGAAGGCATGTTCGTAATAGGCGGAGTTGTAGATGCCGGGGGTGAGCACGGCAACGCGCGGCTTGCCGCTGCAGCCGGGGGGCGCCAGCGACGCCAGGCTCTGACGCAGCAGGTTCGGGTAGTTCTCCACCGGGCGCACGCGGTTCTGATGGAAGAGTTCGGGGAACATCTGCATCATCGTTTCGCGGTTTTCCAGCATGTAGCTGACACCTGATGGCGTGCGGGCATTGTCCTCCAGCACGTAGAACTGGTCCTCGCCGGTGCGCACGATGTCGGTGCCGACGATGTGGGTGTAGACGCCGCCCGGTGGACGAAAACCGATCATCTGCGGCAGGAAGGCCACGTTCTTCTCGATCAGCTCGCGCGGCACGCGGCCGGCGCGGATGATCTCCTGCTTGTGGTAGATGTCGTCGAGGAAGGCGTTGAGGGCGATGACCCGCTGTTCGATGCCCTGGGCGAGCTTGCGCCATTCGCGGCCGGAAATGATGCGGGGGATGAGATCGAAGGGGATGAGCTTTTCGGAACTGTCTGCGTGTCCGTAGACCGCGAAGGTGATGCCGGTTTTCCGGAAGATGTTCTCGGCGTCCTTTGATTTCGTTATGAGCCGATTTCTGTCCTGGCTGGCATACCATTCATGATAGGTCGAATATGGCTGGCGCGGACTGCTGTCCGCATTCATCATTTCGTCAAATGCCAAAGGCGTGGTCCCCTTATTTTTGACCATTTGAGTACAACGCTGGATGCAATGCAAGAAGCGTGCACAGTCGGGGGACAAGAAAGTTTTGGTGCGTTATTCCGGCGCTTTCGGGCACGGCGATGCCCAACAATGGGGCGGCAGGCGTCGGCGGACGAGCGTGCACCGATTCCGGTGCCTTAGAAAATAAGCAAATGCTTGAAATTTGGGCGGGCTCGGAAAACTAGCCGAGGCCAAACAGAACGATCGCCGCAGCCGCCAGGCTGGCCAGAACCAGCAGCGACAATGTGGCGGCAGCACTTGCGCGCGGTCCGGCATCTGCGAGCTTGCGGATATCGACTTCGAGGCCGAGGCCGGCCATGGCGACGACGGTGAGCCACGTGGCGAGGTGCGCTGCACCGGCGGCGGCAGCGCCGGGGATCACGCCGCTGTTGCGGGCGATTGCGACTGCGAGGAAGCCGAGAATGAACCAGGGGACGAAATGCGCGAATGTGGCAGGGCGGGTAGGGCGCTTGCCGGTAGGCAAGCTTGGCGCCAGTGGATGCGCTTCGCCCTCACGGTTGATGATCGAGAAGCAAAGGACGACAGGGCCAAGCATCAGCACACGCACGAGCTTGACCAGGGTTCCGACCTGGACGGAAAGCGCGCTGAACGGCGAGGCCGCCGCCAGCACCTGCGGCACAGCGTAGACGGTCATGCCGGCCAGCACGCCGAAGCCATAGGGTGACATGCCGAACCAGCCACCGATCAGCGGCAGTGTGAGAACGACGGCGATGCCGAGGATTGCGGTAAAGGAGATGGCTGCGGCGACCTCATCGCCCTCGGCACCGATTGCCGGCGCAACGGCGGCGATCGCCGAATTGCCGCAAATGGCGTTGCCGCAGGCAATCAGCGTTGCCATCCGCTTGGGCAGGCCGAGCAGCCGCGCAATCAGATAACCCGAGACGATCGAAAGAAAGACGATGCCGACGATGCTGGCGAGCAGCACCGGGCCGCTTGCCAGGATCGCCTTGAAGCTGAGGCTCGCACCGATCAGAACGATCGCCGCTTCCAAAAGCAGTTTGGACGAAAAGCGGATGCCGGCCATCCAGCGATCACCCGGTGTCCAGAAGATACGCAGCAGCGCGCCGAGAAGGATCGCGATGACAAGCGCTTCCAGCCAGGGACGGCCGGTCCAGCTCGCCTCGAACCGTTCAAGGACGAAGGCGGCGAGTGCGACGAGGCAACAGAGGATCAGACCCGGCGCGATGCGCGTCATGCGGGAAATGACTGTGGTTGCCGGGGTGGTGGATATGGAATGCGATCTGGACATGACCGCAACTTAGTCCGATTGATAAATCAGTCTAACGGATTGTTCTTGTCAATCTGATCGCTTTTTGCGATTGATTTTCTATGACACTCGATCAACTTCGCATTTTTGTGGCTGTCGCTGAGCGCCTGCATATGACGCGCGCGGCCGAGGCCATGAACGTCACGCAATCCGCCGCAAGTGCGGCGATCGCAGCACTTGAAACGCAACACGACGTCAGGTTGTTCGATCGCATCGGCCGCGGACTGGCGCTGACGGACGCGGGAAAGGCGTTTCTGCCGGAGGCGAAGGCGGTGCTGGCGCGCGCTAGCGTGGCGACCGCCTGCCTCAACGACCTCTCACACCTGCGCCGAGGGACGCTCGCAATCGCCGCGAGCCAGACGGTGGCAAGCTATTGGCTGCCGGTGCGTCTCGCCCGCTTCACCCATGACTATCCGCATATCGACGTGAGGCTGACCGTGCGCAACACGGCAGTGGTTGCCGAGGCGGTCGAGGAGGGAACGGCGCAGCTCGGCTTTGTCGAGGGCAGGGTCGATGCGGAGAAACTCGACCATCGCAGCGTTGCGGTCGACCGGATCGCGATCTATGCGCCGCCTCGCCATTCGCTTGCCGGCAGGCCCGTCGATCTCGCAGCGCTGCTTGCTGCGCGTTGGGTGCTGCGCGAAGAAGGATCGGGTACGCGCGCCATGTTCCTGCAATCGATGCAGGCTCATGGTGCGGATACCGATCAGCTGAAGATCGAGCTCGAATTGCCGTCGAACGAGGCGGTGCTGACGGCCGTCGAGAGCGGTCCGTTCATCACGGCCGTCTCCAGGCTCGCCGCCCAGCCCTTCGTCGATAGCGGCCGGCTGGTCGAGTTACCGTTCGAGCTTGCCGAGCGCAGCTTCGAGCTGTTGACGCATCGCGACCGCCAGTTCAGCCGCGCGGCGCGCGCCTTCGTCGATCTGCTCTGACAGCCCTGTTGGCAGAGACGATTGCCATCTGATGCGGCTGGATTATCAATAGTCACCGCCGCTTGCGGCGCCCATGCCCTGCTTTCGCGAGAGGTGGCAATCGTGTTCGAAATCGTCGAAAGGCCCGCGCAGCGGATCGCCGGCTCCTTCTGGGAAGGGACCTTCGTCGAGGCGGCTGATGGGGCCGTGCGCCGGTTGATCGCGCAGATGCAGGAGCATCATCTGCGGCTGCATCCGAAGGATCACCCGACCCTCGTCGGCCTTTCCTGGAACGATCGCCTTGATGGCTTCCGCTATCTTGTCGGGTTCATATCGCAAACGGCGGAAACGACCCGCCACCCTGGCCATGTCGACCTCCCGGTCATGCGCTTCGTCAGCGCAATGCACCACCCTGATGATGGCGACGTCTTTGTTCACTATGAGCGCATGTTCGACTGGATCGAGTCGGAAGGCTTGGCGGTCGATACCAGCAGGCTGCACTACCGCGAGGAATACGATCCGGGCTTCGTTTCACTGTCGCTGTCGTCGCTGCGGCTGATGGTTCCCATTACGCCGCGCGTGACGGATGGCGCGTAAAGGGCGGGATATCACATTAAAACTTATGCATAATCCTGCCCACGAACCGGTTGCGATTTATAGACTCATGCAGCCGGCTGATCGTCACCATCAGAAAAATTGCTTTGACCATCAACGCCCCCGCGTCTATCGCGGCTGACCTCCCTTTGCCCGTTTGGATAGGTCAATGACGCTCGCCCGCCTGGCTCCGGCCATCTTCGTACTGCTCTGGTCGACCGGCTGGGTCGTCGCCAAATATGCGGCTGTCTATGCCGATCCGCTGACGTTTCTGGTGTTGCGCTATACGCTGGCGATCCTCCTGTTCATCGGCTTCTGTCTCGTGACCCGGGCAAAATGGCCGACGTCCCTTACGGCCGCTGCCCACGCGGTCGTCTCGGGCATGTTTTTGCACGGGCTCTATCTCGGCGCCGTCTGGTGGGCGATCGGGCAGGGCGTGCCGGCGGCAATTTCCGGGATCATCGCCGGGTTGCAGCCGCTGATGACGGCTGTTGCCGCCTCCGTCGTCATCGACGAGCAGCTGAGCGTTCAGCAGAAACTCGGACTGGTGCTCGGCTTTTTCGGCATCGCCCTTGCCGTGCTGCCGAAGGTGCTTGTCATCGATACCGGCGCCACGCCGATCCATCTGCTGCCGGTTCTCATCAACGTCCTTGGCATGGCCGCCGTCACCTATGGCACCCTCTACCAGAAGCGGCATCTGCAAAGCGGCGACATCCGCACCATTGCGGCGCTTCAGTATCTCGGCGCGCTGATCGTCACCATTCCGCTCGCCCTGATGCTCGAAGATCTTCACGTCACCTGGAACCTGCAGATCTTTGCAGCGCTCGCCTGGTCGGTGCTCGGGCTATCCATGGGCGCAATTGCGCTGCTGCTCTATCTCATTCGCCGCGGCCAGGTGTCGCGCGCGGCCTCGCTCATCTATCTCGTGCCGCCGCTGGCGGCCGTTCAGGCTTGGCTGTTCTTTGGCGAGGCGCTGACGTTGCCGATGATCATCGGAACGGTGATTGCCGTCGCCGGCGTCTACCTCACCAACCGTAAACAGCAGGCATAAAAAACGGCGGGCCGAAGCGACCCGCCGTTCTCAACTCTTTGTTTTCATGTATTTCCGGACGAAGCCGCTTCACACGGCTCGCCTGAAATGCGCGTGAAGGTCAGCCCTGCTGGCCGCGGTTGCCGCCACCGGCGCCACGACGCATGCCGCCCTGGCCGCCTTCACGGCGCTCACCGGCCTGGCCTTCCGGACGCGGGCCCTTGTTGCGCCATTCGCCCGGCTTCTGGCCGGGACGACCATGGTGCTTCTTGGGCTCGTGGTTGCGGTTGCCTTCCGAACGGCCTTCGGCATGGGCCTGGCCGGCCGGGCGCTGGCCACGGTGTTCCGTCTTCTGCGGACGGTCGTCGCGCAGGAGGTCGTCACCGGCAAAGCTGCTCGGAGCGAGTGCCGACTGGCGAGCCGGGCGCTCGCGGCGCGGGCGGGCTTCCTGGCGCTGACCGCCGCCGCCATTGCCGCGGTGCTGGCCGTTGCCATTGCCGTTGCCGCGACCGCCGCGTGCCTTGGACGGGCGAGCCTGGTCGGCAGGCGCTTCGCCGCTGGCGACAGCAATGTTGATGCCCATCAGTTTCTCGATGTCGCGAAGCAGGCGGATTTCGTCCGGTGCGCAAAACGCAATCGCAATGCCGTCGCGGCCGGCGCGGGCGGTACGGCCGATACGGTGAACATAGGCGTCCGGCACTTCCGGCAGGTCGTAGTTGTAGACGTGGGTGACGCCGGGGATGTCGATGCCGCGGGCAGCGACGTCGGTGGCGACAAGCACGCGAATCTCACCGTCACGGAAGGACTTCAAGGCGCGCTCGCGCTGGCCCTGGCTCTTGTTGCCGTGGATCGAGGCGGCCTTGAAGCCGACGTGGTCGAGATGCTTCATCAGCTTCTCGGCGCCATGCTTGGTGCGGCTGAAGATCAGCGACAGGCCATCCGGGTTCTCGGTCAGGGTCTTCTTCAGGATAACCGTCTTCAGGTCCTTGCCGGGAACGAAGTGAACATACTGTTCGACCTTGTCGGCAGCCTTGCCCGGAGGCGTAACCTGAACCTTGACCGGGTCGGTCAGGTACTCGCCGGCGAGTTCGGCAATCAGCTTCGGCATGGTGGCGGAGAACAGCAGCGTCTGGCGGTTCTTCGGCACGAGCTTGGAAATCTTGCGCAGGTCATGGATGAAGCCGAGGTCGAGCATCTGGTCGGCTTCGTCGAGCACGAGGTAGCGACCCTGGGTGAGCGTCACGGCCTTGCGGTTGATGAGGTCGAGCAGGCGGCCGGGCGTTGCGACCAGGATGTCGACGCCGCGGGCGAGCTGTTCGGTCTGCTTGTTGATTGACACGCCGCCGACGACAACGCCGATCTTCAGCGGGGACTTCTTGACGAACAGCTTGAGGTTGGCAGCGATCTGGTTGACCAGTTCGCGGGTCGGCGCCAGCACGAGGGCGCGGATGTTGCGCGGGTCGGGACGCTTGCCGTCGGCAACCAGCTTTTCGATCATCGGCAGGCCGAAGGCGGCCGTCTTGCCGGTTCCGGTCTGGGCGAGACCGATCAGGTCGTGGCCCTTCAACACCAGCGGAATGGCCTGCGCCTGGATCGGCGTCGGCTTTTCAAAGCCGTTGGCGGACAGGGTCTCCAGAATGTGTTCGGAAAGACCAAGATCTTTAAAGGTGGACAAATGCATATACCTTTTGGGGGCGCCAAACGCATTCGCCGGAACCGCAGTTTGCTGTTCCGGTGTCGTTCGGCGTCAAGAACCCCGCGTGAATTGGGAACTTGTGGGTTAAGAAAAAGTCGTCAAGCGCCTGTGCTGTCGCCGCTTACGGCGTATGGGTGCGCTTTTCCTTCTTCACGGCTTTCTGTGTTGCCGAGGGCGCGCTCACGCGGCGGCCTGAAGGTGACGCTGCGTCCATGTCGTCGTTTTGGCCCCAAAAGTCAAGGTCCATCTTTTCGCAGGTGCGAAATGAGGTAGGGTTATTCATCAACCGACAGCTGAAAATCAGCGTCGGCTGCCTCCTGGCCGTTGACGAGGATGACGACGCGATGGGCGCCGGGATAATAACGGCGGGTCGTGATCGGCCGGATGGCGTGGCGCTTTTCGATCTCCATCGTCGCACCCGGCTCCAGCGTCGCGGATGTCCATTTGAAAACCTTGGGCGAGGTCATGCCATTGGCTTTGCGGTGATGCACGGCGTAGTCGATCATGATTTTCTGGGCGGTCTTTGCGGTGTGCCTGACAGCCAGCTTGAAGACGAGGCTCTCGCCGAGCGTGATTTCCGGCCGGTCGAGCGAGAAAGCTGCGTCGATGCCTGCGGGTGCCGCAAAGCCGAAGTTCGAAAGGGCGGCCCCGTGGCCCTGCTTCAACAGCGTTCGCGACGCGTGGCGCAGCAGTTGCTGCCGTTCGGGCGAGGCGCCCGCCATGTGCTCGGCCACGAAGTCTGTCACCAGATCGGCGTGGTCCTTGGCGATGTCGTTGAGGCTGTTGGCGACCGAGCGGCGCACATAGTCCTCGGGATCGTCGATAAGGGACTTAAGGATCGGCAGGATCGGATGGGGATCGCGGATAAGTTTCGGCAGCCGCATCGCCCAGGGCAGGCGGGGGCGGGTGCCTTCACTCGCCAGACGCCTGACGTGGTGATTGGCGTCTGTTACCCAAGAGCCGATGATCGCGAGCGCCCGTTCCTGGTCCTGGTCGATGAACACGCGGATACCGAACTCGGAGGTGAAGTGCGGCGTCAGCGCGCGCAACAGTGACAGCGACAACTCGAAATCGCCAAAGCCGCGCGCGGCGACATATTGGCTGATGGGCAGCAAGGTCCAGCCGCTGAGGCCGGGTCGATCATCGTTTGGCAGGCAGTCGCGAAGGGCGGCTGCTGCTTGCGGGAAGGATTGCGGCAGGGTTTCGATCAGCCCATCGCGGATCTGAAGGGATCGCTGCATCAGTTCCAGCGTCTCGAGATTGTCGCCGGCAAGCGCTTCGAACCGCTCGCGGTCGAAGGTCGGGTGGACCGCGCTCAGGCGGTCTGCGATGGTGGTGACGACGCCCGGATGCAGCAGGTTCTTCAGTGGTTCAGCCATTGCTGGATCGTCTTTCTGCTCAGATCTGTTGCTCGACCGCAAAATGCTGCATCAGCATTACCGCGCTGATCGCTGCCATGTAAGGGGCGAAATCCGGGTCTCGGCGCACGCGCTCGCCGGCCGATTTGGCCGCATCCAGCGTTTCCCATTCGACCAGATCGGCGAGCATATCTGCCTTTTCGCAGGAGCCGACGGCACGCCAGGAAATGAAACCCGGATATTGCGAGACGGCCTGCATCGCCCTTTGACGGGCGGCCGCGGCGGCCGGCCTGTCCGCGACGATGCAGACGGCGAGTTCGAGGATGCTTTCGGTGGTCATGTCATGCTCCCTGTTGATTGCCGCTTGACTTAATCACAAGGCAACTGACAGCCTTATGGCCACAACCGCACTCGGACCTGCGATGGGATTGCGCCAATGAGACCTGCCGACCGGCTGTTTCGAATCATCCAGCTCATGCGGGCGACCGGCCGGGCGATGACGGCGCAGGAAATTGCCGAGAAGATGGAGGTCGCGCGCCGCACCATCTATCGCGACATGGAGCACCTGATGGCGTCGGGCGCGCCGATCGATGGCGAGCGCGGTGTCGGTTATCTCCTGCGCGAAAGCTTCGACGCACCGCCGCTCGCCTTCACCTTCGAACAACTCGAGGCGCTGGCCTTCGGCGCGCGGGCGGTTCAGATGCTCGGCGACAGCAGGCTGGCGCAGGCCGCGCGCGAAGCGATGGACAAGATCGAGCATGGACTTCCGCCCGAACACGTGACGCGATTGCGCAGCGCCCCGATCCGCGCTTTCCGCTCGGCGCTGCAGCCGCAGACGCCGCCGGTGCTCGGTGACCTGCGCCGGGCGATCACGCAGGAGCGAAAGGTGCGCATCGCCTATGAAAGCCTCGCCGATCAGAATTCGCAACGCACTGTCTGGCCGCTGGGCTTGAGCGTCTTTGGGCATCATTGGCTGCTGACCAGCTGGTGCGAACTGCGCCAGGATTTCCGGGATTTTCGCGTGGATCGCATCCGGGAGATGAAGGTCGAGCGCGATCATTTCCAGCCGTCACCCGAGCGCAGCTTCGATGCCTATCTCGCGCGCATGTGAAACGGCCGATACACCAAGAAAGTGCACGCATTTGACAAAAGGAATGGAACCGGATCGGCCTTCATCCGTTTCTATTACAGGCTTATTCTGGCCTGCCCACGAGCAACATCATTTCATGGGAGACAATCGTGCAAAACCGGACTTGGATACTGGCCGCGGATGGCAACACGGCGCGCTTCGTCAAGGGCGTCAACCTGCGGAAGGACGAACGTCAGCACCCGGAGGAGGAGGTGATCCACACCGATCCCAAGCGTGCCCAGGACATCATGGCCGACAAGCCGGGGCGCAGTCATTCCTCGGTCGGTCATGGGCGCTCCGCCATGGAATATAGCAGTGATCCGGTGCGCGAGGAGAAACACCGCTTTGCCGCCGATGTGGCGAGCAAGATCGAAGGCTATCTGAACGACAATGCCTTCGACAGCCTTGTGATCTGCGCGGCCCCAAAAACGCTGGGCGACCTGCGCAAGCTGCTGTCCGCCAATGTGAAGCAGAAGACAGTCGCCGAAATCGACCGCAATTGCGTGACGGTGCCGATCGAGCAACTGATCGCAACCGCCCGCTCTGCCGTCTACCCCTGAGGCTTTTCTTGCAATCTGAAACGCTGCGTCCCGTCAAAAATCTGTCGGGACGCCGCCTTCCTCCTTGCGTTTGGCAACGAAGGCGTCGAGTTCGTCTTCGATCGCCGGATCCAGCGGCGGTCGTTCGTACTCGTTGAGCTTCTGTTTGAAGACGCGATTGGCGTGGTCATAGGTCGTCGGTCGACCGGCCTCCGTCCAGGTCTCGAAATTGCGCCAATCGGACAGTATCGGCGAATAGAAGGCGGTCTCGTAGCGCTGCAGCGTGTGCAGCGTGCCGAAATAGTGGCCGCCAGGGCCGACATCGCGTACTGCGTCGAGCCCGAGCGCATCCTCGCTGACGTCGAGCGGCGTCAGGAATTCCGCCACCATCTGTAGCATGTCGACGTCGAGGATGAATTTTTCGAACGAGGCGGTCAGCCCTCCTTCGCTCCAGCCGGCCGCATGCATGATGAAGTTGCCGCCCCCTTGCGTCAGTGCCCAGAGCGACAGGGCGGACTCGTAGGCGGCCTGCGCATCGAGCGTGTTGGCGGCGTTGGTGTTGGAGGTGCGGTAGGGAATGTTGTAGCGGCGGGCGAGTTGGCCGCCGGCGATCACTGCCTTCATGTATTCCGGCGTGCCGAAGGCAGGTGCGCCCGTCTTCATGTCGACGTTCGAGGTGAAGCCGCCATACATGACAGGTGATCCCCGCCGCACCATCTGGGTAAAGGCGATGCCGCACAGAGCCTCGGCATTCTGCTGCACCAGGGCACCGGCGATCGTTACCGGCGCCATGGCGCCTGCGAGCGTAAAGGGCGTGATCACCACCACCTGATTGCGCGAGGACATTTCGATGATGCCCTGCAGCATCGGCGCGTCGAGGCGCAGCGGCGAGGAGGTGTTGATGATGGTGAAGAGCGACGGTTCGCGCTCCATCTGCTCCATCGAGACGCCGCGGCCGATGCGGGCTATCTCGATGCCGTCGGTGTTGCGCTGGCGGCCGAGCGAATAGACGTGAAAAACCTTGTCGGTGAGCTTCACCATGTCGGAGAGGCAATCGAGATGGCGCACGGAAGCGTGCAGATCGACCGGCTCGACCGGGTAGCCGCCTGTCGTGTGGATGATGTCGTAGGACTGGGCGAGCTTCACCAGCTTGCGGAAATCCTCCTGGTTGCCGGTGCGGCGGCCGCCTTCGCGGTCAGCCACGAAGGGTGCGCTGGCGATCTGGGCGAACACCAGATTGTTGCCGCCGATCGCAACGTTGCGGGCGGGATTGCGCGCATGCATGGTGAATGAGGAGGGGGCAGAGGCGATCATGTCCATGATCAGCCCGCGATCGAAGCGCACGCGGTCGGTGCCGGGAGTGACATCGGCGCCCGCCACCTTCATGCGCTCGCGCGCCTCCGGCAGGATGACGTCCATGCCGATCTCTTCCAGGATCGTCAGTGACGCCTGATGGACCGCCTCGAGCGCATCGTCCGATAGCACCGAGGATTTGCTCTGGGTATTGACGAGATTGAGATATTTGCCGCCTGAGGATTTTCGCGTGCGTTCACCGCCACGACCGCCCGGCCTGCGTCGCCGCTCAAGCGGGGAGGAGGATTCGCCTGCTGCAGCATCCGGAAACTGATCGTTGTTCATGAGAAACCCACCGCGTTGCCGATGGATTTCTGTCGCAGATTTTTGGCCTCGATGCCCCTGCCATTTGCGACAGTTCAGTTCTCTGGTGGAGTAAAGGCCGTCAAAACGTCTGTGGAGAGCGCCTCGCTGCTTCGCTCAGCGCTTGTCGCCGCGCAGCATCTCGCGCTTCCCGGCAAAGCCCTTGCGCTTCTCGACGGCAAAGCCGGTAGCCTGAAGATTGCGGCGAACGAAGCCGGCTGCGGCATAGGTGGCAAAGCTGCCGCCGGGTGCTGTCCTGTCGAACACAAGCCGCATCAGCTCTTCCGACCACATGTCGGGGTTGCGCGACGGTGCAAAGCCATCGAGGAACCAGGCATCGAAGCGCTCCGTCGCCTTGCCGAGGCCATCAAGCGCGGCGCCGCAGACGACGGTCAGGCGAACGCCGCCGCCGAAATCGATCTCGATCCTGCCGTCGTTCGTCGCTGGCCAGCGATCGGTGAGAGCAAGTCGTTCTGCATCGATCTCGGGCCAATGGGCGAGCGCCCGGGAGATTTCCTCCGCCTGCATCGGAAACCGTTCGAAACTGACGAAGTTCAGCGTGCCGCCTGTCGCCGCCGCTTTCCATTGTCGCCACGTCTCGCAAAAATTGAGGCCGGTGCCGAAGCCCAGTTCGCCAACGGTGAAGGCTCCGCCGGCGGCCCAGCGTTCGGGCAGGCCGTTGCCGGCGAGGAACACGTGCCCGCATTCGAGCCGACCGTCGGTGCGGCAATAAAAGTGATCGCCAAATTCCCGGGAATAGGGCATATCGCCCTCGTGCCAATCGAGGCTTTGATGGGCCGGGGGCTGGTTCGGTTCTGCGGCGGATCCTGTCATTAGATGGCGATAATCCCACCACCGGAGAAGGTCAATCGATGAGCGAAGTTTTGGTCGTCGGCGGCGGCATCATGGGGCTTTGGGCAGCCCTTATGGCAGCACGGGCCGGCATGGACGTCTGTCTGGTCGAAGGGCGCCACATCGGTGCCGGCGCCAGCGGCGGCATCCTCGGCGCACTGATGCCGCACATGCCGGACAAATGGAACACCAAGAAACAATTCCAGTTCGACGCGCTGGTGTCGCTCGAAAGCGACGTCGCAGCGCTCGAGGCCGAAACCGGACTTTCGGCAGGCTATCGCCGCAGTGGCCGGATCATGCCGCTCGCCAAGCAGCATCTGCGCGAGATCGCCCTTCGCCACGAGCAGGATGCCCTGCAAAACTGGCAGGCCGGCGACCGACGATACTTCTGGCATGTGCGCGACGAGCTGCCGTCCGGCTCGCTCGGCGCGGAGGCAGCTGCCTGCGGACTGGTGTTCGATACGCTTGGCGGACGGCTTGCTCCGCGCCAGATGCTGGCGGTCCTGCGGGCAGCCCTGGCGCAACTGCCGAACGTGCGGATTGTCGAGGGAGCCGGCGTGCGGGCCATTCATCCGGGGCCGGGCCGAGCCGAACTCGATGACGGCGTGGACATCGCCTTCGGCCATTGCATTCTTGCCGCCGGCGTCGGCAGCTTCCCGCTGATCGACACGCTGTGCGGTCCCCTCCACGAGCCGAGCGGAACCGGGGTCAAGGGACAGGCGGCATTGCTTCTGGCTGACGTCGACCCGCAATTGCCCGTCATCTTCACCGATGGCGTCTATATCGTCGCCCATGACGACGGGCATGTCGCCGTCGGCAGCACCAGCGAGAACAAGTACGCCGATCCGCTGTCGACGGATGAACTGCTGAATGAGTTGCTGTTGCGTGCCGAATTGCTGGTCCCAACCTTACGCGGGGCGAAGGTGGTCGAGCGCTGGGCCGGCATCCGGCCGAAATCGGCTGGTCGGGAGCCGATGGTCGGGCGCCATCCGGACCACGAAAACCTGTCGGTTCTGACAGGTGGCTTCAAGGTGAGCTTCGGCATTGCCCACCGCCTCGCGCGTTTTGTCGTCGACGAAATCGCAGGTCAGCCGACGATTGAAGTTCCGGATTCCTTCCTGTGCCGGAATCACATAGCCGCACTTCGCGAGAAACATCTCTAGGGCGACGGCAAAATAAAGGCCCCGCCGCTGGCGGAGCCTCGTGTGTCAGGAATACCGTACAGCCGATACTTACATCCAGTAAGGCGGTACGCCGTAATAATCGTAGACGCGGCGTCCGTTATCGCTGTTCCAGTCGTATTCCTCGTTGCCGTGATATTTCGGCGCTCGCTCGACCTGTTCGCGAGTCACATCGGTACGATAGCCGCCGAGGCTCTCGTCATAGGTCAATTTCGCCCAGGGCAGCGGATAGTGATCTTCGCCGATGCCGAGAAAGCCACCGAAACCGAGCACGGCATAGGCCACGCGACCGCTGCGCTTTTCGATAACGACGCGCTCGATCGAGCCGATGTGCTTGCTGTCGGCGCCATAGACCTTCGTGCCTTCAACCTTGTCGCTGGCGATCAGGTCGTGGGTTTCCTTGATCCTGGCGTCCTGAAGGTTCGCATTGTGATAGGTCACGCTTCTTCTCCATCGTTGTTTGCTACCTCAAGGGAACGGCTGTCGGGCGGGATGGTTCCGAAAGAGTTCGGGTCACAACCTTGGGTGCGATCCCCAGGCATGCCCCGTTTACTTCGTCAATCTGTCACGCAAATCACCTAAGACGCGGGCAGTAGAGCGTCGCGTTTCCTCGGGAGACATAGTTGACGCTCTCAAGGTTTTGAACCTGCGCCGCGCCCTGGTGACGATCGAGATCGGTTGTCGCGGGCAAGTGCCAGAACGGATTTCCGGAGCATGCACATGCGCTACGCCATTTGTTTCACACCGCCGATGGCCGATCCGCTCTCAACGGTTGCCGCAAGCTGGCTGGGTCGCAACGTTTACTCAGGCGAGCCTACCGAACTGCCGTCGATCTCCGGATTGACCGCATCCGAGATTGCCTTCCATACGGCCGTTCCGCGTCGCTTCGGCTTTCATGCGGTGGTGATGTCGCCCTTCAGGCTTCACCCTGATATGGACGAAGCGCAGTTGCTCAAAGCTTTGATGCACTTTGCCGGTGCCCAGACGCCGTTCGAAATCGAGAAGTTGGAAGTCGCCCGGCTTGGCCAGTGCTGGGGGCTGATGCCGCAGATCCCCAGCACGGCGATGCATCTGCTCGCCGCCAGCACCATCCAGGAATTCGACCCCTTCCGCGCGCCGCTGAGCGAAGACGAGATCGAGCGCTCAGACCCGGACCGGTTGTCTGCGCCGCAATTTTCCAATCTGCATCGTTGGGGCGATCCTCACGTGATGGATGAATATCGCTTCCACATGATGCTGACCGGGCCGCTCAATCAGGACGCGATGCGCCGCATCGAGACGCCGTTGCGCGATCTGTTCGAACCGTGCCTGGTGGCGCCGCTGACGATTGGCAGCCTGGCGCTGTTCGTCGAGCAGGAATCGGGCGCGCCGATGCGCGTCCACTCGCAGCACCCGCTCGGCAAGATCTCTGCGGCCAAAAGGGCGGACCGGATCAAGCGGGCGGCAGCCGAGGCGACGCTTGCACCGAGCCCGGTTCCGCCCTTGTCGCGGATGGTTGCGGCCTTGATGGCCGGCCGCTAACCGTCTGCACTGACGTCATTTTGTCTCGACAATCCGGTCGGCAATGATACCGTTCCGGAAAACTCGAAGGGTGATTTGATGTCTGAGACTACCTATCCACGCGACCTCGTCGGCTATGGCCGCAACCCGCCCAAGGCAAACTGGCCGGGTGACGCGCGTATCGCCGTGCAGTTCGTGCTCAACTACGAAGAGGGCGGCGAAAGCTGCATCCTTGACGGCGACCCGGCATCCGAGAACCTGCTTTCCGAGATTGTCGGCGCGCAACCCTGGCCGGGCCAGCGCAACCTCAACATGGAATCGATCTACGAATACGGTTCCCGCTCCGGCTTCTGGCGGCTCTGGCGCATGTTCACCAGTCGCGACGTACCGCTGACGGTCTATGGCGTGACGCAGGCGATGGCCCGCAATCCGGAAGCGGTCGCGGCCATGAAGGAAGCGGGCTGGGAGATCGCCAGCCACGGTCTGCGCTGGCTCGAATACAAGGATTTCCCGGAAGAGGTGGAGCGCGAGCACATCCGCGAAGTCGTGCGGCTGCACACCGAACTGACCGGCGAGCGCCCGCTCGGCCTTTACCAGGGCAAGCCGTCCAACAACACGCTGAAGCTCGTTCTCGAAGAGGGCGGGTTCCTCTATTCCAGCGACAGCTATGCGGACGAGTTGCCCTATTGGGTTCCGGGTTTGACGGCCGACAAGCCGCATCTGATCATCCCCTACACGCTCGACGCCAACGACATGCGCTTTGCGACGAACCAGGGGTTCAACTCCGGCGACCAGTTCTTCACCTATCTCAAGGACACGTTCGACGTGCTCTACGAGGAAGGCAAGGAGGGCGACGCCAAGATGATGAACATCGGCCTGCACTGCCGCCTGGTCGGCCGTCCGGGCCGCGCTGCCGCACTGGCGCGCTTCATCGACTACGTCATGTCGCACGACAAGGTCTGGGTGCCGCGGCGCATCGATATCGCCCGTCACTGGTACGAACACCACAAGCCGGAAGGGGCTCTCTGATGTCCGATCGCGACGCCTTCGTCAGCCGCTTCGGCGGCGTGTTCGAGCATTCTCCCTGGGTTGCCGAACGGGCTTACGACCGGGCGGCCGCGACGGGACTTTCAGCCGGTAATGTGCACTCGGCGCTTTGCCAGGCCTTTCGCGCCGGACTGCCGCGCGAAAGGTTGGCGGTGCTGCGGGCGCACCCGGATCTTGCCGGCAAGCTGGCGATCGCCGGCAAGCTGACGGCGGATTCGACCGCCGAGCAGGCGTCTGCCGGGCTCGATCGGCTTTCGGCCGAGGAGCACGGCCGGTTCACGGCGCTCAACGAGGCCTATACGCAGAAATTCGGCTTTCCCTTCATCATCGCGGTCAAGGGCCTGACGAAGAACGACATTCTCGCCTCGTTCGAAAGACGCATTGACAATTCGACCGAAGAGGAATTTGAGACCGCCTGTGCGCAGGTGGAGAAAATCGCTCGTCTGCGGCTGCAATCCATGCTTCCAGGAGACGAAAATGCCTGACTTGCCCGTTCGCACTCTGCTCTCATCACTACGGAGGGTAGTCGAACCGGATCATGCCGAAACCGCCGGCAAAGAGCGCTGCGGGGCGACGGCCTGATGTCGCGCATTCTTTCGATCGAGCCCCTGAAACAGGACGCTTTCGCCCCGTTCGGCACGGTCATCGAAGCCGATCCGGCATCGATGCGCTATATCAACGGCGGCAACACCGAACGCTTCCACGGCCTGGCGCGCGCCGACGTCACCGGCGAGGGCGCCAATGTCATCATCAACATCTTTCGCGGCCAGCCGCGTGCCTTCCCCTACACGGTCGCGATGATGGAGCGGCATCCGTTCGGCAGCCAGAGCTTCTCGCCGCTCGACGACCGGCCCTGGCTGGTGGTCGTTGCCGAAGACGAGGGTGGCCGACCGGGCGCGCCGCGGGTGTTCCGGGCGAACGGACGGCAGGGCGTCAATTACGGCCGCAATGTCTGGCACCATCCGCTGATGTCGGTCGGTGCTGTCAGCGACTTCATCGTTGTCGACCGGGAGGGCCCGGGCAACAATCTAGAAGAGTATTTCTACGAAGAGCCCTTCGTCATCGAAAGCGCGAGCTGAAGGAAGAGACGCGATGAGCAGCACCGGCCGCCTGACCACCCACGTCCTCGACACCGCGCTCGGCAAGCCGGCCGAAGGCCTGCGCATCGATCTCTACTGGCTCGAAGGCGAGGAGCGGCAGTTGATCCGCACCGTTCATACCAACAGCGACGGGCGGGTCGATGGGCCGATGGTGGAAGGCGCCAGCTTCATGGCCGGCAGCTACGAGCTGGTCTTTTTTGCCGGCGACTATCTGCGCCGTGTCGGCGCTGACCTGCCGGAGCCTGCCTTTCTCGACCTGATCCCCTTGCGCTTCGGCATCGCCGATCCGGCCAGCCACTATCACGTGCCGCTGCTTCTTTCGCCCTACGGCTATTCGACCTATCGCGGCAGCTGAGTTCAGACGCACGCATGTTCGCGGGATAAGTTCAAAACCGTCGCATTGATCGGAATTGTGTGCGACGATTTTGAAACTCACGAGGGAAGTTCGATGCGTTTCGTCAATCCCATCCCCTTCGTCCGCGACATCGATCGATCCAGGGACTTTTACCGGGATACACTCGGCCTGACGGTGTTGGAAGATTTCGGAAACTTCGTTCTCTTCGAGACCGGCTTTGCGATCCACGATGGGCGCTTGCTGGAACAGACGGTGTGGCGGGAAGTCTCTCCCACGGAAGAACCCTATGGGCGAAGGAACATGCTGCTCTACTTCGAGCATGAGGATATCGAGGCCGCCTTCGAAAGCATTGCGCCACAGGTGGAGCTGATCCACCCGATCGAGCGGCAAGCCTGGGGGCAGCGGGTGTTCCGCTTCTATGACCCCGACGGGCACGCAATAGAGATCGGAGAGCCGCAAACGCTTGGATCTTCGGGCGGCGTAGATCAATCCTAGAGCGTTTCCGAATTATCCGGAATCGCAGAAACGCTCTATCTCTTTGTTTTTACGCATTTCCGGACAGAAAACCGCTACGCACTTTTCTTGGAAATGCTCTAAGAGTTGCGACTGGACCGCCCTTCTTGACGGCTCGCCGCAAGAGCTGATCGCATAGGTTCGACCGATGCGATCAGTTTTGAAGCTGCAGGCACTCCACGCTGGAGTTGGGGGCGGGCTGCGAAGCTGCGCTTTTCCTTAAATTGCGGCTTTGCGGATCGGCGCTCGATCAATCCGCGAGAATGTCGCGGTTGACGTCGTTGATATCGCGCTTGCCGCAGAGCGCCATGGTGATGTCCATCTCCTTGCGGATGATTTCCAGCGTCTTGGTCACGCCTTCCTTGCCCATGGCGCCGAGGCCGTAGAGGAACGGCCGGCCGATATAGGTGCCCTTGGCGCCCATGGCGACGGCCTTCAGCACGTCCTGGCCGGAGCGAATACCGCCGTCGAGATGGACTTCGATCTGGTGGCCGACCGCGTCGACGATGCGCGGCAGCATGCTGATCGAGGAATGGGCGCCATCGAGCTGGCGGCCGCCGTGGTTGGAGACGATGATCGCGTCGGCGCCGGTCTTGGCCGCCATCTTGGCGTCTTCCGGATCGAGAATGCCTTTGAGGATCAGCGGACCGCCCCAGCGTTCCTTGATCCACTCGACGTCCTTCCACGACAGCTGCGGGTCGAACTGTTCGGCCGTCCAGGCCCCGAGCGAGGAGAGGTCGGTGACGCTCTTGGCGTGGCCGACGATGTTGCGGAAAGTACGGCGGTTGGTGCCAAGCATCTTCATGCACCAGCCGGGCCGGGTCGCCATCTGCCAGAGGTGCTTGGGCGTCAGCTTCGGCGGGGCCGAGAGACTATTGCGCAGGTCCTTGTGGCGCTGGCCGAGGATCTGCAGGTCGAGCGTCAGCACCAGCGCCGAGCATTTCGCGGCCTTGGCGCGGTCAATGAGGTTGAGCACGAATTCGCGTTCGCGCATGACGTAGAGCTGAAACCAGAAAGGTTTGGTCGTGACCGAGGCGACGTCCTCGATCGAGCAGATGCTCATGGTCGACAGCGTGAAGGGAACGCCGAAGGCCTCGGCTGCCTGGGCCGCCAGCATTTCGCCGTCGGCGTGCTGCATGCCGGTCAAGCCTGTCGGCGCCAGGGCCACCGGCATCGATACCTTCTGGCCGATCATCGTCGTTTCCAGCGAGCGGTTGGTCATATCGACCAGCACCCGCTGGCGCAGCTTCACCTTGGCGAAATCTTCCTCGTTGGCGCGATAGGTGCCTTCAGTCCAGGCGCCGCTGTCGGCGTAGTCGAAGAAGAGTTTCGGGACGCGGCGCTTGGCGAGCGCCTTGAGATCGCTGATTTCGAGGATTTGCGTCATGGAAACGGCCTTCATCTGAACCAAGGGTTAGAGCTGGCCGAGGAAAACCGCGCGCGCCTGCTCCAGCAATGACTTCAGAGGCCTTACCATGTTTGCCGGAGGCTTGTTAATAGCGCTGAGGCAAAGAGGTCAATTTTTTTGACCTCTTGGTGCTTTGCAAGAAAGTCAGGCGGTGACGAGCGCCGACTTGGCCGGTTTTCCGGCCACATAGGTCTCGACCACAGAGCGGTCGTCACCCATGGTCTGCAACAGGAAAAGCTCGTCGGAAAGCGAGGTGACCACCTCGGCGCGCAGAGCCATCGCGGGTGTCGCCGCCATGTCGAGCACGATGAAGTCGGCGTCGGTGCCGGCCTCGAGCGTGCCGATCTTGTCGACGAGGGAAAGCGCCTCGGCGTTGCCGCGGGTCATCATGAAGAAGCTGTCGAACGGGTTCAGCCGCTCGCCCTGCAACTGCAGGATCTTGTAGGCCTCGTCGAGCGTCTTCAGCATGGAATAGCTGGTGCCGCCGCCGATATCCGAGGCAACGGACGTGCGCACGGGCTTGTCGCGCCGGTTGAGCGCCCGCAACGGGAAAAGGCCGGAGCCGAGGAAAAGGTTTGATGTCGGGCAGAAGACCGCGACCGATCCCGTCTCGCTCATGACATCGGCCTCGCGCTCGGAGAGATGGATGCAGTGGCCGAACAGGCTTTTGGGGCCGAGCAGGCCATAACGGGCGTAGACGTCGGTATAGTCGACGGCTTGCGGGTAAAGTTCGCAGGTGAAGGCGATCTCGTCGCGGTTTTCAGAAAGATGCGTCTGGACGTGCAGGTCGGGGAACTCGTGCACGAGCGACTTGGCGACGTCCATCTGCTCGGGCGTCGAGGTAATGGCGAAACGCGGGGTGATGGCCACATGGTTGCGGCCCTTGCCGTGCCATTCGCGGATCACCGCGCGGGTCTCGTCGTAGCCCATCTGCGGCGTGTCGAGCAGGCCTTGCGGGGCGTTGCGGTCCATCATCACCTTGCCGGCGATCATACGCATGTCGCGGCGCAGAGCTTCGGCGAAGAAGGCATCGGCAGATGCCTTGTGCACCGAGCAATAGGCGGCCGCCGTGGTCGTGCCGTGGCGGACCATCTCGTCGAAGAAGCGGCTGGCAATACGCTCGGCATGGGCGGTCTCGACGAAGCGGCACTCCTCAGGGAAGGTATAGGTGTTGAGCCATTCCAGGAGGTTGGCGGCATAGGACGCCATCACCTGCATCTGCGGGAAATGCAGGTGCGTGTCGATGAAGCCGGGCACGATCAGATGCGGACGGTGATCGATCTCGAGGGTATCATCCGCAGCCTCGGCCTTGACGGCCGCATAGCCACCCGACGCCTTGATGAGGCCGCCCTCGATCAGCAGCGCGCCATCGGCCTCATAGGCGTAGGCGGCGCTGTCGTCGATTGCCAGCGGCGCGCGATGAAAGCTCAAGAGGCGTCCGCGGATAAGCGTCGATGTCATTGTGTCTTGCCTTCCTCGACGGCGCTTTCGAACCAGGCTGTCAGCAGCTGGCGCTCGTCCGTCGTCATGTCGGTTATGTTACCGGGCGGCATGGCATGGCTGCGCCCCGCCTGGATATAGATTTCGCGGGCGTGGGCGGCAATCTCCTGATCGCTTTCCAGCACCACGCCCTTCGGCGCCCGCGCGATGCCTTCATAGACCGGTTCGGCCGCATGGCACATGGAGCAGCGGGTCGAGATCGCGTCCTTGACGGCGGGGAAGTGCGCATTCGTGGCAAAGCGGGCAAAGACCGGCGCGATCTCGGCCTTTTCTTCGCCGGTCAGCACCTTCGGCACGGTCGACAGCCAGATGATCAGGATGAAGATGAGCACGGTGGCGAGCCACGTCCAGGTGGGCCTGCCCTTGCGCGCATGCGTCGTGTTGAACCAGTGGCGGATGGTGACGCCCATCAGGAACACCAGCGCCGCGATGATCCAGTTAAAGGCGGTGGCAAAGGCCAGCGGGTAGTGGTTCGACAGCATGAAGAAGATGACCGGCAGGGTCAGGTAGTTGTTGTGCAGCGAGCGCTGCTTGGCCTGCGCGCCAAGCTTCGGGTCAGGCGTGCGGCCGGCGATGAGGTCGGCAACGACGATCTTCTGGTTGGGGATGATGAGGAAGAAGACGTTGGCCGACATGATCGTCGCGGTGAAGGCGCCCAGATGCAGAAAGGCGGCCCGGCCGGTGAACACCTGCGTATAGCCCCAGGCCATGATCACCAGCGCCACGTAGAGAAACGCCATCAGACCCCAGGTGTTCTTGCCGAGTGGCGACTTGCAGAGCAGGTCGTAGAAGATCCAGCCGATGCCGAGCGAGGCGAGCGAGATCAGGATCGCGGTGGTTGCGGAGATGTCGAGCACGTGGCGGTCGATCAGGAACAGATCGGCGCCGCCGTAGTAGACGAGACAGAGCATGGCGAAGCCGGACAGCCACGTCACATAGGATTCCCATTTGAACCAGGTCAGGTGTTCCGGCATCGAGGCGGGGGCGACCAGATATTTCTGGATGTGATAGAAGCCGCCGCCATGCACCTGCCATTCCTCGCCATAGGCACCCACAGGCAGGTGATCACGCTTCACCAGGCCAAGGTCGAGCGCGATGAAATAGAAGGATGAGCCGATCCAGGCGATGGCGGTGATGACGTGCAGCCAGCGCACAGCAAAGGCCAGCCATTCCCAGGCGATGGCGAACTCGTACATTCGGGGTCCCCTTTGTTCTCTCCGTCGGCGCACCTTGCGCAAAAACCGGGAATTGGGGAAGGGGGAGCATGCACCTGTGGGCGTGTTTTGCAGGGATCGGGACGATTTCGCGATGAAATCTCGCCGATGATAAACCTGATGGATTCTAAGGGGTTAACCGTCAGCCGGTGGAAGCCGCCTTGCGCTCTTTGACCCAATCAGCCCCGAACTGAACCGACGGGCAGAGTTCGCCGAGGATCCAGTCGCGGAAGATGCGGATCTTCGGCGTGTTGCGGCGTGCGTGCGGATAGGCCAGCCAATAATCGCAGCCGTCGCTGCAGCGCAGGTCGAATGGCTGGTAGAGCCGGCCAAGCGCTACGTCGTCGCCGTAGAATTCCGGTGTTAGGATCGCCACGCCCTGGCCGGCCACGGCCGCGCGCGCCTCGAAGGATTGCGCGCCCAGCCGGCTCGTCGGGCGGCCTTCCAGATCCGGATCTTTGACACCGGCTGCGGAGAACCAGAGCCGCCACCAGGGATCACCGGCATCGATAATCCTGAGCTTCAGGAGATCGCGCGGCTCCCGGATACCGCCGACGGTTTCGGCAAGCGCCGGGCTCAGCATCGGGCTGAACTCGACGCGCATCAGCGGGTGGGTGTCGAGGCCAGGCCAGACGCCGGCGCCGGAGCGGATGGCGAGATCCGTGGGTTCCTTGGCAAAATCGACGAGGTTGTCGTTGGTGTCCAGGCGCACGGCAATGTTGGGGTGGGCGAGCTGAAACGAGCCGATGTTGCGGGCGAGCCATTGCGAGGCGAAGGTCGGGGTCGAACTGATCAGCAGCGTGCTGTCGATATCGCCGCGCGCCGCGGAGACGGCCTCCTGCAGCATCTCGAAGGCCTCGGTGACCCGTGGCGCCAGCCGCTGGCCGACATCGGTCAACGCGATCTGGCGTGGGCGGCGCAGGAACAGGGGTTCGCCGACGCTCTCCTCGATCAGCTTGATCTGGTAGCTGACGGCGGTCTGGGTCATGCCCAGCTCTTCGCCGGCCCTGGTAAAACTGCCGAGCCGGGCCACGGCTTCGAAGACCCGGAGCGCATTCAGCGGAAACTGCTTGGACATCTTCATGGATAAGTTCTCTTGATGCATGCAGACGGATGTTCGATTGGATTTCAATCCTCCTCCACGTCATTCTGCAAGTCAACTTCCCAAGACGAACAGGTGATCAAAATGACTTGCGACGTTATCGAACATACTGAAAGAAAACAGGTTCTTTCGCTGGATGCGGTCGTGCGGTTCACGTCCTCCCTGTTTGGCAGTGCCGTTGCAGCCAAGCCGGTGCTGGATGTGAATGCGCTGTCCGACTACATCAAAAGAGACATGGGTTTCATGGATGGCCGGGGTCCCTATGGGGACGATGCCGAGGCGCAGAAGGATGCGCAGCGTGTCTTCAACAGCGCTGACTTGCCCCGGTTCTGACCGGAGTTCCAGAAAGCGCCGCGCATCGAACAGGATGCGCGGCGCTCTCATTTTTTAACGGGTTTGGCGCAGGCGCTCGACGGCCATAAGCACACGCTCAGGCGTCGCCGGCGCATCGAGGCGCGGGCATTCGCGATAATCGGCGACGCTTGCGACTGCCATCGACAGGGCCTCGAGCACCGAGATCGGCAGCATGAAGGGCGGTTCGCCCACCGCCTTCGACCGGCCGATGGTTTTTTCCGCGTTCTCCGCCCACTCGGCCAGTCTGACATTGAAGATCTTCGGCCGGTCGGAGGCGAGCGGGATCTTGTAGGTCGAGGGCGCATGCGTGCGCAGGCGGCCCTTGTCGTCCCACCACAGCTCCTCCGTCGTCAGCCAACCCATGCCCTGCACGAAACCACCCTCGATCTGGCCAAGGTCGATTGCCGGATTGAGCGAGTGGCCGACATCGTGCAGCACGTCGACCCGGTCGACCATGTATTCGCCGGTCAGCGTGTCGATCGAGACTTCCGATACCGAGGCACCGTAGGCGAAGTAATAGAACGGCGTTCCGCGGCCCGTCGCGCGATCCCAATGGATCTTCGGCGTCTTGTAGAAGCCGGCAGCAGACAGCTGCACGCGCGCCATATAGGCGAGCTTGATGAACTCGGGGAAGGGTACCAGCTCCTCGCCGATCTTCACGTGATCGGGAACGAAACTGACGTTTTCCGCCGTCGTCTGCCAGCGCTCACAGGCAAAGGCGACGAGGCGTTCCTTGATCTGGCGTGCGGCATCGAAGGCGGCCATGCCGTTCAGATCCGTGCCGGACGAGGCGGCAGTGGCGGACGTGTTCGGAACCTTACCAGTCGTGGTTGCGGTGATGCGCACGCGGTCGAGATCGACCTGGAAACTGTCGGCAATGACCTGCGCGACCTTCACATAAAGGCCCTGGCCCATTTCGGTGCCGCCATGGTTCAGGTGGATCGAGCCATCCTGATAGATGTGCACCAGCGCGCCCGCCTGGTTGAAGGCTGTCAGCGTGAAGGAGATGCCGAACTTCACCGGCGTCAGCGCGATGCCCTTGCGGATGACGCGGCTCGTGCGGTTGAAGTCGATGATCGCCTTGCGCCGCGCCTGATAGTCGGCGCCGGCTTCAAGCTCGGCGACCACGCGGGCGATAATGTTGTCTTCGACGTGCTGGTGATAGGGGGTGATATCCCGCCCCGAACCTTTCTCGCCGTAAAAGTTGAGCTTGCGGATTTCGAGCGGATCCTTGCCGAGCGCGTAGGCGATCTCCTCGATCATGCGCTCGCCGCCGACCATGCCCTGCGGGCCGCCGAAGCCGCGATAGGCGGTGTTGGAGACGGTGTTGGTCTTCAGCGGCTGCGACGTCAGCCTCACATGCGGGTAGAAATAGGAGCTGTCGGCGTGGAACAGCGCGCGATCGGTGACCGGTCCGGAAAGATCCGAGGAATAGCCGCAGCGCGCCGCGTAGTTGGCGTGCACCGCGTGAATGCGACCGTCATCGTCGAAGCCGACGTCATAGTCGACGAGGAAGTCGTGGCGCTTGCCGGTGGCCGTCATGTCTTCGTCGCGGTCGGGGCGGAATTTCACGGCGCGGTTGAGCTTCTTTGCCGCCACGGCCGCAAGGGCTGCGAACTGGTTGCCCTGCGTTTCCTTGCCGCCGAAGCCCCCGCCCATGCGGCGTACATTGACAGTCACCGCATTGGAGGGAACGCCGAGCACATGCGAGACCATGTGCTGGATTTCGCTCGGATGTTGGGTCGACGACCAGACGGTGACCTCGTCGTCCTCGCCGGGAATGGCAAGGGCGATATGGCCCTCGAGGTAGAAATGCTCCTGGCCGCCGATGCGCATCCGGCCTTTCAGCCGGCGCGGCGCCTTTTCCAGTTCGGCCTCGGCATCGCCGCGCTGCAGCGTGAGTGGCTGGGTGACGAGCTCGCCGCCATGGGCGACGGCGTCGGTGATATCGGTGAAATGCGGCAGGTCGCGATAGCTGATTTTTGCCAGCCTTGCGGCGCGACGGGCGATGTCGCGGGTCTCGGCGATGACGGCAAAGGCTGGCTGGCCGTGGAACTGGACGATGCCATCGGCAAGCACCGGCTCGTCATGCAGGTGGCTCGGGCTGATGTCGTTGGAATGCGGCATGTCACGGGGGGTCAGCACGCAGATCACGCCGGGCGCGGCGATGACGGCAGACAGGTCCATGGCGGTGATTTCGGCATGGGCGCGATCGGTCATGCCCAACGCGCCGTGCAGGGTGCCGGCCGGTTCCGGCATGTCGTCGATATAGTCGGCGGTGCCGGCCACGTGCTTGTGGGCGCTGTCGTGGCGCTGGCGCGAATGCATCTGGCCGTTGATCGCCTTGCGTTCCTCGAAGGTCGATTTATCCATCTTGCTCAATCCTTTCGAAGAACATGCCCCTCATCCGGCCTGCCGGCCACCTTCTCCCCGTTGCTACGGGGAGAAGGGACATTGCGGCGACGTCTCCATTCCCTCTCCCCGCTCGCGGGGAGAGGGCTAGGGTGAGGGGCAGTCCCAAATCGCTGACCATGCTCATACGACCCCCTCGAAACGACGCAGTTGCGCGGTCTCGCCGGCGCTTTCCAGAAAGAAGCGCAGCAAGAGGTTCTTTGCCGCCAGCAGGCGATAGGTGCTGGTCGCGCGCCAATCGCTTAAAGGTTGATAGTCTGCCTCGAAGGCGGCTTGCGCTGCGCGCACCGTTTCCTCGGTCCAGGGCTTGCCGATGAGGGCCGCCTCCACGGTCGCAGCCCGCTTCGGCGTGCCGGCCATGCCGCCAAAGGCGATGCGGGCGGTCTTCACCTTGTCGCCATCGAACGAAATGCGGAAGGCGCCGAGCAGGGCGGAAATGTCTTCGTCGCGCCGCTTGGAAAGTTTGTATGCGGCAAACAGCTCATCCGTCGGCAGCCGGGGCGCGAAGATGCTCTCGACGAACTCTCCGACTTTGCGGTCCTGCTTGCCATAGGCGATGAAGAAATCCTCGAGCGGCAGCGTTCGCACACCCTCCGTCGAGCGCAGCGTCACGGTTGCCCCGAGCACGATGAGCGGCGGCGGGCTGTCGCCGATCGGCGAACCATTGGCGATGTTGCCGCCAATCGTGCCCATGTTGCGCACCTGTTCGCCGCCGATGCGGTCGATCAACCGGCCGAAAGCGGGATAGGCGCTGCTCAACGCTGCGAAGGCCGTTGAATAGCTGACGCCTGCACCGATGGTGAGGCCGGCTTCGCTTTCCGTGATGTTCTGCAGTTCGGCGATGCCGTTGATGAAGATGACAGGATTGATCGGGCGCATCTGCTTTGTCACCCAAAGGCCGACATCGGTGGAACCGGCAACCACAGTCGCTCCCGAGTTTTCAGCGAGCGCTGTCGCAAGGCCGGCGGTATCCGCCGGCACGATCAGACAGTGTTCGCCATGGCGGATCGTGATCGTCCTTTCCGGCCGAAGTGCCTTGAGGCGGGCGATCGTTTCATCGCGCGCCGCCGTGATCGGATCGAAGATGGCGGAAGGCCGCGCGCTGGCGGCGGCCTCGGCCGCCTTGACGATCGGCTCGTAGCCTGTGCAGCGACAGAGGTTGCCTTGCAGCGCCTTTTCGATGTCGGCGCGGCTCGGATCGTCGTTCGAAAGCCACAGGCCATAAAGCGACATGACGAAGCCGGGCGTGCAAAAGCCGCATTGCGAACCATGGAAATCGACCATCGCCTGCTGCACCGGATGCAGCGTGCCGTCCCGGGCCGCGAGATGTTCGACCGTCACGACGTGGGTCGCGTGCAGCGATCCGACGAAGCGGATACAGGCGTTGACGCTTTCATAGACCAGCTTATCGCCGGCAAGCCGGCCGACAAGCACGGTGCAGGCGCCGCAATCGCCCTCGGCGCAGCCTTCCTTGGTGCCCGTCAGTCGGCGCTCGAGCCTCAGATAATCAAGCAGCGTGGCGGTCGGCGCGACATTGGAAAGCGTCACCTCGCTGTCATTGAGGATAAAGCGAATGCTATCGTCCGTGCGGTCCCTATCGTTGGGCATGCCATTCATTCCTGCTGGTGCAGGGCCGCGAAAGCCGGGATTGTTCCTGGCGACGGGGACCCTTGCGCATTTTCATAGAGTTAGGGCGTCCTGCGCCTCGTCTCAATGGACGGGCGGCGCTCTATTGCGCCGTCCAGCCGCCGTCCATCGAAACATGGGTGCCGGTGATCTGCGCGGCGTCATCGCTGGCGAGATAGACGGCCAAGGACGCTACCTGTTCGACGGTGATGAACTTCTTGGTCGGCTGGCCCTTGAGCATCACGTCGTTGATGACCTGCTCCTCGGTGATGCCGCGGGTGCGGGCCTGATCCGGGATCTGCTTTTCGACCAGCGGGGTCAGCACATAGCCGGGGCAGATCGAGTTGGCGGTGATGCCATCTTCGGCAACTTCGAGTGCGACGGTCTTCGTCAGCCCCATGACGCCGTGCTTGGCGGCGACATAGGCCGATTTGAACGGCGAGGCCACGAGCCCGTGGGCAGACGCGATGTTGATGATGCGGCCCCAGCCGTTGGCCTTCATGCCGGGCAGCGCGGCGCGAATGGTGTGGAAGGAGGAGGAGAGGTTGATGGCGATGATCCGGTCCCATTGCTCGACCGGAAAGTCCTCGACCTTCTCGACATATTGAACGCCGGCATTGTTGACGAGGATGTCGACGCTGCCGAAGCGCTTTTCAGCCGTCGCGATCAGGTCGGCGATCTCCTCCGGCTTGGTCATGTCGGCCGGATGGTAAATCACGGTTGCCGCGGTGAGTGCCCCGACTTCGTCCGTCGCGGCCTTGATTTCGTCCGGCGTGCCGAAGCCGTTCAGGACGATGTTGGCGCCGCCCTTGGCGAAAGCCTTGGCTATGGCAAGGCCGATGCCGCTCGTCGAACCGGTGATGACCGCTGTTCTCGTCATTCCTCAACTCTCCCTTTGCAGCGCCGCCTGATCTTGCCCGGTTTTTGCGACGCAACAGCGCCAACCTACGCGTAAAACCGCTGAGGTGACAATTGTGTTTTTCAGGCCGCCGACGCAGAGTTGCGGTTGCAGGCTTCCTCGCGATTTCTTGCGTTTTGTTTTCGTTTGACATTCGTTTTGCCATCGTATTGAAGTTTTTCGAAATGGACGCCGCGTGCTTGAGGAAGTGCGTGGAAACACGTGATGTGAGGCCGGGGAGGGGCATATGGGCGGATATATTCTTGCGATTGATCAGGGCACGACGTCGAGCCGGGCGATCATCTTCGACGGCAAGCAGCAGGTGGCTGGCGTCGGCCAGAAGGAATTCAAACAGCACTTTCCGAAATCCGGTTGGGTCGAGCACGATCCGGAGGAAATCTGGGAGAGCGTTGTCTTTACCGTCAACGAGGCGATCAAGAAGGCGGGGATCTCTGCCGGCGATCTCGCCGGTATCGGCATCACCAACCAGCGCGAGACCGTCGTCGTCTGGGATCGCCAAACCGGAAAGCCGATCCATAACGCCATCGTCTGGCAGGATCGCCGCACCGCTGCCTATTGCGACAAGCTGAAGAAGCAGGGTCTGGAAAAGACCTTTACCAGGAAAACAGGCCTGCTGCTCGACCCCTATTTCTCCGGCACCAAGCTTCAGTGGTTGCTGTCGAACGTCAAGGGTGCCCAGGCCAAAGCGGCCAAGGGCGAGCTCTGCTTCGGCACGATCGACACCTTTCTCATCTGGCGGCTGACGGGCGGAAAATCCTTTGTAACCGACGCAACCAACGCCTCTCGCACGCTGATCTACAACATCGCCGACAATGCCTGGGACGACGAACTGCTCGACATCCTGCGCGTTCCCCGCGCCATGCTGCCGGAGGTCAAGGACTGCGCCGCCGATTTCGGCGTCACGGATCCGGCGCTCTTCGGTGCGGCGATCCCGATCCTCGGCGTTGCCGGCGACCAGCAAGCCGCCACCATCGGCCAGGCCTGCTTCAAGCCGGGCATGCTGAAATCAACCTACGGCACCGGCTGCTTCGCACTGCTCAACACCGGCAAGGACATGGTGCGCTCGAAGAACCGGCTGCTCACCACCATTGCCTATCGGCTCGATGGCGAAACAACCTATGCGCTCGAAGGCTCGATCTTCGTTGCGGGTGCTGCCGTGCAATGGCTGCGCGATGGCCTGAAGGTGATCAAGGCGGCGCCCGACACCGGCACGCTCGCCGAAAGCGCGGACCCGTCGCAGGAGGTCTATCTGGTGCCGGCCTTTACCGGTCTCGGCGCGCCGCACTGGGATCCCGATGCCCGCGGCGCGATCTTCGGCATGACCCGCAACACGGGGCCCGCCGAGTTCGCTCGTGCCGCACTCGAAGCCGTCTGCTACCAGACGCGCGATCTGCTTGAAGCCATGCACAAGGACTGGCGCAGCCACGGCAAGGAAACGGTGCTGCGCGTCGACGGCGGCATGGTCGCCTCGGACTGGACGATGCAGCGCCTATCCGACCTGCTCGATGCGCCGGTAGACCGGCCGACCATCCTCGAGACGACAGCGCTCGGCGTTGCCTGGCTTGCCGGCAGCCGTGCCGGCGTCTGGCCGAAGCAGGAGGATTTTGCCAAGTCCTGGGCGCGTGATCGCCGTTTCGAGCCCGCCATGGACGAGGCGACGCGCAAGGTAAAGCTCAAGGGCTGGCGCAATGCGGTCAAGCGCACGTTGACCCAGATCTGATCAAAGGGCCGTTTGGCTCCATCCGGGAAACACAGTGTTTCCCGGATGCGCATTTGCCGCTTGTCCCCGCGCCAACTATCTGTCGGTAAACAAGGACAGGATGGGCACCATGGAACTCGGGCTTTACACATTTGCGGATGTCGATCCGAACGCTGCCGACAAGGGCCGGGAAGGCCAGCGCCGGCTTGCCAATCTGCTTGAAGAGATTGAACTCGCCGATCAGGTCGGCCTCGATGTCTTCGGCCTTGGCGAACACCACCGCCCTGATTATGCGGCCTCCGCTCCGGCCGTCATTCTTGCAGCCGCCGCCGCGAAGACGAAGTCCATCCGGCTGACGAGTGCCGTCACCGTGCTTAGTTCCGACGATCCGGTGCGCGTGTTCCAGCAGTTTTCGACGCTCGATCTCCTGTCCAATGGCCGGGCGGAAATCATGGCTGGGCGCGGCTCGTTCATCGAATCCTTCCCGCTCTTCGGCCAGTCGCTCGACGATTACGACCAGCTCTTTGCCGAAAAGCTCGACCTGCTGATGGCGTTGCGTGAAACGGAAAAGGTTTCCTGGGCGGGCGAGATGCGCCCCGCGATCAGCGACCGCGGCGTCTATCCGCGCCCGCTGCAGGAGGTGCTCCCGCTATGGATCGCCGTCGGCGGCACGCCGCAGTCGGTTGCCCGTGCAGGCGCCCTCGGGCTGCCGGTGGCGCTCGCCATCATCGGCGGCGAGCCGCGCCGGTTTGCGCCGCTGTTCGACCTTTATCGCGAGGCTGCCCGCCGTGCCGGCCAGGATCCGGAAAAGCTGAAGACCAGCATCAACGTCCATGGCTTCATCGCCGATACCACCGATCTTGCCGCCGACCAGTTTTACGGGCCGCAGGCCGAAGTGATGAACCGCATCGGCCGCGAGCGTGGCTGGGGGCCGACGAACCGGGCGCATTTCGATCAGGCGCGCAGCCCTGCCGGCAATCTCTTCCTCGGCGATCCGGAAACCGTGGCGGGAAAGATCGTCGAGAACTGGAAGCTTTTCCGCAACGATCGCTTCCTTTTGCAGATGGCGATCGGCCCGATGCCGCACGACCAGATCATGCGCGGCATCGAGCTCTACGGCACCAAGGTGGCGCCGCTGGTGCGCAAGGCGCTCGCTGAAGAGAAGGCCGGACAAGCCGTTTCGGCTTAAGCCGCCGCAGGCCGCTCAGGTCTCGGTTGACGGCGCTGGAAAATCTGGCGCCGACGGGCTACATGTGGGCACGAAAGCGAGACACGGATGACCCTCAACAACGAAGAAGATCTGCTGCGGCTGAAGGAAATCGGCCGGATCTGCGCCAATGCGCTGCAGGCGATGGGCGAAGCCCTGGAACCCGGAATCACCACGGCGGAACTGGATGCGATCGGCCGCAAGGTGCTGGAAGAGGCTGGCGCGCGGTCCGCGCCGGAGCTCTGCTACCAGTTTCCCGGCGCCACCTGCATCAGCGTCAATGAGGAAATCGCCCACGGCATTCCCGGCAGCCGTATCATCCGCGCCGGTGATCTCGTCAATATCGACGTTTCGGCCGAGAAAGACGGCATCTTTGCCGATACCGGCGCGTCCTTCCCGGTGCCACCAGTCTCGGCTGCGATCGACCGGCTCTGCCGCGATGGCAAGCGGGCGATGTGGGTCGGTCTCAAGCAGGTCCGTCCCGACCAGCCGCTCGCTGCGATCGGCAATGCCATTGGCGATTTTGCCCGCAAGAACCGCTATTCGCTGGTTACCAACCTCGCCAGCCACGGCATCGGCCGCTCCCTGCACGAGGAGCCGAAGGAAATTGCCACCTGGCCGGATCCGAGCGAGCGGCGGCGCATGACCGACGGCATGGTCTTTACCGTCGAACCCTTTCTTTCGATGGGGGCAGACTGGGCCGAAAGCGGCGACAAGGATGACTGGACACTCTATAGCGAACCGCGGGCACCGACCGTGCAGTATGAGCATACGGTCGTCGTCACCCGGGGCGGTCCGCTGGTGGTGACGCTGCCCGGCTGACGGGCATCGTTCGATTCCTTCAATAGGACATTCAATTATAGTGATTTGTGGTGGCCGTTTTGCAGTGCAATAAACTGCTATGACCACGATCGACCGACCACATCATGAAAGCCTTGCCTCTACCGCTGCCGCCGGCGCCATCGCCATGGCGGTGGCCATGGGCTTCGGCCGCTTCTCCTATACGCCGATCCTGCCGGCGATGATGGCGGACCTCGGCCTGACGCCGGCCGATGCCGGTGTCATCGCCTCGGCGAATTTCGTCGGCTACCTCGCCGGCGCCGTGCTTGGCGCCTACGGCTGGGCGCATGGGCATGAGCGCAGGATCGGGCTCTTCTCGCTTGCGGCAACCACGCTGCTGCTCGCGGCGATGGGGCTTTCCTCTTCGGTCTTCGTGCTGAGCCTCGTCCGTTTCCTCGCCGGCCTTGCCAGTGCCTTCTCGATGATCTTCATCTCCGGCATCGTGCTCGGCCACGGGCTGCTGGCGCGGTCTGCAAACGTGCCGGCGGTGCATTTCGGCGGCGTCGGGCTCGGCATCGCCTTCTCCTCGCTCTGCGTCTGGTTGGCCCCTCTTGTCGGCGTTGCCGGGCTTTCGGCGTCTCAGGCCGACTGGTTCACCGGCGCTCTTGTCGGCCTCGCCGGCACGATCGTCGTCGCCCTCCTGCTGCCGGCCGGAGCCGCTTCGGGCAACGGCGCCGTGCGCGAAAAGCCGCTCATCTGGACGCGACCCCTGACGGTGGTCACGCTGACCTATGGGCTGTTCGGCTTCGGTTACGTGATTACCGCGACATTCCTCGTTGCCATGGCCCGCGATGCGAGCGGCGGCCACGGCATCGAGTTCCTCGCCTGGCTGCTGACGGGCCTGAGTGCGGCCCTGTCGGTCTATCTCTGGCGCTTTGCCGTGCCGCGCTTCGGCCTTGCCGGCGTCTACGCGATCGGCCTTCTGGTCGAGGCAGCGGGTCTTGTGCTCACCGTCAGCCTGCCACTGCCCTATGCGCCGCTTGCCGGCGGCCTGATGCTGGGTGCCACCTTCATGATGATCACCGCTTATGGCCTGCAGATCGGCCGGCATCTGGCGCCGGAAAGCCCGCGCAAGGCGCTCGCCTTGATGACGGCCGCCTTCGGCATCGGCCAGATCATCGGCCCTGTCGTCGCCGGCTGGCTTGCGCAGCGCACCGGCAGCTTTGCAGCGCCGACCCTGATTGCGGCTGCAGTGCTGTTCGTCTGCGGCGGCATCATCATGGTGGAGTTGAGGCGAATTTCAGCGGCCTTGCCGCGCTGAAGCGCCACCTTGATGACAGCCCAGAGACGACGGCTGAATGCCGCGGGGCATCCCCTTCCGGCATCATGAAATAACAGTAAGGTTCATATTACCGGATTGTTGAAAATGGCGCTTTGCCCTAGTTTCGGCGCTTCGGGAGGCGAGTTGTTCTCCTCCCCCGAAACGAGAGTGCCGTACTTTGTTCCTATCCTTCTTTCCGAAGCCGAAGCTCTTTTTCATTTCGTTTGTCGTCTGGTCGCTTGTCGCTATTGCCTTCTGGTATGGCGGGGGCGAACAGTTGGGCGCCGTCTTCGGAATGCCGCCTTTGCCAGCGGATGCACCGCCGATTACCGGCATTTCTGCTTTCTGGTCGCCCGCCTTCCTCTGGTTCTACCTCTATTTCGGGCTGGTCGTCGGATTGTTCGCAGCGTTCTGGTACGTCTACTCGCCACACCCTTGGCAGAACTGGTCGATCCTCGGATCGGCGCTCATTCTGTTCGTTACCTATTTTCAGGTGCAGGTGAGCGTCGCGATCAACAACTGGTACGGGCCGTTCTGGGATCTGATCCAGGCAATTGTCTCGAAGACGAAGGTGGTGACCGCGGCGGAGTTCTATGGGGAAATCGCCGTCTTCCTCGGCATCGCCATGGTCGCGGTCGCGGTGGCGGTCATGACCCGCTTCTTCGTCAGCCACTATATCTTCCGCTGGCGCACGGCGATGAACCAATACTACATGGCCCACTGGGGCAAGCTGCGTCATATCGAAGGTTCTTCGCAGCGCGTGCAGGAAGATACGATGCGCTTTTCCACGACGGTGGAGGGCCTCGGCGTCAGCCTGATCGACAGCGTGATGACGCTGATTGCGTTTACGCCTGTCTTGCTCCGGCTCTCGGCCAACGTCACCGAACTGCCGATTGTCGGTGCCATCCCGTATCCGCTCGTTACGGCTGCCGTGGCTTGGTCGCTGTTCGGCACGGTGTTCCTGGCGCTCGTCGGCATCAAGCTGCCGGGCCTCGAATTCCGCAACCAGCGTGTGGAAGCGGCCTACCGCAAGGAACTGGTTTATGGTGAGGACCATGCCGATCGCGCCCAGCCGCCGACGGTCGCTGATCTCTTCGAAAACGTTCGCCGGAACTATTTCCGGCTCTACTTCCACTACCTCTACTTCAACATCGCCCGCATTTTCTATCTGCAGATCAACGGCATCTTCTCGCTGCTGATCCTGGCGCCGTCGATCATCGCCGGCAAGATCACGCTTGGTGCGTTGAACCAGATTTCGGGTGCCTTCGGGCAGGTGACGTCGTCGTTCCAGTATCTGGTTTCGTCCTGGCCGACGATTGTCGAGCTTTTGTCGATCTACAAGCGTCTGCGCGCCTTCGAAGCGGCAATCGACGACGAACCGCTGCCGGAAATCGAGCAGAAGTTCATCGCGGTTGGTGGCGAAGAAGAGCTGGCCTGACCGAGGCCGGATGAAAACCAATCAGAAGGCGGAGCGATCCGCCTTCTTTTTTGCCTGGTCGATCATCGGCAGCGCCTCAGCGTAGCTGACACAGGCGACATCGGGCTTTCCGCAGACCTCGGTCAAGAGCCGGTCGAGCGCGCGCCAATAGGCGCCGCCGTTCATTTCGACGAAATGGAAGCCGAGCTGCAGCGGGACGCGGTCGCCAGCATATTCCTTGTCGAAGGCTTTCCGGTAGGCTTCATAGGTGCGCGCTTCGAAGAGGGCGCTGTCCTTCTTGTTTTCCACGCCCATGGAATGGCGGACGAACAGGTTGTAGTCCATGCCGATCACCGGACGCTTGGACGGTCCTTCGGGGATCAGCGGCAGGCCAAAGCGCGGCAGGCCGTCCTTTTCCATCGGCCAGCCCGGTCCCTTGGTCACCAGGCTTGCGTCATAGGTGAAGCCGGCGGCTTTCAGCGCCGGCAGCAGGCCGTCGCTCAGCGAAAGATAGGGTGCGCGGAAACCCTTGATGCCGGCGCGGGCGAATTCCGCCCAGCCCTGCGGCTCTGCATCCGGCTTATCCGCTTTCTTCCAGGCATCGCGCAAAGCCACATCGAAGGTCGCAAATTCGCTCTGCCAGTCGGCCTTCGTCCAGTCCTTGCCGTCGAAATGGCCGCAGGCGTGGCTGGCGATGTCGTGGCCGTCGAGGTGGGCCTGCCATATGTGGCCGGCGCGGGTGGCGATTTCCTCACGGCTCTGGGCAAAGCCGACATTGGAGCGGCCAGGTTTCATCCCCGGCGGCTTGTAGATCTCTTTGCCGTCGGCGCGCGTCATCAGGAAGGTGCAGGAGAGGAAATAGGTGAAACGCGCATTGGTGCGCTTGGCCATCGCCAGGCTCTTTTCCCACAGCGCGTTGTCATGCGCCCCATCGAAAGAGAC
This sequence comes from Ensifer sp. M14, assembly GCF_003355565.1. NCBI lineage: Bacteria > Pseudomonadati > Pseudomonadota > Alphaproteobacteria > Hyphomicrobiales > Rhizobiaceae > Ensifer > Ensifer sp. M14. The sequence goes on from NZ_QJNR01000004.1 coordinate 1,892,389, forward strand.
GATAACGAGCTGCTTTTCCTTGGCAGGAACAGCCGGCGCGGCTGCGTCGTGCATGGGTTCTCCGGCCGCGGCGAGGGCAGGGACAAGGGCTACGGAAAGGGCAATGAATGTTCGGATCATGATATCTGCGACGATTTGCGTATGCCGTCCCTTTATCCAGGAATGCGGCAATCCTTTGATCTGTCTGGAAATTTCTGTGCACTCCGGCTATGTCGATAGCCGACAGAGCAACAATGAAGGACGGGTGACGACATGGCGCTGCTGATATTGGGTATCGTGATCTTCCTGGGCATCCATCTCGTTCGCAGTTTTGCGCCCGGCTTGCGTGCATCGGTAATCGCGCGCAGCGGCACCGGCGCATGGCATGCGATCCACGGCATCTGCGCTTTGCTCGGCCTCGGTCTGATCGCCTACGGCTTCGACCAGGCACGCGCCACCACCGGCATGCTCTACACGTCTCCGACGTTCCTCGCGCATATCGCGCTGACCTTGATGCTGATCGCCAGCATCTGTCTCGTCGCCGCCTATCTGCCCGCGGGCAAGATCAGGACGGCCACCAAACATCCCGCCATCCTCGCCATCAAGATCTGGGCGCTCGCCCACCTGCTTGCCAATGGCGAAACGTCGTCTGTGCTGCTCTTCGGCACGTTTCTCATCTGGGCGGTGATCCTGCGCATCTCGATGAAGAAGCGTTGGCGCGCCGGCGAAATCACCTATCCGGCCTTCGTTTCCTATCGTTACGACCTCATTGCGGTGGTGCTTGGCGCTGTCCTTTACGGAGCGATTGTCTGGAAACTGCACGAACTGGTGATCGGTGTTTCTCCGATGGTTGTCGGCTAAATAACGCGCGCCCCCTTACAACTGCCGCAAAATCGGGTAGAAGGCGCAAAATCCTAATAGCGTGCAGGGAAGGCCGAGAGGCCGGGGCAATCGATGGCGAACCAAGACGACAGCTTTATCCGCGAGGTGAATGAAGAACTGCGTTCGGATCAGATGAAGAACATCTGGGCCCGTTTCGGCAGCGTCATCGTGGCAATTGCCGTGCTCATCGTGCTGGGGACTGTCGGCAAGGTCGGCTACGACTACTGGCGCGATGGCGCGTCCTCGAAGTCTGGCGACGAATTCCTCCAGGCATTGAACCTTGCCAAGGAGAACAAGGCTGACGAGGCGCTTGCCGCTCTCGACACGCTGCAGAAGGATGGCTACGGCGCCTACCCGGTGCTTGCCCGTCTTCGTGCAGCGACGCTGCAGGCTGAAAAGGGCGAGACCGATGCCGCCGTCAAGGCGTTCTCGGACATCGGCAAGGATACCAGCCTGCCCGAGGCGCTTCGTGATGCCGCCCGTCTGCGTGCAGCCTACCTGCTGGTCGATGCCGGCACCTATGATCAGGTTTCGGCCGAAGTGGAACAGCTCGCCGTGCGACAGAACAACATGCGGCACTCGGCCCGCGAGGCGCTTGGCCTTGCTGCCTACAAGGCCGGTGATATCGCCAAGGCGAAGAGCTGGTTCCAACAGATCGTCGATGACGCCCAGAGCCCGCGCAATGTAGCAGGCCGGGCGCAGATGCTGCTCGACGTCATTGCCGCGAGCGGCAAAGCCTAAGCGCATATCCCTGGAGACCGGGTCCGGTCTCTGGAAAGGATATGTTGATTTTCAAAGTGTTGGAGCGCTGTATGTCTTGAGGACATGCAGCGCTTTCAGTCGGAAACGGATACGTTCATGAGTTTCACCGTCGCCATCGTCGGGCGCCCCAATGTCGGCAAGTCCACCTTGTTCAATCGTCTGGTTGGCAAGAAGCTGGCGCTCGTCGACGATACGCCGGGTGTGACCCGCGACCGCCGCCCTGGAGATGCCAAGCTCATCGACCTGCGCTTCCGCATCATCGATACCGCCGGTCTCGAACAGTCGGCGCCCGATAGCCTTCAGGGCCGCATGTGGGCGCAGACGGAAGCCGCGATCGACGAGGCCGATCTGTCGCTGTTCGTGGTCGATGCCAAGGCGGGCCTGACGCCCGCCGACGAGACGCTGGCCGAGATGCTGCGCCGGCGCGGCAAGCCGGTCGTGCTGGTTGCCAACAAGTCGGAAGCCCGTGGTTCCGACGGCGGCTTCTATGACGCTTTCACCCTCGGGCTCGGCGATCCGTGCCCGATTTCGGCCGAGCATGGCCAGGGCATGCTCGATCTGCGCGACGCGATCGTCGCTGCGATCGGCGAGGAGCGGGCCTATCCGCCGGAAGACGACGTCGCCGAGACCGACATCGACCTGCGCCCGACCAACGGTGAGGCGGGGGAAGAGGAAGACGAGGCCGAGCCAGTCTATGACGAGACCAAGCCGCTGCGCGTGGCGATCGTCGGCCGACCGAATGCCGGCAAGTCCACGCTGATCAACCGCTTCCTCGGCGAAGACCGGCTTTTGACCGGTCCGGAAGCCGGCATCACCCGTGACTCGATCTCGGTTGAATGGGACTGGCGCGGTCGTACCATCAAGATGTTCGACACCGCCGGCATGCGCCGCAAGGCCAAAGTGCAGGAGAAGCTTGAAAAGCTCTCGGTTGCCGATGCGCTGCGCGCCATCCGCTTTGCCGAAACGGTTGTCATCGTCTTCGACGCGACCATTCCGTTCGAAAAGCAGGACCTGCAGATCGTCGATCTGATCATTCGCGAAGGCCGGGCCGCCGTGATCGCCTTCAACAAATGGGATCTGGTGGAAGATTGGCAGGCGGTGCTTGCCGATCTTCGCGAAAAGACCGAGCGGCTGCTGCCGCAGGCGCGCGGCATTCGTGCGATACCGATTTCCGGTCATACGGGGTACGGCCTCGACCGCCTGATGCAGGCGATCATCGATACGGACAAGACCTGGAACCGTCGCATCTCGACGGCGCGCCTCAACCGCTGGCTCGATTCCCAGCAGGTGCAGCATCCGCCACCGGCCGTCTCCGGCCGCCGGTTGAAGCTGAAATACATGACGCAGGTGAAGGCTCGCCCGCCGGGCTTCATGATTTCGTGCACGCGTCCCGACGCGCTGCCGGAATCCTATACCCGTTACCTGATCAATGGTTTGCGCAACGATTTCGATCTGCCGGGCGTGCCGATCCGCATCCATTATCGCGCCTCGGAGAACCCCTTCGAGAACAAGCGCAAGAAGCGCTAAGCGTCAGCGCCTGTGGCCTCTGATCGCGCTCGGCGGAAAGCCGAAGCGTTGGCGGAAGCGGGCGGCGAAACGCGACTGCGATTCGTATCCGACCTGCTGGGCGATGTGCAGCACGGGCACATCCGATGACTGCAGCATCTGCATCGCCGCGGACATGCGCACGTCGGTCAATAGCTGTTGAAACGACCAGCCTTCGGCGGAGAGCTTGCGGCGCAAGGTCGCCTCGCTGACGCCGAGCCGCTTGCCAAGGCCGCTGCCCGTCCATGGTGTGCCCGGATCGCCGATGAGGTTCTGCCGGGCCCTTTGGGCAAAGCTTGTGGTATTGACCGGACGGAAGAAGCAACCCAAGATATTCAGCCAGACGAGCAACTCGCCGATCCGGTGTCGGGCGACAGGTAGGGGGATGCCATCGGGCTCGGCGACGACCCTTGTCGCTGCGTCGAAGGCGTCGACAAAGGCCGGCTGCAGACCAGTGAGGAGATGCGCCTTCTCGATCGGTGCGCCGACATTCTTCGTTGGATGGAAGGCCGCGATGAGCTCCGGATCGAAGGCGATCCATCGGGCGAGATAAGTGTCGTCCTTCTCGGCCACGTTGACCACATCGAACACCTGGCCCTGCTGAAGGGCAACCGCTTCGCCGGGCGCGATCACGCATTCGAAATCGCCCTGGCGCAGGATCTTCGTGCCGCGCTCGACGACGATGACGACCGGCTGCTCGATCAGGATGTTTGAATAGCGCAGCCGGTTGTACTGAACGATTTGTGCCGCGGCGCCAGCGCCTGGCCGAACGGAGATCTTGTGGTTCACGCGGCTTCATTCCTCGGCAAGCGATCCGGACAACGGTCGTAACGCGGAAGCGCCGCTGCGGGCAAGCCGAGCGGCGTTCGACGTTCGAGGATGGGTCCGGTTAGCGGCTGCCTTTGGCGGACACCGTTGCTGAGGCAAGCGTGTTCATGTTGCTGACGAAACCGACCAGTGCGGGCGATGCGCCGGGCGGCACGGGCAGCTTGTCGACGCTCAGCGCCTTGACGGTGATGGTGTAGTCATGGACCTCGCCGTCGGGCGGGCAGGCGCCGCCAAAGCCGCGCTGACCGGCGTCATTGGCGATGGTCACCGCGCCGGCCGGCATTTTCGAGATGTCGCTGCCGGCGCCGCCATCGAGCGCGGTGACGTTGGCCGGGATGTCTATCGCCACCCAATGCCACCAGCCGGAACCGGTCGGCGCATCCTTGTCGTAAAGGGTGACGGCAAAGCTCTTGGTGCCCTCAGGCGCGTTGGCCCAGGAAATTGCCGGCGACAGATCCTTGCCGGTGCAGCCCATATTGGCGGCAAACTGCGCCTGTTGCACCTTGCCCTCGGCAAAGTCAGGACTTGTCACGGTGAAATCGGCAGCCTGGGCCGCGCTGGCGATGAGCATCGAGGCGGCAACCACCAGATTGTGAAAACGGTTCATTCCCTGCATCTCCTTCATGTGGATGCAGGAAAGCTAGCGCAAACAGGGATCCGTTCGGCGCCAAACGGATCAAACTTGGCTCCGAAGCGATCAATCTCGACGGCGGCGGAAAGCTGAAGTGGAGCGTCAGCCGACGAGCTTGGCTTTGTCGACGAGCGCACCGTGATGGCCGATGACGCCCGCAGCGATGCGAGCCGCAAAGGCTGCAGCCTCGCTCGGCGTATCGCCTGCGACGAGGCTGGAAAGGAAGGCGCCATTGAAGCTATCGCCGGCACTCGTGGTGTCGACCACGAGCGCGACCGGCGTTGCCGGGACATGGCTTTCGCCTGATCCCTCGAACGCCAGCGTCACGCCCTTTTCACCGTCCTTGACGACGACGTCGGCAACGCCAAGCGCCTTGTAGCGCGCGATCGTCGCCGCGATCGAGCCGTCGCCGAAATGCGTGACTTCATCATCGAAGCTCGGCATCAGCAGGCTGGCGGCGCGCGCGCCGTCCGTCAGGGTCTGGCGCATGCGCTCGGCATCGTCCCAGAGGCGAGGGCGGATATTGGGGTCGAAGACCACGCGCTTGCCTGCGGCCTTTGCGCGGCGCAGTTCGGCAAGCAGGGTTTCCACCGCGTCGGGTGAAAGGATCGCAAGGGTAATGCCGGAAAACAGGATGAGATCGGCACCCTCGATCGCGCGGCGCAGATGCTCAGGATCATCGGCAAGCAGCCGTGCTGCAGACGCCGAGCGCCAATAGGAGAAGCTGCGCTCGCCGTCCTTCAAATGGATCATGTAGAGGCCAGGCGTGCGGCCCTCGATCTTGCGGACGGGGCCTGTGTCGATGCCCTTCTCTGCCATGAAGGCGAGCATTTCGTCGGAAACCGGGTCGGTGCCGACCGCGGAGCAATAGGCGACAGACCAGTCGCTCGGCAGGAACAGGCGGGCATAGTAGGCCGCATTGAAGGTGTCGCCGGCATAGCCCTTGCGCAGCAGGCCGCCCTCGGCCTGCATCAGTTCGACCATGCACTCCCCGATCGACAGCATCGTTCCGGCCAACGTCTTCTCTCCCTTTGGTTTTTCCCGTGCTGACGGGATAAGGTTCCAGACCGGTCTCGGCAAGAGATTGTTTTTCGATGTTACACGATTGCGCGACATTGCGCCCGCAGTCCGGCGTTTACTCGCGTGCCGGGCAAGGCTACATCTTGGCGCACAGATCGGTTTCACGGGGGCAGGGCATGGCGTCTCAGCAGGTTTCGGGTGACGATTGGTGGCGCGGCGCGGTGATCTACCAGGTCTATCCTCGCTCGTTTCAGGATACCGATGGCGACGGCATCGGTGACCTGAAGGGTGTCACGCGCCGGCTTAGCCACATCGCTTCGCTCGGCGTCGACGCCATCTGGCTGTCGCCGTTCTTCACCTCGCCGCAGGCGGACATGGGCTATGACGTCTCGGATTATTGCGACGTCGACCCGATGTTCGGCACGCTTGCCGACTTCGACGCGATGCTGGCGGAAGCGCACCGCCTCGGCCTCAAGGTGATCATCGACCAGGTGATTTCGCATTCCTCCGACCGCCATCCCTGGTTCATCGAAAGCCGCACCAGTCGCGAGAACCCCAGAGCGGACTGGTATGTCTGGGCCGATCCGAAGCCGGATGGCACCGCGCCCAACAACTGGCTTTCGATCTTCGGCGGGCCGGCCTGGGAATGGGACGGGGTGCGCAAGCAGTATTACATGCACAACTTCCTGGCCTCGCAGCCGGATCTCAATTTCCACAATCCTGAAGTTCAGGATGCGGTGCTAGACGCCGCGCGCTTCTGGCTCGACCGCGGCGTCGATGGCTTCCGGCTGGATACGGTGAACTTCTATTTCCACGACCGCCATCTCAGGGACAATCCGCCACTGGTGCCGGATCCGGATGCGACCAGCAATGATGCGCCCGACGTTAACCCTTACGGCATGCAGGATCATCTCTACGACAAGAGCCAGCCGGAGAACATCGCCTTTCTCCAGCGGTTCCGGGCGTTGCTCGATGGCTATGGCGGCCGAACGACGGTGGGGGAGGTCGGAGATGGCGCGCGATCTTTGAAGACGGTGGCGGCCTATACCAGCGGCGGCGACAAGCTGCATATGTGCTACACGTTCGATCTGCTCGGCCCGGATTTCACCGCCGGCCATATCCGTCGCTGCGTCGACAATTTCCAGAAGGCCGTCACCGACGGCTGGGTCTGCTGGGCCTTTTCCAACCACGACGTCACGCGCCATGTCAGCCGCTTTGCTGAGAGCGAGGCGGAACGGGATGTCGTCGCCAAGCTGGCGATGACGTTGCTGGCGACCTTGCGCGGCTCGGTCTGCCTCTATCAGGGCGAAGAGCTCGGACTGCCTGAGGCCGACATCGCCTTCGAAGATCTGCGCGATCCCTATGGCATCCGCTTCTGGCCGTCGTTCAAGGGTCGGGACGGTTGCCGCACGCCGATGGTGTGGGAGGCCGCCGCCCAGAATGCCGGGTTCTCCACCGGAAAACCGTGGCTGCCGGTGCCGGCCGAGCAGGCGCGGCTGGCGGTCGATACGCAGGAGAGCCGCGCAGAGACGGTCCTCAACCACTACCGAACAATGCTCGCCTTTCGTCGATCGCACGCCGCCCTGCACGATGGCGACATGTCATTCCTGGAAAGCAACCGCGACCTTCTGGCGTTCACGCGTGAGAAGGATGGCGAACGGCTGCTGTTCGTTTTCAACCTGACACGCGAGCCGCAGGAATTCCTCGTTTCTGACGCGTTGGTGGAGACCTTTCCGCTACCCGGCCAATCTGCGCGGGTTGCCGGCGGCGTGCTGAAGCTCGATGGTCTGAGCGCCTATTGCGGGAAACTCTGATGCGCGTGTTGCTGATGGATGGGGAGATGGTCGGACGCTGGCTGGAGATGCGGCTTGCACTCTGGTCCGATACGCCCGCCGCGGTTCACCGCGACGAGATCGACAGCTGTCTGGCTGCGGCCGAGCGACAGGCAGCGTTTCTGTGCGAGGACGATGCCGGTGTCGCGGCAGGCTTTGCCGAGGTCTCGCTGCGTACCGATTACGTCAACGGCTGCGAGACGTCTCCCGTCGCCTTTCTCGAAGGCATCTACGTGCTTCCGCGCTACCGACGCCATGGGGTGGCGCGGGCACTGATCACGGCTGCAGAGCGCTGGGCGACCAGCCACGGTTGCCGCGAGCTGGCGTCGGACACTGACATTGACAACCTTGAAAGCCATGGCCTGCACATGGCGCTTGGCTTCGAGGAAACCGAGCGCGTGGTCTATTTTCGCAAGGAGCTTTCCGGCTCCTCTGCCGACAACTGAGCGGCCCTGCCTGGTTCAGCCGATCAGCATGAACTTGTCGACGTCGACAAGTCCGCGATCCGATATCTTCAGGTGCGGGATCACCGGCAGAGGCAGGAACGCGAGCTGCAGGAAGGGTTCTTCCAGGGTCGCGCCCAGCGCAAAGGCCGCCTGGCGCAGGTGATGCAGGGTATCGCGCACGGATTCGTGCGGCTCGAGGCTCATCAGGCCGGCGACCGGCAATGCGATCTCGCCGGTGACCTTGCCATCCTCGACGACGACGAAGCCGCCTTTGATCTGACCAAGCCGATTGGCGGCGGTTGCCATGTCCTCGACGTTGACGCCGACGACGCAGATGTTGTGGCTGTCATGGCCGACCGTGGAGGCGATTGCGCCCTTCTTCAGACCAAAACCCTGGACGAAACCGTTGGCATGGTTGCCGTTGACGCCGTGCCGCTCGATCACCGCCACCTTGATGATATCGCGGCCGAGGTCGACGCCGGTCTCGTTGCCATCGGCTGGCAGCCTGTAGCGACGATGCTCGGTGATGATCTTGCCCGGCAGGACGCCGATGACGGACGTCTCTCTGTCGGAGTAGGGCACGCCGAAGTCGCTGGCATTGACATGGCCGGCCTTGACGCTGTCGAGCCCGACGGGGGCAACCGGCTTGCGGGTGGCAAACAGCGCGTCGGTCACGCGTCGGCCGCCGGAAAACACCATTTGCGCGCGGCAGCTTTCGAGGCTGTCGAGCACAACGAGATCGGCGCGCCAGCCGGGTGCGACGAGGCCGCGGTCGCGAAGGCCGAAGGCGCGGGCGGCCGAGATCGAGGCGGCGCGATAGATCGCCAGCGGCTCGACGCCGGCTGCGATCGCGGTGCGGATCATATGGTCGAGGTGACCCTGCTCGGCGATATCGAGCGGATTGCGGTCGTCGGTGCAGAGCGCCAGGTAGGGCGAAAGCCGTTCGGTAATGATCGGCATCAGCGCGTACAGGTCCTTGGAGACGGAGCCTTCGCGCACGAGGATGTGCATGCCCTTGCGGATCTTCTCCATCGCCTCTTCGGCCGTCGTGCATTCATGCTCGGTGCGGATGCCGGTCGAGAGGTAGCCGTTGAGGTCCTTGCCCCTGAGCAGCGGCGCGTGGCCGTCGATATGACCACCCTGGAACGCTTCAAGCTTGGCGAGGCAAACCGGATCCTTGTGGATGACGCCGGGGAAGTTCATGAACTCGGCAAGGCCGATCACCTTCGGATGATCGCGGAAGGGCAGGAGCCGTTCGACGGGTAAGTCGGCACCTGCCGTCTCCAGATGCGTCGCCGGCACGCAGGATGACAGCTGCACGCGGATATCCATGATCGTTTCGAGCGCGGAATCGAGAAAGAACTGGATGCCCTCGGTGCCGAGAACGTTGGCGATCTCGTGCGGATCGCAGATGACGGTGGTGATGCCGAGCGGCAGCACGCAGCGATCGAACTCGTGCGGGGTGACGAGCGAGGATTCGATGTGCAGGTGCGTGTCGATGAAGCCGGGCACGACGATGCGGCCAGAGATATCGATCTCCTCGCGTCCCTGGTACTCGCCATAGGTGCCGACGATACGGCCGCCTGATATGGCGATGTCAGAGGCGACGAGCTCACCCGTCACCAGATCGAAGAAGTGCCCGCCCTTGAGCACGGTGTCTGCCGGCTCGCGACCGACGCCCTGGTCGATCATTCGTTCCAAAGCTGTTGCCATCCGTGCACCTCTCATTTCGGCCTGTAGTTAAGAATAACCCTCTCCCCGTTGCCGGGGAAAGGGTCGTATTCGCTGGTGGACGACGCTATCAGATATTGTTGACGAGCACGTCGCGCAGTTTGTCGAACAGCTCGTCGATCTCCGCCTTGGAGATGATCAGCGGCGGCGACAGCGCGATGATGTCGCCGGTGGTGCGGATCAGCAGGCCCTTCTCATAGGCTTTCAGGAAGGCGTTGAAGGCGCGCTTGGTCGGCTCGCCGGCGATCGGCTGCAGCTCGATCGCGCCGATCAGGCCGACATTGCGGATGTCGATGACGTTGGGGCAGTCCTTGAGGGAATGCAGGCCGTCTTCCCAATAGGAGGCAAGCTCGGCGGCGCGGGTCAGAAGGCCCTCTTCCTTGTAGGTGTCGAGGGTGCCGAGCGCTGCGGCCGAGGCGATCGGATTGCCGGAATAGGTGTAGCCGTGGAAGAACTCGATCAGGTGTTCCGGCCCGTTCATGAAGGCGTCGTGAATTTCCGAGGTCACGAACACGGCACCCATCGGGATCACGCCGTTGGTGAGGCCCTTGGCGGTGGTGATGATGTCGGGCGTCACGCCGAAATACTGCGCGGCAAACGGCGTGCCGAGGCGGCCGAAGCCGGTGATGACTTCATCGAAGATCAACAGGATGCCGTGCTTGGTGCAGATGTCGCGCAGCTTCTGGAGGTAGCCCTTCGGCGGGATCAGCACGCCGGTGGAGCCTGCGACCGGCTCGACGATGACGGCGGCGATGGTCGAGGCGTCGTGCAGGGTGACGATGCGCTCGAGCTCGGTCGCCAGATCGCCGCCATGCTCGGGCTCGCCGCGGGTAAAGGCGTTCTGGGCCGGCAGGTGGGTGTGCGGCATGTGGTCGACGCCGGTCAGAAGCGTGCCGAACATCTTGCGGTTGGAGACGATGCCGCCGACCGAGATGCCGCCGAAATTGACGCCGTGATAGCCGCGTTCGCGGCCGATCAGCCGGAAGCGCGAGCCGTCGCCCTTGGCCCGGTGATAGGCAAGCGCCACTTTCAGAGCGGTATCGACCGATTCGGAGCCGGAATTGGTGTAGAGAACGTGGTTCATGCCCTCAGGTGCGATATCGACCAGGCGATTGGCGAGTTCGAAGGCCTTGGGATGGCCGAGCTGGAAGGCCGGCGCGTAGTCGAGCTCGCCCGCCTGTTCGCGGATCGCCTCGGTGATCTTCGGGCGACAATGGCCGGCATTGACGCACCAGAGACCTGCGGTACCGTCAAGCACCGTGCGACCGTCATGGGTCGTGTAGTGCATGTCCTTCGCGCCGACGAAGAGGCGCGGCTCCTTCTTGAATTGCCGGTTGGCGGTAAACGGCATCCAGAAGGCGCGCAGATCGTTCGGCGTGGTATTCAGACGGTTCGACATTCCAGTTCTCCTCGGCATGGTCCAGTGTCGGGCGGTTGTGCCCGCTCGGATTCTTTTACCCTTTGGTCAAACTATCAGGGCGCCGGTTCGGGTCAAGTCTGGAGCGCCGACACGTGCGCGGGTTCAGGGCTTGCCACAATCGGATACATGGGCGTGATTTCCCGCAAAAATCGACTGTTCATTCGAAGCGGTGCGGCGGATTTTTCGTTGCAGGCGCGGACGTTTTCTCAAGTTTAACCTGTTTGCGTCAACGCTACCGCGCCGTGTATCGCCGGATCCATGGCTCGTGCTTCTTACCGTCATCCGGACGGTGCGATCCGGTGGCGAATGAAGCGGAGTGGCGAGACGGTGTCGAGGTTGGGGATCGCGCAGGCGGCCATGGTCGTCCTGTTTCTGCCCGGTGTGGCAGCAGGCGCCGACCTGATCGTCGACGGCCGTTTCGAGCATGGCGGGGACAGTTTCTGGGCCGGTGACGGTGTGGCACTGACCCGCGACGCAGGGCAACTCTGCGCCGACGTCTCGGCGGGCGGCGATACCTGGGACAGGCTCATCGGCGTCAACGGTGTGAAACTCGAGCCGGGGCTTCACTACAGGCTGTCAATGTCGGCCATGGTCGATGCTGCCCGCGCTGTGCCGGCCCGCATCCAGCGCGCAGCCGAGCCCTGGACGGTGCAGAGCGAGTTCAGCATCGGCGGCGCGTCGGAGCGCACGTCATTTTCAGCGGACTTCATGGCATCGGACGAGGAGGAGGCTCAGCTGGTCTTCCCGCTCGGCGGTGTCGACAAGCCGTCGCGCTTCTGTATCGACGACGTATCATTGGTGGAGGTTGCTGCACCTCCCGCAGCCACCAACCGGGCGAACAGGGGCCCGGCCATCCGGGTCAACCAGCTCGGTTATTTCACCGATGGTCCGAAGCGGGCGACGGTGATCTCGGACGCACGCAACGCGATTTCCTTTCAGTTGGTCGACGCCGGCGACGCGGTCGTTGGCGAGGGAACGACGCGGCCGCGCGGTTTCGATCCATCGGCTGGGGTGCGGACGCATGTGGCTGATTTTTCCGCCTATGCTGCGCCCGGCGATGGCTACCGGCTGGTCTCCGGCGACTGGACGAGCGACCGCTTTTCGATCTCCGACGATCTCTATGGTCGCCTCACCGTTGACGCGCTCTCCTGGTTCTACCCGCAGCGCAGCGGCATCCAGATCCGCGGCGATATCGCCGGCAAGGCCTATGCGCGGCCCGCAGGCCATGTGGGCGCAGCGCCGAACGAGGGGGACAAATCGGTCGGCTGCCTCAGTGGCGACGAAGCCACAGCGCTCTACGGCGACTGGTCCTGCACCTATCGTCTCGACGTTTCCGGCGGCTGGTACGACGCCGGCGATCACGGCAAGTATGCGGTCAACGGCGCGATCTCGGCCGCGCAGCTGCTGGCGACGTTCGAGCGCGCCCGTGCCTTTGGCGGCGCCAAATCGCCAGCACTCGGCGATCGGCTTTCGCGCATTCCCGAGAACGGCAACGGCATTCCCGATCTGCTCGACGAGGCGCGATGGGAGCTGCAGTTCCTGCTTTCGATGATGGTGCCGGATGGCGAACCGCTGGCCGGGATGGTTCATCACAAGATCCATGACACCGAGTGGACGTCGCCGCCGATGCTGCCGAGCGAGGATCCGAAGCTGCGGGCGCTACACCGACCCTCGACGGCTGCGACCTTCGATGTGGCAGCGGTTGCCGCACAGGCCTCGCGGCTGTTTGCCAAGGACAACCCGACATTTGCCGCAAAGCTGCTGACGACCGCGCGCAAGGCGTGGGTGGCGGCCAATGCCAATCCGGTGCTGCTGGCGCCGAAATCGGACGGGAATTCAGGCGGCGGCGACTATGACGACGACGACGTTTCCGACGAACTCTATTGGGCTGCGACCGAGCTTTTCCTGACAACCGGAGACGCGAAGTATCTTGACGTCTTGCGTGCATCGCCGCACTGGTCGGGCGATGTGCTGCCGCCGAGCGGCGCCTTCCACTGGCGCAATGTTGCCGGTTTCGCCCGGCTGCAGCTGGCGCTTTACGGTGAAGCCTTGCCCAAGGCCGATCTCGCCATGGTGCGACGCTCGGTTCTGGCTGCGGCCAGGACCTTCCTGCCGCTGCAGGCAGCCGAGCCGTTTGGGCAGATCTATCGCCCTGGAAATCACCAGTACGATTGGGGTTCGAACCAGCTGATTCTGCAGAACATCATTGTCCTGTCGGCGGCCTTCGACCTTTCTGGAGACAAGGCCTTCCTCGGTGCTGCGCGTGAAAGCATGGACTATCTTCTCGGCCGCAATGCTCTGGCGATGTCCTACATCACCGGCTACGGCGCGCGCTCGCCGCAGAACCAGCACAGCCGCTGGTATGCGCATCAGGTAGACCCGAGCCTGCCCAGTCCGCCGGTCGGATCGCTTGCCGGAGGGCCGAATTCGACTCCGGTGGACGCGATCGCCAAACAGCGGCTGCAGGGCTGCGCGCCCCAAACCTGTTATGTCGACGATATCGAGGCTTACGGCTCCAATGAGATCACCATCAACTGGAACGCACCGCTCGTCTATGTCGCGTCGTTCCTTGCCGACGCACGCTAGAGGGCTGCAGCGATGACCGGGATAGCCTTTGTCGGAACCGGCTTTGTTGCCGACTACTACATGACGACGCTTGCAAACCACCCGCAGTTGCGCCTCATCGGTGTATGGGACCGGGACGAAGCCCGCCTCACCGAGTTTGCCGGTTACTGGAAGGTCAACCGCTACGCGACGCTGGAGGCGGTTCTGGCTGATCCGGCGGTTGCGATCGTCGTCAATCTGACGACGCCGGAAAGCCACTATACGGTAAACCGCGCAGCACTTCTCGCTGGCAAGCATGTCTATTGTGAAAAGCCGCTGGCCATGGACGTCGATGAGGCGAGCGAACTCGTGGAACTCGCACGAGAGCGGGCCCTGGTGCTTGGCGGTGCGCCGGCCAATGCGCTCAGCGAGGCGCACACGCTCTGTGTCTCGCTGCTGGCGGCTGGTGCCATCGGCACGCCGCGCCTCGTCTACGCGGAAATGGAAGATGGTCCGGTGTTCAAGGCGAACTGGCGGGAATGGCGCAGCCGCTCCGGCGCCCGCTGGCCGGGCGTGCATGAATTCGAAGTCGGCTGCACGCTCGAACACGCCGGTTACGCCGCAAGCTGGCTCGTTTCGCTCTTCGGCCCGGTTGCCGAGGTCAGCGCCGTTTCGGCCCTGACCTTTCCGGACAAGGGACCGGGTACGGAACGGTTGCACCTCGGTCCGGATTTCTCCGTCGGCTGCCTTTCCTTCCGCTCGGGCGTGACGGCGCGGGTGACTTGTGGGCTTGCGGCCCCGCGCGACCGGTCGCTGACGATCATCGGTGACGAGGGCATCATCGTCGTGCGCGATCTCTGGGACAACCGCTCGCCCGTCCATCTCGAAGCTTTCGGTGCGAAGCGCTCGCTGCAGCACCGCATTCTCGATTGGGTCGAATGGAAGCTCGGCCGCAAGCTGCCTCTCCGGCTCTACGCCGGCAATCGGGTGCGCTATCCCGCCAGGGCCAAGGCCACGGCCTTGCCCGCCTATCCCTCGAAGATCGATTTTGTCAGCGGCATTGCAGCCCAGGCCGAGGCGATCGCGCGTAAGGAGGCGCCGTTCTTTTCCGGAGCCACGGCGCGCCACCTGACCGAAATCGTGCTTGCGCTCAACAACGGCCGCCAGGGCTACCGTCCACGCGATCTATGACGGTGGCAAAGCGCGGATCGTCTCGATGATTTCGATCGCCTGGATGCTGCGCGATGTCGGCATCAGGATGTGTTCGTGCCAGCCTTCCAGGATTGCAGCACTTGCCGCCTCGATCTCGAATTGCAATCCGTTGCCCGGGAACGGCAGATCGAAACGCTGAAGGCCGGGCAGGGCGACGCGCCTGGCAACCCGCGTCAGTGTCTTTGCCCATAGACCCCGGCCTCTCGGTGCGATGGCTTTGCGCACCAGGCCATTGTTGGCGAGGAACAGCCGGCTCGCCTTCAGAAACGGCGCGTCGATGACGAGTGTGCCGCGATCGCCATCGATGACGAAGCGGTTGTCTCCATCGCGGTCAAAGCCGCAGGAAAGATGCGCATTGAAGCCGGCATAGGCGAGGCGCATTTCCGCCGAGAGGTCGACGCCCGTGGGCGCGCTTTGCCAGCGGCCGTCGATCGCATGCGGGCGCCCAAAAAGGTTCAGGCACAGCGAAAGCGGATAAATGCCGAGGTCGAGCAGCGACCCGCCGCCGAGTCTGGCGTCGAAAAAGCGGTCAGTGGGGTCGAACGGCTTTTCATAGGCCAGCTCCGCCGTCACATGCCGAATGCGCCCGAGGGCTTCTCCATCGAGCAGTGCGCGTGCCTTGGCGATCGCCGGCAGGAAGCACGTCCACAGGCCCTCCATGGCAAAGAGGCCCTTGGCTGCGGCCAACGCCGATAGCGAACGCGCGTCGTCGAACGAGGTCGTTAGCGGCTTTTCGACCAGGACGGCCTTATCCGCCGAAAGAAAGACGATGGCGTGTTCCAGATGCACGGCGTTTGGCGAGGCAACGTAGACCGCGTCGATTTCAGGATCGGCAGCAAAGGCATCGATGCTGGAATGGCGGGCAATGCCGCCGAAACGCTCGGCGAAGGCATCGGCCTTGTCCTGGCTTCGGGAATAGACCGCTGCCAGCACGGCGTTGCCGGCAAACTGGATGTCGGATGCGAAGCTGTTTGCGATCACGCCGGTACCGGCGATGCCCCAACGGACCTTATCCTTCATAAACCCGATGTCCCGGCTGTTTCGCCCGGGCGCATCCTGACCCCGAAACCTCAAGGCCGCGTAAACAACGGCGGCAAGCCCCAAGCAACCTTCAGGATGGAGGTTGCTTGGGCAGCGGAGCGCTTCGGCCGGGCAATGGCCTGCCCCGTCTGCCGATCTTCCAGAAAAGAATAAGCCCCGCGCGATTGCTCGTGTGGGGCTACTTCAGGGCATGATCCCTGTTCCGGACTGAGAAGGTCAGGCCGAGCGGCGGACCAATGTCTTTTCTTCCACGGCATTTGCGTCGACGCCGTAGATCTCGGAGAGCGTACCCAAAATCCTCATGACGGCGTCGGACGAGCTGGAATAGTAGATCGTCTGAGCGTCACGGCGAGTGCTGACCAGATTCTGGGCTCGCAGTTTGGACAGGTGCTGGGAAAGAGCGGACTGGCTCAAGCCCACCTTATTGGCCAATGCGCCGACTGCCATCTCTTCCTTGACAAGGGAATCGAGGATGAGAAGGCGCTTAGGGTTTGCCATGGCCGAGAGGAAGCCGGCTGCTATCTCGGCTTCATCATGTTTTTCAGGCGAAAGTGGCTGCATTGCGTGCTCCATGCGAAAATTACATCACACGTAGTTATGGTTGACGAAGGACGATAATTAGTCGTGATGCATAAAAGGGCAACTACCTACTGCAAGAAATGGGGGTAGCTTGCGAGCGATTTAACCGTAAAGTTCGCGCAAAAGTGGCCGTAACTCCGAACTGTCCCGCATTGGCGCAGGAAACTCGAGCCGCTTCAGCTGGTCGCCATAGGCCAGATCCAGGCCGGCGGCGTCGATGCCGACGACCTTCCAGTCGCCTTCCGGGGCGTTGCAGAGTTTTTCAGCGTAATACCTGACCGCGTCGGCGTGATCGGCGTTCATATGTTCGATTGCGCCGGTTTCCATGGCGGCGAGCGATGCGGTGGCCGGTGATTCGATCACCAGATCCTCTGCCGTCAGCACGTAAGCGCGACCAAAACCACCGTTAAGGCTGGCGCGTAACGGGTTGAGGCGGAAGAAACCGAAGTCGGGGAAGTCGACATAGAGCTTCGATTTGGGATGCCGACGGACAAACCGCTCGCGGATGCGGGCATGAGCGTCCGAATCGCGTGCAACCGCTTCGGCTTCGCACTGTACCGTGAGTCTCGGATGGGCGAGGGGATCGCCCTTGCCCGGTTCTCCCGTCAGCAGCGAAGCGCGCGTGTCGACGAGCAGTGCCTTTGTGTGGGTCGACAGCTTGGAAATCAGGATCAGCGGCACACCGTCGACATCCATGCCGACGAGAACCCGACTGACGAAGGGGAAGCCGCCGCTCTCCGGCTCGATGGCCGCAAGCGAACCGCTGCGCGCACCGCGCAAAAGCGTATGTGCCAGCTTGCGCGCCTCGTCATCGGTTTCGCGCAATACGTTCGGCTTGTCGGTCATTCCTCGGTCCTTCCTGATCTTCGGTCCGGTTCCAGACGAAAAAGCCCGGAACAGGGTCCGGGCTTTTATTGGCTTCTTGTGCGCTTTAGTCAACTTTTGTTGCGGTGTCGCGTCAGGCCTTCGACGATGTTCTGCGCGTTGATCGTGCCAACCACGGAGCCGTTGTCGACGACGCCGACGCTGCCCGGCTGGCGGGACATGGCGTCGAGGATATCGACGAGCGGTGTCGTCGGCTTGGCGGTTGCCGTCACGCCGGCTACGGTCGCACCGCGTTGGACGCCGGTCTGCATCACGTCCTTCGCCGTCAGCATGGTGATCGGGTTCATGTGCTGGACGAAATCGGCGACATACTGGTTGGCCGGGTTTCTGACGATGTCCTGCGGCGTGCCGCACTGGATGATGCGGCCGCCTTCCATGATGGCGATGCGGTTGCCGATGCGGAACGCCTCGTCAAGGTCGTGGCTGACGAAGACGATGGTCTTCTTCAGGCGACGCTGAAACTCAAGCAGTTCGTCCTGAAGCCGCGTGCGGATCAAGGGGTCGAGGGCCGAGAACGGTTCGTCCATCAACAGGATCGGCGCACCGGTCGCAAAGGCGCGGGCAAGGCCGACGCGCTGCTGCATGCCGCCCGAAAGCTCGTTGACCTTGCGGCCTGCCCACTTCGTCAGATTGACGAGTTCAAGCTGCTCGCCCACGCGGGCCTTGCGTTCGGCGTCGGGCATGCCGGCCAGCTCGAGGCCGAAGCCGACATTGTCGGCAACGGTGCGCCAGGGCAACAGTGCGAACTGCTGGAACACCATCGACACGGTGTGCATGCGGAAATCGCGTAGCGACTTCGGTGTGGTGCGATAGGGATTGAGCGGTCCATTGGCGGTCTTGACCTCGACTTCGCCGCGGACGACGGGCGCAAGGCCGTTGACGGCGCGAAGCAGCGTCGACTTGCCGGAGCCGGAGAGCCCCATCAAGACAAGGATCTCGCCCTCGTTGATCGAAAGCGTTGCACCGGCGACGCCCAGCACCAGGCCGGTGGCCGCGCCGATCTCGTCGCGGGTCTTGCCCTGGTCGATCATCTGCAGCGCGGTCTGCGGGTTGTTGCCGAAGATGATGTCGACATTCTTGAAAACGACGGCGTCGGTCATGCGCCTTCTCCTTCGTCGGACGAGCGGAACAGGCGGTCGAGGATGATGGCGAGAATGACGATGCAGAGACCGGCCTCGAAACCCTTTGCGACGTTCACCGTGTTCAGCGCCCGCAGCACGGGAACGCCGAGGCCGTTGGCGCCGACGAGTGCGGCGATGACAACCATCGACAGCGAGAGCATGATCGTCTGGGTCAGACCCGCCATGATCTGCGGCATTGCGAAGGGCAACTCGACCTTGCGCAGCACCTGGGCCGGTGTTGCGCCGAAGGCCTGTGCCGCTTCCACCAGCGATGGCGGCGTCGAGATGATGCCGAGGCGGGTGAGGCGGATGGGGGCCGGAATGGCGAAGATCACCGTTGCGATCAGGCCCGGCACCATGCCGAGGCCGAAGAGAATGAGCGCGGGGATCAGATAGACGAAGGTCGGGATCGTCTGCATCAGGTCGAGGATCGGACGCATGACGGAATAGACCCAGGCCCGGCGCGCAGCGGCAATGCCGAGCGGAACGCCGACGGCCATGCTGACGACGCTTGCAGCCAGCACCAGAGCCAGTGTCTCGGTCGTTTCCTTCCAGTAACCCTGGTTGATGATCAGCAGCAATCCGAGGCCGGTGAACAGGGTCACGCCGAGCGAACGGCGGAACCACCAGGCGAGCCCGGTGATGACTGCCACCACGATCAGCTGGTGGGGCGTCTGCAGGATATAGAGCAGAATGCCGACGACGCCCGACAGGAAGCTGGCAAGTTGGTCGAAGAACAGCTCGAAGTTCGTCGTCAGCCAGTCGACGAACGCCTTGGCCCAGCCGCCGATGGGAATGCGGTATTCTGTCAGAAATTCCACAGGGGTAAATCCGTCTCGTCAGATCAACAATATCGCGCGATGCGGTGAAAAAAAGGCGGGGTCTTGCCCCGCCTTGTCGTCGGTCAGAGCCCGAGCGCGGTCTTGGCCGCGGCAAGGCCTTCGCCGCCGTCCTTGGTGGTGACGCCGGCGAGCCACGGTTCGATGGCCGTCGGGTTGGCCTTCAGCCATTCCTTCGCGGCTGCGTCCGGTTCCTTGCCGTCGTTGAGGATCTTGCCCATGATCTCGTTTTCCATCTGCAGCGAGAACTTGAGGTTCGTCAGCAGCTTGCCGACATTCGGGCATTCGGTGGTGTAGCCGGCACGAACGTTGGTGAAGATGGTGGCGCCGCCGAAATTGGGGCCGAAGATATCGTCACCGCCCGAGAGATAGGTGAGCTTGAAGTTGGCGTTCATCGGATGCGGTTCCCAGCCGAGGAACACGATCGGCGCGCCATCTTTTTCGGAGCGGGCGACCTGCGCCAGCATGCCCTGTTCGGAGGATTCGACCACTTCGAAGCCCTTGAGGCCGAAGGTGTCCTTGTCGACCATGTCGATGATCAGGCGGTTGCCGTCATTGCCCGGCTCGATGCCATAGATCTTGCCTTCGAGCGCGTCTTTCTGAGCGGCGATATCCTTGAAGTCCTTGATGCCGAGTTCGGCACCCTTGGCGTTGGTCGCCAGCGTGTATTTCGCGCCTTCGAGGTTCGGGCCGAAGGATTCGACCGACTTGTCGTCGAGATAGGGGCGTACGTCGTTTTCCTGGGTCGGCATCCAGTTGCCGAGGAAGACGTCGATGTCCTTGTTCTTCAGCGAGGTGTAGGTGACCGGCACCGAGAGAACCTTGATATCGGTCTCGTAGCCGAGGCCCTTGAGCACGGCGGAAACCGTGGCGGTGGTGGCTGTGATATCCGTCCATCCGACGTCGGAGAAACGGACGGTGCCACAGCTTTCGGGCTCGGCTGCCGCGGCGTTTCCGGCAACAAGGGCAGCCAGCGAAACGGCGCCCGCGAGCATGAATTTGAGAGAGAGTGCTTTGTTCATCGTTGTCGTTCCCCTGCCTCTATTATTGTTATAGCCAAACACGGTTGGAGTGTTAGCCAAACACCATTGGATAGCGAATTCAAGCGCTTTGATGTCGAAGGAAGTGTATTGCGTCAATACGCTGACGGGATGCACGCTGCGACGCAGAATGTCGCAATGCCCACGAAATGGTCAAGTCGAGCGAAAAACTGTGGGTCGCGCAAACAGGCTCTGGCCTTCGGGGCCAAGCCTCGTCATGTACCGGCGAGACGATTTCCGGAGGCGGCAGGATATGGCCAAACTCTATTTCAGCTATGCCACGATGAATGCGGGCAAGAGCACGTTGCTGCTGCAGGCATCCTATAACTATCAGGAACGCGGCATGCGCGTCGTCATGCTGATCGCGGCTTTCGACGACCGGGCAGGCACCGGGCGCATCTCGTCGCGCATCGGTCTCGACGCGGATGCCATTCCCTTCCATGGCGGCGACGATCTTTTTGGTCTGATCGAAAGGCTCAACGCGGATGACATGGGCAAGATCGCCTGCGTCTTCGTCGACGAGGCCCAGTTCCTCGACGAGGAGCAGGTCTGGCAGCTGGCGCGGGTCGCCGACCGGATCGGCATCCCCGTCATGGCCTACGGTTTGCGCACCGATTTCCAGGGCAAGCTTTTTCCGGGCTCTATGGCGCTTCTGGCCATTGCCGACGAACTGCGCGAAGTGCGCACGATCTGCGACTGCGGCCGCAAGGCGACCATGGTCGTCCGTCTCGACGGGCAGGGCAATGTCGTTCGCGAGGGTGCCCAGGTCGAGGTGGGCGGCAACGAGAAATATGTCTCCTATTGCCGGCGCCATTGGGAAGACAAGATGCGCTGCGATCCGGCGTGACGCTCTGAAATCGGATTCGATTCAAGGCGTTCCGCTGCCACTTGCGAGTGCCATGCCCTGCTCTTCAGGCGCTGCTTGACGCGCGGTGCCTTGGTGCGACCGCCTGCCGTCTTGAAGACCACGCATTCGGGATGCAATGCTGATCCCGTCTTTCCCAGATGAGGTCAGCGATGTCGCGCATCTTTCCGTCTCTCCTGCTCTGTCTCTGTCTCGGTGCTGCGCCCGCTCATGCCGGTGGCGACGCCAAGGCGGGCGCTGCCGTCTTCCGCAAATGCGGCGCCTGCCACACCGCCACCGAGCCGAACAACAGGGTCGGCCCGAGCCTGATGGGCGTTATCGGTCGTCCGGCCGCGTCAGTGTCCGACTACAGCTATTCAGAGGCCATGAAGGCCTTCGGTGCGGAAGGGCATGTCTGGGACGAGCCGACACTGAGTGAGTATCTCTTAAGCCCCAAGGCGATGGTGGGCGGCACCAAGATGAGCTTTGTCGGGCTGAGGAAGCCGCAGGACATCGCCGACGTCATTGCATATCTCAAGGACCCATCTGCGGCCAAATAGGCAATGCCTTCGATATCTCAAGCACTTCGACGGTACGGTTGACCAAAAAAGCCGGCCGGCGAGACTTGTTCTCTTTCGATAAACACCCTTTATATACCTGCAATCGAAGGCTGAATAATTTGGCCCGGATGGCATCTGTTGCCTCGACCGATCCAGGGGGATGATATGGCTTCTCTTCAGAATTTTGACGCGGAGATCGAGAAGACGAAAAGCGTTGTCGAGCAGATGCGCGGCAAGCTCGAGCAATCCGGTGTCGTGCTGGAGCAGTTCGCCAAATCGGAGACCAAGCTCGGCGACGTCAATTTCGATATCGAGAATGCCCGCATTCAGGACGTGATCAACCAGCAGAAGGTGATGGAGGCGAACATTGCCGACCTGATCATCGGGCTGGAGGATGCGACCAACGTCTTCGGCTCCGAATTCGAGAGCATGAAGAACTATACCGGCTACGAGAAGTTCATCGGTATTTTCTCCAAGCAGAAGATGCAGCGCATGCGCACCGACCGGGTGCGCAACATGTCGCTTGCCGGCAATCTGCAGGAGCTGTTGTCGAAGTCCGACACGATCGTCGGCATCCTCAAGGATCAGAAGTCGATCCTCGACCAGCGCTACAAGACCTCCGAACAGAGCTTGATCCAGGTGATCGAGCGCCGCAAGGGCACGATGTCCAATCTGGAAACGGTGCAGAAGCGCATTGAGGAGTTGAACCCGCTGCTGCTCGACATCGAGAACCGCATTGCCGCTTCGACCGAGCAGAAGGTGCGCACCGAGCTCGAAGGCGAGCGCTCGGCGCTGGCGACGGAGTACAATGAGAAACAGGCGAAGGAGCAGGAGCTGCTGGCCGAAAGCCAGACGCTCGAGCGTTACACCTCGATGTTCCAGACCTTCGTCGATTCGCTCAACAACCAGATCGCCGCCCAGAACACCCTGATCAACAAGCTGACGATCGATACCGAACAGCGCATCGTGCTCTACAAGGCGTTGGAAGATTCATTGAAGACGGCGGCCCAGCAGGACGTCGCCCACAAGATCAACACGCTCGGAAGCCAGGTCGACACGGCAGCCGAAGAGACGATGGCCGGCATCGGTGCGGCCGCCCAGCGCCACATCGGCGACCTCCTGGAAATGCACGAGAAAAACATGCTGTCGACGCAGGACATCCAGCGCCGCAAGAAGCTGGCCGACGATGCCTTTGCCCGCCGCTTCCAGGCGGTCATGGACAAGCACAACACTGCCAACTACGTGAAGCAGTGATCGGCGCGAGCACATGGGCATGCGCATGAAACGGTTCGACTTTGCCTTGCGCCGCGCGCCGGGGGGAACGGCATGAAGATCGCCGCATCCCCCGCCGTTGCGCAGTATTTCGCCTCGATCCATTCGGCGTTGGCCGGGCTTGAGCTGTTTCTCGGAGACCGCAATTCGCCGCTCTATCGCAACACGGTGGTTGGCGAGGTGATCGTTCCCTATCTGGCCCGGCTGAAAGCGTCGATCGCCTGCTGGGAGAACCGCATCGGCTTCGTCGATCAGTTCAGGATTTCGCGGGCCGAGAGCGGCTTTCCGGTTTTCCAGAACGTGCTCGAGCTGGAAAACGACCGGCAGACAGCGGGCAAGCGGCTTGCGGATATTCCGTCGGCCGATGCGCTGCGCGAGGAGATGGCCGATTTCATCCTGAGACAGAAGGCTTTTCCCGAGGCGCTGCAGTCGCGCATGGCGGAGCGGCTTTATCTTGAGCAGATCGGCAAGGGCGAGATCTTTTCACCCTTCATCCTGCCGGAAACGATCCGCGTCGCGGTCAACCCCAAGACGATGCGGCCCTATTATGTCGTGAGCTGGGGAGCCTTCGACGGCACCCAGACCCTGCCGATGGTGTACATGGCGACGATCGAGGATTCCTCGGAAAAGATCGTCGAGATGCTCGTCACCGCGGATGGCAAGCTCAATCCGCAGGTGGAAATCCCGCTGCCGGTCGGCGGTCTGCTCAACCCGGAGCTTGCCAGCCGCTTCGATGACTTCGCCTCGAAGAACAGCACCTACTCGCTGACGCCGATCACGATCGCCACCAACATGGACAAGGATTTCGCCGAGCTGCATCCCAAGCAGTTGCGGCGCATCGTGCTTGGACCGTTCTACTCGGCCGGGATCACCGAGAACAATGCGAAGATCAACGAGATCCTGTCCAAGGTGCGCAAGCCCGAAAATGCCTGGCTTCTGACCTGGACGGTGCAGGAGGTGTTTTCCAAGGCCGAACGCGCCGCACAGCGCGGCTTCTGGTCGACGACCCCGGCGCAGGAAGAGTTCCACATCGATACCGACAATCTGGAGGCCACGCGCATGGGCGTCTCGTCCTACGAGAAACATGCGCTGGTGCCGCACGATGCCTATCAGGCGCTTTATGCATCCGGCGAGGCGGCCCAGGTCTTCGGCGACTACAAGGTGCATGTCATCTCCGGAAACCAGGTCGTGAGCGAGGTTTAAGCATGACACTCAATGCCGGGCTGACGACGCTGCACGAGGACGAGATCGCCAAGCACCAGGCGGTCGCGCAGGGGCTGGTGACCAAGCTGGTGATCCTCGAGCGCGACGAAGGGCCGGCTGGCGCACCGCTTGCCGGCACCGGGCGACGGTTCGTCTCGACGGTTTCGACCGGCGGCCAGCGTCGCACCCGCGAGGTCGAGCTTGTGCGCACCGTTCAGGCGGTGCGGCAGGGCGATCCGATGCTGTCGCCGGCGCAACATGCGGTACTCTACAGGACCCGCCGCGGCATCCAGGTGGCGCTGGCGGTTGCCGACGTCTTCGCGCGCCAGACGGACCTCGAGCAGCTGCAGGCGCGCAATCTGACCGCGCCGCTTGCCGGCGAGGACGCCAACCAGTTCAAGGCGCTGCTGAATGCTTCCGCCTACATCTCGGCCTTTACGCTGGCCGCCTATCTCGGCGCGACCTTGTCGGGCGAGGGCGAGCCGGTCGACGATGCCGTCGAGCCGGACTTTCTGTTCGACACGCCGCAGGATGCCCTGAAGGGGCTGATCGCAGCGCTTGACCGCAGCATTTCAGGCGCGGCCGACGATCTGGCGCTGACGGCGCGGGCCCGTGCGTTTTCGCGTGTGGCGATCGAGGGGCTGATCGCGCGCAAGGGTCGATTTACCGGGCTGCAGAGCTTCGAAAGCGTGCATATCCGCCTCGATCAGGACGACTTCACGCTCAACGGCTTCGATGTCGCGCCCGGCCAGAAGCGCAAGCCGCTGGTGATGACCTTCAAGAAACCGGAAGAAATCATCGGCAACCACATCGCCAAGTACCAGGCGCTGAAGCTTGCCAAGATGCTGATGGCCTACGACTTCGACCGGCAGATGAACCCCTTCGTCGAGCTTGGCGGTTTCCTCTTCACCTTCATCGGCGACGGCATGCCGGGCACCGGCAAGACAATCCTGATACAGATGCTTGCCGGCATGCTCAACGAGTATTGCGAGATCGCCGGCTACGCCTTCCACTACGAGAATTTCGGCGTCGACCAGATCTCCTCCTATCAGGGCAAGTCGGGCCAGAACTGCAAGGAGTTCGTCAACAACGTCATCAACCCGCGCGCCATCGGCTTCGGCACGATCGACGATGTCGACCAGGTCGCTGCCAAGCGCTCGGACGACCGGGCATCTGCCGGCCAGCACGAGGTAACGGCGGTGCTGATGGAAAGCTTTGCCGGTGCCTCGACGGTGGTGCGCGGCAACTGCACCTTCGGCATGTTCTCCAACTACCCGGAGAATGTCGATGATGCGCTGCGCCAGCGCGCCGGCGCCCGCTGGCTGGTCGATGGGCCGCAGACGGAAGACGACTATATCGACATCTTCGCGCTGCTGGTCGGCAAGAACCACAAGATCCCGCTCGGCGAGCACGCGCTGTTTGAGGGCCAGGAGATCAAGCGCGCCGTGTCGCAATCCTACGAGGCGCATTCGCGACCACAGGAAGAAGGGCTCGTGTCCGTCTGGGAGCGTTACCAGAAGGAGAAGTGGGCACTCGCCACTCTCGCCGATGTCGGTGCCTATCTGCACATGATCAAGGAGGCGGAACCCCGCTTTACCGGCCGGGCGATCAAGAACATCACCGATGCTGTCAAGCTCCGGGCGATGGACGTCGAATTGCCCGACGACTGGTTCAAGGATGCCGGCTCGTTCATGCACAAGGGCTATGACGAGAAGAAAGCGATGATCGAGGCGCTGCGCGGCCCGATCACCATCGAGATGGTGCTGCAGGAAATCAACCGCTACGCCGACAGCGAATTCCGCTACACCGACAAGTCGGACGATGCCGCCGTCACCGACATCATCCGCCGCGAGCGCCAACGCGAGAAGGCGATCCGCGAGATCGAGGCGATGAAACGCGATGGCCGGTGGCAGGGCTGATGTCTGAAGCAAGAGATGATCGCCTTGGCCTGCTTTTCGCACTGTGGTTGACCACGGCGCGCGACGCGATCCCCTCTCCCCGCGTGCGGGGAGAGGGCTAGGGTGAGGGGCCGGCATGAGAGGAGCGGACGAGAAAGCCACCGAACGTGCACGTCTTTTGCGCCGTTCGGATAACGAAGCAGAAGCGATATTGTGGTCGGAGCTCAGGGCTCGACGGCTCAATGGCTACAAGTTCGTTCGGCAGTTTCCGATAGGCCGCTATTTTGCTGACTTCGCCTGTCGGGATCACCATCTCGTCGTCGAAGTCGATGGGAGCCAGCACGCGAATAGTAGTGGCGATTCAATTCGCGATATGTACATGGTCGCCAATGGATGGAGCGTCGTTCGCTTCTGGAACATGCAAGTATTCAATGAGCGCAATGCGGTTCTGGAGACGGTTGTTGCGATCCTGGAGAAGCGTTTGACGGGTGAAGTGAGGACATCAGATTTGACATTCATTCCTGCGGGCGAAAGCCATGTTTGAACGATGGAGATTTGCCCCTCACCCTAAACCTCTCCCCGCAGGCGGGGAGAGGGGACGAATGCACCTGCGTGGCCGATACAAGTTCGGCGACCTTGAGCGACCTTGCTATGTTGTCATTGGAGGGCTTCAGGCATGAAACGCCTTCTCGAAGCCGAGCTCATCTATGGACGACTGCTCGATATCGCCGAGCCGCATCTGATCGCGCGCTACAACAAGGCGCTTGAGGGCTTTGGCCTGCCTCCGACGGCATTGGAGCGCTTCAGCATCGACATCACCGGGTTCTCGCCGGAGATTGCCGACGAGCTTGGCGATCGCGACTATCTCGATCCCAACCGGGTGAACCGCCGCTTCATCATCATGACGCCGGATCAGGCGGAGTTGCCGGTGGTGCACACCAGCTTTTCCAATACGGCGGCGTTGATGCACGAGTTCTTCAATGCCAACAGTCGCGCCATCAACGCGGTGACGATCAAGGATGCGCTCTACGGCGAGATCGAGGATTCGGTTTCGATCGTCGACGACATCGACGACCTGCTATCGATCAACGAGGTGCGCTTCCGGGTGCTTTCCGCTGAGGACATGCTGGGCAAGGCGGCCGAACTGCGTGGTCTCGTCGACCGCCTGAAGAAGGTGCCGACGGCCTGGACGGACGATGAGATGCTCAACCGCATGGTCGAGCTGGCGAAGGTGACCGGCGACATCCGCCAGAATGCGCTGGTGCCCGATCAACTCGTCTTCCGCCACGATGCCTTCTGGGCCAATCATTTCGGCGGCGTCTATGTCTTCCTCGACGACAAGACGACGACGGTCATCTGCGACCCGTCGGTCCCAGGTTTTCGCCGGTCGCGGCCCTGGCAGGTCAGCTATATCGCCATCGACGATCACGCCCGCATCTACGATTTCCTCGCTTCGACCAAGCGGCTGCAGCTGCCGCAGGCGTCCTGGGTCGAGGATTCCGGCCTCTACCAGCACCGCGCCGACATGGTGGTGCGCGGCCTGATCAACGACGCCGATCCGACGGCGGATCTTGCGCGTGTCGACCGGATCTGGCTGCAGACCTGGATGCACCGCAACGCTGCCCTTGTTGCCCGAGATGGGGCCTATCCATTTCTGCAGGAAATGCTGCGCGCCGTGCAGACGACTGGCAGCATCCGGATGCAGGATGTGGCCCCGGCAAACCGCTTCATGCTGGTGAGGGCATCGCCCACTCATGCCGACCAGTGGCTGGTCAACCGCCTGATCGCCCAGCTCGTTCCGCGCGACTTCGTCTCCCGCTTCGTCTTCGACAAGCAGGGGTTTTATGACGCCTACGAGCGTTACAGTGAAAAGTTCAGGGAATATGTTGTTGCGACACTGACCGGGACATATCTCAAAGACAAGGCGGCCTTCCGCCGTAAGCTTTACGGCCTCAGAGAGGAATAGGACATGTTTGATCCGATCGTTGCGTTTTTCCAGCGTGTCTTTACCGCGATCGGTCGCGGCATCGGCCTGGCCGTTGCCTGGCTGCTGTGGCCGTTCGTTTTGCTTGGAAACTGGTATCGCCAGCGCAGCTGGATCATCAAGGGACCGATCGGCATCATTTTGCTCGGCCTCATCTTCTTCTATGGCTATTTCGTCTGGCAGACCCAGGCCTGGACGAACTTCAACCCTGACTATGTCGATCGCTACAAGCTCGCCGAGCGCAAGGTGCCTGCCGGTTCGCCGGTGAGCGGACCGGGAGCCACGACTGGACAGGCGACGCCCGGTGCGGCTGCAACCAACCAGGCGGCAGTCGCCACTCCGCCCGCCGAAGTGACGCCCGAGGCGCTCGCCGCCGTGCAACTGCCGGCCGGGACCCAGTGCCAGACCTCGGCGATCGTCGATGTCGCAGCCGATCTCATCGACTTCAACGTCAACGAGAACGCCTGGATCTCGTCGATGCTGCTCTACAAGGTCGGCTTCTTCGGCCTCGACTGGGACGATACGCCCTGGCTCGACAACAAGGCATCGTTCCAGCGCGGCATCAACCAGGCGGTCCGTCGCACCTCGGTAGAGCTCGTGGATTCGCTCGGTCGCGTTCGTGGCACCTCCGGCATCAACAACGATCTGCAGCGCGCGCGCGGCAACATCCAGTTCGATGAGGAGACCTGGTATTTCGGCCTCAATCCGTTTGGCCCGAAGACCCCGACGCCGAGCTTCTATCGCGCGGCCATGAGGGACATGCGCACCTTCAACACGACGCTTGCCAAGTGTGACGCCGTCTTTGACGGCCGCGCCGACAACCTGGTCGAGTTCCTCGATCGCATCGCCAACGATCTCGGCAACACGTCGGCGATCATCAGGGAGCGCTCGGAAAACCACAATGGCGGCTGGTTCGATACGCGCGCCGACGACCGCTTCTGGTTCGCCTACGGCCAGCTCTACGGCTACTACGGCATCCTTTCGGCCGCCGGCGCCGACTTCGAGAACGTCGTCGCCCAGCGCGGCCTGACGCCGATCTGGACGGAGACGATCAAGCAGCTGCGCTCGGCGCTGCGCATCCAGCCCTTCATCATTTCCAACGGCGAGGAGGCCGGGTGGATCATGCCGACGCATCTGGCGACCATGGGCTTCTATATCCTGCGGGTGCGCTCCAACATCGTCGAGATGCGCGACATTCTTGCACGCTAAAATTCATGCCTGATGGCAGCGGCTCCGGCCCGGAGCCGCTGAAAACAAGCTTCATCCCATAAAGGGGTGCGGTCAAAGAATGCGAGCTTGGGGGGAGGGGAAAACCCATGGCGGAGGTCAAGTCCGAT
Source organism: Ensifer sp. M14 (assembly GCF_003355565.1). NCBI lineage: Bacteria > Pseudomonadati > Pseudomonadota > Alphaproteobacteria > Hyphomicrobiales > Rhizobiaceae > Ensifer > Ensifer sp. M14. The sequence goes on from NZ_QJNR01000004.1 coordinate 1,921,824, forward strand.
ATCGAAATCGCGCGCGCCGCGAAGAAGAAGCCGATCCTGGAGATCGGTGCGAAGCTCGGCATTCCGCCGGAGCACCTGCTGCCTTACGGGCATGACAAGGCGAAGATCAGCGCCGAATTCATCGCCGCCCAGAAGGACCGCAAGAACGGCCACCTGATCCTGGTGACGGCGATCAACCCGACACCGGCCGGCGAAGGCAAGACGACGACCACGGTCGGCCTCGGCGACGGGCTCAACCGCATCGGCAAGAAGGCGGTCGTCTGCATCCGCGAGGCGTCGCTCGGGCCCTGCTTTGGCGTCAAGGGCGGGGCAGCCGGCGGCGGCTACGCGCAGGTGGTGCCGATGGAGGACATGAACCTCCATTTCACCGGCGACTTCCACGCCATCACCTCCGCGCATAACCTGCTGGCGGCGCTGCTCGACAACCACATCTATTGGGGCAACGAGCAGAACATCGATATCCGGCGCATCTCCTGGCGGCGGGTGATGGACATGAACGACCGTGCGCTGCGCAACATCGTCGGCTCGCTCGGCGGCGTTGCCAACGGTTATCCGCGCGAGACCGGCTTCGACATCACCGTCGCCTCCGAGGTCATGGCCATCCTTTGCCTTTCGACTGATCTGAAGGATCTGGAAAAGCGCCTTGGGAATATCATCATCGGCTACCGGCGCGACAAGAGTCCGGTCTTTGCCCGCGACATCAAGGCGGATGGGGCGATGACCGTGCTGTTGAAGGATGCGATGCAGCCGAACCTAGTGCAGACGCTGGAGAACAACCCCGCCTTCGTGCATGGCGGCCCGTTCGCCAACATCGCCCATGGCTGCAACTCGGTGATCGCGACGACGACGGCACTCAAGCTTGCCGATTACGTCGTGACCGAAGCCGGCTTTGGCGCCGATCTCGGCGCCGAAAAGTTCTTCGACATCAAATGCCGCAAGGCGGGGCTCAAGCCCGATGCCGCCGTAATTGTCGCAACCGTGCGCGCCATCAAGATGAATGGTGGGGTCAAGAAGGACGATCTCGGCAAGGAGAACCTGGAGGCGCTGCGCAAGGGGTGCGCCAATCTCGGCCGCCACGTGCAGAACGTGAAAAAATTCGGCGTGCCGGCGATCGTCGCGATCAATCACTTCACCTCCGACACCGAGGCCGAGGTGCAGGCGATCAAGGACTATGTCGCGACGCTCGGTGCCGAGGCCGTGCTCTGCCGCCATTGGGCCGAAGGCTCTGCCGGCATCGAGGAACTGGCGCGAAAGGTGGCAGACCTCGCCGAAGGTGGCCACTCGCAGTTTTCGCCGCTCTATCCCGACGAGATGTCGCTGTTCCACAAGATCGAGACGATCGCCAAGGACATCTACCACGCCAGCGAAGTGATCGCCGACAAGTCGGTGCGCGATCAGCTGCGGACTTGGGAGGATCAGGGCTACGGCCATCTGCCAATCTGCATGGCTAAAACGCAGTATTCGTTTTCGACCGATCCCAACCTGCGCGGCGCGCCGACCGGCCACACGGTGCCGATCCGTGAAGTGCGGCTTGCCGCCGGCGCCGGCTTCGTCGTCGTCATCACCGGCGAGATCATGACGATGCCGGGCCTGCCGAAGGTGCCGTCGTCGGAGAAGATTTATCTCAACCAGCAAGGCTATATCGAAGGGCTGTTTTAGCCACTTTCGGTGATCCGCAACGCCTCGAAATGGAATCAATTCGAGGCGTTGCCGGCTGGCCTAAAAAGCTCTGCTGCGCCGCCTCAGCTGAGGCTGATGAAGTCCGCCTTGCCGACGGGAACGCCCTTGTGGCGCAGAATGTCGTAGGCGGTCGTCAGGTGGAAATAGAAGTTCGGCAACACGAACTTCAGGAGATAGTCCTCGCCGCTCAACGTCATTTTCAGCTTGGTGAAGTTCAAGGTCACCTCGCGGGTCTCGCTGCCCTCGAGATCGGCAGGCCGGACCGTTTCAAGGAAGGTGACAGTCTTGCCGATGCGCTCGCGCAGTTCCGCGAACGTCTTTTCCTCATCGGGAAAGCTCGGCACTTGGAGATCGGTCAGCCGGGCGATGGTGCCCTTCGAGGTGTCGCTGGCGCGCTGGACCTGGCCCGAGAGCGGCAGCATGTCGGCGGTGAGCCGGGCGTTGACGAGGTCGTCGAGCGAAAGGCCCGTCTCGCTGGCATGGACCTCGGCCTTGTCGAGCAATTTGCCGAGGACAGCGAAGCCATGGACGAAGGTGGGAACGGAGAGCCGGTACATCGTAAGTGCCATAGTGGTTACTCGTGCGTTAGGGGACTGCGATTTGCCTGGACTGCTATCTGGGAAACACAAGCCGATCCTGCAAGGCGGCTGTACCGCCTTTATTGCCTCCATGCCCCGCGGATTGCGAAGTGAATGATGGCGAAGTGCATGGGGCTATTGTGGGTGTCGGCGCCCTTGTGCTCATCTCGTGATCACTCGCGATTGCCAACGTCTTGTGCCGAAACGGAAAAGAGCCGCCCATGACCCCGCTGGACCTCGAAGCCTATCTTCACGCCCACATTCCACTGTCCGCGGCGATGCAGGTTCAGGTCGAGGAGATGACGGAGGAGCACGTGCGGCTGTCGGCGCCGCTGGCCCCCAACATCAACCATCGCGAGACGGTATTCGGCGGCAGCGCGTCGGCGCTGTCGATCCTGACAGCCTGGTCGCTGCTTCACGTGCGCTTGAGTTCAGCCGGAGTTTCGGCGCACCTCGTCATCCAGAGCAACCGGATGGAGTATCTGAAGCCTGTTGCCTGTGCATTTTCCGCGCGATCAACCCTTGCAGACATCGGGCAATGGCCGGGTTTCCTGCGCATGTTTCACCGTCGGGGCAAAGCCCGCATTGTCGTTGCCGCGGAACTGCTGGATGACGGCGTCCTTGCCGGGCGTTTTGAAGGCGAGTTCGTCGCCCTCGCAAACGTCGAAAGCTAGCGGCAGTAGCGGTACTCGTTCCGGCGTTCGATCACATCGAGATGCAGGTGCGTCTCATGCGCCGCATCGCTGCCGGGATCGAGCACGGTCTTGAAATAGAGGCAGGCCGAGGCAGTGATTGCCCGCTGGAAGGCGCCGGTCATCGTGCCGTCCTCATCGCGCGGCTGGATCTCGATGGTCTTGCCGTCGCTTAAGCTGAACGAGGCGATGTCGACGGCACTGCCGTGCGCATGCTCCGAAATCTTGCCGGTCTTCGCATTGTTGCGCAGTCGGCAGATATAGGTGGAGGCCTGGTTCAGCGCCTTCACCGTCGTGCCCTTGGCAAATGCCACGCCGGCGGCCGGCTGCACCGCTTCCTTGGTCCAGCGCGCCAGGGCCAGTGCCGCCTCGCAGCGCATCAGCCCTTTCGGCGCCAGCTTGACGTCGGGCAGCACGCCGGTGACGTCGAGCGGCTTGTCGATGCCGCAGCCCTTGCCATCGTCGATCCGCTTGGCTTCGGTGAAGACGGCGCCCAGTGCTTTCAGCTCCGACAGGCATTTGGCGTAATCGGCCGGGTTCTCGTTTTCGACCGGCGGGTAGGTGACCGGGGCCTCGTCCGTTTTGTCGCCAGTCGGCTTGTCCTTTTCCTTTCCATCCTTTTCTTCCGCCGCGGCATCGCCATTCTTCTTGCCATCGGCACCCTTTTCCTTTTCGGCAGCCTTCTGGCTTTCCGTGGCTTCTGCAGGCTTCGGCTCAGGCGTGGGCGCCTGACTGCCCTGCTCAGCGTCGACGGGCGACTTTTCCTTGCTTTCCTCCCCTTCCTTCGTCGGCGTTACCGGCTTCTTTTCAGGCGCGGGTATTGGCGCTTCAGCCTGATTGCCGGTTGGCGGTTTGTCTTGGGGCAGGGGTCCGGATTTGGGAAGGCTCGCACCGGCGAGGAGCAATGTCGACAGCAAGATCAGAGGGATATGGCAACGCATGCGTATCCTTTCACAGGTCCGTTAGGGCAACCTACGAGGGAGAGGAACGCATGGGAGGCCATCTGGTTTCATCGTCCTGGTCCAAAGAGCGTTGCAGTTCGGCAACGCCTCGAATTGGGACGATCCCATAAATTGTGGGGAAAGTGTTTCTATGTTGACAACAATAGTCATGTTTTTTATGCGGCTTAAATGAGGCGACGCAATGTCGCAACGTTTTCGAACCCACGCCCAGCCAGCCCCTTGAGTTCGCCGCTCAACCAGCAAGCCCGGCCCATGATTTCAAAGGATTGGTCCATGCTCAACCGGCACCGTCGCCTGGCACTTCTGGCTTGCGCAACTGCGATACTCATTCCTGCTGCGCCACCGGCCTTCGCGCAGAGCGCTCCGGCCAAGACGACGGCGCAAACCAACGGCAATGCGACGCCTATGCAGAAGATCGTGGTGAAGGGTGCTCGCGGTACGACGACGGCGCCAGCAGGCAGCATTGCAGACACGCCGCTTGCAAGCGAGATCGACGCGAAGACCATCGAGCAGAAGCAGGTCACGGACCTTGACGATCTCGGGCGCAGCGTCGATGCGGGCATCAACGCATCGAAGGCCGACTCTGGCGTCAACCTCCGTGGTCTGTCCGGGCCGCGCATCGTAACGACGATCGACGGCGTTCCGATCCCGTTCCTTTCGAACAGTTCGCGTCAGGGGGCCTTCGCGTCCATCAACGCGAACGGCGGCGGCGATACATTCGACTTCAATTCTCTCTCGGCGCTCGATGTCGTGCGTGGCGCGGATTCCAGCCGCGGCGGCTCAGGTATGCTCGGCGGCGCCATCGTCCTGCGCACGCTGGAGCCGGAAGACCTCATTTCAGACGGCAAGGACTGGGGTGCGCTGTTCAGAACGATCTATGACAGTGAAGACAGCAGCATTTCCGGCTCCGCTGCCGTTGCCAAGACGTTCGGCGACACATCGGTCTTGTTCCAGGGCAGCTACCGCAAGGGGCATGAGCGCGAGAATGAAGGCACAGTCGGTGGCACCGGTGCGACCCGTACCGAACCCAATCCGGTGGATTTCGACCAGAGCAACCTGCTGTTCAAGCTTCGCCAGCAGATGGAAGGCGGCCACCGGATCGGGTTTACCGCCGAAAGCTTCCGCCGCGACGGCGACGCCGATCTGATGACAGACCAGAGGCGGACCTATCAGATCGGTGACTACAACGGCTATGAGGATCGGGCACGCAAGCGCGTCTCACTCGACTATGATTTCGAGGCGGTTTCCTCCGACGATCTCTTCAGCTTTGCCCGTGCGACGCTCTATTGGCAGGAACTGGAACGGTCGTCCGGCTCGAACGGGCGCACGCTTGCAAACGTGGCTTACGGCCGCGACAACTCGATCAGCAACGAAAGCTGGGGCTTCAGCGCCACTGCGGGCAAGGACTTCGAAGCTGGCGGGTTCGACCATTCCGTGCTGTTCCGGTTCGATACGGCGCGGTCGGACTGGAACCAGTACACCTGGGCACTTTGCCCGACGCCGACGACATGCCCGGCGCTCAACAATCAGTCTGAAATCCCGAATGTTCGAAGCACGACCATCGGTGCAGTGTTGGAAGACCGTATCTCGATGGGCGACAGCGCCTTTGCCCTGACCCCCGGCGTGCGCTTCGATTGGTTCGACTATCAGCCGGAGGCCAATGCCGGCTTCGTTGCCAACCCGACCCTGCCGTCCTTCGGCACCCTGCGTGATCGGGACGGCGCGCGTTTGTCGCCGAAGCTGCTTGCGACCTATGACATCACCCCCGACGTGGAACTGTTCGCGCAATGGTCGATGGCCTACCGCGCCCCGACGGTGGACGAACTCTACAGCCGCTTCTACAATCCCTTCGGTCGCTATGCCCAGCTCGGCAACCCGGATCTCAAGCCGGAAATCGGCAATGGTTTCGAAATCGGCGCCAACTTCGACACGGGTGACCTGACCGGTCGCGTCGCCGTGTTTCACAACAGCTACGACAATTTCATCGAGACTACGACAACCGTGACCCCTGCCGGCTTCACGGAATTCAGGTACAACAACGTCCAAAAGGCGCGAATCTCTGGTTTCGAACTCAGCGCCCTGAAGACCTTCGACAACGGCTTCAACGTTCACGGCTCGATTGCCTATGCCTATGGCAAGAACGAGGATACCGACAAGCGTCTGCGGACGGTCGCGCCGTTCAAGGCCATCATCGGTGCAGGCTACAGCCAGGAAACCTTCGGCGTCGATCTTTCGACGACGCTTTCCGCGGCCATGCCGAATGACAATGCAGCCAACACGTTCGACGCACCGGGTTACGGCATCGTCGATTTCACGGGTTGGTGGACGCCGGAGCAACTGTCGGGCCTAAGGGTCCAGGCGGGTGTCTACAACATCTTCGACAAGAAGTACTTCAACGCGCTCGGTGTGCGCGACGTCAATCTGGCGTCCACCGGCTCGCAGCCGCGTGACTTTTACTCGGAGCCGGGACGTGCGTTCAAGATCTCGCTGACCCAGCGGTTCTAAGGTCTTCCTGTCGCATTCCAGTCGAAAAGGCGGTCCTCGTGGCCGCCTTTTCTTTTGCCTTTGCGGTGCCGCTTTTTCCCGCTTGCGCAAGGGCGCAACCCGCGCTAACACTTTCGCCCATGACAAATGCACGCAACATTTCGATCTGGTGGTGGGCTCGCTGAGGCGGCCTTGACCAGTCATGCGTGATTGATACATCAAGCCGCCCGGAGATTTCGAGGCGGCTTTTTTGTATTCTGGCCGCATGGGAAAACCGGGCTTTTACGGAGCGAGACGAATGGCAACGGCAATTCTCGAAGACGGCGCGGAAAGCTATACCACCAGGGGCGGCGTCGTCGTCACCCGCAGGCGGCGCGAGGCCTCCTATGCGGATGCGATTTCCAGCTATGTCGACAGGCTGGATGAGCGCCGCGGCGCGGTGTTTTCGTCCAACTACGAATATCCCGGTCGCTATACCCGCTGGGACACCGCCGTCGTCGATCCGCCGCTCGGCATTTCCTCCTTCGGCCGCGCGCTCTGGATCGAGGCTTATAACGGCCGTGGCGAAGTTCTGCTGTCGATCATCGCAGAACATCTGAAAACCGTTGCCGACATCACGCTCGTCTCCTCTACGGCAACCCGTCTCGACCTGACGATCAACGTGCCCGACCGCGTCTTCACCGAGGAAGAGCGCTCGAAGATGCCGACGGTCTTCACCGTGCTTCGCGCCGTCACCAATCTCTTTCATTCGGCGGAGGATGCGAACCTCGGCCTTTACGGCGCTTTTGGCTACGATCTCGCCTTCCAGTTCGACGCGATCGAGTTGAAGCTGAAGCGTCCTGACGATCAGCGCGACATGGTGCTGTTCCTGCCGGACGAGATCCTGGTCGTCGACCACTACGCCGCCAAGGCCTGGATCGACCGCTACGATTTTGCCAAGGACGGCGCTTCGACCGAAGGCAAGACGGAAGTGATCGCCAGCGAACCCTTCCAGACCGTCGACAGCATTCCGCCGCATGGCGACCATCGCCCCGGCGAATATGCGGAACTCGTCGTCAAGGCGAAGGAGAGCTTCCGCCGCGGTGACCTCTTCGAAGTCGTGCCCGGCCAGAAATTCTTCGAGCGCTGCGACAGCAAGCCGTCGGAGATTTCCAACCGGTTGAAGGCGATCAACCCGTCGCCCTATTCCTTCTTCATCAATCTTGGAAATCAGGAATACCTGGTCGGCGCCTCGCCGGAAATGTTCGTTCGCGTGTCCGGCCGCCGCATCGAGACCTGCCCGATCTCGGGCACGATCAAGCGCGGTGACGACCCGATTGCCGACAGCGAGCAGATCCTCAAGCTCCTGAACTCCAAGAAGGACGAGTCCGAACTGACCATGTGCTCGGACGTCGACCGCAACGACAAGAGCCGTGTGTGCGTGCCCGGCTCGGTCAAGGTCATCGGCCGCCGTCAGATCGAGATGTATTCTCGCCTGATCCACACGGTCGACCACATCGAAGGGCGCCTGCGCGACGACATGGACGCCTTCGACGGTTTCTTGAGCCACGCCTGGGCCGTCACCGTCACCGGCGCGCCGAAACTCTGGGCGATGCGCTTCATCGAGAGCCACGAGAAGAGCCCGCGCGCCTGGTATGGCGGCGCCATCGGTATGGTCGGCTTCAACGGCGACATGAACACTGGCCTGACGCTGCGCACCATCCGCATCAAGGACGGCATTGCCGAGGTGAGGGCGGGAGCAACGCTGCTCTACGATTCAAACCCGGAAGAAGAAGAAGCCGAAACCGAACTGAAGGCCTCTGCCATGATCGCAGCCATCCGTGACGCGAAATCCGCCAACGCCGGTAAGGCCGGCCGCGACGTCGCGGCCGTTGGTGCCGGCGTCAACATCCTGCTCGTCGACCACGAGGACAGCTTCGTGCACACGCTGGCGAACTATTTCCGCCAGACCGGCGCGACGGTGACGACGGTACGCACGCCGGTGGCCGAGGAGATCTTCGACCGGGTGAAGCCGGATCTGGTCGTGCTGTCGCCCGGGCCCGGCAACCCGAAGGATTTCGACTGCAAGGCGACGATCAAGAAGGCGCGCGCCCGCGACCTGCCGATCTTCGGCGTCTGCCTCGGCCTGCAGGCGCTGGCTGAAGCCTATGGCGGCGACTTGCGGCAACTGGCGATCCCGATGCACGGCAAGCCTTCGCGCATTCGCGTGCTCGAGCCCGGTATCGTCTTTTCCGGCCTTGGCAAGGAGGTGACGGTCGGTCGCTATCACTCGATCTTTGCCGATCCGTCGAGCCTGCCGCGCGATTTCATGATCACCGCCGAAAGCGAGGACGGCACGATCATGGGTATCGAGCATACAAAGGAGCCGGTGGCGGCCGTGCAGTTCCACCCGGAATCGATCATGACACTCGGCGGCGATGCCGGCATGCGCATGATCGAAAACGTGGTGGCGCATCTGGCCAAGCGGGCGAAGGTCAAGGCCGCTTAAGCACGCTATCACAGACAGTCAGGCGCCGCCTCCTTGACCAGGGGCGGCGTTTTTCGTTTGTCATTTTGCCAGCGTCTTCACGGGAGCCGTAGCGCTCCGGGGATTTCGCAATGGTCGGCAAACAGCCGCTCGCTGAGGAAATCGACGAAGACACGCACCTTCGGCGACAGGTGCCGGTTCGATGGCCAGAGAAGGTGAAACTGGCTGGGCGCGTCGAGATGCGCATCGAGCACCGTCTTAAGCGCGCCATCGCCAAGCGGTCCGCGCGCCAGAAAGTCCGGCATGCAGCCGATGCCGAGGCCGCTGATCACAGCGCCGCGCAAGGCTTCCATATTGTTGCAGGTCAAAACGGTCGGCATCGGCGGCAAGGTGACAGGACTTGGCATTGCGATCGGCCAGTCCTGAAGTTTACGGCTGTTGGGAAAGCGAAACCGGATTGCCCGGTGACCGTCGAGATCCCTTGGGCATTCAGGAATGCCATGCTTTGCCAGGTAGGACGGGGCTGCGCACAGGAGCAGCCGAAAGGGCCTGAACGCCCGCGACATCAGCCGGGAGTCGGGCAGGTCGCCGCTGCGAATGGCGACATCGACCTCCTCGTCGATCAGGTCGACAATGCGATCATTGAAGTCGAGGTCGAGTTCGACCTCGGGGTAGCGCTCGACAAACTCAGGAAGCACCGGCAACAGCAGGTGATAGCTGACGATCGGAACGCTGACGCGCAGGCGCCCACGTGGGGTCGCGACCGCCTGGGCGAGCGATGCCTCGGCATCGTCGAGATCGTCGAGCACCCGGCGGCAGCGTTCGTGAAACAACCGGCCCTCGTCGGTCAGCCGCAGGCTGCGTGTCGAGCGTTGAAAAAGGCGAACACCGAGCTGTTTTTCGAGACCTGTCACCGCCTTGCCGACGGCCGAGGCGGACAGCCCGAGCACGCGTCCGGCGGCAACGAAACTTCCGAGATCAGCCGTTCGCACAAAGGCTGTCAGCCCGCTCAAGCGATCCATCGTTTTTCCTATTCGAGCGTTTTGTTCCGCTATATGCGGCACATTGACGGTATTTTCCGCACATTGTGTCCAATCTATCCTGCTCAAGTCAATCGGTAGTCACTGACACGGACCATTTAGCCGGCCACCTTGCGTGCGCCGTCGGGTCCTTCCTTTGCTCGAACACGGCGGACTGACAGATATGAGAGAAAAGATTGGATGCGAGGGCAGTGCGGGACGCTTGTTCGTGCTTGTCGCCGTTTGCTGTGCCGCTGCGGCGATGCCGCTGACCTTCACCGGCACGGCGGTGGCGCTGCCCTCGATCAGCCGGACGCTGGGCGGAAGTCCGCTGGCGCTCAACTGGGTTACCAACGCCTTCATGCTGACCTTCGGCAGCACTTTGATGGCCGCCGGCGCGCTTGCCGATGCCTATGGCCGCAAGCGCATGTTTCTTGGCGGGCTTGCAGCCTTCGGGCTGTTCTCGCTTGGCCTCGCCTTTGCCGGCGACATCGTCTGGTTCGATGGTCTCAGAGCGCTGCAGGGTCTCGGCGCCGCAGCCGCCTTTTCCGGCGGTATGGCATCGCTGGCGCAGGAGTTTGAAGAGGGGGAGCGGCTGCGGGCGTTCAGTATCGTCGGGGCGAGCTTCGGCGTGGGCCTCGCCTTCGGCCCGATCGCCTCCGGCCTTGTGGTCGAGGCATTCGGCTGGCCGGCAATCTTTCTGCTCGTCGTCGCGCTCGCGGTCTTCGCCTTCGTGCTCGGCGCCGTTTTCCTGCGGGAAACACGTGACCCGAATGCCGGGGGCCTCGACTGTAAGGGGGCGGCGACCTTCACACTTGCGCTGGCATTCCTGACCTTCGGCATCCTGCAGATGCCTGAAGCCGGCTGGAGCGATCCTTTCGTCTTGGCAGTGCTGGCAGCTGCTGCCGTCTTCTTCTTCATCTTCTACCGGATCGAGCGTTCCGTGGCGCGGCCGATGCTGGATCTTTCTTTGTTCAGATACCCTCGCTTTGTCGGCGTACAGTTGCTCGCCGCCGCCCCGGCCTATGGTTTTGTCGTGTTGCTCATTCTGCTGCCCGTGCGTTTCATCGGCATCGAAGGCATGAGCGAAATCGACGGCGGGCGGATGATGATTGCGTTGTCGGCGCCGCTTCTCGTCCTGCCGATCGCCGCGGGTCTGTTGACGCGCTGGTTCGCGCCGGCGGCCATCTGCGGGACCGGACTGTTGGTGTCGGCCGCCGGCCTTGCCTGGCTTGGTCAGTTTCCCGTCGGGACACAGCCAGCGCTGTTGGTCGCACCCTTGCTTACGATCGGCATCGGTATCAGCCTGCCCTGGGGCTTGATGGATGGCCTTGCCGTCAGCGTGGTGCCAAAGGAGCGGGCGGGCATGGCGACAGGCATCTTCAGCACCACCCGCGTCGCCGGCGAAGGCGTCGCGCTCGCCGTGGTGGCGGCGCTTCTCTCTGCCTTTACGCAGATCAATCTGGGTTCAGAGACGGGCGTGCACGCCGCCGACATCGCCCAAAGGCTCGTCACCGGCAATGTGGCTGCTGCCGGCAGCCTCGTGCCGTCGATCGAGCGCGTTGTTCTGCTTCAGGCCTATGGCGATGCGTTCGGCGCGCTGCTCTGGCTGTTGACGGCCATTACCGCGGCAACGGCGGTGATCGTCTTCCTCTACCTCGGCAAGGGCACGGACGTGGCGGAAACTGCCGCCGACGCCCCTGATCTGCTGCCGAGCACAGCCATGGACCCTTAGAAGGGGCGCACGGTCCGATCAAACCTTTGACAAGCCGCTATCGATGGCACATATGTCTGCCATTAACCGCCTGCGCGAAATTCGCGCGGGCGGTTTTGCGTTTCAATGGGCTTGCGTTTGCAACTCGTTTGCATCTGCATGAGGAATGATGAAGATGTCCGTATCCGATAACAGAACCGTGCTCCGACTTGCATTCTGGGGCATTCCGCTCGCTTTGGGCGTCATGGGCCTGAAGATGTTGGCGTGGTGGGTGACCGGCTCCGTCGCGCTTCTGTCCGACGGTCTTGAATCAACCGTCAATGTGATTGCGGCCGTCATCGCCTATGCCATGATCGGATATGCCGCCAAGCCGGCGGATGCCGGGCATCCTTTCGGCCATCACAAGGCGGAGTATATCTCCGCCGTTATCGAAGGTGTGCTGATCGTCGTTGCCGCGCTGCTGATCGTCTGGGAAGCGGTTCCCGCGATGATGGCGCCGGTCCTTCTCGATGCGCCTGTCCTTGGGCTCGCGATCAACTTTGTCGCCGGCGTCATCAATGCCGTCTGGGCCTATGTGCTGATCCGCGCCGGCCGGCAGTATCGCTCGCCTGCGCTCAGCGCCGACGGGCATCATATCCTGTCGGATGTCGTCACCTCGATCGGCGTGTTGATCGGCCTTGTTCTTGCCATTGCCACCGGCTACGCGATCCTCGATCCGCTGCTTGCCGTCATCGTTGCCTGCAACATTCTGTTCCAGGGCTGGATTGTCATCTCACGCTCGATCGACGGGCTGATGGACAGAGCCGTGCCGGATGATGAAGAGGAGGCGATCAAGCAGGCGATTGCCGCCAATGCCAAGGGTTCGCTTGGGGTGCACGACTTGAAGACGCGCCAGGCGGGTGCGGTGATCTTTGTGGATTTCCACATGGTCGTGCCGGAAAAGATGGCGGTTGGAGAGGCGCATGATATCTGCGACCGCATCGAAGACGCGATCCGTGCCGTTCATCCCGGCGCCAAGATCGCCATTCATGTGGAGCCGGAAGGCGAAACGGCGCACGGTGTGCGCGTAAAGGTAAGTGGAGTACGCAAATGAGCCAGACTGACGTATCCGGCCTGTCGCAACTGGGCGCGAAGGTCGATCTGCCGCAAAGCCCTGATGAAGCGGTGCTCGAGCGGGTGCCGAGCGGCAATCGTGGCGCGGACTTCCTGGTGCGGTTCACCGCGCCGGAATTCACTTCGCTCTGCCCGATGACCGGACAGCCGGATTTTGCCCATATCGTCATCGATTACGTGCCGGATGAGTGGCTGGTGGAATCGAAGTCGCTGAAACTTTTCCTGCACTCCTTCCGCAACCACGGCGCCTTTCACGAGGATTGCACCATCGACATCGCCAACCGGCTGGTGACGCTCCTGTCGCCACGCTGGCTGCGCATCGGCGCTTACTGGTATCCGCGCGGCGGCATCCCGATTGATGTCTTCTGGCAGACCGGCAAGCCCCCCGAAGGGCTCTGGCTGCCGGACCAGGGCGTTCCGACCTATCGCGGACGCGGGTAAATAGTGGCGGGCCTGGCCCGCCGTTTTAAAGCCCAATGCAGGATACACACGGCCGCTGAGTTCGAACGCCGGTGGCGGCTATGCGTCTGGCCGTTGCCGCGTGACCTCAGCGTTCGTGCTCGGCGGATATCACCCGGCGCAGAATCTCGTTCAGGCGCTCGGGCCTTTCCAGTGGCACATAATGCCCGCAATCTGGAACGATCATCAGCGTCCCGTCGCGAGCGGCGCTGGCTTGTGCGGCACTAACTCTAATCCCCGGTGCGATATCGTCTGCCCCGGTCACGACCGTGACGGGCCCGCGAAACATGGAAAGCATGTCGCCGCGGCTTGGTCGGGAGTGAAAGGCGGTGATGCCCGTTCGTAGATCTTCGGCGGACCGCCGAAAGAACATGTCTCTGGCGGCATCGACGACCGATTGCCCCGTACTTCTCGAAAAGAGCGATGCCCAGAAGGTTTCCCAGGCCAGCTCAAGGCCATGCTCTTCTATCGTTTCGAGCGCGGATGCATGCAATTGCGGATCGGGCCGATGGTCTGCCTTGGTTCCGATCAACACCAACGCGGCAACTCTTTGCGGCGCTGCGGCTGCAACTTCGAGTGCGCAGGACCCGCCGATTGAGCAGCCGACCACGATAAGGCGTTCCTCCTCCACCTCGTTCAGAGCCGAAGCCGCCCATTCCCCGACGGAGTGACCGCGGCGATAGAGTGTCGGCGTGTAGGTTGCGCCCGGCAGCAGGTTTTCCTGCGCGCTCCACATCGAACCGTCGAGTGGAAGAGCGTGGAGGAACAACAGTCCGAGGTCTGGGCGTAATGTCATTCCCTGGCGCCGCCTTGGGTTCGGCAAGAGGTTGGCGGACAGGGTCCGCCGTTCCCTGGTCGCGATCGTCAGCCAAAGATCAGTGCGGTGCCGGCGAGTGCCGTGATGCCGCCGAGAACGCGGGACAATGTGCCGCCGCCCGAGAGGCGGCCGAGTGCTACCCCGAGCCCGATGCCGGCTGCATGAAGCGCGGCTGTCGCAATCAGGAAGCCGATGGCGAAGGGGAGGGCGCCGGCGCTGCCGAGTTCGCCGCCATGGGCATGGCCGTGGAAGAGCGCAAAGAGGCCGACGACGGCAGCCGACACTGGTGCATCGAGGCGCACGGCCATGGCCACCAGCAGGCCCAGAGCGACAACCGAGGCGAGGATTGCTGGCTCGACGAAGGGAAGGTCGATGCCGGCGGTTGCCAGCGCGAAACCGGCCGCCATCATGGCGACGAAGGCTGTCGGCACCACCCACAGCGCGCGGCCGCCGATCTGGGCGGCCCAGAGGCCAACGGCGACCATGACCAGGATATGGTCGAGGCCGAAGAGCGGATGCGAGAAGCCGGCGGCAAACGAGCCGTGCTCTTGCGGGTTGAGGTGAGCGAAGGCGGGCGCTGCGGATGTCATCAGCGCTGTGGCCGCAATCAGGATGCGTCTGTTCATATCTGTCCCCATGGATCGACAGGGCCTGGGAGGAAAGCCCCGTTCTTGCTGTTCGTTGACGCACCGATCTTATTGCCGTCTGTTTGGCTGTCCATACGGCATTTGGCGGTGGCCGTGTTTACCATAGGCACAGTCCGGATTGCCGCTTTGTCGCCCCTTCGGTTTGTTGCATTGTCTTCGCGGTCGAGTCGCATTATCTGACTTTGACAAAGAAATTCATGAGACGCCGGAGAATCACCGATGAGCGACGAGGAAGACAAGAACACCGAGCTGCCCTTGGGCAAGGAAACGGAGGCGAACCTTTTCAAGTCGCGCTCGATTTTCATCTACGGCACGATCACCCAGGAACTGGCACAGAAGGTGTGCTCGCAGCTCGTGGCGCTTTCGTCCGCCAGCGATGAGGACATCCGTCTCTTCGTCAGCTCGCCGGGCGGCCACGTCGAATCCGGCGACAGCATTCACGACATGATCAAGTTCGTGAAGCCGAAGGTCTGGACCATCGGCACCGGCTGGGTCGCATCCGCCGGCGCGCTGATCTATGTCGGCGTTCCCAAGGAGCGTCGTCTTTGCCTGCCGAACACCCGCTTCCTGCTTCACCAACCGTCGGGCGGCACCCGCGGCATGGCGTCCGATATCGAGATCCAGGCGCGCGAAATCATCAAGATGAACGAGCGCCTCAACAAGATCTTCTCCGAAGCGACCGGCCAGACGGTCGAAAAGATCGCCAAGGACACGGAACGCGATTACTGGCTGTCGGCTGAAGAGGCCAAGAGCTACGGTCTCGTCTCGCGCATCATCACCTCGGTTTCGGATATCTGAGACCGATACTCGCCGGAAGCGGCGGGCTGATTTGCAAAGGGCATCGGCGGTCGCGCCGGTGCCCTTTTTGTTTTGTGGGGCAACGGATTGAAGATCCCGTGGAGCACCCAATGTTTCCTGAAGGCGACGCCTTGCTCCGTTTCGGCAAGCCGTGTATAGGCTTTGGCATGACCAAGGCCAGCGCATATCGGATCGCTACGATCTCTGCCGCACACGATGACAATCGTGCGCCGCTGCGCGCCTTCGCCTCGCTTCTTCTTCTCGGCCTTACTCGCGGTTGCCGGGTTCGCTGAGGAGCGCCCGGCGGCCGAAAAGCCACGCCGGCAGATGCTCCTCGAATCCCATAGAGTTTTAGGACAAAGGCGCGCCCGTCCGGCATTTGCCATCGCAATCCGATCCCCGATCGGCTAAGGCAAAGCGGCCAGAGCGCTCAGTGATGAAGAGAAGCTGCAATGATCCAGAAATCCCATTCCATCAAGAACGGCATGCCGGAAGCGGCGGTGAAGTATCAGCCTTACCCGCAGATCGCGCTTGCCGACCGTACCTGGCCGTCGAAGACGATCACCAAGGCGCCGATCTGGTGCTCGGTCGACCTGCGTGACGGCAACCAGTCGCTCGTCGACCCGATGGGCCATGATCGCAAGGCGCGCATGTTCCAGCTGCTGCTCGACATGGGCTTCAAGGAAATCGAGATCGGCTTTCCCTCCGCCTCGCAGACGGACTTCGACTTTGCCCGCTGGTGCATCGAAGAGGGCAACGTCGCTAAGGACGTGTCGCTGCAGGTGCTGGTGCAGTGCCGGCCGGAGCTGATCACCCGGACGTTCGAGGCGCTGCAGGGCGCGCACAAGCCGATCGTGCATTTTTACAATTCGACCAGCGAGCTGCAGCGCCGCGTGGTGTTTGCCAAGGATGTCGCCGGCATCAAGCAGATCGCGACCGATGCGGCCAAGATGATCACCGACATGGCGGCCAAGGCCGGCGGCGGCTTCCGCTTCGAGTATTCGCCGGAGAGCTTTACCGGCACCGAGCTCGAAGTGGCGCTGGAGATCTGCAATGCCGTCACCGAGATCGTCAAGCCGACGCCGGACAACAAGCTGATCCTCAACCTGCCCTCGACCGTCGAGATGGCGACGCCGAACATCTATGCCGACCAGATCGAGTGGATGTGCCGCAACCTCGACAATCGCGAAAGCCTGATCATCTCGCTGCATCCGCACAATGACCGCGGCACGGGCATTGCAGCAACCGAGCTCGGCCTGATGGCCGGTGCCGACCGCGTCGAAGGCACGCTGTTCGGCAATGGCGAGCGCACCGGCAATGTCGATGTGGTGACCTTGGCCTTGAACATGTTCACGCAAGGGGTCGATCCCGAGCTGGACTGCTCCGATATCGAGCGGATCAAGGAAGTGTACGAGTATTCCAACCAGATGGTGATCCCCGAGCGCCACCCTTACGTCGGTGAGCTGGTCTATACCGCGTTTTCCGGTTCGCACCAGGATGCGATCAACAAGGGCATGAAGGCGATCAAAACCGCCAACAAGCCGCAGTGGGAAGTGCCCTACCTGCCGATCGACCCGCGTGACGTCGGTCGCTCCTACGAGGCGATCATCCGCATCAACTCGCAGTCGGGCAAGGGCGGCATTGCCTACATCTTGCAGGAAGACTACGGCATCAACCTGCCGCGCAACCTGCAGGTCGAGTTCCGTGAAGATATCCAGCGCATCACCGACGAGGAAGGCAAGGAGCTACCTTCCAAGCGGATCCATGAGCGCTTTATCGAGCGTTACGTCGACCAGCCCGGCGCGCGGATAAAATTCGTCGATCACCACACCTATCCGGTCGGCGAGCACAAGGGCGTGCGCGTGGTCGCAGCCGAGATCACCGACAATGGCGAGACGAAGCGCATCGAGGGCAAGGGCACCGGTCCGATTGATGGTTTCATCAATGCGCTGTCGATCTACCTCGGTGTCGACCTCTCGGTCGCCGACTATTCGGAACATTCGCTGCAGCACGGCTCGAACGCCGCCGCTATCGCCTATGTCGAGATGGAGCATCCGGATGGCAAGCTGTTTGGCGCCGGCATCAATACCAACATCGTCGCCGCCTCGCTGGAAGCGATCGTTTCGGCCGCCAACCGCGTGCTGGACATGAAAAACGCCTGATCAACAAAACGCCGCGCGTCGTGATCGACGCGCGGCGTTTTCAATTGGAATGTCATTCGCTGGCATACGATGGACGGCCCGACCGACAGGGTCGATTTGGGGCCGAACTCCAAGAGTATCAGCCCTGCCGGGCCTTGCGGTTGGCGTAGCGCCGATCGCGTTCGGCCTTGCGCGCGGCTTCGTCTTCGATGACGCGTGAAATGCGGCTCTTGTCAGCGGCTTCGCGTGCTTCGGCCTCAGCCGTTGCTGCAGCGGCGATTGCTGCCTCGCGCTCGGCGGCCTCGGCCTGCGCGCGCTCGCGCTCCTCGGTCTTTACTCGCTCGCGATTGATGCGCCGTTCCTCGCGGGCGGCAGCGACCGCCTGGCGTTCGGCCTGACGGGCGAGCTGGGTCGGTTCGGCTGCTTCCTTCGCGGCGCGGTAGGCCTGGAGAAGCGCTGCCTTCGCGTCGTTAGCGGCGCTGCGACGGTCGGTGAGTTCGTTGTTTCTGATGTTTCTCAAGTCTCTATTCCAGTTGAGGTGTCACCCTGACTGAAAGTCAGGCCTTTCTGACACGTTTCGAAACGGGGGCGGCGGCCGCCGCCAGGCGATCCTGCAACTCTTTTGCCAGGCGGGCTTCCCGCAGGCGCAAGGTCTTCTCCTCGCGAGCCTGGACGATCGAGTCGAGCTCTTCGACCGCGCTGTCACGGGCAAAGAACTGCGATTGCTCCTTGGCAAAGGCGATCTCGGCGCGCTGGCGCGATTTGTTGTGTGTCTCTGTCATGGGGTTTCCCGACTTAAAAAGGGCTCGCCTGCGGTGGTGCACCTCCGTACGGAGGCGCGCGGCAGCCGCGCTATCCCTTTGGTTCCCACATGGTTTCATCTCCGGACCGGTTCCGATCCGCGGGATCATGCAGGCAACACGCAGTATAAAAAAAGGCCAGGCATAGTGCCTGACCTTGATGGGTATCATGCTCTCGACAGTGCCAGTACATCCGTGGTCAAGGGAGAGCCGATACCGATTTAAGCTGCCTGAAGGTTGCAGGCAGACATCTTGCCCGACTTGTTGTCGCGCTCCATGTCGTAGGCGACCTTCTGGCCTTCGACGATTTCGCGCATGCCAGCGCGCTCGACGGCGGAGATGTGGACGAATGCGTCCGGGCCGCCGTTGTCAGGCTGAATGAAGCCGAAGCCCTTTGTGGAATTAAACCATTTAACTGTGCCAGTGGTCATGATGAACCCTTTCATAGCATATTGAATGACCGCCGCGCGGAAGCGCTGCGGATGATGATAGCGATTTTTGAAAGGAAGGTTCGTTCAGGGCGCGGTTGCTAAATGCGCGGTAACCAAAGCTCAGCAAGCAAATATCGATTTGCAAGAGATAGAGATAAAGTATTGCAATGTCAACCTTTGGTTTTCATTTGCTGAAATTTACCAATTTTCCGGGCGAGATGACATCACAATTCGGAGCCAATATTTGCCCGCGGCGGCAGATGTATTTTCTGCATCCAAAGTGGCTATAACTCTTTGGTTATGTGAATAAATAGCTGCCTCGGGTTTGGGCAGTTCTTCTTTCTGCCGCACCGGCGGCCGACCTGGCTTTCACACCGACGATATCCAGTCTGACAAATGGCACGCCAGCGAACGGATCCGTCTCGACGCAGGGGCACTGCGGTGTGAAGGTGCAGGGTCAGATCGTCGTCGAGACCGCTTCGGCCAGATCGTGCAGGCCGGGATTTGCGGACGGACCGACGACGACGAAGGATGCGCCGCCGCGCTGCCAGGAAACCATGCCGAGATCGTCGCGGATGCTTTCGGAGAACCTGTCGGATTGCGGGCTGTCGCTGTCCTTGAGGAAACAGATTGCAAACACGTCGCCATCGGCATTGCGATAGATGAGCTGGGCGACGGGTCTGCCGCTTGCGACAAGCAGGCGTGCACCCTCGAAGTTCAGGCCCTTGCCGGTAAGGTTGGGGATGGTGAACGGCACGCCGACGCTGGAGGCGAGCCAGGTCTCGATCTTCGGTGCTTCGGAGGCAGGAACCTCGACGAGGCGTTCCTTCTGGCGCGAATAGATGCGGTGGTAATCGGCGATGTCGTCGAGCCAGTTGCGTGCTGAAGCAAGCTTCGTCGGCTCACCGAAGCCGGTTGTCGTTCCGACGATATAGCCGGCGGTGCCACCGAGCAGAACCAGCGCCACGGAGGCGGCCATCACGCGCGGCCAGACGCGCACGCGGCTGACATTGGCGGCCGCGATCGTTACCCGCTCCACCTTGGGATTGATACCGGAACCCTGCTTGATTTGCCGCACCAGCGCCAGCGGCACCGGATCGTGCAGGAAATCCTCGAACGCCGTGTTGCCGAAGGCGCTACCGGCCTTCAGCTTTTCGAACAGCGCCTTTGCGTCCTCGTCGCGGGCGAGGAGCGCCTCCAGCTCAGTCTTCTCTGCCTCGCCGAGTTCGCCGTCGATATAGGCGCACAACCGAATCTCGAGCGCGTGACCTTTCGTCTGCTGCAACGGTCATGCCCTCCTTTCGGTGTTTTCGGAAATCATCGCCGCGAGCCTGAGGCGCGCTGTCGATAGCCTGCTCATGACCGTGCCGATGGGGATGCCGAGGATATCGGCAGTCTCGCGGTAGCTGTGGCCTTCGACATTGACCAGGAGGAACGTGCTTGCCAGGCCTTCGGGCATGGAGAGGATCATTTTCTGCAACTGGTTGGCGTAGACGGCCTTTTCGGCGGAGGCCTCGATGCTGAGTTCGTCCTGGTCGGACACGTCGACGGTGCCGCTGCCGGTGCGGACTTTTCGCTTGCGGATCTCGTCGACCCAGAGATTGCGCGTCATGGCGTAGATCCAGCTTTCGAGTCGGCCTTCTCCGTTCCAAAGGTGACTGCGCGTAATCGCTCTTTCGCAAGCTTCCTGGACAAGGTCATCGGCATCATGGGCATTGCGCGTCAATGTCATTGCGAAACGGCGCAATTTGGGCAGCAGGCTGACCAAGTCGCGTCTGAAGTCCTTCGTTTCTGCCGCTGGGCGCATTGCTCTTCCAAATGAAACGTGCGGGGTCGTGTCTTTATTCGCCAGATAATATCCACGGCCAATGATATGAAACATTTGGGCATCAGTCTGCAAGGGAAGTCCCGGATCGGAAAGCGAAATCTGTTCTTTCTTGCGCCGTAATCCCAAAAACCTTCGCTCACCCGCACCCCATCTCGTGAGGCAGTCGTTACCGTAAACTGCAAGCTTGCGCTGGCCGTGCGTCAAAGTTCAGCCCGAATCTGACCGGCACTCATCCGTGCAACTGCAAGTCGTTGTCGGGGGAAGTGTCAATGAACAAACAAGAATGCGATCGTACAGGCCGTAGCGGCTGGCGATCCTCTGGGCGCGTGCTGGGTGAGCGGTTGCGATCGGCGTCGCCGTTCCTTCGCGTTGCGGGCTTAAGCGTATCTCTTGCGGGCCTTGCTGCCTGCCAGAGCGCGTCGCTCAGCGAGACCGGCTCGCTGTCGTCCTACAAGGATTTCGTCGCCAGCGACGGCATGGTGACCAAGACGAAGTACCGGGTTGATTCCGATGCGACCAAGACGGTCAAGACCGTGCACCTGATCCCGACGACCTTTGCCTCCAATGCCGATGTCGGTACGCTCGGCGATCCCCAGAAGAAACTGGTGGCGACGGGCATCGACCGGTCGCTGTGCGAGGCGCTCAGCGCCCATTTTGATGTCGTGCCGGTCTCGAAGCCTGCGGATATGGCGGTGCGCTCCGTCGTCAGCAAGGTCAAGGCGACCAATGCCGTCGTCGCCGGCGTGTCGACCGTCACCTCGGCGGTGGCTCCGGTGCCGGTCCCGCGTATTCCGATCGGTCTTGGCAGTCTCGCCGTCGAGGCGGAGGCCTTCGATACAAGGGGCAAGCAGATCGCTGGGCTCACATGGGCGCGGGGCGCCAATATCCTGACCAACGGCTCGCGCGCATCGACAGCGGCCGACGCCTTCGAACTGGCCGGCGACTTCTCCGAGGATTTCAGCGCGTTGCTGGCAAAATCGAACGACCCGATGAAGTCGGATTTCGAATTGCCGTCGATGAAGGCCGTCTCAAACAGCCTGTCCTATGCGGTCACCGGCAAGCCGACCGATCCCGATTGCGCGGTTTTCGGGCGTGGCTCTGGGGTGACAGGCATCGTCGGCGGCGGCCTGGGCTTGCCGCCGGAATGGACCGAAAAGAAGCGCAACTGAGGAGGCGCCTTCAACCGGGGTGCGGAACTGCCTTCCCGGTCGCGGGAAGGCAGTCGGCATGCATCAATAGTGCCTGACGCCGCCGAGCGACTGCAACAGCGAGCGATAGGCCCAGGTGTCTTCGCCACCCCGGTCGCGGATCTCGACCAGTTGCACGCGGGCATCCTCGACCTGGCCCTGCTCGATCAATGCCTGGCCCATGTAAGAGCGGGCGAGGATATAGTTTTCGTCGGCCTGGAGCGCCCTCTTGTAGTATTGCATTCCGAGCTCCATCCGGCCCGCCTTGCGATTGGCGTAACCGAGATAGTTCAGTACCCGGGCGCTCTTCTGATCCCTGACGGCGCCGAGAACCTTGATGGAATTCTCATACTGGCCGGCATAGGCGAGCTCGCGGGCGGCCTGAAAAAGGATGTCGTCGCTCAGGTCGCTCTTCTTGGCGTTGACGCAGGCATTTCGCTTGGCATCCCAGATCTTGCCGTTGGTGCATTCGCTGCTCGTCTTGGTTTTCTTCGGCGGCTCGCTGGTATCCTCGCCGGCGGCCATGGCCGTCTGCGCTGCGAAGATGGCCGCGCCGGCGGCAAACAGGGTGCATAGAATGGTCTTGCGGTACATCATGCCTATCTCCCAACAGATACAATGGCGCCGAGCACGCCATCTCCGGCACAGAGGATAGATCGCTCTGCCGGTTGTGGGAACCCGAACGGAAGTGTGACGCGCAAACAGGCGTAATTATTCCCCTCGGGGATGGGATTCCGGCAAATTTCGGGCCGGCCTCTCCCATGTTCGTCATGTCCCTAGAACCGGGTGGTCTCAACCAGCGTGGCGCCCGTCGCGTCGGCGTTGAGCGCATATCGCTCGCGGGTGAGATGCCAGTTGCCGGCCTCGCCGACGATGGTGAACAGGTTGTAGGCAGCCGGTGGCTTGTGGCCGCCCGGGCCCTGCGATGCGGAGGAGATGCCGACAACCGGCACCGGGCCGTTCGGCCCCTTCAGCGAATAGACGGTGTTGAGATGCGTGTGGCCGTGGATCACCAACTCGGCCCCGCCAGACGAGATCGTCGCCGCAAAACGACGGATGCCTAGCATGCGTTTGTGCAGCGAGGTGGCGCCGCGGATCGGCGGATGGTGGATCATCACCACGCGGAAGAGACCGGCATCGCCCGCCTGGCGCAGCAGATTGACGGTGGCGCGCGCCTGCCGCTGGCCGAAATAGCCGCTTGCGGCGAAGGGTGGCGTCGCGACGGCCGTCGAGCAACCGATCAGCGCCACCGGGCCGCGCACCCGCATATAGGGGAAACAACGATGGCTCTCATGCCAATCGACCGGGGCGCCATCGGCGCGCATGAAGGGATACCAGGCGCGCGTCGTCTTCTCATAGGCGCCGGGCACATAGGCATCATGATTGCCCGGGACGATCGAAATGTTGGCCGGGTCTCCCGCGTCTTCAAGCCAATCGGTCACCGCGGTGATCTCCCGCGACGAGGCGAGGTTCACCAGATCACCGGTGATGGCCATATGGTCCGGATCGCGCTTCTCGATATCGGCCATCAGGCAGTCGAGCGTGCCCGTGAACAGGTGTCGCCTGCGGTTCCGGTGCCAGTTGACGAAGCCGGTGATGCGCTTGGAGGCGAGTTCCCTCAAGGAGAGATCGGGCAGAGGGCCGAGGTGGACATCGGAGATATGGGCAAGTTTGAACATCGTCCCCGTCTAGCGCATATTCCGGTTGAGGGGAATCATGTCACCGGATTAATCCGGCCCGGCGGTCCATTCGGAAGGATAAGCATCTGGAAAAGCAGCAGCCTGGGGAGGTGCGGCGCTGGTATCACCGCGTCCTGATGCGCCTTGCTCACGGATACTACGCCTTGTCACGCGGTATGACGATCGGCGTGCGCGCCGCCTGCTTCGACGATGAAGGTCGTGTCTTTCTGGTACGGCACTCGTATCTGCCCGGCTGGCATCTGCCGGGTGGCGGGCTCGACCGTGACGAGACGGCACTCGACGGCCTGCTGCGCGAATTGCGCGAGGAGGGTAATCTCGAGGCGGCAGTCCCGCCGATGCTGGCGCAGGTCTATTACAACAGGCGCACGAGCCGTCGCGACCACGTGGTGTTCTACCGCTGTGACCATGTTCGCCAGCTGGCGCCGAAGACGCCGGATCTGGAGATTTCGGCAAGCGGCTTCTTTGCGCTCGATGCTCTGCCTGACGATACGACGCCCGCAACGCGCCGCCGGCTTGCAGAGCTCGCCGGCGCCACCGCTGTCGATGTCTATTGGTGAGGCGGCAACGCCCCGCCTTGCTTCGAGGCCTGCGCTGCCGGCTGGCTAGATGGATTCCCGCCCATGCGGTGCATCCAGATCAAGGATCGGGCCGACGGGAACGACCCCGGTCGGATTGATCATCGTGTGGCTGCGGTAATAGTGTTCCTTGATGTGGCGCATGTTGACCGTCTCGGCCACGCCAGGCACCTGGTAAAGATCGCGCAGATAGCCCTGCAGGTTTTTGTAATCAGCGATCCGGCGGATGTTGCACTTGAAGTGGCCGACATAAACCGGGTCGAAGCGCACCAGCGTCGTGAACAGCCGCCAATCGGCCTCGGTGATCTGGTTGCCGGTCAGGTAGCGTCGGGATGCCAGCCGCTCGTCCAGTTCATCGAGCATGTCGAACAGCGGGGTAACGCCTTCCTCGTAGGCTTCCTGGCTGGTGGCGAAGCCGGCCTTGTAGACGCCGTTGTTGACGGCGCCATAAATGCGTCCGTTCAGCTCGTCGATTTCGCTGCGCAGATGTTCGGGATAGAAATCCTCGGTCGATCCTGTCAGCTCGTTGAAGGCCGAGTTGAACATGCGGATGATCTCGGCGGATTCGTTCGAGACAATCGTGTTCTTCTGCTTGTCCCAGAGGACCGGCACGGTCACCCTGCCGGAATAGGTCGGATCGGCGCGGGTGTAGACCTGCCAGAGGGCGTCGAAGCCGAAGAGGTGATCGACGGTGCCGCCGTCCTTGCCCTTGAATTCCCAACCCTTCGCCAGCATCAACGGATCGACGATCGAGACCGAGATCAGCTCCTCGAGCTTCTTCAGCTTGCGGAAGATCAGCGTGCGGTGGGCCCAGGGGCAGGCAAGCGAGACGTAGAGGTGGTAGCGCCCGGCTTCTGCCTTGAAGCCGCCTTCGCCCGATGGGCCTGCCGATCCGTCTGATGTGATCCAGTTGCGGAATTGCGATTCGCTGCGTTTGAAGTGGCCCTTCGTCGCCGCTGTGTCATACCACACGTCTTGCCAGACGCCATCTACAAGCCTGCCCATGGGCGGTCTCCTTTGTCGTTTCGTCGTTCATAGATAGCTGCTTTATCGGTCTTCGGTAGGTATCGATTTCTGAACAGTGCGTTTTGGGCTTTGACATCGGGCAATTTTCTGGTATCGGCGATTTCAGAAAATTTCTCTGTGTCCGGAACGAACCGAACTCATGACCTTCTCGGGAAACCTGCGACGACGCTGATGCTGCCAACGCCCTTCGGGCGAAGCCATCCCCATGTCCGTTCGTACGCCTGGTTCCTGATCCCATGACAAAGCACGACCTCGTCTACCTGACCGAAGACGCGTCCCATGACGCAGCCATCGAAATCATTAACGAAGAAGCCTTTGGCCCCGGCCGGTTTGCCCGGGCGGCTGCGCGTATCCGCGAGCAGGGCGCTCACGATCGGTCGCTGTCCTTCATCTGTGCCGACAATGGTGAGACGATCGCCTCCGTCAGGATGACGCCTGTCATGGCCGGTTCGATCAAGGGCCATTTGCTCGGGCCGCTGGCGGTGCGGCCGTCGCACAAGAACATGGGCATCGGTCGGGAACTCGTTCGTATTGCCGTCGAAGCCGCACGGCGGAAGGGCTCGCACGCCGTCATTCTCGTCGGCGACCCGCCCTATTATCAGCCGCTCGGCTTTGAGAAGGTCCGGTACGCCGCGCTGGAGTTTCCCGGCCCGGTCGATCCGGCGCGGGTGCTGGTGGTGCCGATGGCCGAAGGCGTGCATGCCGGCCTGTCCGGTGTCATCGGCTGGCGGGACGATACAGCCGCCGATGAGGCAGCCGAGATCGACGATATCGAACTGGCGCTTGCGGTCTGACGGCCGGTCCTAGACGAGCCGTTTTTTCAGGAAGACACGGCTGCGGCCCGGCGGAAAGTCGGGCAGCTCGCCGAAGGCCTCGTAGCCCTGGCGTTCATAGGCGCGCCGGGCCTGCGGATTGAACGTGTCGATCCAGGCGCCGTGGCAGCCGCGTCGCCGCGCCTCGTCTTCGGCCGCCGCCAGCAACTTGCCCGCAAGACCCTGTCCGCGCAGATCTTCGGGCAGCCACAGCCATTGCACGAACAGCCAACCCCAGGCCGTATAGCCGCAGAGGCCGCCGCGTTGGCCCCCGGCATCGGGACCACCGACGAGCACCGCCAGCGGCCGTCGTTCGGACGGGCCGACATCGGCGGCGTTGAACGCTGTCAGCCCATTGCCGATGGCGTCGAGCGCTTCAGCCGGCGGCTTGTCGGTAATCTCGAGCACGGGCGTTCCTACTTCGCCAGCCGCTTGGCGATCGGTTCGAACTCCGGCGTCGCGGTGCGCTTGACCGGATCCGGCGTGCCGGCGTCGATCGCATCCCAGTATTTCCAGTGCACCTTCTTCGATCCGAGTTCGTAGTCCATGCCGTCCCAGCTGTCTTCGCGGAAGCTGTAGAAGGCCCAGTGCAGGCTGTCCTTGTCGAGCGTCGTCAGCACGTCTTCGAGATAGGCCTTGCAGCCGGTCCAGCGGCGCATGCAGCCGAACTCGCCGGCAACGACGCGGTTGAGCGGTATGCCCTTGTCTTTCGCCCATTGCACCGGCTGGCCGAGATAGGAGGCAACGCGCGCCTTGTCCCAGTTCTCTTCGCCTTCGCCGAAGGGCACCTTGCCGGGATAACCATAGGGCCTCTCGCGCTTCAAGTTGGGGGCGCTGGTGGCCGCATAGGGCTCGTACATGTGGAAGCTGTAGAGCACCTTCTGGTCGCTGAGACCGGACGGCCAGTAATTGAAGGCATCGGCTGCGGCATACCAGCCGGCGTCCGCCATGATCGGGGTCGCCGGGTCAACCTCGCGGATGGCGGCAATCACCGTTTCGTAGAAGGCGACGAGGTCGGAGGCGCTGCCCTTCTTGCCGGCGTACCAGTCTTGCATCGCCTTTTCGTCGGCATGTTCGGCAAGGCCGTTCTGCTTTTCGGGCGCCGGCTCGTTGATGATGTTGTAGGCGGCGACACCCGGATGGTCCTTGAGTTCGCGGGCGAGATCGCGCCAGAAGCTCGCGGCCTCGGCCCACCAGGCCTTGTCCTGCCAGATGCGGCCGTCGAACTTGTTGCCGTTGTTCTGCGACCAGCGCATGCCGGGCAGCGACAGGGGAGTAATGACCACCTTCAATCCGGCCTTGTCGGCGCGATCGAGCGTTTCCTTCAGCGTCTTCAGGTCGGCTGCCGGAATGCCCTCGTATTTATCGGCGTCGCCGATCAGATAGTCGCGCTTGGTCGGCTTCCACTTGTCGTAGGACAGGCGAACCCAGGTGGCGCCGTAGCCGGACAATGCCTTGAAGTAAGCCTCGTCCGGCGGCAGCCGGTTGAAGCTGTTGCCGCCGTGCTGCGGCTTGTCCCAGAAGTCGATAAGGTCTGCCGCGTGAGCAGACCCGGTGACGATGGCACCGGTAAGGGCGAGGGCAAGGAAGGAGGAGGCTATCGATCGCATCTACAGGGCTCCAAAGAATGTCCCTGCGATGTCGACAGTCATTGTGGCCTAAATCAGGAACGGCGCATGCTGAAAACGTCGAGCCGGCTTTCACCCACATCCTTTTCATCGAGCTGCCAACCGCCGCGCTCATAGAAGGAGCGCTTCTGCGGCAAGGCGCAGAGATACACGCGCTCGACTCCGGTGGACAACGCCGCCTCCGCCGCATGGCGCACGATGCTGGCGCCGATGCCGAGGCCACGGAAAGTAGGCTCGACCCAGACGGCCGCCACCCAGGGGCGAAGTTCGGGGCGCTCCTCCAGGTCGGATTCGATAACCGATGCGGTGCCGATGAAGGTCGCCCCGCGGTGGGCGACGATGGCGAAGGGAATGTGGTGGTCGCCAAGGCTCCCCGCCACCATCTCGGCGATATGGCCGAAGGGAAAGCCGCGCGGCTCCCACCAGGCTCGCCAGACGCGGTCGGCTATATCATCGGCGAAGTAGGGCACGTCGCGCAGGTTGCTGATGGCGACGCTCGGATCGGTCATCGCCCCTCGCGGTACCAGGTTGCCGATATCAGCAGGAGCAGGGCGGCAAGGCCGAAGAGGCCGGTAAACAGCGACAGCGAATTGATGCCCCTGAGCACGGTTTCGTCGGTCATGCGCAGCGACAGCCGCTGGTCGTCGGCGACGCGCACGGCGCCGCGCACCGGCAGGATCGACGGCAGGTCGATGGCGCCTTCGGCGCTTGCCAGCCGGCGCACCAGACCCTTGGTCTGTTCAGCCCAGGGGCGCAGCTTGTCCTCGGTCGAGATCGCCGCCTTGAACTCCGGCGCGTCGACATTGCCGACATGGACGAGCGTCGTCAATTCGTCGTTGGCGACTTCGAACAGGCCGGTCTCCGTCGTCTTGACTTCGGCCCTGTAGAGGCCGGGCTCGCGTTGAGCGAGCGTCAGTTCCTCGGTCTTGCCCGAGGGGTAGGTGAGGGTCGCGGGGCCGGGATCGCCCTCGATGGTCTGGCGGGTAATTTCGAGCGTGCGGCCGGCGGCGCGGGCCGTCAGCGCTTCTTCTTCCAGCGCCGGCTCCTGCATCAGCCAATGGGCGGTGCGGCGATAGAGCGAGACGTGCGGACCGCCGCCTTCGAACCCGCGGGCCCAGAGCCAGCCCTGGTCGGAGAGCAGCATGGCGACACGGCCCTTGCCGACGCGATTGAGCACCAGCAGCGGCTTGCCGTCAGCCGCTTCCATCACGGTCTGGCCGAGCGGTCTGTCGACGTCGACGGTGCGGAACCAGCGGCCCCATTGCGGCGGCTCGCTGGCAGCCCCTTCGAGGCCGCGGGTGACAGGGTGTTTCTTGCCCTCGTCCGAAAGGCGCGGATAGAAGCCTTTTTCGTTCATCACGCCGGTCGGGTTTGCTGGCAGCACGGCCGAAAGGGGTGTGGCGGCAATCGAATCATTGCCGGCATGTTCCGGCCCTGCGGCGATCAAAAGCGCGCCGCCGTTCTGCACATACTGCGCGATGTTGTCGTAGTAGAGGATCGGCAGCACGCCGCGATGCTGGTAGCGGTCGAAGATGATCAGGTCGAATTCGCTGATCTTGTCGACGAACAGTTCGCGCGTCGGAAACGCGATCAGCGACAGCTCGTTGATTGGGGTTCCGTCCTGCTTTTCCGGCGGGCGCAGAATGGTGAAATGGACGAGGTCGACGGCGGCGTCTGATTTCAGCAGGTTGCGCCAGGCGCGTTCGCCCGCATGCGGCTCGCCCGAGACCAGCAGAACGCGCAGGTTCTCGCGGATGCCGTCGAGCACATGGACGGCGCGATTGTTGGTTTCGGTGACTTCGCCGGGGACGCCGTTGACCGCGAATTCGAGGATGTTGTTGCCGCCGCGCGGCACGGTGAAGCTGAAAGGCACGTCGGTGCCGGGCTCGGCCACTTCGGTAGCAATTTCGTTGCCGTTGAGGCGGATGGTGACCTCGGCGGTTCCACCCGGCGTCTTGCCATCGTCAACCACACGGAAGGAGAGCTTCTGCTGTTCGCCGACGATGCCGAAGCGCGGCGCGCTGACGATCTCGATGCGGCGGTCGAACTCATCCGGCTTGCCGCTGATCAGCCCGTGGATCGGCGCGTCGAAGCCGAGCTTCTGGTTGATATCGGGAACGTCGTGGATCTGGCCGTCGGTGATGAAGATTGCGCCGCCGACCCGCGCCGGCGGCACGTCGGCAAGCACGGAGGTCAAGGCGGAGAAGAGCCGCGTCGATGGCGCCTCGCTCTCCTCGCTGTCGGCCGCTTCGACGAGGCGGGTCTCGATCTGCGGGAAGCGGGAGAGCCGGTCCTTGAGGTCGGCGAGCGCCTTGTCGGTCTGCTCGCGTCGGCCGGCATAGTCCTGGCTCTGGCTGCGGTCGACGACAACGGCAACGATGGTCGACAGCGGCTCGCGCTCTTCCTGGAAGAGGATCGGGTTGGCCAGCGCCAGGCAGAAGGCAGCAAGCGCTGCTGCACGCACCCAGGCGCCGCGCACGCCGCGCCAGATGCCGAGTGCAGCCAGGATTGCGGCTGCAGCGGCAAGCACCGCCAGATAGGGCCAGGGGATGAAGGGTGAGAAGTCGGCGGTCATCGATCGGCCCTCATTGTCCGAGCCGTTCGAGCAGGGCCGGCACGTGCACCTGGTCGGCCTTGTAGTTGCCGGTCAGCATATACATCATGATGTTGACGCCGGAGCGGAAGGCGTATTCGCGCTGCATCTCGTCCGGCGGTACGGTCGGCAGCAGCGCGACGCCGTTGGCGTCCACCGCCCAGGCGCCGGCAAAGTCGTTGCCGGTGATCATGATCGGCGTGACACCATCGCCGGAGCGGGCCGGGCGATTGCTCGGCTCTTCACGATTGTCGAGCTGAGCCTCGATCCACAGCGGACTACCGGTGTAACGGCCGGGGAAGTTCGACAGCAGGTAAAACGCCTTGGTCAGCACGTGGTCGGTCGGAACCGGCTCCAAAGGCGGGATGTCAAGATTGGCAAGGATCGCCTGCAGCCGCTCGGTATTGGGGCTGGTGCCGCCGGACGATGCACCGAGCGAAGAGAACTGGTCGCGCGTATCGAACAGCACCGTGCCGCCGGCGCGCATATAGGCGTCGATGCGGCTGACGGCCTGCGGGCTCGGCATCGGCGCCGATGCGGAAACCGGCCAGTAGATGATCGGGTAGAACGACAGCTCGTCCTTGGCGATATCGAGGCCGACGGGTGTGCCGGGCTCAAGCGTGGTGCGATAGGTGAGGAAATCGGTGAGGCCGGCAAGCCCGCGCTCGGAGAGACGATCGACTTCGCCTTCGCCGGTCACGACATAGGCCAGATGCGTGGTGTCGAGGCGCTCGAGAATGGCGGCGTCCTCCGGTCGGCTGTCGTCGGCCAGACTATCCGGTGGCGACGCGAGGAAGGCACTTGCGGCCAGCAGAAGGATTGCGCTCATCGCCTTTGCTGCACGCAGCCTCGAGAACGCGCCGCCCATGAACAGCACGATCAGCGCGTCGACGAGCAACAGCAGCAGCGCCAGCGTGAACAGCGACGGCTTCAGCGACCAGCTCTCGGAAGCGGCCAGTGGCTGGGTCGTGTGCGCACCGGCGGCCGTCATGTCGATCGGCGCCAGCTCGGCATTGCGCGGCAAAAGGTTGAGCGCGGTGAAGCCGTCTTCCGAGCCGTAGAGACCCGGGGGATTCTCCGGCGTCGCGACCGGAACCTGACCCGGGGCGACGTCAAGTGGCCGGGCGTTGCCAGTCTCGGCGACGAGCACGCCGTCGGCATTGAGCAGCCGATAGGGGGCGAGTGTCTGCTGTTGCGCCTTGCCCTCATTGGCAACGCCGCCGCCGCGCGACAGCTGAACGCTGCGGCGAAGCATCTCGACGAAATCGCCAGAGATCGGCAGGTTTGACCAGGTCGCCTCGGCGCTGACATGGAAGAGGATGATGCGCCCGGCGCCCTGGGTCGAGGTCGTGACCAGCGGCGTGCCATCGGCAAGGCTTGCCCAGGTCCGCTCGACAAGATCGGCCGTCGGCTCGGCCAGCACCTGCCGCTTGACGAGAATGTCGGCCGGGCGCGCCATGCCGGCAAACGGGCTGTTGCCCGGATAGTCGGCAAGCGGTTGCGGTTCGGACCAGGAGAGCGCGCCGCCGAGCGCCCGTTCGCCCTGGCGCAGCGTTACCGGCACCAGCGGATCATCGGCCGGGGCTGCGGCAAGCCGCGGCCCGGCGAAGCGGATGAGCATGCCGCCATTGTCGATCCACTTCGACAGTTTCGGATAGATCTCTTCCGGCAGCCGGCCGATATCGGCCATGATCAGCACCGAAGGCTTCTGCTCCAGCAGTTCCGGAATGGCGACGGCGAGATCGGTCTCGCGCGGTTCGACAAGATCGGCATAGGGCGCGAGCGCACGGTTGATATAGTAGAGCGGCGACAGCAGCGGTTGCGACTGGTCGCGGGCCTCGCCGCTCAAAAGCGCGACGCGGCGACGGCGGAAGCCATCGTCGAGCAGATGCACGCTGCCGGCGGTCGCGGCATTCTCGATACCGATGCGGGCGAAGTCGTTGCGCAGTTCGAAAGGCGCTTCAATGTCGCCCTTGGCGACACCTTCGCCGGCGGCAAAGGCGATCTGACCGTCGGCAATGGCGCGGCCGCGGGTGTCATAGGCAACGATCGGCAGGGTCTGCGCTGCGTCCTTGCGCAGGCGCGTCGCCGTCACCGACATGCCGGTCGAGCCGTTGCTGCTATCGGTCAGCGCCACGGTGCGGCTGCCATCGGCCTCGATCAGCCGCAGTTCGGCGGCTCCGACTTCGGACAGTGCCGCCATGGTTTTCTGATCTGCCGCCTCGATGCCGTCGCTGACAAAGGCGAGTGTGCCGGGCTTCGTGCCTTCGAACGCGGTTTTCAGCGCGGCAATCGCCTGGGCGCGGTCGACGGCGAGCGGGATGGGGGCGGCGGCGGCAAGCCTGTTGCGCGCAGTCGCTGCCGAGCCCGGGGTGGCGTCATGCTGGCGATCGCCGGTGAAGGCAATCGAGACGGCCAGGTCGCGCGCCTCCGCATCGTCGATCAGCGTGCTGACGGCATCGACGCGCTGTTCCCAGTCGGTGGCGGTCGCCCAGCTGTTGTCGACGACGATCGCGAGCGGACCGCCCGTTGCCAATGTGTTCTGCCGCGGGTTCACAATGGGATCGGCGATGGCGAGAATGACGGCGGCGGCCAGCAGCATGCGCAAAAGGGTCAGCCACCACGGGCTTTTCGACGGCGTTTCTTCGCGCTTCAAGACCAAGGCAAGGATGCGCAGCGGCGGAAACACTTCGGCCGCCGGTTTCGGCGGCGTCATGCGCAACAGCCACCAGATCACCGGCAGGGCGATGAGGGCCGCAAGCATCGCCGGATTGGCAAAGAGAAAGGGAAGGCCGGTCATAGCTGGCCTCCATGGGTGGCGCGCCCGGGCATGCCGGACAGATACATGTGGACGGCAACCAGCGCCTCGGAGGCGGGTCGATCGGTCCTGTGCGGCGTGAAGGTCCAGCCGAGATGGCGCAGCGTCACGCCGAGGCTTTCACGGCGCGCAAGGTAGGCGCGCTGATAATCTTCGCGCAGGATTTCGGCGCGCCCGGCGGTCAGCTTCTGGCCGGTTTCCGGGTCGCTGAATTCCGTCCGGCCGGCATAGGGGAAAACCTCCTCGGCCGGATCGGCAACCTCGACGACATGGCCGCGAAGGCCGCGGCGGGCGATCGGACCCAGCCGCTCCATGATCCGGTCGGTCGGATCGAGAAAATCGCCGATCAGCACCAGATCGCTGGCGTTGCGGATCATGCCCGTCTCCGGCAAGCCTTCGGAAAGCGGGGTCAGCATGATCGCGGTTGCCAGCCGTTCGGCGGCGTTGCGGGCCGAGATCGGCTCCATCACGCCGGGGCATCCGATGCGTTCGCCCGAGCGGGCGAGGATTTCGGCGAGCGCCAGCATCAGCACCAGTGCCCGGCTTTCCTTCGACACCGAACCGAGCGTCGACTTGTACATCATCGACGGCGACAGGTCGGCCCAGAGCCAGATGGTATGGGCGGCCTCCCATTCGCGGTCGCGCACATAGGTATGATCGTCGCGGGCGGAACGGCGCCAGTCGATGCGCGACAGGCTTTCGCCGTCGCTATAGGGGCGGAACTGCCAGAAATTCTCGCCGATCCCGCGCTTGCGTCGCCCATGCCAGCCGGAGATCACCGTATTGGCGATGCGGCGGGCTTCGACGAGGCAATCAGGAACAAGCATCGCGCGCTGCTGCGCACGGGAAAGAACCTCACCAGCGGGGGTACGCGCAACTATGTGCCCGATGGAGGCCATTCTTTATCCCTTGGCTTGTTTCACCAGCCCGGCGATGACGTCGCGCACGGTCATGCCTTCGGCACGGGCGGCGAAGGTCAGCGCCATGCGGTGCTGGAGAACGGGCTCGGCGAGCGCCAGGATGTCGTCGATCGACGGAGCCAGGCGGCCATCATAAAGCGCGCGGGCGCGGGCACAGAGCATCAGCGCCTGCCCGGCACGCGGACCCGGGCCCCAGGCGACGTTCTTGTCGGTTGCCGCGTTGCCGTTCCCCGGGCGGGCGGAGCGCACGAGATCAAGAATGGCATCGACCACCTTCTCGCCGACCGGCATCTGGCGGATGAGGCTCTGGATCTGCTGCAGGCGGGCGGCATCGATGACAGGACGGGCAGTCGCTTCGGCGGTGCCCGTGGTCTCAAGCAGGATCTGCCGTTCGGCGGCAAGCTCGGGATAGCCAACGTCGACCTGCATCAGGAAGCGGTCGAGCTGGGCTTCGGGCAGGGGATAGGTGCCTTCCTGCTCCAGCGGGTTTTGGGTGGCGAGCACATGGAACGGCTGCGGCAGGTCCTTGCGGGCGCCGGCAACGGTGATGTGATACTCCTGCATCGCCTGCAACAGCGCCGACTGCGTGCGCGGCGAGGCGCGGTTGATTTCGTCGGCCATCAGCAGCTGCGTGAAGATCGGGCCGGGGATGAAACGGAAGGAGCGATGGCCGGCCGCGTCCTGGTCCATGACCTCGGAGCCGAGAATATCCGACGGCATCAGGTCGGGCGTGAACTGCACGCGGCTGGAATCAAGCCCGAGAACGGTGCCGAGCGTCGCCACCAGCTTGGTCTTGGCAAGGCCGGGAACGCCGACGAGCAGGGCGTGACCGCCAGAGAGCACCGCAAGCAGGGTCTGCTCGACCACGGTCTCCTGACCGAAGATGACCTTGCCGACTTCGGCGCGCACGAGCGCGATTTCCGAAAGCGCGTTTTCCGCCGCGGCAACGATCGCCTTTTCGTCGGTCGCGTCCGTCGCGCCCTTCATCACACTCATGGTCGTACTCCCCGGTCGCCCGTTGTTGAACCGAATCGCCCCGCCGGGGAATTTCAGTTGCCTTATTCCAATTTAGACCCTGGCGGACGGCTGACAAGTCGCCGCAGACGCACTATCTCGTGACATCATACACGCCGCATCTCGCGACGGCATACACGCCTCCGGTGCAAAATCGGGGCCAATCGGGACGGAACGATGGCAGAAGCCGAAATTCAGCGAACCGGGGACGCGGCCGGACTGGCGGCGCTGATTACGCGCGCGGCCGGCCAGACGGGCGACGGCAAGCGCGGCCTGCCGCCGGTGGAGCGCTGGAATCCGCCATTCTGCGGCGATATCGACATGGAAATCCGCGCCGACGGCACCTGGTTCTACCTGGGCACACCGATCGGCCGGCAGCCGCTGGTGCGGCTGTTCTCCACAGTTTTGCGCAAGGACGAGGACGGCGTCACCTATCTGGTGACACCTGTGGAAAAGGTGGCGATCCGCATCGTCGATGCGCCCTTCATTGCCGTCGAAATGAGCGTTACTCAGAACGACGGCGTGCAGGTGCTGACGTTTCGCACCAATGTCGGCGATGTTGTCGAGGCGGGGCCGGAGCATGCCTTGCGCTTCGTCATCCACGGCGAGAACCGTGAGCTGAAGCCCTACCTGCATGTGCGCGGCCGGCTCGAAGCGCTGGTTTCCCGGCCGGTCATGTACGATATCGTCGAACTTGGTGAGACCGTGATGGTCGACGGTGTCGAGATGTTCTGCGTGCGCTCGGGCGGCTCCGTCTTCTCGGTCATGCCCGCTGCCGAACTGGAAGCGCTGTCGCGATGAACGTGCATCCCTATTCCGCCGACGAATTTCGCCGCCGGGCGCTGACCCAGATGGGCGGGCCGGTGGAAAGCGCGTGGCGTGAGCACGGCGACTTCCTGCTCAATCCCAGCATCGTGCCGCATCTTGAAACTCTGCATCTGAAGGATGCGGCTGTGCTGGTGCCAGTGGTCGACGACGGCGAGGATGCGCATGTCATCTTCACTCAAAGGACCGCCAGCCTGCGCAAGCATTCCGGCCAGGTGGCGTTTCCCGGCGGCGCCGTCGATCCCGAAGACCGGTCGATCGAGCTTGCCGCCCTTCGCGAGGCGCAAGAGGAGATCGGTCTCGATCCGCGGTTCGTGGAAACCATCGGACGATTGCCGCATTACATGGCGCTATCAGGCTTCAAGATCACGCCGGTTCTGGCGGTGGTGCAGCCCGGCTTCGAGCTGGTGCCCAACCCGGACGAGGTCGAAAGCGTCTTCGAAGTGCCGTTGTCCTTCCTGATGAATCCTGGAAACCATGGACGCGGAAGCGGCCACTGGCAGGGCGAGGACCGGCATTTCTATCGCATGCCCTATGGTGACCGGAATATCTGGGGTATCACCGCCGGCATCGTCCGAATGCTCTACGAAAGGCTTTATGCATGACCTCGGTTGCCGGCGAGAGCTGGTTTTCTGCCCCATCCCTTCGCCGCGTCTTCGATCTCCTGAATGTCGAGGGCGGCGAAGTGCGCGTCGTCGGTGGCGCCGTCCGCAACAGCCTGATGGGCGTGCCGGTCGGCGATGTCGACATGGCCACCACCTGGCATCCCGACGAGGTTTCGGCGCGCGCGAAAGCCGCCGGGATCAAGGTGGTGCCGACGGGCATCGACCACGGCACGGTGACGCTGGTCATCGACGGCATGCCCTATGAGGTGACGACGTTGCGCCGTGACGTTGCGACCGATGGGCGCCGTGCCGAAGTGGCCTTCGGGACCGACTGGAAAGCCGATGCCGAACGGCGCGACTTCACCATCAACGCGCTCTACGCCAACGCCAAGGGCGAGGTCATCGACGATGTCGGCGGCCTTGCCGATATCGAGAGCCGCACTCTGCGCTTCATCGGCAATGCGGCCGAGCGGGTGGCTGAGGACTATCTGCGCATCCTGCGCTTCTTCCGCTTCTTCGCCCATTACGGCAATGGGCGCCCTGATGCCGATGGCTTGCGGGCCTGCGCCCAGGCGCGCTCCAAACTGTCGACGCTTTCGGCAGAGCGCGTTTGGGCCGAGACGAAAAAGCTGCTTTCGGCCGACGATCCGGGCCGTGCCCTGCTCTGGATGCGCCAGGCGGGTGTGTTGACCGAAATCCTGCCTGAGACGGAGAAATGGGGCATCGACGCCATTCCGGAACTGGTTGCCGCAGAGCGCGCATTCTCGTGGGTTCCCGATCCGCTTTTACGCCTTGCGGCGATCGTGCCGCCGGACGCAGAGCGGCTCGAAGCCATGGCCGCACGTCTGCGCCTGTCGAAGGCCGAGGCAGCGTATTTTTCGCGCTTTGCCAATGCGCCGGCGATACTCGCAAAAACCGTGGATGCGGCACTCGACCGGTTGCTTTACCGCCACGGCCCGGAGGGAATTTCCGCCCGGCTTCGGCTGGCGCTCGCTTCGGCCAGACGCAAATCCGAAAACGATCCATCGTTGCTGGCTGAAACCGCAGCGTTCCAACGTCTTTTGAAGCGAACCGAGGCATGGAAGCGCCCGAGTTTCCCGCTGACGGGCGCCGATGTGCTGAAGGTCGGCATCCCGGCCGGACCCCGCGTCGGTGAAATCCTCAGCGAGTTGGAGACCCTGTGGATCGAGCGCAACTTCGGTCTCGACCGGTCAAACCTTGTCGCAAGGCTCGAAGCGATGGTGCCGCGCGCCTGAAGCGCGCGGCGTGAGAGCATGGCAAAGTTCGATGCGCCCAAGTCGAAACGTTCAGATCTCCCGCTTCGGGAGCGCGCCACGCGCTGAGCAGCCCGGTCGCTCATCCGGTTTTTAACCTGTCGCAGGTTCGGATTTCGAATCCTGTCTCCGCAACCCCTTTCCGCGCCGGAGTAGAGGCCGCTACTTGGTCGGCCTCACAAGCGAGATGACCCGCGGCTTGGATGGCGCGTCCAGCCATTCGATCCACTTGTCCCGTTCCTCGGTCGTATCGAAGAACCGCCAGAGCTTGTACTCTTCTTCGGTGGTCTGCAGCATCTCGCCGATAGACACGAGCTCCAGGGGTAGCGTCACCTCATTGCCGTCGAAGCGAACGAAATAGATCCCTTCGGCAGCAAGACGAATAACCTGACCAGTACCATAACTCCCATCGGGATCGTCGACCGTGAAGTACATGCCGGTCAAAGTGTCAAAAGCTTTGTCGTTCATAGGTTCCGAGTGCCAGTTTGAAAAAGTGCAGGGCATGAGACGTTCGCGCAGGCGGCCGGCAAACGCAAGTGATCACCATGACAGGCGAGGGCGGAACGCCGTGTCCTGATCACAAGGCTATTAAGCGTGAGGACCGCGCGGGTCAAATCTCCTTCGCGCCATTGCCGCTTGTCCACCGGATCATCGAAGGCGCGATCCGAAGTGTGCCAAGGCTCAAGGGTTGGCAGGGGATCCTCGCACAGTCCAGATCGCGCGGTCGCGATCGTTCTGTCCATCACAACCGTCCGACACCGCGCGCCGTTGTTGGGCGGCAGGACAAACGAGACGCGGCGCGGGTCTGCATCGGTGTGAAACCCGCGCGCGCTCGGGTCACAGGCAGCTTTGTCAGGCGGCCTTTGTCTCTTCGACAATGCGCGCCTTGATGTTGTCGATCATGTTTTCGCGGATCATGGTTTCGCCGTGGGACTGGCGCATGTGGTCCACCACGCGGCGGACGATTTCGGCGTCGTTATCGGCGCGGGTGTGCCATTCGCAACCCGGGACAAGAGAACCGCATTCAAACAGGCGCATGATGTTCCTCCTTCCGATGTGAGCTCAATGCAAGGGGTTGGT
Organism: Ensifer sp. M14; assembly: GCF_003355565.1. Classification (NCBI taxonomy): domain Bacteria; kingdom Pseudomonadati; phylum Pseudomonadota; class Alphaproteobacteria; order Hyphomicrobiales; family Rhizobiaceae; genus Ensifer; species Ensifer sp. M14. Next base: position 1,960,511 of record NZ_QJNR01000004.1, read on the forward strand.
CGCGCGCATCTCCTCCGCGCGCCACGGAACCCAGCCTAGCATCAACCCCCGGACCGACCAAATTGTTCCAGCCTCCGTGCGGCAAGAAACCGTTATAGACATGCGGGTCGATGGTGTTATGGGTTTGCGGTAACAAGAGACACAAAGGCCTTCTTTGCCCATGACCACTACCGTTCAATCGGAACTGATCGCCGCTATCCGCAATATTCCCGACTATCCGAAGCCGGGCGTCATGTTCCGCGACATCACCACGCTGCTCGGCAATCCACGCGCGTTCCGCCGTTCGATCGACGAACTGGTGCATCCCTATGCCGGCACCAAGATCGACAAGATCGCCGGCATCGAGGCACGCGGTTTCATTCTCGGCGGCGCGATCGCCCACCAGCTTTCCTCCGGCTTCGTGCCGATCCGCAAGAAGGGCAAGCTGCCGCATGACACGGTGCGCATCGCCTACAGCCTCGAATACGGCGTCGACGAGATGGAGATGCACAGGGACGCGATCAAGCCGGGCGAGAAGGTCATTCTCGTCGATGACCTGATTGCAACCGGCGGCACAGCGGAAGCCGCCGTCAAGCTGTTGAAGCAGATGGGCGCCGACATCGTTGCGGCCTGTTTCGTCATCGACCTGCCGGAGCTCGGCGGCCGCAAGAAGCTCGAAGCGCTTGGCGTCAACGTCCGCACGCTGATCGAATTCGACGGCCACTGAGGGCTGACGCCCTCAGGCGCGATTGATCGTCGGCAGCATCAGCTGCACCTCGCGCTGTGTTGCTGGCGTCAGTGTTTCCACCTCTTTCCGCCAGAAGGCGTCGGCTTCTGGCGGTTCGTCTTCCCAGCTTCTGATAGAGGTTTCGTTATCGTCGATCGCCACGCGGCGGTGGCCGCCGAGGCGAAGATATTCCTCCGCCAGTTCGCGGACATGGGTCTTTTCCATCGATAGCCCTCCGTTATCCCTGTCGAAGCTCCTCTGCGCCAGGGCCTGTCGGCGACGGGCGTGGAGCTTGGAAGGTCCGAACGGATTTTACGCCCAAATCGTTCCTGACTTAAGGAATTAGATTGTCGCCCTTCGGTTGGGACAGGTGACGGCGGGCTGGCTCCCTGCATTTACGCATTCCGGACGGAAAACCGCTTCGCACTTTTCCTGGAAACCCTCTAGACGAACTCGATGACCTTGCTTTCGAAGCGGATCACCGCCTCGCCGTGCTGGTTTTCGCCCTCGCAGAGGATCGTGTTGATCCGCCAGCCCGGCCGCGAGGCAAGAGCGCGGCTTTCAAGAAACGTCACGGCATAGGTGACTGTGTCGTCGGCATAGACCGGCTTCAGCCAACGGAGATCTCGAAAGCCGGGCGAGGGGCCGAGCCTTGGCGCCTGCAGGCCTTCGGCGGCAAGCCGCCGCTGCTCGTCCTTCCAGAACCGGACGAAACACTGCATCCAGCCGGCGGACGTGTGCCAACCGGACGCGCAAAGGCCACCGAACAGTGAATGCCGGGCCTCCTCGGCGTCGAGATGGAAGGGCTGCGGATCGAAGTCGCGGGCGAAGCGGATGATGTCCTCGGCCGAAAAGGTCAGGCTGCCGATGACGGTCCTGCGGCCGGTGGCGTAAAACTCCTCCATCGTCATCATCAGTGTTGGACCTTGTCACGGCAGCGGAAGAGCACCGAACATTCCGAAACCGCCACCGGCTCGCCGGCCTGGTTGACGATTTCGTTGCGGAACTTGACGATGCCGAAACCCGGCTTGGACTTCGAGCGGCGCGCCTCCATCACCTGGCTGAAGCCGGTCAGGACGTCGCCGGCAAGCACCGGCTTCTTCCAGTCCATGAAGTCGATGCCGGGCGAGCCCTGAGACGTGGATTGGCCCATGAAGGCGTCGAGCATCATGCGCATGCCGACGGCGCTGGTGTGCCAGCCCGACGCCGAAAGCCCGCCGAGGATGCTGCGGTTGCCGGCTTCCTCGTCGAGATGCATCGGCTGCGGGTCGAATTCCTGAGCGAAGGCAATCATATCGGAGGCGTTCATTTCGACCGGTTTATAGTCGAAGCGCCGCCCCTCGGAAAAATCCTCGAAATACAACATGCTGGGTTGTCCCGTCTGATTTGCTGACGCTTTACCTACTGCATAATTCCACAAACCGGAATCGATTTGAGTGGGAAATTAAGCAATGTCTTTCAAACCTTAGGGTGTCCCCGAAGTGTCGTGTCCGGCGCATGGTGTTCCCGCATCAGTTGACGCATCCGTATCGCGGAATTTCCAGGTTGCGCATGGCGCTTCTTCATGCAACCACCTGTTTTGTTGGTATCTCGACCAGCTCTTGATTGAGGAATGTCCGTGACCGAATTGAACAGGGCGCTCGCCGGCGCTGCCGAAAAGGGGATCATCGCCGCCCATCAGGTGAGCGATCTTGAAGCCTATCTTGCTGACCGCGGCATCAACTTCGGGCCGTCGGCAAGGGACGCCGCCGCGGATCGGGACGATGCCGCTCTCGATGCGCGCGCCGCCGAAGACAGCGAGCAGCCGCGGTTCGTCCGGGGATTTCACGACATCCTGATCACCATCGGCGTCGTGGTCGTGCTGATCGGTGTTTGGGGTTTGGCTGGCCCGTTCGCCACCCTGCCGGTCATTCTTGTGCTTGCGGAGATCCTCGTGCGTCGCCAGCGCCTGGCACTGCCTTCGGTGGCGTTGACGATTGCCCTCGTGCATTGGGTCGGGATGACTTCGCTGCTGTTCGTGGACGAGCATGATGATGCCTGGAAGCCGATGGTCGTTGCGCTCGTCTATCTCTCGGTGTTCCCCATCCCGCTCGGTCTGTTTTACTGGCGCTACCGCGTCCCGTTGGCGCTCGCCGGTCTGATGGTATCGATCGCGCTCATTTGCGTGGTGGCGGTTCTGTTTGCCATCGAGAGGAGTTTTGGGATCGACCTCGCCAACGGCAACCACTTCACGCTTCTCGCGCTCACCGTTCTTGTCGGAGCCCTGGGCCTGTTTGCGGTCGCCATGCGCTACGACGTCTCCGATCCACAGCGTGTGACGGCGCGCTCCGATACGGCGTTCTGGCTGCATCTGGCCGCAGCACCTGCATTGCTCTACGCGCTGATCGCTCTGGTCTTTCTGTCGAACGGCGGCGGCACGTGGTGGGATGGGCAGGCCGGGCTTGGCCAGGCGATTGCCGCCATCCTGATCGTTGCCCTGTTCATGCTGGTCGGATTGGTCATCGACCGCCGCGCCTTCGTGACCTCAGGGCTGCTGTCGCTGGGCGGCGCGATCTGGACGATGCTCAACCAGACCGGCGCGTCGCTCGACAACTATGTCTTCGTCGCGTTTGCGGCCGTCGGCGTCACCGTGCTTTTCATCGGCATTTTCTGGCAGAAGCTGCGGCGCATCGTCATGAACCTGTTGCCAGAAACAGTTACGGCGCGGTTGCATGCCGCGCCGTAACATCGGGTGGTGCTATTGGCGGCGCGCCTGAAGCGCGCCTTGGCTCATCGTCTTACGTGTTGAAGCGGAAGTGGATGACGTCGCCGTCCTGGACGACGTATTCCTTGCCTTCGTCGCGGGCCTTTCCGGCTTCCTTCGCACCGACTTCGCCGCCAAGCGCGATGTAATCGTCGAAAGCGATGGTGTTGGCGCGGATGAAGCCACGCTCGAAGTCGGTGTGGATGACGCCGGCAGCCTGCGGTGCCTTGGTGCCGCGCTGGATCGTCCAGGCGCGCGTTTCCTTTGGACCGACGGTGAAATAGGTGATGAGGTCGAGCAGCTTGTAGCCGGCGCGGATCAGGCGGTCGAGGCCGGCTTCTTCCAGGCCGAGCGCGCTCAGGAATTCCTTGGCTTCTTCTTCCGGCAGCTGTGCGACTTCGGATTCGATCGCCGCCGAGATCACGACGCTCTCGGCACCTTGTGCCTTTGCCATTTCGGCAACCGCGCGCGTGTGCTCATTGCCGTCGACGGCGTCGCTTTCCGCGACGTTGCAGACATAGAGAACCGGATGCGCGGTCAGAAGATTGAGGCCCTGCAGGATGCGCAGCTCTTCGGCGTCGAGCTTGGCCAGCAGCGTGCGCACCGGCTTGCCGTCCTGCAGCAGCTTCAGCGACGCTTCCATGATCGGCAGCTGGGCGACCGAATCCTTGTCCTTGCCGCCGGCGCGCTTGCGGGTCTGATCGGTGCGGCGCTCCAGGCTGTCGAGGTCGGCGAGCATCAGCTCGGTTTCGATCGTCTCGGCATCGGCAACCGGGTTGATGCGGCCTTCGACGTGGGTGATGTCGTCATCCTCGAAGCAGCGCAGCACGTGCACCACTGCATCCACTTCGCGGATGTTTGCGAGGAACTGGTTGCCGAGGCCTTCGCCCTTCGATGCGCCGCGCACGAGGCCGGCGATGTCGACGAAGGAGATGCGCGTCGGGATGATTTCCTTCGACTTGGCGATGTCGGCCAGCTTGCGCATGCGCGGATCGGGAACCGCGACTTCGCCCGTGTTCGGCTCGATCGTGCAGAAAGGATAGTTGGCAGCCTGAGCCGCCGCCGTCTTGGTGAGCGCGTTGAAGAGGGTGGACTTGCCGACGTTCGGCAGCCCGACAATACCGCATTTGAAGCCCATGGCTAAAACCTGTCGTTCTCGAATTCGTTGGGCGTGGCTATGGGATAAAGGAGCCGAACGGTCAAGCCTTCGCGCGTTTCGGCGCGGTGAAGGAACGGGCTTTTGCTTGATTGGCGGCGTCTGGCGTACGATATTGAGTGTCAGCGTCCCAGGGCCGCATGGCCGACTGCGACCGCCTTCCTGTCATCAACGGGTGGATTTCCGATGAGTGACGATGGTCTTGCCGCAAAACCAAAGCTCAAGCCGAAACCGAAACTGGAGCGGCCGAAGCTCTACAAGGTCATTCTCGTCAACGACGACTACACGCCGCGCGACTTCGTGGTCATGGTGCTGAAGGCGGTGTTTCATATGAGCGAGGAGGCGGGTTACCGGGTGATGATGACGGCGCACAAGATGGGGGTGTCCGTCGTCGTCGTCTGCGTGCGCGATATCGCCGAGACCAAGGCCAAGGAGGCGACGGATCTTGCCAAGGATGCCGGTTTCCCGCTGATGTTCATGACCGAGCCGGAGGAGTGACGGCCAGGAGTGACCGTTAGGGGCGGCGGATCTGGTAACCGGTCTTGTCCTGCCGGAAGCCGCAATTCTCATAGAAACGCAGCGTCGTTGGATCCTTCGATCCCGTTAGCAGCATCACCTTGTAGCAGCCGGCGGCCCAGGCTTCAGAGACGGCGTGCCGGATCAGCGCACCGGCAAAGCCGCGCTTGCGAAAGGAGGCCGACGTCACGACGTTTTCGATGAGAGCGTAAGGTGCGCCGCCCCGCGTCAGGTTCGGCACGACGACAGACGTGACCGATGCAGCGGCGATCTCGTCGGCAAAGCCGATGAAAACTGTCATGCCGGGTTGCGCGAGGATCGCGGCAAAACGATCTGCTGCCACTTCGGCATCGAGCGTTTGGTCGTCCGGGTTCAGCTCGCCGTAAAGCGCAAGAAGCCCGGGCAGATCGCCTGCCTGGGCGGCACGGATCGAGACGAGCGAGGGTGCCACGCTCAGTCGCCCTTCGGGCCGAACAGTTTTTTCAGCATGTCGGCCATCGGGCCGCTTGTCGGCAGCTTCTTCGGCTGGGCCGAATTGCGCGCCTGATGGATATGGGATTGAGCGCCCTGCTTCTTTTGGGCCTGAGGCTTGTCCTCATCCGGCTTGCCGCCGGTCGCAAGCGCGATCTTGTTCAAGATCTGCGAATCCTCGCCACGCACCAGCATGTCGGCATTGTCGGCGATGGCGTCGAGCAGCGGCACCAGCCAGGTCTGATCCACCTTGGCAAAATCGCCGAGCACATGGGCGTGCACGAGGTCCTTCACGCCAGGGTGGCCGATGCCGAGCCGCAGGCGCCGATACTCCTTGCCGCAATGGGCGTCGATCGACTTGATGCCGTTGTGGCCGCCATGGCCGCCGCCGACCTTGATGCGCGCTTTCGCGGCGGGCAGATCCAGCTCGTCATAGATGACGGTGATGTCCTTCGGCGCAAGCTTATAGAAGCGCATGGCCTCGCCGACAGCTTCGCCGGAGAGGTTCATGAAAGTCTGCGGCTTCATCAGGAGCACGCGTTCTCCGCCGATCTCGCCTTCGGCGATCTCGGACTTGAACTTCTTCGACCAGGAGGAAAAATTGTGGCGGCGATGGATGACGTCGACAGCCATGAAACCGATATTGTGGCGGTTTGCGGCATATTTCGAACCTGGATTGCCAAGTCCTGCGATGATCAGCATGTCGTTACGCTCCGTCGGGCTTTCACCGCTTCACGACCGCGAAACGCCGTCAGAGTCAATCCTTATTTCGTTGCCTGCACGCTTCCGCTGGGCCTCAGGCCATAACGATCGAAGATCGCATCCTGGGTGCCGTTGCCGATCAGGCGGTCGAGTTCGCGCTGCATCTTCTCGACTGTCTGCTTGTCCATGTCGCGGTGGCAGGCGATGCCGTAGTATTTTCCTTCCAGCATCAGCGCCGCCTCGACGGGCTTGCCTTCGGCGCGCATGCTTTCGAAGGTCTTTTCCGATGTCATCATCAGATCGATGCGGCCGGCAATCAGCTTCTTCAGCGTCGAGTCCAGGTTGGTCGCATAATCGATCTTCCGAAAGCCGTGTTCCATGAGATAGGTGGCGGAGAAATCTTCCCGTTGGGTGCCGATGGTGAACTGCTTTGCCGCATCGATGGTATCAGGGGCGATGTCCGATCCCTTGCGCCGCACCATGATCATGTGGTCGACGAGCAGCGGCTGCACCCACTGAAACCGCTTCTCGCGCTCGGCGTTAATTCCCGTAGTGAAGACGCAATGGGACGCATCGGTTTCAGCCAGCATGTAGGCCCGCGCCCAGGGCAGGACCTCGACCGTATAGGGGAGCTTCAACGCGTCCATGATCGCCGCCACCTGTTCGACCGAGGAACCGTTGGCACCGCTCGGGGTCGAGAAGTTGTAGGGCGGATAGTCCTCGGTGACGAATTTGATCGTCTGTGCTTCGGCGGACGCGGAAAGGCCGAGGAAGAATGCCAGTATCAGCTCTTTCACGCCTTGCTCCTTTGCGCCAGTGTCCGGCCGCTATCCTTGAGTGTTTGCTTTGACTTCGGAGTCGCTCTCCAGCATGGCCAGCATCTTGCCGATCGGCATGGGGCGGCTGAAGAGATAACCCTGCCCACAATCCACACCAAGCTTGCGCAGGAGTTGCCATTGCTCCTGGGTCTCGATGCCTTCGGCGACGACGGTGCAGCCCATCTGATGCGAGATCGTGCGGATGCCCTTGATCAGCATCCGGCTCTTGCGGCGGACATCGGCGGTGCCGGAGCTGAGCGAGCGGGTGAAGGACTGGTCCACCTTGACGATATCGACGGGGAAACGGTTGAGATAGCTCAGCGACGAGTAGCCCGTGCCGAAGTCGTCAAGCGCGATCCGGCAGCCGAATTCGTTGAGCTGCTTCAGTACGGCATGCACTTCCGGATTATCGAGCATCAGCACCGCTTCGGTGATTTCGATGACGATCCGGTTCGGCGAGATATGATGTTTGAGCAGCAGCGCTGCGAGCTTGTGCGGCAGCGTCAGCTCGAACTGCAATGGCGAGAAATTCACCGCGAGATAGGTGTTCTGCGTGCCATCAAGGGCGGAGATTGCCGCCAGATGGCGGATCGCCTTTTCGAGAATGCAGTCGCCGATGCGGGCGATCGTCCCGGTTTCCTCTGCGATGCCGATGATCTTGCCGGGCGGCATGATGCCTTTTTCCGGATGGTTGAGGCGCATCAGCGCCTCGAAGCCGGCGATCTGTCCGTCGCTGAGGCTGACGATCGGCTGCAGCCAGGCCTCGAAGTGATCATCCTTGAGGCCGGCTTCGATGCATTGTTCGATCTCGTGGCGCTCGCGAGCGGTATCGAGCATGCTGGCGTCGAACACCTGCAGGCCATTCTTGCCGTCGTGCTTGCGGGCATACATCGCCATGTCGGCCTTGAGCAGCAGGTCGGACGCGTTTTCGGCGTGCTGGGGATAAACGGAGATGCCGACGCTGGCGCTGACGAACAGCTCGTTGCCGGCAATGTGCATCGGCTCGCGTAGCGTATTGACGATGCGCTCGCCGATTTCAGACGCGAGCGTTGCGACGTCCACATCTGAGACCAGGATCGCGAATTCGTCGCCGCCAAGACGTGACATGATGTCGTCGGGGCGCAGGGTGGCGCGGATCAGTTCGACGGTGTGGCGCAAAACTTCGTCGCCGGCGGCATGGCCGAAATTGTCGTTGATCCACTTGAAGCGGTCGAGGTCGATGAACAGGCAGCCGACCTGGATCCCGGAGGCATCGGCAGTCACGATGGCTTCGTCCAGCGCTGCCTCGAAGCCCTGGCGGTTGAGAAGGCCGGTCAGGTGGTCGGTGATCGCCTGGGCATGATTGCGGCTTTCGGCCTGCTTGAGCGCGGTGACGTCGGTCATCACGGACAGTGACAGGTCGCCATCCCCCGTCGTTTCCGTTTCCAGGATCAGCACGGTCATGAACTCGCCGTCCGCCTTGCGGAAGGGGACGGTGACCTCGCAGATGTTGTGGTCGCCGACGGCGATGGCCTTGGCATGGCTGCGATAGGTCTCGTGCCAGTGCGGATCGATGAAGTCGGTGAAGTTTTCGCCGATAACCTGTTCGCGGGCATAGCCGGTCGCCAGCAGCCAGTAATCGCTGACAGCGCAGAGGCGATTGTCGGTATCGAGCGAAAACAGCATGGCCGGGGTCAGGTTGTAGATGTCTGTGGCGCGCTCATGTGCGCTCTTCAGCTCCATCGACTCGCGCTCGAGCCGGTCCTGCATCTCGTTGAAGTTGGCGGCAAGCGCGCCCATTTCGTCGTCTGCGATCCAGTCGACGCGGTGGCGCGAGCCCAGGCGCCGCGTCGCCTCGATGGCGGCCGTCAGGCGCATTAGCGGACGGATGACGGTGAAGCGGTTACCTATGAGTGCGGCGGCAAAAACGGTGGCAACGGCAATGAGAAGGATGGCGAGGATCGCCAGCTCGTCCTTGCTGAACTGCGACAGCAGGCCGGGTGTCGGCGCGCGCACTTCAAGACTGCCGATTTCCTTTATGCCGTCGATCGCGTCGTAGGATATGGGCGTTTTCAGCGTGCGGCTGTCGCTGCCGGCGCCGAGGCCGCCAGAAGGCATCTGTGCGAGGATCGAGCCGGAATTGTCGCGAATGGTGACGGCCAGAATATCGGTGTCGTTCATCAGCGAGCGGGCGATGCGCTTGATGCCGTCGCTGTCAAAATCCCAGATCGGTTTGCCGAGCGCCTCGGCGCTTGCGCCCATCAGAAGCTCGATGTTGTGCAGGCGCTCCCGTGCGACGCGTTCGCTGGAGATACTGAGGAAAAGCACGAAGAGTGGGGCAACGAAAACCAGCATCGCACCGCATACAATCGCTATAAATCGGTTCTCGACGGAATGCATCATCGGACGCATCCCCCAGGCGTTGCCACTCGTGTCATTTCGTATTCTCTTTAGACGCTTGCTTACAAATTCCCCGCTGCAAGAACATCATCAAAACCTTAAATGTTGCTGAAATTGCTACATTACAATTCGTGAGGAGGCCTGATCGATTGTAGGGGTGGGACAGCGCGGCAACCGGCGCGTTCAACGCAAAAGGCCCGCCCCGGTTGCCGGGACGGGCCTTTCAATGGGTAGTGCAGAGTCCGGCAATTGCCGGATCGCCGCTTCACCTCCAGGTGAATCAGGCTTCTGCTTCGCCTTCTTCTTCCTTCAGACCGCCAGCCGGAGCAGCGATCGTTGCAATCGTGAAGTCGCGGTCGCTGATAACCGGGGTCGCGCCCTTCGGCAGCTTGATGTTGGAGATGTGGATCGCGTCGCCGACCTTGTGACCCGACAGGTCAACAGTCAGGAACTCCGGAATGTCGTCGGCAGCAACGGCCAGTTCGACTTCGTGGCGAACGATGTTGAGAACGCCGCCGGCCTTGAGGCCCGGGGACTTCTCTTCGTTGACGAAGTGAACCGGAACCTGAACGGTGACCTTGCTGTCCTTGGAGACGCGCAGGAAGTCAACGTGCATGGTGAAGTCGCGGACCGGATCCAGCTGGTAGTCCTTCGGCAGGACGCGGATCTTTTCGCCGTTGACGTCGATGACCGCAACGGTGGTCATGAAACCGCCGGCGTGGATCTTCATCGTCACGTCCTTGGTGGACAGCGCGATCGAAATGGGGGCCTGCTTGTCACCGTAGATGACAGCCGGGATAAGACCGTTGCGACGAAGTTCACGGGAGGACCCCTTACCAACCCGTTCGCGCGTCTCGGCCTTGAGCTCATAAGTTGCGTGGCTCATAGGTAGACCTTTCTATGTCTAATTCTGGAGAGTTCATCCGCAATGGCAGAAGAACCGAAGCCGCATGGGCTTCATCCGCGTTGCCTCCAAGGGTGTCTACGCGGACGGGCGGTGCATAGACGAGAACGCCCGCAAATGCAAGCTTTGCCGCGGTTTTAAAGCATGTCGCGCGAAAGTGCACCGCGGTTTTGCGCTATCGACATGTGCAAAATCAAATGGCGAAGGCGGCGCTCTTAAGCCTTTTTGCGTGTGAAGCGCGCAAGTGCCAGCATCAAGCCGCCGGCGATCAGCCCCCAGAAGGCACCGGAGATACCGCCGAAACTGACGCCTGAGGCCGTTACCAGAAAGGTGATCGCGGCCGCCTCGCGCGTCTTTGCCTCCGTGAAGGCGGCCATGGCGGAGCCGGCAAAGGCGCCGACCAGCGCCAGACCGGCGACCGCCTCGATCAAGATCGACGGCGCGAGGCTGACGAAGGTGGTGACGGCGCCGGCGAGCAGGCCGAAGATGACATAGAAGATGCCGGCAATGATGGTCGACCAGTAGCGTCGCGCCGGATCCGGATGGCTGTCGGCGCCGGCGCCCATGGCGGCAGTGATCGCCGCAAGGTTGACGGCATGGCCGCCGAAGGGCGCGCTCAGCATCGAAAACAGGCCGGTCGTCGCAAACAGCGGACCGGGCGTGGGGTCATAGCCGTTGACCTTCATCACGGCGATACCGGGAATGTTCTGCGACGCCATGGTGACGATGAACAGCGGCAGCGCGATGCTGATCATCGCCGGCGTGGTGAAGGCCGGCATCACGAACTCCGGCTTAGGGGCCAGCGCCGAAGACAGTTCGCTGAGAGCATCCGCCGGCATGTCCACACCGAAGGCAATGACGAGCACGAAGGCAAGCAGGGCTGCCGGCACCGCATAGAGCTTGTTGACGCTGCCGACGATGGCCCAGGCCAAGAGGATGGGCAGGCCCAACAGCGGGTTGAACCCGATTGCCTTGACCGGGGCAAAGCAAAGGCTGAGCAGCACGCCGGCCAGCATGGCGTTGGCGAGTGCGGCCGGGATGGACGAGACCATGCGTCCCAGCGGCTTCCAGAGACCGGCAACCACGATGAGCAGGCCGCAGACCAGGAAGGCGCCGACGGCGGCGTTGAAGCCGCCCTCGACCACGCCGGAGCTGGCAAGCAGGGCCGCGCCGGGTGTCGACCAGGCGATGCTGATCGGCAGCCGGGTGGCGGCACTGAGGATGATGGCGCAGACGCCCATCGAGATCGACAGCGCCATCAGTCCGGATGCGGCCTGTACCTCGGTAGCGCCGACGCCTCCAAGGCCGTGCAGGACGACGGCGAAGGAGCTGGCGAAGCCGACAAAGGCGATGAGCAGGCCCATGAACAGGCTCTGGATCGAGAAGTCACGAAGCATGGCTGGCAACCAGTTGTTGTGATGGCGCGTCGGATGATGCTTGAACTCGCCTATCATATTCCGGCGGCGTGTCGATACCGCCGCCGTGATGAACGCATCAAACACGCTGATGCGGGCATGGACGGTGGACCTTCGTCTTGCTGGACCTCTTATCCAATCGATGCCTATAGTGCGGCCAAAGCAGGCTCAGCCGTTTGGGAGATCGGCCGGGCCTTGCGTTGCCAGACGTGGCTTCCAGGGAGGAAACCGATGCCTGCCGTCAGGGATCATACGGAATACGTCTACCAGGTTGCGCACCAGTCTTCCGCGGCTGCAAGCTCGCCGGTGGCTGCATCCTGGCGCCGCTGCATGACGCTGCATGGCCTGGCGCCCGAAGAGCGGCGAACGCCCGTTCGACTGTCCGAGAGCGAATTCCGGTTGGCGCGTCAGCGTTCGTCTGAGTTGATTGCCGAGGCGGGCGGCGAGCTTGACCGGCTGTTTGCGACAGTCGGCAAGGCCGGCTGCTGCCTGCTTCTGACCGACGACAAGGGCGTGGCGCTGGAGCGGCGCGGTGCTGTCGGCGACGATGCTGCGTTCCGCGATGTCGGTCTCTGGTCGGGAACGGTCTGGAGCGAGGCGAGCGTTGGCACCAACGGCATCGGCACGGCGATCGCCGACGAGCGCGCCGTCATCATCCAGCGCGACCAGCATTTCCTCAGCAGCAACATCGGGCTTAGCTGCACCACGGCGCCGATCCGCGATCATCTCGGGCGGCTGGCGGCGGCGATCGATATCTCCACCTGCCGCGACGACGCCTCGGAGATCACCCTCTCGCTGCTGTCGCAGGCCGTGCGCGATGCTGCAGCCCGCATCGAGGCAGGGCTTTTCCGCCGGGCCTTTGCCGGCTCGCGCATCGTGCTCGTGCCGGTCGACAGGGCAGGGCCGGCGCTTCTGGCGGTCGATCGCGACGATCTGGTGCAGGGCGCAACGCGGGCGGCGCGGCAATGGCTTGATCTCGACGACAAACGCATCGCGTCGGGCATTCCGGCCTCGGATCTTCTCAGGGAAGGCACATCCGACGACGGCGCTGAACTTCCAGACGCCGAGCGGGCCGCCCTTCGGCGCGTGCTGTCGCGCGCCAACGGTAATGTCTCTATGGCAGCCGAACTGCTCGGCATCAGCCGTGCGACGCTTTATCGCAAGATGAAGCGGCTCTCGGTCAACTAATTCCGGCTTTCCGAAAATGCCCCTCTCCTCGAGTTTAACCCAGGCACGTCCCTTCTCCCCGCGGTGGCGGGCAGAAGGTCCCGGCGGGGGGATGAGGGGCGCGCGGATCGAAGCCATTACCCTCGGGCGCCCCTGGTTGTTGCGCTGCAGCACAGTGACCCGACCCTAGCTGTCTCACTTCTGATACAGATCGCGCCGCTGACGGTCTTGCCTTACTATCGAAGACGCACGTTCGGTTTCACCTTCCTCTCACAGCTTTGGTTGCTGGTTCACAGGGAGGAATGAGCATGTTGCATCAGAAGATCGTCGAGAGCCCGTTCAAGCAGAAATACGGCAACTTCATCGGCGGCGAATGGCGCGAGCCGGTGGCCGGGCGCTATTTCGACAATACGACACCGGTGACCGGTGGGGTGCTGTGCCAGGTTGCGCGCTCGGACGCGGCCGATATCGAGCTTGCGCTCGATGCAGCCCATGCGGTCAAGGAGAAGTGGGCGCGCACATCGGCTGCCGAGCGGTCGAACATCCTGATGAAGATCGCCCAGAGGATGGAAGACAATCTGGAGCTGCTCGCCCGCGCCGAAACCTTCGACAACGGCAAGCCGATCCGTGAAACCATGGCGGCCGACATTCCGCTGGCGATCGACCATTTCCGCTACTTCGCCGCCTGCATCCGCGCCCAGGAAGGCTCGATCGGCGAGATCGATCACGACACGGTTGCCTACCATTTCCACGAGCCGCTCGGCGTCGTCGGCCAGATCATCCCCTGGAACTTTCCGATCCTGATGGCGGCATGGAAGCTGGCGCCGGCGCTTGCCGCCGGCAACTGCGTGGTGCTGAAGCCGGCCGAGCAGACCCCGGCCTCAATCCTCGTCTGGGCCGACCTCGTCGGCGACCTCCTGCCGGCGGGCGTGCTCAACATCGTCAACGGCTTCGGCCTTGAAGCCGGCAAGCCGCTTGCCACCAGCCCGCGCATTGCCAAGATCGCCTTCACCGGCGAGACGACGACCGGGCGGCTGATCATGCAATATGCCAGCCAGAACCTCATTCCCGTCACGCTTGAGCTTGGCGGCAAGTCGCCGAACATCTTCTTTGCCGACGTGCTGGCCGAAGACGACGACTATTTCGACAAGGCGCTTGAAGGCTTTGCGATGTTCGCGCTCAACCAGGGCGAAGTCTGCACCTGCCCGAGCCGGGCGCTCGTTCAGGAAAGCATCTACGACCGCTTCATGGAGCGGGCGCTGAAACGGGTCGAGGCGATCCGCCAGGGTAATCCGCTCGACAGCGCCACGATGATCGGTGCGCAGGCGTCGAGCGAACAGCTCGAAAAGATCCTCTCCTATATCGACATAGGCCGGCAGGAGGGCGCCGAGGTGCTGACCGGCGGCGGCCGCAACGTGCTCGAAGGCGAACTGGCGGAGGGCTTCTACGTCAAGCCGACGGTCTTCCGCGGGCACAACAAGATGCGGGTGTTCCAGGAAGAGATCTTCGGGCCGGTGGTGTCCGTCACCACCTTCAAGACGGAAGCCGAGGCGCTGGAGATCGCCAACGATACGCTCTACGGCCTTGGTGCCGGGGTCTGGAGTCGTGATGCCAACCGCTGCTACCGCTTCGGCCGCGAGATCCAGGCGGGCCGCGTGTGGACCAATTGCTACCATGCCTATCCTGCCCATGCGGCTTTCGGCGGCTACAAACAATCGGGCATCGGCCGCGAGACTCACAAGATGATGCTCGACCATTATCAGCAGACCAAGAACATGCTGGTGAGCTACAGCCCGAAGGCGCTCGGCTTCTTCTGAGCCGCCAAATTCCTTCTCCCTTTCACGGGGAGGGGGCCTCCCAGGTGCGGCCGAGGGCTCTCCTCCAGCTCTCGCCCTCGGCCCCCTGAATTTGAAATTGCGAGGCGCGACACGTGATTTCGCGCATGTCGTCATCGCAAAACCGCTGCACGCTTTTGTGCGACATGCGCCAGGAGGCTCGACATGACCGCTGGGGAACTGCGGGTGCTTGCGACCGACGCCGCACTCGACTTCATCGCCGAGATCAGGCGCGATCATCCCGACATTCTGTTCCATCAATCTGGGGGCTGCTGCGACGGCTCGTCGCCGATGTGTTATCCCGCCGACGACTACATCGTCGGCGACAACGACGTGAAGCTCGGCGAGATCGGCGGCGTACCGGTCTACATCAGCGCCAGCCAGTACGAAGTCTGGAAACACACGCAGCTGATCATCGACGTGGTGCCGGGCAGGGGCGGGATGTTCTCGCTCGACAATGGCCGCGAGCGCCGTTTCCTGACGCGCTCGCGGCTGTTCGGCGGCGGCGAGGCTTGCCCGCTGGAGACCACAGCGACAAGCTCCGGCGCATGACCGCTCCTGACGTCAGCGTGACCTGACGTGTCCTCGGTCGCGCGGTGTTCTCGAATGCCTTCGTCCGATCCGCGCGCGTTCTACTGCAGATTACCGTCGCCGCCGCGGTCGGCCGCCTTGAAATCGGCCATCACACTGGTCAGGAACTCGCTCTGGGTGATCTTGCCGTCGCGGTTCACGTTGATGGCGGCAAACTGTTGCGCGTTCAGGACAGGCGCTACCTCGTCGGCGCTCAGGGTACCGTCCTTGTTCTTGTCCAGATTTGCGAAAGCCGTTGTCATGAAGCCCTGATACTCGGACCGGCTGATCACGCCGTCTCCGTCGCGGTCGAGCCGATCCATTTGCCCCTGATACATCGCCGCAGGCTTATCCTGGGCGGCGACCGGAGTGAGCTGGCAAAGCACGGATGCCATCAGCAGCGCTACTTTTCGCATCTCGTAGCCTTTCGCACTCAGCGGCACGTCAAGGCAGCACCGGCCGCACCGCCAAGCGTGGCGCCGCCGCCGACAGCCCAGAGCTGGCCGCTGCCTGCGCCGATGGCCGAGCCGGCGAACCCGCCTAGGATTGCGCCGCTGACGGTTCCGGCGAGGCAGCCGAAATCGCCAGTGCTCGTCCGAGAGTACGTAGCAGATTGGCAACCAGACAAGGCGAGGCCGGCTGCAAGAACGAGGGTTAGCGTACAGTTATTCATCTTTTCCTCCAAATTATCCGTGCGTGATCGGCATAGCTCGGTGGAGCCGCCACCCAGGTGGCGCTGCATGGAAGTAACGTTCCGAAGATGTCCTTCGAAGTATCAAGAGGTCTTCTGTTCGAGAAGCACCTTGTCGATGAACTATGCAGTCTGCAGAGAAAGACGTTAGCTGCAGCGGGGCAAATGTTACCCCTACGGATGGAAGATGACAACTCTCGGGTGGGTAATAAGGTGCTGCGCCGTCCAGACAGGCGCGCAAAGATCACTGTAACACTATGATTTGTTGCATAATTTCATCCTCAAATAGTTTCCGATTTAAGGATGAAATTGTGCAACAAGGCGTGCCGCACAAAAATGCGCAGCCGTTTTGCAACGACGACAGACGTGAAATCAAGCCGTGGAAGCGCGTTGCACAAAGCTGCTTAAATGCAACGCCCTGGTCAGGGCCACGGAAAATGGCGACCCAATCCCGCTTGACGAAAGCGGTTACTTTCGCCGGCAGGTCAAGCCTGCCTCAGTCGAAGAGGCTCGAAACCGATTCTTCCTGGCTGGTGCGGTTGATCGCTTCGCCGAGCAGCGTCGCCGTGGTGATGACGCGGATGTTGTGGGCGGACTGGACGGCCGTCGTCGGCTGGATCGAGTCGGTGATGACAAGTTCCTTCAGCATCGACGAGGTGACGCGAGCGACCGCACCGCCGGACAGCACGCCGTGGGTGATATAGGCGGTAACGCTGGTTGCGCCGTTCTTCAGAAGCGCTTCGGCGGCATTGCAGAGCGTGCCGCCGGAATCGACGATGTCGTCGATCAGCAGGCAGTCCTTGCCCTTCACGTCACCGATGACGTTCATCACCTCGGATTCGCCCGGGCGGTCACGGCGCTTGTCCACGATCGCCAGCAGACAGTCGAGACGCTTGGCGAGCGCACGGGCACGTACCACGCCGCCGACGTCGGGCGAAACGACCATGACGTTCTTCAGGTCGTAGTTTTCCTTGACGTCGCGGGCGAGGATCGGGATCGCATAGAGGTTGTCAGTCGGGATATCGAAGAAACCCTGGATCTGGCCTGCATGAAGATCGAGGGTCAGCACGCGGTCGGCGCCGGCCTCGGTGATCAGGTTGGAAACGAGCTTGGCCGAGATCGGCGTGCGTGGACCGGGCTTACGGTCCTGGCGGGCATAGCCGAAATAGGGGAGCACCGCGGTGATGCGGCGAGCCGAGGAGCGGCGCACCGCATCGATCATGATGAGCAGTTCCATCAGGTGATCGTTGGTGGGGAACGAGGTCGACTGGATGATGAAGACATCCTCGCCGCGCACGTTTTCGCCGATCTCGACGAAAATCTCCTGGTCGGCAAACCGCCTTACGGTCGCTTTACCAAGAGGCAGGTTGAGATAGTTGCAGATCGCTTCGGCCAGCAGCCGGTTCGAATTGCCTGCGAAAACCTTCATTGACGGACCGCCTTGAGCTGGCGCGGCTACCGTCCGGGTTCATCCGGGAGCGGCATTTTCCGCGCAGATTCCGAGAGCCATTCCAATCGCGGACAATCTTTGCGGGATGGCCGCCGTTCAGAGCTGATCGGCCGCTTTTTAGCGACACTGAACTTGAATGCAAGGGGAATGCTGCGCCGCGAAGCGCATTATCCTAAAAACTTTGTATCAACCGGGTCTGGATTGCCGCCATTCGAGATAGGCGTTGATGGTTTTGGTGGCGATCGCCTGCATGGTTTCGGCCGGAACGCCTTCCCAAAGGTCGGCTCCGGCCGTTGCGACCGAGTCCTGTCCCTGAATGCGGTGCAGCCGGTTGCCGCTGCCGTCGAGCACGTCCCAGACATAGACGATCGTCGTCTTGCCGTTATCCTTAAGCGCCGAGAAATAGCCCTTGAGGATGTGTTCGCTGCTGGCGTCGGCCGATCCCTTGATCGTCAGGCCATGGCTGCGCGCCTCGGCGCCGAGCTGTTTGGAAAGCGGCGTGACGGCCGCAACAGGCGCGCCGATGATCGGCAGGAAGCGGATCGCCCCGCTCGCAGCCGTGCTGGCGGAAGGAACGGAGGCAACGGCCGGCTGCTGTTGTTGCTGCTGAACCTCTTCGGCGACGGGCTCGGACGTTTCTACCGGCGCTGGCTCGGCGAGCGTCGTGTTCTGCACCGGCTCTGTGCCGGAAGCCAGGCGGTTTGCCTGTGCCTCAAGCGAGCCGGCGGGATCGGTGTAGGTGCTGTCGCTTGTCGCATACTCCGTCGGCATGCTGACGGGGGCCGGCTGCGAGGCGAAGGCCTGGGTGCGTTGCACCGGCGAGCTTTGCACCGGAACAACGGCCGTCTGCGTCGACATCGACTCGAGGTCGGATTGCGTCACCGGCGGCGAGCGGAACGTGCCACCGCCGACGTCGACCTGCGGTATCAGCGCGTCCGTGCTGTTGCAGCTTGCCAAGGCGACTACAAGGCCAAGGCTTGCGATGGGCGTGAGAAGCTTTCGCATCGTTCAAACCGTCCGTCTTTCCTTCGCGGCAGGCCTGTGAAGTCATCTCCTGTTGTCTGCCATTTCAGCGACAGTGTAGGCGGATTTCCCTAAGCAGAAATGAAGTCCAGCCCATAACGTGAAAGTGCGCGCGGCGTATCGGTGGTTGTGATGTAGGTCTGGCCGAGCGTCATGGCCGTGCCGCTGTCGGAATCCATGATGATCATGTGCACGAACAGCGACATGTCGGGCTCGATCTCCTGCGGGTTGCCGACATGGAACATCTGGTGCTCCATCCAGGAGGGGGAGAAGCGGGCGCCGAGCGAATAGCCGCAGGCGTTCAGGCGATGCCGGGCAAGGCCGCGCTCGTCCATGATCTTGGCGTGCACGTCGAAGACGGTGCCGAAGGTGTTGCCGGGGCGCAGCACCATCTCGATCGCCTGGATGGTCTCGCGGCAGGCGCTGTAAAGCTCGCGGTGGCGGTTGGTCGGCTCGCCGATGACGACGGTGCGCATCATGGCGGCGTGGTAATGGGCGCTGACGCCGGCCCATTCGAGTGTCAGCTGATCCTGGCTGTCGAGCAGCCGGCGACCGGACTTGTAGCGGCACAGCAGCGCGTCGGCGCCGGAGCCGATGATGAACTCGTTGGCCGGGTAGTCGCCGCCGCCGGCAAGGATCGCTCCCTGCATCGCTGCCAGAATATCGGCTTCGTTGCCGCCGGGGCGGATGAGCGGCAGCGCCGCGTCGAGCGCATCGTCGGCAAGGCTGGCTGCCTTTTCCACATGGGCGATTTCCGCCGGGCTCTTGATCAGGCGCAGGCGGCTGACGAGCAGCGAGGCATCGATCAGTTCGCCGAAGGTCGAAAGCTGGTGGTCGACGAGGCGCGCGGTGCGGCCGGTCATGCCATGGGTGTCGTATTCGACGCCGATGCGGTTGCCGAGCAGATCCATCTCGCTGAGGAGGTTCTTCAGGTCCATCGTCGGATCGGCGTTGACGCGGTCGACCCAGATCTCGATGCGCTCGATGTTGGAGGTGTGTCGGGCCTGGCGCAGATCGGCCGAGCGCGTCAGGAGCACCATCGACCCGTCCTTCTTGACCACCAGGGTCTGAAAGAAGCAGTAGCCGAAGGTGTCGTAGCCCGTCAGCCAGTACATGCTTTCCTGGGCAAAGAGCAGAACCGCGTCGAGCTTGTCTTCACGCATCTTCGCCGTCAGCCGCTCAAGGCGGGCGGCATATTCCTCCTGGGCAAATTGCAGCGCCATGTCAGCTCTCCCGTATGCAAATTGCGGATATCTGTCGGCCATAGTCCGGCTCCTGCCGATGCGTGGTGCGGCGGTAGGAGAAGAACCGGTCTTCGTCGGAATAGGTGCAGATGTCGAGGTTTTCGGCGGTGACGCCGGCGGCGGTCAGGCGCGCGATCGTCAGGCCCGGCAAGTCGAACATCGCGTGGCCGTCGCGCTCGGACGGGCCGAAGAATTTGTCATAGTTGCCATCGGTCGCCAGGAAACGGTCGACGAATTCAGCGCCAACCTCGTAGTTGCGCCGGCTGATCGAGGGCCCGAGACAGGCAACGATGCGCTCACGCTGCGCACCGAGCGTCAGCATCGCCTCGATGGTGCCTTCGAGCACGCCGCCGAGCGCGCCCTTCCATCCGGCATGGGCGGCACCGATGACGCCGGCATCCGCGTCGGCAAACAGGATTGGCCCGCAATCGGCCGACAGCACGCCGAGCACGACGCCAGGCGTTGCCGTCACCAGGGCGTCGGCATCCGGTCGGCTGCCGTTGTAGCTGGCGTCGACGACGACCGCATCGGGAGAATGGACCTGATGGACGGTTGCAAGCTGTTCCGGCTCGGCCCCGAACCAGCGGCTGACGCGGGCGCGGTTTTCACCGACGCGACCCTTGTCGTCATTCGAGCCTAGGCCGACATTCAGACCGCGATAGATGCCTTCGGAAACGCCGCCTTGGCGGGTGAAATAACCATGTGCGATCGCCGGTCCGGCCTTGTCGCTGAAGAGCGAGCTCTGCACGGGGGAAAGCGCGGCATCGTGCTGCATCGGTGTCTTCGCCCTTTGCTTCGACGTGAGTTTCAAATGGGGTTGGGGGCACGTGCGGCCCGGTGATTGGCGGCTGATTTGCCGGCGCGATGTTGACCCGCGATGGCTGGACTGTCAATTGCCGAACGACAGGGGTGCCGTCCGAAGGAGGCGCCTTGCCCGTGGCGGCGAACGTCAAACTCCCGGAGCAATGGGTGCTGCGGATACCCCACGACGGCCGGCGAATTTACATTTGGCCGGCTACGCCCGATGCATTCAGCTCTTTGGTTTTCGGAACGGCGGAAGCGCGATCGGAGGGCTGCTGACGGCAAGCACCTTGAAGAGTTCGCCCATCTTGCCTTCGCCGGATCCGGCGAGCCTCTCGACATCCTGGCGGATGCCCTCCTGGGTTACGGCATCCTTATCGCGACCCAGCGCCGCCGCGCGTTCGAGAAGACCAAGGCCGATCAGGAAGTCGCCCTGGTGGACAAGGCCGTTGATCTGCAGGCCGTCGTTCTTGGCGCGCCGCGCGAGCTGCTCGAAGTCGACATGGCTGGTGAGGTCGGCGCGGCCGGGATTGGCGAGCGGCGGATCGTACTGGTGGTCGAGCAGCGCCTGCAGCGTGTCGCCGTAGTTGGTCGCCAGATGTCCGTAGTCGATGATGACGGCGGTGCCGCCGCCGATCTTCAAACGCTCGCAAAGCGCGGCCATCACGGCATCGCGGGCGGGGGCGATCTCGAAGATCGTGCCATCGGAAACCGCCTGCGGGGGCGATGGCAACAATGTGGGGTCGATGCCGGCGATACCCGCGGCAAATGTCAGTTCATCCGCGGCATCTAGGCCGACCATGCGTTCGCGAAACCCTTGCGGCGTGCGCACGAACTGGCGGATGGGGATGGCATCGAAAAGCTCGTTGGCCGCCAGCAGCAGGAAGCCCTCCGGCAGGGTGTCGAAACTCTCGTGCCATTGCACTTTCTCGCCATGGGCAACAAGCGTTTCCGCCTGGACCTTGCGCAGGCGATCGCTCGTCTCGACCAGATGCACGCTGGCGGCGGTATAGAGTTCGGGCGAAAGGCGCCTGACGACCCGCAGGACATCCGCCATCATCGTGCCACGGCCGGGGCCGATTTCGACGATCACAGTCTTTTCCGGCGTGCCGTGCTGCTGCCAAGCATGAACGAGAAAAATGCCGATCATCTCGCCGAAAAGCTGGCTAATTTCAGGCGCCGTGGTGAAGTCGCCCGCTTTGCCGAAAGGCTCACGCACGCGGTAATACCCGTGCTCCGGATCTGCCAGGCACAGCGAGAAATAGTCGGTAACGCTGATCGGGCCGTTGGTCCGGATCAGCGCCTTGATTTTGTCCGCGAGTGGTGTCGTCATGCGTCCGTCCCGTTATGCGGCGGCGACAGCGGCCCGGCGCGCCCGGGCAATCGCCCAGATGCCGGCAAGCGCCATCGGCAGCGAAAGCAGCATGCCCATGGTCAGCCAACCGCCGGCAAGATAGCCGATCTGCGCGTCCGGTTCGCGGAAGAATTCGACGAAAATGCGACTTGCTGCGTAACCGAGCACGAAGATGCCAGTGACGAGGCCCGGCGACTTCAGCGCATGGCGGCGATAGATGAACCAGGCGATGACGGCGAGCAGCAGCAAGCCCTCGAGTGCCGCCTCATAAAGCTGGCTCGGGTGGCGGGCAAAGGGACCGCCGGTCGGGAACACCATGGCCCAGGGCGCAGACGACAGCCGGCCCCAGAGTTCGCCGTTGATGAAGTTGGCGACGCGGCCAAAAAACAGGCCGATCGGCACCACGGCAGCGACGATGTCGAACATGCTCCAGAGGGCGATGCCGTTGCGGCGCGCAAAGATGATCATTGCCAGGGTGGTGCCGATGAAGCCGCCGTGGAACGACATGCCGCCGTTCCAGATCTCCAGCGCCCGGATCGGGTTTTCGAGCACGGAACCGAGATCATAAAAGAGGATGTAGCCGATGCGGCCGCCAAGCACGATGCCGCCGGCGGCCCAGAGCAGGAAGTCGTCGAGCTGCGCCAGGGTCGCTGCGGGTTCGCCGTTGCGCCAGAGCGACGTGTTCAGCACGAGGCGGCGGGCGTAGTACCAGCCGATCAGGATGCCGGCGACATAGGCGAGGCCATACCAATGGACGGCAAGCGGACCGATCTGGAAGATCACGGGGTCGATTTCGGGGAAGGGGAGAATGGCGAGGCGGGTCGCGATGGTTTCCAAAATGTCTTCTCGTTCCGGACCGGTTGTTTTGCCGGAACATGGCGATCGAATCCGGCGGGGTCAAGGCCGCTTGGGGCCGAGCAGCGACCACAGTTTGGTGATTTTTCTTGCATCCGCCCGCGCCTGACCCTACCTGAAAACAAGGACCGCATCGCAATGCGAAGCGGCGGCTGAATATGGAGATCAGGACGATGAGCACAGGCGCCAACCGCATCATGGATGATTTTGCCAAGCTGATGACCGATGCCGCAGGGGCAGCCCAGGGTGTGCGCCGCGAAGTCGAGACTGCCTTTCGCGCCCAGGCCGAGCGCGCAATGAATTCGCTCGATGTCGTCAAGCGCGAGGAATTCGAGGCCGTGAAGGAAATGGCGATCAAAGCGCGCGACGAAAACGACGCGCTGCTGGCCCGTATAGAGGCTCTTGAGGCGCGTCTCGCCGAAAGCAGCAAGTAACGCCCTCCCTGCCAAGTAACGGCTTTTCAACGTTTTTACTTCGCCCGCGGATCGATTCTGCGGGCGTTTTGCTGTCGATATCCTTGGCGGTGTGAAACGCGGCACAGGGAGGTTAATAAAACCTGAAAAGTTTTCCACCTGTGGACACTGGCAAAAAACCCTTACGCCAGAGTCGTTTAAGCATTCGCGCTGAATGCAAATGGCAACGCGCAACAGGTTGTACCCTGCTATTTTTGGGCCGGGGGGCTGGCAGCCTGACTCCGCCATTATACACTGATTTTAAATGATGATTCGAAACGGACCACGCAAGCTCCAGGCAGGGTAAGTCAGCCAGGATGGATGTGAGTTCAGCAATCATAGTGTGTTCTTATTCAGTGCCAGGTTTGCAGAGTTGCGTCTTGTGAACGTGATAACGCGCGCCTGTGTCGCGCCTACTAGGGTGATGCATGAGCCTTTTGGAAATGGAAATCGAGCGTCAGTCCAACCCGGTCGATATGATCGAGTTTGTGGCCGCCACCAATGACTGGTCATTCGAACGGTCGGGCGAGGACGAGATCGCCATGACCGTCGAAGGCAAGTGGGCGGATTACCACGTGTCCTTCTCGTGGATGGAAGAGTTCGAGGCGTTGCATCTTGCCTGCGCCTTCGACATCAAGGTTCCCGATAGCCGCGTCAACGAAGTCATTCGTCTGCTGTCGCACATCAACGGTCAGGTGCTCATGGGGCACTTCGATCTGTGGCGGCAGGAAGAAGTGGTGATCTTCCGCCAGTCGCTGCTGCTCGCCGGTGGCGCCGAGCCCACCAACCAGCAGGTCGAAGTTCTGCTTTCGAGCGCGCTCGATGCCTGCGAGTCCTATTTCCAGGCGTTCCAGTTCGTCGTCTGGTCCGGCATGGATGCGCAGCGCGCCGTCGATGCGGTCCTGTTCGAAACCGTCGGGGAGGCCTGATATGGCTGTCGTCGCTTCCGGTCCCATCGTTCTCATCGGCGCCGGCAACATGGGCGGCGCCATGCTCAGCGGCTGGCTGAAGAGCGGCGTCAAGGGCGCCGATCTTCTGGTGATCGATCCCGGCCCGCCCCCGGCCATGGCACAGCTGATTGCCGACAACGGCGTCGCGCACGCCACCTCTGCCCCTGATGGCGTCGAAGCCGCGGTGATCTTCATTGCCGTCAAGCCCCAGGTGATGGAAGCGGTGCTGCCGCCGCTGAAGACGCTGGTTGGCGCAGGCACCGTCATCGTCTCGGTGGCCGCCGGCAAGACGCTTGCCTTCATCGAAAGCCATCTGGGTGCCGCCGCCACGGTGCGTGCCATGCCCAACACGCCGGCCATGATCGGACGTGGTGTCACTGGCGCCTTTGCCAATGCCCGCGTCAGCGCGGCGCAGCGCGGTCAGGTGCACGATTTGCTGAAGGTCAGCGGTCCGGTCGAATGGGTCGAGACCGAAGCCGATATCGATGCCGTCACCGCTGTTTCCGGCAGTGGTCCGGCCTATGTCTTCTACCTCGTCGAGTGCATGGCGGAGGCCGGGCGCAAGGCCGGTCTCAAGGCGGACCTCGCCATGCGGCTCGCGCGGGAAACCGTCGCGGGGGCTGGTGAACTGCTTCATCAGTCCCCCGACGACGCTTCGAAGCTGCGCCAGAACGTCACGTCTCCCGGCGGCACGACCGCCGCAGCGCTCAACGTGCTGATGGCCGATGACGGGATGCAGCCACTCTTTGACAAGGCCATTGCCGCTGCCCGTCAGCGTGCCGAGGAACTGGCCGGTTAAATTCTTCAGAGCATTGTCATGTCGGAAACGATTACTTTCGCAGATTTCGAACGCGTCGATATTCGTGTCGGTACGATCATCGAGGCCGAGGCTTTCCCCGAGGCCCGCAAGCCGGCCTACAAGCTGAAGATCGATTTCGGCCCTGAGATCGGCATAAAAAAGTCATCAGCACAGATCACCGTGCACTACCAGCCTGAGGATCTCATCGGCCGGCAGATCTTGGCGGTGGTCAATTTTCCGCCACGCCAGATCGGCCCTGTCCGTTCCGAGGTTCTGACGCTGGGCTTTGAAGACGAGGCCGGCGCGATCGTGCTGGCTGCCATCGACAAGCCGATCCCCAACGGCCGAAAGCTGATGTGACCCGATGACAATCCATGTTGATCTGATACCCGAGCGCGTGAAGGTCTCCTGCCTTTGGCGCGCATCCGACGCGGCGCGCGATTGGCGCGCCAGTCACGTGCTCTCGCTGCTCGATCCGGAATTGCCCGAGACCGATGTGCCCGTCATCGCGGATGCAAGCCACCGCGTCGTGCGCATGCGCGACCAGGAAAATGCTATCGCGACGCAGCACTTCCCGGATCTGGTCCTCGAAGTGTTCGAAGCGATGCGTCCGGCCGCCGACGATGCGTCGAGCCGCATTCTGGTGCATTGCCACGCCGGCGTCAGCCGCTCGACCGCCTTCGCCTACGGCCTGATCGCCCACCAACTCGGCGCCGGCCGCGAGGACGAGGCGTTCCGGGCGCTTCTGACGATTACCAGAAAGCCCTGGCCGAACCGCCGGATCGTGGAGATCCTCGATGCCTCGCTCGGTCGCGAGGGCCGGCTTCTGGCTCCGCTCGACACCATGCGTGCCCACCATCCGCGCCGCATCGATGCCTGGCACCGCTTCAATGAGCGGCGTGGCCTGATTTCCATCTATACGCGCTAAACGCCCAAGTTTCCCGCCGGTCACACGTCCGGCAGCAATGCGTCGGCGTAGCGCTTCAGCGATCCGTTGTAGCGGGGCAGGTGGCGCGCCAGCCTGCCGAGCGCCAGACCTGCGGCCTCCTGCGCTCTTCCGGCATCAACAAGCGAGAGCGCCAGAAAGGCGGCGACGGCATCGTCGAGTTCGTCGGATGGCATCGCGCGCTCGGCTTCCAGCAAGGTGATGCTCTCGCTTGTCTGCCCAAGATTGCGCAGCGTGCTGGCAAGCTGGATGGTGGCGCGGCGACGGCGAATGCCCGTGAGACCACCGGCAAGCGCCTGCCGGTAAAGAGGCTCGGCATTTGCCTCATTGCCAAGAGAATCCTGAGCCGATGCCCGTTCGAACAGCCCGATGGGGTGGCCGTCGGGCAATTCTGCCGCCAGTGCGTCGAGCCGTTCGACGAACGGCTGCGCGCTCATCTGGCTGAAGTCCGCCCAGTGCAGGGCCAGCCGCTGCTCCCAATCGTCCCAGTCTAACGTGTCCGGCACGTGCGGCGTCTCCTCAAGCATGGCATCTTCAACGTGGATCGGCTGTTGCTGAAAGAAGCTCGGTCACGCCGGCACGCGCACGGTTGCCCTGAGCCCGCCCAGCGGGCTGTCGCCGAGCGTGACGTTGCCGCCGTGGCTGCGGGCAATGTCCCGGGCGATAGCGAGGCCCAGACCCGTTCCGGAACTGTCGAGGTTGCGCGCCTCGTCGAGACGGAAAAACGGCTTGAACACGTCCTCGCGCGAGCGTTCGGGAATGCCGGGGCCGTCGTCATCGACGGTGATCGTTACCCACTTGGCGCTGTGACGCGCGTCGATGTTGACCCGGTTGGCATAGCGATAGGCGTTGGAGGCGAGGTTGGCGATGAGACGGGTGAAGGCGTTCGGCCGGACGCGGACCTCGTCCTCGCCCTCGATGGATGTCGTCAGCGTCTTGCCGTGCAGCTCCGCTTCGGCGGCAAGGCGCGTCATCAGGTCGCTGAGCTTCAGCTGTCCGACGTCTTCTTCCGCCTCTCCACGCGCAAACGCCAGGTAGCCTTCGAGCATGTTCTGCATGTCGTCGACATCCTGGTTTAGGCTTTCGAGGTCGGGGTTGTTGCCGGCGAGCGCCAGTTGCAGCCGGAAGCGGGTCAGGATGGTCCGAAGGTCATGGCTGACGCCGGTGAGCATGGCGGTGCGCTGCTCGATCTGGCGTTCGATGCGCTCGCGCATCTGGATGAAGGCGAGGCCGGCGCGACGGATTTCGACGGCGCCGCGCGGGGCGAAGTCGTCGATCTTCTGGCCCTTGCCGAAGTTTTCCGCCGCCTTGGTCAGGGCCAGGATCGGTCGGATTTGCCCGCGCAGGAACAGGATGGCGATCGACAGAAGCACCAGGGAAGCCGCGACCATCCAGACGATGAAGATATGGGTGTTGGAAGCATAGGCCTGGTTGCGGCGGGCATAGACGCGCAGCATGCGGCCGTCATCGAGCTTGATGCGGATTTCGACGAGATTGGAGTTGCCGACCGTGTCGATCCAGAAGGGGCGGCGGATCTGGTTGGAAATCTCCTCGCTCAGGATCTGGTCGAGGATCTCGAAAAAGGGCTTGGGCCGCGGCGGCGGCAGTTCGCCGCCCGGCTCGACCGAGATGCTGAGATCGAGCTGGTCGCGGGCGATGCGGACGATTTCGGCTATGTCGCGATCGGCCGGGAAGGTGGCAATGAGATCGACGATGGCGGCGACATCGCCGGTGACGGCGGCCGACAGGCGCTGCGTCACCAACTGCCAGTGGCGCTCCATGAAGACGAAGGCGACGACCGACTGCAGCAGAACCATCGGGATGATGACGATGAGCAGCGAGCGGGCGTAAAGACCCATCGGCAGCCGCCGGCGCAGCCAGCGGGTGAAGCGCTTCCACGGGTTGTCGCTCGGGCCTGCCGCCTCGCGCCGGATGCTGTCAAAACTTGCCATTGGGTTCCGCTGCGCTCATCGAAGAGATCACCACTCTAAAGCGCGCCGCGACCTCGGGGGTTCGCTCCTTGCGCCTCAATTCCTTGTTTCCGCGCGCTTTTGCGCGCCATGTTTAGTCCACGCTCAACCTGTAGCCAATGCCGCGCACCGTCTGCAGCCAAACGGGATTGGAAGGATCGTCCTCGATCTTGCGCCTCAGACGGTTGATCTGGACGTCGATGGTGCGCTCGCCGACTTCGGCATCATCGCCGATCAGTTCGTGGCGCGGGATCGTCTCGCCGGCGCGCTGGGAAAACAGCGTCATGATTTCCTGCTCGCGGTCGGTGAGCCGAATGTGATCGGCGCCGCGGCGCAGTTCCTTGCGCACCACGGAGAAGGTGTAGGGGCCGAAGATCACCTGATCGACCTTGGGCGCCTGCGCCGGCTGGTTACGCCGGAGGATGTTGCTGATGCGCAGCACCAGTTCGCGCGGCTCGAAGGGCTTTGAGAGATAGTCGTCGGCACCGGCCTCGAGGCCCTCGATGCGAGAATTCGATTCCGCCAGCGCCGTCAGCATCAGGATCGGCACGGTCTTGATCTGGCGCAGGCTCTGCGTCAGCGAAATGCCGCTTTCGCCGGGCATCATCACGTCGACGATCAACAGGTCGAAATCGAGACCGACCAGCTTGCGCCGTGCTTCATCGGCGTCGGCAGCGGTCGTGACGCGAAAGCCCTGTTCGACCAGATAACGGTTGAGCAGATCGCGGATACGCCTGTCGTCGTCGACGACCAGTAGATGCGCGGCATCGTCGGAGACTGTCGCTTTAGTTGTCATGCCTAGCTTTCCCCCGTCGCCCGCCGATTGCGGGCTTTCGACATTTCAGTCACCGGCGCCGTTCTTCATGCAGGCAAGGAAGCGTTTGACGGTTTCACGCGCGCCGGGTCCCGTCTTTGCCAATGCATGGGCTATGCGGCGGGACTGTGGCTCGGCCAGCGCACGGGCCAGCGCCTGGCCTTCCTCGGTGGTATAGAGCATGCGCTGCCGCCGATCCTCGGGCCCGGTGACCTGACGGATGTAGCCGGAATCGATCAACTGCTTGAGCACCCGGGCAAGGCTTTGCTTGGTGATCTTCAGCGTGTCGAGAAGGTTAGCGACCGTCATGCCGGGCTCGCGGTCGACGAAGTGCAAGACGCGGTGATGCGCGCGGCCAAAACCGCCTTTTTCCAGGATGGCGTCCGGGTCGGAGGTGAAGTCGCGATAGGCGAAGAAAAGCAGCTCGATGATTTCGAAGTCGATCGTATCATCGTCGTGCGCGACCGTGTCGCCCACATATCGGGTGTTTTCTTTGGATTGGCCGGCCACGCGGTCATTTCCTTTCAGCCAAGTTGCAACTTACGAAACAATCGTAAAAATACGTCAGCTTTATTGACATATTTTTACGGCGTTGGTAGCGTCCATGCTCGGTAAGCGAGACATTTGGCGGCGGTAACACCTCAGGAGGATATGCCGCGCCGCACTGATCGCAAATCCAAAATCTCGAAATTGAACTTTCCAACAATCAGTTTGCCGATAAACTGAAAGCGGGACGATAATCAACAGCAAGAATGGCGCACAAGCGCCGGAGGACGACATCATGGCAGCGGTTCCTTTCGATCAGTTGGACGGCGAAATCTGGTTCAATGGCGAGTTCGTCGCGTGGAAGGATGCCAAGATCCATGTGCTGACCCATGGTCTGCACTATGCGAGCGCCGTGTTCGAGGGGGAGCGCGCCTATGGCGGCCGGATCTTCAAGCTGACGGAACACAATCAGCGCCTTCACAACTCCGCCGACATCCTCGGCTTCAAAATCCCCTATTCGGTTGAGGAACTGGATGCCGCAAGCGTCGAGCTTCTGAAGCGTCAGGGCTTTTCCGAAGCCTATGTCCGGCCGATCGCCTGGCGCGGCAGCGAGATGATGGGTGTGTCTGCCCAGAACAGCCGCATCAACGTGGCCATCGCCATCTGGCAGTGGGGCAGCTATTTCAACCCGACCGAAAAGCTGAAGGGCATTCGCCTGGATATCGCCGAATGGCGCCGCCCGGACCCGAAGACGGCGCCGTCGAAATCGAAGGCTGCCGGCCTCTACATGATCTGCACCATCTCCAAGCACGCCGCAGAAGCCAAGGGCTATGCCGATGCGATGATGCTCGATTACCGCGGCCAGGTGGCCGAGGCGACCGGCGCCAACATCTTCTTCGTCAAGGACGGCGTCATCCACACACCGGTGCCGGACTGCTTCCTCGACGGCATTACCCGCCGCACGGTGATCGAGCTTGCCAGGCGCCGCGGCTACCAGGTGATCGAACGGGCGATCATGCCGGAGGAGCTGTCCGGGTTCAGCGAATGCTTCCTGACCGGTTCTGCCGCCGAGGTGACGCCCGTTTCCGAGATCGGGCCCTATCGCTTCACGCCTGCCACCATCTGCGAAACGCTGATGAACGACTACATGAAGGAAGTCTATCCGGTTGCCGCAGCGGCCGAATAACCAGCCATGACCTGAATGCAGAAAAGGCGGCCCCCGGCCGCCTTTTGTCTTGCTACGGATATCGTTCGGAAGGCGTCAGGCTTGCTTGCCGAGGAACTGACCGACGATGCCGCTGAGCACACCGCCGCCGACGAGGCTGCCAATCGCCTGCATGGCAAGGCCGGTCGCGGCCGCTTCGCCGCCGAGCATCTGGATCAGGAATCCCCCACCGAGGCCGCCGATGGCGCCGACGATCGTTCGTGCGACGACACTGAATGCCCCTTGCTTCAATACTGCGCTGGCCGCGTTTCCGCCGGCCGCCCCCGCGATCAATTGGGTAATGATTGGCATTAATGCTTCCATTGATCCCTCCGTATCGAGGCTCGTCGAAGACGAGCCGCCCTATGCCGATGATCCGGCAAGGACAGGTTGAGACCGAATCTAGACTCTTGTCAATTTGGCGAAGTCACGGCCACCTTTCGCGAAGGCTTTGCTCGCTAAAATGTTGAAATTTCGTACGGGAGATGGTGCTTTTCGGGTTCTGCTGAGTGAAACACGACAGAATTACTACAGCGCTTGAGAACCGGCATGGTCATGCGTGGCTATAGACGTCGGTGATTCGCTGCAGCGCAAACGAAAAGTCCAGCGACCAAAGGCCGCTGGAGTTGGTTCGTGTATTTCCTCTCGGGCGGGCGCTTCTCGCTTATCGATAGACGTAGACAATACGGCGCGTCGCCGGCTCGACCAGGACCGGCTGGCCGTTGATGCTGGCATAGTCGTAGGTGTAGTCGGGCACGCGGCGAACTTCGACTGTTTGCGGCAGTTCGGCACCGACCACGACTTCACCGTCGAGGTAGACGGTATCGCCCGGATTGGTGGTTATGTAGGTGCGCACCGTATCCGGCGGTACGATCGGGTCGACCTCTTCGACAGGGCCGAGCAGCTCGTCGCCGGGTGCGGGCATCGGCGGATCGCCGGCCTGCGCCTCATAGGTCACCACAGGGACTGCCAGGTCGGACCGTCGATCCTGGACAACCACCGCAGCGCCGCCGAGATCGGAGGTCAGATATTGGGCATAGACCCAGCCGCGCAGGCCGTTGACGTCGATGCGGCACCACTTGCTGCCTTCGATGCAGCCGTCAAGGACAGCGGTACTGCCGCGCGTGGCCAGACCAACGGTCGGATATTGCGGGCCGGGGCCGGCGCGGACATTGAGGTCGGTGACGGTGGTGGCAGTCATGGCAGCGAAGGCGGCCGAGCCGGCTACGAGTACGAAACCTGCGGCCGCGGCAGTTCGCAACAGGGGGCGGGTAAGCTTCTTCATCATCATGCTCCTTTTTTTTGGCTGAGGGGCAAACGCGGCGTCGGTGGGGATGTTCCCTGGGGAACGTCACGAAATATGAAGATGCGACATAATGAGACTGCAGTGGTTCAATCTGCATTTGTGTGAGGGAACCGTTTCGCGATCGAGGTGTTTTCCTGTCCATGTCGGGGCAGTGCCCGAGGGAAACGATCAGCGATTTGCCCGCGCAACAAAGACGAGCTCGGGCAGGAGAGGGAGGTTCAATGTCGACTACAACTGCTAATCCGGGAAACCCAGCCGTCAACGGATTGCGTCCGGTAGTGGCCATCGTCGTGGCCGCCGAGCTTTTGATCTCAGCCCTGTTGCTGACGACCGTGCAATTCCCGACGCCTCTGCCTCCATCAGCGCAAATTGCAAGCCTGCGCTAAAGCGCATTCTGACGTCCGGGATTCGCGCGCTGCGCTTTAAGCTCTTGTTTTTGCGCATGTCATGATCGCGACGCCGCCGATCATTTTCATACGACATGCGTTAATTCGCGCTGTGCCTGATGTCATTTGGCGCTATAGCTGTGCCAACGACATCTGAGCGAGGCGCTGACGGCATGCTACAAGCGGGCATCATCCCGGTTACCCATTTCCAGCAGAACTGCACGGTTCTCTTCGACGCTGAAACCAAGGAAGGCGTGATCGTCGATCCTGGCGGCGACGTCGATGTGATCCTGCAGACCATCAAGGAAAACGGCATCACGCTGAAGGCGATCTGGCTGACACACGGCCATATCGACCATGCCGGCGGCGCCAAGGAACTGAAGGAAGCGCTGGGGCTTTCGATCATCGGTCCGCACAAGGACGATCTGCCCCTTCTGTCGCGGCTGGAAGAGCAAGCCGAGAAATTCGGCCTGGCGATGAAGGTGGAAAACGTCGTTCCCGATCAGTGGCTGGAGGATGGCGATACGGTTTCGTTCGGCAACCATGTGTTCGAAGTGCTGCATTGCCCCGGCCACGCGCCCGGCCATGTGGTCTATTTCAACCGCGTGCAGAATTTCGCCCATGTCGGCGATGTGCTGTTTCACGGTTCGATCGGCCGCACCGATCTGCCCGGCGGCAACCATCAGCAACTGCTCGATTCGATCCGCGACAAGATCCTGCCGCTCGGCGATCAGGTCGGCTTCATCTGCGGGCATGGCCCCGGCGGCCAGATCGGCGAGGAGCGGCGCACCAATCCTTATTTGCGCGGCCTCTGACGACGTCGGCAGGCATTGACGGTAACGAAAAAAGCGCATGCCTCGAGTGAGACATGCGCTTTTTGTTTGTTCGCTCGGCTGGCTTTGGGATCAGCCGGCGTTGCAGAAGTAGCTGCGGCCGTCGTAGCCACGGAAGGTGCCGTTGTCAGGGTTGAACGAGCGGTAACGCTGCGAGCAATACCTGTACCAGGACGGGGTCCAGGGCTCGAGCGAGCCGTAACCGCCGCCGCCATAGTTGTCGACGACCACAGGACGCGGGCGATAGACGGGGCGCGGACGGTAGACCGGGCGCGGTTCATAGTAATCGGGTTCCGGGTCGATGTAGACGCGCTCGCTGTAGCGGGGCTGCGAAGCGATCGCGCCGCCAATGATCACGCCGGTCGCCAGGCCAAGTGCGCCGAGTGCAACGGCGTCACCGTTGTCATGGTGCCGGTGGCGGTTCCAATCACCCGCCTCAGCCGTGCTGAGGGTCGGGAGAACCGAGGCGGCGGCGATGACCGAGAGAACCGTCGCTTTGATGAACTTGTTCATGGCTTCAATCCTGTGCATGGACCGGAGCGGTTCCGGCCTTCATGATGAGAGAAGGTTAACCGCGCCAAACTGAACGGGGCCTGAACAAAAAAACCCGGCATCGCTGCCGGGCTTCAACTTGAATCTTTCAGCAGAACCGGTGTTAGCCGGAGACCTGCAGGTTGACCGCCTTCGGGCCTTTGCCGCGGCGATCCGGTTCGGTGTCGAAGCTTACCTTCTGATTTTCCGACAGGCCGTTCAGGCCGGAAGCCTGGACAGCAGAGATGTGTACGAAGATATCCGCTCCACCGTTGTCAGGCTTGATGAAACCAAAGCCTTTGTCGGTGTTGAAGAATTTTACAGTGCCAGTTTCGGCCATGCGTCAGGTCCTTTTCTCTCCACCCGTTTGACGGACGGGTAGCATTGCAGTTTGCCCGGTTGGGCGTTGGGCAGGCAGTTCTCGATATTTGAGGAAAGGTTCCTGTTACCGCAGCCAGCCATCGGAAAGGTTGCAAACATGCGTCCCCCCAGTCTGGCCACCCGGAGTTTTTGCGTCTCCGGCCCGCTATTATTTCAAGATCTTCCCGTGCTCGTAGATTGCCCGAACAGAGTAAGATTGATGGGTTTATTTTGAATTGGCAAGCAAAACTTTTTAGAAGTGGTATTGCGTCTTGCCATTGCTCAAAATTCGGTCAGTTGCGGTTTTTTCAGGTGATATCTAGGATGCATCGCAAGCTGTTGAAATCACAGCTTTTTGAACGAATGTATCGAGAAGTTGAGTGGATTGCGCCCAATTTTGCCGCAAGAGTCGTGGCCGCCATCGGCGCGCTGTATGCAGCATAAATTCGCAACTGACTGATATGTTTGAAGCTTCTTGCCGTCGCGCTGTCCCGACCCGAGGCTTCATTCTTCGTTGCAGAAAACATGCAAGTAATAATGCAAAAATTCTGCAACGCCCGGAAGCGTTTCAAAGTCAAGCAACAGCTTTCTTGGTGGGAGCAGTGACAAGTAACGCAGCAGTTCAGTACCCGTCAAATTCAACGGTTATAGTTCTGCCTGTCTCCGGACCAGGGCGTGTCGCGCCTCAGGCAGGAGCCTGCGCGCGCCGGTTCTTTGTCAGCTCCGGCACGATTTCCACCACCAGCATCGCTGCAAAAATGATGGCGCAGCCGACATAGCCGATGGGCGTGATGATCTCGCCAAGCAAAAGCACACCGAAGAAGGCCGCAAACAGCGCCTCGCTCGACAGGAAGATCGCCGCCTGCGGCGCCGTGGTGTAGCGTTGGCCGACGACCTGGCAGATGAAGGCGACGCCGCTCGAGAAGATGCCGGCATAGAGGATTTCCGGCAGCGCGCCCTTCACCGCCTCCATGCTCAAGGGCTCGATCGCCAAGGCGACGACGCAGCCGAGCACAGCGCACACGGCGAACTGCGTCATCGACAACAGCATCGGACGGCCGCTGCTGGGGGCGAAGATGCCGACCAGCATCATCTGCAGTGCCCAGAAGAGAGCGCACACGACGGTCAGATAGTCACCGCCGGTCAGGCTCGACAGCGCCCCGCCGCTCAGCAGGAAAATGCCGAACAGCGCCATCAGTGCGCCAGGCCAGATGATCCAGTGCGGCTTGCGGCGGAGGAAGATCACCGTCAGCACCGGGACGAAAACGACGTAAAGGCCGGTCAGAAAACCGGAATTGGTGACGCTGGTGGTCAGCAGTCCATATTGCTGGGTGACTGCGCCGGCGAAAAGCGCAAGTCCGACAAACGCGAAATTGCGCACAGTCGTGCCGGTCAAAGGCTGCGGTGCCCGCCGGGTTTCAACGATGGCAAGCGGCAGCGCGACCAGCGTCGCGATGGCAAAACGCAGTGTGATGAACCAGAGCGGGCCGATCGCCTGCATCGCCGTCGATTGGGCGACGAAACCGGCACCCCAGATGGCGCCGGAAAACAGCAGGAACAGATTGGCCTGAACGCGGGTCATGATTGCATCTCCTCAGATGCATCGCCGTCTATCAGTTGCGATTTTCCCGGGCAAGGCTCATCGTCGCGGGCCGAGCTGCGCGAAATGCCGGGAACGCCTGCGATGACGGGGAGGTGGAGATGGTCGAGAGCGGTTATTCCGGGACACCGCTTGTCCGCAAGCTTGGCTTGAGGGACGGCCAGTCAGCGCTGTTGCTTGGTGTTCCCGGTGATCTGACCGAGATTGCTGGCTTTGCCGGGTTTGCCACTTGCGAAACCTCTATCGACGGTTTGGCGTCACGCCGGCACGATTACATTCACGCCTTTGCGGTGGAGAGGGCGGGGCTCGACGTGTTGGCACCGCGGCTTGCCGCAAGCCTGAAGGCCAAGGGCATGATGTGGATCTCATGGCCGAAGCGCGCATCGAAGGTTCCGACCACGCTGACCGAATATGGATTGCGCGAGATCTTCCTACCACTCGGGCTTGTCGACACCAAGGTCTGTGCCGTCGATGCGGTCTGGTCCGGATTGAAGTTCATGTTCCGCAAGGACGTTCGCGCCGGTCTCTGATCTTCATTGAGGATCTACTGCGTCGGTGCCTTTGAGACCCTGAGCAGCGCGCCGTCTTCCTCGTCCGTCAGCATGAGCAGTGCGCCGTCCGGCGCGACGACGACATCGCGGATGCGGCCGAACTCGCCGTCGAACAGCCGCTCTTCGGCGGTGACTGCGCCGGTGTCGTCCCGTTCCAGCCGGGCGAGCAGCTGGTACTTCAACGCTGCGACAAGCAGGCTGCCGTCCCACTCCGGAAACATCTTGCCGCGGTAGACCGCAAGCGCGCCCGGCGCAATCGAGGGGTCCCAATAGTAGAGCGGCTGGTCGAAGCCGTCCTTTGCCGTGCCTTCTCCGATCTCGGCGCCGGAATAGTCCTTGCCGTAGGTGATCACCGGCCAGCCGTAGTTGTGGCCGGCTTGCGGGTTGTTGACCTCGTCGCCGCCGCGCGCGCCGTGTTCCACGGTCAGAAGCGTACCGTCTTTCGGATCGATGGCGATGCCTTGCGGATTGCGATGCCCCTTCGACCAGAGTTCCGGCAGGCCGTCGGTGCCGCCGCGATAGGGGTTGGCGGCGGGAATGCTGCCGTCGGCGTTGATATGCAGGATGGCGCCGGCATGATCATGCAGATCCTGGGCGCGGTCGCGATCGCCGCGGTCGCCGATGCCGAAGAACAGGCTGCCATCCGGCGCAATGGCGATGCGCGAGCCGAAATGCTGGCCCTTGCGGGTCAGCTTGTTCATGCGGAAGAGTTCCTTGACGCCGGTGAGGCTTTTGTCGTCTGCCGCCAAGGTCGCGCTTACCAGTGCCGTGCCAAAGCCGCCGTCGCCATTGGCCGAAAGCGTCAGGTAGAGCGTGCGGCTGGTGACAAAGTCGGGGGCGAGCGCAATGTCGAGCAGGCCGCCCTGGCCCTGTTCTGCGACCTCAGGCACGCCCGTCAGCGGTGCCGAGGCCTTGCCGTCGCGAATGATGCGCAGCCGACCGGCGCGCTCGCTGACGATATAGCCGCCATCCGGCAGGACTTCGACCGACCACGGGTGCTCAAGCCCGGCGACCAGCGTCTCGACCAGCACGTCGCCGTGCTGGGAGGGGAATTCCCGCGTTTCCTGTGCAAAGGCGGCAAAAGGAGCGGCCGACAAAAGCAGGCCGGCCAGGAGCGGCAATGCACGAACGGCCCGCGCCATCCGCGTTGAATCCAGCCTTGATGCCCGCGTCTGCCGCATTCGCTCTCTCCGATCCGTTCATGCTGTTGCATGGCAAGCTGGAGCGGTCGGCCGGTTCGTTCAAGTCAAATCGGATCAAAAAGGCTTTATTTCGAGATCGAGCCCGTGGTCAGCGGCACCGGATGCTGCTCGCCCACCAGTTCGGCCGTCACGATGTAGCGCATCGGTCCGGGCTCGATCGCATCGAAAGGGAAGCAGGTGGCGAGCGCCAGATTGTGGCCGCTGGCGGCAGCATTGATGCCGCTTTCGTCCCAGCGTGCGACACGGCCTTGCCCGGCGCGGAACAGAAAGCGCCGGCCGTCCTTGCGGGTCAACACCAGCAGATCGCCGGCCGACACATCCTTCAGCCAGCGGAAATGCGTGTCGCGGTGGGCGGCGATGACGGCAGTGCCTTCGTCGCCGGGAAGGGGGGTGTTGGTGAGCCAGGCCGGCCCGAAGGCAAGCGCCTGGCCGCTTGCGCCCTTCAGCACGATCGCCGAACGGTTGAGGCGCGGCGCCATGATTTCCGCCGTCGTTTCGAAGTCGGCCCAGGGCCAGGGTTTGCCGTTGGCCTCGCCGTGCAGCTGTGCCTCGAAACTCTTCTTCAAGAGCACCTGCGAGACCTCGGCCTTGGCCTTCATGTAAAATCCCTTGCCGACCAGCATGAGGCCGGCAAGTGCAAACAGCGCGATGATCGCGACGACGATGGTCTCGATCGCCGAGAGACGGGCGAGGAAGCCCGGGCGCGGCCCGGGCAGGTCGTCGTCAGCGGCCATGGCGTCGAACCCCTGCGATGACGAGGACGGCAATCTGGCCGCGCCAGAAGACGAAGGTGCTGCCGGCAACAAGCGCGAAGGCGAGCAGCATCAGGCCGATGAGGATCTGCTTGTCCGCCTCGGTCGCCGTCTGCGGCAGGTTCACCTGGTTGTTGGCTTCGGCAAGCAGGCCGGCTGCACGCGCCGTCGGCGCCGCCAACATGCGGTCGGCGGTGAGCATCGCGAGCTTCGTCTGGCTTTCGCTCGAAGCTTCCCGCTCGTCGATCGTGTCGGTTGCGTCGGGCGCAATTGCATCGTGTTTCTCGCCAAAAACCTTGCCGAAGTCCCAGCCGGCCGGAAGGTTGAGCGGCACGTCGGTTGCCGTCAGGTTTTCGCCGGCGGGCCGCGATGGCGTGGCATCGACGGCGACGAGGCTGGTGACGCGCGAGACCAGGTGGTGGGCAAGGGCGACGGTTTCGATCTGCCTGTCGAGCGATGCGGGGTCGGCGATGGCCGACGCGCTTGCCTCGAGATCGTCGATCTTGCGTCGGGCCCAGAGCTTGGCGATGCCTTCGCCGCTTGCCGCCTTGGCGATATCCATCTCGACGCGAAAGGGCTGGTCGCCGGCCTTGCCGACGATCCGCAGCTTGCCGTCCGGCGACGTACCGTCGAGTTCGGCCGTCAGCACGACCGGCTCGCCGCGATAGAGATCGGGCATCGGGTTGGGCGTGATATCGCCGGAAGCGGCACCTTCGAAGCTCGCGGAGATATCGGTCATGACGGGGCTTTCGAGCTTGGTGAAGAGCTCGCCCATGCGCGCGGCCACCTGGCTTTCCGAGCCGATCAACGTGAAGGTGCCGCGACCGTATTCGGCGGCCTTGGTCATGAAGTGGCTGTTGGGCGCCGAACCGATGCCGACCGTGAAGACGCGGGCGTCGCCGCGGTTCTTCTGGATCTCCTGGAAGAGCTGACCTTCATTGCCGATGGCGCCGTCGGTGAGGAACGCCACCTGGCGAAGCGCGCCCGGTGCGACCGGGCCCTGCGTGCGCAGGGCCGCTTCCAGCGCCGGCAGCATTTCCGTGCCGCCATCGGCGGTCAGGCCGCGCACGAAGGCGATGGCATCCTCGCGCTTGTCGGGCGTCGCCTCGACGAGCCCAGGGAAATGCACGGTCATCGTGTCGTCGAAGCGGATGACGTTGAAGCGGTCCTCCGGCTTCAGCCGCGAGATTGCCAAGGCCAGGCTTTCCTTTGCCTGCTCCATCGACGGGCCGGCCATCGAGCCGGAATTGTCGATGACGAAAACCACCTCGCGCTTCACCGGCTTGTCGGTCTCGGTCGCCTTGACCGGCGGGGTGACAAACGACAGGAGATAGGTCTTGCCGCCGACGGTCTCGCGGAAGAGGCCGGTATAGGGGCTCTGGCCTTCGACCGCCTTCCAGCTGAGTTCAAAATCCCTGTCGGCAGGAACGCTTCCCGCTTTCAGCGTGATCTTGCGCGTCA
Organism: Ensifer sp. M14; assembly: GCF_003355565.1. Taxonomy (NCBI): domain Bacteria; kingdom Pseudomonadati; phylum Pseudomonadota; class Alphaproteobacteria; order Hyphomicrobiales; family Rhizobiaceae; genus Ensifer; species Ensifer sp. M14. The sequence continues at coordinate 1,999,914 of NZ_QJNR01000004.1, forward strand.
GCTGGTCCAGCGTGGTCGTTTCGATTTCATGAAAGGCGGAGGTCACCTCGGCGATCGGGAAGCCCGCCTTCAGATTGACCGTCAGCGTCACCGGGTTGATCCTGGCGTTTTCGCTGGGGTCCAGCACCGGCGGTTCGATCTTTGCGCGATCGGGAACCGGGTCGCTGACGGCATAGCCGGAGCGGCTGTCGAGATCGACGGTCTGGACGATCGGCTGCGGATTGTAGCGTGGTGCCACCACCATCGGGAAACGGAAGGTGAAGGCGTCGTTCGACTGGCGCACGCCGCTTTGATATTCGATCTGCACCACCACCGTTTCGCCCGGGCCGATATTGGCGACCTGGTTGGTAAAGAGATTGGGGCGCTGCTGTTCCAGAAGTGCTGCCTTCTTGCCCTCGGCCTTGGCCTGCTCGTAGATTTCCTTGGCGGCCTGGCGCGGTTTGATCAGGCCTTCGATGAAGCGGTCGCCGATCTGCATCTTCAGGGTATCGACGGCGGAATCGTCGGGGAGCGGGAAGACATAGGTGCCTTCGACCCAGCCCTTGCTCGGGTTCTGGAACCGCTGCGTGACGCGGGTGCGCATGATCGGCCCGTTGACGTCGATCTCGACATCTGTCGCAAGGCGCGGCGCCTCGACGAAATAGCCCGGTTCCTTCGACGGAAAGAGCAGGGCGCCGGTGCCCATGTCGTTGGGCCTGACATAGCCGGCCACTTGCTCCGGTCTGGCGTTTGCCGTCTGGGCCGAGGCCTGGGTCATCAAGCCGAGGATCATCACGATGCAGGCGGCGAGCGCTGCAAGCGCCAGATACATGCCCCAGCGCGCTTCGTTCTGCCGTGTCCGTGATTTAGCAATTTCGTCGTCGAGAAACATTGCATACCCCCGTGATGCGATGCGATCGGATCATGCGAGGAAAGGCCCGGAAACCGGCTGTTGCTGGACGGAATTGCGGCGGACCGCGACAGTTGTCGTGGCTAAATTATGGCTTTTGCAAAAATGCCGAAATCCGCTGTTTTTTCTGAATAAATTTACGCCAAGGAACGTTCTTGGTCGATGGTATTGCCGGGTCACGAAGTCCCGGATGGAGCCGAGCTTTGGCTGCGGGCATTGAGACATATCCATCCCGTCGTAGTTGTCGGCAGATCCGAAGGGAGTATCGACGGACCATCGTCATCGCTGATCGCACTCATGAAACTTTGTCATGGTGACGCATTTTGCCCGCATTCGCGCGGTTTTTCAGGCGCTGGCGCTTGCAAGACCGGGCGTCTTTCGACATAGACCTAACCGCTATGGAGCCTGACTTTTTCGTTCCGTAGCGCTCACCGCGTCTCGAAACGATCAGGACCTTTCATCATGGCCTTCCTTGCCGATGCCCTTTCCCGTGTAAAGCCTTCCGCCACCATCGCCGTTTCGCAGAAAGCCCGCGAGCTGAAAGCGAAGGGACGCGACGTGATCGGCCTTGGGGCAGGGGAGCCGGATTTCGATACGCCTGACAATATCAAGAAGGCGGCGATCGACGCGATCAACCGCGGCGAGACGAAGTACACGCCGGTATCGGGCATTCCGGAACTGCGCGAAGCGATCGCCAAGAAATTCAAGCGCGAGAACAACCTCGACTACACCGCCGCCCAGACGATCGTCGGCACCGGCGGAAAGCAGATTCTTTTCAACGCCTTCATGGCAACCCTGAACGCGGGCGACGAAGTCGTCATCCCGGCGCCCTACTGGGTTTCCTACCCGGAGATGGTGGCGCTGTGCGGCGGCACGCCGGTGACCGTTTCGGCGACGCAGGAAAACAACTTCAAGCTCCAGCCTGCAGACCTGGACAAGGCGATCACGCCGAAGACCAAGTGGTTCATCTTCAACTCGCCGTCCAACCCGTCGGGTGCTGCCTATAGCCATGCCGAACTGAAGGCGCTGACCGACGTCCTGATGAAGCATCCGCATGTGTGGATCCTCACCGACGACATGTACGAGCACCTGACCTACGGCGACTTCAAGTTCGCGACCCCCGTCGAAGTCGAGCCCGGCCTCTACGACCGCACCCTGACCATGAACGGCGTCTCCAAGGCCTATGCCATGACCGGCTGGCGCATCGGCTATGCAGCCGGCCCGCTTCAGCTGATCAAGGCTATGGACATGATCCAGGGCCAGCAGACCTCGGGCGCCACCTCGATCGCGCAGTGGGCTGCCGTCGAGGCGCTCAACGGTACGCAGGACTTCATCCCCGAGAACAAGAAGATCTTCGAAGGTCGCCGTGATCTCGTGGTGTCGATGCTGAACCAGGCCAAGGGCATTGCGTGCCCGACGCCGGAAGGCGCCTTCTACGTCTATCCGTCCTGCGCTGGCCTGATCGGCAAGACTGCGCCGTCGGGCAAGGTCATCGAGACCGACGAAGACTTCGTCTCCGAGTTGCTCGAAGCCGAAGGGGTTGCCGTCGTGCACGGTTCGGCCTTTGGCCTTGGCCCGAACTTCCGCATTTCCTATGCGACCTCGGAAGCGCAGCTCGAGGAAGCCTGCCGCCGCATCCAGCGCTTCTGCGGCGCCTGCAAGTAATCTTGAGGCATTGCATGCAATAGAAAAAGCCCGCCGGAAACGGTGGGCTTTTTTGCTGGCAAAACGATTCAACAAGCGGTCAAACTGATTCAATCCTGCCGGTTAAGGCGCTGAAATCAATTTAGATCTGCCTTTTGCCTAGGCGCCGGGAACCTCGTCGTCGCCGACGACGCCGCCCTCGCTTTCGAGGATGGAGAGGCGTCGCGCCTCGGAGCGGGTGAACTTCAGGCAGACACCGATACCGCGCTCGCCTTCCGGCAGAAAAATGGCGCCGGCATTTTCGAGCGCATGCGTGAGCGACAGGATCACCGCGCCGCCGGGCTTTTCCAGCTTGCGCTCGAACTTGAGGATCGTGTCTTCATCGACGCCGGAAAAGCTCGCCAGCATCTCGCGCGAAATTTCGATCAGCGCCCGGGCGGCGCGGCACTGTGGACCTGTAATCATCGTCACCTCCAGTTGCGGTGAGGATGCGCGATGGCCTGCGACGGGTCAACCGCAGGCAAACGACGCGCGAGCTTTCTACCGCGGACCGTTGCTGCACCGCTCGGCTGAGGCGACATTTCGAGGTGGCTCCGCCGGGCCTTCATCGCCACCAGCCCCGTGGAAGGCTGCGCGCTACTTCGCCCTCATCGCCTCGATGATGCCGGAGATCTCGTCGGTCCCGAAGCCGCCGGCAAGGCGCTTTTGCGCCAGCTTTTCCATCGGCTCCATGAACGCCGGATCGATGCCCTGACTTCTGCTTGCGGTAACGATGTTGGTGATCGCCACCGATTGCATCGCTAGGTTCGACATCACGTCGCGGGCATGATCGCCGCTGTCGATCCGTTCGGCATAGTCGGGTAGCGCCGTCATCATCGCGGCGAGCCACGGCTCGACGAGGGGCAGGAACTGCATTGCCGTGACGCCGACGCTGCCGGCAAGCGCCGTTGCGTGCAGATAACCGCCAAAGAGGCCGTACATCGCTGACAGCAAGGCGAGGTCGTTGACCGCAGCGAAGATGGGATCTTCGCCGAGATAGTGGCTCTGGCCGAAGGCGGCCAGTTGCTCCTTGGCGCCCTCGAATGCATCGGCGCTGCCGCTATAGAGAATGAAGGCGTGCGGTGAGCCGATCATCGGCGGCGTCGCCATGATGCCGCCATCGAGATAGCGCGCGCCGTATCCTTCAAGCCGGGCGGCGATGGCCCGGACTTCATCCGGACGACCGTTCGTCAGGTTGACGACGGTCTTGTTGGCAAGCATCGGGCCGACGTCGGCAAGCGTGGCGTCCACGGCGGCATAGTCGGTGAGGCAAAGGATGATCAGATCGCTTGCCGCGATGGCTTCGGAGACCGTTTTGGCCCGGCGGGCACCGCGGGCAACGAGCGCATCAGCCCGTGTCTGCGTGCGGTTCCAAACGTTCATGACATTGCCTGCGTCGATGAGGGCGTTGGCGAGTGCCGTGCCCATCGCGCCGAGGCCGAGGATGGAGATGGTTTTGGACATCGTGCTTCTCCGCTCCTGCGCGCTTCAGGCCGCTGGCGACAGTTGCTGGCCGAGGCCGCCGTCGACCGTCAGTCTTGCGCCTGTCGTAAACGTCGCGTCGAAGGCGAGGAACAGCACGGCCCGGGCCACTTCGTCGGCGGTGCCGTTGCGGCCCATCGGCGTGATCGCGTCGCCCAGCGCCTTGAACTCGGCGCGCTCGGCATCGGTGACGCCGGCAACACCCTTGGTCGGCGTGTCGATGAAGCCTGGGCTGACCGAGTTCACCCTGATGCCGCGCGGCAGGAGTTCGGCAGCAAAGACCGAGGCAAAGGAGATCAGCGCTGCCTTGCTGCCGCTATAGACAGCCATGCCTGCATGACCGCCGACATCGGCAACGGACGAGGTGAAGACGATCGAGCCGCCGTCGCGGATCAGCGGCGCCAATCGCTGGACGGTGAAGAAGGCGCCCTTGGTGTTGATGGTGAACTGGCGATCATAGGAGGCCTCCGTCACCTGGTCGAACGGTTCAAGCAGCGATGTGCCGGCGTTAACGTGCAGCAGGTCGATCGAGCCCAGCTTCTGGCCGACCGTCGCTCCGAGCACGGCGATCTCGCCGAGATCGGAAATGTCGGATTTCACCGCATGGACGCGCGACCCGAAGCGCTCCTGAATTCTCGCGAGGTTCGCCTCGTTGTTGCCGGTCAAAAGCACCTCGGCGCCGCCGTCGACGAGCCGCTCGACGGTTGCCAGACCCATGCCGTGCGTGCCGCCGATGACGACGGCTTTCTTGTTCTGATAGATACCCATCTTCTCTTCCTTCGATATCAGGTTTCGATGATGAAGAGATAGTTTCGTGGACGATATTGCGTAAGTGAGGAAAATGTGGATCTATCGTCTACATTTGTAGACATTGGAAGCTGCGATGCGCAATCTCAACGACTTCATCGTCTTTGCCCATGTGGTCGACCACAAGGGGTTCGCACCGGCGGCGCGCGCACTCAATGTGCCGAAATCGACGCTGAGCAAACGCGTGGCCGAACTGGAAAAGACGCTCGGTGTCCGACTGATCAACCGCACGTCGCGCCGCTTCACCGTCACCGAAATCGGGGAGGACTTCTATCGCCATGCCGCGGCGATGCTGATCGAGGCGGAAGCGGCCGAAGCCATCGTCAAGGGGCGGCTTGCCGAGCCGAGCGGCACGGTCAGGATCACCGCCTCGGTTCCGACGGCGCAGATGATGCTGGCCGGCCTCCTGCCGCCACTGGCGCAGACCTATCCCAAGATGCGGGTGATGCTGCACGCGACCGATCGCTTCGTCGATGTGGTGCAGGAGGGCTTCGACATCGCCGTGCGCGATCACTTCGCTGCCTTACCCGATTCCGGCATGGTGCAGCGGCGGGTGGCAACGGACGCCATCTGGCTGGTGGCGGCGCCGGCCTATCTGGAAAGCCGCGGGCGACCGCGTGAACCCAGCGACCTTTCACGCCATAACGGGCTTCTGGCCTCCTTGACCGCAGAGGGATGGACAATGCGCAACGACGCTGATGTGGTCGTCCGGGTTCGCCCCGAGCCCCGCTTCGTCGCGGACGAATCCCATGTGCTTTGCGCAGCCGCCGTTTCCGGCCTCGGCATCACCGCACTGCCGCGGAAAATCTGCCGGGCGCAAATCGAGGCGGGCAGCCTCGTGCGTGTCCTGCCTGATTGGGAAGCAGGCAGCGTCACGACGACGCTTTTGATGCCGCACCGGCGCGGTCAATTGCCGTCGGTGCGCGCCGTAGTCGATTTCATTGCCGCGCGTCTGGCCGCTGGGTGAGGGGGCGGCGCTCAAAACCTGTGCTCCAAAAGAAAAGGCCCGCACGGAGCGGGCCTTCAAAACTTGTCTTCGTCGCGCGCTTAGCGCTCGGCGAGTGCCGGCTCGCCCTTCTTCTCGCGCACGAGGTTCATGAACCGGCGGAAGAGGTAGTGGCTGTCCTGTGGACCCGGCGAGGCTTCCGGGTGGTGCTGCACCGAGAACACCGGCTTGCCGGCGACGCGCAGGCCGCAATTGGTGCCGTCGAACAGCGAAATATGAGTCTCTTCAACACCTTCCGGCAGCGACTTCGAATCGACCGCGAAGCCGTGGTTCATCGAGACGATCTCGACCTTGCCTGTCGTGTGATCCTTGACCGGATGGTTGGCGCCATGATGGCCCTGGTGCATCTTCTCGGTCTTGCCGCCGAGCGCCAGCGCCAGCATCTGGTGACCAAGGCAGATGCCGAACACCGGAATGTCGCTCTTCAAGAGGTCCTGAATCACCGGCACGGCATACTCGCCGGTGGCGGCCGGGTCGCCCGGGCCGTTGGAGAGGAAGATGCCGTCCGGCTTCTGGGCAAGCACCTCTTCGGCGCTCGTCGTTGCCGGCATCACGGTGACGCGGGCGTTGAGGCCCGTGAAGAGGCGCAGGATGTTGCGCTTGACGCCGTAGTCGAGCGCCACGACGTGGTACTGGGCCTCTTTCTCGCCGAGAGTCGAATAGCCTTCGTCCCAGACCCAGGGCTTCTCGGTCCACTGCGAAGACTGGCCTGACGTGGCGACCTTGGCGAGGTCGAGGCCTTCGAGCCCACTCCAGGCCTTGGCTTCCTTCTTCAGCGTTTCGATGTCGAAGACGCCGGAGGGGTCGTGGGCGATGACGGCGTTGGGCATGCCGTTTTCGCGGATCCAGGCGGTCAATGCGCGCGTGTCGATGCCGCAAAGGCCGATGATGCCGCGTGCCTTCAGCCAGGCGTCGAGGTGCTTGACGGAGCGGTAATTCGACGGCTCGGTGATGTCGGCCTTGAAGATGACGCCAACCGCGCCGTGGCGGGCTGCCGGCGTCAGGTCTTCGATGTCCTCGTCATTGGCGCCGATATTGCCGATATGCGGGAAGGTGAAGGTGACGATCTGGCTGAGATAGGAAGGGTCCGTCAGGATTTCCTGGTAGCCGGTAAGCGCCGTGTTGAAGCAGACTTCCGCCTGCACCTTGCCGGTTGCGCCGATGCCCTTGCCTTCGATGACGGTGCCATCGGCAAGAACGAGCAAAGCGGTGGGTTTTTCAGTGGTCCATGCGGGTGTCGCGGTCATCGTTCCTATCCCGTTGTGGCGTGGAGCGCGGGGCTTGAAAACCCGGCGGCTGATCGCCATTTCATGTGCTCAGGCATGGACGCGCGGAATCCCCGCGAAAAGTGCTCACATGCCGATGTCGTGCAGGTGCGGGAAAATAGCCAAAGCGCTAAGCCCGGTCAACCGGCCGCTGTGAATTGTCCGGAAATAAAATTCCTTATAATTCAAGCGGTTGTGTAATCCGTTTGATTGCACCTGCCACACTGGTTTAAGACGACGACAACATTGACGCATCGAACCGGTTCCGGGCAAGAGCACCGCGGGCCGGCTTCGACATGGAGAAAGACATGCGCGACCAGTTCGCTGAGGTACTGAAAGAAGCCCTGAAGGCCAAGGATACGCGGCGCACCTCGACCGTGCGGCTGATCCAGGCTGCGATCAAGGATCGTGATATCGCCAACCGTGGCCTGGGCAAGGATCCGGTCGGCGACGACGAGATCCTGCAGATCCTCGCCAAGATGATCAAGCAGCGCGAGGAATCAGCTCGCATGTTCGATCAAGGCGGCCGGCCGGAGCTTGCCGAGCAGGAGCGCCAGGAAATCGTCATCATCAACCAGTTCCTGCCGGTCCAGCTGCCCGAGGATAAGGTCAGGGAACTCTGTGCTTCGGTGATCCAGGAAACCGGCGCCCACGGGCTTCGCGACATGGGCAAGTGCATGAACGCGCTCAAGGAGCGTTATCCCGGCCAGATGGACTTCGCCAAGGCCTCCGGTCTGGTCAAGGATCTGCTGAAGTAACCGACAGCGCCCGCTCTTTTGCAGCGGGCGCCGTTGCGGCACCGAGGGTGCCGCCGAGCCCTTCATAGGCTTGATCGATCAGCGCGAATTTCTCCGCCTGATAATCCCAATACTCCCGGATGAAGCCCTTCGACAGCCAGAGGCTGCCGCGCCCGGGCAGGCCATCCCACCCTATGTTGCCAAGTTCCGACGCCTTGTTGAAGATGCGCTTGAGGTGCGTCTTCGAGATCATGAAGCGTTCGCTGAGATCGCTCGACGACACCGTGCCGATATCGGCCCTTTGGGCATCCGGGTCGAAGACGGCAATGCGTGAGAACAGGTCGTCCATGACCACGCCGCCGGAATTGACCCAGGTGAAGAGATCGAAGGTCGGGCCCGGGCGGCGAACCCTGTCGTTGCCGACAAGGGCGTGCGCGATCACCGGCTGCAGCCGGGTAAACAGATCGGGCGTTTGCTCGAGTGAACCCGCCCTTGCGCCGCCGTCGAGCGCGTCCAAAATCGTCAGGTGGGCTTGCAGCCATTTCCAGACATAGTCGAGAGCGGCCTCGGTCGGCTCCAGATGCCGGGCTCGCTTGTCCGGCCGGTCGGCGATATGGCGGGCGAAACGATAAGCGACCATCTCCTGCGTGAACGAGGCTGCGGTGTTGCGGCTGGCGATCTCGTTTGCGACGATATAGTCGATGAACCGCCCGGAATAGAGGCCGCTTGCCGGGTCCTGCGGGTCGCGCTCGTGGTAGAGGGCAAGACCGGACTGCGCCATCAGCCAGCGCTGCTGCGAGGCGAAGATCGAGGCGAGCCGCGGGTTTGCGCCATAAAGCGCGACCATGCCGCGCGCATAGCTGAGCACGGCGTTGAAGAAGCCGGTGCTGGATGCAAGTGCTTCGACGGAGAGGGCCATGATGCGGAATCCGAGGTCGGGATGCGAATTCATCCTATCGCACCGAACCGGAGTCAAGGCGGGGACACGGCTTGCGTGTGGAAATAAACTCTCGTTTAACGTGTATAGATTGTGCCCCACAGCAAGCCGGGTTCATATTTGCCATCGACAAGGCCTGTGAATTGCGGGCACGGCCGTTGAGTGCTGTGGTGTCCGGCGGTCTCTCCGCCTATATGGAGGATTGACCAGAGGTATCCATGCGCTTTTCACAGACCTTTCTTGACGAGATACGCGACCGCGTGCCGATTTCGGACGTGATCGCCAAACGCGTCACCTGGGATCGGCGCAAGACCAATGTCTCGCGCGGCGACTACTGGGCCTGCTGCCCGTTCCATGGCGAGAAATCCCCAAGCTTCCATTGCGAGGACCGCAAGGGCCGCTACCATTGCTTCGGCTGCGGCGTCACCGGTGATCATTTTCGTTTTCTCACCGACCTCGAAGGCCTGAGCTTCCCGGAGGCGGTGCAGCAAATCGCCGACATGGCGGGCGTTGCCATGCCGCAGCCCGACCCTCAGGCCGAGCGGCGTGAGAAGGAGCGGACCAGCCTGCTCGACGTCATGGAGCTGGCGACGCAATTCTTCGAGGATCAGCTGCAGCAGGCCAATGGTGCCAAGGCGCGCGCCTATCTGCGCGAGCGCGGGCTGACCGGTCGCACGATCGAGACATTTCGGCTCGGCTTTGCACCCGACAGCCGCAATGCGCTGAAGGAATTTCTGGCCGGAAAAGGCATCGGCAAGGACCAGATCGAGGCCTGCGGGCTGGTGGTGCATGGGCCCGAAGTGCCTGTCTCCTACGACCGTTTTCGCGATCGCATCATGTTTCCGATCCTGTCGTCGCGCGAAAAGGTCATCGCGTTCGGCGGCCGCGCCATGTCGCCGGATGCGCCGGCGAAATATCTCAATTCCAACGAGACCGAGCTCTTCCACAAGGGCAACGTGCTTTACAACTTTGCCCGGGCACGACGGGCGATGTCTGTGGGCAGCCGTCCCGGCGACGCCGGGCAGAACGACAATGCTGCGGCCACGATCATTGCGGTCGAAGGCTATATGGATGTGATCGCGCTGCATCAGGCGGGCGTCGAGAATGCTGTGGCGCCGCTTGGGACAGCACTCACTGAAAACCAGCTCGATCTGCTCTGGAAGATGACGTCGCAGCCGGTGCTCTGCTTTGACGGTGACGGCGCCGGCATTCGCGCCGCCAACCGCGGTGTCGATCTGGCGCTGCCGCATCTGAAGCCCGGCCGCTCGGTGCGGTTCGCCATGCTGCCCGATGGCAAGGATCCCGACGATCTGGTGCGTCAGGAGGGGCGGGCGCCCTTCGATCAGGTGCTGGCCAATGCCCGCTCGCTCGCCGAGATGGTCTGGCAGCGTGAAATCCAGGGCGGCTCGTTCGATACGCCGGAAAAACGCGCCGAGCTGGAAGCGAGGCTGAAGCAGGTTACCGCCGTGATCGCCGACGAGAGCGTGCGGCGCCACTATGGCCAGGACATGCGCGACCGGCTGCACGCCTTCCTGCAGGCGGCAAGCCCCGGTCGCGGCGGCGAGCGGCGGCAGTTCGAGCGCGGCGGCCGCCAGGGCGGCGGCCAGCGCAGCGGACCCGGTCAACGCCAGACGAACACCTCGGGCCCAACGGCGATCTCGGATCGGTTGGCGCGTTCGTCGCTGGTCAGCGGCCAGCAGGCGGTGCCGTCGCTGCGCGAAAGCGTGCTGGCGCTGACCATCGTAAACCACCCGCAGCTGCTTTTCGACGAGTACGACGAGATCTCGACCATCGAGTTCGACCATCGCGATCTGCAGCGCTGCTGGGCGGCGGTGCTGAATGCCGCTGCCGCCAACGGCCCGCGCCTGACGCGCGAGGGGCTGGTGGAGCAGCTCGACGCCGAAGGCTTTGCCCCGTTGATCGCGGCCATCGACCAGCAGATCCGCTACGCCCGGCTGTGGACGGCGACTGCCGCTGCGGCGCCTGAGGATGCCCGCGAAGGCTATCTGCAGGCGCTGGCGCTGCACCAGCGCTCCAAGGCGCTGCACTGGCAAAAGCGCGAACTGGAGCGGGAGTTGGCGCACGCAACGGAGGAGGGAGACCTTGACGCCGTGCCGCAACTGCTGCGCACGCTGCAGGAGGTCCAGTTCGAGGTGACCCGGCTTGAGAACCAGGAAGCGATCATCGAAGGTTTTGGCGTGCTTTCGGGCCGGGTGAAGGGGCCGGCGGCCCGGTAATACCGACCTGCGCCGATATTGACCTCTTGCGCCGGAGCGATTTTGGTTCTCGGCAAGGAGAGAACCGGAAGCGGACCCAAACGGTCCGGTGAGGATTATCGACGCTGTCCGGGGGCCAAAAGCGCCCGGCCCTTCGGGTGGGCCGTCTGTCGGCCACCGGCAGCGTCGCAATCCTCGACCGATGCCAAGGCATCGCACTGCGGTGTGCTCCTTGCCGGATAATCGCAGACGGTCCCACGCAAGAGGTCAATATCGGCGCAAGTCGATATAACCGCCGAAATGCCGTTCAGCGAGGTCGAGATCCGGTCCGATCCTGATCCTGGCAGGATCCCGATTATTCGCGCCAGTGTTCGGCCACCCATCGCGCGGGGTGGATGTAGTGGCGCAGGTGGCTGATCGGACTTTTTTCGCGGTGGTCGCCGGTAAACAGCCGGCGAATGTGCCCAAGCGGCGTATCCACGCGGCCGCGTTCGCCATATTGCCCGTCGATTGCATGTTGCGGCAGCAGGTTGCGCGGGAAGAGCACGACGCGCGCGTCGGCCGGCAGGCGTGGCGCCAGGAAGTAGTTCAGAGGAAAGATGTGGCGACAGTCCCGTCGAAAGTGCAGCACCCAGCGTCTGGGAAAGAGCTTCACGCCACCAGGCGCATTGCGTGTTACGAAGCGCTGCTCGAAACGATATTCGTCTGCGATTGCCTGTGGGCTGGCCCTGAACTTTTCCTGGAGTGGCACGAGTTTGCCCACGGGGAAGCGGAAAACCGAGGTCTGGCCGAGGCGCTCGAAAGGCGTCGTCTGGTTTCTCGCCAGGACAACGTCGTCGGGTCCTTCCCTCTCGAAGAAGCAATCGAGCGATCCGACAATGACGATGTCGAGATCGAGAAAAAGGACCGGCCCCTTGAGATTGCCGAGCTTCGGTCCCCACAGTCGCGATTTCTGCCAGATGCCTGGCGTCTTCGTGGGCATGTTCGCAATGTCGAGCGGCGGCAGATCCTCGCAGAGAATTTCGTCGCGCAGTCCGTCGCGATTGTCGGTAAAACAGGTAAAGGTGAAGGGTGGGGTGATGTTGCGCGCCACCATGGCATAGAGCCGGTTGATAAACGGAGCGCCGTATTTCGTACCCCAGTTGATGCAGATCACTTGCTTGACGCCGCCGCTTGCCGCCAGAATATTCGCCATGATGCCCTTCCGATGATCTCGGCTTCCTAAAGTACCGATGCATCAATAAGGCCGCGCTGTCAAAAACACCAATCCCCGACCGAAAACGCCTGCCGATCCTTCTGGATATCCACGCTGTGTCTTCAAATAGGCTGGCGCCTATGGCATTGCCGTCGCATCTGGCGATGATGGCGGTGTGTGATTCCCCGAAGGAGATGCAATGGAGTTCGTCGAACGCGCGCAGCACGACAGAAGTGCTGCCAGCCAACTCTTCGACGACGCCGGTCGAGCGCCGCTCGATGTGCTTAAGCGCGTCTACGGCTATTCGGCCTTTCGCGGCCGGCAGCAGGAAGTGGTCGAGCATGTGGCCGGCGGTGGCGATGCCGTCGTTCTGTTTCCGACCGGCGCCGGCAAATCGCTCTGCTTCCAGATTCCTGCTCTCTGCCGTCCCGGCCTTGGTATCGTCGTTTCGCCGCTGATCGCGCTGATGCGCGATCAGGTGGAGGCGTTGAAGCAACTCGGCGTCAATGCGGCCGCCCTCAATTCGTCGCTGACGCGCGAAGAGGCGGTCGCGGTGCGCCGGCAGATTGCCGACGGCACGCTTGATCTGCTTTACGTCACGCCCGAGCGCATCGTCACCGACGGCTTCGCCGACCTCATCGGCAATGCCCGCATTGCGCTTTTCGCCATCGACGAGGCGCATTGCGTTTCGCAGTGGGGCCATGATTTCCGGCCGGAATACCGCACGCTCGGCCTGCTTGCCGAGCGATATCCCGGTGTGCCGCGCATCGCGCTGACGGCGACGGCCGACCCGCATACCCGCGAAGACATTATCGAGCGGTTGTCGCTGCAAGGTGCCGAAGTCTTCACAACCAGTTTCGACCGTCCGAACATCGCTTATGAAATCGTCGAGCGCGACCAGCCGCGCCAGCAGTTGCTGCGCTTCCTCAGCCGCTTTCGCGGTTCCTCCGGAATCGTCTACTGCCTGTCGCGCGCCAAGGTCGAGGATACGGCGGAATGGCTGAACGGGCAGGGCATTCGCGCGCTGCCCTATCACGCCGGCATGGACCGGACGCTGCGCGACGCCCATCAGGACGCGTTCCTGAAGGAAGAAAGCCTCTGCCTGGTCGCGACCGTCGCCTTCGGCATGGGCATCGACAAGCCGGATGTGCGCTATGTCGCCCATCTCGATCTGCCGGGTTCGATCGAGGCCTACTACCAGGAAACCGGCCGCGCCGGTCGTGATGGTCAGCCGTCCGAAGTCTGGATGGCCTATGGCATGGCCGACGTGCTGCAGCGCCGCCGGATGATCGACGAGGGCGGTGCGGCCGAAGACATCAAGCGCATCGAGCGCGGCAAGCTCAATGCGCTTTTGGCGATCTGCGAGACGGCCGGCTGCCGCCGCCAGGCGATCCTCGCGCATTTCGGCGAGGCGCATCCCGGCCGCTGCGGCCATTGCGATACCTGCCTGAAGCCGGTGGAAACCTGGGACGGCACCGAAGCGGCGATCAAGGCGCTTGCCGCCGTCTATCGCACCGGAGAGCGCTTTGGCACCGGCCATGTCGTCGACGTGCTGATGGGCACCGTCAACGAAAAGACCGAGCGTTTCGGCCATGTCGACATGCCTGTTTTCGGCGCCGGCAAGGATCTGCCGGCCCGGACATGGCAATCGGTGTTTCGCCAATTGCTGGCCGCCGGCCTCGTCAGCGTCGATCACACTGCCTTCGGTGCGATCAAGCTCGAACCTGACGCCCGCGCCGTGTTCAAGCGCGAGCGCCAGGTATTGTTTCGCAAGGACCGCCCGCAGACAGGCAAGGCTGCGCGACAGGCGAAATCCGGCAGCCAGCGCGAGCGCGCCGACCTCGCCGGTTCCGATCTCGAGCTGTTCGAACTGCTGCGCGCCGAACGCTTTACCATCGCCAAGGACCTGAACGTGCCGCCCTATGTCGTTTTCCCGGACGCAACGCTGATCGCGCTCGCCAAGGAGCGCCCGCGCGGCTTCGACGAATTGCTCGACATCCCCGGCATCGGCGAAAGCAAACGCGAGCGCTACGGCAAGGCGTTTCTCGCCGTCATCGACGGGTATCTTGAGGGGTGAACCCCGACGTTTAGCTTGGGCGATTGGGCTAGTCCTGACTCTCTATCGTTTCGGCACTTGTGCGGACACAGCGCAATTCTGGGAACTTCGCCTGCGAACAGCTAAGTCGACCGCGCCGCCGACGCTGCGCTGCTGGATTCCTGTGACAAGCACAGGAATGAGGGCGGTGGCGGCCGCCAGCGCATTCAAAAACTGAACCCTGACAATCGTGGCGAGGCTGTCCCGAGCTCGAGACAACGCGATAGGATCATTGGTCAGAGGGCATGCAGATAGGCCGAAATATCCGCCCAATCCGGGTTCATCTGTTCGATCAGGTTCAACTTCCACTTTCGAGGCCATTTCTTGATCGTTTTTTCCCGAGTTATCGCTGCAGTCAGCAAATCAAACTCCTCAAACCAGACCAGCGTCTTGACGCCGTATCTCGATGTGAAACCGGGCGTCAGGTCGTTCTGATGTTCGTAAAGCCGGGCGGCGAGATCCTTCGTCACACCAACATATAGCGTGCCGTTTCGCTTGGACGCGAGGATGTAGACATAGCCCCTCATGGGATCCGAGATTGACGGCGCTGCGTCTAGCATACAAGTAAAAATTGTGCGCGATCTGGAAAATCCGACCTGGTTCTCCCTCATTCCTGTGCTTGTCACAGGAATCCAGCAGCGCCGCGTCGGCGGCGCAATAGGCGGTACTCAACGGGACAAGGGCGAGGGGAGCGGATTTCGCTGGCCGCGCACTCAAACTCAGTGGCAACCGAAGCAATCTGTCTTGCACGGCGAAGACTACGACATAAAATGTCGAGCAAGCCGTCTCGCCATGCAACGCCCTGTCGTTTTGCCTTCGGAATGCTGCACGGCCCTCTCAAGCCGCGGGAATTTGCTGCAACGGGAAAGCTGGCGTGGTACTCGTTTGGCACGAAACGTTCTTTTTACAGCGAAAGCGGCCAGCCATGACCTCAGCCTTTCTCTCCCACCTTCGCACCGAACTCGACGGGTTGAAATCGTCAGGCCTTTACAAGTCGGAGCGAGTGATCGTCTCGAAGCAGGCGGGTGAGATCGAGGTTGCCTCGGGCGAGCGGGTGCTGAACTTCTGCGCCAACAACTATCTCGGCCTTGCCGACAACGCGGAGTTGGCTGAAGCCGGCAAGGCGGCGCTCGACCGCTACGGCTACGGCATGGCGTCGGTGCGCTTCATCTGCGGCACCCAGGAAGAACACAAGCAGCTGGAGGCACGGATCTCGTCGTTCCTCGGGTTGGAAGACACGATCCTCTATTCCTCCTGCTTCGATGCCAATGGCGGCCTGTTCGAGACGCTGCTGGGCGAAGAGGATGCGATCATCTCCGACGCCTTGAACCATGCCTCGATCATCGACGGCGTGCGGCTCTCCAAGGCCAAGCGCTTCCGGTATGCCAACAACGACATGGCGGCACTGGAAGAAGAGCTGAAGAAGGCCGAAGGCAGCCGCTTCAAGCTGATCGCCACCGATGGCGTGTTTTCGATGGACGGCATCATCGCCAATCTCGGCGGCGTGTGCGATCTCGCCGAGAAGTACGGCGCCATGGTCATGGTCGATGACAGCCATGCGGTCGGCTTCGTCGGCAAAAACGGCCGAGGCTCGGCCGAGCATTGCGGCGTCGAAGGCCGTATCGATATCATCACCGGCACGCTCGGCAAGGCGCTCGGCGGCGCTTCGGGCGGCTATACCTCGGGCAAGGCCGAGGTGGTCGAGTGGCTGCGGCAGCGCTCGCGGCCCTATCTGTTCTCCAACACACTGGCGCCAGTGATTGCGGCTGCCTCGCTGAAGGTGTTCGACCTGATCGACAACGGCGATGCGCTGCGGGCGCGGCTTTACGCCAATGCCAGCCTTTTCCGCACCGAGATGTCGAAGCTCGGCTTTACGCTGGCCGGCGAGGGCCATCCGATCATCCCGGTGATGCTGGGCGATGCGGCGCTGGCGCAGGAAATGGCGGCACGCATGCTGCAAAAGGGCGTCTACGTCATCGGCTTCTCCTTCCCGGTGGTGCCCAAGGGTCAGGCCCGCATCCGCACGCAGATGTCGGCCGCCCATAGCGAAGACGACGTGCGCCGGGCGATCGCCGCCTTCGAAGAGGTCGGCCGCGACCTCGGCGTGATTTGAGGATTAGGTCGATGACGAACATGATGAAGGCGCTGGTGAAGACGAAGCCCGAGGTCGGGCTTTGGATGGAGCGCGTGCCGGTGCCCGAGGTCGGGCCGAACGACGTGCTGATCAAGGTGAAAAAGTCGGCGATCTGTGGCACCGACGTGCACATCTGGAACTGGGACCAGTGGGCCCAGAAGACCATTCCGGTGCCGATGGTCGTCGGCCACGAGTTCATGGGCGAGATCGCCGAGGTCGGCTCGGCCGTGACGAAATACCATGTCGGCGAGCGGGTCTCGGGCGAGGGGCATATCGTCTGCGGCAAGTGCCGCAATTGCCGGGCCGGCCGCGGCCATCTGTGCCGCAACACGCTCGGCGTCGGCGTCAACCGGCCGGGCTCGTTCGGCGAATTCGTCTGCCTGCCGGAATACAACGTCGTGCCGATCCCTGAGGACGTTCCCGACGAGATCGCGGCGATCTTCGACCCCTTCGGCAATGCGGTGCACACTGCCCTTTCCTTCGATCTCGTCGGCGAGGATGTGCTGGTGACCGGTGCCGGCCCGATCGGCATCATGGGGGCGCTGGTTGCCAAGCGCTCGGGCGCGCGCAAGGTTGTCATCACCGACATCAACCCGACGCGGCTCGAGCTCGCCCGAAACCTCGGCATCGACCATGTCGTCGACGCCTCGAAGGAGAACCTTGCCGACGTGATGAAAGCGATCGGCATGACCGAGGGCTTCGATGTCGGGCTGGAAATGTCCGGTGCTGCACCGGCCTTCCGCGACATGATCGACAAGATGAACAATGGCGGCAAGATCGCCATTCTCGGCATTGCGCCTGCTGGATTCGAGATCGACTGGAACAAGGTGATCTTCAAGATGCTCAACCTCAAGGGCATCTACGGCCGCGAGATGTTCGAGACCTGGTACAAGATGATCGCCTTCGTCCAGGGCGGGCTCGACCTTTCGCCCGTCATCACCCACCGCATCGGCATCGACGACTTCCGCGACGGCTTCGAGGCCATGCGCTCGGGCAATTCCGGCAAGGTCGTCATGGATTGGTGAACGGGGATTGGTGAACGGGGACCGGTGAGGCAGGGCGCTTCGCTAGAAAGCCGAAATCCACAAGGCCGCGTATCGCCATCGATGCGCGGTCTTTTTGTCAATTGGCCAGGCCGAACTGGATCTCGATCTCGTGGTAGCGAGAGCCGGGACCTGCCCAACGGTGATAGATCTCGCGGCTTTCGCCGGAGAAATTGTGCCGGCTCATCTCGATCTTTTCGACCAGCGGCGCATAGCCCTGGGTGAAGAGGCTTCGCACCGGCCCCTGATGCAGGGTCGAGGCGACCATGATCGGCTCCAGTTCGATCATGTCGAGCGTGCCGTCATAGGCCTCACCGCCTGCGACCGGCCGGCAGATACGCCAGTCAAATGCGGCCTTGGCATTTTTCGGCAGGTTCCGCGCAATGAAGATCCATGGCCCTGAGGGCTTCAGCCCCGCGCGGTCGATTTCCGCGTCGATCAGCGGCGCAAGCTCGGCGCTTGCATGTCTGACTTCGGGGATGGTGAGCCTGCGTCGAATGCTGATGACGCGCATGGCGCCGGTTTCCTTGATGTTCAAGAGTGCCTCCATTTTCTCGGCCGGAAGGTCAGTCGAGATTGGGTCGAGGGCAAGCGGAAAACCGGAATAATGTTGCGAACACGCAGGCGAACTTCGGCTTTTCGGGAATTGTTTTGCGTCTTGGCATGCGTTGTTCAATCCGGCTTGTTCGCCCGTGTTCGCGCACTATCTTTGCCGACAGTTGCGGGCGACCGCGATCAACGGTTGTGGCGGCCAAAGGAGCCAGTGCATGCGTTACGAGGGAAGTTGCCATTGCGGCAAAATCGCTTTCGAGGTCGAGGGAGACTTCGCCGAGGCGATCGATTGCAATTGTTCGATGTGTCGCCGGCGGGGCGGCTTGCTGGCCTTCGTTCCACGCGACAGCCTGAGCCTGAAGACATCGGAAGCCGATCTCTCGACCTATGAGTTCAACAGGCACGTCATCAAACATCACTTCTGCAGCCATTGCGGTATCGCGCCATTCGGCGAGGGGGCCGGCCCGAACGGACCGATGGCGGCCATCAACCTGCGCTGTCTGCCGGAGTTCGATATCGAGGCGGTGAAGATCGTCAAATACGACGGGCTATCGGTATGACCGGGGGTATTGTGCATAGGTATGGTTGCGCGTGCCGATGCGACGCAATCTTACCTTGTCGATAGGCAGTATCGACCCTTGTCTTTTTATGGGCAACGCCTACATGTTCAGCGGAAGCTGATAAACACCCGAAAACGTGAACTGAGGCGATTTTTGCCGAATCAGGCGGTTTTTCAGCGGAAATGCTTGACGGGATCGAAAATTCTGGGAATCACCATTTCCAAGCAAGAAATGGCGAAATGACACGGCGGTTAGGATATCATGCCAGTAGTGCTTCAGTGGCAGGACTGTCGAAGCTTGTCCGCTTTGCCACGATCGCTATCGTGGTTAATCAGGAATTAAACATCATCCCGTTACGTCAGGGGAAATGATTCGGTGGCGGGTGCGCGGCGCACCCGGACCTTCGAGCGGCATTTGCACCGGGCTCACGCCGGTTGCGACAAGGAAAGCGACGAACTAAATGGCAACCAAAGTCAAAGAAAACGAAGAAGCTGACGTTGAACGCGAAGGCGCTCCGGACGGCCCGCTTCTCGATCTTTCCGATGACGCTGTCAAGAAGATGATCAAGGCCGCCAAGAAGCGCGGCTATGTGACGATGGACGAGCTGAACTCCGTCCTGCCGTCCGAAGAAGTCACCTCCGAGCAGATCGAAGATACGATGGCGATGCTCTCCGATATGGGCATCAACGTCATCGAAGACGAGGAAGCTGAGGAAGCCGCCGGCGGCAGCAGCGACGACGAGAGCAGCGACGACGACAACGACGGCGAAGGCGGCGAACTGGCCACCTCCAGCGGCGGCACGGCGCTTGCGGCAACCAAGAAGAAAGAGCCGACCGACAGGACGGACGACCCGGTGCGCATGTATCTGCGCGAAATGGGTTCGGTCGAGCTTCTGTCGCGCGAAGGCGAAATCGCGATTGCCAAGCGCATCGAGGCTGGCCGCGAGACGATGATCGCCGGTCTCTGTGAGAGCCCGTTGACGTTCCAGGCGCTGATCATCTGGCGCGACGAACTCAACGAAGGCCAGACGCTGCTGCGCGAGATCATCGATCTCGAAACCACCTATTCCGGTCCGGAGGCAAAGGCTGCGCCGCAGTTCCAGAGCCCTGAAAAGATCGAGGCAGACCGCAAGGCCGCCGAGGAAAAGGAAAAGACCCGCAAGGTTCGCACCGGCAACGACGACGACATCACCAATGTCGGCGGCGATGTCATGCCGAGCGAGGAAGAAGAGGAAGACGAAGACGAGTCGAACCTCTCGCTCGCAGCCATGGAAGCGGAACTGCGCCCGCAGGTCATGGAAACGCTCGACATCATCGCCGAGACCTACAAGAAGCTGCGCAAGCTGCAGGACCAGCAGGTGGAAGCCCGCCTTGCGGCCACCGGCACTCTGTCGCCCGCCCAGGAGCGCCGTTACAAGGAGCTCAAGGACGAGTTGATCAAGGCGGTCAAGTCGCTGTCGCTCAACCAGAACCGCGTCGACAGCCTCGTCGAGCAGCTCTACGACATTTCCAAGCGCCTGATGCAGAACGAAGGTCGCCTGCTGCGGCTTGCCGAATCCTACGGCGTCAAGCGCGACTCGTTCCTCGAGCAGTACTCCGGTGCCGAGCTCGATCCGAACTGGATGAAGTCGATCAGCAACCTGGCCGGCAAGGGCTGGAAGGAATTCGCCAAGAGCGAAAACCAGACGATCCGCGACATCCGCCAGGAGATCCAGAACCTTGCGACCGAAACCGGCATCTCGATCGCCGAATTCCGTCGCATCGTCTCGATGGTGCAGAAGGGCGAGCGCGAAGCGCGCATCGCCAAGAAGGAAATGGTCGAAGCCAACCTGCGCCTCGTCATCTCCATCGCCAAGAAGTACACCAACCGCGGCCTGCAGTTCCTCGATCTCATTCAGGAAGGCAACATCGGCCTGATGAAGGCGGTCGACAAGTTCGAATACCGTCGCGGCTACAAGTTCTCGACCTATGCGACCTGGTGGATCCGTCAGGCGATCACCCGCTCGATCGCCGACCAGGCCCGTACGATCCGCATTCCGGTGCACATGATCGAAACGATCAACAAGATCGTTCGCACGTCGCGCCAGATGCTGCACGAAATCGGTCGCGAGCCGACGCCGGAAGAACTTGCCGAAAAGCTCGCCATGCCGCTCGAAAAGGTCCGCAAGGTCCTGAAGATCGCCAAGGAGCCGATCTCGCTCGAAACCCCTGTTGGTGACGAAGAGGATTCGCATCTCGGCGACTTCATCGAGGACAAGAACGCGCTGCTGCCGATCGATGCTGCCATCCAGGCCAACCTGCGCGAAACGACGACCCGTGTTCTCGCCTCGCTGACGCCGCGCGAAGAGCGCGTCCTGCGCATGCGCTTCGGCATCGGCATGAACACGGACCACACGCTTGAAGAAGTCGGTCAGCAGTTCTCGGTTACCCGCGAACGTATCCGTCAGATCGAGGCGAAGGCGCTGCGCAAGCTCAAGCACCCGAGCCGCTCCAGGAAGCTGAGAAGCTTCTTGGACAGCTAAGCAAGCCGCAAGCTGCGCTCGTTCCTCGACAACTGAGCGGTCGAAAGTCCAACATTCAAAAGCCGGGCCATCGCCCGGCTTTTTCGTTTCCGTGCAGGCGGCTCTGCCGGTTTTCTTGTGGCGGCTTGCCCGGAGGACTATACTCCCCCTTTCCGAGCAATCGGGGCACCCGGCCAAAGCGCGGGAGCAGTCGCACCGCGGGCGTGAAACGTGTCCTCAGGGAGGTGTGAAATGACCACCTATGTCGTGCTCCTCAACTGGACTGAGCAGGGCGTGAAGAACGTGCGTGAGTCTCCGAAGCGCCTCGATGCGGCCAAGAAGATGCTTGGCGACATGGGCGGCTCCTTCAAACATTTCTTTCTGACCATGGGTGAATACGACATGGTGGCGATCTGCGAGGCGCCTGACGACGCGGTCGCAGCGCGCTTTGCCATGACGCTCGGCATGGGCGGCAATGTGCGCACTCGCACGCTCAAGGCATTCCCGGAGGCTGCCTATCGCGAACTGGTGGCGTCTCTCGGGTGAGATCAGCAGCGCTGGGCAACAGCCGGCAAGCACGCAACGCTCGTCTATGGCGGGCCGTTGCCGGAGAGAATGCGTGCCGCGCCCTGCATGGCGTTGCGAAATGCGTCATCGAAGCTGACGCCGCGGATTTGCCAACGATACGCCTTGCCGTTTTCGACGAGGCGCCAATCGGCGATCCAGCCACGTGCGGCGTCGGACCAGACGAGCGTGCCGGCGAGGGGGATTTCTGCGCCGATATCCGTGGCCAGCTGTTTCAGCTCAGTCGAGTTCAACCGGGATAGATGGTCGAAATCGAGCCTTGCGGCGGCAAGCGTTGCAGCGTCGGGAAGGCGGGCCATGAGAGCCAGCGGAACCGTGGCAGCGGCAAGCGATTGCGCCATATAGGGGCTTTCGCTGCCGTCGTGCGCCAGCACGAAGCGGCGCGTCTGGTCTTTGACGGCCAGCAGCACGGCGATGATCGGACGCGGCGAAAGCCATGGCTTCGACCCAAGTCTTGCCAGCAGAGGGTCAATGATCTTGGGCTCGAAACGGCAGGTGAGATCGTGCGGACGGTCGTGCGTTCCCTGCTCGTCATGGATCGGGACGCCTTCCAACCGGTCGCGATAGGAGAAGCTTGCGACGAACTCCGCCGCACGCGCCTGCAGGGTGGGGAGTGCGGTGCTGTCGGCGAGCCTGGCATCGCCGGAAACCTTGACCAAAACTTCGCTCAGGCATTCGCGAAAGCCGATCTGCCGGTTCTCTTCGCCGGTGCCGGTGACGATCGCATCGCTGGTGTAGAGGTGCGATCGGTCAGTTGCGTTTGCCGCGCTGCCAAGCCAGGCAGTGGTAAGGGCGACGGCGAAAACACATGTCTTCGCCGCCGTCGTCAAGGCAGGCTTCAGTTGGCTGACGGAACGGGGCAACTGAGGTCGCCTTCTTCGCAGCTCAGATAGGTCTTGAAGTCCTTGACGCGGTTCTGCGTCAAGCCATCCCGGCATTGAAGAACGATCATCGGATAGACCGAGCCTCCCGTAACGCCAGCTGCGGAAAAGTCGCACTCTGCATCGCGGAAGGCGATCCATGCCTTTTGCGCGGCAACGAGCAGCTTGGCTTTGTCCTGATCGTCCTTCAGGCGCGCCTCGATCTGCTTGTAGAGGGTGTTGAGTTCGGTGTCCGAGGCCTTGAGCGATTTGTCGGCGCATTCGTTCATCGTCGCCTGGTCGCTGGCATTGGCGCAATCATCGGCCCGTGCGGCCGATGCAAGACCCGTCAGCACGACACCGGCTGCAAACATCAAGGCAGGAAATCGCATGTCTTCGCTCTCCTCGTTTTGCGCGCGCCACGGTCGGCGACGACACTTTCGCATGATCTGCGACCACCTACGGACGCTGAGTCTCAGCGCTGGCCGCAACTGTCTTCCGCTGCGCCGAGAATAGGTCAAAGCTGAAACGTCAGATAGCAGAATCTTGAGTGCCACACGCGGCAGCGCTGCGCGTTGGATATGGCACGCAAACCCGGCGTAGCATTTTGAACCTGCTGCGTAATTTCATCCCCAAATCGCGACCTGACCAAGCCATGACGCAATAGCTCCCCGATCAATCGCATTCGATTCAAAACCGATCCTTAACGTTTACGTTTTATCAATCTCTCTGAAACGAGAGGTTCGAAGATGCGTTGCGTTTTTGTCGTCGTCCTCCTGTTGCTGGCCGGTTGCGCGACGGTGCCGAGAGACACCCGAAACGCATGCGCGGTTTTCGAGCAGCGAGATGGCCTTTTCAACAACTGGCGCCGCGCCGCCTATCAGGCGGAGCGCGAATATGGCGTGCCCGTGCCGGTGCTGATGGCGACGATCTATACGGAATCCGGCTTCCGGCATAACGCCAAGCCGCCGCGCACCAAACTCTTCGGCTTCATTCCGTGGACGCGGCTTTCGTCGGCCTATGGCTATTCGCAGGCGCTCGACGGCACCTGGGCGCGCTACCAGAGCGAAACCGGCCGCTGGACGGCACGGCGTTCCGACTTCGGCGATGCCATCCGCTTCATTGCCTGGTACCACCGCGAAAGCGGCGAGAAAAACGGCATCGCGCTCAACGACACCTATCGGCTCTACATCGCCTACTACCACGGCCACGCCGGCTACGCCCGCGGCAACTGGAGCGACACCGCCAAGACCGGCGCCAAGCGCGCCACCGGAATGGCCTCGCTCTATAGCCGCCAGTTGAAAAGCTGCGGTAGCTAAAGCATGTCGCGCAGAAGTGTGCAGCGGTTTTGCGATAACGACATGCGTGAAAACAAGACCTTAAAGCGCGCCAAGCTTATCTGAAAGATCGCGACGCGCTTTAGGACAAGGCTCAGCCGGCGGCTGCCTCTTCAAGCCCGGCGACGTCGATCTTGACCATGGCCATCATCGCCTGCTGGGCGCGGCCGGCGCGTGCCGGATCCGGATCGCTCAGGTGTCGCATCAGAGCATCGGGTATGATCTGCCAGGCCAGGCCGAAGCGATCCTTCAGCCAGCCGCAGCGCTGCGGCGTGCCGCCGTCGAGCAGGCGTTCCCAGTAGTAATCGACCTCCGCCTGATCGGCGCAGCGCACGAAGAACGAGACGGCTTCGGAGAACTTGAAATGCGGGCCGCCGTTGAGCCCCATGAACGCCTGTCCCTCAAGCTCGAAGGCGGCGGTGAAGGCCCGGCCATCGGGCCCTTTCTTGATGTCGGTGATGCGGGCATTGCGGAAGATGGCGGTGTAGAACTGGATAGCGTCTTCAAGCTGGTTGTCGAACCAGAGAAAGGGCGTGATCTTCTGCATGACGGTTGCTCCCTTGCGTGATGGTCTGTGCCAAGGACGAACGGGAAGGGGACTTGCCGACAGGCGGTCACAACTTTTCGCAAGGCCATGCGCGGCGGCCGACGACAGCCCTTGAAGGCGGCAAACACGCATCAACCGAAGAATCTGAGGTTATTGTCGGAACTTTTCGATCCCGTTCGTCCTTTGGTGGTCGAAGCAACCGAGGAGGATATCGACATGAGCTACGTGGATGGTTTCATCGTTGCGGTGCCCAAGGCCAATATCGAGGCATACAAGGACATGGCGCGGCAAGCGGGTGACGTGTGGATGGAGCATGGCGCGCTCTCCTATGCCGAGTGCCTTGGCGACGACGTTCCCTATGGCGAGGTGACATCGTTTCCCCGCGCGGTGCAGGCGAAGGATGACGAGACCGTGGTTTTCTCCTGGATTACCTACAAGTCGCGCGCCGACCGGGACGCGATCGTTGCCAAGGTGATGGAGGATCCGCGGCTGCAGGGCGAGGCCTGGAGAGACGTGTTCGACGGCAAACGCATGATCTATGGCGGCTTCGAGGCCTTTCTCGAGAAATAGCTCCGGCCGCGAGACGGTGCCTTGGCTGCGAGAAACAGACCTGGCAGAAGGCCTGGGCTTGACTTGGCGGCGGCTTTGCCGAACCAGTTCAAGCGGGGGCCGCGCTTTGCTGCCGCGGCGCCAAGGGAGACAGGCAGACATGACGCAGACCACGATCGTCATTTCCACCCGCGGCCAGGGGCTTTACGAGTTCACCGACGAGGCGGCAGACTTCGTCAGCGCCAATAGCGGGGGCGAGGGGCTGTTGACCCTGTTCGTCCGGCACACCTCCTGCTCGCTCCTCATCCAGGAAAACGCCGATCCTGACGTGAAGCGTGACCTCAGCGCTTTTTTCGGCCGGCTGGTGCCGCCATCCTCCGATCCGTCAATGCGCTGGGTGGTGCACACGCAGGAAGGGCCTGACGATATGCCCGCGCACATCAAGGCGGCGCTGACGCAGGTCTCGATCGGCATCCCCGTCAATGCCGGCCGCATGGCGCTCGGCACCTGGCAAGGCCTCTATCTGTTCGAACACCGCGACCGGCCGCACCGCCGCGAGATCGTGCTGCATCTTGGGCAATGACCCCGACCCGGTTGCCCGATCGATCGTGGCGGCGCCTTGAAGGGCGTCGCCATCCCTCCATATTCGTTGGAGGATCGTGCATGGAACCGACATTGGCCTTCGTCGTTTCCATGGCTCTAGTCCAAAAAACGTGGACGAACCCGAAATCAGCATCCGAGGCAGATATGACCGACGCGCAGACCATCGCCAGCCGCTTCATCGACGCATTGAACGACCGCGACTTCGACGCTCTGGCGCGGCTTGTCGACGAGGACGTGGCGCTCGATTCTCTGACCGGCCAGCGCACCGTCGGCGTCGAGCCGCTCAGATCCAGCATCATGACCTTCCTGCGCCATTTCGACGAAACCTATGGCGACGTTGTGCAGATGCGCGACAATTTCGGCCAGCGGATCGCCGTGGACCTGACCGCACGCGGCACTTACCGCGAGACGCTCGACGGTTTCCCAACCGCCTCCGGCCAGACCTATTCGATCCCGAGCGTCTTCGTGATCGAGATCGAGGATCAGTCGATCACCCGGGTCAGCCACTATCGCAACATGCGCGCTTTCGAAGCCGAACTTGCCGGCTGAGCCGCGTCTTCGCATCGCAACCTCCTCAGGAAGATCGCGCTGATTTTCACGCCGCCTGTCGCGTGTCGGACGGCAAGGTCATGTCGATCAATCCTCTATCATATTGATATCGCGCACAAATAGCGGCGTTGCGTCTGCCGGCCATCCGTCGAAGCACTTCGCCTGGAAGTCGAACGAATCTCTGTTTCCCGCCCGTTTGCGTCAGGTGCCCGCAATCTGAACCCCGCATGAATGTGCAGTTCCGCTAGCGTTCAGTTTGGCGCCGCTAATGTCCGATCAATCGCTTGGGACGGTGATTGCAGATTGAACCCTTCAAGCCCTCGGAGAAAGACCATGAAGAACATCCTCATCAACGCCGCCGCCGCTGCCGTCATCGGTTTGACCGGCCTTTTCGGTGCCGCCTCCACCGCTTCCGCAGACACCGTCGAATTCGGCTTCGGCTCGGGTGGCGGCGTTCAGGTTCAGTATCGCGATTTCGACCGTGGTTACGGCGACGAGCGCGACTGGGGTCGTGATCGCCGCGGTCCGGACCGTGGCTGGGATGGCGGTGGCCGCCGCAGCCGCTGCGCCCCCTGGATGGCTGTCGACAAGGCCCGTGACCATGGCCTGCGCCGCGCCTACGTCGCCGACGTCTCGCACCGCCGCATCGTCGTCGAAGGCAGCCGCCGCGGCTACCGCCAGACGATCGCGTTCGCCAATCAGCGCGGTTGCCCGGTAATCGGCCGCTGGTAATCCAAGCCTTTTCCGTCCTGTCTCCCCCGGCCGGCGGAAATGCACCCCTCACGCCCCAGGCGTGAGGGGTTTTTCTTTGTCTGCAAGCCACACGACGGGCACGCACCGAGCTTGAGCCCGACACGAAAAAGCCCCGCGCGGTTGCCACTGCGCGGGGCCTTGTCTTTTCCGGTGCCGGTCTCCGACCATAGTCGGCGGCCAGTCGCAAACCGCAAAAGCCCGCCAGCGCTGTTTGCGTGCGGGCTCAGGCGGCAGGCGTTACTGCTTGATCGCGAAGGTGACGTTGACAGTGACGTTGTAGCTGTTTTCGCCGGTTGCCATCGGCACGGAGTCGGCCGCAAATTCCTTGGCCATGCCGGCGCGCATCATCGGCACCGGCTCCGGGCGGAAACCCTGCTCGGTGATGTTGACGACGTTGCCGAGCGAAACGCCGGCAGCTTCCGCCAGAACCTTGGCCTTCTCGATGGCATCGGCGACAGCCGCCTTGCGCGCTTCGGTGATCACGCCTTCCGGCTTGTCATTGGTGAACTGGATGCCGCCGCCCTGGTTGACGCCAAGCGTGACCGACTTATCGATGATCTCGCCGAGCTTGGCGAGGTCGCGCACGCGCACGCTCACGCCGTTGGCCACCTGGTAGCCGATCAGCTCCGGCGGGCGGTTGCCGCCGTCATTGTTGGTCGGGAAGTTGAACTGCGGGTTGATCGAGAAGCCGCTCGTCTGCAGGTCGCGGTCGGCAATGCCGCTTGCCTTGAGGGCGGTCAGAACCTCGGCCATCGTCTTGTTGTTGGCGTCGAGCGCCTCACGGGCGGTCTTGGCATCCTTGACGACGCTCAGCTGCAGGATCGCCATATCGGGCGCGATCGACGAGCGGCCTTCGCCGGCAACGGTGATGATCGCTTCGCGCGCCGTGGCAGCATCCTGTGCGTGTGCGCCCGCAGCGGCAATACCCGCAAAGGCGGCGGCCAAGGCAGCGATGGAAAGCGTGCGGGCAGTGCGTGTGGAAGTCATGGGTCGTGTCTCTCCGGTTGTTTCTGTCCCTGCTCACTTCATGCTTATCGATTGTGTGGGCATTGCGGCAATGGCTTGTCGTCAAAAAGGTTTTCGGCTAGAGCCATTGCCGATCACGAACTGCCATTGGTTCGCTGAGTCCCGGACCTGATCCGGCGTGGGCCTGTAGCTCAATGGTTAGAGCCGGCGGCTCATAACCGCTTGGTTGGGGGTTCGAGTCCCTCCGGGCCCACCAATCCGTCCACAGACGTCCCATACCGTCCATAGCCGTCCCTGACACCCTAGCGTTTCCAGGGTTCTTTGGACGACATGGGACACGTCGGGACACCCCAGCGATTCAATTTGTTGGCACGGTTGTTGGTATCAGATTTCGCCGTTTGTAGTGATGCCAACAAACTCTCGACTCCTTCCATTGAATCAAATGCTTGAACTGATTCGCTTTTTCTCACTTCGTTCGAGTCCCACCTGTTGCGGGTTCGAGTCCCATGACCGGAACCATACTGGCGATTCAACTGTCAGTTACACGATCTATAT
Organism: Ensifer sp. M14; assembly: GCF_003355565.1. Taxonomy (NCBI): domain Bacteria; kingdom Pseudomonadati; phylum Pseudomonadota; class Alphaproteobacteria; order Hyphomicrobiales; family Rhizobiaceae; genus Ensifer; species Ensifer sp. M14. The sequence continues at coordinate 2,028,319 of NZ_QJNR01000004.1, forward strand.
TCAACGATTAGTAGAATAAGCCACTTCCAGTGTAGTAGAATCGGCGCAACATCCAACGACAGGAAAGGTCATGCGCCGGACATACGATTCTATTGGAAATGAACACTGCACCTCTGCCTGGAGGTGCCATGAATGAGCTGGCTCTTTTCGCGGGCGCTGGTGGAGGCATTCTCGGAGGACACCTGCTTGGTTGGCGCACCGTCTGTGCCGTCGAACGAGAACCCTACGCCGCCGCTGTTCTTGCCGCCCGACAAAATGACGGACTTCTCCCGCCTTTCCCGATTTGGGATGACGTTTGCACCTTTGACGGAACGCCATGGCGCGGACGTGTTGACGTGGTTTCTGGAGGGTTTCCCTGCCAGGACATCAGTGCCGCAGGCAAGGGTGCCGGGATCGACGGAGCGCGATCAGGATTGTGGAAGCAAATGGCCCGCATCGTTGACGAAGTACGACCCCAGTTCGTCTTCGTGGAGAACAGCGCCATGCTCACATCCAGAGGACTCGGTCGAGTTCTCGGAGACCTGGCCGAGATGGGGTACGATGCTCAGTGGGGAGTGCTGGCAGCGGGACACGTTGGCGCGCCCCATCTCAGGGAGCGAATTTGGATTTTGGCCAACACCAACTGCGGTGACAGCCTCGGGTGGAGCCGCGCTCTGCAAATGGGGCGGGTCTGGAGCACGCGCGAAGTTAAGGAAGATGGTGTCCTCAAAGGAGCTGAATGGCCCTCTGAACCCGGAGTGGGTATCCTGGCTGATGGGGTGGCCGCAAGGGTGGAGCAGCTTACGGCCCTTGGCAACGGCCAAGTACCTTCGGTGGCAGCAGCAGCATTCCGCATCCTCTCAGGTAGCGGCGAATGACAACTATGACAACGACGCTGATTGGGATGCTTGGCGGGCTTACGTGCTGAGCTAGTGCCGCGGCAGGTGGGCGTCGATGAAGTCGCGCTCCGCTTCGCCGTAGACGAATTTCTTCGCGTTGATGAGGGACGATTGGTTGTTCGCCTTGACCACATCGCGAGCGGGCATCCGGGCAAAGTGGTCGATGACATCCGGCGCATCACTGGCGATGAAAAGGTGCGTCGGAGACAACGGAAGCGAGATGGTGGTGCGCGGCTTGTAGAGGTCGCCAACTCGTTCGAAAGGATTGTCGCCCAGCAGCAACCTCCTCGGTCCTGACGAGACGTCTTTGACGAGCCACCTGAGATGAATGATGCGGTCGATGGCCTTTTCGCTTTGGATCAGATCGACCAGGACCTTCAATCCCGAGTTAGCGACACGAGCGGGTGCGTGCTTTGAAGCCCACTCGTACAGCGTGTTTTCTGGTGCATCGCCCTTCGCTGCGTCAAACTCAGGAATGGGCTGGGACATGTCCCGAGCGATGCGCTCCTGAACACTCGATGTGACCATCTCAACGATATGCGGCACGCGCAAGAGTGAGGCATTGAGGTAGATGGTCCACCAGTATCGCTCTTCAACTGACAGCTTGGCGGGGCCGCGACTGATCAGCTTGTCGAGGACCGGCTTCGCTGCGGTCTCGATCTTCCCGAACAGCTTGATTTCAATTTGCTGGGCCTCCTCATCGTTGACGTGGGCCAGCGAGTAGAGGCCAGGGACGTATGCCGTGGCAGCGGTGGTGACCGGTGTGCAGACGAGCTTGTTGTTGAATGGTATGCGTCCCCACTGGCTGATCTTGTCGTTTTGCCCGCTCCACATACCGAGGTGGAACTGAGGCACGTAGTGATGATCGCCCGCTTTGCTCAATCGCCGCCCTCGCTCAGTTGCCGTCAAAATATTCACGCGGCCAGGGAAATGTCCACAGAAGTCCCAGAAAATCCCACAAATGTGTTGGCATCAGTGTTGGCATCACGACGCCGACGTCCAAAATACCGAAGCGATTACAAGAGTTTACGCGGCTCGACAGGTTCCTCCGGGCCCACCAAGTCGTCTCGCTATCGATAAGCAGTCGTACCATCGGAGCCGCTCGCCAATCGAAACGGCACCTGAAAAACCTCTTCGGGATCTGAAGCCAAAAAAATGCCCGCCAGAAGCGGGCAGTTTTGGAGTGGGCGCATACGCTCAAACATGTTGCGCCTGGAAGCCAAGGTGCGTCACAGAGGTCAACACTGTGTAAACAACCGGCGGCCAGAAATGAGGGGGACTTTGGTCGGAGTGGGGCGCGTCGACCTCCGGCCGGTGCGGCGAGCCTCCCGCGGGAGAACGTTTGTTCCGGCTTGACAGGGCGGCGGCGTGCACGGCTTCGATGGCGGCTGTCTCCGTCTGTGCTGTGAAGCGGGGGAGGTGAGGCGTCAACCGGTGCTCGTTTGAATTCGGCGCGCGGGGCTTGTCTACCCAACATCATGATTTCATAACGTTTATTCGTCGCGATTGCGGATCTCGGCCCCGCTGGAGTGCGGTTGACGGGGCAAAAGTCGGTGCGGGCGGCGGCGGCCTGGCAGCGTCCCTGCATTCGAAAAGCATGCGCTCAGAAAGAAACTCTTAATTTTAGCTGTCAATAATAAGAAGTGGGGGTTGAACGTCACGGTCGATTCCCGCTAGGGAAATTGCCAGGCGGCTATCTCCGCTCGTTCGAAAGGATGCTTATGCGAAGCCTAACCGCCTTGGGCGGCCTCCGCCGCATTACCGTTTCGGGTTTCAAGTCTCTCGTACCTGCCTCGTTTCTCGGTCTTCTGCTTGTCTCTTCCGGCTGTTCGTCGGCGGGCATTGCGGAAAGTCCGCTGTTTGCCTCTGCCGGCTCGAAGGCCGTGACGAGCACGGCGGGCGTTGCCCCGAAAGAGGGCAAGCTGATCAGGGTTGCGCAGGAAGACGATATCGTCGAGCCGCTGCCGGCAAGGAAGCGGGTCACCGCCTATCTCGGCCGTGCGCCCTACATCTGCTCGCCGAGCGGCTTCGGCCATACGTCGCGGTGCTTCCTCAGAAGTTCGCTGTAAAGCCATTCCCATTTGGGTGATGCGCTTGAAATGCTTCGTCTTCATACAGTTTCGTCAGAGTGTTTCCGCTTGAGGGTTTGAGCTGCGGAAATACTCGAGCTTCTTGCAGTCCTGCATCTTTTCGGGAGAGGCGCTTGTCGTTCTGTTCCGGGAAATACTCATCCTCCGTCGGAGACAACTCTTGTCGATTGCGATGTTCAGATCGGTGTTCCTGGCTGGCCTCGTGGCGCTTTCGCCTGCGATGGACGGCGCGCGCGCCGTGGCTGCCGATCTCGGCGACACGGTCGACCGGGTGCTGACGACGGCCTCGATCGGTACGGCCGGCAAGGCCGCGGGCAAATCCGGCGGCGCGGTTGCGATCGGCGTCTACGACCCGCATGACGCGGTGACGAACAGCGATGCCCTGACGATCGAACATGTCTTCGTCTATTGGCAGGCGCTCGACAAGGCGATGCTGAAGCGCAAGATCGCCGTTGCCGAGGCGCAGGGACGGGCACTGATGATCTCCGTCGAGCCCTACACCCATGCGAGCGACTGGCGGGCGGGGGGCGAGCGGCTGTTTGCCGATATCGGCCGCGGGCGTTTCGATCGCGAGATCCGCGATATCTGCAAGCGCGCCGGCGCGGTGGCCGCCCCGGTCTACATGCGCTGGGGCCACGAGATGGAAGATCCTGACGGTCGCTACCCCTGGGCGCGGCGCGACGCCGAGGGCTACAGGAAGGCGTTTCGCTACTTCGTCGAAAGCTGCCGGGAGCTTGCGCCCGACGTGCGCTTCGTCTGGTCGCCGAAGGGGCACCGCAACCTCACCGGCTACTATCCCGGCGACGACGTGGTCGATGCCATCGGCATTCCCGTCTGGGGTCTGCAGAAGATGGATGTGGACTATTGGGGCCGCGAGCGCAGTTTTGGCGAAACGCTTGGCGAAAAATACCGCCGGGTCGAAGGTTTCGGGAAGCCTGTGATGGTCGCCGAGCTCGGCGTTTCCGGCTCGCCCGACTACAAGCGCGCCTGGTATGCGGAGATCTTCGATCGCAACACCTATCGCGATCGTTTCCCGCTTCTGACAGCCGTGGTGTTCTTCAACGACAAGGAACCCTACAAGTGGCCGCTCGGCTACGGCTCGCCGGACTGGCGGCTGGACAAGGCGTCGCTTGCCGCACTTGTTGCCGATGGTGGCAAAAACGTCGGCCGGCCGACGCAGTAGCGGCACCGGCATGTTTCCTTAAGTCCTGTCCGGCTCAGGGATGAAACACGCAAGCAATTGCTACTGAGATTGGCGCGCGACTGCCACGCGCTCTAAGCTCTTGTTTTTGCGCATGTCGTCATCGCAAAGCCGCTGAACACTTTTGCGCGACATGCTTAGCGGAGGCGGACGCACCGGCGGTTCAGCCGGTGCGTGAACTTCGGAAAACTGGAGTTTTTCTCAGGCGAGCAGAAGGCCTGATTCGCGGGCGGCGGCGGTAAAGCAGCGGCTTGCCCTGTTGACGCTGGTCAGCCCGTCGAGCGCATCCAGGCAGCGCTGAAGGGCGGCACGATATTCCCGTCCACGTCTGCCCGGCCATTGCCGCAGCAGCTCAAGCGCCTCCCAGACGGTCCTTACGACGGTCTGCCGCTTGGACGACAGTTTCAGGTGGATCGGCGTTGCGAAGGTTTTTTCGCTCATCTTGCATTCCTCATTCATAGTCTTTTGAGCGGGAGGGCAACGCCGGTGATCGCAGATGGTTCCGTCAGTGGGTGCGGTTTTTTTAACCATGAGGACGGCGGCCCGACATGGTCGGCCGACTGCGGCCGTCGGGAGCCCCTAAAGCCAAGGCTTTCGGACGAACGCGGCCACGCTTTGGCCGCTACAAATTTCGCGAAAGATTTTTCGGTTGATGGAAGTGCTGAAGGCTGGGGCGCCGGAGGCCGAGAAGCAATTCCAGGAAAAGTGTGAAGCGGCTTTCCGCCTGGATTGCGCGACTGCAACACGTTCGATCATGTCACTGTTTCATTGCAGCAATGACATGATCCAATGTGGGCCGTGCGCAAACCGGGTCACAGGATCCGCCTTCGACCTGGGTGCTGATGCGCGTTGATCGATCGCTACAGCCTTCGGGCGACATGGCTCAGAAATCGAGCGCGGCCCTGAGGTCGGTCGGCTTGCGCTCCCTAAGGTCGAGATCGGCCTCGATGTGATCGATGTGGCGGATCATCAGCGCTGATGCGGTCTCGATGTCGCCGGTTTCGATTGCGGTCAGGATGTCGTCGTGTTCGTTGTGGCCGCAACTCGAAACGGTCGATTGTCCGTAGAGCGCGATGACGAGCGAGGAACGGGCGACCAGTTCGTCCATGAAGCGCCTGAGGATGGCATTGCCGGTGAGGTCGGCGAGCGCCAGGTGAAAGTCGCCCGATGCCTTGATCTCGGCGCGGCGGGCCGTCCGGCCGCGCTGGGCGGTCAGATGCTGTTCGGTGGCGAGCAGGCGGCGCAGCTTATCGATCTCGGCGGGGCCGATCCGGGCCGCAGCCGCGCGCAGGAGGCCTGGCTCGATCAGCCGGCGGGTCGCAAAAATCTGGCGGGCTTCATCCGGCGAGGGATGGGCGACGAAGGCGCCGCGGTTCTTCTCGACGGTGACCAGCCCTTCATAGGCAAGCGCCTGCAGGGCGGCGCGCACCAGCGTCCGGCTGACATTGAAGAGATCGCCGACATCGCTTTCCGACAGCTTGGTTCCCGGCGCAAGCCGGCGTTCGACGATCGCATCGCGCAGCTTGTCATGAATCTGCCGGGTGCTGGTGTCGGTGGTTGCATCGGCAGGTGCCGGATGGGTGGTGAGGGGCATGAAGGAAATCGATCCGCGAATGAGTGCGGCATCTTATCGTCGCCCGCGGTGAAGGGAAACGACAATCTGGCGTGGTGGTGGATCGGCGCCGGCTACTTGTCGAGTTCGGGGTACACCCGATCTAGGAAGCCGGGCCGCAGCTTTTCGCCGATCATGCAGTCGGGCGCCGGCATGGCATCGACGAGCCGCACGCGTGGCGGCGGCGGTAAGCCACTCACCTCCAGGATCAGCTTCTGGCGGATGGCGATGGCGAAATCTTCCGGCTCGTGCACCGGCAGAACGAAGGAGCCGGGGCCGCCGACGACGCATTCGGCATAATACTGGTCGAGCGGCCCGGTCGAGACCGACGGCCGGATCAGGATCGCCAGCCCATTGATGATGATGCCGCGGGCAATGGCGATGTCGCGGGCGGGCGTGACCGGCGGGCCGATATTGTTGGGTCCGTCGCCGGAGACATCGATGACGCGGCGCATACCGGAAAAGGCGTTGGAATCGATCAGCGCCGTGCCGTAGGTGATCGCGTTGGAGATCGAGGTGCCGCGGCGGGTGCCGACCGGGCGTGCTTCGATCATCGCGGCAAAGGCGTCGGCTTCGGCGGCGTTGGAAATCACCCGCCAGGCGACGAGGGAGGATTCGTTGACCGTGCCGGCCCATTCGAAATAGCCAAGCGCGATCCGGCCATATCGACCGCTGGCCACCGCATTGAGGAAGTCCGCGTGGCGCAGTGCCTGCACGTAGCCGGAGCGCTGGACCCGTGCTTCGTCCAGGTCCATGGAACCGGACATATCGACGGCCAACACCAGTTCGACGTCGACATCGGTCGGCGCAGTGCCCGATTGGGTCGGGCTGCCCGTCAGGGAAAGGATCAACGCCAGCATGCTCAACATAGCTTCAACCCGTCATTGCGAGCCGCGTTATCTGACGAAATGTAGCACAGGATTGGCTGTCGGCGACTGTCTGGGCTTGGCCGACCTTCAATAAAAGGTGATATCGACATAGGTGACAGCCGATCGATACTGTGCCAGCGGGTCCAAATGAGCCGGGAATATGCTTCAGCAGACACGGAATACGGAATGTTTTCAGGTCGATAGGCTGCAGGCCGCCGCCTTCGACTATTTTCTGCGCTACAGCGACGCCGAAACGGGGCTGGTCGCCGATACGTCGCTCGCAGACGCGCCTTCGAGCATCGCCGCGACCGGTTTCGGGCTTTCCTGTTACCCTGTCGGCGTCGAACGCGGCTGGATCGGGCGCGGCGAAGCGGCCAAAAGGGTGCTGACGACCCTGCGGTTTCTCCAGCAATGCCGGCAGGGGAGCGATGCGCGCGCCACCGGCTATCGCGGCTTTTACTATCACTTTCTCCACATGAAGACCGGTGAGCGGGTATGGCAGTCAGAGCTTTCGACCGTCGATACCGCGCTGTTGATTGCCGGCGTGTTGACGGCTGCTGCCTATTTCACCGGCGAGGATGCGACGGAGACGGAGATCCAGGTGCTGTCGGAAAAGCTCTATGCCCAGGTGGACTGGCACTGGGCGCTTGGCCGCGGCGAGACATTGACGATGGGCTGGCGGCCGCCGGGGCGATTTCTGAAATATCGCTGGCAAGGCTATAGCGAGGCGCTTCTGCTCTATGTCCTGGCGCTCGGCGCGCCGCATCATGCGATCGGGCCGGAGCATTACCGCGTCTTCACAGCCGCCTATGACTGGACGACGGTCGACGGTGCGCCGCACCTGCGGGCCGGCCCGCTGTTCATCCATCTCTTTCCGCAGGCCTGGCTCGACCTTCGCGGTCTTCGCGATCCGCCGATGCGCGACAAGGCGACGGATTATTCTGAAAACACCTGCCGGGCGATCGACCTGCAGCGCCAGTATGCCGAAGACAATCCCCGAGGTTTCGCTGGCTATGACAGGGATGGATGGGGCCTCAGTGCCTGTGACGGACCGAAGGGGCGGCAGCGGCTTGTCGATGGGCGTTGGCAGCGGATGCTCGGTTATGCCGCCCGCGGTGCGCCCGGTGGACCAGACGATGGCACGCTTGCGCCCTGGGCACCAGTTGCCTGCCTGCCATTCGACGCGGATGCTTCGCAGTCGGCATTGGCCGCGTTCGAAAACCGCTATCCCGACCTCCTGTGCGAGGGCCGCTTTCCCGGCGGGTTCAACCCAAGCCTGCGAGGCTCAGGCCCTGACGGCTGGGTCGACGACCGCGTGGTCGGGCTTGACCAGGGGCTCGTCGTGATGATGATCGAGAACGCCAGAAGCGGTTTTGTCTGGCGGCTGACGCGCGACATTCCGGCCATCCGGCGCGGACTGGAGCGGGCGGATTTTCGCGGTGGCTGGCTTGCGACCAGGGGGATGGCATGAGCTTTGCTCACGAGCGACAAGGCGATCGCCCAGCGGAGGAGGCCATGGACGAGGCGCTGCGCCAGAGCGTTCGTGGCGTGCTCGCGCGCCTGCAACTGCGCTTTCCCGAAGTGGGCTTTTCGCTTGACGATGCCGGCGACGGCTGTCTTTCCGAGGCGCAGTTCTGGGCCGAAGACGGTGCGGGCCTCGACGCCGGGCTTGCCTATCAGGATTGTTTTGCCGCCGGTATGGACGACAAGATTCGCGCCGCTCATCTGATCGCCTTCTACGGCAACCAGCTCGCTCTGGCGCTCGGCAGCCTCTACCTCGGTGCGGGCATCGTGGCGGGTGTTCGCGGCCTTCGCTTCGAAGAATTTTCGCGCGCCTATGGTGAGCGGCTGGTGGCGGCCAAACGGTTTCATTTCAGTCTTGCCTTGCCCGCAGTCAGCGATGATGCCCCAGGCGATACGGATGCCTTCGGTGAAACCTTCGCAGCACATCTGGCGCCAGTCATCGCCATGCTGAAGCATCGCGCCGGTCTTTCCTCCGGGGCGCAATGGCGGCTTGCGGCGGATTCGCTGGCCGGCGGTTTCCTGGAGATTGGCCGCGCGCTCGGCGATGAAGAGGATGCGATGTCCAAGGCGCTGGCGATCGTCAAGCGCGAAGGCACGCCTCTCTTTTCCGGCAAGCTCCGTTACGAGACCATCGAGATCGACGGCCACCCGCCGCTGTCGCGGGTCTACCGGCTGCGCGGCGGTTGCTGTCTCTATTATCGAACCGAAGGTGGCAGCTTCTGCGACAGCTGCGTGCTGCAGGCGCCGGAGGAGCGTCGAGAACGCTTGCAGGCGCATCTGCTGGCATCGCAGACCGGCTGAGCATCTGAAACGACAGAGCCCCTGATATCGGCGATATCAGGGGCTCCTTTTGTCACGGTGGCCGGTCGGCTTATGCCTTGGCGAAGCGATCGTTGATGAAGCCCGAGACGACGCCGAGGACGATCCAGAAGGCGAGCGTGGTGGCGAGCGCTGCCACGGCAAACTCGGCACCGAGCACGGCCGGAACGTTGCTGGAAATATCCGACGGCTGCGGGGCGCCATAGACGTGGGGTGCCGCGATCAGCACGAGGCCGATGATCTTGGCGACGATTTCTTCGCGCAGAACCAGCAGATAGAGGCCGACGGCCGAAAGCGCCACCGTTGCCAGCCACCAGACCTGGCGGTCGCCGAGTTCGGCGGCCGGGAAGCCCGGCAGTTCCGGCGGCAGGCCGATGGCCGGCAGCATGTGCACGGCGAGCCAGCCGCAGGCACCCCAGAGCGCGCCGTTTCTAAGCGTGATCGGGTAGCCGATGACGAGGCTGACACCGGCCAGCAGCAGCGCGAAGCCGGAGCCGGTCACCAGATTGGCGATCAGCGTTCCGGAAAAGCGGCTCATGCCGAACATGATGCCGCCTTCCTCGTGTTCGCCCTCATGGGCGTAGGCGGGGGTGATCGGCGACAGCGCGTCGAGCAGGGTGCCGATCGGCGAGACCGCCTTCAGCGACGAGTGCTGGTCGTGGCTTGCGGCGGCCGGATCGACGGTTCCCGGCTGGGCGGCGGGCTGTTCGCCGGCTGCCGGTGCCTCGCCTTCGAATTCTTCCGCGTGCAGGATCAACGGTACGACGCGCAGTTCCTGGGCGCCGGTCATGAAGACACCGGCAATTAATCCAGCCACGATCGCGGCCAGAAGCGTTCTGACAATCATTTTCGATATCCCTCGATATCGGCGCGCCATGCATCTTGCAGGCAGCGCCGTGTCCCATTGGCAATTCCGCGAACGGCTCCTGCCGGCAGATCTTTGGTCTGCATCAGACGCAAGCAAACGCGTCCGGCTGTTCGCCGGAAGCGTTTTTGTCCGCAGCTATGTCGATGCGGAACGCATGTCGCGTCCCTCCGCATCGCTTAGTGGCAGGGGAAGCCGTAGGAGTGGCGGGTGTCGTGCGCGGTGTCGTGCAGCACGGCCGAATTCGCGAGGCCCGCGCCGAAGACGAGGAAGCCGCCGATGAGCAGCGCGATGATACCTGCGGTCAGACGATCGCTGAGGGAGAGCGGAATGCTCGAAACTGTAGACGTAGCCATGACAACCTCCGTGATGGCATCGGGAAATATCCCGGTTTGGGCCCTATGCCCGCATCGACTGGCAGGTTTCCTGGCTCAGGACGTCGGGTGAGATCACCCTGGATTTGCCTCGCCTTCCCAGAGCCAAGGTCCGCCCTCTCGCGGTCCCGTCTCCAGTGGCTTCTTCCGGATCGCTCCGGAACGGCGCATTCACGTCGCTCTACAGTCGCGGGGTCGGCCGTGATTTGAATGCCCAGCATGGGTCCATCCGTCACGTTCCCGTTTACTCCCGAAACGCGTTCGCGTTGCGGGAACCAATCGATCCCACGATGATTAGGATCGCACCCCGGAGATGTCAATTAAACTTGCGCCGCCGCCCGGCCCATCCGCGACAAAATCCCGAAGGATCATGCGTTTGTAGGCCTCGACGATCTGGTCGCCCTCCGCGCGCTCGACCGAGACTGCAAGCCGCATGGTGCAATCGCCGAGATGCATGATCAGGAAGGCGGCGCTGTCGATCGCTTCGCGCGGCGTGCCGGGCGCAAACCGCGCCCAGACATCGGCGAGGAGCCGGCCGCCAATGCGACTTTGCTGGAGGTCGATCTCGCGCAGCGCCTTGTCGGCCTGCATCGCCGACCAGATGTCGCGCATGACGGGCTCGGCGAGGAACATGTCGTAGTAGATGTCGAACAGCACGGCGAAGGCGTCACGCAGTTCCGCGAGCGACGTCACCTTGGCAAGCTCGGCCGCGATGCATTCGCTGCAGACCGCATTGTAGCGCTCCGCCAGCGTGCGCACGATCGCTGCCTTGTCGGGAAAGTACTGGTAGAGCGATCCGATCGATATTCCAGCCTTTTCAGCGACTTCGCTCATGCGCATCGCGTCGCTGCCCTTTTCCTGGATGATCGCCGTCGCACAGGCAAGGATCTGCTCGACGCGCTCGCGGCTGCGCTTTTGGCTGGGTGTGCGGCGCAGCGCGGTCTCGTCGTCGGCGGAAGCCGCGGCTGGGCTTATCTCTTGTTTCATGAGGGATGCTCACATTTTGACTTGACTCCTAAAATACGAGGATTTATCACATTTGCAAATGTGAGAGATACTCATGTTTGTGGATCAACCTCAGGAGGAAGCGATGACGGACAAACTCACACTGGTTCTGGGCGGTACCGGCAAGACGGGGCGGCGGGTCGCAGCGCGCCTTCAGGAACGCGGCGTTGCCGTGCGCATCGGCGCCCGTTCGGCATCACCATCCTTCGACTGGACCAACGAGGCGACCTGGGCGCCCGCGCTTGAAAATGTCGAGCGCATCTATGTCAGCTATCAACCGGATCTGGCGGTGCCGGGTGCCGTCGAAACCATTCGCAAGTTCTCGAGCCTTGCCGTGCGCTCGGGCATCAAGCGGCTGGTGCTGCTGTCGGGACGCGGAGAGGACGAGGCGGAAGCAGCCGAGCGCGCGCTTCAGGCATCCGGTGCCGAGTGGACGATCATCCGGGCCAGTTGGTTCTTCGAGAATTTCAGCGAGGATTTCCTGGCCGGTGCCGTTGCCAGCGGTTCGGTCTTCCTGCCGCCGGATGAGATCACCGAACCCTTCATCAGCTGCGATGACATTGCCGACGTGGCGGTGGCAGCGCTTCTGGACGAGGGACATGTCGGCAAGGTCTACGAGTTGACCGGCCCGCGACTGATGACGTTTGCTGACGCCGTGGCCGAGATCGCCGTGGCCGCCAACCGCCGGATCCGCTATCAGTCCGTGCCGGTTGCCGACTTCGCCGCGCAGTTGCAGGCCGACGGTTTGCCTGATGACTATGTCGAACTCATCCGTTATCTCTTCACCTCGGTGCTCGACGGGCGCAATTCTGAAGTGACGTCCGATGTCGAGCGCGTGCTTGGGCGCGGGCCGCGCGGCTTCGCCGACTATGCCCGGGAGACCGCTGCAACAGGTGTTTGGAGTCTTGCCGCATGATCGCGCTCATCCCCGCTCTGGCGTTTGCGGCCGCGATCGGTTCCGGCCTGATGGCCGGGCTGTTCTTCATCTTCTCGGTCTGCATCATGCAGGCCTTGGCGCGGTTGCCGGCGGAGCAGGGGATCGCGGCGATGAACGCCATCAACGTGGTAATCCAGAATCCGCTGTTCCTCAGCGCCTTCATGGGCACGGCGCTTCTGGCGCTCGCCCTGGTGGTGCTGGCCTTCCTCTCCGGCGGCAACGGCAGCCTGCTGCTGGCGGTAGGCGGCATCGTCTATGTCGCCGGCGTGCTGATCGTCACCATTGTCTTCAACGTGCCGATGAACGATGCGCTGGGCGCGGCCACGCCCGGGCAGGCGGCGATCGAAATCTGGCAGCAGCGCTACCTGACGGACTGGGTCTGGTGGAACCATGTGCGCACGGTGTCTTCGATCGGCGCGCTGGCCCTGTTCATCCTGGGCTTTGCACGCGCCTGAAGGTGAACGACCGGCGGACCTTCAAAGGTTGCGCCGGTCGTCTTATTTCAGTCGACTAACGAGCCACAGCTGAGATTGGCGATCACGCCGGTCATGGCGCCCGCCCGGTCCGAGGCGACGAAGGCGGCATAGTCGGCGACCTCGTCGAGCCGCGGGAAGCGGCCGAGCAACGTGCCGGTCTTTGCTCGTCCCTCGAGCATCTCCTCAACGGTCGTGTCAAAGCGGTCAGCAAACCCCTGGAACACGCCGCGTGCGTGCGAGACGGGCAGCGATTCGGGTATGGCGTCCGGGCGCAGGCAGATGACGCGGATACCGTGGCTACCGACTTCGCCGGCAAGAATGCGAGAAAAGGTCTCGATGGCCCCGCAGGTGGTGCCATAGCCGAGGAAGCCGGATCCTGACAGGCGTGAGCCGGGCGTCGAAACCGTCAGGATCACGCCGCTGCCGCCTCTCTCCATGTGGGGCGAGACCGCCTTGGCGGTGATGAAGTTGGCGCGGGTGTAAGCGGCGATCGGGCGCTCGAACTCCTCCAGTGACAGCGCGGACAGCGGCGGTCCCTGAACATGCGTGAAGCCGACGGCGGTCAGCACCACGTCGATCCGGCTGGCGCGATCGACTACCGATTGCGCATGCCGTTCGACGGCTGCCTGATCCAAGACATCGACGGCGTCGAACTCTGCCTTTCCGCCCGCCGCTCGAATTGTCTCGGCGGTGCGGCTCAAGGTTTCGGCTGTACGTCCGACCAGAAAGACATTGGCGCCTTCGCGGGCAAAGGCTCGCGCCGCTGCGCCGCCGATTGCGCCGCTGCCGCCATAAACGATGGCCACCTTGTTCTGAAGCAACATTTCAAACTCCCTTGATCCTGCCTCGTTGCATGGACATGCGGCATGAGGCCCCTGGATCGGCAGGGATCCCAGGCAGAAAATCATGCAGCAATTTCGGAAGGTTAAAGAGTGCTAGGGCGGTGACAGCTGCTGGGCATATTCCAGTTCGAGCCGGGTATGCTTGTTCCAGAAGCCGCGCGACGTGCGGCCGGAAATCACATCGGCGAGAATGTCGAGATGGGTGTGCCAGCCGGCGGCCACGCTCGCCATCATCTCCTGTTTCGCGATGCGCGAATGGGTGACGACCAGCAGCACGTTGGCGCCCCTTGTTTCCAGATCGAACCGCACCTGCGACGGTGTCGGCGTGCCTTCGCCCCAGCTATAGGCGAGCAGATGCGGCGGCTCGCAGGCGATGATGCGGCCATGGATCCGGCTCTCGCCGGCAAGGGCCGCATATTTGGCCGGCGGTTCGCCGCAATCCGTGCCGAGTTCCTCGTGGCGGAAGATGTGTTCGACCGGCGCTTCGGCTGCGGCACCTATGATGCCTGACGCCATCCACTGGCGGCGCTTGTCCTCCTCCGTCAGATAGGCCCAGATGCGCTCGATCGGACCCGGCAAGAGCCGCTCGATGCGCGCCGTATCCGGCGCGACGTTGCGGGCATATCCGTCGTCGTTGCCGGTTGGCGAAGTCATCCTTTCTTCTCCGTCTCGGTCGTTGCCTGCGCGTCCACGCCCTTTGCCGCGTCGTCCGCCAGGAGCAGCGCCTCCAGCACGTCGATGCGCTGGCGCCAGAAGGCTTCGTAGTGGCGCATCCATTCCATGCCGGCATGCATCGGCTCGGCGTCGAGCCGGCAGACATGGGCCCGGCCGCGCACCTCGCGCCGCACGAGGCCGGCACCTTCGAGCACCTTGATGTGTTTCGATGCGGCGGCAAGCGAGATGGAGAAGGGGGCGGCAAGCTCGCCCACCAGCCGTTCGCCCGCCGACAGATCTTGCAACATCGCCCGCCGCGTCGGGTCGGAGAGCGCATGGAATACGGCGTCGAGCCGATCGTTCATATATTCAACCATGTTGTTGAATATTGACGATGCGATGGTGATTGTCAACCGATCGGTTGAATTTAATAGTAACGCGAGAAGGCGCGGTCGCGCGGCGGATCATCATGAATGTGCCGTCCCTTCCAGGCGGCAAGCGCATCGGAGAGGTCGTCGGTCGGAACCATCTGGGCAAACTGTTCGCTTTCCACCAGCAGCCCCTCAGATATCGACATATTGAGGCCGCGGGTGACGGCGGTGATGATCGAGCGGATTGCGAGCGGCGAATAGCCCATGATGCGCCGCGCAAGGTCGCGAGCGGCGGGCATCAGTTCCTCATGGGCAACGACATGGTTGATGAGGCCCATCTCCCGGGCGCGATCCGGCGAGAAATCCTCGCCCGTCAACAGCAGTTCAAGCGCGCGCTTGCGGCCTGCCAACCGCGGCAGGCGTTGCGTGCCGCCGAAGGTGGGCGGCATGCCGAGCTTGATCTCGGGCTTGGCAAAGCGTGCCTGCTCACTGGCGATTGCCAGATGCACCGCCTCGGTGATCTCGCATCCGCCGCCATAGGCAATGCCGTTGACGGCAGCGATGACCGGCTTCGGGAAGGATTCGAGCCGCGCGGTCAGACGCTGGCCGCGGCGGACGAAATCGCGCACCGCCGGGTTCACGCCCTTCGCCACACTTTCGGAAAATTCGTGAATATCGCCGCCGGCGGAAAAGGCGCGGTCGCCCGCGCCGGTGATGATGACGGCGCCGACCTTGTCGTTCCCCTCGATTGCGTCAAGTAGGGCCAGCAGCCGGTCGATCAGCTCGTAGCTCAGCGCATTGAGCTTCTCGGCCCGGTTCAGCGTCAGTTGGGCAATGCCTTCGGAAATCTGCATCAGAACGGTGTTGGACATGGTTGCTCTCCGGCAAGTGTTGACACGGAGAGGTTAGGTGCGGGAGGATGTCATGTATATTCACTAGTCGGTATACATCGTGATGGCGAAAGCTCAGAAATCGACCCGGGAAACGATCGTCGCGGCAGCAGCAAAGCTCTTCTATGCCGAGGGTATCCGCGCCGTCAGCGTCGATGCGGTGGCCGAAGCTGCGGGGATGACGAAACGCACGCTCTACTATCACTTCGAAAGCAAGGACGACCTGATAGCGGCCTATCTCGAAGGGCGCGACCAGCCGAACCTGGCGCTGTTTCGCAAGTGGTTCGAGGCGACCGACGGCGATCTCGCGGCTAAGGTCGAGGCGATCTTCGTCAATCTCGCCCGCGTCGCCCGGCATCCCTCATGGAAAGGTTGCGGTTTCCTGCGGACCACGGCCGAGCTTGCCAATATGCCTGGCCATCCGGCGATCCGCATCGGTGCGGCCCACAAGAAGAAGTTCGAGGCCTGGCTGGCGCAGGTGTTCGCCGAGGCAGGCATCGATGATGCCGGCGAACTGGCGCGCCAGATGCTGCTGTTGCTCGACGGCAGTTTTGCGGTCGTGCTTCTGCACCGGGATGCAAGCTACATGGAGAGTGCCGGCAAGGCGGCAGCGATGCTGGTTCGCGCGGCGATGCCCGGCCGCTGATTTCTGCCTTCAGGGCTTGCCGTCGGCCTCGACCTTGGTGGTGCCGCAGGGGTCGAGCACGACGCCGTTTTCGAAGGTGCCGGACACCAGCCCGCTGACATTGACCCGGTCTCCCGGCTTCAGCGCGCTGTTGTTGTATTCGAGGCAGACGACGCGGGTCTTGGTATTCGGGCACAGCGTCGTGACGGCGATCGGATCCTGAACCTCCAGCGACACGACTTCGGCGGTCAGCTCGACGTCGGGCCATTCCGGCGGTTGCGTCTCCCAGCCGGCGACCATAGGGACGATCGCCTCGCAACTGGTCACGTGCGGGCCGCCATCTTCGGCGGTCGATGGCGTCGGCAGCAGGAGAAGAGCCAGGAAAGTACTGCGGGCGACCCGCGTCAGGTGAAGCATTGTTGTCTCCTGTGTTAAGGAGGCGCTCTACCAAGGCCTTTCATGGCTGGAAAATGATGGCTCCTCATCTCGCATTGAACGGAATTCAGCATGCTCGACTGGCGTCGGATCGATCTTAACAATCTGAAAGTGCTGCATGCATTGATGCTGGAGCGCCATGTCGGTCGGGCGGCCGAGCGGCTGGGGGTGACGGCCTCGTCGATCAGTCATCGGCTACGGCGCATGCGGGAGGACTTTTCCGACGAACTGTTCGTGCGCACGCCGACCGGCATGGCGCCATCGCCGCGCATGGAAGAGATCGCGGTGCCGCTGAGCGAGATGATCACCAGCATCACGCTCGCGGTTTCGTCCGGCGCTCTGGAGGCGCTGCCGCAGGCGCGGCGCTTTACGCTCGTGGTGCCTGACGGTCTGCGCCAGCAGCTTTTGCCGGTGCTGATGCAAGGGCTGCTGCAGGACCATGCGGGCCATAGCCTGCACATCCGCTCCTTTGAACGCCGCTCCTATGCCACCGAACTGTCGCAGGGCGAGGTCGATGCCGTCATCTCGGTCGGCGGCGATCGCGATGACCGCAGCCTCGTCGACCGGTTGCCGGTTGCCTGCGACAGGCTCGTCTGCCTGTTCGGTCCGCTCTGCCCGCTCGCCGGTGCGGATGAGGTGGCGGTCGACGACTATCTCTCGGCCGCGCATCTCTATTCGCTGCCCTGGCCGGCGTCGGACAATCACTTCGACCGGCTGCTGGCGCGCGACGGGCGCTCGCGCCGGATCATGCTCACCATGCCATCCCATCTGGGGATCGGCGACGCGCTGATCGCGAGCCGGCTGGTTGCCACTGTTCCGTCGTCGCTTGCCCGTCATCTGACGGCGCTGCACCCGGCGCTCGCCATCCGCCCGCTTGCGATCGACGGCACCGAAGGAACGGTGTTTCTGGAAACCTCGCGCCAACAACAGCGGCGGCCGGAAATTGGGCGGTTCAAGGCGCTGGTGGAGACGGCGATCCGAACAGTGCTGCCCCGATCTCCGGCAGCGCCGCGTGGCTGACCGGACAGTCAAAAACCTCTTTAGCACTTTTGCCCACTGCCGGTTTCGGCGCTCTTGGCAAACGCGTTGCCGCAAGACAAATTGCGCCCACACGAAAGCCGGGAGAACGGCATGGCAGTCAAACGTATCGTGTCCAATCTATACGCGCCGGATCCGCAGGTGGCGCATGCCTTCTACGCCGACCTGCTTGGGCTCGAGCTGGTGATGGATCATGGCTGGATCCTGACATTCGCGGCCAAAGGGCAGGCGGTGATGCCGCAGGTGGGTGTCGCGAGCGAAGGCGGCAACGGCACCCCCGTGCCGGTGCTCTCGATCGAGGTCGATGATGTCGACGCGGTCTATGCCCAGGCGCGGGAAAAGGGCGTCGAGGTCGTCTATGAGATTACCGACGAGCCCTGGGGCGTCCGACGCTTCTACATGCGCGACCCGTTCGGCAACGTGATCAATATACTGTCGCATTGAGGCGGCTGGCCGCCGATGGGATCGGCGGCCGGTTTCTCGAAATCAGGCCAGCGTCAGCGCGTTCGCGAGGTCGGCGACCAGATCGTCCGGGTGCTCGATGCCGATCGAAAGCCGGATCGTGGTGTCGAGAACGCCGATGCGGCGGCGCACGTCGATCGGCACGCCGGAATGGGTCATCGCGGCCGGGTGGCTTGCCAGCGATTCCGTGCCGCCGAGGCTGACGGCGAGCTTGAAGATCTGCAGCGCATTGAGGAAGCGGAACGCCGCCTCCTGGCCGCCCGTGATATCGAAGGAGAAGGTCGATCCGGCGCCGGTGCATTGCGCCGCATAGGCCTTGCCGAGCGGCGAGGCTGCGTCGTGGAACGGCAGGTAGTGGATGCGCTCGACCTTGGGATGGTCGCGCAGGAATTCTGCCACCACCAGGGCATTGTCGTTGGCCTTGTGCATGCGCACCGACAGGGTCTCGAGCGAGCGGCCGAGCATCCAGCAGGAATGCGGGTCGAGTTGCGTACCGATCGCGCCGCGCAGCGCCTTCACCTGCTTCATCACCGCCTTGGAGCCGAGGGCGGCGCCGGCGATGAGGTCGGAGTGGCCGCCGACATATTTTGTCAGCGAATAGAGCGAGATGTCGGCGCCATGCTCGATCGGCCGCTGGAACACCGGGCCGAGCAGGGTGTTGTCACAGGCGATGACAGGCGTGTGGCCCTGCTTGGCGCCGATGGCGTCGGCGACACGGCGGATCATCGCGACATCCACGAGGCTGTTGGTCGGGTTGGCGGGCGTTTCGATGAGGATCACCGATACGCGGCCTTTCGCCATCGCCGCGTCTGCAGCCTCAGTCACTGCCGCCTCGTTGACGCCATCGGCGAAGCCGACGGCCGAAACCCCGAGATTGAGGAAGGTTTTCGCCAGCAGCGTCTCGGTGCCACCATAGAGCGGCTGGCTGTGCAGCACCGCATCGCCCGGCTTGACGAAGGCAAGCAGCGTCGTTGCGATCGCCGACATGCCGGAGGAAAACAGCGCGCAGCTTTCGGTGCGCTCATAGACGGCAAGGCGATCCTCGACGATCTCGCTGTTCGGATGGTTGAAGCGCGAATAGACGAGGCCGGCGCCTACACCCGCCGGCGGCTCGCGACGGCCGGAGACGAAATCGAAGAAATCGCGGCCTTCCTCGGCGGTGCGGAAGACGAAAGTGGAGGTCAGGAACACCGGCGGCTTGACGGCCCCCTCAGACAGTTCGGGGTCGTAACCATAGTTCAGCATCAGCGTTTCGGGATGCAGCTTGTGGTTTCCGATATGGGTCTTGTAGGGGTGCGGCGCGGTCATGGCTTTCTCCTGAAGCGAAACGGGGCGACTGGCAGGCAAATTATATCAGACGCTTGGACCGATCCTTGCTATTTGCGATCACATACCCTTGAGTTGCGCAAACTATTACCGGGATTGAAGAGATATGACGCAGAAAATTGCCGACGAGACCGACCGCAGAATCCTGAGGGAGTTGCTGGCCGACGCACGCATCACCAACAACGACCTTGCCGAACGTGTCGGCCTGTCGGCTTCGCCCTGCCTCAGGCGGCTGCGGCGGCTGGAGGAGACCGGCGTAATCCGCGGCTACACGGCGCTGATCGACCCGGCGGTCGAGGGCTGGACGATGACGGCGATCGCCACCGTCCGCCTCAGCCGTCAGCACGAGGACGAGATCGTGATGTTCGAACAGGCGATCCGCGGCTGGGACGAAGTGCTCGAATGCCACCTGGTCACCGGCTCGCGCGACTATGTGCTGAAGGTGATGAGCGCGGGGCTCGAGCAATACGAGCGCTTCATCAAGGAGAAGATCGCCCGCCTCAAATGCGTGGCCTCGATCGAGACGAGCTTCGTGATGAACACGATCAAGGAGCGGCGGATCTAAGCGGCGAGTGGCCGATGAGCCAGGAAGTCTGAGGCTCCGCGCGCATCGTGGCCGACCCTTGCAATGTCGGCGTGTGTACGGGCATCGATCTCGCCTTGCCAAGCGAGCGCAGGCATTGTCTACTGCCGGATATTGCACACCATATGACCTTTTGGGAGCATTGTGATGCCGTCCATGGAACTGCTTCTGGCTTTCGTCGTGACCACGGCAATTTTCGCCTATATCCCGGGTCCTGCGATGCTTTATGCGGCGGCGCAGACGATGGCGCGCGGCCGCTGGTCCGGTTTGATGGCGACGCTCGGCATTCACCTCGGCGGCTATGTGCATGTCTTTGCGGCGGCCGCCGGTCTGTCGGTGCTGTTTCATGCGGTGCCGGTGCTCTACATGGTTGTCAAGTTTGCCGGTGCCGCCTATCTCGTCTGGCTCGGGATTTCGCTGTTTCGCGCCAAGGCACAAGGGGCGGGCGACTTGCCCGGCATCGGGGCGAAATCCGGCCGGCGCGCCTTCTTCGAAAGCATCACCGTCGAAGTGCTGAACCCCAAGACGGCGATCTTCTTCGTGGCCTTCCTGCCGCAGTTCATCGACGCATCCGCGGCGTTCCCGGTCTGGCTGCAGTTCGTCATTCTCGGCACGATCGTCAACCTGATGTTTTCGTCCGCTGATATCGTCTGCGTCATTCTGGCGGGGGTACTGATGGCCAGGCTCAAGCGCTCGAGCATGGCGCAGCGTGCGATGCAGCGTGTTGGTGGCGGCGTCCTCGTCGGGCTCGGCGTGCACCTGGCCTTCCAGAAAAGCTGATCCGCGCATGCCGCGTGTAGAGGATGGCGCCGGTGGCGGTTACACTGCCGACGCGAGGTTGTCGCCTCTGTGGCTGACGGCTATCAATCGGGCACCGCGCCAACCCACATGGCGCTCTTGACGAACGACTGACAACAAGGAGCCTGCCGGTGGATCACCTTGAAGAGATAGGCCTGCGCAGGGCGAGGTGGCCCGTTCCACGATTCGTGTCCGGGCTTTGGGCGTCGTTGTCGACGACGGGGCTCATCGTCGCCGTAGCGTTCTTCGCCGCGTCTCTGACGCCGAGCCTGATCCCGCGGCCCTACGTCATTCAGGCGATGATCTCAGGCCTTTCGCTGTCTGCCGGCTATGCCATCGGCGTGTTCCTGCGCTGGCTCTGGTCCTATCTCGAACTGCCGGACGTACGGCCGAAGACTGGCCTGTTCCTCAAGCTTGCGGCGGCCCTCGGCTGCGGAATTTTTGCGCTGACCTTTCTTTGGCGGGCGGCGGAATGGCAGAATACCGTGCGCAGCCTCATGGGGCTCGATCCCGTCGAGAGCGCCGAGCCGTTCAAGCTTGGCCTCATCGCCGCTGTCGTCTTCATCGTCATCGTCCTGCTTGTACGCCTGTTCCGGCTGACATTCCGCTTTCTTGCCAAGCGCTTCGAATATGTGTTGACGCGGCCGCTGGCAAAGGTCACCGCCATTGCGGCGGCCATCGCTCTCTTCTGGTCGGCGACCGACGGGGTGATCTTCCGCTACGCACTGCATGTGGCCGACAGCTCCTTCCAGAGGCTCGATGCGCTGATCGACCCTGATGTGGCGCCGCCGACCGACCCGATGAAGACGGGCAGCGGCGCGTCGCTGATGACCTGGGACGAACTCGGCCGGCAAGGGCGCCAATTCATCGCCTCAGGGCCGAGCGCCGGGGATATCGGCGCCTTCTTCAGTGGCGAGGCGAAGGAGCCCTTGCGCGTCTATGCCGGGCTCAATTCGGCCGAGACGGCGAAGGAACGGGCCAAGCTGGCGCTCGAAGAACTGAAGCGTGTCGGCGGGTTCGAGCGGTCCAACCTCGTGATCGTCGTGCCGACAGGCACCGGCTGGGTCGATCCGCCGGGCCTCGATTCGGTCGAGTATCTCTTGAAGGGCGACGTCGCGAGTGTCGCGGTGCAGTATTCTTATCTGGCCAGCTGGTTGTCGCTCCTGGTCGAGCCGGAATATGGCGGCGAAACTGCCAATGCCTTGTTCGACGCGGTCTACGGTTACTGGACGACGCTGCCCAAGGACAAACGTCCGCGCCTCTACCTCTACGGTCTCAGCCTCGGCTCGATGAACTCGCAGGGCTCGGTCGACCCGTTCGGCATCCTCAGCGATCCGTTCCAGGGCGCGCTCTGGGTCGGGACGCCGTTCCCGACGCGGACGTGGCTTTCGGTGACAGCCGGCCGAAATCCGGGCTCTCCGGAGTGGCTGCCGCGCTATCGCGACGGTTCGGTGATCCGCTTCACCGGCCAGCAGAATGCGCTGGATATCCCAGGCGCGGTATGGGGCAATGTCCGCATCGTCTACCTGCAATATGCCAGCGACCCGATCACCTTCTTCGATGCGCATTCCTTCTATCGCGAGCCGGACTGGATGAAGGCGCCGCGCGGTCATGACGTCTCGCCGGACCTCAGATGGTTCCCTGTGGTAACGATGTTCCAGCTTCTGGCCGACGCGGCGACGGGCACGACGACGCCGATAGGCTACGGCCATGTCTATGCGCCGGAACATTATATCGATGCGTGGATGGAGGTCGTCGATCCGCCTGGGGTGACAACGGATGACGCGACCCGGCTGAAGGCGCTGCTCAAGGGGCGCTATTGAAAGCCGGCGCATGTCAGTCGCCGCGCAGATGGGCGGCGATCTGATGGGCAAGCGCCTGGATCAGCGGCGCCTCGGCCTTCTCCGTCGGGCAGAGGAGGTAATATCCCGCGGACGCCGGTATCGCCGTTGCGAACGGCTGGATCAGCCGTCCTTCCTGCAGATAGGAGCGGGTGAGAACATCCGAGACCAGTGCCATGCCCTGTCCCTGCAGGGCTGATGCGACGGCGACGGCGACCGAAGGCACCCGGACGCTGCGGCTGCCTTCAAGCGATATGCGCGCGGCGGCCGCCCAGCGCGTCCATTCCCGGCCGTCGTCCTCGTGTAGCAAGGTGACGTCGCGCAGCTTCCGGTCGCGGTGCGACCCTTCCAGGCGCGGGAAAAGAAGCGGCGAGCAAATGGTCCTGAGCTTCACGTCGCTGACCACCTGCCACCACAGCCCGTTGAACGGCGGATTGTCGTAGACCACAGCCAGGTCGACATCGTCCCACTGCACGTCGCTTGCGCGGATACAGCTGCGCATGGCGAGATCGCTGACCCCGCGTGCGTCGGCGAATTGCACCAGCAGGCTCGCCATCCAGGCGATTGCCAGGGCCGGGGGCAAAGCGACCGTCAGCTTCGTCTGGTGGTTTTCGAGCTGCCGTTCGGCATTGTTTTCAACGGCAACCGCAAGATTGCCGATGGCGTGGGAGACGGTCTGGGCGAAATCGCGCCCGGCGGCGGTCAGGCGAATGTTGCGTCCCGATTTTTCCAGGAGCGTCAGGCCAGTCGTCTCAGAAAGCCGGCGAAGCTGCAGCGATACGGCGCCGGGGCTGAGACCCAGCTCATCGGCTGCCTGGCGCACCGATCCAATCCGGGCAACGGCTTCGAAGACCCTGAGATAGGGCAGGAAATGCAACGCCTTCATTAGAGCTCCAAGCCTTGATTGGCAGTCGATCGATACGTTTCCGTCATCAACAACTGTTTAGCCAAACTAGACAATATCAAGCATAAAAAATCGCTATTCCCAATCGATTTTTGCTTCTATGAATCGGGTCGGAGAGAGGGAGATAAGCCATGATCGCAGCGCAACCATTTGATTTTCCTTATGACGGCAAGCTGGCTCCGTCGCAGACCGCGCTGATGGTGATCGACCTTCAGATCGACTTCTGCTCGCCCAACGGCTACTTCGCTTCGATGGGTTACGATCCGGCGCCGCTCGCGGCCATCGTGCCGGCCGTCAATCGGGTGATATCAGCCGCGCGGCAGGCCGGGTGCCTGATCATCCATACACGGCAGGGCTACCGCGCCGACCTCGCCGACATGACCCCTTACGAAAAATGGCGCCGCAGGCGTTCGGGCCTCGAGAACACGCAGGTACTGCTGCGCTCGAGCCCCGGCTTTCAACTGCTGCCGGAACTCGATGTCGCGGAGAGCGACGTCATCGTCGACAAGACCTGCAACAGTTCGTTCACCTATACGGATCTCGAGCATGTGCTGAGGGCGCGGGGCATCACCCATATGCTCTTTACCGGCTGCACCACCGATGTCTGCGTGCATACAACGCTGCGCGAGGCCTGCGACCGCAATTTCCAGTGCCTGACGATTTCGGATTGCTGCGCCAGTGGCGAGCAATGGGCGCATGAGGCGGCGATCAACATGATCTCGATCGAGAACGGCATCTTCGGCACGGTCTCGACCAGCGAAGCCGTCATCGCCGGCCTGGCCAAAGCCAGCCGCTAGAGCGCTTCATCTTTAAACGGAGGCATTCTGCCGGAAGGAATTTCGGCCAGGACCAAGGCGGTTGGCGAAGAGCGCAGCTGACGCTGCGGTCGAGACGGCCACCGCCGGCAATGGCCAAAATTCATCCGGCCCTTCGGGTTGGCTGAAAACGGCCGCCCACTGTGTCGGATGGCTTGCTCGATGGATCGGCATCGCTCAGCGCCATCCTTCGTGTGGAGCGGCCGTTTTGAGCCAACAGAATTGCTTCCGTTTAAAGATGAAGCGCTCTAGCACCGACAGTACACCTCCATTTTCAAAGCGTTCTGCCAACCGTTCCAACGGAATGATGCCCCATGCAAAGATATATCTCGCTGATGAAACTGACGGCCAAGGGACTGGCCGAACTTGCCGACAGCGGCGCACGGCGCAAGGTGAGCGAAGACCGCGTCTCTGCGCTCGGCGGCCGTTCTGTCGCCTTCTACGCCACGCTCGGAACCTACGATTTCGTCCAGGTTTTCGAGATGCCCGACAATGCGTCGATGATGCAATACGTGCTGACGGCGCGGCGCGACGGGTTCGTCGACCCGCTTATTCTTCCCGCCTTCGACAGCCAGACCTATGGCGACATCGTCGGGCGCGTTTCACCAACCTAATCGAGGGGAATAGAGATGATCAGACTGGCATCGCATGCAACCCTTCTCGGGACCATTCTGCTGTCGGCGGGGCTTGCCCATGCGGAAGTACCGGCCTGTTGCCGACGCTCGGCGCCGGGCGCTGCGACATGATCGTCAGCGGCATCTACATCAACGACAAGCGTCGCGAGACCTATGACGGCGTCTCCTACATGAAGTCGGCAACCGCGATGGTGACCAAGGCCGGCAGCGATGCCATCAAGGTGCCGGAGGACCTGAGCGGCAAGGTGATCGCGCTCGAAGCCGGCGCCTACTACAAGCAGGAGCGGATCGAGCCCCTGAACAAGGTGCTCGCGGCCAAGGGCCAGGCGCCGGTCGAGGTGCAGGAATATCCGACCCAGCAGGCGGCCTACCAGCAGGTGCTCGTCGGGCGTGTCGATGCGACGATGACCGAAGAGGCCGAGGGCGCCTATCGCGCCTCGCGCTCCGACGGGACCTTGCAGCTTCCCTACATCTGGGCCTCGGATTTCACCTACGGCATCTACTCCCGGCGCGGGGACAGCGATGCCGCTCAGATCAAGGCGGGCCTGAAGACCTTGAAGGAGCAGGGCTTCTTTACCGGTATCGCCAAGAAATACGGCCTCGATCCGGCGCTGTTCGACGTCGATTACGACCGTTGATGCTTTGAGAGCGGGATGGGGAAAGTGTGTGCGGTCTTCCGCCCGCATCCCGCTCCAACTTAATCCAAGGAAGCGGGCAGGGCATGAACTTCGACACCAAACTGTTTTTCGATGCCCTGACCATGCCGGTCATGCTGCAGGGTGCGGCCATCGCCATCCTGCTCTCCATCCTGGTTCAGGCCGCCTCGTTCCTGCTCTGCCTGCCGCTCGCCGTCGCGCTCAACTCGATGGCGGCGGTGCGCCGCACGGCGGCCCAGATCTATGTCTGGCTGTTTCGCTCGGCCCCGCTCATCCTCGTGCTGCTGATCGTCTGGAACGGTGCACCGCAGCTCTTTCCCGGCCTGACGCGGGCGCCGTGGTATACGCCCTTTGCCGCCGCCTTCATCGCCTTCACGCTGGTCACCACCGCCTATATGGCCGAGGCGATGCGCGGCGCGCTTTCGGCTATCGGCCAGGGGCAGACGGATGCGGCCCGCGCGCTCGGGCTCAACCGGCTGCAGACCTTCTTCCTCGTCGTCCTGCCGCAGGCCCTGCGCATCGTCATGCCGGTGCTCGTCAACGAGTTCATCAACCTGATCAAGCTGACGTCACTTGCCTATGTGATCTCGATGCGAGAGATCATGGCCGTCGTCAACGACGCGATTGCCTCCAGCTTCCGCTTCGTCGAATGGTATTCAGCGGCACTCGTCTATTATCTGGCGATCGTTTCCATTCTGATGTTCCTGCAGCGGCTGATCCAGCGCCGCATGGCCTAGCTTCAGGCCGCGGCCTCGCTTTCTGCGGAAAGCAGCGTCTGCATCGCACCGATGATCTTGCGGTGCTGGTGGGCGTGGCGGGTGCGAAGGCTGGTGGCGGCATAGACCGACTGCGGGATCACCGGCGCATCGGTAACGATGCAGGCCCGGCCGGATTGCACGAGCCGATCGGCCGTTGCTACTGTCACATAGGCTGCACCACCGAGCGAATGCAGCAGCATGGTGATGGCCATGTTCTGGCCGGTTGCGACCGGCGCTGCCGAGAGATGCGGCAAAGCCAGCCGGTGAGCGCGATCGAAGGCCGGTGAGTAGATCGCCTGGATATAGGTCTCGATCCTGACATCCGATAGCGAAGCGGCGTCTGTGCTCACCATCACGTAATGCAGATCGCCGATCCTTTCATAGTGAAGGTCGGGCAGATAATGCGGGGTATAGAGCAAAGCGAGGTCGAGATCGCCGGCACCGAGATCCCGGTTCATCTGATTGGAGTAGTCTGCTTCCATGTAGATCTCGGTGGTCGGCAGCTCCTTCCGGATGGCCGAAAGCCATTCGCCGGCAAAGGCTTCGGCGAGATCATGCTGGATGCCGAGCCGCATCGAGCGTTCCAGCGCGCCGGCGCTGGTGACCGCACGTGTGGCCTCATGCCATTGGTTTTGCAGCGCTTTTGCGTAGTCCAGAAACCTGAGGCCAGCAGCCGTCGGTACCGTGCCGCCCTTGTTGCGGGTAAAGAGCTTGCGGTTGAACTGCGCCTCCAGCGCCTTGACGCGGTGGGAAACGGTGGACTGGGTGATGTTCAGCCGCTCGGCCGTGCGGTTGAAGGAGCGAGTCTCCATCAGGTCCAGGAACGTCTCGATCAGATCCACTTGCATCGGCATTTCATCCGGTTTCGAAGGTTCGTCCAATCTAATCGAATTCATCGATCAATAAAGCCTGTTTCCATCGCTTGATGGCGCCCCGTTTCACCGGCAAGAATTCCGGCAAAACGAGGGAACAGTGCATGTCGAATTTGCCGTCTCACGCGCGCGTCGTGATCATCGGTGGGGGAGCGATCGGCGCTTCCTCGCTCTACCATCTTGCCAAGGCGGGCTGGACCGATTGCGTGCTTCTGGAAAAGAACGAGCTGACGGCGGGATCGACCTGGCATGCGGCCGGCAATGTGCCGACGTTTTCGTCGTCCTGGTCGATCATGAACATGCAGCGCTATTCCGCCTCGCTCTATCGCGACCTCGGAGCGCACGTCGATTATCCCATGAACTATCACGTCACCGGCTCGATCAGGCTCGGCCACTCGAAGGAGCGGCTGCAGGAGTTCAAGCGCGTCGTCGGCATGGGCCGCTACCAGGGCATGGATCTCGATATTCTCTCGCCCGAGGAGATGCGCAGCCGCTATCCGTTCCTCGAAACCCATAACCTGACCGGTGCGCTCTACGACCCCTATGACGGCGACATCGACCCGGCGCAGTTGACGCAGGCGCTCGCCAAGGGCGCGCGCGACATGGGCGCGAAGATCATCCGCTTCTGTCCCGTCACGGCGGCCCGCCGCGAAAACGACGAGTGGGTGATCACCACGCCGCAGGGCGAGATCCGCTGCGAATATGTCGTCAACGCCGCCGGCTACTATGCCCGCGAGGTCGGCAAGATGTTCGGCCGCGACGTGCCGATGATGGTGATGAGCCATCAATACATCCTGTTCGACGAGATCCCGGAGCTGGCCGCCTGGTCGAAGGAGGCCGGCCATAAGCTGCCGCTGCTGCGTGATGTCGACAGCTCCTACTATCTCCGCCAGGAGAAGAACGGCATGAACCTCGGGCCTTACGAGCGCAACTGCCGCGCCCATTGGGTAACGCCTGATGACCCGATGCCGGAAGACTTTTCGTTCCAGCTGTTCCCCGACGATCTCGATCGGCTGGAATGGTATCTGAACGACGCCGTCGAGCGCGTGCCGATCCTCGGAACGGCCGGGCTGTCGCGGATCATCAATGGCCCGATCCCCTATGCGCCTGACGGCAACCCGCTGATCGGGCCGATGCCGGGCGTGCCGAACGCGTTTGAGGCCTGCGTCTTCACCTTCGGCATCTGCCAGGCGGGCGGCGCCGGCAAGGTGCTGGCCGAATGGATCACCGAGGGCCAGACGGAGTGGGACATGTGGTCCTGCGATCCCAGGCGCTACACCGACTATACCGACCAGGACTACTGCATCGCTAAGGGCATGGAAATCTACGGCCACGAATACGCGATGCATTTTCCGAAGCATTACTGGGCGGCCGGCCGCGGCAAGAAACTGTCGCCGATCCACGATCGGATCGCGGCGCTCGGCGCGCAGTTCAAGCCCTATAACGGCTGGGAACGGGCGATGTGGTACGCCCAAGCCGGTGATGATACGTCGGAAGAGGCGACCCAGACCTGGGGGCGGGCAGGGCCCTGGGCCAAACGCATCGAGGAGGAATGTCTCGCCGTGCGCGATGCCGCCGGCATTCTCGACCTGCCGGGCTTTTCGCGCTTCCGGGTGAAGGGCAAGGGCGCAACCGATTGGCTTTCAGGCCTGATTACCGGCCGCGTGCCAAAGCTCGGTCGCATCGGCCTTGCCTATTTCTCCGACGACAAGGGCCGCATCGTCACCGAAATGTCGGTCATGATGCTGGAAGAGGATTTCTTCTTCCTGATCACGGCGGCAACGGCGCAGTGGCACGATCTCGAATGGCTGCGCAAACACCTGCCTGCGGATGCGGCCTTCACGCTCGACGATGTCACTACGCAATTTAGCTGCCAGATCCTCACCGGGCCGAAATCCCGCGATATCCTCGCAGACATCAGCGATGCGGATCTCGCCAAGGGCTGGTTGACCCATCAGACCGCGCAGATAGCCGGGCGCTATTGCCAGCTGGTGCGCGTCTCCTTTGCCGGCGAACTCGGCTGGGAGATCCACACCAAGGTGGACGATACCGCCGTCATCTTCGATGCCGTCTGGACCGCAGGTCAGAAGCACGGCCTGAAACCCTTCGGCATGGAGGCGCTCGACAGCCTGCGGATCGAGAAGGGCTACCGCGCCTGGAAGGGCGATCTTTCGACCGACTACACTATCCTGCAGGGCGGGCTCGAGCGTTTCGTCGACTGGGCAAAGCCCGGCTTCAAGGGCAAGGCGGCGCTGGAACGGGAGAAGCAGCAGGGTGTCAGCAAACGCTTCGTCACCCTGACGGTCGCCGCCGACGGCTGCGACGCGCCCTACATGTCGACGCTCTGGTCGGATGGCCAGGTGGTCGGCGAAACCACCTCGGGCAATTGGGGCTACCGCGTCGGCAAGTCGATCGCGCTCGGGATGCTGCGCGCCGATCTCGCCGTGCCCGGCAACGAGATCGAGGTCGAGATCTTCGGCGATCGCTTCAAGGCGACCGTCGAGGCCGACCAACCGCTCTGGGATCCCTCCAATGAAAGACTGCGCGCATGAGCAAGCCGATCCCCTCGAAAGCCCGGGCCGTCATCATCGGTGGCGGCGTCTCAGGCTGTTCGGTCGCCTATCACCTCGCCAAGCTCGGCTGGACCGACGTGGTGCTGCTTGAACGCAAGCAGCTGACCTCGGGCACGACCTGGCATGCGGCCGGCCTGATTGGCCAGTTGCGGGCCTCCCAAAACATGACGCGGCTCGCAAAATATTCGGCCGACCTCTACGTCAAGCTGGAGGCCGAGACTGGCATTTCCACCGGTATGCGCCAGAACGGCTCGATCACCGTGGCGCTGACGGAAGAGCGCAAGGAAGAGATCTACCGCCAGGCCTCGCTGGCACGCGCCTTCAACGTCGACGTGCGCGAGATCACGCCTGACGAGGTGAAGGCGATGTACCCGCACCTCAACACCTCCGATGTGAAGGCGGCGGTGCATCTGCCGCTCGACGGCCAGTGCGACCCGGCCAACATTGCCATGGCGCTTGCCAAGGGCGCCCGCCAGAATGGCGCTGTCATCATCGAAGGCGTCAAGGTCACGGCCGTTCTGAAGAAGGACGGCCGGGTGACCGGGGTCACCTGCGAGCAGAACGGCGAGACCTATACGATCGAGACCGACCACGTCGTCAATTGTGCCGGCATGTGGGGCAGGGAGTTCGCGCGGCAGTCCGGCGTCACCGTGCCGCTACATGCCTGCGAGCACTTCTACATCGTCACCGAGGCGATCCCCAACTTGACCCGCTTGCCGGTGCTGCGCGTGCCGGACGAGTGCACCTATTACAAGGAGGATGCCGGCAAGATGCTGATCGGCGCCTTCGAGCTCAAGGCCAAGCCCTGGGGCATGGACGGTATCCGCGAGGACTTCTGCTTCGACCAACTGCCCGACGATTTCGACCATTTCTCGCCGATCCTCGAAATGGCGGTCAACCGCATGCCGATGCTGGAGACGGCGGGCATCCATACCTTCTTCAACGGTCCGGAGAGCTTTACACCCGACGATCGCTACTATCTCGGCGAGGCGCCGGAGGTTAGGGGATATTGGGTCGCGGCCGGCTACAACTCCATCGGTATCGTTTCATCCGGCGGCGCCGGCATGGCGCTGGCTGAGTGGATGAACGACGGCGAGCCGCCCTTCGATCTCTGGGAAGTGGATATCCGCCGGGCGCAGCCGTTCCAGAAGAACCGTGCCTATCTGAAGGATCGCGTGTCGGAAACGCTGGGGCTGCTTTACGCCGATCACTTCCCCTACCGCCAGATGGCGACGGCCCGCGGCGTTCGCCGTTCGCCGCTGCACGAACACCTAAAAAGCCGGGGCGCGGTCTTCGGCGAGGTCGCCGGCTGGGAGCGGGCCAACTGGTTTGCCAATGACGGTCAGGAGCGTGAATACCGCTATTCCTGGAAACGGCAGAACTGGTTCGAAAACCAGAAGGCCGAGCATCTGGCAGTCCGAAACGGCGTCGGCCTGTTCGACATGACCTCTTTCGGCAAGATCCGAGTGGAAGGGCGCGATGCGCTTTCCTTCCTGCAGCGGCTCTGCGCCAACGAGATGAATGTCGAGGCTGGTCGCATCGTCTACACCCAGATGCTCAACGGCCGCGGTGGCATCGAAAGTGACCTGACGGTCACGCGTCTTTCGGAAACGGCGTTCCTGCTGGTGGTGCCGGGCGCCACGCTGCAGCGCGATCTTGCCTGGCTGCGCAAGCATGTACGCGACGAATTCGTCGTCATCACCGATGTCGGTGCTGGCGAAAGCGTGCTCTGCGTCATGGGGCCGAAGGCACGCGACCTGATGCAGAAGGTGAGCCCGAACGATTTTTCGAATGCCGCCCATCCCTTTGGCACGGCGCGCGAAATCGAGATCGGCATGGGGCTCGCTCGCGCCCACCGCGTCACCTATGTCGGCGAACTCGGCTGGGAGCTTTATGTCTCGACCGACCAGACGGCGCATGTCTTCGAGGCGCTTGAGGAGGCGGGGCAGGATCTCGGGCTGAAACTCTGCGGCATCCACACGCTCGACAGCTGCCGCATCGAAAAGGCTTTCCGCCATTTCGGGCACGATATCACCGACGAGGACCACGTGCTCGAAGCCGGGCTCGGCTTCGCGGTGAAACCCGACAAGGGCGATTTCATCGGTCGCGAGGCGGTGCTCGCCAAGCACAATCGCGGGCTTTCGCGCCGGCTGGTGCAGTTCCGGCTCGCCGATCCGGAGCCCTTGCTCTTCCACAACGAGGCGATCGTGCGCGACGGCAAGATCGTCGGCACGATCACGTCGGGCAATTACGGCCACCATCTCGGCGGCGCGATCGGCCTTGGCTATGTGCCGTCTGAAGGCGAGAGCGATGCCGACGTGCTCGGCTCACGCTTCGAGATCGAGATCGCCGGCACGCGGGTGAAGGCAGAGGCGTCGCTGAAGGCGATGTACGATCCGCGCTCCGAACGGGTGAGGATGTAGCGAACGGCGTTTGAGGTTGCCCCTCATCCGGCCTGCCGGCCACCTTCTCCCCGTTTGACGGGGAGAAGGAGACGAGTCGCGACCGTCGAGCTCGTAAGCGGACGAGGCGGAGAGCTTGGTGGCGCGCGCTCCCTCTCCCCGCATGCGGGGAGAGGGTTGGGGTGAGGGGCGGCCCCGCACACCAAGTAAACTTAGCATGCGCGCGCCGGAACGCGGTTCTTCCGGTCTATCTTTCGGGAGTTCAGGCCCATGTTCGCATCGGACCTTTCCAATACCACCGTCGCGGGCGACCGCATCGATCAGCTGGTGGCAGCGCATCGGCCGGGCCATGGGCTGGTCCGCGCCTTCTACCACGACGAGGACATCTACGAGCGTGATCTCGACCGGGTGTTTCGCCGCCATTGGCACTGTGTGGCGCATGAAAGCGTGATCCCGAACCCCAATGATTTCGAAGTCTTTCGCATGGCCTCCGAGCAGGTGATCGTCACCCGCACCGCCACCGGCGCCATCCATGCGATGCTCAATGTCTGCCGCCATCGCGGCGCCGAGGTCTGCACCAAGGACAAGGGCAATGCCCGCGCCTTCGTCTGTCCCTACCACGCCTGGACCTATGGCAATGACGGCGCGCTGAAGGCGGCGCGGCTGATGCCGAAGGATTTCAAGCGCGAGGACCATGGGCTGAAGAAACTTCATGTGCGCGTGGTCGAAGGCCTGATCTTCATGTCTTTTGCCGAAGAACCGCTCGATTTCGCCGAAGTCGAGAACCTGCTGCATGCGACCTGCGGCCAATATGGCTGGGCTACGGCCAAGGTCGCCCACCGCCAGTCCTATCCTGTCGATGCCAACTGGAAGCTCGCCGTCGAGAACTATGTCGAGTGCTACCATTGCGGCCCGGCGCATCCGGAATATTCCGAGACGCATGCGCTCGAACAGCCACTGCACATGATCGAGGAGCTGAACGCCAAGATGGAGGCGCGCACCTGCGCGCTCGGCATCGAGGTCGGCTCGGGTGATCACTGGCAGAGTTCGGCTGGTGGCAAGGAGACGGTGCACGCCTTCCGCTATGCGCTCTATGATGGTGTGAAGACCGGCAGCAAGGACGGCCAGCCCTTGGCCCCGCTGATGGGCCGCTTCAGCGATTTCGACGGCGGCGTCACCTCCATCCATCTCGGCGGCACGACATTCCTCGTCTGCTATCCCGATCACGGCATGATCTACCGCTTCATTCCGAAGACGGCGGGCACCTGCGAGATGGAACTGATCTGGCTCGTCGACGGCAAGGCCGAGGAGGGGCGGGACTACGAGCTCGAAAAGCTCACCTGGCTGTGGACGGTGACAACAGACGAGGACAAGGCGATCATCGAACACACCTCGCGCGGCGTGCGCTCGCACTATTTCGTTCCGGGGCCGATCGCGCCGATGGAACAGAACGAACTGCGCTACATCAACTGGTATCTCGATGAGATCAGCCGGCCGACTCAACCGTCATCCATGAGCCTGCTACAGGGAACCAGCAGCGCCGCGTCGGCGGTGTGAAAGAACTTTGAATGCTGCGGTGGGACGAAGCAAGCTAATGACGGCGCGGACGCGCCGTCGCTAGATTCCTGTGACAAGCACAGGAATGAGGCAAGTATCGGTGGCTCAGCGGCGGTTGGGGTAGCAACAACGCCATGCGTCGTCGAGCGCCGTTGCGCGATCAATCCCGCCGGTCGAAATGCGTGCGCAGCGCCACATGGGTCTGCATGGTCGCAACGCCCGAGATCAACGAAATTTGCCGGCGGATGGTGTCAAGATCGCCGTTCGACGCGCATTCGATCAGGAGCATCAGGTCGGTCTCACCGGCGAGCGACCAGCAGCTGACGACAGGCGGCATGCCGGCCAGATGCGGCACGATATGGTCGCAATTTTTGCCGGGCTGGAAGGATATGGCGATCAGCGCGCGCACCACCGGGGCCTTGTCCTCGACGCCTATGCGGATGGTGTAACCGGCGATCACGCCTTTCGTTTCCAGCCGGCGCAGACGCTCATGGGCAGCACTACGCGACAGGCCGGCATGGCGGGCAAGCGCCACCAGACTCTGGCGCGAATCCTGTCGAAGCGCGGCCACCAGAAGCCGGTCCTTCTCATCCAATTCTGTCAATGTGTCGCCCCTATGCACACCAGGCCGGAAGTTCGTCCGGCTGGACATCATCTTGTCCAGTGAAACCGGACGATAGGCCAGCTAGCTTCCTGAGGCAACCAAGGAGCGTTAGCCATGACCATCCCGAGACTTCCCAACAATGCCGTCCTGATCCCGATCGACATGCAGCAGGCATTCGATGCCGCTCCCTGGCCACCGCGCTGGAACGTGGACGTCGACGACAACGGGCGCGCACTGCTCTCCGCCTGGCGTGCGGCGGGCCGGCCGATCATTCATGTGCGGCACGAGAGCGTCGCGCCGGGCTCGACGCTTCAACCGGGTGCGCCGGGCAATGCGCCGCGCCCGGGCTTCGAACCCGTCGGCGACGAGCCGCTTGTCAGCAAGAGCGTCAATGCCGCCTTCATCGGCACCGACCTCGATCTGCGCCTGCGCCGGCTCGGCGTCGATACGATCGTGCTCTTCGGCATATCGACGGATATGTGCGTCTCGACCTCCGTGCGGGTCGGCGCCAATCTCGGTTATCGGGTGATCTTGGTCGAAGACGCCTGCGACTGCTTCGACCAGCCGGACGGCCAGGGCGGCACGATCCCGGCGCGCGACATCCATCGTGCGCATGTCGCCACACTGCGGGCGGAATTCGCCGAGGTGACGACTACCGCCGCGATCGTGTCAGTGCTGCGGTTGGCGCCCGCGGCGTAAGGGCGCTGCAACCTTCGCCGTCCGCGGCATCATCTGCTGCGCAAGTCGATCTTGCCTTAGGAGTGATGTGGTCGGTCACTTGCTGGCGGCGCCGCGGACTTCCAATACCTGGTAGGTCCATTTCGGCGTCGTCAGGCTTTCGCCCTCGCGGCTTGGAAAGGTAAGGAAGGTTTCAAACGGCCGTGCCTGGCCGACGGGCACGCGGGAAAGAACCAGCGCGGTATCGTCGCCGATCTTCGAGCAGGTGTCTTGAGGGCAGTCTTCGAGCGTCACGGAGAGCCGGAAATATTCAAGCGGCGTGGCACCGTTGTTGGTGACCGTGCCGCGCAGGCGAAAACTTCGCTCCGGCTGGCTTTGCTGGAAAGTGATATCGCCGAGAACAATATTCTGGGCGGCGGGAACCGCCGGGGCCGTTGCCACCGGCTCGGATGCGGGAGCCTTGCGCTCGCCGCGGTCGCTGATCCAGACGATGAAAGCGGAGAGCAGGGCGATTGCCACTGCGACCGAAAGGATGGGCTCGGCCCACCGGCGAAAGCGGCTGAAACGCGCCGCCAGATACACGATCGCCACGCCAACCAACGCTACCAACCAAAGCATGAAGCTCCTCCTTATCAACCCTTATATAGGGTGAGCGGTGGGTGGCAACATCGCCGCACGCGCTCGAAGGTCACGCTTCCGACATCTGGCGGTTCGAAGCCGGATCGTTTTCGCCAACCCTTTGCGGCAATTGCGAATATGGTGGGCTTGTTGGCGCGTTTAGCGAGGCGTATCGGCCCCCAGGCTGACCGTGTAGGTGCCTTCGAAAGGCACGGCGGCGAAACGCTCGTTGATTTCGGCGAGGCTCTTTTCCGGGTCGAGATCGGCAAAGATGTCGGGCCGCAGCCAATGGGCGAAGGCTTCGGCAGCGACGATGTTGAGCGGAATGGCGTTGAAGAAGTTCCAGATGCCATGGACGCGGCCGCTTTCGACTGCCACGATGCCGGACAGGACCGGCACCTTGACCGCAGCCGCCAGCGTCTGCTCTGCCTCATCCCTGGCGACGCCCGGACCGATGGAGAAGCCACTATACACTCCGCCGGGAGATGAGGTGGCGATGTAGACATCGGGGTTTGCCGCGATGACTGCCTCGGCGCTGACCGTGCCGCCCGGTCGCGGCAGCGTGCCTTCGGCGATATTGCGGCCGCCGGCGATCGTCAGGAACTCGCCGAGCCCGCCGACGCCATAGGCCCAGCAGCAACGATCGGGCTTCGGAAAGGCATCCATCAGTACGGTCGGGCGCGGCTCGGGCTTGGCGGCGACGCGGGACCGGATCAAGGCCAGCTTGTCCTCATAGAAGCGTGCGAAGGCTTCCGCCTGGTCGTCGCGCTCGAGGACGCGGCCGAGAAGCCGCATCATGTCGGCTGTGCTTTTCAGCGGATCGCTGTTGAAATCGACGACGATGACAGGCACGCCGGTGCTGGTGAGATAGTCGATGGCGCGCTGGCCCGGCTCGGTATCGGCCTGCCAGTTGGCAAGGATCGCAAGGTCGGCCTTCAATGTCAGCAGCGTTTCCAGGGAAAGTGCCGTACCCACGCCAGAGGCGTCGTCGATCAGCGGCACGTCGGCAATCGCAGGAAATTTCTTGCGAAAGCTCTCGTAGATCTCGGGATTGTCGCCCTTCATGTCACCGGACCAGCCGGCGAGCAGGCTGACGGGCTTCGGATGAATGAGCGAAAGCGCCACCAGGTTGAACCCGCTGCCGAGCAGGATCGCCTTTGGCGCCGCGGGGATCGTCACCTCGCGCCCGGCCGCGTCCTTCACCGTCATCGGCCATTTGCCTTCGGCCCGGGCGACCGTGGCGAAAAGCAGGATGGTGATGATCAGGGCCAGCAAGAGCCGGACCGCGGGCCGCAAGGCGAGATAAGGCAAGCTACTGGTTCCGTTGGCTGGGGAGGGCGCAGAGGCTACCGCAACTGCGCACGCCCGGGAGCAGGTAGCGCAGGCAGCAGATCTTGCGCCGGCAGACGCGCGCGCCGTCCTCTTCCTCGTGGCGCAGGCAACCGAAGAAGGGGTTGGGCGAACCATCGGGCAGGGACTTGCTACCGATCAAGGCTTCGGCCTGGGCATGAAGCGGCTCGACGCCGGCGGCGCGCATGGCGTAGTCGATATAGACGAGCGCGTTGTTCCAGGCGAGTTTCGGGGCGATGCCGCCGCTCGACTTGAGATAGCCGACGACTTCGCGCAGATGCTCGCCCATCAGCGGTGATAGGGTGGCGAAAACGTCGTCATTGTCGCCCGCCTGCCAGTCGCCGGCATCGACGACGCCAAAGGCGCGGGGCAGGCCATCGTCGGATAGTGCCACCTTCATGCGGTTAAACGCGACCGGCAGCACCTGATGGTCGAGCACGCGGGCAACGATATAGGGAATGGTGAGCGCCGAGAAATAGTAGAGCGACCACATGGAGGCGACAGCGCGGCGATCAGTCCCCCCTGATTTTTCCGCATAGATGTCGAGCGCACGGTCGAAGGCGCCGGAGGCGAAGAACTCCGGCAACGCCATGCCGTCGGAAAGATCATCCGACAGCATCATCTTCTCGTTGCACCAGGCGTGCGTGCCTGAAAAGGCAGCGGACAGAATCTTGGCGCTTCCCGTGTCCATGATCGCTTCGGCGGCGGCGGTCATTGTGCCGCCTGCCATGAACAGGCATCCAGAAGAGATGCGCTATCGCCCGCACGGTGCGGGCGAGACACAGCCGGAAGCCCGGCTGAAGCAGCGATCCTTCTTGCAAGCATGCGACACACCTTCTGAGCAAGGGTCAGAAACTCATAAGGTGATCGTGTTACTCATGTTTCCTCTTCGCGCAAGCTATTTTATGAGTTTTGGGCGCATGTTTTTGTTCGCGGGCTTGCGGCTACTGGAAGAGCGGTCTCGCAGGTTCGACGGCCGACTAGAGCAGGCCGAGTTGTTTGTAGAAGCCGAGCGCGTCGTAGTAGTCATTTTGCGCGGCGATCTTGCCGTCCTTGACCGTGAACACCGAGGCGCCGGTGAACTTGAAGCTCTTGCCGGTTGCGGCCGTGCCATCTGCCCAGGCGCCCGAATTGGTTCCGGAGAACTCCCATTCGAAAGAGACCTTGTCGCCGGCGGCAATCGGATCGCCCTTCATGGTCCAGACGGCATCGGGAGCAGCATTGAGGAAGTTGTCGATGACACCGGTCTTGGCGGCATCCTTGCCGGTCACGGGCTTGCCGACGGAGGCGTCGTAGTAGGTGACGCCGTCGGCGAAGTAGGATGCGGCCTTCGTCGCATCATGGGCGTTCCAGGCGGCGACATAAGCCTTGACGACATCAGGCGCCGCATCGGCGGCAAAGCCTGGGGGTACCTGGAGAACGGCGCTCAGACCCAGAGCGCCTGCGGCAACGAGCAGTTGGCGGCGGTACATGGTATTTCCTCCCATTTGTCGTGGCCCGAGAGGCGCGGCGCTGCCCGAAAAGGCCGCGCCACGCCTGAAGGCTTAGCCGTGGTTGATCATGATGTGGCGGACGGCAGTGTAGTCCTCCAGCGCATAGACGGACATGTCCTTGCCGTAGCCCGACTGCTTGACGCCGCCATGCGGCATCTCGTTGGTCAGCATGAAGTGGGTGTTGATCCAGGTGCAGCCATATTGCAGGCGCGAGGCGGCCCTCATCGCCTTGGAGATGTCCTTGGTCCAGACGGAGGAGGCGAGGCCGTAATCGCTGTCATTCGCCCAGGCGACGGCATCGTCCTTGCCGGTGAAGCGGGTGACGGAGACGACCGGGCCGAACACTTCACGCCGGACGATCTCGTCTTCCTGGGTGGCACCGGCGATCACCGTCGGCTGGAAGAAGAAGCCGTCGGCGCTACCAGCAGCGCCGCCGGTGGTGATCTCGATGTGCTTCTGGTCGGCGGCGCGCTCGACGAAGCTTGCGACGCGGTCGCGCTGGCGGCGCGAGATCAGCGGACCGATCTCGTTTTCTGTGTCGTCGGCAAGATTGTAGCGGATGGTGGACACCGCGGAACTCAGGTCGGCGACGAGCTTTTCGTAGATGCCGGCTTCGGCATAGATGCGGCATGCGGCGGTGCAGTCCTGGCCGGCATTGTAGTAGCCGAAGGTGCGGATGCCGTTGACGACCGCTTCGAGATCGGCGTCGTCATAGACGATGACAGGGGCCTTGCCGCCAAGTTCCAGATGCGTGCGCTTCACCGTCTTGGCGGCGGCCGTCAGCACCTTCTTGCCGGTGGCGATGTCGCCGGTGATCGAGACCATCGCGATTTTCGGGTGGTTGATCAGCGCGTTGCCGACGGTTTCGCCGCGGCCGGTGACGACGTTGACGACGCCTTCGGGCAGGATGTCGGCGAGCAGACGCGCCAGCTTCAGCGCCGTCAGCGGCGTCTGTTCCGACGGTTTGAAGACGACGGTGTTGCCGCCGGCAATCGCCGGCGCCAGCTTCCAGGCCATCATCATCAGCGGATAGTTCCACGGCGCGATCGAGCCGACGATGCCGACCGGGTCGCGGCGGACCATGGACGTGTGTCCGGGCAGGTACTCGCCCGCCGTCGGCGCATGCAGGTTGCGGATGGCGCCGGCAAAGAAGCGCCAGCAGTCGACGATGGCGGGCAGTTCATCGTTCCTCACGGCATTGATCGGCTTGCCGCAGTTGAGCGCCTCGAGTGCGGCGAAATCGTCGGCGTTCTTCTCGATCGCGTCGGCAATCTTGAGCAGATAACCGGAGCGCTCGCCCGGCGTCGTCATCGACCAGGAGACGAAGGCGCGTTCCGCTGCGTCCACGGCCGCTTCGACCTGCATGTGCGAGGCTTCGGCGAGATCGATGATCTTTGCGCCGGTGCGCGGGTTCAGGATAAGCTCCTCGGCTTCGGTTCCGGCCTCGAAGCGCGATCCGATCAAAAGCTGGGTGTCCATGTCTGTTCTCCCTTGAAAGTCTTGTTCATTTGCCGCCGCCGGCGATCTGGTCGCCGTCGCGGGTCAGGTAGTAGGCGCCGAGGATCGGCAGGAAGGTGACCAGCACCACGATCATGGCGACCACATTGGTCACCGGGCGCTGGCGTGGGCGGATGAGCTCTTCGAGCATCCAGATCGGCAGCGTCGACTGCTGGCCGGCGGTAAAGGTGGTGACGATCACCTCATCGAAGGATAGGGCGAAGGCGAGCATGCCGCCGGCCAGAAGCGCCGTGCCGATGTTCGGCAGGATGATGTATCGGAAGGTCTGGAAACCATCGGCGCCGAGGTCCATCGAGGCCTCGA
This sequence comes from Ensifer sp. M14, assembly GCF_003355565.1. Taxonomy (NCBI): domain Bacteria; kingdom Pseudomonadati; phylum Pseudomonadota; class Alphaproteobacteria; order Hyphomicrobiales; family Rhizobiaceae; genus Ensifer; species Ensifer sp. M14. The sequence goes on from NZ_QJNR01000004.1 coordinate 2,068,570, forward strand.
TCAGCGAGCCGGAGATGCGGCGGAAGCGGGCAACGGCATTATTGTAAACCACGACGATGCAGAAGGTCGCGTGGCCAAGCACGATGGTCCAGAAGGAAAACGGGATCTCGGCCATCGAAAAAGCCGAGCGCAGCGCGATGCCGGTGATGATGCCGGGCAGCGCAATCGGCAGGATGACCAGCAGCGAGATTGTCTCGCGGCCGAAGAAGCGCGTCTGGCTGACGGCGGCAGCACAGAGCGTGCCGAGCACCAGGGCGACGGCGGTCGCGATCGAGGCGACCTTGACCGACAGCGTCAGCGCCGCCCAGACATCCGGCCGGTTCCAGGCGACGGCAAACCATTGCGTCGTCAGCCCCGGCGGCGGGAACTGGTAGCTCTTTTCCTCCGTGGTGAAGGCATAGAGGAAGATCAGCAGGATCGGCACATGCATGAAGGCGAGGCCGGCGGCGGCCGCGATCTTCAGGCCGAGGGGCGAGCGGTTGAGGCGATCAGAGCGCATCGAAGGCCCCCATGCGTTTGGCCATATAGAGATAGGCGCCCATGATGACGATCGGCACGACGGTGAAGGCGGCGGCAAGCGGAATGTTGCCGGCCGTGCCCTGCTGGGCATAGACCGCCTGGCCGATGAACAGCCGGGAAGAACCGATGATCTGCGGAATGATGTAGTCGCCGAGCGTCAGCGAAAACGTGAAGATCGATCCTGCGACGATGCCCGGCAGCGCCAAGGGAAAAAGCACGTGGCGGAAGGTCTGGGCCGGCGTGCCGCCGAGATCGGAGGAGGCCTCGATCAGGTTTCCCGGCACGCGCTCGAGCGCTGCCTGGATCGGCAGGATCATGAAGGGCAGCCAGACATAGACGAAGACGATGAAGGTGCCGGTGTAGCTGACCGAGAGCGAGTTACCGCCGACGACGGGAAGCGAGAGCCAGGCATCGAGCAGCCACTGCAGATGCACCTTGGCCAGGAACCAGGTGACGATGCCTTCCTTTGCGAGGATCAGCTTCCAGGCATAGATCTTGACGAGATAGCTCGACCACAGCGGCAGCATGATGCCGAGGTAGAACAGCACTTTCCATTTTCCCTGCGCGTAACGCGCCGCGTAATAGGCGATCGGAAAGGCGATCAGCGCCGAGGCGACCGTCACGATCGCCGCCATCGACACGGTACGCAGGATGATGTCGAGATTGGTCTCGCTCAGCAGCTGGCGGTAGGTGGCGAAGGTAAACTCGTAATTGATCAGGCCGGAGAAGTCGTCGATCGAGAAGAAGCTCTGCAGCAGAAGCGCAAAGAGCGAGCCGATGTAGACGACGCCGAGCCACAGGAGCGGCGGCGCCAGCATGACGGTGAGCAGCACATGCGGGTGCTTCCAGAAGAAGTCCGAGAGCCGGCCGGCCGGGCCTCGAAGATCCTGTAGGGTGATATGTTCAACGACGGCGGTCATGCGTCCTCCATCGGGTGCAACTCGTGCGCCGCAAAGCTGATGGTGACGGGGCTGCCGACGTTGGGCACGGCAAGCGCGGCGGGGCTTGCGACCGCGATGCGCGCGCCATCGACGTCGACGACGACGCGATTGACCGCGCCGAGGAAACTATGGGCCGAGACGGTGCCGTTGAGGCTGAGCGCTCCTTCGCCCGGTGGCGACAGCAAGATCGCCTCGGGGCGAAGGCTGGCATAGGCGGATCTGACGCCCAACTTCTGGCACAGCTTTGCCGGCAGCACGTTTGACGAGCCGACGAAATCGGCGACGAAGCGGGTCTTCGGCTGCTTGTAGACTTCTTCCGGGCTGCCGAGCTGCTGGATGCGGCCATCGTTGAAGACGGCGATGCGGTCGGCCATCGACAGCGCTTCGCCCTGGTCGTGGGTGACGAAGACGAAGGTGATGCCGAGCGATTTCTGCAGGGTCTTCAATTCTTCCTGCATCTGCTCGCGCAGCTTGAGGTCGAGCGCACCGAGCGGCTCGTCGAGCAGCAGCACCTTCGGCTTGTTGACGAGGGCACGGGCGAGCGCGACGCGCTGGCGCTGACCGCCGGAGAGCTGGCCGGGGCGGCGGCTGCCGTAGCTCGGCAGCTTGACCATGGCGAGCGCGTCTTCGGCCGCCTTGCGACGCTCTTCGCGGCCGACGCCCTTGACCATCAGCCCATAGGCGACGTTGTCGAGGATCGAGAGATGCGGGAAGAGCGCATAGTCCTGGAAGACGGTGTTGACGCTGCGGCGATAGGGCGGCACGCCTTCTGCCGTCTCGCCGAAGATTTCGATATGGCCGCCGGTCGGCTGCTCGAAGCCGGCCATCAGGCGCAGGCAGGTTGTCTTGCCCGAGCCGGAGGGGCCGAGCATGGCGAAGAATTCGCCCTCGGCGATCTCGAGGTTCACACCATCGACCGCGCGCACGGCGCCGAAGTGGCGGGAAACATTGTCGAAAAGAACGGCGGTGGACATCAAGTTGCTCCAGAATTCCAGCCCCTCATCCCCGCGGTGAGGGGAAGCGCCCCTCATCCGCCCTGCCGGGCACCTTCTCCCCGCAGGCGGGGCGAAGGAGACACGTGGCGGACGCCTTGCCTCAAGGTGATGCCCTGCGGGTTTGCCGAGGGCGTTCCCTCTCCCCGCGAGCGGGGAGAGGGTCAGGGTGAGGGGCTAATGCTTGCGATATGGTCGCGGCGGCTCAGCGACCGCCGATGACGCCGATATAGTCGGAAACCCAGCGGTGGTAGGGCACGCATTCGCCCTGGCTTGCGCATTTCGTCACCGGCGTCTTCCAGAACTTGACCTTGTCGAAGTCCTCGTAGCCGTTGGTCTTGCAGCCGGCGTCGGTCAGAAGTTCGTTGCCTTTGCAGGCGGCTCCGACCGACGGGTTGGCGCCGAACCACGCGGAGACATCACCCTGGACCTTGGGCGAAAGCGAGTGCTCCATCCACATATAGGCGCAGTTCGGATGGGCGCTTTCAGCGTGCAGCATGGTGGTGTCTGCCCATCCGGTCACGCCTTCTTCCGGAATGGTCGAGGCGATCGGCAGCTTTTCGGCTTCCATCAGGTTGACCTGGAACGGCCAGGAGCCGGAGGCGACGACGCCTTCGTTCTTGAAGTCGTCGATCTGGATCATGGCGTCGTGCCAGTAGCGGCCGACAAGGGTGCGCTGGGTGCGCAGCAGATCGAGTGCCGCCTTGTACTGGTCTTCGTTGAGCTCGTAGGGATCCTTGATGCCAAGCTCGGGCTTGTGCTTCATCAGGTAGTTGGCGGCGTCCGCCACGTGGATCGGGCCGTCATAGGCCTGGACGCGACCCTTGTTGGACTTGCCGTCGGGCAGGTTCATTTCCTCGAATACGACGTTCCAGCTCTTCGGCGCTTCGCCCTTGAAGGCGTCCTTGTTGTACATCAGCACGTTCGGACCCCAGACATAGGGCGTGCCGTAGTGAACGCCGTTGACCGTGTACCAGGGCGCGTTCTGCATGCGCTCGTCGATGGTCTTCCAGCTTGGGATGAGATCGGTATTGATGGGCTGGACGCGCTTGCCGGCGACAAGCCGCATCGAGGCGTCGCCCGAGGCGGTGACGAGGTCGAAGCCGCCTTCGTTCATCAGCGCCACCATTTCGTCCGAGGTGGCGGCTGTCTTGACGCTGACCTTGCAGCCGGTCTGCTTTTCGAAGTCTGTGACCCAGTCGTAGTTCTTGTCGGTCTCGCCACGTTCGATGTAGCCGGCCCAGGCGACGATCGACAGTTCGCCTTCGCCCTTGCCCAGTTCCTTGAGCGGCTCCTGCGCCAAGGCGGGTGCCACAAGGCCGAGCGACAGCGTCAGCGCCGTGCAGGATTTCAGGATCTGCTTCATCTGAATTCTCCCAGTTTTGAGCCGCATTTTACGGCTTCGTTCCCAGGTTGAAGCGTGCCTTGGTTTCTCCGCATTCGCAAATTCATTAATCAGAATGCCGCTATCGGTTTTCCCGATATCGATAGATGTACCGGTGCGGACGAACGCATATACTGTGGCGTAGCCCTATGATTTTCTTTGAATTTCTGAACCGTATCGGATTTCTAGCGTGGACGGGCGCTGCGCAGCGCTTCCGCAATGCCGACAAAATCGCGTGCCGATTGCGGCAAGCTGGAGCCCTTGCGCCAGACCATGCCGACCTGGACGACGGGAAGCGCGCCGGAGACGTCGCGGCTCTCGATGCGGTCGCCTTCAAGCGACCAGGGGCGGTAGACGAGATCGGGCAGAAGCGCGATGCCGGCACCGGTTGCCACCAGGCTGCGCACGGCTTCGACCGAACGTGTTCGGAAGGCGACGTGCGGGCGGGCGCCGAGCGCCGACAGCAGCTTGCCGGTGTTCTCCTCGATTTCGTCCACCGTCAGCATGATCAGCGGCTCCTTGGCGATATCGCTGATCGAGATGATGTCGGCGCTGACGAGCGGATGGCCGATCGGCAGCCAGAGGCGATAGGGCGAGGTTTCGAGGATCTCGGCCTGCAGCGCCATGCGGTCCCGGAGATTGGAGATGACCATCACGGCAACGTCGAGCTCGCCGCCGATCAAGAGGTGTTCCAGATAGGAGCCGTTGTCCTCGATGGCGCTGACATCGACGCCGGGGCAGGCGCGGCGATAGCGGGCGAGCAGATCCGACAGCACGTAGCCGGCCACAAGAGAAGTGACGCCGAGATTGAGCTTGCCGCCGGTCTCCTCGCGGCTGTCGGAAAAGCTGCGCCTTGCATCCGAGACGTCGGAGAGGATTTTTGTCGCATGCCGCAGAAACTGGTGGCCGTTATGGGTGATCGACAGGCCGCGCGGATGCCGGTCGAACAGTTCGACGCCGAGGTCGCCCTCAAGCTCCTTGATCGCCTCGGTGATCGAGGATTGCGAGATTGACAGGTTCTGTGCCGCACGGGTGATCGAGCCCTGCTCGGCGACGGCGACGAAATACTGCAACTGTCTGAAGGTGAAGGCCATCCGTGCAGTTAATCGTTGTGGAGCCGCGCTTGCAAGCGCGAGCGGGAGGTCGTCCCCGACAACGCAACGGCGGCGGAATTTTCATGGTTGTGTCGGTTTCCGGATAGAAGGCGGCCGGCCTGCTGCTAGACTTCCGCTGGAGAGATCAGGAGGCGGACTTTGGATCAGGCCGTAATGAAACCGATGCCGACCGAGGAGGGCATTCTCGCCTTTCACCGGCGCTGTGAAGCCTTCTATCCCGCCGATGCGGTGGACGCGTCGATCGAACAGCAGCGCAAATGGTACGATGCACTTTGTGCCGAGTTCGACGCGCCGTCACCTGAAGGGCTGACGCGCCAGGACGGGCTTGTCGACGGCCGCATCCCGATCCGGCGCTACCGGCCGGCGGCGATCTCCACCGACACACGGATCTATTACATCCACGGCGGCGGCTTCGTCGTCGGCTCGCTCGACAGCCATGACGCCATCTGCGCCGAGCTTGCGGATTTCGCCAGGGCGGAACTCGTATCGGTCGATTACCGGCTGGCGCCCGAGCATGTCTGGCCGGCCGCCTTCGAGGATTGCTACGCGGTCTTGAATTTCCTCTTCGCCGATGGACGGCCCGTGGTGGTCGTCGGCGACAGTGCCGGCGGCAACCTGACGGCGGGCATTGTCTTGAAGGCGCGGGCTGAGAGGCTTACGGGTGTCGTCGGCCAGGCGCTGATCTATCCGGGGCTCGGCGGCGATCTCACTTCCGGCTCCTATGTTGAGATGTCGGAGGCGCCGGGGCTGACGACCGCCGATACCAGCTACTATCGTGAGATCCTGCAGGCGCCGGAGGGCAACCCGTTTGCGGCACCGCTGGCGGAGAAGGATCTCTCAGGCCTGCCGCCGACCTACATCACCGGCGCTTTCTTCGATCCGTTGCGCGACGATGCGCGCATCTATGCGGCGCGGCTGGCGATGGCCGGCGTCAATGTCACGTTCCGGGAAGAGCCGCAGATGATCCATGCCTGGCTCAGGGCCCGGCACATGAGCGAAGGCGCGCGCGAAGGCTTTCGTCGTCTGGCGGACGGCATTGCCGTTCTTGTCGGGACCGGCTGAGCGTTTCGGCCCTGACCGCAGCGTAAATCCGGCCGCGGTGCGCCTCAGTTCTCGCGCGCCTCAGTTCTCTTGGGTGCGCTAGCTTTTCGCCTTGAACACCAGCACCGGATTGGCTCGGAAGCTCTGCGGGAACAGTTTGCGCAGGCTCTCGATCTTCGGCATGTCGTTGTAGACGATATAGGGGTAGGTCGGGTTGCGCGTCAGGAAATCCTGGTGATAGGCCTCAGCGACATAGAAGCCGTTCAGCGGCGCGATCTCGGTGACGATCTCGGCCGGGAACACGCCGGATTTGCCGAGTTCGGCGATATAGGCTTCGGCAATCTTCTTCTGCTCCGGTGTGGCGACGAACAGCGCCGAGCGATACTGCGTGCCGCGATCCGGCCCCTGATAGTTCAGCTGCGTCGGGTTGTGGCCGACGGAAAAGAAGATCTGCAACAGCTTGCCGTAGCTGACCTTGCTCGGGTCGTAGGTCACTTCCACCGATTCCGCGTGGCCGGTATCGCCATTGCTGACCGCCTCGTAGGACGCGGTGTCGCGGCTGCCGCCGGCATAGCCGGAGACGGCTTTGCTCACGCCCTTCACATGCTGGAACACGCCCTGGACGCCCCAGAAGCAGCCGCCGGAGAACACCGCCGTCTCCGGTCCGCTGGCTGCCTTCTCGTCCAGCGATGGCGGCGGAATGGAGATGGCCGGTTCGGCGGCTCGGGCCGTTGCCCCAAACGAAAGTGCGACGCAGAGCGCCAGTGCCGGAGCGATCAGCCGCAGGTGGCGGCCGGCCTTCACAGTGATCGGATGAGCGTCGCGTTTTGCAGGCATCGGTGGGTTCCTCTGCCGCAGTCGGGCGGCGGCCGTGTTGCGCCCATGTTTTTCGCGTGGCCTTTCGAAAGCAAATCGCAAGACCGTGCTTCACGGCAATGTGACGATCCGCTACCACAGCAGCGGCGCTGCGATCCGGTTGAGAGGGATTGCGGACATGGTGGAGGAGGCATGATGGCTGGGGAAACGGATCTTGCGAAGCTGCTCGCGACGATGGCGCCGGCGTTGTTTCCACAAACCTATGTCTATTGCACGGTGCCCCACGACGAGGCGCAGCATTACATGGCATTTGAGCCGCTTGCGACCTATCGCGAGGACGAAGGGGTTACGCTGATCCTGGAGCGTCCGGCGGCCGATGCCGCCGACCTTTCCTATGGTCCGCTGCTTGCCCGCATCACGCTCAATGTGCATTCGGCGCTCGAAGCTGTCGGGTTGACGGCGGCGGTGGCGACGGCATTGACGCGGGAGGGCATCAGCGCCAACGTCGTCGCTGCCTATTATCACGACCACATCTTCGTGCCGGAGGCGGATGCCGAGCGCGCGCTGGAAGCATTGCGGGCGCTGAGTCCCGCTTGAGGTCGTCCCGCTTGCGGATATGCTGACGGGACCGCGTCCCGGACATTCTCCGGCGTCGGCGATCACATGAAGCGGATGTCTGGCGGTGGGTTTTCATAGTCGTCGTGGCGGCCGTTCTCGTAGATGATCGGGGCGGTGCCGAGTTCCTCGTCGCTGACATCGTCGAGGGTGGCGACGTTGACGGCATAGAAATGGCCGAGGAAATCCTCGAGATAGCCGCGGGAAAATGGCCGGATGCCGCAGCGATTGCAGAAGTAGTGATCGACGTCGCCCTCCCGCCAGTTTGAAGGCACCGCTCGATAACTCGTCAACGCCTCCTTGCCACTGATGATGGTGAACTCGTCGCGCAGCGCGAAGGATTTCTGCATGCGTGTCTTGGCGCAGAAGCTGCAATTGCAGCGGCGGATGCCTTCGGCGAAATCGAGCTGGCACTCGAACTTGACGGTGCCGCAATGGCAGCTGCCGCGATAGAGCTTTTTCATCGGACGTGCTCCTGTTTTTGGGCATGCGCCGCCGGACCCCAGTCTTTCGACCGGGGGAAACGGCGCTGCCGAGGTGGGCGTTGATGCGAATTATGTGTTGGCGTCCGTTACGCGGACGCCACTTGTTATCCTGCCTTGGCGGAAACTTCCGCCTCGTCGGCAATGACTGGATCGTTGTCGGCGCCATCGCCGGTTGCCTTGCGCAGAAGCAGGAAGGCGAGCAGCGCGGTCAGCAGCGACAGGGCCACGCAGATCGATGCGGTGAAGGCAAACGAAGTGGTGAACACGTCGCGAGCGGCATCGAGCAGCCGTTCGGACTGCTCGCCCGGAATTTGCTCGGCAATGGCAACCGCGCCGCCCAGCGTCTGGCGTGCGGCCTCCACGGTCTCTTCGGGAAGGCCGGTGACGATCACCGCATCCATGCGGCTGCGATAGGCGGCCGTGAGCATGCTGCCGAGTACGGCGATGCCGAGTGCTCCGCCGAATTCGAAGCTGGTTTCCGAGATCGCCGAGGCCGCGCCGGCGCGTTCCGGCGGGGCGGAACCGACGATCAGATCCGTCGTCAGCGTGCCGACCGGCGCAAAGCCGAGGCAGAGGACGACAAGGCCCGTCGTCACAAGCAGCGGGCTGCTCGTCGTTTCGACCTGGGTGCAGATGGCAAAGCCGATGGCGGTCAAGACGAAGCCGGCCGCAATCAGGTTCGAGGCGGCATAGCGGGAGGCAAGCGACGGAACGAGGATAGAGCCCAGCACCATGGCGACACCTGTCGGCACCGACCAGAGTCCGGCGACAAAGGGCGACAGGCCGAGCACGAGCTGCAGATACTGCGCCACGAACAGGAAGGCGCCGAAGCCGACGAACAGGCCGAGGATGTTGACCCCGAGCGCCGCGCTGAAAGCCGGGGTCCTGAACAGCGCGAGGTCGATCAGCGGATCGGCAAGCCGGCTCTGGCGCCGGGCAAACAGCATGGCGACCGTCAATCCGAGCAGGATGAAGAACACGGCCGTGACGTCGAGGCCGTCCTCGGCGATGCGCTTCATGCCGTAGATTACCGAGAGTACGGCGACGAGCGACTGGCCGGCGCTGACGAAATCGAGCCGGCCGGCATTGGGATCGCGGAACTCCGGCAGCAGCATCGGGCCGAGGATGAGGAGCAGGATCATCACCGGCACGGCGAGCAGGAAGACGGAACCCCACCAGAACTGCGAGAGCATCAGTCCGCCAACGACGGGGCCGATGGCGCCACCGGCAGAGAAGCTGGCGATCCAGATGCCGATTGCGAGCGTGCGCTGCTTGTCGTCGAGGAACATGTTGCGGATCAGCGACAGCGTTGAAGGCGCGAGCGTGGCGGCGGCGACGCCGAGAACGGCGCGCGCCAGGATCAGCGTTTCCGCGCTCCATGCGAAGGCGGCAAGCACCGAGGCGATGCCGAAGGCGATGGAGCCGATCATCAAGAGCCGGCGGCGGCCGATGCGATCGCCGAGTGTGCCCATGGTGATCAGCGAACCCGCCACCATGAAACCGTAGATATCGACGATCCAGAGGAGCTGCGAGGCCGAAGGTTTCAGCTGTTCGGTCAGCTGCGGCACCGCGAGGTTCAGGACCGTCAGGTCCATCGAATAGAGCATGCAGGGCAGGGCGAGGACGGCAAGGCCGATCCACTCCCGCCGCGTCGCCTTCGGGCCCGGCGCGTTGTCCGCGGTGTTCATTGTCTCAGACATCGGAAAGATACTCCTGCAGTCTTTCGAGGCACTCGCCCCAGCCGTCCTGGTGCGAGTCGCGCTCGTCGACGCTGTCGAATGGAGTCTGGTGGAAGGTCAACTGCGTCTTGCCGCCGAGATCGACGAAGGACACCGTAATCAGCGTATCGGCACCCGGCTTGCCTTCCTCGTCCCAAGCGAAGGTGAAGATGAGCTTTTCCGGCTCGATCACCTCGCGATAGACGCCGCCCATCCAGTAGTCCTGCCCTTCCGGCGAGCGGATGCAGGCGCGCCAGGCGCCGCCGGGGCGGAAATCCATCTTCATGGAATGCGGGTTGAAATCACGCGGTCCCCACCAGCGCAACGCATGTTCCGGGGTCGACCAGGCTTTGAACACGAGGCTGCGCGGGGCGTCGAAGATCCTGGTGATCTCCAGGCTCAGCCTGTGTTCGCGCGATGCGTTTTCAGTGGTCATTGCCATGATGTTTCCTCCCGCAGCCAGCGCCGTCGCAAGGCGCGGCCGTTCTTTAACCCGAAAGTTATTTAACTTGAAGGTTAATAACCGGGTGCACGGGGAATTGTCAAGGCGGCAGCGCCTTGCGATCTGATTTTTGTCAGTTCTGCGACGAGCGGCAGCGCGCCTTGAGGCGGCTAAGCACGCGGCCGAACGCTTGAGGATCATCGAGGCTGCGGGCAAGAATGAGCGCACCCTGGATGCCGCCGATCACCTCTTCGGCGAGCGCCTGTCGTTCGCTCTCTGCGGTGCCCTGGCGGTCGAGTGCCTCAGCAAGGGCCGTCCGCCAATCGGCGAAATAACGGTTGAGTTCGACCGAGAAGCGATCATGCGCGCCGCTTGCGGCAATGACGCCCATCAGGCAGAGGCGGCGTCCCTGGCGAAAGTAGCTGTCGACGGCGGTAAACATGTCGTCGATCGCGGCCGCCGGTGTTTCGCCGCTGCGCAATGGGTCGAATATGTTGGTCTGGAACCATGTGGCGATGTCGCCCAGCACGGCCTCGGCCATCTCCTCCTTTCCGCGGGGAAAGAAGTGATAGAGGCTGCCCTTGCCGAGCCCGGTCTTCTCGGTGATCAGGCTGAGGCTCGCGCCGTCATAGCCATGCTCGCGAAAGACCTCCGCAAGCGTGGCGATGACATCCTGGCGCTCGGCGACGACGCGGCTCATGCGGGCTTCCTTTGAAGCGGATATTCGACCTTGCCGAAACGATGAAACAGCGTGCCGACGGCGACCAGTATCAGCGAACCGGTCAACACGGGAAAGAGCAGGAACTCGAAGCCGGGGTCACTGGCAAAGACCACCAGCGGATTGGCGCCGGCCGGTGGATGGGTGATGCGCAGCGCTGCCATCAGTGCAATTGCGGCGCCGACGGCGAGGCCGACCGCCCACCACTCGTTGGGAAAGATCGCGCGCATGACGAGGCCGACCAGCGTCGCGACGAAATGGCCGCCGACGACATTGGCCGGCTGCGAAAGCGGGCTGCCGGCGACCGAGAAGATCAGCACGCAACTGGCGCCGAACGGCGCCATCAGCAGCGGTTCGCCGACGATGTTGGTGAGCGCGCCGACGGCGGCAATGGCGACAAGGCCGCCGATGCCGGCAACCAGGCCGCGGCCGATATGGATGGGAGGTTGGTGACGACTGAAAAAATGGCGCATGACTGTACCAATCAGTAAAGTATTTACCGATTGGTACAGTCATGCGGCGCTGAAGTCAAGATGCGCCTACATCAGGTCGCGCGCGACCCGCTTGGCAAAGCTCTTTTCGAAGATCGGGGCGTCGTCTTCATAGGCGACGATCTTGGCTTCGGTGATCCAGTCGTTGGCGTCACAGGTGAGCACCGAGGTCGAGACGGTGCGCACCGACCAGCCTTCGCGCTTCGCAATGCAGGTCCAGGTCGAGGTGCCGATCATCGAGTGTGGATCGTCTGACGCGATGGACCAGGTCTCGTCGCGAATGTCCTGCGTCGAAAGCCCGGTATCGGGGTGCTCGCTCAAGCCGCCATCCTCGTAGATGCGATAGTGGGTGACGCCATTGGTCATGTCGCGCTCGACGGTACGGCTGGTACTGCCCGCCGTATGCTCGATGTACTTCGGCAGCGGGTCCGGATTTTCCGGCTCCGGCACGACCACCTCGCTGTGCTGGCCGAGCAGGGGTAGCGAAAGCGCCAGGCTTGCCGTGTCGATGGTGAGCCCGGGATCGCCTGGCGGCGGCAGGATCATCGGCCAGTAGGAGGTCGACAGCGACAGCCGGATGCGGTGACCGGCGCGCACGCGATAGCCGCAGGCGTCGAGAACCAGGGTGATCCGCGTCTTGCGGCCCTTCTCCATCGGTCGCGGTTCGGCATTGCCGTCGCGATGCGCCAGATTGAGCACGCCGAAGGCGATGCGGGTGGCGGTCCCATCCGGATGCACATCGACGATGCGGGCAGCGAGGTTGGCGGTGTCTGCGGCGCAGGTGACATCGACCGAGAGGCTCGCCTGGCCGAGATAGTCTTCAGCCTCCAGCGAGGGACGCGTTTCGAAGGTCAGCGCGCCGGCATCGTCGATGCGCTGGTCGCCGGCCATTTCGGCATCGGGTTTCAGGGTGAAGTATTCGCCGGATGCCGTACCGGTATCGAGCGGCGATTTCAGATAGACGTCGCCGATGCCCTTGTCCTTGGTGTCGGCGGCGAGCCTGCCGTCGAGCGTGACGCCGAGAACCTGCATCTCCGGCGTCTGCCAGACGTCCTTGGCGACCCAGCGGCCGGGGTCGTTGTCGCGCCGCACAGTCGGGCGCGGGCCGTCGAGGATATAGGCGCGCACCTGCGGCCCGCCTTCGGCGCCGTTGTTCTCGTCGCGCAGAAAGCGGTTCCACCAGCGGATCGCCTCGCCATGGAAATCGGCGCGCGGCTTCGGCCAGGCGAAATGCGGATATTTGTGCACCCAGGGGCCGATCATCGCCTTGGCCTTCATGCCGAGACCCTCGACGGCTTTCAGCGGCGTGTTGCGATAGCCGTCGGCCCAGCCGGCAATGACGAGCGCCGGCGTGTCGAAGCTGTCGAAACTCTCTGAGATCGAGCCATGCTGCCAGAAGGCGTCGCGGCGCTGGTGCTCGAGCCATTCCTCCATGAAGTAGGGCTCGTTCTCCAGGCGCTCCAGCCACATTTCCTTCCAGCGATCGCCGACGATGGCGGGGTCCGGCGAGCGCGATTGATAAGCAAGCATCGTCGCCGCCCACGATAGCTGCGCCGAGAGATGGCACCCGTTCTTGTAGTGAATGTCGTCGTTGTAGCGGTCGACGGTGGAGGCGATGGAGATCACGGCCTTCAATGCCGGCGGCTTCAAGGCTGCGACCTGCAGGCAGTTGAAGCCGCCCCAGGAGATGCCCATCATGCCGACCTTGCCGTTCGACCAGGGCTGGGCAGCGATCCATTCGATGATCTCGCAGCCGTCGGCAAGTTCGCGCGGTGTATATTCGCCGTCGATGACGCCGTCGCTTTCGCCCGAGCCTCTGATGTCGACACGCACGCCAGCAATGCCGGCGGCGGCAAAGACCGGGTAGGTCGATTCATCGCGAAGGCTCGTGCCGCCGCGCTTGCGGTAGGGCAGGTATTCAAGCACTGATGGCACCGGGTCGGCATCCGTGCCTGCGGGCATCCAGATGCGGGCGGCAAGCCGGGTGCCGTCCTTCAATCGGATCCATTCGTTCTCGATCAGGGTGAATTCACGGTCTGACATTTCGCTTGTCCGCTCACTCTCTTTGTTCTCACGCATTTCCCGAAGCCAGGTGCTTCTGCCGGAAATGCTCTGGCTCCGTGTTTTTTGCGCAATTCCGCACGCGCTGGAGTTGCTCTTAGCTGTCGAACCAGACGCGGCTGGCAACGTAGCCGTTCGAAAGGTCGTTGCCGATGTCGTGCACAAAACCCTTCAGCGATGCGGAAGCGGCGTTCACGTAGTCGTTGAACACCGGCAGGATCAGGCCGCCTTCGTCGCGCACTGTCATTGCCATCGTGCGGTACATCTCCTTGCGTTTGGTCTCGTCGAGCTCTGAGCGTGCCTGAAGCAGCAGCTTGTCGAAGTCCTCGCGCTTGAAGCGGGTGTCGTTCCACTCGGCACTGGAAAGGTAGGAGGTGGAGTAGCGCGAATCCTGCGTTGGCCGGCCGCCCCAGTAGGAAGCGCAGAACGGCTGGACGTTCCAGACATTGGTCCAGTAGCCATCTTCCGGCTCGCGGCGCACTTCGAGCTCGATGCCGGCCTTCTTGGCGCTTTCCTGAAACAGCACCGCGGCGTCGATGGCGCCGGGGAAGGCGGCATCCGAGGTGCGCAAAAGGATCGGCCGGTCGTGGCCCGACTTCTTGAAGTGGAAGGCGGCCTTGTCGGGGTCATAGGCGCGCTGCTCGATGCCCTCGGGCGCCAGAGCATAGTTCTCGTTGACGGGGTAATCGTTGCCGAGCGTGCCGAACCCGCCGACGACGCGGTCGAGGATCGCCTGCCGGTCGACGGCATATTTCAGCGCCAGCCTCAGGTCGTTGTTGTCGAAGGGCGCCGTGTCGCAATGCATCAGGAAGCTGTAGAAGCCCTTGCCAGCGGTGCGCAGGATCTCGACGCGCGGCGCGCGCTTCAGGAGCGGCACGGTCTTCGGGTCGATGTTGTTGATGAAATGCACCTGGCCGGAGGAGAGCGCCGCAATGCGGGCCGTCGTGTCGTTCATCACGATGATTTCGACACTGTCAACGAAGCCTCGATCCTGGCGCCAGTCGTTGGTGTTCTTCTCGAAGGTCGAGCGCAGGCCCGCCTCGTAGCTCGCCAGCTTGTAGGGGCCGGTGCCGATGGGCGAGGCGGGATTGTCGACGCCGCCGCGCGGCTGGATGATCAGGTGGTAATCGGTCAGGAGCAGCGGCAGGTCGGCATTGCCTTCGGTCAATGTCAGAACCAGAGCTCCGGCCTTTTCCTCGATCGTCTTGATCGAGCGCATCAGGCCGAGCGCGCCCGACTTCGAGCCTTCGTCCGAGTGGCGCTTCAGCGTAGCGATGACATCGGCGACGGTCATCTTGCTGCCGTCGTGGAAGCTGACGTCGCTGCGGATCTTGAACGTCCATTGTGACGCGTCGGCCGAAGGCTCCCAGGATTCGGCGAGTGCCGGCAGCGGTGCGCCAGTCTTCGGATCGGATTCGACCAGTGTGTCGCCCCAGAGATGGCCGATGACGAAGGAGACCGAGCCGCTGTAGCCGGCGGGGTCGAGCGTATCGGTGGTGGCGCCGCCCTTGAGGCCGAGCTTCAGGTGGCCGCCGCGCTTGGGCTCCTCGGCGCGAGCATCGCCCGCGACCATTGTGCCGCCAAAGCCTGCCGCCAGACCGAGCGCTGCGGTGCCTGCCAGAAAGCCGCGACGGTTGATGCCGGCAGGTACGATGAGGCCGTCGGGACGCTTGGTGAAGTCGCTCATGTGCAGGTTCCCTCTGAAGTTTGTTTCTAGCGAAAACCTAACGGTTGGCACCGGCCACACAATTTCGCGACTTGACGCGGATTTACGCGACTTTACGCTATCTGTCGTTCCGTTCGGGAGAGCAATCTTGCACGACGCCGACCACTTTGCCGCCAATCTTCGCTTTGCCTGCGCGACGCGGCGCTCGATCTCGCAGATCTGCCGGGAAATCGGGATCAACCGTCAGCAGTTCAACCGCTACATCAGCGGCGAGGCGCGGCCGTCGGCGCACAATGTCGCCCGCATCGCCGGCTTCTTCGGGCTGCAGGCGCAGGACTTTTCGCTGTCGGCAAAACTGTTCGAAGCGCGCATGGTGAGGCCCGATCGCGACCGCTCTGAAGCCGGGCTGCTGCTTGAGGGATTTCCGGGCGACCTTGCCGGGCTCCGCCGTCATGTCGGCTACTACCAGACCTATCATCTCTCGCCGTCGTGGCCCGGCCGCGTCGTCTGCTCCTGCGCCCGCATTCATGAGGAGAGCGGTTCGATCCGGGTGAAGTCGATCGAGCGCATCCGCGATGCGGCCAACGAAATCCAGCAGTTTTCGAAGTATGTCGGCCTCGCCACCTTCTGGCGCAACCGCATCTTCATCGCCGAGCGCAGCGTCGGGCGCCAGCCGATGCTGTCGCAGACGATCCTGATGCCGTTCGAAGTGCATCAGCGCGTCTATCTGCGTGGCACCACCATGGGCGTCTCTTGGCGCAAGGAAAACCTGCCCTATGCCTCGCGTATGATCTGGCGCACGCTTGGCCAGGAGCCGGATCTCCGGCAGATGCTGTCGCGCTGCGGGGTGCTGGCCATGGGGTCCCGGCAAATGCCCGCGACGGTGCGCACCTTTCTCGAAACGCCTGATGCCGACGTGCTGACGGTACCGACCGATTATTGAGGTGGCGGCCTTCGCGTTGCCGTCCTAGATTGCGCCATGAGCAAGCGACCGTATCGTTGAGGGAAGCCGATGAAATCTGCTGTTGTGGCCATGTCAGGCCTTCTGTTCGCCTGCTCAGCGGTGCCATCAGGCGCTGAAGATGCGCGTCCACCGATCCCGGCCTGCGCGCTTTCCGGTTCCACCAGCGTCATGATCGGCGGCCAGCCGGCGCTTCGGCTTTCCGACGTCGCCAACTGCCCGCCGGAACTTTACGAGGTGGTGCCGAGCATCATGATCGAGGGGCAGCCGGTGGTGCATTTTCGCTCGGGCAGCGGCGCTACCGGAGACTGCACCGCCAAGGCGGAATCGTCCGTGACCTTCGAAGGCAAGGCGGCGCAGCGGCTGGGTGATGTCGATTGCAAAGTGAAGTGACAGCCAGCTCCTGTTGACCCGTCGCCCCTCACCCTAGCCCTCTCCCCGCAGGCAGGGAGAGGGGACTCTGTTGTCGCTGACCGTCAGTTGCCGGCACTTTCCATGCGCCGTGTCTTCAGCACCCGTTCCAGCCAGCCGATTTCCATCTCGGGCACGGACTTCAGCAGCAGGTCGGTATAGTCGTCGAAGGGCGGTGCCAACACCTTGGACTTCGGCCCGAACCGCACCAGCCGGCCGCGATGCATGACGGCGACGCTGTCGGCGATTGCCCGGACGATGGCGATGTCGTGGGTGATAAAGACATAGGAAACAGCGGTTTCCTCCTGCAGCTTCAGAAGCAGATTCAGGATGCCCTCGGCCACCAGCGGGTCGAGCGCCGAGGTCGGTTCGTCGCAGAGGATCAACTCCGGTTCCGCAGCAAGCGCCCGGGCGATGGCGACACGCTGCTTCTGGCCGCCGGAGAGCTCGGCCGGATAACGATCGAGGAACTTCGTTCCCATCTCGATCTGGTCGAGCAGTTCCTTGACCCGCGCGGTCTTCTTGGCGCCATGCATGCCGAAGTAGAAGGAGAGCGGCCTGCCGACGATGTCGCGCACCGTCTGGCGCGGGTTCATCGCCGTGTCGGCCATCTGGTAGATCATCTGGATGCGGCGCAGTTCGCCATTGCTGCGGCCCTTCAGGGCGCGCGGCAGTTCCTTGCCCTCGAAGGTGATGCGCCCCTCTGTCGGCGGCAAAAGCCCGGTGATGACGCGGGCCAGCGTCGACTTTCCCGAGCCGCTTTCGCCGACGATCGCCAGCGTCTGGCCCTTGGGCAGGTGCATGGAAACGTCGTGCAGCACCTTGAAGCCATTGGCATAGCCGGCGCTGATATGCTCGATCTTCAACTGCGTGCCGGTCTGGTCCGGCGCCTCATCGCGCTTGGTCTGGCGGACGCTGACCAGCGCCCGGGTATAATCTTCCCGCGGAGCCTCGATGATCTGCTTGGTGGTGCCGTATTCCACCGTCTTGCCGTGGCGCAGCACCATGATGTCGTCGGAGATCTGGGCCACCACCGCGAGATCGTGGGTGATGTAGAGCGCTGCGGTGTGTGTTTCCTCGATCGCGTGCTTGATCGCGGCAAGCACATCGATCTGGGTCGTCACGTCGAGGGCGGTCGTCGGTTCGTCGAAGACGATCAGCTCCGGGTTGGGGCAAAGCGCCATCGCGGTCATCGCCCGCTGCAACTGACCGCCCGAGACCTGATGCGGATAACGCTCGCCAAACGTTTCCGGGTTCGGCAGGCCGAGCACCCGGAAGAGATAGAGCGCGCGTTTCTTCGCCTCCTCTCGGTTCATGATGCCGTGGCGCAGCGATGCCTCGATCACCTGATCGCCGAGCCGGTGGGCCGGATTGAAGGCGGCCGCTGCCGATTGGGCGACGTAACAGACGCGCGCACCGCGGATCGAGCGGATGCCGTTCTTGTCGAGCGTCAGGATGTCCTTGCCGTCGAGCAGGACCTCACCGCCAGTAATGCGCACGCCACCGCGGCCATAGGCGAGCGCCGACAGGCCGATCGTTGATTTGCCGGCACCGGATTCGCCGATCAGGCCGAGAACTTTGCCCTTCTCAAGGTCGAAGGACACGCCTTCGACGAGGGTGACGGTTTTCGGCGGTTCGCCCGGCGGATAGCTGGTCGCCTCGATCTTCAGGTTCCTGACGGAGAGAAGCGTGTTCCTTGCAGATGAAGGTTCAGGCATCGCCACGCCCTCCTTTCAGGCTGGAGGTTCGTTTCATCAGCCAGTCGACCACGAGGTTGACGCAGATCGCCAGCGTCGCGATCGCAGCACCCGGGATCAGCGCTGCCGAGATGCCGAAGATGATGCCGTCCTTGTTGTCCTTGACCATGCCGCCCCAGTCGGCGGCCGGCGGCTGGATGCCGAGGCCGAGGAAGGAGAGGGTGGAGAGAAACAGGATGGAGAAGGCAAAGCGCAGGCCGAATTCGGCGAGCAGCGGCGACAGCGTATTGGGCAGGATCTCGCGGAAGATGATCCAGGCGCTGCCTTCGCCGCGCAGCCGTGCCGCCTCGACGAACTCCATGACCGCGACATCGAGCGCAACCGCACGGCCGATGCGGAAGACGCGGGTCGAGTCGAGCACGGCCATGACCAGGATCAGGATCCACAGATGCTGCGGCAGCACGGCAAGCACGACGAGGGCGAAGATCAGCGTCGGGATCGCCATCATCAGATCGTTGAAACGGGAGAAGAACTGGTCGACGAAGCCGCCCATGACGGCTGCGGTGAACGACAGAATCATGCCGAGCGAGAAGGACAGCACGGTTGCCGCCAGCGCCACGAAGATGGTGGTGCGGGCGCCATAGATCAGGCGCGACAGTAGGTCGCGACCGAGATTGTCAGTGCCGAGCAGGAAGTCGCCGCCGGCCGGCAGCCAGACATCGCCGACGACGTCACGCTCGCCGAAGGGGGCGATGACGGGTGCAAACAGCGCGCAGAAAATCGCAATCGCGATACCGGCAATGCCGATCCAGGCACTCAAGGGGATGGATCTCAGGTTCATCGCGGGTGCCTCAGTCTCGGGTTGGCGAGAATGGCGATGATGTCGGCCGCCATGTTGAGGAAGATGTAGAAGGCCGCGAAGATCAGGCCGCAGGCCTGCACCACCGGCATGTCGCGCACGGTCACGGCATCCACCATGTATTGGCCCATGCCGGGATAGACGAACACCACCTCGACCACGACGACGCCGACGACAAGATAGGCAAGGTTGAGCGCGATGACGTTGATGACGGGCGCCACTGCATTGGGAGCGGCGTGGCGAGCGATGATGCGGAACATGCCGAGGCCCTTGAGCTCGGCCGTCTCGACATAGGCCGACGACATGACGTTGAGGATCGCGGCCCTCGTCATGCGCATCATGTGGGCGAGAACGACGAGCACAAGGGTTGCGACCGGCAGAGCGATTGCCGAGAGACGCTCGGTGAGGCTCATACTGTCGTAGACGGTCGCCGGGAAGGTGGCGACGCCGAACTTGACGGCGAAGAACATGATCAGGAGATAGCCGACGAAGAATTCGGGCAGCGAGATGGCCGCAAGCGAGACGACGTTGATGATCTTGTCAGGCAGCCGGTTGCGGAACTGCACCGCCAGCATGCCCAAGCCGACGGCGAGCGGCACGGAGACGATCGCGGCGAAGAAGGCGAGGAACAGCGAATTGCCCAGGCGCTTACCGATCTGTTCGCCAACCGAGTTTTTGCTGGCCCAGGAGGTGCCGAAATCACCTTGCACGGCGCCGCCGAGCCAGGAGAGGTAACGCTCGCTCCAGGGCTTGTCGAGGCCGAGGTCCTTGCGGATGTTTTCCACCGCCTGCGGCGTTGCCGACTGGCCGAGATAGGTGGTGGCGAAATCGCCGGGGAGCGCCTCGATGCCGCCTGATATCATCAGCGAAACGGCAAAGAGCAGCCCGACGCTCAAGCCGAGACGCTGAAGGATCAGCGCCGCGAGCGGACGGCGAAAGGTGAAGCGCCGCCAGAAGGTGCCGTCGATTTCACCCTTGGCATCGGTGGGGTTGGGTTTTGCTGGTACACCGGAAAGAGCGGCAGACCGCGGATGTGTTCCATCCGCGGCCCCATCCGTCGGAACCGGACCAGTCAGCGGTCCGCTTTCCATCATCAGGCGTCGAGCCAGACGCGGGTGGCGATATAGCCGTTCGACATGTCGTTGCCGATATCGTGGACAAAGCCCTTCACCTGCTTGGTGGAGGCGTTCACGAAGTCGTTGAACATCGGCAGGATCAGGCCGCCTTCGTCGCGCACCATCGTGGCCATGGTGCGATACATGTCCTTGCGTTTGGTCTCGTCCAGTTCCGCGCGGGCCTCAAGCAGGATCTTGTCGAAGTCTGGCCTCAGGAAGCGGGTGTCGTTCCAGTCGGCGGTCGAGAGATAGGCCGTCGAATACATCTGGTCCTGGGTCGGGCGACCGCCCCAGTAGGATGTCGAGAAAGGCTGAACGTTCCAGACGTTGGTCCAGTAGCCGTCGCCCGGTTCGCGCTTGACCTCGATCTCGATGCCGGCCTTCTTGGCGCTTTCCTGGTAGAGAACGGCCGCGTCGACCGCACCCGGGAAGGCGACGTCGGAGGTGCGCAGCAGCACAGGGCCGCTGTGGCCGGACTTCTTGTAGTGGAAGGCCGCCTTGTCGGGGTCATAGGCGCGCTGCTCGATGCCTTCGGGGAAGAGGGCATAGGTATCGTTGATCGGGAAGTCGTTGCCGACCTTGCCGTAGCCGCCGAGGATGCGCTGGACCATGGTTTCGCGGTCCATCGAATACTTCAGCGCCATGCGCAGATCGTTGTTGTCGAACGGCGCGGTGTTGGCGTGCATGATGAAGACGTAATGGCCGCGGCCCGATGTGTTCAGGATCTCGACGGTCGGCGCCTTCTTCAGGAGGTTGACGGTCTTCGGATCGACGCGGTTGATGAAGTGGACCTGACCGGAGGAAAGGGCAGCGATGCGGGCCGTGGCGTCGTTCATCGCGATCAGTTCGACCGAATCGACGAAGCCGCGATCGGTGCGCCAGTCGTCGGCGTTTCGCTCGAACGTGGCGCGCACGCCGGCTTCGAAGCTTGCCACCTTATAGGGGCCGGTGCCGATCATGGCATCGGGAGCGTCGAGGCCGCCATTCGGCTGGATGATCAGGTGGTAGTCGGTCAGGAGCAGCGGCAGGTCGGCATTGCCTTCCGTCAGCACCAGCACCAGCTTGTCGCCGTCAGCCTTGATTTCCTTGATTGATTTCATCACGCCAAGCGCGCCGGACTCCGACTTTTCGTCGGTGTGGCGCTGCAGCGTCTTGATGACGTCGTCGATTGTCAGTTCCTTGCCGTCATGGAATTTCACGCCCTTGCGGATGGCGAAGGTCCAGGTCGAGGCGTCGGCCGACGGCTCCCAGGATTCGGCCAGTGCCGGTACCGGCGCACCGGTGGTCGGATGGCTCTCGACCAGCATGTCGCCCCAGTTGCGGCCGACGACGAACATGAACTGCGACAGTGCCTTTGCCGGGTCCTTGCTATCGGTTGCGGCAGCGCCTTCGAGACCGAGTTTCAGATGGCCGCCGCGCTTGGGCTCCTGGGCCTCAGCGCTGGTGGCAAACAGCGTGCCTGCGGTCGATGCGAGGATGCCGGCTGCAGCCGCGCGCCCGAGAAATTCACGCCGGTTCATCTTGCCGAGCATGACCTGTCGTGTGAGGTAATCCTTGTAATCGCTCATTCCCCTGTTCCCTTCTTTGTCGGCATTCGCCGTTCGTTCTGGTTGGTAGAGATTGCTGCGTACCGCCACCTTGCGGATGGCTTTCGGATCGGCCGTTTGGGCCATTTTTCATCTTCGATTGCCTGTTGTCTCCTTTCCCGGGCGGACGCTTTTGGCTTCAGATCGATAAGCCTAATCGCTTGGATGAACCTTGTAACGTCCTAAATTATCATTTATTTCCATAAGGCTGGCTTATGGATAGCCTTCGGCGACGCGCGAGTACCCCTGCACGTTCCGTGACGTCGTTTCGCCGGATCACCGGCACGTTTTTTCAGTCCTGCGCCGCCTCTGGCAGCGTCCGTCAGCGCCCCTTCCAGACCGGGTCGCGCTTCTCGGCAAAGGCCTTTGCGCCCTCCAGCTGGTCCTCGCTCGAATAGAGAATGTCGACGGTCTTGAACTGCCGGCGGGTGATCTTGTTCATCGTCGTCTGGAAGGTCTCGCCCTCGGCTGAGCGCACCACTTCCTTGATCGCGGCGTAGACGAGGGGCGGGCCGCTTTCGAGCAGCCGGGCCAGTTCCCAGGCGCGCGCCATCAGCTTGTCGGCGGGGAGGATCTCGTTGACGAAGCCCCAGCGGTTGGCCTCGACGACGTCGAGCCAGCGGCCGGTCAGGAGCATGTCCATGGCGATGTGGTAGGGGATGCGCTTCGGCAGCTTGATCGAGGCGGCGTCGGCAACGGTGCCCGAGCGGATTTCCGGCAGCGCGAAGGTTGCGTGCTCGGCCGCCAGGATCAGGTCGGTGGAGAGTGCGATTTCGAGGCCGCCACCGCAGCAGATGCCGTTGACGGCGGCGATCACCGGCTTGTTGAGATCGCGCAGCTCCTGCAGGCCGCCGAAGCCGCCGATGCCGTAATCGCCGTCGACCGCGTCGCCGGCCGCAGCCGCCTTCAGGTCCCATCCCGGACAGAAGAATTTTTCGCCGGCCCCGGTGATGATGGCGACGCGCAAGCTGTCGTCGTCGCGGAAACCTGCGAAGATTTCGCCCATGATCCGGCTGGTCTTCAGGTCGATGGCATTCGCCTTCGGCCGGTCGATCGTCACTTCGAGAATGCCGCCCTCGCGGCGCGTCAGGATCGGTCCGGTCATGGCGTCAGTTCCTCCGACGGATCAGGGCGTCGGCGGCGATGGCTCCATGGCCTTCCGGTAACACCATTAAAGGATTGATATCGAGTTCTTCGAGGTTTGAAGCGTTTGAAACGACATAGGATGCCGCAGCGGCGACAGCGTCGGCAAGGGCGGCAAAATCGCCCTTCGGGCCGCCGCGATAACCGTCGAGAAGCTTGCGAATCTTGAGGCCGTCGATCGCTTCGCGGATCAGGTCCGGCGTCGTCGGCAGCGTCAGGATGGCGGAATCGTCCAGCAGTTCCACGAGGATACCACCGGCGCCGATGGTCAACACCGGACCCGCGACCGGGTCGCGCATCGCGCCGATGATGAGTTCGGCGACCGGCTTTGCCACCATCTTTTCGACGAGATAGCCGGAGGCGACCGAAGCCATGCTTTCGGCCGCCTCAAGCACCGCTTCGCGGCTCGACAGGTTCAGCTTGACGGCACCTGCTTCGGTCTTGTGGGCAACACCCAATCCCTTGAGCACGACGGGGAATCCGAGGCTTTCGGCGGCACTGGCAGCATCTTCAGGCGTTAATGCGGTCTTGCCCGCCGGGATCCTGAGGCCTGAGGCTGAAAGCTCGGTCTTGGCGTCATGCTCGCTGAGCGTGATCGAACCGCCGCCACCGCCAGAAACACCGCCGTTCAACAGCTTCGGCGGTATTGGCTTGGCCCAGGCAGCTCCGATGCCGGCTGCGGTCTCGACCGCCGCCAATGCCTCGTCGATGCCGAAGAAGGGGATGACGCCAGCCGCCATCAGCGACAGCGCCGTCTGTTCCGGCATGTTTTCGCCGAGGCTGGCGACGATGCCGGCGCGCGCGCCGGTCGCTTTCGCTGCATCAATCACCGCATCGCAGGTCGTCACCCAGTCGGCCGCGTCGCAGCGGTCCTGGCGGGGGAAGTCGAGCACGATCAGGTTGAGCGCGTAGCCGCCCTTCATCATCGCGCTGAAGGCTGTGGTCTGCTTTTCTCGGTTGCCCCAGACGAAGGTGTGGTAGTCAAGCGGGTTGGCAATCGTCACCATCTCGCCGAGCGCTTCCTTGAGCGGCTTGCGTTGCTCGTCAAGCAGCGCCCGATAGTTCACGCGGTAGCGCACACCGGCGTCGGCCATCAGCGAGGCCTCGCCGCCCGAGCAACTCATCGAGGAGATCTCGTTGCTTTCGAGCGGGCCGGCGACATGCAGCAGCTTCAGCGTTTCGAGCAGCGCCGGTAGCGTATCGACGCGGCCGATACCGAGGCGGGCGAGAAGCGCCGAGGACACCCGGTCGTTGCCGGCAAGCGAGGCGGTGTGCGAGACGGTGGCAAGCTGGGCCGCCTCGGACTTGCCGACCTTCAGCGTCACGACCGGCTTGCCGAGTTCGCGGGCGCGTGTCGCCAGCCGCTCGAGGCTAGCAATGCTGTCGAAACCCTCGATGTGCAGGCCGACGGCGGTGACGCGCGGGTCTTCGAGCACGGCGCAGGCGATGTCGGAGAGACCCGTCTGCGCCTGGTTGCCGGCGGTCATGAGGTAGGCGAGCGGCAGGCCGCGCGTCTGCATCGAGATGTTGCAGGCGATGTTTGAGGATTGCGTCAGGACGGCAACGCCCTTTTCGACACGCTGCATGCCGTGCTGGTCGGGCCAGAGCAGGGCGCCGTCGAGCATGTTGATGAAGCCGTAACAATTGGGACCGACGATCGGCATGTGGCCGGCAGCGGCCACCAGCGCCTCCTGCATGTCATTGCCGTCGTCGAGCTCGCTTGCCGCCTCGCGGAAGCCCGAGGCGTAACAGACGGCGCCGCCGGCACCGCGCGCGGCAAGTGCGGCGATGATCTCGATGGTGAGCTGCCGGTTGACGCCGACGAAGGAGGCGTCGGGTGCGGCGGGAAGGTCGGCGACCGAGCGGTAGCACTTGCGGCCGAGGATCTGGTCTTCTCTCGGGTGCACCGGCCAGATTTCGCCGGAAAAGCCCATCTTGTCGCATTGTTCGATGACCCGCCGCGCTTCCTTGCCGCCGAAGACGGCGATGGATTTCGGTCGGATCAGGCGGTCGAGGGAGCGGGGAGTGTGGATCATGCCGTCCTGCACTCCCTCATTCCTGTGCTTGTCACAGGAATCCAGCTGGCTTGAGTCGGCAAGCCGATAGGAGCTTTCGTTTTCACGGCGCCAATGCCGGTCGTGTTCTGGTCTTGCGCGGCACGGACGTGCCGCTGCTTCATCCCTGTGACAAGCACAGGGATGAAGGCGGGAGTGAGGTTCGCCGTCATCGGACCACGCTCCCACCGGCCGCAACGGGTCGCTGCTGATGGTGTGGCGCTGGATTTCAGATGGATCAGGCGGTCGACGGAGCGGGGTGTTTGGGTCATGCCGTCCTGCACTCCCTCATCTGGATGGTCGCAGGAGCACCTGGCGCCGGGCTGTTGGTCGTCCGACTGCTGGCCGCCAACGCCCTCATTCCTGTGTTTGTCACAGGAATCCAGCCGGCTTGCGTCTGCAAGCCGACGGGAGTTTTCTTTTTCACGGCGCCAACGTCGGTCGCGTCCTGGTCAAGCGCGGCACGGACGTGCCGCTGCTGGATTCCTGTGACGAGCACAGGAATGAGGGAGGGAGAGGAAGCCTGCTCAATCATCCCTTACGCTCCCAGCGGCCGCAGCAGGTCGCGGCTGATGATGTGGCGCTGGATTTCGGAGGTGCCGTCCCAGATGCGCTCGACGCGGGCGTCACGCCAGAAGCGGGCGAGCGGCAGGTCGTCCATCAGCCCCATGCCGCCGAAGATCTGGATCGCCTCGTCGGTGACGCGGGCGAGCATTTCGGTGGCGTAGACCTTGGCAGACGCGATCTCGCGGTTGGAGGGCAGGCCCTGGTCGAGGCGCCAGGCAGCCGACAGCGTCAGGAGGTCGGCGGCGTCGATCTCGGTGATCATGTCGGCGAGCTTGAACGAGACGCCCTGGTTGGCGCCGATCGGCTTGCCGAACTGCTTGCGCTCGGCGGCGTAGTTGAGTGCATAGTCGAAGGCGCGGCGCGCCCGGCCGACCGAGGTTGCCGCCACCGTCAACCGTGTGGCGAACAGCCAGTCGTTGGCGACGTCGAAACCCTTGTGCACTTCGCCGAGGATCTGGGCGGAGGGCAGGCGGCAATCATCGAAGGTCAGGACGCAGTTGTTGTAGCCGCGGTGGGAGACGGAGTTGTAGCCTTTGCGGATCTCGAAACCGGGCGTGCCGCGGTCGACGAGGAAGCAGGTGATCTTCTTCTTCGGTCCGCGCGGCGTGTCCTCTTCACCGGTTGCGATGAAGACGATGACGAAATCGGCGATGTCGGCATGGCTGATGAAATGCTTGGTGCCGTTGACGATCCAGTCGTCGCCGTCCTTGCGGGCAAAACACTTCATGCCGCGCACGTCGGAGCCGGCATCCGGCTCGGTCATGGCGAGCGCGTCGAACTTGTCGCCCTTGACCGCGGGCAGCAGGTATCTTTCGCGCTGTTCGTCGTTGCAGGCCATCAGGATGCCCGAGGGCCGGCCGAAGAACACGGTCAGGCCCATCGAGCCGCGGCCGAGCTCGCGCTCGACGAGGGTGAAGGAGGTGTGGTCGAGCCCGGCGCCGCCGACCTCTTCCGGGAAATTACAGCCGAAGAAGCCGAGTTCCTTGCACTTGCGGGCGATGTCCTGGCCGAGTTCGCGCGGCACGATGCCGGTGCGCTCGACCTCGTCCTCATGCGGATAGATTTCGGTCTCGACGAAGCTGCGGACCGTGTCGACGATCATCTGCTGTTCATCGGTCAGTGCGAAATTCATGTGTTCTCCCTCGCAATTTATCTGCCTGCCTGTAGCCGATCTCCCCATCGACGGCTGGCGTGCTTGTCTTGCCCCTCACCCTAACCCTCTCCCCGCCGGCGGGGAGAGGGGATGCCTCTCGGGTAGCGCACCGCTCCGGCCACCAAGAACCGCTGCGACCTTTGAAGGAGCGAGCGGTTGCGGCAGATCCCTTCTCCCCGTTTACGGGGAGAAGGTCGCGGCAGCGGGATGAGGGGCGGCCGACGCCCGGAACATTCCCGCAAATTCCCTTCCCACGAGAAAGGGCAGTCAGCGCTTTTGGCCGACGAACCGTCCGGCACCGTCCGGCTTCGGCAGGCCCGAATGTGCCTCGGTGATCGCCTTCAGCTTGTCGAGCACCTTCGCAGGCGCCGCGACCGCTTCGCCGGCCTTGCTGTCGACATGCAGCATCATC
This sequence comes from Ensifer sp. M14, assembly GCF_003355565.1. Taxonomy (NCBI): domain Bacteria; kingdom Pseudomonadati; phylum Pseudomonadota; class Alphaproteobacteria; order Hyphomicrobiales; family Rhizobiaceae; genus Ensifer; species Ensifer sp. M14. The sequence continues at coordinate 2,095,532 of NZ_QJNR01000004.1, forward strand.
TGCTCGGCGGTTGCGACCGCTTCCTTCGTCTCGGCATTGTAGATCGTCGAGAACAGATGCAGGCGCTTCTCGTCCGAGGACAGCAGCTGGCAGGTCGAATAGAGCGCATCGCCGAGCTTGGCCTCGCCAAGATTGCGGATATGAGTCTCGACCGTATAGTAGCTGTGGCCGTCGCGCACGTATTCGAGGTCGACGCCGATCAGGCGCAACAGGCCGTCCGAGGTGTCGCCGAAGACCTGGAGATAACGATGCTCGGTCATGTGGCCGTTGTAGTCGACCCAGGCAGCGCTCACCTTGGTATCGAGAATGTGCAGCGGCTTGACGTCGCCGAGATCGGCTTCCGGCTTCTTGGCATTGGCCCAGAGCTTCGCTTCGAAATCGGCGAGCAGCTTGCCCGCTCCCCAGCCTTCGCCGCCATTGCCCGATTTCAGCGCGTGCATGATGCCGACGAGGTTTTCGTCGCGGATGCGCTCCAGTTCGCGGATCGAACGGCCGGCGGCCTGCGCGTCCGACTGGGCGCCGATCTTTTCGACGAGCGCATCGTCGAGGTCGACGACGTCGGTGAACTTCGTCCACGGCCATTTCAGGCAGGGGCCGAACTGGGCGAGGAAGTGGCGCATGCCGGCTTCGCCGCCGGCGATGCGGTAGGTCTCGAACAGGCCCATCTGCGCCCAGCGCATGCCGAAGGAATAGCGCATGACGTTGTCGAGCGTTTCGGTATCGCAGATGTCATCCTGGATCAGCCACAGCGCCTCGCGCCAGAGCGCTTCCAGCAGCCGGTCGCCGACGAAGGCCTCGATCTCCTTGGCGATGACGACGCCCTTCATGCCGATCTGCTCGACGCCCTGCATGGCGCGTTCGATCGTCGCCTTCGACGTCTTCTTGCCGCCGACGAGTTCGACCAGCGGTAGCAGGTAGACCGGGTTGTAGGGATGCGCCACGAACATGCGCTCGGGGTGCTTCATCTCGGCCTGAAGGTCGGAGGGCAGCAGGCCCGAGGTGGACGAGCCGATGAGCGCATCCGGCCTTGCTGCCGCGTCGATCTGCGTGATGACGCCGCGCTTCAGCTCCAGCCGCTCGGGCACGCTTTCCTGAATCCAATCAGCGTCCTTGACCGTTTCCTCGATGCTTTTGCAGAAGGTGAGTTTTCCCTTCGGCGGCAGCGGCGCCATGGTGAGCATCGCATAGGCACGCTCGGCATTGGCCATGACTTCGCCGATGATGCGCTCGGCTTCCGGATGCGGGTCGAAGATCTTCACGTCGATGCCGGCGAGCGCAAAACGCGCCACCCAGGCGCCGCCGATGACACCGCCACCGACGCAGGCTGCATTCTTGATCTGGCTCATTGTATCCCCGCTCAGCGCTTCGTCAGCTTCAGTTTCTTGCGGACCTCATCCGGCCCGATGATCTTGGCGCCCATGCCTTCGATGACGCCGACGGCCTTTTCGACGAGCTGGCCGTTGGTCGCGAGCTGGCCCTTGCCGATGTAGAGGTTGTCTTCGAGGCCGACGCGAACGTTGCCGCCGGCAAGCACCGCCGCTGCCGGGTAGGCCAGCGCGTTGCGGCCGATGGAGAAGGCCGAGAAGGTCCAGTTGGCAGGCACGTTGTTGACCATGGCCATGAAGGTGTTGAGGTCGTCGGGCGCACCCCACGGAATGCCCATGCAGAGCTGGATCAGCACCGGATCCTCGATTAGGCCTTCCTCGGCGAGCTGCTTGGCAAACCAGAGGTGGCCGGTGTCGAAGGCCTCGATCTCCGGGCGCACACCGAGTGCCGTCATCTGGCGGGCCATTTCGCGCAGCATCGACGGCGTGTTGGTCATGACATAGTCGCCGAGCGAGAAGTTCATGGTGCCGCAGTCGAGCGTGCAGATTTCCGGCAGACATTCGGCCACATGGGCGACGCGCTCGGTGGCGCCGGCCATGTCGGTGCCTTTTTCATTGACGGGCAAGGGGCTTTCGACGTTGCCGAACACCAGATCGCCGCCCATGCCGGCGGTCAGGTTCAGCACCATGTCGACATCGGCCGAGCGGATACGGTCGGTGACTTCGCGGTAGAGGTCGAGCCTGCGGGAGGGGGCGCCGGTTTCCGGATCGCGAACGTGGCAGTGGACCACGGCAGCGCCGGCCTTGGCCGCCTCGACCGCCGCTTCGGCGATCTGTTTCGGCGTGATCGGAACGTGGCTGGACTTCGAAACGGTGTCTCCCGAGCCGGTGACGGCACAGGTGATGAATACCTCGCGGTTCATGCTGAGCGGCATTGCTGTCTCCCTTTTATTGCGACCATTACGAGCCAAGAACGACGGCGCTGCTTTTCATAATCGGTTCCAGATTGTACATTATCGGCAACGGGGCGGAGAAGTTTGCAGATGGATCAGAACGTTTCGCAGGTGCAGCACGCCGATATCCTGGTGTTGCCGGAGACCAACCTGATCCTCGTTGCCTCGGTGATCGAGCCGATGCGCGCCGCCAACCGCATCGCCGGCCGGCCGCTCTACAGCTGGACGCTCTACAGCCCTGACGGGGAGCCGATCGAAACCAAGAGCGGCATTCCCATTCCGGTCTCAGGTGCCTTCCGGCCGCAGCGCGAAACGGCACCGCTGTTCATTCTCTCAAGCTACAACTGGCAGCGCAGCGCCACCTCGCAATTGAAGATGATGCTGTCGCAGACGGCGCGCCATCGCGAAATGATGGCGGGCATCGAATCCGGCTCCTGGCTGTTGGCCGAAACCAGCCTGCTCGACACCTCCCGGGCCACCACCCACTGGGAGGATTTCGAGGACTTCACCGCCGCCTATCCGCAGGTGACGATGGTGCCCGAACGCTTCGTCATCGATGGCAAGCGCATCACCACGGGAGGGTCGCTGCCGACGCTCGACCTGATGCTGGAGCTGATCCGCCGGGCGCATGGCTACTCGCTGGCGCTCGAAGTGTCTCGCCTATTCATCTACGAGCAGGAGCGCACCCGCGGCGACCTCTTGCAGATGCCGGCCATCGGCAACATGCGCATCCTCGACCCGCGTGTCGGTGCGGCGGTCAAGCTGATGGAGGAAACGGTGGAGGCGCCGCTGACGCTTCAGCGCCTCGCCCGCCGCATCGGCGTCAGCGTTCGGCACCTGCAGGATCTGTTTCGCGACACGATGGGGGTGGCACCGCACGAACATTACCTGGCGCTGCGCCTTAATGCGGCACGGCGCAAGGTGATCGAGACGCGCATGGAATTTGCCGACATTGCCGCGATCTCCGGCTTCAATTCCTCCTCGTCGTTTTCGCGCAGCTACCGCGCGCATTATCGCGAAAGCCCGAGCGAAACGCGTCGCCGGCTGAAGCTCAAGGGCTGAAAGCGTACTTCAAGTCTTGATTTAAGTTTCGAATTCGTGAGTCGTTTCAGGCGGTTGGCGGCGGATGATCAGCAATTGATTCCGAAGCTGTTGCTTCGGGGTAAAGGGCCTGCTTTCGTTCGCGACCGTTTCTCCCTCCCTCATTCCTGTGCCTGTCACAGGAATCTAGCCGGCCCAAGTCCTTGGGCTGGTAAAGAGTCTTTCCGCCGCGCCGGCGCGCGTCGACTGGATTCCTGTGACAAGCACAGGAATGAGGACAATGGCAAACCCGAGCTCGCGAAATTTTGTGCCGCATACACTGTGTGACACCTCAAGCCGTCAAGCCTGTGCGCTTGCCCGCATCATCGAAATCATCAACTCGCCGACCTCGCTGGAAAATGCGCCGCTCGGCCAGATCAACGTCAGCGACTGACGGTATTGGGCTCCCAGCCGGATCATCGCCGGTGGGCGGTGGATGCGCGCCAGCGAGGTTTCCGGCAGCACCGAGAGATAGCCGTGGTGGCTGACCAGGTTGATGATCACGGGGATGGAATCGACCTCGACCAGCGTCACGCGCCGTCGCTCCGACTCAGTGAGGATATCATCGAGGAAGCGGGCGACCTCCCGGCGCAGGCCGCTTCGGGCGCTTGGCACAGCGATAGGACAGGTGGCCAGCAGCCGCGGAAGATTGCCGCCCATCTCCGACAATGCCAGGGCCGGTCCGGCCAGCACCAGCGGCGTCTCGGTGACCAGACGACCGTCGAAATCAGGGGGAATGCCCGCGATGTCGAGCAGGGCTGCGTCGAAGCGCCGGCTCTTGAGGCCGGCCAGAAGTTCGTCGGCGGTGGTGCTGGAAATGAACAGCGACTGGCGCGGACGGGAGCGGTGCCAGGTGGCGGTCAGCGCCGCCAGCATGCGGGCAATCTCGCTTTCCGGCCCGAGTGGCATGACCGCGCCGAGGCGCCAGGTGGTGACGTCGCGGCGGAACCGGTCGGCCGAGGCGCGCGTCAGCCGCGCCCAGAGGTCGAGCAGGCGTTCGACGTCGGGGATGAGGTCGAGAGCGACCGGCGTGCAGGCGATGCCGCCATGGGAGCGTTCGAACAGCCGGCATAGCAGATGGCGTTCGAGGTCGGCGATCTGCCGCGTCAGTTGCGGCTGGCCGAGGCCGAGGGTGTGGGCGGCGGCGCGGATGCTGCCGGCGCGGGCGATGCGCACGAACCGATCGAGCGCGACAAGGCCGACGGGCGGAATAGCGGTCGTCGGTTCCGCCTTGCTTTTGGCGAGCAGCGCCCTGATGGTGGCGCTTGCCTCAGCCACGTCGGCCTGGCGCGCGCGGGCTTCCAGGGTCAGGGCCATCAGGTTGCCATCGCGGCGGAAAAGCGGGATCGAAACGGCCTGCTCGAAGCGGCGAACGGCGGCGCTGACGCTTGACGGCGCACGGTCGCTCAAGGTGGCCGCGCGCCTTATGCCGCCTTCCTTCATCACGGTCTCGACGAGCAGGATCGTGGCGATATCCATTGTGCAAGTTCCCTCACCAGCATGGCCGTCGCTGTCGCGTTCAGCTTTCGGCATCGGCTGTTCAGGATTTGGGATATATCACGCGAGAGGGCAAACCGCATAGCATGCTGAACGACGATCCCTCGTCCAACGGGCCGGATCGCATCAAGTCTTTGCATCCACGCATCGTTTCGGCGTCGAGGCGCATCGCGTGGTAAGGTTCTCTCGGCATGCTGCAACAGGTCAAGTCCATCGTTCTCTGCGGGAAACCGCTCGACTTCGCGACGCTCGAGGAAATCGGCTCGGGGGCTGCGCGGCCGGTTGCGGACGAGGGCGGCATGGAGCGGGTTGCGGCTGCCCACAAGGTGATCGCCGATCGTGTCGCGCTCGGCCTGCCGGTCTACGGCTCCAACACCGGCGTCGGCTCGATGAAGGACCGGCTGTGGACGGCGGACGATCTGGTGGAATTCAACGCCTCGCTGGTGCGTGCCCACCATTTCGGCACCGGCGAGTTCTTCACGGTGCCGATTGTGCGTAAGGCGATCGCCATTCGCTGCAATACGGCCATGCGCGGGCATACCGGCTGCAGTCCCGAGCTGATCACCGCCTTTCTCGCGCTGATCGAACACGACATCATTCCGGCGGTGCGCCGGCATGGCTCGATGGGCTGTGCCGATATCGGCCTGATGGGACAGATCGCGGCGGTCCTGACCGGGGTCGGCGAGGCCTATCATCGCGGCCGGCTGGTGCCGGCCGAAACGGCGCTTGCCGATGCCGGGCTTGAGCCCCTGGTGATGCGGCCGCGCGATGCGCTGGCCGCGCTCAGCGTCAACGCCATCGCCTATTCGGCTGCCGCCGATGTGTTGCGCGAGGCTGCAGCGGCCATCCGCGTGCTGCTGGTCACCGGCGTAATGTCTTCCCAGGCGCTTGGCGCCTCGGCCGATCCGTGGCGGGTGGCGGCGACCCTGTCGACGCGTGGCGAGGCGCTGGTCGGTTCCTGGCTCTATGGCCAGTCCGGCGTTGCCGACTGGCCGTTGCCGACAGCGATCCACGATCCCTTGAGCCTGCGCATGACCGCCCAGGTGTTCGGCGCCGTCGTCGACACGCTGCTGGTGGCGGCCGGCCGTCTGGTCGAGGCGACCTATCTTTCCGACGACAATCCGGTGGTGCTCGGCGGCCAGGTGCATGCTTCGGGTGCATCGCTGCCGTTGACGACGACGCTCTATGTCGAAACCGCGCAGATCGCCTTTTCCCATGTGGCGCGCAACGTGCTCAACCGCTGCATCCTTTTGTCGAACGGCGGGAGGCGCAATCTTCCGGTCAATCTGGTGGCGCCGGGCGAAGTCGCAACCGGCCTCGGCCCGCTGATGAAACTCGCCGTCGAACTCTATATGCGCGTGCAGTCGATGGCGGTGCCGCTTTCGGCCCAGTCCATCGTCGTTGCCGGCGGGCTGGAGGAGGAGGCGACCTTCCTGCCCTTGATCGTCGAGCGCATGGAAACGCAGGTGCGCGACCTCCGGCAGTTGGCGGCGATCGAGGCGATCCTGTCGTCGCAGGCAATCGATCTCGTCGGCGACGCGCCGCACGGGATCGTCAAGCTTGCGCATGAGCGCACCCGCTCGATCAGCCCGATGTACGTCAAGGACCGGCCGCTTTCGAGAGAGATCGAGGCGCTGCAGCAGGCCTTCACCTGCCATGACCTGCTGCGCAGCTTCGTCGCCATGGCGCCGATGCCGGAATTCGACGACTTCTTTGCGCTGAGCAAGTGATCCAGGACTGACCCAACAAGACTGATCCAAGGGGGAGAACACGATGTCCGATTTCGATCTTGTCCTGAAAGGCACCGTCGTTCTTGCACACCGGATCGTCGAAGGCGGGCATGTGGCGGTTCGAGACGGCGAGGTCGTACATGTCGGGCAGGGGGCAGCACCATCGGCGCGTGAACGCCACGATCTCGGAACCGCGATGATCCTTCCCGGCGCCGTCGATGCGCAGGTGCATTCGCTGTCGCAGAAGAACCAGGAGGATTTCGTCTGGTCGACAAGGTCGGCTGCGGCGGGTGGCGTCACCACGATCGTCGACATGCCCTATGACGAGGGCAATCTCGTCTGCTCGGCCGAGGCTGTGGCCTACAAGGTGGAGCATGCGAGCCCGCAGGCGCGTGTTGACTTCGCGCTCTATGGTACAGTTGATCCCGAGGAAGGGCCGGCCCGTATCCTCGAAATGGTCGAGGCCGGTGTCGCGGCCTTCAAGTTCTCCACCTTCGGCACCGATCCCAAGCGTTTTCCGCGCATTCCCGCAGCCCTGCTCGAGGATTGCTTTCGTGCCATAGCGCCGACGGGGCTTTCTGCTGGCGTGCATAACGAGGACGACGAGGCGGTGCGAGCCGCGATCGAAAGGGTCAAGGCTGCGGGGGTCACCGACTACCGCGCGCATTGTCTTTCCAGGCCGCCGCTGACGGAACTGCTTGCCACCAACCAGATCTATGAGACAGGAGCCGCGACCGGTTGCCCGGCGCATGTGGTGCATTGTTCGCTCGGGCGCGGCTACGAGATCGCCGCCGCCTACCGCGCCCAGGGCCATGCGGCGACGATCGAATGCTGCATCCACTACCTGACGCTCGACGAGGAGAACGACGTTCGCAGGCTCGGGGGCAAGGCCAAAATCAATCCACCGATCCGGCCGCGCGCCGAGGTGGAAAAGCTCTGGCGGCATGTGGCCGACGGCACGGTGACGATGGTTTCGACGGACCATGTCAGTTGGTCGGAGGATCGCAAGACCAATCCGGACATGCTCGCCAATGCCTCAGGCGTGCCCGGCCTGGAAGTCATGGTGCCGCTGTTCATCAAGGGCGCGCTGGAACGCGGCATTCCGTTGACGCGGGCGGCCGAGCTGATGACGCTCAATCCCGCGCGGCATTTCCGGCTCGACCATTGCAAGGGTGCGCTCGAAGCCGGCAAGGATGCCGACATCATCGTCATGACCTCAGAGCCCTATACCTATGACGCGGCGACAAGCGGCAACAATGTCGTTGGATGGTCGCCCTATAATGGCATCAGATTGCCCTGGCGGGTGTCTGCCACCTATCTGCGTGGCAAGCTTGCCTTTGACGGACGCACCGTCGTTGCCAAGCCGGGCACCGGCGCGTTCGTCCGCCCGCTTCAGACCCTTGCCCTGCAGGAGGCCCGATGATGACCAGCGTCAAGACCAATCTGCCCGTGGATGCGGGCCGGATCGCCGGCATCGTCAACGGGCTCGCGGGCATCACCGAGCCGGACCGGCCGTATACCCGCCGTGCTTTCACGCCGTTCTTCCTCGAAGGCAGGGCGTTTCTCGATCGCCGCTTCCGGGCGGCGGGCCTGGAGACACGCATCGATGCGGCCGGCAATCTCATCGGCCGGCGCAAAGGGCGGAAATCTTCGCTTGGCACGCTGATGCTCGGGTCGCATTCCGACACCGTGCCGGAAGGCGGCCGGTTTGATGGCATCGCCGGCGTCGCAGCCGCGCTTGAAGTGGCGCGCGCATTGACCGACGCCGGCATCGAACTCGATCACGACCTGGAGATCGTCGACTTCCTGGCGGAGGAAGTGTCAATCTTCGGCGTTTCCTGCGTCGGCAGCCGCGGCATGGCCGGCATCCTGCCGGATGGCTGGCTGAGCCGGGTGCAGGGTGAATTGAGCCTGCGGCAGGGCATCGTCGAAGTCGGCGGCGATCCATCGCGCCTGTCAACACTGAAGCGCTCCGACATCAAGGCGTTTCTGGAGCTGCATATCGAGCAGGGGCCGGTGCTGGAGACGGGGCGACTGGATATCGGCGTCGTCACGGCGATCTCCGGCATCACCCGCATCGAGATCATCGTCGAGGGGCAGGCTGATCATGCCGGCACGACGCCGATGGGCCATCGGCGCGATGCGCTGGTTGCCGCCTCCCGGCTGGTGCTTGCGATCGAACGGCTGGCGACAGAGTTTTCGAAGGGCGAGGGCCATTTCACTGCGACGGTCGGCGAGTTCTCGATCGAGCCGAATGCGGCCAATGTAGTTCCCTCAAAGGTGCGATTGCTGATCGACGCCCGCGCCGAGTTGCGACCGCAGATGGAACGGTTCCTCGCAGAGCTTCAACCGCTTTGCCTTGGCATCGCTGGCGATGCCGGCGTGACGATCGCACCTGCCAATGTGATTTCCGACAACCACCCGACGCCCGGAGACCCGCTTCTGCTGTCGACGCTGGAAGAAAGCTGTGACGGGATCGGTGCCAAGCACCGGCGCATGGCATCGGGCGCCGGTCATGACACTGCCTGGATCGGGCGGATCACCCGCTCGGCGATGATCTTCATTCCATGCCGGGGCGGACGCTCTCATGCCCCCGAGGAATGGGCCGAAAACGACGACATCGCGCTTGGCGCCGCCGTACTCTTCGAAGCGGTGAAGAGGCTCGACAAACGATTGCAGGAGAAGGTGTGAGATGGGCCGGATACTCAAGGAAAAGGATGTCGAGGCAGCGGTCAAGGGCGGCTCCGTCTATGCCGCCGGCGGCGGCGGCTGGGCCGATCATGGCCGCATGCTCGGCTATGCGGCGGTCTCCATCGGCAAGCCCGAACTGGTGTCGATCGATGAACTGGACGCGAACGATTGGGTGGCGACGGCGGCTGCCATCGGCGCGCCGGCCTCTACCACCGCCTGGGAGATGCGCGGCGTCGACTATGTCAAGGCTGTGCAGCTTTTGCAGGAAGCGCTCGGCGAGAAGCTCTCGGGCCTGATCATCGGCCAGAACGGCAAGTCCTCGACGCTCAATGGCTGGCTGCCGTCGGCAATCCTTGGCACCAAGGTGGTCGATGCGGTCGGCGACATCCGGGCGCACCCGACCGGCGACATGGGTTCGATCGGCCTTGCCGGCTCTCCTGAGCCAATGATCCAGACGGCGGTCGGCGGAAACCGCGACGACAACCGCTATATCGAGCTGGTGGTGCGCGGCGCGACCGCGAAGGTCTCGCCGATCCTGCGCACGGCCTCCGACATGTCGGGCGGCTTCATTGCGTCCTGCCGCAATCCGGTGCGCGCCTCCTACGTCAGGGCGAATGCGGCGCTCGGCGGCATCTCGCTGGCGCTGGCGCTCGGCGAAGCGATCATCGCCGCCGAAGCCAAAGGCGGCAGCGCCATCATCGATGCGATCGTCAAGACGACCAACGGCGCGCTGCTGGCCGAAGGTGTGATCACCGACAAGTCGGTCACCTACACCAAGGACGCCTTCGACATCGGCACGGTGACGTTGGGGAAGGGAACTGACTCCAGGGTATTGCACGTGATGAACGAATACATGGCGGTTGACTCTGCGGAAGGTCAGAGGCTCGCGACCTTCCCGGACGTCATCACCACGCTGTCGCCGGAGGGCGAACCCTTGAGCGTCGGCCAACTGCAAGTCGGCATGAAGATCTTCGTGCTGCATGTGCCGAAGTCGGTGATCCCGCTTGCCTCCAGTGTGCTCGACCCGACGGTCTATCCGTCTGTCGAAAAGGCGATGGGCATCGAGCTTGCCCGCTACGCGCTCGCTGGGCGGTAATCAGGGGAGAGGTTCATGGCGCGCGATGCGGGCCTGGAAGAGGTGATCCGGGAAGAACTCAGCGACCGGCCGGGATTGTCCGAGAAGGCGATGTTCGGTGGCTGGGCGTTTCTGCTCAACGGCAATCTGCTCTGCGGTGCACGCGAGGGCTCGCTGCTGGTGCGGCTCGGCAAGGGCAATGACGGTTGGGCGCTGGCGCTGTCCGACGTCGAGGTGATGGTGATGAACGGTCGCGCGATGCATGGCTGGGTGCGAGCAGGGGCGGACGCCTATGGCGACGACATCATGCGCAAGCGCCTGCTCGATGGTGCGATCGTCTTCGTGGAGACGTTGCCGCTGAAGTGAATGAGAGGCGGATGTGGTTTGATCAGCCCATCACCGATGTGTTTGGTGAATTGCCCCTCACCCTAGCCCTCTCCCGCAGGCGGGGAGAGGGCTAGGGTGAGGGGCCGCTCATTTCCGTGCCGCGAATGAGCGGGCACGCCCGCCGAGACAACAACGAGGAACGAGACGATGCACAAGGCCAATCCCCGCCATCCTGGCTTCCCCATCCCCGGCGGCCCCGAGCTGCGCGCCAAGGGCTGGCGGCAGGAGGCGTTGCTGCGGCTGCTCGAAAACGTGCTTTCGGTCGGCGAGGATCCGGACAATCTGATCGTCTATGCCGCCCTCGGCAAGGCGGCGCGCAACTGGCCGGCGCACCGGGCCATCGTCAAGGCGCTCACCGAGATGGACGAGGACCAGACGCTGATCATCCAGTCGGGTAAACCTGTGGGCCTCTTGAAGACCCATGCCAAGGCGCCGCTGGTGATCATGGCCAATTGCAACATCGTCGGCCAATGGGCCAAGGCCGAGGTCTTCTACGAGCTGCAGCGCAAGGGGCTGATCTGCTGGGGCGGGCTGACGGCCGGCGCCTGGCAGTATATCGGCAGCCAGGGCGTGATCCAGGGTACCTACGAGATCTTCATGCGCATCGCCGAGCGCCGCTTCGGCGGCGATCTTTCCGGCCGCTTCGTGCTGACCGCCGGGCTCGGCGGCATGGGCGGCGCGCAGCCGCTCGCCGGCCGCATGGCGGGGGCTGCGATCCTCTGCGTCGATATCGATGCGGAACGGGCGAAGAAACGCCGGGAGATCGGCTATCTCCAAGAGATCGCGCCGGATCTGGATACGGCGCTTTCGATGATCGATGCAGCAGTGAAGGAAAAGCGAGCGCTTTCCGTCGGCCTCGTCGGCAATGCCGCCGAGATCTATCCCGAGATCGCCCGGCGCGGCATCGTTCCCGATGTGGTCACCGACCAGACCTCGGCGCACGACCTCGTCTACGGCTACGTGCCGAAAGGCATGACGGTCGATCAGGTGAAATCGCTGCGCGATGACGGCCAGGGGCAATTGATGGCCGCAAGCCGGGCCTCGATCGTCGAACATGTCAAGGCGATGCTCGACTTCCAGAGACAGGGCGCTGAGGTCTTCGATAACGGCAACCTCATCCGCACCCAGGCGCGCGAGGGCGGCGTCGCCAATGCCTTCGACATTCCGATCTTCACCGAAGCCTATCTGCGCCCGCTCTTTGCCCGCGCCATCGGCCCCTTCCGCTGGATGGCGCTGTCCGGCGAGGAGAGCGACATCGCCCGGATCGACGATCTGCTGCTCGAGATGTTCCCGGACAACAAGATCGTCACCAACTGGATCAGGCTTGCGCGCGAGCACATCCCGTTCGAGGGCCTGCCGGCCCGCATCGCCTGGCTCGGCCATGGCGAGCGAACGGCGCTGGCGCGCCGCGTCAACGAGCTGGTGGCATCAGGCGAATTGAAGGGACCGGTTGCCTTCTCCCGCGACCACCTCGACGCCGGCGCCATGGCGCATCCCAACATCATGACCGAGCGGATGAAGGACGGATCGGACGCGATCGCCGACTGGCCCTTGCTCGACGCCATGCTGCTCTGCTCGTCGATGGCCGATCTCGTCGTCGTGCATTCGGGCGGCGGCGGTTACGCCGGCTATATGACGAGCTGCGGCGTGACGGTGGTTGCCGACGGAACGCCGGATGCCGACGAGCGGCTCGACCATGCGCTCACCAACGACACCGCGCTCGGCGTCATCCGCTACGCCGACGCCGGCTATGACGAGAGTTTCGAGGAGATCGAAGCCAAGGGCATCGGGCATGTGAAGGTGTGAGGGCCTTCGCGGTGCGCCGACCCTCATCCCAATGCTCGTGACCGAGGTCCAGCGGTGTCGGATTGGCGGCGCCGGAGACATACTCGCTCCACGCCTGGCAAGAGCTATTCACGGCGCGGACGCGCCGTGGCTGGATTCCTGTGACGGGCACAGGAACGAGGAAGGTTGGGATCGCTACGGACCTGCTACGGTACTCACCGACCTGACGAAGCGGGATGTGCCGCCGCCCGGCACGTTCAAACATCACACCACCGTCTCGCCGCCATCGACCACCAGGATCTGGCCGGTCATGTAGGACGAGCGATCCGAGACGAGGAACAGGATCGACTCGGCGATCTCCTCGACGCTGGCCCAGCGGCCGAGCGGGACCTTTTCGCGGATATAGGCCTCGATTGCGCCCCGCCCGCCCATCTGGGCGATGAAGGGGTCGTTGAAGGGCGTATCGACCCAGCCGGGGCAGAGCGCGTTGACCCGGATGCCATGGCGGGCGTAGTCGCCGGCCATCTGCCTGGTCATGGCGATGACGGCGTGCTTGGTGGTGGTATAGGCGATCATCTCGCGGTCGTAGAGCACGCCTGACGATGAGGAGGTGTTGACGATGACGCCGCTGCCGGCGGCCTTCATCGACGGCATGACCAGGCGGGCGGCCATGAAGTGGGCGCGTACGTTGAGGTTCCACGAGCGGTCGAAGCCGGAGACTTCGACCTCTTCGAGATCGCCGGCAACCTGCGCACCGGCGTGGTTGTGCAGGATGTCGATACGGCCGTGACGGTAGAGGATATCGGCGATGCCGTCGGCAAGGGCGGCGTCGTCGGTGACGTCGAGCGCAACAGCCTCCGCCTTGCCGCCCATGGCGCGGATGGTGTCGACGGTCAGGCTACCAGCTTCGACGCTGCGGTCGATAACGACCACATGGGCGCCTTCGCGCGCCATGATGGCAGCGCCTGCCTTTCCGATCCCGGAGCCCGCTCCGGTCACGATAGCGACCCGATCTTGCAGGATCATCTGTTCACTCCCCGGATTTCGGTTTCTTATCCCGCATCAGGATGCGGGCGGTCAGGATCAAAAGCAGCGAGGCGACGAGCACCAGCGTCGCGATAGCGTTGATTTCCGGCGTCACGCCGCGGCGGATCGAGGCGAAGACGTAGATCGGCAGTGTCGTCTTCGAGCCGGCGACGAAGAAGGCGATGATGAAATCGTCGAAGGAGAAGGTGAAGGCGAGCAGGAAGCCGGCGAGGATTGACGGCAGGATCTGCGGCAGCACGATCAGGCGGAAGGTGGTGAGCGGCGTCGCGTAGAGATCGCTCGATGCTTCGACGATATCGCGCCCGAGGCTGGCGATGCGCGCTTTTACGATCATGGTGACGAGCGCCATCGAGAACAGGCCGTGGGCGGCGATGATCGAGCCATAGCCGAGCCCGAGTTGTGGCGGCTGATCGCCCGGCCAGATCGTTGCCAACGCCGGATTGACGAAGGAGAAGACGGCAACGAGCGCAACGAGCGTGGCGATGCCGATAACGACGCCGGGGACGACGATGGCCGCAGCAAACAGCGCATCGAAGATTGCCCGGTTGCGCGGGGCAAGCCGCTCCATGCCCAGCGCCGCCATGGTGCCGAAGACCGCGGCAAGCGTGGCGCTGGTAAAGGCGATCATCAGGCTGTTCTGCAGCGCCGAGACCAGGAAGGTATTGCCGAGCGCCTTGCCGTACCAGGCGGTCGAAAAGCCGGTGAACTCGCTGGCGCTGCGCCCGGCATTGAACGAGAACAACACGACCAGCGCGATCGGCGCATAGAGGAAGATGTAGACCGAGGAGATGAAGGCGCGCATCAGACGAGATCCACCTGTCTTGTGCCGGCGACCCGGAAGGCGATGCGCATTGCCACCATCAGGATCACCACGACTACGGCGACCAGCGTCACGGCGATTGCCGAGCCGAAGGGCCAGTTTCGCGATTGCAGGAAGAGATCGACCAGCGCATTGCCGATGAAGAACACCTTGCCACCGCCGAGCAGCTGCGGGATCAGGTATTCGCCCAGCAAGAGGATGGTGACAAGCGCCACGCCGGTCATCACGCCCGGCAGCGACAGGGGCAGGGTGACGCCGAAGAACGTCGACACCGGCTTGGCGCCGAGATCGGCGGAGGCTTCGAGCAGCCGGCGATCGAGTTTTTCGAGGCTGACATAGATCGGCATGATCATCAGCGGCAGGTAGCCATAGACGATACCGAGAAGCACGGCGCCGGGCGTATTCAACAGGCGCACGTCTTCAAGGCCGATCATCGACAACAGGTTCGGAATGCCGCGCGAGCCGAGGATATACATCCAGGCATAGGTGCGCACGAGCAGGCTCGTCCAGAAGGGCACGACCACCAGCGACACGAGGATCAGGCGGTAGCGCGGATCGGCCTTGACGGCGAGGTAGTAGGCAACGGGATAGGCGACCAGCAGGCAGACGAGCGCACCGACCGGCGCCAGCACCATCGTATTCCAGAAGGCGGCCGCCCGTGTCGGCAGCCTTGCAAACTGGGCGAAGGTGAAGGCCGCCTGATAGCCGCCTTCCGGCGCGCGCTCGCCAAAGGCGAAGACCAGCATGGCGATGAACGGCAGCACGAGAAAGATCATCAGCCATGCTGCGGCCGGCGCCACCAGCGCTGCCGTCACCAGGTTTCTTTTCGTGTTTGTTGCCGCGGGCATAAAGGTCATCCGTTCGAGTTTCATCAGTGTTTTCGGCCCGATCGGCGCAGTGAGGAAGCCCCTCATCCGGCCTGCCGGCCACCTTCTCCCCGCAGGCGGGGCGAAGGGGATGCGTTGCGTCCGCTCGGTCCCTCTCTTCCGGCAAAAGCGGGGGGCAGGGAGCTTGCCGCTTGTCTCTTCTCCCCGTCAGAACGGGGAGAAGGTGGCCGGCAGGCCGGATGAGGGGCGCCTCATCGCGCAGACCAGAGACACTCACCACGCGGAGGAGGGCACTGTCTCTCCGCGTGGGCAAGCACGTGACTGATCAGGCCGACTTGAAGCGCGCCATCAGCTCGGCGCGGCCCGGGTCGGTCAGGGTCACCGCAGCGCCGAACTCGAGCGGCGTCAGGGACGCGTCGTCGGGATAGACGATCTTGTTGCCGGTGACGTCGGCCGGCAGCAGCTTCAGCACACGGCTGTCGGTGGTCGGTGCGCCATTGGCGATGTGCTCCTTGACGGCGTTTTCCGGCGCCATCAGGTAGTTGAGCAGGGCATAACCGGCCGCCTTGTTGGCGGCGCTCTTCGGGATCGCGTAGAAATCCGACCAGATTTCGCCGCCGTCCTTGCCGAGCACGAACTGGATTTCCGGCATGTCGCGGTTGAGCTGCGCGCCGTCATTGGTCCAGCACATGGTCATCCAGGCGTCGGTGGCGCGCATCGACGGCTGATAGTCGCTGTTGATGGCGTAGAGATGCGGCTTCACCTTGATCAGCAGCTCCTCGGCCTTGGCGAGTTCGTCCGGCTTGGTGGAATTGAACGAATAGCCGAGCGAGACCAGCGCGTTGCCGATGGTGGTGAGCTGGTAGTCGTGGACCATGGCGCGGCCGTCGGCCTCGGTCATGGCGACCTCGAAGAAGTCCTTCCAGCTGGTGACCGGCGTCTTGATCTTGCTCGAGTTGAGCGCGATGCCGGTGGTGCCCCAGTTCTTCGGCACGGCATAGGTCTTGCCGTCGACGACGCCTTCGTTGGTGAAGCGCGCGGTTTCGGTGGAAGCGTCGTAGTTCGGCAGCTTGGAGAGATCGAGCTCGTCGATCAGGCCGAGCTTTACATAGGTGGAGATGGTGTAGTTGGTGGGCACGAACAGGTCCCAGCCGGTGCCGCCGGCCTGGAGCTTGGCCAGCATTTCCTCGTTCGAGCCGAAGACGTTGACCTCGACGGCAACACCGGTTGCGGCCTGGAACGCCTCGAAAGTGGCGGGGTCATGGTAATTCGGCCAGGTGGCGATCGACATCTGGCTGCCGAGATCCTGGGCAAACGCCGTCGAGCTGAACAGGCCGGGCTGGCGCGCCAGAACCGCGGTGGCAAGGCCAAGCCCGGTGACGCCGAGGAAGTGGCGGCGGGTGACCGAACCGCGCTTCAGGCGCATCAGCTCGTCGGCAAGCTTATCGGCGGTAATCGGGGCATTTTCTCTGTACCATTTGGTCATGACGCTGTTCCCTTTATCGTTTGACGTTCATGCAAGGTCCCGGCCGGCTTGGGCCGGGAAGAGATCTCAGGCCGGAAAGACGTGCAGCGCGTTGGGATCGAAGGCGAGGCCGACCTTGTCGCCAGGCTCGACGAGATCGCCGTCGCCGAGCGCCCTGCGATCGGCGGTGACGAGGAAATCGCCGAGGCCGTCGACATCGACGGAGTATTCGACCGACGATCCCAGGAAAATGCGGTGTGTGACGGTTCCGGCGAGGGCGGCGCTGCCGGCAGCTCCGTTGCGTTTCAGGCTGATCGCCTCGGGGCGCAACGCGACCGTGGCAGGACCGAGGCTCGGCATGGTGGCGGAAGGGGCTGCAAAGCGCGTGCCGTTGGCAAACAGGATCGAAGTGCCGCCATTGTCGACGGTTGCTTCGATCCGGTTGGTCTTGCCGACGAAATCGGCGACGAACAGGCTTGAAGGGCGATCGTAGATTTCCTGTGGCGGCCCGACCTGGACGATGCGGCCGGCGTTCATGACGCAGACGAAGTCGCTCATCGACAGCGCTTCTTCCTGGTCGTGGGTCACGAGCACGAAGGTGATGCCAAGTTCGCGCTGCAGCGTCTGCAACTCGATCTGCATGGCGGTGCGCAGCTTCTTGTCGAGTGCCGCCAAAGGCTCGTCGAGCAGCAGCACCTTCGGCTTGTTGACGATGGCGCGGGCAAGCGCGACACGCTGCTGCTGGCCGCCGGACATTTCGTGGATCCGGCGCTTGCCGAAGCCGCCGAGCCGGACCATCTCCAGCGCCTCCTGGGCGCGGCGCGAAATCTCGGCGCCCGATATGCGCGGCCGCATCTGCCGCAGGCCGTAGGAGACGTTCTGCTCGACGTCGAGATGGGGAAACAGCGCATACTGCTGGAACACCATGTTAACAGGGCGCCTGTAGGCGGCAACGCCGTTCATCGCCTCGCCGCTGATATAGACCGTGCCCTCGCTCGGCTGCTCGAAGCCGCCGATCATGCGCAGACAGGTGGTCTTGCCGCAGCCGGAAGGGCCGAGCAGAGCCATGAAGGCGCCCTTGGGCACCGCGAAGTTGATGTCCGAAACGGCGGTCACGCTGCCATAGCGTTTGGCGACCGAACGGAACTCGATGTCGTTCGTCGAAGCGGATGTCACGTCTGTTCCCTGCGGTTGTTGTCGGATACCGCCAAGGCTCGGATGCCCTGGCGTTCCACCGTCATTGACAGGCAGCCTAGTCAAAGCGCCCGGTGCCGGTATATACCCCGAGAGAGGTATTTCAACGCGAATTGGCTTGTGGGAGGAGTATACCCCTAAACAGGGCCGGATCGGCGGGAGAGCGGTTTGGGCATCGATCTCGAGGGGTTATTTCAGGTCTTGGCGCCCATGGTCGACGGGGCGCCCATGGAAGACGAGGCTGTGGGATCGACCTATCGGCAACTGATGTCGACGCTGATGACATTCGATTATGTTGTTGTCTTCGCCTATCGCGGCAAGGAACGGCCGATTGACCTCTACAGCACCTTCAATGCTAGGGATCACGTGCTGTTCGTCAGCCTCTACCAGGCCGGCCCTTATCTGCTCGATCCGTTCTACCATGCTGCCTGCGAGGGCAAACCGGGCGTCTGGCGCATGCGGGAGCGGGCGCCGGACCGGTTTTTCTCCAGCGAGTATTATCGGACCTATTACGTGCAGACGGGGCTTGCGGAGGAGGTCGGCTTTTTCGTGCCGATCAGCGACGAGATCACCGTCGTGCTGTCGCTGATGCGGCGCGAGGCGACCGGGTCTTTCAGTCCTGCGGAATTCACTCTGTTAAAGAAGGTTGAGCCGCTGGTCTCGGCACTGGTGCGCCACCATTGGGCCGATCTCGGCCGCCGGTTCGACGCGGCATTGGCAAAGACCGGCCGCAGCCGCCGGAAGTCCACACATCCGCCGGCGGATGGTGTCTGGCAGCACCTCAATCTGACCGAGCGCGAAGCCTCGATTATTGAGCTGGTGTTGCAGGGGCATTCGTCGGAATCGATCGGGTTGAAGCTCGGTATCTCGACCGGCACGGTCAAGGTGCACCGCCGCAATGTCTACCGCAAGCTCGGCATTTCCTCGCAGACGCAGCTTCTCTCGCTCTATCTGCGCAATCTCGGCCAGTAAGGGCTGAGTCGCAAGCCGGCGGTCTGGTCGGTCAGCGTTTGGGAGAAGCTGCTGAGAATGCCTTGTTTGAGGTGCTGTGCATACCACTCTCCCTCCTCCTCGCCCTTGTGGCGGGGATCCAGCGGCTCGGCGTCATCAGGGTCAAAAGCCTTTTCAGCCCAAAGACTTGGGCTGACTGGATTCCTGTGACGGGCTTTTCCTCAGCGTCCGGCCCGCTCGTGGCAGCTGTTTAACCGGCATTCCTATCGTTGATGGATTGGTTCCGCTTTCGCCGACGAGCGATGCATTCAAGCCCTCGCTGCGGATTTGTGCTGTTCCAGCCAGCATTTGGCATCGGCTCTTGGCTCCCTGACACCCGCATCAAACGCGCCCTAATCCACATCACTCTCCGCCGATCCATAAACCGTGATCGTGCCTTCGCACGTTCTTGCTTGACATTTTTTTCACCGCATGAAATTTCTTTCATCAGCGAGATAAAAATATCATGCGGTGCAAAATTTATCACGCACTGCAACATAAGAGATCCGGGTGGAAACGATGGCGATCATCGGCGGTGCAAACCTTCGCGACGACGAAACGAGCATGGCAACGCGCGCTGCCTGGCTGCACTACGCCGGCGGCCTGACCCAGGCCGAGGTTGCCAAGCGGCTGGGGCTGACGTCGCTCAAAGCCCACCGGCTGATCATGAAGGCCAACCAGGAAGGTCTGGTGAAGGTTTATATCGACGGCGAGGTGTCGGAATGCGTCGAGCTGGAGCAGAAGCTCTCGGCACGTTACGGCCTCGACTATTGCGAGGTCGTTCCTGATTTCGATGCCGACGACCTGCCGCTGAAGGCGCTCGGCATATCCGGCGCCCAGTTCCTCAAGCGCGAAATCGAGCGCGGCGAGACGTCGCTCGTCGGCGTCGGCCATGGCCGCACGCTGGCGGCTTGTGTCGAATACCTGCCGCGCACCACCAGCAATAACACCCGCTTCGTCTCGCTGCTCGGCGGGCTCACCCGCAAGTTCTCGGCCAACCCGCATGACGTGATCCACCGGCTGGCGGAGCGCACCGGTGCCGAAGCCTATGTCATGCCCGTGCCGTTCTTTGCCAACACCGTCGAGGACCGCGATGTGCTCTTCAGCCAGCGCGGCGTGCGCGAGGTCTTTGATCTCGCCAAGACCGCCGATCTGCTGATGGTTGGCATCGGCACCGCGGAGCGCGAGGCGTCGCTGGTTTCGACAGGCATGATCGAGATGAGCGAGATCGAGGAAATTCAAAAAGGCGGCGGCAAGGGCGAATTGCTCGGCCACTTCTTCGACGAGGACGGCCGCCCGATCGAGACGACGCTGTCCAACCGCACCTTCACTTTGAGCCGTGACGACCTGAGAGACCGCCGCACGGTGGCGGTTGCCGGCGGCAAGATCAAGACGCCCGCCATTCGCGCCGTGCTTGGCAGCGGCCTCTTGAGCGGGCTCATCACCGATGAAAAGACGGCCCGGGCGCTCGCCGCCGGCGTCAAATGAGGAGTGTCTGACAAGATCGAGAGGCGAGGGCGAAGAGGTGTCGCTCTAAGATCTCAAGGGGAGGAATACCGGTCGGGTAGCCGGTGATCGCATGATGCAATCATACCCGCAACGGAGGAGAAGACTTATGTACGAGAAGGAGAAAGACCTCATCAGCGCGTTTCTGCGCGGAGAGGTAGATCGTCGCGGCCTGCTCAAGGGTCTCGGTGCCGCGGGCATTGCGGCCGGCACGGCCGGCACGCTCTTCAACATGATGTCGACCCAGGCGCTGGCCGCCGACTTCGACTGGAAGGCCCATTCCGGAAAATCGCTGAAGCTCCTGTTGAACAAGCATCCCTATGCCGATGCGATGATTGCCAACCTTCAGGCCTTCAAGGACCTGACCGGCATCGAAGTCACCTATGACGTGTTCCCGGAAGACGTCTATTTCGACAAGGTGACGGCAGCGCTTTCCTCGGGTTCAGCCGAATACGACGCCTTCATGACCGGCGCCTACATGACCTGGACCTATGGCCCTGCCGGTTGGATCACCGATCTCAACGAATGGATCAAGGATCCGACCAAGACCAACCCGCAATATGCCTGGGACGACTTCCTGCCTGGCGTCAAGAATTCCTGCGCCTGGAACGGCCAGCCGGGCGGGGCGCTCGGTTCGGAAGATGCAAAGCAATGGTGCATTCCGTGGGGTTATGAGCAGAACAATCTCTCGTACAACCAGGAAATGTTCGACAAGGCCGGCGTCGCTGTTCCGAAGAACCTGGACGAACTGTCCGCTGCTGCGGCTAAGCTCACCAAGGATGTCGGCGGCGGTGTCTACGGCATCGGCGTGCGCGGCTCGCGCTCCTGGGCGACGATCCATCCGGGCTTCCTCTCGGGCTACGCCAATTTCGGCCAGAAGGACCTGAACGTCTCGGCGGACGGCAAGCTTTCCGCAGCGATGAATACGGCCGAATCCAAGGCTTTCCACACGAAATGGGTATCAATGATCCAGGAAAGTGGGCCGAAGGACTGGTCGACCTACACCTGGTACCAGGTCGGCACCGATCTCGGCGCCGGCGCCTCCGCCATGATCTACGATGCCGACATTCTCGGTTACTTCATGAATGGCGGCGACAACAAGATGGCCGGCAAGCTGGCATACGCGCCGTTCGCCGCCAACCCCGCCGCTTCCGCGCCGACGCCGAATATCTGGATCTGGTCGCTTGCCATGTCCAATTTCGCCAAGGACAAGGACGCGACCTGGTACTTCCTGCAATGGGCGACCGGCCTTGAGCATGCCATCTTCGGCGCAACCAAGATGGACTTCGTCAACCCGGTTCGTGCATCGGTCTGGAAGGACGAGATCTTCCGCGAGCGGCTGAACAAGAGCTATCCGGGTTATGTGGAGATGCACGACATTTCCGCACCGGGCGCGAAGATCCACTTCACCGCGCAGCCGCTGTTCTTCGACGTGACCACCGAATGGGCGGCGACGCTGCAAAAGATGGTCGCCAAGCAGGTGCCGGTCGATGAAGGTCTCGACCAGCTCGTCGAAAGCATCGATCGCCAGCTGAAGGAAGCTGGTCTCGGCTGATAGGCCTCCCAAGCGATGCCCGGCGACTTGAGAGCCGCGCGTTCAAATGAACGCAAACAGGCACTTGAGCGTCGGGCGTCCCGCAAGTTCGGCTTACAGCCGTTAAAACAACCTGAGATGCCGATGGACTGGCGCGGGCGCAAAAACGCCTCGCGTGCCGCGTGCTTTCTTCAAGAATAGAGAACGGAGCTCGACATGGCTTCAACAGCAACCCTCCGCAAACCGGCGTCAGGTTTCAGGATCAGCAGGAAGATGCTTCCCTATGTGCTGAGCCTGCCGGCGCTTCTGGTGTGCATCGGCATTCTCATTCCCTTCTTCACGGCCGTTATCTATTCGTTCCAGCGCTACCGGCTGAGCCAGCCATGGGCTCGCCAGTTCAACTGGGGCGAAAACTACCTGAACTTCGTCACCGACCCGGCGTTCTGGAACACGCTGAAGGTATCGCTGCTTTATGCCGGCATCACCGTGACGCTGGAATTGCTGCTCGGCCTCGGCATCGCGCTGCTCTTGCAGCGCCGCTCCACCATCAACAACTTCATCTCCATCATGCTGCTTCTGCCGCTGATGATCGCGCCGGCGCTGGCGGCGCTGATGTGGAAGCTGATGACCAATCCGAGCTTCGGCATTCTCAGCTATCTCGCAAGCCTGATCGGGCTGCACGACTTCCGCTGGGCCTCGTCACCCGATACCGCACTTTTGACCGTGGTTCTGGTCGATATCTGGGTCTACACGCCCTTCATCATGATCCTGCTTCTGGCCGGTCTCCGGTCGCTGCCGACCCAGCCTTTCGAGGCGGCGGCGCTTGACGGCGTGCCGAGGAGCTTCGTGTTCTTCCGCATCACCTTGCCGATGCTGACGCCCTATATTCTGACGGCGACCTTGTTCCGGTTGCTCGACAGCATCCAGCAGTTCGACATCATCTATGCGATGACCCAAGGGGGGCCTGGCAACACGCTGACCGTCTTCCAGGTCGAGGCCTATCTCAACTTCTTCCAGTCGACCAATGTCGGCCGTTCGGCAGCGCTTTTGATCATCCTGTGGGCGATCACCTACGCGCTCTCCAACGTCTTCATCAAGAACTGGCTGCGTCTGCGCGAACGCGCTCGCGGCGAAGCGTAAGGAGGTTCAAATGGAAACCATGTCTCCCATCGAACGGGTCCTGCGCGCTCTCGCCCTGACGCTCGTGGTTGTCTTCTTCATGTTCCCGATCTTCTGGATCTTCCTGATGTCGTTCCAGACGAATGAGACCATCCTGGCCATCCCGCCGTCGATCGTGTTTTCGCCAACGCTGTCGAACTATGCAGCGCTGATCACGGGCAAGCTACAGACGGCAGCCGGCACGCTCGACATCGCTTTTATGCGCAATCTCGGCAACTCGATCTTCCTGTCGACCGCCTCGGTGGCGGTGGCGCTGGTGCTCGGGGTTCCCGCGGCCTATGCCTTTGCCCGCCACAAGTTCAAGGGGTCGGAGGACATCGCGTTCACGCTTCTGTCCTTCCGCTTCGCGCCGCCGCTGCTGGTGCTGCTGCCGCTCACTCAGTATTTCCAATGGCTCGGTCTCTCCAACACCTATTTCGGCCTGATCTGGGTCTACCAGCTCATCTGCTTGCCGCTCATCCTGTGGATCGTGCGCGGTTATTTCGAGGATATCTCGGCCGACGTCGAATACGCCTACCGCATCGCCGGCCATTCCTGGTTTGCGACCTTCCGCAAGATCGCCCTGCCGCTTGCCGGTCCGGGCATTGCCGCGGCTGGCCTGCTTGCCTTCATCTTCGCATGGAACAATTTCGTCTTCGCGCTGGTGCTGGCGTCCGCCGACAAGCAGCCGGTGACTGTGGGCGCGCTTGCCTTCATCACCTCTTCAGGCATCCAATACGGGCAGATCGCCTCGGCCATCGTTCTCTCGGTCACGCCGACGCTGGCGCTCGCACTCTACGCTCAGCGCTACCTCGTCGAAGGCCTGTCGCTTGGCGCGGTGAAAGGGTAAGACATGACGACGCTTCAATTGAAAAACATCGTCAAGCGCTACAAGAGCCACACGGTTCTCGACGACCTGTCGCTCGACGTCGCCGATGGCGAACGCCTGGTGCTCTTCGGCCCTTCCGGCGCCGGCAAGACGGTGCTTCTGCGCTTGGTCGCCGGCGTCATCGAACCGGATGAGGGCAGGGTGCTGATCGGCGGCGAGGACATGACCGATGTCGATGCCGAGCATCGCGGCGTCGGCATGGCCTTCCAGAACTTTGCGCTCTTTCCGCACATGAGTGCCTTCGACAATATCGCGAGCCCGCTGACGGCGACGCGGTCATCGAAGGATGCGATTACGGCAGGCGTGCAAAAGGTCGCAAAGCTCCTGAAGATTGAGCACGTGCTGAGTCACCACCCGAAGGCGCTTTCCAACGGCCAGAAGCAGCGCACGGCGCTTGCCCGCGCGCTCGTCGGCTCGCCGCCGCTGCTCCTGCTCGACGACCCCTTGCGCAATGTCGACGCCAAGCTCCGTTTCGAGATGCGGCTGGAACTGCCGCGTCTCTTGGCAGCGCAGGGCGCAACCGTCGTCTACGTCACCCAGGACTACAAGGAAGCGATGGCGCTCGGCGACCGGATCGCCGTGATGTCGCAGGGGCGCATCCGCCAGATCGGCACGCCGCAGGAAATCTACAACGCACCCGCCGATATCGAGATCGCCCGCCTCTTCGGTGATCCGACGATCAATCTCCTGGATGTGGTGCCGCAGAAGAGCGGCGACGGTGTCTACATCGAGCTCTCCAACGTCCGGGTGCGGCTTGCCGACTATGACGGCGACGTCTCGGGCAAACCTTGCGTTCTCGGTCTTCGCCCGGAAACCATCGTCTTTGTCGATGCATCGGCGCCGGGGGCTATTCCGGTGACGGTCGAGGCGGAAACGCCGCTCAACGAGAAGACCGTGACTTTGGCGATGACCGCGCGCGGCCGCGAAATCCTGGTGTCGCGGCCGGCCGGAACGCCGGGCCCGACGGCTGGACCTGCCCATATCGCCGTCAACGGCGCCCAGGCCTTCCTCTTCGACAAGGCGAGCGGCCAATTGTTGCCTCGCTCCGACATTGAATCCAAGCGCAATGGAGAAGCGGCATGACCGACACCGCTCTTGTGATCCGGGACGTCGACAAGTTCTATGGACCTGTCGATTACGGCGTGCACGCCGTCAAGAAGCTCAACATGGATGTCACGAAGGGCGAGATCATCGCGCTTCTCGGCTCGTCCGGTTGCGGCAAGACCTCGACGCTGCGCATGATCGCCGGCTTCGAGGCGGTGTCGCGCGGCACGATCTCGCTCGGCGGGCGCGAGGTCCAGACCTTTGCGCCGGTGCGCCGCAATGTTGCCATGGCGTTCGAAGGCTATTCGCTCTATCCGCCGCTGACGGTGCGCGAGAACATCGCGTTTGCGCTCAAGGCCTCCAAACTGTCGCAGAGCGTCGTCGACGACAAGGTCGCAGGTATCGCCAAGCTCTTGGAAATCGAGGACATTCTCGGCCGTTATCCCAGCTCGATCTCCGGCGGCCAGCAGCAGCGGGCCTCGCTCGGGCGGGCGCTGATCCGCGACGCCAGCCTGCACCTGCTCGACGAGCCGATGGGCCAGCTCGAGCCGCAGCTGCGCGCCGTGCTGCGCGGCCGCATCAAGCACTACATCAAGGAACGCGAGCTGACGGCGATCCTCGTCACCCACGATCAGACGGAGGCCAACGCCCTTGCCGACCGCATCGCCGTCATGGAGGGCGGCGTGCTGCAGCAGTTCGACACGCCGCAAAAGATCAAGGAGCGTCCGGCGAACCTCTTCACCGGCACCTTCGTCGGCGAGCCGCCCATGAACGTGTTTGAGGCGAGCATCACCGGTTCGGACGCCAAGGTCTCGTTCGGCCTCAAGGACGGCGTGCGGCTGGAATATCCGGCGTCGGACTTTTCCCACGCGGTGCGTGACGCGCTGATGAAGCGGCAGAAGGTGGTGCTCGGCATCAGGCCTTACGCGGTGCGCCGCAGCGCTGACGGAGTTTCCGGCCGGGTGGCCGTCAATCAGTGGCTTGGCGACCAGACGCATATCGCGGCGGACTTTGCCGGCGGGACCATGGTGCTGGTCGAGCATGACCGCACGGAGCTTGCCGTCGGCCAGCCGATCGGCATCCGCCTCGATCCGTCGAGCCTGCACGTGTTCGACGGCGACAGCGGCAAGGCGATCAGCCACGGCGTGGAGCTGGCCTGATGCGCGACATCCTCATCGGCATCGATGCGGGAACCTCGGTCATCAAGTCGGTGGCCTTCGACCTCGGCGGGCGGCAGCTGGCGATGGCCGCGGTGCCGAACGTCTACGAGGCCGTCGGCAGGACCGGCAGCGTCCAGGATCTCAACCGCGCCTGGGCCGATACGGTCACCACCCTGACCGAGCTTTCAGGCAAGGTCGAGAACCTCGCTGGCCGCGTCGCGGGGGTCGCGGTGACCGGCCAGGGCGATGGCACCTGGATGATCGACAAGGCGGGTGAGCCGATCGGCAAGGGCTGGCTGTGGCTCGACGCGCGCGCCGGCGACACGGTTGAGCGGCTGCGCGGCGACAGCGGTGATGTCGAACGTTTCGCCAGCACCGGCTCCGGGCTCGCAGCCTGCCAGCAGGGCGCGCAATTGCGCTGGATGAGCGACAACGCGCCCGAGATGCTGTCTGATGTCGCGACCACGTTTCACTGCAAGGACTGGCTCTACTTCAAGCTGACGCAGATGCGCGCGACCGACCCGTCCGAAGCCAACTTCACCTTCGGCAATTTCCGCACCCGTAGCTACAACGACGACGTCATCCGCTTTCTCGGCCTGCAAAAGCTCAAGCATTTCCTGCCGGAGATCGTCGACGGGGCGACATCGCATCATCTGCTCTCGAAGGATGCGGCGGCTGCCATCGGCCTTCCCACGGGCACACCGGTGGTACTTGGCTATGTCGACGTGGTCTGCACGGCCCTTGGCGCCGGGCTCTACGATCCCGGCACCGACACCGGCTGCTCGATCATCGGCTCGACCGGCATGCACATGCGGCTTGCCAACGGCGCCGACGACGTGCGGCTCAACCGCGATCTCACCGGTTACACCATGTGCATGCCGATCGCCGATACTTACGCGCAGATGCAGTCGAACATGGCGGCAACGCTCAACATCGACTGGATCCTGTCGGTTGCCGGCGGCCTGCTGAAGGGCATGGGGGTCGAAAAGACCAAAGGCGAGCTGCTCTCCCATGTCGACGGCTGGTTGGCGGAGGCCAAGGATAGCTCGCTCCTGTTCCAGCCCTACATTTCGGATGCGGGCGAGCGTGGGCCGTTCGTCGACGCTTCGGCGCGCGCCTCCTTCGTCGGGTTGTCGATCACCCATGGTTTCGGCGACATGGTGAAGGCGGTGTTCGACGGGCTCGCGATGGCGGCACGCGATTGCTACGCCGAGATGGGGCCGCTTCCAGGCCGCGTTCGGCTGACCGGCGGAGCCGCACGCAGCGCCTCGCTTCGGCGCATTCTCGGCGCAGCACTCGGCGCCAGCGTCCAGACCAGCGAGCGCGAGGAGGCGGGTGCGGCGGGTGCTGCGATGATCGCCGCCGTGTCGCTCGGCATCTACCCCTCGATGGCCGATTGCGTGCGCGACTGGGTGTCGCCGCATCAGCGTACCGCCGAGCCGGCCGACGCGGCGCTGGCGCGCCGTTACGACGGCCTCTTCCCCTCCTACCAGCAGTCGCGCATCGCGCTTCGCCCCGTGTGGCACGCCCTTTCCCAAGGGGCTGTCTCGGGACCTCAACAGGAAAAACTGAAATGAAGAAGATAGCCATCATCGGCGACCGGTTCATGCTGCCGGACGTGTTTCGCGACAAGATCGTCGAAGCAAGCGGCGACGGCCATGACATCCGCACCCTCGAACTGCCCTGGCCGGATGTGCCGATGGAGCATGGTTACGCTGTCGAAGGCATGGACGGCCTGAAGGAATATCTGGGCAAGGCGGACGATATCGTCGACTTCATCGGCGATGCGGAAATCCTGGTGACGCAGCTTGCGCCCTTGTCGCGCGGCATGCTGACCTCGCTTCCCGGGCTGAAGCTCGTTGCCGTCTCTCGCGGCGGCCCTGTCAACATCGACATGGCTGCCGCGCGAGACGCCGGTATCAGCGTCGTCAATACGCCCGGGCGCAATGCCAGCGCCGTTGCCGAATTCACTCTGGGCGCGATCCTCGCGGAGACACGGCTGATCCGCACCGGCCACGAGGCCTTGCGCAAGGGCGAGTGGCGCGGCGATCTCTATCGCGCCGATCGCACCGGCCGCGAACTCTCGGAGATGACCGTCGGCGTCATCGGTTACGGCAATATCGGCACCAAGGTGGTGCGGCTGCTTCGGGCCTTCGGCACCAAGGTTCTGGTGCACGACCCCTATGTGCAGCTCTCGGCCGACGACCTCAATGCCGGCGTCGAGCAGGTGTCGCTCGACGACCTCCTGACGCGCTCCGACCTCGTGACGTTGCATCCGCGCGTCACCGAGGAAACCCGGAACATGATGAATGCCGAGACCTTCGCGACGATGAAACCCGGCGCGATCTTCGTCAACACGGCGCGCGGGCCGCTCTGCGACTATGACGCGCTCTACGAAAACCTGGTGAGCGGCCACCTGTCGGCGGCCATGCTCGAGACCTTCTCGGTGGAGCCGGTGCCGGAGGATTGGCCGCTCTTGCAGCTTCCGAACGTGACGCTGACGCCGCATATCGCCGGTGCGTCGGTGCGCACCGTCACTTTCGCTGCCGAGATGGCTGCCGAAGAGGTGCGCCGCTACATCGCCGGCCTGCCGCCGGTCAATCCGTGCTGATGACAGGGGGCAAGACCTTGGGTTCCGAGACCGGACTATATGATCTCTTCGTCATCGGCGGTGGCGTCAATGGTGCTGGGATCGCGCGCGATGCCGCCGGGCGAGGGCTCTCGGTGCTTTTGTGCGAGAAGGACGATCTGGCGCAAGGCACGAGCTCGCGCTCCGGCAAGCTGGTGCATGGCGGCTTGCGCTATCTCGAATATTACGAGTTCCGGCTGGTGCGCGAGGCGCTGATCGAGCGCGAGGTGCTGCTCGCTTCCGCGCCGCACATCATCTGGCCAATGCGCTTCGTGCTGCCGCACAATCCGGCCGACAGGCCCGCCTGGCTCGTGCGGCTCGGGCTCTTCCTCTACGACCACCTCGGCGGCCGCAAGCGCCTGCCGGGCACGCGCAGCCTTGATCTGAGGACCGCGCCAGAGGGCGCGCCGATCAAGCGGGACTATCGCAAGGCCTTCGAATATTCCGACTGTTGGGTCGATGACGCCCGGCTTGTCGTGCTCAATGCGCTCGATGCGCAGAAGAAGGGCGCGCGGGTCCTGACCCGCACCGCCTGCAGCGCCATCCGTCGCGTCGACGGCCTCTGGCAGGTGGAGATGACGGATCTGCGCACCGGCGTGAAGTCCGAGGTCAGGGCGCGCTCAGTCGTCAATACCGCCGGGCCGTGGGTCAACGACATCATTGGCCGGGTCGCCGGGCTCAACTCCAGCCGCAGCGTGCGGCTGGTCAAGGGCAGCCATATCGTCGTGCCGAAGTTCTGGGAGGGGCGGCAGGCCTATCTCGTGCAGAACCCGGACAAGCGGGTGATCTTCATCAACCCCTACCAGAACGACCTGGCGCTGATCGGCACCACCGATATCCCCTATGAGGGTCGTCCCGAGGACGTGTCGGCCGATGGCAACGAGATCGCCTATCTCGTGAAATCGGTGAACCGCTACTTCAAACAGCAATTGACCGAGGACGATATCGTCCATTCCTTTTCCGGCGTGCGGCCGCTTTACGACGACAATGCCGAGAACCCCTCGGCGGTGACGCGCGACTATATCTTCGAGGTGGATGCCGTGAACGGGCAGGCACCGCTTCTTTCCGTCTTTGGCGGCAAGATCACGACGTTTCGCAAGCTGTCCGAGCATGCGCTGGAGCGGCTTAAGCCGTTCTTCCCTCAGATGGGCGTGGCCTGGACGGCAAAAGCGCATTTGCCGGGGGGCGACATGGCCAATGCCGATTTCGAGCAGTTCCTCGGGGATCTGAGAGCGCGCTATCGCTGGCTGACGGCCGATCTCGCCAAGCATTACGCGCGGCTCTACGGTACGCGTACGCATGAGCTGATCGGCAATGCCACATCGCTCGACAACCTCGGCACGGCCTTCAGCCCCTTGTTTCGTGAGCGCGAGGCGCGCTTTCTGATCGACACCGAATGGGCTTCGACGGCTGAAGACCTCCTGGAGCGACGGACGAAGCACGGCCTGCACATGACGCCGGCCGAGAAACAGGTTTTCACCGGCTGGCTGGAACGCCAGCAGGCGGCGGCCTGAAGGAGAGTGGGAATGCGCAGTCTGGAATTCGAGGCCTTGCTTGATATCTCGGCGCGTGTCGGTGCCGACCCGCTGCTGGTGCAGGGGGCGGGCGGCAACACGTCGATCAAGGAGGTTGGCACGCTCTGGATCAAGGCCTCCGGCCTCTGGCTTGCCCATGCCCGGCAGCGCGACGTCATGGTGCCGGTGGCGCTCGACCCGATGCTGGAGGCGCTGGAACGCAACGATCCCGCCACCGAGAAAGCGCAGGATTTCGTTATTTCCGAGATGAACCCTTCGGGTCTCAGGCCCTCGATCGAGACGACGGTGCATGCGCTGATGCCGCAGAAGGTGGTGATCCACGTCCATTGCGTCGAAACCATTGCGACCGCAGTACAGACCAACGGCGCTGCCATCGCCGCCGAGCGCTTGGCCGGCATTCCGCATGTCTTCGTGCCCTATGCCCGACCGGGCCTGCCGCTTGCGAAAGCGATCGCCGAGCGGCTGCAGGAGAATACGTCCGTGCTGATCCTCGGCAATCACGGTCTGGCGGTTGCCGCTGAGACTGTCGCCGATGCCGCGATACTCCTGACGGATGTCTCGCGCCGGTTGACGGGGCAGCGACGGCCGGCGCCCGCGGCAGATCTGGCTGCACTGTCGCGGCTTGCGGTCGACAGCGGCTACTGCCTGCCCGACGATGCGCGGCTGCATGCGGTCGCAACCGATCTGGAAAGTTGCCGGATCGCCGCAGGCGGCAGCCTCTATCCCGACCATGTCATCTTCCTCGGAAAGGGTTGCGTCATCGCAGCACCGGGCGAGACTGCAGCTTCGATCGAAAAGGGCAGGGCGGAACGGGGCGAAAGCCTGCCGCCGCTTTTGCTCTTTCCCGGCAAGGGGGTGCTGGTGGAAAAGACCATATCCGCAGGTGCGCTCGCCATGGCGCGATGCCTTGCCGACGTCACGGCCCGCATTCCGGCGAGCGGGCGACTGCGCTACCTAAGCGATGCTGAGAATGCGGAGCTGCTCGGCTGGGACGCGGAGAAATACCGCCAGAAGCTCAACCGGGCAGGGCAGGCGCTACAATGAATGGACATCATGACGCGCTGGTCATCGGCATCGACATCGGCACATCGGGTGCGCGTGCTGTCGCCATGACGCCGGATGGCGCAATCGTCGCATCTGGCGCTGCCAAGCTTTCTGCCTTCTCTGAAGATCACCGCGATCCGGTCGGCTGGTGGAAGGCGGTTCAGGCGGCTTTTGGCGATGTGATCGAGGTGGTCGATCGGCAGCGAATCCGGGCGATCAGCATCGACGGCACCTCGGGCACGATGCTGCCGGTGGCTGCTGACGGTGCACCGCTGGCCCGCCCGATGATGTACAACGATCCGGTTTCCGATGGTGCAATCCTGGACGCGATTGCCGCCCATGCGCCGAAGGAGAGCGCCGCCCACGGCGCAACCTCCGGCCTTGCCAAGGTGCTGGCTTTTCAGTTGGTGCCGGATGTCTTCCGTGTCATCCACCAGGCCGATTGGCTGGCCGGGCATTTTACCGGGCTCTACGATGTGTCCGACGAGAACAACGCCTTGAAGACCGGCTACGACCCGGTCACTCGGGGCTGGCCGGAGTGGATCGAAAAGACCGGCGCGCGTGCCGGGTTGTTGCCGGAGGTACTGCCTGCCGGCGAGCCGGTCGCGACGATCTCGCCCGCGGCTGCCGAAGCCTTCGGCCTTTCGCGAGAGGTGGTCGTCGTTGCCGGCACCACCGACGGCTGTGCCTCGTTTCTGGCGACGGGTGCCGACCGGCCGGGCGATGGTGTCAGTGCGCTCGGAACGACGCTGACGGTGAAGGTGCTTTCCGACCGGCCGCTGTTTGCCCCGGAATACGGGCTCTATAGCCATCGGATCGGCGACATGTGGCTGGCTGGCGGAGCGTCGAATACGGGCGGCGTGGTTCTGGCGGCGCATTTCACCGGCGAGCAAATCGCGGAGCTTTCCGCCCGCATCGACCCGGCCAACGATACCGGCCTCGACTATTATCCGCTGACGAAACCGGGCGAGCGCTTTCCCATCGCCGACCCGAATTTCGAACCACGTATGACACCGCGGCCACAGGATGACGCCATGTTTCTGAAGGCGATCTTCGAAGGTATCGCCGGGGTCGAAAGCCTCGCCTATCAGCGGCTGACAGCGCTTGGCGGGCCGAAGCTCGGCTCCATCCGCACGGTCGGCGGTGGTGCAAAAAATGCGGCGTGGTCGGCGATCCGCGCGCGTAAGCTCGGGGTGCCGTTCCTGGTCGTGCATTCGGAAGAGGCCGCAGCCGGCACAGCGCAACTGGCGCTTGCGGGCGCCAAACAGGCAGGTGTGTTATGAGTACCGTCATCTCCAACCTTGCCGATATCGCCGATCGCTATGATGCCTTCCTGATCGACCAGTTCGGCGTGCTGCGCGACGGTCGTGGGCCTTATCCCGGTGCCGCCGAGACGCTGGTGCGGCTGAAGGATCAGGGCAAGCGCATCATCATTCTCTCCAATTCCGGCAAGCGCTCGGAGGAAAACGATCGTCGCCTCGTCGAACTCGGCTTTGTCGCCGGCAGCTGGGACTGGTTTTTGACCTCGGGCGAAGTGGCTTGGCAGATCCTGAAGCGAGAGGGCCGACAGGCAAGCGGGCTGCCCCGCAAATGCCTGCTGGTCAGCCGCGACGGCGACCTCTCGCCGCTGAAAGGGCTCGACCTTGAACGCACCCAATGGGGTGAAGATGCGAATTTTGTGCTGCTGGCGGCAAGCGAAGGTGATGTCCTGCCGTTGTCACACTATGAGGCGTTGCTGGCGCCGGCGGCGCGGCGCGGGGTGCCGTGCCTCTGCACCAACCCTGACAAGGTCATGCTGACGAAGAGCGGAACGGCCTTCGGTGCCGGGCGGATCGCGGAGCTTTACGAGGACATTGGCGGCAAGGTGCGCTGGATCGGCAAACCCTTCGCCGACATCTACGACTTTGCCCTCGACTTCCTCGGTCATCCCGATCCGTCGCGCATCTGCGCGATCGGCGACAGCATCGAGCACGATATCGCCGGCGCGGCGAGTGCCGGCTTGGGTTCGGTGCTGGTGACCACGGGCATTTTGGAGCATGCCTCCGACGCGGAGCGGCAAAAACTCTTTGCCGAGCATGGCGCCACGCCCGATTTCATCCTCCCGAAATTTCTCTGGTAGTCAGGAGTCCGGCCTTGGCTTTCACGCTGTCGCTCAACACCAATCCACTGGTCAACCGCTTTGCCGAACCCGACGACCTGATCGAGACGATCGGGCAACAGATCCGCATCGGCTACGTGCAACTGACGCACGAGTTCGTCAATCCCGGTTGGCCGGCGGCGACGATTTCCAAGACCATCCGCCAGTTCAAGGCAGCGCTTGGCCGCACCGGCGTGAAGATCACCTCGGGCATGACCGGGCCCTATGGCAGGCTCAACCATTTCGGCCACCCGGACCCGGATGTGCGGCGCTACTATGTCGGCTGGTTCAAGACCTTCGCCGATATTTCCGCAGAGCTCGGCGCCTCCGGCATGGGCACGCAGTTCGCGATCTTCACGCAGAAGGATTATGACGACCCGGCCCGGCGCGAGGAAATGATGAAGATCGCCATCGATTGTTGGCGCGAGGTGGCGGAACACGGCAAGGCGGCCGGTCTTTCCTATGTGTTCTGGGAGCCGATGTCGGTCGGGCGCGAGTTCGGCCACACGATCGCCGAATGCCGCGCGCTCGACCGGCGGCTTGCCGATGCCGAGCTGCCGATCCCGATGAAGATGATGGTCGATATCGACCATGGCGACGTCACCTCCGACAACCCCGATGACATCGACCCCTATGCCTGGGCGGGTGCCTTTCCCGAGCGCTCGCCAATCATCCACATCAAGCAGTCGTCGATGAACAAGGGCGGGCACTGGCCATTTACCGCCGCCTACAACAAGGACGGCCGCATCACGCCGGAGAAGCTGATCGAAGCGGTCAAGGCCGGTGGCGGCACCGACAACGAGATCTGCCTGGAGCTTTCCTTCCGCGAGCGCGAGCCGACCGACCATAACGTCGTCGAAATGATCCGGGAGTCGGTGGAATTCTGGGAGCCCTACATCGACACCGGGTTCAACGACTCGTCAAAATCACACTGAAAAATCACAAAATATCACTATTAAGGTTGAAATATCACATGCAAGTGTTATCTTCTCACAAGAGATGACGCGCTTTCGCGGCATCGGATGAGGCGGATGACGATGAAGCCGGAAGACAGGCGACAGGCGATCATGGATGTTCTGATGGAGGCTGGCACAGCGTCCGTCGAGGATCTGTCGTTGCGTTTCGCCGTCAGCAAGATGACGGTGCATCGCGACCTCGACGATCTCGAACAGGCCGGCCTGTTGCGTAAGGTGCACGGCGGCGCCTCGATCCAGTCGAGCCCGCAGTTCGAAAGCGATTTCCGCTACCGCGAAAAAATTGCCGCCGCCGAAAAGAACCGCATTGCCGAATATGCCGCTGGTCTGATCGAGCCGGGGCAGAGCATCCTCGTCGACGACAGTTCGACCGCGGGTGCGATCGCCGCCTGCATCAGGGACATCCGGCCGCTCACCGTCATCACCAACAATCTCGGCGTCATCGCCAGCCTGTCCGGCGCGCCGGGTATCAACGTCATCGCGCTCGGCGGCCAGTACAGCAAGAAATTCAACGGTTTCTTCGGCATCGTTACCGAGGAAGCGCTCAGCTCGCTGCGGGTCGATATCGCCTTCCTCTCCAGTTCCGCGGTCGCGGGCGCGGCAGCCTTCCACCAGGACCAGGAGGTCGTGCAGGCCAAGCGGCTGATGGTGAAGTCGGCGGCGCGCAAATATCTCATGGTGGATCACGACAAGTTCGGGCGGTCCGCCCTGCATTTCCTGACCGGGCTCGACGCCTTCGACGCGGTGCTGACGGGTGCGGAGGTGGCGGACGAGCATGCCGTGGCGCTTCGCGAAGCCGGCATCCGCCTGGTCACGGTCGACACTCGAAAAATATCGGAGACAGCATGAACAAGCCGCAGCTCTGGGTGGGCACAAGCTGGAAGATGAACAAGACGCTGGCGGAAGCCATGGTCTTTGCCGATGGGCTGGCAGCCGCCGACGGCGCGCGAGACGAGCGCATCCAGCGTTTCGTCATTCCGCCTTTCACCGCCGTTCGCCAGGTCAAGGACCGGCTGGTCGAGACGAGCGTCAAGGTCGGCGCGCAGAACATGCATTGGGACGACGCCGGCGCCTGGACCGGCGAAGTTTCGCCAGTCATGCTGAGGGATTGCAACCTCGACGTTGTCGAGCTCGGCCACAGCGAACGGCGCGAGCATTTTGGCGAGACCGACCGGACCGTGGGCCTGAAGACGGCAGCGGCCGTGCGTCACGGCCTGGTGCCGCTGATCTGCATCGGCGAGACGCTCACCGAGCGCGAGGCGGGCGAGGCGGATGCCGTCCTGAAACGGCAGGTGGAAGGTGCGCTGGCGCTTCTTGAAGGCGATGCCCGCAAGGCGACGATCCTGCTTGCCTACGAACCGGTCTGGGCCATCGGCGTCAACGGCATTCCGGCGACATCAGATTATGCCGACGAGCGCCATAAGCGGATTGCCGATGTGGCAGAGGCAGCTCTCGGCGTACGCGTTCCCGTGCTTTACGGCGGCAGCGTCAACCCCGGCAATTGCGAAGAACTGATCACCCAGCAGCATATCGACGGCCTGTTCATCGGCCGCTCCGCCTGGGACGTCAACGGCTATCTCGACATTTTGCAGCGTGTGTCGAAGGCGATCTGAGCCCTCGCACGTCGCAGACCAACAAGAACGGAAAGGAACGACCATGAAGATCGCAATCGGAGCAGACAGCGCCGGCAAGCCCTTGCTCGACGTCATCGCCGCTCACCTGAAGAGCAAGGCCGACCTCGAAGTCAGCGACCTCAGCCAGTCCGGCTTTTACGCCGACCTGTCGCAGAAGCTGGCGCAGACCATCGTCGACGGCGAGAACGAACGCGGCATCCTGTTCTGCGGCACCGGCATCGGCGTCTGCATCTCGGCCAACAAGGTGCCGGGCATCCGCGCCGCGCTGACCCACGACACCTATTCGGCCGAGCGGGCGGCCAAGTCGAACAATGCCCAGATCATCACCATGGGCGCGCGCGTCATCGGGCCGGAGCTGGCGAAGTCGATCGTCGACGCCTGGCTTGCCTCCGAGTTCGACCCGAACGGCTCGTCGGCCGGCAATGTCGACGCGATCGATCGTCTCGACGCGGCGAAGTAATTCAATCGACCAAGAGAGCGTTTCCGGCTTAAACCGGGCCGCAGAGGCGCTCTGTCTCTTTGCTTCACGCATTTCCTGGCGGAAAACCGCTTCGCACTTCTCCTGGAAATGCTCCGATACCGCGATGCACGTTGATCCTCCCTCGCGCATCGCGGCGAACGCCCGGCAGAGATGCCGGGCGTTTTCATGTTCAGCCAATGCCGGGAGATCTGGCACTGCCCGCTTGACGAAGCTTCTGCAAATATTTGAATATTCTTGCATATCGTCCCGCCAGCGAGGTCTGCGCCCCATGTCCGACGCCACCACGACACCGCCCCTTGCCGTAAGCCACCGCCTGGCACGCATGAGCGGCCGCGACACGCATGAGCATCATCGCACCGCAACGACACTCGAGCTTCTGTTCGACCTGACCTTCGTCATCGCGTTCAGCCTTGCGGCATCGCAGCTCGCGCATCTGATGGCCGAAGGGCATTTCGGGGCGGGGCTGATCGGCTTTACGCTGGCGATCTTTGCCATCTGCTGGGCCTGGATCAATTTCACCTGGTTCGCTTCCGCCTATGACACCGACGACTGGGTGTTCCGCTGCGTGACCATGGTGCAGATGGTCGGCGTGCTGATCCTGGCGATCGGCCTTCCCGCCATGTTCCACTCGATCGACGTGGGCGGGCATCTCGACAATGGCGTGATGGTGCTCGGCTATGTCGTCATGCGCGTGGCGATGATCTTCCAGTGGCTGCGCGCCACCCACCAGGATCCGGTGCGGCGCGATGCCTGCATGACCTATGTGATCGCCATCGGCATTGCCCAGCTTGGCTGGATCGTGCTGATCTTCTTCGATTTCTCGCTCACCGTGTCCATCGCCATGGCCGTGGTGCTGACGGCGATCGAGATGCTCGGGCCCTATATCGCCGAGACGCGGCATGGCGGCACGCCCTGGCATGCACACCACATCGCCGAACGCTACGGTCTTCTGGCGATCATCGCGCTCGGCGAAGGTGTGGTCGGCACCGTCGCCTCGATCACCGCTGTCGTCGACGGGGAGGGCTGGAACCTCGACGTGGCGCTCGTCTGCCTTGCCGGCACCGGGCTCACCTTCGGCATGTGGTGGATCTATTTCCTGTTGCCGAGCGCCGAGGTCCTGCATGCGCACCGCAGGCGTTCCTTCGTCTGGGGCTACGGGCACATCTTCATCTTTGCCGCCATCGTTGCCACTGGCGCGGGTCTGCATGTGGCTGCCTATTACATCGAACACAAGGCGCATATCAGCTCACTGGCAACCGTTCTGACCGTGGTCATTCCGGTCGGGGCCTACATCGGCCTGGTCTACGGCATGTATGCCTATCTGCTGCGGCAGGCGGAGCCGCTGCATGCGTGGCTGCTGGCCGGAACGGTGCTTGTGCTAGCGGCGTCGATCGTAGCGGCGATGGCGGGCGTCGATATGGCGATCTGCCTGATCATCGTGATGTTCGCGCCTTTCGTGACCGTCGTCGGCTTCGAGGCAGCCGGCCATCGCCACCGGATGGCGGCGCTGGAACGTTGTCTTGCCGAGGCCGGGCCGGCGCATTGAGTGCCTTGAATTGCCGAGTCGAAACAGCTGTTTGGCGGCCTGTGCTGACGGGTCGATTCAGGTGGTTCAGAGGTTGATTCAAGGAAGCCTCGTGCGCCTTCGCGTGGATTTGTCCTTCACGCGCTTTGTCTGGAGCTGCCCCTCACCCTAGCCCTCTCCCCGCAGGCGGGGAGAGGGGACGGTCGAGCGTGTGGCGTCGTCATCGCTCTTCCGTGAACCCAGCGCGGTCATGCCGTGCGACGGCCTCGTCAGCCGCTTTGCTGGTTCCGATCACTGCAGCGGAGGGAGGCAAAGGCTGAAGCCGTCAGGTGGAGGTGTTGGGCGTGAGAGCGTGCCACGCATGTCCTTCTCCCCGCAGGCGGGGAGAAGGTGGCTGGCAGGCCGGATGAGGGGCTGCCGGGTGCGATGCAGTGAAGTGTCAGATCAGGCGTTGACCAGAGCCAGCTTGGCGCGGGCGTCGAGGATCTGGGCGCAGGCATTGGCGGCCTCTTCGCCCTTGGCGACGAAGTGCTCGCGGAAGAAGGCGATCAGCGGCGAGCTTTCCTGGAAATTGTGCGGGGTCAGCACGGCGGAAAGCACCGGCACGTCGGTGTCGAGCTGGACGCGCATCATGCCGTCGAGCACGGTGCCGGCGACGAAATCATGCCGGTAGATGCCGCCATCGACGACGAAGGCGGTGCCGAGGATTGCGGCATAGCGGCCGGTCCTGGCAAGCTTCTGGGCATGCAGCGGGATCTCGAGTGCGCCTGGCACATCGAAGATCTCGACATCGGCGGCCGAACCGCCGAGCTTCGTCCATTGGGCGACAAAGGCATCGACGCAACGATCAACGATGTCGGCATGCCAGCGGGCACGAACGATCGCGATCTTGGCGGTGGGGTGGGAAAGAATAGTCATGGGTCTCAAGCCTTCCAGGGTTTGGCGTTTCCAATTTTCCCGTCGGGCGAACATGCATGCGCGCGAAGCCCCGGCGTGGGGTCCACGTTCCTGCTTGCTCTCTTCCATCCGGACTGTGACCGTCGGCTCCGGAATCTGACCGGATCTGCTGACCCTCGAGGAAAGCCCTCGAAGCGCTCGCGGGCTTCGACCTTTCGATCGCTACCGCCGGTGGGGAGTTTCACCCCGCCCTGAGAACAGGGCCGACTATATAGATCGGCCACGCGTGGTCAAACGCGTGGCGCGACGAAAATCCTGGAAATTACGACAGATTTTTCCACGGTCTGCCGCTGCCGGGCGAAATGATTCCGGCAGCGCGGTGCCTTCTCAGGTCCGACGTTACTCTCGGATGACCAGCAGATCCTTGGCAGCGAAACGCAGCGTGACGTTGTCGCCGAACGTTGGGGGCGTCAGGCCGGGATCGTTGAACATGTCGAAAGAGATGACATCGCCGCCGATGCGCAGCTTGGTGCGGATGACCGAGCCGAGGAAGCTGGTCGAAACCACCTCTCCGGTCAGCGCCGTATCGCCCTTGGCGCTGTCGGCGATCGAGCCTGCTTCCGGGCGCAGCGCGAGCGAAATGTTGTCGCCGCCCTTCATGCCGGAAATCTGCTCCTTCAGCGAGACCTGCTGGTTGCCGATGGTGACGGCGCCAGAGGCAGGGTCTGCGACCTTGGCTTCGATGATGTTGAGCGTGCCGACGAAGGAAGCGACGAAGCGGGTGGCAGGCGTGTTGTAGATCTCGAACGGCGTGCCGATCTGGTCGGCACGGCCGCCATTCATCACGACGATGCGATCCGAGATCGACAGCGCCTCTTCCTGGTCATGGGTGACGAAGACGGTGGTGATGCCGAGCTGCTGCTGGATCTGGCGGATTTCCTCGCGCAGCGACACGCGGATCTTGGCGTCGAGCGCCGAGAGCGGCTCGTCGAGCAACAGCACCTGCGGCTTGACGGCGAGCGCGCGCGCCAGCGCAACGCGCTGCTGCTGGCCGCCGGACAGCTGGTAGGGGAAACGGTCGGCCAGGTGCTCGAGCTTGATCAGGCTCAGCATCTCCTTGACGCGCGTATCGGTCTCCGCCTTCGGCGCGCCGGCGACCTTCAGGCCGAAGGCGACGTTGTCGTGCACATTCATGTTGGGAAACAGCGCATAGGCCTGGAACACCATGCCGATGTTGCGCTGGTTCGGCTTCAGCGTGCCCTGGTCCTTGCCATCGATGACAATGGATCCGCTGGATGGCGTCTCGAAGCCGGCGATCATGCGCAGCACGGTCGTCTTGCCGCAGCCCGAGGGCCCAAGGAACGAGACGAACTCGCCCTTCTCGATTGCCATGTCGAAGCCATGCACGACTTGCACGGGGCCGAAGGATTTCTGGATGTTGGTCAGTGTCAGGAAACTCATATGGACCGATCCTCAGGCCTTGGGAGGCGCGCTTTTTTGAAAGCGCGAGACGAGCTGGATGAGGCCGAGGCAGCCCCAGGTGATGCCGAACGCGATAACGGCGAGGGCGGCTGGCTCATAGGCGCGGTTGGCGCCCAGAAGCTGCATATACGGACCGAAGGCCGGCCTGTTCAAAAGCGCTGCCATGGTGAACTCGCCGATAACGATGGCGAAGGTCAGGAAGGCGCCGGAGAGTACCGCGACCAGAACATTCGGCAGGATGATCCGCCCCAGAATGGTCGCCCATCCCGCGCCGAGGCTTTGAGCGGCTTCGGTCAGGGTGGCGATGTCGATCGTCCGCAGACCCGTGTCCACCGCCCGGTACATATAGGGAAGCGCAAGAATGGCGTAGCCGAACATCAGGAGCACATTGGTGCCGGCGATCGATCCGGTGAGCGGCAGCCAGCTCGAGGTGTTGTAGAGACGGATATAGCCGAAGACGATGACGATTGCCGGAATGACGAGCGGCAGCAGCGTGATGAACTCGATGTAGGGCCGCAAGCCAGGTAGCTTCAGGCGAACCCAGTAGGCCGTCGGCACCACAAGCAGCACGCCGAAGGCGATGGTGAACAGTGCCTGCATGATGGAATAGGTGAAGGTCTCCTGGAAGCGCGGATCGCTGAAGACCTTTGCATAGGCGTCGAACGAATACTCGCCGCGGCGCATCTTCAGCGAGAAGTTCGTCATGCCGATGAGCGGCAGGGTGAAATAGAGGAGGCCGAAAATCAGGGCCCCCCAGGCCCATATCTTCTTCATTTCAGCCACCTCTCGCTGCGGGCGCGAAGCCAGATGTAGATCGCGTTGGCGATGCCCGTGACGACGATCATGCCGAAGGCAAGCGCGTAGCCGAGGTGCGGGTTGCCGAGAACGTCGCCGCGGATCTGGGCGAAGAGCAGGATGGGGACGATCGAGAGCGACGAGCCGGTGAGTGCGATTGCGGTCGCGACGGCTCCGAAGGCGTTTGCGAAGAGGAGCGCGAGGGTGCCGAGAAGCGAGGGCAGCAGGATCGGGAAAGCGACCATGCGCCAGTACTGCAAGCCCGTGGCACCGAGAATTTCGGCGGCCTCGCGCCACTCGCGCTTCAATCCGTCGAGAGCCGGGGTGATGATGAGGATCATCAGCGGAATCTGGAAGAACAGATAGGTGACGGTGAGCCCCCAGAACGACAGGAGGTTGAAGCCGAGCAGTCTGAGGTCGAGACCGAAGTTCGAGCGCAGGAAGACGGTGAGGATGCCAACGGGACCGAGCGTCGCCAGAAACGCGAAGGCGAGCGGCACGCCGGCGAAGTTCGAGGCGACGCCGGAAAAGGTCAGAAGCGGTCCGCGAATCCATTTCGGCAACCCGCCGAAGACGACGGCAGACGCAATAGCAAAGCCGATCAGGCAGCCGAGAAGCGCCGAGGCAATGCTGATCTTGATGGAGATCCAGTAGGCCGACAGGATCGACGGCCTGAACAGACCGATGACGTTGTCGAACGTAAAGCTGCCATCAGGCGTCTGGAAGGCGCCGACCACGATCTTCATCGTTGGCAGAATCAGAAAAAGGAACACGAACGCTGCAAAGGGCAGGACGCCGAGCCAGTGAAGCGGAAGACGGCGCGCAGGTGGCCTGGCGCCGGTGTGAGCAGATGACATTCCGTTCGCCCCGAGATGCCGCGCTACGGACGCGGTCGTTCATTGAATTTCTTATGGTTATAGCATCTGCCCCGGCCGGAAAACCGGCCGGGGCAGGATCGAGTGTGGAAACGCTTACTGAACGTTGGCGCCGACCACGGAATCCCAGGCGCCGGTGACCGCTGCCTTGTTGGCATCGACTTCTTCGAGCGTCGGGAAGTAGGCCTTCTCGTAGGCAGCTGCCGGCGGCAGGGCGTCGATCAGTTCCTGCGGAACCTTGCCGGCCTTGACCATGGCGTTGAAGCGGGTCGGGTGGCAGAAGCCCTTCAGCCAGCCGAGCTGACCTTCGTCGGAATAGAGGTGCTCCATCCACAGCTTCGCTGCATTCGGGTGCGGCGCATAGGCCGAGATGCCCTGAACGTAGACGCCGGCGAGAACGCCGCTTGCAGGAACGACGACTTCGGTCGGCGGGTTGCCGTTCAGCGTCTTTGCCCAACCGAGAGCGTTGTAGTCCCAGGCGACGATGATCGGGGTCGAGCCCTGGGCCAGCGTGCCGGACTTGCCGATAACCGGAACGAAGTTGCCGGCCTTGTTCAACTCGGCGAAGTAGCCGAGACCGGCTTCGCCGGCTTCCTTGCCGGACTTTGCACCCTTGGCGAGGCCAGCGGCGAGAACGCCGAGGATCGCCTGGTTCGAGGCGCGCGGGTCACCGGCGAGTGCCACCTGGCCGGCATATTCCGGCTTCAGCAGATCAGCCCAGTCCTTCGGCGCGTTGGCGACGAGGTCCTTGTTCACGATGAAGGACATCACGCCGTAATAGTCGCCGTACCAGTAGCCTTCGGCATCCTTGACGCTATCTGGAATTTCGTCCCATGTGGAGACCTTGTAGGGTTGCAGCAGGCCTTCGGCCTTCATCTGCGGACCGAAGGCGAGACCGACGTCGACAACGTCAGGCGCCTGCGGGCCCTTGTTGTCCTTGTTGGCCTTGACGGCTTCGACTTCGTCGGCCGAGCCGGCGTCCGGGTTCAGTTCGTTGACCTGGATTTCCGGATACTTGGCCTTGAAGGCAGCGATGACGTCGCCATAGCCGCACCAGTCGTGGGGCAGGGCGACGGTGGTCAGCATGCCTTCCTTCTTGGCGGCTTCGATAAGCTCTGCGCTCGGCTCGGCAGCGGCAATGGCCGTCGTTGCCAAGAGAATGGCGGTGGAAAGTGAGAGCAGGCGTTGAGTCGTTGAAATCACTGGCGTTCTCCTTGTTATGGGTTTTCAGTCAATTTCGGCGATGCTGTTAAAGAGATGCTATGAAACTTGTGTGACAGCGATCTGTCTGTTCGCGCCGCGCATGTCGTTGGAAGAACAAATCTTTTTCCGACACGGCGCCTTCACTGAAACACATGTGCATAAAACTTCGTGAACGTTCCGGCTGTCCCTCCTAAACCGGTTTGCGAAAGATGCGGGTCGAATCGAACAGCCCCTCGAGCGTCTTCATCCGGTCGCGGGTCGCGTCCCAGTTGGAACTCTGCACGGCTTCGATCAGGGCTTCGACCAGAAACAGGATGACCACCGAACTGTCCCAGGCGGACGGCACCTCGATCTGCGAGCGGAAGACCTTGGAGGCGGATTTGGCGACCGGCGAACTCCAGCGATCGGTAAAGAGCACGATCTCGACGCCCCGGTCGCGGGCGGATTTCGCGAGTGTCTCCATCTCCTGCTCGTAGCGGCGGATGTCGAAGAGAATCAGCACGTCGCCATGGCGCATGTCGAGCACGTAATGCGGCCAGGCGCTGGCATTGGAGGCAATTTCGGTGACACCAGGGCGGATGACCTGCAGATGGGTGAAGAGATAATCGGCAACGGCGCGGGTGATGCGGCCGCCCAGCAGATAGACGTTGCGCTTGCGGTCGGCGACAAGCGCCACCGCCGCGTCGAATTCCTGCGGTTCGATCTGCGACAGCGTCTCGCGCATGTTGTTCATCGCGGCGTCGGCAAATCGGTTGAGCGTGTGGGTGCCCGGTGCGCTCGCGGCCCAGCGGTCATGCTTGGTGATCGGGTTGGAAATCGTCGCTTCCAGCTCCTGGTGCAGCCGCGACTGGAAATCGGGAAAGCCTTTGAAACCA
Source organism: Ensifer sp. M14 (assembly GCF_003355565.1). Lineage (NCBI taxonomy): Bacteria > Pseudomonadati > Pseudomonadota > Alphaproteobacteria > Hyphomicrobiales > Rhizobiaceae > Ensifer > Ensifer sp. M14. The sequence continues at coordinate 2,139,775 of NZ_QJNR01000004.1, forward strand.
AGCTTTTGCACCATGCGCGCGACCGTCGGCGTCGACACGCCCGCGTTCTCGGCGACCGTGGTGATCGAACCGAGCCCCGATACGGGATAATTGTCGAGAAGTGTCTCGGCCAACTGCCTTTCCGCGCGGGTCAGCGCGGTGAAGTGGGCATTGATCACATCCGACACCGTTGTGGATGTCGCCTTGCTGGTCAAATCGGTTCCCCTGAACTGGTCTAACGCCAGTTTGTGACAGATTAAACATCGCTGTCACAATTGGAGTCAATCGCAATTTTGAAGAGATCGTTTCAGATTTCGATTGACACTGGCTAATCTCTGAACAAATCTTTTCATTAACGAACGTCTAACGGGGCAAGAGGGGATGCCGGTGTTGACGCGACTTTTGACCGATACAGATGGCGATCCGGTTGCGATCGAGAACGCGGCCGGCAGAGGCGAAATCGTTCTCGTTTGCGAACACGCGTCGCGCCGGGTGCCCGAGCGGCTGGGTTCGCTCGGCCTTTCGCAGCATGCGCTCGAAAGCCACATCGCCTGGGATCCGGGGGCGCTCGCCGTTGCAGAACTGTTGTCGCGCAAGCTCGATGCGGCATTGATCTACCAGCGCTTCTCGCGGCTTGCCTATGATTGCAACCGGCCACCGGAAGCCGACGGTGCCATGCCTGCCGTCAGCGAAGTCTATGAGGTTCCGGGCAACCGCGATTTGGCGGGGGATGAGCGGCAGGCGCGTGTCGACGAGATCTACCTGCCGTTTCACGACGCCGTCAGCCGGTTCGTGACCGAGCGCAAGGCCAAGGGCAAGCCGCCTGTGGTCGTCACCATGCACTCGTTCACGCCCGTCTATTTCGGCAAGCCGCGTTCCGTCGAGGTCGGCATATTGCATGACGCCGACAGCCGGCTCGCCGACCAGATGCTGACCTTCGCCACCAAGGGCAAGGTTGCCTACGACATCCGCCGCAACGAGCCCTACGGGCCGGCCGATGGTGTCACGCATAGCCTGATCGAATACGGCGTCCACAACGGATTGCCGAATGTGATGATCGAGATCCGCAACGATCTCATTCGAAACGAGATCGGCCAGAGGGTCATGGCCGATTATCTGGAAGGGTTGCTCAGCCAAGGCGTGGCGGCACTTTCAGCACAATAAAAGACCCTGGGGAGCGGCTTTGCCGCGGTCCTGTTCCGGCTTGCCGGGGCAGGTAGTGATGGGATCCTGCCGCAATGGGGCGGCCGGGTCTGAAGAAATCAGGGGAAGAAAAATGTCAGACTACAGTGATCTCGACAAAAAGCAGGACATGCAGGTCCTGCATTCGATGGGCTATGCCCAGGAGCTCGAGCGGCGAATGAGCCGGTTCTCGAACTTCGCAGTCTCGTTCTCGATCATCTGCATTCTCTCCGGCGGCATCAATTCGCTGGCCCAGGCAACGTCGGGTGCGGGTGGGGCCGCCATCGGCATTGGTTGGCCGCTCGGCTGCTTCATCTCGCTCGTCTTTGCCGTTGCCATGGCGCAGATCAGCTCGGCCTATCCGACCGCCGGCGGCCTCTATCACTGGGGCTCGATCCTCGGCAACCGCTTCACCGGCTGGCTGACCGCCTGGTTCAACCTGCTCGGTCTCGTCACGGTTCTCGGCGCCATCAACGTCGGCACCTATTACTTCTTCATGGGCTCGTTCGGCACGCCGTATTTCGGCCTTGCGGATACCACGCTCACCCGCATCATCTTCCTGGCCGTCATCACCGGCGCCCAGGCGCTGGTCAACCACATGGGCATCGGGCTTACGGCCAAGCTCACCGATTTTTCCGGCTACCTGATCTTCGCGACGTCGATCCTGCTCGCGGGCGTGTGCCTTGCCGTTGCCGACAGCTACGACATTGCGCGCCTCTTCACCTTCTCCAACTATTCCGGGGAAGCCGGCGGCAATGTCTGGCCTGTGACCTCGGGCATCTGGGTCTTCCTGCTCGGTCTGCTGCTGCCGATCTACACGATCACCGGCTACGACGCCTCGGCGCACACCTCGGAAGAAACCGTGAAAGCGGCCGAATCCGTGCCGCGCGGCATGGTCTCGTCGGTGCTGTGGTCGGCACTGTTCGGCTACATCATGCTGTGCTCTTTCGTGCTGATGATCCCGAACATGGACGAAGCCGCCAAGCAGGGCTGGAACGTGTTCTTCTGGGCCATGGACACGCAGGTTCATCCCGTCATGAAGGACGTGCTCTACCTCGCCATCCTCGTCAGCCAATGGCTGTGCGGCCTGGCAACCGTCACCTCGGTCTCCCGCATGATCTTCGCCTTCTCGCGTGACGGCGGCCTGCCGGCCTCCAAGGCGCTTGCCAAGGTCAGCCCGACCTACCGCACGCCGGTGGCGGCGATCTGGACCGGCTCGATCCTCGCCGTGCTCTTCGTCTGGGGCTCGTCGCTGGTCTCGATCGGCGAGACGCCCGTTTACACGATCGTCGTATCGTGCACGGTCATCTTCCTGTTCTTCTCCTTCGCGATCCCGATCACGCTCGGCCTCCTCGCATGGGGAACGTCGAAGTGGGACAAGATGGGTCCGTGGGACCTGGGCGAGGGCATGTTCAAGCTCTTCGCAGTGCTCTCTATCATCGCCATGGTGCTGATCTTCGTTCTCGGCATCCAGCCGCCGAACGACTGGGCGCTCTACATCACCGTCGGCTTCCTGGTGCTGACCGCACTCATCTGGTTCGGTTTCGAAAAGCGCCGCTTCCGCGGCCCGCCGATCGGTGAGGAAGTCGCACGCCGTCAGGCGGAAATCGCCGCTGCCGAAAAGGCCGTCGGCCAAGTCTAAGCAATAACAAAATGGGCGGGAGCGCATCTGCAGCTTCCGCCTTTCTTTTTGCGGCCACGGGAACGGCCGCTTGCCGAAACATGGGATGAAGTTTGATGAGCTATTCGTTTGAGCAATTGAAAGAGGATGTTGCGGCCGGCCGCATCGATACGGTTCTCGCCTGCCAGGTCGACATGCAGGGCCGGCTGATGGGCAAGCGCTTCCACGCGCAGTATTTCGTCGACAGCGCCTGGCAGGAAACGCATAGCTGCAACTACCTGCTGGCAACCGACATGGAGATGGAAACCGTCTCCGGCTACAAGGCGACGAGCTGGGAAAAAGGCTACGGCGACTATACGATGAAGCCGGACCTTTCGACGCTGCGCCGCATCCCGTGGCTCGAAGGCACGGCACTTGTGTTGTGCGACATGCTCGACCATCACACCCATGCCGAAGTGCCGCACTCGCCGCGCGCCATCCTGAAGAAGCAGATCGCCCGGCTGGAGGCCATGGGCCTCAAGGCCTTCATGGCGAGCGAGCTTGAATTCTTCCTGTTCGACCAGACCTATGACGACGCGCGCCAGTCCGGCTATCGCGACCTGCAACTCGTCAGCGGTTACAACGAGGACTACCACATCTTCCAGACCACCAAGGAAGAGGACGTGATGCGGGCGATCCGCAACGGCCTGCAGGGCGCCGACATCCCGGTCGAGAATTCCAAGGGCGAGGCTTCCGCCGGCCAGGAAGAAATCAACGTGCGCTACGCCGACGCACTGACGATGGCCGACCGGCACGCCATCATCAAGAACGGCTGCAAGGAAATCGCCTGGTCACGCGGCAAGGCGATCACCTTCCTTGCCAAGTGGAATTATCAGGCCGCCGGCTCGTCCTCCCACATTCACCAGTCGCTGTGGAGCGCCGACGGCAAGACGCCGAAGTTCTTCGACAAGGACGGCAAATACGGCATGTCGGAGCAGATGCGCCAGTATGTCGCCGGCCTGCTCAGCCACGCCAGCGAGATCACCTATTTCCTCGCGCCCTATATCAATTCCTACAAGCGCTTCATGGCCGGCACCTTCGCGCCGACCAAGGCGGTATGGAGCAAGGACAACCGCACCGCCGGCTATCGCCTCTGCGGCGAGGACACCAAGGGGATCCGCATCGAGTGCCGCGTCGGCGGCTCCGACCTCAACCCCTATCTCGCATTCGCGGCTTTGCTCGCCGCCGGCATTTCCGGTATCGAAGGCAAGATGGAACTGGAGGCGCCGTTCGTCGGTGATGCCTATGGCGGCAAGAACGTGCGCGAGATCCCGCGCACGCTGCGGGCGGCCACTGAAGCGCTGACCGGCTCCAAGATGCTGCGCGCCGCCTTTGGCGACGATGTCATCGACCACTATGTCCGCGCGGCCGAGTGGGAGCAGGAAGAATACGACCGTCGCGTCACCGATTGGGAGGTCGCACGCGGCTTCGAAAGAGCGTAAGGAGGGCGCGGAATTTGCCCCTCACCCTAACCCTCTCCCCGCCTGCGGGGAGAGGGTACCTGCCCTGCGAATCGGGCTTGGTTGGGAGCAACGGCGCGGCATATTTCCTTCGCCCCGCTTGCGGGGAGAAGGTGGCCGGCAGGCCGGATGAGGGGCGGCCGCAGCACCGAACGAGAAATCCGATGGAACAAACAGGAAGACGATCATGAGCATGATCAAGTGCATTTCTCCGGTGAACGGAGAGGTTTATGCCGAACGCCCGGCGCTGCCGCTGGAAATGGCCAAGCAGGTTGTTGCCCACGCGCGCAAGGCGCAGAAGGCCTGGGCTCGCCGTCCGCTGGACGAACGCGTCAACCTGGTGTTGGCAGGCGTCGCCCGTCTCAACGAGATGGTCGACGAGGTCGTGCCGGAACTGGCCTGGCAGATGGGCCGGCCGGTGCGCTACGGTGGCGAGTTCAAGGGGTTCAATGAGCGCTCGAACTATGTCGCTTCGATTGCTGCCGATGCGCTGCGGCCGATCCTCGTCGAGGACAGCGACCGCTTCGGCCGTCGCATCGAGCGCGAGCCGCATGGTGTGGTCTTCGTCATCGCGCCGTGGAACTACCCCTACATGACCGCGATCAACACGGTTGCGCCGGCGCTGATGGCCGGCAACACGGTCATCATCAAGCATGCCAGCCAGACGATCCTCGTCGGCGAGCGCATGGTGCGCGCCTTCGTCGAGGCCGGCGTTCCGGCCGACGTGTTCCAGAACGTCTTCCTCGACCACGAGACGACGGCGGCGCTGATCGCGGCGAAAAGCTTCGACTTCATCAACTTCACCGGTTCGGTCGAAGGCGGCCGGTCGATCGAGCGCGCGGCTGCCGGCACATTCACCGGCCTTGGCCTGGAACTCGGCGGCAAGGATCCGGGCTATGTCATGGAAGATGCCGACCTCGACGCGGCCGTCGACACGCTGATGGATGGCGCCACCTTCAATTCCGGGCAGTGCTGCTGCGGTATCGAGCGCATCTATGTGCACGAATCCCTCTATGACGCCTTCGTCGAGAAGTCGGTCGCCTGGGTATCGAACTACAAGCTCGGCAATCCGCTTGATCCGGAAACGACGCTGGGTCCGATGGCGCACAAGCGCTTTGCCGCGACCGTTCGCGAGCAGATCGCCGACGCGCTCGCCAAGGGCGCCAAGGCGCTGGTCGACCCGAAGCTGTTCCCGCAGGACGATGGCGGCGCCTATCTCGCGCCGCAGGTGCTGGTCGATGTCGATCACTCCATGGCCTTCATGCGCGAGGAAACCTTCGGGCCCGCCGTCGGCATCATGAAGGTGAAGAGCGATAGCCAGGCGATCGAGCTGATGAACGATTGCCAGTACGGGCTGACCGTATCGCTGTGGACCAAGGATGCGGACCGCGCGTCCCGCATCGGTCGCGATCTCGAAACCGGCACCGTGTTCATGAACCGCGCCGACTATCTCGATCCGGCGCTCTGCTGGACCGGCGTCAAGGAAACCGGCCGGGGCGGCTCGCTCTCGGTCATCGGCTTCCAGAACCTTACCCGTCCGAAATCCTACCATCTGAAGAAAGTCACAGCATGACGATCACCGCGAACTGGAGCTATCCGACCGCCATCAAGTTTGGCGCCGGCCGGATCAAGGAGCTTGCCGACCATTGCAAGGCGGCCGGCATGAAGAAGCCGTTGTTGATCACCGACCGTGGCCTGGCACCGATGGCGATCACGCAGAACGCGCTCGATATCCTCGAGGCCAACGGCCTTGGCCGGGCGATCTTCGCCGATGTCGATCCGAACCCCAACGACGTCAACCTGGCCGCGGGCGTCAAGGCGTTCAAGGATGGCGGCCATGACGGCGTGGTCGCCTTCGGTGGCGGCTCCGGCCTCGACCTCGGCAAGTGCGTGGCCTTCATGGCCGGCCAGAGCCGCCCGGTGTGGGACTTCGAGGATGTCGGCGACTGGTGGACGCGCGCGAGCGTCGAAGGCATCGCGCCAATCGTCGCTGTGCCGACGACCGCCGGCACCGGCTCCGAGGTTGGCCGCGCCAGCGTCATCACCAATTCGGCGAGCCATGTGAAGAAGGTGATCTTCCACCCGAAGTTCCTGCCCGCGGTCACCATCTGCGACCCGGAGCTGACGGTTGGCATGCCCAAAGTGATCACCGCCGGCACCGGCATGGACGCCTTTGCCCATTGCCTGGAAGCCTATTCCTCGCCGTTCTACCATCCGATGTCAGCCGGTATCGCGCTTGAGGGCATGCGACTGGTGAAAGAGTATCTGCCGCGCGCCTACAAGGACGGCAGCGATATCGAGGCACGCGCCAACATGATGAGTGCGGCCGCCATGGGGGCTGTGGCCTTCCAGAAGGGGCTCGGCGCCATCCATTCGCTCTCGCACCCTGTCGGCGCGATCTACAACACCCATCATGGCATGACCAATGCCGTGGTGATGCCGCCGGTGCTGCGCTTCAACCGCTCGGTGATCGAGGACAAGATCGTCCGGGCTGCCGCTTATCTCGGTATTTCCGGCGGCTTCGACGGCTTCTACGACTACGTGCTGAAGCTGCGCGAGGAACTCGGCGTTCCCGACAAGCTTTCCGCACTTGGCGTTGGCACAGACCGTATCGACGAGATGTCGGAAATGGCGATCGTCGACCCGACCGCGGGCGGCAACCCGGTCGAGCTGACGCTCGATGCGGCCAAGAAGCTGTTCAGGGAATGCATCTGAGCCTGGGCGCATTGCCCAAAAGCCTCTGAGTGTTAATTTTCTTTGAGCCCGGAAAACCCTTGGTTTTCCGGGCTTTTTCACGCCCTTCCGTTCGATCGGGCAGGGCGGGTGTTAATCTTCGCCAGCGAAAATTTCCAATTCGTTAACCATGTTCTGAAAGGTTCTATTAAGCGGCACTGCTCGCTCGACGCTTCGGTCGGGCAGGGCGCGGGAACAGAGCAGAAAATGAGGAATAAGATGGCGGTCATCACTTTCGCCAATGCAAAGGGCGGCGCGGGCAAGACGACGGCGGCGCTGATCCTGTCGACGGAACTGGCGAGGCAGGGACACCGCGTGGTGGTCCTCGACGCCGATCCGCAGCGTTGGATCACCAGTTGGGCGGAAGTCTCCGGCCAGATCGCCAATCTCTCCGTCATCTCGCATATCACCCCGGCATCGTTGGAATGTCATATCCGGGAAATGAAGGACGAGGCCGACTACATCATCATCGATCTTGCCGGCGCCAAGGACCAGATCGTCGCGCTGGCGCTCGCACTGTCCGACCAGGTGCTGATCCCGGTGCAGGGCTGTGCCATGGACGCGCGCGGCGCCGTGCAGATCCTCGAACTCATCCGCCAGATCGAGGAGAGGGCCCGGGTTCGCATCAACCATTCCGTGGTGCTCACCCGCGTCAATTCGCTGGTGACGACGCGGGCGCTGCAGACGATCAAGACCCTGCTTGCCTCGCGCGGCGTCTCCGTTCTCGACACGCCGATCGTCGAGCGCGTCGCCTATCGCGAGATTTTCGACTGCGGCGGAACGCTGCAGTCCATGGATGAAACCCGCGTCAGCAACCTCGACAAGGCGCGCGAAAACGCAGCGGCCCTTGCCAAGGAAGTGCAGGCCCTGACGCCGATAAAAGCGCGCCGTTCCTGGGCTTCGCGTGCACCATCCTGGGCTTCGCGACGCGCGGCCTGATCAAGCATCGCCAGTTTTCAGAATAGTCGCAACCGGAATTGATGTTCGTCAATTCCGGTTGAATCGCGTGGCAACCACTCGAAATGGCTGTTTCCCGTAAGGCTTCCTTTACCATGGGCTTATACGAGTGCTGATGGAAAGTGACTGCACCTGACGGCTGTTTGCCGAGGTGCAGATAGCCGCCATGATTGCGGCAAGGATTGTGGATCTGACCTCGTTCGCCCGGTCTCCCGTCCCGCTTCCATGATCCAGCAAGAGCATGCAGGGAAGTCGCGCATGAAAACGGAACACGTCGCTGCCGGCAAGGAAGACATTGCCGGTCGTCTTAATTTCATGGCGCTTGATGATGCGGCCAAGGCGAGCCTGAAGACCCTGAAGCCGATCCTGGAAAAGGAAATGGCGCCGGCGCTCGACAAGTTCTACGCCCGGGTGAAGAAGACACCGGAGACGAACCGCTTCTTCTCGTCGGACGCGCATATCAACCGCGCCAAGGGCGCACAGGTCGGTCACTGGGCGAACATCGCCGACGGCAATTTCAACGACGAATATGGTGCGAAGGTGCGCACCATCGGCCAGGTGCACGCCCGCATCGGGCTCGAGCCGCGCTGGTACATCGGCGGCTACGCGCTGATCGCCGAGCATCTCATTACCGAAATCGTCAAGGCGCATTGGCCGAAGGGCGGCCTGTTCTCGCGCCAGGCCACCTCGGCGGAAGAGATGAGCGCGATGCTGTCGAGCCTCGTCAAGGGCATGTTCCTCGACATGGACCTGTCGATCTCGGTCTATATGGACGCCTCTGACGTTACCAAGCAGCGCGCCGTTCAGGAAGAGGTGCTGGCGACCGAACGCCAGCTCGTCAGCCAGACTTTTGGCGTTGCGCTGAAGAAGATCTCCGACGGTGACCTGACGGCGCGCATCGCCGCCGACCTGCCTGTCGCCTATGAGGAGCTTGGCGAGCACTTCAACCATGCGATCAGCGAGCTTGCCCGTGCAATCGGCGGTATCGAGGCCGGCGCCAGCCAGATCCATCTGAGTGCCAAGGAGATCGCGGCTGCGGCCGACGACCTCGCCAAGCGCACCGAGCGCCAGGCGGCAAACCTCGAGGAGACGGCAGCCGCGGTCGAACAGGTGACGCGCACGGTCAAGCAGACCGCCGAAGGCGCCGACCAGGCGAACTCGACGGTGATTGCCGCCCGCGCCAACGCAGAGCGCAGCGGCGAGGTCGTTACCCACGCGATCGAGGTGATGCAGGAAATCCAGACGTCGTCGGCAAGCATTGCCCGCATCGTCGACGTCATTGACGAGATCGCCTTCCAGACCAACCTGCTGGCGCTCAACGCCGGCATCGAGGCGGCGCGCGCCGGAGAGGCGGGCAGGGGCTTTGCCGTTGTCGCTTCCGAAGTGCGGGCGCTTGCCCAGCGCTGTGCCGATGCGGCCAAGGACATCCAGGGCCTGATCGCCAAGTCGCGCTGCCAAGTGGATGACGGCGTCAACTCGGTCAACCAGGTTGCCCAGTCGCTGCAGCAGATCGTCTCGCAGGTGGTCGAGGTCAGCTCGGTCTTCGGCAACATCCGCGCCAGCACCGCCGAGCAGGCAACTGGCCTGCAGGCGGTCAACACAGCGATCGGCCAGATGGACCAGATCACCCAGCAGAACGCCGCAATGGTCGAAGAGGCCAATGCCGCAAGCCAGGCGCTGACGGTGGAATCGGAACAGATCGCGCTGAAGCTGAAGGCGTTCCAGACGTCGACCCAGGTCCACGTGGGTACCGCATCCGGCTATCGCCGCGCGGCCTGAGTCCGCATATTGCAGTCTGACCGACAGCGCCTCGGATCATCACGGTCCGGGGCGCTGTTCATTTCAAGCAAAGCAAATCTTCACCTCTGATGGCGCTCATGACTTTGTTAGGCGGATAGGCGTGAATGCGTTGCATCGACATAGCGGGGATAACGTGGAAAAGCGGCGGATATTGTTTGCGCCGGCGTGATGTTCGCGACGCAGTTTCTGTAGTCTGCTCCCATGGATATGGAGGCATAGATGACAAAGCTCACCAAAGAGGAAGTCTCCGCGCGCCTTGAAGCTGCGCTCGCAATGCTTGGTGACGAAGAATGCGAGGACCGGCAATCCAATCTGAAGATCAACTGGGTGAGGGACCTGCTGAATCGAGCGATTGAGGGGCCGGTTGTGATGGTCGACAAGGTCGCCAACGATGCCGGGGCTCACTGACGCCTGAGTTCGATCGCGTACATAAGACGTGTTTCGGAGGTCCACTTGGGAGCGCCGAGACCGACTTACTGTGCGGATCAACGGACGGCTCAGTGAAACGCGACAATCACCCGCATTCCTGTGCTTGTCACAGGAATCGAGCCAGCCAAGTCCTTGGCTGAAAGGCTCTTTGATCTGATGGGCGTCAGGTCGCTGGATTCCGGCACAAGGCCGGAATGAGGAGAAAATTGGCGATCATTCCTATCGGTGGGCAGCGCAGATCAAAATCGATGATCGACCAAGTGCTTGGCCTGCGCACCCGCGTGATAGAACGCTGACTTCACGCCACGCAAGCTATCCGGCGTCACGGGCGTTTCCGCAAGCGGGATCGCCGAGGTCTCACCCGTGACGTGGCTGGCGAGTGCCTTGCCGAAAACCGTGCCGGGGGCAATGCCGCGGCCGTTGTAGCCGCTGACGGAAAACACGTTCGGTGCCAGCGTATGCATGGCCGGCAGGTTGTTGGTGGTCATGCCGATGCGGCCGTCCCACCAGTATTCGAAGCGGAAATCGCCGATATAGGGGAAGAGCTTGCGCACGGAGCGGGCGGCAAAGGCACGGTGCGTACCCTCGGCCATCGCGTCGAGACGTCCGATCGAGCCGAAGATCAGGCGGTTCTGCTGGTCCATGCGGAACGAGGTCATGACCAGGCCGGTATCCCAGGTGCCCTGGCGCTCCGGCAGGATGCGGCTTGCGACCTCTTCCGGCAGCGGATTGGTGGCAAACTGGAAGTAGGGCAGGATCGTCAGTTCCTGGGTGTGTTCCTGCCAGGGCGTCTCGGCAAACATGCCGCCATAGGCATTGGTGGCGAGGATGACCTGCTTTGCCCGCACGGTGTTCCGCCCGGCCTTGAGCACCCAGGCATCGCCCTGGCGCTCGGCGCCCACGAGCGGCGTGTCGGTATAGATCTCGGCACCGGCGGCAAGGGCTGCACGGGCAAGGCCACGCGCATAGGCAAGCGGCTGGATCGTTCCGGCGCGGCGATCAAGCAGCGCGCCGGAGAAGCCTTCAGCACCGGAGAGCGTTGTCGCCCGCTCGGCCGAGAGAACCTCGACCGGCGCGCCGCGCTTCTTCCACTGCGTTTCGCGGTCGCTGATATCCTTTAGCCCTTCGGCGCCAACGGCCATGTGCAGGGTGCCGTTGCGAACGGCTTCGCAGGCGATGCCGTGCTTTTCGACCAGCGCATAGACCATTGCCGGGCCGTCGCCGAGTTCGCCGAGCAGGCGGTTGCCGGCATCTGCGCCGAGTGTCGCGATCAGATCGTCGGGCTTAACCCACATGCCGGCATTGACGAGGCCGACATTGCGGCCGGAGCCGCCGAAGCCGATCATCTTCGCCTCGATGACGGTCGCCGTCACGCCTTTTTCGGCGAGGTGAAGGGCTGCCGAAAGACCGGTGAAACCGCCGCCGATGATGGCGACATCCGTCGTCAGATCGCGGCCAAGCGGCCGGGTCTCCGGTGCGGCCGGCGCCGTCGCATGCCAGAGGTTGGGCAGGGTGCGCTCGGTCGCCATAGCGGACATTCCTTCGGTAAGGTCTGAAATTTAGAGGTGGCTAAGTGATAGGGCCAACGCCTTCAAATTTCTCATGACAATGTTTCATGAGGTCATGAAGGGTTTCGCGCGAAGGAGGCGACCATGCGCCAGCAAAAAAAATGACCGCAGCCGGTTCGTGGGCGGCCGCGGTCTGGGTCGTGTCGGTGGAGTAGTCGGGTGTAAATGTCTTTGCCGGGACGGTGGTCCGCCGCACCGGCCCTATGGGTTCCGATGAAAATAGCCTGATCAAGAAGCCCTTGAGCAGACAGGGTCATTTTCAACGCAGGCATGTCGGTGTCACTCCCCCAATTGGGTGACGGAGTGCACAAAAAGCTGCGATTTCAATGAATTCGAGTGGGATTCCGGCGCTTTACGACGGCGGGTCGTCAATCTCAGGTCGACGCAAGGAGGCGGCGCAGTGTTGGGCCTCCAGGATACAGAGGGTGTCGAGGTTCAACGCAGACACGTTCGGAGACAATCCGGCTCACCGTCATTCCTGTGCTTGTCACAGGAAAAGTCTTTTGACCTGACGAACGTCAGGTCGCTGGATTCCGGCACGAGGCCGGAATGAGGGCGCGTGTTATTGCTTGTGAGCAAGAGGCTTCCTCAGGCTTTTCGTGGGCCAAGGCCTGCGGATCGGTTTTAGCACTGACAGGCTCCGAGACGACGCCTCAGTCGACGAACTCGACCGTGACGCCGACGCTCACCATCTTGGCAAGTTCGGTTGCGTCCCAGTTGGTCAGGCGCACGCAGCCGTGGCTCTGGGTCTTGCCGATCTTGGAGGGCTCCGGTGTGCCGTGGATGCCGTAGGTCGGCCTCGATAGCGCGATCCAGACCGTGCCGACCGGGCCGTTCGGCCCCGGCTGCAACGTCAGGATCTTGTCGTTGTCGCCCTGCTTGAAGTTGATCTTCGGATTGTAGGTGTAGCCGGGATTGAGCGCGATGCGCTCGACATTGACGGTGCCCGACGGTGAAGGCGTGTCGGACGAGCCGATCGTTGCCGGGTATGCGGCGACGAGCTTGTCGGCGGCGTCATAGGCCAGAACCTGCTTGCGGGCCTTGTCGGCGACGATGCGCGCGACCTTTTCCTTGCGGTTTTCGCCGGGGTTGATGACCTTGATGATCGTGCCGGGAATGGTGAAGTCGACGCCCGGATTGAGCTCGCGCAGATAGGCTTCGTCCATGTGGAACTTCTCGCCGAGCATTTCGCTCGTCGCGGTGAACGACATGTGCGGCAGCATCGCCTTGTGGGCGTAGTCGTCGGGGATCGAGGCGACGTATGGGCCGGAAGCGTCGGCTGCCGTGATGGTGTAACTGGTGATCGGCAGACCGCCGTTCATGCGCAGCCGCTCGAGAATGTCTTCGGTGTTGTTGGGATCGAGCGTTTCGCCGGTCGACTGCTGCCAGGCCTCGATGGCCTTGGTGACGTTCGAGCCCATCTTGCCGTCGATGACGCCGGGCGAGAAGCCTTCGCGGTCGAGGAAGACCTGCAGCGCGGTGATTTCCGCGCGCGACTTGGACTTGACCGAGATGGCCGGCGGCATGGACTGCCGGAGCGGCTGGTCGTATTGCGGGTCGATCGCGGCCTGCTCGTCGCCGTCGATCAGGCCGGGCAGGCTGTTGGGCAGATCGTTGCGCTCGACCGAGGGCGGCACCACGTCACGATAGGCCGGATCGCGATAGTCTTGAATGGAGCCGGTGACGTCGCCCGGTTCGGAATAGCCATAGCCGCGATCGCGGCTGCGACGGTTGGAATAGACGTCCGCTTCTTGCTGGCGCCGATAGGCACCATAGCCTTCGGACGGCACGACGGTCGCGACCAGATTGCCCCAGTTGTCGACCAGCACGGTGCGGCCGCGGCGGTCGCGCATGGTGCGCACTTCGTCGGCGCCCGGCATATAGTCGAGAATTTCACCTTCCGGCGTCACCAGCATCACGTCGCCATTGCCACGGCGGTTGCGGCCGTAGCCTTCCTGAGCAAAGGCGGATGCAAGATCCACGGCGAGGAAGCCGGCTGCGGCGAGGAGCGAGAGGCCGGTGCGGGTCGCTGACGTCACGATAAAACCTGTTCTCATGGTGGTTGATGTGGCGCGGTACATTCCGATTTCGACGTTAATGTGAAAAAAATGAATTCATCATGAATAAGCGGTTAAATTCTATCTAGGCGACGCCTTACCAGCTTTCAACCGATGAAAAACAGCCTTTGTCGGGTATCATGTCTTTGTGATCGCTGTGATTCCCGTCGGTTGGGGGTGGAGGGCCGGTGCATGCGAACGAGATTTGATGCACCTGATGACGCACAGGAGAATCACATTCTGTTCGACCGCGCGTCGGCGCTCGACATCGCTGCCTTCGTCGTCGACGGCGTTGACCTTTCGCCGGGTGCGGCGATTCCCTCCGACGGCGATCCGCGCATCGACCGGGCGCTGGCCGGCTTTCTCTTCACCTGCGGACCCGAGCACATCCGACATCCCGAGCCGATTGCAGCTGGCGAGGAGAGTGCGCGCTACCCCCTTCACGGCTCGCTTGCCGGCACGCCAGTCAAGCACACGCACATGTCTGCCGACGCCACGCTTTGCATCGCCACGGTCGAGGTCAACCTTGCCGATGGCGGCCACGCACTGCTGGAGCGCCGCTGGCACGTGGACGCCGACCGGGACGAGGTGATGCTGGAAGACCGGCTGACCAACACCGGCGCCGGCGCCTTTCCACCGATGATGATGTACCACCTCAATATTGCCGGCAGGTTGGTCGGTGATGAAACCCGCATCATCAGCCCATCCTTTGCTGAAGGGGAGCGCGCCTGGCGCTTCGGCGAGGGCGAAAGTGCACATTTCTGCATTCCGGCCAAGGTGGAGGCGGATGGCTGGTCAGAAGTGGCGCTTGCCCCGCTCGTCGGTGGCAAGCGGCTTTCGGTGCGCTTTCACGCCGATACGCTGCCTTTTCTGCAGATGTGGCGCTGTCAGCGCGGCAACGCCGACGTCATCAGCATCGAGCCTGCGTCGCATCGGTTGGCCAAGCGGCCGGAGCTCGGCGCTGCCGGGGAGCTGAAACTGCTTGAGCCCGGCCAAACGCAGACCTATGCACTCGCCTTCGGCGTCGCCTGACTCAAGCGTTTGGAATTGACGCCGACGGGTACCGCGCCTACATCAATCGCCTCAGGTTTTTTGCAAGGGTAAAGCTGCCATGGACATCCGCCCGATCAACGACGAATACTCGGTTTCCGGCCAGATCACAGTCGAGGACCTCGACCAGATCAAGGCGCTTGGCTTCAAGTCCATCGTCTGCCACCGCCCCGATTTCGAGGCGCCAGACCAGCCGACCTTCGATTCCATCGCAGCGCGCGCGCAGGAGCTGGGCATCGAGACCATGCATATCCCCGTCGGCCCGATGGGCGTAACGGCGGACGCAGTTCAAAAGATGGTCGACGCTCTCGACGAATTCCAGCGGCCGATGCTCGGCTATTGCCGTTCCGGCGCCCGCTCGACAGCGGTCTTCCAGCAGACCCAGCATATTCGCGGCTGAGCCGGTTCAGCGCAGCAGTGCAGGGGCGTCACTGCGCCCCGCAATGCCTTGCGCCCAAGGGTGCCAGGCAAACCGACATGCCGGCTCGCCCGTGATTCGAACAATCGAATGGCGGAGGAGATTGCATGTCCGGAATACATCTGATCGAGCGCGAGCAGTGGGCTGAGAGGCCCGATGTCTGGCAGGGCGAATTTCAGGGTGGCGCCTATGGCGCCGACGTCTCGGTGATGTTCTTTACCACCGACAGGATCGGCGGCGGGCCGAAGCTGCATCGCCATCCCTATCCCGAGACCTTCATCATCCGGACTGGCAGGGCGTTGTTTACCGTCGGCGATCGCAAGATCGAAGCTGAAGCCGGGCAGATCGTCGTGGCGCCGGCCAACGTGCCGCACAAGTTCGAAAATCTTGGGCCGGGGCGCCTTGAGACCACCGACCTGCATGCGACCGGAGCGTTTGCGACGGAGTGGCTGGAGTAAGCAGGAAGCGGCAGCTCGGTCTGGCAGTGGGCACCACCTCCCTGCGTCGTCGACACGACGCAGCTGGATTCCTGTGACGAGCACAGGAATGAGGAAGTGCAAGTCGGTGCCGCTGCGCGCACACGCCACGTTTGCGGAGATGTGCCATCGCGTTGGAAGGTCTCGACCGCAACAGTTGAATTCCCTCATTCCTGTGCTTGTCACAGGAATCCAGCCACGGCGCGTCCGCGCCGTGATTGAACCTTCCTAGAGAACGAACCCGCTCAACCCTTCCTGATCTCGCTCAGCGTGCGCGTCGGCGTAATCGCTTCCGGATCGAGCTTGATCTCGATGATCGCTGGCTTGCCGCTGGCGCGGGCGCGCAGGAACGCATCGGCGAACTCTTCCGTCTTTTCCACCGTCTCGCCGTGGCCGCCATAGGCGCGGGCAAGGGCTGCGAAATCCGGATTGGTCAGGTCCGTGGCGCTGACGCGGCCGGGGTAGTCGCGCTCCTGGTGCATGCGGATGGTGCCGTAGATGCCGTTGTTGACGACGACGGTGATGATCGGCAGGCGGTAGCGCACCGCGGTGGCGAACTCCTGGCCGTGCATCAGGAAGCAGCCGTCGCCGGCAAAGCAGATGACTTCGCGGTCCGGATGCAGGTGCTTGGCGGCAACGGCTGCCGGCAGGCCATAACCCATGGAGCCGGATGCGGGCGCTGCCTGTGTCGCGTATCTGCGGAAGCGGTGGAAGCGATGCACCCAGGTGGCGTAGTTGCCGGCGCCGTTGGTGAAGATGGTGTCCTCGGGCGTGTTCGCCTCGATCCAGTTCATGATCGGGCCCATGCGAACGTCGCCGGGGCCGGTTTCCGGCGGTGTCGACCACTTGAGATAGGCTTCGTGCATCGCCCTGGTGCGCGCCGACCAGGCGGGCTCGGCCGCCGGTGCAAGGCCTTCGAGCGCGGCGACGAAATCGCGCGGGCTGGCGGCGATCGGCAGTTCCGGCCGGTAGACGCGGCCGAGTTCGGAGGCATCCGGATGCACATGAACCAGCGTCTGGCGCGGGTAGGGGCTATCCATCAGCGTGTAGCCGGACGAAGGCATTTCGGAGAAGCGGCCGCCGATCAGAAGCACCAGATCGGTTTCCTTGATCTCCTTGGCGAGCGCCGGGTTGATGCCGATGCCGACATCGCCGGCATAGTTGGGGTGCAGGTGGTCGAACAGCATCTGGCGGCGGAAGGAGCAGCCGACCGGCAGGCTCCAGCGCTCGGCGAAGCGCTGGAATTCGGCGACGCTGTCGGCCGTCCAGCGCGTGCCGCCGAGAATGGCGATCGGGCGTTTGGCGCCTTCGAGCAGCGCGCCGAGCTTCTTGATCTGGGACGGACCCGGATGCCCTTCGACCGGCTGGTACGGTTTGGCCGCCGGTGCCTCGGCGTTGCGCGTCAGCATGTCCTCAGGCAGCGTCAGCACGACAGGGCCGGGCCGGCCCGAAGTGGCGACCGCAAAGGCGCGGGTGACGAATTCGGGAATGCGGGCGGGATCGTCGATCTCGCCGACCCATTTGGCGACCTCGGTGAAGGCGCGGCGATATTCGATCTCCTGGAAGGCTTCGCGCTCGCGTGCCTCGCTCTGCACCTGGCCGATGAACAGGATCATCGGGATCGAATCCTGCTTTGCGACATGGAGGCCTGCCGAGGCATTCGTGGCGCCGGGGCCGCGCGTCACCATGCAGATGCCGGGCTCGCCGCTGAGGCGTCCCCAGGCATCGGCCATCATCGCAGCGCCTCCCTCCTGGCGGCAGACGACGACATCGATATCGGTGTCATAGAGCGCATCCAGCACCGCCAGATAGCTTTCGCCGGGCACGCAGGCGATGCGTTTAACGCCATTGGCGACGAGCGCGTCGACGACGAGCTGACCTCCAGTTTTCATGTTTTCCTCCCGATAGTCATTCTTTTGTTTTCAGACTGCTTATTTCAGATTGCAGGCGAGACCGGAGCGATGCTCGCGGTCTTGTCGACCCGGCGTTCCCGCCAGATGATGTAGAGGCCGGAGCCGATGATGATGGAAATGCCGAGCCATTTCAGCGCGTCGGGCAAATGGCCGAAGACCAACCAGCCGAAGATCGTCGCCGAGACGATTTCGAGATATTGCAGCGGTGCCAGCACCGAGGCCGGAGCCGAGCGATAGGCATAGACCCCGAGCACGCCGGAAATGGTGGCGGTGACGCCGACGCCGAGCAGGTAGAGCCAGGCGTTGCCCGCCGGCAAGACCGGATCGAAGACATTGGATCCGCTGCCTTCGCCAAGCCAGAGCAGGACGAGACAGAAGAGCCCGCCCCAGATGCCGGCATGGAACTGCATAGACCAGGGGTCCTCGTTCTGCGCCACCATGCGCGTCACCAGCAGGAACACCGCCAGACCGAAGGCGGCGACGATCGGCAGCAGCGCGATGAGGCCCACCTCCTGCATGCTCGGCTGGATGACGAGTAGCGCGCCGAGGAAACCGACCGCGCAGGCGGTGTAGCGCCGCCAGCCGATGGTTTCCTTCAGGAAGATGCTGCCGAGGATGGTGAGGATGATCGGCTCGACGAAGAAGATGGCGATGGCATCGGCCACTTCCATCACCTTCAGCGTGGTGATGAAGGAGAGCATGGTGACGACAAGCAGGCCGCCACGCAGCGCATGCAGCGCCGTCTTGCGCCAGGTGAGGTCGAACAGGCTGCCGCGCACCAGCACGATCGGCAGGATGAAGACCACCTGCAGGATGAAGCGTACAGCGGTAATCTGCGCCGAGGGAACGGTTGCGATCGCCAGCTTGGCGAAGATGTCGATCAGCGGCGACAGGAGCACCGAAAGGACCATCAGCGTCAGGCCGAAGGAGATCCGGTCATTGGCTTTGGCGGTCTTGGGGAGGGACATGTCTGCCATGGTGATTTCGGGTCAGAACCTCTTGCCAACGGCAACCTTGCCGGCCGCAGTCTTGTTGGTGGCAGATTGGCACCAGGCCGCAAAATCCGCGGTCGCCTTCTCGCGGCCGATCTCGTTGAGCGTCTCGTGGCGCATGCCCTCGTGGATCGTGATCGACACATCCGTCATGCCGCGCGCCTTCATTCGTTCGCCAAGCCATCTGATCGCAGCGCCGTTTTCGGTCGAGGGGTCGGCGCTGCCGCCGACGAGATGGACGGGCAGGTTTGCCGGCAGGCGCGCCAGCCGGTCCGCCCGTGCGCCGGCAAAGGCGAGCCGCATGAGGTCCAGCCACAGCGAGACAGTCGCGTCGAAGCCGCAAAGCGGGTCGGCGATGTACTTCGCTACCTCGGCCTCGTCGCGCGACAGCCAGTCGGAATCGGTCTTGCGATCCTTGATCGCCTGACCCCAGGCGCCAAAGGTGAGCTTGGAGAGTAACGGGCTCGGCACATCCGAGCCCTTGAGCGCCTTTTCGATCTTCAGGATCAACTGGCCGCCGCGCCCGGCAATGCCCGGACGGAAGTTCGAGTTCCAGACGGCGAGCGCGTCATAGAGATCAGGATCTGTTTCGGCGGCGTTGAGCGCGATCAGCCCGCCCATGGAATGGCCGAAGAGAATGACCGGCAGGCCCGCATGGGCCTCGACGGCAAGCGCGCGCATCGCCTTGATGTCGGCAAACACCTTGTCGAGCCCGTCCCGGTTCGAGAACATCGCAAGCGGCGCATCCGGCGCGCGGGTCGCACCGTGGCCGCGATGGTCATGGGCGTAGACGTTAAAGCCGTGGGCGGCCATCACGTCCGCGAAACGGGTATAGCGGCCGGAATGTTCGGCAAGCCCGTGGCTGACGAGAAGAATGCCGCGCGCCTCGATGGTTGCCGGATGGTGGCGCCAGCTTAAGGTAGCGCCTGTCGGGCTTTGATGCGTCCTCACCTGCCCGAACATGCCTTCTCCCGGACCAATCGTCAGCTTGCCCGATATCAAATCGATTTGCATGGGAAAGGCAATCGCTGCTTGGTGATCTCTACGCATGAGGTCACAAGCGATTTCCCGCATCTGTAATTACCAGTTGCAATTTTCCCGTTTTGAGCGATATTTGTTCCCGTTTTGTTTTATATCGGGAGAGTGTCATGGCATGTTGGAGAAAAGCGATATCAAGTCCAATGACAATTGTTGCGATGGCGCTGGCGATGCTGCTTGCCCCGTCGTCCTTTGCCTTGGCGCAGGAGAAGGTCGACGCTGGCGCGGGTAGCGGTTCGTTCCGAACGGACTACGTGCTTGCCGTCAGCTGGCAGCCGGGCTTCTGCGAGACACGGCCTGAGCGCAAGGAATGCGCCAGCCAGACGGCGGAACGGTTCGATGCCACCAACCTGTCGCTGCATGGGCTCTGGCCCTTGCGCAAGAGCTATTGCGGAGTGGCGGCCGAGATGCGCAGCCAGGACCGCAAGGGCGATTGGCTCGATCTGCCGAAGCTTGCCATGGCAGATGATACGGCAACTCGACTGCTGATCGCGATGCCGGGTGTCCAGTCGGGGCTCGATCGTCATCAATGGTTGCGCAGCGGCACCTGCCAGGGCGGCACGGTCGACGATTACTTCGCGGTGCAATTGCGCATGCTGGAGGAGCTCAACCGGTCGGCCGTCGGCGCGCTCTTTCGAGGACGCATTGGCGCCGAACTCGACGAGGCGGCGATCAAGCAGGCCTTCGACCAGAGCTTTGGCAGTGGCGCCGGCGACCGGGTGCGCATGCGCTGCCAGACAGTTGCGGGACGCAGTGTCATCACCGGCCTGACGATCGGGCTGACCGGGGACATCTCGGGAAAGACCGGCCTTGCGCCACTGATCCAGGCGGCGGGGCCGACGGAGTTCAAATGCGTCAAAGGCATTGCCGACGCGGCGGGGCGTGGGTAGGCACAGACACGACACAGCCATGGGATAGGCGGGGGCGAGCGCCTTTGGCGATTGCCCCTTTGCACTAATTCGCCTACATAGCGGGCAAATTTCCTTCCCATGTGGAGCATTCCTTTATGGCACGTCAATTCATCTATCATATGACCGGGCTCAACAAGTCCTACGGCGCGAAGAAGGTCCTGGACAACGTCCATCTGTCGTTTTACCCGGACGCGAAGATCGGTATCCTCGGCCCGAACGGCGCCGGTAAGTCGACGGTGCTGCGCATCATGGCCGGCCTCGACAAGGAATATACCGGCGAGGCCTGGCTCGCCGAAGGTGCGACCATCGGTTACCTGCCGCAGGAGCCGCAGCTCGACCCGACCAAGACCGTGCTCGAAAACGCCATGGAAGGCGTTGCCGCGAAGACCGCGATCGTTGAGCGCTACAACGAACTGATGATGAACTATTCCGACGAGACAGCGGAAGAGGGCGCAAGGCTGCAGGACATCATCGACGGCCAGAACCTGTGGGATCTGGAGAGCCAGGTCGAAATGGCGATGGAAGCGCTGCGCTGCCCGCCGGGTGACGCCGACGTCACCAGCCTTTCGGGCGGTGAAAAGCGTCGTATCGCACTCTGCAAGCTGCTGCTGTCGCAGCCTGACCTGCTGCTGCTCGACGAACCGACCAACCACCTTGACGCCGAGACGATCGCCTGGCTCGAAAAGCACCTGCGCGAATATCCGGGCGCCGTGCTGATGATCACCCACGACCGCTACTTCCTCGACAACGTCACCGGCTGGATCCTCGAGCTCGACCGCGGCCGCAGCATTCCGTACGAAGGCAACTACTCGGCCTACCTCGTTGCAAAAGCCAAGCGCATGCAGCAGGAAGGCCGCGAAGAGGCTTCCCGCCAGAAGGCGATTGCCCGCGAGCAGGAATGGATCGCCTCCAGCCCGAAGGCCCGCCAGGCCAAGTCCAAGGCGCGTATCCGCTCCTATGACGAACTGGTTGACGCTGCAGAAAACCAGCGTCCCGGCGACGCACAGATCATCATCCCGGTCGGCGAACGTCTTGGCCAGGTGGTCATCGAGATGGATGGCGTCACCAAGGGGTATGGCGATCGCCTCCTGATCGACGGCCTGTCTCTGAAGCTGCCGCCGGGCGGCATCGTCGGCATCATCGGCCCGAACGGCGCCGGCAAGACGACGCTGTTCCGCATGATCACCGGCCAGGAACAGCCCGATAGCGGCTCGATCCGTATCGGCGAGACGGTGCATCTGGGCTATGTCGACCAGAGCCGCGACGCGCTCGACGGCAACAAGACCGTCTGGGAAGAAATCTCCGGCGGTGCCGAAGTCATCAAGCTCGGCAAGTACGAGATGAACTCGCGCGCCTATTGCTCGACCTTCAACTTCAAGGGCGGCGACCAGCAGCAGAAGGTCGGCAACCTCTCGGGCGGTCAGCGCAACCGCGTCCACCTCGCCAAGATGCTGAAGAACGGCGGCAACGTGCTGCTGCTCGACGAACCGACCAACGACCTCGACACCGAGACGTTGGCGGCACTCGAAATCGCGCTCGAAAACTTCGCCGGCTGCGCCGTTATCATCAGCCACGACCGCATGTTCCTCGACCGCCTGGCGACCCACATCCTCGCCTTTGAAGGCGACAGCCAGGTTGAATGGTTCGAAGGCAACTTCGAAGACTACGAAAAGGACAAGATCCGCCGCCTCGGCCCGGATTCGGTCAACCCGAAGCGCGTCACCTACAAGCGCCTGACGCGCTAACAGTCTTGCGCGTCGCGTGAGCCCGGTCTCGCGCGACGCGCCCGTCTTCTGCGGCATGGGTAAGGCGGCAGCCGTCTTGCCGCCTGTGACGTTGGGCGCCGTGCGTCCAGAAGAACGCACCAGGGTTGCTCCAAGCACTCTCATTCCAGAAAATCTTATCCGCCTTTAGTGGTTCCACTTGAACGCGGGATGTTCTGCAGCGTTTCGGGTTTAGAGGAGTCGCAGAAGCGCTCTGGTACCTTATTCTTACGCTTTTCCTGACGGAAAACCGCTTCGCACTTTTCCGGGGAATGTTCTAGCGTGGCATGGCGGTGGGTATCGCACCACGCGCCGACTTAGTTGAAAAGGCTTGAAACGCTTTGCTCTCTCGCCGTCCGGGCGAGGGCCTCGCCTATCAATGGCGCGATGGTGATGCGTCTGATGTTGGGGGTGTGACGCTGAGCTTCGGTTTCGCGAATGGAATCGGTCACGACCAGCTCCTTGAGGCTGCTGGTACCAATACGTTCGCAGGCACCCTCGGAAAGAACGCCATGGGTTACATAGGCCGAAACCTCCTTGGCACCCGATTTCAACAACGCTTCCGCCGCGTTGATCAACGTCCCGCCACTATCGACGATGTCGTCGATCAGAAGACAGCTCTTCCCGGCCACATCTCCAATGATGTTCATGACTTCCGACACGCCTACGCCGGGGCGCCGTTTGTCGATGATCGCGAGATCGGTGCCAATGCGCTTGGCGATAGCGCGAGCGCGCGCCACGCCGCCTACGTCGGGCGAAACGATGATTGAATCCCTGGTGTCGTAGTGCTCCTGAATGTCGCGGCACGTCACGGGCGCTGAATAGAGATTGTCAGTCGGAATATCGAAAAAGCCCTCTATCTGATCCGTATGCAGGTCGACCGTTATGACGCGGTGGCCACCTGCGCCCGCGATCATGTTGGCGACCAACTTCGCCGAGATCGGCGTGCGGCCAACGGCGCGGCGATCCTGACGGGCATAGCCGAAGTAAGGGATGACGGCGGTGACACGGCGAACCGACGAGCGTCGCAGCGTATCGGCCAGGATGAGCAATTCCATGAGATGGCCGTCGGCCGGGGCGCTTGTCGACTGGAGAATATAGACATCCTCACCGCGCACATTCTCATGAAGCTGAACGTGGATTTCCTGGTCGGCGAAGCGCTTGACCGTGCAGTCTATCAGGGGAAGATCTAAGTGGTGGGCAACGGCTTCGGCAAGGGCGCGGTTGGAGTTACCGGTCACCAGCTTCATGAGCGCGATCCTGTTTCAAGGAGCCTTCGGGAGCAGAAGTTTGCGTCTTCGGCACCCTTAGAGTGTTGCGTGTGGAATCACAATCAATCGCCTTGCATTTCTTGCGAGATGATCGGTTTGGTTTAACTACAGCCTGGGCCCGGTTGCCGCTTGCGGACAACAAGCCTGTTTACGCCGTCGCTTGCAAATCAACCGGATGCAATCCGCCAGCGAAAAAGCGGTTGACCTCGAAACGCCGATTGGAGAAACGCCGCGCGAAGGCAAGCTTCGTCTGCGTGCCTGAAGGAACGGTGGAAAGTCCTGTTCCTTGAGCGGCATAGTTTGCTCTGTCAGCGCAAATCCGCTTGCGCTACACCCTTAAATCACATAAACATATCTTTATGTGTTGATGGGGATTGGTATGGCGGATCAGAGAGAACTTGGTCTCGACGCGCTGGTGGATGTGTTGAAGGCTGCGGGTGAGCCCACCCGCATGCGCCTGCTCGCCCTGCTTGGTGCGGGAGATCTCACCGTCACCGATCTTACCGAAATTCTTGGACAATCGCAGCCCCGCATTTCGAGGCACCTGAAGTTGCTGGCCGAGGTCGAACTCGTCGACCGTTACCAGGAAGGCGCATGGGCTTATTTCCGCCTTCGTCAGGAGGGCTCCCGCGTGTCGCTGGTGCGGGCGATGCTTGCCTCGGCCACATCGGACGACGCGGTTCTTTCTCGCGATGCCTCGAGGCTAGTCACCCTGAAGAAGGCGCGCGCCGAAAAGGCGCAGGCCTATTTCAGCCGCAACGCCGCCGGCTGGGATGAACTGCGGCGGCTGCATGTCAGCGAGCGGGACGTGGAGACGGCGCTGCGCGACATGGTTGGCGACGAGCCGGTCGAAAGCCTTTTGGATCTGGGCACCGGCACAGGCCGCATCCTGCAACTGTTCGAAGGCCTCTACCGCCGCGGCATCGGCATCGATGCCAGCCGCGACATGCTGGCCGTTGCCCGCTCCAATCTCGACCGTGCCGGCATCACCAAGGCGTCCATCCGCCATGGCGATATCTTCAACCTGCCGCTCGATGGGCAGGTGTTCGATCTCGTCACCATTCATCAGGTGCTGCATTTCCTCGATCAGCCGGAAGCGGCGATCGCCGAGGCCGCCCGCATGCTGACGCCCGGCGGACGGCTGGTGATCATCGATTTTGCCCCGCACGGGCTGGAGCACTTGCGCGACGAACATGCCCATGCGCGGCTCGGCTTCTCGCATCAGGCGATGACCGATTGGCTGGCGAAGGCCGGGCTCCAACTGGAAAAGACGACCGATCTGTCGCCGGAAGGCACGGACGGAGGAAAACTGACGGTGACAATCTGGCTGGCGCGCGATCAGCGCGCCGTCGAGGAGAGCGAAGCGCCACATCAGCGCATGCAAGCAGGGGGACTTTGAGAATGACGGCACAGACGCTTTATCCTGCCGAGCGCGGCAATCTGCGGCTTTCCTTCGAATACTTCCCCCCAAAAACCGACGAGATGGAAGCGCAGCTCTTCCAGACGGCCGAAGAGCTCTCCGTCTTTTGTCCCGCCTTCGTGACTGTCACCTATGGTGCGGGCGGTTCGACCAAGACGCGGTCGCTGACGACAGTCAAGCGGATGATCGAGGAGAAGGGCTTTGCCAACACGGCAGCGCACCTGACCTGCGTCGGCGCGCCCAAGTCGGAGGTGGACACGGTTATCGATGAGTTTCTTGCCTTCGGCGTTCGCCACTTCGTGGCGCTGCGCGGCGATCCGCAGGGCGGCATCGGCAGCACCTACGCGCCCTTTCCCGGTGGTTATGAGAGCAGTTCCGATCTCGTGCGGGCGCTTCGTGATCGCGGCGATGTCGAGATCTCGGTATCGTCCTATCCGGAAAAGCACCCGGAAAGCCCTGACGTCGATGCCGACATCGACATGCTGAAGCGCAAGGTGGATGCCGGTGCGACGCGCGCGCTCACCCAGTTCTTCTTCGACAACGACGATTTCGAGCGCTATCTCGAACGCGTGCGCCGGGCGGGCATCGAGATCCCGATCGTGCCGGGCATCCTGCCGATCAACAACCTCAGCCAGGTGCAGAAGTTCGCCGGCCTTTGCGGCGCCAGCGTGCCGGAGGTGATCGTCACCCGTCTTGCGCATCTGGAGGACCAACCGACCGAGCGCTTCAAGGAGGCGACGCATATCGCTGCCGAGCAGATCGTCGATCTCGCCCGCCGCGGTGTCAGGGACTTTCATCTCTATACGATGAACCGTTCGCCGCTGATCACCGCCGTCTGCGACCTCGTCGGGTTCGAGCGCGCCGACGAGATGGCGCAAGACGAGCAGGTCGCGCTGAAGGCGGTTGCCGGCGCGGCGGCGTAAAGCCCCGCGATTTCGCCAGCAAACATCAAAAGGGTCGATTTCCTCAGGCCTGTGCGGGTGTTCCGGGGGAAACCGTTCCGAAAAAGCGAAAGCGCATGAAGGTGTCCTTCATGCGCTTTCTTTTTTCCTGCAGCGTCGAGGCAGATTGCTGTGTTGGCCTACCTCAAAAATCTCTGCTGCAAATTGGATTCCCGGAAAATTAAAGTCCCTATTTCGGTCTGGACTCTCAGTGGCCTGACTTCAGATGAAGAGCATTGTCGCCACGAATACGAACGCTGCACTAATCATGAGGACATTCAACGAATGTGTAAGTCCCATCGAAGACCCTCCTTGCGCTGACGGTTAAAACATAGGGCGAATTATCGGCGCTTAAAAGGGAAACTTGTGCTGCAGTGCAAAAATGCGTGATCACATTTGCCTTATCAACAGGGCTAGTAGATTGAAATTAAAACGCATTTTAACGTGCCACATTTTTTTCACAATCGCTGCCGGAAGGTTAATGTAAACAGATGTAACCGA
The DNA here is from genome assembly GCF_003355565.1 of Ensifer sp. M14. Lineage (NCBI taxonomy): Bacteria > Pseudomonadati > Pseudomonadota > Alphaproteobacteria > Hyphomicrobiales > Rhizobiaceae > Ensifer > Ensifer sp. M14. The sequence continues at coordinate 2,166,294 of NZ_QJNR01000004.1, forward strand.
GCGTGAGTGCTTCGGAAGGGCACGTTTTCCGCCATGTCCGGCCAGTTCGATTCCTCCTATGCGGCGCGTTTCACCCTGAGGATCCGGCCGTCGAGTACGGCAAGGCCGGCTGCGATCAGCGCCATGCCGCCCACATCCGCCGGCTGCAATGTCTCGCCCAGGAAGAGGTAGCCGAGCAGGATTGCGCTCGGCGGGACCAGAAGCGTGACCAGTGACGTGTTGGTGGCGCCGACTTCGCCCATGATGCGGAAGAACAGGATGTAGCCATAGGCGGTCGATACGAGCGCCAGGCCAAGAATGGCCAGCGTTGCCTCGATCGGTGGCATCGGCAGGGCCCAGGGCGTGTCGATGAGGGCTGCGACCGGCAGCATCATCAGGGACGAGGCGGTCAATTGGCCGGCCGCGGTGACAGGTGGAGCCAGGCCGCGGAAGCGTTTGCCGTAGGTCGCCGCCAGACCATAGCTGACGGCGGCCAGCACCGGCAGCATGAGCGCCCAGAGCGGCACGCTGCTGGCATTGCCGAACAGGCCGGCAATCGCGCTCGGTCCGATCAGCACCACCGTGCCGGCAAGGCCGAGCAGGCAGCCGCCGATCTTGCCGGCGCTGAGCTTCTCGTCGTCGGTTGCCATGTTGGCGATGATCACGGTCCAGACCGGCGTGGTTGCGTTCAGGATCGCCGCAAGCCCGGCGCCGACCTGGGTTTGTCCGAGAAAGATAAAGGCGTGCGGAATGGCGTTGTTGATCAGGCCCATCAGCAGGAATTCGCGCCAGCGGCTTGTTAGCGCCTGATAAATGCCGAAACGGCCGCGGATGTAGATGTGCAGCGCCAGGGCGGCCAGGCCGAGCCGCAGGAACACGAGCGTGAAAGGCGGCACATGCGCGACGGCGACGCGGGCAAAGAAGAAGGATCCGCCCCAGATGAGCCCGAGCAGGGCAAGAAGCGCCCAGGTCCGCATGGTCATCTGCTGGCTGGCGGACTGTGCCGGTGCATTCATGGTGCTGCTCGCGCTTTCTGCGCGGCCGCTGCCGATGAAATCGAGCCGTCGGCATGCGCAATGGAATTGTGCCGCTTGCCCAGCCGCCACGTCCCCCGGGGACTCGGAAGGTTGCGTGAAGAGGTGCGATACAGATCTAGCGCGGTGCAGCGACGGGCACCACCCGGTTCTTGCAAGCTCCCAGGCGCCGGACAGCGCCCGATCGATATCGATGTGTGCAATTAGCCAATGACGGGGGATCTACCCCGGCCGTACCGACGGGTACGGCCATGCAAAAAAATAGCCCGGCCAAATCCTGGCCGGGCCGATGCTTTCAGTGTTTCCGGTTTCCTGACAGAAAACCGCTTACAGCGAGTTCAGCAATTCGAGCGTCGCCCAGCCGTCGGCGGGACGGCCGAGACGCAGCTGTTCCTTCTGAAGCGCTGCGCGGGTGCCCGAGCCGAGGATACCGTCGACCTTGCCCACGTCGTGTCCGAGCGTCTGAAGCTTGGTCTGCAGCGCCTTCATGCCGGTGTCGTCGAGGCCCAGTTCGGGATTGCCGCCCTCATAGGTCGGTGCGCCGCCGAGCCGGGTTGCGAAATAGGCGGCCGAGGTCGTGTAGATGAACGACTGGTTCCACTCGAGATAGACGTTGAAATTGGGGTAGGTCAGGAACGCGACGCCCTTGCGGCCCTGCGGCAGGACGAGCGAGGCTTCCAGGTTGCCGAAGGCCGTGTCGCCATTGCGCGGCTTGACGCCGAGCGCGAACCAGTCGCTCGCCTTCATGCCCGGCTGCAGGCCGGTTTTTTCCCAGGGCAGCTGTTCGGGAACGCTGACTTCCTGGATCGCCGGCTGGCCGGCCTTGAAGCCGAGGCTCTGGATGAACTTGGCGGCGGTCAGGATCGCGTCCGGCGAGCTTCTCTTCAGGTTGACGTGGCCGTCGCCATCGCCATCGACGCCATAGGCGATGATGTCTTCCGGCAGCATCTGCACCTGGCCGATCTCACCGGCCCAGGCGCCGGTGGTCGTTGCCGGGTCGAGGTCGCCGTGCTGGACCATCTCGATGGCGGCGATCAGCTGCGGACGGAACATTTCCGGCCGGCGGCAGTCATGGGCAAGCGTGACCAGCGCGTCGCGGGTGTTGAAGTCGCCCTGAACGGCACCGAAGTCGGTTTCCATGGCCCAAAAGGCGGTGATGACAGGGGCGGGAACGCCGTATTCTTTCTCGGCGCGGGCGAAGACGGCGGCGTATTCCTTCATCTTCTGCGCGCCGATATCAAGCCGCGACTTGCTGACGGTGCGCTTGGAAAACTCGGTGAAGGTCTGCTTGAACACGCCCTGGGCGCGGTCGCGGCTCAGCACCTTCTCATTGATGGCGGCACCGGCGAGCGCACGGTCGACCACATCGGCCGGCACGCCCTTGGCGACTGCTTCGGCCTTGACGCCCTGCAGGAACGCGCCGAGATCGCCGCCGCAGGCCGGTGCCTGCTGCGCGAAAACGGGGGAGGCTGTCAGCGCGAGAAGCGCGACGGATGCAAGCGCATGCCGGGTTTTGAGGATCATGATAATTCCTTTCTGTCGCCGCAGGGCGCGATGCGCCGCCGCTGGCGGTCAATGTACCAAAGATGCAATCTGCCGATGCTCTCTCAGAGCATTATGACGGAAACAAGAAAATGGGTCGGTTTGCCGCGCTTCTGCACAGAACCGTGGTCGTCGTCATTTCGGCTTGGAGACGGCGGCAACCCAATTCTTCCAGTTCTTCGGCGAGCCGGCAAAGACATTGATGTCGGTGGCGCCGTCGATGCCCGGTATCACACCGGTGCTGGTATATTGCCAGAAGGCCCAGCGGCGCTCGACATAGACTTCACCCGGATGCTTGGCGACGGAGCGGACCCAGAAATGGTGTTCCTTGAACTGGTCGACGAGATTGTCGCGGTGGAAGTCGACCGAGGTGTAGATGATCGGCCGCTTGCCGTAATGGGCTTCGAGCCTATCCATGAAGCGCTTCATCTCGACGCGGACTTCGTCCGGCGAGGGGCGGGTGCGGCAGGTCTTGGATTCGCCGTTCCACTCGACGTCGAGAACCGGCGGCAGATAGACGGCGCTCTTCGGCACGTTGGCGATGAACCAGTCGGCCTGGGCATCCGCCGTCGAGCAGAAGTAATAGAAGTGATAGGGCGCATAGGGAATGCCGGCGGCACGGGCGCGCTGCCAATATTCGTTGAAGCGCGTATCGACCCGGTCCTTGCCTTCCGTCGCCTTGATGAATGCAAAGGAGACGCCGGAATTCTTCACCTTCATCCAGTCGATGTCGCCGTTCCACTTGGAGACGTCGATGCCGTGGATATTGTGGTGGTGGGGCGTGCGGTCGCCGAAATTCTGCGGATCGGTATCGCTGAAGCGCGGCGGGATCGATGCGGTCTGCAGCAGATCGTAATCGGTCGACGAACAGGCCGAAAGGAGGGTGGCAATGGGCAGCAGTGCCAGAAGAAGCCGGCGCATGGAGGTCCTGTTTCGAAAAAATCGACGATCCTGCCTCACACGGTGGCTTCCATAATGGTGATGTCCCCAACGAGGCGTGAACCTCATTTTCACCATATCATCGTAAAAATTGAGTTAGCTCAAGCGGGAATTGCGGCAGCACCCCGGTCTTCCAGCAATGCCGCGGCTGGATTTGCCCGCGCGGATGCTGCGGCCGAAGGGCGATGATAGACCGCGAGCCAGGCATAACCCCGGCCGATGGCCCGGCGCTCAAGCTGTGCGCCGTTGCATCTTGCCCGCTCGGCCAATGCTTCGAACAGCGATTCGCGCGGCGTCACATGGAAGCGCGTGAGCCAGCTTCGCAGCAGGCGGCGGAAGCTTTCCGGCAGCCGTTCCTGCTGGCCGAAATCGGCAATGTGCAGCGAGCCGCCGGGATTGAGCGCGGCAATCGCCGCGTCGATCGCGCCCTGCCAGTCGGGTATCATCGACAGGGAATAGGAGATGACGATCCGGTCGAAGCCGGGCTCGCCAAACAACCGGGGCTCGAAGCTGGTCGCGTCGGCGACACGCAGCATGGCCGGTGTTCTGCCGCGACGGCTGAGCTTGGCTGCCGCCGAGGCGAGCATCTCGGCGGAGATGTCGAGACCGAAGAGCCGGGCCCTGGGAAAGCATGTGCCGATGAGCGCGAGGTTGCGCCCCGTGCCGCACCCGACTTCGAGCACGGAGCAGCCCGCGCCAGCGTTCAGGTCGCGGATCAGCGTGTCGCGGCCGAAGAGATAGTACTTCCGCGTCAGATCGTAAACGTGCCTCTGGTAGCGGTACATGTGGTCCATGCGCCGCTGATGGCTGATCTCTGCTTGCTCCACCCCGCTCATGCCGTCTTCCTGTAGATGTGGAAGCCGCCATAGATCGCCGAGCGGTCGGCATTGCCGAGGGTCAGCGACGCCTCGGCATCATAGTGCCACTGCTGCATCAATGCCGGCGAGAGGCGGCCGTTGAGGATACTGTCTTCGGCAGCGGTGCGGAAGATCACGGTCGCGCCCGCATCGGCGGTGCGGGTGATCTCGGTCCACAGATCGTTCAGCTGCTGGTCGTTCATCCAGTCCTGGGCGTCGAGCAGGACGTAGCGATCGACCGAAGCCGCCGGCTTCTTTGCCAGAAGCTCGGTGAAGCTGGCGTGATGGACAAGGACGTTTTCGGCGCTGTTGCGGATCGTCTCATAGTTGTCGGCGTGCAGGTAGGCCGGAAGCTCGCCCTCGTGCGGCAGGGGATAGCGTCTCGCGAAAGCCTGCCAGGCGAAGTAGTTTTCCCTGAGCGGGAAATGGCACGTCAGCTTTTCCAGGCGGTGGCGAAGCACGGTGGCCAGCGACTTGTCGGCGCTGAGGCTCGCCAGCTCGTCGAACTGCTGCGGCGGGATGCCGAGGCCGAAAAGCGAGCTCTTCTGGCTGGTGATCCAGCGAATGAACGGGCGCTCGAACAGCGGCGCCAGGCGCGTATCGAAGAACTGGCGCTGCTCGCGCATGGAGCGCGCCTGGACGAACTCTTCCGGGTTGACGCCATGCAGGCGCGCGAGCATGTGGCTGGCAGCGATGAAGCGGCCGAGCAGACCGGTGCGATAGATGTTGCGGCCGAAGACGCCGATGCGTCGGCGCCCGGTGATGTCGCGGCCGTTCCAATAGCCACGGGTGACCTGGTCCACCTTCGGGGCGAGGAACAGATCGAAGGCCTGGACGTTCGAACGGGTGCCCTGGGTTGCCAGGAAACGCGTGACATCCTTGTGGCCAGGCAGATGGCGGAAGGCGGCAAGCTTCAGACGGTTGAGCGCGATGTGGTGGGGATTGAGATCGACCACGTCGATGCGGCCGGGATCGGCGGACAGATAGGTCAGCATGTTGCAGCCGCCGGAACCGATGGTGACGATGCGGTGCCCCGGGCGAAGCTGCATGGCTTCCATGTCGACGATAGGGTCTTCCCAGATCTGCGGATAGACGAGGCCGGAGAAGAGCAGGCCGAACAGGCGCTCGGAGAGGCCAGCAAACGAGAAGGTCTTGTGTTGCAGGAGGGCGTTTTTCAGCTTCGGATTGTTTCTGCCAAAGCCGACATCAGGGGCAAGTTCGGTCATCTCTGCCGCTCATCCAGTTGAAACTTAGCCGCTTCTAAAGTGACTCCGCTACACTTTGATGACGGGTTTTTTCACAGCTCCCGCACTGCACAAAATAGCCGACTACGATTTTTCACCCATAAGAATTCATTAAACCCTGGCGTGCTAGCTCCTCCTTATATTCGGGGGGCGTCGACATGATGTTAAGAACGTTTCTGCCGAAGCCCGAGCAGCGATTTGCAGCTGCCGGCACGGCACTGGGGGCTTTGTTTCCGGCGATCTGGCTGACGACGGAAACGCTGTTCACGGATGGATCCTTTACACATTGGAATTTTTCAGGAGCGCTTGCGGCCGGCGTCATGCCCTTCGTCGCCGGCGCTTCCTTCTATCGCTGGTCTTATTCACGGCGGCTGGAGCGCGAGCTCCGTGCAGTCCGCCGTGCCGAGCGGCGGCTGCGCAATGAGGTTCACCGAGACCGGCTGACCGGGCTTGAAAACCGCTCGGCGCTGGAGGCAGATGTGCTGCGCGCGCTTCGCTCGGATGGCACGCCGTTCGAGCGTCGGCCGCTGCTGCTGATCGATCTCGACCGGTTCAAGGCGGTCAACGACACCATGGGTCATGATGCGGGCGACCGGCTGCTGAGTGGTATCGGCACGCGGCTGAGGCGGGCCTTTGCCGGCGAGGCGACGGTCTATCGCCTCGGTGGCGACGAGTTCGTGCTGCTTGGTCCGGGCTCTCCGTCGGATGCCGAGGTCACCACCCTTGCCGACCGGGTGAAGGCGCTGTTCGACGCGCCGTTCGATCTGGTCGATGGTCAGGCGGCCTCCGGCTGCAGCATCGGCGTCACGTTCCTGGAGCAGGGCGATCTGTCCACTGGCGCGGTCTTGAAGCGGGCCGACCTGGCGCTCTACGAAGCCAAGGAAATGCGCGGCAACAGCCATGTTTTCTACGCGCCGCATCTCGCGCAAGCCGCAGAAATGCGCGCCGAGGCCGAGCGCGACCTTGCCCGTGCCGTCTCCCAGCGGGAGTTCTTTCTGGAATACATGCCGATCGCCGGCACTGCGAGCGGCGCCGTCCGGGGCTTCGAAGTCTTGCTGCGCTGGTCGCACCCGATCCGCGGGGTCATCGGCACCGAGGCGTTTTCAGAGCCGTTGGAGCAGGGACCCCTTGCGCTGACGGTCGGCAACTGGGCGTTGCAGCAGTCTTGCCGGCAGGCGGCGAACTGGCCGTCTCCAGTGGGCCTGACGGTGGCACCCTTCGCGCTGCAACTGCGAGATCGCGATTTCCTCAGCCACGTGAAGACGTGTCTGCAGGAGGCCGGGCTGGCGCCCGGCCGGCTGACGATCGAGGTGTCGGAAGCGCTGTCGACCGGTGATATGGCGCTAATCTGCGAAAACCTGCAGGGCCTGCGCGCTCTCGGGGTGCGCGTGGCGCTGAGCGGTGGCGCTGCGGCCGCGTTGCCGCTCAACCTTGTTGGCGAGCTTCAGCCGGATCAGCTGACGGTGGATCTGCCGGCGATACGCGACGTCCACGGCAGCGAACGTAGCGTCGCCCTGCTCGCTTGCCTCGTCAAGACGGGGCAGGTTCTGCGGCTGCCGATGGCGGTGCGCGGCATCGCCAGGGAAAGCGAAATGGATTGCGCCCGCACAGCAGGCGCGGTGGAAGCTTGGGGGCCATGGATATCACCGGCCTTGCCGGCACGGGATCTTCCAGCGCTGTTGCGAGACGCCAACGACAAAGACGCCCGCCGGCTCGCATAACCACGAGGGCTTTTCCTTTCGGTCAAATGCTGCTTCTCTCTCGCGTGTCAGACGGGAGGACGCAATGGCACGACTATTGAAAACTGTCGGGGCCGCGGTTGCCGTCGCCATTGCCGGCGTCGGCGGATGGCTGGCCCTGGCGCCACCGGAACTGTTGAAGGTGGGTGATGGCTATGCCGCCAAGATCGTCTGCTCGAATGTCTTCATCGCCGGGCGTGACGGACAGGCGGTGCTGGCCGACGACGTGCAGGCGCCGGGCCATCCGCTGCTGAAATTCATCACCGTCTCGGTCGACAGGGAGAAACGGCTGGTATCAGCCCGCATCTTCGGCTTTGCGGCTCCGTCCTATGCCGTCTATCACCCAGGGCTCGGCTGCGCCAATGTCTCCGGCGATGATGTCGCCGCACAGGTGCCGGCGGTGGAACCGACGCCCGCGATCACACGATCGGCGGATGTCGCCTGGCCGGAAGGCGACAAGGCGGAGATCGACCCGGCCGTTCAGGCACTGATCGAGGACGCCAGCCTTGCCGGTCCCGGCGTGCGGGCGGTCGCGGTGGTGCGCGATGGACATCTGATTGCCGAGACCTATGCCGCGGGCTTCGATCGCTCGACGCCGCTTCTCGGCTGGTCGATGACCAAATCGGTGACAGCTGCGCTGATCGGCATGCGTATCGCGGAGGGGCGCATGGATGTGACGCGGGCCAGCCTCCTGCCGGAATGGAGCGGGGATGCACGCGCCAAGATCAAGCTTGCCGACCTTATGGGCATGGAGAGCGGCCTTGAGTTCAACGAAGGCTACGGCAATGTCAGCGATGTGACGCGCATGCTCTATCTCGAGAGGGACATGGCGGGCTTCGCCGCAGGAAAGCCGGCGAAGTCGCCGCCCGGCTCCACCTTCAGCTATTCCAGCGGCACCAGCACGCTGTTGTCGCGGCTGTGGATGCGGAGCTTCGACGATCCTGCCGCCGCACGCGCCTATCCGCGCGATGCCCTGTTCCTGCCACTCGGGATGACGAGTGCGGTGATGGAAACCGACGCCAGCGGCACCTTTGTCGGCTCATCCTACATGTATGCGACGGCGCGCGACTGGGCGCGTTTCGCACAATTCCTGCTGCAGGACGGCACCTGGAAGGGCAGGGCGCTTTTGCCGAGGGATTATGTCGCCTTCATGCGCACGCCGACAAAAGCGTCCGGCGGCGAGTATGGCGCCGGTCAGGTCTGGCTTCAGGAGAACGGGGTTCGTGCCGGCACGGGCGTCTTTCCGGCGGATGCCTTCTGGATGCTCGGGCACGATGGGCAGGCGATCATGCTGGTGCCGTCACTCAAGCTTGCGGTCGTGCGCCTGGGGCTGACGCCATCGCGTGGCGGCTATGACGTGCAAAAGCTCAACGCCAAAATAATAGAGGCGCTCGATTGAGCGCCTCCTGAAACTTTTCACCATGACAAATCGGGTCGGCTTACTTCATGCCGAGATCGTCGAGCAGGCCCTTGCGCTTGGCATGGTAATAGTAGCCGCTGGCATAGAGCTTGACCGCGCCGTCGTGCTTGTTGTCGGCAACCATCCAGGCGCCGTGCAGGTACTTCGTCGCATACATCAGGTTGGTTTCCGCGTCGAACAGGCCCTCGGCCGGGCCTTCGTAGCCGAGACCCTTGGCAGTGTTGTAACGGATCTGCATCAGGCCGTAATTGCCCTTGCTGTATGCGCGCGGGTTGTAGTTGCTCTCACGCTTGACGACGCGGTGCACAAGCTCGACCGGAATGCCGTTGAGATCGGCGTAGTGCTTGATGAGCTTGTCCAGGTCCGGACGCGAGCTGGACGGTGCGTTGGTCAGTTTCAGCGAATCGGGAATGACGCTCGCAACGGCGGCGACGCTCGAACCGATCACACCCATCTTCGGCTTTTCGGTCGGAACGATCATGCGGTTGGCAACGAGCGTTTCGAGGCCGACGGGCTCGCCGGTGTCGAAGTCCGATTCCATCGCGGCGGCAACCGCAAGCGTCGAAACGGGAAGATCCTGAACGCGGCTCGTCTTCGGTGAGACGAGAGCGGATGCGGTTTCCGGCAGCGCGGCGGCATTGGCCGAAGCTGCTGCCGGCGTCGCCATGGCGACAGCCTGGGCTTCACCCGGCTTGCCGCCGGGAACAGCGACGACAGTTGGTGCCGGACCGGCAGTCTGCGCGAGGTCGGTGCCGACGGGGAGGGTAGTCGCCATGCCTGCCGTCTGTGCCGACAGGGCAGCGGATGCTGCCGTTGCCGCGCCATCGGGCGTCGGAAGGGCATAGGCGGTCATTTCGGTGCCGGGTTTTGCAAGCGGGGTGACCGTCTGCACGGCCGTAAGCTCTTCCACCGAGGTATGCTCGACAGTGGAGCACCCCGAGACGAGTGTCGCCGACAGAATAGCTGCCACGCCAAACGACTGTTTTGAAAGGGAAATACGGAATTTCGCCATGCTGTCACTTTCGTGCTTCTGGGCCCCGCAGCCCCTGCAAATCAACGGCTGCCAGCCGCCATGCGTGAATCTCCATTAACCCATGGGGCGGCCGGCAGCAAGCGCGCGCGAGAATTTCAGGCCGATGCCCGCTTCATGGTTGCCGTCAAAAGCCCTGCGCCGACGAGCAGCGAGCCACCTGCGCGGTTGACGATCCGCCGGATATTCGGCTTGGAAATCGTGTCTTTGGCGGTCGACGCAAGGACTGCATAGAGGCTTGCATTGATGATGGCGAGCGTGAGGAACTTCACCTCGAAGATGACCATCTGGGTAAAGAGCGGCCGCGACAGGTCCAGGAACTGCGGCAGGAACGCGACGAAGAAGACGATGCTCTTGGGGTTGAGTGCGGTGACGGCGTAGGCATGGAAGAAGATGCGCAGCGGCCGCTCCTGCGCGGGCGCTTGCCCGTCCGTGCCGTCTGCGCCCGCAACCGGTGCCCGCCAGAGCTGGATGCCAAGCCAGATGAGATAGGCGGCACCCACCCATTTGAGCACGGTGAAGACTGCAGCCGAGGTGGCAAGCAGCGCGCCGAGCCCGAGCATGGACGCGGTCATGGCGGTGAAATCGCCGAGCGCCACGCCGGCGACGGTGGCCCCTGCGGTCTTGCGGCCGTGGCCGAGCGAATAGGAGATGACGAGCAATATCGTCGGGCCGGGGATGGCGAGCAGCCCTGCCGAGGCTGCGGCAAAGGCAAACCAGTGTTCGAACGACATGAAAAAGGCTCCGCGCTTGAGGGCTTTCCGAGACTGATCTCTGGAGGGAGCCACCAAGGCGCGGAGTCGTCAACTGCCAATTGAGAGGCTCGGCTTGCCAATACACAGTCGCCCAAAGTCGATGATCAGCTTCGGGCGCTGCGTTCCTAGTCTTGCGCCTGCCACTTCTGGCCGATGACGTCCATGACGTCGCCGAACCACTTGGTTGAAGTGTCGAAGTGCTTGCCGCCCTTGATGCGCGGGAACTCGATGGTTCTGAGCTTGCCACCCTGGTCTTCGTCGTGGCCGGTGACGCCGGAAACCTTGTTGAGCGCGCTTTCGACCGCAAGGTCGACCATGCTCTGGATCAGGCGCAGGTCGTCGCCGTTTGCCGGTGCGGAGCGGGCGTAGTAACCCGACTTCTGCACCATTGAGCGCTCGGCGCCGAGAAGGGCCGCGAACTGCTTGGTGAACCAGTTGCCGACATTGATGGTGTCGATCTTCACATGGCCGAAGGCATCGCGCTTGACGGTTTCGCCGGCGGCTTCCCGCTCGGCGACGATCGCGTCGAGGCAGGCGCCTTCGCTGACGAACAGGGTGACGAAGCCCGAGCGGTTCATGACGCCACGCAGGCGCTCGGCCTCGGCCTCGAGGTCGAACTTGATCTCCGGCAAATAGAGACCGTCGATATTCTTCAGCTGCTTGTTCATCATGAAGCCGTCGACGAACTGCTTGTCCTCGGTCATCTGGACATAGGAGCGCGCGGTTGCCGCCGTCAGCCAGCCGCAGTGGCGGCCCATGACTTCATGGACGACGAGCGTGCGCGGGGCGGCACTCTGTTCGTTGCTGACATGATCGAAGAAGCGGGCGCCGTATTCGGCGGCCGTCCAGGCGCCGAGCGTCTGGCGGATCGGCACCACATCGTTGTCGACCGTCTTCGGCAGGCCGACGACCGTCAGATTATAGCCATTGGCGCCGAGATAGGCGGCAAGGTCTGCGGCCGTGGTGTTGGTGTCGTCGCCGCCGATCGTGTGCAGGATCGAAATGCCGTCGGCAGCGAGCCGTTCGGCGGCGACCCGCAACGGGTTTTCACCTTCTTTGACCAGGCCGCGCTTGACGCAGTCGGCAGCATTGGTGAGCTTGACACGGCTGTTGCCGATCGGCGAGCCGCCGTGGCGGTGGAGAATGTGCGCGTTCTCGCGCATGTCCCGGGTGATCTCGATACGGTCGCCAAGCAGGACCCCCTGGTAGCCGGAGCGATAGGCCACCAGCTCGTAGTCGGGCGCGATGTCGGTGTAGCGCTCGATCAGGCCGCCAACGGCGGATGACAGACAAGGCGCGAGCCCGCCCGCCGTCAGCATTGCGACTTTCTTCTTGGCCATGTTTCCTCCTCGGGATTCGGCACGCAATTGGTGGGGCCTCTCTAGCGCAAAACGGATGGAAGTTAAATGACGGCTCTGTGGATGTCCTGTCGGCAAGCGCGCAGGTTTCGCCGCATTCGTCTCCATTGCCGGCGTGGACATGATGTCGCGCAAAGGAAGGTGGTGGGGGACGTCGCCGACATCAATGCGCTGCGGGGCAGGGGATCAGGCGGTTTCTCGCGGGGGCGGGTGTGTTCCCCAGGGAACAGGCGGGAACCCTTGCGCCGGCGCAACGTCACTCAAACGGATTGACAATAGTGAGGGGCCATCACAAATTCGTCATTCCCGTGGTTCGCCGCAGGCCACCGCTTGCAATTTGCCACCACAATAGTCCATGCTATAGGCTGGAGAGACAGGAAAATCGTGCATGTCATTCTGGGATAGCCTCCTCAAGATCGTCACCGCCACGGGCAATGCGCTTGCCGGTGTGGTCGAGGCCGTGCGCACGCTGTTTGAAGGCGACCCGGAAACGCGGCGCAAGGTGGCTTTCTCCGTGGCGATGATCGCGCTTTCGGCCAAGATGGCCAAGGCCGACGGCGTGGTGACGGAGGCGGAGGTTTCGGCCTTTCGCGATATCTTCGAGTTTCCGGCCGATCAGGCGCAGAACGTTGCCCGTCTCTATAACCTCGCGCGCCAGGACGTGGCCGGCTACGAAGCCTACGCGGAGAAGATGGCGTCGCTCTGCTCGTCCTGCGAGAGCAATTGCCCGATCCTGGAAGACATCATCGACGGTCTGTTCCACATCGCCAAGTCCGATGGCGCAGTGCATGAGAAGGAACTGGCGTTCCTGATGCGTGTCGCCGAGATCTTCAAGATGGACGAGGCGCATTTCGAGCAGATCATGGCGCGCCATGTCCATAGCGACGGCCGGGATCCCTATCTCGTTCTCGGCGTTTCGCCCAAGGACGATTTCGCCAAGATCCGCAAGCACTACCGCGTGCTGGTGTCGGAGAACCATCCCGACAGGCTGGTTGCGCGCGGTGTGCCACAAGAGTTCCATGCCATCGCCAATGATCGCATGGCCGCGCTCAATGCCGCCTATGAGGCGATCGAGAGAGAACGCCGCGCCGCATGACGTCGAAATACTGCGACTACTCGGGTGCGCGCTTCATGCCTTCGCCCAATTTCGGCGACCGTGCGGACGGCCGGGTGCCCGATATCATTGTGCTTCACTACACCGGCATGGCGACGCCGAAATCGGCGCTTGAATGGCTATGTCGCGAGGAAAGCCAGGTTTCCAGCCACTATTTCGTCGATGAAGACGGCCGCGTCGACCAGCTGGTTCCGGAGGCGCTGCGGGCCTGGCACGCGGGCAAAAGCTTCTGGAAGGGCGAGACGGACATCAATTCCAGCTCGATCGGCATCGAGATCGCCAATGCCGGCCACCCCGGCGGGCTGCCGGAATTTCCCGAAAAGCAGATCGCTGCAGTCGTCGAATTGTGTCGGGACTGTGGCGAACGGTGGTCGATAGCCCCTGAACGGGTGCTGGCGCACAGCGATATCGCCCCGATTCGCAAGGTCGACCCGGGTGAAAAGTTTCCGTGGCATCGGCTGCACCGCGAGGGCGTCGGTCACTGGGTGGAGCCGGCGCCGATCGGCGGCGGTCGCTTTTTCCAGCGTGGCGACCGAGGTCAGCCGGTCGAGGCGATACAGTCGATGCTGTCGCTCTACGGTTACGGCATTGAAGTCACTGGCGATTTTTGTGAGAAAACCGAGGGCACCGTTGCCGCGTTCCAGCGGCATTTTCGTCAGCAACGGGTCGACGGCATCGCCGATATTTCGACGCTCGATACGTTGCATCGACTGCTTGCGGCTCTACCTCAGTTTGGTGCCTGACGCGCAAAATTTTTGCGTGCTAAATTAGCTTTTTCGGTCATTTCCGCACAAATTTGCTGCGTTGCCACATGTTTACCATGATGCGGCATTCATTTGCCGCTCATTGAAACTGCAGGAAACGCAAGGGCAATACGCTCCTTCCTGTCAATGAAACGATCGGGAAGTGAGGCTCGAACGGCGGGGTGCGCCGTGCTGCCCATTCCCCAGACCGGAGACTTCAAGCTACATGAGAATATCGTCTGTTGCTGCGGCGGCGGCATGCTTTGGCATGTTCTTCGCCGGGATTGGTACGTCGTATGCGGGGAACGTCGACAAGACCATCAAGACCTCATCCCTCAAGTCAGTTACACGGACGACAGGTTACCCGAATCCTCAGCTCGCACAGGGCACGCAATACACCATCCTGATCCAGTCCTACGCCAAGCAATACGGCGTTCCGATCGATCTGGCCCATGCGGTGGTCAAGGTCGAAAGCAACTTCAACGCCAAGGCGCGCGGCAGTGCCGGTGAAATCGGCCTGATGCAGATCAAGCCGGCAACGGCGCGCATGATGGGCTATTCCGGTTCCTCCAAGGGGCTCTACGATCCTGAAACGAACATCAAGTTCGGCATGAAGTATCTCGCCATGGCGCATGAGCTGTCCGGCGGCACCACCTGCGGCACCATCCTGAAGTACAATGCCGGCCATGGCGCCAAGCGCATGAACCCGGTTTCCAAGCGTTACTGCGGCAAGGTCCAGAGCATCATCGACTGATTGATGCCGATCTTAGGGCGCGCCAGATCGTGCGCGCAAAGCACGCCTTATGTCATTGGGCGTGCGGCATTACCTCCTCGTTCGATCGATGTCGATCCGAGGAGGGCGCCCCGGTTAAGGGGCACTGTTTCTATCGAGTACCGAGCATCATCCGCCTGCTGTTTCCCAAGCGGTGGCGGATGCTCTAGCCGGACAGGTCTCGCGTTCCGGCGACCTTCAAAACGTGATGCAACCGCAGTGCCATATCTGCGCCGGCATGCTATCCCGACCTGATCGAAATGGTGAGGACGGACATGTCGGAAAGCTTTGATTTCATCGTTGTCGGCAAGGGCATGATGGGGGCGGCGGCAGGGCGGCACCTGGCGCTCTCGGGCGCACGGGTCGCTCTGGTCGGGCCGGACGAACCCGGCGACTGGGCCAATCACGGCGGCGTCTTTTCCAGCCACTACGACAATGCCCGCATCACCCGCACGATCGACGACGATCCCGTCTGGGCGCGGCTCGCCAAGCGTTCCATCGACCGGTACGAGGAAATCGCTGCACAAAGCGGCGTCGATTTCTACGCGGAAGTCGGCTGCCTGATCGCCGGTCCAGCGCCGGGCGGTAGCTACGACTACATCGAGAAGGTTGCGCGCGCTCGCGATGCGCTCGGCGTCGAGGCGCCGCTTCTGGACGAGGGCGCGCTTGCCGAGCGTTTTGCCTGGTTCCGATTCCCGCAAGGCTTTGCCGGCATTCACGAGGCGCAAGGTGCCGGCTACATCAACCCGCGGGCGCTGGTGCTGGCGCAAACGATCTGCGCGGAAAAGGCCGGAGCCCGGATCGTGCGCAGCGAAGTGGCGTCCGTGTCTCAGGCCGGCGACCGCGTCGTCGTCACAACCGTTGATGGCGCCACGCTCGATGCCGGGCGCGTGATTGTCGCCGCGGGCGGGTTTTCTCTTTCCGACACGCTTCTTCCCCGGCCGATCGACCTTGTGGTCAAGGCGCGCACCGTGTTCTTCGCTGAGGTCGCGGCTCGCGATCTGCCAGCCTATGACCGTATGCCGTCGCTGATCGGCGCAGCGCCGGAGCAGGCGAAGAGCTACTATCTGCTGCCGCCGGTCGCCTATGCCGACGGCAAGCACTACATCAAGATCGGCGGCGATCCGACCGACCGCGTGCTCGACAGCGAGGCTGAGGTGCGCGCCTGGTTCCGTGGCAGCGCCGGTGCCGGTGCCGCCGAGCATATGGGCGGATTGCTCAACGAGGTGATGCCCGGTTTCAAGCCGGCGTCGACGCATTTCCGCCCTTGCGTCACGTCGTTCACCCGTCATGGCTTTCCCTATATCGGCTTTGCCGGCGGCGACCGCATTGCCGTGTTGACCGGCGGGAATGGCCAGGCGGCGAAAAGCTCCGACGAGATCGGCAGGCTCGGCGCCATGCTGGTGACGGAGGGCCGCATCGACGATCCGGCCTATGAGACGGATTTCGCCGTCTCTTTCCGCTAAGCGCACAGCGAAGAGCGTGGCGGCGGCGTAAAGGCGAAACGTCGAGACCGCCGTTTTTCTCTGGCGCTCCGCTTCCCGGTCGTTTAAGGACCGCCTGCCAGTTGGCCGGGCAGCCGCGCTCCGCAAGTGCCGAAAGGCCGCGGGGGGAGGAAAGTCCGGGCTCCACGGAAGTACGGTGCCGGATAACGTCCGGCGAGGGCGACCTCAGGGAAAGTGCCACAGAAAGCAAACCGCTCCGCTTGCGGAGTAAGGGTGAAAGGGTGGGGTAAGAGCCCACCGCGGACATGGCGACATGGACGGCACGGCAAACCCCACCGGGAGCAAGACCGAATAGGGATGACGCGGACGCGCAAGCGTCCAGCCTGTTTCCGGGCCAGTCATCCGGGTGGGTTGCAAGAGGCTGCGTGCAAACGTAGTCCCAGATGAATGGCTGCCACGTTCTGCTGTCTTCGGGCAGCGGGGCCATACAGAACCCGGCTTACAGGCCAACTGGCGATTTTTCCTTTTCCCACGGCGTCGCGCGCTTCGAAGCCCGTGGGCGCAACGCGTGTTCAGGCGGGTATCGTTTCGATGCCGAACAGGTTGAAGCGATCAGAAATCGCGCGAGGAAATCCTGCTTCCCCGCTTTGCTGCATTCTTTCTCACATTCTGATTTCCCAACGATTTGAAGCCGTTTGACCGTCGCATTCCAGGGCAGCGGGGGTCGCTTCGTAACGCTTCGTTAAACTTAACAACCTATCAATATTTGATCAGCTACCCGGCTGTTCAAGAGCCAATCCCATTGACGCCCATATGGTCCCATGATATCCCATAATGGTACTGCGCAAGGGCCGCTTCGTGGCCCATCATCGCAAGATTCCAGGGTCTCCCGGCATCGGGAGATGGGCGGACATGTTGGTGTCCGGCAGGGGTGTTTTGTGAGCGCGGTCGAGTGTTCTCGCGGGTCGATGATTATGGCCCGTCAGTCTTGGGCGGCCGTTTCGCGTCATGAACCGCTTCTTGTCAAATGCCACCAATCGGATCGATGCAAAGGGGCGGGTGTCCGTGCCTTCGGCGTTTCGTTCCGTTCTGTCGGATGGGGGCGTCCGGGAGCTATACTGTTTTCAGGACTTCGTCTTCCCGGCGATCAGCGTCGGTGGGCCGGAACTCCTGGATCGGTTCGAGAGGCAGATGGCGGCCGAGGATCCTTTTTCTCCGGCAGCCAACGAGATGTCGCTGCTCGTTCACGGGGGCGGGGTCTTCGTGAAGCTCGACCCGGAAGGCCGGTTGATGGTGACGGATTTTATCCGCGACTTCACCGGCATCTCGGCCGACGTGATGTTTGTCGGGCGGGGCGATTATTTTCAGCTCTGGGAGCCGCAGGCCTTTGCAAAGGCGCAGGCGGCGGCCCGGGAAGGGCGCAAGTCACGGGGGCTGCGTCCGGAATAGAATGGAGAGGCGGAATGGTGACGGAACAAGGCGGAGGAGCTTCTGAAGCCGATGGCGGACCGGTCCGTCACATTCCCGTCCTCCTGAGCGAGGTCCTCGCTGCCCTCGAGCCAGCTCCCGGCAAGGTCATTCTCGACGGTACTTTCGGTGCCGGTGGTTATGCGTCCGCTATCCTCAATGCCGGCGCCGATGTGATCGCGCTCGATCGCGACCCGACGGCGATCGCCGCGGGCCAGCCGATGGTCGCGGCCTCCGGCGGCAGGCTCAAGCTCATTCATTCCCGCTTTTCCGAACTTGCCGAGCATGCGCCGGCCGGCAGCCTCGACGGCGTTGTGCTCGACATCGGCGTGTCGTCGATGCAGATCGACGAGCCCGAGCGCGGCTTCTCCTTCCAGAGGAAGGGACCGCTCGACATGCGCATGTCGGCAGCCGGCGTTTCCGCCGCCGACGTCGTCAATCGCGCCAAGGTTTCCGATCTCATCCGCATCTTCGGTTTTCTCGGTGAGGAAAAGCAATCGGGCCGCATCGCCCGCGCCATCGAGAAGCGCCGGGCCGAAACGCCGTTCCAAACCACCCGCGATCTCGCCGGGCTGATCGAAATCGTCACGCCGCGCAAGGCCAAGGACAAGATCCATCCGGCAACGCGCGTCTTTCAGGCGCTGCGCATCTTCGTCAACGACGAACTCGGCGAACTCGCCCAGGCGCTGTTTGCCGCCGAGCGGGCGCTGAAGCCGGGCGGCCGCCTGGTGGTCGTTACCTTCCATTCCCTTGAAGACCGGATCGTCAAGGCGTTCTTCCAGGATCGCTCGGGCAAGGCTGCGGGTTCGCGGCATCTGCCGCTGGTGACCGCGCGGGCGGCAACCTTCACGCCAGTTGGCAAGCCTATGGTGGCGGCCAGCGAGGAAGAAGCGTCCCTCAATCCGCGCGCCCGGTCTGCCAAGCTCAGAGCCGGTATCCGCACGGAAGCGCCATCGCCGGGAAACGATCTATCCATTTTCAATCTGCCGGAACTGGCGAGCCTTGCACGGTTGGGGGGCTGAGAGAGATATGCTGCGAACACTCGACATAGTCCTGATCGTCGTCATGACGGCAGCCGCCACGGTCACCTACACGATCAAGCACCAGGCCGAGAACAAGCTGGAGCAGGTGCGCAAGCTCGACGCCGCCATCAAGCTGGAAGAAGACACGATCGACCTGCTGCGCGCCGACTGGGCGCTGCTGACGCAGCCGAACCGGCTGGAGCGGCTGGTTGGCGCCTTCGGGGCCGACTTGCAGCTGGCGCCGACGCCATCGACGCAACTCGTCCGCCCGCAGGAACTGCCGATGCTGAAGGCCGACGTGCCGCCGACGGAAGAAGAAAAGAAGCTCGCTGCCGCCAAGGCGGCGGAGCAGACGACCGATAACATCGCAACAGGTTCGGTGGCGCACTGATGTCGTTTCTCTCCCGCATCATGGTTTTGAAGAGCAAGGCGCACTTTTCCGCCGGTGGCAACAACCTGCCGGCCGAAGCCAAGCTCAACGTCACGTTCCAGGGCACGCGCAAGAAGACCACCAATCAGGCGAAAAACCGCGTGGCGATCATCATCGCCAGCTTCGGGATCGTTTATGCCGTGATCGGCGGCCGCCTGGTGCAGTACGGCATGGCGCAGCCGGAGACGGTGTCGAGCATCGGCCGTGCCGACAACCTGATGGCTTCGCGCCCCGACATTCTCGACCGCAATGGCGAGATCCTCGCCACCGACATCCGCACGGTCTCGCTCTATGCCGAGCCGCACAAGATCGTCGACGCCGATGAGGCGGTCGAGCGGCTGGCGACGGTTCTGCCTGACATCAACGCCCGCGAAATCTACAACAAGCTGAAGTCGAAATCGCGCTTCCAGTGGCTGCGCCGCCAGCTGACGCCGAAGCAGCAGAGCGAGATCCTGGCGCTCGGCATTCCCGGCGTCGGCTTCCGGCCGGAGAAGCGCCGCTTCTATCCGGGCGGCCCGACCGCCGCTCACATCCTCGGCCACGTCAACATCGACAACCGCGGCGTTGCCGGCATGGAGCGTTACATCGACGGGCAGGGGCTCGCCGATCTCGCCGCCATCGGCATGACCAGTGATGCCAAGCTCGAGCCGGTCAAGCTGTCGATCGACGTCCGGGTGCAGAACATCGTGCGCGACGTCATCGATTCGGGCATGAAGAACTACCAGGCGCTGGCCGCTGGCGCCGTCGTGCTCGACGTCAACACCGGCGAAGTGCTGGCGATGGCGTCCGTTCCCGACTATGACCCGAACAAGCCGGCCGAAGGGGCCGAAGAGGGCTGGATGAACCGCATGTCGAACGGCACGTTCGAGATGGGCTCGACCTTCAAGACCTTCACGATCGCCATGGGCCTCGATTCCGGCAAGGTGACGCTCAACGACAGTTTTGACGCCACGGCGCCGATCCGCATCGGCGGCTTCACCATCAAGGACTTCCACGGCAAGCGCCGGGTGCTGACCGTTCCGGAAATCTTCCAGTATTCGTCGAACATCGGCACGGCCAAGATCGCCGACCTCATCGGCATTCCCGGCCACAAGGAATTCTTGACCCGCATCGGCCTGCTCTCGAGGCTGCCGACCGAACTGCCGGAAGTCAAATCCCCGAGCCAGCCGCGCGAATGGAAGAAGATCAACTCGATCACCATCTCCTTCGGCCACGGCGTCTCGACGACGCCGCTGCAGACGGCTGTCGCCGGTGCAGCGCTCGTCAACGGCGGCAAGCTGATCCCGCCGACCTTCCTGCCGCGCTCGGAAGAACAAGCCGACGAGGTGGCAACGACGGTCGTCAAGAAGAGCACAAGCGACGACATGCGCTTCTTGCTTCGCTGGAACGGCATCGCCGGTTCGGGCAAGCGCGCGCAGGTTCCGGGCTACAACGTCGGCGGCAAGACCGGGACGGCCGACAAGGTCGTCAATGGCCGCTACGCCAGCGACCAGAACTTCAACGCCTTTCTCGCAGCTTTTCCGATCGACAATCCGAAATACATCGTGCTGACTTTCATCGACGCGCCGAAGACCGGCGAGAATGGCGGACGGACCGCCGGCTCGAATGCCGCGCCAATGGTACGCGACATCATCAGCCGCTCTGCACCGCTTCTCGGCGTCGAACCGAAGTTCGGAGAAGATGGTTCTGCCATGCTTGTGTCTTATTAGGCATGAAATGAGAATGCGGGACGATTCGCGATTCCGGCGGATCGAGAGCGATGTGAGACGTGCGGTTCATGAAGATAAGAGACCTGGCGGGAACGAGCTTCCCTGAACTTTCTGCGCAACTGGATGGCGCTTCCTCTGCGATCGAGGTTGCCGGCATCACGGCCGACAGCCGGCAGGTGCAGCCAGGGGATCTTTTCGTCGCCGTTTCCGGCAGCAAGGCAAACGGCACCAGCTATATTGCCGATGCGCTCTCGCGCGGCGCCGTCGCCGTGGTTGCCGAAAGCAATGCGAAGCCGGATGGAGCCTCTGCGCCGGTTCTCTCGCTTGCCAATCCGCGCGCCTTTCTTGCGCGCGCCGCGGCCGCCTTCTACGGCCGCCAGCCCGAGACGATGGTGGCGGTGACGGGGACTGCCGGCAAGACTTCGGTTGCCTCCTTTACCCGGCAGATCTGGGCGCATTCCGGCCTTGCGGCCGCAATGATCGGTACGACAGGCGTGGTTGCGCCCGGCCGCAACGACTATGGCTCGCTGACCACACCCGACCCGGTCTCCCTGCACAAGCTTCTGGCCGAACTTGCTGACGCCGGCGTGACCCATGCGGCGATGGAGGCTTCGAGCCACGGCCTCGACCAGAGCCGCCTCGACGGCGTCAGGCTATCGGCCGCCGCCTTCACCAATCTCGGCCGCGACCATATGGATTATCATCCGACGGTCGAGCACTATATGGCCTCCAAGATGCGGCTGTTCGAAGCGCTTCTGCCGAAGGGCGCGCCGGCGGTGATCTTTGCCGATGACCAATGGTCGGAACAGGCGATTGCGGCTGCCCGCAAGGCGAAGCTCGACGTGCGCACCGTCGGTCGCAAGGGCGATTTCATCTCCCTGAAGCGGGTGGAGCATTTCCGCCACAAGCAGTCGGCCGAAGTCCATGTCGGCGACGACATCTTCGAAATCCACATTCCGTTGGCCGGCGACTTCCAGGTGGCCAATGCCCTTGTCGCGGCCGGTCTGGCGATCTCCACCGGTATCAGCGCCAAGGCGGCATTCTCGGCGCTTGAAAAGCTGCAGGGCGCCTCCGGTCGCCTCGAACTGGTCGGCCAGACGCGCGATGGCGCGCTTGCCTATGTCGATTACGCCCACAAGCCCGATGCGCTCGAAAATGTGCTCGCCTCGGTGCGGCCGTTCACGACCGGCCGGGTGATCGTGGTCTTCGGCTGCGGCGGAGACCGCGACAAGGGCAAGCGGCCGATCATGGGCGAGATCGCCACGCGGCTGGCCGACGTGGTGATCGTCACCGACGACAATCCACGCTCTGAAATCCCCGACGTGATCCGTTCGGAAATCATGGCTGCCGCGCCGAGCGCGACCGAAATCGGCGACCGCGCCGAAGCAATCCGCGCTGCCGTCGGCATGCTTCAAAGCGGCGACACGCTGATCGTCGCCGGCAAGGGACACGAGGAAGGCCAGACGGTCGGTTTCGTCACGCTGCCGTTCTCGGATCATGCGGAAGTCCGCAAGGCATTGGGAGGTCTGTGATTTGAACTGGCTCTGGACAAGCAGCGATCTTCTGGCCGCAATGAACGGCCGTCCGGTTGGAAACCTGCCCGAAGGAGTAAGCGGGATCTCGATCGACAGCCGCTCGGTCGGCAAGGGCGAGGCCTTCTTCGCGATCAAGGGCGACCGGGTCGACGGCCATGATTATGCCGGGCTTGCACTCGCCAATGGCGCCGCACTTCTCGTCGTCAGCGAAGGCAAGCTGCCGGCGCTTGGACGCCTCAGCGCGCCGATGATCGTCGTCGACGATGTGCTCGAAGCGATGATCCGGCTTGGATGTGCGGCGCGCGACCGCAGCGCCGCCAAGATCATCGCCGTCACCGGTTCGGTCGGCAAGACCACCACCAAGGAGATGCTGCGCCACGTGCTGGTGCCGCAAGGCCGCGTGCATGCGTCCGTCGCGTCGTTCAACAATCACTGGGGCGTGCCGCTGACGCTTGCGCGCATGCCAGAAGCGACCGATTTTGGCATCTTCGAAATCGGCATGAACCACCCGGACGAGATCCGGCCGCTGACGAAGATGGTCCGCCCGCATGTGGCGATCGTCACCAGCATCGCCGCCGCCCATCTCGGCAACTTCGAAAGCCTCGACCAGATTGCCGAGGCCAAGGCCGAGATCTTCGAGGGCGTCGTCAATGGCGGTCACGCCGTCATCAATCACGACAGCGCCCAGTACAAGCTGCTGGAGAAAGCGGCGGGTACCGCCGGCGTCAGCTATATCCACTCCTTCGGCGTCAACCCGAAGGCCGAGTTCCGTCTCGTCGAATTTGCCGGCGCTGCCGATGGATCGGTGCTCTGGGCAGCCCTTGGCGGTCGGACGATGGAAATCACCATCGGCGCGCCTGGACGTCACATCGCTGAAAACGCGCTGGCCGTGCTTGCGGCGGTGAAGCTCGTCGGCGCCGATGTCGACTTTGCCGCCTCGACGCTTGCGACCATGCAGGCCGAAACCGGCCGTGGCCGCAGGCATCAGCTGCTGGTCGGCGCCGGTACGCTGACGCTGATCGACGAAAGCTACAACGCCAACCCGACCTCGATGCGCGCGGCGATTTCGCTGCTGCAAGATTCGACACCGGCGCCGGGCGGGCGCCGCATCGCCGTGCTCGGCGACATGCTGGAGATGGGCGACCACTCCGTCGAGGTCCATGCAGCACTCGCAAGGCCCCTGGTCGAAGCCGGGATTGCCGACGTCTGGCTTGCCGGGCCGCTGATGGCAAACCTGCGCGATTCGTTGCCGCCGGAAGTCTCCGTCGTCTACCGCGAGACCGTCGACGAGCTGAAAACCTATGCGCTCGGGGCAGTTGCGGCCGGCGATGTGGTGATGATCAAGTCTTCGAAGGGCACCGGCTGCGGCAAGATCGTGCACGCACTGATCGAAGCCTATCCGGAGCCTTTGGCCGAGGGGGACGAAGCGACGGCATGATCGACCCGGGCCGGGAGCGGTTCAGGGGCGGCCATGCAGTCGACGAATTGAGGATAGCGACTTTCGCGCGCCTTCTGGCGCGCGATGCGCTGTGATGATCGCCACCGCTGGCGGTGGATACAGCCTTGGGTTAGGCAGCGCGACCTAACACTTTTGTATACAAGCGCGTATCGTTTTTCAGATGATTCTGTTGGACGGTGTCCGATTTTAAACCTTTGGGGAAAGGTCCCTTAATGCTCATCTGGCTCGTGGAACTGGCGGACCACTTTCAATTTTTCAATCTTTTTCGCTACATCACGTTCCGTACCGGAGCAGCGCTTTTCACGTCCGCTTTGATCGTATTCCTGTTCGGTCCGCGCATGATCGATTCGCTCCGTATCCGGCAGGGCAAGGGCCAGCCCATCCGCGCCGATGGACCCCAGACGCATTTCAAGAAGGCCGGCACGCCGACGATGGGCGGGCTGATGATCCTCGCCGGTATCGTCGTGTCGTCGCTGCTGTGGGCCGATCTTTCCAGCGTTTATGTCGTCTCGACCCTTCTCGTCACGCTCGGCTTCGGCGCCATCGGCTTTTATGACGACTATCTCAAGGTCACCAAGCAGTCGGACAAGGGCTTTTCCGGCAAGGCGCGTCTCGGCTTCGAGTTCATCATCGCCGCCATTGCCGTGTTCTTCATGATGCAGGCGTCGCTTTCGGGCGGTGCTGCCGGCTCGACCTTCGGCTCCTCGGTCACGTTCCCGTTCTTCAAGGACCTGGTGATCAATCTCGGCTATTTCTTCGTGCTCTTTGGCGGCTTCGTCATCGTCGGCGCCGGCAATGCCGTGAACCTGACGGACGGGCTCGACGGGCTTGCGATCGTGCCTGTCATGATTGCGGCAGCCGCATTCGGCCTCATCGCCTATCTCGCCGGTAACGCCGTTTTCGCCAACTACCTGCAGATCCATTTCGTGCCCGGCACGGGCGAGCTCGCCGTCATCCTCGGCGCCGTCATCGGCGCCGGCCTTGGCTTCCTCTGGTTCAATGCGCCACCGGCGGCCATCTTCATGGGTGACACGGGTTCGCTGGCGCTCGGCGGCCTGATCGGCACCGTTGCCGTCGCCGTCAAGCATGAGTTTGTCATGATCATCATCGGCGGCCTGTTCGTCATGGAAACGCTGTCGGTGATCATCCAGGTGTTCTGGTTCAAGCGCACCGGCCGCCGCGTGTTCCTGATGGCGCCGATCCACCACCACTTCGAGAAGAAGGGCTGGACGGAAAGCCAGGTCGTGATCCGCTTCTGGATCATCGCCGTCATCCTGGCGATGGTCGGCCTGTCCACCCTCAAGCTGCGGTGATCGGACGATGATCGCGGTCAGCACATTCAAGGGCAAGAAGGTCGCTCTCTTCGGGCTTGGCGGCTCGGGGTTGGCGACCGCCGAGGCGCTCGTTGCCGGTGGGGCCGAGGTGACGGCCTGGGACGACAATCCAGACAGCGTCGCCAAGGCCGGCGAGGCGGGCGTGCCGACGGCAAACCTTCATGACATTGACTGGCGGGCTCTTTCCGCCTTCGTGCTTTCGCCCGGCGTGCCGCTGACCCATCCGAAACCGCACTGGACTGTCGACCTGGCGCATGCCGCCGGGGTCGAGATCATCGGCGACGTCGAGCTCTTCGTGCGCGAGCGCCGGGCGCAGGCGCCCGATTGCCCGTTCATCGCCATTACCGGCACCAACGGGAAGTCGACCACGACGGCGCTGATCGCCCATATCCTGAAGGAAAGCGGCCGCGACACGCAGCTCGGCGGCAATATCGGCACGGCAGTGCTGACGCTTGAGCCGCCGAAGGCCGGCCGCTTCTATGTGGTCGAGTGCTCGTCCTACCAGATCGATCTGGCACCGACGCTGAACCCGACGGCCGGCATCCTGCTCAATCTCACGCCCGATCATCTCGATCGCCACGGCACCATGCAGCACTATGCCGACATCAAGGAGCGGCTGGTGGCGGGCAGCGGCACGGCGATCGTCGGTGTCGACGACAGTTTCTCAGCGCTGATTGCAGACCGCGTCGAGCGGGCAGGCACCAGGGTGGTGCGCATCTCGCGCCGGCATGTTCTCGCCGACGGGATCCATGCCGACGGCTCGCGCATCCTTCTTGCTCATGGCGGAACGTCACGGCTCTTCGTCGATCTCGATGGCATCCAGACGCTGCGCGGCGGCCACAATGCGCAGAACGCGGCAGCCGCAATCGCCGCCTGCCTTGCCGTCGGCGTCAGCGAAGACGAGATCCGCCGGGGGCTGAAAAGCTTCCCGGGGCTGAAGCACCGCATGCAGCCGGTCGGCCGCAAGGGCGCCGTCGTATTCGTCAACGACAGCAAGGCGACCAATGCCGATGCGGCGGCACCGGCACTGTCGAGCTATGAGCGCATCTACTGGATTGCCGGCGGTCTGCCGAAGGATGGCGGCATCGCCTCGCTGTCGCCGTTCTTCCCGAAGATCGTCAAGGCCTACCTGATCGGCGAGGCAGCACCTGCTTTTGCCGCGACGCTCGGCGAGGCCGTGCCCTACGAAATTTCCGGCACGCTGGAAAAGGCCGTGGCGCATGCCGCAGCCGATGCCGAAGGCGACGCCAAGGGCGGGTCGGCGGTGATGTTATCCCCGGCTTGCGCAAGCTTCGACCAGTATAAGAACTTTGAAATACGCGGCGATGCCTTTGTGACGCACGTCAAGGCACTGCAGGGCGTGACGATGCTGATCTGACACTCGCTGTCCGCGCGCCCATGCGGTGCGGGACGGATGGGCGTCGCCGGGGTTTCGGACGTTTGGCGCAAGCGCGCCTGATAAAGGGGACTGACAAGATGGTAAGCCGAGCCGAACGTGGCCCTGTGGCCGACTGGTTCTGGACGATCGACAGGTTCTTCCTGGCGACCTTCATCCTGTTGATGGGCGTGGGCTTCATGCTGTCCTTTGCGGCAAGCCCGGCGGTCGCCGAGCGCATCGGCCTCGACAGCTTCCACTTCGTCAAGCGCCACGCCGTCTTCCTGCTGCCGTCGCTGGTGGTGATGGTTGCGATCTCTTTCCTGACGCCGCGGCAGGTGCGCCGCGCCGCGATCATCCTGCTCGGCGTGTCGCTCAGCATGATGGTGCTGGTGCTTTTCGTCGGCCAGGAGGTCAAGGGTTCGATGCGCTGGATCTCGATCGCCGGTATTTCCATCCAGCCCTCCGAATTCATGAAGCCGGCGTTCGTGGTCGTCTGCGCGTGGCTCTTCTCCGAACATGCGCGCCAGCCGGAAATTCCCGGAAACCTCTTTGCGATCCTGCTTTTCGGCATCGTCGGGGCGCTGCTTGTCGCCCAGCCCGACCTTGGCCAGACCATCCTGACGACCGCTGTCTGGGGCGGCATGTTCTTCATGGCCGGCATGCCCTGGCTGTGGATCATCGTACTTGCGGGTGCAGCCTTCGGCGGCTTCTTCGTCGCCTATACCATGCTGCCGCACGTGGCCGGCCGTATCGACAAGTTCCTGACCGGGGAAGGCGACACCTTCCAGATGGACACGGCGCGCGAGGCCATCATCCGTGGCGACTGGTTCGGTCGCGGCCCCGGCGAAGGCATCGTCAAGCGCATCATTCCCGATAGCCACACCGACTTTGTGTTCTCGGTGGCAGCCGAAGAGTTCGGGATCGTCTTCTGCATGCTGATCGTGATGATCTTTGCCTTCCTGGTGTTGCGCGGGCTCAACCATGCCTTCCGCGAGCGCAACGACTTCAACCGTTTTGCCGTCGCCGGCCTCGTGCTGCAGATCGGCATCCAGTCGATGATCAATATCGGCGTTAACCTCGAACTGCTTCCGGCCAAGGGCATGACCCTGCCGCTGATCTCCTATGGCGGTTCGTCCATGGTGGCGATCTGCGTCACCGCCGGCTTCATCCTGGCGCTCACGCGCCATCGCCCGGAGAAGCGCGCCGTGGAGCGCAGCCTGTTTCGGTCCGGCATTGGCGTGCCGGCGGAGTAAAGAATGACAAAGGGTATAATCCTTCTTGCCGCCGGGGGTACCGGCGGCCATCTGTTTCCAGCCGAAGCGCTTGCGCATGAGCTGAAGGCGAACGGCTATTCGGTGCATCTGGTGACGGACAGCCGCGCCGAGCGTTTCGCCGGCAAGTTTCCGGCAGACGAAGTGCACGTGGTGCCGTCGGCGACCATCGGCTCGAAAAACCCGATCCATGTCGTGCGCTCGCTGTGGACGCTGTGGACCGGCATGCGCGCCGCGCGCCGGCTGATCAGCCGTCTGCGACCGAAGGCCGTCGTCGGCTTCGGCGGCTACCCGACCGTGCCGCCGCTGCTGGCGGCAACGGGCATGGGCGTGCCGTCGATGATCCATGAGCAGAACGCTGTGATGGGCCGCGCGAACAAGGCGCTCGCGTCGCGCGTCAAGGCGATTGCCGGCGGCTTCCTGCCGGAGGGCACCGGCGCCTTTGCCGCAAAGACGGTGACGACAGGCAACCCGGTGCGCCCGGCGGTGCTTGAGGCTGCCAAGGTGCCTTATGACGCCGCCGCCGGCGAAACACCATTTCATCTTGTCGTCTTCGGTGGCAGCCAGGGCGCGCAGTATTTTTCGAAAGCGGTTCCGCAGGCGATCTGCCGTCTCGACGATGCACTTCGCCAGCGGCTGAAGGTGACGCAGCAGGCGCGTCCGGAAGATCGCGATGGCGTCATCGCCACCTATGAGAAGCTCGGCGTTCCTGCCGACGTCTCGCCGTTCTTCACCGACATGGCCGAGCGCATCGCCGATGCCCAGCTCGTCATCTGCCGCTCGGGCGCCTCGACGGTTTCGGAGCTTGCCGTCATCGGCCGGCCGGCGATCCTCGTTCCCTATCCCTACGCGCTCGATCACGACCAGGCGGCGAATGCCGCAGCGATTGCCGCCAAGGGCGGAGCGAAGGTGATCGTCCAGGCAGAGCTGACGGCCGAGCGCCTCGCCGGCATTCTTGCCGACGCCATGGCCAATCCGCAGTCGCTGGCGCAGATGGCTGCCCATGCGCGCGAAACCGGCAAGCCGGATGCCGCGCGCTTGCTTGCGAGCATGGTTGAGGCTATTGCCAGCGGTTTGACAGTCGAGACATTCAAGGAAAAACGCTCATGAAAATGCCGAAGACGATCGGTCTGGTCCATTTTATCGGTATCGGCGGTATCGGCATGAGCGGCATTGCCGAGGTGCTGCACAATCTCGGCCATCGGGTGCAGGGCTCCGACCAGTCCGATAGCGCCAATGTCCAGCGCCTGCGCGAAAAGGGCATCGAGGTCTTCGTCGGCCATAAGGCCGAAAATATCGGCGATGCGGAAGTCGTGGTCGTTTCCACCGCGATCAAGAAGGACAACCCCGAACTGATCGCAGCCCGCGAGAAGCTTCTGCCGGTCGTGCGCCGCGCCGAGATGCTGGCCGAGCTGATGCGCTTCCGCAATGCGATCGCCATCGGCGGCACCCACGGCAAGACGACGACGACCTCGATGGTCGCCGCCCTTCTCGATGCCGGCGAACTCGACCCGACCGTCATCAACGGCGGCATCATCAATGCCTACGGCACCAATGCCCGCATGGGCGAGGGCGAGTGGATGGTGGTGGAGGCTGACGAATCCGATGGCACGTTCCTGAAGCTGCCGGCAGACGTCGCCATCGTTACCAATATCGATCCTGAACATCTCGACCACTACGGCAATTTCGACGCCGTGCGCGCCGCCTTCCGCCAGTTCGTCGAGAACGTGCCATTCTACGGTTTTGGCGTGCTTTGCCTCGATCACCCCGAAGTGCAGACCATGGTGAGCAAGATCGAGGACCGCAAGGTCGTCACCTACGGCGAGAACCCGCAGGCCGACGTGCGCTTCCACAACATCCGCATGGATGGCGCCACCTCCGTCTTCGACGTCGAGATCCGCCGCCGCCGCACCGGCCAGGTGATCACGATGAAGGATCTGCGCCTGCCGATGCCCGGCCGCCACAACGTATCGAACGCAACGGCCGCGATCGCGGTCGCGCAGCGCCTCGGCGTCAGCCCGGAAGCGATTGCCAAGGGGCTCGCTTCCTTCGGCGGCGTCAAGCGCCGCTTCACCTTTACCGGCGACTGGAACGGCGTGCGCGTCTATGACGACTACGGCCACCATCCGGTCGAGATCAAGGCGGTGTTGCGGGCTGCGCGCGAGGCCTGCCAGGGCCGGATCATCGCCGTGCACCAGCCGCACCGCTACTCGCGCCTTGCAAGCCTGTTTGAAGATTTTTCCGCCTGCTTCAATGATGCCGACACGATTTTGATCGCGCCGGTCTACGCAGCCGGAGAAGATGCCATCGACGGCATCAACGCCGAAGAGCTCGTCAACCGCATCAGGGCCGGCGGTCATCGCGACGCCCGGTATGTGGTCGGCCCAGAAACAATCGCGCCGGTTGTCAGCAAGATTGCGCAGCCGGGTGATTTTGTGGTTCTCTTGGGGGCTGGCAGCATCACCTACTGGGCCGCCGCCTTGCCACGGGAACTCGCAGACATTTCAGGAAATTGAGCATGAAACAGGTCAACGGTCAGAAACTACTCGAAGCCCTCGGAAGCGGGGTCAGCGCCGTTCGCGGCCGCATCACGCCCGACGCGCCGATGGATCGCGTGACCTGGTTCCGCGCCGGCGGTCTTGCCGAGCTGATGTTCCAGCCGCACGACACCGACGATCTCGTCACCTTCCTGAAGCTCGTTCCGGCTGAAGTGCCCGTCATGGTCATGGGCGTCGGCTCGAACCTGCTTGTTCGTGACGGCGGCATTCCCGGCGTGGTCATCCGGCTTTCGGCAAAGGGCTTCGGCGATCTTGAGCTCGTCGGCGAAAACCGCATCAAGGCCGGTGCGATCTGCCCGGACAAGAACATCGCGGCCATGGCGCTCGATAACGGCATCGGCGGCTTCTACTTCTACTATGGCATTCCCGGCACAATCGGCGGCGCTTTGCGCATGAACGCTGGCGCCAATGGGGCTGAAACCCGCGAGCGTGTGGTCGAGGTGCATGCGGTCGATCGCCAGGGCAATGCGCATGTGCTGTCGAATGCCGACATGGGCTACGGCTATCGCCATTCCGCAGCGGCAAAGGACCTGATCTTCACGCACGCGATCTTCGAGGGCTATCCCGAGGACAAGAACAAGATCCGCACCGACATGGATGCCGTGCGCCAGCACCGCGAAACCGTGCAGCCGATCCGCGAGAAGACCGGCGGATCGACCTTCAAGAACCCCGAGGGACATTCGGCCTGGAAGCTGATCGACGAGGCGGGTTGCCGCGGCATGATGATCGGCGGCGCGCAGATGTCGCCGCTGCATTGCAACTTCATGATCAACACCGGACAGGCGACGGGCTACGAGCTCGAATATCTCGGCGAGACCGTGCGCAACCGCGTGCTCGAACATTCCGGTGTGCGGCTGGAGTGGGAAATCAAGCGCATCGGCACCTTCATGCCGGGCTACGAGATCAAGGAATTCCTCGGCCGCGGCATCGCCTGAGGCTGGAGGGCAAAGCCCCAAAAGAGGGCCGCAGTGGTGACGCTGCGGCCCTTTGTTTATCTGGCGCGCGGTTGCGCTGGATCACTCCGCTCTGTGAAAGAACACTGGATTCCCAGCACAACATTGACGTCTCAGGAGGGAAGCGCGCGTGTCTCGCTTGCAAAAACTGTCGCGCATCAGGTCGCTCCTTTTTGGCGCCTTGCTGGTCAATTTCACGCTCGTTGCACCGGCCAAGGCTATGGATGAGGCTCGCCTGCGCGATGCGGTGGCTTCGCTGGGCGACGGCGCAGAAGCGCAACATCTCGAAGCCAAGGTTGCCGAGTTCGTGAAATCAGGCGACCAGGTCGGGCTTACAGAACTGGCCGAGCAGATCGAGATGAAGGACGGCGATTTCCTAGGCAGTCTGGCGACGATCCCCAACTCGCAGCAGATCGGGCTATCCATGGGACCGTGCCATCACGCCAACATTGCCATCAGGCTCATCGCGATGTCGATCTCCGACGGCGCGCCGCCAGCCGTCCGAAACGGCGTGATCATGATCGACGGAACGGAAATAGACAACACTTTCGCGGAATCGATGCATCGTTGTGAGTCGATTGCTCGACTTCCCAAGCGCGCTCGGCAGATCGGCTCAAGCTGCGCAATGACCGGGGACTGCGGCGACGATCCAGACCTCGCGACACCACAGTGAACCATGTCACTTTCCTGGCTGACATTGACAAAGATCGAGGCTTCCGGGGTCGGGAACAGGAAACCGGCACATCTCGTGTTTTGTGGCTTCGCCCTTCTCGTCGGAGGGAATTCAGATCAGGTCGTTGGCCAGCGAGCCAGCCAAAAGAGAAGGGCCGCGGCGTTGCCGCTGCGGCCCTTTTAATGGGTGTTTCTGACGCGTCGAAGCGCAACAGGTGCGGCTTAGGCCGAGACTTCTTCCTCGGTCGACAGCACCAGGCACACAAGTGTGATGGCGGCGGCCCCCAGAAGGTAGTAGCCGACGTGGTTGAGGCTGTAGTTGGTGGCAAGCCACGTGGCGATATAGGGCGCCAGTGACGCGCCGAAGATGCCGGCGAGGTTGAAGGTCATCGACGCGCCGGTATAGCGCACCGAGGTCGGGAACGGGGCGGCAAGTGCTGCGCCGATCGGACCGTAGGTGAGCCCCATCAGCCCGAGGCCGAGGATGGAGAACAGGAAGGCGCTGCCGAGGCCACCGGCCAAGAGCGGCGCCATGACGAGGCCGAAAGCACCGATGGCGATGGTGGTGACGATCAGCACCAGGCGGCGGCCGTAGCGGTCCGACAGGATGCCCGAAACCGGGATCATCAGGCCGAAGAACACGACGCCGGTCATCTGGACCACCAGGAACTGCTCACGCGAATAGCCGAGCTTGGCCGTGCCCCAGGACAGCGAAAACACCGTCATCAGGTAGAACAGCACGAAGGTGGCGAGCGCCACGAAGGTGCCGAGCACGAGGCTGCGCTTGTGGAAGCGGAAGATCTGCGCGATCGGAACCTGGACGCGCTCGTGCTTGTCGATCGCCTTCTGGAATTCCGGTGTCTCGGTGATCTTCAGGCGGACATAGAGGCCAACGGCCACGAGAAGGATGCTGGCGATGAAGGGCACGCGCCATCCCCAGGCGAGGAAGGCCTCGTCGGTCATCACTTCTCCGAGGATGAGGAAGGTGCCGGCCGACAGGATGAAGCCGATCGGCGCGCCGAGCTGCGGGAACATGGCATACCAGGTGCGCTTGCCTTCCGGTGCGTTCTCGGTGGCGAGCAGCACGGCGCCGCCCCATTCGCCGCCAAGGCCGAGACCCTGGCCGAAGCGGCAAAGGGCGAGCAACAGCGGGGCCGCGACGCCGATCGACGCATAGGTCGGCAAGAGGCCGATGACGACGGTGGAAATGCCCATGGTCATCAGAGCTGCGACCAGCGTCACCTTGCGGCCGACCTTGTCGCCGTAATGGCCGAAGATCACCGCGCCGAACGGGCGGGCGAAGAAGGCAATGGAGAAGGTGGCGAAAGATTGCAGCATCGCCGATGTCGGGTCTGATGTCGGGAAAAAGAGGTGCGGGAAGACCAGCACCGCTGCGGTGGCGTAAACGTAGAAGTCGAAGAATTCGATGGTCGTGCCGACGAGGCTGGCGAACAGCACCCGGGCAGGGGAGTTCACTGCCGGCGTCTGCAACGCGCTATCCTTCGGCGACAGGGAGGGTGTCGCGTCTGTCATTGTTGTCGTTCCTGATATGGATGTCATGCCGTCTTGGGAGGCGGTTCGGGCGTATTAACGCAAGTTTCCGCACGATGAAACCCTGAACTCGTAAGAAATGCGAACGATTCCGAGGGCGCGCGCAGCATTATTCCCGAGCTGCATGGCTCCGGCGAAACGCAGCTATCGTTGTCGACAGAATGGGCGATCGGCGAAGCTGGGGCGCTCGATTTCGTGTTTAACTGGCGATGGGATCCCTGTCGCAACCGGGGTTGACCGGAATCAAAATGTGGCAAACTCTCGGCAACTGAAGCGATCGGCTTCGTCTTTCAGGAGCGAATGCATGTTCAAGAAGCTTTCTGCGGAATTTCTCGGTACATTCTGGCTCGTTTTCGGTGGTTGCGGCAGTGCGGTGCTGGCGGCCGCGTTTCCTGCCGTCGGCATCGGCCTTCTCGGCGTCTCCTTCGCTTTTGGTCTCACCGTTCTGACCATGGCCTATGCCGTCGGCGGCATTTCCGGCGGTCATTTCAATCCGGCCGTTTCCGTTGGCCTTACCGTTGCCGGTAAATTCCCGGCCTCCAGCCTCATCGGCTACATCATCGCCCAGGTGCTGGGCGCGATCGTCGCTGCAGCCGTTCTCTACGTCATCGCCAGCGGCAAGGCGGACTTCCAGCTCGGCGGCTTTGCGGCCAATGGTTATGGCGAACATTCGCCCGGCGGCTATTCGCTGACGGCGGCGCTGGTGATGGAAGTGGTGATGACCTTCTTCTTCCTGTTCATCATTCTCGGCGCTACCCATGGCCGCGTGCCCTCGGGCTTTGCGCCGATCGCCATCGGCCTGGCGCTGACCCTGATCCATCTGGTGTCGATCCCGGTCACCAATACGTCGGTCAATCCGGCGCGCTCGACGGGGCAGGCGCTGTTCGTGGGAGACTGGGCGCTTTCGCAGCTCTGGCTCTTCTGGCTGGCTCCGATCGTCGGCGCCGCGATCGCCGGAATCGTCTGGAAAATCGTCGGGGAAGACGATTAATCGCATCGGTGAGGACGACTGATCGCGTCACTGAAGACGATTAACCGATAAGCCGCACAGACGGCCAAGCCTTGAGGCCTCGCACCGAATTGGAGCGGGGTCTTCATTTTTTAGCGGTTTGTGTTTCGCGTAAACAGGTTGCGCCAACGCGCTGATTTCGCGCCAGAAAGCGTTGTATTCGCAACGTTTTCGAGCGCCGCTGCCGATCGTTTCCCGACTAAGGTTAACAAAAGTAAACGGTTCATTAACTATAATGCCGTTCTAGTGCCCCCAATGGTCACCGGCGACTCGCGATGCCGGAACAAGCCAGACGCAAGCAAGCGCTGCGATAGTGGCGTATTTTCGGGGGTATGAATGAACGGCAAGCATGTAGCTGTCCTTATGGGCGGATTTTCTTCGGAGCGACCGGTTAGCCTGTCGTCCGGGGCTGCGTGCGCCGATGCTCTGGAAGCGGAAGGATTCCGCGTTACGCGTGTAGACGTCGCGCGCGATGTCGCTTCGGTTCTGGCCGACCTGCGCCCCGATGTCGCCTTCAATGCTCTGCACGGCCCCTTCGGCGAGGACGGCACGATCCAGGGCATTCTCGAATATCTGGAAATTCCCTACACTCATTCCGGCGTGCTGGCCTCGGCGCTCGCCATGGACAAGGCGCAGGCCAAGCATGTGGCTGCTGCTGCCGGTATCCCGGTTGCCGAGGCGCTGGTAATGGACCGCCGGGCTTTTGGGCCGACGCATCCGATGAAGCCGCCTTACGTCGTCAAGCCGGTCTGCGAAGGTTCGAGCTTCGGCGTCGTCATCGTCAAGGAAGATCAGTCGCACCCGCCGCAGGTCGTGACCTCCAGCGAGTGGCGCTATGGCGACCGAATCATGGTCGAGCGTTATGTTGCCGGCCGTGAACTCACCTGTGGCGTCATGGGCGACAAGGCGCTTGGCGTCACCGAAATCATCCCGCAGGGCCACGCCTTCTACGATTACGATTCCAAATACGTGAAAGGTGGCTCGCAACACGTCATTCCGGCACAGATTTCACCAAATATTTACCAAAAAATACAAACACTCGCATTGAAGGCGCATCAGGCAATCGGTTGCCGCGGCGTCAGCCGATCCGACTTTCGCTTCGACGACCGTGGCTCCGGTGAAGGCGAACTGATCTGGCTGGAAATCAACACCCAGCCCGGCATGACCCCGACCTCCCTGGTGCCTGAAATGGCTCAGCATGCGGGCCTTGGCTTTGGCGAGTTTCTGACTTGGATGGTGGAGGACGCTTCGTGCTTGCGGTAAGGGGCAAAAGAGGCAAGAGAGTTCGTGATCCGCTGGGCGCGGTTGCTGCCGAGGCGGATGGCGCACGCGTTCTGCCGCGTCCGCTTCGCAAGGCTGTTCGCTTTCTCGTCAGCCTCGGCAGCGGCCGGGTCCGCTTTCCCGCACATACCGGGACGATTGCTGCCGTCGCCTTTTTCGTCGCAACCGGCTTTTACGGCATGTCGCTCGGCGGCCACACGCAGAACGTTGCGCAGGCATCGACGACGGCCGCCGGTTTTGCCATCGAGGATGTGCGCGTCTCCGGCAACGAGCAGACCTCCGAGATCGATATCCTGCAGCAGCTCGGCCTTGACGGTACGACGTCGCTGGTGGCGCTCGACATCATCGAGGCGCGCAAACTGATCGCCGAACTGCCCTGGGTGCAGGGCGTCACGGTGCGCAAGGTCTACCCCAGCACGATCGAAGTCACGCTCACCGAGCGCAAGGCCTTCGGCATCTGGCAGCACGGCTCCGACCTGTCGCTGATCGAGCGCAGCGGCAGCGCGATTGCGCCGCTACGCGACAACAAGTTTGCAGCCTTGCCGCTGTTCGTCGGCCGTGATGCCGAGACGGCGGCGGCTGATTTCTACGATGAGTTTTCCCGCTGGCCTGAAATCCGCTCGCGGGTGAAGGCCTTCGTGCGCGTCGCCGGCCGCCGCTGGGATCTGCGCCTCGACAACGGCATCGTCGTCAAGCTGCCGGAACACGATGTCGCCCGCGCGATGCAGGTTCTCTCCGACATGGAAAGCCAGCACCAGCTGCTGGAGCGCGACATCGCAGCCGTCGATCTCAGGCTGGAAGATCGAACCACAGTTCAATTGACGCCGGGTGCGGTCAGCCGGCGCGAAGTTGCCTTGAAGGCGAGGGACAAGATGTTGAAGGCGCAGGAGACGGAGAAGAAGAAAGAGGGGCGGATATGAGTTTGTTCGGTTCCTCCAGCTTTGGCCTGCCGCGCCTGAAGCCGCTTTCTTCGAAGCGGTCTCATGTCGTCTCGGTGCTGGATATCGGCTCGACCAAGATCGTGTGCATGATCGGCCGGCTGACGCCGCGCGCCGAAAGCCAGATCCTGCCCAATCGCACGCATAGCGTCGAAATCATCGGCATCGGCCACCAGAAATCCCGCGGCGTGAAGAACGGCGTCGTCGCCGATCTCGATGCGGTCGAAAGCGTCGTGCGGCTTGCCGTCGATGCGGCCGAGCGCATGGCCGGCCTGACGATCGACAGCCTCATCGTCAACATTTCCGCCGGCCGCCTGCAGAGCGATGTCTATACCGCGACCATCGATCTCGGTGGCCAGGAAGTGGATGCCAGCGATCTGAAGCGGGTGCTGTCGGCCGCCGGCCAGCAATCGCTGCGCTCCGATCGCGCCATCCTGCATTCGCTGCCGACCGGTTTCTCGCTCGACGGCGAGCGCGGCATCCGTGATCCGCTGGCCATGTTCGGCGACGTTCTCGGCGTCGACATGCACGTGCTGACCGCCGAGCGGGCCGCATTGAAGAACCTCGAACTTTGCGTCAACCGAGCGCATCTCTCGGTCGAAGGCATCGTTGCGACGCCCTATGCCAGCGGTCTGGCGGCTCTCGTCGACGATGAAGTCGAACTCGGCTGTGCAGCGATCGACATGGGCGGCGGCACGACGACGATCTCGGTCTTTGCCGATGGCAAGCTGGTTCATGCCGACGCGGTCAACCTTGGCGGCCATCATGTGACGACGGACCTGGCGCGCGGTCTCTCGACCCGCATCGAAGACGCCGAGCGGCTGAAGGTCGTGCACGGCTCGGCGCTGCCCAACAGCGCCGACGAGCGCGACATCGTATCCGTCCCTCCGATCGGCGAGGACGACCGCGATCAGCCGACCCACGTGCCGCGCGCGCTGGTGTCGCGGATCGTGCGCGCCCGCATCGAGGAAACGCTGGAACTCATCCGCGACCGCATCCAGCGCTCGGGCTTCAGCCCGATCGTCGGTAAGCGCATCGTCCTGACCGGTGGCGCAAGCCAGTTGACCGGCCTGCCGGAAGCAGCACGCCGGATCCTGGCGCGCAACGTTCGCATCGGCCGTCCGCTCGGAGTTTCCGGGCTGCCGGCGGCTGCCAAGGGACCGGCGTTCTCAACGGCTGTCGGTCTGATGATCTATCCGCAGGTCGCCGACCTCGAGACGCATGCGGCCCAGGGCGGCATGTTCTCGGGTCTCGGCAACGGCAACGGCCGCATCGCCCGCATGGGTCAGTGGCTGAAGGAAAGTTTTTGAGTAGAGCGGGCGCCGAACAGGGACGGCGCCCGGTGAAGACAAAGTTGGAATTTCAAGGATTTGGTCGGCTCGGCAAGGCGGCCAGAAAACAGAAGGAACGGGTACTATGACTATCAACTTGCAGAAGCCGGATATCACGGAGCTGAAGCCCCGCATCACCGTCTTTGGTGTTGGCGGCGGCGGCGGCAATGCCGTCAACAACATGATTACCGCGGGTCTTGAGGGCGTCGACTTCGTCGTTGCCAACACTGACGCGCAGGCGCTGACCATGACCAAGGCAGAGCGGGTCATCCAGATGGGTGTCGCCGTGACCGAGGGTCTTGGCGCCGGCTCGCAGCCGGAAGTCGGCCGCGCGGCTGCCGAAGAGTGCATCGACGAGATCATCGATCACCTGCAGGGCACCCACATGTGCTTCGTCACCGCCGGCATGGGCGGCGGCACCGGCACCGGTGCAGCCCCGATCGTCGCGCAGGCCGCCCGCAACAAGGGCATCCTGACCGTCGGCGTCGTCACCAAGCCTTTCCATTTCGAAGGCCAGCGCCGCATGCGTCTGGCTGACCAGGGCATTGCCGAACTGCAGAAGTCGGTCGACACCCTGATCGTTATCCCGAACCAGAACCTCTTCCGCATCGCCAATGACCGCACGACGTTTGCCGATGCGTTCGCGATGGCCGACCAGGTTCTCTATTCGGGCGTTGCCTGCATCACCGACCTCATGGTCAAGGAAGGCCTCATCAACCTCGACTTCGCCGACGTCCGTTCGGTGATGCGCGAAATGGGCCGCGCCATGATGGGCACCGGCGAAGCCTCGGGCGAGGGCCGTGCAATGGCCGCTGCCGAAGCTGCAATCGCCAACCCGCTTCTCGACGAAACCTCGATGAAGGGCGCGCAGGGCCTCTTGATCTCCATCACCGGCGGTCGCGACCTGACGCTGTTCGAACTCGATGAAGCCGCGACCCGCATCCGCGAAGAAGTCGACCCGGACGCCAACATCATCCTCGGCGCAACGTTCGACGAAGAACTCGAAGGCCTGATCCGCGTATCGGTCGTTGCCACCGGTATCGATCGCACGGCCGCGGAGGTGGCCGGTCGTTCTGCTGACTTTCGTTCGGTAGCATCCCAGAAGCCGATCATCCGCCCGTCGGCAGCCATTCCGGCCCAGCAGCCGGTTGTCGCCCACCACCAGCCCGCTCCGGTTCAGCAGCCGGTTGCCCAGCCGGTGCAGCAGCAGAACTCCGTCGACCAGATCGCGCTTGCGATCCGCGAAGCGGAAATGGAACGCGAACTCGACATCGCGACCCGCGCTGCCACCCAGGCACCAGTGCCGATGCAGCAGGCCCATGAGGACTTCCGTCCCCAGAGCAAGCTCTTTGCCGGTGCTGCACCGGTAGAAGCCGCTCCGGTCATGCGCCAGCCGGCCCCGGTTCAGCGCCCGGTCGAAATGCCGGTTCACGCACAGGTCCAGCCGCAGCCGGTCCAGCGCCAGGAGCCGATCGCTCCGGTCATCCGCCAGCAGGCAGAACCGGTTCGCATGCCGAAGGTCGAAGACTTCCCGCCGGTCGTAAAGGCCGAGATGGACCAGCGCGCCCAGCCGGCGCCGCAGATGCAGGAAGAGCGCGGCCCGATGGGCCTCTTGAACCGCATCACCAGCTCGCTCGGCCTGCGCGAAAAAGAAAGCCACAGCGTGGCTGCCGACATGACGGCCGGTGCGCCGGCCGCCGCTTCCCAGCAGCGCCGTCCGCTGTCGCCGGAAGCCAGCCTCTATGCGCCGCGTCGCGGCCAGCTTGACGATCACGGTCGCGCCGCACCGCAGGCGCGCTCGCACGAAGATGATCAGCTCGAAATCCCGGCGTTCCTGCGCCGTCAATCGAACTGATCTTGAAGGCCCGTTCCTTCACCTTGCCGAGTGCCCGGGCTAACGCCCGGGCATTTTTGCATTTTACTTCTTGTTTCAATAGGTTGCCTGGTGCCGTCCGCCCGTTGCAAATGCGTAACAAAGCGAAACGAACAGTGATTTGGAATGGTGCCTCATAACTACTATTTTCAGACTCGGAATTGGGGATGCATGCGATTCGATCACGCGCTGTCTGTTCGAAACGCAGAGTTCCGGCCTTTGGGCTGAAACTCTCGGGCACCTTTCTTGTGCCCTGAAAACCGCTGCATCCGCCTGATGTTTGGGCCCAAGGGCCATAGGTATTGAAAG
Organism: Ensifer sp. M14; assembly: GCF_003355565.1. Classification (NCBI taxonomy): domain Bacteria; kingdom Pseudomonadati; phylum Pseudomonadota; class Alphaproteobacteria; order Hyphomicrobiales; family Rhizobiaceae; genus Ensifer; species Ensifer sp. M14. The sequence goes on from NZ_QJNR01000004.1 coordinate 2,206,345, forward strand.
TGACGACGAGAATGGGAATCGAACTGCTCGGGTTTCAGACCACGATCGCTAGCCCGGTAACGCTCAAGGGAATTGGTGTTCATTCCGGCGCCGAGGTTGAAATCACCTTTCATCCGGCCGAAGCCGATGCGGGCATCGTTTTCCAGCGCGTTCTCGCCAACGGTCGTCTGAGCGAGTTCAAGGCGGTTTCCTCGCAGGTCGGCAATACTGATCTCTGCACCGTTCTCGGCATGTCGCCGGCGACCTCGATCGCGACGATCGAGCATGTTATGGCCGCCATCTATGCGCTCGGCCTCGACAACCTCACCATCGAGGTTCACGGCGCCGAAATGCCGATCATGGACGGCAGCTCCGAACCCTTCATCGACGCGATCGAGCAGGTCGGCGTTCGCGCGCTTGCGGTCAAGCGCCGCTACATCCGGGTGATCAAGCCGGTCAGAATCGAATCGGGTGCGTCCTGGTCGGAGTTCACACCCTATGACGGCATGCGCTTCGAGGTGGAGATCGATTTCGATTGCCCGCTGATCGGCCGCCAGGCCTGGAAGGGCGACATGACGCCTTCGGTGTTCAAGCGCGAATTGTCGCGTGCCCGCACGTTCGGCTTCATGCGTGACGTCGAGCGCCTCTGGGCGGCCGGTTACGCGCTCGGCTCTTCGCTCGAGAATTCCGTCGTGATCTCCGACGACAATTCGGTCATCAACGTCGAAGGCCTTCGTTACACCGACGAATTCGTGCGTCACAAGACGCTCGACGCCGTGGGCGACCTGTCGCTTGCCGGCGCGCCGTTCATCGGCTGCTACCGTTCCTATCGCGGTGGTCACAAGATGAACGCAAATGCGCTCAAGGCTCTGCTCAGCGATCCCTCTGCCTACGAGGTCGTCGAAACCGCCACGCCACGCCAGCGCACCCGTGCGCGCGACATGGTTGCGGTTGCAGTTCCGGGCTTCGCGCCCTGGTCCGCATAACAACAAAAGGACACTCTCCTCCAGTCGCCGGCCGAAAGGCCGGCATTTTCATGTCGGCGCCGCCACAAATTTGCATGAATCACCGATCATGACGTTGCGGTCTTGAGGCAACTTGCTCTAAAAGCGCATGTCTGGCGGGGTCCATGCCCGCAGAATGGAACGGGAATATCCGATGGTTCTTGCAGTTTCTGTTGATTTGAAGAAGTCAGCGCGTATGTTCGCCGTGGTTGTCGCGGCCGTTGCCGGCAGCGCCCTGATTACCGCCTGCCAGAACGATCCCGATATCGACATCACCAAGCTGACGGCCGAGACCGATCCGCCGGAAGTGCTGTACAACCAGGGTCTTGCCAACCTCAATGCCGGCAAGACCGGTGAGGCGGCTCGCAAGTTCGAAGCGCTCGACAGGCAGCACCCGTTCTCCGAATACGCCCGCAAGGCGCTGGTGATGAACGCGTTCGTTTCCTACCGCAACGGTCAGTACCAGGAGGCGATCAACGCCACCGGTCGCTATCTCAACCTTTATCCGCAGTCCGAAGATGCTGCCTACGCGCAGTACATCCAGGGCCTTGCCTACACCAAGCAGATTCCGGCGGTGACGCAGGATCAGAAGCCGGCCTTCAAGGCGATCGAGGCGATGCAGGCCGTCGTCGACAAGTATCCGGACTCTCAATATGTCGAGGATGCGCAGGCGAAGGTCCGCTTTGCCCGCGACCAGCTCGCCGGCAAGGAGATGCAGGTCGGCCGCTACTATCTCGAGCGCAAGGAGTACCTTGCCGCCGTGTCGCGCTTCCGCACCGTCGTCGAGCAGTATCCCAATACCAACCAGGTCGAAGAGGCTCTGGCCCGTCTGGTCGAAGCCTACTACGCCATGGGCGTGACATCCGAAGCGCAGACCGCTGCCGCCGTTCTCGGACACAACTATCCTGACAGCCAGTGGTATAATGATTCGTTCAAGCTGCTGCAGTCGGGTGGTCTCGAGCCACGCGAAAGCGGAGGTTCCTGGATTGCGCGCGCAGGCAAGAAGCTGATCGGCGCCTGATACGGAAGATTTGACCCCGGATGCTCGCCCAGATCTCGATCCGCGATATCGTCCTGATTGAACGGCTTGATCTGGCGTTCGAGGCCGGACTGTCCGTGCTGACCGGTGAGACCGGTGCTGGAAAATCCATCCTGCTCGACAGTCTGTCGCTGGCCCTTGGCGGGCGCGGCGACGGCTCGCTCGTGCGCCACGGTTCCGACAAGGGGCAGGTGACGGCGGTCTTCGACGTACCGATCGGACACTCGGCGCGGCTGATGCTGCGCGACAATGGCATCGACGATGACGGCGACCTGATCTTCCGTCGGGTGCAATCGGCCGATGGCCGCACCAAGGCTTTCGTCAACGACCAGCCGGTCAGCGTGCAACTGATGCGCCAGCTCGGCCAGACGCTGGTCGAAATCCACGGACAGCATGACGATCGTGCGCTGGTCGATATCGACGCTCATCGCACGCTGCTCGATGCCTTCGGCGGCACCACCGACGAGGCCGTGCAGGTCTCCGGTCTCTACCGCGCCTGGAAGGACGCCGAACGCGGGCTGAAGAAACACCGCGAGCGGGTCGAGGCAGCAGCCCGCGAGGCGGATTATCTGCGCTCTTCGGTCGAGGAACTGGAAAAGCTCAACCCGCGCGACGGCGAAGAGGACGAGCTCGCCGAAAAGCGTGCGCGGATGATGAAGTCCGAGCGTATTGCCGGCGACATCAACGAAGCCTCCGAGTTCTTGAACGGCAACGGTTCGCCGGTTCCGCTGATCGCCTCGCTCGTGCGCCGGCTGGAACGCAAGAGCCATGAGGCGCCGGGCTTGCTGGAAGAAACCGTCGAACTGCTCGATGGGGCGCTGAACCAGCTTTCCGACGCGCAGATGGCCGTCGAGCGGGCGTTGCGCAACACCGAGTTCGACCCGAAGGAGCTGGAGCGCGTCGAAGAGCGCCTGTTTGCGCTTCGTGGCGCCAGCCGCAAATACTCCGTGCCGGTCGCCGAGCTGCCGGCGCTGGCCGTCCGGATGATTTCGGACCTCGCCGACCTCGACGCCGGCGAAGAGAAGCTGAAGCAGCTCGATGCGCAGGTGGGCGCCGCAAGGGTTGCCTTCGACGCTGCCGCGCGCACGCTGTCCGACAAGCGCCAGAAGACCGCTTCGGCTCTGTCGGCGGCCGTCATGGCCGAGCTGCCGGCGCTGAAACTAGAGCGCGCCCGCTTCATGGTCGAAGTGCAGAGCGATGCGGGCCAGCCGACTGCCGATGGCATCGACCTCGTCGAATTCCATGTCCAGACAAATCCGGGCACCCGACCGGGGCCGATCATGAAGGTAGCTTCGGGCGGCGAACTCTCGCGCTTCCTGCTGGCGCTGAAGGTGGCGCTTGCCGACCGCGGCTCGGCGCCGACGCTCGTCTTCGACGAAATCGACACCGGTGTCGGTGGTGCCGTGGCTGACGCCATCGGCCAGCGGCTGAAGCGGCTTTCCGGCACGGTGCAGGTGCTTTCCGTTACCCACGCGCCGCAGGTGGCCGCGCGCGCGGCCACGCATCTGCTGATCTCCAAGGGACCGTCGAGCGAGAAGGCCGAGATGATCTCGACCCGTGTTGCCCGCATGGACGACAAGGCCCGCACCGAGGAAATCGCCCGCATGCTCGCCGGCGCCTCGATCACCGAAGAGGCGAGGGCTGCTGCCGCAAGGTTGCTTTCCGGCAACGGTTAGGACTCGTACGTCTTCTCGCCAGGTTGCCGGGCCCTCCGCGTCCGTGTTTTTATTCGTCTTTGGCGGATTGGCGGGCGGCATAGGGCATGTGGGAGAGACTACAGCAGCGGTTTCAGCTTCGGCTGGAGCAGATGCGCAAGCATCCGGAACTGATCGTGATCTATTCGCTCGCCTTCGTCGGTTACATCCTGACGATAAGGGAAGCCGAGGATCAACTTGGAAAACTTGGCATCCTGACAGTGGTCGGCGCGACCGCGGTCCTTCCTTTTGTGGTCGCGCGGCTTTCAGGTCCGCGCAGCATCGAACTGCCGGAGGAAAGCGACGGCTGGATCGAGACGCCCGGCCTTCTGCGTTCCAGCGCGGACGATGAGCGCCCCTATCTGGTTCGGATCCCGCCATCGACCGCGGTTGCCTATGATGTGATCCGCAAGGCGCAGGATGTGTTCCAGAGCGACGCGATTGATCCGGAGGAGGATATGAAGGCCTTCTTCTCCGATCCCTATAGCCTGATCTGCCTGCAGGATTCGGACGACCATATCTTCGGTTTCACCGACTACTACGTCTTCGAGAAAAACCACTTCAAGCTGTCCCTGCAAGGCGACTACGGCTTCGACGATCTGCTTGCCAACGGGCTGCTCGCCCATCCGAAAGCGCGCAAGGCCAAGGTGGTCTATCTCGCAACCATCCTTAATCTGAGCTACCTGCTTGATTCCATGCGCAGCGAACGCCGACGGCAAAATGGCATTCTCGTCTGGGCGACGGTGTCGGCGATCCTGGAGTACCAGGAGTTTCCGCCTGAAGGTATCGACCTCTACGGCATCGGCTGGGACAAGGGCGGCGCCGCCATCCTGAAGATGTTCGGGCTGGAGCCGGTCGGTCGCGTCATGCGGGGCCTTGCCGAAGGCAAATGGATCTACACCCGGCGCGGCATTCACCGGCAGGATCTGGAGGTGATACGCGCCCGCTATCAGAAGCGATACGAACGCTGGTGCGAACTGGAGATCCGCCGCTGCGCCGATGTCGCGCCAGATGTCGTTTCCGCCGGATGATCAGGGAGCATGCTAGCGGTCGCTCTTTTCTTTCCCGGCAGTTGCTCTAAAAAACGACTCCCAATCCGGAGTCGTCGCGCATGTCCAGTGAACTGAAACCCGTCGAGAACCTCACCGAAACGGAAGCGGCCGGAGAACTGGCCTTTCTCGCCACCGAGCTTGCCCGTCACGATGCGCTCTATCACGGCAACGACGCGCCGGAGATCACGGACGCGGACTATGACGCGCTGAAGCGGCGCAACGATGCGATCGAGGCGCGGTTCCCGGCGCTCATTCGCGAGGACAGCCCGTCGAAAAAGGTGGGGGCGACACCTTCGGTCACCTTCCAACCTGTCGTTCATGCCCGGCCCATGCTGTCGCTCGACAACACGTTTTCCGACGAGGACGCTCGCGATTTCGTCGCTTCGGTCTACCGCTTCCTCGGGCAGCTGCCCGATAACTCGATCGCCTTTACCGCCGAGCCGAAGATCGACGGCCTGTCGATGTCGCTGCGCTACGAAAACCGCCGGCTGGTGACGGCCGCGACCCGCGGCGACGGCACGACGGGCGAAAACGTCACCGCCAATATCCGCACCATCGGCATGATCCCGCAGACGCTGCCGGCAGGCGCCCCCGATATCGTCGAGGTGCGCGGCGAAATCTATATGGGCAAGACGGATTTCGCCGCGCTCAACGCCGAGATGGCGGCGCTCGGCAAGCCGCTCTACGTCAACCCGCGCAACACCGCTTCCGGCTCGCTGCGCCAGCTCGACGCGAAAGTGACGGCCAGCCGCAAGCTGCGCTTCTTTGCCTATGCCTGGGGCGAGATGTCGGAAATGCCTGCGGATACGCAATTCGGTATGGTTGAGGCATTCAAGGTCTGGGGCTTCCCGGTCAACCCGCTGATGCAGCGGATTTCGTCCGCCGACGAGCTGCTGGCGCACTACCACCATATCGAGCGCGAACGCCCGGATCTCGATTACGATATCGACGGGGTCGTCTACAAGGTCGACCGGCTCGACCTGCAGGCGCGCCTCGGCTTCCGCTCGCGCTCGCCGCGCTGGGCGACGGCGCACAAGTTCCCCGCCGAGCAGGCGTTTACCCGGCTGACGGCCATCGATATCCAGGTGGGGCGCACAGGTGCGCTGACGCCGGTGGCACGGCTTGAGCCGATCACCGTCGGTGGCGTCGTCGTCACCAACGCCACGCTGCACAACGAAGATTACATCAAGGGGCTCGGCAATTCGGGCGAGCCGATCCGCGAGGGCCGCGACATCCGCATCGGCGACATGGTGATCGTCCAGCGCGCCGGCGACGTCATCCCGCAGATCGTCGATGTGGTGATCGATGAGCGCAAGGAGGGGAGTGAGCCCTATCGCTTCCCCACGACCTGTCCGGTCTGCGGCAGCCATGCGGTGCGCGACATCAACGAGAAATCCGGCAAGGTCGACGCGGTGCGCCGCTGCACCGGCGGCTTCGTCTGCCGGGCGCAGGCGGTCGAGCACCTGAAGCATTTCGTTTCGCGCAATGCCTACGATATCGAGGGCCTCGGCTCCAAGCAGATCGAGTTCTTCTTCGAGAGTGAGGATCCGACGCTCATCATCCGCACGGCGGCGGATATCTTCACGCTGGAAAAGCGTCAGGCTGAATCGCAGCTGACGAAGCTCGAAAACATCGATGGCTTCGGCCGCGTCAGCGTCAAGAAACTCTATGACGCGATCAACACGCGCCGCTCGATCGCGCTGCATCGCTTCATCTACGCGCTCGGCATCCGCCATGTCGGCGAGACCACGGCCAAGCTGCTGGCGCGCTCCTACGGTACCTACGAGGCTTTTGGCGCTGCCATGAGCGAGGCCGGCGCCTTTGCCGGCGATGCCTGGAACGAGCTCAACAGCATCGACGGCATCGGCGAAGTGGTCGCGCGCGCCATCGTCGAGTTCTACAAGGAGCCGAGGAACCTTGAAGTGGTGACGCGGCTGCTTGCCGAAGTCACGCCCGAAGACGCGGAAAAGCCGGTTGCAAGCGACAGCCCGGTCGCCGGCAAGACCGTCGTCTTCACCGGTTCGCTCGAAAAGATGACGCGCGACGAGGCCAAGGCAAAGGCCGAAAGCCTCGGCGCCAAGGTGGCGGGCTCGGTGTCAAAGAAGACCGATATCGTCGTCGCCGGCCCGGGGGCGGGCTCCAAGCTCGACAAGGCACGCGAGCTTGGCGTGCAGACGATGGACGAGGATGAATGGCTGGCGCTGATCGCGGGCTGACGCATTTCCAGGAAAAGTGCGAAGCGCTTTTTCCGTCAAGAAATGCGTAAAAATGAATTCCCGCGATCAGGCGTGTTGGCATGCGGCGTGGTTACGCCTGCTCGATATCGTAGGCTTCTGATGCGGCTTTCAGTGCGGCAATGTCGTCGGCGCAGATGAAGCGACGTAGCGCGTCGAATTTCGCCTTCTCCCACCGGTAGATGCCGAGCGTAAGCAGCGTCTCGATGTCGGCTTCGGGAAAGCGCTGGCGAACCGGGCGGGCCGGATTGCCGGCAACGATGGTATAGGGCGCCACGTCCCTGGTGACGATTGCGCCCGACGCGATGACCGCGCCTTCGCCAAGTTTCACGCCCGGCATGATCATCGCGCGCATGCCGATCCAGGCGCCGTCGCCAATCACGGTGTCACCCTTGCCGATATAGGCTTCGCCGATCATGTCGAGGAAGGGATAGAGGCTTATCCAATCGGTGCGATGGGTGTGGTTGCCGCCCATCAGGATGACCGCCTCGGCCCCGATCGCGACATAGTCGCCGATGCGCAACTGGTCGATCGGCCATTGCGGCTCCCAGGCCTTGAGGCTGTACTCGTCGCCATAGAGGTAGCGCACGACGCTCTCTTCGAAGGAACCTGTCCAGGCGTTGCTGTAATAGCTGTTGGTGCCGCGCACGTGGATGTTGGGGTTGCGCACGGTCTCGTGCAAAAGCTCGACCTTGGACCAATGCTTGGCTTCGACGTTCGTGGACATGGGACTCCTTAATCTGCATGCGCGGCAAGCGCATTCGGCGGCTTGCTTGCCGTTCTGGACGTATCGGTTCCCCAACTATCCGGTTTTTCGGGCAATTTCTCCCCAAAACCTCTGCGGCCGATAGCCTCGCTCACTGTCGCGTGCACCGGATCAGACAAAAAAGTGCCCGCCGCTTTTGGCGGCGGGCGCAAGGCAAAGGGCTTGCGGCCGATCAGGAGGCCTGTTGCTGGGCGGCTTCCATGTCCATCCACATGAATTCCCAGACGTGGCCGTCGAGATCCTGGAAGCTGATGCCGTACATGAAGCCATAGTCGATCGCAGGCTTCCAGGGCTTGGCACCGGCAGCGAGTGCCTTGGCGAGCATGTCGTCGCATTCGGCGCGGCTGGACGCGGAAAGGGCGGTGATGACCTCGGTGCCCTTGCTGGCGTCGCTGATCTCGCCGGTGATGAAGCCGCGGAACTTCGGTTCCGTCAGAAGCATGACGAAAATATTGTCCGAGATCACCGTGCACGCGGCCGTGTCGTCGGAGAACTGCTCGTTGAAGGTGAAGCCGAGCGCGCCGAAGAACGCGCGCGAAGCCTTCAGATCCTTGACGGGCAGGTTTACAAAAATCATGCGCATGAAATGCTCCTCATAGGGATTTTCTTGGTTGGACATCACTAGGACGTTCGGCGGGACACGCAGCCGACAGCCGGCCAGACATTTTTTTGAGGAATGCGATGTGCCGCTCATGATGTGGTGTGCAATCAAGGGTTTTCAACAACCCCATGGCTCACCCGAGGCTGCCGGCAAATTGTTCGGCTAGGCGGTGGCGCTTGAAATGCTCGGCGACAAAGTCGACGAAGGCGCGGGTCTTTGCCGGCAGCAGCGTCCGGCTGCCATAGTAGATCGAGATCGGACCGGCATCGGCGTACCATTTCGGAGCCAACCGCACGAGGGCGCCGCTTTCGAGATGGCCGAGCACATCGGGAACGGCAATCAGCGTCACACCGAGGCCGAGCAGGGCTGCCCGGCACATGGCGGTCGGATCGTTGACGACGATGGTTTCGCGCGGCGTCGCGCTCATTTCATTGCCGGCGGCGTTGCGCATCGTCCAGTGGCGGATGCGGCCGGTGCGGGTGGCGCGCATGACGATGCCATCAAGGTCGGCAAACCCGGAGGGGTCGACGGGCTGGGAACGGCTCTTCAGGTAGGCGGGCGAGGCAACGGCGATGATGTGCGCCGGCGCGATCGGCCGCGAGATGATCCCGGGCGAAAGCTCGAAGCCGCCGCCGATCGCCGCGTCGAAACCTTCGGCGATAAGATCAACCTGCCGGTTGTCGAATTGCCAGTCGAGGCGAACAGCCGGATAGGCCTCAAGGAACGCCGGCACCAGCGGCAGGATGTGATCGATGCCGAAGGTGGGACTGAGGCTGACCTTGAGCAGGCCGGCCGGCGCGCCGCCGTCGCCCGCCACGCTGGCGATCGCGCTTTGCAAACCCTCGAGATTGTCGCGGATGGCTGAGAGGAAGCGCTCGCCTTCTTCCGTTAGCGTCAGCTTGCGGGTCGATCGATGAAAAAGCCGCACGCCGAGGTTCCGCTCCAGCCTTGCGACGTTGCGGCTGACGGCTGCCGGCGTCAGCGCCAACTTGCGCGCAGCACCCGAGAAACCGCCGAGCTCGGCGCTGCGCACGAAGGATTCGAGATTGGCCAGTGTTTCCATATTCAAGCAATCGTTGAAGATGATGAAAATCATTGCCGACTTATGTTAGCGGAATGAAATGGCAATATCCACTCCATCGAAACCCTGAAGGAGCTGATGTCATGTCGCAGAATAGAAAGACGCTTGAAGGCAAGGTGGCCCTGGTGACCGGTGGCTCACGCTCGATCGGCGCCGCCGTCGCAAAGCGCCTCGCAACCGACGGTGCGGCCGTCGCCATCACCTATCATGGCTCGCCGGAAAAGGCGGCCACGGTGGTCGCAGAGATCGAGGCTGCGGGCGGCCGCGCCATTGCCATCAGGGCGGACGCCGGCGACGCGGGAGCGGTGCGCGCCGCCGTCAACGAGACCGCGGAGACGCTGGGCGGTGTCGATATCCTCGTCAACAACGCCGGCATTGCGCTTGGCGGCCCGATCGATGAGATCACGGACGCGGATTACAATCGCATGATCGCCGTCAACGTCACCGGCGTCTTCGTCGCCACGCAGGAGACGGTGCGCAAGATGAAGCCGGGCGGCCGCGTCATCCATATCGGCTCGTCGACGGTGCGTTACGCCGCCTTTCCGACCGCCTCGCTCTACACGCTGACCAAGGGCGCGGTCGCCGGCTTCAACCGCAGCCTGGTGCGCGATCTCGGCCCCCGCGGCATCACCGTCAACACGGTGCATCCAGGGCCGACCGACACCGATATGAACCCGGACGGCGGCCCCGTCTCCAAGATCGTCGGCCCCGGCATGGCAATCGGCCGCTACGGCAAGCCGGAGGAGATCGCCAGCGTCGTTGCCTATCTGGCAAGCCCGGAGGCGGCCTTCGTCACCGGCGCCGACATCGTTGCAGACGGTGGCTTTACCGCCTGATCGAAGCGTTCGACCAGCAACGGGTGCGCCCCGTATCCCGATCCTCACCCCCCATCAGCGTCGCCGCAGCCCCTTGCGATCGGCTGCCCCCGCGGCGCGCAAAAGGAGAATGTCCATGTCCCAGTCCATCGGTATCATCGGATCCGGCAATATCGGATCGGCCTTCGCCCGAGCGCTCGCCAGAGCGTCGATCCCCGCAACCATCGCCAACAGTCGCGGCCCGGAAAGCCTGCAGGCACTCACAGGTGAACTCGCACCCTACATCACCGCCGGCACGCGGGAGGAGGCCGCAAGCGCCGATATCGTGCTGGTTGCCGTCAACTGGTCGAAGCTGCCGACGGCACTTGCTGGTCTGCCCGAGTGGAACGGCCGCATCGTCATCGACGCGAACAACCCGATCGAGGCGCCGCTGTTCAAGCCGGCCGAGCTTGATGGCCGGCTTTCGAGCGATATCGTCGCCGACCTCGTGCCAGGCGCCCGCGTCGTCAAGGCCTTCAACCATCTGCAGGCACAGCTCGTCTCGAGCGACCCGAAGGCCGAAGGTGGCAGCCGCGTGCTGTTCTTCTCCGGTGACGACGAGACTGCAAAGGCCGAGGTCGCCCGGCTGATCGACCGCCTCGGCTTCTTCGGCATCGACCTCGGCTCGCTTGCGGTTGGCGGCAGGCTCGCGCAGTTCCCGGGCGGGCCGCTGCCGGCGCTCAACCTCGTCAAGTTCGGCTGAGAGCGCGCAACGGCGGCCTCTCCAACTATCGACCGAGGCCGATATCCTTCGGCGGATATTTCCGCAGGGTCGCCGCATGTCCCTTCATCTCTGCCGCCATGGAGGCGAGGAAGGCATTCATGCGGTGACCGACCGGATACTGTTCCTTCGGATCGATGTAGAGATTGAACAGCCACGGAGCGAGCCCGACATCGCTGATCGTCGTCATGTCGATGTTCAGCCACTGGGCGTGTTCTTCCACCACCTTCACGTGGATCTTGTACTCGTACATGCGCATGGCCATCAGGTTGTGCTCGGACCAGATATAGACCTTCTCGCGATTGGAGCGGCCGTCGTCGGCAAGCAGGAAGGACGTCTGATCGATGCCGTCGATGTAGCGGTCGGTCGGAGTTTTCTCGGCCGCACCGGCGACATGCAGCGAGGTGTTGAAAAGATCCATGAGATCGAAGAGGTCGTCGCTCTGGCGGCCCGGCTCGATCATGCCTTTCCAGTAGGCGATACCGGGAACGCGCACGCCGCCTTCCCATGCGGACGCCTTGGCGCCACGGAAGGGCGTGTAGCCCGCATCCGGCCAGCTATCCAGTTGCGGACCATTGTCCGAGGTGACGAAGATGAACGTGTTTTCCAAGACGCCTGCGGCATCGAGTGCTGCAACGATCTCACCGATATAGGCATCGACCTCGACGACATCGTCCTTGTACGGATACTTGCTGGCGCTCTTTCCCTCGAACGCCTTCGAAGCGAAGTTGTCGGCATGCACCTTCATGAAGGCGTGTTCGAGGAAAAACGGAGCGCCGCCAGCCGCCAGTTCCTTGATCTTCTCTACGCTGAATTCCTTCGTCATCCGGTCGCCTTCGGCCATCGTCTCGATGCTGTCGATCTTGACGACGTCGGATGTCTCGCCTCCCTTGAAGCCGTGGACGAGACTGTCGCTGGAGCCGGTGCGGCGAAGCATTTCAAGCCGCTCCGGATTGAGGACGAGGTCCGGATAGCGACGCTTGTCGACGCTCTGGCTGATTTCCTTTTCGGCCTCGTAGAAACCGTAGAATTCGTCGAAACCGATATCGTGCGGGCGCATGCCTTCCGCCGCGCCGACATGCCATTTTCCCGACAGCACGGTCTTGTAGCCGGCCTCTCCGAGCAGCTTCGGCAGCGAGATCTCGTCAGCCCAGGGGTTCTTTGTGATCTTGTCGCCTGCCAGGATCGGCCGTGTCAGGCCGGTGCGGATTGGCAGCCGGCCGGTGAGGATCGCCGAGCGCGTCGGCGTGCAGGTCGGTTGGGAATAGGCAGAGGTGAGCTTCAGGCCTTCTGATGCCAGCCGGTCCATGTTCGGCGTTGCGGCGCCTATCGCCGCGCCGCCGCCATAGGCGCCGGGATCGCCATAGCCCATGTCGTCGACGACGAGCCAGACGATGTTCGGCCGCTTGCCCATCCTGTCGAAGAGCGCATCAAGCTTCTTCTGCGTCGCACCGGCTTGTTCGGAGTGCACCAGCGCGGGCTCCATGCTTTCGCTGACCCGCTGTGCCTTGCTCAACACCGATTGGGAGAGCGCAAAGCTCGGGATTGCCGCCAGCACCGCGGTCTGCAGCACCAGGGCTCGGAGTTTCTTCAGGTTCATGCCGCATTCTCCCCTTTGCCATTTTGCCTGCCGGGTCCGACGGCTCGATGCCGCGATCGGCCCTGGGGTTCCAGGCACGTCGTTCCCGGGAAATTCGAGGCGCTCGACCACTCTAGTGGGTGAGTTCCACATGCACTTCATCGATCTTGCCGTTGAACGCGAAGGGGCGTTTGTCGGCATAGGTCTGCGAGACCGGAGAGCCGAGGTCGACGCCCACGTCGAAGGATTCCGTGGCGGTGAAGGCTGCGGGAACCGTCCGCGCGATCGTGGTGCGCGCCGCCTCCTTGCCGTCGATTGCGATCACGACTTCGGCGGGTCCGGCGGGTTTCGGGATCGAGGTCGAGATCTGGATCAGATGCTTGCCTGCCGGGATCTTGTCCGTGCGCGCCTGGTAATTCTCGATGATCATCATGTTGTATTCGTAGACCAGGTGACCATCGTCCATGTAGACGCTGAGGCCGCCGCCGGCGCCGCCGACCGCATAGAGCACGCCGCTGGCATTTTCGGACAGATCCACGTCGATTGTCACGTTGTTGCTCTCGCGCCCGACACCAGGCGCTGCAAACTCCGGCATGCGGCGCGTGTTCTGGCTGAACGTCCACTTGTCGTAGGACGATTTGATCCGGTCTTGCGGATGCAGGCGCAGCCAGTTTCCGGCACCAATCGGGAAGTCCTTGTTCTCCTCGGCAAGTTCGAGGAAGCGCTTCTTCAGTTTCTCAAGCTGGTCCGGGTTCTTGGCTGCCAGATCGGTCGCCTGCGAGAAATCGTTCCTCACGTTGTAGAGTTCCCATTCGTCCTTGGCTGAATCCCAGGTGGCGAGGCGCTTGGCGGAGCCTGGCGTGTCCCAGGGAATGAACGGTCCGGGGACACCGGCAAACCAGCCGTCGAGATAGATGCCGCGGCTGCCGTTGTTGTCGAAGAACTGTTCCTTCTTCTGCGACGGCGCATCTGCATCGGCAAAGGTCGAAGCAAGGCTGGTGCCGTCGATCGGCAATTGCTCGTAGCCGTTCACCATCTGCGGCGGCTTGATCTTCAGGATGTCATAGATGGTCGGCGCGATATCGACGACGTGCTGGAACTGCCTGCGGACCTTGCCGTCAGGCTTGATGTGCCCGGGCCAGGAAACGACCATCGGGTTGCGTGTTCCGCCGAAATAGGCGCCCATCAGCTTGGTGCCCTTGAAAGGCGTGCCCCCGGCCCAGGCCCAGCCGGCGTGATACATGTTGTCGGTCTTGCCGGTGCCGAGCGCATCCAGCCCGCCAATCCTGTCGAGCGCCTGGATCTGCTGCTCGACCGTGTTGGCGATGTTGTTCTGGGCCAGGAGTTCGCTGATCGATCCCTGCTGGCCCTCCGCGCTCGAGCCGTTGTCGCCGAAGATGTAGAAGATCAGCGTATTGTCGCGAAGGCCGCGTTGTTCCATGCCGTCGATCAGGCGGCCGACCTGGGCGTCGGTGTGCTCGACAAAACCGGCGAACACCTCCATCAGGCGCTCCTGGAATGGGCGCTGGGCTTCAGGAATGCTGTCCCACGACGCCATGGTGGGGTCGCGTTCGGTCAGCTTCGTGTCAGGGGGGATAATCCCCATTTCCAGCTGGCGCTTGAAGGTGCGCTCGCGATAGGCATCCCAGCCGCTATCGAACTTGCCCTTGTACTTGTCGGCCCACTCCGGGAAGACATGATGCGGGCCGTGCACGCCGCCGGGCGCCCAATACATCAGGAAGGGCTTTTGGGGATCGAAGGCGCGGTAGTTGTCGAGCCAGGTCAGGGCTTTGTCGGCCAGATCCTCGGTCAGGTGATATTTCGGGTCGTCATGCGGTGGCTCGACGGCGTCGAAATTCTCCGTCAGCCGCGGTTCCCATTGCGATGTCTCGCCACCCAGGAAGCCGTAAAAATGCTCGAACCCATAGGCGTTCGGCCAACGGTCCTTCGGGCCGATCGCCGTGGTTTCGATCGCCGGCGTGTTGTGCCATTTGCCGAAGGCGGAGGTATGGTAGCCATAATTCTTCAACACTTCCGCGACGGTCGCCGCCGTCTTCGGGATAACGCCGGTATAGCCGTCGAAGGCGACGGCGCGTTCGGCGATGGTGCCTGAGCCTACGCGGGTATGATTGCGGCCCGTTAGAAGAGATGCGCGGGTCGGCGAGCAGATCGACGTGGTGTTGAAGCCGGTAAAGCTGATGCCCTCGGCAGCAAGCTTCGACATTGTCGGGGTGCGGACCTCGCCGCCGAATGTTTCCGAAACACCGAAGCCGACGTCGTCGAGAAGCACGATCAGGATGTTGGGGGCACTGTCGGGCAGCCGGCTCGGTGCGGCCGGCCACTGCATCGTCGAATCCTGCAGCCGCGGCTTCGCAACGCCCTTCATCGGCTCGGCCGGGAACGGCAGCACGGAGCCATCGGCGGGGGCAGATTGTCCATGGGCCGGTAGCGCCAATGCCGAGAGCGATAAGGCGAGGGACAGGGTGAGCGGCAGGAGCGGCCCTCCTGCAGCGCTCCCGAAACGCAGGCCTCTGGATGGCGACATTGCATTCCTCCCAGTTGAAAGCAGGCGGCGGTATTTTCAATCGCGGAATCCGGCATGAAATGCGGCAATCAAATGCTCTTCGAGCGCACCCCAGTGAAGGGGGACCATCTGGCGTTTCTTCGCGAATGCCAGCGCGCCTTTCAGTTCGAAGCCAACAGGCACACCAACGCTTTTCGCGTTGCCCCATCAGGTCTGTGCGTCTGCCAGGCGCCGCACCACAAGCGTGTACCGGTGACGCCAGTCCCGCTGGCGCTCTCCAATCCGTCAAACCACCAACGACGATGGACCTTGCGTCGTCCTTCGAGCTTCTCCGTGCGGGATATTGAATACCTTCGCCGAAAAGCGCCAGTACGTTACTGTAAACTTCGACGTTACAGGGGATAGGCTCGGGATGCCGTGCTCGCACACGCGACGTTCGGCGGCCGGCCGTTGCCGACCCGCTGTTCATGCGTTCGACATTGAAGGGGTTGCCATGCGTTTGAACCAGGTAACGGTGACGATGCCGGATCTTGATGCGGGGTGGGCTTTCTACGGCACGCTCGGGCTGCAGCCGATCGTCGATGCGCGGCCGCATTATGTGCGCTTCGTCTGCCCGGATGGCGGCAGTTCGTTTTCGCTGCATCAGGGCGAGACAACAGGGGGCGGGACCACCGTCTATTTCGAGTGTGACGACCTGGATCTGACCGTCAGTCGTCTGATCGAGGCCGGCATCCTGTTTGCCAGCAGCCCCGCCGACAAAAGCTGGCTCTGGCGGGAGGCCGAAGTCTTCGATCCGGCCGGCAACCGCATCGTTCTCTATTTCGCCGGAACCAACAGGCTTGATCCGCCTTGGCGGGTGCCGGCGACGGCAGCCCAGTGAACCTGCGCGTGCCGCGGGGATGCACGTTCGCCCCAGCGGCGCGGCAGTCTCGCATCTGCGCGGTGCGCCGCCAATGACCGGCTTCTTCCTATTCGCAGCGGCACCATTTCCGTTTGTCTTTTTGCGCTGCACAAGATAGAGGTTTGCAGCCAAATTTTGTGCAATTGCCTTTTCGCGGAGCGGGCCAAGCGCCATATGCCGCGGGGCGGGGCGCGATCGGCGCCTTCGCGGATTGGAGGGTCCGGATTTGAAGACCATCACCACCATTGCCGAGCTGCGCGCAGCCCTTGCCGAACACCGGCGGGCGGGCAGGACGGTCGGGCTCGTGCCGACCATGGGCTATCTTCATGTCGGCCATATGGAACTTGTGCGACGCGCGCGTGAAGACAACGACGTCGTCGTTGCCAGCATCTTCGTCAATCCGCTGCAATTCGGCCCCAACGAAGACCTCAGCAAATATCCGCGCGATCTCGCGCGCGACCAGGCGATGCTGGAGGAGGGCGGCGTCGACTTCCTTTTTTCGCCTGACGTGTCCGACATGTATCCGCGCCCGATGGAAACGGTGGTCGATGTTCCGAAGCTTGGCTCCGAGCTCGAAGGCTCGGTGCGTCCCGGCCACTTTGCCGGCGTGTCGACTGTCGTCACCAAGCTGTTCAACATCGTGCAGGCGGACCGTGCCTATTTCGGCGAGAAGGATTTCCAGCAGTTGCAGATCATCCGCCGCATGGTCGAAGATCTCGCTCAGCCTGTTTCCGTCATCGGCGTGCCGACGGTGCGCGAGGCCGACGGGCTCGCCTGTTCATCGCGCAATGTCTATCTGACGACAGAAGAACGCCAGGCGGCGGCCATCGTGCCGAGGGCGCTTGCCGAGGCCGAGCGCCTCGTCGCTTCCGGGATCACCGACGCTGCCGAAGTGGAAAAGGCGGTTACCGCCTTTCTCTCGACCGAGCCGCTCGCCCGGCCCGAAGTCGTGGCGCTGCGCGACCCCGACACGCTCGAAACCATTCACGAGGTCGGCGACAAGCCGGTCCTCCTGTTGCTCTTCGTCCGCTTCGGCACGACGAAGCTGCTCGATAACCGCGTGATTGCGTCCAAATCCGCACGTTTTGCAAAGGTTGCCTGAGAATGAGCGTACAATCCACCAAACGCCGCCTGAGCCCCGCCAGCATCGAAGCACTGAAGGGCGAACGCCCGATCGTCAGCCTGACGGCCTATACGACGCCGATCGCCCGGCTGCTCGATCCGCATGTCGATTTCCTGCTGGTCGGCGATTCGCTCGGCATGGTGCTCTACGGTCTCGACACCACCGTCGGCGTCACGCTCGACATGATGATCGCCCATGGCCAGGCGGTCATGCGCGGTTCGGAGCGCTCCTGCATCGTCATCGACCTGCCGTTCGGCTCCTATCAGGAATCGAAGGAACAGGCCTTCCGCAGCGCAGCGCGCATCCTGAAGGAAACCGGCTGTAGCGCGGTGAAGCTCGAAGGTGGCGCCGAGATGGCCGAGACCGTCGATTTCCTCGTCAGCCGCGGCATTCCGGTCCTCGGCCATGTCGGCCTGATGCCGCAGCTCGTCAACACCACCGGCGGCTATCGCTCGGTCGGCCGAAACGAGAAGGAAGTGGCGAAAATCCGTCGCGACGCCAAGGCGATCGATGATGCCGGTGCGTTCGCGATCGTCGTTGAAGGCACCGTCGAGCCGGTTGCCCGCGAGATCACCGGCGAGTTGCGCTCGCCGACCATCGGCATCGGCGCGTCGCCGGCCTGCGATGGCCAGATCCTCGTCTCCGACGATATGCTGGGCCTCTTCAACGACTTCAAGCCGCGCTTCGTCAAGCATTTCGCCGAGCTGGCGCCGGCGATTTCCAAGGCGGCCGAAGAATATGCGGCCGAGGTGAAGGCGCGCAGCTTCCCGGGCATCGAGCATACGTTCCAGGTCAAGCGCTAAGGCGCTCCGCCTTCACGCGACGTGGCCGTGCCGACTGAAGGCACGGTGCTTGTGACTTGGGGGTGCAGGCCCATGCGGCCTGCGCCCCGTCCCGCCGGGGACTCCGGATGGGGCTCGTATTGACCTGGCGACTGTCGGGAAAATGGATATCTGCGGTGACGATTCACCCGCGCTTGCCGGCCCCGTGCGCATTTCGTTCAAGCCTGGCGCCGCCAGGCATCATAAAATTCAATCATTGTATAAGCGCAATTGAATTGTTGGGCAGGGGCGAAGCGCCTATCTGTCCGGCACAGGACGACTGCCGCGCGCTTTGAGGCGCGTGACGACCGTTACATCAAGATTGAAATGCTGCATGTCGCGTTGATCGAGCTCGATCGGAGGCCGCATGCCGCGGGCGCCGAGATCCGGCGCCGCGGGAGGAACCCATGAGAAAAGACGAATTCTGGGAGGGCGTGCGCGGCGGCTTCCCGATCATGCTGGCCGCTTCGCCGTTCGGCGCGCTGTTCGGTGCGCTCGCGGTCGACAATGGCTTTACCATCGCCGACACCGTGTTCATGAGCGCGACGGTCTATGCCGGCGCCAGCCAGATGGTCGGCATCGAGCTGTTCGGCAACCATGTCCAGCCGTGGCTGGTGGTGCTTTCGGTCTTCGCCGTCAACTTCCGCCACGTGCTCTATTCCGCCTCTATCGCCAAATACATCCGGCATTTCACCCCAATCCAGAAGTTTTTCGCCTTCTTCCTGCTCGTCGATCCGCAGTATGCCGAGACGGAAAAGCGTGGCGAGCGCGGCCTGCCGGTAACCTTCCCCTGGTATCTCGGCTTCGGGCTGGTGATCTATTTCCCCTGGATCTTCAACACGCTGCTTGGCGCGATCTTCGGCCAGATGATCGGCGACCCCAAGGCGATCGGCCTCGATGTGCTCCTGCCGATCTATTTCCTCGGCCTGGTCATGGGTTTCCGCAAGCGCGATCGCTTCCTGCCGATCGTCGCCGTTTCGGCCGTCGCCTCCGTCGCCGGCATGCATTTCGTCGGCTCGCCCTGGCATGTCAGCATCGGGGCACTGGCGGGCGTTTTGCTCGCCGCCTGCCTGCCGCCGACCGGGGCCGTGGCGGCACCGCCCGTCGCCATCGAGAAGGAGGCCTGAGCCATGGATCCGCAGCACCTCAACCTCATCTACCTCATCATCGCGGCAGCCGTTGCCACCTTCGTCACCCGCATCGGCGGCTATGTACTCATCACCCAGATGAAGCAGATCCCGCCGCGGCTGGAGGCGGCGCTGAACGCCGTTCCGGCGGCGGTGCTGACGACGCTGGTCGCGCCCGCCTTCGTCTATGGCGGCTTCGACGTGGCCGTCTCGATGTTCGTCGCTTTCGCCATTGCGCTCGGGCTCAACCTTTCCACCCTGCGCATGCTGGCCATCGGCTGGGTGGTGGTGATGCTGCTGCGTCATCTGGTGCTTTAAGAGCGCAGCGATTACCGAAAGGGAAGCGTTGCCACGGCTTCCAATATTTCTGGTTCGGTGAATTGGGCCGGGGATCGCCGGTTCTTGCCTCATTTCTGTGCTTGTCACAGAAATCCAGTAGCCCAAGTCCTTGGGCTGGAGAGTCATTCGCCCCGACGGCCGTCGGGGCGCTGGATCCCCGCCACAAGGGCGAGGATGAGGAGAATGGGGTGGCCCTTTCGCGGCAACGTGCACGTCAAGGCTGGCCCGAAAAACAAATGTGCCGCGGTTCTGATGAGCCGCGGCGTTTTCTTTTGGACGACGACCCGGCGCAAGCGCCGGACACCGCCTTTAGCGTGTCAGCGCCTCGGTCGCGGCCTTCAACCAGTTGCGGGTCTCGTCGCTGACCAGGAGCGGCATCAGCTTTTCGCGCGTCTCGGCGTGGTAGGCGTTGAACCAGGCCAGTTCCTCGTCGGTCAGGAGCGCCGGCAGCACCAGGCGGCGGTCGATCGGGCAGTAGGTGATCGTGTCGAAGCCGAGCATGGGCAAGTCGCCGCCGGCGATCTCTTCGGCCGGCTCGACGACAACAAGGTTTTCGATGCGGATGCCGAAGGCGCCGGGGCGGTAGTAGCCCGGCTCGTTCGAGAGGATCATGCCGGGCAGCAGTTCCTGCGTGGAAAGCCGGGCGATGCGCTGCGGGCCCTCGTGCACCGAGAGATAGGAGCCGACGCCGTGGCCGGTGCCGTGCGCGTAGTCGGCGCCCGCCTTCCAGAGGGCGATGCGGGCCAAGGGGTCGAGGTCGACGCCGCGCGTGCCCTTGGGGAAGCGCGCGGTGCTGATGGCGATCATGCCCTTCAGCACCAGGGTGAAGAAGCGCTTCTGCTCCTCCGGAACCGCACCGATTGCCACCGTGCGGGTGATGTCGGTGGTGCCGTTGATATATTGCGCGCCGGAATCGATCAGGAACATCGTGCCTGCCTCGATGGCGCGGTCGGTTTCGGTCGTCACGCGGTAATGCATGATCGCCGCATGGGAGCCGGCGCCGGAGATCGTGTCGAAGGAAATGTCCTTGAGCGGGTTCTGCATGCGCTCGCCGACAGTGGCGCGGGCCGCTTCCAGCTGGTTGGCAGCACCGATCTCGGTGACTGTGCCGGGTTCGGCCATATCGAGCCAGGCAAGGAATTCGACCATGGCGGCGCCATCCTGCAGATGGGCGCGGGTCGAGCCCTCGATCTCGGCCTTGTTCTTCTGGGCGCGGGGCAGGCGGGCCGGATCGACGGCCTCGACCACCTTGCCGCCGTTGCCGCGGATCAGCTGGGAAATGGCAAACGAAGCGAGATCCGGGTCGAGCATGACGGCAGCACCCGCAGCACCGAGCGCCTTCAGCCGATCGTCGAAGGTCGAGGGCGCTGCGATCTCGGCGATCTGGGTGAGATAGGCTTCCTGCTCGATGCCGGCCTTGCGCTTGTCGAGGAAGATCTCGGCGCGGCCATCGGTGTGGATGATGGCGCGGGCCAGCGGATGCGGTGTGTGCGGCACGTCGGTGCCGCGGATGTTGAAGGTCCAGGCGACGGAGGAGGGGTCGGTCAAGACGACGGCGCTGGCGCCGGCCTTGCCGAGGCCGGCGGCGATGGTCGCGATCTTGTCCTTGGCCAGTTCGCCGGCCTGTTCGATCGGCTGGATGGAAACACGGCCGAGCGGGGCTGCCGGGCGTCCGGTCCAGATGCGGTCGAGCGGGTTATGGTCGAGGAAGACCAGCGAACCGCCGAGGGTGGCCAGTGCCTTTTCCAGCCGGCGCACTTCGGCGCCGGTGTGCAGCCACGGGTCGATGCCGAGCTTGAAGCCCTTGGTGCCGTTGTTTTCCAGCCAGAGATGCGGCGGCTCGCCGATGAGGTCGCCGCCGGTAAAGACGCTACCATCGACCTGTTCCTTCAACTGGGTGACGTAACGTCCATCGACGAACACGACGGCCTGACTCTGCGTGATGAGGGCGACGCCGGCGGAGCCGGTAAAGCCGGTCAGCCAGGACAGCCGCTCCGACGAAGCAGGCACGTACTCGCCCTGGAACTCGTCGGCACGCGGCACAAGAAAGCCGTCGATGCCGAGGCTGGCGAAGGACGCGCGCAAGGCCTGCGCGCGCTCCTTGCCGAACTGGGGCGTAGAGGTGACTTCAAAGGACTGAAACATGAGGGATTTCCGGTAGATTGGGCGGAGAACCGCGGGAAAGATGGGCGATCTTAGCGGAAAGCCCCCTTGGGAGGAAAGAGGCGAGATCCTGCCCACCAATTGCGCGGCAAAGCGTGCACAGAATTAGAGGGCAATTGCTCATTCACCATACATATGCGCTTTGTGCATGGCTCCTATGCCAAGAAGCCGCTATCTCTATCGGAATAATAGTTTATAAGCCGCCTCAACGAACACGGACGAACATCCGGTGGTTCAAAAGCCTGCAGTTCCGAGAATAGTTGATCATTCTGTTCTCCTCCTCCCTCAAGGGTGGTCAGCTTCGGAACGGTAGACGCCCGCTCGAGCGCTCCTCCTCCTCAGGCTCGCGGGCATGGTTCGGTCTCAAGCCGAACCAGCAGGCGATGCCCCTGGCATCGCCTTTGTTTCGAAGGGCCGCCCGTCATGATGGACGTGGCGGCCTTTTCGTTTTTCCGGTTTGGTTGGTCTCGGCTGCAGGACCCGTCGTTTCGTTCGGCATCAGTTTTTGCGCGTGGAGCCCGAATCCGGCTTAAGGCTTTCCGTCGGGAGAGGGGCCTTTCACAGCGCGGACGCGCCGTGGCTGGATTCCTGTGACAAGCACAGGAATGAGGGAGAGGAGGGACGGCTTGGATGACGATGTAGGGCTGTTACCGGGGACAAGGAGCAGGGTCAGTGAGCCGATGTAGGCCCATTGCTCTTCAGCAAATCTCTGGAAGCCACCGCAGGGCCGCATGCATTCGACCATCGTGAAGAGCAGCCAGAGCGCCCAAAACTCAACCCTCATTCCTGTGCTTGTCACAGGAATCCAGCCGTGCGGCGTCGGCCGCGCGAAGAGACATACTTGGGACGGGCACGTCACAGTTCTTCAGGCCATCAGGCGAAGGCCTGTGACTGAGCCGCTGGCAGCTCATTTCTCCAGGTGGATCGTCACCCAGCCGTTGCGCCAGATGGTGCGCACGTGGCGCAGGTGCTGGCCGTTATAGTGGGCAAGCACCTTCCAGCGCTGTTCGGCAAGGATGCCCGACAGGATCACCGAGCCGCCGGGCGCGAGGTTGGCCGTCAGTTGCGGCGCCATCTTCATCAGCGGGCGGGCGAGGATGTTGGCGATGATCAGATCGAAGGGGCCGTTGCCGCTGAAGGCTGTCGAGTGGAAGCCCGGGGCGGTCGCAAAGGTCATGCCGGTGACGACCCCGTTGCGGCGGGCGTTGTCCTCGGCGACGCGAGTGGCGATTGGATCGATGTCGGTGGCGAGCACCGGCACATGCAGCAGCTTCCAGGCGGCGATCGCCAGCACGCCGCTGCCGGTGCCAAGGTCGAGCACGTTGCGCACCGTGCGGGTGCGCGCCACGGTCGCCAGCACTTCGAGGCAGCCGGCGGTGGTGCCGTGGTGGCCGGTGCCGAAGGCCTGTCCGGCCTCGATCTCGATGGCGATTTCGCCGGTGCGGACCTTGTCGCGGTCGTGCGAGCCGTGCACGACGAAGCGGCCGGCACGCACGGGCGCGAGGCCCTCAAGCGACTTGGCGATCCAGTCGATATCCGGCAGCACTTCGCGCGTAATGGCGAGATCGGCGAAGCCGTCGGCAAGCGCGGCGGTCAAGCGCTCGTTCACGCCTTCCTCGTCAACCCTCATCATGTAGATCGAGGCTTCCCAGACGTCGCGCTTTTCGTCGACTTCCGTTGTGCCGATGGCAAAATCCTCTTCGCCGAAAACCTCGCTCAAGCGGTCGAGCACGGCTTCCGCCTGCCTCTCGGTGGTGGTGACGAAAAGTCTGATCTCGCTCAAGGCCCTGTCCTTCGGCTGTCACTGCACATACGGCGCGCGGTCCCGATCCGGCGCGCGGCGCTGCAAGCCCCGCCGCTAGCATGAATGCCGGGCAAACGCAAAGCGCCGGACGATGCCGGCGCTTGCAAAAGCATTCGATTGAGGCTGGGCTCGTCCTCAGCCCTTGGTCAGGTTCTCGAGCTTCTTCACCGCCGTCTCGGGGTTTTCCTCGTAGGCGATGGTGCCGGAGAATTTGCCGTCGGCGTGGAGCAGGAACACTGAGGCTGTGTGGTCCATGGTGTAGTCGCCATCCGGCTGCTTCTCATCGAGCGGTACCTTCTTGGCGTAGACGCGGTACCCCTTGACCATGTCCAGCACCTTGTCGGCCGGGCCGGAAATGCCGGTGATGCGCTTGGAGACGTTGGAAACATACTGGCCGAGAATGTCAGGCGTGTCGCGCTCGGGGTCGACGGTGATGAAATAGGCCTGAAGCTTGTTGCCTTCCGGGTCGACCTTTTCCAGCCAGCCGTTCAGCTCGAACAACGTGGTCGGGCAAACCTCCGGGCAATGGGTGAAGCCGAAGAACAGTGCTGTCGGCTTGCCGGTGAAGGCCTTTTCGGTGATCTCCTTGCCGTCCTGCGCCACCAGCGTGAAGGGCACGCCGAACGGGCCGGAGGCCGCCTGCTGCTTCGACTGGGTCATCTCGTAGGTCAGCCAGCCGAGAACGCCGGCCATGACGACGACAGCGGCCCAAAGGGCGATGCGAATGGTTTTCATGCGTGCTACCGATTTTGTTGGGGCCCGAGCCGGCCATGTCAGCGTGATCGGCTTTTGATACCGTCTCCATCGCGGCCACGCAAATGGGAGAATTGCCGCAGGCAATCACTTCATGTTGAGGCATTTCCCGGTGGAAAACCGTGTCGCCTCCGTCCCGGAAATGCGCCGGAAGCCCGGCTTATCAGCTCACAGGCACCAGGCAAGACCGGATTGGGCAAGCGCCAGGAACATATCGGCGCCGTTCGCCATCCAGCCCTGGAAGGCGAGGACCGACACGATGGCGAGTGCCAGCGCGAGAGCCGCAAGCAGCGGCAGCCGGATCGATTTTAGCGGTCTCGTGTTCATGGCCCCATCATAGCATCTGAAACTGCGCGGGGAAGGGGTGGTGAACCACGCTTGTCCCCAGACTTGCGCGCCCGTCTTAGCAAATGCTTAAGGTCTGTTTGCCAGTGTTTCGACAACGCGGGTGAAGTGCTTCACCTCTACATGACATGACGTCATCCGGTTTGATCGAGCCCGGCTTTCCGCATCGATTTTAACGGAGGACTTCGCCTGGCTTTAGGCAGGTCCGTGACCATGGACTGCTCTATGACCGCTACGTCTGCTCCTCTGAAGAACAACCTTTCCGTCAGCCAGCGGCTCGCAACGCTTGCCGGCGCCGCCTTCGTCGGCTTCGGCTCCGTGCTCGGCGTCGGCTGGTACGAAGACATTCGCTCGAATGAGGCGCTGAACGGCGCAATCACCGCGCAGCGCGGCCTGACCACCGTTGGGGAGATGCGGCTCGCCACCACCAATCTCGTGCTCAACGCCATGGATACGATCGTCGATCGTGACGAAGGCGTCGTTCATCCGGAGCGTGCCGCCGGCATTGCAACCACGCTCGGGCTGTTGGAGGCGAGCAAGGACGATATCAAGACGCTGGCGACACTGCTCGGTCGTGCCGATGCGCTTTCGACTTTCGACGCGGATCTGGCCGAACTTCGCCAGGCCATCGGCGTCGACCTGAAGGCGCTGGTCGAGGGCAAGGCTTCGACGGAAGAATTCGGCAAGATCGACGACGCGATCGACGGTGCCGGCGAACGGCTCGGTGCTGCGCTTGCACAGCTGTCGGAGGCTGCGACCCAACTTGTTCAGACGCGGGTTGATGAAGCGCGCGCCGTTTCGGCCGATGCGCTTCTGCTGCAGACTGCCGCCGGCCTGCTTGCCATGGCGACCTTGCTTGGCCTGCTCTGGTTCCACGGCGCCACGCTGCGTCGCGGTATCCTCAGGCTACGCGACAGCATGCAGCGCATCCAGAAGGGCGAGCTCGGCTCCAAGGTCGAGGCGCTCGATCGCGGAGACGAGATCGGCGTCATGGCCCGTTCGGTCGATCTTTTCCGCGTCTCGGCCATCGAAAAACAATCGCTCGAGCAGAATGCGGCGGCCAGCCGCCGCGAGATCGAGAAGGAGCGCGAGCAGCAGCAGGGTGAGCGCGACGAAGCGGTGCGCCGCATCCAGGCGGCCGTCGACAGCCTCGGCCTGGCGCTGACGCAGCTTGCAGAAGGCGATCTGGCCGTCACCATCGACCGGCCGTTCGACGGCAATCTGGACACGCTGCGCCGCAACTTCAACCAGACGGTCGAGCGCCTGCGCGACGTGCTCTTCAACGTCAAGGAAAACGCCCTTTCGATCGAATCGAACGGCCGCCAGATGCGCAGCGCCGCCGACGACCTGGCGCGGCGCACCGAAAAGCAGGCCGCATCGCTTGAACAGACGTCCGCCGCCCTCGACGAGATCACGGTGACCGTGCGAACGGCGACACAGCGCGCCGAAGAAGCAAGCCGCATGGTCGACGATACCCGCACCAATGCGCAGGAATCCGGCCGCATCGTCGGCGAGGCGATCGATGCCATGGCCCGCATCGAGGACGCGTCGAAAGAGATCGGCAAGATCATCAACGTCATCGACGAGATCGCCTTCCAGACCAACCTTCTGGCGCTGAACGCCGGCGTCGAGGCGGCAAGGGCAGGGGAAGCCGGCAAGGGCTTTGCGGTCGTTGCGCAGGAAGTGCGCGAGCTGGCGCAGCGTGCCGCCGGTGCCGCCAAGGATATCAAGACGCTCGTCAGCCGCTCCGGCAACGAGGTCGGCACCGGCGTCCGGCTGGTGCAGGCGACGGGTGAAGCGCTCGGCCGCATCGGCGTCGATGTCGCGCGCATCAACGAACACATGAGTTCCATCGTCATGGCGGCGCGCGAGCAGTCGACCGGGCTCAACGAAATCAGCACGGCCGTCGGCCAGCTCGACCAGATGACCCAGCAGAACGCCGCGATGGTCGAGCAGACCAATGCCTCCAGCCACACGCTGGCGCAGGACGCGGAAAAGCTGACGCAGCTCGTCGGCCAGTTCCACGAAGGCCGCACCGTTCACGCATCGATGCGCTCCAGCGCCCCGCAGACGACCTCGAGCGCGAAGCCGGTCACTCCTCCTATCCAGACGAAGACAACAGCGCCGCCGGCATCGACGACGCCGGTATCTGCAAGGCTGGTGCCCAGGGGCACCGACAGGGCCGTGCCCCTGCGCAACCTCGCCTCGGCAAAATCGACCTCGCGTCCAGCTCCATCCCCCGCCAAGGCCCTCATGGGCAAGCTTGCGGGCGCATTCGGCAACCAACCGGGCTCCGTGCCATCGACTTCGGCCTCCGGTGAGAATTGGGAAGAATTCTGATCATGTCCAACGCAATCAAGCAGTCCGGTGCCTACCTCGAAATCGTTTCGTTCCATCTGGGCGACCAGGAATTCTGCATCGACATCATGGCGATCCGCGAAATCCGCGGCTGGGCGCCGGTGACGCCGATGCCGCACACGCCGCCTTACGTGCTCGGCCTCATCAACCTGCGCGGCGCGGTGATCCCGGTCATCGACATGGCCTGCCGTCTCGGCATGAAGATGACCGAACCGTCGGAACGTTCGGCGATCATCGTCACCGATATCGCCGGCAAGCTGGTCGGCCTGCTGGTCGAGCAGGTGTCCGACATGATGACCATCAAGAGCGAAGACCTGCAGCCGGCGCCGGAGATCATTCCGGAAGCGCAGCGCGCCTTCTGCCGCGGCATCGTCGCCTTGGAGAAGACCATGGTCTGCTTCCTCAACCTCGACACCGTGATTGCCGACGAACTGGCCCAGGCGGCCTGATCCCAGCCAGTCACCTCTTTCTGCGCCACGGCCCGGAGCATTGTTCCGGGCCGTTTTCATTTATTTTTTCGGGAACCTTCGACGACGGCGAGCGGTTTTCCGCGAGATCGCCCGTCATGCCGGCGACATCGACCGTGGCACGGCGCTTCCGCGCACCATCTCGGCTGCGAAAAATTGCGCTCTTTCAGATGCTTGCTGGCCCGACCCCGCGCCGGAGACGTTTGGCGTGCGAACCGGTCAAGTTACAGTTGCGCAATGTCCATCACGGTTGCACGAGATTATGTGAGCGAAACGTCAACTACATCAGAGGAACAAGTGGGTGTATGGTACGTTCCTGCGCGTACCCGAACGGAGGCCGGGTGGTGCAAGGACAACGACATAGGAGTTATGTCATGAAAACGTCTCTGAGAAACTCGCTTGCTGTACTGGTTCTATCGACGGCGGTCGCCGGCATCGCAGCTCCGGCATTTGCCGACAGCTACTACCAGGGTATCGACGCCCACGCCATCAAGCCGCGCACGACGACGGCGCAGCCGAGAATGATGTATGACAACGGATCCGTTGACCGCATGTCGACCGGCAGCATCTACAGGACCGCTCCGCCGCGTGTCATCTACCAGCAGCCGAGTTTTGAACGCTATCAAGGCGGCGACGGCGAATACTACCAGGGTATCGTCCCTCCTTCCTCTTACTGAACATTGAAGATTTTCGGCCAGTTGTGGGGACTGGCCAGTGACAAAGCCCCCCGGAACGTGGTTTCGGGGGCTCTTTTTCAACCTGTGTCGTCTGAAGGATAGGCAACGGGACGCGCGATCAAGGCGCAGGCTTGCCTTCCTGCCAGTTGACGGTCTGTCCGTAGAGCGGGATCGTCGTGATCGACATCTTGGCCGAGCCGTCGGTCAGTTCGCGCGAGTGGGCGAGATAGATCAGCGTGTCGTTCTTGCGGTCGTAGATCCGGGTGACGAGCAGGTCTTTCCAGATCAGCGACAGGCCGGAGCGGAAGACTTCCTCGCCTTCCTTCGACAGCTCGATGTCGCCGATCTCGATCGGGCCTGTCTGGCGGCAGGCGATCGAGTTGTTTGAGGGGTCCTCAAACCAGTTGCCGTTCTTCAGCCGATCGATGACGCCGCGATCGAAATAGGTGACGTGGCAGGTGACGCCCTTGACCTTGGGGTCGCTGACCGCGTCGACGATGATGTCGTTGCCGAGCCAGTCGACCCCGACTTCGCCGACGGTTTCGGCGCGGGCGGGAGCGACGGTCGACATGAGGGCGGCAAGGCCTACGAGCATCGAGACGCGGTGTGAACGGGACATGGACTTCCTCCGGTGGATTGCACCGTTCACATAGGTTCTGCCGCGGTCAATGCAAGAAGGGCAAGGCAAGGTGGAAAGCGCAAGACCAGCTGGGCGCGCTTGTTTTCATCAGCCGGTATCGCGCAGCAACTGCGGCGCGTGCGAATAGTCTTCGGCAGCGCGAAGCTGTGCCGCGGCGGCGGCCAGCACGCGGGCGCTCGCGTCCGGCTGCAGCCGGCCTGCGATGGTGCAGCGGTCGCGGCCGTCGGCCTTGGAAGCGTAGAGCGCCATGTCGGCCCGGACCATCACGTCGGTCATGGTATCGCCGGTGCTCGCACTGGCGATGCCGATGCTGACCGTCAATCGGATCGGCTGGCCAAAGCGGCCGACCGGCGTGTCGCGCACCGTGCGCCCGATCTCCTCGGCCAGCAGAAAGGCTTCCCCTTCGCTATGATCGGACAGGACAATGCCGAACTCCTCGCCGCCGATGCGCCCGAAAGTGCCGCGCCCGGCAAGACAGGCGGCGACGATGCCGGCGAAGTGACCCAGCGCCGCATCGCCGGCGGCATGGCCGTAGCGATCGTTGATCTGCTTGAAGTAATCGAGGTCGAGCAGCAGGAACGTGGCCGGGCGGGTACGGGCCAGGCACGATGCGAACTGGCGCTCGCCGAGATCGATGAAGGCGCGTCGCGACAGCGCTCCCGTCAACTCGTCGCGGGCGATCGTGGTCTTGAGATCGGCGATGACGCGATCATGCGCCATGAGGATGACGCCGAGATAGAGGATCGGCATATAGAGCAGCCACATGGCCGACAGCGCGAAATTCCAGGCGACCTCGGCGGCCGGGCCAGGCCGGTCCACGATGGCGGCGGGCACATCGGCGGCGATATGCAGGAGCGTCGCGCCGGCAACCGCCGCGCCGACAATGATTGCCCGTCGTGTCTTCGGATCGCTGGCCGTGCGCAGCCTTGGGACGGAAATCGAGGCGATCACGAACACGGCGGCCGCAATGCCGAGCGCAATCAGCGTCCGTGCTGCGTAACTGTTCGGCCCCGAAACGACCAGAACCGAGAGCGTGGCAGCCAAGGTCGTGCCGAGTGACAGGATTGCCGGCCACCAGCCGGGCAGCGCGAAGAACGCCTGGAAACCGGCGAGCACGAAAAGACAGGCGACGGCCAGAAATGCATAGCCGACAAGCGCCAACGGCTGGAGCGACGGAAGCCCGGAGACCATCACCAACGCCATGGCCACGGCCGTGGTTACACAGCCCGAAGCGAACTCCGCAGCGCCCGGCGTCGAGGCTTTCCGCAGCGACAGCAGAACCGGCAGCATCACCAAAAGGGAGATGATCGATAAGGCAGGAAGAAAGCTCATTTCGAAACGGCCTGTCGTGCTAAAATCGAGGAAGGCGGCTTGCTGCAAAGTCAGATATACAGGCTCAATTGGTAGCTTTGGCGCCTTAATGAAATCCGGCGAAAATCGCTGCAATTTTAGCGATTGCCGTGATTGGAACGGTTGTCCACCGACGCGGCGTGACAACTGACGGACGCTGCGGTGTTTTGCCGGTGGCAGCCCTGCGCCGGGCGGTTCAAGCGGCCTTCTGCCGGCCGGGAGAGGCGGATATGTTCACGGGACCGGTGTTCTTCGAAGACAGGGCCGATGCCGGCCGCCGGCTGGCAATGGCGGTGGCGGCCGTAGTCCCGCCGGCTCCCCTGGTGATGGCGTTGCCGCGTGGCGGCGTGCCGGTTGCCTTCGAGATCGCCATGCACCTCGACGCACCGCTCGAAGTGCTGATCGTGCGCAAGATCGGCGCGCCCGGACACCAGGAGTTCGGCCTCGGCGCCCTGGTCGATGGCGATGAGGCGGAACTGGTGTTGAACCCCGAGGCAGTGCGCCTCGTCAGGCCGGCGCGCGATTACATCGCCGCCGAAACCGAACGCCAGCGCGAAGAGATCGCACGGCGGCGGGTACTCTATCATGGCGACCGCGAGCCGCTATCGCCAAAGGGGCGCAACGTGGTGCTGGTCGATGACGGTATCGCCACCGGCGGCACGATCCGCGCGGCGATCCAGGCACTGCGCCGCGCCGGTGTGCGCAGCCTGCTCCTGGCGGTTCCGGTCGCGCCGGCGAGCGCAATCGCAAGCCTGCGCGAGCAGGTCGAGGCCATCGTCTGCCTTTCTACACCAGCCTTCTTTCGCGCCGTTGGCCTCCACTATCGCGATTTCGAGCAGACCTCGGATGCCGAAGTCATGGCCTTGCTCCGCAAGGCGAGGCACGGCGAGGGCGCTTGAAACGGTGGTGCCACCGAGGCCACAGATCCGGGCCGTACTCCAGGCGGTCCGCCACGGGCGGCTCGCTCAGGTTATGTTCCGCCGACCCACGTATCGTGCTTGTCCAAGGCATCTCGCCGCTTGATCGTCGAGACAGGCAGTCCAACAACGCGCGGCGCATTCAATTCTTCAATTTGCGGTGGAAAAGTCAGTCTCAAAGATGCGTTGCGCGCACAATTCGCAGATGGTGGAGGGCAAAGGACCGCGCTCCCGCGAAAAACAGGAACCGACATGGCCGACGCACTTCGCATCCGCCCGATCGAACGCAGCGATTACGAGCAATGGCTACCGCTCTGGGATGGCTACAACGCCTTTTATGGCCGCTCGGGCGCTACGGCGCTGGATCCGGCGATTACCGCGATGACCTGGTCGCGCTTCTTTGACGGCTACGAGCCGGTGCATGCACTGGTGGCGACAAGCGAGGGGCGGCTGATCGGGCTGACGCATTACCTCTTCCACCGCAGCACGACGGCCATCGGGCCGAACTGTTATCTCCAGGATCTCTTCACCACCGAGGCCGCGCGCGGCAAGGGCGTCGGCGCGGCGCTGATCGAAGGCGTCTGCGAGGCGGCACGCGAAGCTGGCTCGGCACGCGTCTATTGGCAGACGCACGAGACCAACGAGACGGCGATGAAGCTCTATGACAGGGTGGCGGAGAAGTCGGGCTTTCTCGTCTACCGCAAGCTGGTCCAAGCTTGAGATCGGGAGAAGGTCTCGCAACTGCGGGGGAATTGGGATGGGCGCGACGGATAACGTTCTGGTTTCGACGATCGGCTTTACAAAATCGTCGGCCGAGGACTTCTTCGACCGGCTGCAGAAGGCCGGCGTCAGGACGATCGTCGATGTCAGACTGCATAATACGTCGCAGCTCGCCGGCTTCGCCAAGGCCACTGACCTCGCCTTCTTCCTGAAGCGGATCGGTGGCATCGACTATGTGCACCAGCCGCTTTTTGCACCGACCGAGGCGATCATGAAGGCCTACAAGACCGACAAGGGCGACTGGAAAACCTTCTCGCGGGACTTTTTCGACCTGATGGCGGAGCGCAGGATCGAGCAGCAGGTGAAACCGGAGGCGCTGCAGGGCGCCTGCCTGCTCTGCGCCGAGGATAAACCGCACCGCTGCCACCGCACGCTCGTCTGCGAATATCTCAACGACCGCTGGGGCGGACGGCTGCGCGTCGAGCATCTTTAGGCGGGCAGCCTCGACCTAGAGATGCCGAACGCCAGAAGTAACAAAGCCTCGAGCCTTTCGGCCCGCTATCGGCGAACCTCCGTGGAGAAGCTGTTTGCCGAAAGGGAATTTGCCGTTCGGTCGACTGCTCGGATGGTTTCGTATCTTTGCCCGTCTAAGCGATTGGGCCAGATGTCGGTCAACCATGGCAAGATAGTCTGTATTTTGCCTAGCTCTGGCGTCTCAGAAGTGATCTCAATCGTCACACTCTTAACGTATGCTCCCGAACCAAATACCGGCGTAAGGTCGCTGGGAGTTGCCTGCCTGACTGTGCGCGAGTCGTGAATATCGTCGAAAAATGCGAACCATGGCCACAGTCGTTCCGGAACGGCAATGGGGCCAGATGCACGCCCGTTTTTAAGCGAAAGCTCTTCGAACAGCGACTCGTCAAGCCAAAGATCGACGTTTTGGAGGGAGGCGGTGGCCACCGTGCTCAAATAATCCGGATTGTCCGTCCGCGTTATCAACGCAAAGAGGTGGCTGCCATCCGAAGACGTTAAGATTACGGCTTCGCCGCTTACGGATCTATTCCAGCCGGTGTTTAAGTTGAACCCTTTTTTCCACGTAACGCGACTTACCGCTTCACCAGAAATTTCACCGCTTTTCGTTTCGGCTACGATCCGGATTTTTTGATTCCACGTATACGTTGGATATCTCTCATTGAATGCAAAACCAGCCGCAAGCGTAACAACAGCCAGTAGAATAAGCGCCAGCCCGACCTTTTTCATTCTGCCCCTCAAGCCAAAGTGCGCTCCCACTTACGGATATGCATGATGTCGATCCGCTGTCCAACGCGCCCATCTCCAAGCAGATGTTTGGCAATCGCCAGCCCGTTTCCGCTCACACCTTCTCGACAAACCCGTCGAGCACGCGCTTCTGGCCGGCCTTGTCGAAGTCGATCGTCAGCTTGTTGCCTTCGATCGCCGAGATGTTGCCGTTGCCGAATTTCATGTGGAAGACGCGGTCGCCGACGGTGAAGCGGGAGGGCTCGGTGGCTGTCGATTTTGCCACCAGCTCGCCGTCGATGGTGCGGCTGCGCGGGCCGCTTTCGCCGTAGCCGATGCGCTCGACCGCGTGGCCGGAGCGTGAGCCCCAGTTGTCGCGTGTCGCGTCCGAGCGGTTCTGCTGGGCGCGCTTCCAGCCGGGGGTGGAGTAGTTGTTCTGGAAGGGATCGGCCTTGTCGAAGCGCGACTGGCCGTAGCCGCCGCGGCCGTAACCGCCATAGGATTGCTCGCTTTCGGCGACGTCCACATGGGTGATCGGCAGTTCGTCGAGGAAGCGTGATGGCAGGGTGGATTGCCACAGGCCGTGAATGCGGCGGTTGGAGACGAACCAGATGTGGCAGCGGTGTTTTGCCCGGGTGATACCGACATAGGCAAGGCGCCGTTCTTCCTCGAGGCCCGAGCGGCCGCCTTCGTCGAGCGCGCGCTGGTGCGGAAACAGGCCTTCCTCCCAGCCGGGAAGGAACACGGTGTCGAATTCCAGGCCCTTGGCCGAATGCAGCGTCATGATCGAGACGGCATCGAGGTTTTCGTTCTGCTCGGCATCCATCACCAGCGAGACGTGTTCGAGGAAGCCGCGCAGGCTCTCGAAGGCTTCCATCGAGCGGATGAGTTCCTTCAGGTTTTCCAGCCGCCCTGGGGCTTCGGCCGATTTGTCGTTCTGCCACATCGCGGTGTAGCCGCTCTCGTCGAGGATCTGCTCGGCAAGTTCGGTGTGCGGCGTGGTTTCGAGCAAGCCCTGCCAGCGGCGGAAGTCGGCGACGACGTCGAACAGCCCCTTGCGGGCTTTTGGCTTCAGCTCGTCGGTCTCGATGATATCGGTCGCAGCCGCCAGCATCGGCACGTCGCGGGCGCGGGCATAGTCGTGCAGGGTGCGGATGGTGGTGTCGCCAAGGCCGCGCTTCGGCGTGTTGACGATGCGCTCGAAGGCGAGGTCGTCGGCCGGCTGGCAGACCAGCCGGAAATAGGCCATGGCATCGCGGATTTCGAGCCGTTCATAAAAGCGCGGGCCGCCGATGACGCGGTAGTTGAGGCCGAGCGTGACGAAACGATCTTCGAACTCTCGCATCTGGAACGAGGCGCGCACCAGGATCGCCATGTCGTTGAGCTTGTGGCTCTTGCGCTGCAGCTGTTCGATTTCCTCGCCGACGGCACGGGCTTCCTCTTCGGAATCCCAGGCGGCGTGCACCTGCACCTTCTCGTCATCCGGGTCGCTGCGGTCGGTAAACAGCGTCTTGCCCAGCCGCCCCTCGTTGTGGGCGATCAGATGGGCGGCGGCACCGAGAATATGCTCGGTCGAGCGATAGTTGCGCTCGAGCTTGATCACCTTGGCGCCCGGGAAATCCTTTTCGAAGCGCAGGATGTTGTCCACCTCCGCGCCGCGCCAGCCATAGATCGACTGGTCGTCGTCGCCGACGCAGCAGACGTTCTGCGGCACGCCCTTGGGGCGCTGCGCCAGAAGCCGCAGCCACATGTACTGCGCGGTGTTGGTGTCCTGATACTCGTCGACAAGGATGTAGCGGAACTTGTCGTGGTATTCCTTCAGCACATCCGGATTGCTGCGGAACATGCGGATGGGGTGCAGCAGCAGGTCGCCGAAGTCGCAGGCGTTCAGCGTGCGCAGCCGGTTCTGGTAGGCGGCGTAAAGCTCGCGGCCCTTGCCGTTGGCAAAGGCGCGGGCATCACCCTCGGCGATCTGCGCCGGGTCGAGGCCCTTGTTCTTCCAGCCGTCGATCATGCCGGCGAACTGCTTGGCCGGCCAGCGTTTGTCGTCGAGACCTTCGGCCTGGATGATCTGCTTGATCAGCCTGATGACGTCGTCGGTGTCGAGAATGGTGAAGTCGGAGCGCAGGCCGACGAGTTCGGCATGGCGGCGCAGAAGCTTGACGCCGATCGAGTGGAAGGTGCCGAGCCAGGGCATGCCCTCGACCGCATGGCCGACGAGCACGCCGATGCGCTCTTTCATCTCGCGCGCCGCCTTGTTGGTGAAGGTCACCGACAGGATCTGCGAGGGGAAGGCGCGGCCGGTGGACAGAATATGGGCGATGCGGGTGGTGAGCACCCGGGTCTTGCCCGTGCCGGCGCCGGCGAGAACCAGCACCGGACCATCGAGCGATTCCACCGCTTCGGCCTGCTCCGGGTTGAGGCCGGAAAGATAGTCCGGGCGCTGCTGACGGTCGCGCGCCGCCATGGCGCGTGCGGCAATGCCGCCCGTCGCCGGAGGCTGCTGTTTGCGCGGGGCCGGCTCTTCGTCGAAGAAGGGAATGTCGTCGAAACCACTCATCATGCGGCTCAATGTAGTGATTCGGAGGCGAAAGGCCAGAAAGGATGTTCTTCTTTTATTCCGTTTTCTGCGCCAGCCGCACCAAGCCTGTGGAAAGACAGGCGATTTCGAAGCCGCTTATTCTCCCGCCAGCCGCCGTCAGGCCGTCCTGTCGAAGGCCGCATCCACCGGCACCTGCAGGGCGGTGGCCAGTTGGTTGGTTCTGGCGGCAAGCGAGATCACGCGCAGGAGATCGGCATGTTCGGCATCGGTCATGCCTTTGGCTCTGGCGGCCGCCGTGTGGGAATGGGCGCAGTAGCCGCAGCCATTGCTGACGGAAACGGCGATGTAGAGCATTTCCTTGACCAGCGGATCGAGTGCCGAGGGCGTCGCCATCACCGCCTTGACGTCGCGCCAGGTCTGCTCCAGCAGATCCGGATCGAAGGCGAGCCACAGCCACATATTGTTGATGAAGTCCGATTTGCGGGTGGCGCGGATGTCGTCGAAAACTGCTTTGACGCGTGGATCGGCTTCCGGATCGGCCGGTGGGGTGATGGTGCTCATGATATCTCCTGAGGAAAACATCGCCGGCGGCAGGGGTGCCGCCGGATCTTCGGGGCCAAGGGGTCAGACGAGCGCAAACACGCGGGCAGGGCCGCCGGTGCCGCCGCGATGTTTCGGCGCGCCAAGCACCAGCGTCGCGCCCTTGGCCGGCACCTTGTCGAGGTTGGTGGCTGCCTCCAGCCCCCAGCGACCTTCCGGCAGCCAGGCATAGTGGGTGGCGAAATCGGGCGAGGGGCCGTGGTCGAGCGAGAGCGTATCGACCGCGATGCCGGCCGCCTTGGTTTCTTCCAAGAGATACTTCACCGCCTCGACGTGGAAGCCGGGGAAGTGCAGCTTGCCGTCACCATCGGCGTTTCGGAACTTGTCGGTGCCGAGATGTGCGCCCCAGCCCGAAAGCATGGCGACGCAGGCGTTTTCCGGGATCTCGCCATTGGCGGCGACCCAGGCCTTGATGTCGTCGGGCGTTAGCTGTGCATCGGCGTCGGCGGACGCCTTCTGGCGGATGTCGATGACTGCAAGCGGCACGACCAGTTTTTCGACCGGCAGCTCGGCGACCGACAGGCCGTCTGCGGAGAAATGCAGCGGCGCGTCGACATGGGTGCCGGTGTGCTCGTTCACCCGGAGCTCGAACATGTTGAACTTGTCCTTGGCGTAGTTGAACTTCTCCTCGCGGAAGAACTGCTGCTTGCCGAAGAAGGTCGGGAACTCCTCGTAGAGTTCGTGGGTGAGGTCGGTAACGCCAGTATGTCCCTGGGCCAGCGCCGGCGGGGCGATGCCCGCACTTGCGGCCGCGATCCCCACCGTTCCGACGGCTGTCGCTTTAAAGAAGCTGCGGCGAGACAGCATTTTCTGCTTTACGGATTCCATGACGCACGCATCGCACATGTCTTTTCCCCTCTCCAGAACCGGTCGAAACCTGATGGCAATGGCTGCCGGCGGTTGCAGGATACCTCAGTCGCCGTGACTGTAAACGGTGATTGTCTAGTGTATTTCTGGAGAATAACGCGGTAGCCGCAGCGGCCGGTGCTATAATGCCCTGATGTCATCATGCGGCCAACAAATTCGCTTTTATTACAATTGCGTAATGATGGCATTCCGTCGTTGCCCCCAAAGGTCCGAACAACGATACTCAGGGCAAATCGGAACGTTCCGCCGGCACCTGCCGCGCAGGAGCGTGTATTGCATATTTGGAGACATGAATGCGGGTTTGGAAACAGCTGGCGGTCAGCGCCGTTGTGCTTTTGGTGGGTGCCGGCGTCTGGGTGCGGTTCGTGCCCGGGGCAGGTGAAACGCTGGCGGCGATCGGTGTTTCGCACCCGTTGATCGATGCTCTCTCCAAGCAGGACGGCGGTGCTGGCGGCGAGGGCGGCCAGGGTGGCGGCGCACGCCGGCAGGGCGGCAACGACGCCGTCCTCGTCATGGTGCGTCCGTCGGCAACGGCCGTCGTCAACGACCGGCTGAACGCCATCGGCAATGGCGAAGCGATCCACTCCGTCACCGTAACACCGACGGCCACCGGCAACCTCACCGAAATTCTCGTGCGTTCCGGCGACAGGGTGGCGCAGGGCCAGGTGATCGCCAAGCTCGACAGCGACGACCAGAAGATTGCCGCCGACCAGGCGCGGCTGACGCGCGACAGCGCAAAGGAAAAGGTGGAACGCTACCGCAACCTCAGCACTGCGCGCGCGGTGACGGCCGTCGACGTGCGCGATGCCGAAATCGCCATGCAGACCGCCGAACTGGCTCTCAAGACCGCCGAGCTCGATTTGAAGCGCCGCGATATCGTCGCGCCGTCGAAGGGCGTCGTCGGCATCATCACCGTCAATGTCGGCGATTACGTCACCACGACAACGCCGATTGCCGTGGTCGACGACCGTTCGGAAATCCTCGTCGATTTCTGGGTGCCGGAGCGCTTCGCCAACAAGATCGTCGTCGGCCAGCCGGTGACGGCGCAAGCCATAGCCCAGCCGGGGAGCCAGCTCGACGGCGTCATCCACGCCATCGACAACCGCCTGGACCAGGCAAGCCGGACATTGCGGGTGCGGGCGCGGCTCGAAAACCCCGAAGATACGCTGCGGGCCGGCATGTCCTTCTCCGTCACCATGGCATTCGACGGCGACACCTATCCGACCGTCGATCCGCTCGCCATCCAGTGGAGCTCCGACGGCTCCTACGTCTGGCGCGTGAGCGCCGACAAGAGCGAGCGTGTTCCGGTCAAGATCATCCAGCGCAACCCGGACAAGGTGTTGGTCGATGCAGCCTTGAGCGAAGGCGACGAAGTCGTCACCGAAGGCGTGCAGCGGCTGCGCGACGGCGGCGATGTCCGCATTGCCGGGCGCGAACGCCGCGATGCCACGCAGAAGGTCGCGGAGGAGGTGAAGTGAGCGGCGCTAGGGAAACCGGCCACCAGACCGCGCGCGAGGCCGGCAAGACCGGCTTTACTGCTCTCTTCATCCGCCGGCCGATCTTCGCGCTGGTGGTCAACACGCTGATCGTGGTTGCCGGCCTTGCGGCCTGGAACGGCATCGAGATCCGTGAATTGCCGCAGGTCGACCAGCCGGTCATATCGGTGACGACGACGCTTGATGGCGCCGCTCCCGAGACCATGGACCGCGAGGTGACGTCGGTGGTGGAGGGCGCGGTATCGCGCGTTCAGGGCATCAAGGACATTTCTTCGACGTCCAACTTCGGCCGCAGCCGGGTGACGCTGCAGTTCTCCGACACGACTGATATCGGCCAGGCGGCCAACGATATTCGCGACGCGCTCGGCCGCGTGCGCAACCAGTTGCCGGAGGATGTCGACGAGCCGAGCATCGTCAAGGCGGATGCCGACAGCCAGCCGATCATGCGGCTGGCGCTGACCTCCGACACCATGTCGATGGAAGACATGACGCTGCTGGTCGAAAACGAGATCAGCGACCGGCTCGCCGCCGTCGAGGGCGTCGCCGACGTCGCCGTCTACGGCGACCAGGAAAAAATTTTCCGCATCGACCTCGACCAAGCGAAGCTCGCCGGGCGCGGGGTGACGGTGGCAAACCTCAGGACGGC
This sequence comes from Ensifer sp. M14, assembly GCF_003355565.1. Taxonomy (NCBI): domain Bacteria; kingdom Pseudomonadati; phylum Pseudomonadota; class Alphaproteobacteria; order Hyphomicrobiales; family Rhizobiaceae; genus Ensifer; species Ensifer sp. M14. The sequence goes on from NZ_QJNR01000004.1 coordinate 2,245,386, forward strand.
GCTTGCCAACGCCTCCTACGATGTGCCGGCCGGCAAGCTGACCAGCGCCAGCCAGGACATTTCGGTGCGCGCGACCGCCGACCTGCAGACGCCGGAGCAGTTCGAAAACCTCATCCTCGTCAACAATGTGCGGCTGCGCGATATCGGTACGGTGACGCTCGGGCCGGATTCAGGCACGACGGCGCTGCGCTCCAACGGCCGCCAGGGGATCGGCCTCGGCATCATCCGCCAGGCGCAATCCAACACGGTCGATATTTCCGAGGGCGTGCGCAAGGTCGTCGACACGATCCAGACGCAGATCCTTCCCGAGGGCACGCAGCTCCGGATCACCAGCGACGACGCGGTGTTCATCAACGGCGCCATCCACGAGGTGGAGATCGCGCTCGGCGTAGCGATCTTCATCGTCACGCTCGTCATCTACATGTTCCTGCTCGACTGGCGCGCGACGCTGATCCCGACCATCACCATGCCGATCGCGCTGATCGGCACGGTGGCGGCGATCTACATGGCCGGCTTCTCGATCAACATCCTGACGTTGCTCGCCATCGTGCTCGCTACGGGTCTGGTGGTCGACGACGCGATCGTGGTTCTGGAAAACATCGTGCGACGACGGGCCGAAGGTCTTGGGCCCCGGGCTGCAGCCGTGCACGGCACGCTCGAAGTGTTTTTCGCGGTGCTGGCGACGACGGCGACGCTTGCCGCCGTGTTCGTGCCGCTGTCGTTTCTTCCCGGGCAGACCGGCGGTCTCTTCCGCGAGTTCGGCTTCGTGCTTGCCTTCTCGATCCTGTTGTCGTCCTTCGTGTCGCTGACGCTCTGCCCGATGCTGGCATCGCGCATGCTGACGCAGGAGAACCACTCGAAACCCGGACCGATGCGCCGGTTCGGCGCGCGCGCTTCCGAATTCTACCGCGTCACGCTGCGCGGCTGCCTCAACGCGCCTGTGATCGTCTTCGTCGTTGCTGCCTTCTTCACCGCCATGGGCGGCATCGGCTTCATGACGCTGAAATCGGAGCTGACGCCGAGCGAGGACCGCTCGCAGGTGATGATGCGCATCAACGCGCCGCAGGGCGTGTCGCTCGAATATGCACAGGCGCAGATGCGCCGGATCGAGGACGGGCTGCAGCCGCTGGTCAAATCCGGCGAGATCGACAACATCTTCTCGATCTCCGGCCAGGGCGGCTCGGCCAATAGCGGCTTCATGGTGCTGACGCTTGCCCCCTGGGACAAGCGCGAGCGCAGCCAGCAGCAGATCGTCTCCGAGATCAACAAGGTGACGGCGCGCATCCCCTCGGTGCGGGTGTTTGCGATGCAGCCGAACAGCCTCGGCATCCGCGGCGCCGGCAGCGGCCTGCAGGTGGCGCTCGTCGGCAATGACTACACCAAGCTCGGCGATGCCGCGGCCAAGCTCGTGCGCCAGATGGAAGATACCGGGCGTTTCGAGAACGTCCGGCTGAACTATGAGGCCAACCAGGCGCAGCTATCGATCACCATCGACCGCGAGCGCGCATCCGACATGGGCGTCGATATCGGCGGTCTCGCCTGGGCGCTGCAGGCGATGCTCGACGGCAACAGCGTCGTCGACGTCTTCGTCGATGGCGAGTCCTATCCGGTCAAGCTTCTGTCTTCGACCAATCCGGTCAACGACCCGACCGACCTGCAGAACATCTTCCTGAAGGCCGGCGACGGCAAGATCGTCCCGATGTCGACGATTGCCAGCGTCGAGGAAATGGCCGTCGCGCCACAGCTGTCGCGGGAATCGCAGCTGCGCGCCGTGTCGCTTTCGGCCGGGCTGAAGTCTGACCTCGCGCTCGGCGAAGCCTTGACCATGGTCGAGCAGATGGCCGAGCCGCTGTTGCCGCCGGGCTCGCGCATCATGCCACTCGCCGAGGCTGCGACCCTTAACGAGAATGCCAACGGGCTCATCGTCACCTTCGGCTTTGCTCTCGTCATCATCTTCCTGGTGCTGGCGGCACAGTTCGAAAGCTTCGTCAGCGGCCTGATCATCATGGCGACGGTGCCGCTGGGCCTCGCCTGCGCGGTCTTTGCGATGATCCTGACCGGCAACACGCTCAACATCTACAGCCAGATCGGCCTGGTGATGCTCGTCGGCATCATGGCGAAGAACGGCATCCTGATCGTCGAGTTCGCCAATCAGTTGCGCGATCGCGGCCAGGATGTGCGAACCGCGATCGAAAATGCCGCCAACATTCGCCTTCGTCCGGTGATGATGACGATGATCGCCACCATCGTCGGCGCGGTGCCGCTGGTGATGGCAAGCGGTGCGGGTGCGGAAGCGCGCATCGCGCTTGGCTGGGTGCTGGTCGGCGGTCTCGGCCTTGCCGTCGTGGTGACGCTCTATCTGACGCCGGTTGCCTATCTCGTCATTGCCGGGTTCACCAAGCCGCATGCGGACGAGGAGCGCAAGCTGCACGAGGAGATGGAAGCGGCAGCCTCGCTCGAGGTTCGCTAAAGCCGGAACCGGCTGGGAGTTCGAGCTGGGCGGCGATCAGAAAGATGGTTTCCGGCAGCCGTTTCTTCGCGAGGTCGACGAGAACGGCGCGAAATCCACGACCAGCGAAGGGCTCGTGGAAGAGTAGGGAAGGCCACTCGTGGTCAATCGCCACCGAACGGAGAGCCCGGCAGGGTCCGGACGCCGGCGCCGTGCCCCTTCAGAGCCGTTCGACCCGCGCGGCTTGTCATAGGCCCGGATTTTCCGTCCGGGCCCATTCTTGCTCTCTGTTACTGTCCGCTGCCCATCGACGTCATGGACTCTTGCAGCTTTTCCTGGATCTGGTCGATCGAGAAGCTCGCCGGGCGCTGCGCCGGAGGATAGTCCTTGAACGTCTCGAAGAACTTGGCCACGCTCGCCTGTGCCGGCACCGCCAAGTAGGCATGGGTAAACACCCAGTCCCAATAGGTGTTCGACGTGATGTCGGCCTTCTCGTAAGGGTCGGCCCTCAGATCGAACATTTTCGGAATGCGCAGTTTGGTAAAGGGTTCGGCCCAGACCGCCAATGTGCCGATCGCGCGCTGTTCCTCGAAGACCAGCTTCCAGTTTTCGTAGCGCATTGCCACGAGATCACCGTCGTCGTTAAAGTAATAGAACTCGCGGCGGGCGCTATCCGGGGATTTTCCGGTAATGTAGTCGAGCTGATTGTAGCCATCCAGATGGTTCTTGTACTGCTTTCCGCCAATGGTCACTCCGTTCAGCAAGCGCTCCTTGATGTCTGTGTCGCCAGTGGCGGCAAGCAAGGTCGGGAACCAGTCAAGGCCGGAGAAGATGCCATTCAGTTGGGTTCCCGGCTTTATCTGCCCCGGCCAGCGGATCATCGCCGGTACGCGGAAGGCACCTTCCCAATTGGTGGTCTTTTCATTGCGGAAGGGCGAGTTGCCCGCGTCGGGCCAAGTGTTCTCATGTGGACCGTTATCCGTGGTGTAGACAACGATCGTGTTGTCGGCGATGCCCATGTCGTCGAGCGATTTCAGGACCTCGCCAATCACGGCGTCATGCTCGATCATCCCGTCGGCATATTCAGTGCGCGCCGTGAGGCCCGGCTTGTCGCGATGCTCGTCGCGCACATGGGTGCGTGCGTGCATGCGCGTGGTGTTGAACCAGGTGAAGAACGGCTTTCCAGCAGCATTCTGGCGTTTCATGAAGTCGATCGCGGCGGCCGAGGTCTCATCATCGATCGTTTCCATTCGCTTGCGCGTCAGGGCGCCCGTGTCTTCGATCTTGCCGTCGGAGGAGGATTTGATGACGCCGCGTGGACCGAATTGTTTGCGGAAGCTCGGATCCTGCGGATAGTTGCGGTCTTCCGGCTCTTCCTCGGCGTTCAGATGGTAGAGGTTGCCAAAGAACTCCTGGAAACCATGTTGGGTCGGAAGGAACTCGTCACGGTCGCCGAGGTGGTTCTTTCTGAACTGACCGGTCGCGTAGCCCTTGTCCTTGAGCGCCGAGGCGATCGTCACATCGATAGCCTGCAAGCCGAGAGGCGCGCCGGGCAGGCCGACCTTGGAAAGGCCGGTACGCAGCGTCGACTGGCCGGTGATGAAGGTGGAGCGGCCCGCGGTGCAACTCTGTTCGGCGTAGTAGTCGGTGAAGATCGCGCCTTCTTGCGCGATGCGATCGATGTTTGGTGTACGATACCCCATTACGCCCATGGTATAGGCGGAGACGTTGCTCTGGCCGATGTCGTCGCCGAAAATGACGAGGACGTTCGGCTTGTTCGTTGCTGCGGGCTGTTGTGCATAAGCGGAACTGCTTAAAAGCAGCAGCCCTATCGCCGCGAGCTTGCCAGGAATTCTCATTATTCGAGCCTCCTAAGGTTCACGAAATGCTGAACTGCGTTCAGTCGGACGATCGGCGTCGTGCCGATGGGTTGCGGAACGACCGGATCGTCGTTCGGCAACAGGCTGGACGTAAGTACGTAACAGTTAATTTCGGCGCGAAACGCAGGGCCGCCACCTTCCGGATCCGGCTCGTTACGCGTCGCGGTAGCGCCGGATTCTTGCGTCTCGGCGTGTCTGCCAGAAGATGCTGATTTGGCTGGGAAGCATTATCCGGAAGGGCCGGCGGTGGCGGATGCACTGCGACGGTCTCACGCGGCCTCCTGTGACACTCCGGTCTCACCGTCGGCGTTTTCCTGCCCTACCTTGCTCCAAGAAGAGCGCGAACGTCTGGACAAAGTGATTCCGATTTGCACAGTAGCGCCTTGAAATGAAAGCGCTTCCCCAATGTCGGAAAGGGGCGGTGTGGATGGCAGGAAGAAGGGACGTTTTCCGTGGCATTGAAGGCGATCAGAGCTGGCTCGCGAAACGAAACCGGGATCGATACCGCAAAGGCGCAGCTTGCCGCCCGATTCGGCGACCGGTTCCAGACGGGCGAAGCGATCCGTGCCCAGCATGCCCACACCACCACCTATATCCCGGCGCAGCTTCCCGATGGCGTCGTCTTCCCCGAAAGTGCCGACGAGGTGCGCGAGATCGTCGCGATCGCCGCTGCAAGTGCGGTGCCGCTGATCCCCTTCGGCACCGGCTCCTCGCTCGAGGGCCACGTCAACGCGCCGAACGGCGGCATCTCCGTCGACATGATGCGCATGAACCGGGTGCTCGAAGTCAACGCGGAGGACCTGGACTGCCGGGTCGAGCCCGGCATCACCCGAGAAGAACTCAACACCTATCTGCGCGACACCGGCCTGTTCTTTCCGATCGATCCCGGCGCCAACGCCTCGATCGGCGGCATGGCCTCGACGCGGGCATCCGGCACCAATGCGGTGCGCTACGGCACGATGAAGGACAACGTGCTGGCCCTGACAGTTGTGGCGGCAGACGGGCGCGAAATCCGCACGGCGCATCGGGCGCGCAAATCATCTGCCGGCTACGATCTCACGCGGCTCTTCGTCGGCGCCGAGGGCACGCTCGGCATCATCACCTCGATCACGCTCCGGCTGCAGGGCATTCCCGAAGTCATCTCCGGCGGCGTCTGCCCGTTCCCGACGATTGCGGATGCCTGCAATGCTGTGATCCTGACGATTCAATCAGGCATTCCGGTTGCCCGCATCGAGCTGCTGGACGCGCTGCAGATGAGGGCCTGCAACACCTATTCCGGCCTTTCTTACGAAGAGACCCCGACGCTGTTCGTCGAATTCCACGGCAACAGCGAGAGCGTAGAGATGCAGTCGCGGCACTTTGCCGAGATAGCGGCCGATTTCGGTTCCAGCGGTTTCATTTGGACAACCAACCCGGAAGAGCGCGCGCGGCTGTGGAAGGCGCGGCACAACGCCTACTGGGCCCAGAAGAGCCTGATCCCCGGAGCGGCCATTCTTTCCACCGATGTCTGCGTGCCGATCTCGCGGCTGGCCGATTGCGTTGCGGCGACCCATGAGGATATCGCGGCGAACGGCCTGACGGCCCCGATTGTCGGGCATGCGGGCGACGGCAACTTCCACGTTGGCCTGCTTTTCGATGACACGGACGCCGCAGACGTGGCGCGCGCCGAGGCCTTCGTCGAAAGGCTGAACGCGCGAGCGCTGTCGATGGACGGGACCTGCACAGGCGAACACGGCATCGGTCAGGGCAAGATGCCGTTTCTCGAAGCTGAACTTGGCGATGCGCTGGATCTGATGCGGCAGGTCAAGCGTTCCCTCGATCCGCAGGGTATCTTCAACCCCGGCAAGATCTTCGCTTGACGCGAATGGACGGGCGAGGGGAGAGCGGGGATGCGGCCGCTCCTTGGGCGGCAGGCAACGCCGACGCAATTGATAAGGACGAAGACGTCCAAATGTAATGGACGAAGACGTCCCTTTGGCGTTCATATGGACGCAGACGGTGCCGATGGGCGCCTTTGAACTTGATGGGAATGTAGGCACGGTGCTTTCGCGAATTCTGGTTGCCATCGGCGGTCTTGTGGTCGTTGCGCTTTTTGCGGCGCTGATCGCCCCGTGGTTCATCGACTGGACGGGATTCCGCAAGGAATTCGAGCGCGAGGCAAGCCGCATCATGGGCAAGCCGGTCGTCGTCCATGGCAGCGTCGACGCACGGCTGATCCCGTTCCCGACGGTCACGCTCAACGATGTGCGCGTCGGCGGCAGCGACAAGGGCGAGCCGCTGATTCAGGTCGCGCAGTTCTCGATGAGTGCGGAGCTTGCGCCGTTCCTGAGCGGCGAAGCACTGATCTTCGATATGCGCCTCGACCGGCCGAAGGCCAAGGTCAGGCTGCTCCCGGACGGCACGCTCGATTGGGCGCGCGGCACCCGTACGGCCATCCCGGCCAAGACGGTGGTGCTCGAAAATGTCGAGATCACCCATGGCGAGATCGAATTCATCGATGAGCAGACCGGCCGCACCCGACGCGTCACCGACCTTTCCGCCGATCTTTCCGCCCGCACCTTGGCTGGCCCCTGGAAGGTGGAGGGGCGGGCTGCGCTCGACGGCGAGGCCGGCAGTTTCGCCTTCTCCAGCAATGAGGTGGACGAGACGGGTGCGCTCAGCCTGAAGGCGCGGGTGACGCCGGACAAGCGTCCCTTCGGCGTCGAGCTCGACGGCGCACTGAAGATCGTCGACTTCAAGCCGGTTTACGGCGGTCGCTTCACGCTGACCGAAAACCGCCCGCAGGGCGAGGCCAAGGATGCGGACGGCCATGCGCCACTGCGCATCAACGGCGATTTCCAGCTGACCAATGAGAGTATCCGCGTGCCGGAATACCGGTTCGAGATCGGCCCTGCGGACGATCCTTACGTCGTGACAGGCGAGGCGACGCTCGACACCGGCAAGGACCAGAAATTCCTCCTGATTGCCGACGGCCAGCAGATCGACGTCAGCCGCATCGGCAATTCCGGCAGCAACGGCAAGACCGGGCGCGACCCGGCGATCTCCATGCGCCAGCGGCTCGAAGCGATGCTGGCCATTGCCGCCGACATTCCCATCCCACAGGTGCCGGGGCGGGCAAGCCTGAAACTGCCGGCGATCGTCATCGGCGATACGACCGTGCGCGATGTGCGCATCGACGTGCAGCCGGATGGTGCCGGCTGGGTGATCGACAATGTCGTTGCCCTTCTGCCCGGGCGCACCCAGCTTGAGGCCAAGGGGCGGCTCAACCTCAAGGGCCAGCGCTCGTTCCGCGGCGACCTGCTTCTCGCGTCCAACCAGCCTTCGGGCCTGGCGAGCTGGCTGGCGGGCTCCGTCGATCCGGCGATCCGCAAGCTGAAGACCGCGGGCTTTTCGGCAACCGTCAACCTGACCGACACGCTGCAGCAGTTCGAAAACCTCGAAGTGGCGGCCGGCGACGCCAGCCTCAAGGGGCGGCTCGAGCGCCAGTCCTTCGCCGAGCAGCAGCCGAACCTGTCGCTGCAGCTGAACGGCAATCGCATCGACCTCGAAGCCCTGCAGGCGCTGGCGGGGCTGGTTGCCGGCGATGCCTCGGCCTCGACGCTGATGCAGCATGCGATTGCCGCCGACCTTTCCGCCGACGAGTTCTCCGCCTTCGGCGAGGAGGCGCGCGACGTTCAGGCGGTGGTGACATTGAAGAATGGCCAGCTTCAGGCCGAGCGCGTGGCGATCGGTTCGCTTGCCGGCGCCCAGCTCGCCTTTTCCGGTCGTGCCAGCGGCGATCTCGAAAAGCCGGTGATTTCGGCCAAGATGAAGCTTGCGGCCAAGGACCTGACACCGTTCCTGGAAATGATCGGCCGGCACGCCGTCGATCATCCGGCCCTTCGTCGCCTGACCAGGGCAGGTCCGTACTTCACCGATGCCGCATTCGACGTGACGCTGACGGCCGGCAACAAGGAAGGCAACGCGCCGGCGACCTTCGGCATTTTCGGCACGGCCAACGGCACCAAGATTGCCGCCAGCTATCAGGCGCCCGACATGGCCCAGGCGCTTTCCGGCAAGGGCATGTTGCTTGAAGCGACGCTCGAAAACCCGCAAACGCTGCTGCTGCTCGGCCAGGCCGGGTTCGACCCGTTGCCTTTCGATGCCGACGCCAACGGCATTCTCTCCGTCAAGCTGCAGAGCACCGATGGCTCCAACGCCAATGGCACGGTGACCTTTACTACCGAGAAGACGTCGCTTGCAGCCAAAGGCAGCTTCGATCTTTCGCGAGACCATTTCCTCGAGGGCCAGGCCAAACTGACACTCCAGACGGAAGACCTCGAGCCCTATCTGCTGCAGCAGGGCATCGCGTTGCCGCAGACGGGCACCGGCCTGCCGATTTCGGTTTCGGCCGACGTGGCGACGACGCCGGAGGCGATCGCCTTTACGACCGTCGAAGGCAAGGCCGACAACAACGGCTTTGCAGGCGCTCTGACGATCGACCGCACGGTGCCGGGCAAGGCCGAAGGCCAGATCAGCGTTGCAACGCTCGATCTCGCCTGGCTGGCCGAGGGAATCCTTGGCCACGTTCAGGACATGTCGAATGGAGCGCTGTCGAAAACCCCCGTGGCGCAAGCCGCCTGGACCGGTTTCAACGTGGTGCTCGATGTGCAGGCCGCCAACTTCTGGCCGGGGTTCTACAGCGCCATCGGCAACTTTGCCGGCAAGCTGGAGTGGAAGGGCGACGAGATTGCCTTTACCGATGCGACCGGCGACTGGCTCGGCGGCAAGCTCGAAGGCCGGTTGCAGCTCGGCAATGCCAATGGCTCCGGCTTCCTGCGCTCGCGGCTCGACGTCAAGAGCGGGGATCTGGCGCAGGCTGGCTGGATGCGTGCCGGCGCCCCGGTCGCCACCGGCACCTTCGACCTTTCGGTCGCGCTTGAGGCATCGGGCACGAACGCGCAAGCCATGGCGCATTCGGCAAGCGGTTCGGGCACCGCCACCTTCAATGGCGTGACGCTTAACGGCGTCAACAGCGCGGCGCTGCCGCAACTGATGGCAACTGCCGACGCCATGAAGACGGAGATTTCGGCCGACGCAATCCGCCAGGCGGCAGAGGCAGCCGTGTTTTCCGGCCAGTCGGTCGTCGGTGTGGTCAAGGTCCCCTTCAGCATCGCCGGAGGCGTGCTCAGGGCGCAGAACGTCACGGCTGCCGACGGCAACGCAGCCTTTGTCGGCGAAGCATCGCTGGATCTTGCGGCGGAGCGCCTCGACGCGACCATAGACATGACCTTCCGTCCGGGCGAGGAGGCGCTGACCGGCGCCGAGCCGCGCGTACGGCTGAGTTATGCCGGCCTGCTTTCGTCACCGGGTGTGAACCTCGATGTTGCCGATCTCTCGAATTTCCTGTCGCTTCGCGCATTTGAGCGCGAGCGCCGGCGCGTCGAGACGCTGCAGGCCAACGTGCTTGAGAAGCAACGGCTGCGTCGCGAGGTACAACTTTACAAGGCAAAGGCACAGCAGCGTGAAGTCGAGCGCCTGCGGGCGGTCGCCGAAGAGCGGCGGCGTGCGGCAGCGGCAGCCGAAGCGGAACGGGTGAAGGCGGATCTGGCGGCCCGCGCGGAGGCGGAACGTAAGGCGGCGGAAGAGGCCGCGCGAAAGGCAGCGGAAGAAGCCGCGCGCGTCGAACGCGAACGCCAGCAGCAACAGCAACTTGGCGCCCCGTCGCAGGTGCCGCCGGGGACCGGCGAAGGCCCACAGAATCCGAGCGGGCAGGGGCTGAATTTCGACGTTTTGCCCGATGTCACGGTGCAATAGGGCGCTACGTCCTACAGCGCCGCACGTCCAGAGGGTTTCCAAGGCTCCGTGTAGCACGGAAACGACCCTAGCCGGACGCGCAAAGGTCGCTATAGCGCTTTGAATTGCCGCATGTTTATCGTTGTTAAGCCAGGTACGATCTAAGGAAACATGCAGAAGGCAGGTCAGGGAAACGCTCGATCGCGTTGTTTTCACGTCTTTGCTGCTGGGCCACGCTTTGCATTTTTCCCGGGCTGTAGCAGTGGAGCGGAGCACAGAGGCAGAGATGCTGTGCGTCTCCCCATGTCGCGGCGGCGGCTTGATCGCCGACGCGTGGCTGACGCGTCCGGGGGCCCTGCGGGTGCCACGTGTCAGATGTGACGCGTCAGGGCTGCTGTCGAACTTTAGGCGTTCTGCCGTCTCCTCAGATCGCGTGCGACTTGAGGAGAAAATGAAGCAGAACACCTGCCGTCCCACAGATCGCTCGTCCCCGACCGCCGCAACGCGTCGGATCAGAAGCGGATGGCGACCCCCAGGATCGGTCCATGCTGCACCGTATCGTATTCGAAGCCGTCGTTGCTGTAGTTGACGCCGAGCGCGCGATAGCCGGCGACGGCCGAGATTGTGTCGGTGAACTTGTAGCCGAGGCCGAGTGCTGCATCCCAATCGAGATCCGCGCCGCCGCCGCCGACCAGCCCCCAACCGGTCAGATAAAACTCGGGCGTGAAGTAGTAGGAGCCGCGCAAGCCGGCGACCGCATCGACCCAGGTGGCGCCGTCATCCCGGCTGACACCATCGAGCGGGCCGCCGGAGAACGAAAGCGTGGTGTCGACCGACCAGACTTTCAGGCCGCCGACGATATCGAGATGGGACGACTGGTCTTCGTAAATGGCATAGCCGACGCCCAGCAGCGCGGCAAAACTCGTCGATTCCACATCCACGCTATTGGCGAGGATGCCGTTCGGCGTGCTGCCGTCGGCGGATAGCTTGGAGTATATCACGTCGCCGAAGATGCTGTAGGAGCCGTTGCGCGCCTCGCCCATTGCCATGAAGGCAAAATCGAGATTGTCCCAGATGTCGCTGAAACTGGAATCGATATGCACCTCGGGCAGCCCGAACTGGGCCGTATCGCCCCTCAGGCCCGCGATCCAAAAGTAGGGTGCAACGGTGAATTGCCAACCGCTTTCCGTCTCCTGCGGCTGCGCCGTGGGCGCAAGGAGCGGCGCGATGTCGGCGGCGTTGGCGAGCGCGGCCGATGACAGGGTCAAACACGTGGCCAGACCGATCCGAGCATAGAGCTGCATGCCTTCCTCCCTCACATAATTCACGAGCGCCCGAGGCTGCGGCCGCTGGCGGCACTTGGATTGTTTGAAATTAGGTGATGCTAAACAAGTATATTCGCTTCGAATTCCGTTTCGGCACGCGGGAATTGCGCGAGGTGTGGCGCAAGGCACACAGAAGGCGAGGGGCGGGTTCCCGTTGCAATCAAAAGTCTATGTTCCGGTGGGTTGACGCGGCCTGTTTTGCCCGGTGAAGAGCCTATCGACAGCCGAACTCAGGCTCCGCTTCAGCGATCGAAGACCAATCTGCTTCGGCTGCCAGCGCCTGTCGTGGCTGCGGCGAAACGCAAAACTCTTAAAATCCTAATGGATCGATTGAGCAGGAGTTAGCATCCTGCCTTCACAGTGCGGTCTGCAACGGGGGGTGGCATGACGTCACTGGATGAGGGCCTTGATCGCCGCGCGATCATATGGATCACGAACTGGACATTCTCGGGCACCGCTGGATGCACGGCCGTTGCGGTTCTCATTACCTATTACTATATCGCTCCCTTCGGGGCTGAGGTGATGGTGACGTCAATGCGCCTTGCCCTGTTCATTCCACTGCTTTTGGCCATCCCGCTTTTCGCCTTCATCGGCATCAAGCTGCAGCAATTGGCGCGCGCCAACGATCTCCTGACTTTGGCGAGCCGCTACGACGGCCTGACCGGCTGTCTCAATCGTGCCGCGTTCACGTCGGATGTCACGGCGTTCGTTGCCGAACAGGATCTCAAGCCCTTTCCCACGACCTCGGCGCTGATGGTGCTGGATGCCGACCACTTCAAGCGCATCAACGATCGCCATGGCCATCTCGCCGGTGACGATGCGCTGGTGGCGATAGCGACCGGGATGCGCTTGGCGGTGGGCGATGGCGGTCTGATTGGCCGTCTCGGCGGTGAGGAGTTCGGCGTGTTCGTTCACCATGCTCATCCCGCAACGATCGGGGCGATGGCCGAGCGCATTCGTCGGGCGGTGGCCGAGCACGGGCAGGCGATTGCTCCGGATGCCGATCCGGTGACGGTCAGCATCGGCGTGGCGCTGTTTACCTATCCGGTACAGTACGAGGACATCTTCAAGATCGCGGACGACCAGCTCTACCTTGCCAAGAACACGGGGCGCAACCGGGTGTGTCTGATCGAGTATTCGCGGCTGCCGGGCGGGATCAGGGCGATGGCGACACAGCTGCGCGAGGGCCTCGCCGGCGCCCCGACGGACGGGTTCGCACGCCATGGCGACGCGCCGTCACGTGTCGTCGGCTGCTGAGCGCGGTACGTTCGACTTGATCCAGTCGAGAACGTAGACCCGAAGTGCCGAGGAGAGGTTGCTGTCACTGCTGCGCGCGTCGTCGATCTCGACGATCAGCTGGGCGATCGGCATGGTGCGGGTCGCTGCGATCGTCTTCAGTTCCAGCCAGAACGGGTCCTCCAGCGAAAAACTGGTGCGGTGTCCGTGCAGGGTGGCGGAGTGTTTTCGGATCATCGCCGGAGCTCGCAAATTGATTCAAGTCGTTGGCGGTTTGATTCGGGAAGCTGCTGCAAGTCCTTGACGCAGAATCGTTTTTGCCGAACCGTGCGCCGGCTTTGATGCTCTAGCAACGCATTCAGGCGTGAGACGTTCCGCACAATCTGTTTCGATGATGATTTGAAGAAGGCCGCAGCCGCTTACGCGTCCTGTGCTTCAGTCCTCGGCCTCATCGGGTCGATCGGCTGCGGGCTCGCGGCGCCCCTGGTCGAGGGCTTTTGCCGCTTTCGCGTTCAAGGCGTCGGTCAGAGATTTCTCAGCCTTGGTGCGGCCGAACGAAATACGGTTCTGTTCGGCCTGCTTTTCTTTTTCGGCGCGGGCATTGCGCTTGCGGAACTGGCGTAGATTGACGACGTCACCACTCATGCCGCGGCCTTTCAGCTGCCTCAGTTCTTCTTGCGGAAGGAATCGAGCGAAACGACCGAACCGCCGCCATTCTTGGCTTCGCCGGATTTCTCCGCGTCCTTGGGCGGCACTTCGCCGTCTGTTTCAGGCACGGGGTAGGCGGTGATCTCCGCCGATTCGAGTTCTTCCTCTTCGGCCGCGGCCACGTCGAACTCGAGTTCGAAATTGACCGAGGGGTCGTAGAAGCCGCGAATGGCATTGAATGGAATGACGAGCCGCTCCGGCGTGTCGGAGAAGGAAAGGCCGATCTCGAAGCCGATATCGGAGACCTTGAGTTCCCAGAACTGGTGCTGGACGACGATGGTCATCTGCTCGGGATACTTGGATTTCAGGTGCTGCGAGATGCGAACACCCGGCGCTCCGGTCAGGAAGGTGATGAAGAAATGGTGCTCGCCAGGCAGGTGGCCGGTGGCCGCAACCTCGGTCAGCACTTTGCGGATGACGCCGCGAAGCGCGTCCTGCGCCAGAATGTCGTAGCGAATGTGGTCCTGGCCCATGGGTTTCCCGTCTTTCTCGAACTCAATTCTACTGTCGGCTTTCCATTGCCCGTCAGAATATGACGAGTCAATTATCCAAGCATCTATAGACCATTTCGAAGCGGGGGAGAAGGTGAAGGCTTCTGTTGCCAGGTGCCTTCGGACCCCGCCTTACGGTGCTACCCGGAAGGACTTGATTTGAAGTGTCGCACCGCCGTTAGGCAGCGAGACGTGCTTCAGCATAGTTGTCGTTTGCAACTATAAGTTTAGCCCGATAACGGTGGTACAATGCCGAGCAAAAAGTCGATCTTTACGCCCTTGTCGATCCTATTTCGCCCCCATCAAAAGCCGGTCATCGAAGTGTCGACCGGTTTTTGGTGGAGGCGCCGGGTACCGCCCCCGGGTCCAATGGGTTTATTTCACCGCCCGTTTATTGCCATAGCCGCCCGAAGACGGCATCTGTCATATAGGTCTTTCCGGCGCCGAAGAAAAGGGGAAGACGCGGATAAATCGCTGCTTTTCCAAAACGCTTGACAGGATTGGCAGCCATGAAAAACTCCGGCTGCTGCAGGCGGGCCGCTGGGGCATGCGGGGCACGCTGCAGTTTTTTGAGCAATCCCAATGTGGAGGCATCATGACCGACTATCTCGCAGATGTGCAGAAGTATGACAGCGGCGCCGATGAAGCAGTTGTGAACAAGATCGTGCGCCATCTCGGCATTGCGCTTCGCAACAAGGATTCCTCGCTCGTGTCGGCCACCGACCCGAAGGAACTCGATCGCGTCCGGGAAAAATGGTGCGAGAAGAAGCTCGGCGTCGCGGGCGCGGACGCGGACGCAGCCATCTCGGCCACGGCGAAGGCGATGTCTGCGGACCGCTCGAAGTCGCGCGTGACCTTCTATTATCTGGTGGCCAAGAACCTCGGTAAGCTGCAGGCGCTGTAAGTTGCGGTGAACCCGGGTCGGATCGACCCGGATTCATCAACCTAACCGATGCCTTGAGGCGGGATGCCGGCGGAAAACGCGCAGGCTTTCCTCAAGATCCCGGTTTGAACGCGGCTAAATTTGCGGGATAAACATCCCCAGGACATTGGTTTGCCGCCGGCTTCACCCTAAATTTGGGACAACACGAATCGGCGGCGCCAGACCATGCAGCAATATCTCGACTTCCTCGACCATGTGATGACCAGCGGAACCGACCGGGGCGACCGGACGGGGACGGGCACACGCTCGGTCTTCGGCTACCAGATGCGCTTCGATCTGTCGGAAGGCTTCCCGGTGCTGACCACCAAGAAGCTGCACCTGCGCTCGATCATTCACGAACTGCTCTGGTTCCTGAAGGGCGAGACCAACATCGCCTATCTCAAGGAAAATGGCGTCAGCATCTGGGACGAGTGGGCGGACGAAAACGGCGATCTCGGGCCGGTCTACGGCTACCAGTGGCGTTCCTGGCCGGCGCCGGACGGACGGCACATCGATCAGATCGCCGGCCTCGTCGAAAGCCTGAAGACCAATCCGAATTCGCGCCGGCATATCGTTTCGGCCTGGAACCCGGCGCTGGTCGACGAGATGGCGCTGCCGCCGTGCCATTGCCTTTTCCAGTTCTATGTCGCCGACGGCAAGCTTTCCTGCCAGCTCTACCAGCGCTCGGCCGACATCTTTCTCGGCGTGCCCTTCAACATCGCCTCCTACGCGCTGCTGACGATGATGGTTGCGCAGGTGGCCGGGCTGAAGCCGGGCGATTTCGTCCATACATTTGGCGACGCG
Organism: Ensifer sp. M14; assembly: GCF_003355565.1. Taxonomy (NCBI): domain Bacteria; kingdom Pseudomonadati; phylum Pseudomonadota; class Alphaproteobacteria; order Hyphomicrobiales; family Rhizobiaceae; genus Ensifer; species Ensifer sp. M14. Next base: position 2,260,976 of record NZ_QJNR01000004.1, read on the forward strand.
CACATCTACCACAACCATTTCGACCAGGCGCGGCTGCAGCTTGCCCGCACGCCGAAGACATTGCCGACCATGCAGATCAATCCAGATGTCAGGGATCTGTTTTCGTTCCGTTTTGAAGACTTTACCCTTGTCGGCTACGAAGCTGATTCAACCATCAAGGCGCCGATCGCCGTCTGACACGTCGCCGCCTCGCACGGCGCGGTCAGGGTGATCGATACGGGCATTCGCGTGACGGCGGCAGACCGGGAGGGTCTTCCGCCTCCGACGTAATTCAAGCGTTGCAGCGACCTTGGCGTTTTCTGTTCGACGCCGCGCTGTCGGGAGGTTTTGATGCTGACGCTCATCCACGCACCGCAGTCGCGCTCCTCGCGCATCGTCTGGCTGCTCGAGGAGATCGGTGCGGAATACGAGATCCGCTATGTCTCGATCCGCCGCTGGGATGGGACCGGTGCGCCCGACGACGACAATCCGCATCCGCACAAACAGGTGCCAGCGCTTTTGCACAAGGGCGCTCTGATCTGGGAATCGGCCGCCGTGGTGCAGTATCTCACCGACCTTCATCCCGAATGCAGTCTTGGGCGGGCACCCGGCCATCCCGAGCGCGGCGCTTATCTCTCCTGGCTTGCCTATTATGCCGGCGTGATCGAGCCGACGGCGCTGGCGCATATCACCGGGGCGACGATCAGCAATCCGGCGCAGGCGCGGCTCTACAGCGACATGTGCGCCCATGTGACCGACGTGCTCGGCCGGCAGGCCTATCTGCTCGGCGCGACGATGAGTGCCGCCGATCTGCTTTTGGCCAGTGCGCTGCAATGGATGCGCAAGATCCTGCCCGAGAGCGAGGTCGTCGACCGCTACATCCGAGTGGTGACCGACCGGCCGGCTTTTGTCCGGGCAAGCGAAATCGACAGCAAACCGAATGGGTTCCATGACTGATACCAGCACCAACGAACTGAAAGTCTCCCTCATCGCAGCGGTCGCCGCCAACGGCGTCATCGGGCGCGAGGGCGACCTGCCGTGGCGGCTTCCGACCGACCTCAAGCGCTTCAAGGCGCTGACGATCGGCAAGCCCGTGATCATGGGCCGCAAGACCTGGGCCTCGATCGGCCGCCCGCTGCCGGGCCGGGCGAACATCGTCATCAGCCGCAGCGCCGATTATTTCGCCGAGGGCGCGATCGTCGTGCATTCGCTGCAAGAAGCCTTGAGCGTGGCGCGGCGAGAAGCCTCGGCAGCCGGCGCGGACGAGGTCTGCGTCGTCGGTGGCGGCGAGATCTATCGTCAGGCGATCGGCGTGGCCGATATCCTGCACATCACCGAGGTCCCGGCCGATATCGAAGGCGATGCTCGGTTTCCGCATATCGATCCTGCCGTTTTCGACAAGGTGTTCGAAGAGGATCTGCCGCAGGGCGAGAGGGACAGCCATGCCATGCATTTCGTGACCTGGCGCCGCCGCACGCCCTCAGCTGCATAATTCCGAAAATCGGGATCGATTTGAGGCGAAGCTAGGCCGCGAGCTTGAAGCGCTCCGGCGTCCCTGGTGCGTCATGCATGGAGCGTGGCGCCGGAATGGTCCATTCGTCAACTATTTTGAACCATTTACGGTGAACTCTGGCCTATCGCGTTGAAAGCGAAGCATGTCATACCTATAACGGGTTCACATCGTGGACGTCCGTGCATTCGCGCGGCAGTTCATCGTGAGCAGTATTCAAAAGAGAGGTTTTGATGCCCTGGAGCAATCAGAATGGCGGCGGCGGCCCGTGGGGTGGCGGCGGCGGCGGAGGCAATCAGGGTCCATGGGGCCAGGGGCCGAACCGCCCACGTGGCGGCGGAGGCGGCAAAGGTGGCCCGCCGGATCTGGAAGAGATCATTCGTCGTGGCCAGGACCAGCTGAAGAACGTTGTTCCCGGCGGTTTCAACGGCGGCGTCTTCGCCATCGTCGGCCTGCTGATCGTCGGCTTCATCCTGATCAACTCGATCTACACCGTTCAGCCGGATGAACGGGGCGTGGAAATGCGCTTCGGCAAGCCGAAGGACGAGATCTCGATGCCGGGCCTGCACTATCATTTCTGGCCGCTTGAAACCGTCGAATTCGTCAAGGTCACCGAGCAGCAGCAGAACATCGGCGGTCGCAACAGCGGTCAGTCGAATGCCGGCCTGATGCTCACCGGCGACCAGAACATCGTCAACGTCCAGTTCTCGGTGCTCTATTCCGTCACGGACCCCAAGCACTACCTGTTCAATGTCGAAAATCCGGCTGACACGCTGCAGCAGGTTGCCGAAAGCGCGATGCGCGAAGTGGTCGGCCGTCGTCCGGCCCAGGACATTTTCCGCGACAACCGTCAGGCGATCGCCGCCGACGTGAAGAGCACGATCCAGGCGACGATGGACAGCTACGGTGCCGGCATCTCGATCAACACCGTGGCGATCGAGGATGCGGCTCCGCCGCGCGAAGTCGCCGACGCGTTCGACGAAGTGCAGCGCGCCGAGCAGGACGAAGATCGTTTCGTCGAAGAAGCCAACCAGTATGCCAACCAGATCCTCGGCAAGGCCCGCGGTCAGGGCGCGCAGATCCGCGAAGAGGCAGCCGCCTACAAGGACCGCATCGTCAAGGAAGCGGACGGTGAAGCGCAGCGCTTCATCTCGGTCTACGACGAATACTCCAAGGCGCCTGACGTGACCCGCAAGCGTCTCTATCTCGAAACGATGCAGGGCGTGCTCGGCAAGTCGAAGAAGGTCATCATCGACGAGAAGAACGGGCAGGGCGTCGTGCCCTATCTGCCGCTGAATGAAATCGGTCGGCCGGCACAGACGGGAGCCGCACAGTGATCAACAATCGTATTTCAATCATCCTGATCCTGCTCGCGGTCGTCTTGGTCGGAATCTACTCGTCGGTCTTCGTGGTCAACGAGCGTCAGCAGGCTGTCGTCGTCCGCTTCGGTCAGATCCAGGACGTCAAGACCGAGCCGGGCCTCTACTTCAAGTTGCCCTTCGCCTTCATGGATGCCGATCGCGTCCAGTACGTCGAGGACCAGGCCCTGCGCTTCGATCTCGACAACATCCGCGTCCAGGTCTCGGGCGGCAAGTTCTATGAAGTCGACGCCTTCGTCGTCTACAAAATCGCCGACCCCCGCCGCTTCCGCGAAACCGTTTCGGGCGACCGTGACTCGGCCGAGGCCCGGTTGCGCACCCGTCTCGACGCATCGCTGCGTCGCGTCTACGGTCTGCGCGGCTTCGAGGCAGCACTCTCCGACGAGCGCGCATCGATGATGCGCGAAGTTCGTGCCGACCTCCAGGCCGATGCCGAAACGCTCGGCCTCAGCATCGAGGACGTTCGCATCCGTCGCACGGACCTGACGCAGGAAGTCTCTCAGCAGACCTTCGACCGCATGAAGGCCGAGCGTCTGGCGGAAGCCGAACTGATTCGCGCCCGCGGTAATGAAGCCGGTCAACGTCGCCGCGCCATTGCCGACCGTCAGGTCGTCGAGATCGTCGCCGACGCCCAGCGCGAATCGGAAATCCTGCGCGGTGAAGGCGAAGCCGCACGGACGAAGACCTTTGCCGACGCATTTGCGCGTGATCCGAAGTTCTTCGAATTCTACCGTTCGATGGCCGCCTATACGGAGTCGATCGGCAGCTCGGACACGACGCTCGTGCTGTCGCCGCATTCGGAGTTCTTCCGTTATTTCAATGACTCGGAAGGCAACCCGCCGGCTGCGACAACGACGCAACCAGCGACCGGGAACTAAGCGGACTATGTCCGACTTTCTGACCGGGATCGCTTTCTTCCTGATCATCGAGGGGCTGGTGTACGCACTGGCCCCTTTGGTTTTAGTGGAATTGGCGAAGCGTTTGCCGTATGTCCCGGAGCATCAGCTTCGACTGACCGGGGTATTTTCCGTTGCCGCCGGTGTCGGACTTGTCTGGTTGCTTCGAGGATAATGCGAAATGCCACATAAACTGCTGATCCGGCTGGTCGACGCCGAATATGCGATCACCCGTCTCAATGTCGGTTCCCAGATGCCGGAATGGCTGCCGGGGCCGGGTTTCTGGACCGTGTCCAGCTCGCGAGAGGAAATGACCCTCGTCTGCCGCGCCGCGCGCGTTCCTTCCAGCACCCAGAGTTCGCTCGGCTGGCGCTGCTTCCGCATCGAACAGCATTTCAGCGTTGACGTGCCGGGCGTGCTTTCTTCCGTGCTCAGGCCGCTTTCGGCCGCAGGCATCGGCGTCTTTGCCAATTCGACCTTCAGCACCGATTACATCTTCGTGCCCGGTTCCGATCTCGACAAGGCGGTGCAGGCGCTGAAAGAACATGGGCACGAGATCACCATCTGATCGTCGGTCCCTATCCGCTCTTTCGGGCGGATCAGAAAATCGTGTCTGGACGCTTCTGAATTCCGCCGTATCTTCACAGGAAGATCGGGCGGAACGGGATCTCCGGATCGCGTTGCTGTCACCAGATGCATAACGCCTGCGACCGGTATCGGTCGACGGATTGGGTTATGCTGGAAATCAAGGTCGCTGCAGCGATCCTTGCGCCTCTTTGGGCGTGTGGGGCTGCAGAGCATCGCATGACGCGCTATCCTTTGAGGTATCGCACCGCCGAGACAATGTGAGGAGCTCCGCGAATTGTCCACTCGATCGAAATCCCTCGGCGCCCTGGCGCTGGCCGCCACGCTGCTTCTGTCCAACGTGGCGGTGGCGCAGACGACCGCCATTCGCCCGCCGAGCAATGGCCCCGCATCCGTCGCCGACCTCGCGGCGGGCCTGCTTGATGCGGTCGTGAACATTTCGACGTCCCAGCGCGTCAAGAACGACGACGATGCGCCGACGCCTCAGGTGCCGGAAGGCTCGCCCTATCAGGACTTCTTCGACGAGTTCTTCAAGGGGCAGGGCGACAAGGGCGGCAACCGCCAGCGCACCGTCAATTCGCTCGGCTCCGGCTTCGTCATCGATCCCGCCGGCGTGATCGTCACCAACAACCACGTGATCGAGGGTGCCGACGATATCGAGGTTATCTTCGCCAATGGCAGCAAGCTGAAGGCCAAGCTCGTCGGCAAGGATACCAAGACGGACCTTGCGGTGCTCAAGGTCGAGCCGAAAGCGCCGCTCAAGGCGGTACCCTTCGGCGATTCCCGCAAAATGCGCATCGGCGACTGGGTCATGGCCATCGGTAATCCGTTCGGCTTTGGCGGCTCTGTCTCCGTCGGCATCATCTCGGCGCGCGGACGCAACATCAATGCCGGCCCCTACGACAACTTCATCCAGACGGACGCCGCCATCAACCGCGGCAATTCCGGCGGCCCACTGTTCAACATGCAGGGCGAGGTCATCGGCATCAACACGGCGATCATTTCGCCGTCGGGTGGATCGATCGGCATCGGCTTCTCGGTGCCGACCGAACTTGCCGCCAACGTAGTGCTGCAGCTCAAGGACTTCGGCGAGACGCGGCGCGGCTGGCTTGGCGTGCGCATCCAGCCGGTGACGGACGATATCGCCGAAAGCCTGAAGTTGGCCTCGCCGCGCGGCGCGCTGGTCTCGGGCATCATCGAGGGCGGGCCGATCACCAAGGGTGAGATCAAGGCCGGAGACGTCATCATCAAGTTCGACGGCAAGGATGTTGCCGAGATGCGCGACCTGCAGCGGGCAGTCGCCGAGAGCGGCGTCGGCAAGGCTGTCGACGTGGTGATCATCCGGGGCGGCAAGGAGCAGACGGTCAAGGTCACGCTCGGACGGCTGGAGGATGGCGAAGGCATTGCCAGTGCCTCGGCAACCACGAGCGATGAAGGCGGTGAGGACAAGAAGACGGATCAGCCGCCAGCCGCCGAGATGCCTGCCTCGGACACGGTGCTCGGCATGAAGCTGACAACGCTCAATGCCGAAAGCCGCAAGAAGTTCGGCATCGCCGACGATGTCGAAGGCGTTGTCATCGCCGAGGTGCAGGCAGGGTCGGCTGCGGCCGAGCGCCGGGTAGAGCCGGGCGACGTCATCGTCGAGGTTGGTCAGGAAGCGATGGATACGCCTGACGACGTCTCCGACCGCGTCGAGGAGCTGAAGTCTGACGGCCGCCGCAACGCGCTGCTGATGCTTTCCAACAAGACCGGCGAGCTGCGCTTCGTCACCGTGCGCATGGAATAGGACGGCGCGGCGCGATGGTGTTTTCCTGAATCCTTTCAGGCCTATCGCGCCGCTCTCTCACAGTCCGATTCTGATGTCTGAGACTTTGATTCAAGGCAGCCCGTTTCTTTGATCGCCATGGATTGAGAGCGATGGCCCGGCAGGTCACTTCGCGCATTGGAGCGCGCCAAGGCGGGTTTTGACTGCCGACAGATCTGCGCGGGCTTGGCGCATGCGCCATTGCTTTGGCGAGTGTCCGTGAACGGTGCGAAGCGGTTCTGCCGAAAAAACGTTGAGATGAGCCGTGCCGCTATTCCGCCTCAGGCGGGAACGCACGCCAACGATGGCGCCGACCCATCCTGCGGCTAATATTCTGTGGCCGCCCAACTCGATCATTCTGTGCAACAGCGCAAGCCAGCACCCTCCATCTCTCCCGTCCGGGTGTGGTGCGTTTGGCGCATTGGCGGCTGGAAGGTCATCAGGCGCAGCGCGTCGATCAAGGTCTCGAGGATGGCATGCATGGCCGGATCCTCCTTTCTGTTTCCGCATTTCAACGCACTTGTCGCAAGGGCTCAAACGAGTTTACAGTCGCCTTCGGATGACTTGAGGTTATGCATGAAGCGCGGCCGTTTACCCCTGACAGCGTTGCGGAGTTTCGAGGCGGCGGGCCGGCTCGAAAGCTTCACCCTGGCCGCGGGCGAGCTTTTCGTCTCGCAGGCGGCGATCAGCCGGCAGATCCGCGAGCTGGAAGATCTTGTCGGTCGGCCGCTGTTCGAGCGGCGGCATCGCAGCGTTCGCCTGACCGCGGAGGGGCAGTCGCTGCTGTCGGTACTGACGTCGGCCTTCGATATGGTGGGAGACAGCCTGGCGGCGCTTTCGGGGCGCGAGCTTGCGAGCACGCTTAAGGTCAGCTCGGAGCCGTGTTTTGCCGGCTGCTGGCTGGTGCCGCATCTGGCAGAGTTCCAGAACACGCATCCCGATGTGGATCTGCTGATCGATGCCGACCCGCGATTGGTGGAGTTTCGCAGCGGCGAAGCCGATATCGCCATCCGCCATAGTCTGACGCTTTCTTCCTGGCCGCGCGTCGAGGCACGCCGACTTGCTGATGTCGAGATGATTCCGGTGATTTCACCGGAGCTGGCTCGTTCCGGTCGGCCAATTTCGACACCGATCGATCTCATGCAGCATGCGTTGCTGCACGAAGACAACCGGGAGGCATGGCAACAATGGTTTGCCGCGGCCGGGGCCGGGCCGGTTCGCATCGAGCGCGGCGCGATCTTCAATGATGGCGCGATGGTGCTGCAGGCGGCGCTACGCGGCAACGGCGTCGGACTGATCGACCGCGACCATGTGCGCGACGAACTCAAGACCGGACGCCTGCTGCAACCATTCGACATTTCGGTGCCCTACGGTGCCTTCTTTCTCGTGGCGCGGCGGTTTGATGCGCTGTCGGAGGCAGCGCAGGCGTTCGCCGCTTGGGTCGAGAAGAATTATCCGGGGGCAGGGCGAGGGAACTGAAGACGTGTCGCTGGGTCCGCTCCAGGGCGGGCGCTTCGGCTTGACGCTGCCCCTCATCCGGCTGCCGCCACCTTCTCCCCGCCTGCGGGGAGAAGGACGGATGCTGAGCGCTCGCGTTGCGGCTTGGCGAGACGGGGTGCGCCCAGCGTCTCTCTCCCCGCCTGCGGGGAGAGATGTCCGGCAGGACAGTGAGGGGCAAGCGACGAATAACGAGCGGGAGGCGGTTGAACGACAAGGGCGTGCGGCGAGCCGCAGCTTACGGACGCCGCTACGCGATCACGCCCCGGCCTTTGCCCGCTGCGCCTGCCAGTCCGCCCGTGTCATCGCATAAAGCACGTGGCGAACGAGCTGTGGTTTGGCGGCGGGGATGCGCGGGTGGTTGAAATCGCGGGTGGGATCGCGGTGCATGCCCAGGCGTGTCATCACCGCCGTCGAGCGGGTGTTCTCGGGAATGGCGAACGAGACGATTTCGCGTAGGCCCTTCTCCTCGAACCCGTGACGCAAAAGGTCGAGCGCCGCCTCGGTGATGTAACCCTTGCCCCAGAAGGGGACGGCAAGCCGCCAGCCGATCTCGACGGTGCCTTTCGGCAGGTAGGGGTCGAGGTCGGTATAGGCGAGGCCGCAGAAGCCGATCGGCCGGTCGTCGGGCTTCAGCGCGATTGCGAAGAAGCCGAGCCCGGTCTCCGTGATGCCGCGGCCGACGCGATCGAACAGCGCGTCGGATTCCTCCCGGCTGCGGCGATGGGGAAAGAACTCCATCACCTTGGGATCGTTGTTGATCTCGAAGAAGAGATCGCGGTCGCTTTCCTTCCAGGCGCGGATGCGCAGCCGTTCGGTCTCCGAGATGATCATCGCACGAAGTCGGTCTTGCGATAGCCCTGAAGATAGAGAAGGGCCGTGAGGTCGCCATGGTCGATGCGCACCTTCGCCTGTTCGGCGACCACGGGCTTTGCGTGCAGCGCGACGCCGGTGCCGGCGAGCTGCAGCATGCCGAGATCATTGGCGCCGTCACCGACGGCAAGCGCCTCGTCGGTGGAGATGCCGAGGCGACCGGCGATATCGAGCAGGGCGTCGACCTTGGCCTGCTTGCCGAGGATCGGTTCGGCGACCTCGCCGGTCAGCGTGCCATCCTTCTCGATCAGCGTGTTGGCGCGGTTTTCCTGGAAGCCGAGCATGTCGGCGACCGGGCCGGTAAAGACGGTGAAGCCGCCGGAAACGAGGGCGGTGTAGTAGCCCTTCGCCTTCATGGTGGCGATCAGCTCGGGGCCTCCAGGCGTCAGGGTGATGCGCCGGGCGATGACATCACCGACGACGCTCGAAGGCAGGCCCTTCAGCAACGCGACGCGCTCGATCAGCGCCGGCTCGAAGGCGATCTCGCCGTTCATGGCGCGGGCGGTGATGGCGGCGACCTTGTCCTTGAGGCCGACTTCGGCGGCAAGTTCGTCAATGCACTCCTGGCCGATCATGGTCGAATCCATGTCGGCGATCAGTAGCTTCTTGCGCCTTGTGTCGGCGTCCTGGACGGCGACATCGACGGCCACGCCGTTGAGCGCACCGCGCAGCGCGGCCTCGGCGGCGAAGGGGTCTGTGCCGTCCCTGAGCGCGAGGTCGCAGGCGATGCCGTCGGCGAGCCAATAGAGGCCGGATGCCTTGACGGCGTCAGCGGCGGCTTCCGCGAGCGCTGGCGTCAGAACAGGATTTGACGGATTGGCGATAAGCGTGGCAACGAGAGCCATGGACAACAACCTTGAAACCGATACGGACGCGATCCTGATAACCGGGCCGACCGCCAGCGGCAAGTCCGCGCTTGCGGTCGAATTGGCGCGGCGGCATGGCGGCGTGGTCATCAACGCCGACAGCATGCAGGTTTACGACACCTTGCGGGTGCTGACCGCGCGCCCCGACGAGGTCGACATGGGCGGCGTCGAGCACTGTCTTTACGGCCACGTGCCGGCAGGCGCGGCCTATTCGACCGGGGCGTGGCTGCGCGAGGCAGAGGCGTTGGTTGCGGCACTGCGCAAGGCCGGCCGGCTGCCGGTCTTCGTCGGCGGCACCGGGCTCTATTTCAAGGCGCTGACCGGCGGGCTTGCCGACATGCCGGACATTCCCGCTGTCCTTCGTGACCGGTTGCGCGAGCGGCTGAGGCAGGAGGGGCCTGAAGGATTACATGCAGAGCTTGCGGCGCGCGATCCGCAGACGGCGGAGACGCTGAAGCCCGGCGACGGCCAGCGCATCGTGCGGGCGCTCGAAGTGGTGGAGGCGACCGGCCAGTCGATCCGTGTCTACCAGCAGAAAAACGGTCCGCAGATCATCGATCCGCAGCGGGCGCGCAAGCTGGTGGTGCTGCCGGATCGCAAGGTGCTGCACAACCGCATCAATAGCCGCTTCGGCCTGATGCTTTCGGGTGGGGCGATCGACGAGGTGCGGGCGCTGATGGCACTCGACCTGGACCAGATCATGCCGGTGATGAAGGCGATCGGCGTCAGCCAGATTGCAGCGCTCCTGCGCAGCGAGATCGATGAGGCCGAGGTGATCGAGACCGGCTCCGCCGCAACCCGGCAATATGCCAAGCGGCAGATGACCTGGTTTCGCAACCAGCTCGACGACAGCTGGCAGCGCATCGAGAGTGCTGCCGAGATGGCGTGAATTTCTGGCGGGCGATCGCGCCCCTGGCAACGTCCGGCGTTTGGCTTTGTGATCAGAAATTCTGCCGTGCAGGACAAAGCCGCCGTCCTCGGCGGCTTTGACGTTTGGTGCGGGCGTTTGGTGCTGGGCGTCGTCTGGTCGCCCACGCAAAGACCCGTTTTTGTACTTTTTCAGGCCACATCGGGAGATGTGACTAAAGCGCGTCGCGGTCTCTAGGATTCGCCTGCCGCGCTTTAAGTCCTTGTTTTCACGCATGTCGTTATCGCAGAAGCGCTGCACACTTTTGCGCGACATGCTTTAGTTGCCTGTTGGCAGCGAAATCTTGAAACCGTCCTTTGACAACTCTTCGCGTAGCCACTGGAACTGCTGGTACTTCGAGATCTCGAGCGGACCGGTGTAGGTTTCGCTCTGCAGCTTGCGCGGCGGATATTTCACATAGGTCTGCATCAGCTGCTTGATCGCGTCGCTGATGGTGACCATCGTCCAGGTGCGCTCCGTATAGTTGTTCATGAAGATGTCGTAGCGCTCCTGCGGATCCTGCCAGAGATCGAAGACCTGCGGGACCGTTGCGACATATTTGGATGCACCTTTCCAGCCAAGGTTCGAATCGACCGCCAGTCCGCCAGTCGCCTGGCCGTCATCGCCGCGCAGGTTGAACACGGCCTTGTAGTTGCCGACGCGGGCAGCGCCGGGCGAAAGCTCGTTCTCGGTGAAGTAGAACCAGGAGGTGCGTTCCGACTTGCCCGTACCGAGCAGGATCGGCGACATGTCATAGCTGTCGAAGATGATCGGTTGGCCTTCGCGGTCCTTGTCCGGCAGGGCGACGCCGGCGACCGCGGCGAAGGTTGCCATCAGATCGAGCCCGCCGACGATATCGTGGTTCTTGCTGTTAGGCTTGATCTTGCCCGGCCACACTGCGATAGCGGGAACGCGATTGCCGCCTTCGCGGACGGTGCCCTTGGTGCCACGGAATGGCGTGTAGCCGGCGTCAGGATACACATCCTGCCAGGCGCCGTTATCGGTGGTGTAGAATATGAGGGTATTTCTGTCCAAGCCGGTTTCATGGAGTTTATCCATGATGCGGCCAATGCGGGTGTCCAGTTCCACGATGCTGTCGGCATACTTCGATTTCGACATCGACTTATGCTCGAACTCCGGTGCAGGCATGTTCGGCTGATGCACCTTCATGAAGTTGACGCTGATAAAGAAGGGCTTGCCGGATTTGGATGCGTCGTCAAGGAAGCCGACCGCGGCCTTCTCGACGTAGCTGTCGAAGAACGGAATACCGACAACACCGGGTGCACCGTTGATCGTTGGAGTATCGACGTACTGGCCGTTGATCTTGAACTCCTCGACGGCCTTTTCACCCGTTTTGCCTGACAGGGCGCCTTTGGTTACCCGCTGGAACATCGCCCGCAGCTTCGGGTCCATATCCGGGAACCAGGTCGGATCGGCGTAGGTATAGGCGTTCAGGTGGTAGAGCCCGCAATATCTCATCACATCGAAGCCCTGGGCGTTCGGCAGCGCGTAGTCAGCCTCCCCAAGGTGCCACTTGCCAGTGAAGTAGGTGTCGTAGCCGCCAAGCTTGAGAACGGACGCAAGGGTCCATTCGGCTGCAGGCAGGCCACCGCCCTGGCCTTGAAACGCGACGGTCGTCATGCCGCTGCGATTGGGAATGCGCCCCGTGATCATCGCTGCACGGCCGGGTGTGCAACTCGGCTGGGCGTAGAAGTCGAAGAACGTCATGCCATTGTCTGCCATCTTGTCGATGTTCGGCGTCGGCATTCCGCGGCCTTCGCCGCCGCCATACGGCCCGAGATCGCCGAAGCCTGTATCATCGGAAACAATCATGAGAATGTTCGGTTTGGCAGATTGCGTTGTCTGGGCTGCCGCCGACCCCCAGGGGACGGCGACGAACGTAAGCGCAGCAGCGGCTGTTGCGAGAAGCCTGGCTCGGGCTCCAAGGCCCAACCTGCGGCTTGTCAATGAACGTGGTTGATCAGCTTGGTCTATCATGAGCAGTGTCCTCATCTGTTGTATGGATGTGACTGCGAACGAGATAGGCAGGAATAGGCGCAGCCCGGCCGGATAGGCCGAGCGGCAAAAACCCCGGATTGCTGTCCTGGCATTCCGTGCCCCGTTGGGGCACGGTGCGCAGTCTCGTCTTTTTTAGAATTTTCGCAAGTATGCTGCGGCTGCCAAGGCAACGACCGTCGGTTGACCTTGCGATGCCCCAGTGTGCGGTCGCCTGAGAGAATTCAGGTGTACCAGGGAGGCGACAAATCTGCTCGATGAGCCCTCCATCGTTACCGTTACAGAGTTGACTTTCACCCACATTAGATCACCCTAAATTGCGGCCTGGACTGCTGTAGTGATCCGGTTGTCGGCGACATCCGGAACAGGCGTTCAGGCGGTCATCATGGGGATGTCAGGTTATTCTTTTTCGAGGCGGGTCCGATGGGGTCTAAATTCACAAGACGGATCTTCTTCGGCGAGTTCTATCGCCAGCTTGGCGTTGTCTGGCCAATCCTGTCCGCCATTCTCTGCATCATGGTTGGCGGTGGCCTGTTGATCGGGCGAATAGAGGAGTGGCGGGTGATGGACGCCCTGTATTTCACCTTCGTCACCGGTCTCACCATAGGTTACGGCGATCTGACGCCGAGCCATTTGTCTTCGCGCGTGCTGGCCATGTTGATCGGCTTTTCCGGGATTATCCTCACCGGCCTCGTTGCAGCCGTCAGTGTCCAGGCGCTGCAGGCGACCGCCCGTGAACACAACGACCGAAAGCCGCCGGACTGAGCCTCGTTCACGGCCGCCTTCAGCCGTGCGGTCAGGAAACTTCAATGCTTTCCGGGGGATGTCATGAGCCAGCTTTGGAATGAAATTCGGCACACGCCGCTTCTCTGGCTGCTCGTTCTGGCGCCGGTGGTGCTGGTGGCGCATAGCGCGTTACCGGAAGCGCACACGCTGCTCTTCCTGCTTTCGGTGTTGGCGATCATTCCATTGGCAACCCTGCTCAGCCACGCAACGGAAGCCGTCGCCGCCAGGACCGGCGACACGGTCGGCAGCCTTCTCAATGCGACGCTCGGCAATTTGACCGAACTCATCATTGCGCTCGCCGCCTTGCGCCTTGGTCAATACACGCTGGTGAAAGCGTCGCTCGCCGGCGCCATCGTCTGCAACACGCTCTTCATGCTGGGGGCTTCGTTCCTGCTCGGCGGCCTCAAATACCATGTTCAGGATTACAACCGCGTCAGTGCGCGCCTGCAGACGAGCCTGCTTTTCCTGGCGACGGTCGCACTGATCGTACCATCGGCAATGGCGGATGCCGACAATCTCGCTGCGGCGCCGGATTTCATGCAGGATCTGAGCTTCGGTCTATCGATCCTTCTGATCATCGCCTACGGGTTGGGCCTGTTCTTCTCCCTGAAGAGCCACCGCGAATTCTTCGGCAGCGTCGAGCACGCCAGCGCCTCGGATGAGGCTCCCTGGCCGCTGAGTGTCGCGCTTGCAACGCTTGCCGCCGTCACGGTCATGGTTGCTCTGGTCAGCGAAGTGTTCGTGGAATCGGTGCAGCAGGCGGCGGAAACGTTCGGAATGACGCCCGCCTTCGTGGGCTTTGTCGTCGTCGCACTTGTCGGGGCAGCCGCAGAAATGACGTCGGCATTTTCGGGTGCGCGCAAGAACCGGCTGGATCTGAGCGTCGGCATTGCGCTCGGCAGTGCTGCCCAGATCGCCCTTTTCGTTGCTCCCGTTCTCGTGCTGTTGAGTTACGTCATCGGGCCCACGCCGATGGACCTACAGTTCTGGCCGGGTGCCGTCATCATGGTATTGGTCGCCACGATGACGGCCATCATCATCACGAACAGCGGTCGTGCCGCGTGGTTCTTGGGCGTGCTGATGCTGATGGTCTATCTGATTTTCGCCATGACGCTCTATCTGCTGCCACCCGTACTTTCGTGAGTTCACGTGCGGGCAGGCATGCCGACGACAGGCGCGGCGTTGCGGCGCGCCCGATCTCGGGCGTTACTTCGGAAACAGGAACGTCATCGTCAGCCGGACACCGAGACCCTCCGGGCCGTTGTCGGGTGCCTGCGCCCAATAGCGCACGCCTGCGCCAAGGCTGATCGGCTGCTTGTCGATGGTGATCAGCTTGGAGATGTTGAAGTTGATCGGGACGGTCCACTCATCCGCCTTCCAGTCGTAGGTGGATTCCGTATTGAGCGTGAAAGTCCAGGCATCCGGGGTGGTGTAGGACAGGAACGGCTGGAGGAAGGTGGAGCTGATGTCGTTGCGCTCGTCGCTTCCGGCAAACGACCAGATGTGATTGGCAAGTGCGCCATAGGTCCATTCGCCTTCCTGCTTGAGCACGACGACGGTCGGGCCAGCGCCCCATTTTTCGCCGCCGAGCAGGTCGTCGGTCGCAGTCGGGATCAGGAAGGCAGGCCCCACACCCCAGATGATCCCGCTTTCCGTCGGCTTGACCGGCGAGAAGAAGAAGCTCTGCAGCGTATCGCCGAGGCCGAACTGCGAGCCGCTCGGGCCGGCAATGTCGTTCTGCGAGGTTACCGGCAGGATGGTGCGCGAAATGACGTTCCAGTCGGCGTTCAGCGAGAAGGGAATGACCGGCTGGATGTTGAGTGTGGACTTGTTGCCGTCGTCAGGCCCGTAGCCGCGGTCATAATTGAACTGGAAGGGCACGCTGATCATCGAGGCGATCGGGTTCGACAGCTTCTTGGCGAGATCCGCATTCGAATCCTGCGCCTGCGCCGTCGTCGCGAAGATGGCGAACAAGGCTGTGGCGTATTTCAACCTGGCATATCGCATGATCGACCCCCTCAGTCGCAGTCTGAGTTGCACGCCGAAGCAGTGCCCGGCGGCGAATCCAGCACGCACGCAGTCTGGCCGCGGGATACAACTTTAGCAACTGCAATAAAGCAGGAGCAAAATCAGGGGGCGTCGCTTGGGACGTTCGCCGATGTCGGCGACAGAGCAAGACGTTTGGCCGTTCGCTCAGGTGCCAGCCGAGCAACGCAAAGGCATGAGGGGCGACGCTTTGCCAAGCGCGCCCGGCGTCAGGGTTTACGGATGATGCTGCCGAGCGGGCGCTTGAGCAGGCTGTCGCGGAGCGAGCCTTCGCGCCGCGGCTCAGCGGCGGGGCGGGCGGCATGGGGATCGGCCGCCGGCTCTGGGCGATAACCGGCCTTCGGCTCCGGTGTTTCTGCCAAAAGCTGCTGGCGGATCTGATTGAAGCGCTCGAGCTGCGGATTGCCGGGCTCAGGTGCGCGCGGCAGCATATCGGGGCGGTAGGGCTCGACTTCGTCAGGGGCTTCTTTGAAGCCGGTCTCTTCCGGCTCGTCGTGGGCCTCTGGTCCAAGTTCCGTGGCCCAGAGCCGCTCTTCCTGTTCACTGGGGCCGGTTGCCGACAGATAGTTCTGCTGGAAGCTGGAGATGTTCGGGCCGGTGATCGCCCGCATGCGGTTGACGATCGAGCGGATGTCGACGGTCGGTGGCGCATCCTCGTCGATCCGGTCGGTGATCCCATGGGCGCGGGGCAGCCGCTCTTCCTTTACGCGGTCAAAGCGCATGCGCATGGGCACCGCCACTGCTTCGCCAAATGCGATGGCTTCGCCGTTGCCGATCGACGAGATGAAGCTGGTGGTCGAGATCGACGAGTTGGGGATGGCGGAGCGGATGATGTCCTGGTCGCGGTCGTTGGCAAGCCGCATGGCAAAGACCGTCGAGCACTGCGACAGGATCGTCGGGTCGAGTTCGCCCGGTCTCTGGGTGATGATGCCGAGCGAGACCCCGTATTTGCGGCCTTCCTTGGCGATGCGGGCGATCGCCTGGCGCGTCGGCAGGAAACCGAGCGAGGGATCGGCGGGCACGTAGCGGTGTGCCTCTTCGCACACGACCAGCATATGGATGCCGCCATTGCTCCAAAGGCCGATTTCGAACGCCATGCGGCAGAGCACCGAGGCAACGGAGTTGACGACTTCGGAAGGGATGCCGGCAAGCTGGAAGGTGGCGATCGGCCGGCCTTCGCCGGGAATGCGGAAAACCTTGGCGATCGTGTCCTGGATCGTGTCGGAGATCGTGTTCGACGAGAACATGAAATGGTAGCGCGGGTCGTTGATCGCCGAGACGATCCGGACTTTGAGCGAGCGCAGGTGCGGCTTGTCGTTGCGCCCTTCGAGCCGGCCGATGCGCTCATCGATCAGCGCCAGCAGATCGGCGATCCGGTAGGGCACAGGGGTGTCGGCGGTAACGGAGCTTTTTTCCGTCTGGCGCCGCATCAGGCCGGATTCGGCACTGCCCTTGAAGGCTTTCTTCGCGTCGGGGATGACGTCGCGCAGGATGTCGAGCTCTTCGGGCACGGCCGGCCGGCCACGGAAAATGACCTCGGCGAACTCCTCCAGCCGGAAGAACCAGAAGGGCAAGTCGAGCGTTTCGGGGTCGATGACGACGGAAAGTTCCGGGAAGGCGGCGGCGAATTCGTTGTGCGGATCGAGGATCAGCACGCGCAGCTTCGGATCGGCGGCAATCGCCTTGTTGAGCAGCAGCGTCACGGCGGTCGACTTGCCGACGCCCGTGGTGCCGACGATGGCGAAGTGCTTGGCGAGCATCGACGGCACGTGGATCGTCGCGTCGAGGCTCTCGTCCTGCGTGAGCTTGCCGATGATGCAGCAATCGTCCTGGCCGGAATCATAGATGCGGGCAAGGTCCGCGGCGCGGATGCGATGGGCGACCGCGCCGAGATAGGGGTACACGCTGATGCCGGCGGAAAACTCCTCGCGGCCGCTTGGGCCCGGATGGACTTCGCCCATCAACTCGACTTCGATGCGGAACGTGTTGTTGGAGTCTTCGCCCCATTCGGTGCCGACCGTCTGCATGGAATAGACCAGCGCGACGACACGGTTCCTGCCGACCGTGATCGAAATCAGCCGGCCGACCGACCAGAGTTCGGTCAGCGACGTTTCGCCCTGTTCGGCGACGGCGGCGATGGTTGCGCGCGAACCGCTGCACGCAACGACGCGGCCAAGGAAGCGATTGCCGGGCTTCAAGCCGTCGCGGCGATCCTGCTCTCCGGCACGTATCGAGGAATGAAGATCATTGTTCAGCAACGCAAAACCCCGGCACAACGGTCCTGCATGTTAGCGCTGGGGATTTAACAACTGGTTTCGACGGTGGCTGAGAGCAACGCAGGCCCGACCTGGCGCATTGCTCGGATCAATTTATGCGCGTACGCTAATACAGCAAATTCAAAAAATCTGCCTGCCACGGGAGATTTCCATCATGAAAATTCGTAACGGCATGCTGGTGGGCGCAGGTTTTCTCGCCATGAGTTGCATCTCCGGTTTTGCGCAGGAGGTCAAAGGCGTTCTCGGTTCTCCGACGGCCACAACCACGATTGACGGCAAACAGCTTCCCCGATCGGATCCGAGCTTCGGCGGCGTGATCAAGCAAAAGGCCACGGAGTCGCAGCCCTGGTGGGCCCCGCGCATTGTACCGCCGCAGGGCGCTCCAAACGTGCTGCTCATCATGACGGACGATGTGGGATTTGGTGCGCCCGGCACCTTTGGTGGCGTCGTCCCGACGCCTGCTCTTGATCGCATCGCCAACGAGGGCCTGCGTTTCACGAACTTTCACTCCACATCGCTGTGCTCACCGTCACGAGCGGCACTGATTACCGGCCGCAACCATCACGTCGCCGGCTTTGGTGTCGTTGGTGAGATGGCGACAGGGTACCCAGGCTATGACTCTGTTATCCGCAAGGAGAACGGGACAATCGGCACCATTCTCAGGGACCATGGCTACGCCACCTCGTGGTTCGGCAAGAACCACAACACGCCCTTCTATCAGTCAAGCCAGGCAGGCCCTTTCGATCAATGGCCGAGCGGAATGGGCTTCGAGTATTTCTACGGCTTCGTCGGCGGCGACGCCAGCCAGTGGCAACCGAACCTGTTTCGCAACACCACGGCCATCTACCCGTTCGAAGGCAAGCCCGAGTGGAACCTGACCACGGCAATGGCCGACGATGCCATACAGTACATGAAGCAGCTCAAGGAGATCGCGCCGGACAAGCCGTTCTTCGTCTACTACGTGCCCGGCGGCACCCATGCGCCGCACCATCCCACGCCGGAATGGATCAAGAAGATCAGCGACATGCACCTCTTCGACGAGGGCTGGAACAAGCTTCGCGAGACCATCTTTGCCAACCAGAAGCGGCTGGGCATCATGCCCGAGAATGCCAAGCTGACACCGTGGCCGAAGCAACTGCCGGAATGGGATACCCTCAATATTGAACAGAAGAAGCTCTTCATAAAGCAAGCGGACGTTTATGGGGCCTATCTCGCCTATACCGACAACGAGATCGGCAGGGTCATCCAGGCGGTCGAAGATCTCGGCGAACGCGATGACACGCTGATCATCTACATCAGCGGCGACAACGGTGCGAGTGCCGAAGGCACGCTCAACGGCACGCCGAACGAGTTCACGACATTCAACGGTATTCCAGTGCCGGTGAAGGACCAGTATCTCTGGTACGAATTCTGGGGCTCGGACCGCACATTTCCGCATTTTTCCGCTGGTTGGGCGTGGGCGTTGGGCACGCCATTCAAGTGGATGAAGCAGGTGCCGTCGCACTTCGGCGGGACCGCCCAGGGCATGGCCATGTCGTGGCCGGGACACATTGCTGACGCGGGAGGTATCCGCCGGCAGTTCCACCATTTCATCGACGTCGTGCCGACGATCCTTGAGGCAACCGGTATCAAGGCGCCAGATACGATCAACGGTGTCCAGCAACGCCCCTTCGATGGCGTGAGCATGGTGTATACGTGGGACAAGGCCAATGCCGAGGCGCCATCCGCGCGCAAGACGCAATATTTTGAGATGCTCGGCAATCGCGCCATCTATCACGAGGGCTGGGTGGCGGCGACGACGCCAGCGACCCTGCCGTGGGAACTGAGTTCCAAGACGCCTCCCGATGTGATCTCCGGATACGAATGGGAGCTCTACAACGTCAAGGACGACCCCACCCAATTCGATGACCTTGCCGCCAAGATGCCAGACAAGCTCAAGGAAATGCAGGCGCTGTTTTACTCGGAGGCCGCAAAGCACGACGTGCTGCCGCTGGATAACTCCACACTCGCCCGCTGGAACGCGCCCCGTCCGAGCCTGACGGTGGGACGAACGGAATTCACCTATTCGGGCGAACTCAGCGGCGTGCCAGCCAATGCCGCGCCGAGAATACTGGACAAGTCCTACACGATCACTGCCGATGTCGAGATACCCGAAGGCGGGGCGGAAGGCATGATCGTCACCGAGGGTGGGCGGTTCGGTGGTTACGGGCTGTTCCTGAGCAAGGGAGACCTGGGGATCGGCGGCGGAAAGGTCGTCTTCCTCTATAATCTGCTCGATCTCAAACGGACCACATGGGAAGGCCCTTCACTCAATAGTGGCAAGCACACCATTGTCTTCGACTTCAAGTCGGACGGGCCAGCGTTGGGGCAGGGCGGCACGGGTATCCTGACAGTGGACGGCAAGGAAGTGGCCAGGAATTCGATGGATCACACCACGCCGATTACGTTTCCGGAAGACGAAGCTTTCGACGTCGGGCTGGATACGCGCTCCGGCGTCGCCATGATCGAGTATCGCTACGATCCACCTTTCAGGTTCACGGGCAAGATCAACAGGCTGACTTTCAGGTTGAACGAACAGTCGGCAGCGAAACCCTAGGCTGTTCATGCGGCCGTGAAGCACATGGTTGTAGGAAAGGTCGATGCCGATGAGTTCGACGAAAACGGTTCTGATGTTTGCCGCCGTCTGCGAGGCGGCCACGGGGATCGCGCTACTCATCGTTCCGTCGTTTGTGGGGGAGCTGCTATTCGGTGAGGCTCTCGTCGGCGCAGGGGCGGCGGCGGCTCGCGTGGCCGGGATCGCCCTGATCGCATTGGGGCTTGCCTGCTGGCGGCATTCGCCTCTGGTCGGCATGCTCGCCTATAATGTGGGCGTGACGCTGTATCTTGCCTATCTCGCCGTCGCCGGTGAGCTGACCGGTGTTCTGCTGTGGCCTGTCGTCGTGCTTCATGCCACATTTTCCATCCTTCTATCGCGCGCATGGCTCACCGCTCCGCAGCGTTGAACGAAAGGGACCTCGGGGCAACAGCCTGATTTATGGCCTCGGGGACTGACCTGTTGGCGACGGTGAGAAAACCGACGCTGAAGAGGAGGGGATCGCCTGCCGCGCAGCCAAATCGTTCGGGGAACCATGCGTCCTGTCGCAAATGTAATTCAACCAATTGGTTGACTATCCGGCGGAGCGGGCGTACATTCAACCAAATGGTTGAATTATAGGTGCCCGAGATGCTGTTCATCTTTCATCCTGACCACCAGCCGAACGCCCAAGAACGCTTCTGGATCGCCCGTCTCGACAGGCTCGAGACGGTGCTGCGCCAGCGCGGGCCCCCATCGGCAGAAGGCCATGGCCCTACCGGCGGTGGACAGGTCAACGCCCGTTCAATCGAACCTCACCCGCCTGACGCTGGCCCGATCCATTCAGGCCCGCTGGACCCAAGCCAGAAAAACCGAAGCACGACAAACCCAAGAAGGAGACGGCACATGAATGATCTTGCGACCCTCGACGCCTATGGCGTGTTGAGCGAACCGGACACCTTGAAGATGACGCGGCTTTTGCCAGGCCCGATCGAGCGGGTCTGGGCCTATCTGACCGACAGCGACCTGCGCGAGCAGTGGCTGGCTTCGGGTAAGATGGAGATGAAGGTCGGTGCGCCGGTCGAGCTTGTCTGGCGCAACGACGAACTCACAAACCCACCCGGCGAGCGCCCGGCCGGTTTTCCCGACGAGCACCGGATGGCAAGCCAGATCACCGAACTCGATCCGCCGCGAAAACTCTCAATAAGCTGGACCGGCAGCGGCGACGTTTCCTTCGAGCTGGAGCCGGTGGGCAACAAGGTGCTTTTGACCGTCACCCACCGCAGCATTGCCGACCGCGCCACCATGCTGATGTTCGGTGCCGGCTGGCACATGCATCTCGACATCCTGGCTGCCCGTGCGACAGGTGCCGAGCCGATGCCCTTCTGGGACGGCTGGAGCCGGCTGATGAAGGACTATGAACAGCGTTTGCCGGCCTGAACGGGAAGAAGATCCGCTCCGCCCGGGCGAGGGGCGGAGCGCTCGTCATCGCCTGCCGGCAGCGCCGGTTTGCTGCAGCCGGCGTGTCGGGACCTGATCTCAAGCCTGCCCGCGATGTCGACGCTGAAGATCGGGCCGGCGTGCAGATCATCGGCCTCGATGCGCTCGGCACCGATCAGGGCGAGCGGCTGCCTGGCGATCTCGTGGCAAGGCTGGTCGATGAGTGACGCCGGCTGGGGTTCGGTCGCAATCGATCGGCACGCGGTAAAGCTAGCCACGTCGCTGCGTCATTCCAATCGCATCGGGCCCATCGCATCGGGAGCGATTTGACGCCGGAAATCTGCAGAGGCGTGTTTCGACGGGCTTGCTGGGCTTTGGTCGAGGGCGGCCGGGCCGGCTCTGTCGCAACCGCTCTATTCGTGGGAGTTCATGTCGAAGACGACCCAGCGGAAGAACAGGTAGATTGCGGCCGCGCTGATGACCAGCGGCGAGAGTACGGAAAGATCAAGCATATCATTGCCTTGTTTTTAAGCGCTGCATCATGCAGCAAGGCCATCTTTCCTCAGGCCCCTTAAATTTAAGTGGAACAATATGGTAAACGGAATTGTTTGCCGGCCGCGGCACGAGGCTACGTCATCCGTGCTGGCCGCTACAGTGCCGGTCCGTTTCGCGGCGATTGGATATCCTCCGGAAAAAGCGTTGACGCTTTAGCGCTTTGTGTTTATCAAATCGTCCCATGATAAATTTTGCGGTTATTCTTGTGGTGGGACGGCGCATGGGCAGGATGGTGTAACCATCCGGCGGTAGCCACCCATGCGCTAAACGAGGCTCCTGACGGGGCCTTTTTTTATGCCTTCAAACAAGCTAAGCACCCAACTGGGAAAAGGGACGGAAGCAAGTCAATGAGCGGTACAGAGAACCAGATGACAGGCGCGGAGATCGTTCTCCAGGCACTGAAGGACAATGGCGTCGAGCATATCTTCGGCTATCCCGGTGGCGCCGTGCTTCCGATCTACGACGAAATCCACCAGCAGGAGGATATCCAGCACATCCTCGTTCGCCATGAGCAGGGCGCCGGCCACATGGCCGAAGGCTATGCCCGCTCTACCGGCAAGGTCGGCGTCATGCTGGTCACCTCCGGTCCGGGCGCGACCAATGCGGTCACCCCGCTGCAGGATGCGCTGATGGATTCCATCCCGCTCGTCTGCATCTCCGGCCAGGTTCCGACCTCGCTGATCGGCTCGGACGCGTTCCAGGAATGCGACACGATCGGCATCACCCGGCCGTGCACCAAGCACAACTGGCTGGTCCGTGACGTCAACGATCTCGCCCGCGTCATCCATGAGGCTTTCCGCATCGCCCAGACCGGCCGTCCGGGTCCTGTCGTCGTCGACATTCCGAAGGACGTGCAGTTTGCGACCGGCACCTATACGCCGCCGTCGGCCGTTCCGGCCCAGAAGAGCTACCAGCCGAAGACGCAGGGCGACCTGAAGAAGATTGAGGAAGCCGTCGAACTGATGCGGACGGCCCGCCGTCCGATCATCTATTCCGGCGGTGGAGTCGTCAATTCCGGCCCGCAGGCCTCGACGCTGCTGCGCGAGCTGGTCGAGCTCACCAATTTCCCGATCACCTCGACGCTGATGGGGCTCGGCGCTTATCCGGCTTCCGGCAAGAACTGGCTCGGCATGCTGGGCATGCACGGCACCTACGAAGCCAACATGGCGATGCATGACTGCGACGTCATGGTCTGCATCGGCGCGCGCTTCGATGACCGCATCACCGGCCGCCTCAACGCGTTTTCGCCCAACTCCAAGAAGATCCACATCGACATCGATCCGTCGTCGATCAACAAGAACGTGCGCGTCGACGTGCCGATCCTCGGCGATGTCGGCTCGGTTCTGGAAGACATGGTTCGCCTGTGGCGCGCGGCCAAGAAGGCCGACGACAAGGCGCGGCTGGCCGACTGGTGGGAAGGCATCGTCAAGTGGCGGGCGCGCAACTCGCTGGCCTATGCGGCCAACGACGACGTCATCATGCCGCAATACGCCATCCAGCGGCTCTATGAGCTGAGCAAGGGCCGCGACACCTACATCACGACGGAAGTCGGCCAGCACCAGATGTGGGCCGCCCAGTTCTTCGGCTTCGAGCAGCCGAACCGCTGGATGACTTCGGGCGGCCTCGGCACCATGGGTTACGGCTTCCCGGCCGCCATCGGCGTCCAGGTTGCCCACCCGAACAGCCTCGTCATCGATATCGCCGGCGATGCCTCGATCCAGATGTGCATCCAGGAAATGTCCTGCGCCGTCCAGTACGGTCTGCCGGTCAAGATCTTCATCCTCAACAACCAGTACATGGGGATGGTGCGTCAGTGGCAGCAGCTGCTGCACGGCAACCGCCTGTCGAACTCCTACACCGAGGCGATGCCTGACTTCGTCAAGCTGGCGGAAGCCTATGGCGGCGTCGGCATCCGCTGCGACAAGCCCGGTGAGCTCGATGCTGCGATCCGCAAGATGATCGATACGCCGGCCCCGGTGATCTTCGACTGCCGCGTTGCCAACCTCGCCAACTGCTTCCCGATGATCCCATCGGGCAAGGCGCACAACGAGATGCTTTTGCCGGATGAGGCCACGGACGAAGCGGTCGCCAACGCGATCGACGCCAAGGGCCGTCAGCTGGTTTGAGATAGGGACAGGAAACAACAAAATGAGCGCACACCTTCAACCGACCGGTTCCGCCTATTTCATCACCAAGGAAACCGAAGTCGCCGAAACGCACACGCTATCGGTTCTCGTCGACAACGAGCCGGGCGTTCTCGCCCGGGTCATCGGCCTGTTCTCCGGCCGCGGCTACAACATCGAGAGCCTGACCGTTTCGGAAACGGAACATGCCGCGCACCTCTCGCGCATCACCATCGTCACGCGCGGCACGCCGCACGTGCTCGACCAGATCAAGAACCAGCTGGAAAGGCTGGTTCCGGTGCACCGCGTCGTCGATCTGACCGTGCGCGCCGCCACGCTCGGTCATGACCGCCCGGTCGAGCGCGAACTGGCGCTCGTCAAGGTGCATGGTTCGGGCGACCAGCGCGTCGAGGCCCTGCGGCTGGCCGATGCTTTCCGCGCCTCGGTCATCGATGCCAACATCGATCACTTCGTGTTCGAGATCACCGGCAAGCCAGCCAAGATCGAACAGTTCATCGCCATCATGAAGCCGCTCGGCCTCATCGAAGTCTGCCGCACCGGAATCGCTGCGATGAACCGCGGCCCGCAGGGCATGTGATTTCCGCGCGGTGAGGGTGGCTCAGGCTGTCCTGTCGCTGCCATCGCACTTCAAACTTGGGCAGCCCCGCGCTTCACGCGGGGCTGCCTTTGTCCTTTAAGCCGGGATTGCCCCCTTGCACTTCGTGCCGGGGCTGCCCCTCACCCTAACCCTCTCCCCGCAGGCGGGGAGAGGGGACTGGCACCGAGTGTGCCTCGTCCTTGCAGACTTTCCAGGAAAACAGCGTCTCTACAATCGAGGTGGTGAAATTGTACCCGACGGTTGCCGCGCGTGTCCTTCTCCCCGCAGGCGGGGAGACGGTGGCCGGCAGGCCGGATGAGGGGCAGGCGAAGCTTCCGGACACCCGCTGTTGACTTCGCCGGCACTTCTCGCCGACTAATCCCTGACAGAATGGTCGATGATGGCAGGTGCCGGATGAGTTCCACGACGATGCAGGCATTGGTTCTGACACGATATGGTGGTCCCGATGCCGCGCAGTTGCGTGACGTGCCGCGTCCGCGACCGGCACGCGGTGAAGTGCTTGTGCGGGTGCATGCCGCGGGTCTCAATCCGGTCGACTACAAGACGCGTGAAGGCATGCTCAAGGTCGTTCAACGGTATCCATTGCCGATCGTGATGGGCAACGAGCTTGCCGGTGTCGTCGAGGCGCTTGGGGAAGGCGTCACCGCCTTCGCACCGGGAAACCGTGTCTTTGCGCGTATGCCCAAGGAAGCCATGGGCGGTTTGGCCGAATATGCGGTCTTGCCCGAAACGTTTCTGGCGAAGATGCCCGCATCCATCGATTTCTGCACGGCAGCCGGCGTGCCGCTTGCCGGTCTCACGGCCATGCAGGCCCTGCGCGACGAGCTTCATGTCGGCCAAGGCAGCAGGGTGTTCATACCCGGCGGCGCCGGGGGTGTCGGCACTTTCGCCATTCAACTGGCGAAATGGCTGGGCGCAGAGGTGACGACCACGGCATCTTCTCGTGGTCGGGCGCTTGTCGAAGAACTCGGCGCTGATGTGGTGATCGACTACACGAAAGGCCGTTTCGAAGAGCATCTGCGCGACATGGACGGCGTCTTCGATCTCATTGGCGGCGAAACGCTCGTCAAGTCATTCGGTGTCGTCAAGCGCGGCGGCAAAGTGGTTTCTGTCGCGGGCATGCCCGAGCCGGAAACGGCGCGCAAAGATCTCGGCCGGGGCCCGTTCTTGAGGATGCTTTTCTGGCTTGCGTCCTACCGGATACGCGCCGTCGCCAGGAAACATGGCGTCTCCTACCGCTACCTCTTCATGCATCCTGATGGTAGCGAGCTTGCGGAGCTTGCCGGTCTCATCGAGGCAAAAGCGATCAGGCCGGTCATTGACCGCGTGTTTCCGCTCAAGGATGTTGCTGACGCCTTTGCCTACCTGGAATCCGGCCGCGCCAAGGGCAAGGTGGTGGTGGAGATTGCTAGCGGCTCGGTTTTATAAGCGTCTGCCGTATCGGCAGCGTTTCGAGGGCCGCGGCCCGCAGGGCGGCTCTTCTCTGGCTTGCCTGAGCCAGGCGGGTGGGTTTGCCCTCATCCCGCAGCCTGAGTGAGGGCGCGCAACTTCGAGTTTGCGCCATTCGGTAGCAACTGTTGCCGGCCCCCCGTCCTTCGCTGGCAGGCTTGCACCTTCGCCCGGTCTTGCTGCGCAAGTCAAAAAGGATCAAAGTCCGGTTTTGATGCCTGTTCATCGGGGAAATCAGGCAGCCGGCGATGGGAAGCTGGCGCCCTTTCACCTGGCCGAAAACGCAAACTGCCCCTTCCGTTGCCGGCAAGCACGGATGGTGAATGAACGCTCGATGGTTCTCAGGAGCTCACAGAATGGCAAGCACCAAGCGGCCCTACGATGAGTCACTCTTGCGCAAGGCCTTCGATGTGGCGCGGCGTTCGCGCGAAGGCGGGGATCATCCGTTCGGTTCCATTCTTGCCGATCGTGACGGCAACGTTCTGCTGGAACAGTGCAATGGCTACAGTTCGGAAGGTGGCGACCGCACGGCCCATGCGGAGCGGCTTTTGGCCACGCGCGCCGGCAAAGCCTATGGTCTGGATTTCCTTGCCGAATGCACGATGTACACATCTGCCGAGCCGTGCGCCATGTGCTCAGGCGCGATCTATTGGGCAGGCATAGGCCGGGTCGTGTTTGGCCAGTCCGAGAAAGAGATGAAACAACAGATCGGCGAGAGCGAAGAAAATCCGACGCTCGATCTCCCTTGCCACATCGTGTTCGCCGCCGGCCAACGCCCAACGGAAGTCGTCGGCCCGATGCTTGCGAGCGAGGCGGCGCAACTGCACGAAGAATACTGGTCTGGCCGTTAGAGTTCCAGGCGTTCAGACGAGCGCACCAAGGACGCTCAGGCAAATTGCGCAAGCTTGCCGTATCAGTCCTTCTCCCCGTTGGTGGGGTGGCCGTCGTGCCGCACGAGGGGCAGGGAATGCCCTGCTCAAGTCTTTGCCTTGGCTTGGCTTTCTCTCTTGAGCGGGCGGCTGACGGGGCAAACCTCCTGGGCAAAGCCATTGAGCGTGTTGATCAAATTGTTCGCGACGATGGAGTAGTGGACAAACTGGCCTCGCTTCTCCTTCGCGATCAAACCGGCATTCTCCAGCACCGTTAGATGCTGCGACACCGAAGGTTTGCTCATGTTGAACCGCTCGGCGATTTCTCCGGCCGTCAGGCTCGACGCTGAGAGATAGGCAAGTATCTTGCGCCGATGCAGCGAGGATAGTGCATTGAAGATCCGTTGTACCGATCGGCCTTCATCGTTCTCCAGATCGCCCTCGTTCAATTCGTCTTCCAACTTGAACTCCATCCCCGCCGAAATCGGCGCTCGGCATCCTCGGGTCAGATATTTAGGATATTGCCTAAATACCTAATCTCCATTAAATGTACTGTTAGTTGATTTCCTAATTACCTTCTGCTCCGGTGGTTTTCAATCGGATCTCCGAGTGTTGTCTGAAATCCGATGCCGATTTCGATAGGGAGCGCGCATGGTCATTTTATCGACAAGCCGGATGATATCGGAACCGGACAGCGACCCTGTGAAGGGACACGTCGTCTGGGTGCCCGGCAAATCACTGTGGATCTCGGCCCTGACGCTGGCCGCAATCATCGCCGCACCGCTGACATTTTCGTTCGAGGCTCTCCTTGTTTTCGTTGTCACCACGGGTGTTACGATCTGCCTCGGCCATTCGGTCGGCATGCACCGGTTGCTGATCCACCGCTCTTTCGAGGCGCCGCTATGGCTTGAGCGTATCCTTGTCTATCTCGGAACGCTCGTCGGCATGGCGGGGCCGTTCGGTATGATCTACGCCCATGATGTTCGTGACTGGGCTCAACGCCAGCAGGCCTGCCACGATCTCTACGCGCACCGTCGCTCGTTCTTTCGGGATGCCTTCTGGCAAATGCATTGCGCGGTGGTTCTTGACCATCCGCCGCGGTTCGTCATCGAAGACAGGGTCGCACAGGATCGCTTCTATCGGTTCATCGAGGCGACCTGGATGTTGCAGCAGCTTCCATTGGCGGGACTGTTGTTCCTGCTGGGTGGGTTGCCGTGGGTCATCTGGGGCGTTGTCGTTCGCGTTCCGGTTTCCCTGATGGGGCACTGGCTCGTGGGGCACTTCGCCCATCGTGGCGGCGAGCAGGGATGGAGCGTCGATGGTGTCGCGGTGCAGGGGTATAATCTCAGGCATTTCGGCCTGGTCACCTTTGGCGAAAGCTACCATGGCAATCACCATGCATTTCCCGAATCCGCGCGGCTTGGGATCGAAGCCGGCCAGCTGGATCTTGGCTGGTCGTTCATACGTGTGCTTTCGCTCCTGGGGCTGGCGTCGGGGATCAAACTGCCCTCCAACACCGCGCGCCGCGCCGGCTTGAGGCGTGTGGGCGCGACCGGGACGAGCGTTCCGCCCGTCAATGGTGAAGGCGGGCCGATCGCGACGGAAACTCCGCTCACGGTGAGACGAACGAGCCGCTAGATCATCTCCAGCGACCGTTTGCGCCTTGGCGGCGGAAAGGCGGTGTCGAGGGCGGCGAGGTTTTCGGCGGTGAGGTGAATGTCCATCGCGTCGCGGTTTTCGCGGGCGCGTGTCGGCGAACCGGTCTTGGGGATCGAGATGACGCCGGGCTGAGTTTTGAGGAAGGCCAGGGCGATCTGTGCAGGCGTTGCCTGATGCGCCTTGGCGATATGGACGAGATCGGCATTGCGCAGCAGCCGGCCCTCGTCGAGCGGAGAATAGGCCATGACCGCGACGCCTTGGCTCTGGCACCAGGGCAGGAGATCGTATTCGATGCCGCGTCGCGAGAGGTTGTAGAGCACCTGATTGGCGGCGACTTGTCTGCCATCCGGGACCGCCAGAAGTTCTTCCATGTCATCGACATCGAAATTGGATACGCCCCAGGCGCCGATCTTGCCGGCCTTCTTCAGGGCTTCGAAGGCAGCCACCGTCTCGGCGAGCGGATAGCCGCCGCGCCAGTGCAGCAAATAGAGATCGATATGGTCGATGCCGAGATGTTTCAGGCTGCGCTCGCAGGCGGCCTCGGTGCCATCGCGGCTGGCGTTCGACGGCAGCACCTTGCTGACGATGAAAGCCTCGTCGCGCCGGCCCTTGACCGCTTCACCGACGATACGTTCGGAAGCGCCGTTTCCGTACATTTCGGCGGTATCGATCAAGGTCATGCCGAGGTCGAGGCCTGCCTGCAGGCTCTTGATTTCGTCTGCGGCGCGCGAGCGCTCGTCGCCCATGCGCCAGGTGCCCTGGCCGAGAACCGGCACGCTGCGGCCGTCGATGAGGAGGGTGGTCGGGATAGGGTCGTGCATTCGGTTTCCTCGCTTTCGGATGCGGCGCAGGATCTAGCGCGGGGGGTGCGCCAGCGTTGTTCGCGTGGCAATCTAGCGCAATCGTGCTGTCTTTCGAGATGTCATTTGCAGGCAAAGGAAAGGCCGGCTCATGCAGTCGATCGGCCGCGTTCCTTTTCCAGCTTCTGCAGGATATCGACGAAGGCGCGCACGCGGGCGGGGCGGTAGTGAGACGGCGGGTAGACGACGTGAATGCCGCCGGAAGGCAGCGTCCAGTCGGCAAGGATGCGGACGAGACGGCCATCGGCAAGCTCGCTGCGGACCTGATAATCCGGCAGCACGGCAAGGCCGATACCCGCAAGCGCGCAGCAATAGGCGGCGTCCGTGCTGTCGACCGCAACGACGCTGCTGCCGACGACGGGTGCCTGTTCACCACCAACGTGGGAAAAGGTCCAATGGAGTGGCGCCTTCAGCGCACCATTGGCGATCCAGCTCGCCTGTGACAGCGCGCGCGGATGCTCGATCGTGCCGATGCGGGCGGCATAGGCGGGCGATGCCACGAGATATTGCTCGAAGGTGCCGATGCGGCGTGCCCGCTCGCTGGAATCCACCAGCCAGCCGGCGCGGATGGCGATGTCCAGCCGCTTCTCGATCATGTCGAAGACGATATCGTTGAACGACAGGTTCACCTGCATGGCCGGATAGCGCGCGACATAGGCGGCGACCGCATCGACGACGACGCGCATGCCATAGTCGAGCGGCGCGGTCAGCGTCAGCGTGCCACTTGGAATTTCCGCTTCCTCAGAGACTGCGCCGACCGCTTCATCGGCGTCGCGCAGGATCAGTACGCAGCGCTCGTAAAATCGAAGGCCGCTATCGGTCGGCCGCAGCCGCCGCGTCGTGCGGATGAGGAGGGTGGTGCCGAGCTCTCTTTCGAGCTGCGCCACCTGATGGCTGACGGCCGCCTTCGCCAGGCCGAGCTTTTCCGCAGCGGCGGTGAACGACCCCGCTTCTACGACGGCAATGAAGTGGGAAAGCCGGTTCAGGTTGACGGTCATACGGTTTTTCCCATGATTGTCTGAAATGATCAGACAATCTGTTCAAGCTGGCGGGCTTTTTCAAGAGGGTTTCGGTGGGCATTGTCGCGCCATCGACCATTGGCCTCGCGAAGGAGACCCCATGCACATCATGATGACGCGGCGCGCCGCACTGAAGACGGCCGTTACTGCTGGCGCCGTTGCCCTGTTGCAGCCGGCCGGCAGCCTTGTGGCCCAGGCCGCATCGAAGCTCGACTGGACATTTTTCCAGGCGGACGAGGCCGGCTTCAGCCGCACGCCGGTGCTTCTGACCGGCGAGAAGGAGGCCATCCTGATCGACGGCGGCTTCACGCTTTCCGACGGCAAGACGGTTGCCGACGCCATCAAGGCAACGGGCAAAAGGCTGACGACGATCTATGTCAGCTGCAGCGACCCGGACTTCTATTTCAGCCTTCGGCCGATCGTTGAGGCGTTTCCGGATGCCAAGGTGTTGGCGGCACCGGCGACCATCGACGCGATCAACGCCAATGTCCAGACCAAGCTCGACACATGGAGCCCGCAGCTCGGCGACAACGGACCGAAGGTGCTGGCCGATGTGGTCATTCCCGAGGCGTCAGAGCTTTCGTCGCTGACGCTCGAAGGCAACGCGATCGACATCGTCACCGTCGAGGGCCTGAAGGATCGGCGCTACCTGCATGTCCCTGATCTCAACGCCATCTTCGGCGGCGTGCTCGTCTATTCCGGCGCGCATGTCTGGGTCGCCGACGAACCGACGGCGGAAGGCCGGAAGACATGGATCGAAGCGCTTGACGCCATGGCGGCGCGCAAGCCTGCCATCGTCGTGCCGGCGCACAAGGGCGCGGGCGGGCCTGATGGCATCGAGGCTATCCTGTTTACCCGCGACTATCTCATCGCCTTCAACGCGGCGGAAGCCAAGGCCAAGGACAGCGCCGAACTGATCGCTGCGATGACCAAGCTCTATCCGGATTTTACTGACGTTTCCTCGCTTGAACTTGGCGCCAAGGTGGCCAAGGGCGAGATGAAGTGGGGTTGAACCATCCGACGACTGCGCCGCGCGGCGCAGTCGTCGTTGCAGCACTTTGCATTGCTGCAGTTTATGGATCTGGGAAACATGCGCGCTGCGCTCGCCGGATCCAAGGGCAGCCGCCCGCGCGGCCTACGTCTCGGCCTCGAAGCGGCTCGTGTCGTCACGGTCGCGCTCATATCGTCGCTTGAGCGGGAACGGCGGCAGCCAGGATTCTCGGCGAATGGTCCAGAGTTCATAAGTCGGCGTCAACTGGTCCGGCGCATCGAGGGAGCCGAGGTTTACTTCGATTTCGTCTGCCGAGCGCGAGAAGACGGGCGAGCCGCAGCGCGGACAGAAAAACCGACCGGCATAGTCACGTGTTTCGCCATCGATCGTCACCGCGTGCGCCGGAAATATCGCGGAAGCGTGAAAGAGGGCGCCATGATGCTTGCGGCAGTCAAGGCAGTGACAAAGGCCGACGCGATAGGGGCGCCCCGACGCCACGATCCGCACGTTGCCGCACCGGCAACCGCCCGTGAACCGGTCCATGTTTTAGCTCCTCCAGAAACAAGCAGGGAATGCTTATCGTAAACAACCCGGCTATCGCAATTTTCGACTGCAAGCAGGCTTGCATCGCACAGGCCATCGGTCGATCTTGTCACCGTGACAAGTATCCGGCTTCGCGTCGGAATTAGGTCAATTATGTTGACCTAATTCAATCGGAGAAAGACCATGCAGGCCGATACGCTTCTGGCGTTGTTTCTGTTCGCATTCACAACGTCGATCACGCCGGGTCCGAACAACATGATGCTGTTTGCCTCGGGCGTGAACTTCGGCTTCGTGCGCACCATTCCGCACATGCTGGGCATCGGCGCTGGCTTCTTCTCGCTGCTGATCGCCGTCGGTCTCGGCCTCGGCGCGCTCCTGCATTCCGTGCCGTTGCTTTACACGGCCTTGAAATTTGCCGGTGGCGCTTACCTCGTCTGGATTGCCTGGAAGATCGGCACCTCGCGTTCCCTCGGCGAAGGCAAGGCCGGTGCCGCGCCGATGAGCTTCCTGGCTGCCGCCGCCTTCCAGTGGGTCAACCCCAAGGCCTGGGTCATGGCCGTCTCGGCGATGGCCACCTATACCGGCGGCGCGAACTATCTCATGAGCGTGCTTGTCGTCGGTCTCGTCTTTGCGCTGGTCAACGTGCCGAGTGTCTCCACCTGGGCCGGCTTCGGCTCGGCGCTGCGCCAATGGCTGTCGGAGCCGGCACGGCTCAAATGGTTCAACATCACCATGGCGGTGCTGCTCGTCGTCAGCCTGTGGCCGATGCTAAAATAGCTGGAACTGCGGCTTTGCCAGCATCAGCCAGAAGATGCCGATCACGGCAAAGAAGGCCGGGAAGCCGCAGGCAAACCAGATTGCATAGAGCCGATCGAAGGCCGCCGGCAGCGGCGTATCCTCTGCCGCTGCAAGCCGCGCCAGATTGCGCAGCCGGATCTGAACCCAGACAACGGGAAGCCAGAATAGCCCCGTGACGACATAGAGGATCAGCGACAGCGCGATCCAGCCTTCACTGAGCGACCAGCCGATCCTGGTCGCCAGCAGATAGCCGGTGATCGGCTGGATCACCACGGCGGTGGCGGTGAAGACCGTGTCGGCAACGACCACCGTGCCGGCGACATGGGCGATCAGCCGCGCATCGCGCGTTCGCCGCGCCATCACCATGAAGAAGGCGATGCCCGCGCCGGTGCCGAAGAGCACGGCGGCGCCGATGACATGGGCAAGGCGCAGGAGATCCTCGGTCAACATCAGCGTTCATCCAGAATCGCAAGCGTGGCCAGCGTCAGAAGGATCGACGGCAGAACCTTGACGAGCGGCCCGAGCGGATCGACCCAGAGCTCAGGCTCGACCAGGGTCGCGGAGGCGAGATAGGCGGCGGTCAGCACCAGCATGCCGAAGAGGGCTCGTTTCGCCCACGGGCGGGCCAGCACCGCCAAGCCGAGCACGATATCGGCAAGGCAGGTCAGGAGCGTCAGTGCCGTTGCCGGTCCTTCGCCCATGAGCCGCAGGAAATGTTGCCGGGCGGCGTCGAGGTCGAGAAGCGGGATCAAGCCCGACAGCAGCCAGAATGCCGAAAGCCCGACGATCATCAGCGGCTTGAGGAGATAAAGCCGGGCAAACCAGAGATCCTGCACGCCGGATGGCGCAGACGAAAGGCTTTGGCGGGCCGACAGAAACGGCACTGCGGCGTGAGCGCTATCCTCGCCAGAGACGCCGCCGGCCATGACGGCAAGCGCGGTCGAGCGCAGCGGCGAACGCCAACCGAGCCGCCCGGCGATATCGGCAAGGAGCCCGACGGGCGCCGCGAGCGGGGCGGGCAGCGAGACGATGCTCGCCGGCCGCAGGCCAAGCCATTGGCGGTGCAGCGTGACGAGTTCGGCAAGGGTTGGCCGCTCCGGGTGGCCGAGCACGAGATCGCTTCGATCGGGCATGAGATTGGCGACTGCGGCGCTGACGGCCTCAGTGACATCGCCCAAGGCAACTGTCTCGACGCGGCTCTCTGCGTGGACGAGCGGGATCGCCAAGGGCAGGGCGGCAAGCGCCCTGATGAGGGCCGAGCCACCATGGGCATTGCGGCCAAGCACCAGCGCCGGCCGCAGGATGACATGCGATATGCTGCTTGCGGCAAGTGCGTCATCCGCGCGAAATTTGGTGGCGAGAAAGGCTCGCTCCGCGCCGGCACCGTCGCGGGGGGCGGAAATCTGCACGATGCGCATCGACGGCTTGTCTTTGGCGGCGGCATAGAGCGCCAGCATCGCCGTCTCCTGTGTCGCCGCCACGTCATCTGCCAGGCCATCCTGTAGCGCACCGGCGCAATTGACCACCACGTCGTAGCCTTGGACGAGGGGCTGCCAATCCTCAGGCGTGCGCATGGTCGCAAGATCGGCCGTAAGCCACTGCGCATCGGGCATCCTCAGACGGGCGCGGGCGACAGCGCGGCCAAGGCCGGTAACGATGTGTCCATCGGCAAGCAGCCGCTGGAGGCTGGCCGAGCCGATGAAGCCGGTGGCGCCGAGAATCAGAATTTTCATGAGGTCACGTTACAGGGCTGCCAGCGAAAATCGGCGGGTAAAATGATCGAGCAGCAAAGGTGGACTGCACGACTTCGCGCCTTGGATGGAGTTGACACCATGCAACGGCAGAGGCTGCTGCGGGTATCAAAACAAGCCGCCGATTGCTGGGTGCCCACAGGCGCGGAAGGGGCTGCAAACCTGTCACAAGAACTCGTCGATAACGATTACGACAGCAAGCAGGAACATTGGCGGTATGGTGATGGCAAGCCGGAACGCCCAATTTGAAGGCAGTCGTGGCCTGTCGACCGGATTGTCTTTCCGCAAGGGCTGAATGAGTTTCTCGCGGACGAACGCGGGGGATACGGCTTCACCGACGGGCGCCCCTATGGTTTCATCGATTGCCGCTCGAATGCGGCTGCGCTCCGGCTCGCTCAGTTCAAGCCGGGCGAGTTTCTCGTCAAGCAGGATCGGCAACGCGACGCCTTCGGCCATGACGGCAAGGGCCGGATAGGCGTGGCCGGCAAAGGCGGTTGTCGGCAGTGCACATCTGTCGCTCGTCGGCCGGAGGTACAGCGGGCGCTGGCCCGGCTTCATCCGTGTATAGCCTGTCTTGATCGTACCGCGCGTAAAGGGAACGCTCGGGGCGTAGCGCAGGACCTGGCTGCCGCTCAGGTCGACGATGATGGGTTTGAGCAGATACCGCCGGCCGGCGGCGCGGCCGGCAAGGAGAATGGGTATGGCGTTGCTCAGCATGACCAGGCTGAACAACGCAAGGCCGGCTCCGAGGATGAGCCGTTGCGCCGTCGTGCGGATGACGCTGCGATAATCATGGGTGAGGCTGACATGTTCGGGGCTGTCGCCGGCGATCGTGATGTTGCCCTGTCGGCAAAGGCCGGGTTGACCGACCGAACGGGTGTTCAAGATTTGCTCATGGGGTCGACCGTCGTGCTGAAAGCGAACCTGCGTGCTGCACAGCTGGGGCCCGTCGCTGCCAGGCAGGCAATCGACCGAGCAGATCTCTGCGCCGCTGATGAGAACGGGGTTCCGGCTGATGGCGTAATCACGCATGATGTCGTCGATCGGGAGCCGGAGCAGGCCCACCGCCAATGGCAGCGGCAAAAGTGCCAGGAAGAGGAAAAAGAAGCCGAGGGAAAAGACGGGTGCAACGACGCGGATAGCACGGGGCGGGAAGGCACTTTCGATTGGTGTCGTCATGCGCTGCCAGTTCCCTCAATGCTTCGTTGTCTGCCTTCCGCCCGCAAGGCGTCGTCGCGTCGAATCACCCCGTTTGCGATGACCTTAGCGCAACTTCAGACTTGTGACGGAGGTGGTGTGCAATCATGCCTTCGTCGTTTTCCCGATGATTGCTTGCAGTCAAACGGGCCATGTCGACAGCGGTGGCAAACTGCGTCGAACCGGACTTGTTACGGTGACAATTCCGGTCCACGGCCGCTGGTAAAATCGATTTCGAAATCGGCGTTTATTCGCTACGACTATCGCCTCAGGGAGACAGCGGCGCCATCTGCGCGCCCTAGGGCACCGTGCTGCGAGGAGCCAGGCAATGTCCGAACACCATCATGGTCACGATCACCATGATCACGATCATCACCACGACAACCATTTCACCGATATGGAAGCGCGGGTAAAGGCGCTCGAGACCGTTTTGACGGAAAAGGGGCTCATCGATCCGGCGGCGATCGATGCCATTGTCGAGACCTACGAGACCAAGATCGGCCCGCGCAACGGCGCCCGCGTCGTTGCCAAGGCCTGGAACGATGCCGAATTTGCCGACTGGCTGAAGCGCGACGCGACGGCGGCAATCGCCAGTCTCGGCTATACCGGCCGGCAGGGCGAGCACATGCGCGCCGTGTTCAACACCACCGATACCCACAATCTCGTCGTCTGCACGCTCTGCTCCTGTTACCCCTGGTCGGTGCTCGGCCTGCCACCGGTCTGGTACAAGGCGCCGCCCTACCGCTCGCGCGCGGTCATCGACCCGCGCGGGGTGCTGGCGGAATTCGGGCTGACGCTTTCCGAAGACACGCGCATCCGCGTCTGGGATTCGACCGCGGAGCTGCGCTATCTCGTGGTGCCCGAACGGCCGGCGGGAACGGACGGGCTCGACGAGGAACAACTTGCCGACCTTGTGACCCGCGATGCGATGATCGGCACCGGGCTTGCGCTTGCCCCGGAGGCGCTGCGATGAACGGGCCACACGATCTCGGCGGCCAGCATGGCATGGGCCCGGTCGCGCCCGAGGCCAACGAACCGTATTTTCACGCCGAATGGGAAAAGCGGGCGCTCGGCGTGACGCTCTCCTGCGGCGCCTTCGGCGCCTGGACGATCGACGAGAGCCGGCATGCGCGCGAAAACTTGGCCCCGGCCACCTATCTCTCGGCAAGCTATTACGAGATCTGGACGCGGGCACTGGAAACGCTGTTGAAGCGCCATGGCTTCGTCACCCAGGCCGAACTCGATGGCGGCCATATGCTGGAAAAGGGTGCTGCGCCCAAGCGCGTGCTGAAGGCCGAGATGGTGCCGGGCGTGCTTGCCAAGGGTGGTCCCTGTGACCGCCCGGTCGACGCCCGCCCGCGCTTCGTCGTCGGCGAAGAGGTTCGCACGAAAAATTTCAATCCGACGACCCATACGCGGCTGCCGCGCTATGCCCGTGCCAAGATCGGCCGAATAGAGGCGGTGCAGGGCTCCTTCGTCTTCCCCGACGACAACGCGCATGGCCGCGGCGAGAGTGCGCAGTGGCTCTATACCGTGGTGTTTGACGGGGCTGAGATCTGGGGCGAGGGCGCCGACCCGACGCTGACGATCTCTATCGATGCCTGGGAGGGCTATCTTGAACACGTGTAAGGTGGCGTCGCCGCTTATTGCTTCTGCAGAGCTGCCGAAGTCGCCGGAAGGCGATCCTGTTTTCGCCGAACCCTGGCAGGCAGCCGCCTTCGCCATGACCGTGCGCCTGCACGAAAAGGGCGTGTTCTCCTGGCCGGAATGGGCCGAGGCACTTTCGACTGAGCTCTACAAGCCCGGCCGCAAGGCGGATGCCAGCGACTACTTCGATTGCTGGGTGGCGGCGCTGTCGCGGCTCGTCACCGAGCTTTCGATCGTATCCGGCGGACATCTGGATATCCTGACGAAGAGCTGGCAGCGTGCGGCCGAGGCGACGCCGCACGGGCATCCGATCGTGATCGAGAACGATCCGCTGCGGTAGGGGTGCTCCTCTTGGAGCGTGAGCGGGATTACCCCATCTCCTTTAAGCGCGCGGGTTTGCCCCTCACCCTAACCCTCTCCCCGCGGGCGGGGAGAGGGGACGCGCACGGCGGCTGCGTCACCATCCGACATCTGTCGTCAGGGGGCAGTGATCGACGACTGGTGTTGTCGGGTGGACGGTTGCCGTGCATTTCCTTCTCCCTGCGGGCGGGGAGAAGGTGGCCGGCAGGCCGGATGAGGGGCACGTTCTCCGCTTGCGAAAAGCGGGCCGGCAGATCGGATGTGGGCGGCAAAGGCTCCGTCACGTAACGTGAGCCGCTCATGCAAATAGCGCCGTAGAGCCCTGATATCCTGATAAATTCGCCGTCAGACCACTCTTCATACGGGTCATATGGGTGGTGCCTGGCTGGTCGCGCTCAGCTTTTGGCCGCAGCCGGCTTCTCGAACTGGCGGTAGCACTCGTCGGCGACCTTCTGCAGAAGCGTGCGCGGCACTTCGCCGGTGACGGCGTAGCCGATCGGGCCGTCGATCCAGTAGAAGGTTTCGACGCCGCCGCTGCTGTCGATGCGGAAGCTGGTTTCGCGGTTGTCGGGATTGCGGCCGAGCAGCACGGTCAGCCGCTGGCCGCTCGTGTCCTCATACATGAACAGCGCGCCCGCCTTGCCGTTGACCGGCAGCAGCCGGCCGCCGACGAGCGAAAAGCCGAGATTCGACAGGTCGGGGATGTTGAGCGGATGATCGAGCCGCTTGCCGAGCCAGTTGGCAAGGTGGGTCTGCTGGTCCGGCCCGACCTCGACGGCATGGCGCACTTCGCTTGCATAGATGAGAAATGCCGATTGCGCCTGGCGCGGCAGGCTTTCCGCCACCTGGGCAACTTGCTCGGACCGCCCGGGCGTAAGAATATGCGGGGCATAGAGCCCGGTGAGGGCGCCGGCGGCGAAAAGCAGGAGACCGGCGGCAATACGGCTGCCGAGGCGTTCAGTCCAGCGATCGCCCGAATGAGCAACTTCCCTGACATTCGTGGCCGACAGAAGCGCGCGGTCGCGCTCGTCGCTGTGCGCATAGGGGGAAAACATGGCGCGAAGCTCGGTCGCCTGGGCCTGCCATTGGCGGACGTCCTCGGCGCGCGCCGGATTGCGCTCGAGCCATTGCTCTACCCGCGCCCGATCCGCCTCGCTCAGGAAGCCGTCGACATAGGCGTTGAGGTCGTCTTC
This sequence comes from Ensifer sp. M14, assembly GCF_003355565.1. NCBI lineage: Bacteria > Pseudomonadati > Pseudomonadota > Alphaproteobacteria > Hyphomicrobiales > Rhizobiaceae > Ensifer > Ensifer sp. M14. The sequence goes on from NZ_QJNR01000004.1 coordinate 2,300,041, forward strand.
GGAGACGGTTTTGCGTTCGTCCGTCATTTCGGTCTCCGCATGCTGATCACGTTATCGTCCTTCATCGCTTCGGCCAGCTGGTGGCGCGCGCGTGACAGGCGCGACATCACCGTGCCGATCGGTATGGCCAGCATGTCGGCCACATCCTGGTATCGGTATCCCTCGATCACCACGAGCATCAGCACGGAGCGGTTTTCCGCCGAAAGCCCGTTGAGCGCGCGTTCGAGCCGGGAGCGTTCGAGCGGATCGCTCTCATGGGTTTCGGCCTGCAGCCCGAGGTCGTCGTCGAGTTCGACCTGCGGGTGGAGTGCCGTGTGCCGGTGCTGGTTGCGGCTGAGATTGGTCATGATGGTGAAGGCCCAGGCGCGCAGGTTGACCCCGCGCCACTGGGCGCGGCGCGCCAGAACCTTCTCGACACAATCCTGCAGCAGGTCTTCACCATCCGGATCCGAACGTACGAGGCTGCGCGAATAGCGCCGGAGTGCCGGCATCAGCGCCAGCACGTCCTCCTCGAAGCGGTCGGGCGCGGCGGCATTCGCCTCCACACCCTCGCTCATGCGGTCACGGCTTGACGACATCCCAGACGCCCTTTACGCCATCGCCGGTCGCGTCACCCATCTTCTTGTCCTTGATCCAGAAGTACAGCGGCATGCCGTCTTTCGCCCATTGCTTGGCTCCGTCCTTGCGCTCGACGATCGTGAAGGCTCCCTCGGCCTTGGCATCGCCTTCGACCATGAACGGCGGCCAGTTGGTGGCGCAGGAATCGTAGCAATTCGACTCGCCCTTCTTGTCGTTCTTGAACGTATAAAGCGTCATGCCGTTGGCGGCGGCGAGCACATTGCCCTTTGCCGTTTCGACCGTCTTGACCGGAGGGGCCGCAAAGGCGACGCTGGCGACAAGGGAAATAGCAATTGCTAGGGGTAACGGTCTCATGGGAGCTTTCCTTCCTCAAGTTGTTTCTAACGGAGCGCGCAGGGTGCGTATCCGAAGATGAGACACGAGGAGGGCGACGATTATTCCCGGATTTGTTGCATCGTCGCAGAATTCTCACGCACCGGCGCGAAAGCGCTCAGGCGCGGTCGGCGACGAAGCGCGCGAGTGCCGGGCCGATCATGGTGATGATCATCAGGCGGGCGGATTGCAAAGCCATGACGAAGGAGAGGTCGACATTGCTCGACGCCGCGATCACCGCGATGGAATCGAGGCCGCCCGGGCTGGTGGCGAGATAGGCCGTCAGCGGGTCGATGCCGGCGACCTTGATCAACAGCAGGGCGAGCAGGCCGGAAAACGAGATCAGCACGAGGATCGAGATCACCGTCGGCACCAGGGCGCGGCGGGCATGGGCGAGGATCGAGCGGGTGAAGCCGAGGCCGATGTTCCAGCCGAGCAGGCCGTAACAGAGCGCCAGCAGCCATTGCGGCAGCTCGGTGGTCATGACGCCGCTGACATTGAGCACGGCGCCGACGAGGAACGGCATCAGGAAAGCGCCGGCAGGCACGCGCAGCATCCGGCCGGCAAAGGCGGCACCGAGCCCGACGGCAAGCGTTGCCAGGAACGGGAGCACAGAGACCGGCTCGAACCAGACGATCGCGGTTTCAGCCTCGGCGCCGGTTACCCAGAGATGGGCGACCATCGTCGCTGTGCTGGCCACGAAGATGACGCGCAGATATTGCATGAAGGCGACCAGGCGTGCATCGGCGCCATAGGCATCCGCCATCATGAGCATGGTCGAGGCGGCACCCGCAGACGAGCCCCAGATTGCGGTCGTGCCCGGCAGGATGCGCATGCGTGTGATCACCCAGCCGCAGAGCGTGCTGACGGCGATAACGGAAAGAATGACCCCGAGGAACAGCGGCCAGTTGCCGGAAAAGGTGCCGAGCATGCCCGGTGTCATCGCGCCGGCGATCATCATAGCCAGAATGAACTGCACGCAAAAATATACCTGCTTGGGCAGGCGAATGGTGCTGCCGTTCATGCCGAAGAGCACGGCCGCGAGCATCGGCCCCATCAGTAATCCGGCGGGGATGCCAAGCAATTCGAGGACCACCGTAAAGACCAGGGAGACCAGCGTGAGAAGCAGCCACTGCAGCGCCGGCGCCAGGCGGCCGATGCCGACAGGTGCCGGAGGGGTGGGCATGGCGGGCTGGTCGGGCTTCAAGGGCATTCTCCGGCATTGCCTCAGGCGGCGTTCGCGTTCGCCTCCGCCTGATCAGTTTGGCGCGGACAGTCCCGTCGATGGGGCGATACGCCGCGCAACCGCTCGTTAGCAGCATTGCGCGCGGGCATTCAAGCGGCAGTCAACCCACAGGGCAAGAAATGGCCACAGCCGACAGGGCCGGAGATCGGGATCGCTGGCTGAACAGTGCTGGGGCGGCGCCCGTGCCTTTGAGCGGTCGAGATGCGGCGCTCCTCCGGCTGAAAGGTCTGCGATATCAGGCCGATCCGGTGCAGGATTTGGCGAAACGGCCCGGTCAGAGTGCGGCCGCCGGCTGCCGGCCGGAAATCCGGGCTTGCTTGTCAGCCCCGAATCCTGACACTTCGCGTCATGCAATTTGCTCCGCAACAGGACGAGGCCCTCAAGGCCGTTTCGCAATGGCTGAAGGAAGGCCGCTCGCCGCTCTTCCGGCTGTTCGGTTATGCCGGCACCGGCAAGACGACGCTTGCGCGCCATTTCGCCGAGCATGTGGATGGCGACGTGCTGTTTGCCGCCTTTACCGGCAAGGCCGCCCAGGTCCTGCGCTCCAAGGGGGCGAGCAACGCCAAGACCATCCACTCGCTGATCTACCGGCCACGCGGCGAGGAGGAGGTTTCCGACGAGGAAACCGGCAAGACCTCGATCGCGCCGATGTTTTCCATCAACCGCCAGAGCCCGGTCGCCAAGGCGGCGCTGATCATCGTCGACGAATGCTCGATGGTCGACGAGGCGCTCGGCAAGGACCTGATGAGCTTCGGCACGCCGATCCTGGTTCTGGGCGATCCCGGCCAGTTGCCGCCGGTGACCGGCGGCGGTTACTTCACCAATCAGGACCCGGATTACCTCCTCACCGACATCCATCGCCAGGCCCGCGACAACCCGATCATTCGCCTCGCGATGCAGGTGCGCGAAGGCAACGAGATCATGCACGGCGACTACGGCACCACCCAGGTGATCGGTCGCGGGCAGGTCAACCAGGAACTGGTGCTGGAGGCCGACCAGGTGCTGGTCGGCACCAACAAGACCCGGCGGCGCTACAACCAGCGGCTTCGCGAGCTCAAGGGCTTTACCAGCGAATATCCGCAATCCGGCGACAAGCTGGTGTGCCTCAGGAACGATCCGGCCAAGGGCCTGCTCAACGGCTCGCTCTGGCAGGTCATGAGTTCGTCGAAGGAAACGGTGAAGCCCGGCATCAACCTGATGATCCGTCCCGAGGACGACGACATGGATCGCGGTGCCGCCAAGATCAAGCTCTTGAAGGCGGCCTTCGAAGAGGTCGAGGGCGAAATCCCCTGGACGACCCGCAAGCGCTACGACGAGTTCGACTTCGGCTATGCGCTGACGGTACACAAGGCGCAGGGCTCGCAGTGGAACAATGTCGTGCTGTTCGACGAGAGCTGGGCCTTCCGCGATACCCGCGAGCGCTGGCTCTATACCGCCATCACCCGTGCCGCCGAGCGTCTGACGATCGTTCGCTGACGGGCAGGCGGGCACCGGGGTTTCGATGCGAGGAGACCAGCGTGCCGATCAACCGGATCATCCTTTACGCCCATGAGGTGGAAGCGACCGTTGGCTTCTACGAGAAGCACTTCGGCTTTCGAGCATCGCGCGAGGCGGGAGACCGGATCGTCGAGCTGATCCCGGGGGATGGCGGCGCCAGCCTGATGATCCATCCGGCGGCCAAGGGACAGCGGCGCGGCCAGTCCCTGGTCAAGCTGGTGTTCGATATCCGGGATGTCGAGGCCTTTTGCGCGCGCTCAGCGGCCGAAGGGCTGGTGTTCGGGGCGATCCATGCGGGCGATGGCTATGTTTTCGCCAACGCGAAGGACCCGAGCGACAATCCGATCTCGGTTTCCAGCCGGGCCTTCCGCAACGGGTGACTGCCATCTTGGCGGTGGAGCAGATGCTCGGCTGACCAGATCTTCTACCGCTTGGTTGCCATCCACAGCACATGGCGTGCGCCGCCACGCTTGCCGTTGGCGCGCACATTGACCTCGTCGGTGGCAAAGCCGACCTCGCGCAATCGGCGGGTAAAAGCGCTATCCGGCGCCGACGACCAGACGGCAAGCACGCCGTTGGCACGCAGCGCCGCCTTGGCGGCGCGCAGCCCGGTGTGGTTGTAGAGACTGTCGTTGGAAGGGCGCGTCAGGCCATCCGGGCCATTGTCGACATCGAGCAGGATGGCATCGTAAGCGGCCGTCCTCGAGCGGATCAGCGCGCCGACATCGCCGACATGGATCTCGACCTTGGGATCGTCGAGCGTGCCCCTGTGCAGCTCCGCCATCGGCCCGCGCGCCCACTCGACGACGGCAGGCACAAGCTCTGCGACGACCACCCTGGAATCCTCAGGCAGGGCGCCGAGGGCTGCGCGCAAGGTGAAGCCCATGCCGAGCCCGCCGATCAGCATGCAGGCGTTTTTCCGGCCGGCGATCCGCTCGCAGCTCAGCGTCGCCAGTGCCTCTTCCGACCCGCTCAGCCGGCTGTTCATCAGTTCCGTCGAGCCGAGCATGATGGAAAACTCGCTGCCGCGTTGCTTCAGGCGCAACTCGTCACCGTCACCGGGAATGGTTGCGCGGTCTAGCTGGATCCAGGGAAGCATCGGGGTCTCTCACTTGCGTCGTTTGGGCGCCTCGTAACATGAGCGTGGCATTGAAGACATCACATTATCGATGATCCCTCGGGAATTCCGCCCGAATTGACCCCGCATCTGCGGGCGCAGACGCAGCATCGTCTCATCCCCAAGCGGGCACGGGATGACGAGGCGAAAAGCCTGCCAGCGCGGCTGATGACGCCCCTGTTACTCCGCGGCGATCATGCCTGACAGCACCGCCTTGGCGATGGCCTGGAAGCGGTTGTGGGCATTGAACTTGCGGATGATTCCGGCTTCGAGCGTCAGGGCCGCTGCCAGATCCATCTCCATCAGCCGGGCGATGCGCGAGGCCGGGTATCCTTCGGCCATGAAGGTCAGGCATTCGCTTTCGATCGGCGAGAGGTGCACATGTGCCGTGTCGTCGGACTGTGGCTCGCCATTCCCGGCTTCGCTTTCCAGAAGTTCGGCGATGCGTTGCATCTGCCGGCGCAGGTTGGACTGTTGGGCGGCCAGTTCCCGCCGCCGCGACAGAAGCGCCTCCTTGAACAACCGGTCGGCCTCGGCCTGGTCATCGGCACCGGCGAGGCTTGAAAGCAGCTCCTGGATCGTGGCGATCGGCATGTCGATTTCGCGGCAGGCGTTGATGACGGCCATGCGCCGGATGTGGTCCGCGCCATAGACCCGCATCGGCCCCATGCGGGCCGCGATCAGCAGGCCTTTCTCCTCATAGAAATGCAGGGTGCGGTGGGTGACGCCGAAGGCATCGGCCATATCGGCGATTGCAAGCGGGCTTGAAGGGTCGTGGTGCGGCAACGGTAGTTTGGGCAGGTAGCCATCACGTTCGGGCGCCGCCAGCACGCCCTCGTATTTCCAGTGGTCTCGCGGCATATCGATGGTCCCCGATTGACGCCGCCGCGCGCCCGTTCAAGGCAGAGGAGGCCGGCGTCACGCTTCGATTTGCTGCATAATTGATCCCGATATCGCTGCCGATTTACGGAATTATGCCGCACGCATCGGGATGCCGTCACGACAGTCCGTGACCGGAAGCGGAACGGATCCGCACTCCGAAGCCACCGTCTGTCGTCGACGATAGCGCCTGCTGCTCGGCTGGGGCACACCGCGCCAAGGGCGCGATTACTGCTGACAATTGTGCTTGCCTGACGAGCAACCAGGCACCAATTCCCAACGCATGACCACACCGTATACGCGAATCGCATATATGAATAGTGCTTAATATTGCAGGAGAAATGCTGGTTCGAGCTGTGCGGCAAAGCCTTCCCGGCGCCCGGAACCATGGCTTTCGTCAGTGGCCGACGACCTTGAACGGGCTCTTGGCGCTGAGGATGAAGAGAGGCTCATCGCCGCGCAGCGGCGCCAGTTGCTGCTGGCAGGACCAGGCCTTTTCGAAGCTGTCGCGGGTCAGGAGCTTGCGATACTGCGCAGTCGCCGTCATGCAATCCATCAGCGGGCTCTGGATCTGTTCCTCGCTGGCGTGGGTGTAGATCTCGCCATCCAGAGAGAACAGTTCGGATGCCAGCGACATGCTTTCGAACAGCAGGTCCGGTTCGCTCTTCAGCCGTTCGCTGGTGATGAAATCCTGCCGGAGCGGCACGCCTTCGCCGTCATGCTTGAGCGTCACGCGCACACCGGCCGCCGGCGCATCGTACCAGGTCAGGTCGAGTGAAAACGACAGCGCGGCATTGCGCGACACCGGCCGTCCCGTGTCGCCATCGGTGGCGCGCGCCAGCGTCTTGTGGCGCTGGGCAGCGGTGCGAAGGGCGGTGGCGAAGGCTTTGAGATCGCTGTTCTGGTCGCCTGAAACGATGACGTTGACGGACGGCAGCACACGCTCGGTCGCATAGCGACCGTTGAACAGCTTCGCTTGCGCATCGATATCCAGCGTCATCTCCGGCGAGGGCAGGGGCGCAAACAACAGCAGCGGCAGCACGGACAGAACGGCCAGTGGCGAAGACAACGGCGCCGGCGGCCAAGCCGTCTTCTGGCCGGGAAGGCGCTTCCTGGTCAGCTTCGGCTGGCGGGCATGCGGCTCGGCGGCACTGGCCGCATCGATCCGTTGCCGGCTGTATTCGGGCACATAGGTGCCTTTGGGAATGACCAGATGCCATTCGTCGCTAGCGCCGTCGGTCTCATAGTAGACCTTGAGCAATTTGCGCAGCTTGCCCGCATGCACCCGCACCAGCGGGTCGCTGTCGGCATTGAACGCCTGGGGGCGATCGAAGACGTCAATGGCGATCGAATAGCCCTTCAGTTGCGGGCCTTCGCCGATCATCTCCTTGTCGACGACATAGGCGAGAAAAGCGCGCAGGCGTTCGGAACGTGCAAAAGCCTTGCTCTCGAGGATGCGGCGCAGCATCTGCCGGATCGTCTCGTTGCAGGGTCTTTCGACCGTCGTCATCGGTTGTTGCTCCAGATTCATTCGCCGCGAACTTTATGAAGGTGATCGAAGGGCAGACTATGGCCATTCGATGTGATTCGGAAATTTAGGCTCAAAAAAAGCTGTTGTCAGGAGTGCTTTGCGCCAAACTTGAGTTTTATCTGAAATAAAGGCAAGAAATGCGACCATCTCCCTGTGGCAGAACGTAGCGGTACCGTGATTGCGGGCCCTGCGCCGCCGGAATTCATACCGGTCGAGTACCCTGGGTCGAGCCAACCCCATGTGTCTGATTGCATGTTAGGCCCCACTAATGTCGAGGTTTCGTCAAGAGATTGCCAGCAATCAAGCGACGCGGGGCCACGACTTTCGTTGGCGGACGTACTCTTTGGAATTGCTGCATAATCTTGGTCTCAAACCGTTTTCGGTTTTTGCAATTATGCAGTAGAAGATTGCATTGACATTGCCCGCCTCTGGAAAGTTCCGACATGCCCGCAAAATTGTCCGTGAATCTGAATGCCGTTGCCATGCTGCGCAACCGGCGCGATCTTCCCTGGCCGTCCGTCACTGCCCTCGGCCGCATTGCTCTCGAAGCCGGCGCAAGCGGGCTGACGGTGCATCCGCGCCCCGACCAGCGCCATGTGCGCTTTTCCGATCTGCAGCCGATCCGCGATCTCATCGACGACGAATTTTCTGCGACCGAATTCAACATGGAAGGCTATCCGAACGAGGAGTTTCTGCGCCTTGTCGAAACCCACGAGCCGGAGCAGGTGACGCTGGTGCCCGATGATCCGGCACAGGCGACCTCCGACCATGGCTGGGACTTCCGCAAGAACCACAACCTGCTCGGCAGCGTCGTCGGCAGGCTGAAGAAGAAGGGTTTTCGCGTCTCGCTGTTTGCCGACGGCGACGAGGACGTGGAAGCGCTGCGCATCGCCAAGGAAACCGGCGCCGACCGTATCGAGCTTTACACCGGCCCCTATGGCGGCTGCTACGACGACCCGGACAAGGCGGAGAAGATTGCCGCCGAACTCGGCCGCACGGCAGAAATCGCCGCCAGCCTCGGGCTCGAGGTCAATGCCGGCCATGACCTGACGGTCGCCAACCTGCCGCTTCTCGCCAGGCACATCCCGAACCTCGCCGAAGTGTCGATCGGCCACGGGCTGACGGCGGACGCGCTGGAATACGGCATGGCCGAAAGCGTGCGCCGCTTCCGCCGGGCCTGCGGCCAGACGGTTTGATCTGATCATTTAACGGCAACGCCCGACGTTGCCGGTAACCAGGACCGGCTTGAACGGCATGCCGCTGCTGCCCGCCGCCCGCAAAGTGCGTTGCGCGCAGATCGGCCCGGCGAACATCCGTGTAAAGGAAGCAGCAAGCCCGGCCGTCGGGGGAGGCGTCGCGCCCGCTGGCTCCAGGGACGTCAGTGCGAGACCTTCTCCTTGCCGCCTGCCGCTGATGCGAAATTCATGAGACAGCCGATATGAAAGACATTTTCGTCGTTACCCACACGCAGTCCGTCCATCACGAAGAGGACAAGGTGGGAGGCTGGTACGACACCGAGCTGACGGTGCGGGGCCAGGAGGACGCGGCGGCAACGGCCGAGCGGCTGCGGGCCTTCGTCGGCGAGAAAGAGGTGGAGATCTACAGCTCCGATCTGCGTCGGGCCGCGCAGACGGCGGCTGCAATTGCAAAACGTTTCCAACGGCCGGTGGCCGAGACCGCCGATCTCCGGGAAATCAGCTACGGTCTGGCGGGCGGCAAACCCCAGGCGTGGCTCGACGCACGCTATAGCCCGGCGCCCGACGACAACCGGCTCGATTTTTCCTGCGGGATCGATGGCGCGGAAACGCGCCGCGATGTGGCCGCCCGGGTCTATCCGTGCGTGAACGCGATCGTCGCGCGGCCGTGCGAGACGCAAATCATCGTCACCCATGGCTTCACACTGACGTTGGTGCTGGCCGCCTGGATGAAGATCCCGATCGACGCCTGCGGTTTCCTCAGCTTCCCGGCAAAATCCGGCAGCATCACGCATCTGCGCCAGGACGACTTCTTCCGGAATCGGGCTGTTGTCAGTCTCGCGGATACCTCGCATCTGAGGTGCTGAGCGCGTCAGAGATCTAGCACGACGGCCGGCGGAAATTTTGCAGCCGAAGTTGCATCTGACCGCACCCATCCTGTCGCAAGACTGCTATAGGCTGAGCCAATGTTTTTCCATCTGTGCGGCCAATGACATCCCAGACCAGTTTCCGCGAGCGCATCGCGCTCTACGCCCTTCTGACCTCGCTCACCTCCATCAGCATCGATGCGCTATTGCCGGGCCTACGCCAGATCGGCGCCGATGTCGGGGTTGCGCCACCGCTTTCCACTCAGCACATCATTTCGCTCTTCATCCTCGGCATGGCGTTCGGGGAGTTGCTGCTCGGGCCGCTCTCCGACGCTATGGGGCGAAAGAAGGCGCTCGTTCTCGGCCTTGGCGTCTACGCGCTCGGAACGATCATCGCCATGGTGGCGGGCTCTCTCGAGATGGTCATTCTTGGCCGGTTGCTGCAGGGGGTCGGCGTTTCCGGGCCGAAGATCGCCACGCGCGCCATGATCCGCGACCAGTTCGAGGGCGATGCGATGGCCCGCGTCATGTCGTTCATGTTCACGCTGTTCATTCTCGTGCCGATGCTGGCGCCGAGCCTGGCGCAGGGCATCATCGCGGTTGGCGGCTGGCGCAGCGTTTTCGTGGTCTATCTCGCAGTGGCTGGTCTTCTCGGGGTATGGCTGGTGCTGCGGCAGCCGGAAACTTTGCCTGTCGCCAAACGCATTCCCTTTCGCCCGAGGCTTCTCCTGCTGAACGGCCGGCGGATCCTGTCGAACCGGCGCGTGACGCTGCTGATCGTGGCGACCGGGCTCGTTTTCGGTGCGCAGCTTCTTTATCTCAGCACCGCGGCCGATCTGTTCTTCGATGCCTATGGCATCGGCCAGACCTTCCCGTTGTACTTCGCGATGCTGGCCACGGGCATCGGGCTTGCCTCGTTCCTCAACGCGAAGCTGGTGCAGCGCTTCGGGGCGGAGACAATGGCGCGCTATGGCTTTCTCTGCTTGGCCGCAGCCGGGCTGGTGATGCTGGCGGTCTCCGTTTCCTGGGGTGGGCGGCCGCCCCTGGCTGTGCTGATGGTACTCGGCTTTGCGGCGTTCTTTGCGATCGGGGTGCTGTTCGGCAACCTGAACGCCATGGCCATGCGCTCGCTTGGCCATGTGGCGGGACTGGGCGCATCGTTGATCGCTTCCGGATCCAGCCTTGTGGCGACCCTGTTTGCGATCGCGATGGGCGCCTTCTACGACGGTACGACGCTGAACCTGTCGGCCGGTTTCTTCCTTGCCGGTGTCAGCGCGCTTGCTCTGGCCGAGATTGCGGTGCGGGGAGACGTCGCGCCGATAGAGGCCGCACGATAGACTGAGATGCGAGCTATGGCGGCCCGATGGAACGGTGCCGCCGTGTCGCAAGCCGGGTGAAACGCTAGCCGTTGTAGACGATGGAAATCTTGTTTCCCGAGGGGTCGCGCATGTAGGCGGCGTACCAGGTGGGGCCGTAATGTGGGCGTGAGGCAGGTGCACCTTCATCCGTTCCGCCATGGGCCATGGCAGCGTCGTAAAAGGCATCCACTTCCCCGCGGGATTTGACCATGAAGCCGACCATGCCGCCATTTCCAGCCGTGGCCGGTTCGCCGTTGAAGGGTTTGCAGACCCACAGGACAGGCCCTAGGCCTGCTCCACCTTCGGAGTAGGCGCGCCAGCCCGGAAAATCCGTGTGCTTGCTCCAGCCAATAGTCGCCAGGGCTGCGTCATAAAAGGCATTGGACTTGTCGGAATCCAATGCGCCAACGGTCATGTAAACGGTCATGATTTCCCCATTTTACGGTTGCGGAACTGTGGGGATCTATATCGCGTCCGCGTGAACATAACAAGAACACAAAAGAAGGCACGATTCCCGGTTGAAGATCCCGACCGGTCGTCGGCAGGGCGGGCAGACCTGAAACACTCGTTTGCGGACTTCGCCGCAAACAATGAGCCCGGCGCGATCGGCCGGGCCCACTTCGGTCTTATGGGTGCCAATCAGCCGGCAAGTCTTGCCCTGCTGGAGTCGAGGAAAGCGGTGAGCGGCAGTGGCGTGGTGCCGGTCAGCGCCTTCACGTCGCTCGTCACCATGTCGATATGGCCCTCGCGGGTGTTGGCGTCGAAGGAGACGACGATCGGGATGAGGAAGTCGGGCAGGCCCGCGCCCTTCAAGCCGCCAGCCAGCGCGTCGTCGGAAATGTGCACGACGTCGAGCGGCTTGCCTGCGGTCTTGGAAACGAGGGCCGCGATCTCGTCAGTCGAGCGCAGCTCAGGGCCGGTCAGCGTATAGGTGCGGCTTTCGCTGCCGGCGGAAAGGAGTGCTGCGGCTGCGGCCTTTGCGGCGTCGGCGCGGGCGAGGTGGGCGAGGCGGCCATCGCCGGAGGACGAATACCACTGCCCGGTTTCAAGCGCATGCGGCAGCGCCATGAACAGGTTTTCCATGTACCAGCCGTTGCGCAGGATCGTGTAGGGGATGCCGGTTGCCTTGATGGCGTTCTCGGTGCCGAGGTGATCAGGCGCAAACGGGATGACGGAGGTTTCCGGGTTCGGCATCGACGTGTAGAGAATGTGCCTGGCGCCGGCCTTCTTTGCGGCTTCGACGGCGGCCAGGTGTTGACGCAGGCGCTTGCCCGGCTGGTCGAGCGCGTCGGTGGAAATGATCAGGATGCGGTCGGCACCGGCGAAAGCCTTGTCGAGAGAGGCCGGATCGTCGAAATCGGCAACGCGTGCCTGCACGCCCTTGCCGATATAGTCGGACAGCTTGGCCGTATCGCGGCTGGTGGCGATGATATCGGTCGGTTCGACCTTGCCGGATGCGAGCAGCGCATCGAGCACGAGCTTGCCGAGCTGGCCGGTGGCACCGGTCACGAGCAATGTATCGGACATGGATTTTTCCTTTTTCTCTGTGATGCCAGCCGACGCTTCGGGAGGGAAAGCACGCCTGCCAGTTGATGGTCTCTTTTTGAGACTTGCTCTAATCTAGTAATCTGGTAGGAACTGTAAAGGAGGCAGTTTTTTCTGCTGTGGTTACAAAAAGGGTACCGTCCCCCCACGTTGATCAGACCGAGAAGGGCAAACTCAGATGAACAAGCTGACCGGTGATGTGAAGGGCAGGCGAGTGGCGATGGTCTGCGGCGTGCCGATGGATGTCGAGAACTGTCCGGTGCGCGATGTCATGGACAATATCGGCGGCAAGTGGAATTCGCTGATGATCCTGTCCTTGGCAGACGGTGCGTTGCGGTTCTCGGAACTCCGCCGGCTGATCCCCGATATTTCGCAGCGCATGCTGACCCAGACGCTGCGCGACCTGCAGCGCGACGGCTATATCAGCCGGACGGTGTTTCCGACGCAGCCGCCGAGCGTGGAATATGCGCTGACCGATCTCGGGCGCTCGCTGCTGGGCCTGCTGAAGCACTTTGTCGACTGGTCGGTGGCCAACCACGGGGCCATTCGTTCGGCCCGGGGCGTGTATGACGCGGCATCCTGAGGGGTGTTGATCTGGTCTGCTGGAGGGGCCGTTTTACCGTCCAAGCTTAGGGTGTGGTCTGCCCCTCACCCTAACCCTCTCCCCGCAGGCGGGGAGAGGGGACGAGCGATACGGTTGCACCGTCGCTCGCATCAATCGTCAAGGAGCGGTGTCACCGAGGTACGCTGTCGTGGGACGAAAGCATGCCGCGATGGTCCTTCTCCCCGCCAGGCGGGGAGAAGGTGCCGGCAGGCGGATGAGGGGCATTGAGTCCAAACGTGTCACATCCTGCGCGACGCCGTGTTCCGGCGAAGCAAGCTTGCCGTAGCGCTTTGATTTTCCCTATAGTTTGCCGATGAAATGTATCCGGCGCGCCGATCGCGTGCCAGCCGAGGGATCATGAAGACACTGAGTATCGGCATCGCAGGGGCCGGCCCGGCGGGTCTTGCGGCGGCACTGTTGCTGTCGCGGCAGGGCCATCGGGTTGAACTGCTCGAGCGTTTCCAAGAGGCGTCACCCGTTGGTTCCGGGCTGATGCTGCAGCCGACCGGCCTAACGGTGCTCGACGCGCTGAACCTGTTGCAGCCGATGATGGCGCTCGGCAGCCGGATCGACCGCCTTCATGGCGCGGACGCGAAATCCGGGCGGACCGTGCTCGATGTGCGCTACGATGCGCTTGCCGGTGGCCGCTTCGGGCTGGCCGTGCAGCGGGCGGCTTTGTTCGGCGTGCTGCACGATGCCGTCGTTGCGGCCGGCATTCCCATCCGCACGGGGGTGACGCTGACCGAGGCGACCACCGCGGGCCAAAAGGCGTTGCTGCTGGATGCCTCGGGCCAAGAAGTCGGACGCTACGATCTCGTCATCGATGCGACCGGCGCACGCTCGACCATAGCGGCAGGGAGCGCGACGGCGCCCGGTGTGCGCGAGCTTGCCTATGGCGCCTTCTGGGCGACGCTCGACAGCGATGACCTCGCCCATGACCCAAACGCGCTGACGCAGCGCTATGACCGCGCCAAGGTGATGATCGGCATCCTGCCGGCGGGCCGGGCGCGAGCCGGGGACCGCGACCGCGTCGCCTTCTTCTGGAGCGTCAAGGTCGGCGATGCCGACGCCGTGAAGCGCGCGGGCCTCGACGGATGGAAGGCGGGTATTCGCGGTTACTGGCCTGACTGCGTACCCTTGCTCGACCAGATCGACGACTGGGACCAGCTGACGCTGGCGCGCTATGCCCACCGCACCATGCGCCCGCCGGCGTCGGGCCGCGTCGTCTTTATCGGCGACAGCGCCCATTCGACCAGCCCGCAACTGGGGCAGGGCGCCAACATGGCGCTGATCGACGCGGCGACGCTTGCTCATGCGCTGTCGCTTACCGACAACATCGACGCAGCACTTGCCGCCTATGGCCGGGCAAGGCGCAACCATATGGCGCTGTTCCAGATGCTGTCGCTGGCCTTCACGCCCTTCTACCAGTCGGATTCGGCCGCCCTTGCCTGGCTGCGCGACCGGCTGGTGGCGATGATTGCCCGCATGCCTCCGGCGCCGGCGCTGCTCGCCTCGATCGTCTCTGGCACGCTGATCGATCCTTTCGCTGCTGCGGGGCTCAAGGAATGCGATTGGCGCGCCGTTCGCTCTCAACCCGTCGCCGAAAGCGCTCTCGCAGTGCCGGCTTAATTCATGTCGCGCAAGAGGGTGAAGCGGTCTTGTGATTGCGGTATGCGCGAAAGAATGACGGCAAGGTGCACCAAGCGATAGTGATAGGTCGCGACCTGCCTGCGCCCATCGCAAGATTGCCGCACGCGTGGGCCGACAGCCTCTTGGACGTCATGCGAAACGATGTATAAGGCCCGCTTCCTCAAGGGGGCGACGACGCCGTTACGGGATAATAGTTTGCGTTGGCGAGGTGTTGCGATGACCGATTTTGTGTCTGCCGTTCTGGTGCATGTCGCCGATGTCGAGGCCGGGCTCTCCTGGTACCACCGGGCCTTTCCGAGCGCCGAACGGCGCCGGCTGGACGCCTTCGATTTCGACTATCTGAAGATCGGCTCGACCCATCTGGAAATCGTGCCGGCGGATGAGAAAGTGGCAAGCGGCGCGGCCGGTTCGGTCGTCTATTGGCAGGTCGAGGATTTCGATCGGGCGCTTGACCATTTCAACGGTCTGGGCGCGCCGCTCTATCGCGGGCCGCTGGCGATCGAGGACGGTCTCTGGATGTGCCAGGTTCGCGATCCCTGGGGCAATTGCATCGGCCTTCGCGGGCCGCGTGCCGGCGCGCCGGAGGTATAGGGGGCTCGTTTCGTCGCTCGCAAAATGAGTCGCGAAAGCGTTTTATCTTCTTGTTTCCAAGCGGTTTCCGGCCTCTATGCGGCCTTGGATTCCAGCCCCTGAAGGGCGCGGGTCAGGGCGTCGTAGCAGATGGGGTCGAGGCCGGTCCCGACATCGGCTGCCATGATCGCGAGCGCCTTTGCAGCCGGCATGGCGGCGCGGTAGGGCCGGTCGGCCGTCAGCGCATCGAAGATATCGGCAACCGTGACGATGCGCGTTTCGAGGTCGAGTTCGCTGCCCGCCAGGCCATTGGGGTAACCGCTGCCGTCGAGCTTCTCATGATGGTTCCGGGCGATGGTGGCGAGCCTCCGAAAGGCGTCGATCCGCTCCAGGATGGCCGCGCCAAGATCGGGGTGGCTCTTCATCGCCTGCCATTCCTGCGGCTCGAGCTTGGCGGGCTTGTCCAGAACTTCATTGGAAACGCCGAGCTTGCCGATGTCGTGCAGCAATGCGCCGCGCACCAGCCAGCGTTTGCGTGCGCGACTGAAGCCGAGCTCCGTCGCGATCAGGTCGGCAAAGAGCGCCACGCGCTTGCTGTGGCCGCTGGTAAAGGGGCTCTTGGCGTCGATGACCTGGGCGAAGCCGTCGGCGATGTCGTCGAGCAGGTCTTCGTCCACGGCCTGTGAAAACCCCGCGGGCTCAAGCCCAAAGACGCGGCTGTCGAGCTTGGGATCCTCCAGCGCCGACCAGAAATCGGGGTCAGCCACGACGTCTTCGTAGACGGAAGCCAGATGCGGGTCGAACCATTTTCCGGCACGGCGCCGCACTTCGCGGCAGGCCGCCTTGCGCCCGGAGGTAATGAAGAAGACGTCGACGACCTGGGCGAGAAGCGCGATGCGCGCCAGCAGCGAAATCTCGGCGCCCTTGCGCCCGAGCGGTTGGCCGCGACCGTCCCAATGTTCGTCGAGATCGAGGATGGCTTTAGCGACCGGTTCGGAAAAGCGCATGCGGCGCGCGATCTCGGCGCCGCGCTCGCAGCGGGTTTCGATCAGCTCCCGGTCGATCTTGCCGCCGCTCATGGCCAGGCTCAGAACCGTGCGCAGCTTGACCGCGAGGCCCGAGCGCACGGCTGTGTTGGCAGCGATGAAGCCGAGAACCTGCGTGAAGCTGTTGTCGATCAGCTTGGCGTTGCGTTTGAAATCATGGTCGCTGGTGGCAAACAGCTTGCAGATGCGGGCCGCGTTGCTGCTGCAGCCGAGGTCCTTCAAAAGCAGGGTGTAGTAGAGATCATGTTTCTCGGCGTCGGAAAGGCCGAGCTTTTCGCCAAGGTGCATGCCGATCCAGCAGCAGCGCACGCTGTGGCCCGCCGGCTGGCCGTCCGTCAGGTCGAGCGCGTAGCTGAGTGCGCTGACGATTTCCGCAAGCCGCAACTTCTGCGGCTGACGCTCCGACCCCGATATCCCCGCCATGCTGACGCAATCCCCAATCCCTGCAGAGGGACGTTATCTGCCAAGGCGTTAAGGCGGGATTAGTGCGCGCGAGATGTGGGCGACGCGGCCTGCGGTCCTCCGGACGCCCCGCAGCGTTGGCCACGGGCTCTATTCATCGGACTGGATCGTGGCACCGGCTCAGGTCCGGGGCTTGCGCTTTGCTTACGCAGCCCGACGGAAATCCTCTCGGCCGAGGGCAAATTCGACGGCGGCGTCCGCATGGATTGCGGTGGAATCGAAGCCCGGCAGGGGCAGAGCCTTGGGGTCGAGGATCAGGCAGATCTCGGTGCAGCCGAGGATCACGGCGTCAGCACCTTCGGCCTCGGCCTTGTCGATCAGCTCGACCAGTGCCCTGCGCGAGGTGCCAAGCACCTTGCCGGCGCAAAGCTCGTCGAAGATGACGTTGTGCGTCAGCGTGCGGCCGGCAGCGTCGGGCACCATCACCTCGATGCCGTGGCTCTTCATGCGCTCGGCGTAGAAGCCGTGCTCCATGGTGTAGCGGGTGGCGAGCAGCAACGGCTTGCGGATGCCGGCATCCTTGAGGCGGGCTGCAGTCTCGTCGATGATGTTGATCAGCGGGATGTCGACGGCCGCCTGAACAGCGTCTGCAATCAGGTGCATGGTGTTGGTGCAGATCAGCACGCAGTCGGCACCGGCGGACTTCAGCCCGCGGGCAACATCGGCGAGCCTTTTCGCGGCTTCGTCCCAGCGGCCTGATTTCTGCAGGTCGACGATCGACTGGAAATCGACGGAGTGCAGCAGCACTTCTGCCGAATGCAACGCACCCAGCCGCTCGCGAACGGCCTCGTTGACCATGCGGTAATAGACCACCGAGCTTTCGAAGCTCATGCCGCCGATAAGGCCGATCTTGCGCATTTCCATCATCGCTTTCCCTGTGCCTGTCGCCGCTCGCATTGGTGCTTTGCGGCTGTCGTTCGATTGAGGGAAATATGCCGGACCTTCATGCGCAATGGTTTGCTTTGATGGCGCGAGAATTGCATTTTGGCGCGAAGGATTTGCGCCTTCCTGGTGGATTGTGCAAACATGCCGCGTGCATGGGAATTGAAATGGGAGTGATGAGCGTGATCGACGAGCGAGATCGGAAGCTTTTGGCGCTGTTGCAACAGGATGGCAGCATGGCGGTCGGTGAACTTGCCGACCGGGTGAACCTTTCGCTTTCCGCCTGTTCACGCCGCATCCAGCGGCTGGAGGAGGCGGGCTACATCGCCAAGCGCATCGTCGTGCTCAACCGTGAGCGCATGGGCGTGCCGACCACTGTGTTCGCAATGATCAAGACCGCGCATCACTCCGACGAGTGGATCGAGGCCTTCCGGAGGGCAATCAGCGACATTCCCGAGATCGTCGAGGCGCATCGATTGACGGGAAACTACGATTATATCGTCAAGGTCGTGCTGCCGCGGGTCGAGCATTACGATGTGGTCTACAAGCAGATCGTGCGCAAGGTGGAACTCTTCGACGTTTCCGCCTCGATCTCGATGGAAATCCTGAAAAGCGGCACGGCGGTGCCGGTCGATTATGCGGAGTGACTGCGCGGAGGCGACGACCTCTGCCGTTACGATTGGACGAGGAAGACCAAGGTCTCAGGCAGCACCCCGTCATGCGCCATGGTCTCCGCTGCCGCCTTGGTCTGCATGAAGGCGTCCAGTTTTTCCATGTCGGCAACGTCCATGACCAGGCCGACGCGGTTGGATGCCTTGTTGTCGACGAATGTGCGAATGTTCGTCACGCCGATGGGTTCGAGCACCTTCTTGCGCAGAGGTGAAGCGAGCCAGTGTTTGGTGTCCTTGACATCGTGATAGACCATGACTGTGGGCATGGTGGCCTCCCTTCGGGATTGGACGTAAATCCAAGTGCACTGCTGCGATGTGTTGCCTTCACTTCAATGACAGGACGAGTGTGGCTGTTTTCGGCCTGTCATCCCAAAGATATGTCTGCCCTTATTTCGGGTTAGCCCGAATACAATAAGCTCCATGGGCGGGCGCGGCGATTGTCCCACCGGATGCGATCACGGTCTATTCGAGGCTGCCAAAAAAATGACGGACCCGAACCATGATCTCTGGTTCCAAGGGTCCGTCACGCAGAATGGATGAATTTGGTGTGCCCTGACGCTAGGGCGGGTCTCGGGCGACCCCGATCGGGGCCGCCTGTGCTGGCATGCAGGCTATCGTGCGCTCTAAAGCGACAGGCCTGATGCGTTGTCCTTCGAGTGTTCCGGCGCATTCACATGTCTGTGCCGGCAGTTTTGGCCTTAGGGGCAGGCGGTTTGTTTCAGACGAGGTTGGTCTCGACATCGATGTTGCCGTGCGTTGCCTTGGAGTAGGGGCAGATGGCGTGGGCTGCATGGATCAGCTCGTGGGCGACGTCGCGGTCCAGTTCCGGCAGGCTGACATTGAGCCGTGCGCGCAGGAAGTAGGAACCGTCGTTGACGTTCAGATCGATCTCGGTGTCGACAGCGAGACCTGCCGGGAGCTTGATCTTTCTCTGCGCGGCGGCAACCTCGATCGCGCCGATGTAGCAGGCGGACCAAGCAGCACCGAAGAGGTTTTCGGCGGCCGGATGCGGCTGCGCCAGCTTAAGTTCGAGCATGCCGTCGCTGCTCTTGGTGCCGCCGTTGCGGCCGCCGGTGTTGTGGGTCTTGCCGGTGAAAAGAAGCTTCTCGGTCATGGTGGTATCCTTTCTGGTAAAGTTTTATCGTATCCGCTTCAATCGGATGCGAGATAAATATGCCAACTGAAGCGGGATGTCAATAGTGTTGCGATTTAATCGGATGCGATTTATATAGGTGGAGAGAAAGAGGACAATGGAACAGGATATACCGATGCCCAAATCCCCGACAGCAAAAGCTGCGCAAACCGCTCAGCCGTCCGCAGCACAGGCCGACAACGGCGGCAGGAAGCTTTCCAATTTTCTGTGCTTCGCGATCTATTCGGCCAACCTCGCCTTCGGTCGCGCCTATAAGCCGATCCTCGACAAGCTCGGCCTGACCTATACCCAGTACGTGACGATGGTGGCGCTGTCGGAAGAAGACGACCAGACGGTCGGCACGCTCGGCGAAAAGCTCTTCCTGGAATCGAACACGCTGACGCCCATTCTCAAGAAGCTTGAAGCCGAGGGCTATCTGCAGCGCCGGCGCGACCCGGCCGACGAACGGCAGGTGCGGGTGACGTTGACGCCGGCCGGCCGCAAGCTGGTCGAAATGGACCCCGGTTCCGCACTGACGGATGTGATCGGTCTCGGAGACGACTTTCCGGTCGTGCAGCAGACGGTGGTGAGGTTGCGCGACAACCTGCTGCAGGCGACGCAGGGCGGCTCCGGGAAAGGGTAGGGGATCGCGGTCGAGCGACCGTTAGGCCTTGAATTGACCGGGAAGGACCGCCTCGCCAGTGTGTACGCGCGTTTGGCGTGCGTCAGGTGCAGCTGTTGATGGGTGATGGTCGGCTGAGAGTCTTGGCCGTCGAGACAAGAGCCGCGTGGGACGGCGCAATAAAATCCGGCCAAGAATTGGTCGCTCGCTGGATGGCGGCTGCGCGAGGCATGCGATCGGTGCCCAATGGTACCCCCTGGAACCCCACACGCCTGCGGGCGTATTGCCAACGGAAAGGGGCGTTGCGGTGGTCTGCGCCTGTTGCCTGCCAAAGCCACTGTCGTTGCTATGCCTGGGATTGAGGCGTGAACGGATGACGTTTGCTGTCTCTGCCCGGCCACTGATCATGCGTCTGTCGCTTCGTGCCCGTGGCGTCGTGTGATCACGCCGCAGAGCGCTTGGCCGGCGCCAGCATTTCGGCAGCCTTCGAATAGCCGCCGTCCAATCCGTCGAGGAAATGCAGGTGCGAATCCGGCCGGCCCGAGGGGACCAGGCAGGTCATCAGAGCGTGAGACTGGCGATGCAGTCCGAAATTGACCTCGCCACGGTGCCTGGCGGCGACAAGAAGGGTTTCGACCCGGTCGATCTGTTCGCTGGTGCAATCGAGCGTCAGGCGCAGGCCGTCATCGTATTTGCGAAAATCCGAATTGGCCGCAACCGCTAACCAGCGAGCAGGATCGACATGGCTCCGCTCGTCCTTGGGTATGCCGATGGCATCCGGCACCGGATTGGATTGCCGCGGCCCGGCCTCGAGCACGGAGAGAACGCGTCTCGCCAATGCGGCGAAGTCCTGCGCGCCTGTCTGTGCTGTCGGCTCAACCAGCAAGGATAGAATTTCGCCGCGCTGGCTGGCAAACGGCTTCCACTCGCACCTGAGGCCGGTGAGGTTCGGCTGCGACGTATCCGTGTGCGGCTTTACCAGATAGCGCCCGCGCTTGATCTCGTGTTCTGCCCACTTCAATCCGCCGCCGGCAAACATGGTGTAGGTCGCGTCCTGCGATGCCGCGTAACGCGCGATGGTCACGTCGTGTCCATTGGCGCGGACTTCGCGCACGGGCAACAATCCCGTTCGAAGGGTGAGGCCAAGGCTGCGCTTGGCGAAGGCGGCGACTTGCCGCAACGCTGATGTCGCGGTTTCGGCGGCCCCCGGCGGCAAGGCGAATGCCGCGCCGTCGCCGCGAAAGACGAAGGGAAAATCGAACGTGCCCCAGGCATTGCCGAAGGCGGCGATTGCCGAGGCGCCGGCAAAGTTGACGTCCTCGTAGCGGCCCGACCGGGTTGCCGAGGTCGAGTCGACGACATCGGTGATGGCGATGAGCCAATCACCGGGCAATGGCTCATAGATGGCCGGGTCGAGCATATCGGAGAATTTGCTGTGGGCTTGCGGTGGCTGAGCGTGTTCGCTGTGCATTATGTGTTCCCGGTCGGTATGGGGACGCGAGGTCCGCCGGGCGAGCCGGCGGACCTCGGCTGGTCGCGTCAGATCAGATTGGTCGCGACGTCGATGTTGCCGTTCGTCGCCTTGGAATAGGGACAGATCTTGTGGGCGGCATGGATCAGTTGATGGGCGATATCCCGGTCGAGGCCCGGCAGGCTGACATTGAGGCGAGCGCGCAGGAAGTAATTGCCGTCATCGACATTGAGGTCGATCTCGGCGTCGACCTCGGCTCCTGCGGGAAGCGCAATGTTTCTTTCAGACGCGGCGACCTGAACCGCGCCGATGTAACAGGCCGACCAGGCGGCGCCGAACAGGCGCTCTGCAGCCGGATGCGGCGCTGACAGCCGCAGGTCCAGCTGGCCATCGCTGCTGCGGGTGCCACCATTATGGCCGCCGATGTTGTGTGTCTTGCCTGTGAAAAGAAGCTTCTCAGTCATAGCTGTATCCCGTCTCTGGATTAACTCATGTCCGATTAACTCGGATGCGATGTAAATACAGAAAGGGAATTCCAATGTCAATCAAAATGCGATTTAATCGGATGCGATGTGTTTGGCGCAGGTCTGCGTGCCGTTTGAACGCGCAGGCCGGTGCTCTATGGAATCTGCGCGCTCACGTGCCGATAACGGTTTCGAACGAGGAGGGCGCGATCGCCCTGGGCGGTATGCCGCTCGCGTTTGGTGGTTCAAGCCGCCTGCTCGGCAAAGACCAGCCGGAAGCACGCTCCGCCGCTTGGCGAGGCCAGAATGCGGATTTGCGCGCCGTGGCGCTGAACGATCTGGAGAACAAGGTTCAGGCCGAGACCAGCGCCGCGATCGCGCGGCTTCAGCCGGTGAAACGGTTCGAATACGCGTTCCCGCTCGGCTTCCGGAATGCCGGGCCCGTCATCGCAGATCTCGATCACCCGGTCGCATGCGACGCGGACGACGATCGCTCCCTGATTTCCGGCATGCTCGATCGCATTCTGGATCAGATTGGTGATGGCGCGTGACAGCGACGCCGGATCGCCCTGGATCGGCGACCGCTCCACCTCCGGCTCGAAGGAAAGTTCATAGCCCTGGTCGATCGCCAGCGGTGCGAGGTCGGCGGCGACGTCGCGGCACAGCTCGACCAGATCGACCGGCGTCAGCGGTTTCGCATTGGCTTCAAGCCGCTGCAGGTCGAGCAGCTGTTCGGCAAGCGCCGAGATTCTCTCGCAATCGGCGATCAGCCTGTCGCGATCCGGGCCGGGCGCCAGCGAGTCGAGCCGCGCCTGAAGGATCGCGACAGGGGTGCGCAGTTCGTGCGCCGCATCGAGGATGAAACGTTGGTGACGATCATAGGCCTGGTCGAGGCGGTGAAGCGCGCCATTGATGCCCTGAACGAGGGGCCGGACTTCGCTCGGAATGGCCGTTTCCGTCAGCCGGTAACTCCGCCGGGCAATATCGATCCCGTCGGTTTCGCGCGCGAGCTCAGAAATGCCCTTGATGGCGCGATTGACGATCCAGGGGACGCCGATCACCGTGACGATCGCGAGCAGCACCAGCATCGGGGCGAGCGACACGCGTGAAAAGGTGAGGATGAGGGATTGCTCGCTCAGGAGTTCACCCTGTCCGAAGACGGTGAAATCGCCGGCCGGACTCGAACGACGCCTGAGGACCGCAAGATAGGGCGAGGGATCGCCGACATCCCGAAGATCCGAATAGGTCATCCTGTCGAGTGTCTGGCTGATGCCCTTGTAGATCTCCGGCACTTCGCCAAGCTGCAGGATCTCGCCCCGGTCGCTGCGGGCGATGAACCAGAATTTGGGATGTCTGACGAGCACATCCGCCAGCTTGTCGGTTTTGGCGAAGGCAAGCTTGCCGTCCGGGCCTCTCTCGATCGCCGCGAACGCCGTCTCGACCGGTGCCGGGCCGATGAGCACACCGCCTTCGTCGGCGACGACAAGCAGGGTGACGAAGGAGAGGCCGAAGACGAGAAGGATCGCCAGTTGCAAGACCAGAAGCTGCGCGATCAGGCGTTGCTTGAGGGACCGGGGCCAGAGCATTCTCACCATCTGCACCCTATTGTTAGACCGGCAACGCGGTGCATCCGCTTATCTCGCCCGTTCCTGCGCCTGCGGCCGACGTTGTTCTACCGCATGGTGACATCTGCAAACACTAGATTGCACGGACATTACTTCGATATCCTTGCCGCATTTTGGGGAGCGGCAGGGGCGTACCAACGAGGGAAAGTAGGGAAGGCGCCAGCCGATTCGGGCGCAGAGCATGTAGTTCACCACCTTATTGCAGTGCCGGCGCAAGCGCCATGCCCGATTTTGCAAGGGCGAAATGCGAAGCCGGAGGTTGTGCCGGTGTGCCGGTGCTCCACATTTGCAAAAAGTCAAATCGGGATCAGGACCATGCAGGACAGGCATCATGTCGTCGTCGTCGGTGGAGGGTTCGGCGGGCTGCAGCTCGTCAACGGTCTCGCGGGTGCGCCGGTGCGCATCACGCTGATCGACCGGCGAAACCATCACCTGTTCCAGCCGCTGCTCTATCAGGTCGCAACCACGCTGATCGCCACCTCCGAGATCGCCTGGCCGATCCGCAACCTCTATCGGGACCGGCCGGAGGTGACGACGCTGCTCGCCGAAGTGACCGGCGTCGATGCCGGCGCCAGGACCGTGTCGCTCAAGGGCGGGCAGACGATCGATTACGACACGCTGGTGATCGCCACCGGCGCGACGCATGCCTATTTCGGCCATGACGAATGGGAGCCGGTGGCGCCGGGACTGAAGACGCTGGAGGACGCAACCACCATTCGCCGCCGCGTGCTGCTTGCCTTCGAACAGGCGGAACTGGAAGAGGACCCGGCGGTCCGCGACGCGCTTTTGACCTTCACCGTGATCGGCGCCGGGCCGACGGGCGTCGAGCTGGCCGGCATCATCGCCGAAATGGCGCATAGCACGCTGCCTTCCGAATTTCGCCGCATCGATACGCGCCAGGCGCGGGTCATCCTGGTGGAGGCGGGGCCGCGCATTCTGGCCGCCTTCAGCGAGGATCTGTCCGATTATGCCCGGCGCGAGCTGGAACGGCTAGGCGTTGAAGTTCGGACCGGAACGCCGGTGACGGCCTGCACGGCGCAAGGGGTAACGATCGGCGAAACCTTTGTCGCCAGCCGCACGCTCGTCTGGGCAGCAGGCGTTCAGGCATCACCCGCCGCCCGCTGGCTCGGCATTGCCGAGGACCGCGCGGGGCGCGCGATCGTCGATGCCGATCTCAGGGCGCCCGGCCATGACGATATCTTCGTCATCGGCGACACCGCCTCCGTCGCCTATGACGGCGGCAAGCCGGTGCCGGGCATAGCGCCGGCCGCCAAGCAGCAGGGCGCCTATGTCGCCAAGGTCATCTGCGCGCGGCTAACGGGAAGCAAGCAGCCAGGCGAGTTTCGCTACCGCCACCAGGGCAGCCTGGCCACGATCGGCCGGCGGGCGGCGATCATCGATTTCGGCCGCTTCAAGATGAAGGGCGCGCTTGCCTGGTGGATCTGGGGCATTGCCCACATCTACTTCCTGATCGGCACGCGCAGCCGCTTTGCGGTCGCCTGGAGCTGGTTCTGGACCTATCTCAGCGGCCAGCACAGCGCCCGGCTGATTACGCAGAAGGAAACCTTGCGCGACGGGCAGTAGCGCTGCGGCAAGGGCAGGCGGGCTGAGCAATCCCGGCAGCAATGGCGGCAGGGCATTCGCACCCGATGGATCGGCGGCGGACGGACATTTTTGCTCGGCATGGCTTGCCCGCCGAGGTCGGCGGCGATCGTTCAGCTTGCAAGAAAGTCTTTGCTTTACAAGCATCATTTGTATGCTAAGTCTCTGATATTATGCATGTCGCTCGACCGTGCGCAGCGGTATCGAGCCAGCGATGTGCATGGGGACCAGGGGGCCGGCATGCCGCATGAATCCGTTCATGGGTGGCCGGTTTTGGAGCCATGATCTGATCTGCGTGGGGGAGACGGAGATGGCGGATTTGATACATCCAAAGGCGATCGAACATCTGCCGATGTTCATCACGCCACCGGGGCAGCCCGACATTTTGTTCAATGTCGTCGCCGTGTTTCTGCTCATCGTCATCTTCATGATCGGCACGTTCTACCTGCGCCTGCACGCTCTGCCGGAGCAGATGGCACATGGGGCGAGCAAGGCGAAGTTCGAGGTCGTGGCGGTGCTGGCGCTGATCGCGCTGTTCACCCACAACCATCTCTTCTGGATCGCGGGTCTGCTTTTGGCACTGGTTGATCTGCCCGACTTCTGGTCGCCGTTGAAGTCGATCGCGCGGTCGCTGGAGAAAATGTCGGGCCGCGAGCCGGAGCCGGAACTGGACGCCCATGGGCATGCCATGCCTGCTCATTCGGTTGTTGCCGAGCCGGCGACCCCCGTTGTCCAAACCAACGTCGTTTCGACCTCGACCGACGGAAGGGCATGATCCATGTTCGAATTCCTGCTCTGCTCGATGCTGACCATCCTTCCCGACTATCTCTATCGCCGTTATGTCCAGGGCCGGAGGTTCGGCCGCGAGATCACGCTCTATTCCGTCTGGTACGAGCTTCGCTACGGCATCACCGCCTGCGTGATGCTGACGCTGACATTGATCACGCTGGTGTTCTATTTCCATCCGTCGACGAAGACCGTCACCTCGGCTTTCCGAACGGTTGCAATCCTGCCTGAGACGGGCGGGCGTGTGGCCGAGATCTTTGTCAGCCTCAATCAGGACGTCAAGGCAGGCGCGCCGCTGTTCCGGCTCGACAGCACGGAGCAGGAAGCAGCCGCCGAACTGGCACGCCGTCAGATCGCCGAGGTGGATGCCGAGACGACTGTGGCGCAGACGGAGCTTGCCGCCGCAGACGGCCTGATCCAGCAGGCGGAAGGCGCGTTTCGCCAGGCGCAGGACCAGCTTGAAACCCAGACAGAACTGATGCGCCGCAATGCCAATGTCGTGGCTCCGCGCGAGATCGAGCGGCTGCAGGTGGCCGCCGACGGCCGCAAGGGCGCAGTCGATGCGGCTATTGCCAACAAGCGCACTCTGGAGACGAAGATCACGTCGCTGCTGCCATCGCAGAGGGCCAGTGCCGAGGCTGCGCTAAAGCAAGCCCAGGCTGACCTGGACAAGACCATCGTGCGCGCAGGCACCTCGGGCACGCTGCACCAGTTCACACTGAGGGTTGGCGAAGTGGTCAATCCGATGCTGCGCCCGGCCGGCATCCTGGTGCCGACCGAGGCCGGCAAGGTGGCGCTGATCGCCGGTTTCGGCCAGATCGAGGCGCAGGTGCTGAAGGTGGGCATGATTGCCGAGGCCACCTGCGTCGGCAAACCCTTCACCATCATTCCGATGGTGGTGACCGAGATACAGGACGTGATTGCCGGCGGGCAGCTGAGGGCAAGTGACCAGCTGGTCGACGTGACGCAACTGGCAAAGCCCGGAACGCTCACGGTCTATCTGGAGCCGCTCTATCCCGGCGGCCTCGACGGCATTCCGCCGGGCAGCAGCTGCATCGCCAACGCTTACACCAACAGCCACGACGAGCTGGAATCGCCTGATATCAGCTCGCTGCGCTGGTTCTACCTGCACGTGGTCGATACGGTCGGTCTGGTACACGCGATGATCCTGCGCATGCAGGCGGTGATGCTGCCGGTGCAGACGCTGGTACTCGGCGGGCACTGACGGGTCAGCCGCACTCGAGGGCAGGACGGCGCGGCCTGGAGGAAATTCGCGCAGGCGCCCAGGCCTATTCCGGCGTTCTGGTCTAGCGGCTCAAACGCGATATCATCGCCATCAGCCCCCCAACAGGACCGGCGTGAACTTCGCCTTCTCGAAAGGCGGCCGGACCGACGACAAATACGGCTTTCTGCAGGGGCTGGGCAAGGTGAACCGCACGTTCTGGTCCGTCGGATGGACGAGTTCAATTCGTAGGCGCTTGCCGACGACATTGGACCGGCGCTGAAGATCGATTGAGTGCCGGCGGTTCGAAATCGCCCAAAGCCGATGACAAGTTTAAAGCGATACAGCCTCCTTTGCGCGTCATATCCGACGCACGGCGCTGTCTTGCCTCATGCGTCCTTGCTTTTCGCCGTCTTTGCGCGCGTTCCCGAAGCCAATTTCTTCTTTGCCTTGGCCTGATTGTACTCGATGGCAGCGCGGATGAGGTTTTGGAACGCGCGCTCGTCGATCTCGTCGCCCTCGAACAGGTCGATTGCCCGCCACACCTTGCCGTTCAAGCCGTTGTTGAACAGGTTTTCAGGGTCCGGAAGGCTGGCGCCGTGGGAAAAGGTCAGCTTCACCTTGTCCTTGTGGGCGTTGCCGACGGCGACGATGCCGTCACGAGACCACACCGGGCTTCCCATCCACTTCCATTCCTCGACGATATCCTTGTCGACCCCGAGGATGATCTTGCGCAGATTGGCGAGCGTCCTGCCGCGCCAGTCGTCAGTGTCGGCGATCAGCTGGTCGATATGATCAGATGCATTCATTGGGGCTCGATCCTCCGGTTCCCGGCTCCGTCTCGTTCGGTAGCATTGGCGTCGCCTGGCTTGATCGCGGACGGACCGCGGTCCCCGTCGATCGTTCCAAGGGCGGCGCAATAGCCACCGCACAATGCCTCAAATCGGAATCGATTCAAGGTGTTGTGCAGCCGGATTAATGCGTTGCAGCGCGTTGGAGCCGGACGCGGCACTGTCGTCCTGCGGCGCTGAAAGCGGCGCGTTGCGCATTTTCCGGTTTGCCCCGCGATAGGGCGCAGGCCCATCGCCTTTCGAACGAGGATGTCGGCCGCGCCAAGGGCAGGGGCATTCCCGCACGGGAAACCACCGATATCGCCATCGGGGACACGCGGGCTGGCGAGCATCGACCAAGGGACCGATGCTGCGCAATGCTCAAGCCAAAATTACGCCTTCGCTCGTGCCGTTCCTTCAGCTCCCGTCGCACGATGGCACCGCCATCGTCCACGGCTCCCAGAGCTCGTCGGGGGCGCCGCCCTGGCGACGGTAGAAGCGTTTGGCAGGCTCGTTGCCGGCAAGCACGGTCCAGTTGACGCGTGGCGCGCCGATGGCGGTGGCGTGGCGCTTCAGGGCGGCGATGAGGGCCGCGCCCGCACCCGAAGACCGGGCACCTTCCTCGACGAACAGTTCCTTCAGCACGACCGTCGGTTTCAGGTCGTAGGTCCAGGGAATGACATAGTGCACAGCGATCCCGATGACGCGACCGTCGAGCTCGGCGACGAGAACGCCGAAGCGCGGGGCATCGCCAAGGCCATTGTCGACGAGGTCCTTTTCCGTGACGGCGAACTTGTCGATGTAGCCTTCGAAGATCGCAAGGCCGCGCATCAGAGCGAGCACCGTGGGCACATCGCGATGCTCGAACGGGCGGGTGGAAAGGGCGTTCGTCATCGGGTTCCTCAAGGGGGGGCTGGAAGGAAGCTGGAAGGGATGGTCCTGCCGGCCATCTTGGCGTGTCTGCGCCGATCCGCCAAGACTGCCGTTCTCCAGTCGTATCAGTTCGCGTCGTCGGGCCCGCTCTGCGACGCCATGCGATGGCCCGCCGAGATGGTATCGGCGGGCCAACTGTCTCGTCAGCGCGGACTTCAGGCGGCCAGCAGGCGCTTCGGTTCGCCTGGGGCTGCACCCGATGCGAAAGCCAGACCCTCGTCTTCCCAGCCGGTGATGCCGCCGATCATGATCTTTACCGGCCGTCCGAGCCGGGCGATCTTCAGCGCCGCCTGGTCGGCGCCGTTGCAATGCGGCCCGGCACAGTAGGCGACGAACAGGGTGTCATCAGGCCATTCGGCCAAACGTTCTGCGGTGATCTCCCGGTGGGGCAAATGGATCGCGCCTGGCACATGGCGGCGGGCATAGGCAGCCTCGGTGCCGACGGCATGCAGCAGCACGAAATCCTGTTCGCCGCTCTTCAGGGCATGGGCGACATCGGCACAATCGGTCTCGACGCTCAGCCGCCCGGCGAAATGGGTGATGGCGATTTCTGGGGCGGCGGCTGGGGTTTCGGTGACGTAGCTCATCTGGCTCTCCTGTGGCTCTGGTCTTCTGCGGTTGGCGAGGATGGTTGTAGCAACGTCGGAGAGGGGCTGGCAGATGGCAGGTTTGCCATATATGCTCAAGATCATGCCAAAACCGTCCGCCACACCAAAGTCGCCCGCCAACCCGCTTGTCGTCGCTCTTGCCTATGATGGTCTCTGCACCTTCGAGTTCGGCGTGGCCGTCGAAATGTTCGGCCTGCCGCGGCCGGAGATGGGCGAGGGCTGGTATCGCTTCGCCGTCGCGGCGATCGAGCCGGGGGAACTGAGGGCGACCGGCGGCATCCGGATGATGGCCGATGGCGGGCTCGATCTCCTGGCTGAAGCAGGCACGATCATCGTTCCCGGCTGGCGCGGCTCCGATACGCCGGTGCCCGAAGCCCTGTGCCAGGCGCTGCGCGCTGCGCATGCCGGCGGTGCGCGGGTGCTTTCCATCTGCTCCGGCGTCTTCGTGCTGGCGGCAGCCGGCTTGCTCTCGGGGCTGAGGGCAACGACCCACTGGCGCTACACCGACAAGCTGAAGGCGGCCTATCCCGATGTCGAGGTGGTGCCCGACGTGCTCTATGTCGACAGCGGCACGGTGCTGACGTCTGCCGGCAGTGCCGCCGGCATCGATCTCTGCCTGCATCTCATCCGCCGCGATTTCGGCAGCGAGGCGGCCAACCGGGTGGCCCGCCGTCTCGTCGTGCCGCCACACCGCGATGGCGGGCAGGCACAATATATCGAAAAGGCGGTGCCCGAGGTGCACGAGAGCGCGCGCCTCGGGCCGCTGATCGACCGGATGCGCGCGCAGCTCGGCGAGGATTTTTCGATCGCCGCGCTGGCCAGATCCGTGGGCATGAGCGAGCGCACCTTCCTGCGCCGGTTCGAGGCGGCGACCGGCACGACGCCGGCACGCTGGCTGCTGGGCGAACGGCTGGCGCGCGCCCGGCAATTGCTGGAGGAGAGCACGCTCGGCATGGAGCAGGTGGCCGAAACCTCGGGCTTCGGCTCGACCCAGACGCTGCGCCATCACTTCCGTCAGCAGCTTTCGACGACGCCGGCCGCCTATCGGGCCATGTTCGGGCGGCCGCCGACGCCGGCAAGCGCGCTTGCGGACGCCAGCGCGGAGTGATCCGTCAACGACCGCGTTGCCGGAGCGCTTCCTTCGGAAACGGAACCATCGAAACGCTCTATCTGTTTGTTTTTACGTAAATCCTGCCGAAAAATCGCTGCGCTTCTGCCGGAATTGATCGAGGAATGCATAGCTTTGCTCTCGAGGGGACAGGCGATGTGCAAGTGCACCTTTGCTCCCTCGGCGTGACGATCCCGGTGGCAGACTGTTGTGCAACGCTGCCACCAGGACCTGTCGATTGATCACCGGATACGGCGATCAAGCTGTCCTCACTGCTCCTCTTTTGCGATTTCAGCCTTGATGGTCGGCGGGGCATCGAAGGTGTTGCCGCCCTGGGCGGGTGGGTTGATTTTCCGTTTCTTCGCAGGCCCCGCGGGACCATCATATGTTGGGCTCCGGGTTCACGCGCCCGGAGCCCTTAGCTCGATTTACGGCTGCAGATTGACGGTCAGCTTTGCGATTTCACCGTTGAAGGCGAACGGTACCTGATAATCCGCTTCTTCCACGCCTGTCCGCGTATCGACGCCCACATCGAAGGTCTCATCCCAAGGCATGAGTGCTGGGATCGTGTGCGGTATTTTCGCGTTCGCAACCTCCTTGCCGTCCACCTTCAGAACGCCGCTGCCGCCCTTGCCCATGCCGGGTCCGTCAGATTTGAAATCGAAGACCAGTGTGTGCTTGCCGGCAGAAAGGGTGTCCTGGCCTTCCCAACGGAAGCGCTCCATATTGACGAAGTTATACAGAAACACGGGTTTGCCCTTGAGAAGATAGAACCCGTACCCTCCGAAACGCCCGCCTGTGGTGACGAGCATACCTTCGCCGCCGGTTTCAGGAACGGTTATCTCGGCGGTGATCGTATAGGACTTGTTGACGACGTTCGGCGCATTGCTCGTCGGGATACCTGACATCACGCCGCCGTAACTGAACTCCTTCCGTCCGGCAGTGGCGCTCGGTCGTGGCGTCGTAAGTCGCTCCAGGATCGAGTTGTCCAATGGGAAGACATCGTATTTTGCCGCCTCCATCAGAAACAGTTCCTGCATCTGATGCAACTTTTCCGGCATTTTTGCTGCAAGGTCGTTGTTCTGCGAATAATCCTCCGTGAGGTTGTACAGTTCCCATTTATAGCCATCGATGACGTCCGGCATCGCTGTCGTACCCATCAACCACGGCGCTGCGGGCGGTGTCGTGCAGGCATACCAGCCATCGTTGTAGATGCCGCGGTTGCCGAACATTTCAAAGTATTGGGTTTTGCGGGCGGATGGAGCCTGGGCGTTGTCCCAGCTATAGGCCATGCTGACGCCTTCGATCGGTTTTTGCGCAACGCCATCGACCATCACTGGCGCAGGAATGCCCGTCGCTTCGAGGATGGTCGGGACGATATCGATCATGTGGTGGAACTGGGTCCGAACGCCACCGGCCTGCTTGATCCGTGCCGGCCAGGACATCGCCATGCCCTGACGCGTGCCGCCAAAGTGCGAAGCAACCTGCTTTGTCCACTTGAACGGCGTGTCAAAGGCCCATGACCACGCAACAGACATGTGCGGATAGGTCTGGTTCGAGCCCCAGCTATCAAAGAACTTCATCTGAGCCGCAACCGGCATCTGCATGCCTTCGATCGTGATGAGCTCGTTTGGCGTTCCGAGCACGCTTCCTTCGGCGCTGGTGCCGTTATCACCTTCAATGTATATGACGAGGGTATTGTCGAGTTTTCCCAGATCGTCGACCGCTTGGATCACCCGCCCGATCTCGTGGTCCGAGTAGGCCACGTAGGCAGCAAACACCTCAGCCTGGTGGGCAAACAGCTTCTTGCTTTCTGCGTCCAGGGCGTCCCATTTCGGCAGGCTGTCCGGCCATTCGGTTAGCTGGGTATTGGCGGGAATGACGCCGAGTTTTTTCTGGTTGGCGAAAATCTGCTCGCGCAGTTCATTCCAACCCATGTCAAACTTGCCCTTGAACTTGTCGATCCACTCCTTGGTTGGATGGTGGGGTGCATGAGTGGCACCGGGCACGTAGTAAACGAAGAACGGCTTGTCAGGTGCCGCCGCATTTAGCTGCTTGATGTGATCAATGGCGTTGTCGGCCGTGTCCGTTACGAGATTGTAGCCGGGCTTGCCGATCCACGGGAAAATCTGGGTCGTGTTCTGGAACAGGTACGGCTCCCACTGATTGGTATCGCCACCCATGAAGCCATAGAAGTAATCGAAGCCCATACCCGTCGGCCATTGATCGAACGGACCAGCGGCGCTGTACTGAAAAGCGGGAGTGTTATGGTTCTTTCCGAACCAGGACGTGGCGTAGCCGTTCTGCTTCAGGATCTCGCCGATCGTACCGTTCTCTATGCCGATGATCGAGTCATATCCGGGATAACCGGTCGCCTGCTCAGAGATGACGCCGAAGCCCGCCGAGTGATGGTTACGGCCGGTGATAAGCGCGGCGCGCGATGGGGAACAGAGCGCGGTGGAATGGAACTGCGTAAAGCGCAAGCCGGCGTTTGCAACACGGTCGAGTGCTGGCGTCGGTATGACGCCTCCGAACGTACCCGCAACACCGTAGCCGGCGTCGTCCGTCATGATCAGCAGGATGTTTGGAGCGCCCTTTGGGGGTACGATCTGTGCTGGCCAATAGGGTTTCGAGGTTTTCGCGTCGAGACCGATTTCTCCACCGAAGGCCGCTGGCGGGTTCGGCAAGTATCGGCCATCGATCGTCGTTGTTGCACTGGGCGAGCCAGGCTCGCCAGTGGTTTCTTGCGCATTGGCGTTGAAGTTCGCAGTTGCCGTCAAACTCAAGGTAGCAAGAAATAGCGTTCCAAGTCTTAACATTGTCGCTTCTCCTCCGCTGAAACGGGGAGAATTACAGAATGCTAAAATTAGGCAAGGATGTAACAGTTACGATGCGGCTTCGAAGGCGGGAAGGGCAACGCCGTGCCGTTGTGCGTTGCCGGGTGCCGGGCGATGCTCCCGCGAGTGCCAATCTCACACAGGAAGAGCTGGGCGCGCGTGGCCTTGTTTCGCTCGGATACCGCACGATCACCATCAATGCGCCTGCGCAGCTCCGCCGGTTCGTCGGATGAGATAAGGCTTCAGGGCGGCGCGAACCGCGCCGCCGGGCCGTGAGCCAAGAGTCAGGCTTCCGACGGCGCGAGTGTCACACGCTCCTTTCGGAAGCACCGTGTGAAGAACACCCTGTCGGGTGCCGAACCGATGGCTTTGGCGATCAGGGCTGTCGCGACGATCGCAAAGATCAGCCGGCCGAAGAACACGCTGGTAAAATCGGCCCCGAGTGCGACAACGACCAGGGTGTCCTCTACCAGGCTGTGGGTAAACCCCATGAAGACGCAGGCGAGGAAGACCTGGCGGGGCTCGACGCTCGCCGTGCGCGCCTCGCGGATCAATAGCGCGCCGCCATAGGAGACCCCCAAGAGCACGCCGACCGCGGTGAAGGGGACGGTCTGCGAACGGATGCCGGCGAGGCGAAAGAGCGGCGCCATGCCCCGATTGAGCCAGCCGAGGATGCCGACCATCTTGAGGATTTCGATCAGCCAGCTGAGCGCCAGCAGCACCACGAGCATGGTGCCGAGCGTCTTCAGCGTGCTCAGAGCGAAACCGATCCAATCGGCGCTCTGGTTTGCCGGTATCCATGTCGGCTGCAACGGGGTGGAGAGCCAGCCGGTGGCGGCGAAGATCTGATTGAGCAGTGCTGCGAAGATCAGGCCGCCGCCAATGCGAAGCGCTGCGGTGACCACGAAGCTCGGACCGGCCTTCTGGATGATCCGCTGCTCGATCGGAATGGCATGCGCCACCAGCAGCAGCGCCGAAAGCACGGTCATGTCGGCGCTGGTCAGCTCCGACACCGGCACGAGCGTGAACACGACCACCACCGCGCCCCAGATACCGACCAGCAGTCCTGTCAGCCAGGCGAAAGCAAGCTCGGGCGGCAGCCCGACCAGGGTCATCAGCGGCTCGAAGGCCGGGGCGACAGCCCGGATCACGCCGAACTCCTGCAGGATATGCGTGGCGATGGTCACGGGCACGATGATGCGCACGAGGTCCCAATAGACTTCAAGCGTATCCAACGTCTTGCGGTAGAGGATGATGTGAACGGTCATGGCGATGCCTCCTTGAATGTGTTGTCCAAGGACTAGCGCGAGGTCATTCGCAGTTGTGGTCAAAATATGCGAGTTCGTGCAATATAATTGCACGGGCACGAATTGGGGGATCGAATGGACCGGATCGACAGAAAGCTGCTCACGCTGCTGCAGCAGGACGCATCGCGAACCAATGCCGATCTTGCGGCTGAAGTCGGGCTGTCTCCGTCGAGCTGCCTGCGCCGCATCAGGCGGCTGAATGCGGCGGGCGTGATCGACCGCGTCGTTGCGGTTCTCAATCCGGCCAAGGCCGGTCGGTCGGTGAAGGCCATCATCACCGTCGAGCTGGAGCGCCACGGCGAACAATATGTGCGCCGGTTCCTCGACATGGTCGCCAAGGAGCCGACCGTCACCCAGGCCTACAGCGTCAGCGGCGCGACCGACGCCCTGCTGATGCTGCGGCTGAAGGACATGGAAGAACTCGATGCGCTTACCGAGCGGCTCTTTCGCGAAGAGAGCAACGTTGCCCGATACTACACGACATTCGTCATTCGCACGGGCAAGGACACGACGGAGATACCGCTGTGATGCGTGACGGTCAGGCGGCCTTGCTGTGCGTGATCCCGATCCAAAGGGAATGTGCGGGAGGCCCCGGGGCGGTCCACCCCGGCGCTTGAAGACCGCGTTGCCGCCGGTGTCATTTGACCGCGGCGTTACCGCCGTCGGCATAGAGGGCCGAGCCCGCGACGAAGCTCGCCATCGGGCTTGCCAGGAACAGCGCCGCCCGGGCGATTTCTTCCGGCTGGGCGATGCGCTTCATTGCGTGCAGGCCGGCTGCCCATTCCTTCTGCTCCTTGCTGCCGCCCGCTGGGGTATCGACGCCGCCCGGAAGCAGGGCGTTGGCGCGGACGCCGCTTGCGCCATAGTCGGCGGTGATGCCCTTCACCAGACCCATCAGCCCCGCCTTGGAAGCGCCATAGGCGGCCATGCCGGGGATGCCGGCGCTGGTGCCGACGAAGGTGGAGGTGAAGACCAGCGATCCGCCGCCACGCTTAAGCATCGCCGGGATCTGGTGGCGGGTGCCGAGGAAAGCGGAGGTCAGATTGGTTTCAAGCGTTTCGCGCCATTCGGACCCGGTGATCTCGGCAAGCGGCCGCATCGCGCCGACCGCGCCGGCATTGTTGATGGCGACGTCGAGACCGCCGAACCGGGTGACGGCGGCTTCCACCAGCCGGGCATGCGTGTCTTCGTCGGCGACATCGCCGCTGACCGCGATCGCTTCGCCGCCTTCGGCACGGATCGCCTCGACCACCGCGTCGAGCGGTGCTTCGGTGCGCGCATTCAGAACCAGCTTCGCGCCTTCGGCGGCGAAAAGCGTGGCGACCGCACGGCCGATCCCCGATGATGCGCCGGTGACGATAACGATCTTGTCTTGCAGCATGGACATGGACTTGCTCCTCTTGGTTGAGGCCCCTTGCGTATCGACGGCGAGGCGCAGCGCCCACCCGATTTCCGATAGGGTGCAGTTGAACGGTGGGCGGGGATCGAGGATTTGACGGGCTGGGCCGAATTGAACGCCAGGCGGCACAGAAAGTCGGAGCGAAACATAGCCTCTGCCCCGATCTCGTGCTTGCGGTGCATTCAGGAACGCTCCGCGTGGCCAAGAAAGCGGCTCAACCACCTGCGCGCCAAGGCCGGTTATCCTTCACCGTCATCGGAAGAAGAGGAACCAGACGGCAAAGGCCAGGATCCAGATCAGGACATAGTAGAACGCTTGCCCCTCGACCATGAAGACGCTCCCCATTCGCCGCTATATTAGCATTGATGCAAGCGAAGGGTGATCTTCAGCGCCCGTCCAGGAGCGCGCTGAAGGTTTTGAGATCGATGTTGCCGCCGCTGAGCAGAATACCCACCCGCTTTCCGCCACAGGCGATTGCGCCATGCAGGACGGCCGCCGCCGCCAGGCAACCGGTCGGCTCCACGATGATCTTCATGCGCTCGGCAAAGAACCGCATCGTCTCGACCAGTTGCGCATCGGTGACCGTGACGATGTCATCGACCGCATCTTTCAAGATAGCGAAGTTGTGGTTGCCGAGATGAGTGACGAGCGCGCCATCGGCGATCGACTTCGGCACCGGAATCTGGACCACTTGGCCCTTTCGCAATGATTGCTGGCCGTCGCTACCTGCCTCGGGCTCGACACCGACAATGGTGCAGGCGGGCGAAAGCGCCCGGGCGCTGAGCGCGCTGCCGGCAAGCAAACCGCCGCCGCCCAGCGGAACGACGAGCAAGTCGATCTCCCCGACCTCCTCGATCAGTTCCAATGCTGCGGTACCCTGTCCTGCAATGACATCCGGATGGTCATAGGGAGGTATGAGCACTGCGCCCCGTTCGGCGGCAAGCCGCAGGCTGATTTCCGTCCGATCCTCCGTATACCGATCATAAAAGACGATCTCAGCCCCATAGCCCCTGGTCGCCGCCACCTTTATCTCCGGCACGTCGCGCGGCATCACCACCGTCGCCGAAACGCCCTGGAGTCTTGCGGCATAGGCGAGTGCCTGGGCATGATTGCCCGAGGAAAAGGCGACGACGCCATTTTGCCGGGAGCGTGCGTCCAGCGCCGCGATGGCGTTGTACGCGCCACGGAATTTGAAAGCGCCAGCACGCTGCAGGTTCTCCGCCTTGAAAAAAATGGTCGATTCGGTTCGTGCGTCTGCAGTTCGCGATGTCAAAACGGGCGTCCGATGCGCCGCGCCGGAGATGCGTGCCCGCGCGGTCTGGACATCGTCGAAGGTCGGGATGCGCAGTGAAGCTGGTGCCGGTGCTGGATTGACCACGAGAAACCTCCATTGCGCGCGGTGGCCTCGGGTCGTGAGAGGATTTTCCAAGGCGCGGCAATGTAGCATCGCGCCAGCGTTTGCACGAGCGAGGTCGAGCAGTCATCGGTGCCATTTGGTTCACGACATCGCGGTCACGGACCTAGCCGCATCGTGCCGGCCAGGTGCCTTTTGCTGCGCAGTTCCGCGATGTTCAAGCGCTGCAGCCGGTGGCATAGTCGCGCGGTCGCGTCAGACAGGACGCACACACGCTGCAGGACCTTGAATTCTGGTTCGTTTCAGGCGAGACGGGAGGGATGAAGTGCTGAAGACCTATACTGGCAGCTGCCATTGCGGCGCGGTTCGCATCGAGGCGGATGTGGACTTGAGCGCCGGCACCGGCAAGTGCAACTGCACGCTCTGCACCAAGATGCGGCTCTGGTCGGTGGAGGTGAGGCCGGAGGCCTTTCGCCTTGTTGCCGGCGAGGAGGCGCTGACGGATTATCGCGGGCGCAACGAGGTCGCCCACCATTTCTTTTGCCACCATTGCGGCGTGCGTCCGTTCGAGCGTATCGACACGCCCAACATGACAGGGCACATCTACTACAACATCAACGTGGCGTGCCTCGATGCCATCGATGTCGATGAACTGGTCGCCGCGCCCGTCACCTATTTCGACGGACGGAACGACGATTGGGGCTCGACGCCATCAGAGGTGCGGCATCTCTGATCTTGCCGGGCTGTCGGCTTAACGGGCAGGTTCCAGCGCTAACAACGTCTTCAGGGCATTGAGCGTTTCGCGCAGCGCCCGGTCGAGGCGCTTGTCGCGGCGAAGCACGAGGGCGAAGCGGCGCGAGAGCGGCGGCGACAGCGGGCGTACGACCAGCCGTTGACGATCGGCGGCGCGCAGCGCGATTTCCGGAACGAGGGCTGCGCCGAGACCGACGGCGACCATTTCCTTGATCGCGTCGACACTGCCGAGCGCCATGACCGGCTTGACCGGTGTGCCGCCGCAAGCCAGCCACTCATCGGTGATCCGGCGGGTATTGGCGCCGGGTTCGTAAAGGATCAGCGGTCGCTGCGCCAAGGTCTCGGGAGTGACGGTGTCGGGCAGGGCGGTCTCCGGCGGGGCGATGGCGACGAAACGCTCGTCGAAGAGCGGCGTGATGTCGAAAATGCGGCCGGAGACGGGCAGGCTGACCAGCCCGATGTCGAGGAGATTGTCATCAACAGCCCTGACGATATCGGCGCTGTTGCCCGTCGTCACGGTGATGTCGAGGTCGGGAAAACGGCGCTTGAGATCGGCGAGAAGCGGCGGCAGCAGGAAGGCGCAAGGGGTGGCGCCGGTGCCGAGCCGCACGCGGCCGAGAACGCCTTTCGCATGACGCGCCACCGCTTCAACGGCCTGGTTGGTCGCCGCCTCGATGCGGCCGGCATGCGCCAGCAATTCGTCGCCGGCAGCACTTGGCCTTGCCGTGCGGCCGACGCGCTCGACCAGGCGAACGCCGAGCTGTTTTTCGAGCGCCCGCACCTGCAGGCTGATGGCCGGCTGCGTCAGCCCCAGGCGCTCGGCGGCGGCAGAAAAACTGCCGAGTTCGGCGACCAGCGTGAAGGTCTTGAGGTAATCGAGATTGAGAGCACTCATATCAAAGTTTCTCTTATGCGTTGGATATGAAGGCTAATTTTCTTTTATGAAATGTCGAGGCGCAGACTGTGCCCATGGTTAGCAACAAGACATGGGTGTTCGACATGATCAGGGAATTCGGCCTCTATCTCGCCGCCTCGCCGCGCTCGCGGTATTGGCAGTTGCAGCAACTACGTGCACTGGACGCGGAACGTCTATCAGACATTGGCGTCACCCCTGCCGAGGCGTCGCGCGGAAGGTGCGCGGAAAGCGCGCCGACATTGTTGCGAGAAACCGCGGCGACCGCGCGATATGCCGAAGCGGCGCGGGCCGGAGCGATGTAGCTGACGGAGGCGTCGCTGAAGATCGCTCTGGCGTTAAAGGGCGCGGCGGTTTCCATGACTTTCTCGCCGCCCGGTGCTGAGAGACCCATCGTAGCGCCGGGGGCCAGAGCATGCATCGCGCTCGGGGCTAAACGACCGAAAACCCGCCAAGCTCGATTTCGCCTGGTGCGCGCACGACGCCACCGCAGATCCATAGTGGATTTCCCACGCACTCGATCCGCCGGCCTGTCACGACGATGCCGTCGCTGTCGTTGCAGGCGACGATCGGATGTGCCGTATGCGTGCTGTAGCGCAGCAGTTCGGGCAGGTACGTCGCGTCGTCACCGAGATGCGGGAAGAACTCGAACGGCACGAGATCGAGCGCATCGCCATCGGTTACGTCCTCCGGTCTTCGTCCGATAAAGAGAGCGTCCGTCGCGATCGTCGGTGTCATGAGGATGGCGCCGGCGCTGACGCCGATCAGGATGCCACCGGACAGCGCCCAATCCCGCAGCGGCCCGATCATGCCGCTTCGTCTCAGCCGATCGAGGAAGCTGCCGGTATGGCCGCCCGACAGGTGGATGGCGTCGCAGGCGAAGAGTGCGGCGATGTCTTCGGCAGAATGCGGTTCGTCGAGATCGAAGAACAGCGCGAGATCGAGGCCGAACCGTCGGTAATAGGCCTGAGCGTTGACGAAAAAGGTGTGATCCGGCTCCGGGCCAGAGGCCACATAGGCAAGCCGATTTCCGATTCCTCGCACCTTCAGTATGTCCGCAAGCCTGCGGTCAATTGCCGAACAGCCGGGGAAAATCTGATCGCTGTAGAGGATGAGGTTGAGCAACTTGGCCTCTTGCGTCGGGGCGCCGTCCGATTTGCGCCGATTCGCCATCACGCTGTGCAGAGAGCTTTGTAACCATCCACGACCATATCAGGCGGCGGCCGACACACGGCGGCCATAACGCCAGACGCCGAGCCAGCTGAAGTAATTGACGGCAAGGGCGAAGGACAGCCAGAGAATATTGGTGATGATAGCGTCGCCGGATGAACCCGCAACCACCGACAGAACCTTCGCGAAGGTGGTGTAGGACGCATAGAGCGCCCAAGCGCCGGCAAGCCAGCTGAATGGCCGCCAGAGTGCGATTGGAGGGACGTTCACGTTGAAGGCGTAGGCAACGAGGCCAATTGTCGTGCCGAGCACCATGAAGAAGCTCGTGTAAACCGTCGCCCAGCCGACAGGTGTCAGACGAGACAACGCGCCGGTCGCTATGAGGTAGCCGACAAATACCATGCCGAAAGCAACAAGCAGACTATAGAGAACCGCAAACACCTTCCACATGGCGAATCACACCCACAGGCTGAAAAATGCCATCTTGGGTGGCGCTGCGCGCTTTGTCCATTGGCCGCCGTGTGTTGCCTCAATCGGCGCTCAGCGCCACCGCCGGCTGCAGCCGCGAGGCGTTGCGGGCGGGCAGGAAACCGAAGACGAGGCCGGTGAGGAAGGCGCAGGCGAAGGCAAGCGCCACGGGGCCGAGCGTGAAGGCGACGGGCATGCCGAACTGGCCGGCGAGCGCGCCGACACCAAGCCCGAGCACGACGCCGAGCGTGCCGCCGATTGCCGAGACGACCAGTGCCTCGATGATGAACTGCAGCAGGATATCGCGCTGGCGCGCGCCGGTTGCCATGCGCACGCCGATTTCGCGGGTGCGTTCGCTGACCGAGACCAGCATGATGTTCATCACGCCGATGCCGCCCACCAGCAGCGAGATGGCGGCGACCGAGCCGAGAAACAGCTTCATCGTATTGGAGGTCTCGGTGAAGGCCTCGCGCACCGACGACATGTTGGTGATCTGGGTGTCCTGGCGCTTGTGGCGCTGGTCGAGCAGCGCCTGGATCGTCTGCTGCGTGATGTCGATGGCGGCGGCGTCCTTCACCTGCACGGTGATGGTGCGCACGTTGCGCTGGCCGAAGAGGCGCATGCTGCCCGTCGTCAGCGGCACGAGCACCACGTCGTCCTGGTCGTTGCCGAAGGAGGTAGCGCCCATCTCGGCCATCACGCCGATGACCTGGAAGGGGATCTTGTTGACCAGCACATACTGCCCGAGCGGGCTATCGCCGTCGGGAAACAGCGTCTTGACCACCGTCTGGCCGAGGACTGCCACCGGGGCATAGGTATCCATGTCGTCCTGGGTGAGGAACTCGCCCTGCTGCATCTTCCAGGATTTGGCGGTGGTGAACTGCGGCACGGTGCCGTTGGCGCTGGTCTGGTAGTCGACATTGCCGCGCCGGACCGTGACGTTGCTGGTCAACTCGGGCACGGCGAAGGCGACGTTCGGCACCTCGAGAATGGCGTCGGCATCGGCAGGCACAAGGGTGACGTTGCTTCCCCCCGCGCTGCCGCGGAAATTGGCCATGCTCGGCCTGACCACCAGCAGGTCGGAGCCCATGGACGAAATGCGGTTGAGCACGGAATCCTGCGCGCCGGTGCCGATCGCCAGCATGGCGACCACCGAGCCGACGCCGATGACGATGCCGAGCAGTGTCAGGATGGTGCGGAAGAGATTGGCGCGCAGCGCCCGCAACGCCATCTTGATCGCTTCGGTCACGTCGGCGATCGCCGCCGAGCCTTCGCTCACCGTCTGGCTCAGCGCCCGCGCGGCCTCGGGATTGGCGCGGCCTTTCTTGGTGCGGTCGGCAACGATGCGGCCGTCATGGATCTCGATCAGCCGGTCGGCCTGTTCGGCGACCTCGCGCGAGTGGGTGATGACGATGACCGTGTGGCCCTTGTCGTTCATGTCGCGCAGGAGCGCCATGACATCGGAGCCGCTCTGGCTGTCGAGCGCGCCGGTCGGCTCGTCGGCCAGCACCACGCGGCCGCCGTTCATCAGCGCGCGCGCAATCGACACGCGCTGCTGCTGGCCGCCGGAAAGCTGGTTGGGGCGATGGTCGAGCCGCTCGCCGAGCTTCAGCTGGTGCAGCAGGGCTTCCGCGCGGTCGTGGCGGTCGCGCGCCGACATGCCGGCATAGACGGCCGGCACCTCGACATTTTCCTGTGCGCTTGCGGTCGCAATGAGATTGTAGCTCTGGAAGACGAAGCCGAAGGTGCGGCGCCTGAGCGCTGCCAGTTCGTCGGTATCGAAGCCCGAGACACGCTCGCCGTCGATGAGATAGTCCCCCTCGGTCGGCTGGTCGAGGCAGCCGAGAATGTTCATCAGCGTCGACTTGCCCGAACCGGACTGGCCGATGATCGCGACGAATTCGCCGGCCTCGATGTCGAGCGAGACGCCGTGCAGCACTTCCACAGCGAGATCGCCGTTGAAATAGGTCTTGCTGACGTGCCGGAGCGAGAGGAGCGGGGTCATGGCCGGTCTCAGAACATCGGCGGCATGCGCATGCCGCGCTGGCCACCACGGGTGCTCGCCGCCGGGGTATCGGAACCTGTGGCGACGACGATGGTGTCGCCCTCGTTCAAGCCGCTTTTGATTTCGGCATAAACGCGGTTGCGGATGCCCACTTCGACGGCGCGGGTTTCAAGCGCGCCGGAGGCGGTGACAACGGTCACCTCGGCGCTACCGCCGGAAGCGCCTGTCTGGCCGCTACGCTTGCCCGCGGTCCTGTCGCTTCCTTGGCCGCCTTCCTTCCCGCCGGTCATGCGCAGTGCCGCGCTCGGCACGACCAGCACGTCCGTGGCTGATGATTGAACGAAGAACACCTGGGCGCTCATCGACATCATCAGCTCGCCATTCGGATTGGGAACGTCGAAGAGGGCGTAATAGAGCACGACGTTGTTTGCGGTGTCCGGCATCGGCTGGATCTGGCGCAGCTTGCCTTCGAAGCGTTTTCCCGGCTGGCCGAGCAGGGTGAAATAGGCGTCCATGCCGACCTTGAGCTTGCCGACGTCTGCCTCCGACACCTGCGCCTTGACGGTCATGGTGGAGAGATCGGCGATGGTGACGATGGTCGGCGTCGTCTGGTTGGCGTTGAGCGTCTGGCCTTCCTTGGCCGGATTGGCGACGATGGTGCCGCCCATGGGGGCAAAAATCTTGGTGTAGCCGAGATCGACCTTGTCGCCGGCAAGCGTCGCCTGCTGCTTGCGGATCTGTGCCTCGATGGCGTTGACGTCGGCCTCGGCAGCGGCGAGATCGGCGACTGCCTGGTCGAGCGTCGACTGGGCAATGCTGTTGGCGGCGACCAGATTGCGCTGGCGGTCGATATTGGCCTGCTTCAGCACCTGCTGGGCCTTTTTCGAGATCAACTGCGCCTGAAGGTTGGCCAACTCGGCCTGGTCGATCTCGATGCGGTTTTCGATGGTGGCGGGGTCGATTTCGGCAACGAGCTGGTTCTGCTCGACCTTGTCGCCGATATCGACGTGCAGCGCCTTCAGCTGGCCGGAAACCTGGGCGCCGGCATCGACCGACTTGATCGCATCGAGCGTGCCGACGGCGGTGACGCTGTTTTCGATATCGCCGCGCGCGACGACCTCTGTGACCATGGCGGCAGCGGTCGGGTTCGTCGCATAACGCGTCCAGCCGTAATAGCCGGCGCCGATGACCGTAAGGACAACGGGGATCCACAGCCAGGCGCGCGTTCGGCGCTTGCGCTTGATGGGTGCAGCACCGGGAATGAAGGTGACGTTGGGCGTCGCTTCCTCGCGTGCGGTCGTCTCGGTGCGTGCCGTCTTGCCTGTCTTGTTCATTCCCGTTCCCGGCCTTGCCTGCGCCAACGTGGAAGGCGCACTTCATCCTAGCAGCAAATAGGCACAAACGGCCCGAGCGGGAAGCATTGAGATCATTATATTATTGTAATGTTTTGGCTGCGGAGAGATGGAATGCTACCTGCGGCCAACATGCTTTCGAGGTTGGTCCTTCAGCCTCGAGACGGTCAGGAAAGTGCCGATCATCCTGAGCCGTCGTCTGTACCCAAGTCGAGACGATTCAGCGGAAAGTCTGCCGCGGTCGTCCATTTCTCCTGTCGAGAGCAGATGCCGGCATGCGGATGAGGGGCCAAACGCTCAATCCCGAATGCCATGAATGCGGTATTGGTGGCAAATGCCATCTGTGGCCAATGACGACGCAAACCCGATCTATTTAGGGTCCACCACCTTGCGGTGTGGCGCCATCTACGGCACGTTGCCGTACATCCAACAGCCAAGCTGACCTGGCCCAACTTGACCCACCAAAATGGCACCGATCAATCACGCGCTCCCACGACCAAACTACAAGATGGCTGAGAAGCTGTTGAAGCCCTCGGCGCTGAAAAGGGCCGCATTGTCTGTCCTTCTTTCGCTTGTTGTTTGCTTGCGCCCGGCAGCAGGCATGCAGCCATGCCCCAGCGAGAAAGAGCTTCTTGCGAAGGCGCGGATTGTGGTCGAGGCGCGCGTGAAGTCGTTTTTGATCAACGACTCCGGTTTGCTCCTTGGCGAGGGGATACCCACGAGAATGATACGTGCAGATTTGGAGATTAAGAGGGTCATCAAAGGTGAGTACTCCGCAAAGGAGGCAATCCTATACGGATCAGTCTTTGCCCCCGGACCGATCAGGGAACTGGCCGTTATGGCGGCCATCTTCGGATCAGGTGACGAAGATAC
Organism: Ensifer sp. M14; assembly: GCF_003355565.1. Classification (NCBI taxonomy): domain Bacteria; kingdom Pseudomonadati; phylum Pseudomonadota; class Alphaproteobacteria; order Hyphomicrobiales; family Rhizobiaceae; genus Ensifer; species Ensifer sp. M14. The sequence continues at coordinate 2,344,946 of NZ_QJNR01000004.1, forward strand.
TTTCGAGGTGGAGCTGTTCCGCCACGAGTTAGACGATTCCGGTGCCGCGCTATTTCTGTTGAATAGCTGTACTTATTGGAAATTTCCAGATTTCATGGTCGATCTGCCATAAAATGCGGCCATGGTGCGCGATGTGCTTGGCAGCTTCGTTCCGGTTCAAAGGCGCACCAGCGCCAAAAGTGGGGCCTGCACACGGCGAGCTTCGTAAGATTGCCGGCTCCGGCGGTGAGAGGCGGCGCGGCCGTCGTCTCCTCTCAAGTGGAGACGATAGCGAAAAACCTGCCGTCGTCGTCCCTCCGGCCCGGAACAAGCAAGTGCTCAGCCGCGCGACGTCATCCACACGCCAACCAGCGTCACCGCGAGCCCCGCGAACATCGCGCCCGTCAGCGGTTCCGAAAACAGCATCCAGGCCCACAGCATCGTCACGGGTGGGCTGAGATAGATCGCAGCACTGACCTTGGCGACCGGGAACAGCCGCAGGCTGGTGTAATAGACGGCGTAGGCGAGGAACGTCGCGATCAGCACCAGCCAGATCATCCCCACCGCGAAATCGCGGGTCATCGGCGGCGCAAGGCTGCCCTGTGTCAAGGCGCACAGGCCGAAGAGAACCGAACCCGTCAGTGTATGGATGCATAGGCTTTGATGGACGGGCATGGCTTGCGTCTTGCGTTTCCGGTGGAGCACCGAGGCGACGGCGAAGATCAGCATCGAACCGACGGTCAGCCCGTAAGCCCAGACCGGGGCGGTGCCGAAACTGAGGCTGTCGAAGGACACGATCAAGACGCCGATGACGGCAATCGCGGTTCCCAGCCATTGCCGTCGGGTCAGCCGTTCGCCGAGGACGGGCTGCGAAAGCGCTGCGATCGCCAGCGGCAACAGGTCGGCGATGAGCGCGACCAGGCCCGTCGGCACCTTCTGCTCGATCGCCAGCGCGAAGCCGCCCAGATACAGAAACACGGCCATGATGCCGAACAGGGCCTGATCCCTGACCGCACGCAGGGTGAGGCGCGGCCCGATCGCCAGGGCGAAGGGCAGAAGGATCAAACCCGAAAGCAGCGTGCGCCAGAAGAGGAGCAGCATGACGCTCGCCTCCTGATTGGCATAGCGGATGCCGACAAAGCCCGAACTCCATCCGATGATCAGCAGTGTGGCGAGGACGGGCCAGAGCAGCGGGTGGCGGTTGGCGGTGGCGGAAGGAAGCGAGATGTCGGTCATCAAGGTCTCTGCAGCGAGGAATACGCTCTACCGATAGGCGGATCGCCTCATCGGCGCACATGACAAATTTGGATGGAAGCATGACATTGCGCAAATGAATGTCATCGGTGGCGTGGTCCGTGATACGGTCTCGCTCGCGAGAAGGAAACGGACATCGCCATGAACGAACTGAACAGTCGCCGCCTCGAGATCGATGCCTTACGGGCGCTTGTCGCAATCCGCCAACATGGGGGCGTTACCAGGGCGGCAGCCGCCCTTGGCCTCTCGCAGTCGGCTGTGAGCCACAAGATCAAAAGACTGGAAGTCAGCCTCGACTGCGAGCTGCTCGTCCGGAAATCGGGAGGGCCGGTGTTTACGGCTGCCGGTGAAGACCTGCTAGATTACGCGGGGCGCATCATCGGGCTGCACGACGAAGCGCTGCTAAGTCTTTCCAAGACACCGCTTGCGGGAAGACTTGCCCTCGGGCTGACCGAAGACACGGCCTGCACTGATCTTGCCCGCATCTTCGGTCGCTTCAAGCGGCTTCATCCGAACGTCGCCGTGCGCACCAAGGTGCGCATGAGCCTGGTGCTTCGCGCCATGCTGGAGCGTGGCGAGCTCGATGCTGCGATCGTTCAGGTCTTTGGCCATGAGGTGCGTCCGACCGACGTGGTTCTCTTCAGGGAAGGTCTCCATTGGGTCAAGCATCCCGAGCTGATGCTCCCTGAGGGCGGGCCGATCCCGTTCCTGTCGTTTCATGACGAGTGCTTCTATCGACAATGGGCGCTCGACATCGGCCAGGACGATGCCGCTCTCGAAACCGTTTTCGAGTGTTCGAGCGCCGCCGGCATCGTCTCCGCGGTCAATGCGGCCATGGGTGTGGCCTTGCTGAGTGACCGCCATATCCGGGGCGAGATGCAGATCATGACCGAGCGCCTGCCGCTACCGCCATCGCTCGCCTATGTCATCAGGCGCGCCCGCAAATCGAGAAACCCGGCGCTCGACAGCCTGGTTCGGGAAATCGAGAGAGACGTCGGCCGCCAGGGAGGGTTGGCGCTCGCTGGTTGATGGCGGTGATGTGCATCACTGCCATCCGCGCCGAAATTTTGCTCATCCGTCAAAATCGCCTTGACGCTTCCGCCGCGCTTCACTAGAAGAATGCGAACCGTACCGTACGGTACTGAATTGGGTGGAGCCAAGTGCAAAGCGTTGCTGCGACAAGAGAGACGAATGCCGGGAACGGCCTGACCGAGCGTCAGGGCGTCGTTCTCGAGGAGGCGTTGCGTCTGCTGGTCGATGGCGGCGAGAAGGCGCTGACGACGGCCGGTGTCGCGCGGGCGGCCAACTGTTCGAAGGAAAGCCTCTACAAGTGGTTCGGCGATCGCGACGGGCTGTTGTCGGCGATGATCGGCTTCCAGGCGAGCAAGGTTCGCACGCTGGATGTGGCCGCAAGCGCGCTCGACGCCGAAAGCCTGAGCCGCCATCTGGTGGTGTTTGCCAAGGATCTGCTCGAAGTCCTCTCCGGCGACGTGTCGCTGGCCTTGAACCGGCTGGCGATCGGCCAGGCGAGCCGCGAAGGCTCCAAGCTCGGCCACATGCTGCAGGAGCGCGGCCGCCGGCAGATCGGGCGGCGCGCTGCCGCACTGCTGGAAGCCGGCCGCAAGGCAGGGCTTCTGGCGTTCGATGATGCCGACGAGGCCTATGGCGCGCTTTACGGGCTGGTCGTTTCCGACTGGCATCTGAAGATGCTGCTCGGCGAAGAAGCCGGCGAGATGAAGAAGGGTTTCGGCCGCAAGGCGGAGCAGGCGGTCAGCGCCTTCCTCACGCTCTACGGCAAGACGGTTTAACGGCGGGGGAAGACCTCACCCGCAGCGCCGCGTGTCGAAGACGCGCAATGGTCGCTGCAGCACTGGAATTGCAGCGCCGCGTGCCGAAGAGGCGCAGTGCTGCAGAACACGGAATTGCTGTATGGCGCATGGACCGATTGCGGTTCAGGCGCCATGCAGCGGAAACAACAGACAACTAACGGGAAGGACCATTCAAATGCGCGTCTATTACGATCGTGATGCCGACATCAACCTCATCAAGTCCAAGAAGGTCGCCATCGTCGGCTACGGCAGCCAGGGCCGCGCCCACGCGCTGAACCTGAAGGATTCCGGCGCCAAGGAAATCCGCGTCGCGCTGAAGCCGGGTTCGGCAACCGCTGCCAAGGTCGAGGCCGATGGCCTTTCCGTTCTCTCGGTCGCTGAAGCTGCCAAGTGGGCAGACCTGATCATGATGGCGACGCCTGACGAACTGCAGGCCGAAATCTACAAGGCCGACATCGCCGGCAACATCCGCGACGGCGCTGCCATCGCATTTGCCCACGGCCTCAACGTTCACTTCGGCCTGATCGAGCCGAAGGCGACGCTCGACGTCGTCATGATCGCGCCGAAGGGCCCGGGCCACACGGTTCGCGGCGAGTACCAGAAGGGCGGCGGCGTTCCCTGCCTCGTTGCTGTTCACCAGGACGCTTCGGGCAACGCCCTTGACCTCGCGCTCTCCTACGCCTGCGGCGTCGGCGGCGGCCGTTCGGGCATCATCGAAACCAACTTCAAGGAAGAGTGCGAAACCGACCTCTTCGGCGAACAGGCCGTTCTGTGCGGCGGTCTCGTCGAGCTCATCCGCGCCGGTTTCGAAACGCTGGTCGAAGGCGGCTACGCGCCGGAGATGGCCTATTTCGAGTGCCTGCACGAGGTGAAGCTGATCGTCGACCTGATCTATGAAGGCGGCATCGCCAACATGAACTACTCGATCTCCAACACGGCAGAGTGGGGCGAATACGTCACCGGCCCGCGGATCATCACGGCAGAAACAAAGGCCGAGATGAAGCGCGTCCTCACCGACATCCAGACCGGCAAGTTCACCTCGGAATGGATGCAGGAATACAAGTCGGGTGCGGCCCGCTTCAAGGGCATCCGCCGCGTCAACGACAACCACCAGATCGAAGAAGTCGGTGCGAAGCTGCGCGGCATGATGCCGTGGATCGGCAAGAACAAGCTGGTCGACAAGGCGAAGAACTAAGCCTTACTGCATCATTCCTTAAATCGGAATCGATTTAAGGAGGAAATTATGCAGCAAGTCCAAAGTGTTACAGCGTCCTTTGCGCGTCATCTTTGACGCGCGGCGCTGTAGCGAACAGTCGAACGAAGGAAGCCGGGGCACATGCTCCGGCTTTTTTCGTTGGAGGCATGGCGTATCCGACGATCGTCGCAGGAACGTCCGCCGGCGGGCGGCTGCGTCTCATAGACGCCATTCTTCTCGCTATTCAACAGAGGTTCCCCACCGGAGGAGAGCCTCGATGAAATCCTACCTGACGGAACTGCGCGGCTTGATCGGACACCGCCTGCTCCTGCTTCCCTCTGTTGCCGCCGTCATTCATGATCCCGCGGGCAATCTGCTTCTGCAGGAAAAATCATCAGGCGAGGGGTGGAGCCTGCCCGCCGGCGCGATCGAGCCCGGCGAGACGCCGCAGGAGACCGTCATTCGAGAGGTGATGGAGGAGACAGGCATGGCAGTCACACCTGCCGTCATTCTGGGCGTCTTCGGCGGGCACGCGTTTCGCTACACCTACCCGAATGGCGACCAGGTCGAATACATCGTCACATTGTTCAGATGCCAAATACTGGAAGACAAGGGGGCGTGGGCAGATTGCGAGACACGATCGCTTGGCTATTTCGCGCGGGATGACATGCCACCGCTCGCGGTCCCTTACCCGATTTCGGCTCTGTTCCCATAGGTATTCAACTGGCGCCATATGATAGGAACCGGGCTCGGGCGATCCACGTCCGGCGCATGCCGGCAAACATCTGTCGCCAAATTCCCGCATTTTGCGATTGCGTTTCGCGGCATGAACCGTCGGAGCTTGCTAGAGCCGGTGAGCCTGTTGTGAAGGTGGGAAATTGTGCGACGGGGCAAGGCCGTCGATGTACTGATCGAGGTGGTTCTTCCACAATGCGGGCTTGAAAAGCAAGGCGTGGCCCATGGGGGCAGCAATGAACGTTCCCTGTCCGCCCGCCGACAGAAATCGTTCAAAATTTCGTCGACAATGCTCTATTCGATAATATTGGTCATAACTGCCGTGCAACCAAAGCGTCGAAATTCCGGCCGTTGCGCCACGCTCGAAGATCATCGGATTTACGATTTCATGGGTGGTGCAACCCCTGCCGAGCCAACCGCCGTTGAAATTGATAGCGCCCCGGAAAGTGGCAGGGCGCATGCCCGCATAGGCTATCGACAAGATGCCGCCGCGCGAAACACCCCCGATGGCAAGCAGGCTTTGATCCACATCGGACCGCCCGTGCAGGTGGCGCGCGACGGCATCCATATCCTCGACAGCCCGTTCGAGTCCGGCAATCGTTATGTCGACATCGCATGAATAGCCGGAGCCGTCGGAAGCCAAACCCTCCCCATAGCTTCCGCCCGATTTTCCTCTCCCTCGGCGTTGCGGAAAAAGGGTCATCCAGCCCCGTTCGGCGAAATAGTTTTCGACGACAGAAGGGCATATCGTCCGTGAAAAAAGGGACCTGTTGTGGCCCCGTCCGGTAGAGCCATGATTGAAAATGATCGTTGGGTAAGGCCCCTCGGTTTGAGGCTTGGCAACAACAATTTCCAATCGGACATCCGGCTCGCTTGAGGGGATGAAAAGCTTCTCAAACTTCATGTGATTTCGCTTCCATTCACGTTCACGCCCGATGTCGGTCTCGCAACAAATCTCAATTAAAGCGGGAGGTTCGCGCTCGAATTTCGTACTGTCGCGAAAATGGGCATTCCGCGACAGTGTGAATCGCTGGCAGATCTTTTCAGCAAGTTAGGCCGTCCGCAATCCGCGTTCGACGCAGTTTCCGAGGCCTCCTTCGGCACGATGAAGAAGGCGCTGGTCAACGGAGGATATGGCGGCAAAGATGAAGGTGTATCTGTCGCGACAGTGAAGACCGCATGGCGGCGCGCGTTGACGCTGACGCCCTTCGCAAGACGAAGGAAGCCGGGGCGTCCGCCCCGGCTTTCCCTTTTGAGCCAATGGCCGTGAAGGCCAGATTTCAGTCCAGACTCTTGGCTTGAAGCAGCAGCGCTTACGCCTTGCTGCAAGAGAATGGTCTTTCGAAGTCTGCATTTCGGGGTGGGCAGTGCGCCCGGTTTGGGCAATGTGCGCCCGGCACCGCCGTTATCGCATGGCTGTGAAGGTGGTAGGCGGTACTTGCAAGGCAGCGGCGATGCGCTGCAGCTTGACGGGATCGGTATCTGCGCCGAGTTCGACCTTGGAAATTTCCGTTTCCGTCAGGCCTGTGGTCACCGACATTTCATCGACAGTGTAGCCGTGGGATTCACGCGAACGCTTTACAGCGGCTCCGATGCTGACGCGAGATACGGTGGCGTCGGTAGCCTTATTCAGATTTTTCTTAAAGGACATGAAGTGTCTCCTTCGTTGGTCCACCGACAAGGAGTTTTGTCGGGTGAAGGGAGCCCGAAAATATCGTGCGACTCGAACAATGAGTGGCGTTCAGGCTTCGCTAATATAGCCAGGGCGATCGTCAAGGCAAGTTGGCCAGAGCGTTTTTGAGTGGATAGAGCGGCGTCACCGGCCAGTAGGGGGGCGGTCAACCCGAGGGAAAATCGTTTGTAAACCTTACGATACAGGCTGCCGGGCGAGACGGGCGCGCCCGAAAAAAAGTGATGCTGAGGGCCCGATCTGGATGGAAAATAGCGCCCGTTCCGACGAAAATGCCACCGGTAAGCGGCTCTACGATCAAAGATTTTCAGATGTCACGGTCAGGAAGCGTACGGGCTCGGTGCTGACCTCAACCTCCATGAGGCCGAGGCTTTTCAAGGTGAGGTCGATCGAGCGCCGGGCCTGGATCTCCGGCGCCTGGTCGAGCACGATCGCCATCAGCCGCTGGCGCAGATAGCGCCGCGTCTGGTCGGTCAGTTCATGGCCGACCCAGAAGATCCTGTCTCTGGCCCTGCCGCTCAACACCTTGGCGACACCCTTGTTGTCGCCGCCAGCGCTGTAGACGCCGATAATGTCGGGGTCGCGGGCAAGGGCCTTGCCCAGAAGCTCCATCGCATCGTGTTCGTCATCGCGGTCGAATATCACTTCGGTGAAGCGGTGCGCCGAACTGCCCCGCTCTGCGAGATAGGTGGAAAAGCCGCGGATGCGCTCCTTGTGGTTCTCGTAGGCGCCGCTGTGGCAAAGCGTGACGAAGGCGCCGGCGCGTGCCGACAGCATCTGCGACATGAAGTGGGCGGCGGTGCGCCCGGCGGCGTAATTGTCGATGCCGACATAGGGCAGTTCCGGTGCGGGACGGGTCATGATCTGGACAACGGGAATACCGAGGCTTGCTGCCTTCCTGACACTCTCGACCACGTCGGGATGATCCGGCGCCACCACGATCAGCGCCGAGCGCCGCAGCTTCGGGTTGGCGATGATACGGGCGAAGTCCGCCGGGTCGTTTTCGCGGGCAAAGGTGCGGTGGACGGCGATGCTGTGGTCGAGCGATGCGGCGATACGCTCGAAGGCCTCGTTCATGCGCGAGTAGAAGCTGGTTTCCGGGCGAACGAGAATGACCTCGATGCGGATGACGCCGCGATGGGGTTCGGGCAGGGTGCGGCCATAGCCGAGTTTTCTGACGGCAAGCAGGACCTTCTCGACCGTTTCCGGCCGCACGCCGCCGCGGCCGTTCAGCACGCGCTCGACCGTGGCCGTGCCGACGCCGGCTGCATCAGCCACATCCTTCAACGTCTTCTTCGCCACCTTCACCTCCAGATCCGCAATGTCAGATCAGCACCCGCGGCGCGCGCGGTCAATGATCAAATTTGATCATCGAAGCATTGGAATCGGGCTGTGGGGCAGGGATATCGTATTGGCAATTCGGGAGGAGACACCGAAGTTCGAAACGATCCCGCGAAGGATCATCCCGCCGCGCTCATGGCCAAGGGATGATGGAGGAGCCCCCATGAAAATCGCACTCGACCCCCATATGCATCGCCACTTGCCGCTGGATCAGCTTTGCCGCAAGGCGGCCGACCTTGGCTACGACCATATCGAGCTATCGCCGCGCGACGATTTTTTGCCCTGGTGGGTGCGCCCGAGGGCGCACAATGAGCGCATCCGTGAATTCAAGAAGGCGCTGGCCGACCACGGCGTCAAGCTCGCATCGCTCTTGCCGATGTACCGCTGGGCAAGCCCGCACGAGGACGAGCGACAGGCGGCGGTGCGCTACTGGAAGGAAGCGATCCGCATCGCCGTCGAGATGGATTGCGACACGATGAATTCGGAGTTCGGTCGCGGGCCTTCACCCGATCGCGGCCATCGCTCCAGCTGCTGCGGCGGGATGCACACACACGAGCACAGCGAAGCCGCCTGGTGGCGCTCGATCGAGGAGCTTGTGCCGGTGTTCGAAAAGGAAGGTGTGACGCTCAACATGGAGCCGCACCCGGAAGACTGGTGCGAGACGCTGCATCCGGCGATCGACATGCTGAAGACCATCGGCTCCGACAACGTCAAATTCCTCTACTGCGCGCCGCATACCTTCTACTTCGGCGACGACATGGCGAAGATGATCCGTGACGCGGGACCGCTGATCAACCACGTGCACGTCGCCGATACCTATAATCACAAGGCTTCCTCGGGCCTGCGCTACATCGTCAACCCGCCGGGCGCCAAGGTGACGATCCACCAGCATATGGACATGTACCAGGGCGAGATCGACTGGGACGTGTTCTTCTCCTCGCTCGCAGACGTCGGCTTCGACGGCATCGTCACGGCCTGCGTTTTCGGCTGGGAGGAAAGGGCCGACCAGTCCGGCCGCTTCATGCGCGCCGAGATCCAGAAATACGTCGACAAATACTGGAAGCGCGGCTGAGCCGAAGCCTGCCAACACCCCATCGATTGAGGAATGAAGCCGTGAGCATCACGATCACGACCGCCCCATGCTGCTGGGGCGTGGACGACGTCAACAATCCCAACCTGCCGGCCTGGAGCCGCGTATTCGACGAGGCGGCGGCTGCCGGCTATGGCGGGCTTGAGCTCGGGCCATACGGCTATGTTCCGCTCGACGATCGGCTGGTTGCCGCAGCGCTTGCCGAGCGCAACCTCTTCATCGTTGCCGGCACGATCTTCGACGATCTGGTTTCGCCTGACAATCGCGACAGCCTGCTGCGCCAGACCGACGAGATCTGCGCCGTGATCACCAGGCTGCCGCAGCCACCACAGGTGGCCGGCCAGAGGTTTGCAACGCCCTATCTGACCGTCATGGACTGGGGGCACGACGAACGGGACTATGCGGCCGGGCATTTCGACCGCGCGCCGCGGCTTTCGGTTGAGGCCTGGGCCGGCATGGTCGCCAGTATCAAGGCGATCGCCGAGCGTGCCGGCACCTATGGCGTGCGCGCCGTGATCCACCCCCATGCCGGCGGCTACATCGAATTTGCCGACGAGATCGAACGGATCGCCCGCGACGTGCCGCAGGAGATCGCCGGCTTCTGCCTCGACACCGGCCACGCCTATTATGCCGGCATGGACCCGGTGGAGACGCTGAGACGTTACGCCGGCCGGCTCGATTACGTCCATTTCAAGGATATCGACCAAGCGGTGTTCAACCGTGTGATGGGCGAAAGGATCCGCTTCTTCGAGGCCTGCGCTCAAGGCGTGATGTGCCCGATCGGACGAGGGGTGCTCGACTATCCCGCCATCAGACAAGTGCTTGCCGACATCGGCTACCACGGCTTCATCACGGTCGAGCAGGAGCGCGACCCGCGAAGCGTTGCGGGCAGCCTCGCCGATGTCAGGGAAAGCCGAGACTACCTCCGCTCGGTCGGCTTCTGAAGTGCGATTCGCACCAGATGGCGGCGCACGCATCTGATTTTGCGCATGTCGTTGCCGCTGGCACCTTGCTGCCCTCGCACGCCATGCCCCTTTGAACAGGAAACGAGACCATGACGGACACGAAGAGAAGGCCGATCCGCTGGGCGATGGTGGGGGGCGGGCGCGGTAGCCAGATCGGCTCGATCCACCGATCGGCAGCGCTCAGAGACAGCATGTTCGAGCTGGTGGCTGGCGCCTTCGATATCGATGCCGAGCGGGGCCGCGCCTTCGGCGTCGACCTTGGCCTCGATGCGGCGCGCAGCTATGCGGACTATATGGCGATGTTTGCCGCCGAGGCCGCGCGGCCCGACGGCATCGAGGCGGTGTCGATCGCCACGCCGAACAACACGCATTTTGCGATCTGCAAGGCGGCGCTGGAGCACGGCCTGCATGTGGTCTGCGAAAAGCCGCTCTGCTTTACTGTGGCAGAAGCGGAGGAATTGAAATCGCTGTCTGCGGCGCGCGGCCGCATCGTCGGCGTCACCTATGGTTATGCCGGCCACCAGATGATCGAGCAGGCCCGCGCCATGGTGCGGCACGGCGATCTCGGGGAGATCCGCATCGTCAACCTGCAGTTTGCCCATGGCTTCCACAGTGCCGCCGTCGAGGAGCAGAACCCGTCGACCCGCTGGCGCGTCGACCCGAAATTTGCAGGACCAAGTTATGTGCTCGGCGATGTCGGGACGCACCCGCTTTACCTCTCCGAGGTGATCCTGCCGCACCTGAAGATCAAGCGGCTGATGTGCGCCCGCCAGAGCTTCGTCAAAAGCCGGGCGCCGCTCGAAGACAACGCGATGACCTTGATGGAATACGACAACGGCGCCATCGCCAACATCTGGTCGAGCGCCGTCAATGCCGGCTCGATGCACGGGCAGAAGGTACGGATCGTCGGCTCGAAGGCCAGCATCGAATGGTGGGACGAGCGGCCGAACCAGCTTTCCTATGAGGTCCAGGGCGAGCCGGTGCGCATCCTCGAGCGCGGCATGGACTATCTCTACCCCGAGGCGCGTATCGACGACCGCATCGGCGGCGGCCATCCGGAAGGCCTGTTCGAGGCCTGGGCCAATCTCTATCGCCGTTTCGGGCTGGTGATCGGCGGTACGCACGCCCTTGCGCCCGAAGGGCTCGAAAATCTCGTCTTTCCCGGTATCGACGCTGGGCTCGAGGGCGTGCGCTGGGTGGCAAACTGCGTGCGCTCGGCGGACGCCGGCGGCATCTGGGTGGATTATCGCTGAGGCTGAGGTCGCTTGCGACCGGGAGGCCTGCGTGTAAAACAAGGCGCAGGCCCGCCTATGTCGATTAGCGAAGCGGCGTGCAACCCTTGACGTGAGGCGCCTTGACGCGGCCTGCCTGAAGGTCGCTCCAGAGCGGCAGCGACGGATCGGGACCGCCCAATGTCGCTTCGAAGGTAGCCCGATCCAGCTTGACCAGGCGCCCGGCCGTGGTGATGCTCACCAGTTCTTTCTTGCTCACCACGGCTATGCTGACATTCATGCGGCAGAAAAACCGCTTGTCGCCGTTCGACGCCACCCAGCCCTGCGAGCCGGCCTTGTTTTTCGTGAGTTTGCTGACCTTATAGCCCTGCTTTTCGAGCTGGGCCAGGGATTCAGCCTTGGCCAGGCCCGGCATGAGGGCAAAGCCGATGACCGCGGCGGCGAGCAATGTCTTGACTGAAATGGACATGAAATTTCAACCCCTGATTATTGTATGCAACCTGCTCTACGTTCCAGCGACGGCGAGCGCAACTTGGATTTGTCGCGTTGCTTAACGCTGAAAACGGCTTGGGCGATTGGTTCTGCGGTCACGCGGCAACGAAGCGAGGGGGTAGGCGGTGGCGACAAGCACGATCGTGACAATGCCGGTTCACTTTCCGCAACGCTGGCGCCTGCGCGCAACCGCTTGACGCGCCTGTTTTTGCCGATCCTGCAGTCCGTCAATCTGTGGTCTTTCGCGCCGACGCTTCCTTGAGGAAATGGCATGTCGTGTTGTTCTTTGCTCCGGCCTTGCCATTCCCGCGAATCCGGCTAAACCGAAATTCCGGCCACCTCAAAGGGAGATGTCATGCCGGATTTTTCCACACTCGCACTTTTTGCCGCCGCCTCGCTGGTGCTGACCGCGACGCCCGGTCCCGATATGCTGCTGATTGCGTCACGCAGCGTCAGCCAGGGGCAAGGGGCGGGGTTTCTCACCTATGCCGGCATTGCGCTTGGCACCTATTGCCATGCGCTTGCCGCAGCGCTGGGGCTGTCGCAGCTGATTGCCACCGTGCCGGTCGCCTATGAGATCGTGCGCTGGGCCGGCTGCGCCTATCTCCTTTATCTCGCTTTCAAGACGCTGCGCGCGCAGGCGTTCGATTTTTCCCCAACCGCCTCGCTGAAGCGGCTGCCGCTTCGGCGCATGTTCGGCGAGGGGCTGCTCACCAACCTGCTCAACCCGAAGATGGCGCTGTTCGTGCTGGCGCTGTTCCCGCAGTTCATCCGGCCGGAAAACGGCGCGATCATCGTGCAGACGCTGGTGCTGGCAACCGTGCTGAACGGCATCGGCTTTATCGTCAACGGAGCAGTGATCCTGCTCGGCGGGCAGATCCGCAGCCGGCTTTCCGCACCAGGCCGGTTCAAGAGGCTGCCGCAATATCTGCTCGCCGGCGTTTTTGCCGGGCTCGCCTGCCGGCTGGCGGTCGGCGCAAGGAACTGATTCACCGCATGCCCGGTTTGGGGCTAGCGCCCGCAATATCCGATCAGGTCGTCCCGAGCCCGATTCCAATGTTGACTCAATCAACAAATCGTTGTTGATTGAGTCAACTTAAGGCTGGATCGCCGCGATGACACTCACTAACGACCACCCCGACGTGGCGGCGCTGCGCGCCTTCAACCGGCTCTATACCAACCGCCTTGGCCTGTTGAACGCCCATCTCGACCAGAGTCCCTTCACGCTCACCGAAGCGCGCATCCTCTATGAGCTTGCCCATCGCGACGAGCAGACCGCGGCCGACCTCATGCGGACGCTTCAAGTGGATCGTGCCCAGCTGAGCCGCACGCTGAAGCGGTTTGCCGATCGTGGGCTGGTCGAGAAGTCCGAGCATCCGGAGGGGGGCCGCCGCCAGCCGATCTCGCTCACCCCCGTCGGGCGCACGACCTTCGCGGCGCTGGAGCAGAACACCTGCACGGCCATCGGCGCGCTACTCGATACCTTGGCCCCCACCGAGCGCAGGCGGCTGATCGCGGCCACCGGCATCGTCAGTGAAGTCCTGGGGGAAAAGGCAGGCGGGGCGCTGCTGCTGCGCGATCTGAAGCCGGGCGATCTCGGCTGGATCATCCACCGCCAGACTGTGCTGTATGTTCAGGAATATGGCTGGAACGAGGAGTATGAGGCGCTTGCGGCGGGCATCCTTGCGGATTTCGTCAAATCCTTCGACCCGGCCCGCGAGGCCGCCTGGATTGCCGAGATCGACGGGCGGATCGTCGGTTCGATCTTCCTCGTTGAAAGCGACAAGTCCGGCGTCGCCAAGCTCAGGTTGCTCTACGTGGAGCCGGATACGCGCGGCCGCGGCGTCGGGGCGGCGCTCGTTGCCGCCTGCATCGAGCGCGCCCGCGCGGTCGGCTACGAGACGCTCGTGCTGTGGACCAACAGCGTGCTGACCTCCGCCCGCCGTATCTACGAGCGCGCCGGCTTCACGCTGACCGAGGAAGCCCCGCACCATTCCTTCGGCAAGGATCTGGTGGGCCAGACCTGGTCGCTCGACCTCGGGCAGGCGTGAAACGGCAAGCGGCTCGCAGCCGATATCCGGCTGCCGTCCTTTGGCGCCAGACGGTTCCGATCCCTCGATCCGCAGGGAGGATTGGCGGTACGTTCCGAACCGGCGGTAGGCCCTTTCGGGGGGCAGGCGATGGCCTATCCGGTCGCAACCGCCTTTACCGGATCGACCCGCCGGATGGTGCTGCGCATTGGCAACGAAAGCGCCTCTGTGCGAGGCGCGGACCCGCCGGGGTGAGGGCGAACACGCCGGAATACGCGTTTGATGGGTTGAGATGGCGCCGGGCAAGGGTTATCTGGTGCCAACCACTGACGCCCCTCGGGCGGACACCCATCGAAAAACCACAAGGCGCATCCCGGCATGACCCCAGATTTCCTCGTCACCCATTCCGGTGGCTTCCATGCCGATGAGCTGATGTCGAGCGTCATCCTGACCCGACTGTTCCCCGACGCGAAGATCGTGCGCAGCCGCGCGCCGGAGTGGATCACGCCCGGTGGCGACCGCATCATCTACGACGTCGGCGGCGCCTATGATGCCGAAACCCGGATTTTCGATCACCACCAGCGCGGCGCGCCGCTGCGTGACGACGGCCAGCCTTACAGCTCGTTCGGCCTGATCTGGAAGCATTATGGCCGCGACTATCTCGTGGCCTCCAATGTCCCGCAAGAGCATGTCGAGGCGGTGCACGCCTCCTTCGACCGGAGCTTCGTGCTGCCGGTCGATCTGGTCGACAATGGCGCGCTCAGCCCTTCCGTCGCTGGGCCGCTCGCCAGCCTGACGCTGCCGGCGCTGCTTGAATCCCTGAAGCCTGTCTTCGACGAGACCGATCCCGGCGCCGATGACCGCGCCTTCCATTCGGCACTCGCGATTGCCCGCAGCTTCGTCGAGGCCAGCATCGGCCGCAGCGCCGCAAAACTGCGCGCGGAAGCCGTCGTGCACCAGGCGATCGTTGCGACCGGCGAGGGCCGCGTGCTGGAGCTTCCGATGGGCATGCCGTTCCGCCCCGCCATCGTCAAAGCCGGCGCCGATCACCTGCTGTTCGTCGTCCACCCGCGAGACAAGGACTGGTGCCTGACCGGCATCCGCCGCGCCGACGAAGGTTTTGAGCTGCGCGCCGACCTGCCGGCCGCCTGGGCCGGCCTCACCAACGACGCGCTCGAGGCCGCCTGCGGCGTCGCGGGCGCCACCTTCTGCCACAACGGCCGCTTCATCGCCGCCGCCAGGACGCGCGAGGCGGCACTGGCGATGGCAGAACTGGCGGTGGCGGAGGCTGTTGCCGTCGAGCCCGCTTGACGAAGATGACGTTGCTTCACCAGATGAGGCCCCGAAGCGCAAAGGCGAGTTAGGCCAGCTTTTTCACGTCACACGGATCGTGTCAGGCCACCATCGACCTTGAGGTTCTGTCCCGTGATGTAGCCCGCACCCTGCGAAGCGAGGAAGGCAACGGTTGCAGCGATTTCGGCGCTTGTGCCGTAGCGCTTCATCGGTACCGCCTCGCGCCGCTCTTCGGTGGCCGGAAGACTGTCGATCCAGCCGGGCAGAACGTTGTTCATGCGGACGTTGTCGCCAGCGTAGGTGTCGGCAAAAATCTTCGTATAGGCAGCCAGGCCAGCGCGGAATACAGCCGATGTCGGGAACATTGCCGAAGGCTCGAACGCCCAAGCGGTGGAGATATTGATGATCGCGCCGGACTTCTGTGCCTGCATGATCGGCGTGACGAGCCGCACCGGGCGAATGACATTCATCAGGTAGACGTCCAGGCCGGTGTGCCACTGCTCGTCGGTGATATCGAGGATGGAGGCTCGCGGGCCGTGTCCGGCGCTGTTGACGAGGACATCGATCCGACCCCATTTCTCCACGGTCGCGTCGACCAGGCGCTTGAGATCGTCGTTGGATTGATTGGAGCCCGTGATGCCGAGGCCTCCCAGTTCAGCCGCAAGCGCTTCGCCTTTGCCTGAAGAAGAAAGCACGGCCACTCTGTATCCATCGGCAGCCAGACGCCTGGCGCACTCGGCGCCCATGCCACTGCCGCCAGCCGTAACGATAGCCACTTTTTCTACTGACATCTTTTGCTCCTCTCACACGGAAGTATCACACGAATTGCCTATTCCTGCGCATTGCCATACCATTTCTTCGGTGGGCTTACGAAACAGTTCAACTTTTATCTGGCAGTAGAAAAACTATTGAATGCTCGACGCTCCCGGAAAGCTTCCGTCACTGAACGCCCTCAAAGCATTTGAGGCTGCGGCGCGACATCTGAATTTCAGGCTTGCTGCCGAAGAGCTCGGCGTCACCCAGGGAGCGGTCGCGCAGCAGGTTCGGGGACTTGAAGGCGAACTCGGTGTGAAGCTGTTCGAGCGGCTGCCGCGGACATTGGCGCTGACGGGCGAAGGGCGTGCCTATATCGCGGATATCCGACGGGCCTTCGAGATTATCGCAAGAGCGACGGATGCGCTGACACCGCAGCCGGTCCGTCTTACGATCAGCACCACCCCGACATTCGCGTCCAAATGGTTGATCCCCCGTCTGCCCGACTTCACGGCCCGACATCCGGAACTCGACCTGCATATTCTCGCCACCGAACGCATGTCCAGCTTCCAGGCTGATGGTGTCGATCTTGCTGTCCGATACGGGCGGCCGCCCTTCGGGCCGGGGTTGGCGACCGAGTTGCTGTTCGAGCAGAAGATTGTCGCCGTTGGCAGCCCGATGCTGCTGTCCGGGCGGCCGCCGCCAAAGACGTCAGGCGCGTTTTCCGGCTACACGCTCCTGCACGATGCCCACAATTTTTGGCCGGAGTTCATCGAAAAACATCTCGGAAAACTGGAGCTGACGTCGTTCAAGGGGATCAGCTTCAGCCAGACATCGCATGCGATCGAGGCAGCGATCGCGGGACAGGGCATCGTTCTCGCGAACCGGGATTTCGTCCAACGGGACCTGGAGGAAGGTCGCCTCATTCTCGCCCTGGAGGGATCGCTTTTCGGGCCGTCTCATTTCTATTTGGTATGGCCGCGCTATCGCAACTCCAGCTCGATCGACATGGTGGTTGCGTGGATGATCGCGGAGGCGCACCGGAAGTGAAGCGCGACCGCTCTTCACGCACTCCCACTGTTCGGCGTGCTTAAGAGATGGCCGTCACAGGGCGTTGACCCGAACGGCCCGCTCCGTTCGCGTTCGGTCTGTGCATCTTGAATGGAACTGGCATGCGATGGGGGCCAAGCCGACAATATGCCTCCCCAAACCTCACTCCACCAACCCCGCCTTGCGTAGGCCCTCCACCCGCCGTTCGAAATCCTCCGGGTTGCGGAAGGGCAGGATGCGGCGACGGCGGGGGATGGAGAAATTGGGGTTGAGCTCCAGCGCGCGGTTCCAGGCCTGGCGGCTCTGGTCGGGATGGCCGAGGTGGCCGTGGCAGGAGGCAAGCAGCGCGAAGGCGGTGTCGGATTGCGGGTTTCGCATCAGCCGCGCTTCTATCGCCAGGATCGCCGTCTCAAAGGCGCCGAGCGAGAAGTGGGCGTCGGCGAGGAACTGCAAGAGCAGTTCGGGATAGAGCGGGTCGAGCCGCATGGAGATATCGAGTTCGGAAAGCGCTGCCTTCGGGTCGCCGGAAAAGATCAGCGCGTGGGCGAGCGCCATGTGGAGCTGCACCGAATTGGGCGCCAGCGCCAGCCCCAGATGCGCCTCGTCCTGCGCCCGGTCGAGCTCTCTCATCCACATGCAGGCGATGCTGAGCGCGAAGTGGCCTTCGGGCTGGTCGGGCGCCATGGCGACCGCCCGTTCGGCAAGCGCGCGGCCGGTGCGCAGCGACTGTTCGGGATCCGTGCTCCAGTCGTTGATGTAGTCGAGCACGTGGGTGAAGGCGATGAGCGCATGGGCGGCGGCATAATCCGGCTCGATGGCAACAGCGGCTTCGGCGAGGTTGCGGCCGGCGGCATTGGCAGGGTGCGTGTGCGCCGATGCCTGCTCGCGGCCGCGCAGCAGCAGCTCGTAGGCCCTGACGTCGACCGGGCGGCCGCCGGCAAGCGGGCTCTGGTTTCGGCCCGTCAGCTGGACTTTCAGCGCGGTCACGATCTCGCGCGTCAGTTCGTCCTGAACGGCAAAGATGTCGGTGAGATCGCGGTCGAAGCGATTGGCCCAGACGTGGCCGCCATCGTTGGCGTCGATCAATTGCGCGGTGACGCGCACGCGATTTCCGGCCTTGCGGACGCTGCCCTCGAGCACGTAGCGCACCCCGAGCGCCCTGGCGATCTCCGGCACGGCGACGGCGGCGTTCTTGTAGACGAAGGAGGAGTTGCGGGCGATGACGTGCAGCTCCGACAACCGGGAGAGATCGGTGATGATGTCCTCGCTGATGCCGTCGGAGAAGTAGGCCTGCTCGGCATCGCCGCTCATGTTGTCGAAGGCGAGCACGGCGATCGAGGGTTTTTCGGGCAGGTGGTAAGGGCTCGGCGGCTGCGTGCCTTTCGGTGACGGGGCCGGCGAGGGGGCGGGGGCCGGGCCATCCGCCGCATGGGAAGGGGCGATCTCCAGCGCATAGACCCGGATCGGCTCGACGATGTTCTTCAGCTGCATGGCGCCGAGGTCGGTCACGACCAGATCCAGCCGCGCCTTCACCTGACGGTAGGCATCCTCGGAAAGGCAGATGGCGCCGGGGCGGGCGATGCCCTCCAGCCGCGAGGCGATGTTGACGCCATCGCCCATCAGGTCGCCATCGCTTTCCTCCACGACATCGCCAAGGTGGATGCCGATGCGAAACTCGATGCGCCGATCCTGCGGCACGCCGGCATTGCGCTCCAGCATCGCGCTCTGCACCTCGATGGCGCAGCGCACAGCATCGACGACGCTGCGGAACTCGATCAGGCTGCCATCGCCGGTGCGCTTGACGATGCGGCCGTTGTAGACGGCGATGGTCGGGTCGATGAGATCGCTGCGAAGCGTGCGCAGCCGCGCCAGGATGCGCTCTTCGTCGGCGCCGGCCAGCCGGCTGTAGCCGACGACGTCAGCGACAAGGATGGCCGCAATCTTCCTGATATCGCTCATGGACGCCAGCTCCGGCCTGATGCCAACCTTCACTCATATCGACCGATCGCGCCGGACCGCGTTTGGTTTTCGGCAATCAGAAAACCGTAACGCGGCCATGGGGGCCGATGAGGATTGTCGACGCCGTCATGAGGCCAAAGGCGCCCTTCCCATCGGGTGGGCCTTGTGTCGGCCACCGGTCGCGCCGCAATCCTCACCCATGCCAAGGCGTCGCTCTGAAGCCCGCTCCTCACAGGACGACCGTGCATGATTCGACGCAATCGGCTAATATCAGAATAGTCTTATATTACGCCAGATTACCATAGCGAGAAGGCCTGCGCCTCTCGTCTCTCTACCTCTTCTTTAGAAGTTGCCTATCGCCCCAAAAGTGGCAAACTCGCTGCCTTGTCTGGCGCAAGTCAGCCTATTCAAATCATGGGGTCTATCGTGACACTTGCAATCAACGACATCGCACCGGATTTCCAGGCGGAGACCACGGAAGGCAAGATCCAGTTTCACGACTGGGTCGGCGATTCCTGGGCCGTGCTGTTCTCGCATCCGAAGGATTTCACGCCGGTCTGCACCACCGAGCTTGGCTACATGGCCAAGATCAAGCCGGAATTCGACCGGCGCGGGGTCAAGATCATCGGGCTTTCCGTCGATCCGCTCGACCGCCATGCCGGCTGGGTCAGCGACATCGCGGAAACGCAAGGGGCTACGCCGAACTTCCCGATGATCGCCGATGTCGACTACAACGTGTCGAAGCTCTACGGCATGCTGCCGGCGCCGGTATCGGGCGACCCGACGCAGCGCACCGCCGCCGATAACCAGACCGTGCGCAACGTCTTCGTCGTCGGGCCGGACAAGAAGGTCAAGCTGATCCTCATCTATCCCATGACCACCGGCCGCAACTTCGACGAGGTGCTGCGGGTGATCGATTCGCTGCAGCTGACGGCCAAGCACAAGGTGGCGACGCCGGTGAACTGGAAGAACGGCGAAGACGTGATCATCGCCGGCTCGGTCAGCGACGAGGAAGCCAAGCAGAAGTATCCGGAAGGCTGGCGTGCGCCCAAACCCTATATCCGGATCGTGCCGCAGCCGAAGTAACAGCATTGGCGCGGGGCTCGCCGCGCGCCAATGCGTACTGCCTGAGGCACGTTGCACGAGAACGCAGTCGTGCGACGGCTTCAGGCTTCTGATTTTTCGCATGTCGCCGTCGCGCGAAACCGCTCGCGCCCTTTCGGGCGCCATGCCTTAAATCGGAGCCGGTTTCAGGCGGAACATGCACTCGTTCTTCAAGCTTTGCAGCATCCTGCGGGTGCGATCTGTCGTGCGGGATGCTGCAGGTCCGTGCAAGGGAGAAGCCGATGATCTTTCGTCAACTCTTCGACAGCACCTCCGGCACCTATACCTACCTGATTGCCAGCCGACAGGGTGGCGAGGCGCTGATCATCGACCCGGTTCTGGAAAAGGTCGACCGCTACCTGCAGCTGGTGCGCGAGCTCGACCTGAAACTGGTCAAGGCGGTGGACACCCATCTGCATGCCGATCACATCACCGGGCTCGGGGCGCTGCGCGATCGCACCCACTGCATCACCGTCATGGGCGAGCAGACGGCCGCCGATGTGGTTTCCATGCGGGTGGCCGAGGGTGACCGGGTTTCGATCGAGGGCCTGAGCCTCGACGTGCTCTACACACCCGGCCACACGGACGACAGCTATTCGTTCCTGACCGGTGGGCGCGTGTTTACCGGCGACACGCTTTTGATCCGCGGCACCGGCCGCACGGATTTCCAGAACGGCGACCCGCGCCAGCAGTATGATTCGATCTTCAACAAGCTGTTGAAGCTGCCCGACGACACGCTGGTCTATCCGGCCCACGACTACAAGGGCGACACGGTCTCGACCATCGGCGAGGAGAAGCGCTTCAATCCGCGCCTGAGGGTCCGATCGGTCGACGAATATGTCGACCTGATGAACAATCTCAACCTGCCGAACCCGAAGATGATGGATGTGGCGGTGCCGGCCAACATCCATGTCGGCCTGCACCAGGACGAGATCGCCGCCAAGGGCTGGGCGGTTTCGGCCGTCGAAGCCATGGCGCTGAGCGGCCGTGCGGACGTGGCGATCGTCGACCTGCGCGAAAGGGCGGAGCGCGAAAAACACGGCGCCATTCCCGGCGCGCTGCATGCGCCCTATCCGGAGCTGCGGGAAAACATCGGCACCGGCGGCATGCTGCACGAACTGGCGCTTGCGACCGGCAAGCGCATCGTCTTCTATTGCGCCTTCGGCGAACGCTCGGCGATGGCGGTCGAGGCGGCGCAAGCCGCCGGGCTGATCAGCGCCTGCCACATCGAAGGCGGCATCGATGCCTGGAAAAAGGCAAACGGGCCGCTGGTGGGCCACGGCTCCGCGCGTCAGACATGACGCGCAAACGACGCTGCAACGCTTTAAAGTTGCTGCATAATCTTTTCCTTATGTCGGAACCGATTTAAGACGTCGTGCAGGAGCCGGAAGGGGTGGGGCAAGAGACGAGTTTGGCGGCAAGACCGGCGCATCGACCTGAGGGGGCGAGGCGCCGGCCGCTTTTCGTTGTCGCGTGTCGTTCCCGACCGTCGGAGCAGTGTCGACGTGGCGTTGCTCCAGGTTTCCTTGTTCGAGCCAAACAGGAGGACAATGGCACGATGCAGAAGGTTTTGACGATTATTTCCGTGGCGCTCGTCGCAGGCGGGCTGGCTGCCTGCTCCCAGACGGAGCCGCTCGAACAGCCGGCGCCAGCGCCCGAGGCCGCGCAAGCCAGCACGGATGCGGCTGGGGCCGGCGACAAAACCGACGAGATGGCATGCCTTGCCATGGTCGGCCGTCAGGCGAAAAGCACGGTCACGACATTGAGCGCCCAACCGTCCGGCGCGAGCACGGTCGTCATGGTCGGCGTCGGGGCGAAAAGCGTGCCGTGGCGATGCGTGGTGTCGAAGGGCATCGTCTCGGAGGCGGTTGCGGCCGCGGGCTAGGCGCTCCACGGTGGACGGCCGACGGAGCCCTTGCCAGGCCGAAAAGGTCTGGAGGCTCCGTCGAAGTCAGCGTTATGTCTCGCCCATGAACCGGGAGAGGGCGGCAAAGTCGTCATGCAGATGGCCGGCCTGAATGGCCCGCTGGAACACCGCCTCATAACCATCGACAACGGTCCGATCGATCCGGCGCGCTTCCATCAGTTCCTTGAGATGCTGGAAGGCGCCGTAATGCGGCGAGATCGACGAAAGCGTTTCCGCGTCGCTTTCAAACCGCCCGGCATTCGTCCGCTTGATCAGGTCGACGACCAGCCCTTCGATGACAGGTGCGGTCGCCGTCCATTGCCGGCCCAACTCGCCAAGGTCGATGCCTTCGGCCTTGCTGACGGCGATGGCGTGCAGCCCGCCGAAGAGCGCCCCCCACATCAGCGCCAGCACGGCGCTGTCGAGCGCGTTGGCGAGCCCCGGCTCGGTGCCGATGTGCTGGACATTGCCGCCGAGTGCGCGAAACACGTCCTCGTTCTCGGTGAAGGGTTCAAGCGCGCCCGAAAGCAGGATCGTGCCCGCGTCCGTGCCGATGAAGTCGGGTGTCGCCAGGATGGCGCCATCGAGATAGCGGGCACCGTGGGCCGCGGCCCACCCGCTCGTTTCACGCGCGCCATGAGGCGTCCCGGATGTCAGCTCGACGATCAGCTTGCCGCCCAAACCGGGCGTGACGTCGCTTGCGCGCAGCAGGGTCGAAGTGGCGGCATAGTCGCTGACATTGACGATGACGATCTCGGACGCGTCGATCGCCTGTCGGACGGTCGGCGCAACGGTGGCGCCGTGTGCGCCGAGCGCTACGGCTTTCTCGCTTGTCCGGTTCCAGACGACGGTGCGATATCCGGCCTTGAGGAGGGCACGCGCCAGCGCCGATCCCATACGTCCCGTTCCCAGGACACTGATTGAAGGCTTCATTGCAGATCTCCATATCCATTGGCGCGACGCACATTTTTTGCCGTCGCGGGCCAGAGGTATGGTGGTGCTGGATGCGCGCAATACGCACCTAGTGGTAAGCGCTTACCGCGAAGTAAGCGCTTTCCACCATGGACCGAGGAGGATGACGTGAACCCGATGATGGAAAATTGTGGCTTTGCCGCAGCGCTCAAGGCGATCGAGGGCAAGTGGAAGGTCGATATCCTCTGCGAGCTTGGAAGAGCGGCGCGGCGGTTCGGCCGCCTTCGCCAGGCCATTCCAGCGATCAGCGAAAAGATGCTGGCCCAGCAACTGCGCGAACTGGAGGCGGATGGGCTGGTCGATCGCACCGTCTATTCCTCGCTGCCCGCCAAGGTCGTCTATTCGCTGACGGAGCGCGGAGCGGCGCTGAACGTGGCGGCCGCCGCTTTGTGCGCCTGGGGTGAAGCGGGCGGTAGGGGCGCCGATGGTTCTTCGGCTGTGGTCGACGATGCGGTGGTTGTCTGAGGCGATGGGCCGCGGTTGAGAGGTGAGGGCGAGCCTCACCGTCTCCGGTGATTTTCGCGAGCCTGTTACCTTGGGAACACCTGTAGCCTCGTACGTGGGCTAGTATCCAACACATGCAAGGCAATGACCTTTGCCAAGAGCAATGCGAACCAACTGATAGCCTCCCAGTCAGTTGGTTCACGTGATCCCAACGAGCCTCCCCGTTGGTGATCCGCATCTGCCAAAGACCCGTCGCGTGCTGACCGCGGCGGGTCTTTTCTCGTCTGGGCCAAAGTTTCCCGCCACCGTCCGGCAGGCCGCCGCTCGCTTGACACCAATCCCGATCCTGTCACGATCCGGCCGCGGGGTCTGTGACCCTGCTCTGTCGATGTCGGTTCCCAAGGAGAGTGTCATGAAGACGGGCCTGCGTGCTGCTGCCGCAATCGCTGCATTTGTTCTGGCCGGAGAGGCGGTGGCCGGTATTCCACAGGTCAATGCCTCCTGCCCGGGCAAGATCGAGGTGCACGCCGACGAGGGCGGGCCGATCTATATCAACGGCAAGGAAGGCAAGCTGAAGAAGTTCAACGACAACTACTTCGAGGCCAAGGGCGCCGGCGTGACGATCTCGCTCAGCATCAACCCGGATGGCTCGCCCGCCATATCCTACACCGGCAAGGGCGGCGCCAACGGCATCTGCACCATCAAGTAGGTCTATCTGCCGGCAAGCAGTGCCGGAAGTTCGCCGAGGAACGCATCGCGGGCGCGCACGCCAGGGGTGCCGGGCTCCTTCCTCTCGTCCTGGATCAATCGGGCAAAGACGAAGGTCCGGCCGTCCTTTTCCGCCCAGCCGACGAACCAGCCCCAGCCGCGCGCCTCGTCGAAGCTGCCATCGGCCCGGCGCGGGAAGGCGGCGCCGGTCTTGCCGTGCACGGTCCAGCCGCCGGGTATTTCGCGCTCTTCCACCACCTTCAGCGTCATGGCGGTGGCATGGGCACTCACGGGCAGCCGGCGATTGACCAGTTTCTTCAGGAAGGCGACCTGTTCGCGCGGCGAGATCTTCAGCGACGAGGCGATCCAGGCGCGCTCAAGCCCGTTGTTCCTGCCGGGATCGCCGGAAAAATCGGCATTGCCGTAGTCGAATTTCGTGGCGTAGTCGTGCAGCGTCTTCTCGCCGAGCGACTTCGTCATCTGCTGGGAAAACCAGACGACGGAGTGCTTCATCCAGCGCACCGCGTCGGTCGGCTGTTTCCAGTTGTCGCCGCCCCAATCCACATAGCCCTTGCGGAAAGCAAGCGTCGGCTCGTGCTCGTCCTTGAGATAGCCGCTGTCATAGCCCATCAGGCTGAGCGCCACCTTGAATGTCGATGCAGGGGTGACGCGGCCATCGCAATCGCCCTCTTGCAGCACGGTGCCGTCGCCGCCCGCATCCGCAATCAGCGTGCAGATCGTGCGAGCCTCGGCCGTCGAGGCCGTGGATATCGCCAGCAGCAGGCCGGCGGCGAGGAGGGTGAGTTTCATGGTTGGTTCCTTTGCTCTGCAATTTCCGGGGCAGATAGCAGCGGTTTCATCGCGGCGACAAAGGGCGAATATTGGGGCGAGGCATGAGGAAAATTAGGCCTTCTTCGCGACCCCATATGCCCGCTGATCGCGGAGCCGGGCTGGAGCGAGACGCACGGCGCAGGTTCCGCCAGCGAAGATCTTTGCCGAGGGGCGACAACACGCATTATGCTGTCGAAAATGATGTATGGAGGCCTTACGTATTTCCGTAGTCGACATCGCTCCTTGCTAAGAACACAATGTGCCTGTAAAGGGTCTGCCATCGATCTTGCTTGCTGAGCTTTGTTTTCTCGCCGACCGGCGTTCAAGCTGACCTTTCCTATCAAAATCGATCTTACTGCCGTGTCCGGCGCAAATCCGGGCGGCGAACTTTTTGATTGAAAGGAAATTCTTATGAATACTGGAACCGTAAAGTTCTTCAACACCACCAAGGGTTTTGGCTTCATCGCTCCGGACGACGGCGCAACCGACGTTTTCGTGCACGCTTCTGCTGTTGAACGCGCCGGCATGAGCTCGCTCGTAGAAGGCCAGAAGGTTCGTTTCGACATCGTTCGCGATGCACGTTCGGGCAAGAGCGCTGCCGACAACCTGTCTGCTGCGTAATCACCGATATTTCGTCTCTGGTCTTTGACCACGGATGTACTGGCATCGGCCATTGAGACGATATTGAGAAGGTCGGGATTTCCCGGCCTTTTTCTTTGCGCGCTTCCGGACTTCGAACCGCTGCGCGCTTTTCCCCGAAAGACTCTATTCGAATGTCTCTTTCGAGCCGTCGTCGTAAATGACCGCGCGCACGCAGGTGTAGGCGGTGATGTCGTCGGCATTGATCTTTAAAAGCCGTTCGATCGTGAAGGGTCCCCAGACGCGTTTGCCGGTAAAGGTGCCGCCGGCGGGAATGGTGATGTCCCTGTCGATTTCCAGCGGGCCGATCGTGGCGCCCAGCGCGTCGGTAAAGCCCAGTTGCGCATCGAGCATGCGAATGCCTTTTCCCGCGCTGGAGCGGACGGTAAAGGACAGCTCGTTCATATGGCTGTCGACCGGTTTTATCGACCATCTCGAGATTGTCAGCAGGTCGTCATTGCAGGCGGCAAGAGTTGGTGCCGTGCCGGCCAGCACCAGGGCGAAGGCCCATAGAACGCGACGCATGGATCTTCTCCGGTTGCGGGACGGCACGAAAATGCTGGCGCTGGACCGCCGTGCAGGGAGCCCGCTTTCGAGACGCATCGAATCTGGATTCGGTGCCGGCTGTTCTGCACGAGCTTTGCGGCGGGTGAGGCCGATCACAAAAGGCGATGTCGCTCCAGGGTCTCGCGACCGCGCCGCAATTTGACGGCGCTTACGTTGACACCTTTCTGCTCGCCATCAGAGAGGGATTTCGGCTTTCGGGCAGAGGTCTTTCGGGTGATCGGTTTGCTGGTGGCGGCAATTGCCGGCGCGCCCCTCCATTGGAGCAACTGCTTCAGTTTTCCGTAGTAGGTCATAGTGGTTCCTTTGCCAAAGTGCGTGGCGATCTCAGGCGGGCGGTTGCTGCGCCTCAAGTTCCTGTCATTGCGTATTTCAGTGCCGGGGCATGCCCCACTCGATCGGTTCGAGGTTTTCCTCCTTGCTGACGCGGTCCTGGCCAAGCTCGTCGTTGCGGATGCGGTACTGGGGCTGGCTGTCGCGAACGGGCATGATTGCGGTGATGCGGTAGGTTTCTGCCGCATTCGGCGAAATATGGCTGCGGTCCTTGAGGCGAACCGACAATCCAACAGTGAAGCGGTGTGCGGGCATTGGTTCCTGTCCTTCAGGGCTTGGACGGCGGGGCGAAGGCATGTTTGGCGCGGTCGACAGCGATGATGCGGTCGAGCTCGTCCGGCGCAATCGCGACCATGCGCATGCACTGCTGATTGTCCGTCGTTGCCGGCACCTTGATAAACGTGGCGACCCGGTGATAGGCGAGCCACGAAATGCCTTCGATCAGTTCCTCGTCATCATCAACCTCATAGTCTCCCGCCGCGAGCATTCCTTCGACTTCGGGCAGTTGGAAGGGTTCGCTGAAGTGGACGGTGCGGTGCTTTGTTCGGCTGAACATGACGTCTCCTTCCGACGCCGGACCATGCTCGGCGTTGCGGTCATGGCAGTCGGGTACGGTGTCGACTGCGTCATAGCCGTAGGTTGCGGGCGGCGATGCGCCCCTTTTCGTCTTTCCAGATCTCGAAGCGGAACGTCTGGCCCGGAAAGATCGATTTGATGCCAGATTTATAAAGCGCCCGCGCGTCGACGTAGACTGCGCGACTACCGTCTTCCGGCTGGACAAAGCCGTAACCGCGGTTGAAGTCGAAACGCATGATCGTACCTATGATCATGTCAGCACACGGCGTTTGAGGAATGCCGAGCATGCGCGGCGCGCACACTTCAACGGTCGAAAATGGGGAAAATGGCGGGTCGAAAGCCTCTGACGCCGCGAAAAGCCAAGCTGGCCAATGTCGATGAGACACTGTGAGCCTTAATTACGCCTTATGCAAGGTCATCACGAATTTGGCCAAGTGAGTTGCAATCTCGCTCCGGTTCGCGTCATGCAGGTCGCGCCTGTATGCTTCTGGAGACCGTCGATGTTCATTGCCCATTTGCCGGCCGGCTATCTCATCAGCCGTTTCATCGCGCGCGGCCGGCCGGCGCAATCCGGTGCGATCCTTGCTACCGGGATCATCTGCTCGGTTTTGCCTGATTTCGATCTCGCCTATATCTATCTGGTCGACGGCCGGCAGACGCCGCACCATGACTACTGGACGCACACGCCCTTGTTCTGGCTGGTTGTCGTAGCGGTTCTGGCGCTAATGCTGACGATGAGCGGCAGACGCAATCCACTTGTTCTCGCCTGGGTGGGGCTGGCGAACGTGATGCTGCATCTGCTGATGGATTCGGTTGCCGCCGATATCCGCTGGCTGCGTCCGTTTTCGGATCTGCGCATGAACCTCGTGCATGTTCCGGCGCTCTACAAACCCTGGTATCTCAACTTCCTCTTTCACTGGACCTTCGTGGCTGAGCTGCTGATCGTTCTTTCGGCCGCCGTCGCCGCCGCGATCGACTGGCGGCGCTGGCGCGGACGGGCACTGGCAGCGCCGGCGATCAGATAGCCGGTGGGCCAGACCCTGCCGGTTCTGGGGACAACTGCCGGCTGATCGAAAAAATCACAGCCGTTTCAACGTCCGGTGTAGCCGGGCGTTGACGGATGCCGATCCTGTAGGCATCCTGCCGGCCAAAGAAGACAGGGCGGCGGACAACGCTGCCGGGGCCGGGAAGGCCCTGCCACGGGAACAGTTGCATTCGATAGGGTGCGGGCATCGCCCGCTACCCGCACCGCCTTTCATACGCATTCGCATGTCATTCAAGTCGATCGGTCAATGCTGTTCGGAGGGGACTGTGAAGAGACGTCTAGAGTTCTGCATGCCTGCCTGCCTGGTGCTGCTTTTGGGTTCGGCGGCTCCCGTCACGGCGGCGGATCTGGTGATCGCCATGCCCAACTGGCCGTCCGGCCAGGCGACGGCCAACATCCTCAAGGTCAGTATCGCCAAGAAATTCGGCCTCGATGCGGAGGTGAAGGAGTTGGGCACGCTCAACGCCTTCGTCGGCTTCGAGACCGGCGAAGTCGATATCCAGCCCGAAGTCTGGCAGCCCAATTTCGGCGACATCGTCAAGAAATATGTGACCGACAAGGGTGTAGCGACGCTGAGCGCGCGCAGCGTTCCGGCCTGGCAGGGGCTCTGCGCCACGCCCGAAGCGGCAGCGACGATCAAGACGATCGCCGACCTCAGCGACCCCGAGAAGACCAAGATCCTCGACACGGATGGCGACGGCAAGGGTGAATTGTGGATCGGCGCCCCGACCTGGCTTTCGACCGGTATCGAGCGCACCCGGGCTAACAGCTACGGCTATGGCGCCAACCTGACGCTGTTCGAGGCGGAGGAAGAGGTGGCGATGGCCGGCGTCGATGCGGCGATCGCGACGGCGCGGCCAATGGTGTTTTACTGCTATGCGCCGCACCACGTCTTCGAACTGCACAAGATCGCCCGCATCGAGGAGCCGCCGCACGATCCGGCCAAGTGGAAGATCGTCGGCGCCGACGACCCCCTGTGGATCACCAAGTCCACGGCCGCGACTTCGTGGGACGCCGCCCATTTCCAGATCGCCTATGCCACGGGCTTCGGCAAGAAACATCCTGAGATCGCCAAGTTCCTGGACCAGGTGGATTTCTCGCCGGAGGAAGTGACGAAGATGAGCTACGCTCTAGAGGTCGAGCGCCAGGCGCCGGCCGACTACGCGAAGAAATGGGTGGATGACAACGCGGCACGCATCGACGGGTGGGCGAAACCATGAAGACAACACCGGATCGAAACGCAGCCGATACAGGACGCGCCAGGTTCATGACCCGGGCGCGCAAGCTCGGGCTGGTGATGCTGGCCGCAGGCGTTTGTCTCGGCCCCCTGGTGGCGCTGGCGCAGACCCAGATCTATGACGCCAAGACCAAGAAATGGGTCAACTACGACAAGAAGAAAGCGCGGCAATATTTTGCCCGCAACAATCAGTTGCCCGAGGCCTTTCGCCGGCAGGTGGTGCCGTTCCGCACGGCGGAAAAGCCGGGCACGATCATCATCGACGGCAACCAGCACTTTCTCTATCTGGTGCAGCCCGGCGGGCAGGCGATCCGCTACGGCATTGGCGTCGGCCGCGAGGGCTTCGGCTGGGCCGGCATCGTTCGCGTCGGGCGCACGGCGGAGTGGCCGACCTGGACGCCGCCGCCCGAAATGGTGGCCCGCGATCCCAATGCGGCAAAATGGGCGGCCGGCATGCCCGGCGGCCCGGACAACCCGCTCGGCGCCCGTGCGCTCTATCTCTATGAGGGCGACCAGGACACGATCTACCGCATCCACGGGACGGTGGAGCCCTGGACCATCGGGCTCGACGTGTCGTCCGGCTGCATCCGCATGAACAATGACGACGTCACCGACCTGCATTCGCGGGTCGAGGTGGGTGCGAAGGTGATCGTGCTGATGCAGGGGGCCGCGCTCTACAAGGGTGTCTGACGCGGCAGGCAGGCGGCAGCGGACCGGACGGCGTGTCGGGCGAGTGCGCCGCGCAGCCTTCATGAAAACCGGACTGTTCAGGAAATCGCGTTGCGACAGGTGTCTGATCTCAGCCGGCCTTTGGGACAAGGGCAGGCTGGGCAGCAAGCCACAGAATCTGGAAGGGGAGGACTTTTGGTGATCGAGGGGATGATGCGTTCGAGGAACCTGTTTGTAGCGGCGGGCGTTGGCCTTGCCATTCTCGGCGGCTGCCAGTCGGCGCCGCCGAAGCCTGAGGAAATGGCGCGCACCAGCTTGCAGACGGCGCCGGCCGATCTGCAATTGATCTGCGCCAATGCGGCAGCGGGCACCGCCAAGGTCGATAGCACCAAGGTTCTGCCCACAAGCTCGCGCCAGCTGGACGCGACGTCCTACAGCGTCGATCTCGATGCCGGTGGGCAAAAGTTCAACTGCATCGTCGACAACAATGGCAGCGTCAGATCGGTCCAGCCGGTGGCCTGATACAAGCGCCCGCGGGCTCTTTCCCAACCCTTGCTTTCGCGCCCGCCCATGGAGCGCTTGTCGTCTCGCGCGGCCGGGAGGGGCGCAGGTGTGCCCAGCCTTGATGACCGTTGCGTGATGATTGCTGATGTCGTCTGCACGCTTTCCGGTTGTGGATCCGGCTCAGTTGTTCTGTTGTATCCTTGTGCGCTGCAGTATTTTATTGCTGCATTGCAAGGCGTCGAACAGGAATATCCTCTGATTCAAAAAGTATATTTCCCCAAAACATTCCAATCGGAGCAAATCTATGCTCTCATAGGTTTAGTGGGAAAGAGGATGTGCCATGTCAAGCATTCTGGAGCACTTTGCACTTTTCGATGCCCTGATCATCGCGGCCATCTGTACGCTTTTGATCCTCAGTTACTTCAGCCGCGAGGCCTGATACCAGGTCTCGCTGGTTGGAACCGATAGGCCAGGCCCGATCGGGTTTTGTGGCGAGGAGAGATCCGCGCAGCGACGCGCTCATGCGTCGGTCGCGGATCCGGACGCCGGCGGAAAGCCCGAGAAGCCTGCCGAAGGTGATCCATGGCTGGCGCTCTGGCTGGTATCTGGTGATGGGCGATGCTTGCCCCTGGGTTCGCAACGGCGAACGGACACGCGACAGGTTGTCAGAGCCGACGAACCCGCGAATGCCGAACCCCACCGTCGCCGGTTGCTGTCACTGCTATCGTCCGCGCGCGAGCGCCTCAATCCGCATCGACCTTGGCCGTTACATGCAGCCACCGGGTTGGCTCGTTGTCGTAGCCGCCGCCTTCGGCTTCTTCGATGCGGATGTCCGACCATCCCGCCCATTCGAAGCAGGTCTGCAGCCATTCGGCCGAGGGATAGTTGAAGTATCGGCCGAAGCGGTCGTGGCCTTCCCGTTCGCCCGCCTTGAAGCTTGCCTGGATGAGGCCGCCTGGCCGCAGCGCTCTGTGCACGCGCACCAGCACATCCGGCAGTTCGGCCCGCGGCACGTGCAGCAGCGAGGCTTCCGCCCAGACGGCGTCGAACTTCCGGTTCCACTCGATCTGCTGGAAGGTGACGACTTCGACCTTGCGGCCGGTTCGTTGTTCTGCGGCTCGCGCCAGTTCCGCGGATCCGTCGCAGGGCGTGATATCAAGGCCGGCCTTGAGCAGATGCAGGCTGTCGTGGCCGCCGCCGCAGCCGAGATCGAGCACCGCAGCACCGGGCGAAAGCCTGCTGATGAAAGCGGCGAGGCGTTCGGTCGGCGGCTTGCGGTCGCGTGCCGCGTAGGCGTCGGCATTCTCGCGGTAAAAGGCCATGGTGTCGTTGCCGGTTGTCGTCACGTGATGTTCCTCTTGCGTGTCCGCGTCATCGCTTCATTTCCAAGCGTTTCCTCATGAAAAGCCCCGTCGGGCGTTTCGTGGAAATGCTCTGCCGATTGGCTGACATGCGGCGATGGGATTGCGCCAATGTTGCGCGCAGTCAATCTCTTGCCGGATACCTGCCTTTTGCCGAGCGATATCCCCGCAGCGCTCGCTGCCTTCGGGCGCGCGAATCCGTCGAGGCAGTCGACATTTCTGCGACTTTCTGTCGGATCCCCGTTCTCTTCAACGTCCTTGGAGCATGACCATACGATTTGATGGAGGAGAATGATGCTGGTTATTGCGGGGCCATTACAACGTTCCGGCCGCGCGCCGTAAGGCGTTCGTCGATGCCTTTACGGACCTGATCAGGCGTGCGCGCGCTCATCCTGGCTGCCTCGATCTGTCGATCAGCGAGGACCCCGTCGACCCAGTGCGCGTCAACATGATGGAACTTTGGCAGTCGGAGGCCGCTCTCAAAGCGTGGCGAAAGATCGCGAAGCCGCCGAAAACTGGTGTAAAATTCGATGCAGGGAATGTCCGCAAGCATGAGATCAGCCATTCGGGGCCGCCGTTCTGATCGCGGAGCGACGCTGCAATCGGATTGAAACGGAGGAACGCCGAGATGATGAAACTCTATGGTTTGGGTCCGACACGCTCGCTTCGCGCGCTCTGGGCACTTCAGGAACTGGATGCGGACTTCGAGTTCGTGCCGGTCAACCTGCTGGGCGGAGAAAACCGTCACCCCGATTTCCTGCGCCTCAATCCTGCGGGCAAGGTTCCCGTCCTGGTCGATGGAGACATGGTGCTGACGGAATCCGCCGCGATCGTGTTCTACCTGGCGGAAAAATACCCCGACAAGGGGCTGATGCCGTCCGACCTGACCGAGCGGGCTGAGGCCTATCGCTGGTCGCTGTTTGCGGTCACCGAACTGGAGCAGCCGCTGTGGCGGATCTCCAAGCACAGCTTTCTCTATCCCGAAGACAAGCGTCTGCCCGAGGATATCGCTCTTGCCAGGGAGGACTTCGCGGCGATGGCTGAGGTGCTCGAGCGTCACATGGACGGGCGCACGTTCATCGTCGGCGACCGCATCAGCGTCGCCGATTGCGTCACGGTCTATGTGATCGACTGGGGCAATGAGGTCGGGCTGATCGACGGGTTGCCCAATCTCAAGGCCTATATCGAGCGGATGTATGCACGCCCGAAGGCGCCGCCGCGGATCGCCGATGCGCTTGCAAGCCTAGAGGCTGCCGGTTGACAAATGTCGCTCGCAAGGACGGGAGGCCCGGGCCCTTGAGCCCGGACCGTGTGGACCTGCCGCCTATTGCTTGCCGGCGCTCGACAGCTTGTTCATCACGTCGTCGAGGTTGAAGCTCGCGGGCTTCTGGCGGATCGGGAATTCCTGAAAACTCGAAAGCCAGTTCGCCACGATCGCCTGCGACGGCACCACGACGAAGGCTCGGGCGAAGTACCAGGATTCGTATTCGATCGACTCGTCGCCACGCTCGAAGGGGTCGGCCCGCAAGTTGAATAGCTTGGGGACGCGAAGCGTGGTGAACTCGTCGCGCCAGACGCCGATGCCGGTGCTTTGCTGTGCCTTGAACACCACCTTCCAGTCCTGGAAGCGAACGGCGACCAGTTCGCCATCGTCGTTCCAGTAGAGGAATTCGCGCCTCGGCCCGTCCTTCACCTCGCCGCGGAAGAAGGGCATGAGGTTGTTGCCGTCGAGATGCACCTTGAAGGTCTTGGTTCCCGCCTGGTAGCCGGCCTTGCATTTGTCGACGATATCCGGCTCGCCGGCGGCCGCGCAGAAGGTCGGGATGAAATCGTAGTGCGAGGCGATGTCGTTGTAGATGGTGTTCGGCTTGATGACGCCAGGCCAGCGGATGCAGGTCGGCACGCGGTAGCCGCCTTCCCAGTTGGTGGCCTTTTCGCCGCGGAAGGGGGTGTTGCCGCCATCCGGCCAGGTCATCACCTCGGCGCCGTTGTCGGTGGTGTAGACGACGATGGTGTTTTCCACGAGGCCGAGATCGTCGAGCTTCTTCAGGAGCTGGCCGACCATGCCGTCATGCTCGACCATGCCGTCGGCATAGATGCCCTTGCCGGTCTTGCCTGCGGACTCGGGCTTCAGGTGGGTGTTGACGTGCATGCGGGTGGAGTTGAAGTAGCAGAACCACGGCTTCTGGGCATTGTGCTGGCGATCGATGAAATCGAGCGCCGCGGTCAGGAATTCTTCGTCGACCGTTTCCATGCGCTTCTTGGTCAGCGCTCCCGTGTCCTCGATCCGGCCATCGGCATAGGAGTGGATGACGCCGCGCGGGCCGAAGCGTTTGCGGAATTCGGGGCTCTTCGGATAATCGGGGTTCTCCGGCTCTTCCTCGGCGTTGAGATGGTAGAGGTTGCCGAAGAACTCGTCGAAGCCGTGATTGGTCGGCAGGAACTCGTCCTTGTCGCCCAGGTGGTTCTTGCCGAATTGGCCGGTGGCGTAGCCTTGGGCCTTGAGGAGCTCGGCGACCGTCGGGTCCTCCGGCTGCAGGCCGACATCGGCGCCGGGCAGGCCGACCTTGGTGAGGCCGGTGCGGATCGGCGACTGACCGGTGATGAAGGCGGCGCGGCCGGCCGTGCAGCTCTGCTCGCCATACCAGTCGGTAAACATCGCGCCTTCATTGCCGATACGGTCGATGTTGGGCGTGCGATAGCCCATCATGCCGCGGTGGTAGATGCTCGGGTTGAACCAGCCGATATCGTCGCCCATGATCATGAGGATGTTCGGCTTGGCGCCGCCGGCGGCCGGCTGGGTGGATTGCTGCGCGGCTGCCGGCGTTGCCCCGCCTGAAGTGGTCAGCGCCGCTGCCGCCAGCGCGCTGCCGGCAAGCAGGAGGTTGCGTCGGCTGACGCCAAGGGGGTGCCCGTTCTGCTGCTGATCGTCGTCTTCGGGATGCATGCTCATGTCGTCTTTCTCCGTCATTGAAGGGGGAGGGAATGCGGCCTGGGGTCTGCAATCGATGGCTCGCAGAAGTCTGCGCCCTGTGCGTGGGGCGAACAAGGATGTAACGGTAACATCAGGGCTACGAAGGCCCGCCTTGCGCGGTGGAGCAACGGGTTACGCAACGTTACCCAATTGACTTAAAGTGAGACGCTGTACGGACAGAATTTGCTGCCGATTTAGGTCAATAACGTTGACATAAATTAGCCGCCGTGATCCTGTCGAAGGACAAAGACAATGAATGCGGAATGCAGCCCCAAGGCGCTGCCCGCTGCAAAAATCCTTGAGGAAACGACCCAATGCTCGACTGGGACCATGTATTCGCGACGCGCTCCAGCCGGATGCGCGCCTCGGAAATCCGCGAACTGTTGAAACTGCTCGATCGCCCCGACATCATCTCGTTTGCCGGCGGCATTCCCGATCCCGAGCTGTTTCCGGATGTGGAATTCAAGGATGCCTATGCGGAGATCTTTTCGGGTCCGGCGGTCAGCGCCGCCTTGCAGTATTCGGTCAGCGAAGGCTACAAGCCGCTGCGCGAGTGGCTCGCCAAGCAGATGGAGAAGATCGGCATTCCCGCCGGGGTCGACAACATCTTCATCACCTCGGGTTCGCAGCAGGGCCTCGACTATATCGGCAAGCTGTTCCTGTCGCCCAACGACACGGCGCTTGTGACCTGGCCGACCTATCTCGGCGCGCTGCAGGCGTTCAACGCCTATGAGCCGCATTACGACCAGCTCAATCCGGGCGGCAACCGCACGCCCGCGGCCTATGCGGAAGCCGCGAAAGCTGCCGGCGGCCGCGTCAAGTTCGCCTATCTCTCGGCAGACTTCTCCAACCCGACGGGCGAGACGGTGGACCGGGCAGGGCGCGAGCGCGTGCTTGACCTTGCCGAAGAGCTCGACATCGCCGTCATCGAAGACGCGGCTTACCAGTCGCTGCGCTACGACGGCGAGGCGATCCCGCCGATCCTGGCGTTGGAAATCGCGCGCAAGGGCGACATCAATCACACCCGCACCGTCTATTGCGGTTCGTTCTCCAAGACGCTGGCACCGGGCCTGCGCGTCGGCTGGGTCTGCGCCTCGGAAACGGTGATCCGCAAGCTCGTGCTCCTCAAGCAGGCGGCCGATCTGCATTCCTCGACCATCAACCAGATGGCGATCTGCACTGTTGCCGAGCGTGGTTTCGACGCCCAGGTCGCCAAGATCCACCGGGTCTACAAGCATCGCCGCAGCGCCATGCTGGCAGCGCTTGAGAAGTACATGCCTGATGGCGTGACCTGGACCAAGCCCGAAGGCGGCATGTTCGTCTGGGTGACGCTGCCGAAGGGCATGGACGGCACCGCACTTCTCGCCAAATCGCTGGAGACCGCCAAGGTCGCCTTCGTGCCCGGCCGCGCCTTCTTTGCCGATGGTTCCGGCGAGAACACGCTGCGTCTCTCCTTCTCCTGCGCCAACGACAAGATGATCGAAGAGGGCATCCGCCGTCTCGGCGATCTTGTGCGCGGCGAAGCGGCGGCACTGGCCGCCTGATCGCCAGCCATTCGAGGCTCTTCATCGAGAGGCGCGGCCGCAGCAGCGGGCGCGCCTTTTCCTTTGCTGTGTTGCGCCCGTTGACCGCAGTGACG
Source organism: Ensifer sp. M14 (assembly GCF_003355565.1). Taxonomy (NCBI): domain Bacteria; kingdom Pseudomonadati; phylum Pseudomonadota; class Alphaproteobacteria; order Hyphomicrobiales; family Rhizobiaceae; genus Ensifer; species Ensifer sp. M14. The sequence continues at coordinate 2,381,339 of NZ_QJNR01000004.1, forward strand.
AAGCGCTTTCGGCGCGCATTGCACTGGCGCTTCTTGTCGGCTACAACGGTCGAAATGGCCGGGCACTGTCCGGCCACGTAAGCGTTAACGTCACTCAACGCGTATGATCGAACGGTTCTCAGGCCTCGATCTGCGCGACTGTGTCCTGCGGATCGAGATCTACGAGCCCCCAAAGGATACCGATGGATACCCTTAACACCTCCGCTGACAATGCAACGCTCCCCCGGATCGAGCGCGTGCGCCATGAGCTCAAGCGACGTTCGCTTGTGGTCACCGAGGCTGAGCGCATTACGCCCGGCATGCTGCGCATCACGCTTGCGGGCGATGACCTTGCCGACTTCGTCAGCCTTGGGGCCGATGATCACGTCAAGATCCTGGTGCCGGCGGCCGACGGCACCGAGGAGCGGCGGGATTACACGCCGCGCCGCTACGACACTGCCGCCCGCACGCTGGTGATCGATTTTGCCTTGCACGAGGCCGGGCCGATCACCGAGTGGGCGATGAACGCCCGCCCGGGCGACGCCTTGAACATTGCCGGGCCGCGCGGTTCGGCCGTCATTTCCAATGTCGAGCGCTGGCTCCTGATCGGCGACGAGACGGCGCTGCCGGCAATCGGCCGACGCATCGAGGAGGCTGGCGCAGGCGCCCGCATCACCAGCATCACTGCGATCACCGACGCCGCCGAGCAACAGGCGTTCGACACGAAGGCCGAGCTCACATGCCACTGGGCCTATCGCCCGCTGCATCAGGCGACGGATGCTGCCGCGCTTCTCGCCGTCCTGCGCTCCGTCGTCATCGAGCCGAACACCTTCATCTGGGTTGCGGCCGAAGCGACAGTGACGCGGGCGATCCGCGCGCATCTGACCGAGGAACGGGGCTATCCGATCTCCTGGATCAAGGCATCGGGGTACTGGGTGAAGGGCAAGGCTGACAGCACCGAGAAGTTCGAATAGCCGGTGTTGCGGCATGATGGCTGGCGTTCCGCAAAGCGCGCCACTGTAATCGCCGGCGGCAAGGTCTGCAGATCGAAGGTCGCGGCGCCGAGATTGTTCCGCCTTGATCGGTCGGGCGGAGCGATCAGGCTGCGCCTGCGAGCTTGATTCGAAGTTCGTCGAAATCCCGCACGAACCAGAGGGCGTTGCCCTTGTTGGTTTCGCGCACGAAGTCGCGCAGCGCCTTGCTGCCTTCGAGCGCTACAGAGATGTCGCCGACGATGGCGCATTTCATACGGTAGTTGACGAACTTCTGGAAAACCTCGCCGGCAACGCGGGTACTGAGATCGAGAAAATCCGGGCCGAGGCGTGCGACCGGGATCGCGAGCATATCGGCCGTGTGGGCCCAGGCATCGCCAAGAAAATCATTGGCGTCGCCTGCTGCCCTGAGCGGTGTGCCTTCGTCGGCGCATTGCAGGATGCGCGTGTTTGCGATTTCGATGAGCTGTTCCATGGCACTGGGATAGCGTGGAGAAATCGGGATTGCAATTCATAGATGTGGTGTGGAGTGAGCTGCCGCCGTGGCCCTCGCGTGAAAAATGACGCCAGGGCTGATAGGCACTAAATTATGCAGCAGTCTGCTCTTTGACAACGCGGCTTGTCCGGAATGCACGGCAGATGCCGCGAGCCATTGTCGCTTGACCGCATCCTTTGGCGTGGCCATTCTGGTTACGTTCGGAAGACGCGCCGGAAGCGGCCATCGCGGCCAGCGACGACAGTTGCGCGCCGGTCTGGCGATCGTGCCGTGATCGCAGGAGGATGTTCCAATGAGCTTGACTCGCTCTCTCTTTCTGGCCGCCGTCATTTCGCTGATGGCGATGCCGGGGCGATCTGAAGACCGCCTCATCGCGATCGATGTGCTGTTGCAGCCAGATGGCGTGATGCTGGAAAGGGCAGCCGACTGGAATGCGAGGATGCGCGAGCAAAGTCCGGAGGGTTTTGAGCTGGACGACGAACACGCCCCTCATATCACGCTCGTCCAACGTTTCGTCGCCGAGAGCGATTTGGGCTCGTTGCTTGCTGCAGTCGAGCAGGTCAGGTCGAAATTCAACCCTGCCGCGATGCACATGACGGCAACCGGCCTCTATCACATACCTTCCGGCAAAATTGGTCTCGCGGGGATCGTCGTGGAGCCGTCCGACGAGCTGAAGTCGCTGCAGGGGGCCGTGATAGATGCGGTCAATCGCTTCGCGCGGACGGGCGGCGGCGCATCAGCCTTCATGCCCGACACAACAGGAACGCCGTTTGACCCGCAACTGTTCAAGTATGTGGAAACGTTTGTTCCGAACCAGACTGGCGACAAGTTCAATCCGCACGTCACCATCGGCATCGCGCCGCTTGGGTGGCTTGAGGACGTTGAGAAACAATCCTTCAGCACCTTTACGTTCGGGGCAGAAGGCATTGCCGTGTATCAGCTGGGGAATTTCGGCACCGCTTCCAAGCGCCTGGACAGCAACAGGTAGTCCGCTGCGGAACAGTGGCATCGGCCTGACCTGCTGTCGAGACCGGGCATTTTCACGAAAAGCTCTGCTCTTTGCGCAAACAGCAAGAAAAACGCCGCGTCTCGGAGGGAGACGCGGCGCGAGCCAAAGGCCAAAAAGGCTTTCGGTGGGGCAGGATTAGAACTTCACGCCGATACCGACGGTGAACTGGTGCTGGTCGAGGTCGACCTTGACGTCTTCGATCGTCTTGCTGCCGAAGTCGTTGAAGCGGTATTCGGCGCGGGCGAAGATGTTGTTGGTGAAGGCGTAGTCAACGCCGGCGCCGACGGTGTAGCCGCTGAAGGTGCGGTCGACGTCGCCGATGCCCGGGACTTCGATGTAGCCGCTCGTCGCGGTCCAGCCGGCGGTGGTGTAGATGAGCGCGTTGTCGAGGGCGTAACCGGCGCGTGCGCGGACCGAGCCGGCGAGGTCGGTGCCGACCTTCACGTCGGTGCCGAAGATGTCGTACTTGTTGTCGTTCCAGTTGTAGGTCAGATCGCCTTCAGCGCCGATGACCCAATCGCCGAACTGGTAGTTGTAGCCGACGAAGCCGCTGATGAGGCCGCCGTTGAAGTCTTCGTTGACGCTTGCGCCCGGGACACTGAACTTGCCGTCCAGCCAGCCGCCGCCGCCCTGAACGCCGAGGTAACCGCCGGTCCAGGTGAATGCCTCGGCTGCCTGCGCTTCCGGAGCGGGCGCGATATCCGCAACGGCGTCGGCTGCGACGGCCGGTGCTGCGAGCGCGGCCAGGATGGCGGCTGAAAGGATAAGCTTATGCGACATGTCAATGCTCCGTAGAATCTTGCACCACTTATGCGGTGCACGCTTCTAGCAAGCAGTGATCAGGGTTGCTGTCACAAATTTATCACAGCACACAACTTCAAGTTATGTGAATTTTCTCCGTCGGCAATGCGCGCTTGTAAAGCTTTGTATCCATTCGTGTTTCAATGTATTATAATTGCTTCATATTTGCTGATTTCCGGCGTGCGGCAAAATCTCACATTGTCCACTTTGGCTTACTGGAGGTTGTAGCTGACGCCTTCATCGAATCGCGGATCTCTAGGGCTCATCCAGGCGTTGCTGCCGGCAAGGCCGAGACGGAGCACGGTTTCTCCGCCGATGATCTGGCCCGTCTCGCGAAAGCCGACGCGCTGATAAAGCGCGCGGGCGCGAGTGTTGTCCGGGTAGACGCCGAGATAGATCGCGTTGCATCCGGGGATGGCTGCCATCGTCTCGACCAAGGCGGCCAGTGCCTTGCGGCCAAACCCCTTGCCCTGATGGCGGGCGTCGATCATCAGGCGGTAGATCCAGTGGTTGCCGTCATCAGGGTCGAGCGCGTACATGGCAAAGCCGACGGGCTGGCCCTCGGCCATGATGGCAAAGCCGACGCATTCCGGGCGCTCCGTCAGTTCTTCCAGAGATTCGTCATTGCTGGCGATGAAATCCATCTGGCTTTCATCGACCGTCAGATTGCGGATGGCATCAGCTTCGACAGCCTCGGCCGGCAGCAGGGATATCGGCATTCACGTCCTCTTGGTCGCGGCCTCGCTTTCAATGGCAAGTCTGAAACCCGGTTTGAAATGACGATGGAGACATCGCCCATCCGGGTTGCGGCAACATTGCGCGTGGCCATGAGAACGTGATGTTCGCCACGGCCCCATGCGTGGCGCAACCGCATCGCCGCCGCCTATGGGCCTGCGGCACTGCGACGCAAGGCGATCTCGACAGTTAATCGGCGCTACGTAACTGTTACGTACTCCTGAGCGGGCGCGCTCGCGTGGTAGTTTTTTCGCGTGCGGTCGGTGATCGGTCAGCAACGAGAAAGCCGGCAATTGCGAAGGCGGTCTCAGGCAGTTCCCGCGACAATTTCAAGAAGGTTCTCATAGAGGCGTTTCAGAGCAATCGACTATTGCAGTCCTCACGAACAGGAGACGATGAGCATGGTTCAGAATGTCGATAAGCCATCCAGCAACGATACCATTCCTTCTATCGACGTGGATCGTCGCAGCCTGCTTCTCGGCGGCACTATCCTTGCGGCCGCGACCATGGCAGGCGCAGCCACGCCGCTGAACACGGCAAAGGCGCAGCAGCAGCCTGCCGCCGGCAGCGGCAAGCCGCCGAACATCCTCGTCATCTTCGGCGACGACATCGGCATTCCGCAGATCAGCGCCTACACCATGGGCCTCATGGGCTATCGCACGCCCAATATCGACCGCATCGCCGCCCAGGGGGCTATCTTCACGGACTCCTATGGGCAGCAGAGCTGCACGGCCGGTCGCGCCTCGTTCATCCTCGGCCAGGAACCGTTCCGCACCGGGCTTCTGACCATCGGCATGCCGGGCGACCCGCATGGCATTCAGGACTGGATGCCGACGATTGCCGATGTGCTGAAGTCGAAGGGCTACGCCACCGGCCAGTTCGGCAAGAACCATCTGGGCGACCAGGACCAGCATCTGCCGACCAATCACGGCTTCGACGAATTCTTCGGCAATCTCTATCACCTCAATGCCGAGGAAGAGCCGGAGGGCTACTTCTATCCGAAGGATACCGAGTTCAAGAAGAAGTACGGCCCGCGCGGTGTCATCAAGTCCAACGCGGACGGCAAGATCGAGGATACCGGCGCACTCAATACCAAGCGCATGGAAACCATCGATGAAGAATTTCTTGCTGCCGCCAAGGATTACATCGACCGGCAGGCCAAGGCCGACAAGCCGTTCTTCTGCTGGTTCAACTCGACGCGCATGCACGTGTTCACCCACCTGAAGCCGGACTCGATGGGCAAGACCGGCAAGGGCATCCATGCCGACGGCATGGCCGAGCATGACGGCCATGTCGGCCAACTGCTTCAGCAGCTCGACGATCTCGGCATCGCCGACAACACCATCGTGCTCTACACCACCGACAACGGTGCCGAGCTGGCGCTGTGGCCGGATGGCGCGATGACGATGTTCCACGGCGAAAAGGGCACGACCTGGGAAGGCGGCTTCCGCATTCCGATGATGGTGCGCTGGCCGGGCGTGGTAAAGCCGGGCACGCAGATCAACGAACCGGTGACGTTGATGGATTGGCTTCCGACCTTTGCGACGGCTGCCGGCATTTCCGACGTCAAGGGCCAGATGAAGGAAGGGTTCCAGGCAGGCACCAAGACGTTCAAGGTGCATCTCGACGGCTTCGACCTGACGGAACTGCTCAAGGGCGAGGCAAAAGCGCCGCCACGGGAGTCGGTCTACTATTTCGACCAGGGCGGAAACCTGAATGCCATCCGCTGGAATGACTGGAAACTCGCTTTCGCCCAATCCAGCGAAGGTAACATCGCAACGGCGACCCGTGAGGTAACCAGTTGGGCCATGATCACCAACTTGCGCATGGACCCCTATGAGAAGGGAATGAAGGAAGGGGGCGGTGCGATGGAGTTCCTCGGCCGCAACATGTGGCTGCTGGTGCCGATTCAGGGCAAGATCAAGGAGTTCTTCCAGGATTTCGATCAGTATCCCTTCCAGACAGGCAGCACGTTGAACGCCAGCGGCATCAACTATAGTCTGCTGCAGCAGCAGGCGGCGATGAAGCGGCTGAACGAGCTGGAAAGACTGGCACCGCGGTAAGGCTGCGCCTTTCTACACTGCTCCTGGGGATATCAACGGCCGGCGCATCGCGCCGGCCGTGTCATGTGTCATGCAGCCGGCCGAGCTTGATCAGGATCGGGCCGTCGGACCGGACGTTCGCTTTGCCGCGAGAACGACCTTGCCGCCTCCGGCAACCGGGATCAGCGACCGACGCGCGCCTGCAGGTGGGCGGGATAGCGGTCGCCCTCGATGGTGACCTCGGCAAGTGCACTGTCGATTTCGCCGAGATCGCCTGATGTCAGCCTCACGGCCGCAGCGCCAATGTTTTCCTCGAGCCGGTGCAGCTTGGTGGTGCCGGGGATCGGCACGATCCAGGGCTTTTGCGCCAAAAGCCAGGCGAGCGCGACCTGTGCTGGCGTTGTTTCCTTGCGGGCTGCGATCTGACCCAGGAGATCGACCAGCGCCTGGTTGGTCTTGCGGGCTTCCGGCGTGAAGCGCGGCACGACATTGCGGAAATCCTTGGCATCGAAGGTGGTGTCGGCCTTGATGGCGCCGGTGAGGAACCCCTTGCCGAGCGGGCTGAAGGGCACGAAGCCGATGCCGAGTTCTTCGAGCAGCGGCAGGATTTCAGCCTCCGGCTCGCGCCACCACAGCGAATACTCGCTCTGCAGCACTGCAACCGGCTGTTCCGCGTGCGCCTTGCGGATGGTCTCGGCGCCGGCTTCGGAAAGGCCGAAATGCCTGACCTTGCCCTCGCTGATGAGCCGCTGCACGGTGCCTGCCACGTCCTCGATCGGCACATTGGGGTCGACGCGATGCTGGTAGAACAGGTCGATCACGTCGGTCTTCAGGCGCTTCAGCGCCGCATCGGCGACCTTGCGGATCTGATCCGGCCGGCTGTTCATGCCGCTCTGGCCACCTTGGCTGTCAAAGTCGAAGCCGAACTTGGTGGCAATCACCACCTTGTTGCGGATGGGGCCGAGTGCCTCGCCGAGCAGCTCTTCGTTGCTATAGGGGCCATAGGCCTCGGCGGTGTCGAAGAAGGTGACACCGCGCTCGAAGGCGGTGCGGATGAGGGTAATGGCCGCCTCTTTTTCCGTGGCCGGGCCATAGCCGTAGCTGAGGCCCATGCAGCCGAGGCCGAGGGCCGAGACTTCAAGGCCGCTTTTGCCGAGTGTGCGCTTTTCCATGAGAGGTTTTCCTGTCTCGAATGATGATGCCGTTGGAGCAGAGATGGCGCGCGCGATCGGGTCGGCGAGGGGGCGCCACCGGCTGGCGATCAGCCGGCCTTGATTTCGGCCCCGTAGTCCGTGTCGCTGACCTTCTCCAGCCAGTCGACGACCTTGCCGTCGAGGGCCTCGGCAATCGCGATATGGGTCATGGCGGACGCCGGCGAGGCGCCGTGCCAGTGTTTCTCGCCCGGTTCGAACCAGACGATATCGCCAGGGCGGATCTCCTCGACCGGCCCGCCTTCGCGCTGGGCGCGGCCGAGGCCAGATAGGACGATGAGCGTCTGGCCGAGCGGGTGAGTGTGCCAGGCGGTGCGCGCGCCGGGCTCGAAGGTGACGGTGGCGCCACCGACGCGCGCAGGAGCCGAGCCGTTGAAGGGGGCATCGATGCGCACGGTGCCGGAAAAATAATCCGCCGGCCCTCTGGCCGAGGGCGCTGAGCCGCTGCGTTTGATGTTCATGGCGTCGATCCTTTGCAAATGACGACGCCGCCGTGGTCGGCCCTGACGTCGTTGCTATCTTCAAGGCAATTTAGCGTGTGGGATTGATCAGAATTAGGTGGTAAATATCGCAAGATCTTATGAGGGAAATTCATGAATGCCGCGCCAGCCGATCAATGACCTCATCGCCTTCCTTGCTGTCGCACGGGAACGCAGCTTTACCAAGGCGGCAGCGCAGCTCGGGGTCTCGCAATCGGCACTGAGCTACACGATCCGCGGGCTCGAGGCGCGGCTGGGCTTGCGGCTTTTGACGCGCACGACGCGCAGCGTGTCGCCGACCGAGGCCGGCGAGCGGCTGCTGTTGTCGATCGGCCCGCGCCTGGACGAGATCGACCGGGAACTGGCAGCCCTCAGCGAATTTCGCGACAAGCCGGCGGGCACGATCCGCATTACCGCCGGCGAGCATGCCGCCGACCGCATCCTCTGGCCGGCGCTGCAACGGCTGTTGCCCGAGTATCCGGATGTGCATGTCGAGGTGATCGTCGACTATGGCCTGACCGATATCGTTTCCGAGCGCTACGACGCCGGCGTGCGCCTTGGCGAGCAGGTGGCCAAAGACATGATCGCCGTGCGCATCGGGCCCGACATGCGCATGGCGGTGGTCGGCGCGCCATCCTATTTCGCCACGCGAAAAATGCCGCTGATGCCGCAGGACCTGACGGAGCACAATTGCATCAACCTGCGCCTGCCGACCCATGGCGGCATCTATGCCTGGGAGTTCGAAAAGGACGGGCGTGAGGTGAAGGTGCGGGTTGAGGGCCAGCTCGTCTTCAACACTATCGCGCTGAGATTGAGCGCGGCGCTTGGCGGGTTGGGGCTCGCCTATCTGCCGGAGGATGCCGTGGCAGCATATCTTACCTCGGGTCGGCTGGTGCAGGTGCTTAAAGACTGGTGCCCGCCTTTTGCCGGCTACCATCTCTACTACCCAAGCCGGCGCCAGACCTCACCCGCCTTCGCGCTGGTTGCCGATGCACTGAGGTATCGCGGTCCGCGGCACAGGTCATCCCGTCGGGCCTCGTTGCTCAGCCCTTCCGACTGAAAAACGCAAAGGGCGTTCGTTGCCGAACGCCCTAGGGTTGCCTGCGTATTCTGCGTTTGGCGGCAATGCCCGAGAGCACGCCGCCACGTTCACGTTATCAACTTTCCGGTGATTCCAAGTTTAATGAACGGTTAATCCACGGCATTATTTCATGGCTGGTGCAATCCAGGCGGCAATGCCGACAGTATTTCTCTCGCTTCCATTAGAAAGCCGCAGTTGCAGTCTCTGTTCTCGCTCGCAAACTCGTGTTGAAGCCGTTCTAGCGCACCCTGTCGTGCGCCCTCATCGACGGCGTCCTCCGCGCTTGGCTTGGTAATTCCTGCTAACCAGAAGGAGATTGCTATGAAAACGCAGATTGCAATTGGACTGACAGTGGCTTTCACCGCCCTCGTTGCAACGGGTGCTATGGCCCAGAGTAAATACGGCTCGGAAGCCGGTTGGGACATTCTCGTCAAGGAGAATATGGGACCGGGATGCTTGATCACGAAATCAAACGCAGACGGCACGCAAGTTCAGATGGGCATCGATGCAACGGCGGCGCTGCGTGGCTACATGGCGCTCTACACAAAAGCTGACGCCAACGTTGCAGCCAACGAGAAGCTTGCGGTCCTGTTCGATGTCGATGGCCAGAAATTCAGTGGCGAGGCGAAGGGTCAGGCCATAGACGGCTATCGCGGCGCGTTTGTCTGGGTCAACAATCCTGACTTCATCTACGACCTGGCCAAGAAGACGGCGGTGACGATTACGCCCGCAGGCGGCAATCCCATCGTCGTAAAGCTGGCTGGAACCGACGCTGCCTTCAAGGCGCTGAGGGCCTGCCAGGCCGCTCAGTAACGGCACCCCGGCGAAGGGGACGCGGGCAGGGGCATGGCGTATTTGCTTATCGATGTCGCGTGCGTTCCCGGCCTTCCAACCGGACGGGTTGATGGCGTTTTGACGTGCTTCCGAACCCCGGTTCTGAGTGATTGGTTCTGACGGACCATTCCGCTCAGGGCGGAGCGCGCGACTCAGCCTCCCTCATTCCGGCCTGTGCCCGAATCCAGCGACCTGACGTCGGTCGGGTCAAAAGACCTTTCAGCCCAAGGGTTTGGGCTGGCTGGATTCCGGCACAAGGCCGGAATGAGGACGTTTTTTGGCAGTCGGTGGATTTAGATTCTTCCGCATCACACATGACTTTGCTCCCGCAGCACTGCTGCGGCACCCTCAGTCTTCCCGACGGATCGTCGGCTCCGGCGTGCCCTTCCACTCGAAGGTGATGGTGCGGCCCTGGCGGATGTTCTGGATGACGGCGGGGCGGAAGACGGCGATGCACTCGCCCTGGAGATGGCGGGCGGACGGGTAGATCAGGCCGTTGCCGCCTTCGGCGTAGATAGTGGCTGCAAGCGCCTGGCCGGCGGGGTATGCGAGGGCAGGGTCGGGACCGAGATAGGCAGCCCCCGTTTCGCCGCGCGCATCGTGGAAGCGGCAGGTGAAGCCGGCGATCAGTTCGCGGTAGGCGCCGATGTCCTCGAAGATGCCGGCATCGACCAGCGCCCGGGTGCGGTGATAGACGATCTCGGCCTGGCAGGTTTCGAGCGCGGTGTCGCCGAAGGCGCAATACCAGGCGCCGCGATCCTCGGTGTTGAAGCGGTTGCCCGGCGGGCGCGCATGGCAGAAGGCGGCGTTGATCAGCGACCAGCCATAGCCGAAGCTATCGTTGAGAAGCTCTGCCGGGTTGACGCCGGCCGGTAGCGCCAGCGGGCTCAGCCGTGCCGATGTCAGCGCCTCCAGCCGGTTGAGGATCTCGATGTCGTCCTCGTCGTCGCAGAGCGGTTTGACGGCGGGTTCGTCGATATAGGCGGTGGAGATCAGCCGGATGGTGGCCGGATCGGTGAAATCGATCTCAGGGATCATAGGCCGCCGCGCAGGCCATCGAGATAGCGGCGCACCTTCATCATCGCCGGTATGCCGCCCTCGATCATCAGGTCGATCGGCGACTGGCCGTCAAACACCGGACCGGTATTGACCGCCTTCGGCCATTGGTAGGTCAACGGCCCGTTGAAATAGAGCCGCAGGCTCTTGAAGATGCCGACGATCAGGCTGGCGCGCATTCGCTTGTCCTGGTCGAGCCGGCCTTTGAAATCGCCGGCCTTCATCCGGTTCCAGGTAGCGATCGGCACGTCGAAGAGCTGCGATGCTTCCCTGTTGGTCAGCTTCCACAGGTCGCAGGCCTTCACCACCGCCTTGACGATGACCGCTTCCTCCTGTCTGGCCGCGTCGCGGTCGGGCGCAAGAGCCTGTTGGGCACTGGGCATGAGTGTCTCCTATGAATGCTCTTTCCGTATCATATGATATAAATTGGATCGTTTCGGCGGGAAGTCAAGAGGCGGTAACTTTTCCGGTAACGGCATCGGTTCCGGCACTTGGCAGGTTTATCTCTGGCCCGCACCTCTGCGGCGTGCCCCTCACCCTAGCCCTCTCCCCGCAAGCGGGGAGAGGGGACGTGGATACCAGCTTGGTCGCCACCTGGATCTGTGGTCAACGCGGGACGCGACTTAAAAAGCATTTTTTTGGAACGGGCGGGTGCAGCGGGTATCCTTCTCCCCGCATGCGGGGAGAAGGTGGCCGGCAGGCCGGATGAGGGGCGGCAAGGGCTGCGTGAGGCGCGGACGCGCAAACGTTTCAGGTGGCGGAGCCCGGTGCCCGACTGCTTGCGCAGCTCTCAAACATGCGGACCCAACAGCGACAGGTCGGCCTCGCCGAGCCTGTCCTTGGCGCTGCGCAGCTGGTGCCAGTAGGGATAGAGCACCGGCGGCAGGCTGACGGCGTCGAGCAGTTCGCGTTCCTCGTCGGTCAGTTTGAGGCTGGCTGCCGCAAGGTTGTCGCGGAACTGCTCCTCCTTGCGGCCGCCGATGATGACGGAGGTCACGCCCTTGCGGTCGATCAGCCAGGCAAGCGCGACCTGGGCGGGCGAGACGCCGCGCTCGCCTGAGATCGCCGTGAGCATGTCGACGATCTTCCACAGCCGCTCCTCGTCTCGGATCGGCGGCTCGTTCCAGCCGGCAAGCTGGCGGGTGCCATCCGGCGTCTGGTTGCGCCGGTGCTTGCCCGAAAGAAGACCGCCGGCAAGCGGGCTCCAAACGAGCACGCCGAGGCCCTGGTCGAGGCTGATCGGCAGCAGCTCGTATTCCGCCTCGCGGGCCTCGAGCGTGTAGTGGATCTGTTGGCTGACGAAGCGGTGGCGGCGGTCGAGCGCGCTGATGCCGAGCGCTTTCATGATGTGCCAGCCGGAATAGTTGGAGCAGCCAATATAGCGCACCTTGCCGTGGCGAACGAGCGTATCGAGCGCCTCCATCGTTTCTTCGAGCGGCGTCTGGCCGTCCCATTCGTGCACCTGGTAGAGATCGATGACATCGGTCTTCAACCGCTTCAGGCTCGCGTCGCAGGCGGCAATCAGGTGGTGGCGGGAGAGGCCGCCGTCGTTCGGTCCCGGTCCCATGTTGAAGCGCGCCTTGGTGGCGACGAGCACGCCGTTCTTGCGCTTGCCGCCGAGGATATCGCCGATGATCTCCTCCGAGCCGCCGGTGGAATAGATATCGGCGGTATCGATCAGGTTGACGCCGGCATCGAGGCACATGTCGACATAGCGGCGCGCCTCGTCGAGGCCGACATTGCCGACCTGCGCGAACTTGCCGCCACCGCCGATCGTCATCGTGCCCATGGTGATCGTCGAGATCTTCAGGCCGGAGCGGCCAAGCAGTCGGTATTCCATGTCGCTGTCCTCTTCCCCTGGTGTCGGTCCATTGCCGTCGATGACAAACTAGGGGCATGGCGATGCCGAGCAAGGTGACACCTCCCGATTCAATCACGCCTTGCATATTGGTGCTTGAGGAAGCGTTGGCAGGGCACGTAACGCGCCGTATCGGCAGTGTGTTGCCGGGAGCCGCTAAACGGTATCGGCATCGCGTTTGCGGGCGGGGTGCGGGCCGCGCAGATTGCGCCAATAGTTTTCCACGCCGAACGTTTCGAGCGCGACGTCGAGGCATGTTCGCGTCGGCAATCACATCCTGCTCCCCTGTCTTAGGGGTCGCTCGCACACGTTAAAGTGATATCTTCCCTCTCGTGAAAGAGGGGAATCACATGAGATCAGCTGCACGTCTGCTTGCCACGGTCGGCCTTGGCGCCGGTGTCTTTTCATCGGTCCTGCTGGGGGCAGAGGCGGTGCAGGCGGCGGAAAACGGTGCGGGCTTCTACCTGCTCGGCGCGCGCGGCCCGATGGCTGGCCTGCTCGCCCCTCCCGGCACCTATATCCAGAACGACACTTACTTCTATTTCGGCGAGCTTGGCGGCAGTCGCCAGCTGCCTGTCGGCGGACAGGTGGTGGCCGACGTCGACGTCAAGCTGATTGCGGACTTCGTCACCGGCCTCTGGGTTCTGCCCGAGGACGTGATGGGCGGCAACCTCGGCTTTAGCGCGATTGTTCCCTTCGGCGGGCCGAAGGTGGACGCGTCGGTTTCGCTGCCCGGCGGGCTTAGCCGCGGCGTCGAGGATTCGATCTTCACCATCGGCGACCCTGTCGTCGGCGCCTCGCTCGGCTGGCACGAGGGCGACTTCCACTGGTCGACCAATCTCAGCGTCAACATTCCGATCGGCGATTATCACAAGGGCGAGATCGCCAATCTTTCGTTCAACCGCTGGGCGGCTGACCTGACCTTCGCCGGAACCTGGTTCAACCCTGAAACCGGCATCGACCTCTCAGGCGCCGCGGGCTTTACCTTCAACGGCGAGAACCCGGCGACGGACTACCGCACCGGCACCGAGTTCCACACGGAATGGGCGCTCTCCAAGCAGTTCACGCCGCAGTTTTCCGCCGGTTTCATCGGCTACTTCTACCAGCAGGTGACGGGCGACAGCGGCCCCGGCGCGCGGCTCGGCGACTTCAAGGGTCGGGTGGCATCACTCGGCGGCACGGTCGGCTACAACTTCAAGATGGGCGAGACCCCTGTCTCGCTGCGGCTGAAGGTGTTCCAGGAATTTGCGGCGAAGAACCGCGCAGAAGGCACGGCCGGTTTCGTGACCGTGTCCTTCCCGATCGGCACGCCGCCAAAGCAGGTCGAGTAATTTCGCCTGGCGTCGCGTCCGGAGCCGTTTCAGGCTCCGGCAAGGAACCGCGCGGGCATGAGATCCCTATAGGGAAACATGTGGAAGTAGGGCTGCGCCTCGGCGAGCACGCGGCGCATCGAAGCACGCTCTAGCAGCCGCTCGAAATAGGCCTGGAGATGCGGGTGCTTGTCCGCAAAGGGCTCGACAATTCCAGCATAGAAGAGAGCGGGGGCCGCGGCGCAATCGGCAAGGCTGAAGGCGGCGCCGCCGGCAAAGGCGTTGGTGGCGAAATGCCGGTCGGCCATGGCATAGGCTGTGCCAAGCGTGGCGCGGGCATCAGAAACGCCGCGAGGGTCGTTCTCGCCGCTTCCGCGCAGCGTGTCGGTGACGATCTTCTGCATTGGCACATGGATGTAGAGATCGAAGAAGCGATCCCAGAGCCGCGCCTGCAGCGCGTCGTCCGCGCCCACAGGGATCAGCGGCTGGCTGCCGGGATAGTGGCGGTCGAGATATTCGATGATGATGGACGTCTCCGGGATGGTCACGTCGCGGGCGCTGTCGCTGAGAACCGGCATCTTGCCGACCGGCCAAAGCTTAGCGAAGCGCGCCGCCTCCGCGGGGTCGAGAAGGTCGACCAGGCTCGCATCGAAGGGCGTGTCGTTCTCGTAGAGCGCGACGAGCACCTTGTGGCAGAAAGAGGCGAGTGGATGCAGATAAAGCGTGAGCGACATGCGGGCAGCCTCCGATGCTGACGTTTCGGCGTTGCGTTGTGTCCGGCAGCGCCGCACAACGCCCATGGGTCTGGTTTCACGCGTGAGGTTATTGCAAAACTGATGCGCTTTTGCAATCAGTTTATGGTCTGGCGTGGCGGCTTTCTGTCTGTTTCGTGGCCCTGTTCGGCTGCGTTTTTGCGCAATGCCTTTGAAAGTCAGAAAGCTGCCCTAGACTTAAGGGGAGGCGGAGCGTTGCAACGCACGGCGCTCTCGCGATCTCGACAGGGGAGGATCGCCGATGCGCTGCTTCACGGTAGTTGGGCCTTCGCAGACCGGAAAATCCACGCTGGTGGAAAAACTGGCTGCGCTGGGGGAAAGCTCCAGAAAGGTCATGTCACCTTACGGATTGAACGTCACCGAATTCGAGATCGGCAAGGAGGCCTGGTGCGCGCTCGACGCGCCCGGCGCCACCGAAGCGCTGGCCCATGCGCAGCATGCGCTTCTGGCAAGCGACGCCTGCGTGCTCTGTGTCTCGCCGGCGCCGGAGGAGGCGGTGCTGGCGGCACCCTATCTCAAGGTGATCGAGGCATCGGGCACGCCCTGCATCATCTTCGTCAACCGCATGGACGAGCCGCGGGGCCGCTTGCGCGACGTCATTGCCGCGCTGCAGGATTATTCCAGCCACATGCTGATCCTGCGCCAGGTGCCGATCCGCGAAGGAGACAGGATCGTCGGCAGCTGCGACCTGATCTCCGAACGCGCCTGGCGCTATCGCGAGGGGCAGACCTCGGCGCTGATCGAAATTCCGGACACGACGCTGGAGCGCGAGAAGGAAGCGCGCGCCGAGCTGCTCGAACATCTCTCCGAGTTCGACGACTGGCTGCTCGAGGAGCTGATCGAGGATCGCGAGCCGGCAAGCGACACGATCTATGCCATCTCATCGCGGCTCCTCAGGGAAAACCGGATCATTCCCGTTCTTGTCGGCGCGGCGAGCCACAGCAACGGCATCCTGCGGCTGATGAAGGCGCTGAGGCATGAGACGCCGCCGGTCGATATGCTGCGAAAAAGGCTGGGTGAGGCAAGCAAGATCACTGAGACGAGCATTGCCGCCGTCAGCTTCCACGCCTACCACCGCCAGAATGTCGGCAAGACCGTGCTGGTGCGCGCCCTTTCCGCTGGCATCAAGCAGGGGGCAGCGCTCGGCGGCGGCGGTGTCGGCTCGCTGCAGGACCCGGCAACCGGCAAGCCGCTTGCGACAGGGATACCGGAGCCCGGCACGATCTTTGCCGCGGTCAAATCCGATCACCTGCCGGTGCCGGCGCTTCTGACAACCACCGCCGCATCCGAAGCGCCGGACTGGACGGCGCCGCCGACGCCGATGCTGGAGCGCATTCTGGTGCCCGACAGCGAACGCGACGAGACCAAGCTTTCCGGCACGCTTGCCAAGCTCGCCGAGACCGACCGCAGCCTGAAGGTGATGCAGGAGGAAGGCACGGGCGCGCAGCTGATCTGCGTGCAGGGGCCGGTGCACCTGCGCGATCTGTGCAAGACGCTGGCCGATGTCTTCCATGTCGGCGTCACCGACAGGCCACCGAGCCCGACCTATCGCGAGACCGTACTGAAACCCTCCGACGTGCATTACCGCCACCGCAAGCAGACCGGTGGCGCCGGGCAATTTGCCGACGTCAAGCTCAGCGTCCACCCCAACGAGCGCGGCGGCGGCTTCAGCTTCAACGAGACGGTGAAGGGCGGGGCGGTGCCGCGCAATTTCATCCCGGCGATCGAGGCGGGTGCGCGCGAGGCGATGGAGAAGGGGCCGCTCGGTTTTCAGGTGATCGATGTCGGCGTGACGCTGACGGACGGCCAGCACCATCAGGTCGACAGCTCCGAATTCGCCTTCCGGGCCGCTGCCAAGATGGGCGTGCGCCAGGCGCTGTCGCAGGCCTCCGCCGTGCTGATGCAGCCGGTGGTGCGCGTCGAGATCCATATTCCGTCGATCTATTCCGGCAGCCTGGTGCCGATCGTTTCCACCTACAAGGGGCAGGTGCTGGGTTTCGACCGCGACGAGGCGGCCAAGGGCTGGGACGTTTTTCGCGCCTTGGTGCCGGGGTCGGCACTCGACGAGCTGGCGCGGGCGCTGCGCTCGGCAACGCAAGGGATCGGCTACTTCTCCAAGAGCTTCGACCATTTCGAGGAGCTCTACGGCAAGGAGGCCGACGCCGTGATCCACGCCCATGGGACGGCACAGGCGGGGTAGGCGCCCAGACCTATGGCATTCGCGTCGGGTGCGGTGTTCGAGGACACCGGATAGTCCCTTCGACAAGGGCCTGCAGCGGCCCATTTCCCGCCAAATCGCTTGCCCTGGCTGGAGAAGTGCGGCGCGCGCCTTATCTCAACCGGACGCGAACAGCGAAAGGACGACGCAATGGCCAAGAATACGATCTGCGTATGGTACGACAAGGACGCCGAGGAGGCCGCCCGCTTCTACGCCCAGACCTTTCCCGACAGCGCCGTGGGTGCCGTCATCCGTGCGCCTGGAGACTATCCGTCCGGCAAGGAGGGGGATGTTCTGGTCGTCGAGTTCACCGTTGCCGGCGTTGCCTGCATCGGGCTGAACGGCGGCACGGCCTTTACCCACAACGAGGCCTTCTCCTTCCAGATCGCAACCGACGATCAGGAGGAGACCGACCGGTACTGGAACGCCATCGTCGGTAACGGCGGCAAGGAGAGCGATTGCGGCTGGTGCAAGGACAAGTGGGGCATTTCCTGGCAGATCACACCGCGCGTCCTGACCGAAGCGATGGCAATCGGCGGCGCTGAGGCAAAGCGTGCGTTCGACGCGATGATGACGATGAGGAAGATCGACGTTGCCGCGATCAAAGCCGCACGGCGCGGCTGAGCCGCAGTCTCGTCGCCAGCGTGTAGACAGCACTGAACGTCATCGTCTTCGCCAGGAGAGCTGGAAGGCGAGATCGTTGTCGACGGCTCCCTATACCCGGAAAACCAGGGGCGTGTCTCAGAAACGAGCCCAGCCTCGCTGTGGGTTAGGGCATCATCTTGGCTATCCGTAGATGTGCTTAACCCGGAAGTACTATAATTGGTGTGAAATTTCGCTATAATAATGGTATGGTTATGAAATTGTTTGAATTGAATTGAATAAAGTGAACGTCATAGTGCCGAGGTTATTAAGAAAGAAGACCTCATTACGTTAAATAAATGTATCTTTTCGTGCCGGGATGGTGCTTGTAACCCTTTATATAGACCAGTCTTCGTTACTTTAATCGCATTCATTGCCTGCCGTGACTTGCAATCGGCTCATTTTGGGTCGCTTAGTGTTGGATCAGGCCAGCCGACAGGTCTTGTCAGGATCGACAATGCACGCGATTTCGCGCGGCTATCACGACAGAGCAATCCGAAGCCACGACCTCCCCATTACAATTCCCGTCGCAGCGCGCATTGCTTTGCCTTTCGCCTGACAAAACGGAGGAATGAGCATGGCAATCGATGCAACTCCAACACGACGAGATATACTTTTGACCGGCGGGTCGCTGCTGGCGATGTCGGCAATCGGCACCACCGCGAGCGTCGCCTTGAGCCGCAGCGCGATGGCGCAGACAGCCGGCAAGAAACCAAACATCGTGGTCATCATGGGGGACGATGTCGGCATCTGGAATATCGGTGCCTACAATCGCGGCATGATGGCGGGCCGCACGCCCCATCTCGACAAGCTTGCCGCAGAGGGGATGCTCTTTACCGATTACTACGCCGAGGCCAGTTGCACGGCGGGGCGCGCCAACTTCATTACCGGACAACTTCCGGTTCGAACCGGCATGACCACGGTTGGCCAGGCGGGCTCTCCCATTGGCCTGCCTGCTGCGGCGCCCACAATCGCAACGGTGCTGAAGTCGATGGGCTATGCCACCGGACAGTTTGGCAAGAACCATCTCGGCGATCTCAATGAATTCCTGCCGACCGTTCATGGGTTCGATGAATTCTTCGGCTACCTCTACCACCTGGACGCGATGGAAGACCCTGCGCACCCGGGTTATCCGCAGGAACTGCTAAACGTTGTCGGTCCGCGCAATATGGTCCACTCCTGGGCCACCGACGTGGACGACCCGACGGAAATGCCGCGATGGGGCAAGATCGGCAAACAGAAGATCGAGGATGCCGGGACGCTCTTCCCGAAACGCATGGAGACGGTCGATGACGAAATTCGGGACCTTTCCTTCAAGTTCATCGACAAGGCCAAGGCCGACGGCAAGCCGTTCTTCCTCTGGCTGAACCCGACCCGCATGCACATCGTCACGCATCTGTCGGAAAAATACGAGAAGATGCGCAACTCGGAGAATGGCTGGACTATCCATGAAGCGGGAATGGCGCAGCTGGACGACATTGTCGGCGACACCCTGCAGAAGCTGAAGGACATGGGCGACGATGACAACACCATCGTCATATTCACCACCGACAACGGCACGGAAAACTTCACCTGGCCGGATGGCGGACAGACACCGTTCTTCGGCGGAAAAGGCACCACCTACGAAGGCGGCTTCCGCGCCCCGGCAATGATCCGCTGGCCAGGGCATGTTCCTCCGGGTTCGATTTGCAACGGGTTGATGTCCGGCCTCGACTGGTTCCCGACGCTTGTGGCCGCGGCCGGGAGTACCAACATCGCCGTCGAACTGAGGGCGGGCAAAGAACTTGATGGCCAGACCTACAAGGTTCACCTTGATGGCTATGACCAGACCAGCCTGCTCGCTGCAACCGGCCCGTCGAACCGCCACGAAATCTGGTATTTCGCCGAAAGCGTGCTCGGCGCGGCCCGCATCGATGACTACAAATACACCTTCATGGAACAGCCCGATGGCTGGATAGGCAACACCATCAAGCTGGATGTGCCGACCGTTGTGAACCTGCGCCTCGATCCGTTCGAGCGGACGGCTTTCTTCAAGGGCAACGTCGGTTCGCAATCATACTTTGAATGGTACAAGTTCGAGTTCTGGCGCTTTGTCCTCGTCCAGCAAAAAGTTGAGGAACTGGCAAAGTCGGCGATAGAATTTCCGCCAATGCAGAAAGGCGCAAGTTTCGGAATAGACGGCGTCAAGGCACAGATCGCCGAGGCGATGCGCAAGCAGAACGGGCAGTAAACCCGCATCGACGTCCGCTGTCGGGAGCCGCCGATACGGTGCGGTGCGGTTGGAGAGCCTATGCTCCTCAACCGCACCGCACCGTGCCGAACGGGCCTGGTGCTGCCGGCTCCCGCCGCGATTTGGCTGATTTCTGTTGCAGAGGTCTGGCGACACACCTGTTGCATCACGCGCATTTGCGATGCATCACGGCGCGCGGAACGCGGCCGAGACACCTCGATCGGTCGTCAAAAAGACACTTGTCGCGCGTGGCCGATCGGCGTATTTATCGCCGGTCGCGAAAAGCGACCGCTTCCCTTGATCCGCTCAGTGGCGGAGTAAACAGGTGGACGAATTGGCGTCCAGGCGGTCAAGCACATGTCATCCGTGCGCTCTTGAGCATGGATCGGCCAGCGGCTCCCAAAATCAATACCTGACACACCTTGCAGCGTGGCGCTTCACCTATCGCGCACAATTCGCTGCAAGCCTTTAAACCCGCTGCACTATTCCCGCCGAAATCGAACCGATGCGGGGAGTTGTGCGCAGCCTTATCGCGAGCGTTCGGCGCCTGACGGCGCCCGCATGCTTGCGCCGGAGCGTGCCATGACCAGACCTCTTATCGTCATTTTCATTGCCATCGTGCTCGATGCCGTCGGCATCGGCCTGATCTTTCCAATCCTGCCCTCACTGCTGAAGGAGGTGACCCACGCCGACAACGTCGCGCCCTATATCGGCACGATGACGGCTCTTTATGCAGCCATGCAGTTCGTCTTTGCGCCGGTGCTCGGTGCGCTGAGCGATCGGCTCGGGCGTCGGCCTGTGCTTCTGATTTCGCTTGGCGGCGCGGCCATCAACTACCTGTTCCTGGCCTTTGCGCCCAATCTCTTCCTGCTGTTCATCGGTCGGGCGATCGCGGGCCTGACGAGCGCCAACATCTCTGTGGCGATGGCCTACATCACCGACATTTCACCCGCAGACAAACGCGCCCGCCGCTTCGGGCTGTTAAACGCCATGTTCGGCATCGGCTTCATCATTGGCCCCGTTCTTGGCGGCGCTCTTGGTGACCATTGGCTGCGGTTGCCTTTCATCGCTGCGGCCGTCCTCAATGGCTGCAACCTGCTGCTCGCATTCTTCATCCTGCCGGAGTCGCGCACGCCCAGCCGCGAAAAGCTCGACCTCTCGGCGCTGAACCCGCTTGCGCCGCTCCGCTCGGTGTTGTCGGTGAGGAGCCTGCTGCCAATCGTGGTCATCGTCTTCATCTTCAGCGCCACCGGCGAGGCCTATGGCACCTGCTGGGCGCTCTGGGGCGGTGATACGTTCCAGTGGAACGGCCTTTGGGTCGGCCTTTCGCTTGGCACCTTCGGCGTCTGCCAGACCCTTGCCCAGGCCTTCCTTCCGGGGCCGGCCGTAAAGCTGCTCGGCGAGCGCGCGGCCATTCTGGCCGGTGTCGCCAGCGTCTGCACCGCACTCGTCGTCATGGCGCTTGCGACCGAGAGCTGGATGGTCTTCGCGATCATGCCGGTCTTCGCGCTCGGCGGCATCGGCGTGCCGGCGCTGCAGGCTCTGGCGACCGGGCAGGTCGACGACAGCCAGCAAGGTCAGTTCCAGGGCGTACTGGCGTCGGTTGTCAGCCTCGCCTCGATCGTCAGCCCGCTGGCGTTTTCAAGCTTCTATTTCGTCGTGCGCGAGCAATGGCCCGGAGCGATCTGGCTTTCGGTCGTCGTTGTCTATGCTATGGCCGTGCCGTTGATTTTCGGCCTGCGGTTGGGGCAGAAGCCAGCGGCGGTGGGGTAGCCGCGCTGGAAACGAAGAGGAGATGGAGCCTAACTCCCATATCCGATCTGGCAGGGTGGCTGCCGCAAGTGGAGAACATTGCGAACGAATTCGTGCTCATTGGTGTCCTCCAGTTTGACTAGCCGTCGTTTGCCGCAACGGCTATCGAGGATGCCAAGCGCCCTGATCAATGGTCTTGAATTATCGAGCATCTGTTCAATGGATTGGTTCAGAGACTCGAACATCGCTCGATGCAAATCGATATGATCCGCTATTCCCTGTGCCCGAAGGGTCCGGTCGATTTCCTGTTGTTCAGCGTCGGACGGCTCGTCCCCATGCTTGGCGCACAACGCAACACGCGCCTTCCAGTATTGGTAATAGGCGGTTCCGTAGATTTTGTTTCCGTCCAGCGTGACAAGGAACTCGCCCTCGTGATCGTTGGCATAGCGATAGCGTGTCGTGTGAACGTGCACCCGACCATTCGCCTCCGATGCGAAGCGGGCTTCAATACGCTGCTTCAACTTTGTCCACTTCATCGATGATGCTCGATCACTTCCGGTTGCCATCTATTTCTTTATGCGATCGCCTGCCTCGCGCTAGAGATGCAGAGGCACTTTCCTCATCAACAACGCGACCAAGGCAGGATCCATGAACGCGTAATCGTCCGGGATATGCAGACAGATCAGCCGCTTGCCTTTGAGTGCCGATCGATACTTGCCTTGGACCTTCGCGCGGTGGGTCCTCTCCATCACGAACACGATATCGGCCCACTGGATCAGTTCTTCCGAAAGTGGGTTCTCGGCATCGTTGTTCGTGCCGGCCGAGGAAACCTCGATATCGTCCCTGTCGGCGAATATCTGTTCGGCGGTGGGGCTGCGAAGCTTGTTTTGACTGCAGACGAACAAGACGTTTCTCAAGATCCAACCTTTTCGCGAGGCGAGCAATGCCGTCAATACCACTCAGGCGCGAGTACGTCTACGCTCGCTATCGGCGGTTCCCGTCACTGTCCTGGCGCCTCAGCCGCCGATGTGGACCGCAGCAATCTCGGCATACCGGCGCTGGCGGTCGCCGATTTCCTGCAGGAGCCAGCCGAGAAAGCTTTTGGTCACCGGCTTGGTGCGGAAAAGCTCTTCCTGGCAGACGAATTGATAGGTCTCGTTGGGTTCGTAAAAATGGTCGTGCACGAGGCAGACCTGGCCGGATCTGAGTTCGTATTCCACCATGGTGCGGTCGATCAGGGCGACGCCCTGTCCTTCCTTCACCGCTTCCAGAATGATGTGCTGGTCGTCGAAGATCAGGTCCTGGCGGCTGGGGGGGAGCCTGAGGCCGGAGGAGGCGATCCAGCTCTGCCATTCCTGAAGGCCGCGATAGTGCAGGCGGTTGCCGCAGAGCAGGTCGTGCTTGTCTGCCTGCGCCTCCCAGGTGGCGCGGCCGCAGACTGGCACCAGGCGCTCGCGCAGCAGCCGCTGCGAAAAGCGGGCAGGCGGCGGGTGCAGGCAATAGTCGATGATCACATCGGCGGTGCCGGTGGCGGGCGTGTTGGTTTCGAGGTGGGAGAGGTGGATCTGCAGACCCGGGTTTTCGCCCAGAAACCCGGAAATGCGCGGCGCGATCAGCTTCATCGAGAAGAACGGCCCGACCTTGACGCGCAGGATCTTCTGGGTGTTGCGCGGGCGGATATGCTGGACGACGCCTTCCAGATCGTCAAAGGCGCGGTTGCAGGAGGCAAAGAGCAGGGCGCCCTCGGGCGTCAGCTCGACGCCGTGCTGTTTGCGGACGAACACGCTGAGGCCGAGATTGTCTTCGAGAATGCGGATCTGGTGGCTGATGGCGCCCTGGCCGATGCAAAGCTCGTTTGCCGCTGCCGTCAGGCTGCCATTGCGCGCCGCCGCCTCGAAGGCGCGCAGGGATTTGAGGCTCGGCAGGTCGCGCATGGGGTTCTCCGGAAGGCGGGTCTATCCTCTGCACCATATATGAATTTTTTAGATGGCTGGGATTATTTCTTTGGCATTGCGAAGCGTGGTCGCGTCGCCCATTGTCGACGAATAATAAAGCGAAAACGCAACAACGATCGGCTGTAAAATCAGGGAATAGCACGCGAAATCGGCATTGGGTTCGGCCCGATGCGTGGCTTTGCGGGCGATCACCCGGAAGGCGCCGAGACTGATAACAAAGGGAACGACATGCAAAAGAAGTTCATGCGTGCGTCAGCACTTTTCTTCGCCTGCGCCATGGCCGGCACCAGCCTTGCGGCGGACAAGCTTTCGATCGGCACCGAAGGCGATTATGCGCCCTTCAACTATGTGACGGCGAGCGGCGAGATCAAAGGTTTCGACTACGATATCGGCCAGGCGGTCTGTGCTGAGATCAAGGTGGAATGCGTTTGGAGCACCAACGAGTGGTCCGGCATCATTCCGGCACTTCAGGCCAAGAAATTCGACGTGATGATCGCTTCGATGGCGATCAACGAAGACCGCAAGAAGGAAGTCGACTTCACCAAGCCCTATTATTTCAACGCCATGCGCTTCATCGCCCGCAAGGACCTGGGCCTGACCGACGTTTCGCCCGAGGCGCTGAAGGGCAAGGTTATCGGCACGCAGTCCGGCTCGGTGGCGGTCGAGGCGCTGCAGGAGTTTTTCCCCGACAGCGAAGTGAAGCTCTATCCGACGCTCAGCGAAGTGTTCCTCGACATGGCCAATGGCCGGCTCGACCTGATCCTCGAGGGCCAGATGGCGCTGACGGACTGGCTGGCCAAGGACGACAGCGGCTGCTGCGATTTCGTCGGCGACAGCTTCATCCTCGATACGGCGCAGGGCAACGCCATGGCGGTGCGCAAGGGCAACGAAGGGCTGCTCGGCAAGCTCAACGGTGGGCTGGAGGCGATCATGGCCAACGGCACCTACGACAAGATCCGCAAGCAATATTTTGACTTCGACATCATGGCCCGGCCGAAGAGCACGAGCGAATATTTTCGCTGAGGCGAGGGTGGCTGGCTAGCCAGGACGTTGGGGGTTCATCGAAGCCCCTCATCCGGCCTGCCGGCCACCTTCTCCCCGCGCGCGGGGAGAAGGGACATCGCGGCAGCCGCTCGCAACCCTGATAGCCGTCAGTCCTCTCAACGTTCTTTCCTGTCGCGACCAAGTGACGGATGAGCTCAGCCACGCTCCCAACATTCTCACCAGCGGCGCGCAAGGTGATGTGTTCGAGATGGACCTCGTTCCCTCTCCCCGCCTGCGGGGAGAGGGTGAGGGGCTAGCCACACAAGGAACTTGTGAGGGGGCCTCTTCCAAGAAATTCGCGTGTTGCGCACTGCCTTCGACGCAGGACGCAACATGCGACGGGCGCGGCGCCGGGGTGTTCGCGCTTCCCCGGCGCCCGTCTCTTCGATCTTCTCCATTCCCCGAATGAAAGTGCATGCCATGAGCTTCAAGGTCGCCGTTCTCGAGTTCAACCAGGAAACCAACACGTTCTCGAAGCTGAAGACCGGCTTCAAGGACTTCGAGATGTGCCACTACTTCAAGGGCGCTGATATCGAGGGCAATTGCCGCGGCACCAATTCGGAAATCGGTGGCTTCATCGACTGTTGCGACCGCTACGGCTGGCAGCCGGTCTATACGGTAGCGGCGCGGGCCGAGCCCGGCGGCCGGATCGACGAGGAAACGCGGCTGCGCTTCGTTGCCGATGTGATGGCCGCGCTTGAAGGCGAAAAGCTCGACGGCGTCTTCATCGTCTTTCACGGCGCCATGTGCACCGAGACCGCCGACGACGCGCAGATCCAGTTGCTGGAGACGGTGAGGGGCATCGTCGGGCCGGACCTGCCCATCGCCGCCACCTTCGACCTGCACGCCAATTCGGCGCCTGACATGGCCGCTCTTCTCGATATCGCCGTGTCGTTCCGCACCTATCCGCATGTCGACATGGCCGAATGCGCCCATAAGGCAGGCGCGCTGCTGGATGCGGCGATGCGTGGCGAGATCACGCCCGCCATCGCCATTCGCCAGCCGCCGATGATCAATGGCTGCAACGACGGCCGGACGACCCATGCCTGCGCCATGACCGAGCTGCTGGATATCGCCGATGCCATCGCGGGCGAGGCGGGGATTCTTGCGACCTCCATCAATGCCGGCTTCTACGATGCCGACATCCACAACACCGGGCCTTCGGCCGTCATCTGCTACGACAAGGCGAAGGTGGCCGACACTGAGGCGGTCGTGCATGCGGAACGGCTCTGCGACGAGATCTGGCAGCGGCGCGAACATCAGGACGAGCAATTGCCGCTGACGGCACTGCCGGGCGCCATCGCGAAACATTTCGCTACCAAGCGCAAGCCCGGGCCGCTGGTGATCGCAGATTTCTCCGACAACCCCGGCTGCGGCGCCTATAGCGATTCCACCTGCCTGCTCGGTGGCCTGCTGCAGGCGGGTGTCGAAAACGCCGCCTTCGGTGCGATGTGCGACCCGGCCGTGGTTGCCGAGCTGATCGAGGCGGGCCTCGGCGCCGAGCGCGAGGTGACGCTCGGCTGCAAGATCGACCCCGCCGTCGGCGGTGGGCCGATCCGGGTGAGGGGCACGGTGCAGGCGATCTCCGATGGCCGGATCATCTTCGAAGGGCCGATGTTCCAGGGCCTGCCGGCATCGCTCGGCCCGAGCGTGCGCTTCCATGTCTCGGGCATCGACATCCTGATTTCGAGCGAACGGCAGCAGATGCTCGACCAGAACCTCTTTCGCGCCGTCGGCATCGAGCCGGCGAACTACGACATCGTCGTCGTCAAATCACAGCAACACTTCCGCGCCGCCTTCGGGCCGATCGCGTCCGAGATTATCGAGGTCGATGCCGATGGGCTGAGTACCGCCAATATCGGCGCGCGGGCATTCAAGCGCGTACGGCGGCCGATCTATCCGCTGGATCGCGAGGAGGAGATTGTGGCGGCGTCCGCGCCTGCGGATGTCTTGGCGTGACAGTCAATTTCGGCCGCCTGGCTGTCGACGGCTTGCGACAATTTCAGTCCCGCGCCTTTACGGCATCGAGTGGACGAGTCGCCAGCCACCTGCCGACGGCGCCTTGCGCCGATCGCAGTCATTGAGTTCGCCTGGAAGGGTGTGCAGAGGCCTGGGCCTCTCTCAGGTCGCGCCATTGATCTCGCCACCTTCGCTCCACCGACGATCGCCAGCCGCAATCGCCATCATCCCCCAGTCAGCACCTTCGCTCGCACCTCCACATTGAACGGTGACGACATTGCATGTGAACCCTGTTATGGTTTCAGCCGGAGATAGACGGGGAAACATGCCCCGCTCACTGTCCATTGGCGCATTTTGCCTAACGCCGACTTGGGTGCGTCGAGGCCGATGACTCGGTCGACGTGTCGAACCCGAGATCGGTCAACTTCGGAGCCGTGGATTGGGCGAACTGGATCTGCGCAAAGACCGGCGACCTCAACCAATTCTCGCCTTCCGAGACGACGCGACGATGAAGGCGGAGATCGTGAAGCTTCCCGAAGAGGACTAAAGCGTATCGCGATCTCAAGGGTTCGCTTGCCGCGCTTCAAGGTCTTGTTTTCACGCATGTATCGCAAAACCGCGGCACACTTTTGCCAGATATGCTTCAGGTACCGCCGCCGCTAACCAGAGACGAAGGCCATGACGGGGTTCGAGCATACCGCGTTGACCCGGTTGGGCCAGTTCTTCAGCCCGGCCGCCGCCGCGCATCCTGGTCTCTCCGGCTTTAGCCTCCTGAGCGAGGCGCGGCAGGCCTTCATCACGCGTCTGGCGCTGGCCGACCTGGCCGAGAAGCATCTCGACATGCAGTATTATGTGTGGGACGGCGATACAACCGGCCGGATCATCGTCGACCGGGTGATGAGGGCGGCCGAGCGCGGGGTCAGGGTTCGGCTCCTGGTCGACGATCCCTATTACAAGGCGAGCGATCAGGTCAAAGCTGCCCTCGACGCCCACCCCAACGTCGAAATCCGTCTGTTCAACCCGACCAAGAACCGAAGGTGGTCCAGGCTGGACTTCCTTTTCGACTTCCGCCGGCTCAACCGCCGCATGCACAACAAGCTGATGGTGGCCGACAATTCGGCGGCGATCGTTGGTGGCCGCAATATCGGCGACGACTACTATGGCGTGAACGCCGTCGCCAATTTTCGCGATCTGGATGCGCTGGCGGTCGGGCCTGTTGTGGACGATCTGTCTGGGGTGTTCGAACGGTACTGGAACAGCGCCTCGACGAGGCCGATCGCAAACATCGTCGAGCGCACCTATGGCGCCGCCGATCTCGATGCCATCCTGAGCCGCTTGCGTCAGGAGATTGCCGCCGCCGACTACCCCTATCCGATCGATCAGGACCTCGGCGAACTGGCGACCCGGAGCGCCGAGCTGCGCGACAGTCTCGTGTGGGCGCCAGGGCGGATCATCGCCGACGACCCGGAAGCAATCGCCAGCGGCAAGGCGGCAGACGACGTGACCGCCTTCATCCGTGAACGGGTCACCGAGTTGAAGGAGGAGTTGCTCGTCGAGGCGCCCTATTTCGCCTTGCCCGCCGGGGCGCAGGCGCTCGTCAAGGCGCTGCACGCGCGCAATGTTCGGGTGCGCGTGCTGACCAATTCGCTCGCTTCGAACAACCAGATCGCCGCGCATTCGGTCTATGCCAAGACCCGCAGGCGCCTTCTCGAGAACGGCCTGGAGCTCTACGAGCTGCGCCCGGACACCGACGCCTTCCGGTCGGGCTGGTCGCACCGTTCCGGGCGGTCGCGGGCGGCCTTGCACACCAAGGCCATGGTCTTTGACGGCAAGGCCGTGTTCATCGGCAGTTTCAACCTCGACCCGCGATCCGCCGTCATCAATACGGAAGCCGGCCTGTATATCGAGAGTCCGGAGCTTGCCGCGAGGCTGACGGCCTACATGGCGACCGGCGTCGCGCCCGCCAACAGCTACCGTGTCTCCCTTGATCCTGGTGGCGGGATCGTCTGGAAGACGATGCGGGACGGCGAGATCGTCAGCTACGACGACGAGCCCGAAACGGGATTCCGCCGGCGGCTCGTCGCCGACCTCGTCAAACTCCTGCCGATCGACTCGCAAGTCTGACACCAATCGTTTTGCAACCGGCGCAGCCTGACGTCTCGGCATTGCCGGGCCGTAAACGGCGCGACGACGCGGGCACGCGCTGACGCATGGAAGGAGCGGGCAGCCGCAGCCGGAGGCTGGAGTTGGTCGAGCGGCGCCTGTTTCGCGGCATCGGCGTCAAGCGTGCCGTTGCGATTGCGTCGCCGAAACCGACGTTCACCCCGAACTTTGAAAGCAGCCAACGCAGCCGGGCTGCTACTTCTCATCCAAGCCATGCGCGGTCGATACCGCCACCAACCTTTCCTTCGCGCCGGAACCAGAGCGCTCGATGGTGTCGACCACTGTGACCAGAATCCGAGAAGGTTGGGCGTCGACCGCGTTCAGTGCCGCGCGTACGGCGCTTTCGATCTTTCGGCTGACGGCATCGGCATCGACGCCCGGGAAGACGGAGATCGTGATCACCAGCCCGTCCGTCAGCGGCGCGAACTGGAACTGGCGCACGCCCGTGGTGCTCGTCAGCGGCGAGCGCAGGCGATGGGCATGGACATCGACTGTGCCGCCTCCGCGTCTGGCGAAGCGAAGCATTTCCTCTCGGCGCCCGGCGATGGAGGCGATGCGCCAGAAGGGAAGGCCGCACGGACACGGTTCGGTCGCCATCGTGACGATGTCGGAGATCTCGTAGCGCACCAGCGGCAGCGTGCAGTTGGTCAGCGTCGTCACCAGCAGTTTTGAGCCCTGGGTTCCGTCCGGCACCGGGCGATTGTCGGCGTCGACCACTTCGAAGACGAAGGCGTCCTCGGCCAGATGCAGGCCATCGGCGTGCAGGCATTCGTGCCCCATCGGCCCGGCCTCTGTGCAGACATAGCTGTTGGCGACGGTCGCCTGCCAGGTCTCGACGGCGACGTCGCGCACATCCTGCGTCAGCGTTTCTGCACTGGTGCGAAACAGCCTCGGCTTGATCCGCAACCGTCCGGCCCGCTGCTCTGCGGCCAGCACGCGCACAAATGATGGGTAAGTCGAAATGACCTCGGGTTGATAGGCATTGAGCGCCTCAACGATCGCCTCGATCGGCATCAGCACGTTCAGCCCGGGCGCTTTCGGCCGTATCGCCCGCAACTCGGCGCCAATGCGATGGGAGATGTGAACGGGTGAGGAGGCAAAGACCGCCATGCTCCGTGTCGTCTCGTCGATGCCGACGATTTTCTGAAAGCGCACCATGTTGGCGATCGCAGTCAGCCAGGCTGCGCCATCGAACGCGGTGATCCCGCGCTCGCCCGTCGTTCCGCCCGTGGCTGCGACGTTAAACTCGCCGAGCAGCAGGCTTCCGGGGTTGGCGCCGTCGAGGTGTCGCTCCACCAGGAGCCGCTTCAGCCTATCGTCAGTCACGATCCGGTCGAAGTTTTCCATGAGGGCGTGTTTGGTCAGCACGGGAAGCTCTTCCAGCGCGGCCCCGCGCGCCAGGAGCGTCCCAATGGCGTCGCGATAATAGGGCGATGAATGGACGGCATGTTGCAACGTGGATTGCAGCTCTTGCCGTTGATGCGACAGCAACCTCTCCCTCGACCATTGGCAGCGACTGAGGAGTTCGTCGGAATGCTGCCTGAGGCTGATGATGTCGAGTGTTGCAGAGGATGGCGATGGCATCGAAGTAGCCTTGTGCTGATTTTTTGGCGCCGCCGCCCAGGGCAAGCGATGTCCTTCTGCAGATGGCCGGAAACTCGACCTCTTTAACGGGTCGACGAACCTGAATGCCTGAAAACCGATGCTGTTCTGGTCCATCGAAATCGACGTTGCCGGGCTGGTGGCGAACGCCGAGCGGGCAAAGCTCTTGCGCACGAAGATACCAGATCGCGAAAATCGGACATAGGTCGATCATGGGAGGTGGCAAATTCTGTCTCGCTGCCCAGCAATTCCGATCGCCCTGAACGGACCGCTCAAGTGGACCGGAGAGGAGCAGGCAGTGGTATTTTGTCTTCGGCGAATGCGGATTGTCGGGATCGACCGATCTGGCCCGTCCTAGGGGCTGACCAGCGAGAGGAGAAAGCGATGAGAGAGTTGATCCTGAAGATGTCCGTGTCGCTCGATGGCTTCGTCGGTGGCCCACAGGGTGAAATCGACTGGGTGTTCAGCGGCGATCAGGAGGCCATTGCCTGGTCGGTGGAGACCGTGGGGAATGCCAGCCTGCACATCATGGGCAGCCGTACCTTCAAGGACATGGCGGCCTTTTGGCCAACCTCGACACAGGTCTTCGCGCCGCCGATGAACCGGATTCCGAAGGCCGTCTTTTCAAGGCAGGGGTCGGCGGTCCTGAAGGTGGCTGGAGCGACCAAGGCGCTCGAAGATGCCCGAACCGACGCGGGAGTGACGTACCCGGAGACGCTGCAGCCGGGCGCGGAAAGCTGGAGCGAAGCCTATGTGGCCAGCGGCGATCTGGCCGGCGAAATCGCCAGACTGAAGGCCGGGGACGGCAAGCCGATCCTCGCTCACGGCGGCGCCGCCTTTGCGCGCAGCCTTATCGCCGAGGTACTGGTCGATCAATATGCCCTGCTGGTGCATCCGGTGGTCCTCGGCAAAGGCTTGCCGATCTTCTCCGGCGTCACCTCGCCAAGACGCCTCGAGCTGATCAGCTCAAGAGCCTTTCCGGGGGGCTCGGTGGCGCAGATTTATCGCCCGCTGTGACCGCGCCCGAGCATGAAATCAACACCTCCCGGAGCGTTCCCGATCAAGATCGAAACGCTCTATCGCTTTGATCTTACGCCATTTCCTGTCGGCAGGTCGCTTCGCACATTTTCCGGAAATGCTCTAATGCAGATGCCCCAGCTTGTCCGGGTTGCGCACGATGTAGATCGCCACGACCTTGCCATCGACGATCTCAAGTGCGGTCGACTGCAACTCACCGTCGGCCTCGCGGGTGACGAAGCCGGGCAGCCCGTTGATGAAGCCGGCGCGCACGAGATCCGAGCCGTGCTTGCGGAAGAGGGCGGCCAGTTGCTCGTGCACCTTGATGACCGCGTCGAAGCCGAGGATCGGGTGCATGGCGGCCGAGCGCTTGCCGCCGCCGTCGGCGTGGATGCTGACATCGGAGGCGAGCATGGCGCCGAGCGCCTTCAGATCGCCACTGCGCGAGGCGTTGAAGAAGGCTTGCGCCAGTTCGACGCCGCGCTGTTGTTCGACCTGGAAACGGGGTCGCCCCTCGCGCACATGGGTGCGGGCGCGGGCGGCGAGTTGGCGGCAGGCGGCCGGATCGCGGTCGATGGTTGCGGCGACTTCCTCGAACCCGAGACCAAAGACGTCATGCAGCAGAAAGGCGGCGCGCTCGAGCGGCGACAGGCGCTCCAAGGCGAGCATCAGGGGCAGGGTGACGTCCTCTTCCGGCTCTTCCTCGACGATCGGGTCGGGCAGCCAGGGGCCGACATAGGTCTCTCGCTGACGCCGCGCCGACTTCAGCTGGTCGAGGCAGAGCCGGGTGACGGTGCGGCGCAGGAACGCTTCCGGTTCGCGTACCTCAGAGCGGTCGGCCCCCATCCAGCGGATGAAGGCCTCCTGCACCATGTCTTCGGCGTCGGCGACCGAGCCGAGCATGCGATAGGCGACGCGGATGAGTTTGGGACGCAGCGGGTCGAAACCCGCCGCTGCATCCTCCTGTGCATTGCTCGCCATCAGGCGGCCGCCTGCGCGGACTTGGCTGCTGCCGGCTCGATCCACAGGCCGAAGCCGACGGCGAGGCGATTCCAGCCGTTGATGACGTTGATCATGAGCGTGAGCTTCACCTGTTCCTCCTCGGTGAACTGTTCGGCCAGCGCCTGACGGGCGTTTTCGTGGGTATGGCCTTCCGAAAGGCGAGTCAGCGCTTCAGTCCAGCCAAGTGCTGCGCGCTCGCGTTCGGAATAGCACGGCGCTTCGCGCCAGGCCGAAAGCAGGTAGATGCGCTGTTCGGTCTCGCCTTTGGCGCGGGCTTCCTGCGTGTGCATGTTGATGCAGTTGGCGCAGGCATTGATCTGCGATGCGCGGATCTTGACGAGCTCGATGAGATCGGGCTCGAGGCTGGCGGCGATGGCCATCGAGACGCTGGTCCAGCTCTTCATCAGTTGCGGGGCAGCGGCGAAAAGGTCGATCTTGGCAGTCATGGTTCCGTTTCCTTCTGTTGGTTCCGATATCATGACGAGACAGGATCGGCCGGTGTGACATGGGGGCCGATTTTTTTTAGATTGTCGATTGCCGCCTATCTGAACAATTGCAGGATCGTGCTGGCGTTGTTGTTCGCAATCTGCAGGGACTGACTTGCGAGCTGCTGTTGTGCCTGCAGCGCCTTCAGCCGGGTTGAACTCGCGTCCATATCTGCGTCGACGAGCCTTCCGACGCCCTTCTCGTAGGTTTCACCCCTGCTGGTGACGAGCTCGGCATACCGCGTCAGAGATGACTGTGTGCTGCCGAGATAGGCCAGGCCGTCCTGGATCTTGTTGATCTTCTCCTCGAAGACATCCAAGAAGTTCGCATATGTGGCCTCCCGCTCGGCGCCGTGCCTGACGATAGATTTCTCCAATTGCAACAGGATGTTGGGCTGCGCCGGCGAGGTCAGCGGGTGCTGCTCCTGAAAATAGACGATCCCGATCCCATAAGCCGCGTTGAACAAATTCAGACCATGGCTCGCCGATGTACCCTCCAGGTACACCACATCGCTCGAATCGAGAATTCCGGTCTCAAGAAAAGTCGGGCCGCTCTGGTGGTTTTGATAGTCTTCGTTGAAAAGCGTTAGCGCGTATTGGTCAATTTTAAGCGTCTCGACGCGGCCACTGTTGTAGTCGACCACGAAATCGTGGGTGAAATCGTCGATGCCCCGGCCATTTTCCTTGTTCCAGAGCAGATTGACCCCGCCAAAGGAGGATGACTTGATCGTGCTGTACATGCTGGCGAGCAACTGGTTGATTTCGGAATCGACCTTGGCGAGCTGGGTCTGGGCAAACTTTGAATCGGAGTTGACCGGGTTCGGCGAGAGGTTCTCGAAGTTGTTCGCTGTGGCTGCGGGGAGCGTTCTTGCAGTGATCACGAGGTTGCGGATGCGGACGAGGGACTCACGGACATTGTCCAGGCCCGAATAGGTCACGTCCACGATGGCCCGCGCCAGGCCGATGCTGTCTTCGACCGCCGACAGAGCCTTTGTTTCAGATCGCATCGTCGTTGCGATGGACCAGTATGCGGCATTGTCGGATGCGTTGTTTACCCGCATGCCCGACGAAATCTGCACCTGTGTCTCATTCAGAGACGAAGTGATGCCACGGAGCGTATGTAGCGCAGAGATTGCGCCAGAATTCGTATGAATACTGGTCATGAGAGCCAAAATATGAAGGTGAACTGCTCGTCATGAGCGTGGCGGGATCTCAGCAATTAATCGCCTTAATGCCTTACAGTCGGTTAACAGGTTGCAGAGAATCGTGCCAGTTCGGTGAAATTCATCAAAGATATCAATCGTGCTTCCGTTCGTCCTCCTGAGGTGTCGTCGCGTCATGAAATCTTTGGTTGCTCCGTGTCGTTGATGGCCGGCGATGATGAACGCAACCGAGGGTCTCTGTTCGGCAGCCACGCCCGGACCTGCCGGAGCGCGCAAGCCAAGAAGCATCTTCCGTGTTGCGCCCCACCATGCGGTGTCACACCGCTGTAAAACATCCGCACTAAGCCTCGGCGCCATCTTGAACCGAGGATATGTCGATGAAATCGTTTGTCTCCGTCGTTGCCGGTGCGCTTGTCGCCTCGCTGCTTTCCACCGCCGCCTTTGCCGAGAGCCTGGTGCTCTACACCAGCCAGCCGAACGAGGATGCGCAGGCGACGGTCGATGCCTTCAAGGCGGCCAATCCCGGCGTCGAAGTGGAGTGGGTGCGCGAAGGCACGACCAAGTTGATGGCCAAGCTGATGGCCGAGATCGAAGCCGGCAACCCGGTCGCCGACGTGCTGCTGATCGCCGATACCGTGACGATGCAGCGGCTGAAGGAAGCAGGCCAGCTTCTCGCCTACAAGTCGCCGGAAGCGGCGAGCTACGACGCAGCACTCTATGATGCCGACGGCGCCTATTACTCCACCAAGATGATCACCACCGGCATCATCTACAACACCTCGGCTTCGACGACGCCTGAGGGCTGGCAGGATCTGGCCAAGGCCGACGCCAAGGGCCTGGTGACGATGCCGAGCCCGCTGACCTCGGGTGCAGCCCTCATCCACGCGCAGACGCTTGCCGGCATCGACGGCCTCGGCTGGGACTATTACAAGGCGCTGGCTGAAAACGGCGCGACGGCTGCGGGCGGCAATGGCGGCGTGCTGAAGGCTGTCGCCACCGGCGAGAAGGCCTACGGCATGATCGTCGACTTCATGGCGATCCGCGAGAAGGCCAAGGGCGCGCCGGTCGAGTTCGTCTTCCCGGCCGAAGGCGTTTCCGCCGTCACCGAGCCGGTCGGTATCTTGAAGACCGCCAAGAACCCCGACGCTGCCAAGAAGTTCGTCGACTTCCTGATTTCGGAGGAAGGACAGAAGACGGCCGTGAAGATGGGCTATATCCCGGCGCGCAACGGCGTGGCGCTGCCCGAGGGCTACCCGGCGCGCGAGACGATCAAGGTCCTGCCGATCGACGCGGCTTCGGCCGTGAAGAACTCCGACACCGACCTCAAGACCTTCTCCGGCATCTTCGGCACGAACTGATCGCCTGAATGTCGAAACAGGATGAAACCATGCGCAGCCGGCACCGCTGGCTGCGCTTTTCCAATGCTGGGGTCGCTTGCGCGCGTCGGGTGAAGCCGGGCGCATCGCCCGCCGGCGAGCCGCGCTGGCTCGTGCCCTTCGTGCTCGCCTGCCTTTTCCTTCTCTGTGCTCTGCCGCTGATCAGCCTCGTCAAAGCCGGCTTTGCCGGACTTGCCAGTGGCCATTCCATCGGCGTGCTCACCGAGCCTGCGACCTATGCGGCCATCCGCAACACGCTGCTGACGGCGACCGGTGGCATGCTGATTTCGGTCGTGATCGGTGCGCTCTTTGCCTTTGCCGTGGCGCTGACCGATATCAGGGGCAAGCTCACCTTGAGTTTCGCCTTCATGCTGCCGATGATGATTCCGCCGCAGGTGACGGCCCTTGCCTGGGTCGAGATGACCGGGCCGGCAAGCCCGCTTCTGAAAACACTGGGGATCGCACCGCCGCTCGGCAGCCCGCAGCCGCTCTATTCGCTCTTCGGCATCTCGCTGCTTCTCGGTGTGCAGCACGCACCGCTGGTGTTCCTGGCGCTGAAGGCGGGGCTGGCTGCCTCGCCGCGCGACGGGGTGGAGGCGGCAAGGCTTTCCGGCGCGTCGCCGTTTCGCGTCTTCCTCGATATTGTCGCGCCGCTGGCAGCCCCCGGGCTGATCGCCGGTGCTGCGATCGCCTTCGTCTCCGGCGTCGGCAATTTCGGCATTCCGGCGATCCTCGGCATTCCCGCCGGGATCTCGGTGCTGCCGACGCTGATCTATACGCGGCTTGCCAGCTTCGGCTCGGGCACTTTTGGCGAGATCGCGTTGCTTTCCAGCCTGATCGCTGCAATTGCCGCTGCCGGGCTGATCCTGCAGCAGCGGGCGCTTTCGGGCAGGGACTACCGCATCATCGGCCTTTCCGGGGCGAGTGCCGCCTTTTCGCTCGGGCGGTTCCGCGTGGTGGTCGAACTCAGCCTGGCGGCAATCCTGTTCCTGGTGCTGGTGGCGCCGCTGGCGGCGCTGATCGCCAGTTCGCTGGTGCCGGCCTATGGCGTGCCGCTCACTCTCCAGACCGTGTCGCTGCGCGCATACGAAGAAATCCTCTTTCGCCAGACGATGACGCTCAGCGCCTTTACCAATTCGCTGTTCCTTGCAAGCACGGCCGCGCTCGGGCTGCTGGTCGTTGCCGTGCCGGCCGCCTATCTGATGAACCGGCGCAAGGGCGCGGTGGCAAGCGCGCTCGGGATCCTGATCGAGATCCCCTATGCGCTGCCCGGCATCGTGCTGGCGGTCGCCTTCATTCTCACCTTTGCGGCGCCGCTACCGATCCTCAACGTCTCGCTCTACGGCACCATCTGGATCATCCTGATCGCCTATTTCTCCTCGTTCCTCGCCGTCAGCCTCAAGCCGGTGATGAGCGCCTTCCTGCAGATGGATCCGTCGCTGGAGGAGGCGGCAAGGCTGTCCGGCGCCGGCTTCTTCCGGCGCATGCGCGATGTAATCCTGCCGCTGGTGGCCCCGGCGGCCGGCGCTTCGATCATCCTCGTCTTTCTCATCGCCGCCAACGAGTTGACGGTTTCGGCGCTGCTCTGGTCGGCGGGCACGCAGACGCTGGGGGTGGCGATCTTCAATCTCGACGACAGCGGCTCGTCCGATCTCGCCTCGGCGCTGTCGGTGCTGGTCGTCATCATGGTGATGGCATTGATGGCGGCGCTCGAAACTCTTGCAAACTATCTTCCGGAAGGCGTGCTGCCGTGGCGCAATTGATCCTCAATCACCTCACCAAGGATTTCGGCGGCGGCCGTCCTGCCGTCTCCGACGTGTCGCTGACGGTGCGCGAAGGCGGGTTTCTGGCGTTGCTCGGGCCATCTGGCTGCGGCAAGACCACGGTGCTGCGCATGATCGCCGGATTCGAGCAGCCGACGGATGGCTCGATCGACTATGGCGAGCGCCGGCTTTCCGATGCCGCGCGGGCGCTGCCGCCGGAAAAGCGCAACATGGCGATGGTGTTCCAGTCCTATGCGCTGTGGCCGCACATGACGGTGGCGGAAAATGTCGGCTATCCCTTGAAGGTGCGCGGCATTTCCGGTGAGACCTGGCGGCGAAAGGTGGGCGAGGCGTTGGCTCTGGTGAAACTCACCGATTATGCAGAACGCCGGCCGGCCGCTCTTTCCGGTGGGCAAAGGCAGCGGGTGGCGCTGGCGCGCTGCCTGGTGACGTCGCCCGACGTGGTGCTGCTCGACGAACCGCTCGCCAATCTCGACCAGCATCTGCGCAAGTCGATGGAGGAGACGTTTCGCATCTTCCACGAACGCTCCGGCGCGACGATGGTCTACGTGACGCACGACCAGTCGGAGGCGATGGCGCTGGCGACCGACGTCGCCGTGATGTCGGAGGGGCGGCTGGTGCAGATGGCGGCGCCGACGGAAATCTACGCCCGGCCGGAAGGCGCTGTTGTGGGCGGGCTGATCGGCCGTGGCTCGATCCTGCGTCTGCCTGTCGCCGAGCAAGCGCCGCGGGCGCTCGCCTGGCCGCAGCTTCGTGATGCGACCGGCTCGGGCGGCGGCGGCCTTCGCCGCGACGTGCTGGTGCGGCCAGAACATGTGCGCCCTGACGCCGACGGCATCCCGCTCGAGGTCAAGGCGTGCGTCTATGAGGGTGAACGCTTTGCGCTGACGCTGGCGCTGCCGGACGGCCAAGTGCTGAAGGCCTATGGCGATACGGCGATGCCGGTCGGGCAGAAGGCGGCCTTTGCGATCGTGAGCGGCTGGCGGCTTTGACGCCATAGGGCAAACGCCGATCGCACTCGTAGGTCCGCACGATCGGCACTGGTTCAATCGGCCGCTAGATACATCAATCGCAACGGGGCTTGTCGAGCTCCACCTTGAACTGTCTTGGCCCGACCAGCCCGGGCTTTGCCGGCAGGTCGACGATGCGGGCAAGGACCGTGCACTTGCCGGCAACAACTGTGTAGCGGTCTCGCCCCTGGCTGATGACCTTGTCGATCGGATATTTCGGCACGGCGTCTGCGACCGCGGTGATGATGGCGGTCAGCTCGTTGGCGCGCTGGTAGTTCGGCGCAAGTGCGGCGTGGGAAGCGCCGGCGCTGAAAAGTATGATCGCGGCAAAGGCGAGGGCTCTGATTTGCATGAATTGGCTCCTGTTTCCCGCAACAGATCATGGGGTTAAGCGATCCGCAAGGTGGATTGCCATCGTGTCCGGCCACATCGGCCGTCGTCGCCTGCGCCATCAACGTCGAAATAAACCGATGCGTTAAATAAAACTGGTTGCTAAAAACAACTGGTATGCCATATTGATCGCATGAGAGATGCGGCGAGGGTGCCGCGCAAGCTGAAGGGAGGAAGCGATGAAACTCTATCACGGCATGGGACCGAATTCGTACCGGGTGCGCATCTTCATGGCGGAAAAGGGGACCGAGCTGCCGATGGTGGATGTCGATTTCTCCAAGGCGGAACACCGGGCACCGGCGTTCCTGGCGCTCAATTCGCTCGGCCAGATCCCGGTGCTGGAACTGGATGATGGCACCGTTATCACCGAGAGCGTCGCCATCTGCCGCTATCTCGAGGAGACGCACCGCGAGCCGCAGCTTTTCGGCAGCGACGCGGTCAGCCGTGCCAAGGTGGAGATGTGGAACCGACGCGCCGAGCTGGTGATCTTCGGTACGATCGGCAATGTCGCGCTGCATTCCGATGCCTTCTTCAAGGAGAGGCTGACGCAGTTTCCTGATTTCGCCGAGACCGAGCGGCAGGCGGTGCCGAAGAAATGGGCATGGCTCGACCGGGAGCTTGCCGATGGCCGGCCGTATCTGGCCGGCGATGCATTCTCGATCGCCGATATCACCGCCGGCGTCTGCGCCTGGCTTGGCGACGTCTTCGGCATGGAGGTGCCGGGCGATCTTGCAAACGTCCAGCGCTGGCTGGAAAGGGTAAGGGCACGGTCGAGTTTCGAGGCTTAGGCAGGAGATTGGCGCGACCATGCGCAGCTGCCTCCGCATGGAGAGCATTTGCTTGTTGCGACCCATGCGATCCGCCCCTCATCCCGCTGCCGCGACCTTCTCCCCGCAGACGGGGAGAAGGGACGTTGGGGCGCCCTCCCAGATACATTCTTGAGGAGGAACTGGAACTGGAACGTGTGCGGAAGAACTGGAGGCTGCCGCAATCTCGGTTCTCCCTCTCCCCGCAGGCGGGGAGAGGGTTAGGGTGAGGGGCAAAACCTCGCCGCAATTTCGCAGTTCGCATTTGCTCCATTTGAGTGCTGCGATGACCCGGTTTGCCCAATTGATATGAAGCGGGAAGTGATGCGCCGCGCCGTTTCGGTCTGTCGAACCCAGAAGAGAGTGCTTCCGGCTCGATCTGGGGTGAACGAGGCTGCTGCGGTGGAGCTGAAACAAGTCTTTGATAAAATGACTTAATTGGGCCGTCGTCGCAGTCTGGGCGAAAGACCGAAATCCGGCCCGAACGACAAATGACAATTCATGTGTGGAAAGTGGCCTTTGCCTTTTCGCTTGCCTTCTCCGTGGCTTTTTTCAATTCCTAAAATAACAGCTGCCCGATTCGCCCCGATCCGTTGTTTTGGCGGCGTTCGCCCTAGGAGACAAAGCCATGAACGATTTCAAGAAGCCCCCGATCACCGAGATGCGCCCGAAGATCACCGTGATCGGTGTCGGCGGCGGCGGCGGCAACGCCATCAACAACATGATCGCCGAAGGGCTTCAAGGCGTAGATTTCATCGTGGCCAACACCGATGCGCAGGCGCTGGCGATGTCGAAGGCATCGCGGCTGATCCAGCTCGGCGCGCAGGTGACCGAGGGACTGGGCGCCGGCTCGCTGCCGGAAGTCGGGCGGGCGGCCGCGGAAGAATCGATCGACGAGATCATGGATCACCTCGGCGGCACGCATATGTGTTTCGTCACCGCCGGCATGGGCGGCGGCACCGGTACCGGGGCTGCCCCGGTGATTGCGGCTGCGGCCCGCAAGGCCGGCATCCTGACGGTCGGCGTCGTCACCAAGCCGTTCAGCTTTGAAGGCAAGCGCCGCATGCAGATGGCCGAAGAGGGCGTCGAGCGCCTGCGCGAGGCGGCCGATACGGTGATCGTCATCCCCAACCAGAACCTCTTCCGCATCGCCGACGCCAAGACCACCTTTGCCGATGCCTTCGTGATCGCCGACCGCGTGCTCTATTCGGGCGTCGGCTGCATCACCGACCTGATCGTCAAGGAAGGCCTGATCAACCTCGACTTCGCCGACGTGAAGTCGGTCATGAAGGGCATGGGCCGGGCGATGATGGGCACCGGTGAGGCGACCGGCGAGGGCCGCGCGCTGATGGCGGCCGAAGCGGCAATCGCCAACCCGCTGCTCGACGAAGTGTCGATGCGCGGCGCCAAGGGCGTGCTGATCTCGATCTCCGGCGGCATGGACATGACGCTGTTCGAAGTCGACGAAGCAGCCACCCGCATTCGCGAGGAAGTCTACGACGAGGCCGACATCGTCGTCGGTTCGATCTTCGACCGCACGCTCGACGGCACTTTTCGCGTCTCGGTGGTGGCAACCGGCCTCGACGGCCAGCGCTCGGCGGCAGACCCGGCCGGTGCCGCGGCAACCGCCGGCCAGCCCGGCCAGGCGCCGACGCGCACACTGCAGTAACGGTTCGGCGCCACGCGCCGCAGGTTGTTGCGGTGTCGGTGTCTTCTCTCTTTCGTTGAAAATCCTCCCGTGCGATGACAGCCGCCGGGAGGATTTTTTATGCGGAGACGGATATGACGGACGCGGTAGGCAACCGAAAGATGGGCTTGCCCGTAGGCGAGGCAAGGGCAGAGCAGCGGATTCAGGCCGTTGCTGCGGCCGAAACGATCCTCGTCGAGCGCTACCCCGACGCACTTTTTGCCATCGCTGCCGGGTCGATCCTGCGCGGCGAGGGCACGCCATCGTCCGATATCGATCTTGTCGTGCTCCATGAGCAGTTGGATGGCGCCTGGCGGGAAAGTTTCACGACTGGCGGGTTTCCCGTGGAGGCATTCGTCCACGATTTCGAGACGCTGAACTGGTTCGTCGATCAGGATGTTGCTGGCGGCTACCCCGTACTGCTCGACATGGTGGCCGGCGGCACGGTGATCGGCAGGAACATTGGTCGTGGCGAGGCCTTGCAGGCGCAGGCAAGGGCAAGGCTGTCATGCGGGCCGGACGAGCTGGCGGCAGAACGCCGTGACGCGCTGCGCTATCACATCACCGACCTGCTTGACGACCTGAAGGACGAGCGGCCGGCGGAGGAGATACGCGGGATCACCATTGCCCTTCACCAGCCGCTTTGCGACCTGGCGCTTCTCGGACGCGGCCACTGGTCGGGCAAAGGCAAATGGCTGCCGCGGCTGCTTCAGCGTCTCGACCCCGAACTGGCGCAACGCTTCGACGATGCCTTCCGCCTTGCCGGCGAGGGGCAGGCGGATGCGTTGGTGGCGCTGGCTGAGGATGAGCTCGGACGCCAGGGAGGGCGGCTGTTCGACGGCGACCGCCGAGATGCGCCGCCGGCAGCGCGACGGCCGGGCGGACTTTCCAGCGAGAGCGGCGCGTCAATTCAGGGCAAGGCGGCGGCCCGCCATGGAAGATGACAATGAAACGTGGCTAGTGGAAGCGGGTTGCAGCGTCATCGAAACGAAAGCCTTGGTTGGCTACGCGTCGCTGTGGCCGCTTGAGCGTCTGATCTATTGCGTTTGGGTGGTCGACTACGGCATGCGCAATGCGGGTGATCTCAAGGCCGCCGCCGATGTGCCCCCCCCCGTTTCTGGGAGACGCAAAGGCGGCTGCCCTCGGGGTCGGCCTGCCTCACACGACAGCGGCGTTCTCGTTTCCTTCGGACGAGCTGGAAGAGCGGTATTTTTCCCTTTTCGACGCTATCGTCGCGGAAATCAGGGTAGCTTGAAACGCCGTTGGCGGACCTCCGCCGTCGCATCCCAGATTGAGTCAGGGATGTTCCGTATCTA
Organism: Ensifer sp. M14; assembly: GCF_003355565.1. NCBI lineage: Bacteria > Pseudomonadati > Pseudomonadota > Alphaproteobacteria > Hyphomicrobiales > Rhizobiaceae > Ensifer > Ensifer sp. M14. The sequence continues at coordinate 2,423,596 of NZ_QJNR01000004.1, forward strand.
TTTGTTTGTGAACAATTCTATGCGGAAGGACGTTCCGCGCTTTTCTCGGAAAATCGTGCGTCGGCCCGGTTTTTGTCAAGGGCAGCAACGGGGCTCTGACCTTCAGGCCTTTGACGGCTGGCTGAGCGCTGATCGCGCGCGCAGGCCATATCGGACGAAGTTTTGCGCGCCGGACGCTGACACACGTGCAGACCGGCTCACCGCTTCTCGCCGGACTTCCCATCCTGCTTCAAGAAGTCCTCGGCGGTTCGCCCGGGCTCGGCGGTGAAACCTTCATCCAGCGTGTTGAAATCCGACATCCGATCAATCCGGAAGACACGAAAGCCGTTGCGGGTCTCGCACCATGCGGCCAGCAGCCAGACGTGACCGTAAAATGCCATGATGAGCGGGCGAACCCGCCGGTCGCTCGTCCTGCCCTCAAGGTCGAGATAGGCGAATTGCACTTTGCGCTTTTGCCGGATGGCGCGCCGCAATGCGGCCTGATCGATGCTGATCGGTTGGCGCGCAGGCTCGACGGGCGTCCAGAGATTGACGAGATCGAGTTGCCGGCCGAGCGCGTCGGGCACCACTTCCCCGATCTTGGAGAGGGCGCTGGCTGCGGCCTCGGCCAATTGCGGATCGGCCCAGGACTGAACGATGCGGGTGCCGAGAAGCAGCGCTTCGATTTCGTTCTCGTTGAACATCAGCGGCGGCAGATCGAAGCCGGGGCGCAGAATGTATCCGACGCCGGCCTCTCCCTCGATCGGAACGCCACGGGCGATCATGTCGGCGATGTCGCGATAGACCGTCCGCTCGGACACTTCCAGAAGGGCGGCAAGGTCAGCCGCTCTCGTCGCCTTCTTGCGGCGTAAAATCTGGATGATCTCGAAAAGGCGGTCAGCGCGGCGCATGCAGGCGGTTTACGCGACCATGACGCGGCTCGTCCAGCGCTCTTGCGCCACGGCATCGGGCCATGTCGAGCCGAGCGGCTGCATCGACAGCCAGGTTTCGGCGAGTTTGCCGCCTTCGACCCTGTAGGATTGCATGCCGGCGCGACTGATAGGCTCGCCGGTTGCGACATCGGTCCATTTGAAGGTGAAGCGAAACCAGGCGCTGTTGCCCTGAAACGCGTGATCGTAGACGGCGACGCGGATATCGGGCCGCTCAAACCGGATACTGGCAAGCTCGGCTGCGTAGGCGTCGCGCGCCACGGTGCGGGAACTTCCTTCTCCGTGCCGGATGTAATGTTCGCACACACAGTCCGCCACGAGGTCGTATTGGCCCTCGTGCCACACCTTCTCCCAGCGATCGAACAGGGCGATGAGTTCGTTATTGTCTGTCATTTCTATTCTTTCCGGATTGATTGCCTGTGTTCGCGTGGGGGCTGCCTGCCCCTCACGTCGGCCACGACACTACAACGGGGCTCCTGACACCGTTCTGTCAGGAGAATGTCAGGAGCGCGAACGATTCACGGGTATTCATGGGCGTGCCGTTGCGAAGCGTCGGGTGCCACGCTGGTGGCGCTGCATTGCGCGCGCCGGCGGCATCTCTTGCATGCAGCCGGCTGTTCTGTGTTGGCGGTGTCGCTGCTCTGGCGGCAGTTGGAGGCGAGAGCGTGTCCTCGGTCTCCCGGGCGCCGAACGAGGTCAGCGGACTTGGATGATCCAGGGCGGAGGCCGGGAATGCGGCCAATCTTGATCGCGCGACGTGTCCGACGCCGCTCCGGCCCTTTTGCTCCCAACTGCGCGACAACACCGGATAAACCGGGGTGACCCGACCGTTCGGATCAGGCAATATCGAGGTTTGCTCTGCGGCATCCCCAGTATGGGTCCAACTGACGATAGGCTTTCGTCCGGATGTTTTGTAAGAGCGTGCCGCGTCCAAACGGAGTTCGATCGTGAGTGTTGCCTTCACCAAGGAAGAAAGTGCCGAAACCGCTGCGGAAACGCTGCTGCCCGACCGACCGGTTTCGCCGCATCCGAACCTTGTGACGCAAGCGGGGCTAAACGCGCTCGAAGAGCAGCAGCGCAAGGCGCGCGAGGCCTATGAGGCGACCAGCGGGATCGACGATGTGAACGAGCGCCGGCGCCAGGCGGCCGGCCCCTTGCGCGACCTGCGCTACCTGGCCGAGCGCCTGCGCACCGCCGAACTCGTCGCCGCACCCACCTCGACCGATGTCGTTGCCTTCGGCAGCACAGTGACCTTCAGTCGCGACGACGGCCGGGTGCAGACCTACCGCATCGTCGGCGAGGACGAGGCGGACCCGAAGGCCGGATCGATCTCGTATGTGTCGCCGGTGGCCCGGATGCTGATGGGCAAGGGTGTCGGCGATGTGGCGACAGTCGGCGGGCAGGAGCTCGAAATAACCGCGATTGCGTGAGTGCGGGGTCGTTTAGTCGGCTCAACCCGTTGCCATCATCCTTCGCGCCGCTTGCAAGGCTTACGCACGCATCGGCGGCGTTGGCCCGGCCGTTACGGGCACGCGAAGAGATAACGGTTACCGAATTCAGGCGGTTCGCTTTCAGCTCACCGGACGCTCTCCGAATGGCGTGGTATGTACCCGCCGCACACGATCTATGGAACGTGTTGCATGATGATTTGCGTGTGCAGCATCGGCGCTTCGCCTCCGAAATAGGTCTCCAGCAGCGGCAGAAACTCGTCCGAAAGGTAGAAATCTGTCAGCGCGCGGTCTGCTAGCAGACGGAAGTCGGCGTCGTTGCGGCGCAACGCGATCGCATAGGGTTCATGCGTGATCAGGCGATCGCCGACCGCGAGCGAGGATGGATCGCGCGCCCGCTTGGCAAGGTTGATGAGCAGCACCTGATCGGCGATGTAGGCATCGATCCTACGGTCCTCCAGCGCCCTGAGCCCGTCCTCATGCGTGTTGAAATCGGCAAGCCTTGTCGTCGATTCCTGGACTGCGAGTTGGTCGCGAAGCGTCCCTGCCGTCGTCGTGTTGGCGCGCATGCCGATGACGTTTGTGGCAGCGCGCTCGCTGACGGCGTGAACGGCCGGTCCGGTGCGGAAGAGCGCCTGCAGGTAGTTGGGCGAATCCTTGCGGAGCAGCGCGCTCGCGCCGGTGAGGAAGATCGGTTGTGAGAAATCGACGATTTCCCGCCTCTTCAAATTCACGGTGATGGAACCGCAAAGCAAGTCGATATCTTCATTCTCAACTGCATCGAAGCCGCCGGCGAGCGTCATCTCGACAAACTCTCGCTTAAGTTGCGGAGACTGGTGTTCGATCTCGTCAGCAATCTTGCGGCACAGGTCGATGGCATATCCCACCGGTTCGGCCCCTGGCTGGACGGAGGAAAATGGCGCTTGATCGGAGATGTAACCGATACGCACGGTGCCACGCTCCGTAATGGTGTCGAGCGTTGCGGCGGCGGTCGCCGAGGCCGAAAGGCAAAGGGCGAGGCTCACGAGCAGAAACTGTCTCATGCGCTTGGCCATGCGTGTCTGAGGGGCACCTGCATGATCCCTGTCTCCGGAAAAGGTGTCGATCTCAAAGGCGTGCGCGCAGCTTATGGGCTGTCCCTCATATGTCAACCGAAGAGACGTGGCGTCGCTCGGGCGCAACTTCACCATGGCAAGATCGACCGGCCCACGTCCGCTTTTTGGCGCAAAGCTGCCACTCGCACCATCGTCATGCAGATGGCGGGTGCGCATCGAAACCAGGTGCGCGTTCGGGAGGGCCATGGTGCAGCAGGTGTTGCCGGCCTCGTGAAGCTCTTGAGCTACGGCTCAACAACACTCTGCCGCAGTATAGCGCAGGGGCGGCGCGGCCGCATGTAATCGACATCGCGGACGATGAGCGTTTCGCCGAGGCGTCAACGCCAGCATTCGGCGAAGCGATCCTCCTCACGCCGCCCCCGCCCAAATCATCCTCGACATTTGCGGCTCAATGCCTAATCTCCGCGGCAATTCAGTCATGGAATTGCTTGATGTCGCTTCGACTTGCCACCTTCAATATTGAAAATCTCATGAGCCGCTTCGATTTTTCCGGCTTTCGCAACCAGCTCAAGCAGGATCGGGTGCTGAGGCTCTTCGAGGTAAAGACGGAGGCGGAGTATCAGCGGCTGGAGGAGGCGCGCACGATCGCGCATACCGACGATACGCGGCAGATGTCGGCCTTGGCGATTGCCGATTGCGATGCGGATATCCTGTGTTTGCAGGAGGCCGACAACATGGCGTCGTTGCAGGCCTTCGAATACAACTATCTCTTCCGCATGGTCGGTAACGGCTATCGCCAGAAATACCTGATCGAGGGCAACGATTCGCGCGGGATCGACGTGGCGGTGCTGATGCGCGAGGAAACGCGCGACGGACAGCCGATCGAGTGCCTTGAGGTGAAGAGCCATGCGGGGCTGACCTATGCGGATCTCGATATCTTCAACGATGCGCTCGCTTCCTCCAACCGGCCGAACGACCGGATCTTCAAGCGCGACTGCCTGGAGCTGGACCTGAGGATCGGCGGGCGGCCGCTGACGCTCTATGTGGTGCACTTCAAATCCATGGGGCCGGCGCGCGACGGGCTCGACGGGCGCCAGGCGACGATGCCGGTGCGCATGGCCGAGGCGAAAGCTGTGCGCCACATCATCGAAAGCCGCTTTGGCCGCGGGCACACGGCCGACAAGATGTTCGCAATCTGCGGCGACTTGAACGACTATCAGGAGAAGGTCGACATTCTCGGCGACCGGCGCAACGGCTACGAGTTCGTGCCGCGCGAGGAAGAGGAAAGCGCGCTCGATGCGCTGACGGCGGATGGGTTTGTCGAAAACCCGATGCTGCGCCGGCCGGTGCTTGACCGCTGGACGCTGTTTCACAGCCGCGGGCCGCAGGAGCGGCACCTCTGCCAGCTCGACTATATCTGGCTGTCGCCCGCGCTTGCCCGGCGCAACGCGGCCCAGGTTCCGGAAATCATCCGCGGCGGCCAGCCTTTCCGCACGATCTTTCCGCCGGGGCAGGAGGTGGAGCGCTACCCGCGCACCGGCTGGGACCGGCCGAAGGCATCGGACCATTGCCCTGTTGTCATGACGCTGGACGTGTGACGATGGACGCTCTTGAAAGCAACCTTGCCCATTGGCCCGACGAAGGCGAGATCCTGCCGATCTCGGGCGTCGATATCCGGGTCGACCAGGGCCCGCATCCCTTCCATCTGGACCAGCTGGATCAGGCGCAGGAAAACTGGCGGGCGGAGATCGCCGCCAACCCGCATCTCTTCGACGGGCGCATGGTCCTGCAGCGGGCGCTTCGCATCGAGAACGGCCGCGTGGTGGGGGAGGGGCATGTGGTGCCCTATTCGACCTTTTTGTGGTGGCGCAAGACGCGCACGGACGCGGCCTTCCACCTGTTCGCCATGCCGGTGATCGTGTCTTCCGACGGCGCCCTGATCCTGGTGCGCATGGGGTCGCACACGGCCAATCCCGCCCGGGTCTACAGCCCGTCAGGCTCGCTGGAGCCTGATGACATCGTCGACGGATCCTGCGATATCGCCGGCAATATCCGCCGCGAGGCGCTGGAGGAAACCGGCATCGACCTCGATGCGGCGACAGCCGAGCCCGGCTACCACGTGCTGCATATGGGGCGAGCGGTGACGGTGTTCCGGCTCTACCGGGTGGCGGAAACGGCGGAAGCGCTGGTCGAAAAGGTGGCGGCCCATATCGCTGCGGATCCAGAACCGGAGATCGACGAGGCGATCGCCATCTGGGGGCCGGATCCGGGCGCACACAACTATCCGCCGTTCATTTTGCCGATCCTCACCTGGCTGTTTGACGGCAAGCGCTGATCCTCGGGGAAGCGCGGGATGGGCGGGGAACGTGGACGCAGCGCATTGCTGCGGCCCCTGCCGCGCTCTGGAAACGTGGCCGTGGGCTTCGCGGCGCTTTCGGCAGGGCGTAAAGGTCACTGCCATGCGCATGCGACGCGCGGATGTCGGCCAATAGACGCAAACCGTAGGCGCTGTTTCGGTCAAGCGAGCTGCTTTTCAAGCGTACGACTAGTATTCCAGTCGAGCCTTGCGGCGTTCGGCCATTCACAACGCCCGGGCCAAAACCTGCAGGCTGTGCTGTTTCGTGCCGATGCTGACTGGCCCTGCGGTTCGAACCAGCATGAAGCCTTGCCCCTCCCAGAAACGAAGTCCGGCCTTGTTCTCGGCGAAGACAGCGAGTTCCACGCGGTCGGCGCCTTGTGTCTTCAGCCAGCTGAAAAAGCCGGCGCACAGGGTTTTCGCGACGCCTTGCCCGCGATGGGCCGGGTCGATCAGCAGCAATGCAATCCACCAGGATCTCGCCTGCGGGTAATTGCGGTCGCAGGCGAGCATGCCGACGAGTTCGCCGGTGGCGGACTTCAATCCGAAGACGAACTTGTCGGCCTCGGTTCGTCCGGGCGGAAAGCTCCGAAATTCCTCCAGCGCCACGGCGGCGTCCGGCGGGTGGTCAGCAAGCCGCCGACGCATCCGCCCTTCGCCGTCAGGCCTCGATCTTGCGCACAATCGCGATCTTCGGATTGCGAAAACCCATGGCGATCCAGGCCCAGAGAAGCTTGGCGTAGAACGACACTGTGTGGGTCTTCAGGTTGGGAATGTCCTTCGGCAGCCTCGAAGCATCGGGCAGGTCGCCGACCATGGTGCGCAGCTCGGCCTTCGGCCGCGTGTCGGCGGGCCAGAGGTGCAAGTAGAGGCTCAGCCAGTGGGCGCCCTTCATCTCCAGGAAGACCGGCGTGTTGCAGCAGGTGGCGACGACGCGGCGTGAGCCGGCCCCGGGGGACAGCCGGAATTCGCTTAAGGTTTCCTCGCCGGAGACGATGGTGATCCGGTCCTTGCGATACTCCGCTGTTGGGGTGGCTCCATAGGACGTCAGGATGTTGCGGGCGCCGGGCAGGGCCGAGAGACGGCTGGCTGCCGCCCGGCAGCTGTCGCACAGGCATTCGGAGACGAGGATCGGCGCTCCCTGCACCTTGAGCCGCGTCTGTCCGCAGGCGCATCCGATATGGGTGGTATCGCTCATGTCGCATCCTCCTTACGTGACGTGAAACAGGTGCCGGATGTACCGGTCGAGATGGTCGAGGCTTTCACGTGCAAGCGCGGGATCGTTGCCGGCCTTGGCGAGCACGAAGCCGCCCTGGATGACGGCCTGCGTGTGCCGGGCGAGGCTTTCGGCCGTCCAGTCATCGGCAATGCCGCGGTCGCTGCGCGCGGCCTCGATATCGGCCTCGAGTGTGGCGGTGTGACTGAAGATGCTGCGGGCGCAAGCCTCACGGATCTCGGGTGTGCTTGAATAGACCTCCTGCGCCAGGGTTCCGACGAGGCAGGTGAATTGGGCAATCTCGCCGAGGATGATTGCCTTGCGGAACGCGACATAGGCAAGAACACGCGCCAGCGGATCGGGCGGCGCGTGATAGGGGGCTGCGGCGAAAAAGTCGGTCGTCGTTTCCGCCCAGAAATCGGCGGCTGCGACGCCGAGCGCGTCCTTGCTGGCGAAATGGTGGAAGAACGCGCCCTTGGTGACATCGGCCGCGCGGCAGAGATCATCGACGCTGGTGGCGGCGAAGCCTTTTGCGCGGATGATGTCGCGCGCCGCCTCGAGAAGCCGGAGCCGGGCGTTGCCGCGTTCGGGGGATTGTTTGGTCGGTCTGGGCATGCTGAAAACATACCATACGGTTGGTATTCGTCAATGTCTCTGAATTCCAACGGGTTTTGGCGCCGGCTTGGGAAGCGATGACAATGCTGTGTGACGGTGGGGTTGGTGTTCCTGGAAGCGGCCGGGCAGCGCAAGGCTTGGTCGCAAGAATGCATCAGGAGCGCTTCTGCGATGTCGTAAATGCCTGAATCGATTCAAGGAATTGCACGGTGTACTTAATGTGCAGCAATATCCTGCTGCGTGGCGGATGGCCGCGCCGGCATAACGGTCTGGCATGAGCCGTCCCCGTCGGGTAGGCGCGCTGCAGTCTCTTTGCTCGCGATAGGAGAGAACGTGCAATTGCGGTCTTCAGTGCGCGGCGATGTCGGCGATGGGAAGGCCGAGCTCCTGCCACTGATCCCGTGGGATAGCATCGCCGACCTTGAAATCGAAGCCAACGATCGTGTTGCGATCCGGTGTGGCCGTGCAGGAATAGGCGATGCGAAACCATTTCCGCCTGCTGCGAAACGCGCCGCCATTGGCTTTCAGTGTTTCGCCGGAAAACCGCACGCCCGAAAATGCATAGGCGACGAGGAAGTCTGGATTGAAATCGGGCTTCCAACGGTGGACCTGCTCCATCGCTTCAAGATTGCAGAGCTGCACCACGCGTTCTTCCGGATCCAGCTGCGTCAAACCCTTGCGCACCTGGCGGCTGCGCGGCGACGCAAGAATGCCGGCGGAATAGAGCTTTTGAGCGCGCACCATGGGCGGGGTCTGCGGCGCGCGCCTGGCCAGCGCGGGGCGCTCCGCGGTCGACTTTTCCGGTGCAGTCAGATCCTCGCGCTGCGGTTCTGCCTTCGGCTGGCGCGCTTCAACCGCGGGCAGGGCCTGTTTCGGTTTTTCCGGCACGCCCGCCAGGATCTCGACTTCGATGCTGTCGACGTCGCCCAGCGGGGGCATCTCCTTTTGTGGCAGGCGCGAGAGTGCGGTGAAGGCGAAGGCATGCAGCGCCAGCGCGAGCGCCACTGCCCACCGGATCGTCCTGTCATCCGCCGGGCGCGCGCCATGCCGCATCCGCTCGATCACGTGGTTCAAGACCGGTTTCCTGCGCTCTGCCTTTTTTCCGTGTTTCCCGTTGCGACGGTGCCGCGGGAACACTGTCCCTTAGTTTTCAAGTGTTTCTCGACGGAGAGGCGCCTGGCGCTTGTCCCGGAAACGTTTCGCCTTCTCGCATGATCGATGCCGCGACCAAAGACCACTCCATGCTTTCGTGCGATCTGCAGGAGATCAACACCAAATCGGGTGCGCCGTCGAGGCTTGTCGGTCGCGCCGGTCATTTCTCCGGCATTCGTTGGGCGTACGCACACAATTGTGTTTGCCGCCACGCGGCGGCAAGTCGATGGTGGCAAAGGCTCGGGTCGACTTTTGGCGCGATGGGGAGGGAGTACCCCGATAACGGTGAGTGCTGCGCGTGATGGCGTTTTTGCGCTTGCCGCCCGGCCGATGACATTGCAAGTTCGTGGCCGGAGTATATGCGCAAGGGGAAATAAATGCCGCTCAGCTACGCGATCTACGATGTCTTCACGCAGAACCGGCTGGAGGGCAATCCGCTGGCCGTCGTCTTCGGGGCCGATGCGCTCGACGATCAGGCGATGCAGACGATCGCGCAGGAGTTCAACCTTTCGGAGACCGTGTTCATCCGCCGGCCGGGGGGCGCTGCGCACACGGCGCGGCTGCGCATCTTCACGCCGGGGCGCGAGCTTCCCTTTGCCGGACACCCGACCGTCGGTGCGGCGGTGGCGATTGCCGAAGCCGCCCACGGCGCGGCAGACGAGAGCGCCGATCTGGTGCAGGTGCTGGAGGAGAAGGTGGGGCCGGTGCGCTGCGCCGTGCGCATCAAGCCCGGCGAGGCGAGCTTTGCCGAATTCGACCTGCCGCGCAAATCGGCACGGCTCGACGCGCGCTTCGACAAACAGGCGCTGGCCGATGCGCTGAGCCTGAAGACGTCGCAGATCGGCTTCGAGAATCATGCGCCGTCGTTCTGGAGCGCCGGCGTTCCCTTTGTCATGGTGCCGCTGCACGATGTCTCGGCGGCCGCCAACGTCGAGTTCGACCCGCAGCGCTGGGAGCAACTGGCGCCGCTTGCCGAAGGTCGGCTGGCCTCGGCCTATCTCTACTGTCGCGGCGGCATCAATCACACGGCGCGGTTCCACACCCGCATGTTCGCGCCTGAAATGGGCATCGTCGAAGATCCGGCAACGGGGGCTGCGGCCGCGGCCCTTTCCGGCGCCATCCACCATTTTGACCAGCTGGTCGACGGCCACCATCCCTTCCTGATCGAGCAGGGGGTGGAAATGGGCCGGCCGTCCTACATCCATCTTCATCTCGATGTGGCGGGCGGCCAGATCAACTCGGCGCGCATCGGCGGCCATGCGGTGAAGATCGCCGCAGGCGAGCTTTTGCTCTGACGCAGCGCATGCGGCCGCAGGCAGATAACAGCCTGGCTGCGGCGCGGCGGACAAATTTTGGCAAGGAGGACGTGTCGATTCAGTGAGTTGGCCGTCAGCGTCCCAGGCGCAACGCGCCAAGGGTGCGGCAGGCGCCTGTGGAAATGCCGGCTTTCCGGGCCGCTGGAATTTTTTCTCAGAAATTTTGCAATCGACGCTAGACAAGGTGAGGGAACGCCTTTATACGCCCCTCCAGACCGCAGCGGCAAACGCCGAGGCGGTTCGGATGGGTGATTAGCTCAGTTGGTAGAGCAGCTGACTCTTAATCAGCGGGTCCACGGTTCGAGCCCGTGATCACCCACCAAAACAACGACTTGGCGGGACTTATATCAGCCTCGCATTAACTTCAAGATCGACTTCTTGTAACGGTCCTTGGCGACACACACCGAAGCGGTCTGGATGGGTGATTAGCTCAGTTGGTAGAGCAGCTGACTCTTAATCAGCGGGTCCACGGTTCGAGCCCGTGATCACCCACCAAAACTTCTTTAAGTCGCTGATTTGTTTCCAAAAATTTACATTTGCATGATGCTGGCGGTTTCACCAAGCTGGAAACGGTACTCAATTCACCGTCCGGCTTGGCCGTCGCTCGGCTGCAGGAGACATCGTGACCGCTGGGATTTCCGTCAAGCTGATCCGCCGGAATAAAATAACAAGTACGATCGTTGTATGCGTCACGCTGTCGTTCATACCCAGTTGCGACGTCGTGGATGTGCCTTTGCCGGAGAAGGCTGGCCACGTTCGCGTCAGTCGAGACGGTGATGACTATTATGTCAGCGTCACCACGCCAAATGGAAGCTTCGAAAAGTGGATGTGGACCGATTGGGGACCCGCTCAGCGTACGGGTCTGTACGTGACGTCGGAAGGCTGGATTGCTGCCTTGGGAGCAGGTGGCGCTGCCGCGTTTATCGCGATGCCGGAAGACGGCAAGCCATTTGACGTCACCGATGCGGACGTCGCGCGTACCGATTCCGCTACGTGGCGCTATATGGGCGCTGTCGATCGTGACTATGCGACGGGGAGCCTACGATTCTTTGGACCCACAGAGCAGCCTGAATGCACTGACATGTTTGGCGCAGGTGAAAGCCAATACAGGTTCGTAGCGCAATGGGAGACGGCTTGTGACTGTGTTCAGCGCGCTGCCAAGTACGGAGAGGCTTGTAATATCAAAGCCTTTCCTATGGCGCGTTGATTGCATTTCGAAGCTCTTACGGCAATACGCTGACGCTTATCATGTGACTGCGTTTACAGGCTGCTCAATTGTGGCCAAATCAACCCTTGCGTGCTCTCAAGTGCCCGACAGCATTTCGTCAGTGTCTGTATTCCGTCGTGTTGCTGGAGTGCCTTCGTCCAACTAGGCACCACAATCGCGATTGCCGTGACAAACACGCTACAGTCTCAATCAAAGCGTGTGGGTGCGTGCTGTTCGGGGTGCAAATCTAAGCGTCTCCCATCTTGAAAGTTCGCGGCCGTCGGATTACCGGGTATTCCATGAAGATCGTCACCGGAATCGCCTTTGCCGTTGCTGCCCTCTTGCTTGTTTCGTCCTGCAGCGAAACTGGCCCGACCGGGGATGGCCGGGCTGGAATAGAAAAAGCTCAGCTGACCGAGAAGGCAAAGCCGAAGCCCGCCACCGGCAGGAAGGGCAAGGCTGCAGCCGCGGCTGAGGCACAGGCATTGGCCGATGCGCGCAGCCCAAGGCAGTGCAAGACCCCGAAAAAGCAGTGCAGCTATGGCGCGGGTCCGGCTGGCGAGCCCTGTTCGTGCTGGTCGAGCGAAGGCTCTCCCACATTGGGCGTGACCATCAAGTAGGCCGACGCACCGAAGCTGCGGATTTTCCCGCCCGGCGGCGGCCGGCGGCGCGGGGGCGAGCCGTGACTAGACTGATCGCCGGCACGGCCGGGTCAGCTGCTGGGCGTACCTGCCGGGACGGCACGGGGCGCTCCAAAAGCCATCAGCCTTCGCATCTCTTTCTCCGAAATCCAACCCGCTTCGACGTCTTGCCAAAGTGCGGCCGGAGGCCGTCGCGCCGACGGCAGCGCGTGTCGTGCGACCGTGGCGGCGGAGATCCGGCGGAGGCTCGCTGCCGCCGCCGCGCACGCACCGCAAAGAAAAATCCTTCAGGAACCAATGGCAGGCGGTGGCGTTTGGTCTTCATGCTCAAATGCGAAACGATGGTTTCAGGAGGAATATCAATGAAGAAGATCATGGTCACATTCGTCGCCGCAGCGACAGCGGTTGCCGGCCTCGTGCCTGCCCAGGCCGCGTCGCTTGTCATCGGCAACGACCGGGTCCTCAGCCAGGCGGACGTGCAGGCCGTGCAGTATCGGCGCGACGATCGCCGGTGGGACCGGAACGACAGGCGACGTGGCTGGCACAACGGTTATCGCGGCTACGAGGATCGTCGTCCGGGCTATCGCCGCGGCGATGACGGCTGGTGGTATCCGCTGGCAGCCTTCGGCGCCGGGGCCATCATCGGCGGGGCAATCGGCAGCCAGCAGCCCCAGTATCGCGAGCCTCAGTATCGTCCGCAGCCGAGCGAATACAGCTCGGCCCATGTCGACTGGTGCCTGTCGCGCTACCGCAGCTACCGGCCCTACGACAACACCTATGTGCCGAGGGCGGGCGTAAGGGCGCAGTGCATGTCGCCCTACTACTGACGCTTCTAGACCGTGTACCATCAAGCGGTCTGTCTGGCCCCATCAGCCGTTTTCGGTTGGTGGGGTCTTTTTATGGCGGGCGCCGCCGGCCGGAAGAGCGAAACGACAGCGCACGCGTTTCATTCGCGCCCGGCAATCCGCTCGGCGGAGGGATGGGGGCCGGTTGCTTTGCTGCGCCCGGCGCCGGGGGACCGGTTGCGGCTCCCGGTTTTCATCTCTTCGGCACGAGATGGCGCACAAGCGCGCCCGTCTCGGGCCGGTTCCTTCACGGGCGCGGTTGGAAAAGTTGCGCATACAACCCGTATTCCGTGTGTAAAAGCTCCTTAATGGTTTGATTGTAAGAGATATTTTTATTGTATATCGTTATTGCTGCGAGGCCTTTGCAACCAAATCATTCGTCGGTGCGCTTCCCGTTCGACAGAAGCGATGCAGTGCATGAACCCCTCCGGGACATGCCGGCCCGGCAATTGGCAACTGCTCGAAGCGGGTGCCCTTCCTGAGCGGCAGCGTCTGGCGCGACTTTCTCTCCAGTCCTTTCAAAAATATTTCGGCGCCATGTCGAAATCCAGCGGCGGCTTCCGTTCTTGGGCCGTAAGCAACTCAAACCGGTGATAACCCATGACGCTGACGACGACTTCTCTTTATGCCCTTCTGCTCATCCCGATCTGGTTCGTTCTCTGGATCAGGGTGAGCAACGTCCGCACCGCCCTCAGCTGCTCGATTGGCGATGGCGGCGATCCCAAGCTGCTGCAGAAGATCCGCCAGCACGGCAACTTCATCGAATGGGTGCCGTTCACGCTTGTCCTGATGGTGCTCGTGGAGGCCCAGGGCACCGATGCGCTGTGGCTGCATGCCGCCGGCATCCTTCTGCTGGTCGGCCGGCTTGCCCATCCCTTCGGCCTGCCGATCGACAATGCCGGTCATCCGCTGCGTTATCTCGGCAACGGCACCAACATCCTTTCCGTTGCGGTGCTTGCGATCGCGCTGCTGCGGATCCTCACCGGGTTCTAAACCAGGACCGCCGGCATTTCCTGACGACGTGCCGCTTCGCATTTCTTCTGGAAATGCTCTCGTCAACAGTACGGAGCCTCGCATGACCCTGATTTTTCGGGACGCTTCCGTTCGCCTTCACCGGCGCAGCGTTTTTCTGCTGACCATGCTCATCTTCACCATCGCAGCGACGTTGCCGCTGCAGGCACAAACCGCCATAACCGCAACCGGAGGAGACACGAAAATGCAATATATGCTCTTGATCTATAACGACCCCAAGGTAGAGCCCGCCTATGGCACGCCGGAATTCGAAGCCATGATGGGCGGCTTTTTTGCGCTCAATGAACGGATGAAGGCCGACAACGTGCTCGTATCGGGCGAGGGCCTGCAGGGCGTCGAAACGGCAACGTCGGTGCGCACGCGCGGCGGCAAGGTGGAGACGATGGACGGCCCCTTTGCCGAGACACGGGAGCATCTGGGCGGCTATTATGTCATCGAGGTTCCCGATCTCGACAGTGCTTTGCGCTACGCGGCCATGGTGCCGTCGGTTGCCTGGGGAACCGTCGAGGTTCGCCCGCTGATGACCTACAATCCCGGGGGCGAATAACATGCACTCTGCCGCCTCCGGTGCCGTTGCTGCGACCAGGGCTCTCGATAGCCTGGTTCGCAACGACCGGGGGCGGCTGCTCTCAGCCCTGATCGCCCGCCTCGGCAGCTTTCAGCTGGCCGAAGAAGTGCTGCAGGACGCGCTGGTGTCGGCCGTTTCCCACTGGGGCCGCAACGGCGTGCCGCACGCGCCGCAGGGCTGGCTCTTGCAGGTTGCCTACCGCAAGTCGATCGACCGCATCCGCCAGAGCAAATCCGAAGCCCGCAAGATGGTGGACATGCGGCCGCTGACGCAGGGCGAAGCTGCAGACGAGCCGGATGAAATCCCGGACGAACGGCTGCGGCTGATCTTCACCTGCTGCCATCCGGCGCTGGAGGCAAAGTCGCAGGTGGCGCTGACGCTTCGAACCATCGGCGGCCTGTCGACGACGGAGATCGCACGGGTCTTTCTCGACGCGGAGCCGACGATGGGACAGCGGCTTTCGCGCGCCAAGGCCAAGATCGCGGCGGCGGGCATACCCTATGCCGTGCCGGGCCAGGAGGAATGGGCCTCAAGGCTGCAATCGGTGCTGGCCGTCATCTATCTGATCTTTACGGCCGGATACGCCGCAGGGCCCGGGCAGGGCCGGGACCTGGCCGAGGAGGCGCTGTTTCTGTGCCGATTGCTGAACCGGCTTCGCCCTGGCGATCCCGAGATCGAGGGGTGCCTCGCGCTCGTGCTGATCACCCATGCGCGTTGCCTGGCGCGCGTGGATGCGGACGGGACGACCGTGGCGCTGGCTGAGCAGGACCGGGCGAAATGGAACCGGGCGCAGATCGACGAAGGCCTTGAACTGATCGAAACCGCCATGCGACGCCGCGCGCCGGGACCATACCAGATCAAGGCGGCCATTGCCGCCTGCCACGTTAAGGGTGAACGCTCCGACTGG
The DNA here is from genome assembly GCF_003355565.1 of Ensifer sp. M14. Lineage (NCBI taxonomy): Bacteria > Pseudomonadati > Pseudomonadota > Alphaproteobacteria > Hyphomicrobiales > Rhizobiaceae > Ensifer > Ensifer sp. M14. The sequence goes on from NZ_QJNR01000004.1 coordinate 2,438,883, forward strand.
GCGCAGATCGTGCTGCTCTATGACAGCTTGCTGCGGCTGGAGCCGACGGCCGTCATCCGCCTTAATCGGGCAGTGGCGCTTTGCGAAGCGGGGTGGCTGGAGCCGGCGCTGCGCTCGCTCGACGCGCTTGCAGGCGAACTTCGCGACTACCAGCCATACCATGCGGCGCGGGCGGAACTGCTGGTGCGGATGGGGCAGGCCGAAGACGCAGCCAGGGCCTATGCCATGGCGATCGCTCTTGCCGGTTCGCCAGCCGATGCCGCCTTCCTGCGGCAGCGGGCCGCGCGCCGGGGTGAGCAGACATAAGGCGCGTCGTGATCGCCAGAGTTCGCTGACCGCGCTTTAAGCTCTTGTTTTTCCGCATGCGCGATGGAGTGTGGCGCCTGGCCCTGCGCTTGCGGTAGAACCAACAAAGATCCCGCACATACGCGGCGCGGCGCCGGATGACCGCGCGTCAAACGTGACGCGCAAAGGGCGCTGTATTCTCCGCAAACCGGTTCCGCTTTAAGGCCTTATGCAGTCGTATGGCTGGAACCAAAGCGCCGGGCCGACGTTTCACTCGCAAGTACGAAGGCCCGCATGCTTCCTGATCGACCATCCGGATCGGGTCCTTCCGCGGATGGAAATACAGCGCCTCGTCGACCGGGCACGGTAGGCGAGGTTTTTTCCTGCCATCTTGCCCCAGATGCGCATTCCGTCCGCGAGCGGCCCAAGCTGACATCACGGCGCGCGCTGCGCAGCCTTCCTGCCCGCCTCGCGCAGCTTGCGCCCGCAATCGTGCTTGACCATGGCAAGGGTCAGGTTGCGCCGGCCCTTGTCGTCGGCATCAGCCTTTGCCGCCTCCATCCTGCGGCACCAGCCGGCGTCGAGCATGTCCTCGGAGATGCCGGTAACGCATGAGGCGATGAGGGCGAGGGGTACAATGAGGAGCAGGCGTGCACGTCGAATCATATATCCGGCCTCCGGTGCCGGATGGTGATCAGCCTTGCCGGGAATTGGAAGCGGCCTTCGCGTTGCCGGACGGGCAATCTGGCTGCATGGGAGGAACGACGCAGGCGGCGGGCGGCTCAAGTGTCACCTTGGAACGCGGTGTCAAACGCGGTGTCAGGGGCAGCAACCGAGGCGTCTGCAGGCGAATGTGTAGATCCTGTCGGGGGGCTGGAAGACTTGCTGCGCGGTCTGCAATGTGGACCAGACGACACTTCTGACGTTGTCGGCAAACAAAGCTAGGAATGTTCCGATCGGGCCCTCCGCCAGCGGGCCGTGGATGCCGGCATGACCGAGCCCCTCGTCGAGTTCATATGACTGCTCGGCGGTGATCTGCAAGAGGTCGCCTGGGGCGAGGTCTTGCAGGTCGGGAACGCCGACGGTGGCGAGCACGGTGGACACCAGGAGCTTGCAGACCTGCTTGCAGGCGCGGCAGGGCAATTCACTGGCGGCGGCGGCAAAAGTGCTGCCGATGCGGGCAATAATGGCGCGAAACCGGCTGCCGGCCTTGGCGCGGATCTCCAGAAAGGCATCATAGGCCCGCCGGGCGGGAGGCATGACATAGAGCCGCACGCGATCACCCAAGCCCTTGGCGAGGTTTTCGACCTCCGGCCCGCGCAGCGTGAAGGTGACGTCGCCTGCCAGGATCTCCAGGAGGACAACGATATGCGAATCCTTGTCGTCGAAAAGGATGCGCTCGTCGATTTCGACCCTGCCTTCGCCCGCAAACTCCCTGATCTCGATCGTCTGTTCGCGAATTTCGGTTCGTTGCAGAAACATTGCCGCCCCCAAGGTCGCAACCAACGGGCGCATCCTACAATGCAGGGCCGTGCCGGGACATTAGCCTTATCTGAGTATCGGGCCGGATTTCTGGCTAGTACCAAGTCTCGATGATAGGGGGCCTATCATCGAGACTTGGTGTGGGTCTGCAGTGTAGCGCAATGACTGGAACGGTATCTCGGCCGCATTGCGAGGTGGAGGCGCATGGCGGCGCTGCCACGCGGGCGGGAACTTTTTGCCGGCCTACGACTTTTTGTAGCGACAACTGAAAACAGGGGTATCGCGATGCTGAAATGGGCTCTCATCTTCTTCGTGGTTTCGTTGATCGCTGGGTTTCTCGGCTTTTCCGGCGTTTCGGCGGCGACGGCCGGCATCGCCAAGATCCTCTTTTACATCGCCCTGGCCGTCTTCCTGATCTTCCTGGTGTTGGCGTTCATGGCCGGAAGCGCCGTCGTCTGACGCGTGCAGCACGGCGAGGAGGGCGGCGCGGCCAGCGATCTGGACCTTGCCGCAGCGTCCACGCGCGGCTGCAAGGCGCGCGGGCGGAAAGGTCGAATCTTCTGTCGCGTCCGCGAGCAAGATGGTACGGACGCGCGCATGAACGAGACCTCATCTGCCGATCGCGCCTGCGGTGCCTGCACGCTCTGTTGCCGGCTGCCGGATATCGATGCGCTGGCAAAGCCGGCCAACGCCTGGTGCGAGAACTGCATCGAGGGGCAGGGCTGCCGGATCTATGATCGCAGGCCGCAGCTTTGCCGGGATTTTCTCTGTCTTTGGATGACGGACGAGCGGCTCGGATCCGAATGGGATCCGGCGCGCTCGCACATGATGATCTACCGGCAAGGGCCGCAGATCACGGTGCTGGTCGATCCCGACTTTCCTGATATCTGGAACCGCGAGCCTTATTCGCAGCAGCTTTCGCGCTGGGCGCGTGAGCCTGAAGTGCAGGGGCAATACGTGATCGTCTTCGTCGGCGATGCCGTCTTCAAGGTCGATTGAACGGCTGCAGAGCCACGGAAGAAAAAGCCCCGCGCGATGGCGGGGCAAGCAAGCACCCAAAATGGCTCAGGTGCGGGGAAGCGCAGTCCATAAAGGAACGTACTGCGCGGTACGGTAAATACTATGCCGGCCTTGGGCTGGGGAAGGTCCGATTCGGCGATTCCGGTACGCTTGATGAAATAAATAAGGTGCGGGGTCAGGCCGTGCGGCAGAGGGGCGCCGCTGGGCAAGGCTGAAGGTGCCGGATGCTGCTATTCCAGCGTTGACAATTCTTCGTCCCAGGCTTCCAGGCTTCCGAGAATTTCCCGCAGCGTCTCTCGTCCCTGCACCCAGAGGCTCTCCTCCGGGATCGGCTGGACATCGCCGCCGGCGGCCGCGATGGCACTTCTGACCTCTTCCGGGCTTTCGCGGACATATTGGCGCTTGCCGCCGATATCGAGTGCCGAGCTGAGGCCGGGCACGTGGTGGTTGGGTGCCAGCGGCATCGGCCCCTTGGCCGCATGCACGTTGATCCAGACCGGTGCGCCCAGGCGGTGGGTGAAGCGATAGAGCGACGGCAGCTCGGCCTTGACGGCGGCGGCGACGGCCGTCGACTCTTCCTGGACGAAAAAGGTCTGGCCGGCATTGATCAGCGTGTTGCCGAGATCGTCATCGAGGCGCGGATCCGTCTTGCGGATGCGCAGCACCTGGCTCGCCTCGAGATCCAAAGGGGTTCCACTCTTTCGCGTAAACCTGATCATGAAATCCTCTCGAACACCAACCTTCAGATTGCGCCAAGTTTTAGGAGGTGTCGAGTGGAGGTTATCGGCGTCAAACGGCCCGAAGCGCGTGGCGATCTGCGGGAAACCGTCGGGTCACAAAGCCGCAGATCGCCTTTGCATGGCAGGCTTTGTCTCTGTTTTTGTTGCGTGATACGTGGAATTTACCGGCAGGTGCGTCATCTCATCAGGACGATGAAACCAAGATGGAGATGAGGATGTCGAAGGCCACGATCGCGTTCATGTGTCTGGCGCTGCTTTGCCTGTCGGCCTGCGGAAATACCATGCGCGGTTTTCAGAAGGATGGCACCGAGACGGGCCTTGCGGTCGACAATGCGACGCGCCGCGTCCTGAAGGCGGGCGCTCAATAAAGAACGCCCGGCCTTGCAGAGCCAATGGAGCGAATGACCGCGCCGGTTGCTAGCGCGACGGCACGGCCGTCGAGCGGGTAACCGTTTCGCTGCTGCCGAAAATGATGGCGGCGAACAGCAGGACGCCAATGAAGATGATGACCGACGCGATGGCGACCAACGGCTCCAGCTGCGGGCTGCCGGTGAGCATCAGGTAAAGCGACGGTATCAGCAGGACGACGCCGCCGGTGTAGACGCAGTACTGGATCATCGCCAGACGCTTTTGCGCCTTGGCCGGGTTCAGCGCGTGATAGCCCCCGAAGATCGCCATCGTCACCCATCCCAAAAGGTTTGCATGCGCATGGGCGCCGATCGCGCTGTGATCCTGGCCGATGGCCATGTGCAGGCCCATGGCTATACCGATGATCAGAAAGATGATCGCAGTCTTGAAGTACAATTGTGCTAGGCGCGGCATGGAGTATCTCCCCCTCTGTTCCTGCCCCGCTTGATTATTAGCATTTTTGCAGATGATTGCTGCCTGCCTTTATTGGGTATTTCTTGGGCAGCCTCACGAAATCAGACGCTGACGGCGATACCGCGATTGGCAAAGAACCGGTCGAAGGTGGAAAGCGGCATGACGACGTCGGCTTGATTGGCACGGTCATGGCCGGAAGGATTGTGAAAACGGACACTCTGCCGCGAGGCGGCCGTGACCAGCACGAGATGGCCGCCTTTGGAAGGCGGCTCGCGCTCGGGCCAGCGTATGGCGCTGCTGACGGAGGCGATGAAGACGCGGCGTTCGGACAGAACCTCGGGAATGTCCGTCGTCGGGATGTTCGTCAGCGTTTGGGCGGAAAGCCCGAAGCGCTCGCCGACATAGGTAACGAAGGGAGCATAGATCAGGCCCTTGATCGAGGCATCGGCCTGGTTGACGACATAGCCGCCATACTCCGTGCAGCCGCGCGCAAGCGACAGGATCGGGTGCAACTCGCCGCGCGCGGCCAGGATCATCTTCAGGCAGGCCATGCCGCAGACATTCACCGCCCAGCGCGCATATTCCTCAATCGTCTCGGCGCCCGAATTGCGCCAGAGCGGATCGCGCTGAAGCGCCGAGGCGCCCTCAGACAGGACCGCCGATGTCATCTCAGGGCTTTCCCATTGGCTGAAATAGGGAACAGTGCAATCTAGAATTTCCATGCCGTTTTCTCTGTCAGGTGCCGATGGAACTGTTGTCATGCGCGCAAGGCGGTATCAAGCCGGTAGAGCAATGCGTGGAACTGGCCGTTGCTCGGCGCGCGCGCCGGCATGCGCTGGACGATCTGGCGGACTTCCGGCGATGCCTGCGAGATTACCCAGCGGATCTCCGCTTCGAGGATGCCAGCCGGGTCGTAGGCGGCGAGCGCTGCCGCTTGCGCGGCGTAAGCCGCAGGGCCAATGATATGATTGACCTGATGAGGGGTTGCGATCGGATGCGTGTAGGCGGATCCGGCTGCTGCCATCGCCGCGCGGGCAGCGGCCGAGGCTGCGGGATCGCCGACCTCGCGCGCCGACTGACCGGCCGCCCAGGCAAGCTTGCGCAGCACTGAGGTTCGCCCGCCGCCCTGCGCAAAGGTGGCGATGGCCGAAAGCGCTGCGCGCGGACGAGTATCATCAGCGGCCTTCGCCTCGAAAAGGGGCAGGGCGCGCTCGGCGCAAGCGGCAGCCCAGCGCGCGATCTGGCGCAGATCGTCTTCGTTCAGCAGCGGCGTGTTCGTTTCAGTGGGCATCGTCTGCCTTCCTCGTGCGAAGGGCGCTCGTCGAAGGACGTCGCAACCGCCCTGGTGCGCCGACAGTTTGACGACCGGATGCTGAAGGTATCCGCACAAATCCCGATACGTTCAACACTGTTGTTTGCAAAGGGGTATCGCTTGGCAACCGCGAAGAGAGTTTCGGAGCGAACGGCAAACTCTGAGCCTATCAACTCATGGATCGGGCATCAGCCGCGCAACTGCGCCGCATGAAAACAGAAGACGATTTCGGGGTCGTTTTCATCGAGGTTGTCGATGTAGCCGCTGGTGCGAAAGCCGGCGGTGCGCAACAGCGTCTGCATCTGCCGATTGGACAGGTTTGTCGACGCGAAGAGCTTGGGCGTCGTGCAGACGGCTGCGAAATGTCGGACGAGCGCCATTCCAAGGCCCTGGCGACGAAAGTGCTCCGCGACCATGATCATTTCGATAAATCCGTTTCCGAAGAAATGGTAGGCCAGCACACCATAGGCTCCGACGGAACCGTTCGTTTCGACGGCGTGGCAGCACCCTGCCTCGATCCACGACCTGATATGATCCCGCCGCTCAGGATCGTGAGCGGCAATCGTATCGAGGGCGACCAGCGTGTCGAAGTCGGCAAGGGTGGCACTTCTGATTTTCATCAACGATTCCAGATGCAATTACGCTGAGGCGCATAAAATCCACCCGTGTCGCGGGTACAGGGATTTCCAGCTTTAAGCGTCGATCGCCAGTTTTGCCATGGCAGATTGCTTGGCGCTGCTCTCAAGCCGTCGGTGCGAGAGGGCGTTCACGGCCGTGCTACGCCCTTTCCGGCTTGCGCGCGGTTGAGGCGGCAAGGGCTTGGCGCTTGCGGGCGGCCATCTCGTTGAAAGGGGCTAGGCCCATGCGGTCGAGATAGGCTGTGATCGCCGCTTCCACGCCCTTGTCGTTGCCGGTTTCCGTTTGCCAGAAGGCTTCCATGGCGGCGAAGAGGGCTGATTTGTCGAGCGCGATATCCATCAGGGCCTAAGCTCCGAACTGCTGGCGGTGGTTGAGCGTGCCGTGGCCCCTTTGGCGGAAGGGCACGGTCTGACCGGGGTCGCCGGTCGGCGGCTTGAAATCGGCGCACCAGCGCTCCCAGGCGTGTGACGTGCGCACGAAGGCGGGCAGCAGGTGCTCGTCATCCGGCGTGCGATCGAAATCGTCGAGCCAGGCGTCGGCGATGGCCTCGGAGATGTCTTCGCCGTGCAATGCGTCGAGATCAAAGCGGATGAGCCTGGTGGCGTGTTCGCCGTCATGGGCCTCCAGCCATTCGGCGGCGGTGGCAAAGGTGGTGCCGAAGCAATCGCTTTCCTCGATGAAATGGCCGCGCCCGAGCGTGGTGACCGCAAGGATGATCTCGCGGCTCTGGGTGAGCGGGGCCGCAGGCTGGTTTTGCCGTGTCGATGTCACTGTCATGCCTTCTCCCTGGCGAAGCAGGCGGCACGGGCTCGGGGGCACGCTGCGGCTCCGGCTTCCCTTGTTTCGATGGGTAACTCATGATAGGAAAAATCCTATATTTCCGTCAATAGGAAATATACTTTCGGCAGGATTTTTCTGATAGGACTGTCGATATCCTCCAGTTTGTTCTTGTTTTGTTCGAGGGATTGAGTCAGCTTGGTGCTGCCATTGCAGGTGGCAGAGAGGAGCATGACATGGTCACTTACTTCGTCGTTCAGAGCTTCACCCGGGGAAATCGGGGTGCCTTGCTCGCCGACATCCCGGTGCAGGCGACCGGGGCCGACCACGCGCTCAGGCTGGCGGAAAGGCTGGCGTCGACCAAGGTCGGCGTTGTCGCATTCAGTCGGGCAGGGGATCTGTCGACCGGTGAATTCGAGGATGCGACCATCCTTTTCATCGGCGGTGACCTGCCCTTGGATATGCAGGAGGTCATGGCCGCGTAGGCGCATCGGCAATCGCGCGAGGCAGTCTTGCCGGCCGGGGCCATTTGCCGGTTCATGTCGCCGGTTCATGTCGCTTGTGTTCGATGGCAGGGTGATGGCCGTGCCTGGCAAAGGGCCGCCGGCCCGGCGCTGCGCGCAGACGGTGTCGTCGAAGCGACCCGGATTCCATGCGTGCCGCCGCCGTGTTTGCCGGCTTTCAGGTCGAAGCGAAAAGCCCGAGAGCCGCGCCGGTTCCCGGGCTTTTTGTCGGGCGGTGGCTTTCGGCGGAGAAGATTGAGGGGCGATTTCGGCCGCCCGTGGCGCCGCCTGCATTGTGGTGTCGCCTTTTCGCGCCTAACGTTGCGTCAGGTGTGCCGCTGTTTTCAAGGCTTTGTTGTTTTTCAAGCCATTGCGGCGTGAGGCTGAGGCGTAAGCGCTGGCCGGCTTGTCGCGAGGCCATGTTGCCGGGCGGTGTCGGGCGGCGTCAGCGGGCGCTGTATTTGCCGACGACCCGGTGGCAGAAGGACCACTCCACCCGGCTCTCGGTGAATTCCAGATAGGGATTGTACTGCTTCAGTGTCCATTCCCGGTCGTTGAACGACACCAGGCGCTTGATGATCGCCTCGGCATCGTTGGCAGGCGGCACGTGGTAGAGCACGACGTCCTTGTCGCGGGTCGGCGGCAGGTGCGGGTGCACCAGCGCCATGTCGCCGGGCTCATAGGCCGGGATCATCGAGGTGCCGGTGAGGTAGATGCCGTAGGCGCCCTTGACGCCCTCAAGCACCGAGGGGCGCTTGACGTATTCGACAGCATCGAACGTGACGATCACATGGCCGTCGCCGCCCTGGGCAGCAACGAAGATCGGCAGGTCGCGATGGCCGACGAGCTGCTCGCCGGGCACGATCTGCGGATTGAACCCGGTGGCGTTGCGGGGGTGGCTGGCTTCTCCCGCGTTCGGCGTCGTGCCGATCAGGTCAGTGATGGCGCGCACATCACGCTCGCGCAGTTCGCGCGGGCTCTCGCGCTCGACGAACTGCTGGATATAGGCGTGGTTCTTCCCGATCGCGATGGACAGATCCTTGTAGGTCGTCCTCTTCGCATCGACTGCTTCCCGGATGAGGCGCCGCAATTGATCCATGGAAATGGCATTCCAGATTCCGCTTATTACGTCCAATAGGATTTTTCCTCTTGATAAGATGGCCTGATCCTATTACTGATAGGATATGAACGGAAACAAAGAGTCAATCGCATCTTCTGGGACCGATTTTCCCGGTTGCCGCTTCAAGCCGGAGCGGTCCGGTCGGCCTGTTCCTGCGGGCGTCGGGTCCGGCGCTTCGTGCACCAGGCCCGATCATGGCCGGGGACGCGCCGGAGAGCGCCGCATGGGCGATGACTGCATGCTTGCTGGAGTGAGCCGATGACTGCCGCCACGACCCGAACAAGGAAACCAAGGGGCTCCAGGGACCCCGCGCGCCGGCCGCACGGGCTGACGCCGAGGCAGAGCGAGTTGCTCAGCTTCATCCGCAGCTACAGCGCCGACAAGAACGGCGTCTCGCCGACATTCGACGAGATGAAGGACCATCTGGGTCTTTGCTCAAAATCAGGGATCTCGCGGATGGTGGCGGCGATGGAGGAGCGCGGGGCCATCCGCCGGTTGAAAAACCGGGCACGCGCGCTTGTCGTGGTGGAGGCAGCCCATGCTTGAGCCGGTGACGGATACGATTTTCGGCAATCCGGTCTTTGCCGGGCTTGCAGCCTTCTCCGCCACTTCGGTGACGCTTGCCGCCGTCAGCTGGTTTGCCAGCCCGGTCTTCGGCTGCAGCCGGCGGCGCGCGGGCTGGAGGGGAGCGTCCGGCGAGATCGTATTGTCTGGCAGGCTTAGCCGATGGAGCAGAACGGTCCTGTCCGAGCGGACAACGCTGTCCCGCAAGGGTCCGGCGCAGGGAAGGGAAGACCCACGGGGCAAGGAAATCCTGCCGAGCATCGACTTCGAGGCGCTGCAACGCGAACTCGACGACGCGTTCGCGCCGGTGGGGCGAGACAGGGGGAAAAACCTGATGTCCGGCCCGGATATCGTCAGAGCGTTCGTCGGCTGTTTGCCGCCGCCGGAATGTGATGGCGGGGGGGATTGCGACCTTGCTGATCCCCCAGGAGATTGCGACCTGCCTGATCCCACAGGTGATGGAAACGAGGTCGCGGAAATTGTTGGCCGTTTGCGACGTCGGCAACGACGGGCAGGGCCATAGACGAGACTGATCGCTGCCTTGTCGCATGGCGCCCGAGCCGGGAACGGTTCGGTGTGGATGACATGCGGCGCGGCTGCAGCGTCCTTTGCGTGCCGATCCGGTACGCGCGGGAGCAGCCAAGGCGGCGATCATAGCGAGGGGCCGCTGCCCACCTCCTCCCCGGTGGCCCCTCGCTGCCATTTCGGCGCCGGCAAGCCGTATCTGACGCATGCCCCCGACGATCGGATGCGATCTCGGTGCGGGATCATGCGCGGGGAAAGGCTGGAGCGGGCTTTGCGCGTCAGGGCGGATGCTCCGGCATCTCCAATGCCCTGACATTCCGGATGCCCCGGCATTTCGGACGCGCAGCGCTCTAGCGCCACGGGTTGCGTGGCTGGACCCAGCCTCGCCCCCAAGCCCCGTCCTTGCACGTTGCAAGCGGGGGTTCAGGCGGCTTGCCGGCGGGGAGGCGGAGGAAACCAGAGCAGGTGCATCGCACGCCAAGGCCGATCGCCGCTTTTGGCGAGGCGAACCCGTGCGGACATTGATGAGGAGACGACGTTATGCGTGACGCGAGTTTACAGAGATTTCTGCGTTGCCTGGCTTCGCCGGCAACAGAGAGTGCGGCGGAATGGACGGATGGCGCGGCCGTTCGTTCGAGCCGACGCACGCGCGGCCGGTGCGCCAAGGCGGACCGGTGCTTGCGGCGGCGCTGCGCGCCTGCCTTCGTCCGGTTGTTGGGCGGTGCGCTGTCGCCACAGCGCGAGATCCTGGCGGAGCTGGCACCGCCTGATCGACCGGGCGCCGTCGCGGCACGGTTCACCAGATTTGTGCTGCGGCATTTGCCGCAGGGGCGAGCCGAACGCTTCGTCGGCGCAGCGCGCGCCGTGACGGTCGAGGTCTAGGCGATGCGCATCACATCGATCGTCGAGGCTCTGGTTCAGTGCGGTGCGACACCGGAGATGATCCTGTGCGCCGTGCGCGCGGCCGAAGCCGGCCAGCAATCGGACATCGACCGGCGCCGGGCGAGCGATCGCGAACGGCAACAGCGCCACCGCGCTCACGTGACGTCACGGGCGGTCACGGCGACGGGCGGCGCTGCCCTCTCTGATAAAGAAAGGTCCCCCACACCCCCTAAAGAAATTAACTCTCCCGACAACACCCAACCCCCTTCGCCATCGCACCGATTGTCAGGCGGCAGGCGCGCGGTGCGCCTTCCCGAGCAATTCCAGCCGGACCGGGATTTTGCCGCGCGGCTGGGGTTCGGCGAGGCGGAGGTGGAGCTGGAGCTTGAAAAATTCCGCGACTACTGGACGGCGAAATCCGGACGGGACGCGGCCAAGCTCGACTGGCTGGCCACCTGGCGCAACTGGATGCGCAATGCCGCACGGCCACGCAAGAACCACCGGCCACAGGCGAGCCCAGGCGAAAGCGCCTTTGCCCGCCACCAGCGGGAATGCCGACAAGCGATAGAACGCGAACTCAATGGAAACCTTGAACATGATGACCTTATCAACACACAACCGACATTCGACCTTGAGCCGGGAGATTACCGCGCTCACTGAACGGCTGACGCCTGCGGGCGACGATGCGATCCTGCGCAGCCTCAACGTGATGCAGACCGCCGGCATGACCATGCCGCAGGGCATCGACCCGAAAAAGCTTCTGCCGGTCTATCAATATGCGCTTTCCGGCGTGCCGGCCTGCGGCCTTTCGACGGCGACGCAGAAGCTGATCCGCGGCGACTATGCCGGCAACGCCAGCGTGCTTCTGGGCGCCATTCCCAAGCCGCCCGTGCTGGCGGCGCTCGCCAAGAGCGAGGCGGCGGCCGCCCGTGCCGAGCTGGCCCGCAAGCGCGAGATGACGGAGGCGCTGAGCCCGGCAATGCCGGTCGCCCAACGCTCGCCAGAGGTCCGCGAGCGGGTTCGGCTGCTGCTTCGCCAGTTCCGTGCCGAGCAAGCGGCGACCAGCGCGACGGCGACCATGCCCGGAGAGGCGCGATCGATCGAGCGGGCTGCGGCGCTTGCCCGGATGCTCGACCTTCCCGATACGGCTGAGCCGACCGCGGAGCAGCGCGCTTTTCGGGCGCGGCTTGAAAACGATGTGGCCGAGGCAAAGGCCTTGGGCTCGACGATCGATTTTGCCGGGGAGGTGGCAAGCCATGCAGCCTGAAACGAGAGATTCGATGACGGGGCCGATGGCGGGGCCGGCGACAGGACTTGACGCGACAATGTGGCCGAAAGGCCTCGCCGCAGGGAACGGGGAGACCAACGGGCGACACAGCGACGGCGATGCCACCGCCCCCTTGGACGGGTTGGCGATGGCGCATGGCACGGAGGCGGATGCGCCGACGGCTGCCGTCCGGGCGCCGGGGAGCGACGCGCCGCTCGCACCGGAGGACTTGCTCGGTGCACTGAGCGCGCATGTGAAGGCGCAGCGCTTGCGGGTGCTGCAGCTGGAGCTGGCGCTTGCCGACGCCGAAGCGCGGATCCTGTCGCAGGCGCAACTGCTTTGCGGCGCGAGCGTTGACGGCGGCCTCTTCAGCCGCCGGCCGGTGCGCGAGATCGTCGATGAGGTGCTGCTGGCCTATCCCGGTATCGGCTGGGCCGATGTGATCGGGGTTCGCCGGGAACGGCGCCTGGTCGAGCCGCGTCACCGCTGCATGGCGGCGGTCTATGACGAGCGCGAGGACCTGTCGCTGCCGGCGCTCGGCCGGATTTTCAGGCGCGACCACACCTCGGTGCTGCACGCGGTCAACAAGGGGAGGGTGAGGCGATGAGGCGGCCCCCAAGCGGTGGGATCGAAGGGTGGTGGCCCGGGCACAGGCGATCGCGATCGGTGGCGAGGGGCGGGATGTCACCGCTGGCGGATTGCTCGCCTACCTCGGCGGTGGGTCGCAGTTGCCGCTGGGCCAACCGCCGGACGAGCATGACGCCGCCCTGAGCGGCGCGCCCGGCGCACCCTGACAAATTCGCATTTTCGAAACGGGTATCCGCCTTGCCGCAGCCGGCCTCCGGCTTTCGGTCGGATGCGCATGGGCAATGGAACGCAGACGAGCAGAAGGAAGAACAGATGACATCCAAGGCAGAACGCATTCGCATCAAGCGGGCAAGCAAGGCGGGCCGGCCGCGCAAGGCGGACGTGGCGCGCTATCCCGGCGGGCAGATCAAGCACGGCGAAACGGAAAGAGAGGTGCGCTCGGTCGTCATCGCGGCGCGGCAGCGTCAGCACTTTTCAGGAATGAAGGGCGTGGATGCCGGCAGTCCCTTCGCCGGCTACACGCTCGGGCGGATGTTCCTCGACGGCAAGCTGACCGCACATGAGCGCGAGGCGGGCGACGAATATGCCCGGCAGATGGCGCGCTACTACAGCCTGACCGGTATTCCCTTCCCAAGCGTCAGGGCGCAGTCTCTGTTCAGCGTCAAAGGGTTTGAGGGCGAGACGACCACTGAGCGGACGCGGGCAGCAAGGGTTGCGACCAACCGGATGATGGAGCTCGAGGGCGTGCTCCTGAAGCTGCCGGACGGGCCGCGGGTGAAAACGACGGTCTTCAATGTCTGCGTCATGGACTACGAGGTGCTGCGCACCATGCCGGAGCCACAGCTGGTCTGGCTGAAGCGCGGCCTGACCGAGCTGCACTGGCACCTCGGGCTTTCGAGGGAAAGGGTGGCGGTTTGAACCTCTGGTAAAAAGCCATAGGCGGCCGCTTTTGGATGCTGTGGCCGCCTGAGGGCGGAGCCAGACGATGCTCGATAAGAGGTCTCGTTCCGTCCCCCGATCACGGCGAGGCACGGGCGGAACAATTTGGTTGCAGGCAATGCAAAAGCAGCCAGTTTTAGAGGCTTGAGAGTTGGAAGCCAGTGCATCCCGCACCCAACATCCTCTCATTTTCTGGCGGACAGCCCTTTGGCACTTTTCCTGGAAATGTTTTGAGGCGCGCCGCTCAGACTTCCCGCTTTGGAATGCGATCAAGCGGTGCTCCTGTCGGGGCCGGCGGCTCACGATGCACGCTTGCTTGAAACTCCTCGAGGATCTTTGCGAAATGCGCCGTCGCCCAGGGGTGCATGTGGGGGAAGCAGAAGGCTTTTCACGCCTCTCAATCGACGAGGAAGTTGACCAGATGTGAACCCAGCTGTGGCGGTCCTCGTGCAATCCTGATCGAGGCGAGTCGTGGTTCGCGTCGTCAACGTCTGCTTGTTCCCGAAAGCAGACGTTGATATCGTTGCTTGCCGCATTGCGATGGCCTGACTGCGAACGTGGCCTTGCAATTGCGTGGACGAGCGGTGGCTCGCGCCTCGGCCCTATCGCAATGAATACTGCAACTTTTTCTCGTGCCACGACCTATCCCCTTGTTCAGGTTGGAGAATTGCCGTGCGTATCAAGTCTTTCGCATCGCAGGAGTTGATGAAAGCCACGTTTGTGGCGCGTGCCTTGTCCCACGCCGTAGCCGCGTACGCTTGCGTCCGCACAGCTTTCAAGGTGCCGTTGTCCAGCAGACGATGGCTTGCGGCACTTTTCGTGCTCGGCGCTTGCCCGGCTGCATGGGCGGATGATGTGCTCTTCGAAGACGTCCGCATCTTCGACGGAAAAGGCGCGACCTCACTTTCCGCTCCGTCGAATGTACTGGTCAAAGGCAATGTGATCGCTCGGATCTCGACAGACCCTGTCGAGGCTGAAGGCGCCCAGCGCATTGCCGGGAACGGCCGCACGCTGATGCCGGGCCTGATCGATGCGCACTGGCACGCAATGCTGGCGCGATCCACTCCGGCAGAGTCGTTCGGCGATGTCGGCTTCAACAATCTCGTCGCCGGCGACGAGGCGACGGACACTCTGATGCGCGGCTTTACCACCGTGCGCGATGTGGGCGGACCGGTGTTCGGTCTCAAGCGCGCGATAGACACTGGTATTGTCGAGGGCCCGCGCATCTACCCCTCCGGCGCCATGATCACCGTGACCAGCGGGCATGGCGATTTCCGTCAGATGAGCGACCTGCCGCGGGTGATCGGTGGCCCATTCGCCCGGATGGAGCAGGTCGGCGGGAGCATCGTGGTCGACAGCCCGGACGAGGTGCGGCTGCGGGCGCGCGAGCAATTCATGCAAGGGGCAGCGCTGATCAAGGTGACGGCGGGGGGCGGGGTTTCGTCACCGCACAGCCCGCTGGATGTGACCACCTTTACCGAGCCCGAGCTGCGGGCCGCGGTGGAAATAGCCGACAATTGGGGCACCTACGTTGCGGCTCACGCCTTCACGTCGCATGCGATCAGGATCGCGATAGCCGCCGGGGTGAAGTGTATCGAACACGGTTTCCTCATGGATGAGGAAACCGCCAAGCTGATCGCCGAGAAGGGCATCTGGCTCAGCCTGCAGCCGCTACCCGAGTTGTTGCGGCAAGGCTTTGCGGAAGGTTCGGTCGAGAGGGCCAAGGCGGATGAGGTGTGGCCCGGCATCGGCAGAACCTACGAACTGGCGAAGAAATACAAGATCAAGACGGCGTGGGGCACCGATGTCCTTTTCTCCCGCGCCTTGGCGCAGCAGCAGGGGGCGATCCTGGCCTCTCTCAAGCGTTGGTACACGCCTGCCGAAGCGCTCTCCATGGCGACCGGGACGAATGCGCAGTTGCTGGCGCTGTCCGGTCCGCGCAATCCCTATCCGGGCAAGCTCGGAGTCGTCGAGGAAGGCGCGCTTGCTGACCTGTTGCTCGTCGACGGCAATCCTTTGGAGAACATCGACCTGGTGGCCGATGCCGCCAACAACTTCAAGATCATCATGAAGGACGGGATCATCTACAAGAACACACTGGGGAAGTGAGGCGCATGCGCATCCGAATGTCGGCTGGCGCTTGCCTTGCTGTCCTGCGGCACGGGATTGCGACACCAGTGCGACCGGCTCGCTGCGCATGGCCGGGCGGCTGCGGATCTTCCGCCGGGTGATCGCCAGATAGAAATGGCAACGGTGCAACTGGAAGGATGGCGTGGCTGCTGCCTATGCCGACAGCCGGGATTCACTGGGAACCCCGGCTGTCCGAAATGCATTGCCGGCCTAAGATGACTCAATTGCCGCCGATGCGTTCGCGCAGGCGGTCGTCGCGCTCGATGATTTCAGGGGTGAGTGCGTCGCCGAAATCGGCCGCCTCGAACACCGGGCGGATTTCGATTTCGCTCGGGCCCGGCATCGGATTGGGGCAGCGCTTTACCCAGGCGATCGCCTCGTCCATGTCCTTGACCTGCCAGATCCAGAAGCCGGCTACCAGTTCCTTGGTCTCGGTGAAAGGGCCGTCGATGACGATGCGACTTGCGCCGTCGAAGGCGACGCGCTTGCCCCTGGACGAGGGATGCAGGCCTTCGCCGGCCTGCATGATGCCGGCATTGACCAGCTCTTCGTTGAACTTGCCCATGGCTTCGAGCAGCTCGGTCGAGGGCATCTTGCCGGCTTCGCTGTCCTCGGTCGCCTTCACCATTACTATCACGCGCATGGTCTTTTCTCCTTTGATCGACGAAGCCAAACCGGCCTCTGTGCTTGAATGACGAACGGCCAGAGACAGGGCCGACATTTGCGCGAAACTTTTTTCGGCAAACCGATAAAGTGCCGGCGGTGACCCCACGCAAATCGGGAGCGACCGCCTTCTGCACTGCCTGGCTGTGTGCTGAAGTGGTGTCGCCGATGAGCGCAGGGAAGACGTCTCGGCAAAGATATGCCTGATCTCGCGCAAGACGAAATTCGCCGACGGCAGGATCTTCCGCCATGCCGCCGTGGGATTGGGTGACATGAGGTGTCGCCGATATCATTGTGTTTTTACATGCTAATATGACAATGAACGCATTCACCATGGGTTCACGTCCAGGGGGGATAGCTTGCGCCTATTCGAAACGGATAGGTGTCGAGATGAAGAAGATAGGCATTGTGATCCTTGCGGTGGTGACGGCTCTGACGAGCTATACGCCTGCGAATGCCATGCCGGTTGCGGCCGTTCAGTTGAGGCAGCAAAGCGACGTTACGAGCGTCCAGTATCGTGAATGGGGTGGCGACAGACATCGCCCGCGGCCGGGCTGGAACCATGGTGGACATCGACCGCGTCCCGGCTGGGACGGCGGTTACCGCCCACGCCCGGGTTGGGACGGCGGTTATCGTCCACGGCCACACTGGGATGGCGGCTACCGCCCGCGTCCGAGCTGGCAGGGAAGCGGCGGGTATCGCTACGGCTGGTACAATGGCCACCGGGGTTATCGCGGCTATCGCGATGGGTACCGCCGTCACAATGACGGCTGGTGGTATCCGCTGGCAGCCTTCGGCGCCGGTGCCATCATCGGCGGCGCGATTGCCGCTCCGCCGCGGCGCGTCGAAACCGGCGTAAACCCGCGGCACACCAGCTGGTGCTATGACCGCTACCGCTCCTACCGTGCCTGGGACAACTCGTTCCAGCCCTATGGCGGTCCGCGGCAGCAGTGCTACTCGCCGTATTATTGAGGTGAAACAGACCCCGCCGGTCGGCTGCGATCGGCGGGGTCTTTGTCGGGGAGGTCATCCTCCCTGGGTGACTGGAGCCCTGTCGGGCGCTCCGGCATTCATCCGCGAAATGGCCATGCCGAGAGACAAGGTCTCAAATGCGCGACGACGTTGCGCGGGTACCGGTTTGACCAACAGGCATTGGCGTAAATAGCCAACACGCTCCCGCGGGCTTGCTCAGAATGAGTAACCCTTGCCGTTGCTTGGCGTCGAGGTTCTGCTGGTCCTGGCGGGGCCTGCAGCCAGTTCGATTGTGTCGGTACCCGCCTGCTCGACCTTCGCAGGCTTGGCGTTCAGGGTCGAACTTGGGGGCGTTGCGGCCGTTGCGATCGCCGCCAGGGCGAACGATGCGGCAGCGGTAATAATGATCGTTTTCATCGCTGTTTCCTTAGTTTCCACACATGGTTTCGGCCGCTGCAACCCGCCGGGGCGTTGACGCGACGCGGCTCGTCGCTCGTACGGCGGGATCTCGGTGCCGGGAATACGGCAGATGCCGTATATCGACCTCGGTGGACGCGGAAACGGCGGGCTTGGGTTAACGGAGGCTTACCGGTGGCGGTTCCTGTCAGGCCGCTTTTCGGGCGCGGCTGCGGTCAAAGGCTGTCCGGGATCGCCCGCTGCGCTTGTTCTTGTCTATGTCTGTGTCGCAAGACACTGGTGTATTCTTGCGCGACGCGCATGAGATTGTGCGACTTCTCAAATGAAAGCGTGTGAGACATGGCTGATCGTACTGTCCAAATTGACGAAATCCGGGCGCTCGAGGAGGCGCTGCACCGTCCGGAGGTGCGCCGGTCAAGAACGGCCGTCGAGGCGCTGCTTGCCCAGGGTTTTGTCGAATTCGGTGCGTCGGGAACGCGATATCACCGTGCCGAGATGATCGAACTTCTCTGCGAGGAAGATGACACGCCGGCGGATGGTGTGCTTGAGGCGACGGACTTCGCGCTGACGCCGATCTCTCCCGATGCCGTGTTGCTGATCTACCGGACCGTTCGCAAGGGGAGCGACGGATCGGAAAAACGGGCGCTGCGGTCTTCCATCTGGAAGCGCAATGCGGGCCGGTGGCAGATGCTATTTCATCAGGGCACGTTGACCTCTGCGATCGACGCGACCGCAGATTCGTGATTGGCGACAGGCAAGGCGAAGCCAAAGGGCGCCTTTGGCGACGGCGGAGCCGGATTTCCGGCTTCCGCAGCCGCATGTGCGGCAGATAGGCAGGCCGCCTTGTGGGCGTTTTCCAATCTGGTTGGGCGGAGCCTATTCGGGCAGGGTCTCATCGAAACGGGTGGCTTCCCGCGACGGATCGCGCTCGCGCACCTCTTCCTCCGCGTCATCGGGCAGAGCCTCGTCGCTTTCCAGATTTGCCTCGTCACGGCTAGGTACCGGCGGCACACGGCCCTGGTCTACGGTTGGCAGGTCGGCACCATCCGGGATCTGGTCCGTTGGCACATCCGGCACGTCGCTGGCTTCGGGGTCTGGAAGACCCTGGCTATCAGGGGCCAGGCGCGGCTTCAGCGTTGTTCGGGGCATCTTGCATCTCCTTGATCGTGACCAAGGAATAAGGGCCAGGCACGCGAATAGTTCCGTATTTTGGCTTCGACGCAAGGAGGGTGTTATCCGAAGGTGATGCAATCGGCCTTCGCGTTTTGACGGGTGTGCGGCCGAGGGGCGCAGACATGGCTGAGGGTTTGGAGGCGCGCGATGCGCGACCGGGAGAAGGCGGGCATTGGGCGAGATGCCTTGAAGCGCGTCGCGAGCTTTCAGATTCGCTTGGCTTGCTTTAAGTTCTTGTTTTCACGCATGTCGCTATCGCAAAACCGCTGCACACTTTTGCGCGACATGCGTTAGAACTTCAGCGTGGCATCGTCGTGTTTGGGTGGCGGGTGGCTGTCCCTCTGGCGGCGCATGCCGTAGGCGAGGGCAAGGCCCAGCACGGCGGAACCGACGACAACGGCGAGTAGTGCGAAGAAATTCTCCATGACATTCTCCTCCCTGAGGCGATGATAGCACAATCGGACGCGCGCAACCAAATACCTGCACGTTATCCCTAACCGATACGCAGGGCCGGCAAAGGCTCATCCGAAAGGGCAACGAAGGTGGCGCTTGAGTTGTTCCGGGCAAGTTGGAAATGTCCGGCGAGATTTGAGGATGGCTTGCTGCTGATGCGTGGTCGCGCAACCCCGGCATAGGGCGAACGGCAGCGTCTGCGAGCGTCGCCGGTGCATGAGGTGGCGGTGCCGATTCTCGTGGACGGCGCAATCTCAAGGATCAGCCCGATGCGCCCCGGCATTCAACGCCTGATGCCGGCAAGCCAAAATCACGAGAAAGCGGCGCACGTCACGCGCCTTTGATTGCCCAGTGGCTGGCCAGGCGGGCGCCATCCAAAAAAAAGAACGAAACTAGAACAAATTTTGTGCGAAGGGGTTGCCATTCTGCCGGAAGCGGGCTAAGGATATTTCAGGATGGTCGTTTCGTAATCGAAGCGGCCTTTTTCATTTTTGGAGGCACGAGACGGTCGATCGCGCTCCTGCAGGTTGCAGCCCGCGGCTGTCCATCCAGATGTCTCTCTCTCTCTCTCTCTCTCTCTCGAATTGGCCGACGCGCCTCACGTGCTTCTCGGCTTCTTGGAAGGGCCGTGCCCTGTTCGCGTGTCGTCCTTGCTGGAAGGACAGCGTTGCGCGTTTGCACGACGTTGATAAGGTCGTTCGGCGACGCTTATCGTGATGTCGTTTCTGCGAGGTGGCGCAAGCGTTCAGCAACGCGAAGACGTTGCTCCTCGGATAACTTCCGTATGACCGATTCGTAATAGGCACCGACAAATTCGAGGGCCTCGGGACGATCGCCTGCGCCGAAATACGAGCGGGAAACCCAGTAGGCGGCTTCTTCCAGGTCAGCTTCCACGACGATGCCAAGTTCGTAGGCGGCCGCGATCATCATCTGCGCACCGTAATGGTCCTGGAGGGCCGCGCTATGCCACCAGCGGAACGCCTCCTTGGGGTTGCGCTCGACGCCTAGCCCCTCGTGGTAAATCGTGGCCAGCCGCCCTTGAGCGCCGATGTGGCCGCCGCGCGCAGCCAGCCCATTCCAGTGGTAGGCGGCAGCCAGGTTTTCCTCGGTATCGCCGAAAAAATGTTCTCCGAGCGCCGCTTGCGCGTCGACGTTTCCGCCCTTGGCGAGTTCGATCAGTCTCGGTGCTATGGTCGTGGCGCCTGGCGGCGGCGGATCGGCCAATACAGGCTGTCGACGGGCCTTCCCGGCGAAAATTGCACGCAGCCACGTCCATAAATGCTGGATCATTCGTCGTCGCTGCTCCTATCGGGGGAGTTGATTGATGAAGCGTCGTCAAAGCCGTGTTGCTCAGCTTCAGGGGGCTGAGACCGCGGGATAACGTCGATAGCTGTGTCGACGCGGTGTTGCTCGTCTGCTCAGCCTCGGCCGCCATCAATCTGTTCTTCTTCCGATATCTCCAGCGCCTGCGGCGACAGGCTGTCTGCGGGTGTTCCTTTGGCTGCCCCCCGGTGCCTGCCGCGAGCATCGAGTGCCGCGCAGAAGCCGGCCGGTGCCGTGTTCAGGTCGACACCGCCGTCATCCCGGTTGTGCCTGTCGATTGCCTGGCGGGCACCGTGATGTCCCTTGCGCGCGGCGTTGCGCCACCAGCGAATTGCCTCCTGTGGATCGGGCTCGACGCCGAGGCCCTTGTCATAGATCGTTGCGAGGCGGGCCTGCGAAGCGGCGTGGCCCTGGCGGGCTGCCTGTCCGTTCCAGTGGTAGGATGCGGCGTAGTTTTCCTCGCGGCCATCGTTGAAATAGATTTCGCCGAGCACTGCCTGGGCGTCGAGATTTCCTGACGTGGCGAGTTCGAGCAACCTGGGCGAGACATTTGCGGCGGACAGCCGCGGCGTGAAAATGGTCTTCAACCTTCTGACTGCGTTTTGGATCATCAGACACCCGTCTTATTCATTGGCATAATTCCTCAAAATCGGGACGATCGAATGGATAAATTATGCTGCAATTTGAATGTGTTATGTCTCTAACTCACCTGTCTTATCCGGTATGAGGCGCCTTTGCGCGGCCTGTAAATTAGTATTGGTGACAGAATACAACCTAAGGTCAAGTGGGTCCGCGCAATTTCCCGTGGATATCGGAAGGCTGTTGCTCGTTTGCCGCTTGCTGCGCGCGCGGATGCCTGAGCGATTGTAAAGAGCTTTGCGGCGCCATTGGCGCTGCATGGGAGTCCTGATCATGAGTATCGGAAAACCAGCCAAGGACCCGAAGACGGGGCGTTTCCTGCCGCGCGAGTCGCGGGTCGGAGCCCCAATCGGGGCGGGTGCACCTGCACGAACGCGCGCCCGCAAGGCGGTGCGCTCCAAGCTCGGCGAGCTCTTTCTCGACGACATGCTTTGCGCCTGGGAGAGCCGAGGGGCGGCGGCGATCCAGGCGCTGATCGAAAAGAACCCGCATGATTTCCTCAAGGCCGTGGCTTCGCTGATGCCGAAGGACGTGACCGTCAATGTCAACCAGATCGGGGAGATGACGGATGAGCAACTCCTCGAGCGGATCCGCAAGCTCGACGCCAAGATCAAGCCTTTCCTCGCTGCTCAGGGAGCGGATGGAACTGGCGATGGAGATCGGGCGGCGGCAGAACACGAATAGGCTGCGCTACTACCGGCCCTATGCCAGGCAGGCCGCCTTTCATCTGGCGGGCGCCACCTTTCGCGAACGGCTTTTCATGGCTGGAAACCAGCTGGGCAAGACGCTGGCAGGAGCGGCCGAAGCGGCCATGCACCTGACTGGCGACTACCCGGAATGGTGGGCGGGCCGACGCTTCGACCGGCCGATCACGATGATCGGTGGTTCGGAATCGCACGAGCTGACACGCGATGGCGTGCAGCGGCTGCTCGTCGGCCCGCCAATGAGCGAAGAGGACTGGGGCACCGGCTATATCCCGAAGGCGGCGATCGTCTCCCATACGCGCCGATCGAGCGCCTCGGGCGCGCTCGACAGCGTGACGGTGCGCCACGCTTCGGGCGCAACCTCGACGCTGCTTCTGAAGGCCTATGAGCAGGGCCGCGCCAAGTGGCAGGCCAACACCGTGGACTATGTCTGGTTCGACGAGGAGCCGCCGGAGGACGTCTATTTCGAGGGCATCACCCGCACCAATGCGACCGGAGGCTCGGTCGCCGTGACGTTTACGCCGCTCAAGGGCATGAGCTCGGTGGTCAGCCGCTACCTGCTGGAGCCTTCCGACGACAGGACGGTGGTGACGATGACGATCGACGATGCCGAGCACTATACGCCGCAGGAGCGGGCGAAGATCATCGCGAGCTATCCCGCTCATGAGAAGGAAGCGCGCACCAAGGGCGTGCCGACGTTGGGGTCGGGCCGGATTTTCCCGGTGACCGAGGAGCAGATCCGCATCGAGCCTTTCGAGATCCCCGGCCATTGGGTGCAGATCGGCGGGCTCGACTTTGGCTGGGATCATCCGTTTGCTGCCGTCGCCTGTGCCTGGGACCGGGATGCGGACATCTTCTACGTGACGAAGGTTTACCGCGAGCGCGAGGCGACGCCGATCATCCATGCCGCCAGCTTAAAACCCTGGGGCGCCTGGCTGCCCTGGTCATGGCCGCATGACGGCCTGCAGCACGACAAGGGCTCGGGCGAGCAACTGGCAGCGCAATATCGCGGGCAGGGGCTCGCGATGCTCCAGGAGCGGGCGACCTTCGACGACGGCACCAACGGTGTCGAGGCAGGGATATCCGACATGCTGCAACGCATGCAGACCGGGCGCTTCAAGGTGTTTTCCACCTGCGGCGAATGGTTCGAGGAATTCAGGCTCTACCACCGCAAGGACGGCCGGATCGTCAAGGAACGCGACGACGTTCTCTCGGCCTGTCGCTACGCGCTGATGATGAAACGCTTTGCCCGGGTGAAGGCCGATGCGGCCGCCTGGAAATTTATGGATCGGAAGGTTGTGTAATGGCAGCGATGACAAAACAGGCGCTGGCGGACCTCGTCGGCCAGCTCGTCCGGGATTGCGAGACCTATCGCGACGCGCTGTCGGTCGACCGCATCCGGGCGATGGAATATTACGACGGGGTGATGAAGGACGTGCCGTCCGACGCCAACCGCTCCAAGGTGGTTTCGCGCGACGTGCGCGCGGCGGTGAAGAAGGTGCTGCCTTCGCTCGTTCGTACCGTGCTCGGCAACGACAAGGTGGTCGAGTACGAGCCGGTCAACCAGGGCGACGAGGCGGGCGCCGAGCAGGCGACCGACTATATCAACTACATCGTCTTTCCCGAGAGCGACGGCTATGACGCGGTGCAGGACGCGGCGCACGATGCGCTGAAGCTCAGGAACGGCGTGATCCGCTGGTGGTACGAGAAGAAGCAGACCGTCGAGGTTTCCAGCCATACCGGGCTCGATGAGGCGGCGCTGGTGCAGCTGATCGCCGACGATGCGGTGGAGGTGCTGGAACAATCGCAATCGGTCGAGGCGATCGAGCTGCCGACGGCGCGCGTGGAGCAGCCGGTCTTCAACGTGAAGATCCGCCGCACCGGCGAGCGTGGTACGACGCGGCTTGCCGCGGTGCCGCTGGAAGAGTTTCTCATCCATCCGGACGCGATCTCGATCGACGACAGTCCGATCACCGGCATCAACCGGCGCATGCGCCGCTCCGACCTCATCGCCATGGGCTATGACCGAGCGAAGGTGGAAGGCTTTACTGTCGCCGGCGACCATGACGGCGACGACGAGGCATTCACCCGACGGCGCGATGTCTTTGGCGACGGGGAGGCGACGCCGACCGCGCTGCAGGAGGTGGAATACTACGAACTCTACGTGAAGGTGGACGCCGACGACGACGGTATCGCCGAGCTGCGCCGCCTGGTCTTTGCCGGCGGTATCGGGCCGGACAACTTGCTGGACGACGAGGAATGGGACGAGGTGCCCTTTGCCGATCTCATCACCGAGCGCCGCCCGCACCAGCGCGAGGGCAACTCCGTCACCGACGATATGGCCGAGATCCAGCGGGTGAAGACCGTGCTCCTGCGCCAGACGCTCGACAATCTCTACTGGCAGAACAACCAGCAGCCGATCGTGCAGGAAGGTGTGATCCAGAACCCGGAATCGGTGCTGAACCCGAAGTTCGGCCAGCCGATCCGCGTCGGCCAGGGCGTCGATGTGCGCGGGGCTGTCGGCTACACCGCCGTGCCGTTCGTGGCGCGGGAATCCTTTTCGATGCTCGGCTATCTCGACCAGGAGGCGACCGACCGCACCGGCATTTCTGACGCCTCCAGCGGCATGGCGCCGGACGCGCTGCAGAACATGACGGCGAAGGCGACGGCGCTGGTGGAGCAGGCGGGCATCGGCCAGACGGAGCTGATGGTGCGCACCTTTGCGCAAGGGCTGAAACGGGTGTTCAAGGGCCTGCTCGGCCTCGTCATCAGGCACCAGGACCGGCCGCGGGCCGTGCGGCTTCGCGG
Organism: Ensifer sp. M14; assembly: GCF_003355565.1. NCBI lineage: Bacteria > Pseudomonadati > Pseudomonadota > Alphaproteobacteria > Hyphomicrobiales > Rhizobiaceae > Ensifer > Ensifer sp. M14. Next base: position 2,463,630 of record NZ_QJNR01000004.1, read on the forward strand.
GCAATGGGTGACCTTCGACCCTCGCCACTGGAACGCCGGCATGGACGCGACTGTCAACACCGGCCTTGGCGCCGGCACACGCGAGCGCGACATGCTGATGATCCAGATGATCCAGCAGTTGCAGGAAAAGCTCTTGATGACGCTTGGGCCCGACAACCCTTATGTCTCGCCCGACAACCTCTACAACGGCATTGCCAAGACGGTGGAAGCGGCGGGGCTGAAATCGCCCGACCTCTACTTCACCAAGCCGACGCCCGAGGACATCCAGAAACGGATGCAGGCGACTGAGCAGCAACAGCAGCCGGATGCGGCCATGCAGAGGCTGCAGATGGAAGCGCAGCTGGCGGCCGAGAAGACCCGGATCGACGGCGAAAACGCCAAGCGCAAGCTGGAGATGGAACGGGAGCTGAAGCTTGCGGAAATCCAGCAGAACGGCGCGTTGAAGCGCTACCAGATCGACGCCGAACTCGCGCTCAAGCGAGAGACCAACGCCGCGCAGCTGCTCACGCGTGAGCCAGTTTCGCCTGTCCAGATCGGAGGGCATCCAGGATGAACGAAAGCACAAGCCAGAAGCTTGTTCGCTACATCCTGAACGATAGTATCCCGGCAGATATGGTCAAAGCGGCTTGGTCGGGCCTAACGCTTCCAGGGGATGTGTACGCTGGCAAAGTCGACCCTTTGAGTGAAGAAGGGCTTTCGCGGGCGATGGATACCGCCGGTCTCGCTGTTACGGGGAACATTCCCGCTGCCGTGATGCGAAAGCCGAGGAGCAGAGTTCTTGCCGCAAACCGGGAAATGGAGCATGATCCGCCAAGCTATCCGCAACGACCATTCGAGGCGGATTATCCGGACGGAGCGGTTGCCGATGACACAGGCCGCCTCATGTTCGATATTGAGGGGCGCCCCCTCACGGCTCGATACATCGCGGGAAGGCGGACGAATGAGCAAGCTGATACCAGTCTCTCTACCCGAGAACTGGCAGGAGTTGTCGAAGGAGGAACAAACCAAGTTCCTCGTTTCACGCCTCGAGAAGAAATCGGGGGCGGGCACGGTGGTACCTTTGTTGACACCAGAACCGGACAGCCACAACTAGTTGGCATCGCCAACGATCTGCACCCGAACGATGTTCATCGAGTTCTTGGGCACGAAACCGGCCACGTCATAGACCAGATCGTGGGAAACATCCCGACCGAAGGCCTTGAGGATCAGCTCCTTCAAATCTACGATACCCTGCTCACTGGTAATAAGCCTGGCCCACGTAGACTTGGGCCGAGTGATGTTGGTTACGATAAAGACGTGGTGTCGAAAGAGTTGATGGGGGAGGCGTTGCGCGCCTACCTGACCGGCCCAAATTACATAAAGACCGTCGGTCCAGACGTTGCGGCTCGAATACGCGAACATGTCAACCCACATCCCATCCTCAAGAAAATCATCCAATTCAACAGTCTGGGAGCCGCCGGGGCGTTAGGTGCGGCTTGTTTGGCAGATTGGCGCCAGACAGTTGACGATGAAGATTTCGGGGCACTCTATCGTGCAGGACGTGGCGCATGAACAGTGGTGAAAAATCCGCCGCAGCGCGGGCCCTTCTCGACAACCCACTCTATCACCTCGTTATGGACGAGTTGGAGATGGTAGCCATCAACGGCTGCATCAACGCTCCGCTCGTTGACGACGAAACCCGCGCCGCCTTTGCGGCCGAAGTGCGGGCCATCAGGAAATTTCGTGGCAAGCTCAAGTTCCTCGCCGAGGAACAAGCCAATACCGACGGTAAGGGCGCCCCGGCATAGGGCCCGGGCCAAACCTTTAGAAGGCAACCAAGCACATGTCAGACGCAGCCACCAATTCCCCGTTCGTCGGGGAGGGTGATAGCGGCCGCGCCGCACTCACCATCGACGACGCCGCGAACGTCGACTTTGCCGAGCCCGGAGAGGCCAACGCGCAGGAAGAGGAAGACGGGCAGTCGACGAATGCGCCGTATGAGACCACAGTGGATGGTCAAGAGGCCGGCGAGACCGTAGACAACACCGAAGGCGACGAGCCAGCCGGGGCCGAGAACGGCGACGCGGCCAGCCAGATCATTACCCTGAAGGGGGGCGATCAGGTGCCGTTGTCCGAGCTCAAGCTCGGGTATATGCGGGAGCGCGATTACAGACACAAAACTCAGGAGACCGCCAACAAGGGCCGCGCTCTTGAGGGCATGACAACCCGCGTGGTCAACACGGTCAAGGGTATCGCTTCCTACCTGGCAGAACGTTTGCCGCCTGAGCCGCCGCGGTCGTTGGCATATCAGGACCCCGCCGCATACACCCGCCAAAAGGCGATGTACGACGACGGCTTGGCAAACATCAACCAGATCATTGAACTGGCGAACGATTCAAGCGCTGTGGCCGGCGAACTCGCATCGACGGCCACCGAAGAGACGCTTCAAACCGAGAGTGAGAGGCTGGCGCAGGTGTTCCCGCAGACGACGAAGGAAGACGGCCGCAAGGCTTTCTTCGATCAGGCGTTTACGGCGGCGCGTGAGCTTGGTTTCTCCGATCAGGAATTGAAGGGCGTTTCGGATCATCGACTGTTCGGCCTGGCCTACTATGCCCAGATCGGGATGAAGGCAGAGCAGGCGCGGCATAAGGCACTGACGAAGGTGACGGCAGCGCCCCCGGCCACGCCGAACCCTCGGCCGAACGGTGGCGCCAACCAGCAAATTCGTCAGAACAAGGAAGCGTTGCAGCGGTTGTCCAAAACCGGGTCGATGAAGGACGCGATGTCCATCGACTTCGATTAACCCCAGCTTCAAAGGAATACAAACATGGCCGCACTGGCAAACACCTTCCAGACGACGAACGCCAAGGGCAATCGGGAACAGCTTTCCGATGTGGTGTCCCGCATCACGCCGGAGGATACCCCAATCTATTCCCTGATCGAGAAGGGCACGACCAAGGGCACGCATCCCGAATGGGAAACGGATGAGCTGGCCGCTCCCGGCGCAAACATCAAACCCGAAGGTGACGAATATACGTTTGGCACCATCCAGCCGCCGGCTCGCCTCGGCAACTATACTCAGATCCTGCGCAAGGACTGGATCATTTCGGGTTCCCAGGAGGCAGTCGAGAACGCCGGCAGCGTCGAAAAACGCAAGTACCAGAAGCTGAAAAAGGGCGTCGAGATCCGCAAGGACGTCGAATTCGCCATCGTCGACACCAACGCCTCTGTCGGTGGTGCTACCCGCGAATTCGGCTCGCTCAATACCTGGATCACGTCGAACGTCTCCCGCGGCGCCGCCGGCGCCAACGGTGGATTTAACGCCGGTACCGGCCTGACAGTTGCGCCGACCGATGGCACGCAGCGTGCGTTTTCCAAGCCCATCTTGGACAGCGTTATGCAGCAGGGCTACCAGAGCGGGGCGAACTTCCGCCACGTCTCGGTTTCGCCCTACGTGAAGAGCGTGTTCGTCACCTTCATGTCGGACAGCAATGTTGCACCGTTCCGCTACGCTGTTTCCAGGGGCGGCGAGCGCAACACCATCGTTGCAACGGCTGACTACTACGAAGGCCCGTTTGGTACGGTCATGATCCACCCGAACCGGGTGCAGGCGACCGGTAATCAGCAGTCGCGCAACGCCTTCTTCATCGATCCCGAAATGCTGTCTTTCCTCTGGTTCCGCGAGATCCAGGAAGACAAGGACGTCGCGAAGACGGGCGACGCCGACAAGGGTGTGATCATCGGCGAAGGCGCGCTGAAGGTGCACAACGAGAAGGGCCTCGGCGTCGCAGCCGACCTCTTCGGCCTGTCCGGCGCGAGCTAATCGCGTCGGCTCCATCACCATCGTCATCATCTGAGAAAGGGCGGGCTTCGGCTCGCCTTTTCCATTTCAGGAGAAACGGAAATGGCAGATCCTAACAAGCCAACGACGACCCCGCCGACCTTAGCGGATGAAAAGCCCGAAAAGTCCGGTGTTCCCATTCGCCTGCTCTACGATTTCTGGGCCGAGGACGAACAGCGGGTGCCGGCGGGTACAGAGCTTATGGTGCCCGTCAAAATCGCCAAGGATCTGATCGACGCCGGCAAAGCCGGGCGCGCCGACCCGCTTCCAGGCGATTCCGCATGATCATTCGTGATGGAGCTTGGACGCTCTACGATCACGACCCGATGACGGGCCGCTCGGTCTGGCATTACTTCGACGGGGAGAAAGACGTTTTCCGGGTCGACTACCCCGTCGACAACCTCATCAGCGAAAACCAGGACGTCCGCAACAGCGCCGAAAAGGCATGGCGCGGCGACTGGCACCGGGTCGCGTCGATTCCGCTGAACATCGCCCACGATGGCGGCCTCGTGCAGGCCCACAGCGAGGGCGACGACCGCTTTGTGAAGCAATTCCTGAATAACTCCGACAATCGCGCCTGGCGCACAAAGGACGGCCACCTATGATCGTTGAGTTCGACCGCGTCAAAGGGCAGGTGAAGGCCATCGAGGCGAGCCGGCCCAGCGCCGAGCAGGATCCTGAAGGCCACAAGGAAGCGAATGAGCGCGTCTCTCGTCTCATTGATCGGTCCCGCATGTATGCCGAGGCCGAGCGTGCCCGGAGGGTTCCGCTATGAGCGCCATCGCCGACTACGCGTCGTTGCTCGTCGACGCTGGCGAATACAGCGGCCGGAACGATATCGCGCACCTCTTCCCGCGTTTCCTCGGCCTGGCAGAGCTGAAGCTCAATCGCTTCCTGCGCGTGGCCGAAATGGAGATCGTGGACACTGTCGCCGTCACCAACGGCACCGGGACGTTGCCGGTGGACTTCCTCGAGGCGCGTGAGGTGAAGAACGCCAATGGGGCTTCCATTCGGGCCGTGGCCCTGCAACAGCTCACTGAAAGCTATATGGGCCGCGCCGGCATCCCGACCGGATACGCGATTGTTGGCAGCACCATTAATGTTCGGCCCGTCGGCGACGGAAACCTGACCATCACCTATTACGGCAAGATCCCGCCGCTGACGCCCGCGAATACGACGAACTGGCTCCTGGACAAGGCGGCAGATGCCTACCTCTATTCGCTCGTCGAAGAGATCGCGATCTGGGAACGCGACGTGGGCAAGGTGGGCGCAGCCCAGCAGTTGAAGCTGCTTGCTATCTCCGGCCTGAAAATCGGAGACGAGCGGTCGCGCTGGGGCAATGCCCAAGTGGTAGTTGGAGGGCCGACGCCATGACGCTGCTTTCGTCGATCAATGAAGTTTGCGACGTCGTCGCGCTCGATCGCTTCGACAGCGTCTACGGTTCGGCGAACCCGAATGCGCAGACGATGGTTGCGCTTGCCCAGGAGGCCGGCGACGAAATCGCGCGCCGCGCTGACTGGCAGCAGATGCTGAAGGAACGGGTTGCACAAAGCTCGCCCGAGCCGTTGCCGGCTGACTACGAGCGTATGACACCAGGCGGCGCCGTGCGCAGTGCTGCAGGTGCATTCTATCGGCCCATCACCAACAGTTCACAGTGGGCCGTGATTGTCGGCGTCGTATCGGCCCAGCCGTATTTTTTCATCAAGGGCAACCAGATCCTGTTTTCGCCGGCAGCATCCGGCGTCGCATCGGTCATCGACTACGTGTCGAAGTTCTGGGTGCTGCACGACCCTGAAGGGTCGGGCGATACGCTGGCGGCCGACGACGACGCCCCGCTTTTCCCTGAGCGTTTGCTCGTCAAAGGCATCCTGTGGCGCTGGAAGCGGCAGAAGGGCCTACCATTCGACGACGCCCTTGCTGAGTTCGAGGCCGACCTCCTGCAAGAAATCAACGCCAATCGGGGTGCATCATGAAGATGGCGGTGAGACCCGGCCGTATCGGCCAAAGCAATCGTGGCTCGGCGAGTGTCGGACAGATGCAATCATCGCAACCGGTGACATTCCCTGCACCGCGCGACGGCCTCGTTACGGCGACGGACATGGCTTCTCAAAAGCCTGGTTCAGCGACCGTACTGCGCAATTTCTTCCCGACGTTGGTCGGGTGCAAGATCAGGGGCGGTTCGCAGAAAAGAGGTCTCGTGGCTGACGGGGGCGATATCAAGAGCGCCTTCAAGTACAAGTATGGCGCCACCGAGAAGCTCTTCGTCGCGACGAACACCGCGATCTATAATGTCAGTTCGCCGGCAGCGCCACCAACCACGACTGCGGCGGATGTGTCGGGCCTCGCTGGCGGTGATTGGTGTACCTTCCAGCATACTAACGCTGGCGCCGCGAACCTCATTTGCCTCAACGGCGCGAACGATCGGCGGATCTACAACGGCACGAGCTGGACGACAGCGCCGGCCATCACCTTCATCGACGGCACGACCATGCCGCAGCTCAATTATGGCTGGATGTTCAAGAACCGGCAGTTCTTCCTGAAGAACGCAACGCTTGATGCCTACTACCTGCCCATCAATGCCATGGGTGGGGCGGCCGTCCTGTTTCCGCTCGGTGGGGTCATGAAGCGCGGCGGTTCGTTGATGACCGGCTTTTCATGGTCGCTCGAAAGCGGCGATGGCCTGTCGGATATGTGTGTTTTTGTCTCGACCGAGGGAGAAGTCGCAGTCTATGCCGGCTCTGATCCGAGCGACGCCAACAACTTTGCGCTGAAGGGTGTCTATCAGATCGGCAAGCCGCTCGGAAAGAACGCCTGGATCCGAGCCGGAGCCGATATCCTCGTTGCCACGAGTGACGGGCTCACCCCGATTTCGCAGGTTTTCCAGCGCGACCGGCAGGCGTTGAGCCTCGTCTCCGTATCGCGGCCGATCGAAGACGATTGGAAGCGGGCAGCAAACGCGACCGGTGGCGGTTGGACGCTGAAGCAGTGGCCGGAGCAAAACCTTGTCTTCGTCGCGTTCCCTGAAAACACCGTCGTCGCCGATACGACCTTTGTTTTGAACGTGCTCACCGGCCGGTGGTCGACCATCACGAACTGGCAGGCGCTCTGCTACGAAACCCTGCAAGGTGGGCTCTTCTTCGGCTCGATCGATGGGTATGTCTGGCAGGGCGATACGAGCGGAACCGATGGAGGGCTGACATTCAGCGGGACCTACCTTTCGCAATTCGCACCGGCGGGCCAGTTTGGTCAGCGCGCGACCGCCACCATGGCGCATATGTATTTTCGCGGGAAGTCGCGCCCTAAAGTCCGGCTGTTCGCTAAGGCCGACTTCGACAAGACCACGCCAAATTTCAGCGGTGTCACCCTTGGTAATACGACCTCGGCCGAATGGGACGTCGGCCTTTGGGATGTCGCGATGTGGGATAGTGTATCGGAGTTGATGCGCTACGATTTTCGCCAGAACGTCAGAGCAAGCGGCGACATGCTTGCTGTCGGCTGTGTCATGACGTCGGGCGGGGCGGTGAAGCTCGATGTCGAAGTTGACCTTGCCACACTGCAAGTGTCCGTCGGTGAGGCCAGCGCTTGAAACTGGTTTGGGGAGGAGAGAGCGCCTCCGAGATCAACCAAGCCGTCGCTTTGTTCATTGCCCGACAAATTCCGAGCTGCGAGCGCGGATGGGAGAACTTCACGACACTGGGGCTCGTTGACGACGATCGTCTTGTCGCTGGTGTCGTATTCCACAATTACGCGCCCGAGGCCGGCGTCATCGAACTGTCAGCGGCGGGGACGAGCCGGCGCTGGCTCACGCGCCCGATGCTCAAAGGCATGTTCGGCTACCCCTTCGATCAACTCCGTTGCCAGGTCGTTGTCTTGCGGGTCTCCGAGCGCAATGCCGGCATGATCGAGATCGCCGAACGTTTCGGCTTCAAGTCCTATCGCATTCCTCGCCTGCGCGGTCGCGACGAGGCGGAAATCCTGTTCACTCTGACAGATGACGACTGGCGGGCGCATCCCGTCAATCGGAGGTAAACCATGGGCAAATCAAAAGCACCGAAGGCTCCCGATCCGCCCGAAACGGCGGCGGCTCAGACCTCGACGAACATCGGCACGGCCATCGCCAACGGCTATCTTGGCAACGTCAACCAGGTCACACCCGACGGCAGCCTGACGTATTCGCAGACTGGCACCAACAAATGGACGGACCCGATGAGCGGAGCCGTCTACGATCTGCCAACATGGACTGCAACGCAGACGCTTTCGCCCGGGCAGCAGGCCATCAAAATCCAAAACGATGCCGCCGAACTCAATCTGTCGAAGCTCGCGAACTCGCAGTCAGGACGGCTACAGGATCTGCTGGGCAAGCCGTTCAATCTGGACGGTGCGCCGGCTGCCGGCGACCCCTCGAAAGTTGGGCTGCCGCAGTACACGCAGTATGGCTCAGGCCCAAACCTGCAAACCAGCCTCGGCAATGCTGGCAACGTCCAGAGCACGATTGCGGACGCCGGAAACATTCAGAAATCGCTGGGGAACGCTGGCGACATCACCAAAACCTACGACTACAGCTCCGACACCTCACGCTATGAAAATGCGCTGATGGAGCGGATGAACCCGCAGCTCGCGCAGAGCCGATCCGTGCTCGAAACGCAGCTTGCAAATCAGGGACTGCAGCCGGGTTCCGAGGCCTATAACCGCGCGATCGATTCAGCGACGAGGCAGGAGAACGACGCTCGGTTCGGCGCGATCCTCAATGCGGGTCAGGAGCAATCACGTCTCGCCGGTCTCGCTCGTGATCAGGCAGGTTTCCAGAACAACGCCCAGCAGCAGGCCTATAACCAGATGCTGTCGAGCGGTCAGTTCGCGAACACCGCCCAGCAGCAACAGTTTGGGCAGAACCAGGCGCAGCTGCAGGCGAACAACACCGCCCAGCAGCAGAAGTTCGATCAGGGCCTGGCCTCGGCAACGTTCGGGAACTCCGCCAACCAGCAGATGTACCAGAACAACCAGACCCAGACCGCGGCGAACAACGCGCTCAAAGACCAGACGTTCAACGCACAGCAGGCCCAGCTTGCGGCCCAGAACCAGGCGCGGTCGCAATATCTCAACGAGCAATATGCGCTGCGAAACCAGCCGATCAACGAGATTTCGAGCCTGCTTTCCGGCGCTCAGGTCAACAACCCGAATTTCGTTCCGACTCAGGGGCAGAGCATCCCGAACATCGATTACGCCGGCATGGTTCAGCAGGACTACGCGAACAAAGTCGGCGCTTACAATCAAAAACAGGCGGGCATCGGCTCGGTCCTTGGTGGTCTCGCCGGCTTCGCAGCTCTATCGGATGAGCGCGCGAAGAAGGACAAAAAGCTCATCGGCGGGCTCTACGAGTACCGATACAAGGGCGAGGGCAAGAGCGCCCCGAAGCGCATCGGCGTGATGGCTCAGGAGGTGGAGAAGGTGCGTCCGGAAGCGGTCTCCAAGGGTTCGGACGGTTTGCGTCGCGTCGATTACGGGATGCTGTTCTCTGCCCCGGTTAGAAAGAAGAGCGCATGAACCCGTTTGCTGTCTACACCGGCTTGCAGAAACCCGACACCACCCAGAACCGCCAAAAGCTCGCCGAGCAACGGCAGGCAATGATCATGGGACAGCCGATGCCCCAGAACGTCGCCGACGGCGCGGGTGCCCTCACGATTGTCGTTGCAGCTGGAATGGCGAAGCGAAATGCCGCGTTTCCGGTGACCCCGGGAGCTGCCCAGCCCTCGGCGCTGAATGGCCTCGCCAACTTTTTAACGATGGGCCGTAATGGAGGGCTCTATTAATGGTCGGATTTCTGTTTGGCGGCGACACTGGCGAAACCGCGCAGTCGCTCGCTCGCAAGCGGCAGGTGATTGATGCCCTTTCGCAGCAGATCATGGGCGCACAGCCGAAGACGGCCGCGGAAGGGATCGGCGCGTTGCTGAAGGGCGCCGCCGTCGGTTTCGGCAAGTATCGCGCCGACAAGGCAGAGAAGGCCGCCACGGATGCGGCCTCGACCCTCTACAACTCGATCCTCGGCACGCCCGCGCGTGCGACGGCGACCAAGTCCGGCGCCATGCCGAAGGTCGACAGCAGGGGTAACATGCCCGTTGCGACCATTGGCAATGACGAGATCCGCAACGGCATCATTTCCTCAGCCTCAGCGCTCGGCGTCGATCCAGTTGAGCTCGCAACAGCTATTTCATACGAGACGGCCGGCACTTTCGACCCAAGAAAGAAGGGGCCGACGACGCAATACGGTCAGCACGAAGGCTTCATTCAGTTCGGGGAGCCTCAGTCGAAAGAGCATGGCGTCGATTGGAACAATCCTGTCACTTCTCAGCTCGGTGAGAACGGCGCTGTCGTCAGTTACCTTCGGAAGGCGGGCGTACAACCAGGCATGGGCTTGCTTGATATCTACAGCGCCATCAATGCTGGAAGGGTTGGGCGCTATGGCGCATCTGACGCCAACAACGGCGGCGCACCCGGAACCGTGCGTGACAAGGTCGAACAGCAGATGGCGGGGCACCGTGGAAAGGCGCTGGCGCTGATCGGCGATAGCGCCGGCCAAATCGGGCGTGCACCGCAGAACGCAGCCGAAGCTGGGTCGGCAATGCCCGGAGGCGACATGCCCCAGCAGAGCGGAAGCCCGTTCGCCTCACCTTTTGTCGACTCGGCAATGCAGGAGGGTGGCGGCTCGCTCTCCGACGAGGTCGCGGCATTCGAGCAAACGGCGGAATACGCCGCGCGCTTCCCGGGCAGGGATGCTCAGGCGCCCGCCATGGAGCCGCCGCGCGAAGTCGCTGCACTTCTTGCCCCGCCTCTGTCGCAGCCGTTGCCGCAAGGCCTACCCGCGCAGTTCCAAGGATCGCAGCAGCTTGCAGTCGCACGCGGCGGGATCATGGACGCGCTTAACACCGGCGCGCCTTCGACCCCGCAACAGATCGAACAGGCAGAGGCCGTTGATCAGCAACAGCCGGCTCAGGTCGCGCAGTCGGCAGGTGGCGTTGATCCCCGCCTTTACGAGTTGCTGGCGAACGACTTTGCGACCCCGGAAATGAAGGCTGTGGCGCGATCTATGATCGAGCAGCAAATGCTGTCAAACGAGCGGGTGCGGCAGCTCGAAATGCGGAAAGCAATCCCGAACGCTCCGACAGCGTCGGCGGGAAGCAATTCAACGACCCAACGGACCCCGAAGATCACCGGGATAAAGACCGACAGACAGTCACAGCCGCAAGCACGCCGATGATTTTCAGCGCTGCGCGGGACTGTTCATGCAGGTTGTGATCGATCTGCATAGCATCAAAATAGATGAGAACGGGGTTTGCTCAATCCTCGTCGACAAAAGCCAGGTAGCCGTTGCCGCTCGCCCAATCACGGATGATCAGGGCGATGGCTTGCTCTCGTGTGACACCGCGCTCCTTGGCGAACCCTTCAACGGCAGTTTTGAGGTCAGGTGGAAGGAGCATTTTTCTTCTTCTTCGGCTTTGAGGCGGCGTGGACTTCCGCAGCATTAAGCGCGCCTGCTGGGATGTTTGGTGCCTTGAACATTGCGACGATGACGGTGGTCTGAGACATCGGAATGTTGATCGGCTGGCCGCCGGTATAGGTTGTGTTTGCGTAAGCGGTGTTGCCGTAAACGTTGGCCGTCGTGTTGCCATAGACTGGCGTGTTGCCGGCGTAGATTGAGCCATTCTGCGATCCGGCTTGCTGAATACCGAAATTGCAAGGCTCCTTTTGGGGGGGCTTTTTCTATGGAGAATGTCCATGCCCAGAACTGGCGGTGTCTACACCCCTCCGGCCGGCACGAAAGGCGTGCCGAACACTACCATTCAGAGCGTGCCTTACAACACGCTGATCGACGACTTGGCCGCAGATGCCAACGCGCCTCGTCCAGTCACAGCCGGTGGTACCGGTGCGACGTCGGCCAGCGCTGCGCGCACTGCGCTCGGCGTTGAAATCGGGACGAACGTGCAGGCCTATGATGCTGGCCTGCAATCAATCGCCGGTCTGGTAACTGTTGTTGATCAGATGATTTACACGACCGCATTGGACGCCTACGCGACCACCGCACTAACGCCTTTTGCTCGAACGCTGCTGGATGACGTGGACGCGGCAACGGCACGTGCGACGCTCGGAGCTAACAATGCTTCAAACCTGACGACAGGTACTATCGCAGACGCGCGGCTGCCGGCGACGATGACGGCGAAGACTTTTACCGGCCAGATCACTGGAACGTCACTAGGGATGTCCGGGGACATTGTCACGACCGGAAGCAACTTTTACATCAACAGCAACGGCAATAAACATTTCTGGTTCAGGACGGCCATCGGCATCAATCGAGCCCTGCTCTACAACGAAGTCACTGACAACTCCCTGCGGCTCAACCTCTACAATACCTCCGGCGTGTTCGTCAGGGCTCTACAGTTCAGGGAGTCGGATGGCCTGCTACAGATCGATGGGCCGATTCAAACCACTGGCATCACGGTCAATGGTGACATCACCGCTACTCGTGGCAACGGCACTGGCGTCGTCTTCTTGGGCGGCGGCTCCAGATATTTGCACTACGACGGCTCGAAATACGTGATGCCGGCCGCCCACCTACAGGTCGGATCAGCCACTTATCAGACCGACGGCAACGTCGTCTTTGCCGGCGGTATGCTTAGCTTTGGCGTCGATCTTTACAATGCCTTGCTCAACAAGGTCACTGTCAACACCGGAGACGCAGGATCCGCCAGATTCCTGAAGATGAACGGCGCGGCTGGCGGCACCAACATGCAGTTCAACTGGAATGGGCAGGCTGGGCAGCCGGCGTGGATTTGGGGTGGCGATGCCAGTAGCACCGGCACCCAGATGTATGTCTACAATCCGTCCAACTTCAACGTCAACTACGCGAACGGCGCCGGCAACGCCGACACGGTCGACGGCTACCATGCCACCGATCTGGCCCAGATCTACAAGGGCTCGAACAGCGGTGAAACGAACTTCCCGCTTGGAACAGTTTTGGCGGTTACAGTTGGGAGTGGTGAGGGCGCTAGAAACCAAGCGTCCACCCTCAAAATTTGGTCAAGTAGCACCGCTCAATATGTAACGGCGGCGCTCGGTGGAACAGGTGCGACCTTGTCTGGAACATGGCGATGCCGTGGAATGACGTCCTACGCTGGGTCCGAGGTTCTATTCCAGCGTGTGGCGTAACAAGGGAGAAAGAGATGGTCGAAGAAGAGATCAGCAACTCACCAGCACCAGAAGCGCCACCGCCCTTTGCCCTTGTGTCCGTGGGGAAGATCACGGAAAACCACGACGATGCCCTGATGGTTAATCTCACCGTCTCATTTGGCGGCGGCGAACCGGAGGCAATCGTTGATTATGCCTATCGCGTCAGCGACCCCTTCGGGCTCGCGCCGGTACTGAAGGACTGGCTGGCGGCTAATCCGGGCTTCCCGGTCGATCCTTACGTGCCGCCGCCTGCGCCGACACCCGAAGAGCTGCGAGCCCAGATGCCGCCACTCACTGCCCGGCAGTTCCGCCTCGGTCTGGTATCGGGTGGCTACAGCCCGGCGCAGGTGACACAGGCGATCGACACCATGCCGGAGGGGCCCAACAAGGAAACCGCCAAAATCGAATGGCAATATGCGACCACCTTCAACCGTATGCACCCGCTGATCGCGACCGTCGGCGCCGCGCTTGGCCTGACTGAAGGCCAGATCGACGCCATGTGGACGGCGGCCGTCAACCTCTGAAGCTATAGTTGCGCGTAGGAAACGTACGAATCGAAGGGGAAGCGCTCTATCTTCAGGTTCCGCAGCCCCACAACTTCATCCACGGCTCGCGTTTCGCCAGGGAATATCTGCGCATTGAGTTCGTCAAACACGATAATCGACCCCTTGGGCATCTTGGGCAAAAAGACCTCCAGTGCCTTCTTCGTCGGCTCGTATAGATCGAAGTCGAGATAAAGGAGCGCGACGACCAAATGGGGGTTAGCTTCCACGAATGCATCGGCGGTCTGCATGATGTCGCCCTTGACCAGCTCCACCTTCGCAATGTGGCTGATTGGACGGTTCATGTCGAAAACCTCGATGGCCCTGCGCACCGATTCCTCGCTGCTACCTGTGAGGCCGCCCACATGCATCTGGTTGAACGTTCCCTTAGCGCTGTCATTCTCGTGGACTGACGGGAACCCCTCGAATGTATCGAAGCTAAAAACCTTGCGAGTATGGTTCGCTGGTTCGAAAATCGCCGACAGCTTTGCCCATGTCAGCGTGCCTGCACCGTGCAAAGCTCCACATTCGACGATCGATCCGTTCACGCCGAGAATCTTCTTAAATATCTCATACTTGGTGAGGAATTTCGCTATGGATTGGCGCGAAGCGTATTTTGGGAAAGCTTCGATCCGCTCGATGAGATCGATCGCTTCACTTTCGAACAACGCGGCGGCGCCGGAGAACTGATTGAGATCGTTCTTGGACTGGCTTTTGCTGTCGCGCGACTTCATTGTACGGAGATCCTTTTGCCCATCACTTCGTCGCTCACGGCATCGGCCCCAAGGTATCGGGATTGGATGCTATAGCGGATGGTGTCGCTGATGTTGTTGCCTGAAGAATGCAACAGGCACGAGTTGAAGAACAGGACGTCTCCGCGCTTCATTTCGACGTATTTGACCGGATTGTCGAAGATGCCGGCCGGATAGAACTTCTTCCCGAGGACATTCACCTCATGGGGAATTTGACCGAGCTTATGAGTGCCCGGCATCACCAGAAGGCACCCTTCCTTGAAGCCGGCATCAAAAAGAGGAATCCACGCAGTAATGGTTTCGGTTGCCCCTTTCACATAGTGGACATCTTGGTGCCACACAGCCAGTTCCCGCAGGACCATGGGGCAATCAATCCGAAAGGGGATTTTCTCTAGGAGGTCGACTTGCTGTTTCTCCAACAGCGCACGCAACACGCTGGCGATATTCCCGTTTAGTGACAGGTCGACAAGCTCAGGGTGCCGCCGGATTTCCTGGTACAGGAATTGTTCCGCTTCACGACTGCCCGTCAGATATTTGACCAGATCGGGATCGTCTAAACCTGAGAAACGCTGGCCCGAAAACTGCTCAAGAATTTGTAGGCAGCGTTCCTCGACCGGGCGCAAGGCCTCGCTATCGAGAATACCGCGAACCAGGCAAAAACCGACCTCTTTGTACTCGTCTAGGAATGCGACCTCCGTCGTCTTGTCGCGATGCGGATGATTCAGCAATTTTTCGCCCTCTGGTGGAAATCTGGTCACATTTAAAGCGAGCAAGAAAAATTTGGAAGCTGGATTCCGCGCGCCCCTTTCCTTTCTTCCTCAACAACAAGGTGAACCAAATGGAAACAGTGGGAAGGCCTGAAGACGAAGGCCTATCCGGACGTCGGCGGCATCTGGACCATTGATTAGGTCATACCAGCGCGGCCGGCGCGCCGGAGGTGACGCCCACCATGATGATCACCGAGGCCAAGGCGGAAGAGATCCTCCTGGCCGATCTGGCCACGTCCATTTTCTCTCGCTGCCTCCCGGGCCTTAAGGTAGGCACCGCCGCTGTATTTCGCCCAATCGATGGTATGGCCCTTTTCGGCGAGCCATGTGCCCACGTCGGCGCCGTCCGCGCGATGGCAGACGGCAACCACGCGTCCATTTCGATCACGATCAACCGGCCGGCAAGACGTCGGACGAGATTCGGCTAGAAATCGATCGGGCGCGAGAGCGGCATCCGTGCCACAGCGATAGGGATTGCCCTGGACATCATCGCACCGCTGCCAGCTTTCCGGAACATCAACGCCGCTTAGACGGATTCGTTGTCCGTGGATTTCGATCGTGTCGCCGTCGATTACCGTAGCTCGACCGACGAGCGGTTCGGCAGCGACGGCCGCATGGCAGCACACGAAAGCGGTGGCAAAGCCGGCAATCCATTTCTTCAGAATAGCAGTGCCTCCGGTGTGTTGGCAGGCGCTTGCATTTCCGCCACCTGAACGATCTTGAGCTTCTCCTCGGGCAGGGGACGCTGCAAGGCATGGGCTTCTGACCAAGGTTCGATTAGCCACGCCTGGACCTCAGCCTTCGTCGTCAGAAGCACAGGCATCGCTTTTTGATGGATCGGCGCAACGATGCTGTTGGGCTCTGTCGTCAGGAAGGCAAAGAGGTCGATCGTGATAAGCCCTTCCTTGATCTTTCGAACGCTCGTCCAATCCTTCACCCAAATGCCGGCAAAGAACATCAACGGCTCGTCACTTATGCTGGCGAACCATGCATTTGGAGTGCGGCCGCCTTCGACCTTGTTAGCCGGGTCCGGCTCGGCAAAACGGGTGAGGGGAACAACGCATCGGTTTTCTACGCCGAGCCATCGCTTCCAGTGCTTGCTTGAGGTATTGCGGACGTTGGTGGTGCCACCGTCGGGCTCCATTTTCAGGAGTTCGTCAAAGTCGACTTCCTTGCCATTGGCGCGAAGCTTATCCGCGCGCTTCGTCGCTGCCTCCAATTGCGCCTTACTCGACGAAGGCATACCCCAACGCACCATGGCGAGTTCGCGCCGATCCTCGTTGTTTCGAATAATCGGCGCGAAACGATCCGGGTAAATGTCGACTGACGGCTCGAGGTTGCCGACCAGATCGTGTGTCACCGAAACGAAATCACGGATAGCCTGCTGGTTCGTGGTCAAATTGTAGAGATTGCACATGGCTCATGATCACCTTCAGTAGAAGTCGTCTTTCCACACTGGTTTTAGAAGCGTCTTGATCCTCACCAGCTTTCGGATGCGGAGCTTTCCAGTGTCGGCGCCCCATGGCAACTCGAATTCTGCCTTCAAGTAATTCTTGTGTTTGCATATATCGCACCGAAATTGGGGCGCGATCTCGTCGACTGGCACGTCACCGCAAAGCTGCAGCAAGTCGCGACAGCGATAACGATGCGTGATGCGGCAGTACATACAGTCGATCCTGACGATCTGGCGGGTTTCCTCGGCCTTGGACAGGGTGTGCATGCGCTGGCGGCGGGTTAGACCATTCTGTTCCGGCATGATGGTCAGCCTGAAGCGCTCGATCTTTCCATAGTTGCGGCGGCCGGCTCGCGGCACGGGCGCCACCCACGGGTAAAGCCCAGGCTCATCGAAATTTCGGCTAGGGCGAGCTGCTCGCGCAGATGCCGGCAGTCGGCGAGTAGGGTCCTGATCGTGGCCACGGCGTCGCCATTGTGCCAGGCGAGGGCGGCGGTGAATTCGTCTGCAGCCAGATCGACGGCGTCGGCCTGGGTAGCTTCCTGAGCGGCAAACATGGTTTCTCCTTGTCCGGGGTGCCTTCCCGGAGTTTTCATCTGGCAGGTTTTAGGTTGGCGGCCGCATCGCCGGTGAAATTAGGATTTCTTGGCCGGTGGCCATTCGATCCGGTGTTCGAAGCAATACCAATTGGGCGTCGCGCTGCCGTGGGCGAAGCCGAAACCGCCCCATGCCTTGCAGTCCGGATTCTCGCACAAATGCACGAACGGGCCGCTTTCCGTCTTCTTGGTCGCGCCGGTTTCGTCACTCATGCTGCAGGCCTTCTCAATCGGTATGTTCTACAAATGTTCTCATTTAGGCCGAGAGTCAACAGCCAGGTTTAGGGAACGAACGTCCGGCAGGGGCGTTATGCGAATGTGGCGAATAGATGGGGTAAGGGGCTGTGCTAACGAGGTCTCTCGTCAGTCCTTCCGGCATCTTCCAGAGTCCGATGCCAACAATTCGACGGCCTCGGCATCTTCGACGGAAACGCCTGCCCGCTCGATACGAGGATTGTTGCGCACAGCGGCCCCCGTCAAGTGGTGTAGCGGCGGTGGCATTCGTCGCTGGTGTCGTAACTCACGGCGTTCTGCAGATAGCGGGCATGTGCCCAAGTGAAGAACCGATGACTCCGCTTAACGATTAGGAAAGCATTGTCACTAAAACAACCCTCCCGCATGATGGATACTGTTAGTCTCGCGTCACGAGGCCATATGAGGCGGAGGTAGCTTATGCCGGATGCTTCGATCGACCTGGCGCTGTATTCGGCCGCGCTGAATGTCACGGCGCCGCCGGCGCTGATTCGGCCCCTGCTTGACCAATTGGTGGAGGGGCAATTCTCGATCGATGACATCATGAGGCGCTGCGCCGAGAATGGCGTGCGCCTCAAGGCGCACTTGCGCAAAGGCGAACGCACCCGCAAGGAGCTGCGGGCGGCCTTCGATCTGCAATCAGTGGAGCGCCGACATCTCGATATTCTCGACATGCTGATTGCAAGCCTGGAGGCCAAGGCCGCACGCGACGCGCGTGAGTTCGATGGTCTGCTGGATGATTTCAAGGCAAGGGTTTCTGCGCTTTCCGGCTCCGCCAGCGCTGATAAAGCCTTGGAACTGGAGGAGATTTACAGGACGATCCAGGCGCAGGTGCGGGTCGAGGTTGGCGAACTCTCTGATGTCGCTGTCTTTCTGCGCAGCCTGCGCGAGAGATGCAGCGACGATCGTGGTGAGAAGGCACATCTCGCCGACAGCGAGAGCCTCAAGAGCTTGTTGCAGTCCCTGTCGCCGCCAAAGCCGCCATCTGTCTCTTGAAGTGTGTCGCGATCTCCAGGCGTCGCTTGTCGCGGATGTCCTTATTGAAATGCCGTCACACTTTTGCCTGACACCCTTCAATCCGGCGCGGTTGGTTTTGATCTTTCAATCGGACACGACAGCGAATACCAACCCGCGCCGGTGTCGATCTATTGCGCGGGAGCGATTTTGGTTTCCGGCAAGGAGAGAACCGCAACCGGACTTCAGCGGTCCGGCGAGAATTGTCGACGCTATCATGAGGCCGAAAATTGTTTCAGCCCAGGTCGTCCGTGTATCGGCCACCGGCAGCGCGCCAACCTCAAGCGATGCCGGACATCGCTCTGCAGTATGCCTGTTGCCGGACAACCGCAGGCTATCCCGTCCAACAGGTCAACATCAGCGCAGCTTGGCGTCATGTCGCTTGCGCGACGCGGCCCGTTGCAAAGATGCGCCCGCATCCAGCTTTGTCAGTAGGGCTGTACCATAATGACACAGCTGACAAGGACGATGGCCAGCGTGGTCATCTTCACGAATGCGGCATCCATCATGGCGAAATCCCCCTTTTGAGCGCCTGCAGCACTGTGCGTCCAATAGGATGCACAAAGGTCGATGCAGGACTTTGAATTGCTGCATGTCTCCCCAAGTCGGCTGCGATCAGGGAGGCATGCCGTAGCAACGCATCATCGTTGCTTCTGGTTCCCAATCTAAACAGGACAAACGACATGAACATGAACCGACGCATCAATGCGGCGGGCCTTTCGCTCGTCAAACAGTGGGAAGGTCTGAAGACCAAGGCTTATCGCGACGTCGCCGGTGTCTGGACCATCGGCTATGGCCACACCAGCGCCGCCGGCGTGCCCGTTGTGAAACCGAACATGGTGATCACCGAGGCCGAGGCGGAACAGATCCTTCAGGTGGATCTCGCGAAATTCGAGGAACGTGTCGCGCGCCTTGTCACGGTGCCGGTGACCGACAACCAGTTCGCCGTGCTGGTCTCTTTCGATTTCAACACCGGCAGGCTCGGCAAGTCGACATTGCTGAAAAAGCTGAACGCTGGCGATTACGACGCCGTGCCGCTGGAATTGATGAAGTGGGTCAATGCGGGCGGCCGCCGCGTGAAGGGATTGGTCAATCGCCGGTCTGCCGAAGTCGGCCTTTGGGCAAAGGGCGAGTTCGTTGCCTCCAACACCGTCACGGCTGCGCCGAAGCCGCCTGAAGTGGTCAGCAAGGAGAATATCTCCTGGCTCGCGGGCATTCTTTCCTCGCTCGGTTTTGCGTTCACTGGCAGTGGCCCCTTGCAATGGGCATTTGCTGGCATCATTGCCGTTGCCTTTGTGATTGGCGCCTTCCTCTTCCTGCGCAAGCGGCTCGATCCGGCATGATCGCCTGGCTGAGGATCCTGTGCGGCGGGCTCGTGCTCGCCGCGATCATCTGGGCGGTGCACGCATTAAGGGCGGATGGCGCCCGGTCCGTTATTCAAGCGATCGAAAGGCAGAACGATGACGCTGCGAACCGCGCTCAGGAAAAGCGCCTTGATTACGATACCTGCATTGATGCTGGCGGGCTGTGGGACTTCGGCGCCGAAAAATGTCGAGGGGCTTAAAAGCGTCGTCGGCACTGATCTGGTCAGCGCACGCGGCGCGACGCCGGCAGACCAGCGCAAGATCGACCGCACGGTCGTCGGTCTGTGTGCCGCCGCGGTCTGGTCAAAGGCCGATTGCGTACGGCATGGGGGACGGCACAATGTATCCGGCTGAAACCGATGTGAGCGTCCATCGCCAACTTGGCGAACTGGTCGCAGGCATGCGCAGTCTGCAGGAATCGATCCGCCGGATCGAGGAGGGCGCGCAACGCGCCGAGGACAAGGCGACGAGCAGCCGGGCTGGTGTTCATCAGCGCATGGACCAACTCGTCGACCGCGTCGGCGATCTCGAGGCTTCGGTCTTGACGCTCGGCGGTGACGTCGCAGAGATGAAACCGGTGACCGACGACGTCAAGCGCTGGAAACTGATGGGCATCGGCGCGCTCGGCGTCACCGGTATTGCCGCCATGGCGCTCGGCGTCAGCTTTGCCGAGGCGATCCGGCGGATCGTGTTCGTCATTGTCGGCAAGGGGTGATCGTGTGATCCATCCTACCGGTTTGCTTTGGCCGGTCGGTGGTGCGGAGAAGACATTGAAGAACTGACGGCCGGCCACCCAAACGCTCTTGAAAATCCCGGAGATCGCGCTTCGCAAGAGCGTTTCCGACTTGGGCGGAATCTCTGTAGCGCTCTATCTCTTCGCTCTTACGCATTTCCTGACGGAAAACCGCTTCGCACTTTTTAGTGAAGCGTCTGCACGGGATGTTCCGTAAACGTCTGGATACCATCGCGCTCGATGGTGGCGAGAAATTCTTCATAGGCTTCGCGGTCGGTGGGGAAAGAATCTTCCCAGACGGTGGAGTAGCCTTCTTCGTCGATCACCTCGAGGGTCCAGTCGAGATTGGAACCCGTCGGGCGCGAGATGCGGATATGGACGACGACATCGTCGTCGGCAAACTCGCCGGACAATTCCGAAAGCTCGAGGTCTTCTTCTGTTTGGGTCATGAGCGTTTATAACATGTCCTGAGTGCGCGAACCAATCTTGTGACGGTCCTCGGCCCTTGCCTGTCTTTTGAGGCTGCATCTTTGCGGCCGGGCGGGCGGGATCGTTTGACGTCTTGATAGGCCGAAAGGCGGTTACCATACAATAGGATAGGTGCGGCCGGGGTTGCTTAGCAACCCCGGCCGCTTTTGCGCGTCGTCAGATGGCAACAGCGAGGCGGATGGCTGATGGCCGGCAACGCCCGGCGTCGACGAACCTTTCGCCTCGGCGGCGTTACTGCGTGGGCGTCGGTGACCATGGTGCGCTTCTGCGCTCGAACCACATTGCCCGCTCGCACAGGGCTGCCTCGCTACGTGTGCCGGAACGAAATTCGCCGATAATGAACTTTGCCAGGCGATCGGCGCGATAGTCGCTACGCGGCATCCCTGCGGCAAGACAGGCTGTGTCGAGGACCCGTTGGAGCATGGCGATTTCCGCTGGGCTGAACGCACAATCCAGGTTGTTGGCAGGATGCCTGGAATGGTGATGCATTTGAACCTCCCATATGCGGCGGCGTCTTACTTCGCCTTGCCGGCATCTGTCGGCGCGCGCGCAGGTATCAATCGGTCGAGGTCCGCCTTGTAGGGTCCGTATTTCGCGAAAATCTCGCGGGCTTCCAACGGCGGTAGGCCGGATGCGGTGATAAACTCCTCCAGATCGTATCGCGTGTTCCAGTTTTTGACGACCCGGCTGAACTGTCCTTTCGTGTCCGATGCAAACATGATGAACCTCCCGTACTGGAGGCTAGAATTCGCGACGCGAACGGTGGTTCCACTGCGTCGAAAATTCCGCGTTCGCCGGCATGCCGCTTGCGGCTCCCTGGCGGTTCACTGCCAGGATGGCCGGGCCAACTGCCGCCGGTCGGGGCGACGAATGGTGCTATGAGAGCGGCGTTCAGCGGTGGCTTCAAATCGCCCGCCAGTTGTGCTTAATAGGCGAGCGGCCTGCGGTCGCCGGATCGATGGCGCCCATCGATCGGTTCAATTCCGGGAGAGTGCCTTTGATTTCGGTTGCCATCCTTGAGATCTCACCGGCTGCGGCGGTGGAGACGACAGCCTTTGCGACTGGAATGACGGTCTAGGCGCGCTTTCTCCGCCCGGCTTTGGAGCGCCACCTTGGTGGCGTGTCTGCTGCACAACCTCTCGGATCGGGATCGATCCACAAGGGAAATATGCAGAACAATGAGAACGTTACGGCAAGCCTTCGCATCATGTGCGACGGGCTGCGCTGTAGTGTGGGATTGAACATGATAATCGAAGCGACTGAGAGTGACTTTGACGCACTGCTGAGCGGCATTGCGCCGCGAGATCTGCGACTGGTGCCGGATAGCCCGATTGCGCCTGCCGACGTGCTGCAGATGCTGGCCGATCTTGCCAACGGGCTCCGTCCGCATTTTTCCCCAGCCGCCTGGATGATCGTAGAAGGCGACGAGATCGTCGGCCTTTGCTCGGTCGTTCGGATCCCCGAAGGGGGCGAACTGCACATCGGCTACGGCGTCGCGCCGACCCGGCAGGGCATGGGGGCGGCCACGCGTGCGGTGGCCTCGCTGCTGGCGGAAGCGCAGCGGGATACCCGTATTTCGGCGGTCTCAGCCGAGACCTCGATCGACAATATCGCCTCCCAACGGGTGCTCGAACGCAACGGGTTCCAGCGTATCGGGGAGCGCGTGGATGCGCAGGATGGTCCCGTGATCTGCTACTGCGTGTTTCCTTAAATCCTGTTCGATTTAAGGATAAAAACACGCAGCAGTTCAAAGTGCTGCAGCGACCTTCGCGCGTCCGATAGGACGCCCGGCGCTGCAGAAGGCGGTCACGGTTTGACAGCGCGGTGGATCGGCCGGGGTTGCTTGCAGCCCCGGCCGTTTTTGCACGCCAGGAAGGCGCCTCGCGGCGTTCGTTAAAGCGCGTCGCGATCTCTAGGATTCGCTTGGCGCGCTTTAAGTTCTTGTTTTCACGCATGTCGCTATCGCAAAACCGCTGCACACTTTTGCGCGACGTGCTTCAGCTTCCGGCGGTTGAGTGTCCCATCGTCCCGGACAGCTTCTCGGCTGGCGCATTCGGAGAAATTTCGATGACAGGCCAGAAATAGCCACATTCGGCCCGTTGCAGTTGTGGTCGTGTTGGCAAGAGTGGCATAGAATAAGCCATTACACATCTTGAATGCGGTCTCGTTTATCCACGGAGAGGCCGCATTTTTTTGTGGGTCTTCACGTGGGCACGCACGAGCGGTTTCAAGTGACCCGCCTTGAGCCCTTGTTTCCACTCCGATCATTGCGCAAAAAAAACGGTGCTCCCTTGGAACGACGTGCTCTATTGGCGCGACGCGCTTCAGTGGTAACGCGGATTACGTCGGCCGGGTCTGGCGACCCAGATCTCGACCGTTTCCAACTCTTCCGTATTTACCGCTATCCGGCGCCGTTCGCGCCACAACGCGCATTCCAGCAGCGTCCGTTCGTCGATGTTGCCGATGCGAAACTCATCCATGATGAACTTGGCCAGCCGCTCGGCCCGTTCGCCGCGGCGTGGCACGCGCGCCGCAAAGCAGGTGGCGTCAAAAACCCGCTGCAGCATTTCGATATCATCCGGACTTAACTGTTTGCCCGAAGCTTGCGGGATATCATGCATTCGAACCTCCTTCATGGACGTCCATAGCCAATGCCGAAGGGAGACAAGATACATCAGATGGAATTGCAGGCAATATGGGAATATTCGCCTGCGGCTGCCCGCACCGAGGGCGTTAAAGCGTGTCGCGATCTTTCAGATTCGCTTGGCATGTCGTTATCGAAAAACCGCTGCACATGCTTGCGCGACATGCCTTAGGCGATGACCGCGGCTGCGTTTTTGCCGAGGTGCCGACCGGATGCGCGCACGATCGTTCAAGATCGGTGTTGGGGGGCCGGTGCATGTTGGCGCATCAATCGAACGAGGAACATGACGATGGATGGGATAGACACGACCGACCGCAAGGCAATCAATTTTTCCGAAAAGCTCGAAAGGATAGGCGATCTGTGGCAGCCACGGGTGATCGCCGAGATGAACGACTATCAGTTCAAGCTCGTTCGTATCGAGGGCGACTTCGTCTGGCACGACCACCCGGAGACGGACGAAACGTTCATCGTGCTTGAGGGCGTCCTGCGGATCGATTTTCGCGATGGCGCCGTGCGGATCGGCCCAGGCGAGATGTTCGTGGTTCCCAAGGGGGTCGAGCACAAGCCGTTTGCCGAAAACGAGGTGCGGCTGCTGCTGATCGAGCCGCGCGGCGTGCTCAATACCGGTCACGCCGGTGGCGACCGCACCGCGCAGAACGATCGCTGGATCTGAATGCGGGCATCATACACCGGATCCGTGTCGCCGTGGCGCGACAGGTGATCGCGCGGACCTGACGGAAACCGCGATGTTTCAACGGCGCCGGTTGGGGGCGGGGATGCATGCGTTGGCGATGGCTCGCGGCTGCACCCAACTGCAATGCTGGTGTAATGAAATCAGTCGAGTTTGCCGCCAATGCTCCAATGATGAGGATTGGCATTATCCCATGTGTCTTTTCAAGATCGGTCTACTGGCATGTCACCTGCTCGGGGCGTCATCACAGATGGAACACAGCCGCTTGGAAGAGAGCGACAGTGATCGTTTTGCGCTCGAGCGGCAGTTCGTCCAGTACCGCTCGCCGCCCTGCGGTGACGGGTGCAACGGCGATCGTCATGACCATAGCTGCGATGTCCCAGCGGAACGGTACTCTCGCCGAGACGAAGATTAGGCGTGGCGTGAACAGCGCGCGATGCCGCCCCTTCGATTTCCAGCACAAGTGGTCAAACGATATGACTCTTCATCACGATAGCTCTTCATCGCCGCTGCGATACGCAACCTCCATCCTGCTGTGGCCGGCGCTCTACGTCGGTGGGCTGGCCACGGCCGGGTTGGCTTTTGCCACATCGTCGCCGGTGCTCTGGTTCAATGTCGTCTACCTCTCGGTGGTGGCGATCATTGCGCTTTTCGAACGTCTCATGCCTTACGAGCCGGCCTGGCTGGCGCCTGACGGCGAGACGCTCAACAATCTCGGCCATACATTTCTGACGAAGGGGATAGTGCAGATTGCCGCGGCCTTCGGTGCGTCGTTCCCGTTGCTGGTCGCCATCTTCGCGCAGCCGTTCTTCGGCTCGCAACCGCATATCTGGCCGGCGCACTGGTCGATGATCTCCCAGGTGGTGCTCGGGCTGGTGATTGCCGAGTTCGGGCTCTATGCCGCCCACCGGTTGGCGCATGAGCGGCTTGGGCTCTGGCGTTTCCACGCGTTGCATCACAGCGTGACGCGGCTTTGGGTACTCAACACCGGGCGCTTCCACGTCATCGATTCCCTGATCAAGGTGAGCCTTAGCCAGTTGCCGCTCTATCTGCTCGGGGCGCCGCTGCCGGTGTTTCTGTGGATCGGCGCCGTCACCGCCTTCACCGGCCTTCTGACCCACTGTAATGTCGAGATGCGCACCGGTCCGCTCGACTGGATCTTCTCGACGCCGCGGCTTCACCGCTGGCACCACTCGAAGGACCTGGCGGAAGGCAACAGCAACTACGGCGAAAACATCGTGCTTTGGGACCAGCTGTTCGGCACCTACTTCAATCCCGATCGGCCGTCGTCGACCGATATCGGCATTACCGGCAAGGTGTCGCGCAGCTTTATCGGCCAGCTGGTACAGCCCTTTTCCAAGAGCGGTGCGCGGCAGATCCTGGGGCGAAAGCCGAGCGCTGACTGAACGCGCTCGGACGTCGATCGGTAGAACCGAGACGATGGTCAGGCGGGCAGGGCACCGGCAAGGCCTGCCATGGCCGGGCGGCGTCCGCCGTCCGACACCGAGAAGCGCAAGCGGTACTCCCTGGGCGACAGGCCGAGGATCTTGCGGAAAATCTTGCGGTAGGCGTTGGTATCGTCGTAGCCGCTTTGCCACGCCACCTGCTCGATCGACAGGTGCGAGCGCTCCAGGAGGTCGCGCGACTTGGCGATCCGCAGCCGCTGGCAATACTCCGTCGGGTTGAAGCCGGTTGCCTTCTGGAAGCGCCGGAGGAAGGTGCGGTCGCCGAGCCCGGCGCGCTCGGCCATCATCTGCAGCGTCACGCCCTTGGTGTTGGCGCCGTGCAGCCAGTGCTGGATTTTCAGAATGACGCTGTCACCGTGGTCGAGCTTCGGCGCAAAGACGCTGTAATAGCTCTGCTCGCGCGCGCCGGGATCGATGATCATGAAACGGGCGGTTGCCAGCATCACATTGGTTCCGAGGAACCGGTCTACGAGTTTCAGCCCCAGGTCGATCCACGCCATCATGCCGCCGGCGGTGATGATATCGCCTTCGTCGATCAGCAACTTGTCGGTGTCGATGCGCACGTCGCGGTAGCGATCGGCGATCAGGTCCTGGTGCGACCAGTGAGTGGTGATGGTGCGGCCGGCGGCAAGCCCGGATTCCGCCAGCAGATAGGCGCCGCCGCAGACCGAACATATGGTGGTGCCGCCCGCATGCAGTTGGCGCACGAAGGCGGGCAGCTGGCCCACGCGCCCGCCGACCGGCAGCTCCGCCAATGTCGGCGGCAGGATCAGCGCCACGAGGCCGGAGGAGGGGCCGGGATGGGTGTCGAGGGTCTTTTCAACCGAGCCATCCTCCTGAAGCTGCCAGTGGGTGATGCGGACCAGCGGTGCGCTTGCGCCACCCTGTTCGATCGCCTGCATGCCGGCCACCTGGAACATGTCGGTCAGTCCATGGACCGCCGACTTCAGCGCCCGAGGATAAACGACGATGCCGATCTCCGCCGGTTCGCTTTCGAGTGGTTTTGTCACTTCTGCCCCCATCGTTGTCAGCTTTGCCGGTCGAGAGGTTAGGCCGCTCGTTCTATCAATTCAACCAGCGCTCCGGAACGGAGATTGCAGATCAACCGAGATGGAAGAGGGCAGGACAATGATTGAAGCAACAGCAGTTTCCACCGCAGTCTCCACCGGCCTTTCGCGCCGCACAGTTCTTTCGGCCGCCTTTGGCGCCGCGGCGACAGCCGCCGCCGTCCCGGCCGTCATTCGCCCGGCGAAAGCCGAAACCACACCCGCAAACACAAATGCTACTCTGGGAGCAACCGCTATGGGCAGCCGCATCATCACCCGCGACGGCGTCGAGATCTATTACAAGGACTGGGGTTCGAAGGATGGCCCGGTGGTGGTGCTTAGCCACGGCTGGCCGCTGTCGTCAGACAGCTGGGAGGCACAGGCCTTCCACCTCGCCAACAACGGCTTTCGCGTCATCACGCATGACCGCCGCGGCCACGGCCGCTCCTCCCAGCCCTGGGACGGCAACGACATGGATCATTATGCCGACGATCTGGCCGACCTGATCAATGCGCTTGATCTGAACGACATCTTCCTGGCCGGCTTCTCCACCGGCGGCGGCGAGATCACCCGCTATATCGGCCGCCATGGCACGGGCCGCGTCGCCAAGGCCGGACTGATCTCCGCAGTGCCGCCGCTGATGGTCAAGACCGACAGCAATCCCGGCGGCCTGCCGAAGGAGGTGTTCGACGGCCTGCAGGCCGCAAGCCTGAAGGATCGCTCAAAGCTCTATCGCGATATCGCGTCGGGCCCGTTCTTCGGTTTCAACCGGCCAGGCGCCACAGCCTCACAGGGTATGATCGACAGCTTCTGGCTGCAGGGCATGATGGGCGGGCACAAGAATACCTATGACTCGATCGTTGCCTTCTCGCAGACCGACTTTACCGAAGACCTGAAGAAGTTCGACGTGCCGACGCTGATCATCCATGGCGACGACGACCAGATCGTGCCGATCGATGCGGCCGCCCGCGCTTCGAAGATACTGGTTCCGAGCGCCACCCTGAAGGTCTATCCCGGCGCGCCGCACGGCATCACCGACACCCACAAGGATCAGCTCAACGCCGACCTGCTCGACTTCGCCCGGTCCTGACCCCTGACGCCGGCCGGTGCCGCCGAATAGTGCCACCGGCCGGTCGCTCTTCCCCGAAAACAGAAGGAACCGATCCATGACCCGCATTGACGAGAAGACCTCAAGCCTCAACCGCCGTTCCTTTCTGGCCGGCTCTGTCGCTGGCGCCGCCTTGCCGCTGCTGCCGAAGGGCGTTTACGCCGCCGATACCCACCGCTTCAGCCACGGGGCTTTCGATCTCGCCGTCGTCAGCGACGGCTTCCTGACCCTGCCGGTCAGCATCGTGTTGCCGGACGCAGCACCGGAGGAGCGCGACGGGATCATGCGTCGGCTCGGCGGCACGCCGGAGGGCGCACCGTTCCACACCAACATCCCGGTGATCCGCACCGGCAGCGACCTGATCGTCGTCGACAATGGATCGGGCGGCAATTTCCAGGCGAGCGCCGGCAAGCTGTCGACCAATCTGGCAACAGCGGGCATCGACGCGTCCGCGGTGACCAAGGTGGTCTTCACCCACGTTCACCCGGATCATGCCGGCGGCACGGTTGGGGCAGATGGTAAACTCACCTTTCCCAATGCGCAGTATTTCGTCTCGGAACGCGAATGGGATTTCTGGACGGATCCGAACTACGAGAACACCATGCCGAAGGCGTTGCACGGCTTTGCCCGCGGCGCGCAGCGCGACCTCTTCGCGGTCAAGGAGCGGCTGACTCTGGTGAAGCCGGGCGACGAAATCGTGTCCGGCATGCAGGTGCTTGACACACGCGGGCACACGCCCGGCCATATCTCGCTGGAGCTGGAAGGCGGCGACGGGCTGGTGATCTCGGGCGATGCGGCGACCAGCAACATCGTCTTCTTCGAACACCCGGACTGGCACTTCGGCTTCGATACCGACCCGGATCTGGCGCTGAAGACGCGCAAGATGCTGGTCGACCGGGCGGCCACGCAAAAGCTGACGCTGCTCGGCTACCACTGGAGCTATCCTGGCGTCGGGCGGGCTGAGCGGAACGGTGCCGCGTATCGGTTCGTCGCTGGGGCTTAAGGGTGGGGCGAGGTTGCGGTTGCCGCCAGACGTAATCGCCAAGCTGGACGTGCGGCTTTGCGCTGCAACGGTGTCGGTTAAATTTCCCTCATTCCTGTGCTTGTCACAGGAATCCAGTCAGCCCAAGTCCTTGGGCTGAAGGGTCTTTTGACCCTGATGACGTCGGGTCACTGGATTCCGGCACAGGGCCGGAATGAGGGAGTGGGGATCTTTCCGGCGCTTAAAGCAGGCCTTTCCGGTTGCCAGAGGTCGGGGCGGCGCCGTTCAATGCGCCGCCCTTTGCCGTCTCAATACCGAAGCTCTGTGTCCTTGATGTCGCTGATCGGCGCCAGCATTTCCAGCTGCAGCGGGCGAGGCTCACGCTGCTCTGCGGCGATGCGCGGCCAGTCGGGGTTGGTGAGCGCGCCGCGGCCGAGCGCGATCATGTCGGCGCCGGCCTCAAGCACCTGTTCGGCCCGGGCGAGTTCGTGCAGGCCGCCATTGGCGATGACGAACAGATCCGGCGCGTGCTGGCGGGCAAGGGCCACCAGCGATTTTCCGTCGTCCGAAAAAGCCGGCTGCCAGGCTTCGAACTCGGTCAGGTGCACGAAGTCCGCGGAGCTTTCGGCCACCGCCTTGAAGACCACGGCTGCACCTTCCTCGCCCTCCGTCCATTTGTGCTTGAGGTCGTTGACCTTGCCCTGCGAAAGCCGGATGCCGACCGGCACTGTGTTGCCGACCGCGCCGCGAACAGCTTCCAGCACGGCGAGACTCAAGTTCAGCCGCTTGCCGATGTCGCCGCCCCAGCGGTCCTGCCGCCGGTTGCTGTAGTCGGTGAAGAACTGGTCGAGCAGATAGCCGTTGGCGCCATGGATCTCGATGCCGTCGAAGCCGGCGATGTCGATCGCAAGCCGTGCCGCCTGGGCAAAGCCTGAGATCGCCTCGGCAATATCCACCTCGTCCATCTCCCGCGGCACCGCGTAGAGACCCTCGCCGTGGTAGGAGACCATCTGCTGGCCCCTCGGCTGCAGAGATGAGGGTCCGACCGTGTCGCTGCGAAAGCGGTTGCCCTGGGCAAGCGCGCCGCCATGCATGAGCTGGGCGAAGATGCGCCCGCCGGCGGCATGCACGGCATCGACGACCGTCTTCCAGCCTTCCGCCTGCTCCGGGTCGGTAAGCCCCGGCTGGCCCCTATAGGTCTGCGCATAGGCCTTGTCGGTGTAGATGCCTTCGGTGGTCAGCAAACTGAAGCCACCCTTGGGAAAGCGCTCGTAGTAGCGAACCATGCGTTCGGTCGGCACGCCCTCGGCAGTGGCGCTGATGCGGGTCATTGGCGCGACGGAGAACCGGTTGGCGAAGGCCAACCGTCTCAGTGTCGTTCCGGTCAGAACCGGCGAATCGACTGTGCTGTGCACGTTCATCTCAGCGATCCTCAGTCAGTGCGATCGCCTCGATCTCGATCATCGCCTTCGGTGAATAGAGCGAGGAGACCTCGATGATGCTGTCGGCGGGATAGGGTGCCGAGAACCACTTGCGGCGCAGCTCGACGATCTTGGAAAAATTCTCCATCGAGCGCAGGAAGATCGTCACCTTCACCACCCTGGAAAGGCTGGAGCCGGCGGCGGTCAGCACACGATCGAGATTGCGGAAGGCCTGCTCGGCCTGACGGTCGAAATCGTCCTCGCCGACGATCTCGCCATCGTCACCGATGGCGGCCTGGCCGGAGACGAAGACGAAGCCGTTGGCCTTGATGGCCTGCGACAGCAGGAACGGGGCGTAAGGATCGGGCTTGGTGATGACCTGTTCGAGAAACATGGGCTTAGCTCTCTATGCTTGAGTTTTCCTCAGCCTGGCGTCGTTGCCTTGGCTGTTGAACTCAATATGATGAGGCTCCACTCGGCTGACAAAAGACGATTTTTCAGGCGATAGATGAACTCAGATCATGTGTTGAGGGATCATGAGGAAGTTGCCGCCGCTCGGCGCCTTACGGGTCTTCGAGGCCGCCGCCCGTCGCTTGAGCTTCAAACAGGCGGCCGACGAACTGAACGTGTCGGCGACCGCTGTCAGCCATCAGATCCGCCAGCTTGAAGATCTGCTGGAACTGAAGCTGTTCGAGCGCGGCACGCGCCAGGTACGGCTGACGCCGGCCGGACACACGCTGTTTCCCGTCTTGCGCGACGGGCTCGATCGCTTCGAGCAGGCGATCGGTGAAGTCAGACGCAATCGCGACACCAAGGTGGCGCGGCTGACGTCCACCGTGGCCTTCGTTGCCAAGCGGCTGGCGCCGCTTGCCGGCAGCTTTCGCGAGGCCTATCCGGACTGGACGCTGCGCCTCGATGCGTCGAACAGGACGGTGGATCTCGATGCCGACGCCGATGCAGCCATACGATACGGAACCGGGCACTATCCCGGCCTGCTGTCGCAGCCGCTGTTTGCGGATCGTTTCGCGTCGGTTTGCGTGCCGCGACTTGCGCCGACATCCGTCGATGACCTGAGGCAGGCGACGCTCGTCCATTTCGAGTGGGGGCCGATGCGGCGCGACGACGAGCGCGCGCCGGTCTGGCGTCAATGGCTGGAGCGCGCCGGGGTTGGAAACATCGACGCGGCTGGCGGCCTTTCGTTCACTGATGAAATCCATGCGGTGCAAGCCGTCGTTGCCGGGCAGGGCATTGGCCTCTTGAGCTTGACGTTGGTCGCTGAGGAGCTTGCCTCCGGCATCCTCGTCCAGCCCTTTGCGCTCTCGCTCGAGAGTTATCGCTACGATCTCGTCTATAGCCCGCGCGCGGCCGATCGATCGGCAACGAAGGTGCTGCGCGACTGGGTCTCAGCGCAGTTCGTCGGTCCGCTTGAACGCACAACGCCTTAAGACGGAAGCGATCCACAGAGAGACGCAGGCAAACAAAGTGAAGGGCGTTCTGAGAACGCGCGCGGGCGTATTGGCCATGTCGATCTACAGGCGGGCACTTTCCGTCTTTACCCGTCGCCTTGCATCACCCGCTCGCCGTCCCGCGGCAGGCTCAGTCGTCGAAATCGAAAATGTCATCCGGCCGCCAGCGCCGGCTGACGAGGCGCAGCGAGCGGTCCGGTTCGATAACGTAGGTCTCGGAGACCCGTCGGCCGTACTGGTCGATGAACTGATGCGGGACGATGCTGCCGACCGGGGCCTTCGTCAGCTTGGTGCGCGGCTGGCCGCCATAGGTGATGCTGCCGGGGATCGGCTCAAGGTTCGGCGAGTATCCGTAGGTCGAAACGCCCGTGGTGCAGCCAGCGAGAAGGAGGGTGACGGTCAGGGCGGCAAGAGCATGTTTCATGTCGACGATCCTCTGTCATGCAGGAGGCGGGATGGATTTCTGCCCGATGCCTTGTGCGACCCGCAGGAGGCGCGACTTATTCCGGTGTTCGCAGGCGATGGTCCAACACCTTTCTCTAAAGTGTAGCGCTCCAACGGGAATTTCCAAGTTCGGGGCACGCGATTGCCGGTCGTGGAAGCGCAATTTCATTGCGCGCAGATGGAGCTAACTGCGGGCATCCGGCTGTTCTTCCCGCGTGAGGCCGTCGCGCAGCATCTGGACCTTTTCGTTGAGGTCGATCATCTCGGGCACGCTAAAGCCTGAGCGACGCAGCAGCGTGTCGGTAAGGCACGCGGTCTTGGGGTGCAGTTCCTTGCCCTTGGCCGTCAGGAAGACCTCGACCAACCGCTCGTCAGTGGTGCTTCTGCGTCTTGAAAGGAAACCCGCCGCTTCGAGCCGTTTGACCGCCGGCGTGATGGTGCTCGGCTCCAGGCCGAGCCGGTCGGCGATGGCCGATATGCTGAGGCCATCCTGTTCCCACAGCGCGCTGACGGCGAGGTATTGCGTATAGGTCACGCCGAGTGCGTCGAGCATCGGCTTATAGGCGCGGTTGATGGCGATCGCGGCTGCATAGATCGAGAAGCACAGCTGGCTGTCGAGCGGAAGTGGCGCCGGGGTGGTCATCGGTCATCTCCTGTTTTGTCCGTGGCTTTTCATGATCTTACCACGGAAATCATTATCGCGATAATAAAACACTGGACAGCTGGCTCGACGGGGCGTATTTAAATAATTATCGCGATAATGATTGTCGCGCTAACAAATAAAGGAGTTGCGCACATGTTGAAGAAGTCTCTGCTTGCCGCTGCCGCCTCGCTCTTACTGGTCGCCACCGGCACCACCGCATTCGCCGCCGAGAAGGGGGCAAAGACTGTCGTTCTGGTTCACGGTGCCTTCGCCGATGGCACCGGGTGGAGGGGGGTCTACGACATCCTGAAGAAGGACGGCTACAACGTAAGCATCGTTCAAAACACGACGACTTCGCTTGCTGCCGACGTTGCTGCCACCAGGCAGGCAATCGCCAAGAGCGAGGGACCGGTCGTGCTGGTCGGCCATTCCTATGGCGGCGTCGTCATCAGCGAGGCCGGCACGGATGAGAAGGTTCAATCCGTGGTCTACATCGCCGCCTTCGCGCCGGACAAGGGCGAGTCCGTCTCAACGCTGATCGCCAACCCGCCGGCCGGCGCGCCGGTGCCGCCAATCCTGCCGCCGGTCGATGGCTTCCTGCTCCTCGACAAGGCAAAGTTCGCCGCGTCCTTCGCCGCCGACGTTGATGCCGAAACGGCCGCATTCATGGCAGACTCCCAGGTTCCATGGGGTGTCGAGGCCCTCTCCGGTGCCGTCACCGACCCGGCCTGGAAGACGAAGCCGAGCTACTACCTTGTTGCGGGCGAGGACCTGATGATCCCGCCGGCTGCCCAGCAGATGATGGCAAAGCGCGCCGGCGCCACCGTCGTCGAAGTGCCCGGCAGCCATGCGATCTACGTCTCCAACCCCAAGGCGGTCGCCGATCTCATCGAGAAGGCTGCGCAACCCGCCAACTGATTGGCCGCGACAGGGTGCACGACAATATTTGACCCAGTGAGGGCCGGGAGAGGGATCTCCCGGCCCTCACTTGCCGACATGGCCCAGAGAACCTCGCCTGGCGGGAAGCACACCCAGTTCTCCCTCATTCCGGCCCTGTGCCGGGATCGAGCGAGCTGACGTCTTTCAGGTCAAAAGACCCGGCAACCCAGGGGCTTGGGCCGTCCAGCCTCCTGCGACGGGCACAGGAACTGTCTGTGACTTTCGTGCCTGCCGCCGTTGAGGCCGGCAACGCGATCCCGGAGGGGCCACCCCGGAGATCGCCGCGGCAAGCGCCCGTGCAGGAATCGGTCCTGCGACCGCACGTGTCGGTCGATCGGCAGGCCTGCCGATCCGCCTCTCTCGGCGTTCGGGCAGCCCCGACCTTGCCCGCCAACCCCACGAGTTTCGCGCTCATACCCAGATTTGTCGCTGGGGCGAATTCCGATTTCGCGAAACATGCGGTAGTCCTAAGCGAACGTCCCGTTGGATTGCGCGTTCGGCTCCTGTGCCTGTCGCCTGCTCAATCGTTCTGCCAAGCCCCAGTTCTTCCGCGAAATCCAGGTATTGCATGACCGTCGAACAGTCTCTCGCGTTTCTCGTCATCGGCGCCATGATGGCATTCTTCATCTGGGGGCGGTTTCGGTATGACGTGATCGCCTGTTCCGCCCTGATGCTTGCGGTCGCCGTCGGCATCGTGCCCTACGATCACGCCTTCGATGGCTTCAGCGACGATATCGTCATCATCGTTGGCAGCGCGCTGATCGTCAGCGCCGGGGTGGCACGCTCCGGGATCGTCGATGCGGCGATCCAGCGGTTTCTGCCCAATATATCCTCGGTGCGGGCGCAGCTGGCACTGCTGGTCATCACCGTTACTGTGCTTTCCGCCTTCATCAAGAACATCGGCGCGCTGGCGATCATGATACCGGTCGCGTTCCAGTTCGCCCGCCGTTCCGGCGTGCAGCCCTCGGTGTTCCTGATGCCGATGGCTTTCGGCTCGCTGATCGGCGGGCTGATGACCCAGGTCGGCACTTCGCCCAACATCGTCGTGTCGCGCGTGCGCCAGGAGCTGACGGGCGAGAGCTTCACCATGTTCGATTTCATCCCCGTTGGCGCGACGCTTGCTGCCGTCGGCGTCGTCTTCCTGCTGTTTGCCTACAGGCTGGTGCCGCAGCGCACGAGCCAGCATGTCTCGGTGCAGGCGGCGATCGAGATCACCGATTACACCTCGGAAGCCGTGGTCGCGGCCGGCTCCCCCGTCATCGGCAAGTCGCTCAGCCATCTCGTCAAGATCGGCGATGGCGGTGCCGTCGTCACCGCCGTTTTCCGGCGCGGGCTGCATGTGGCGCCGTTGCCCGACATCAAGCTCGAGGCTGAAGACGTGCTGCTGCTCGAGGGCGGGCCGGATGCACTCGATCGCATCGTCTCGCAGGCCAAGCTGAAAATCTCCGGCGATCGTTCGCCGTCTTCGAGCGAAAAGGCCGGTGCTGAGATCGAGGCGGTCGAGGCGGTGATTGGCAGCGGCTCGCCGCTTGTCGGCATGTCGGCACAGCGGCTGGCGCTGTTCAACAACCACAACGTCAACCTGCTTGCCGTCAGCCGCCAGGGCGAGCGGTTGAAGCAGCGGCTCGGCAGCATCCGCTTGCGGGCAGGCGATATCGTCGTGCTGCAAGGCTCAAGGCGCGAGCTGCCGTCGTTCCTGCAGGATTTCGGCTGCCTGCCGCTGGCGCAGCGCGAAATCCTGCTCGGCACCATCCGCAAGGCGACTTTGCCGCTCCTGGTTCTGGCCGCAGCCATGGGGTCGACCGCCCTCGGCCTGGTGCCGATCCCGATTGCCTTCTTTGCCGCCGCGCTTGCGATGGTCATCTTTCGCATCATTCCGCTGCGCGACGTCTATCGCTCGGTCGACGGGCCGATCCTGGTGATGCTTGCAGCGCTGATCCCGGTCAGCGATTCGCTGCGCACCACCGGCGGCACCGATGTCATCGCCAGTTGGCTCGGCACGGTCGCGACCGGCTTGCCGCCCGCCGGCGCGCTGACGCTGATCCTGCTGGCCGCGATGGCGGTGACGCCTTTCCTCAACAATGCCGCCACCGTGCTCGTCATGGCGCCGATCGCGGCCAGTTTTGCGACCGCGCTCGGCTACCGGCCCGAAGCCTTCCTGATGGCGGTTGCCATCGGCGCCGGCTGCGACTTCCTCACCCCGATCGGCCATCAGTGCAATACGCTGGTGATGGGGCCGGGCGGATACAGGTTCAGCGATTACCCGCGCCTCGGCCTCCCGCTGTCGATCGTGATCATCCTCGTCAGCGTGCCGGCGCTGATGCTGGTCTGGCCGCTGCGATAGATGGAAGGTGACGCGCTTGAGCCGGCGAATGTGCGCCGCCGAGCCGAAGGGTGCGGCTAGCCGCCTAGAACCGTGACCAGCACCGCACCCCAGAGCGCCAGCAGCACGTTGCCGATCGCATAGCCGAGGCCATAACCCAGGGTCGGGACCTGGCTTCCGGCTGCTTCCTGAACGGCGGCGAGCGCCGGTGCCGATGTGCCGGCGCCGCAGCAGGTGCCGGCAAGCACGCCTTCGTTCATGCGGAAGACCCAGCGGCCGAGCGCGAGGGCTGAGACGTGTGACATCACGCAGATCAGCGCGCTGGCGACGACCAGCGCCGGGCCGGACTGGATGAGACCTGCGACGAAGCTCGGACCCGCCGAAATGCCGACACAGGCGATGAAGGCGCAAAGCCCGACGCTGTCGAAGAACCAGAGGGTTGCCTCGGGCACGAAGCCGAAAGTGCGCCTTGTCGAGCGTAGCCAGCCGGCGACGAGGCCTGCAATCAACACGCCGACCGCGACGCCGAGGCCGATTTCCAGCGCGCCGAGTTTCAGGGCGGGAATGCCGATCAGGCCGCCGAGAAAGATGAAGACGCCGACAAAGACCATGTCGGTCGCTGTCGTCTCGCGGTCGGCATAACCAAGCAGTGCTGCCGCATCCTCGACATGGCGCCGCGCGCCGGCAATCGACATCACGTCGCCGCGACGCACGGTCAGCCCGGGGAAGATCGGGATCGTTTGGCCGGCGCGAAGGATGCCGCGCAGGAAGACGGAACGCGCTTCCGGCCGCTGGTTGAGCTGCCACAGGCGTTGTCCCGCGACCTCCTTGTTCGTCACGACGACGTCAAGAACCTCGACCGGGATATCGAGCAGTTCGCGATCGTCGATCTCTGTGCCGATCCGGTCGGCATATTCGACCAGAAACCCGCGAAGCCCGGCAACGGCAATGACGTCTCCGGCGTAAAGGCGCTCCTTGGGCGCGGGGGTGATGATCTCGCTGCCGCGGCGGATCTGTTCGATATAGGCCTTCTGCCGCTCGGGAACGCGTGCCTCCGCCTCCTGGACGGTAAGGCCGACGAGATTGTCGCCAACAACGAATGCGCGCGCCTCGATCTCGCGGCGGGCGCTGTTGCCGGCGTCGTGCGGGGTGATGTTGAGCTCGGCTTCAAGCTCTGCACAGGCCTCCTTCAGGCTGCGGCCAAACATTCTTGGCGCCAGCTGCGACTGCACGAGGATGGCGCTGACGACGCCGACGAGATAGGCGACGGCAAAGCCGGTCGCGATCGCGGATTCGAACTGGCTGGCAGCCTCGGGCGTCGGCGCGGTCTTGCGGAACGTGTCGATGGCGACACCGACGGTTGCCGATTCCGTTGCACCTCCGGCCAGAACACCTGCTGCGGTGCCCAGATCGAAGCCGAAGAAGATGGAGAGCACGATCGCGACGCCAAGCGCCACGACGCAGAGCGTCACGGTGACGGCGATCTGGGGCAGGGCATCGGCATTCAGGCTCTGGAAGAATTGCGGGCCGGTTCGGTAGCCGATGGCGAAGAGAAACAGCAGGAAGAAGGCTTGCTTCACGTCGTTGGACAGGACGGCGCCGGTCTGGCCGATCAGCACGCCTGCGAGCAGGCAGCCCGTGACCGCACCGATCGTCACGCCGGCAATGGTGATCTTGCCGACCGCGTAACCGATGCCCAGCGCCAGGAACAACGCCAGTTCCGGATGAGACCGCAAAATGCTGAACATCTGCTCGATCACGTGACGATCCCTCCAGATTGTGCGCTGAACGCCGGTCGGCCTTCAGCGGTAAGCGGCGCCTGTTGTTTTGTCGGATAGAGGTCTTCGTTTGCTGCTCGTGCGCGAATGCGCCCGAAGACCGCAATGCCAGTGATGCTTGCAGGCTGTCACCGCCGGCCGCCTGTCGGCGGCCGGCGGCAGTAATCGATCAGCTGATCGGGAGCCCCTTCGACGCCCGGTAGGCCTGTACGTAACCGCGCGCGACGGAGCGCACTGCGCTGCCGATCTGGGTGTAGGCATCGTCGTCGAGATTGGCGAAGGAGACGCGCGCCGACCAGTTCGGCGCATCGAAGCCCGAACCGTTCAACAGAACGATGCCGTAGTCCTCCGCAAGCCGGAAGGGGATGTCGAGCGGGTGGATGTGCTCCTTGACCCAATCGACGACGTCCTGACCGACATATTTGCGCAGCCAGAATTCGAAATCGATGATCCCGTAATAGTGATCGAAGTAGATCCCGGGGTTGGATTCGACGCCCATGCCCTCGACAAGATTCTTGAACCGCTTCGTGCAGATCGCCATGCAGGCCTTCTGGTAGAGCTTGTCGACATCCTGCAGCTCGACCAGGCTGAACAGCGACATCATCACCTGCTGCGGCAGCGAGAGCCCGGCGGTGTGGTTGAGGGCGACATCGCGGCTGTCGGCGACGATGCGGTCGATGAACTTGACCGCCCTGGGCGTCGGCGTCATCGCCTTGTAGCGCTTCTCCAGGGTCTTCTGCAGCGCTTCGGGATGCGCCTGGATCATCTTGTCGAAGATGTTGTCCTGGGCAACGGCGATGACGCCGAGCCGCCAGCCGGTGCAGCCGAAATATTTCGAGTAGGAGTAGACGCCGATGGTGTTGTGCGGCAGGTGCCCGAGCAGCGACTGGAAGCCCGGCACGAAGGTACCGTAGACGTCGTCGGTCAGGATCATCAGATCCGGCCGCTTGGTGTTGACGAAGCTGACCAGGCGCCCGATCGTATCGGGGTCGAGCGCGACGGCGGAGGGGTTGCCCGGGTTCACCAGGAACAGCGCCTTCACTTTCGGATCTTCCAACGCCTTGATGTCTTCCTCGGTGAACTGGAAACGGTCTTCCTGCTCGGCGCTGATGTGGATTGTCTTGAGGTCGTAATCCTCCAGCTCCGGCATCTCGAGATAGGGCGTGAAGATCGGCGTCCCCAGAGCGATCGTATCGCCCGCATTGAGCAGTCGGGCATTCTTCAACGCCTTGAAGATGTAGCACATGGCAGCGGTGCCGCCCTCGACCGGGTAGAGGTCGAACTTCGCGTCGGGCCGGAAGCCCGCGCACATCGCCCACATCAGGTATTCGTGGGTGATGATCTCGTTGTGGTGCAGCGCACGGTCGGGAACCGGATAGTTGTCGCCGATGATGGAATCGGTGAGCTCGTGCACGAAGGCGTCCGGCTCGAATTTGAAGGAGCGAATGGCGTATTCGACGGCATCGGAAAGCGTCTGTGCCGGAAGGGCGCCATCCTCCTCTTCGTCCCAGTCGACCGCCGCCTGGATCTGTTTCTTTGCCCACTTCTGGAACCGGGCATAGGCGCCGTCGCGCGCCGGCATGCCGGTTACCCCGGCTGCCGGGTCGAAGTAGGTACGCTTGGCCTCGGTCACGGCGAACAGGCCCAGCAGGAAGAACGCTTCGCGAGCGCGCGTTGCGGTCCAGTTCGGATTGCCTCGGCCCGCATTGAGGAATGCCTTGGCGGATTTTTCGGCATTCACCTTGGCGAGCTTGATCAATTCGTCCTTGATTTCGAACGGGCTGAGATCGGAGAGGCTGTCGTAGAAATTTCTGTCCAACATGAATCACACTCCCAATGAACGAAGGTCTCTGTTTCTAGGAACGATTTCCTTGGCTTACGGCCCGCCTGAGGGTGCCAGCATGATGACGATGACGAGGCCGAAGATCGTCAAAAGCGTATTTCCGATGGCATAGGGCATGCCGTAGCCAAGCGCCGGCACCTTGCTCTTGGCCGCTTCCTGGATCATGCCCAGCGCCGCGGTCGTCGTGCGCACGCCGGCGCAGGCGCCAAAAAGAATCGCGGGGTGAAAACGGAAGACATAGTGGCCGATCAGGACCGAGGCGATCATCGGCACGGAGGTCGCGACGATCCCCCAAATCAACAGCGAGATGCCGACCTCCTGCAGGCCGGCGACAAAGCCGGGGCCGGCGCCGATGCCGACGACGGCGATGAAGATGTTCAGGCCCAGCGTATTCATCAGCCAGAGTGCCGGCGCCGGGATCGTGCCGAAGGCGGGGTAGGTGGAGCGAAGCCAGCCGAGGACGAGACCGGCGAGAAGCGCGCCGCCGGAGGTGGACAGGCCGATCGGTATGCCGCCGATGGTCAACGTCAAGGCACCGACCATCGCGCCGGCGAAGAGCCCCCAGCCGAGAAAGGCAATGTCGGTGGTTTCAACAGGGCGATCGGCAAAGCCGAGTGCCTTGATCGCCGCTTCGACGTGTCGCTTGGCGCCGCCGATCGTGACGATATCGCCGCGCTCGACCGTCGTGCCGGGCAGGACCGGGATCTCGACCAGCGAGCGCACGATCTTGCGGGCATAGACGCCACGCGCCCAATCTTCGTTGCTGACATCGGCAAGTGTCCTGCCGGCGAGCGCCTTGTTGGTCACGTAGACGTCAAGGATCTCGGCTTCGGCGTTCAGCAATTCCTTGTCTTCGACCTCGACGAGCTTGGAATCCAGGTGCTCGACGAGCAAGGCGCGTCTGCCTGAGAAGGCGACGATGTCGCCTGGCTGCAGCACTGTGTTGCCATCCGCCTCGATGATCTGGGTGCCGCGACGCAACCGTTCGACGAAGACTCGGATGCCGGGCAGCAGATTCCTGACCGGCGTGCCGGTGAGCCCGCTCGCCTCGTCGATACGATAGGCCCTGAGGCCGAAATCGTGGTAGGCGCGGGTGATCCCGGGTTCGGTACTGACCGTGCCGCCGCCGAGCTTTGCCTCATATTCCCTGCAGGCGGCCGGCAGATCGATGCCGAGAAGCCTGGGCCCGAGCTGCGCCAGGATGATCGCCGAGCCGATGGTGCCCCAGATATAGGTCACGGCATAGGCGATCGGAATCTGGTCGGTGTAGGTCTTGGCCTGCTCCGGGGTCATGCCCATCGCGTTGATCTGGTCGCTGGCAACGCCGATGGCCGCCGAGATCGTCTGTGACCCGGCATACATGCCGGCGCCATAACCAAGCGGCAGCCCGGCGACGAGCGCGCACAGATACGGGACGATCAGGCACAGCACCAGGACCGACAGGGCAAAGAGGATCTGCTTGGGCCCATCCGTGCTGAGGCCGCGCACGAACTGGGGACCGACGCCGTAACCGACGGCAAACAGGAAGATCAGAAACAAAGTCGACTTCAGATCGCCTGAAACCTGGATGCCCAACTGGCCGATGACGACGCCCGCGAGAAGCGTGGCGGTGACGTTTCCAAGGTTGAAGCCGGCGATCTTGATCGGGCCGATCAGGAAACCGATGCCGAGGGCCAGAAAGACGGCGACAGGAGGATAGGTTCGCAGCGTCTCAACGAAAAAATCTATTGGATTCACTATGATCCCCTTCAGAAAGCTGATTTGCCATGACTGACGTTCGGGACTTGCGCGGGCAGGCCGGATACTCCGCCGCATGGAAATTTCTGTCGCAGGCACCCGAAATGTGGGCGAGATCGATGTAAGTCGGTGCGCATCGGCTGAACGGCGCGATTGCTTCGTCAGAAAGCACATCACTGATTGTGGCTGCCTTCAAGTACGTAACAGTAACGGATGAGGTTACCGGCGGGCGGCAGGGCCCGCCGGCTCGTGGGACGAGGCATGGGAGGGGCTGGGTGGCCGACGCTGTCAGCGATCGTTCAGGTCAGCAGTTCCAAAAGCAACCGCGGTGAGTTGGCACGGAATGCGCCGGCAACGAAGCCGACGAAGCCAAGTGCAATCGCGCCCACCAATCCGTGCCGTTGCCAGCCGTAGAATGCGCCGAAGGCGGTTCCGCCAAGGACGGTCGAAACAACCCAGGCACATTTCACCACGGTCGCAAACAGCCTGCGCATCGTTTTCCCTGTCGGCGTTCGGGTCGGGTGTCCGCCAAAAGCGCATTTCTCTACGTTGGAGGTAATAGCGCACACGGGTCTTTGCCAGCCATCTTCCTGATCATTGCGCTCGAGCGTTGTGCGCGGTCAGTCGTGGCGTTGCCGGCCATGATACATAACGGCCTGTGCACGGATATTTTCGCTTGCGATCCGTAATGGTATTACATAACTAACCCTCATGAAAATATGCCGCATGTTGATAGGCCATGGCCGACCTCTTCCGCCGGTTGTCACCTCCGTCGAAGTGTGCGACGAAGGCTTTGATGGTGCTGCGAGCGCGATAATGCGCAAGCGGCTGAAAAGGGAACACGGAGCGGACGACCCAAATGGGGCCGAAACCGTGGCTGCCCCCGCAACTGTGAGCGGAAAGCGCATTCACACCCTGTCACTGGCGATCTGCCGGGAAGACGTGGATGCGCAACGACCCGCGAGCCAGGAGACCTGCCATCGAACCGATCAACCACAACGGACGGGGTGTTCCGATGGAAAAGAACTGGTTTTTGCGCGACGGTCATCCGTCATCACATCGCTTTGCCACATTCTCTCCGGCCCAATCCGGCGGAGAAGAGACATGGCCAATCCGGTTTCCCGACAGCACAAGATAACGGTCTGCACCGATTGCCGTTTTACCGGCGGCCCGTGCCGTCCGGGAGCGGATCTGATCCAGCGGCTGAACCGCAGCATCGCGGCCCTCGGCGCGCCGCTCGACCGGGATTTCTCCATCGCCGGCACGGTCTGCATGGCGGCCTGCACCAGGCCTTGCACCATCGCTTTCCAGGCAACCGGAAAGGCGACCTATCTCTTCGGCGATATTTCGCCTGAGGAAGACATCGACGATCTCGTCTCCTTTGCGACGACCTATGCCGAAAGAGGCGACGGCATGACGCGGGCGGCCGAGCGGCCGCGCGGGCTGAGCGCCAAGACGCTGGCGCGCATTCCGGCAGCGCTGCTCGTCTCCGAAGACATCGGCGGGCATTTCCAATGAGCTGCACCGCGACAGGGGCCGGCCTTCGTGTCCGCGCCCTGGACTGGGGACCGCGCCCGGATCTGCGGCTGGTTCGCGAGGTCGACTTCGCCATTGCGCCCGGTAGCAGGCTTGCCATTCTCGGCCCGAACGGTGCCGGCAAGACATCGCTGCTGCGCTGCCTCTATCGCTCCGCCCAGCCGACGGCGGGCACGATCGAGGTCGATGGGGTCGATATCTGGGCGATGACGGCGCGCGAGGCGGCCAGGATCATTGCCGTCGTGCTGCAGGAGATGCCCAGCGATTTTCCCTTCAGCGTGCGCGACGTGGTGATGATGGGCCGCATTCCAAGGCGCGAGGGCATGAGTGGCTGGACCGCGAGGGATCGCGAAACCGTGGCGCATGCGCTCGAGCATCTCGATCTCACTCATCTTGCCGGGCGGCAGTTCTCCACGCTGTCAGGCGGCGAGAAGCAGCGGGTGCTGATTGCCCGGGCGCTCGCGCAGCAGCCGCGCATCATCATCCTGGACGAGCCGACCAACCATCTCGATATCCGTCACCAGCTCGAAATCCTCGATTTGCTGCAGACGCTGCAACTGACGATCGTCGCCACGCTGCACGACATCAACCTGGCGGCCGAGTTCGCCACCGATGTGGCGATCCTGACGGAGGGCCGCATGACGGCCTTCGGTCCGCCCGAAGAGGTGCTCAATCCGCAGGCGCTTTCCGCCGCCTTCGGCGTTACCGCCACGGCCCACAACAATGCCGTTTCCAGCGGCGCACGTTTTTCCTTTTCACTCGCTCGACAGGACCTGATTTCATGAAGACCTTCATTGCCCATTCCGCCTTTGCCCTCATGGTTCTGGCGGCAACGCCGGCGCTTGCCTATCCCGTCACCGTCAAGAGCTGCAACCGCGACGTGACCTTCGATGCAGCACCCAGGCGCGCCGTCTCCAACGACGTCAATCTCACCGAAATGATGCTGGCCCTGAAGCTGCAGGACCGCATGGTCGGCTATACCGGCGTCTCCGGCTGGAAGACGCTGGATGAAAAGCTGCGCGAAGGCGTCCAGGCGCTGCCGGAGCTTTCGGAAAAGTATCCGACCAAGGAAGTGCTGCTCAATGCCGACGCCGACTTCTATTTCGCCGGCTGGAACTACGGCATGAAGGTGGGCGGCGAGGTGACGCCGGAAACGCTCGCCCCCTTCAAGATCAACGTCTACGAGCTGACCGAATCCTGCATCCACATCATGGCCAAGGATAAGCCTACGATGGACGACATGTTCGTCGATCTGCTTAATCTCGGGCTGATCTTCGGTGTCGAGGACCAGGCCAAGGCGCTCGTCGACGGCTATCGCCGCGACCTCGACAAGATCACGGCGGCTGTCGGGGCGATCGAGCGCCCGACGCGTGTCTTCGTCTATGATTCCGGCGAGGAGAAGCCGTTTACGTCTGGCCGGTTCGGCATTCCGACGGCAAT
Source organism: Ensifer sp. M14 (assembly GCF_003355565.1). Classification (NCBI taxonomy): domain Bacteria; kingdom Pseudomonadati; phylum Pseudomonadota; class Alphaproteobacteria; order Hyphomicrobiales; family Rhizobiaceae; genus Ensifer; species Ensifer sp. M14. Next base: position 2,508,141 of record NZ_QJNR01000004.1, read on the forward strand.
GATCGAGGCGGCCGGCGGCGTCAACGTCATGGACGACGTCGAGAAGAGCTGGACCGAGATTTCCTGGGAGCCGGTGATCGACAAGAACCCCGAGGTGGTGGTGATCGTCAACTATGGCGAGGTCACCGCCGAGCAGAAGATCGCCTTCATGAAGGACAACCCGGCCTTCAAGAACATCGATGCCGTCAAGAATGACCGTTTCGTGGTGCTCGATTATGTTGAGGCGACGCCAGGTCCGCGCAACATCGATGCCATTGCGCGCCTCGCCAAGGCGTTTCACGACCAGGCAATGTAACCGGAGATCCGCGGCACATTTCCTTGGATCGACATGAATTCAAGGACCTATGCCGTGATCTTGAAGTCTTGCAACGCGCGTGGCGTGTCATGTCCGACGCGCGACGCCGTAGCGGAAGCGCGCCTGGCGGCGTGCTTCCAACCCCTCATAACCTCGGACCAGGGACGGACTGTGAAAACCACGACCGCCATTCTCGCGGCGCTGCTGCTCTTGTGCCTGACGATCACTGCCGCCGTCTCGCTCGGCTCGGCACCGATCCCGGTTTCGACCGTCTGGTCGATCATCGCTGCGAAGCTGTCGCCCGGCAGCGTCGAGGTCATCTGGTCGGCGGGCCGTGAAAGCATCGTCTGGGACGTGCGCCTGCCGCGCGTCGTACTTGCCGGGCTGGTCGGGGCCGGGCTGGCGCTGACAGGTGCCGTGCTTCAGGCCGTCACCCGCAATCCGCTCGCCGATCCGCATCTGCTCGGTGTGTCCTCCGGCGGCGCGCTGGGCGCGATCGTCGCGCTGCTGCATACCGGGCTTATTCTCGGTCTTGCCACGGTGCCGCTGTTCGCTTTTGCCGGCGCTCTGGTCGCGACAGCACTTGTGGCGCTCGTGACAAGGGTGCTCGGCACCAATGCCGACAGGCTGGTACTTTCGGGCGTCGCCGTCGCCTTCACCCTGACATCGATCGGCAACCTGATGATTTTCCTTGGCGATCCACGGGCGGTGCACACGGTGATCTTCTGGATGCTCGGTGGTCTTGGGCTGGCGCAATGGCCGCATCTTGTCTATCCCGCCGTGGTGCTGGCGGCCTGCCTCGGCTATCTCGTGCTTCGGGCGCGCGAGATCAATGCGCTTGCCATGGGCGACGAGACGGCAATGACGCTCGGCATTCCCGTTCGCCGGTTTCGCCTGGTGCTCTTCGTCGTCACGGCGCTTCTGACCGGCGTCATGGTCGCCTTCTCCGGCGCGATCGGCTTCGTCGGCCTGATGGTGCCGCATTTCGTGCGGTTGTTTGCCGGCAGCGACAATGTCCGGGTCATCCCGCTTTCCGCCTTCGTCGGGGCGCTGGTGCTGATATGGGCCGACCTTTTCGCCCGCGTCGTCATGGCACCCGAGGACATGCCGATCGGTGTCGTCACCGGCCTTGTCGGCGGCATCGCCTTTATTGCCATTCTGAAACAGCGCAAGGTGGTGTAAAGCCATCGGTATGGACACGGTGCGATTGCCGCCTATTTCAGAGATCTTTGTCTCAGGGACAAAAGATCTTATCCCGAGGACAAAAGATTTTTGTCCCGGGGCAATCGACCCACTGCGCGACATGAGGAGCGAATGACGTATCAAGCCGAGGCCTGCACTCCGGATGAAGTGTTGAAATTCTGGTTCGAGGAACTGTCGCTCGACCATTGGTTCAAGCCGTCCCGCGAGCTGGACGCGCATTGTTACCAACGCTTCCAGGCCTCGCATCTCGCTCTTGCCAGGGAGATCGGCGACGTCTGGCGGGCGACGCCGGAAAACCGGCTGGCGGCGATCGTGCTTCTCGATCAGTTGCCGCGCAACATGTACCGGGGGACGCCGCTCGCCTTTGCGACCGACGGACTGGCGCTCCGGGAAGCCAAGCTCGCCGTCGGCGCCGGCGCCGACATGGCGGTCAAGCCGGAATGGCGGGCGTTCTTCTACATGCCTTTCGAGCACTCCGAGAACCTTGTCGATCAGACCATGGCGGTGAAGCTTTTCACCGAACTCGGCGATCCCATGTACATCGACTATGCGATCCGGCACCGTGAGGTGATCGAGACTTATGGGCGCTTTCCGCACCGAAATGCCTTCGTCGGGCGAACGTCGACGGCGGCGGAACTCGCCTATCTGGCGCAGCCGGGCTCTGGTTTCTGACGGTTTTACGGGGTGCGAAGGCATGTTTTACCGTGTCTTTGCATCTTTCCGCCGTCTTTCGTATTCAAACCGCATTGTGACGACTGCCCGGGGCGATTCCGTATCGGGATGAGGTTGGGCTTTTGAGGGTTTTGAAATTGCGTTTCGTGGGAAAGTTGCTCGCCGTTTCCGTCTGCCTGCTGTCGCTGGCCGGTGCCGGCGCCGTCGTGGCGCAAAATGCCCAGCCGGCACAGACGACGCAACCAGCCCAGACGCCCGCGCAAGCCCCGGCCCAGAGCAACAATCAGCCTGCCCAGGGCGGGGCCCAGCCCGCCCAGAACACGCAGCCGGTCGCCGACGGCAAAGCGCAGCCTGCGCCGAATGGGCAGCAACCCGCGGGCGATGCGGCGCGACCGGCCCAGAACGCGGCAGCACCGACGCAGGACGCAGCGCAGGCTAACGACGCGACCATTGCAGCGGATGCCGGGCAGAGCCAGACGGCCGAGCAGTTGGCCACGGCCGGCAAGGAGCTCAAGCGCCTGAAGGAGCTCGTCGGCAAGGCCAGCGATGACGACATCGCGCTTGCCGAACTCAAGGTGCAGGTCGATGCCGTCGCCAAGCAGATCATCTCGACGTCGATCGCCACGCGCCCGCGGCTGGACGAGATAAAGGCGCGGCTGACCGAACTGGGCGATCCGCCGGGCGAGGGGCAGCCGCCCGAGGCCGACATCGTCACCGCGGAGCGCAAGCGGCTGCTGGCCGAGCGCGGCGAGATCAATGCACTGACGGGAGAGGCCGAAAGCCTTTCCATCCAGGCGACAAAACTGTCGAACGGCATTACCGCCACCCGGCGCGCGCTGTTTTCCAACACGCTGTTGAAGAACACCGATGTGTCTTTCGAAATGTTCGATGAAGCGTTTTCGGCGACGATCAATGAAACCCATGTGCTGTCGCGCAGCACGATGAGCTGGCTGACCTTCGTCTGGAATTACAAGCGGATTCCACTGCTGACGGCGATCTTCCTGTCGATCTGTGCGGCGATGGTCTTCCTCGTCGGCAGCAACAAGCTGTTTTCGCCGTATATCCATCACGACAAGTCCGACGAGGAGCCGAGCTATTTCCGGCGCCTGTCGGTTGCCTTCTGGTCGACCTTCATACCGACCATTTCGATGGCCGCCTTTGCGCTGTCGAGCTTCTTCTTCATGCACAGTTTCAACGTGCTGCGTTCGGATATTACGCCCATCATCGCGATTGCGCTTGCAGTACTCGTGGTCGGGTTCTTCGTCACCACGCTTGCCAATGCGGTGCTGTCGCCGTCGGATTCGCGCTGGCGTCTGGTTCGCGTGTCGGATCGCGGCGCCAACGTCCTGCTGATCACCATCTTCGCCATGGCGCTGGTCAACGGCCTGGACTACACGTTCGGCGGCATCAGCGAGGCGATGGGCTCTCCCGTCGTGTTGACGGTGGTCAAGAGCTTTGTTGCCTCTGTCGTGATTGGCTTGATCATCATTGCTTCTGCCTGGATCAAGCCGACGCTCAAGAAAGACGAGCCCTTCGATGCGCCGGGTCGTCCCTGGCCGCGCATCGTCTCCATCGGGCTGGTTTTGACCGGCGCGTCGCTGATCATTGCAGCCGCGACCGGCTATGTCGGTCTCTCCCGCTTCATTGCCACGCAGATCATCATCACCGGCGCCATCCTGGTGATGATGTATATCGGCTTCCTCACCGGCAAGGCGGTTTCGCGCCAGGGTGCCTTCGCCGAGACGGCGGCCGGACGTTTTCTCGAGCGCCGTTACAAGCTGGAGCAGGTCGGTCTCGACCAGGTCGGACTGGTGGCGGGCCTCAGCATCTATGCGCTGGTGGCGCTGTTCTTCATTCCGCTGATCCTCTTGCAGTGGGGCTTCCAGGTCGCCGACATCGAATCCTGGACCTATCGCGCCGTCACCGAGATCAAGATCGGCACCATCACCATCTCGCTCATGGGAATCCTGGCGGGCATCCTGTTCTTCATCCTTGGGTACATCGTCACCCGATGGGTGCAGCGCTGGATCGACGGCAACGTCATGGCGCGCAGCCGGGTGGATGCGGGTGTCAGGAACTCGATCCGCACCGGCATCGGCTATGTCGGCGTTGGCCTTGCCGGGCTGATCGGTGTTTCGGCGGCTGGTATCGATCTTTCCAACCTTGCCCTTGTCGCCGGTGCCCTCTCGCTCGGCGTCGGTTTCGGCCTGCAGAACATCGTCTCGAACTTCGTCTCGGGCCTGATCCTTTTGGTCGAGCGCCCGTTCAAGGTCGGCGACTGGATCGTCAGCGGCACGACCGAAGGCTTCGTCAAGCGCATCTCGGTGCGCGCCACCGAGATCGAAACCTTCCAGCACCAGTCGATCATGATGCCGAACTCGCTGCTGATCAACGCTTCGGTCGGCAACTGGACGCACCGCAACAAGCTCGGCCGCTCGGAAATCGCCGTCACCGTCACCTACGCTAGCGACCCCCGGCGGATCATGGATCTGCTGGCCGAAATCGCCGGCGCCCACCCGATGGTGCTGAAGAACCCGTCGCCGAGCGTCGGCTTTACCGCCTTCGGCGAAGACCGCATGACCTTCGAATTGCGGATCTACGTGGCCGATGTCCTGACCGGCGGCGGCGTGCGCAACGACCTGCGTGTCGCCATCTACGAGCGCTTCCGCGACGAAGGCATCGGCGCGCCGTTCCCGCTGAAGATCGAGGACGTGCCGGTCGAGGATCAGACCGGGATCGAGAGCCACGAGCCGGAAACGGTCGGCGAGCCGAAGGGGGCAGCGTCGGCCGAGGCGAGGGCCGCAGCCTCGAAAAAGGAAGCGGCTTCCGCAGCCCCGCTCGACGAGGAAAACGAGGAGGAAGGCGGCAAGCGCCGCGCTTCCAGCCGCCGCTCAAACCCCAACCGCTGATAAACGGAGCGTTCAGCCGCTATTCAGCCTGCCCGCGATAAAAAGCATGCAATTCTTCTTTTGACGGTCTAGGCTGTCACGGGCTGAAGAGGTGGCCGGAGCCACCGTCGCTTGTCCGACGGGGCGGCCGGCTGTGCAAAAGGGCGGCGCCGCGGGCGTCGATGGGCGATGAAGACATTTGTGATTGCTTTGCTTTCCGGCGTGCTGGCGGCAGGGGCGGTATCGGCCGCGACTGTCACGAACAAGGATGGCGAGACTGCTGTTCTGGTTGTCGTCGAAGGCGAAAGCCGCATGGAAGTGGCGATCGATGCCGGTGGGACCGAGGTAATTTGCCCCAGCGGCTGCTTCGTCACCACGCCGAGCGGCGACCGCATCGGCCTGCAGGGCGACGAGAATGTCGAGATCGTCAACGGTTCGGCGATCGTCAAGTAAGCGCAGCTCTTCAAAACGGAATTCGAAACGGCGTCGGGATCTCCCGGCGCCGTTTTTCGTCTTGGGTCATGGCCGCCGGAGGTGCCGGTGGCGCGACCGCGGCTCCAAACGGCCCGTCAATCGGCCTTAAGCAGAATGGGTTAGGCCACGCTAATCCCATTTGGCAATTGAATGAAATGCCGCCATGGCCCGTTAATTCCAGGACGACCCCGGGACGCGCTTTCAGGCAGATCGGGTGTCGCAGGTGCGGGCCGAGCGCATTGACAGCGCCGCCGATGGACCGCACCCTCCTGAAGACAGGCCGGTGTGCGGCGGCGGGGCACGCGACTTTCGACTGCATGATTCCTCAAGGCGGGTTCGATTTGAGGAGAAACGGTGCAGCGAGTTTGAGGTGTTGCAGCGTTCTTCGCGCATGCTGTGACGCGCGGCGCTGCAGGGACATGCACAGGCATGTCCGGAGGGGATGACATGCACTGCCTTCGCATGATCATGACGATCTTCCTGGTGCTGGTGTGTTCGCAGGCGCTTGCCGAAAAGCGTGTGGCGTTGGTCATCGGCAATTCGGCCTATCAGCATGTCCCCAAGCTGCCGAACCCCGACAACGATGCCGGCGACATGGCGGGTAAGCTGAAGGATCTCGGCTTCGAGGTTGTCGTCGGTCGCGACCTCGACCTTGCCGGTGTGCGCAAGACCATTCGCGATTTCGTCGGCAAGCTCGATGGCGCCGATCTCGCGCTGTTCTACTATGCTGGCCATGGGCTGCAGGTGAATGGCGAGAACTACATCGCCCCGATAGACGCCAGGCTGCTCTCCTATATCGACCTCGAATTCGAGGCGGTGCCGATGAACCTGATCCTTTCGGCGATGGAGCGTGAGACCCGGGTCAACCTGGTATTCCTCGATGCCTGCCGCGACAATCCGCTGGCCGTCAATCTCGCCCGTTCGATGGGCACGCGCTCCAGCTCGATCGGCCGGGGGCTCGCAAAGGTCGGCACCGGCATCGGCTCGCTGATCGCCTTTGCCACCCAGCCCGGAAACGTCGCCCTCGACGGCGCCGGGCGCAACTCGCCCTTCACGGCCGCCTTGCTTCGCCATTTGGGCAAGCCGGGGCGCGACATCACCCGCGAACTGATCGACGTGCGCCGCGACGTGCTGGAGGCGACGGATGGCAAGCAGGTGCCCTGGGACAATTCTTCGCTGACGGGTGAGGTGGTGTTGAAACCGTCGACGACACAGGGGGCAGTCGTACCGCACGGCGGTGGTGCGGCCGACAATGCCGCCGAACTTGCCTATTGGGACACGATCAAGGGCTCAAGCGATCGCGATCTGTTCGACGCCTATCTGCAGCAATATCCCGCCGGTGCCTTCGTTTCGCTGGCGAAGGCTAAGATCAGGATCATCGAGCGGGCTGCGGCCGATGAGGCGGCAAGACCGCAAACGCCGGCCGCCGGCGGCCTTCCTGCCGCAACCGAGCAGGTGGCCGCCCTGACGCCGCACACAGATAGTGGGCTGTCAGGACCCGAAATTGCAGAGCCGAACCGCGAGCTGGTTCGCGCGATCCAGAAGGAACTCAACCGGATCGGCTGTCGCGCCGGCAGCGAAGATGGGCTCTGGGGCCTCGGCAGCCGCCGGGCACTGGAGCAATTCGCAAGGCTCGGCAAGGTCGAGCTTGCCGCCCTTGAACCGTCCAGCGATGTGCTCGAACGGTTGCGCACGCAGAAGGCGCGGATCTGCCCGCTTGTCTGCGCCCAGAACCAGCAGCTGAAGGCCGGTCGTTGCATCGATATCAAGCGCGAGGCGAAGCTGCCGGAACCGTCCAAGACGCGCAGCACCGGCGAGACGCCGGCCAAGAAGGCACCATCGAACACCATCACGGCGCCTGACGACGCCAAGAGGAAGAGCTTTGCCAGCTGCCCGGACAGCGCCCAGCTTGCAGCCCGCCAGACGCTTGGCCGCGGTTCCGGCCGTGGCCGTACCGCGATGAGCGCCACGCATGCCTGCGGCCGCATCTTCGCTTGCGCCCGCGCCGCACGCGGGCAGCCCTGGGATTGTAACTGGCGGTGACTGCATGGTGAGAGCCACCCTGCCGCGAGAAGCGTGATCGGTGCGTGAAATTATGGCGTTCCGGTACAGACGGAATCCTGGAGCGCCCTATCTCCTTGTTTGCAATTCAGGACCCGAAACCGCTGCGTGCCTTTGCGACAATTGCTCTGGAAGAAGGACGGTTATCCATGGCGAATGATTTTCCAGGACTGCGCCCGGGCGAGGCCGCTCCGGCCTTTTCATTGGCGGCTGCCAACGGCGAGGGCGCTGTTTCGCTTGCGGACCTGCACGGCCGGTCGTTCCTTATCGGTCTGTTTCGCGGCCTGCATTGTCCGTTCTGCCGGCGGCAGCTGCGGCAGTTCGCAGCGCTCCAGCCCGCATTGAGCGAAGCGGGTGTCGAGACACTTGCCGTCATCAATACCCCCTTGGAGCGGGCTCGCCTCTATCTCCAGTTTCAACCGACGCCGGTAACGGTGCTGTGCGATCCCGAGTGCCGGACACACCGCGACTTCGGCGTGCCGCTCGCCGCCATTGCTCCGGCCGACGCTCAAGAGCCGCAATGGCCCTTGCACACCAGTTTCGAACAATTTGCCGCTGCTCGCATCAATCCGGGTGGCGAGTTGGCGGAGCCGGCGCAGCCGATGAAGGCCAATGACCTGCTCAATGCCAAGGATGGCTTCGAACTGCATGACATCGACCGATCCATCTCCGAGAAGTATGGCACCCAACTCGTCGGCCATTTCCTTGTCGATACATCGGGCTGCATTGCCTGGGCCGAGGTCGAGGCGCGCGACGGCCCGGACGGCCTCGGGACCTTTCCGACCGCCGAGCGGATCATCGCTACCGCAAGAAAGGTCGCGGTTTCTTCCGCCAAGTAGGGGCCCGCGACGACGGGGACCGAGCGGCACTTCGGGGCTTGATTTTACCGTGGCAATGGCAAGGATCGCCCGGATGTCAAATGGCCGGTCGGCGCCAGAGGATGCACCCTATGAAACTGCAACTGATCCGCAACGCAACGCTGAAGCTCGACTACGCCGGTCGCACCGTGCTGATCGATCCCTATCTCGCGCCGAAGCACAGCTTGCCCTCCTTCGCCAACCGATCGGAAAACCCGATGGTCGAGCTTCCGGTTTCCATCGAGGCCATTATCGACGGCGTCGAACTGGTGATCGTTTCACACCTGCACTCCGACCATTTCGACGAAGTTGCCAAGGAGCATTTGGCGAAGGATCTGCCGATCTTCTGTCAGCCTGGCGACGAAGGCGAGATCCGCGCGGCGGGTTTCACCGATGTCACACCACTTGCCGATCGTGCCACTTGGCAGGGGCTGACGCTGACACGGCGCGAAGGCAGCCACGGCCTTGGTTCCGTTGTCGAGCTGATGGGCTCGGTCATGGGCTTCACGCTCGAGGCCGAAGGTGAGCCTTCGGTCTATTGGGCCGGCGACACCGTGCTCTATCCGCCGGTCGCAGGTGTTATCGCCGAGACGAAGCCCGAGATCATCGTCACCCATTCCTGTGGCGCACGCTGGGACGGCGACCTGATCGTCATGGACGCGGCCGAAACCGTTGCCGTCTGCGAGGCATCGGGAGATGCGGTGGTTGTTGCCACCCACATGGAAGCGCTCGACCATGCAACGATCAGCAGGCAGGACCTGCGCGAGGCCGCCGAGGCGCGCGGCATTTCCGCGGCGAAGCTGCGGATCCCGGCCGATGGCGATGTGCTGGTGATGGACAAGCCGGCGGGATGAGTGGCTTGTTGCCCGTTACAAGCGTTGGGGATGCATAGCATCTTTGCGCAGTTCAGAGCGGAGCCGTAACAGCGTCGATGTTCCGACCAAGACTTTGACCAGCGCGTCGCCTTGCGCGCTGCGAAAGGCGGAGGCCGGCCACACGGCAGCCGGTCTTATTGCCTTAGTACTGGTCGTGGCGCCGTACCCATTCCATCGGGTAGTTCAAGCTGTCCTCGTCGCGGCCCTTGGGAACCAGGTCGAGGAAATGATAGGCGCCGTTTAGCATCTCGATGCCGCGCGAGTAGCAGGAATAGGTATGGAACACCTCGTTCGCGTCGCTTCTGTAGAATACGCTGATGCCCACCTGTTCCGAGACGGTGCTCGGCTGGATCTTGTAGTTGTAGAAGGCCTCGCCCTTGGCGAGCTGTTCAGCCGTGCGAGATGCCTGATAGTCGAAGTTGAAGTCGCTGCCAAAGGACGACACCCAGGGAAAACTCCAGCCCAGTCGCTTCCTGTAGGCCTCGATCCTGGCGAGCGGTGCGCGCGAAACGGCCGTGAACGTCACGTCGCGATGATTGAGATGAACCGGGATGCCGTTGAAATTATCGGCCCAGAACGAGCAGTGCTTGCACCCTTCCTGCCAGTCCGGAGCCAGCATGAAGTGGTAGACGATCAGCTGAGAGCGCCCGTCGAAGAGATCGGCAAGCGACAGGGTGCCGGACGGCCCTTCGAACCGGTAGGGTTTTTCCACGCGCTCCCACGGCATTTCCATGCGGCGGCGCGTCAGCGCCTCCCGTTGCCTCGAGAATTCCTTTTCGGCGGCAAGCAGGTCCAGGCGTGCCTTCAGCCACGCCTCGGGTGAAACGATTTCGTTCTGCATCGGTGGTCTCCTTGGTGTTGGAATAGTCGTCCGGTGGCAGCATCACGGGGCTCATGGCCGATGGGCGGTGTTTCGCCGTCCGGCGATCAGCCGCAGCCACGGCCCGAAATGAAAGGCGCTCATCAACGTGTACATCGCCGCCATTCCTGTCAGCGGCGAGGAGGCCGAGGTGGTGCAGAGCATGTCGGGCTCGCCGGCACCCGGAATGCCGGTCATAAGGGCCATGAGCGCAAAGGTCGGGCTTGCCAGGAGGCAGAGCTGCCCGGCTGCGCCAAGTGCGATCGCCCTTGCCCACTCTTCAATCGTTCCGGTTCTGTGCGTCGACATTTTCGGCTATCCATTCGTTGGTCGGTCTTGCAGGGTGTTGCTGATCTCCGGGTACAGTTAGCGCCGCGTGCCGAGAGGGCGGGAGTTACAAGTTTGACGGGATTACGATGGATTCGCTGATCACGGCTGCGGCGCGGGCGCTGGCGGCGGGCGATCCGCTCGGCGCGCTGAAGCGCGTGGCCCTTCGCGACGACGCGCCGGCGCTGGCGCTGCGCGGGATTGCGATGGCGCAGCTCGGCGATTTCCCGCGTGCAAAGGCTTTGCTGAAAAGTGCCGCGCGCGCGTTCGGGACCAGGGAGGCGGTGGCCCGGGCGCGCTGTGTCGTGGCCGAAGCGGAGATTGCGCTCGTTTCGCGCGACCTCGGTTGGCCCGAAAAGGCGCTCGAGACGGCACGGGCGACGCTCGAGACCCACGGCGACCGCGTCAACGCCGCTCACGCGCGCAATCTGCAGGTTCGCCGTCTGGTCCTGATCGGCCGCCTCGATGAAGCCGAGCGAGCGCTTGCCGGCTTCGATCCGGCACTGCTGCCGCCACTCGCGCGCGCCGCCCACGCGCTCAGTGTTGCCGGTATCGCCATCAGGCGGTTGCAGACAAAGCTGGCGCGCGCCGCACTGGAACAGGCGCACGCCGTCGCGCGGGAAGCCGGCATCCCGGCATTGGTCGCCGAAGTCGACGGCGCGTTGCTTGCGCTCACCACGCCGGCCGCACGCCTGATCGCTCGTGACAAGGAGAGGGCACTGCTGCTCGAAGAGGTCGAGGCATTGCTCGCTTCCGGCGCTCTGGTCATCGATGCATGCCGCCATGTGGTGCAGGCAGGCGACAGGGTGGTGCCGCTCGCGACGCGCCCGGTTCTTTTTGCGCTCGCAAGGACGCTGGCCGAAGCCTGGCCCGGCGATGCTTCGAGGGAAGCGCTCCTCGCCGGCGCCTTCCGGGCGCGGCACGCCGATGAATCGCACCGGGCGCGACTGCGCGTCGAAATCGGGCGGCTGCGCGCCGAGCTCAGGCATGTGGCGGAGGTGAGGGCGACCACGCGCGGCTTTGCGCTTGTGCCGCTCGGTAACCGCGAGGTTTCAGTGCTGGCGCCGCCGACCGAAGGGCAGCACGGCGCGGTTCTGGCCTTGCTCGCCGATGGCGAGGCGTGGGCGAGTTCGGCGCTGGCGATTGCGCTTGGCGCGAGCGCGCGTACGGTGCAGCGTGCACTTGACGCGCTTTGCGCGGCTGGCAAGGTGCAGCCGATCGGGCAAGGCCGGGCGCGCCGGTGGATGACGCCTCCGGTGCCGGGTTTCCCGACAGTGTTGTTACTCCCCGGTCCGCTACCAAGCGATTAGGATGGAACGATGAAAAGAACCGCTGCCGAAATCCTGCGCGAATACGGACCCTTTGCCGACGCTGACCAGGTGCATGGCGTGACCTTCGACGGCCGCCACGTCTGGTTTGCCACCGGGGACAGACTGAATGCGCTCGACCCCGAAAGCGGTGAGACGGTGCGCTCCATCGCCGTTGCCGCCCATGCGGGCACCGCTTTCGACGGGAAGCACCTTTTCCAGATCGCCGAGGATTGCATCCAGAAGATCGATCCGAAGACGGGCCGCGTGCTGTCGACGATCCCGGCACCGGGCAATGGCGGCGATTCCGGTCTTGCCTGGGCCGAAGGCACGCTCTGGGTGGGGCAGCATCGCGGCCGAAGAATCCATCAGATCGACCCCGAGACCGGCGCCATCCTGCGCACGATCGAATCCAACCGCGTCGTCACCGGCGTCACCTGGGTCGACGGCGACCTGTGGCACGGCACCTGGGAGGGCGACGACAGCGATGTCAGGCGCATCGATCCGAAGACCGGCGATGTGCTGGAGCGGCTCGACATGCCAGCTGGCACGGGGGTCTCGGGGCTTGAGGCCGATGGCGGCGACCGCTTCTTCTGTGGAGGCGGCCCAAGCGGAAAGGTCAGAGCCATTCGTCGTCCACGACGGAATGCCTGAGCCTTTCGGCCCCGACAGCCGATGGTCGCGATATCGCCGACGGCGCAGTGGAAATCCGCGCCTGCCGACCCACGCCGTCAAGTGACGCCAGCACCTTGCGGTGGTGGACCTGACCGGGCGGTCCAACACGTCGATCATCCGTCGAACCGGAGCGCGACATGATGCTCTGCGCCGCCAGCCTCGCCGTCGCGACTTGCAATGGCGTGCCGTCGTTTCCATCTGCAATGCAGGGCTGAAAACTGCCGCTGAACTCCCCGCTGTGGGTAGCGGCGAGCGGACGACCCAGGCGCCACACCAGGTTGAGGCGCGAGCGGAGGTGGAATGGACAGGGCGTCGCAATCGGTCATGTACGGTCTCTGGATCGTCTGCCTCGTCGGGATGGCGACCGCCATCGGGATTTTTTCGGGTTGGGAGGCTAACGGTTGGATGGGGGCAGCCACAGGGGGCGTCGTCGGCTATGGCAGCGGCGCGCTGGTCTCACAGGCGCCGTCGCTGTTTTTCGACCTTCTCTTTGCACTTCTGTCGGACTGAGGCTCAAGGCTTGCCCGATGGGACGCGCCTACGGGATGGCGAAAATGCTGATCTCGTTGGTGATGCCGCGCAGGGTGACGTTGTGGGTCATCGGGTTGAGGCCGCGCTCGCTCAGCAGGCCGGCGGCGGCCGGGTGCTTGAGCACCGCGCTGGTGGCGAATATCTCATGGGCGGTCGCGAGGTGCTGCACCCGCGAGGCGATGTTGACCGTCTGGCCGAAATAGTCCTGTCGCTCGTTGAGGCTGACGGCAATGCAGGGCCCTTCGTGGATGCCGATCTTCAGCAACAGGTCTTCGCTGCTGCGTTCGTCGTTGAGCTTTCGCATGGCGTCGCGCATCCGCACGGCCGCCGCAATGGCGCGGTCGGGGGTCGGGAAGGTTGCCATCACGGCGTCGCCGATGGTCTTGACCACGGCGCCGGCCTCGGCGGCGACGATCTCGTTCAGAACGCTGAAATGGGTTTTTACCAGGTCGAAGGCGGCGAGGTCGCCGACGCGCTCGTAAAGCTCGGTGGAACCGCGCAGGTCGGTGAAGAGAAACGTCAGGCTGGTGATCTTCAGGCGTTGGTCGACGTCGATGGTATCGGTGCGGTAGATGTCGCGGAAGGTCTGGTTGGAGAGCAGCCGCTTCGCCGTGAGGAAGGGGCGCCGGCGCCCGAGCAGCGCGTGCAGTGCTTCGCCGGCAATGCAGACGCTTGGCAGGGTGCGAACCTCCGAATGGTTTTCCACCTGGATCCGCAACGGCCCCGGTTGCAGGCTGATGGTCTCGCTGTGCCGGTGGGTGCGGTCGAACACCAGGGACAGGTTGCGTCTTTCCTTTGTCGGCTCTCCCGAGACGTCGAGAAACTGCGCCGCATGGGTCACCGGCTCGAAGATGATGACGAACTCGGCCGGAAGCTGCAGCGCGATCACGGCCTTTTCGCCGGGCGGCAATTCGAGCGTCTCGAGTACGAAGTCCTCGACCATTTCCTCGTAGTGATCGTCGGGCAGATCGACGCCGGAACCCCAATAGATCTGGCGGAAATATTCGCCGGCTGACAGTTCATGCGGGTTGTGCGCCTCGATGTGACGGACGCGCGGAGAGACCGTGAACGTCACCTCGATCATCTCGTCCAGCGTCGGCTCGTAGCCGGCGGCGCAGAGCGCGCAGGTATAGGCCTCGCTCTGCACGGTTTTCAGCGACGTGTTGGCGTCGAGCACGCCGCCGCAGCCCGGACACAGCACATTCCACGACAGTTCGAACAGACCAAGGCGGGAGGCATGCAGGAAACCGGCGATGGTCTTTTCCTCGTCGAGCCGGTGCTCGGCGGCAAAGGCGAGCGCATTGATGCGGCCGAGCTTGCGGTCGGGCGCTTCGCGTACGTGCCGTTCGAGGGCATCGACGAAGGGAGGGCTCGCCGACTGGCGAAGCACATCGAAAAGGGCCTGGGTTTCGCTCATGCCGGCATCATATACCGAAACGGCGTTTTCGGTCAGGGAATTGTCCGTGGGCCACGTCGCTTGGCACGGTGCAGCCGGCGGAGGATCAGAAGGCGCACAACAGCCCGGCATCGAAGATGCCGGGCTAAAATTGCGTTCCCGAGGGCGCTATCAGTTGCCCATGCTCTGCTTCAGGGTTTCCTCGATCTTGGTCAGGTTGAACGAACCTGGGCTCTGGCTCGGCGGGTATTCCTTCATCGTCTGCAGGAACTTGGCGGCCAGGCCCTGGATCGGCACGATGACAAAGGCCCGGTCGAGAAACCAGTCGTTGTAGACAATGGCATTGTGCTGCGCCTTTTCGAAGGGATCGCGGCGCAGGTGGAAGAGCAAGGGAACGCGCAGTTCGGTGAAGGGCTCGCGCCAGACGCCGAAGGCCTCACCGCGGTTCTCCAGGAACACGACTTTCCAGTCGTCATAGCGTGCGGCCACGACCTGGCCGTCATCGTTGACATACCAGAACTCGTGACGCGGCGACTGGTCAGTCTTGCCGGTGAGATAATCGAGCTGATTGTAACCGTCGATGTAATTCTTGTAGCTGCGGCCGTTGAGCTCGACACCGGCTAGGAGCTTGTCCTTGATATCGGGTACACCGGCGATGGCAGCGAAGGTCGGCAGCCAGTCCTCGTGCGCGACGATGCCGTTCACCGTCTTGCCAGCCGGGAATTGCCCGGGCCAGCGCATAAAGGCGGGAACGCGATAAGCGCCTTCCCAGTTGGAGTTTTTCTCGCTGCGGAACGGCGTTGTGCCGGCATCCGGCCAGGTGTTGTAGTGCGGTCCGTTGTCGGTGGAATACATGACGACTGTGTTGTCGGCGATGCCGAGATCGTCGAGCAATTTCAGGAGATCTCCGACCATCATGTCGTGCTCGACCATGCCGTCATGGTACTCGTCGCCACTCGGTCCGGAAATGCCGGTATTGGACTCCTTGACGTGTGTGCGAAAATGCATGCGCGTGGCGTTCCACCACACGAAGAATGGCTGCTTTGCCTGGTTCTGACGGTTGATTAAATCCTTGGCGGCGTCGAGGGTTTCCTGGTCGACGGTCTCCATCCGCTTGCGGGTCAATGGACCTGTGTCCTCGATCTTGCCGTCGGCCGAAGCCTTGATGACGCCGCGGGGGCCGAAATTTTTGCGGAATTCCTCGTTCTTCGGATAGTCGCGGTTCTCCGGTTCCTCCTCGGCGTTGAGGTGGTAAAGATTGCCGAAGAATTCATCGAAGCCGTGTTGTGTTGGCAGGTGCTCGTCGCGGTCGCCCTGATGGTTCTTGCCAAACTGGCCGGTGGCATAGCCTTGGCTCTTCAGCACCGTCGCCATGGTGACATCGGTCTTCTGCCATCCTTCCTTGGCGCCGGGCAGGCCAACTTTGGTCATGCCTGTGCGCACCGGCACGTTGCCGCCGATGAAGGCTGCGCGCCCTGCCGTGCAGCTCTGCTGGCCATAGTAGTCGCTGAAGGCCAGGCCTTCCTTGGCGATCCGGTCGATGTTGGGTGTCTCGTAACCCATCATGCCGCGGTTGTTATGGCTGATGTTCCAGATGCCGATGTCGTCGCCCCAGATCACGAGAATGTTGGGCTTGGCGGCCGATCCCGAAGTGCTCGCTTGGGCGCGTACCGGCTTGACGCCGGTGGTCGAAACCATTGCGGTGGCGGCTGCCGCAAGGGCCGTGCCGCCGAGCAGGACGCTGCGTCGGCTGAGGCCGCTTTTCTGCTGCTCGGAACTGCTCTCGATGTCTTCCTGCGGTGTGGATGCAATATCGTCTTTCACTGGGCTTCTCCTCTTGGAATGACGTCGGTGAGGCGCTCGGCACTTGCCGCGGTTTTCATCTCCCAATCACGCCAGTTGCGAAAAAATGCGCGCCGTCATCCCAGACGCGAAAAGCCGCGTGAGGGCGGCCTTGTGATGCCACCTGATATCGACTGACATTTTCGTGCATTTCTTGGGGAAGGATAGTTGGACCAAGGGCCAACTAGGCAAATGCCCATCGATACCGTTCGGCCGGCCGGGCGCGACAGTCCTTGGTGTCCAACGGACACTGACGACCAAGCCCAATCGTGGTAGGAAGTCACTATTCTAATTGAGTTATTTTCAATACAACTCCATAGTGTCTCACGTGGACAAGAGACACCGAGGCGTTCGCGTTTCGCTGCAATAAGAGCATCATCGCATTGATTGAGAGTTCGCCGGACGCTGAAACCATTCCTCTGCATTGAAGAAGGCGCCTGAACAGCATGAGATTTCGATGCCGACTGGTGGTCGCAACGTTTCTGTTGCTCGTCTTTGCGCCGGCATTGGCGGTTGCGGCTTCTCCGCAACGAATTCTTGTCATCTATGAAAACGAGAGCACCTTGATCGCGGTGGTCGAAATCGCTGCCGGTTTGCGTGAACGACTGGAGACAAGCGCGCCTGGGCATATCGAAATCTACACCGAGCATCTCGACACCGTCCGCTTCCCCTCCGCCGAGCGCCGCAAGCAGCTGACGGACGATCTGGTAGCGAAGTATCGGGATATGCAGCTCGATGTCGTCCTCGCCGTCGGGCCGGGGGCGCTGCGCTTCCTTCTGGATCGGCGCGACCGATTGGCAAGCGGCGTGCCGATCGTCTTCGGCGCCGTCAGGGACATATCGGCGTTTCAACCGCTTCCAGCCGACGTGAAAGGCATCGTCAGCCGGTTTGACGTCAGCAAGACGCTGCAACTGGCAAAGCAGCTCCAGCCGCAGGCGAAAAAGGCGGTCGTCCTGTCCGGCTCCTCCGCCTTCGACCGTGGCTGGGAGGCGAACGCCCGCGCCACCCTTGGCGATCGCCACGCTGGTTTCGATATCGAATACATGTCCGGCCTTTCGCTCGACGGCTTCAAGCAGGCTGCAGCCGCACTGCCAGCTGACGCAGTCCTCATGATATTGACCGTCTTCGAGGACAAGGACGGGCAGCGTTTCGTGCCGCGTGATGCGACCGACGCGATTGCCAAAGCTGCCAGCGTGCCGGTCTACACGGTCTACAGCTCCTACTTCGGTGCGAATGTGCTGGCCGGCCATGTCGGAACCTTTCAAATGATCGGGAGCCAGATGGGGGATCTGGTGCTTCAGCTGTTGCAGGGCGACACGTCGGCTCCCCAAGCGAGCCCCACTCGGGAGGCCGATCTGGTGGATTGGCGCGAAATCCGGCGCTGGGGCATCGACCGCAACCTGATCCCGGCGGGAACCCAGATCCTCAACTACGAGCCGACCGCCTGGGAACGCTACCGCCTGCCGATCCTTCTCGCCCTGTCGGTGATCGCGGCGCAGACGCTGACCATCGGCGCCCTCCTGTTTCAAAACAAACGCAGCCGGCGGCTGGAAGAAGACCTGTCCACCGAGCGTCTCGAACTCGCGCATCTCTCGCGCCGCTCCCAGCTCGGCGAACTCTCCGGGGCGCTTGCCCACGAATTGGCGCAGCCTCTCACGTCCATTCTTGCCAATGCCGAAGCAGGCCTGCGGCTGGCGATCGACGAGACCGGCGACCGGACCGAGATCAAGGAGATCTTTGACGACATCATCGCCGACGACAAACGCGCCGCTTCCGTCATTGCGCAACTGCGCAGCATGATGCTGAAGGGCGATGCGGCGCTGGATGTCCTCGACCTCAATGAGGCGGTTCGCGCGACGGTCGCGCTGGCGCATGCCGAACTCGTGGCCCGGCGAACGGAAGTGACCGTGGTCGAGGGGCCGTCCGAAGCATCGGTGAAGGCAAACCTGGTGCAATTGCAGCAGGTCATCCTCAACCTTCTTCTGAACGCCGCCGACGCCATGG
Organism: Ensifer sp. M14; assembly: GCF_003355565.1. NCBI lineage: Bacteria > Pseudomonadati > Pseudomonadota > Alphaproteobacteria > Hyphomicrobiales > Rhizobiaceae > Ensifer > Ensifer sp. M14. The sequence continues at coordinate 2,526,407 of NZ_QJNR01000004.1, forward strand.
AGACGATGCCGCCGAAGCAGCGAAAGGTTGAAATCAGCGTGCGCAAGCGCGAAGATGGCTTTCGGGAACTGGCCGTCGCCGATGCGGGGCCTGGCATTCCGCCCGCCATGCGGGCGGAAGTGTTCAAGCCGTTCGTCACCACGAAAAAAACGGGGCTCGGCCTTGGACTTGCAATCTGCCGCACGATTATCGAGGCACAAGGCGGAAAGCTGACCTTTGACGATGACGCAACCCATGGTGCGCGGGCCGTGGTCACGCTACCCCCGGCATAGAGGTGGAGAATGAACGAGGGCGCCGGAAACATCTTTCTGCTGGATGACGACGAGCTTGTCCTGCGCTCGCTGAAACGTCTTCTTTTGGCTTCGGGCTATTGCGTCCAGACGTTCCAGAGCGCCGAAGCCATGCTGGGCTGCACGGAGCTCGGTACGGCCGACTGCTGCATCCTGGATCTTGGTCTTCCTGGGATTGACGGGCTGGCCGCCCAGGAGGCGCTGAAGTCGGCAGCCGGAACACAATCGATCATCTTTCTCACCGGCCGCGGCGATATCCCGGCCAGCGTGAAGGCGATGAAGGCCGGGGCAGTCGATTTTCTGACAAAGCCCGTCGATGCCAAAGCAATGCTGGCGGCCGTCGAGGTGGCGCTGGCGTGCACACGGGTGGAGCAGGACCACGAGCGCAAGCGCGAAACGCTGCAACGGCGCCTGGCGGGCCTGACGCCGCGGGAAGCCCAGGTCATGGATCTCGTCGTTGCCGGCAAGCTCAACAAGCAGATCGCTGCCGATCTCGGTACGGTGGAAAAAACGGTCAAGGTTCACCGCGGCCGGATGATGACGAAGATGGGTGTCCGAACGGTTGCCGATCTCGTCCGCCTCATCGCCGATGCGCCGCCAGCCGCAGTGGACCCTAATCCAGCAGCGCCCGGCGTATTGGACCCAGGTCCAACTACGTTCGCGGCGGGCGATGCTGTAAGAATGCTGGATGAGTGAGGAAAAGTCCGCCATTGCAATCGTGGACGACGACGACCTGGTTCGTCGCGCGCTTTGCCGTCTGGTGGTTTCGCTGTCCTACCGGGCTTTGGCCTTCGCATCGGGCGAGGCATTCCTGGAGGCGATCGACCGCGACGCGCCGCTCTGTGCGCTGGTCGATCTCCATATGCCTGACATGAACGGCCTGGAGGTGCTGGCTGCGCTGCGCGCACACCACACGTCCCTGCCGGCGGTGATCATCACGGGATCGGACGATGAGCGCATGCGCGAGCGCTGTCTGAACGCCGGCGCCTCGGCCTTTCTCAAGAAGCCTTTGTCGCGGGAAGCGGTTTCAGCAGTTATCGAAGGATTGCGCTAGGGCCGGTTCGCAGGAATGGACCTGGCCGCAGATGTGCGCTCGATCCGCCGTTTCACGGGTCGCTCATTAACAGCCGGGAAAGTCTTTCTCCTCTAGCATGGCTTCGGGGACACTCTTTCTGATAGGCGATCAATGTCATTTTTCGGCGTTTCCGGAATGTACTATTCCGGCGAATCCCTTGCTGAGCACCGCATCGTGCTTGCCGAGGACTCCAACCTGTTTTCGTCGATGGTCTCGAAGCGGCTGAAAGAGCTGTTCGACATCGACGTCATCGTCTGCCGCGATTATGACGATCTGCAGTTTGCCGTCGAAAATGCGACATTCCCGGCCTCGCTCGCCATTTCCAACATCAACCTGCCCGGTGCCGAGAATGGCGAGGCGCTCAACTATCTCATCGAGATGAGCGTGCCGACGGTGGTCTTCACTGGCTCCTTCCAGGAATCCACGCGCGAAAAGATCCTGGCGATGGAAATCGTCGACTATGTCATCAAGGACAGCGTCTTTGCCGTCGACATGCTGGCGGAATCGGTCTGCCGGTTTCTCACCAACCACAAGCACCATGTGCTTGTTGTCGATGACAGTCCGACGGCGCGCGCGCTGCTCACGACGCAACTGAAGCGCTACAACTTCCGCACCAGCACGGCGGAAAACGGTGCGGTGGCGCTTGAGATCCTGAAGAACAATCCCGACATCGGCCTAGTCATCACCGACTACAACATGCCCGATATCGATGGCTTCGAACTGACGCGGCGCATTCGCAGCGCCTATGGCCCGCACCAACTGCGCATCATCGGCGTTTCGTCTTCGACCAACCGGCTCCTGTCGGCGCGTTTCCTCAAGGCCGGCGGCAATGACTTCGTCGTCCGTCCGTTCGTCAACGAGGAGTTCTATTGCCGCGTCAACCAGAACCTCGACACGCTGACGAAGATCAAGACCTTGAGCGAAAAGATAAAAGTCCCGGCGTAAGCCGCAGACCGGACGCCCCGGGATCCGTCGGCTGAATGAGGCCCGCTTTCGCGTCTCTTCCTTGACCATCGCCTTCTGTTGAAGGCGGTGGAGTTCTTTCGTCGGCAATCGGTGCCGGCGCGTTTGCAGATTTTCTGCGCTTGCGACCCCTAAAATTGCTCGGGTCGCGAGAAAAGACTCCTTACGGTTGCCGCATTAACGAAATTGCAATCAGGACCGTCTTCAATCGGCCGCAATAAAAAGTGGGGACCCGGTACCGCCTGGTCGTGCCAAGACGAAAAAGTCTGGTGCGATCCGTATCGGGCATAATCGTATATTGGGAGCCAGCGTCGCCCTTTTTGGGGCAAGCACGCCTGCGGCTCGAAATCGGGATTTGCAGGGACGTGAGATTGCGCCGCACGCCAGGTCGGATGAATTCTGTGCAGAAGCACAGCGACAAGCGCATGCTGTTGATCGAAGATTCCCGCATGTTTGCCACCGCGCTGAAGTATGGCCTTGAGACGGTGCATGGCATCCGCGTCACGCACTGCGCCTCGCTGGAGGCGCTACGCCAGGAAATGGCTGTAGCCCCGGACAGCTTCTCGCTCGCCGTGCTCGATCTCAACCTTCCCGATGCGCCCAATTGCGAGGCGCTCGATTTCATCCTCGCCAACCACGTGCCCGCCGTGGTCTTCACCGCGGCGTTCAACGACAGCACGCGCGACCAGATCCTCGGTCGCGGCGCGCTCGATTGCGTCATCAAGAACCAGCCGGAATCGATCAATCTGCTGATCGGTGCCGTCGACCGCGCTTTGACCAATGGCAAGACGACCGTGCTGCTGGCCGATTCCGACACGGCTTCACGTGACGAGCTTGCCGGCATTCTGCGCCGGCAGCGGATTTCGGTCTGCGAGGTTGCTTCGGCCGCCGACGCGCTGCAGGTGCTCGACTCGGGCGAGGCGATCGATGTGGTCGTCACCGATCTCGATCTGTCCGACATGAGCGGTGCGGCGCTGCTTGCCGAAGTGCAGCGGCGCCAGGGCGACGGGGCGCTGCCGGTGATCGCGCTTTCCGACAGCGGCGACCGCCGGATCGGTGCGCGCTTCCTTGAAGCCGGCGGCACGGACTTCATCCAGAAACCGTTCCTGGAGGCCGAGTTCAACGGCCGCATCGCCTATGCCGCCGGCATCCAGAAAAGGCTGCAGACGCTTCAGCGCCAGGCGGCGAGCGACTACCTGACCGATATCTACAACCGCCGCCATTTCTTCCTGACCGGCCCGCGCCTGGTCGAGCAGTGCCTGCGACGTGGCGAGACGACCGCGATCGCCATCCTCGACATCGATCATTTCAAGCGGCTGAACGACACCTACGGCCACGAGATTGGCGACGTCGTCTTGAAGCATGTGGCCAAGCGGCTGACGACACTGGTTGGCGACGAACATCTGCTCGCCCGCCTCGGCGGCGAGGAGTTCGGCATTCTTTTCAATGGCTTCGACGTCCAGCGCGCCTTCGCCTTCTGCGAGAAGCTGCGCATCGAGCTGGCGAAATCACGCATCGTTGCTGATGACGAGGAACTGTCGATCACCGTATCGATCGGGCTGGCGACCATCGAGGCGCCCGAATCCTTCGAGAACTATCTGCATGCCGCCGACCAGTTTCTCTACATGGCCAAGCATGCCGGGCGAAACCGGGTGATCTCGGAACTGGCCTTGCTCGACGCGTTGGCGTCGTAGCACGCTCGAACCGGATCCATCGGCAGGTGCGCCAAGGTACGCGTGCCGACGGTCCGACCGGCGCTATTTCCGCGCCTGCGGATAAATCGTTTCGCCGCGCTTCAGCATCTCGACGAAGGTCTCGATCTTCTTGCGGCGCCCGGCTTCGGTCTTCATGTTGTGGGTGCGGAAGGCGAGCGCGAAGCGGTTCTGCGCGCTCAGTTTCGCCAGCATTTCCATCGCCTCCGGCTCGGCGTCGATCGCCGCCTGCAGGTCATCGGGGATCTTCATGTCCTTGCCGCTGCCATAGGCGCGGTCCCAGCGGCCGTCGGCCTTGGCCGCCTCGACCTCTCTCAGCCCATGCGGGGTCATGCGCCCCTCGGTGATGAGCCTAGCGACATTGTCGACGTTGATCTGGCTCCAGATGCTCTTCTTGCCGCGCGGGGTGTAGCGCTGCAAAAAGCTCCTGTCGTCGAGGCCCTTGCGCACGCCGTCGATCCAGCCCCAGCACAGGATCACGTCGATCGCTTCCTTCGGCGTGATCGATTTGAGGCCCGAGTTGACTTTATGAATCTTGATCCAGACCTCGGTTTCGCTGGCATGGTTGGCGCCAAGCCAGGCATAGAAGCGCTCCTTGTCCTCGAATTCGCGGACTTTCTCAGGGTCGATGATCACGGGTGCCATAGGGTGAAGGTCCTCCGGATGTTCGAGCGGCGGTGGCAGGCCGGCACGTTCAGGCTGCGGCGCGGCCACGCGCTCTCCTTTTCCGTTCAAGCGAAAAATGCGGATCGGCGCAAGCGCTAACGTCAGCGGAGCGCGCTCCGGAAGAGCGGGAATGAGGGGCGACAACGGGGGGCCAGGTGGTCTGCGGTGTTGGAGCGGCGGCAAGGGGGGCGACAAAGGACGGATGCCCCTGTGGTGGGGATCCAGCGACCGGGCGTCCGTCGGTCAGGGGCATTTCAGCCCAAGGACCTGGGGCTGGATCTTTTGATGGGCATAGGAGCGAGTGACGTTTGGCAGCGGGCGGGCGCATATCGCCGGGCAGGTCGAGAAGGGACGGCTTGCTCGCAGCAAAAAGGGCGGAAGATCCGCCCTTTCGTGTGTTCTTACAGTTCCTATCGCGCCATCTGCAGCGTCAGCTTGCGGTCGGCGCGTTCCTGCTGCGGCGAACGGTTGTAGAGTTCGCGATAACACTTGGAGAAGTGCGACGCGGAGACGAAACCGCAGGCGACGGCGACTTCGACGACCGGCATCGACGACTGGATGAGGAGGTGGCGGGCGCGGTCGAGGCGGATTTCGAGATAGTAGCGGGCAGGGGAGCGGCCCATCTCCTGGCGAAACAGCCGCTCGATCTGCCGGCGCGAAAGGTCGGCGTCTTCGGCGATCTCCAAAAGCGACAGCGGTTCGGCAAGGTTGCCTTCCATCAGCTCGATGATCGACAGCACCTTGGCGTTCTGGACGCCGAGACGGGCGCGCAGCGGCAGTCGCTGGCGATCGTGTGGCCCGCGCACGCGGTCGGTCAGCGCCTGTTCGCAGACGCGGTTGACGAGGTTCTCGCCGAAATCCTGGTCGATCAGGTTCAGCATCATGTCGAGCGAGGCGGTGCCGCCGGCGCAGGTGTAGATGTTGCTGTCGATCTCATAGAGGTCGGCATAGACGTCGACTTGCGGGAAATTCTCGGAGAAGCCCGGCAGGTTTTCCCAGTGGATGGCGCAGCGCTTGCCCGTCAACAGGCCGGCAGACGCCAGCACGTGGGCGCCCGTACAGAGGCTGCCGACGGCGACGCCGCGGTTGTAGACTTCGCGCAGCCAGGCATTGACCGACTTGTTGTTGAAATCCTCGACATAGATGCCGGAACAGACCAGCACCATCGACGGACGGTTTTCGCCGCCCAGGAACTTGCGTTCGTCGGCGAGAGACGAGTTGACTTCGAGGCCGATGCCGCTCGAGGAGAGCACCTTCTCGCCGTCGGTCGACGTGAGGCGCCATGTATAGGCCTCGTAGCCGAGCATGCGATTGGCGATGCGGAGCGTTTCGATGGCGGCCGAAAACGGCAGCATGGAAAAGTTCGGAACCAGGAAGAAGACGATAGAACGCTTTTTGGTCAATGGCTTGTTCATGAGGCTTCCCATGCTTGGCGATGGCGTATATTCGTCGCTTGGAAGATACCGTCCGGCTTGTCTGTTTGCGACATTGACATGGAAAGCAGCGACCGCAAAGACATTTCGCATTGCGACATGGGGTTGGAAAGCCGCCGTCGAGCCGGCTTTGCGGCTTTTGTAAGGAATGCGACAGATTTGCCGGCGCGGCTGACGCAATCTGACAAGAAACGCCAGGGATGCGTAATTTTCGAAAAGAACGTCTATAGGTTGTGTTTGCCGATTGCGACGCGGTGATCGAGAAACGGCCGGGCGTCGGTATCGGACAAGTCGCCGTTCAAGACCGATCGGTGCGTTTTGACGCCCGCCGGGATCCTCAAGGGCCACAAAAGAAGAAGGGCACCGCCTTCTCGACGGTGCCCTTCAGCGGTTCGGCCTCGGGGTCTTGGGTCCCCGAAAACAGGTCATGCGGTCAGTCATTGCTCGGTCTTGTGCACCGCATCGTCGACCGAGGGAAAGCCGATGTCCTTCATCGTGTCGTAGGACAGGTTTTCAAGCGCACGTTCATTGGCGTAGCGCTTCCAGGCAGCCCAGGCGCTTGCACGAAGACTGAAGAGACCCGGGATGGACGACAGGGAGGATGCCCGTTCCGAGGTCTGGTATAGATGCATAGTAGACATTTCATGGCTCCTTCTGAGTGCCTCAGAGGTCGCGACCACGATCTATATATGTCGCAACCCTAATCATCATTCAAACGAATATGTTTGATGTTTTTCATCAAACTTGGTGATCGGTCAGCGTCTCGCCGAAGATGAGGTCGTTGCGGACCCGCTTCGGCAGTTTCGCCAATTCACGGTGGGCTTCCACCCGGTTGCGGGCGATGCGCCTTGCCCGTCGTTTGCGCGCAATGCCGTCGATCAGCTGTTGCACGCGGGAGAGAAACGACAGCACGAGATCGCCGTCGGCATTGGCCTTCGAGACGGGCAAGGTCCGTGCCATTCGTACGGCATGTTCGGGAGTGCGGTTCATCTTGGGTTTCACCTTGCTCACGTGCCGGATGTCCTGCGATGCAGCGAAGGCGATTGTGGTCGCGGACATGACTGGTTTCCTTCCTTTGGCGTCCTTGCAACTTGACTATCGGTCTTTGCTGATGTTCAATCAAACGAAATGATGTGAACCTTTCTTTCAGTTTTATTGATTGAGGATGCCGCCATGAACATGATGATGCGCCACGCGCTTCCGCTGCTTGAAATGGATGTGCTGAAGACCTTCGTCGCCATCGCCGAAACCGGAAACTTCACGACCGCGGCCGAGACCGTCTACCGCACGCCGTCGGCCGTCTCGATGCAGATCAAGAAGCTGGAAGAGTTGCTCGGCTGCACGTTGTTCCTGCGCGACGCGCGCTCGGTGTCACTGACGCCGAAGGGCGAGATGCTGCTGGGCTTCGCCCGCCGCCTGCTGGCGCTCAACAATGAAACCGTCTCACGCTTCCTGTTGCCGGATATGAACGGCGTCGTGCGCGTCGGGGCGCCTGAGGATGTCGGCGAGCGCATCCTGCCGGAAGTGCTCAAGCGCTTTGCCGAATCCTATCCGAACGTTACCGTCGACGTCTCGATCGGCATGAGCACCGCCATGCGCAAGCGCGTCGACGAGCATCGCCTCGACATCGCCATCTTCAACAGCCTGACCGACGTCGCGCCGAAGAACGGCGAGATCCTGATGCAGGAGAAGCTGGTCTGGGCCGGCGTCAAGTGTGGCAATGCCCACCTGAAGGACCCGCTGCCGGTGTCGATGTGGGAAGATGGCTGCGTCTGGCGCGCCGATGCGGTGGAAAAGCTGTCGCGTGCCGGCCGCCGGTTCCGCATCGCATTCCTCAGCGCCTACACGACCGGGCAACGGGCGGCCGTACTCGCCGGCCTCGCGATCGCGCCGCTGCCGCGTTACCTTGTCCACGGCGAGATGGTGCAGCTTGGTGAGCGCGACGGCCTGCCGGACCTCGGTCACTACGATATCGGCCTGCAGGTGATCGATAGCGCGTCGGCGCCGGTGCTAGCGGTGGCCGATCACGTTCGCGACGCTTTCGCCGAACTGAGGATGCAGTCGGGAGAGGCGCGGCTTGTGTCAGCGGTGGCCTGACCGGGCGGCCGGCTCCGGCCCTGTCGTCATCGGTTGACCTCAGCGCAGGGGGGGCGAGACGTGACGAGAGATGAACAGCGGCGACGCATTCTGGATCCGATCGATCGTCTGTCGGAGATCATCTTCGGCCTGCTGATGGCACTTTCCTTCACCGGCACGATGAGTGCAGCCGTCGGTGGCGGCGATAACGTCAATGCCGTTCTGATCGCCGCCTTCGGCTGCAATCTTGCCTGGGGCATCGTCGACGGCGTCATGCATGTGCTGACGACCGCGGTCGAGCGTGTCCGGCGTCGCGGTCTCGTCGATGCTTTGCAGCGCGAACCTCTCGACCGCGCCCGCCAGATCTTTCTCGACAACCTCCCAGAAGATGTCCGGCTGGTATCGGCACAAAGCGAAATCGAGGCGCTGCTTCTGCGCGTACGCGCCTTGCCATCCAGCGACCAAAATTCCGTGGTCACAGGCGGTGATCTCAAGGCAGCGTTCGCCATCTTCGTCCTCGTCGCCATCTCGACGCTACCGCCGAGCATTCCCTTCCTGTTCATCGAGCGGATCGATGTTGCCATGCGGGTCTCGAATGGCATCGCGCTGGTCATGCTCTTTATCGTCGGAGCAAGGCTCGGCCGCTACATGGGGCGAAGCCCCTGGCCGATGGCCTTCGCCATGGCGGCAATCGGTGCCGTGCTTGTGGTCGTGACGATCGCGCTGGGTGGGTAGGGCTTCTGAAGCTTCGGTCGGACGTTCGCCTAATCCCATTTCGGACGTCGCCGACGAGGTCTGTTAGCGTATTTCTTGGGCGAACGATCGGCGAGGTGGGGCGCTTGACGTCATCGTAGGAAGTTGCGGCCGCCCCTCATCCCGCTGCCGCGACCTTCTCCCCGCAGGCGGGGAGAAGGGGATGTCGCACTCGACCGTTTACCCAGTCCAGCTGTCAATCCAGCGAGGGGTTCGCGCCCAACCAATCCCTGATAGTGAGGCTGCTCCGTGAACGCGTCCCCTCTCCCCGCGAGCGGGGAGAGGGTTAGGGTGAGGGGCCGAGGACTGCGTCGGGTTCTCGGATATCGTTACGACGTGGAAACGAGGCAGTTCCTACTCCCGGCTGCGTCGCCGGCGACGGCCGCCGCCTTCGCCATCATCTGCTGCCACCTTGCGCTCCGGCAACGTCACGACCTGAGACAGTTTCGGGAAGGCGTCGACCTTGTTCGGCATTGCCATGGCGTTGATGAAATGCTCCTGAAATTTTGATTCAAGTGCCGTCTCTATCTTCTCGATCTTGCTGACGGTTTGCTCGATTTCGCGGCGGTGGCCGCGGTTGAGGAGCGCCATCAGCGCGCCGGTGCCGGCGGCGTTGCCGACGGCCTTCACCTCTTCGAGGTCGCAGTCCGGGATCAGGCCGAGCACCATGGCGTATTTAGGGTCGATGAAGGAGCCGAAGGCGCCGGCAAAGCGGATGGTATCGACATGGTCGATCTCGAGCTTTTCCATCAAGAGCTTGATGCCGGCGTAGAGTGCTGCCTTGGCGAGCTGGATGGCGCGGATATCGTTCTGCGTCACGGTGAGGCGCTGCTCGCCCTCGTGCAGCAGGTAGGAGAAGGTGCGGCCGTTCGGGATGATGCGCGGGCTTTTCGCCGCCATCGCGCCATCGACGACGCCGTCCTGCGAGATGATGCCGGAAAGGTACATCTCGGCGACGATTTCGATGATGGCCGAGCCGCAGATGCCGGTGACGCCGACGGAAGCTGCCGCTTCGGCAAAGCCGTCCTCATCAGACCATTTGTCGACGCCGATGACGCGGAAGCGCGGCTCGAGCGTCTCGGGATCGATGCGCACGCGCTCGATGGCGCCGGGTGCCGCACGCTGGCCGGAGGAGATTTCGGCCCCTTCGAAGGCGGGGCCCGTCGGCGATGACGCGGCAACGACGCGATCTTTGTTGCCGAGCACGATCTCGGCATTGGTGCCGACATCGACGAGCAGCATCATCTTGTCTTGCCGGTAAGGGCCTTCCGACAGGGTGGCACCGGCCGCATCGGCGCCGACATGGCCGGCGATGCAGGGCAGCATGTAGAGCCTTGCGCCGCGGTTGACGTCGATATCGATCTCGTGCGCCCAGTATTGCAGCGCGCCGGAGACGGCGAGCGCAAACGGCGCCTGGCCGAGTTCGGTCGGGTCGATGCCGAGGAACAGGTGGTGCATGATCGGGTTGCCGACGAACACCATGTCGAGAATGTCGTGCCGGTCGACTTCACCCTCGGCGCAGACCTTGCCGATCAGGCCGTTGACCGCCTCGCGCACCGCCTTGGTCATCGCCTCCCGGCCGTCCGGGTTCATCATCACGTAGGAGACGCGGCTCATCAGATCCTCGCCGAACCGGATCTGCGGGTTCGAGGTGCCAGAGGAGCCGACGATGCGGCCCGACAGCAGCGAGACGAGATGCATGGCGATCGTCGTCGAGCCGATGTCGCAGGCGATGCCATAAGCCTCGTTCTTGAGGCCCGGCCACAGGCCGACGATGAAGGGCCGCGATGAGTCCATGTCGCGGTGGATGGCGGCGGTCACCGCCCAGTTGCCCTTGCGCAGGATGCCCTGCACCTGCGGGATCAGGTGCGGCGCGATCAGGAGATCCTTCCAGCCCCAATCCTTTTCCAGCATCACCTTCAGCCGGTCGAGATCGCCGAGCGGCTTGTGCATGTCGGGCTCGTCGACCTCGACGTAGCAGAGCTGGACGGCGGCGTTGCGCTCGATCACCCGGTCGGTCGCCGCCTTGCGCACGACCTGTGCGTTGATGACGGTATCCTGCGGTACGTCGATGACCAGATCGCCGAGGATCTGGGCGGAACAGGAGAGGCGGCGTCCGTCCGGCAGCTCGCGCACGGAGGCGTAGCGCTGCTCCTTGGGACCAACGGGCGAAATATGGTCGTTGGAGGAGACGATCTTGTGCTTGGCGAAGTTGCCTTCCTGGACCTCGATCTGACAGCGCCCGCAGGTGGCGCGGCCACCACAGACGCTTTCGACATAGACCCCGAGCGAGCGGGCGGCATCGAGCACCGGTGTGCCGACAGGAAACCGGCCGCGCTTGCCCGACGGCATGAACAGAACAAGGGGATCCTTATGCGCGGCTTCGGTCATGTTGGTCTCGATTTCGGAAGTGCCTTCGATGCGCATGCTGTTCTGTCTTTCCTAAAGTCCGCTCTCGCCCGATGGATCGAAGCATGGATAAACGTCTTCAGACTGCACCGGAATGCAGCCTGATAGTTGTCAGATCCCGACATGGAAAGATCTGCGAGCATCATTTCGTCAGGGAACGCTCGTGCGGTCGTATCTGGTCAAGACGACTTGCGCGACAGCCGCCGGGCATTGCCGCGCACGCGCTTGCCATAGGGCTTGAGGGCGGCCGAGGCAATCGCCGTTCCACCAAGGCCAAAGGATGCGCCGCCGCCGGTCATCAGTCGCACGGCATTATCGAAACCGGCGCGCCACAGCGCCATGTTCACCGCCATGGCACTTTCCGCCGTGGCTGCGATCTTCTCCGACACCATGCGGGTGATCTCGGTCGAATCCTGGCTCTTGCCGGTCAAGGCTGCCATCTGCATCTCTTGCAGCCGAAGCGCCATGACGAAGGGGGCTTCGAACCAGAGCGTGAACGTGTCCAGGTGAAGTCGGCGCGTTGTCATCGATGATCCCTACTCTTGTGCCGCAACAGCGGCGGTCGGATGCCTGACTATGATGCCGTCGTGAGTTTCGCGGCTGCGATTGCCCAGACAACCGCTGCCGCCAGTGTAATCGAGCTTGCCCAGGAAAAGACCTTTATGACTGTCTCCGGGGAGCCGAAGTTGATCCTCTTTGTGAATGCTGTGAGCAGTACGACGGCAAGCACGGCGAGGTTTGCGAACAGAACCGGCAGAACATAGGTCCCGAGCGCAGCGTAGAACCTTTTGAACTCGGCCGCATCCTCAAACAGCGCATATCGTGCGATGAGGACCAAGGGAACAATCAGGGCGAAGAGGCGCAGTTGGCTTTTCATGGCCGGATTGTCCCTTGGGCTCAAAGCCTGACGTCGAGCCGCAGACTATTCGCTCGCCGCAGCGCCGCCGGTGCGCGCGGCGCGCCCGCCGCGACGACCGCCGGAGGCTGCCGGGGCTGCTGCCGCCGCCACGGCATGGCCGCCTTCTGCCGGCTTGTGGTCACGGTAGGTCCTGATCCAGTTGGTGCAGTTGGCGTCGGTGCCGTTCAGCACGTTTGCGGCGCGCACGGCTTCCATTTCCTGCGGACGGCAGGGGTTCATGATGGCGGACGTCATACCGGCGCCGATGACCATGGGGATGAAGCCGGCATTGATGCCGTGGCGATGCGGCAGGCCGAAGGAAATGTTGGAGAGGCCGCAGGTGGTGTTGACCTTCAACTCTTCGCGCAGGCGGCGCAGAAGGGCAAACACCTGTCGGCCGGCGTCGCCCAGCGCGCCGATCGGCATGACCAGCGGATCGACGACGATGTCGTGCGGCTTGATGCCGTAATCCATGGCGCGTTCGACGATCTTCTTGGCGACGGCGAAGCGCACGTCCGGATCCATCGAAATGCCGGTTTCGTCGTTGGAGATGGCGACGACAGGCACGTCGTATTTCTTGCAGAGCGGCAGGATCGCTTCCAGCTTTTCCTCTTCGCCGGTGACGGAGTTGACCAGCGGCCGACCCTTGGCGACCTTCAGCGCCGCCTCGATCGCGGCCGACACGGAGCTGTCGATCGACAGCGGCACGTCGACGAGGCCTTGGACGATTTCGAGCGTCTTGACGAGCAGCGGCGGCTCGGTCTCGTTCGGGTTGACGGCGGTGACGCCGGCATTGACGTCGAGCATCGTTGCGCCGGCAGCGACCTGCTCCAGCGCGTCCTTGATGACGGTGTCGAAATTGCCCTCGATCATTTCGGCGGCCAGCTTCTTGCGGCCGGTCGGGTTGATGCGCTCGCCGATGACGCAGAAGGGCTGGTCGAAGCCGATGATGATTTCCCGGGTGGCGGAAGCGACGATGGTACGGGTCATGTAAGATCCTTTGATCCTGTGGCGTCGGGTTTCGTTGTCTCACCCGTTGATCGATGGAGGCGACGGACGGACCGGCGCCGGTTTGTCTGCAAATGCCTTAGTGGGGATGGTGGGCTGCGGCCTCGGCCATCTCCTGCTGGTTTTCTTCCTTGCCTTCGCGAATGTGCTCCATACGGGAGGCGACAAGTGCGTCGGTCGGCAGCGTCTCGCGTTTCCAGGGTTGGCGCCCCTTCAGCACGCCCGATTCATGCACGATCTCCGCGACATATTCTTCCTGGCGATAGGCCATCACGTGGACGCCGGAGACGCCTTCGATCTCCTTGACCTCGTTGATGATGTCGATGCAGAGCTGCTTGCCTTCCTTCTTCTGGTCCTGGGCACCTTCGAGCCGCGCGATGATGCTGTCGGGAATGTGGATACCCGGCACGTTGGAGCGGATCCAGCGGGCGGTTTTCGCCGACGCCATCGGCCCGACACCGACGAGGATGAAGCATTTTTCGTTGAGGCCGAGATCGCGCACCTTCTTCATGTATTCGCGGAACATCGGCACGTCGAAGCAGTACTGGCTCTGGACGAACTGGGCACCGGCCTCGATCTTCTTGGCGAGACGATAGGGGCGGAAGTCGTAGGGCGGTGCAAAGGGGTTGATGGCAGCGCCGAGAAATACCTGCGGCGGCGTCGTCAGCTTGCGGCCGGAGAGGAATTTCGTGTTGTCGCGCATGATGCGCACGGTTTCGAGCAGCGACATGCAGTCGAGGTCGAACACCGGCTTGGCGCCCGGCTGGTCGCCGGCCTGCACGCCGTCTCCCGTCAGGCACATGACGTTCTGCACGCCCATGGCGGACGCGCCGAGCACGTCGCCCTGGATGGCGATGCGGTTCTTGTCGCGGCAGGCGATCTGCATGATCGGGGCGTAACCCATGCGCGTCAGCAGCGCGCAGATGCCGACGGATGACATGTGGCAGTTGGCGCCGGAGGCATCGACCGCGTTGATGCCGTCGACCCAGCCGTCGAAGATCGCCGCGCGTTCGTAGACGTCATGCGGGTTGGCGCTGTCAGGCGGGTTGAGCTCGGCGGTCACGGCGAACTCGCCGCGGCGCAGCACGCGCTCCAGCCGTCCGCGCGAGGAGTGGCCTGGCAAGGGGTCGAGCGGCGCGCCGGGGTCGTGGGGGTTGTAGTCGGGGCTCATGCCTGGTTCTCTTTCGCCTGCGCTTCGCGGCGGGCGGCAGCTTCCGCCGTCACCCGCAGCCAGGAGGAGGTTTCGCGCAGCGATTGGTTGACCGGTTTCTGCACGTTCAAGATCGCGTCACCCTTCGTCATGTTCTGCGAGCCTTTCCACGCCTGCACCCAGACGCAGGGCATATCCGGCTCGACCTCGCAGTTGCCGTTGGCGCGCACACCGCCGCAGGGGCCGTTGCGCAGTTGCTTCGGACAGTTCATCGGGCAGGACATGCCGGTCGATGACAGCGCGCACTGGCCGCACATGCGACAGTCGAACAGAAAGCCCTTGACGTGGCGTTCGACGAAGGTGACGGGTCGCTCCACCCGGTTGTAGCCGATCGCCTTCCACAATGGATGCAAGAGCAGGAACAGGTCGGCAAAGCGGTTGTAGAACCATTCGAGGAAGCGGGAATTGCGCACGGCCCAGAGCCGGACCGTATATTTGTGGCGCGAGCGGCGGCTCGGGGAAACGCCCGATGGCGTAAAGGCGCCGGTCGCAGCCTTGGCGGCGGCCGCTGCATTGCCCTTGACGATCTTCGCCTCCGCCGCACCCGCGATCTTCGGCTCAGCCATTGTCGCGGCCCCCGGATTTGACAAGAGCAACCAGGCGCTCGCGATCAAAGGCCGCTTCGAGTTCGGCGGCGGCCCGATCGGCTTCCGCCTCCAGATCGTCGGAGACGGGCTCGGGCTCGGCCTTGCGCCATTCCGCGAGATAGTCGTCGGTTTCGGCGGCACCGGTGCGCATGGCGCACATGTCGATCGCCTCGGTAAAGCGCAGCGAAAGCTCGCGCTTGGCGGTGGTGCGGCCCTTCTTGATGATGACCTGGGCCGGTATGTCGCGCCAGTAGACGATTATGCGATCTGCCATCGGGTGTCGTTCTCCTCCTCTGCATGTTTCCTTTAGTCGGAGCCGATTAAAGGTCAAAAACATGCAGCACTCTAAAGTGCTACAGCGACCTTTGCGCGTCTGATGGGACGCGCGGCGCTGTAGTGCGACAATGCTTATGTCCGGGCGTCGTGGCTCACCTCGCCACGACGTTGGATATGTCCAAAAACGACGCCGGGGCAGAACGTCGGAAGCCCCCGGCACTCTACGCGTTAAGGCGTTGCGGGCAAGCCCATGCTTCGGGATATCCATCGCTTGCGGAGTGCCAGAAATTTCAGGGTCTTAGGGCCTTCAGACTGCCAAGGGCAGTGAGCGGGCAGCGGCAAATCTGCGGGCGGTTTTCCTACCAGATGCCGCGCCGAATTCCGTTCCAGAGCCATGTCCAGATCGGCGGGTGATACCATTGTTGCGACGGGCCTGCGACATCGAGCGGTCGCAGCTGGCCTTCGAGAGCATCTCCGACGGCGGCAATGGCGATGTCGGTGGACGCGGCCGTCTGAAGCAGCGGATAGGTGTGCATCGTATCGCGGCGGGCGGGCATCTGGCGCGACTGGTAGAGGATGCCGCCGGTATCGACGCCTTCGTCGACCAGATGCACGGTCGCGCCGAAATTGCCGACATCGTCGTTGATCCGTGCCCAGTAGCCGCCCATCAGGCCGCGATAGCGCGGGTTGATGCCGGCATGGAAATTGATCACAGGGCAGGGGATCTGCGTCAGGACCGCCGGCTTCAGCATGCGGCAACTGATGAGAAAGACGACCTCGGGCGCGAGCTGCCGGATATGGGTAGCGGCCTCGCCGTCGTTGACGGAAACTATGTGCCGCACTGGCACATGCGGATCGGGTGTTGCCGATACGCCGTAGAGCCGCAGGATTTCCTGCGCTCTTTTCCGGGTAAAGCGCTTGCCGAAGCGCGAGGCAACCATGGTTGCCAGTTGCCCAAGGGCCGTCGGCCAGCCGAGCTTTCGCGCCCGTCGGCGCAGGAAAAGGCCCTTGGATTCCGGCTGTTCCTCAAGAACGACGATATCGTCAAAACGCGCGGCGAGCGCATTGATCATGATCCACGGATTTTCACCGCCTGCCGTCATGACGACGACGCGGCCCGGCTGTTTGCCGGTGGTGATCGTTTCGTTTTCTGCGTCCGCCATGCCGGGCCCTGATGCTTCGGTCGCAACAGATTTGGCGGTTACCCCGTTACCGGCGGCTTAAGGGTGTGGTGGTTGGCCGGGGTCTCGGCGGGAGCGGCTTGCGCAGTTGGCAATCAAAAGCGACCTGCAATCGTCCGCTCACAGACCGTCGCGTACTTTCGATGGCAGCATCCTCGCAAGGGTTCCATCCTTCAGGACCCAATGATGCAGGAGAGCGGCTAGGGCATGAAGTGCGATCATGCCGATGAAGATGGGCTTTGCGGCAGCGTGAATGTCACCGAATTCATCGGAGACATAAAGTGCCATCAGGCCAGTGACGGGGACAGCAACAAGCAGGACATAGAACAGTATATGCATGGCCCGTGATGCGAGCTCGAGCGGTTTTGACGCGGCTGCCGGCGGCGGTGCGCCGATAGCGGCGCGCACCAGGATGCGCACGGCAACCAGAGCCAGAACGGAAAGTCCGACCCAATAGTGTGCGCTTGCCAGGAACTGGTCGGCGCCGGAGGCGGTTTGTCCCTCTTCCGCTGCATCGACGACCGTTGTCATGCTTTCACCGAACACCAATTGGAAAAGGACCAACAGGGCAATCGTCCAGTGAAGCGCAATCTGCAAGCGCGAATATTTCGCTACGATCTGGGTCATGTGCATCTCCAACAAGCGATCTCTGCCGTTTGCCTATCGCGCAAACGCTGTCTGCCAGCTGTCCGACATCGGGCTTATGGGTTCGAGAGGATGTGGCGAAACGTCGAGGCGGTCGTCGAACGAAGCGGTGAGCACCGGATTTTGCGCGCCCTATTAGGCGACCATGACGACGCGGCCTTGCTGCATATTGGGGGGATGGTTCTGTTGGCCGCGTTACCGTCCGACGAGCGTTGGACGTGGATGCCGGGCCTATACCAGGATTGGCTGTCGGGCAACGGCTCGGCGGATACAGGGACTGCCGGCCCGGATCGTATCGACAGGCGTCACGATGTGCCTTTACGATCCGAAGCGGATTTTGAGATCTACCGGAAGTCTGCGGCCGTCAGGACGTAGATCGTCCGGCGCCCGTGGGCGTAGGCTGCCTTTGCAACGTCGTAAATCTTGTTGCGCGCGGCGTCGAATGCCTGCAGGCAGGCCGCCTCGGTCGTGCGGGTGGGCGCGCCACGGGCGAGCGCTTCCGCCTCGACATAGAAGGGCACTTCCAACATGCCATCGTGGCCAAGGAAGCGAACGGCTTTTCTTGTATCGTCGAAACTTCGGCTTTGGTTGGGGAAGCTCAGTGACATGGGATGGTCCTTTCTAGGCGGTAAGCCAACTCGGCCAGCGGTCGGCCGGGCGGATAGGCGTTCGGCTTCGCGCCGTGCCATCACAGGATCCGGCCGAAAAGGATCGTCATTATGACGACGGCGATGGCGACCGTCACGGCAATCCAGGCAAACAGACCGCGATAGTCGAAGAGATAGATATGAGCCGGTATGTGGTACTTCATGATCGCCTCCCGTGGCTGATCTGTTCGGATGCGCTGCACGATGACCCTACAGGATATGCGTTCTTCTGAAGGTTCGTTCGGCCAGGGCTGGCCCATCCTTGCCGGTGCCGACGATCATTTCGAGATTGCCCTCATCCGTCACCCGCTCATGGATTTCGCGGCTGCTCTGTACGCGATACTGGAGCGCATTGTCGCGGATCGGCAGGGTCGCGGTAATGCGATAGGTTTCGCCGGTCATCGATTCCCGCGTCAACGCCCCCTTGGAACGCACGAGCTGGCCAACGTGAAAACGGTGGATCGGCGGCGCGTCGGCCGGGCCGCGGATGATGCGTTTCGTGAAAGAGAGTGCACTCATAATTGTCTCGATCCTTCTCAAGCGTCTGTAAGAGCAACCGGCGGGAACAGCCGTTCCGCGCTTTCGCGCTGGCTGCCGACGGATGAATGATGCTCGTCGCAATGGAGCGGACGAACAGACGGTTCGAAAGAGATCTGCCTCGTAACGAAGCGCTGGCGCCAAGCACTGAAATCGAGCTTGCCTGTCTGTCGAGAATTTAGGGGATTGGGGCGGTTCGACGTTCTGATACCGCGAAAGCCACATTCGGCCAAATCAACTTGGCTCTACCATAGCGCGTCGATTGAGTTTCAATTGAGGCGGTTGTGCATTCTGGCCGAGTTGAGCTCTCCTATTCGTCCGCCTTGACCGATGTCTCTCTGGAGGCCGCAGCTTTCCCACGACCGATGGATCACGCGTTGCCTGCGGCCTGGAATGCGACGAAGGTTCGATCGAAGTTGTCTTGAGCCGAACAGCTGCCAAGACGTTGCAAAAGGCGCTTCTACGGTTTCTGAGCCGAGATTCCCGGCCGAACGGTGCGGGCTTGCGAGCATGGCTGCTGGCGGCTTTCCGTTCGGTTTTACCGAGGCGAATGATGAGCACGATCTTAAAACCCGTTGCTTTGCCGCTTGGCTAGGCTCAAACATGAGTTGCGGTAAACGTCGGGTGGTCACGTTTGCCGTGCCGACATCGTCGCATCCGCACGGTGTCTCAAAAAGCGGGGGTGTTCCATTGATTGATTCAAAGCCTGGTATCGTGGATCAGGTCCTCGCCGATTTGATCAGTGATCAAATTGAGAAACGTCAGGCAACGGAGCTTCGAGCCGTGCTCTCGACCGGTAACGAGATCACCATGCATGGGAAGTTCACCATCGGCCGTGACTTCATCATTTACCGAACGGCCAAGGATGACAACGGCCGTTGGGCGATGACGCCGTTCTCCCACATCGTGCAATTGATCGTTTGACGCGGTAACTCCGCCGCGCCACAGCCCTTGCAAGCAAGATATGTGGTACACTTTCTTGCGTTGCCATGCGGCGACCGGATACCTGAAAATGCTCCTTAACCGCACGGACCGCGAGGCCATAAGGAAGGCACCCGCGCGTCTCCTTGCCAGAAATGTTCGACCTGACAACGGCGACGAATGCTGCAACCCGCATTCACAGCGCTCCGAATATGGAGGAAGGCGCCATGTCAAATCGTCTCGTATTCTCTCTGCTCATCGTCACCATGAGTATCCTGCTGGTCTGGGCATTCAGGCCTGCGCCGGTCACGTTTACAGGGTCCGCGCCGACAACGCAGTCTGATAGCCTGACCCAGTGACGTCATCAAACGTCGCCGACCTGCAGCGCATCTGGTGCTGCCCGTCTCTGCAGAGGTGCGGCTCGCTTCGAGGCGGCCAATTGGTGTCGTTATGGAACCGCCGCCCAAGCCACGCGTTCCTGTGCGTTAGACTTCGGGCACTACCGGCATTCCGCTGGCATCCCCGATGGGAAAAAATCATGAAAACGCTTCTATTCGCATTGGGCGTGGCTGCCGCCACGTCGTGGTCGGCCTTTGCCGCCGAGCCGGCCAAGATGGTCGACACGAAGGTGGGCAAGGTCATGACCACGGGTACGGGCATGACCCTCTATACGTTCGACAAGGACACCAAGGGCAAGTCCAACTGCGACACCAATTGCCTGAAGATGTGGCCGGCGTTCCACGCCGCCGCGAAATCCAAGGCGGAAGGCGAGTGGTCGCTGGTCAAGGACACAGCCGGCAAGGACATGTGGGCCTACGATGGCAAGCCGCTCTACACCTATGCCGAAGACAAGAAGGCCGGAGACGTCAAGGGTGATGGCGTCAACGGTGTCTGGCGCCGCGCCAAGTAAGTCCGTCCATTCGATGGAGGGCGGCGTTTTCGCCGCCTTCTATGCGGGCTGGAACGAAGACACTTCTGGCGCGTTATAGAACGTTGGAGTACAGCACAAAATAGCATCGTCCATCATCGTGATTGACGATCACCAGGGTACTCCCAGGAGACCCAAATGGATATCACCACACTGCTCATCATAGTTCTGATCGTTCTCGTCCTCAGCGGTGGCTGGTACGGTCGCGGTCGCTGGTATTGAATATTGTTCAGTGGACGGACACTCGCATGCCCTTCCTGGATTGATCGGATTGTTCCGAGGAGGTCCTCGAAGGGGGATTGCCCAATATCGCGCGGCGATAAGGGTTCGTGAGTTCACGTCGTTGCGATCACTCGATTCTCCAAGCTTTGAAAAACGGCGTACCGCTATCGGTTGCCAATGCTCGTCGCTTACCCGAACCATGAAACGCAGGGCCGGATCGCCGCGCGACGCTTCCATCGCCATGTCTGCGGTGAGGCGAAGCGGCCGGAAAATGCGGTGCGACTACCGGCGTGCGCCTATGCTCGGGCCGGTCGCACGCTGCCGGCGTTGACGCGGTTTCGCGTTCAACCCGGCTTGGCCAGACCCGCTTGCCGCTCGGCGTTCGTGCAGAGCAGCGCGTGGGTATGGCTATGGCGAGGTGGCGGAAATGTGCCCCGAAACGAAGGCGGATCGGGCAATGTCAGACCTTCGCAGATGGATAGGACCTGTTCTCGGCACCAGTGCGCTTGCGCTGCTGGTCGTTGCTTGCGCGCTGGTTCTTTGGCCCTTCCTATCGGCGATAATGTGGGCTGCGGTGATCTGTTTCTCGACGTGGCCGCTCTATCGCCACTGCGAGCGCGCGGTCGGAGGCTACCGCGCCTTTGCCGCAGCGATCATGACGATCCTGGTTGTCATCGTTGTGGCCGCACCACTAGCTTTTCTTGTGACCGCGCTCGCCGACGACATAGGAAATCTGGGCGAGGGAATTGCGCATGTCCTGGGTGAGGGGCCTCCCGCGCCACCCAACTGGGTAAGGAGCCTGCCGGTCATTGGCGAAAGCGTGGCGGTTTACTGGGAAAACCTCGCACATGATGCCCCAGCGTTTATCGCCGAACTCAAGAAATTCACGGGCCCTGTCACCGATATCGCTCTTGCGGGTGGAGCCGCCCTCGGTTCCGTCGTCCTTGAACTCGCGCTCAGCATCTTCATCACCTTTTTCTTGTTCCTGCACGGTCGTCGCATGACCGGTTTCATGCGCCAGATCAGTGAGCGTGTTGCCGGTCCCCGTGGCAAGAGATTGCTGGCGGTCATCGGTCTGACGGTGAAGGGCGTCGTCTACGGGATGATCGGAACCGCTCTTGCGCAAGGCTTGCTGGCCGGGATCGGTTTCTGGATCGCCGGCGTCCCTCAACCGATATTGTTGGGTTGCCTGACTTTCGCATTGTCATTCGTGCCGGGAGGCCCGCCCTTCGTGTGGGCGCCTGTTGCACTCTGGTTGCTCTTTCAAGGTTCCATGGGGTGGGCGATCTTCATCGCCATCTGGGGCCTCTTGCTCGTCAGCGCCATTGACAATTTTATTCGTCCCTATCTGCTCAACCAAAACAGCAACCTGCCCGTTTTGCTCAGCTTGTTCGGGCTTGTTGGCGGCGTTCTGGCTTTCGGGTTGATTGGGCTTTTCCTTGGGCCGACCCTTTTGGCAGTCGCATACAACCTGTTTCTCGAGTGGGCAGCAGCCGAACTTGATGAGCAGGCGCAATCGGCGTCGCATTCCCCGTTGCCCGAGGACATCGGAACCGGCCCAAGGGGCTAGGTTGCCATCTCATGCCAACCTCCGCGTTTGTCGTTGCGTCAGTTTGACTGAGAAATCGATGAGTAAACGTCGCGCCTGGGCGGTGCCGCATTTCACGGCCTTTTGTACATTTGCCCAAGGGCACGTCGAGCTTGTTGGGCCGTAACAGCCTTTGCCCGGCTCGATAAAATCAAGCCGGGCCGATTTTCGTGTTAGAGCGTTTCGTTGTAGACGACGTCAGAAACACCCTGTCTCTCTGCTCTCACGCAACTCCTGACGGAAATACGCGTGCGCATTATTACCGGAAATATTCTAGGCCGCTTTTTCTGCGTTCTGATTTACCACCTTGGTGGCGATCGCCGTCAGAGCAATGTCTGTCGCCTGCTCTTCGTCGAGCGTCGTCTGTAGAAGCTTGGCGGCATCTTTCATGCCCAGTTCCAGCGCCCAGGTCCGCAACGTGCCGTAGCGTGACATTTCGTAATGTTCGACAGCCTGCGCAGCGGCAAGCAATCCGGCGTCGAGCGCGGGCGAGCCTTCATACTCGTCCATGACCGAGGCGCCTTCCTTGGTGATGCCCATGATCGCGTCACATGTCTTCTTTTCCGGCTTCTTGCCGATGATCTTGAAGACCTCCTCCAGCCGCTCGACATGAACCTTTGTCTCTCCGAGATGCTTGACGAAGGCATCCTTGAGCTGCTTGCTCTTGGCGGCATCGCGCATCTTCGGAAGCGTGTCGACGATCCTGTTTTCAGCGAAATAGACGTCTTTCAATGTATCGTGAAAAAGCACGTCCAGTGTTTTGATTTCCTTGGCCATGATGGCTCCTGTGGTTGGAGGGCTCTCTGTCATGCTCCAGGCAACGTGCCTGGTCGTGCTGGCTGCCCGTGAGGGGCGGCCAGGTATTTGAGGTCAGATAGTTGGCGGACGGTGCTAGCTGCGTAGGGTTGGGCGGCTAGCGAGTGCCTCGATGATGAGGAACACTCGTTTTTACCTGGCCGGGATCGCGGCCCTCACGCGTTCTGGCTGTTCGGATGTCGACGATTGAGTGGCTTTTCGCGGCGTTTGGAATGCGGCGCGTCTCGTGCCATAGGGCACATTCCAGAAGCGATGACTCATCCGTGTTGCCGAACCGGAGTTCGTCCATGATGAATCTCGCCAAGCGATCGGCCTGTACGCCGCGCTCTTGCATCCGTGTCTTTGAACAGGTCGCCTCAAAAACCCTACGCACCAATGAAAGATCGCGGGGGCTGAGGTGGTGGCCCGTCAGGCTGGGTAGTGTGTGCATCGAATTCTCCCGTTTGGAACAGTGGAAGGGCTGACGGCCGCTCTGTTGACGTTCAAGCCGGCGGTCAAGCAGGAGACTTGGCGGTGACGCTTGAACGAGCGCCGCCTTCGTCATCCCATCGGTCTATTGCTTCGGCTTTCGTCTGCGCCGGCGTTCGATGTTCTCCGCTCGAGGCATTGCCACGCTCGACAAGGGCTGCAGCAAGCATTTCGCGGCTGTCGATACCGTTTTCGAGCGCAGCCATCAGGAAGCGCGTCGCCACAAGCCTTGCACTTGGATCTGCATTTGCCGTCGTTCCGTAGAAACCGGCAGCCGTGAGCACCTCGACCAACAGGGTGAGGTCATCGTTATCAAGATAGTGTTCTGGATGGTTGGAAGACATGACGTCCTCCTTTGCTTGGGGCACAGGCACATAGACTCGTTCGCGACAGCGCCCGCTTCAATCGCTGTCGACCAACCACCATGCGCGCAATAACGCATGGAGGCAACCGACTTCAGTAAAGCGCGGAGCATAAGCGCGTTATCGTCTAATGTTGTGTCGCTGCCAGGTGCCGGGCGTCCATCGCATTTGCGAGATCGATCCTGCGCGGACCGGCTTTCGCAAAGATTTCACGCGCGGCGAGCGGTGCCAAACTGTAGGCCAGAATGAATTCCTCCAGATCGTAGACTGCATCCCAGCCGCGCAGCAGTGCCTCTCTTTCATATTTGACATGTCTGGTCATTGAACGCTCCCGCGTGTCGGATCTCGGCGCAAAGACGGCCATTTGTGAGGCGGCGGAGGAAGCGTCAGATAGGTTGTCGTGTGATCTTTAAACGGGATGGGGCGCGCTTGGTTCCAAAATAAATACGCGGAGTTCAAAAGAAACGTTGCCAGTATTGCAGATTTATTCGCGTATTATGCCGCGTCAATAAATGCGATAACTGTCTTTTATGTATTTTGTATGTCCCTATTACGATTGTTTATGTCCTTGTTTGTTTTTGATTTTTAACGGATGATTTCGGTAGTTTCATGGCGGCCTGGAAATTATTTCGGTTGATCCCATTATTGAGTCTTTGATACTTGAGAAATATGTTCGGGAGCGGTTTTGTCGGGGGTGTAGTGATGACGATTGCTGCTTTTTCCACCTATATGCTGGCGCAGCTCCTGGCGGCGGTGACGCCGGGCCCGGCGATGTTCGCGGTGATTTCGACAGGTGTCAGTCGTGGCACCGGCCCGGCGCTTGCCTGCGGGCTCGGCATCGCGCTCAGTGACATGGTTCTGGTGAGCGTGGTGCTTGCCGGCCTTTCGGTCATTGCGCAAACCTTCGGCTGGCTGTTCCTGGTGATCAAGTATGCCGGTGCCGCCTACCTGATGTTTCTGGGCTATCGCATGTGGCGGGCAGCCGCGGCGCCGCCGGCCGATGCTCCGGCGGGGCAGGCGGGGCTTTCCCGCGGGGCTGCCATCGGTTTCGGCAATCCCAAGGCGATCCTGTTTCATGCCAGCCTGATGCCGCTGATCCTCGATATCGGCGCGCTCGATCGGTTCGGCATCGCTGCGGTGCTGGCGACTGTCTTTGTCGTCAACATCGTGACAATGGGAGGCTACGGTCTGCTGTCGGCTGCCTCATCACGCTGGTTTCGCACCACCGGTGCCGTGCGCGCTCTCAACCGCGTGGCCGGCAGTGCGATGATCGCGACCGGCGTGGTGATTGCTGCGCGCAGCTAGCGCCGCATGCCCGAACGCCACATTGCTGAATCCCCCCAAGCAAAGTCAGCCTGCATCCGGGGTTGGAGGGGCTGTGGGGCCGCTCTTTAGGGCGTGTTCAGCTTTCTGTGTCACCTCTGACGCATCCGTTCAACAAGCCGGAGAGTCGATGATGGGCGTCGTGACGCTAGGGGACGTTGACCGCCAGATCGGCCGCGGGTTCAGATTCTTGCGCTTTTCGCGCGATATCGAGGCGGCTTTCCTGCGCGATTACGCCACAAGCCGCGTCAGGCTTGCCGTCGTTTGGGCAGTGATCGGCACGCTCATCTACGACAGCGTGTATTTCGGCGACGCGACGATGATGCCGGATGTGTTCTGGCCGCTCGTCTTCGTTCGGTTCGGCATCTTCACGCCCTTCGCCCTGATCAGTGTGCTGGCACTCCGGCGCTGGCCGAGCGCGCGCAACTACGATCTCCTTGCCATCTCCGTCGCCGTGCTTGGCGTGTCGCTGCCGATGTCGGTCGCCGTCTTCAGCAACAGCCCCTATCTGTTCGTCTACCAGAACGGCAATGTTGCGGCGTTCCTGTTCTTCGTCATTGCGCTCCGGCCTCGGTTCTTGACGATCATGATCGGGCTGGTGCTGATGTGCGCCGTGCAGTTTACGACGACGAAGCTGAGTGGGGCCTTCGACGATGTCGTCTACACCGGCATCGTCACGTTCTACGTGACGCTGGCGATCTTCCTGGCAATGAGCGCCTATTTCATGGAGCACAAGGACCGGCTCAATTTCCTCCATCAGCTGCGCGGCAGCCTGCTGCACGCGGAGCTGGAGCGCAAATCCGAGCGCGACGAACTGACAGGTCTCCTCAACCGCCATTCGCTGGCGCGCGTTCGCCAGACGATCTGGAACGAGCAAGGCGCTGCGGCCACGGTGGCGGTGATCATGCTCGATATCGATCGCTTCAAGCTGTTCAACGACGTTCACGGCCATATCGAAGGCGATGATTGCCTGCGGGCCGTCTGTCGCTGCATCCTGCGCGAGGTGGCCGGGGCGGGCGAAACCTTCCGCTTCGGCGGCGAGGAGATCCTGGTGCTGATGAGCGAGGTCGAACGGGAAGATGCGCGCGACATGGCCGAGAGGATAAGGGTGGCGATCGAGGCGCTCGGCATCCGCAATCGCGGCCTTGCCGATGGGCAGGTCGTCACCGCAAGCCTTGGCGTCGTCTTGGGAAAACCGAACGAAGCCTCGCTGGAAGACCTGCTTCGGGCGGCGGATGCCGCACTTTATGAGGCAAAGCGCGGCGGCCGGAATACCGTCTCGCTCTTCGATGGCACGTGGCGCGGGCCGACCGGCGCTGGCCCCGGGGAAAAGCCAGGGGAGCTTTCCATCCTGCTCGCGAGCTGATGGTCAAACGGACCATTTTGACCGGGTCAGTCACCAGTGCTGGCTGATTGCGCGATCAGGCGCGCAGCAGCGATGTCGTCAGGTCGCCATAGCCGGTGAAGCGGTATTCGTATTCGAGGCCGAGATAGTCGGCAGCCTCCTTCGCCTTTGCCTGCAGCGCTTCGTCCTCCTGCTGCGAGAGGTAGATGAGTTTGCGGTAATGGCCGAAATACATGTCCCGGAGTTCCGGGTGGCGCTTGAGGCCGAGCGGCTCGACGACGAAGGCCTCGAACTGGCGGGCGAGGAAGTCGGTGAGGAAAAAGGCGGTCAGGTCGTCGTCCCAGCGGCCGGCAAAATCCTCGTTGCCGGCGAAAAAGGAATAGCAGTGCGGGCCGGGGATGCGCTCGACCTTTTCCTCCTCGCAGAGCCGGTCGAGATGGCCGCCGGTGCCGCAATCGGCATAGGCGACGAAGATGCGCTGAAAGCCCTCCTGCCGAGCCTTGGCGATCGCTTCCCGGACCCCAGGGGTGATCTTGTCGGGCGTGTTGTGCCAGATGGCGGGAAGGCAGGCGAGGTCAACATGATCGAGCCTGTTGGCCTGACAGACGGCAAGAATTTCGCGCGCGATCGCGCCGCAACCGATGACGTGAACTTTTTCCGGTTGTGTGCGTTCTATTGTGCGCGATACATTTTCCATCTCGATTCCACTTACCCATCAATGTGAAGGAAGCTGGCCATGAAAGCACAAACCATTGCGACCGTCAGTGTCATCCTTGTTGCTTTGACGACGCTCAGTGCCTGCGGCAACACCATCCGCGGCATCGGTCAGGATACCGCAAACACCGTCAACGCGACACAGTCTGCGGGCAAGAAGGTGGCCAACGCCGCCAACTGATGCCCTGAAAATGAAAAAGCCGGCCGCAAGCGTCATTGCTGCGGCCGGCTTTCTTGTTGATGAACCAGACTCAGCCGGCAGCGAGCAGGTTGTGCTTGCGCTTCATGAAGTCCTTGGCTGTCTCGACCGCGACGGCCGCGTCGCGGCAGTAGGCGTCGGCGCCGACGGCCTTGCCGAATTCCTCGTTGAGCGGCGCGCCGCCGACGAGAACGACGTAGTCGTCACGCAGTCCCTTTTCCTTCAGCGTATCGATCACGACCTTCATGTAGGGCATGGTCGTGGTCAGGAGCGCCGACATGCCGAGGATGTCGGGCTGCTCGCGTTCGATCGCTTCCAGGTAGTTTTCGACCGGGTTGTTGATGCCGAGGTCGACGACATCGAAGCCGGCGCCTTCCATCATCATGCCGACGAGGTTCTTGCCGATGTCGTGAATGTCGCCCTTGACGGTGCCGATCACCATCTTGCCGAGCTTCGGTGCGCCGGTTTCGACGAGAAGCGGCCGCAGGATGAACATGCCCGCCTTCATCGCGTTGGCCGACAGCAGCACTTCCGGCACGAACAGGATGCCATCGCGGAAGTCGACGCCGACGATGCGCATGCCTTCGACCAGTGCCTGCGTCAGGACGTCGTAGGGCGTCCAACCACGCTTGAGCAGGATGTTGGTTGCGTCCTCGATCTCCTCCTTGAGGCCGTCATAGAGGTCGTCATGCATCTGCTGCACAAGTTCCTCGTCGGAAAGGTCCTCGAGAATGATTTCATCGTCTGCCATAGTAGGGTTCCTCGGTTCCTGGCACGGCCGGGCTAAAATCCGGACACGTTCAACAATCAATAGCGGTCGACGTGTAAAAATCTGTTTTCGAAAGCGACGTCGCATATGACAAAAAGCGACGGACGAGCAGCTTCTTTCGAGGCCTGTATATTCTTAACAAAAACAATATATTCGCGCCATGCGGTTTTTGGACGGCGATGACGCAGATCGCAGTGTTCGAGTTGCGCCACTCGTTGGCGCATTGAGACCCGTACAGTCCCTGCGGCTTGGTAGCATTAGGGCCAACTGGTGCTTCAAGGCGCAAGATCAAGAAATGCGCGGGAGAGGAATGAGTACATGAGCGACGTGACAGAACAGGACGCGGTTGAGGGTGGCGGTCGCCGCTCGCGTGGCGAGGGGCGGGGAGCGGCGGCACGGCGTGCCTCGCGCACCGGCGGCGGCCCGGGGCCGTCGCTGCCTCACATCCAGCGCAAGATTCGCGAATATGAGGTCTTGGACGAAGAGGGCCTGGAGCTCATCGAGCGCAACGCCGATATTATCCTTGAGGAAATCGGCATCGAGTTCCGTGACGACGCCGAGGCGCTGGAGCTTTGGAAGCAGGCGGGTGCCGACGTGCGCGGCCAGCGCGTCCACTTTCCGAAGGGTCTTTGCCGCGAGCTTCTGAAAACGGCGCCGTCGGAATTTACCTGGCACGCCCGCAACCCGGCCCGTAGCGCCCAGGTCGGCGGCAAGGCGACGATCTTCGCGCCGGTCTATGGCCCCCCCTTCGTGCGCGATCTCGAAGGCGTCAGGCGTTATGCGACGATCGAGGACTTCCGCAATTTCGTGAAACTCGCCTACATGGCGCCGTCGATGCACTCATCCGGCGGTACGGTCTGTGAGCCCGTCGATATCCCGGTGAACAAGCGTCACCTCGATATGGTCTATAGCCACATCAAATATTCCGACAAGCCGTTCATGGGCTCGGTGACGGCGCCCGAGCGCGCCGAAGACACGATCGCCATGGCGAAGATCGTCTTCGGCGATGAGTTCGTCGAAAACAATTGTGTCACGCTCAACCTGATCAACGCCAACTCGCCGATGGTTTTTGACGAAACCATGGTGGGTGCGCTCAAGGTCTATGCCCGCCACAACCAGGCCTGCGTTCTCTCGCCCTTCATCCTTTCGGGCGCCATGAGCCCGGTGACTGTTGCCGGCACGCTGACGCAGATCCTGGCCGAAGTGCTGGCCGGTGCCTCCTTCACCCAGCTGATCCGCAAGGGCGCGCCTGTCTTGTTCGGCACGTTCGCGGCCTCGATCTCGATGCAGTCTGGCGCGCCGACCTTCGGCACGCCGGAGCCGTCGCTGGTTTCCTATGGCGCGGCACAGCTCGCCCGCCGTCTGAAGCTGCCGTTCCGCACCGGCGGTTCGCTCTGTGGCTCCAAGGTTCCGGACGCGCAGGCCGCGCATGAATCGGCCAATACGCTCAACATGACGCTGCTTGCCGGCACCAATTTCGTCCTGCATGCGGCCGGCTGGCTCGAAGGCGGTCTGATCTCTTCCTACGAGAAGTTCATGATCGACCAAGACCAGCTCGGCATGATGCAGAAGATGGCCGAAGGCGTGGATCTCTCCGAAAACGCCCAGGCGCTCGACGCCATTCGCGAAGTCGGCCCGGGCAGCCATTACCTCGGCTGCGCCCACACCCAGGCCAACTTCCAGACCGCGTTCTACCGGTCGCCGCTTGCCGACAACAACTCCTACGAACAGTGGGAAGTGGAAGGCGAAAAGCGTATCGAGCAGCGTGCCAATGCTCTTTGCCGCAGCTGGCTTGAGCATTACGAGGCGCCTTACCTCGATCCCGCAATCGACGACGCGCTCAAGGCCTTTATCGAGGAGCGCAAGAATTCGATGCCCGACGCTTTCACCTGAAAGGGTCCCGAGCGAGCCAGGGAGCAAGGCGGCGCGGCGCAGGTGGCTGACATGATCCAGAAGGAGGTCTGGCGCCCGCATTACGATCTACAGGGGCCGAAACCGAAATGACGGCGCCATCCGCATCTGCGGAAATTCGACTAGACGCAGTCCGTGCGGCTCTTGAGCCGCACGGACTTTTTTTGCGCGGCACGCTGAACTTTGCTTCCGTCGATATCGCACCACTGCTGGCGGATGGCCGCCCGGCCGCAAGCGTGGCGCTGATCGGCAATGTCGGCGGCTCGCTCTGGCAGCCGTTCGTGCGCTGGTGCGAGGACGCGCCGGATCGGGGCGACAGAGACCCGCTCGACACCTGGTCGAAGGTGGTGATCGGCGAGATCGCCCTTGCAATCGGCGCGACGGCCTATTTCCCGTCGGACCCGCCCTGGCAGCCGTTCCAGCAATGGGCGATGCGCGCGGAAGCGCTCAAGGCTTCGCCATCAGGTATTCTCATCCATCCACGCTACGGTCTCTGGCATGGCTATCGCGGCGCGCTCGCTTTCGACAGACCCTTGCCCGTCGAAGACGAGCGGTCGGCTGCGCATCCCTGCGACAGCTGTGTGGAAAAGCCGTGCGTTTCCGCCTGTCCCGCCGGCGCACTCGATCCTCTGCAATTCGATGTCGGCCTCTGTCGCGGTCACCTCCGAACAGAGGCGGGCAGGAACGGCTGTCTCAAGCGCGGATGTCTTTCCCGCGATGCTTGTCCCGTTGGGCGGGACTATCGCTATTCGCCCGATCAGCTACACTTTCACATGGCCGCGCTCAGCCTTTGATCGATCACGCCCGGCTCTGGCGCGCAAAGATGGTGCAAATCTCCAAAATGACTAAAATTGGAGTTGTCGTGGAAAGATAATTTTATCGAATTTATACCGATCTGGACGGCGTGGCGTTGGAGTTCATCGTATGAGAGGCAGCCCAGTCGTATCCGTGAGCAACTATCCTCCGCAGCTTTCGCGTGAGGACGTGGAAGCGCAGATCTCTCGGCTTAACAGCATTCACGCCGCCAACAGCCAGATCCTGGAGGATGCCTTCAAGCGCCTGCTGGCGATCGGCGCCGGCCATGCGGCTGTGATCGTCGCCTGCATCACAGGGTTCGATGCGCTGGTGGATCGCTCTGTATTGGCCGGCGACCTGCTTCCCAACGCGATCGACATTCTCCGGAAATTCGCCCTCACGGTCAGCGCCCTCGGCCTGTTCTTCACCATCTGGGCAATTGGCAACAATTATGGCGAGGTACAGAAGGAAGCAAAGCGCCATGCGGTCAAGCTTGCGACGACCCTGCGGGAAAAGCGGCAACTCGTCTCGCTGTCGCAGGATGTGCTGAACCGCGATCCCAAGTCCTATGCGCTTGCGGGTGTCGGTGGTTTTGCCTGTCTCTGCGTGATCTTTGGGCTTGCGGCGGCGGCCGGGTGTTATGGGCTCGTCATGGGCATGGGGCTGCTTCTGGGCGGTTGATGAAGTCGAGATCCGTTTGCGTGGTTCCTAGCGGAAGTTGGGATTGCCGAAATCCCTGATCGAACCCTTACAAGGAACATCGCCGAGCCGGCGCAAGTGGACGGCGGTTTCAAGATATTGCTCCATCTCTTCCGCCTTGGGCAACAGCTGGCGCGTTAGTTTGGGAAGACATGCGACAGATGCTTCTCCGTAGATGCATTTGTCAGGAAGATCGGTGCCGGAACCGGAATACTGCGAGACCTTCACCCCATAGAAGCGCGCTATCGCGTCGCGCATGGTTCCCGCTCGACGGAACTTCCGCATATCGTCGGATGCGGTAGTCAGCTTCATGCCAATTATGTCAACCCCTTGATTGTTCTTGATCGCCAGCGCCGCGAAGTAGGCGGCTACATCCGTTGAAGTATAACCTGGGATGTCTGGATAGGCTCCGGATTGAGCATAATGAGCCAGATGTACATATGCCCAATTCTGTGGGTCCGAACGACCATCCCACACTTTCAGCCAATCGGCTGAACACTCTTCTTTTCTCGAACTTGGCAAACTGCACGACGCGATCAAAATACAGAAAACCGCGAGTAAGGCCTTGGCGCCATGTCGGCGAATGTTGTTGACAACGACTCTAGCGGTGTCCGCCTCGTTCCGAGGCGCCGCAAATTGGCAAGAGATCCGTGTCACATGGGCCACGCTGCTAGACGGCTTTGCAGTCGCAATGCGATCCGCCACGGCTCTCTCTCCATTTCACGCATTCACCAAACTCTGCTTTGTCGCGCGCGACCTGCGTTAAGTTGATACGATTCGAGCGAGATGTCGCCAGAGTATGTAAGCTGGCCGACTTCCTGGCTTTGCGCCAGAACCGCCTCAATCTCCGTCATGCTGGGTGGCTGATTCGATTGGACCTTTTGCCATGCCGCTTTTCCCAAAACCTTTTCTCGTCGGTGCCGTTCTCTCCGCCGGCCTTGCCGGCCCGGCGCTCGGCGCCTGCCGTGATGTCAACCATCTCGGGCAGGACTATATCGCCTGCACCGTCGACCCGGCGGAAAATGACATTCGCCTCTACAACAAGGATCAGGCGGGCGTTCCCTTCCGCTCGTTCCGGGCGTTGTCGCTGGAGCTGCGTCATCGCGAAGAATACATGCTGTTTGCCATGAACGGCGGCATGTACCACGACGACCTGTCGCCGGTGGGCCTCCATATCGAGGAGGGACGGGAGCAGGCGCCGCTCAACACCAACACCGGCTGGGGCAATTTCCATCTGCTGCCGAACGGCGTCTTCTACATCGATGGCGGCAAGGCCGGCGTGATGGCGGCAGACGCCTATCGCGATGCCAGGATTGCACCGCGGTTCGCCACACAGTCCGGCCCGATGCTGGTGATCGACGGGGCGTTACATCCGCGTTTCCTGCCCGACAGCACCAGCCTGAAAACCCGCAACGGCGTCGGCGTGACGGCAGCGGGCGAGGTGGTGTTCGCCGTCTCGAAACGCCCGGTGCGCTTTCACGATTTCGCGACGCTGTTCCGCGACGAACTCGACTGCCCCAACGCGCTGTTTCTCGACGGTACGATCTCCAGCCTCTACGCGCCCGATATCAACCGGCACGACCGGCTGTTTCCGATGGGGCCGATGATTGCCGTCGTCGGAAAATTCCCGCGATAGTTTTTTCTTTGAGGTCGCGACGATTTTTTCGCGACGGCCCCAAGGAATCGTCGCCGTGCAACGTCTAAGGTTTGAAACAGGTGGGAGCGGGCACGCCATTGGACGCTGAACTCGTCGACAAAGCAGTGTCTGGAGACAGACGAGCGTTCGGCCAACTGGTCGAGCGGCACTATGATTTTGTCCATGCCGTCGCCTGGCGCTGGTCGGGCAATGCGGCGGATGCGGAAGACATCGCCCAGGATGTCTGCGTGCGTCTGGGCAGCGCAATTCGCGGCTTTCGCGGCACCAGCCGCTTTCGCACCTGGCTCTACACCCTTACGCTCAACGCTGCGCGCGACCACAAGCGCCGCCAGATGCGCGACACCTGCAGGATGCAGGCCTATGCCAGCGAGCAAGCGGTTCTCGGCGGCGGTCAGACGGGCGAGGACGAGCACCAGGAGGCGCTCTGGACGGCTGTGAGGGCCTTGCCGGAAAAACAATGCGACGCGGTGCTGCTCGTCTATGCCGAGGGGATGAGCCATGCCGCCGCCGCCGACGTGCTGGGTTGCTCGGAAGCGACCGTGTCCTGGCATGTGCACGAGGCGCGCAAGCGGCTGAAGACATTGCTTGGCAAGGAGGCCGTGTGATCATGACCGACGATTTCGACAAGCTCTCCGGGCTGACCTCGCCAAAAGTTTCGAGCGAGGCACGCGCCCGTGCGCTCACCGCTGCCATGCAGGCCTTCGATGCGGTTGAAGAAAATTCGGCCACCACCCAAGGATCGGCGATGCCGGTTCGTCAAAGCTCCATCATCAACCGGATATGGAGCCCCATCATGAACAGGAAACTGCTTGCCGGATCGGCACTCGCCACGCTGCTGGTTATCCCCGCCGCCGCCTTCCTGACGCTGGAACTGACGCGCAACACGACGCTGCCGGGTGATATCGGCACGGAGATTGCGGTGAAGGAGGCGCCGAAGCAGAAGGCTGTTCTGCAGCAGAAGCCATCTCCGACTGCAACAGCGGTGGACGAAAGCCTCGCTGCTGCGAAGAAGCAGGACGCCTCCGGCCTTGTGGCCCCGGCGCCGGTTGGTTCCGACGCTCAGGTACAGGTACAGGTACAGGTACCGGCCGACGACCCGGATATTGCCAGGTTGCTTGACCGCCCCCGCGAGCAGAAGACAGTCGAAGCCCAGTCCGCACCGCAAGCCGCGAGCCCGGCACCCGCCGCCGAGGCCGAAGCGGACGCGATGGCCAACCAGATGATGAGCGACAACCTCGCACCGCTTTCGGCAGAAGGCGGCGCGCAAGGGCGGCTGACCTACCTGCCGGCACCCGTCATTGCGCAGGAGATGCAGCCCGCTGCGCAGGAAAACCGTGACCGCTTCCAAAAGGCCGACAGCAACCCGGTCAAGAGCGTCGCCACCGATCCGGTTTCGACCTTCTCGGTCGATGTCGACACGGCGTCTTACGCCTTCGTGCGGCGCTCGCTGATGGAAGGCCAGATGCCGGATCGCGATGCGGTACGCGTCGAGGAGATGGTCAACTACTTCCCCTACGATTGGGCGCGCCCGGCGAGCGCCACCGAACCGTTCAAGACGACAGTGACGGTGACGCCGACGCCGTGGAATGGCGGCACGCGGCTGATGCATGTGGCGATCAAGGGCTATGACGTCGTGCCGGCAGAGACGCCGAAGGCGAACCTGGTATTCCTGATCGACGTTTCCGGCTCGATGGACGAGCCGGACAAGCTGCCGCTGTTGAAGGGGGCGTTCCGGTTGCTGGTCGAGAAGCTGAAGCCCGAGGATACGGTGTCGATCGTCACCTATGCCGGCAATGCCGGTACGGTGCTGGAGCCGACCGCGGTGAAGGACAAGGCGAAGATCCTTTCGGCAATCGACACGCTGCAGCCCGGTGGCTCGACGGCCGGTGCCGAGGGCATCGATGCCGCCTACCGGTTGGCCGAGAGGGCCTTCGTCAAGGGCGGCGTCAACCGCGTGATGCTGGCGACCGATGGCGATTTCAATGTCGGTCCGGCGAGCGATGACGAACTCAAGGAGATGATCGAGGCGAAGCGCAAGAGCGGCATCTTCCTGTCGGTGCTTGGCTTCGGTCGCGGCAACTACAACGACGCTCTGATGCAGACGATCGCCCAGAACGGCAACGGCACGGCTGCCTATATCGACACGCTGGCGGAAGCGCAGAAGACGCTGGTGGAGGAGGCGGGTTCGTCGCTGTTCCCGATTGCCAAGGACGTCAAGCTACAGGTTGAGTTCAACCCTGCGGCGATCGCCGAATACCGGCTGATCGGCTACGAGACCCGGGCGCTGAAACGCGAGGATTTCAACAACGACAAGGTGGATGCCGGCGACATAGGCTCCGGCCACAGCGTTACGGCGATCTACGAGGTGACGCCGAAGGGCAGCCCGGCGGTGCTGAACGACGACCTGCGCTACAAGGCCGCGGAAAAGCCGGCCGGCGGTGTGAAGGCGAAGGACGGCGAACTCGCCTTCCTGAAAATCCGCTACAAGAAGCCGGATGGCGAAAGCAGCGAACTGATCACCACGCCGGTGACCGAGGCGAATGCCGTGCCTGCACTCGTCGACGCGCCGAACGATGTCCGCTTCTCGGTGGCCGTGGCGGCATTCGGGCAGAAGCTTTCGGGCGTGACGGCGCTGTCGGACTATTCCTATGATGCAGTCGTCGATCTGGCGGCAGCGGCCAAGGGAGCGGATCCGTTCGGCTATCGCGGCGAGTTCGTCAATCTGGTGCGGCTTACCAAGGGGCTTTCGGGCGGTGGCGGTTCGGCCAATTGAGGGGCGGCGCGGATTTCGGCGCGATAGCCTCGAGCTGGGCGCTTGGCGCAGCCCCTCATCCGGCTGCCGCCATCGTCTGACGTAGCCTGCGCTGCGCCTGGTCCGGTCGGTAGGCGGCGGGAGTTCAAGGGCCTGGTTGACCAAAGGTGATAGTGCGATGTCGGCAACCATTGTCCTGATTAAAGGTGCCGTTTCCTTGTCCGCGGATCGCACCACGTCCCTCATTCCTGTGCTTGTCACAGGAATCCAGTAACGGCGCGTCTGCGCCGTCAAGGAATCTTCCAGTGGTCCTGGTTCCGCAAGCTCTTGAGCGCCGTAGACACGGCGCTGCTGGATTCCTGTGACAAGCACAGGAATGAGGGCGAGAAATCCCGCTCGGCAGTAATGCGCGGGGGGCAGCCAGCTAGGTCAAAGGTTCATTGCGATTGGGCCGAGCCCTATCGTACTTTGTTAAATGTCTAAACTCAGGCCTTGGGAAACGCACGCTCCAGGCCGCCGGATTTCGTCAACCCGGTTCTAAACGCCTGGTAAGCCGGGTGTTGGCTCGCGCGGGCGGCTTCCATCAGCCGCATCTGCAGCCGGGCGGGTGCCTCGTTGCCAAGCCACTGTCCGAGCTTGTCGAGCTTCAGCGTATTGAGAAAGGGCGCTTCGGAGGCGATATCGAGATAGCGGTAAAGGCCATCCAGCAGCCGATCGTCCTGCTCGGGATTTTCCATCAGCAACCTGATAAAGGCCTGATCCGCCTCGCCAAATGCCGAAAGCTTGTCGGCAACGGTGTCCCTGTCGGGGAAGGAAGCGGGTCCGGCGTTCATGTCAGTGTCTCCAGGCGAATCTCATGTTCTCCGGGGATAGGACAGGCCAGCCGCGTGCGCAAGCATCGGTGAATATTTGATATAAATAAAATGTCAAGAATTGATAAAAAGTCTAGAATCAATCATGCCTGTCGCATGAACATAGAACCCGTCATCGCCTTCGACATCGCTCTGCACGCGCCGACGGCCGCGGCCATCAGCGCCTTGCTTTATCCGCATGCCGAGGTCGTGCTGCATGACTTGAGAAGCGGCACCGTTGCCGCCATCTGGAATGCATCCTCCGGCCGTACTGTCGGCGAGGATTCGCTGATCGAGGAAGAGTTCGGCTCGGTCTCGGGCGAAGAAAGCGTGCTCGGGCCCTATGAGAAGACCGGCGCCGACGGCCGGCGCGTCAAGTCCGTCTCGGCGGTGCTGCGCGATGCCAGGGGCGAAGCGGCGGGGCTGCTCTGCATCAATCTCGACGTTTCGATGATCGACAGCGCCGTCAAGCTGCTTTCCGCCTTTGCCGGTGCTGCGCAGCCGCGGCCGCAGGCGCTGTTTTCGCGCGACTGGCGCGAGGAGATCAACGCCTCGCTGCATGACTGGCTGAAGGAACGGGGCCTGGCGCTTTCCGCGCTGAAGCGGACGGATCGCGTCGCTCTTGTGGCGGCACTGGAAGAGCGTGGTCTGTTCAAGACCCGCAACGCCGTCGACCATCTCGCCAGCCTGATCGGCACCTCGCGCGCCTCGATCTACAACTATCTTGCCGCTGCCCGCAGCGACGCTTCCTGATCACCAAGAAGACCATGATTTCGCCCGTCCGCCGGACGCAGCGAGTGGAGGACCCGATATGACCACCTTGCCAGATTTCCGTCTCGAAACGCATTTCTCCCGTTGGGAGTTCAAGGCGCGCCATCATATGACGGCAAGTGATGCCGAAACCATTGGTATGGGCGAGTTGCTGGCGCTTTCCGACGATACGGACCGGGAGGCCTGGGACAAGCTGACGCTCGGCTATACCGAAACCTACGGTGCGCCGGCCTTGCGCGCGGCCATTGCATCGACCTATCGGGGGCTTTCTGCTGCGGACATCCTCTGCTTTGCAGGCGCGGAGGAGGGGCTTTACTGCGCCATGCTGGCGTTGCTCGGGCCTGAGGATCACGCCATCGTCACCGTGCCCAACTACCAGTCGATGGAGACGTTGCCGGTCACGATCGCGGCCTCCGTCACCGGCGTTCCGCTGCGCCCGGAAAACAACTGGCGCCTGGATATCGCCGACATACGCGCCGCGCTGAAGCCGAACACAAAACTGATCGCCGTCAATTTCCCCAACAACCCGACGGGATCGATCGCCGACCAGCAGACGTTCAAGGCGCTCGCCGAACTCTGCGCCGAACGCGGCATCCACCTCTTCAGCGATGAGGTCTACCGTGGGCTGGAGCGCGACCCGGCGCTGAGGCTGCCGCAGGCGGCCGAACTGTTCGAGCGCGGCATTTCGCTCAACGTCATGTCGAAAGCCTACGGGCTGCCGGGCCTGCGCATCGGCTGGATCGCCTGCCGCGACCATGCCCTGCTCGAGCGCATGGAGAAGATGAAGCACTACCTGTCGATCTGCAATTCGCGCCCGTCGGAGGTGCTGGCAACCATTGCGCTCAAGGCGCGCGAGCATTTGCTTGACCGCAATCGCGCGCTTTGCGCCGAAAACCTTCAAAAGCTCGGTGCCTTCTTTGCCGAGTTCCCCGATCTCTACGAATGGCGCGAGCCGGACGGTGGCTGTGTCGGCTTTGCCCGCTATCTCGGGTCCGACGGCGTCGAGACCCACTGCCGTCGCCTGGTGGAGGAGGCGGGCGTCTTGCTGTTGCCTTCGAGCCTTTTCGTCTCCGATCTGCTGCCGGTCGCTCAGGATCGCTTTCGTGTCGGCTTCGGCCGCAAGAATATCGAGGTCGGGCTCGCGGCATGGCGCCAGCATCTGCAGAGCGGCGGTGCAATGAAGAGAAGCGCCTGATTTTCGCGGGCGCCGTCAGGCATCGACAACGCAGCGACATGACCTTTGTCGGTGCCGCTGAAGATGGCGAGGTGTCCGAGCGAGAAGTGCCAATCCCGACCCGCCGACATTGCATCACCTGCGACGGCGCCGACCGACCTTGCTTTGGAGCAAGCGCCTGCGCGTGTTGGGTCAGAACACCGAAAATGAAAACGCTCCGGATCGGATGATCCCGGAGCGCTTTTCCTGTCTGATCGGAGGCCCTCTCAGCCGCGGCGGCTGCGGCGCTCGCGGGCCGGTGCCGATGGGCCTTCATTGGCGGTCTTGTTGCGCAACGGGCCGATCCTCTCGATGATCACGTCGAGCGACGGGCGTTCGCGTAGCGAATGCTCGTCGAGGGCGACCCGCATGGCGGCGAGGTGGCCGCAGGTGGTGCCGCAGCAGCCGCCGATGATCTTGGCGCCGGCGTCGGCTGCCAGCCGCGCATATTCCGCCATCAGCGGCGGTGTGCCGGAGTAATGGATCTCGGAACCACGGAATTCCGGAATGCCGCAATTGCCCTTGACGATCACGGTCGCCTCGGGCTTTGCCGCGGTCATGTCGAGCAGCGAGGAGAGGATGTCGGAAGCGCCGACGCCGCAATTGGCGCCGACGGCGACCGGGCCATCACCGAGATCCTTGGCGACGTCGTGGATATCCTTCGGATGCAGACCCATCATGGTCTTGCCGGCGGTGTCGAACGAACCGGTGTAGACATAGGGCAAGCCGACCTTGGCGGCAGCTTCTGCGGCGGCGCGGATCTCGTCCGGCGAGGACATGGTCTCGATCCAGGCGACTTCGGCGCCACCGGCCTTCAGACCTTCGATCTGCTCGACGAAGGCAGCAACCGCATCCTCGTAGGACAGCGCGCCGAGCGGGATCAGCAGTTCGCCGGTCGGGCCGACCGAGCCTGCGGTGATGACCTTGCGCGGCGCCTTGTCGGCTACGGCGCGGGCGATTTCGGCTGCGCGCCTGTTGAGGTCGTGGACACGATCCTGGGCGTGGTGCAGCTTCAGGCGGTGGCGGGTGCCGCCGAAGGAATTGGTGAGGATGATGTCGGCGCCGGCATCGACGAAGTCCTGATGCAGCTTGGTGATGTTCTCCGGCCGGGTCTCGTTCCAGATCTCCGGTGCTTCGCCGGCTTCGAGGCCCATCGCAAACAGCGAGGTTCCGGTGGCGCCATCGGCAAGAAGAACGCCCTTTTCGGCGATGAGATCAGACAGAACATTGGCGGCAAGGGTCATCGGTTTTTCCCGGCTAGAATGAATGCAATGAGATATAAAGATATCTTTATGTCTTTGCAAGCATCCGTGCGACCGACCGGTGACTATTGTTGGCGGCGGAGCCCCATGCGCCCGGCAAGCCCGAGGCCGAAGATGGCGAGCGCCGTCAGCAGCCACATCGGGTCGGCGCGGTTGAGGAAGAAGCTTTCGAGCATGGCGTTGTAGGTCATGAAGATCACGACCATGACGCAGAAGTCGGCAAAGGCGCGTCCCTCCGGGCGGCGCGAAGCGCGGATATAGTCGAAGAGCGGTTTGACGAAGAGAAGCAGGCTGATCGCGATGCCGCCAGGCAGACCGAATGTCAACGCCGCGTCGAGGTAGCTGTTGTGGCCGGCGACGATGCCGCGCACGTCCCAGTTCGCTTCGAAATTCGCCTCGAGCCCCATGATGACAGGCGAGAGCCAGAAGCTGGAGTAGCCCTGGCCGAACCACGGATGCTCGGCGATGCTGTCGCTGGCGAACTTCCAGATGTCGTCGCGGCCGGTGAAGGTGGCGTCGTCGATGATCGCCTTGGTCGCCGAAAGCAGGGCGTCGGAATAGATGGTGCCGAGGGTCAGCGCGAAGACCAGCACCGACATGACGAGGTGAGCGACGATCATCAGGCCCGGGCTGCGAAGGGCGCGCCCGGCAAGCACCAGCGCAATCGCGATCGGCAGGAAGCCGATGGTCGTTTTCGAGCCGGTGTGAAGCACGAAATTGATGGAGAGCAGGGTGATGGCCCAGCCGCGAAGCGGGGCGCCGGCGCGCAGGCAATAGATGCCGAACATGCACAGGATGGAAAAGACGGGCGCCGAGACGTTCTTGTGCAGCAGATGTCCGCGCCAGAAGCCGGCATGCCAGGGTTCGCCGCCGGCGGCCGAGTGAATTGCGAGGTTCGGCGCCACGATGAGCGCCGCATAGTCGATTAGAACAAGTAGCAGGATGGCATTTGCGCCCGCGTGAACGAAATCCTCTTCGCTGCGCGGCAGCACCAGCACACCCGCCACCATGATCATCGCCACGAGGCTGAGCGTCAGCCCGCGGGCAGAGGCTGCCGGATCGTAGGACTGCAGGCAGGAGAAGTAGGCGATGGCGAAGATCGCCACCCAGGCCGGCGAGACAAGCCGCGCCAGTACCCGTTTGTCGACCACCAGCAGCATCGCGAACAGGTAGACCGCGCCGAGCACGATGTAGCCGACCTGGTTGATGATGTTGCCGTCGTTGGCCGCATTCGGATCGGTCTCCATCGCGCCCTGAAAGGGCATGAGCGTGAAGACCATCAGAAAGAGCCCGAGGCCGGACAGAAGCGACGCCAGATGCCGGGTCAGTTGCGCCAGTCCGGCGTCGTAGCTTGCCGGCGCCGGTATTTGATGCCGGCCTGTCGGAAAGTCTGCGGTGGCGGAAGGTCGTTGCATGAGGCGCCGAAAGTGTTGGGGCAGGGCATCGCCGACATGGCGCCGCCTCCTGTATCGCGGCCCCTGTCTGCTGCCATGGCGCGGGCTGGGACCTACGCTGGAATATGGAGCAATTCGGTTAAGCTCGAATGAAACGCGACCTCGATGAGCCCCGGCGACATCGCGCAAGATGTCCTCGACGATGCCGCGCCAAGCAAGGCCGGATGCCGCCTGGCGCCTTGCGACGCCCCAATTACCGGATTTTAAGCCTTCCCGGGCAAAACTGCGGCAGGACTGTCCTTGCGAAGCCTGCCTCCTTCGAAGCAGAAAATCCAAATTTCCGGCGCAACGAGATGAAACGGCGGCGTTAGCCGTCTGGGATGGAGCATTCTCCCCAATGGCGAAGAAACCCAAGCTTCTGGCGCTGGAATCCTTGCGGGGGGTTGCAGCGCTTGCCGTTGCCCTGCACCATTTCCGCTACGGTAGTTTGCTGAGTGAAAACGCCTTCATCCGGCACGGCTACCTGATGGTCGATTTCTTCTTCGTGCTCAGCGGTTTCGTCATTGCTCTCAATTACGTCAACCGATTATCGACGCCTGCCGACGTGGCGAGCTTCCAGCGCCGACGATTCTGGCGGCTCTATCCGCTTCATCTGTTCACCCTTCTGATCTTCCTTGGCATCGAGTGCCTCAAATACGTCTTCGAACAGAGGACCGGCATCGTTTCCAACAGCCCCGCCTTCGTCGTGTCGGACGCAAAGGCCTTCCTGGCCAATCTCTTCCTGCTGCAGGGCGTGGTTCTGAACGAACTGTCGTTCAACATTCCGAGCTGGTCCATCTCCGTCGAGTTCTGGACCTACCTGATCTTCGCCTTGACCATGGGGCTTCTGCGGCTGGAAATGCGCTGGTGCCTTGTTCTGGCGGCGGGGGCGGCCATCGTCCTGCTGGTCCTCGAGGGAGGGCGGCTTGAGACCGATCCGATCTTTGCGATCGTCCGCTGCATATTTTCCTTTTTCCTGGGGGCATGGGCCGCTTCGCTCCACGTCCGGATTCCCCGAAAGGCGGCCACGCCAATGGCGGCCGGCACGCTGGCGCTCGTCGTCCTGGCAATCTGGGGTCTCGGCGGTACCCAGGCCGAGATCCTTTTGCCAGCTCTTTTCGCGCTGACGATCGTGGCCGTCGCGAACCTGCAGGACGGTACGTCCCTGCGCCGCTTTCTCGAGTGG
Source organism: Ensifer sp. M14 (assembly GCF_003355565.1). NCBI lineage: Bacteria > Pseudomonadati > Pseudomonadota > Alphaproteobacteria > Hyphomicrobiales > Rhizobiaceae > Ensifer > Ensifer sp. M14. Next base: position 2,568,958 of record NZ_QJNR01000004.1, read on the forward strand.
CCGCTCTTCGTGTGGCTCGGCACCGTCAGCTACAGCGTCTACCTGACCCATTCGATTGTCGGTTGGGTGGTGACGCAGGTTTTGCGCTTCGGCCTGAAGGTGCCGACCCATGTGGCTGCCGATGGCGACACGGTGCTGGCGCTTGGCCAGGGGGGCGCCACGCTGGTTACCCTCGCTGCAACGGCCGCAGTGCTCGTTGCCTCATATCTGACCTATCGTTTCGTCGAGAAACCCTTTCTGTCCGGCTGGCCTTTCGGGGCAAGGGCGGTCGCGCCGCGAAACGGTTAGGAAGGGTCGACCCCGAGGAGGAACTCCGTCGTCGAGCGAAGCCATTATGGCCGAATCTGGGCGGGGGTTCACGACGAAAGGCCGCAGCCTACAGGCGATTGCGGCCTGCTGGCGATCGCTGTAAAAGGGCGCACTTATGTAGTCGCCAGCCTGCCCGCGGATCTCGCACGCTGATCGATAGCCTCAAACGAGAAGAACATCATGCATTTTACACTCCGGACACTCGCGTCGGCCGCGGTTTCACTCGGTCTGCTGCTCGGCGGTGCGTCCTCCGCTTTCGCCGGAAAGGCCCATTTCGTTCTCGACGCGCAGACAGGCACGGTCCTTGAGGCCGAAAATGCCGATGAACTGAACTACCCCGCGTCCCTGACCAAGATGATGACGATCTATCTGGCGTTCGAAGCTCTTCGCGACGGCAGGCTGACCTGGGACCAGCGGCTGACGATGTCGGAAAATGCCAACAACAAGGAGCCGTTCAAGCTGGCGGTCGGCGTCGGGCGCACCGTGTCCGTGCGCGAAGCCGTGATGGGCATGATCGTGCTGTCGGCCAATGATGCTTCCGTTGCCATCGGCGAGCAACTGGCCGGGACGGAGACAGGGTTTGCCAAGGTGATGACCGAGAAGGCACACCAGCTCGGCATGTCCAGAACCGTATTCAAGAACGCCAATGGCTTGCCCGATCCGGAGCAGGTGACGACCGCGCGCGACATGGCGACGCTCGGCATCGCCCTGATGCGTGATTTCCCGGAAGAGTTTGCCCTGTTTTCCAACCGCCGGATCGAGTTCCGCGGCATGAAGCTTCGCGGACACAACGGTGTGATGAACCGCTACGCCGGCGCTGACGGTATCAAGACCGGCTACACCACGGCATCGGGCTATAACCTGGTCACCTCGGCAACCCGCGACGGCAAGCGCCTCGTCGGTGTTGTCATGGGCGGTGAGACCGCTGAGAAGCGCGACAACCAGATGATGGGCCTGCTCGACAAGTATTTCCCGGCCAAGAGCGATTCGCTTTCGTCCGCAAGCACCGTCGAGCCGGCCGCAGCCGAAACGACGAAGACTAACTGAGCGCCAGCGACACGGCGGCTTTCTATCGACGCGAGGCTGACATCGGCATCGCGGTGACAGGTAGGAACGTCCTGCGGCGAATGCCCGCCCGAGCCGTGAGCAGGAACAAGATGGGCGCGCCAGCAACTTCCTTTCGGAAAAAAATGCCGGGCGCCCATGATCTCGATTGTGGACTTGCCTTAAGGCGCGTCGCGATCTTTCAGATTCGCTTGCCGCGCTTTAAGTTCTTGTTTTTATGCATGTCGCGATCGCAAAACCGCAGCACACTTTTGCGCGACATGCTTTAGGCGGCCCGCTTGTCCTCGTGGCTGGTGGGCGTCACCATCGCCGAGATGATCGTCGGTAGGTCGAGCGCGCCGATCGGGCGGCCGTTCTCGTCGACAACATGGGCGGCGTTGACGTGGGCGCCGGTCATGGCGCGTGCCGCCGATTCCAGCACCATGCCCATCGCCAGCGGCATGCCCTCCGGATTGCCCGAAAGCGGCCGCATGATCGTCTCGACATTGATGACGCGGCCGCGGTTCACTTCCTTGACGAAGGCGGTGATGTAGTCGTCGGCGGGCGATAGCACGATCTGCTGGCCCGTTCCCTGCTGCACGACGCGGCCATCGCGCAGGATGGCGATCTTGTCGCCGAGCCGGAGCGCCTCGTCGAGGTCGTGGGTGATGAACACGACGGTCTTCTTCAGCTCCTTCTGCAGGTCGAGAAGCACGGTCTGCATGTCGACGCGGATCAGCGGATCGAGTGCGGAATAAGCTTCGTCCATCAGCAGGATGTCGGCGTCGTTGGTGAGCGCCCGGGCGAGGCCGACGCGCTGTTGCATGCCGCCGGACAGCTGGTTGGGGTAGTGGTTCTCGAAACCCTGGAGGCCGACGCGGTCGATCCAGCCACGCGCGCGCTTTTCGCTTTCCGCCTTGCCGACGCCCTGGATTTCCAGGCCATAGACGGTGTTGTCCAGAACCGTCCGGTGCGGCAGCAGCGCGAATTTCTGGAACACCATCGCCGTCTTGTGGCGGCGAAATTCGCGCAAGTCGTTGTCACTCATCTTGCAGACGTCGACGCCGTCATAAAGCACTTCGCCCGCCGTCGGGTCGATCAGCCGGTTGATGTGACGGATCAGCGTCGACTTGCCGGAGCCCGAAAGCCCCATGACCACCATCACGCCGCCGGCCGGCATCGAGATGTTGATGTCCTGCAGGCCGAGCACGTGGCCGTGTTTCTCGTTGAGTTCGGCCTTGCCGAGGCCACGCTTGACAGCGTCGACATAGTCGCCGCCGCGGGGGCCGAAGATCTTGTAGAGGTTCTTCACCTCGATCGCGTGACTAGCCATGGATAACCTCCGAATGCTTCTGCAGCCGCCTGCCGAAGGCCTGGCTGGTACGGTCAAAAATGATGGCGATACCGACAAGGGCGAAACCGTTGAGGAAACCGACGGTGAAAAACTGGTTGGCGATCGCCTGCAGCACGTTCTTGCCGAGGCCACCGACGCCGATCATCGATGCGACGACGACCATGGCCAGCGACATCATGATGGTCTGGTTGATGCCGGCCATGATGGTGGGCAGCGCCAGCGGCATCTGCACGTTCTTGAGCTTCTGCCAGGCAGACGAGCCGAAGGCGTCGGCGGCTTCCAGCACTTCCTGGTCGACGAGGCGGATGCCGAGATTGGTAAGACGGATCATCGGCGGCACGGCGTAGATGACGACGGCGATCAGGCCAGGAACCTTGCCGATGCCGAAAATCATGACCACCGGGATGAGGTAGACGAAGCTCGGCATCGTCTGCATCACGTCGAGCACCGGGTTGACGATCGACTGCACCCGATCGGAGCGCGCCATCAGAATGCCGATCGGAATGCCGATCAGGATCGAGATCAGCGTACAGACGGTGACCATCGCCAGGGTTATCATCGTGTCGTTCCACAGGCCGACGAGGCCGATGGCAATCATCGACAGTGCCGTGCCGATGGTGATGTTGACGTTGCGGCTGCCGTAATAGACCACGGCCACCATGACGATCAGCACGAGGATCCAGGGCGACGCCACGAACGCGCCTTCGAGATAGTTCAAGAACCATTGAAGCGGTTGCACAACCGTATCGATGGCGTCGCCATAGGAGCGAACGAAACCTTTGAAACCATCGTCGATGGTCTTGCGCGCGAGCCGGATCGTTCCGTCGTCAATGGCAGGGAACTTGCAGAGCAACGCTGGCAAGACACTGCAGATGGATGCCATATTTTTCCCCTTCTTGGCCGGAAGTCTTATGACGCCGACTGCGTCTTCGGGTCGGTCGTTGCCGATCCTTGCGCAGACTTAGCTAGTGACCTCTTCGGGTCCCGGCGTGAGGAATGTGACAGCGGAACGTGACGCCCGCTTTACTGAATGCGACGCGAATGGCCCCCGTTCGTCGTCAGGAGCAACGACCGCCCTACCGGTTCCCTTGCCTGATGGCGAAGGCGCCGATGCAGGCGGCCGCTTTTCATGCGGGCGCCTGCAATATCAGCCGAAATCAGAGCGCAGCCTTTACCTTTTCGGCCACGTCGGGCGCGACCCACTGGGTCCACATGTCGGGGAACTCTTCGAGGAAGTGCTTTGCGGCATCCTCGTTCGTGCCCTGGTTCTCATCCATCCAGGCAAGAACCTTGTTGACCGTGCCGTTGTCCCACTTGCGCGCCTTGACGTAATCCATGGCGACGCCGGCCTTGTCGGCGAAGGACTTGGTCACGACCGTGAAGACGTCGGAGACCGGGTAGGAGTTGACCTTCGGGGCCGGGCAATCCGGAACGGCCGAGCAGGCGTCCCATTCCTTCTTGTCGTGATCGACGCCGAAGGAGAGGCGGGTCATCTCGTACTTGCCGAGGATGGCGGTCGGTGCCCAGTAGTAACCGAGCCAGCCGGTCTTCTTGGCGAATGCGTTGGCGATCGAACCGTCGAGACCGGCGGCGGAGCCGGTGTCGATCAGTTGGAAGCCGGCCTTTTCAGCATCGATCGCCTTGAAGAGATTGGCGGTCGAAACCTGGCAGTTCCAGCCCGACGGGCAATTGTGAATGGCGGACTTGGACGGATCTTCCGGGGCCGGGAACAGGTCCGGGTGCTTGAGCGCGTCCTGCACCGTCTTGATGTCGGGGTTGGCATCGGCGAGGAATTTCGGGATCCACCAGCCTTCGACGCCGCCTTCGCTCAGGATCTTGGCTGCTTCGATCAGCCGGCCTTCCTTGATGGCCGCGTCGAGCGGTGTGCGAACGGCATTGACCCACAGTTCCGGCGCCATGTCCGGCTGGGCCTTTTCGTTCATGGAGGCAAAGGTCGGCATGGTGTCGCCGGTGACCAGCGTCACGGTGCAGCCATAGCCGTTTTCGAGAATGAACTTGTCCACGTGGGCGGCAACGCCCGCAGACGCCCAGTTCATCTCGGCAATGCTGACGTCTCCGCATTCGGCGGCTTGCGCGGAACCCGCCAAGGCATACAGCCCCGCGGCGAGGATGGTGGAAGCGAGGAGTTTCTTCATGTTGCAAGACCTCCCAGTCTTTGAACTGCAGCCAACGATCAAACGGGTATCCTGGGGACGCCCTCGCATCCCGCTCACCCGAACCAAATGAGCAGCTTGGGGTTCGGCAAAAGACAAGCCAAGGGTAGCCCCTGCTGCGGCGGTCATGGGAGTTTGTTTTGTCCTTGCCGCGGAACCCTGTCGCCGGCCGGATCTCCTCTATACCGCTCTGCAAGCCTAAGTATTCTCGTTGGGAAATCAACCTCTTGAATCGGACAACGGCGGGGTCTGGGTGCCGGCGGCGTCTGTCTGCGACATGATCGAAGAGTTTTTTTGGGCCTCGGGCCGCCCAAATTTAAGCATTTACGACAATTAGTGCCGCAAAATATAGCGGTCGCCGCACTGCCCTTTTTTGATCTGTTGCAATCAGGACTTTTCCTGTCGCGAATGCGTCACCGGCATTTTCTGCCGATGTCGCGAAAAAAGTTCAAAAAAAGCCGCGATTCATCATTCGTTAAATCCTCAATAACCATCCGGTAACGATGTCCGGCTAAATGTTGTTGCGCGGCGGGAAACGGCCGCCGGCCCGGATCAAGGTAGTGCGTCCCGGGTGTGAAGCGAGCCTTCGGTGTGTATTTCCGGAGTGACCAGCGTTTTTTGGAAGCCGCATCCCTCGCCAAGAGGTCGATGCGGCTTTCGCGTTTTCGGGCATGTTGCGCAAAGTGCGTTGCGGCTTTGTGATATCGACATGCACAAAACAGGAGCCTCGGGTTTCCCGGTCATCAGGCCAAAAAAAACCGTCTCCACGGGGGAGACGGCTGGAGGAGGAGGCGTTAGCTGCTGGAATGCAAAGCCATTGCCAAACGTGCGCCCGATCAACGGGCGGGGCAGGTCAACCGATGTTGGACGTGCGGATGAACCCGAGCGGCCCAAAGGGAGCATCGAGCACGACGTTGCGAACGCGCGACTGGCTGACGGGTGCCTTGGAATTCCAGGCAATCTGAACGAAATTTGGTTTGCTGAAGATGTACAGCATGGACATGGACCTTGAGAGGCCGGACGTGTTGTGATCCGGGTGTGTTTCGGTGGCGCTGATATAGGCTCGCGCCGCGCGAAAATGAATGCCAAACTCGTCACAGGATGTCGCATTTACGCTAGTTTCGGAGAGAAACTCGACAAGCTTGGTAAGCGACCGAAACAGACTGTCATCGACGCGCCGCAAATGCGGCGAAATCGTGTCAAAGCAGGCCTTTGCCGGCGGTCAATTCGGTGTTACCGGTGGCGCCATGACACGCAAGATCATGCTTCAGGGAACCGGCTCGGATGTCGGAAAATCGGTATTGGTGGCGGGGCTGTGCCGGCTCGCCTCCAATCGCGGGTTGAAGGTCATGCCGTTCAAGCCGCAGAACATGTCGAACAACGCCGCCGTCTCCGACGATGGCGGCGAAATCGGCCGGGCGCAATGGCTGCAGGCGCTGGCCGCCCGCGTGCCGTCCTCGGTGCACATGAACCCGGTGCTGTTGAAACCGCAATCGGATGTCGGCAGCCAGATCGTCGTACAGGGCAAGGTCGCGGGCCAGGCGAAGGGCCGGGAATACCAGGCGCTGAAGCCGAAGCTGCTGGGCGCGGTGATGGAAAGCTTCGAGCAGATTTCAGCCGGTGCCGATCTTGTCGTGGTCGAAGGGGCGGGGTCGCCGGCCGAGATCAACCTGAGGGCCGGCGACATCGCCAATATGGGTTTTGCGACGCGCGCTGATGTGCCCGTCGTGCTTGTCGGGGATATCGATCGTGGCGGTGTCATCGCCTCGCTGGTCGGCTCCCATGCGATCCTGCCGGAAGAGGACCGGCGCATGGTCAGCGGCTACCTGATCAACAAGTTTCGCGGCGACGTCACTTTGTTCGACGATGGCATTGCTGCCATCGGTCGTTACACCGGCTGGTCCTGTTTCGGCGTGGTGCCGTGGCTGAAGGCGGCAGGGCGGCTGCCGGCAGAGGATTCGGTGGTTCTTGAAAAACTGGCCCGTGGCGAGGGTCGGGCGCTCAAGATCGCCGTGCCTGTCTTGTCGCGCATTGCCAATTTCGACGATCTCGATCCGCTTGCCGCCGAGCCGGAGGTCGATCTCGTCTTCGTCAAACCGGGAAACCCAATTCCGGCCGATGCCGGGCTCATCGTCATACCCGGCTCGAAGTCGACCATCGCCGACCTCCAGGATTTCAAGGCCCAGGGGTGGGACCAGGATCTCAAGCGCCATGTGCGACGCGGCGGCCGCGTGATCGGCATCTGCGGCGGCTACCAGATGCTGGGGGCACGCGTCACCGATCCGCTCGGAATCGAGGGCAGCGACCGCGAGATCGCCGGGCTCGGGCTGCTCGACGTCGAAACGGAAATGGCGCCGGAAAAGACCCTGCGCAACAGCCGCGCCTGGTCGTTGGAACACGGCGTTGCACTGGAAGGCTACGAGATCCATCTCGGCCGCACAGCCGGGGCCGATTGCGATCGGCCATCAATCCGCATTGATGGCCGCGCCGATGGCGCCCTTTCGGCCGATGGCCGGGTGATGGGCACCTACCTGCACGGCCTGTTTTCCAGCGATGCCTATCGCGCAGCGTTGCTGACGAGCTTCGGCATCGAAGGCGGCATCGGCAATTACCGCCAGTCGGTCGACGCGGCGCTCGATGATGTCGCGAGCGAGATTGAGGCGGTGCTTGACCGGAAATGGCTGGATCAACTGCTCGGCATTTGAGACCCGCCCGCTGCCATTGCAGCACACGCGTCAAGCGCTAAGATGCGGCGCAGGCGCCGACACACGCAGACATTGGGCCACGCGACAACCGGCGTGCGAGGCGGTTTGAAATGAGTGACGACGAGCGACGAGCGCATTGGGACGCTGCATATGCCTCAAAGGGTGATGAGGGCGTCAGCTGGTTCGAGGGTACGCCGGCCGTTTCGCTCGATCTCATCCGCAAACATGCGGCAGTTGCCATGTCTTCGCTGATCGATATCGGTGGCGGCGCGTCGCGGTTGGTCGATGCATTGCTTGATGAGGGCATGACGGCGATCACCGTGCTCGATCTCTCACCGGCTGCACTCGAAGCCGCCCGGGCGCGGCTTTGCGCGCGTGCGGATCAGGTGCACTGGATCGCCGCCGACGTGACCGAGTGGAAGCCGGAACGCGCCTACGACATATGGCATGATCGGGCCGCCTTTCATTTCCTGACCGATCCGGACGACCGCGCCGCCTATATCGAGAGGCTGGAGGCCGCGGTCACGCCAGGCGGTCATGCCATCATCGCCACCTTTGCCCCCGACGGGCCAGCGCGCTGCAGCGGCCTGCCCGTGGTGCGCTACGATCCGGCGGCGCTTGCTGACGTGATCGGTCCGTCCTTCCGGCTGGTCGAGGCGATCACGCACCAGCACAAGACGCCTTGGAATTCAGCGCAGGCTTTTCAGTTCAGCGTGCTGGAGCGGGTGCGGTAGCCGAGGCATGGCGAAGCAGCAAGCCTAGGGGATCTGTGAGAACGTGAAGGCTCTGTCGCCGTGATACCATATGAACTCGTTCTCCTTGGCGCGAAGCCCCCCGGGGTTTCGCAGCACGATCCCGCATAGGTTCGTTGTCTTCAGCCACAGGAAGCAAACCTCGTCGCTGTCGAATTTGACCTCGACGTCGGCCATGCGACCGGCTCCGATGGATGCCCAGTCTCCCGTCAGAGTGGCCATGCCCCCGGTTGAAATCACAGCCTCGTGTTCCTCGCCAGAATCCAGCATGCGTCCATGCAGCCGATGCCCCAGGAGGAGCGAACGGGCTTCGTCGGCTTGCAGCCTGTTTGCGGCGATGAAGTCGGTGTTCATCAAGGTCTCGGGTAGGCCCGCCAGCCGCAGCCCCCGGTAGAAACGCTCGCTGTCCTCCTGCCTTGCCAGGTCCAGGGGTGGGCTGGTCGCGATGCTGGCCGCAGTGCCGCCGCGTGCGAGGCGAAGCGCGTTGAAACGGGTGATGGCCGCCTGCGCCTCCACGCGGCGACCGAGGTGCCCGGAAGCGGCGGCAAGAAGAAGGAACGAGCCGTCATCCTGCGGATTGAGTTCGATGCTGCGCTTTGTTGCTGCCGCTGCCGCCTCGAAATCCTCCAGGCTGAAGTGCGTCAGTCCAAGGACGTAAATGAAGAAGGACGGGGAGTGCGGATCGAGGCGCATGGCCGTGCGGATATAGGGCAGGGCCTCCGCCGGGCGGCCGACGGAGGTAAGGACGAAGGCCGTCAGCGCGTAGCTCCAGCTATCGCCGGGTTCGAGCGCGATCGCTTCCTTGAGTTGGGTTAGCGCGTCGGCATGCTGCCAGTCCGCTTCGGAAAGGAGAGCGGCCGCCTGGTAGGCCAGCGCTGTTTTGTGTTTCTGCGCGGTGCGCAGATATTGCGTCGCCCTGGCTCTCGCTTCGGTCCGCGAGATGCCCAGCTGATAATGCCAGCGCCACATGCAGATGCGCGCGTAGACCATGGCGGCGGCGGCATAAGCGCGCCCATAGGCAGGATCGAGCGCAATCGCCTGCTCGAAGAAAGGCACTGCCTTTGCAAAATCCTCGGGGGTCGTGCGTCGGTGATGCTCCCAGCCGCGCAGGAACGCATCGAAAGCTGCCGGCACCATCGTTTCCTTGCGCCCCAAGGCCATCTGCTCGTCAGGGTTCAGCCGAAGCGCAAGCGCATCGGCAATGCCGCGCATCACGTTGTCCTGCAGCGCAAAGACATCGGAAAGCGAGCCGTCGAACGTTCCGGCCCAAACGTGGCCGCCATCGAGAGAATCGATCAGCTGGGCATTGATCCGCAGCTGCTCTCCGGCCCGCTGCACACTGCCTTCGAGGACGTATCTGACCCCGAGTTCCTTGGACACCTGCCCGGGTGTCACTGGCTTGTTCTTGTAGGTGAAGGTCGAGTTGCGCGCGATAACGAACAAGCCGGATACCTGGGCCAGTTCGGTGACGAGGCCGTCGGTCATGCCATCGGCGAAATACTCCTGCCTGGGATCGTCGCTCACATTGGCAAACGGAAGCACTGCTATCGACGGTTTGTCCGGCACGGTCAGGTTCGATGGCTGGACCTGGGCCGTTTCCGCAGGCGGTTCCCACGGCTGCCACCAGACGACACCACTGGCTGCGCCGAGCACGACAGCAGATGCAACAAGTGCCGCCCAGCGCCTCGTGCTGTGCGCTGCGACCTTTGCGCCGCCGGCGCGAGTTTCGTTCAGCTCCAGACTGTAAGCCCGCACCGGCCTTTCGATATGCTTCAGGCGTTGTTCGCCGAGAAAGACGAAACGGACATCGAGGTGCTTTTCGACCTGGTCGTAGGCGGTGCCGGAGATGACGATCCCACCCGGTTCGGCGATGCTCTGCAGGCGCTCGGCAATGATGACGCCATCGCCCTGAATGTCGTCGCCGTCAACGATGACATCGCCAAGATTGATGCCGATGCGGAATTCCAGTCGACCCTCATCGGATCCTCGGCTTTCGGATTTCGCGCGCTGGACCTCCACCGCACAACGGACCGCCTCGACGACACTCACGAACTCGACCAGCAACCCATCGCCCATGGTCTTGATCAACCGCCCACGGTGCGCAGCGATCCTTTGTTCGAACAGGTTGTGCAGATCGGCCTGAAAGCGGGCACACGTACCCTCCTCGTCGGCCTGGGTGAGCAGTCCATAGCCGGAAACGTCGGCAATCATCACGGCGGCGAGCCTGCGTTCCATTTGCCTTCCGGATAACCGAACCCTCTTTTTGGGCTAGTTTATCGCATTATCTGCAATCGCTAAAATGAAGTTCGCCGCCGTGGTGCATCGCTTGTGCTCTGTGACGAGAACTGGCGGCCTGCGGTACTCCGCGCCCGGCAAATCGTCGCGCGGCGCAATTCGGCCGGGGAGGTGTCGCACGCGTCGATTGACTTTGCACTGCCCGCTTCCTAATCATCGGACGTTGGATGGTTTCCCCGGATCGTGGCGATGCGGGGGAATAATTGGGAATGTGACGGGTGGACCCAAATCGGGCATCCTTATCGCAGCCGACCCCGCGACTGTAGAACGGTCAGGGTTCGCCATCGGGCTGAAGGACGGCCGGCTTTGGATCGCATGGTGCGATCGCAGGCGGTTTGGAACTCAGCCGGAAAAGCCACTGGCGTGGCTTCGTGATCAGCCGGGTTGGACGCCTCTTCTTCTACGAATCGTCCGCCTTTCACGAAACCGCCCACAGCGCCGCGCGTCGGAGACGCGCAAAGGTTCGCTGTGGCACCGGAAAGCGCCGGGAAGGTGAGGCGGGCCGTTCGGGCCCTGGCATCGCGTTTCGCGTTATCGCGCGAGGCAATGCCGTGGGTCCGTGACGCCGTGAGCCAGGAGACCTGCCGTCCGACAGGGGCATTCCGCCCGACGGGAAGCCCGCTTCCCACGCCATCACGGAGGTTGTCTTGGCTCATCGATCGTTTTCCGAACGCGCCTCTGGCGCGGTGAAATCCTGTTGCCGCTCGAACTTGCGACCAGGCGCGTGAGGCGGCAACGCACATGACCATTCCCCATGCCGGCCCTGTTCTGGTCCTCGGCGGCGCCCGTTCCGGCAAGTCCAGCTTTTCCGAAAGGCTCGTCGAAGCCTCGGGGCTCGGCATGCACTATGTCGCCACCGGGCGCGCCTGGGACGACGAGATGCGCGAGCGCATCGACCATCACCGGCAGAGGCGTGGCGAAGGCTGGACGACGCATGAAGAGCCGCTCGATCTCGTTTCGCTGCTGACACGCATCGACGACGAACAGCGCGTGGTCCTCGTCGACTGCCTGACCCTGTGGGTCACCAACCTGATGATGGAAGGACGCGACATGGCGGCGGAGTTTTCTGCCCTTGCCGCGTTTCTGCCTGAGGCCCAGGCGCGCCTCATCCTTGTTTCCAACGAAGTCGGCCTCGGCATCGTGCCCGAGAACCGCATGGCTCGCGATTTCCGCGATCATGCCGGCCGGCTTCACCAGATCGTTGCGGAGAAATCCGCGGAAGTTTACTTTGTCGCGGCCGGATTGCCGCTGAAAATGAAGGGTTGATCCATGACCACTGCCAGAGCCAACCAGGGCAAGATCCCGGCGACCGTCATCACCGGCTTCCTCGGTGCCGGCAAGACGACGATGATCCGCAACCTGTTGCAGAACGCCGACGGCAAGCGCATTGCGCTTATTATCAACGAGTTCGGCGATCTCGGCGTCGACGGCGACGTCCTGAAGGGCTGCGGTGCGGAAGCCTGCTCGGAAGACGACATCATCGAGCTCACCAACGGCTGCATCTGCTGCACGGTTGCCGATGATTTCATCCCGACGATGACCAAGCTGCTCGAGCGCGAAAACCGTCCCGATCACATCATCATAGAAACCTCGGGTCTCGCCTTGCCGCAGCCGCTGATCGCCGCCTTCAACTGGCCGGATATCCGCAGCGAAGTGACCGTCGACGGCGTCGTCACCGTGGTTGACAGCGCCGCCGTTGCCGCCGGTCGTTTTGCCGACGACCACGACAAGGTCGATGCACTGCGGGTCGAGGACGACAATCTCGACCACGAAAGCCCGATCGAGGAACTGTTCGAGGACCAGTTGACCGCTGCCGACCTGATCGTTCTCAACAAGACCGACCTGATCGACGCGTCGGGCCTGAAGGCCGTGCGCGAAGAGGTCGCTTCGCGCACCAGCCGCAAGCCGACGATGATCGAAGCCAAGAACGGCGAAGTGGCTGCCGCCATCCTGCTCGGTCTCGGCGTCGGCACGGAAAGCGATATCGCCAACCGCAAGTCGCACCACGAGATGGAGCATGAGGCCGGCGAGGAGCACTCTCACGACGAGTTCGATAGCTTCGTCGTCGAGCTCGGCGCGATTGCCGATCCGGCCGCCTTCGTCGATCGCCTCAAGGGCGTGATCGCAGAGCATGACGTGCTGCGCCTCAAGGGCTTTGCCGACGTGCCCGGCAAGCCGATGCGTCTGTTGATCCAGGCTGTCGGCGCCCGCATCGACCAGTACTACGACCGTGCCTGGGCGGCCGGCGAAAAGCGCGGCACGCGCCTCGTCGTCATCGGCCTGCACGACATGGACGAAGCTGCGGTGCGCGCTGCCATCACCGCGCTCGTCTAACTCCTTGAAGCAACGCACTTCCGGGAAAGCGTTTTCCTGGAAGTGCTTGAACGGACAGAACAATGCATCTGCTTCTCGCCCAGAAAGGAACGATCGCCGACGGCAACGAAGCGATCGATCTGGGGCAAACGCCGGCCGACGTGCTTTTCCTGTCTGCCGCCGACACCGAGCTTTCCTCGATCGCTGCGGCCCATGGCCGCCGCAACGAGGGATCAAGCCTGCGTATCGCCAGCCTGATGAACCTGATGCATCCAATGTCGGTCGACACTTACGTCGAGCGCACCGCACGGCATGCCAAGCTCATCGTGGTCCGGCCGCTCGGTGGCGCCAGCTATTTCCGCTATGTGCTGGAAGCCTTGCATGCCGCCGCCGTCACCCATCGCTTCCAGATCGCGGTGCTGCCCGGCGACGACAAGCCGGATCCGGGCCTCGAGCCATTTTCGACGGTCGCAGCCGACGACCGGCAGCGCCTTTGGGCCTATTTCACCGAGGGCGGCGCCGACAATGCCGGATTGTTCCTCGATTATGCCGAGGCGCTGATCTCGGGCGCGGAAAAGCCGCAGCCGGCAAAACCACTTCTGAAGGCCGGCATCTGGTGGCCAGGCGCGGGCGTCATCGGCGTCAGCGAATGGTCGACACGTGTCCAAGATCGGATGGACGCGGGGGAGGGATTCGAACCCCCGACAGTCGCGATCTGCTTCTATCGCGCCCTGGTCCAGAGCGGCGAGACCCGGCCGGTCGAAGCACTGATCGAGGCGCTTGCCACTGAGGGCATGCGCGTGCTGCCGTTGTTCGTCTCCAGTCTGAAGGATGCGGTTTCGGTCGGCACGCTGCAATCGATATTTGCCGAGGCTGCCCCCGACGTGGTGATGAACGCCACCGGCTTTGCCGTCTCGTCTCCCGGCGCCGACCGGCAGCCGACCGTGTTGGAATCGACGGGCGCGCCGGTGCTGCAGGTGATCTTTTCCGGATCGTCCCGAGCGCAATGGCAGGCCTCGCCGCAGGGGCTGATGGCGCGCGATCTCGCCATGAATGTCGCTCTGCCCGAAGTCGATGGCCGTATCCTGGCACGTGCTGTCTCCTTCAAGGCGGCGTCGATCTACGACCCCAAAGTGGAAGCCAATAACGTGGGGCATGAGCCGCTTGCCGACCGCGTACGGTTTGCCGCACGGCTCGCCGTCAACTGGGCGAAGCTGCGCCGCGCCAGGCCGGCCGAACGCCGCATCGCCATCATCATGGCCAACTACCCCAACCGCGACGGCAGGCTCGGCAACGGCGTCGGGCTCGATACGCCGGCGGGCACTGTGGAGGTGCTGCGCGCCATGGCGGGGGAAGGCTATCCTGTTGCCGGTGTGCCCGCAGATGGTGACGCACTGATCCGCTATCTCATGGCCGGGCCGACCAATGCGGCGAGCCGCGACCGTGACATCCGCGAACTCATTTCGCTAAGTGATTACAAGGCATTCTTCGATTCGTTTCCGAAACAGATTCAGGATGAAGTGACCGGCCGCTGGGGCGCACCGGAAACCGATCCGTTCTTCCTCGACGGCGCCTTCGCGCTGCCGCTTGCCCGCTTCGGCGAGGTCGTCGTCGGCATCCAGCCGGCACGTGGTTACAACATCGATCCGAAGGAAAGCTACCATTCGCCGGACCTCGTGCCGCCGCATGGCTATCTCGCCTTCTACGCCTTCCTGCGCAACCAGTTCGGGGCGCAGGCGATCGTCCATATGGGTAAGCACGGCAATCTCGAATGGCTGCCCGGCAAGGCCCTGGCGCTGTCGGAGACCTGTTATCCCGAGGCGATCTTCGGGCCGCTGCCGCATATCTATCCCTTCATCGTCAACGATCCCGGCGAGGGCACGCAGGCCAAGCGCCGCACCAGCGCCGTCATCATCGACCACCTGACGCCGCCCTTGACGCGGGCCGAATCCTACGGACCGCTCAAGGATCTCGAGGCTCTGGTCGATGAATATTACGACGCCGCCGGCGGGGATCCGCGGCGGCTCAGGCTCTTGAGCCGGCAGATCCTCGACCTCGTGCGCGACATCGGCCTCGACCTCGACGCCGGCATCGACAAGGGCGACAGCGACGACAAGGCGCTGGAGAAGCTCGACGCCTATCTCTGCGACCTCAAGGAGATGCAGATCCGCGACGGCCTGCACATTTTTGGCGTGGCGCCGGAGGGGCGGCTTCTGACCGACCTGACGGTGGCGCTGGCGCGGGTGCCGCGCGGGCTCGGCGAAGGTGCCGACCAGAGCCTTCAGCGCGCGATCACCGCCGACGCAGGGCTCGGCTTCGATCCGCTCGATTGCGTGATGTCCGATCCCTGGACCGGTTTACGGCCGGATATCCTTGCCGAGGTTTCCGATCAACCTTGGCGCACTGCCGGCGATACGGTCGAGCGCATCGAGCTGCTCGCGGCGGCGTTCGTTTGCGGCGAGACGCCGGCACCCGAGGGCTGGTCCGCCACCTGCGCCGTGCTTGGCGAGGTCGAGACGCGGCTGAAACCGTCGATCGTCAATTCCGGCGCCGCCGAGATGGCCGGTTTTCTCACCGGCCTCGATGGCCGCTTCGTCGCACCCGGACCATCCGGCGCGCCGACCCGCGGCCGTCCCGATGTGCTGCCGACCGGCCGCAATTTTTACTCCGTCGACAGCCGCTCGGTGCCGACGCCGGCGGCTTACGAACTCGGCAAGAAATCCGCCGAATTGTTGATTCGCCGCTACCTGCAGGATCACGGTGACTGGCCATCTTCCTTCGGACTCACGGCCTGGGGCACGGCCAACATGCGAACGGGTGGAGACGATATCGCCCAGGCTCTGGCGTTGATTGGTGCCAAGCCCACCTGGGACACGATCTCGCGCCGGGTGATGGGCTACGAAATCATACCGCTGGCGATGCTCGGCCGTCCGCGCGTCGACGTGACGCTTCGCATTTCCGGCTTCTTCCGGGATGCCTTCCCGGACCAGATCGCACTGTTCGACAAGGCGATTCGCGCCGTCGGGGCGCTCGAAGAAGACGATGCCGACAACATGATCGCCGCGCGCATGCGCGCCGAGACGCAGCGGCTGGAGGCATCCGGTATAGAGGCGGCGGAAGCGGCGCGCCGCGCCTCCTATCGCGTCTTCGGGGCGAAGCCGGGAGCCTACGGCGCCGGCCTGCAGGCGCTGATCGACGAGAAGGGCTGGGACAGAAAAGCCGATCTCGCCGATGCCTATCTCACCTGGGGCTCCTATGCCTATGGCGCCGGCGAGGAGGGCAAGGCCGAGCGCGACCTCTTCGAGGAGCGGCTGCGCACCATCGAGGCTGTCGTCCAGAACCAGGACAACCGTGAGCACGACCTGCTCGACAGCGACGACTATTATCAGTTCGAAGGCGGCATGAGCCTTGCCGCCGAGCACCTTGGAGGTGCGAAGCCGGCGATCTACCACAACGACCACTCCCGGCCGGAAAAGCCGGTGATCCGCTCGTTGGAGGAAGAGATCGGCCGCGTGGTCAGGGCGCGCGTCGTCAATCCCAAGTGGATCGATGGCGTCATGCGCCACGGCTACAAGGGCGCCTTCGAGATCGCTGCCACGGTCGACTACATGTTCGCCTTTGCCGCGACCACGGGGGCGGTGCGCGACCACCATTTCGAGGCGGCCTATCAGGCGTTCATCGTCGACGAGCGGGTGTCGAGCTTCCTGCGCGACAAGAACCCGGCAGCACTCGCCGAATTGTCCGAGCGGCTGCTGGAGGCGATCGATCGCAATCTGTGGACCCCGCGCTCGAACTCGGCGCGGTTTGAACTCACCGGGCGAACGACGGCCGCATCGCGGCTTCGCGCCGGTAACGAATGAGCAGCTCCGGGAGGCCGCAAAACGGTTTTCCGTCCGGAGTTGCGCAAGTGCAAAGAATGGGATCGCGGTCAGCACTACGTCCGGATCCCACGATTGAATCATAGGATCAGGAGAACGTCATGAGCGAAGATGTGGTCAGCACGGGTGAGGGCGTTGCCGAGAAGGACGATGCGCGCCACGCCATGAAGATGGCGAAGAAGAAGACGGCCCGCGAAAAGATCATGGCGACCAAGACCGACGAAAAGGGTCTTGTTATCGTCAACACCGGCAAGGGCAAGGGCAAGTCGACTGCCGGCTTCGGCATGATCTTCCGCCACATCGCCCATGGCATGCCGTGTGCGGTCGTGCAGTTCATCAAGGGCGCCTGGGAAACCGGCGAGCGCGACCTGATCGAGAAGCATTTCGGCGACGTGTGCCAGTTCTACACGCTCGGCGAAGGCTTTACCTGGGAAACCCAGGACCGCGCCCGTGACGTGGCGATGGCGGAAAAGGCCTGGGAGAAGGCGAAGGAACTGATCCGCGACGAGCGCAACTCGATGGTGCTGCTCGACGAGATCAACATCGCCCTGCGCTACGACTATATCGACGTGGCCGAGGTGGTGCGTTTCCTCAAGGAAGAAAAGCCGCACATGACCCATGTGGTGCTGACCGGCCGCAACGCCAAGGAAGACCTGATCGAGGCTGCCGATCTGGTGACCGAAATGGAACTGATCAAGCATCCCTTCCGCTCCGGCATCAAGGCCCAGAAGGGCGTCGAGTTCTGATGAGCCAGAGCTGGCAGTTCTACAGCGCCGCGCGTCCCCTGGACGCGCAAAGGTCGCTGTAGCACTTTGAACTCTGCATGATTCCTCAAATCGATGCCGATTTAAGGAAACATGCGGGAGGCGCTGCTTTCGGCCGCCTTTGCGGCGCTCGCGGCTGTCTTTGCCAAGGTCGGGGTTGCGCAGATCAACTCCGACTTCGCCACGCTGATCCGCACTGTCGGCATATTCCTCGTGCTGGCCGGCATCGTCGCGGCGACGGGGCAATGGCAAAAGCCCTCGGAAATCCCGGGGCGCACTTGGCCGTTCCTGGCCCTCTCCGGCCTTGCCACCGGCGCCTCCTGGCTTGCCTATTTCCGCGCCCTGAAGCTCGGCGATGCGGCGCGGGTGGCGCCGATCGACAAGCTGTCGATCGTCATGGTGGCGATCTTCGGCGTCTTGTTTCTCGGCGAGAAGCTCAACCTGATGAATTGGCTCGGTGTGGTGTTCATCGCCGCGGGCGCGTTGCTCCTGGCGGTGTTCTGAGCCTGCTTTCAACAAGCCCGCTGATACGGCCCGCTGCTTCACCGTCGTGTCGCGCGGGTTGTCCGGTTTGGTTGCTTCCGGCACTTGCCTTGAAACGCCGCAGGGCTGGGTGCTAGGCTATGCTGATCTTTGTCCCATAGGGGGTTGCCACCAGCCGCCCTCTCGATTGCGCCGGGAGGGGTTATGAACGCCCCAGAAACGTCGCAATCAAGGCGGCCAATTTTTCAGGGTCCTCCCAATGGGGGTTATGGCCGTGGCCGGGCAGGGAAATGAACTCCGCGCCGGCGATAGCTTCTCTCATATTCTCCTGATGTTCCTCTGTAGCGATCAAATCCTCCTCGCCCCGCAGGATGAGTGTGGCTGTGGAAATATCCTGCAAAAGCGGCGAAGGATCATACGCAAGCTGCTCATAGTAGATGGAATGCCAGATGCGTGAGGGCACCGCCGCGCTTTCGCGTCGCGCATAAGCGAGGAAGACCTCGTCGACAGGAACTGCGCCACAGCACCATTCTCGCATGAATGCGCTTCCTGGATCGATGGGATCGCGGAGCATTTGGATGTTTTCCCACAACCATCCCCGACGTTCGCGCAGTGTGGCGGACGTGGACACGAGAACGATTCTGCCGATGATATGGGGCCACCGCTCGGCAACTGCTTGCGCCAGCCGCCCTCCAAGCGAATGACCGACCACGTGCGTCGGCGCAAGCCCCAGAACCTCTATTAGGAACCGGACATCATTCGCCATCTCGGGAATAGTGTAGCAGCCTTCAGGCTTGTCGGAATCCCCGTGGCCGCGCAGGTCTGGCGCTATGAGGCGAAAGCCCGTCGCGAGATACGGTGCAACGAGGCTCCAGCTTCGGGCGCTGTCCGTAAACCCGTGCAGCAGGAGGACGGGCACACCGTTGGGATCTCCCATCTCGACGTATGAGAACCGTAGCCCGTTCGGCAGCAGGGCGGTCCGCTTTAGCGCTAAGAAGAGCTCCTGGGAAATCGGCTCGACCATGGGCCTACTTTCAAAACCAATCCTGACTTCATATCACCAATGGAACCGTGGCGATTGTAGCTTTTTCTCTGATCCACGGGGGTCACACAGCCCACCTCCGCTAAAATACCACTGGCGGCAATTGCTACATAATTCCGCAATTTCGGCATTGCACATGCATCGTGCTCTGGAAGGCGGCTTGCGGGCGGATAAGGAAGGGCTGTTGGCAGGCGCTGGTTGGACCTAGGCCCACCGGCGGACACGCTTGCAATAGGCGCTGTAGGCCTGCCCGAACGCACGGCCGAGGTGAACTTCCTCCATACGGATCTGGTAGGAGATCGATATCCAGGCGGAAAGAGCGAGCGCCACTGAGACGACGTTCGGCACGGCCAGCACCGTGCCGATCAGTGCGGCGACCATGCCGACATAGATCGGGTTGCGCGAGAAGGCGTAGAGGCCGGAGGTCACGAGCGGCGCGTCCTGTTCCTCGAGGATGCCGATCTTCCAGGAGTGGCGCATCACCCATTGCGACAGCATCGTCAGCCCACCGCCGAGCGCCATCAACACGAGGCCGACGGCGTGAAGAATTGGCGCGTCGAGCGCGGGGATGCGGCCGAGCGAGACGTCCACTGCTTCGGGAAAGGCGGCGATTGCGATCAGATGAACCACCAGCGCGGCCACGATCACGCGGAAGAGCTTGCCGGCAAACCCTTCCGCATCGTCGCCATAGGTCAGGACAACGGGCGAGCGGCCGGATTGCCGGCGGCGCAGGACCGCCAGTGCCAGAGTGAACAGGCCAACGACGAGCATCAGAGCGGCGGGAAGGGCGGTGAGCATGAGACCTCGGGGGTAGACGGAACGTCTGGATGGGATTGCGAGAAGACGCGGCGGAAATCGCCGCCGCTCCTTTCGCGTTGTATCTTGCGCAGGTTGCACTCTCTCGTCACTAGAGGTTCAAGGGTGAAAATTGGAAATTCGCGGTCCGGTTGCCGATTGTTGATCGCTGGCGACTGCCGTCGCATTCCGCGTGGCGATGCCCTTGCAAAACCTGATGCGCGCCTGCTCGTTCCTCATGTGTTTGCCTTGCATTTATCGCGATGGCCTTGCACGAAAGGGTTGAGTGGAGGAGAGAATGGCAGAAAATGTAGCAGCACGCCCTTCAGCGCGCCTCAGCCGCTGGTTCGTTTTCTACGCCGCTGCGGTCGGTCCCTTGATTTTGTTGCTGCTCGTCATGGTATTCGGCCCGATGCTTTCCACCCCAGGAAGCCGACCTCGCGACCTCTGGCGGGATGCCGGCGGCCTCATGGACGGCATTGCGACCGCATATCTTTACGGTTTGCTGCCGGCCGTTCTCGTCGGGTCTCTCGTCAAGTTGCTCTCGGGTCACCTGCGTCAGCGCTGGATGATCCTGCCGATAACGCTGCTATCGGCCTTTCTCGTGTCGGCGGGTCTCGCAGCGATACCACTATTGTGGTCTGAGCTCTTGAGGAAAGGACTGTGGTCCGGAGATTTCTTGCTGCGTGCGCAGGTCGCGGCGCACTTCATCTTCGGATTCGGCATGCTCCTCGCAGCGCCGGCCGTCACGGCTACCGCATTGTGGCTCTTCGTGTCGCAGTTCCGCCGGTCGACGAACTGAGGTCAGTACCTGATAAATTCATCCAGTCTGTTCAGGTCCCTGAGCCCGAAGGGCCAAGGCAGGCACCACCTGATGCCGGTGATCGGATAGACTCGGAGCAGCAAGATCGATGGCCGGGCGGCGCCGCGATCCTACATTCCCAGCCAGATCCGGAGCGGATGCGACGGATCGGCAAGCAACCGGATGGCGAGCGCGATCGAGACGATGACGAGCAGCGGCTTGATGATCTTGGCGCCCTTGGCCATGGCGTAGCGCGAGCCGACCTGGGCACCGAGGAACTGGCCGACGCCCATCATCAGGCCAACTTTCCACAGGATGGCGCCGAAGAACAGGAAGACGGCGAAGGCGCCGACATTCGAGCCGAAGTTCAGGAGCTTGGTGTGGGCCGTCGCCTTGAGGACGCCGAATCCGGCAAGCGTGACGAAGCCGAGCATGAAGAACGAGCCGGTACCGGGACCAAAGACGCCATCGTAAAAGCCAATGACGGGCACCAGCGTCAGCGTGAAGAGGAAGGGCGTGATGCGGCGGTGCTGGTCGACGTCGCCCATGTTCGGCTTGAGGCCGAAATAGAGGGCGATCGCAATCAACAGGAAGGGCAGGATCGCCTTCAGAACGTCGCCGGGAACGATGGTCGCGAGCAGCGCGCCCAACACGGAGCCCGCCATCGACATCAGCGCCATCGGCATTTGCTCTTTCAGGTTCACGTGACCCCGCCGGGCATAGGAAAGCGTTGCCGAGCCGGAGCCGAAAAGTCCCTGCAGTTTGTTGGTGCCCAGCGTCTGGAGCGGCGGGATGCCGGCAATCAGCATGGCGGGAATGGTGATCATGCCGCCACCGCCGGCGATCGAATCGATGAAGCCGGCAATGAAGGCGGCAACGAAAAGGAACACGAGCAGGTGAAAAGCGAGATCTTGCACGGGAGGGACTCGAGAAGGGAGGAGTACACAGGCCTTGTTCGCCTTGTGTCAGAGGCCGCGGCGAAATGCAAAGCCTAACGTCGAGGCGCATCTGTGATGCTTGTCGCCAGATGTATATTATCCAGGAAAATCAGATACCTACTCTGGGATCATGGCTATTCGGATGGGGCGTCTGCCGGCTTCGGTCGATTGCCGGTTCCGGCGCTTTGCATGCGTGAAAGGTGGGTGATGGGTTTCCCCAAACGCGACATGGCGATGGCGCAATCCGGTTTGACCCGTGCGATTGCCTCCGGTAAAAATGTCGGATGTGCGACGGCGTCCGCTTCAGGCGGACTGAAAGAGCGTCCGGTGCGGCCGACCCAGGCAGGGGGCTTGAACCGGTGCTGTCCAGACCGATCCGGACTTGAGCCGGACGGCGCTTCGTGTGGATTGCCGCGAGGGGGCCGAGGTCGAGCATGATATCATCCAGCATAGCGCCGCCACCGCCAGGACCACTCGTCCTTGGACTTGGCTGCGAGCGCGGCACGCCGGCCGATGAGGTGATTGCCCTTGCCGAAAAGGCGTTGGCGAAGGTGGGCGCAGCGAAAGCCGATATCGGCTTCGTCGCCTCGCTCGATGCGAGGCGCGGTGAGCCCGCGATTCATGCCGCCGCCCAGCATTTTGCCGTCGAGGCACGGTTCTTCGATGCGGCGACGCTGGAGGCCGCGGCACCCCGGCTGCAGAACCCCTCGGCGGTCGTCTTTGCCCACACCGGTTGCCACGGCGTGGCGGAAGGTGCTGCACTCGTCGGCGCGGGGCCGGCAAGCGTGCTGCTCGTTGGCAAACTCACCGCATCGCATGCGACGGCAGCAATCGCCGGACCCGTCGAGCGCCTGTCGGTGAGCGCGGCGGCAGTGTCATGAGCTGTTTACCGGGTCGCGTTTCGCAGAAAATGTACGAACCATTTCAAATATCTATGCGGCTTTCTTGCAGATCTGAATCCGCTCCTTGCCAAGGCAAGTCAACGGCAACGTGCAAGCGAATGGCAGGAGAAGCGGCATGAGCGATACGATTTTTTCCGGTCTGCCCGAGCTTGAGCCCGGTAGCGTGTGGCTCGTCGGCGCCGGCCCCGGTGACCCCGGCCTTCTGACGCTTCATGCCGCCAACGCACTGCGGCAGGCCGATGTCATCGTGCACGATGCGCTGGTCAACGAGGATTGCCTGAAGCTCGCCCGGCCGGGTGCCGTGCTGGAGTTTGCCGGAAAGCGCGGCGGCAAACCGTCGCCGAAACAGCGCGATATCTCATTGAGGCTCGTCGAGCTGGCACGTGCCGGCCAGCGCGTGCTGCGGCTGAAGGGCGGCGATCCCTTCGTCTTCGGGCGGGGCGGCGAGGAAGCACTGACGCTGGTCGAAAACCGCATACCGTTCCGCATCGTGCCGGGCATCACCGCCGGGATCGGCGGGCTTGCCTATGCCGGCATTCCGGTCACCCACCGCGAGGTCAACCACGCCGTCACCTTTCTCACCGGTCACGATTCCTCCGGCCTGGTGCCGGACCGCATCAATTGGCAGGGCATTGCCTCGGGCTCGCCGGTGATCGTGATGTACATGGCGATGAAGCATATCGGCACGATTGCCGCCAATCTCATTGGGGCCGGGCGTTCGCCGGATGAGCCGGTCGCCTTCGTCTGCAACGCAGCAACGCCGGATCAGGCAGTACTTGAAACGACGCTGGCACGCGCCGAAGCCGATGTCACAGCATCGGGCCTGCAGCCGCCGGCAATCGTGGTCGTCGGCGAGGTCGTGCGGCTGAGGGCATCGCTCGACTGGATCGGGGCGCTTGGCGGGCGCCAGCTTGTGGCCGATCCTTTCGCAAGCCGCGAGCTCAGGGATCCCGCATGAGCGGATTGCTGATCGCCGCGCCCTGTTCGGGCTCCGGCAAGACCACGGTGACACTCGGCCTGATGCGCGCCATGCGGCGGCGGGGCATGGTGATTGCCCCCGGCAAGGCGGGGCCTGACTATATCGACCCGGCGTTCCACACATTCGCCAGCGGCGAGCCTTGCCTCAACTACGATCCATGGGCCATGCGCCCCGAGCTTCTGGCAGCAAACGCTGCGCACGCCGCAGCCAATGGGCTCATGCTGGTTGTCGAGGCGATGATGGGCCTGCATGACGGTGCGGCCGACGGCAGCGGCACGCCGGCTGACCTTGCTGCAGCGCTCGATCTTGCCGTCATCCTGGTGGTCGATTGCGCCCGCATGTCGCATTCGGTCGCGGCGCTCGTGCGCGGTTATGCCGACTACAGGGGCGATATCCGGGTTGCCGGCGTCATTCTCAACAAGGTCGGGAGCGACCGGCATGAAATGATGCTGCGCGACGCGCTGACGCGGGTGGGCACGCCTGTCTTCGGCGTACTCAGGCAGGATGGCGTCCTGAAGCTGCCCGAGCGGCATCTGGGGCTTGTGCAGGCGGGCGAACACGGCACGCTCGAGACCTTCATCGACTATGCGGCTGATCGGATCGAGGCGACTTGCGATCTCGATGCGATCCATAGGGCCTCCAGCCTGTCACAGACCGAACGGGTGATGTCCGAGGTCATCAGGTTCAAGCCGTTCGGCCAGCATATCGCGGTGGCGCGGGATGTGGCCTTCGCCTTTAGCTACGAGCACCTCCTGTTCGGCTGGCGTCGCGCCGGGGCGGAAATCTCCTTCTTCTCGCCGCTTGCCGACGAAGGTCCCGACGCGGCGGCGGATGTGGTCTATCTGCCGGGTGGATATCCCGAGCTTCATGCCGGGCGACTGCAGACGGCAGCTGCTTTCCGATCGGGTATAGCTGCGGCGGCCAAGCGGGGCGCGCGAATCTTCGGTGAGTGCGGCGGCTATATGGTGCTGGGCGAGGGGCTTGTGGCAGCCGATGGCGCGCGCTACGAAATGCTCGGCCTGTTGCCGCTCGTCACCAGTTTTGCCGAGCGCAGGCGGCACCTCGGCTACCGCCGTGTCGTGCCTCTCGACACGACGTTCTTCGATGGACCCATGACGGCGCACGAATTCCACTACGCGACCATCGTTTCTGAAGGTGCCGCTGACCGGCTATTTTCCGTCAGCGATGCGGCGAGCGTCGATCTCGGGCAGGCGGGTCTGAAGCGCGACAATGTCGCCGGCTCCTTCATGCACCTCATCGATCTTGTGGACCCGTCATGAGCGCGCCGATCGTGCATGGCGGCGGCATCACCGAAGCTGCCGCCCGCTTCGGTGGTCGCTTCGAGGATTGGCTAGACCTGTCGACCGGCATCAATCCACACCCCGTCGAGCTGCCTGATGTGCCGCAGCAGGCCTGGCACAGGCTGCCCGACAAGCTGACGATCGATGGCGCACGCGCGGCCGCCGCGAGCTATTACAGGACCAACGGCATCCAGCCCTTGCCGGTTCCCGGCACCCAGTCGGTGATCCAGCTGCTGCCGCGGCTGGCTCCGGCCGGCCGCCGGATTGCCGTTTTCGGCCCCACCTATGGTGAATATACGCGCGTGCTGGCGGCCGCCGGCTTTGCTGTCGATCGGGTGGAACGCGCCGAGGAGCTTGGTCTCCACCACGGCCTTGCGGTGGTGGTCAACCCCAACAACCCGACCGGCCGCGCCCTTCAGCCGGCAGACATCCTGGCAATGGCGGCAGTGATGAAGGCGAAAGGCGGCATGCTTGTCGTCGATGAGGCCTTCGGCGATCTGCAGCCGGATCTGAGCGTCGCCGGCCATGTAGCCGCCAACGACAATCTCATCGTCTTCCGGTCCTTCGGGAAGTTCTTCGGCCTGGCCGGTCTGCGCCTCGGCTTCGTCGTGGCAAACGATGCCATACTCGGCGCCTTTCGCGAATGGCTCGGCCCTTGGGCGGTGTCCGGACCGGCGCTTGTGATCTCCCGGGCACTGATGTCCGGCGATACGCAGGCGATCGCCGCGGGCATTCTTGAGCGCCGCGCGGGGCTCGATTCGGTGCTTGATGACGCCGGTCTCAAACGCATCGGTGGAACCGGCCTGTTCGTGCTGGTGGAGCATGCCGACGCCAGCGCCTTGCATCAGCATCTCTGCGAGGCGCAGATCCTGACACGCAAATTCGACTACGACACCCGCTGGCTCAGGATCGGGCTTGCGCCCGACGCAGAAGGTGACCAACGGCTGGCGGACGCATTGCGCCACTGGAACGCCCTGCGTGCCGCGGGCGCCCTGCGCCCTGTAGATGTCTCACGCCCTGGCGACGGGACACGGCCAGGGGGAGGCTAAGTGTCAAGCGAGATCCTTCTCATCCTTGTGGCGGCGCTGCTGCTGGATCGCGTCGTCGGCGATCCGGACTGGCTCTGGTCGCGTCTGCCGCACCCCGTCGTCTTCTTCGGCAGGGCGATCGCGGTCTTCGATGGCGCGCTGAACGGGCATGAGACCCTTGGCGCCGGCGCATTGAAGCTGCGTGGTGTCGCGGCGATCGGTCTGCTGCTGCTTGCAAGTGTGCTTGTCGGCTGCATCCTGCATCGCTTGTTCGGCACGATGGGCGTACTTGGCTATCTGCTCGAGGCCGTCGTCGTTGCGGTGTTTCTGGCGCAAAAGAGCCTTGGCGACCATGTCGGGCGCGTTGCCGAAGGCTTGCGCCGGGATGGACTGGAAGGCGGGCGTGCCGCCGTCTCGATGATCGTCGGGCGCGATCCGAAGACGCTCGATGCGCCCGGCGTCTGCCGCGCCGCGATCGAAAGCCTTGCCGAGAACTTTTCCGATGGCGTCGTGGCTCCGGCCTTCTGGTATGCGGTTGCCGGTCTTCCCGGCCTGCTCGCCTACAAGATGCTGAACACCGCCGATTCGATGGTCGGCCACAAATCGCCGAAATACCTCCATTTCGGCTGGGCCGCCGCCCGGCTCGACGACGTCGCCAACCTGCCGGCCGCAAGACTATCCATCCTCTTGATTGCCGTTGGCGCTCTGCTGCACCGCGGCCGCCGTGCCGCGGCCGATGCGATCGGCGTGGCGCTGCGAGACCACGGCCTGCACCGCTCGCCCAATTCCGGCTGGCCGGAGGCCGCAATGGCCGGTGCGCTGAACCTGCAGCTTGCGGGCCCACGCATCTATGGCGGGGTCAAGGTCAGCGAGCCGATGATCAATGGTCCGGGCCGCGCCATTGCCGAAAACGAAGACATCGATGCCGGCATTGCCGTATTTTATGGCGCCTGTTCGGCGATGACCTTTGGCGTTCTTCTGATCGCCATGATTTGATTGGCGATCGCCGCGTATCCACGGCAAGTTGAACTTGGCATTAAGACTTTGCTTTCCATATGTATTAAACTCGTATCATGATGAGCCGGCTATTCTCCGCGAACGTTTTGGTTCCACCGATCGCAGCGCACACGCGCCGGGTGACGCGTGAGAGACGCTGCAGCGCCTGAAGCCTGCTGCATGACCGTCTCTACAGGTCGGGATCTTGCAGTCGAGCTTTCGCACGCGGAGAGCGAAACATGCGACACGCATTCCTGACTGTGCTGATTGCCGCATTGATGCAGTTTCCCGCTCAACCACTGAGCGCCGCCAATCTCGTTGCCAAGATCAGCCTTTCGTCTCAGACGATGGTCGTGAAGCAGAACGGCGTCGTGATGTATCGCTGGAAGGTTTCCACGGCGCGCAAGGGCTATGTCACGCCCAAGGGCAGCTGGAAGGCGAAATGGCTTTCGCGACACCATCGGTCGCGAAAATATGACAATGCGCCAATGCCTTACGCGGTGTTCTTCAACGGCGGCTATGCCGTGCACGCGACCTATGACCTGAAGCGGCTTGGCCGACCTGCCTCGCATGGTTGCGTGCGGTTGCACCCCAACAATGCGGCCGAGTTCTTTGCGCTTGCCCGTGAGCATGGCTTGAGCAACACGCGGATTGTCATTACGCGGTGAGCATTCCGAGCAAAAGTGCGCAGCGGTTTTACGTCAGGGAATGCGTGAAAACAGCGAGGTAGCGCGTCTCTGCCACCGCGCTAAAGCGGAAACGCGCTGAAGTGCGGAATGGCGGGTTCAGTCGATGCCGGCGACGTGCATCAGTCTGTCCATGCTGGGCACGGTGACGCGGCGGCTGTTTTCGATGCGGATGACATTGTCCTTGCGCAGCTTGGTGACCTGCCGGCTGACGGTCTCGATCGTCAGGCCGAGATAGTCGGCGATATCGGCGCGCGACAAAGGCAGATCGAATTCCGTTGCCGTGCCGTTTTCCGGATCGATGTGGGTGGCGATGATATAGAGGAAGCTTGCCACCTTCTCCTGGGCGGTCTTGCGGCCGAGCGTCAGCATCCAGTCGCGCGCTTCATCCAGCTCCTTCAATGCTTGCTCATGCAGGCGGTGTTCGAGCCCCGGCGCCTCGGAGACGAGCCGCTCGATGACATTGCGCGGGAACGAACAGATGTCGGTGTCGATTGCCGCTTCCGCGGTCAGCGCGCTTTCGCGCGTGAAAGGCCGTCCCATGAAATCGGGCGCGAACTGCAGGCCGACGATCTGCTGGCGGCCGTCTGACAGAACCTTGCTGAGCTTGACGACACCGCTGATGATGTTGGCGTAGCTGTCGGTCATTTCCCCCTGTCCGACCACCTCGCGGCCTGGCTCGACGCGCCTGCGGGTCGAATGCCGGCTGAGGTCGAGAAGCTGGTCTGACGTCAGCGTGCCGCAAACGCCGCCATGGCGCGCCTCGCAGGCAGCGCAGACGGATGGAATGTCCGAGTTGTGGATATCCTTGCGGCGTTGTTCAGTCACGATCTGCAAATCTTTCTTCCCTGCATCGGGTTTGTTCTGGGGACCAAAGAGGATGCGGGCGGTTAAATCAAGAGTTGACAGGTGCTAATTCCGGAAGCGCGAAACAATGTCTCATGCGAAATTGCGAATTGTCAAATTTAACGTGTTAATTCGGCAACTTGATCAAAATCAAAGGTCTCCTTCGCCAACCGTCCTATGCCTTGGCCAACTTGACGGAGAGACCGATGGACGACGCTCTGATCCTGAAATATGCGAGCCCCGTGCCGCGTTATACCAGCTACCCCACCGCGCCGCATTTTTCCGAAACGGTCGGTCAGGCTGAATATCAATCCTGGCTTGAAGCCATCGGACCGGGTGAGGCGCTGTCGCTTTATGCCCATGTGCCCTATTGCGACCGGCTGTGCTGGTTCTGTGCCTGCCACACCAAGCAAACGCTGCGTTACGACCCGGTGACGACCTATCTCGCCGGTCTGCACCGCGAGATTGCGGCAATCGGCGGGAGGGTGAACGGCGAGGCCAAGGTCACGGCGCTGCATCTGGGCGGTGGATCGCCGACTTTGCTCCGGCCGGATGATCTGATCGCGCTCAAAAGGGCCTTCGCCAGCCACTTCCGATTCTCCAGCGATTGCGAAATCAGCGTCGAGATGGACCCGAACGACCTCGACGAGGCGCGCCATGATGCGCTGGCGGCGATCGGCATGACGCGGGCGAGTTTCGGGGTCCAGGATTTCGACCCGGTGGTGCAGAAAGCGATCAACCGTATCCAGACCTATGAACAGACGCGCGACGCGATCGAGGCGTCGCGGGCGCGGGGCGTGCGTTCGGTCAATTGCGATGTGCTTTACGGCTTGCCCTACCAGAGCCTGTCTTCGCTCGAAGCCACGATTGACGCCGTCCTGTCGCTGGCACCCGATCGTATCGCGCTCTTCGGTTATGCCCATGTGCCGTGGATGAAGAAGCATCAATCGATGATCCCGGATGAAAGCCTGCCCGGCATCGTCGAGCGCTTTGCCCAGATGAGCCGGGCGGCCGAAATGCTTGTCGCCGCCGGCTATGAGGCAATCGGCATCGATCATTTCGCCAAGCCCGGTGACAGTCTGGCGGTCGCAAGCCGGGAAGGGCGCATGCGCCGGAATTTCCAGGGTTATACCACCGACAGCGCCGAAACCCTGATCGGCCTCGGCGCCTCTTCGATCGGTCAGTTTCGTCAAGGTTATGTCCAGAACATGCCGGCAACCGGCGAATATCTGCGCCAGGTCGAGCAATCGGGCCTGGCGGCGGTGCGCGGCTATCTGCTGACGCCGGACGATCGGCTGCGCGCACGGGTGATCGCGGCAATCATGTGCGACTTTTCATTCTCCTTTGCGCAAATCGCTGGTGAATTCCCTGAGGGCGCCGCTGCTGTCATCGAGGAGGCAAAGCTGTTTCGCGCCAGGGATACGGATGGGCTGACGACGATCGCGGATAGTGTCTTCAGGTTGACGGGCCGCGGTCGTCCGTTTGCCCGGTCGGTGGCGGCCGTATTCGACGCGCATCTGCAGAGCGGACGGGGTCGCCATTCGGTCGCCGTTTAGCAACATCGCATTTCAAATCGCCAAGGTTGCTACAAGGCCATTGGCTTTTGCGGCGCATTTACCTATAGGATCGCCGAGACTCGGAATAAAATAATAAAGAGGTATGCGCGTGACTGCTACATTCGACAAGGTTGCCGACATCATCGCGGAAACGAGCGAGATCGATCGCGAGACGATTACGCCGGAAAGCCACACGATCGACGATCTGGGCATCGACAGCCTGGACTTCCTCGACATCGTCTTTGCGATCGACAAGGAATTCGGAATCAAGATTCCGCTGGAACAGTGGACGCAGGAAGTCAACGAAGGCAAGGTTTCGACCGAAGAATACTTCGTGCTCAAGAACCTCTGCTCCAAGATCGACGAGCTGCGGGCTGCCAAGGCCTGATTGGCCCAAGGTTCAAGCCTTTCCACTCGATTTCCAATGCCGCCGGTCGCGCCCTGCGCTTGACAGGCGGCATTGGCGTTTTTACTTGAGCCCGAAACCAAACGGGGTGAGCCTCCATGCTCCTTGAATACTTCCAGATGATCGATCGTGTCGAAACGGTCGATCTTTCGGCTGGCCGGCTGACGGCGCGATCCGTCGTTCCCGAAAAGAGCCCGGTATTCGAGGGCCACTTTCCAGGCTATCCGCTGGTGCCGGGCGTCCTTCTGATCGAGACGATGGCCCAGGCTTCGGGATTTCTCGTTCTGGCCGCGACCAATTTCGCGGCGATGCCGTTTCTGATGTCGGTCGACGGCGCCAAGATGCGGACCTTCGTCGAGCCTTCGGCGGAACTCGATATCGAAGCCTTCCTTGAGCACGATGGCTCAGGCTTTGCCGTCACCAAGGCGAAGATCACGTCTGCGGGCAAGAAGGTCTGTGACGCACAGTTGAAACTCAGGACGATGCCGTTCGATCAGGTGCCGCTCGGCGATATCGTGCGCAAGCGCGCAGTCGAGGTGGGCCTGATGACGGCACTTGCGGCGGATGCCGCTTCGGAGAAGTGAAGATGAGCAAATCCGCAAACGACGTGGTCATCACCGGCGTCGGTATCGTCACCAGCCTCGGTGTCGGGGTCGAGCCGCATGTGGCGCTTTTGAGCGCGACCGAGACGCCGGCGGCCCGCGTCGAGACGGAAAAATTCAAGCCTTATCCGGTGCATCCGCTGCCGGAGATCGACTGGTCTCAGCAGATCGCCAAGCGCGGCGACCAGCGGCAGATGGAAAACTGGCAGCGCCTCGGCGTGTTTGCAGCCGGTCTCGCGCTTGACGATGCCGGCCTCAAGGACAATCTCGACGCCTGCGGCAGCATGGACATGATCGTCGCTGCCGGCGGCGGCGAACGCGACATCAATGTCGATTCGCTGATCGTCGACGAGGCGCTGAAGCGCAATGACCGCGAGCAGCTCTTGAACGAGAAACTGACGACCGAACTGCGCCCGACGCTGTTCCTGGCCCAGCTTTCCAACCTTCTCGCCGGCAACATCTCGATCGTGCACAAGGTGACGGGATCGTCGCGCACCTTCATGGGCGAAGAGGCAGCCGGCATTTCGGCGATCGAAACCGCCTTCTTCCGCATTAAGGCCGGACAGTCGACCCATACGCTGGTCGGCGGTGCGTTCTCGGCCGAGCGTCTCGACATCATGCTTATGATCGAGGCGATCCAGGGGCAGGCAACCGGCGACTGGCATCCGATCTGGTCGCGCAGCCGTGAAAACGGCGGCGGCATGATCCCCGGATCGGTTGGCGCATTCCTGGTGCTGGAAGCGCGCGAATACGCCGAAGCCCGCGGAGCCCGTATCTATGCGACCATCGACGCGATCGGCAGCGACCGCGGCAGCCGCGCCGACGGCAAGCTCGAAGCCCGCCTTGCGGATCTCGCAAAGCCGGCCGAAAAGCTCGATCCGGCACAGACGGTGGTCTTCTCCGGCACGTCAGGTTTTCACGATCTCGTCGCCAGCGAAAAGGCCTTTCTGCAAGCCAAGCTTGCCGAGGCGCCGGTGCGCGCCTATGGCGGCCTCGTCGGCCACAGCATCGAAGCGCAGTTTCCGGCGGGCCTTGCGCTTGCAGCACTCACGCTCGGCCACGGTGCCAAGGTTCCGGCCTTCGACGCAAGCTTCGAAAAGCCGATGACGGCGGCTGCCCGTTCGGCGGTCGTGACCACCATCGGTCACTCACGCGGCGAAGGCGTCGCGGTCCTTTCGGCCGAATAAGAGGAACGATTGATGAGCAACGCTTACAAGGATCATCTCGGTCGTCCGATCGTCGCCGTCACCGGCATGGGCGTCATCACCTCGCTCGGCCAGGGGCTCGCGGACAACTGGGCGGCACTGACCGGCGGCGTTTCCGGTATCCGCAAGATCACCCGTTTCCCGACGGAGGGGCTCAACACCCGCATCTCCGGCATGGTCGATTTCATCGAGGTTCCGGCGGCCAACTCCGTCGAGCGCTCCTATGCGATGGCGCGCGAGACGACGCTGGAGGCGCTCGCCCAGGCGGGCATTTCCGGCGATTTCAACGGCCCCCTGTTTCTCGCCGCCCCGCCGATCGAGCCGGAATGGAGCGCGCGTTTCGAGCTCGCCGACCGTTCGCCGCCGTCGAGCCAGCCGGGCGACGCCTACAATCGCTTCCTCACTGCGATGCGCGAGAAGGCCGATCCGGCGTTCCATGAGGCCGTGCTTTTCGGCGCGATCTCCGAGCGTCTTGCCGATCGTTTTGGCACCCGCGGTCTGCCGGTGACGCTGTCGACCGCCTGCGCTTCCGGCGCGACCGCAATCCAGCTCGGCGTCGAGGCCATTCGCCAGGGCCGCACCGATCGTGCACTGACGGTTGCGACCGACGGTTCGGTCAGTGCCGAGGCGCTGATCCGCTTTGCGCTGCTGTCGGCGCTCTCGACCCAGAACGATCCGCCGGAAAAGGCGTCCAAGCCCTTCACCAAGGACCGTGACGGCTTCGTCATCGCCGAAGGTGCAGCTACCCTGGTGCTGGAATCGCTGGAAGCAGCCGTTGCCCGCGGCGCCCGCGTCTACGGCATCCTGAAGGGTTGTGGCGAGAAGGCCGATCTCTTCCACCGCACGCGCTCTTCGCCCGATGGCGGCCCGGCGATCGCGACGATCCGCGCGGCCCTTGCCGACGCCGGCATCGACGAAGGC
Organism: Ensifer sp. M14; assembly: GCF_003355565.1. Classification (NCBI taxonomy): domain Bacteria; kingdom Pseudomonadati; phylum Pseudomonadota; class Alphaproteobacteria; order Hyphomicrobiales; family Rhizobiaceae; genus Ensifer; species Ensifer sp. M14. The sequence continues at coordinate 2,602,034 of NZ_QJNR01000004.1, forward strand.
GGCATCGGCTACATCAACGCCCACGGCACCTCGACGCCGGAAAACGACAAGATGGAATATCTGTCGATGTCGGCCGTCTTTGGCGAGCATCTGCCGTCGATCCCGGTTTCGTCGAACAAGTCGATGATCGGCCACACGCTGACGGCCGCAGGCGCGGTCGAGGCGGTGTTCTCGATCCAGACGATGCTGACCGGCACCTTGCCGCCGACGATCAACTACCTCAATCCCGACCCGGCCATCGTGCTCGACGTCGTGCCGAACGTGAAGCGCAGCCAGCAGGTTTCTGCCGTGCTGTCGAACTCCTTCGGCTTCGGCGGACAGAACGCCAGCCTTGTCATGACCGCCGAGCCGGCCTAAGCCAACGGCGACAGCGCTGCGCGCCGGATATGGCGCGCAAGGGACGCTGTAACGCATTAGACCTGCTGCGTGGTTCTTCCTCAAATCGGATCCGGTTTCAGCCAGAACCAGGCAGCAGAACCTTCAGACGAATTGATGCCGCCAAGGCAGAGGAAAGATCATGCGCGCCCTGCAACTGCTCGATGACCGCAAGCTCGAAATCACCGACATTCCCGAGCCGGAAGCGCCAGGCCCGGGCGAAGTGACGCTCCGGGTCAAGGCTGTTGCGCTCAATCACATCGACGTCTGGGGCTGGCGCGGAATGGCGTTTGCCAAGCGCAAGATGCCGCTCGTCATCGGCGCCGAGGCAGCCGGTGTCGTCGATGCCATCGGCCCGGGTGTTTCGAGCGTTCTGCCGGGACAGCTCGTGTCGATCTACGGCGCGCGCACCTGCGGTCTCTGCCGCCCGTGCCGCGAAGGCCGCGACAATCTTTGCGAACATGTGGGCGGCGTGCACGGCTTCCACCTCGACGGCTTTGCGCAGGAAAAGATCAATCTTCCGGCCCGCCTGCTGGTTCCGGCGCCTCCCGGCATCGATGCGGTTGCCGCAGCGCTTGCGCCGGTAACCTTCGGCACGGTCGAGCACATGCTCTTCGACAATGCCAAGCTCGAGCCGGGCGAAACGATCCTCGTTCATGCCGGCGGCTCCGGCATCGGCTCGGCGGCGATCCAGCTTGCCAAGAAGATTGGCTGCACCGTCATCACCACCGTCGGCTCGGATGACAAGATCGAGAAGGCCAAGGCGCTTGGCGCCGATCACGTCATCAACTACCGCACCGACCGCTTCGAAGGCGTCGTGCGCAAGCTGACCAAGAAGAAGGGCGTCGACGTCGTGTTCGAACACGTCGGCAAGGACACCTGGGCCGGCTCCATGCTGTGCATGAAGCGGGGAGGCCGCCTCGTCACCTGTGGCTCAACCTCGGGCGTGTCGACCGACATGAACCTGATGATGCTGTTCCAGCAGCAGCTGAAGCTGCTCGGCTCCTTCGGCTGCCGCATGGAGAACATGGCCAACGCCATGCAGAAGATGGCGCGCGGCCTGGTGCACCCTGTCATCGACACACAGGTCGGTTTCGACGAGATCGACCGGGCTCTGGAGCGGATGGAATCGCGCCAGATCTTCGGCAAGATCATCCTGAAGATGGATTGATCCACGTGCGCATGCTGATCACACGGCTGGTTCTGGCGGCGGATCGTTTCCGGCAGTGGCTGATTGCGCAATTCGTCTTTCTGCTTTTGACGATCCTGAAATTGTTTCCGGCCGACGGCGCGATCCGGTTCATGGATCGCGTCGCGCGCTTCATCGGGCCGAAGACCGGCCGGCACAAGCTGACGCTGACCAATCTTCGCAACGCCTTTCCCGAAAAGAGCGAGGCCGAGATCGAAGCGATCGCCATGGAGAGCTGGGGTAATATGGGCCGCATGGCGGCCGAATATGTCTTCCTCGACCGGCTGTTCGATTTCGACCCGGAAGCGACCACGCCCGGCCGTGTCGAAGTTTCGGGCGTTCCACTGTTCCTCGAATTGCGCGACAATCCGCGGCCCTTCATCGTCTTTACCGCCCACAGCGGCAATTTCGAAATGCTGCCGGTGGCAGGCTCGGCTTTCGGGCTCGAAGTCACGGTGCTGTTCCGCCCGCCGAACAACCCCTACGTGGCCGAGAAGGTCTTCGAGTTCCGCAAGGAGCGCATGGGCAACCTCGTGCCGTCGCATGCGGGTTCGTCCTTTGCACTGGCGCGCCAGCTCGAGCGCGGCAACGGCGTCGGCGTTCTCGTCGACCAGAAGTTCCGAAAGGGGCTTAAGACCAAGTTCTTCGGGCAGGACGTGCAGACCAACCCGCTGCTGGCCAAGCTGGTGCGCCAGTTCAACTGCGAGGTCTATCCCGCCCGCTGCATCCGGCTGCCCGGCAATCGTTTCCGGCTGGAGCTGGAACCGGCGATCGACATCCCGCGCAAAGCCGATGGCGCCGTCGACGTCAACGCCACGGCGCAGGTGCTCAACGACAAGGTCGAGAGCTGGGTCCGGGAGTATCCCGGCCAATGGCTGTGGTACCATGATCGCTGGCACATCAAGCGCCATCTCAAGGACTGATTCTCCTTGAACCCGATGAAGTGTCGCGGTTGCGTGTTTGCAACGCAGGATTCCAAGCGGTCTTTTTACGTCTGACGCCGGAAAACGGCGCCTTTGCGTTTGTGAAAACGTTTGCAGGCGGCAAGCTTTCCTTTCTGATGTTGAACGGCGCGACAATGAGTGTAAACTCCCCGTTGTGTCGCGGGGGACAGACTGCAAGCGCTTTGGGTGGCCAAAGTCATGCGGTTTTCGCGAATGGGTGTGAGGGAGGCGTCAAAACCTGGATCAGCGTCTACACCATTAAAGCCTGTCGTCTAAGTGCATCGGCGCGGCCTCGGCCGTGGGGGAATTGGGGTTTCGAATTGAACGCACTGATTGAGCTGTTCTGGTTCAAGTATTCACAGTTGCAGTATGCTGTACGTACGGCAGACGAGCATCTGATCGGACTTCTGGATCGTGAACTCGATCCTATTCTGAAGTCGGTCTATGACGAGAAGGCCGTGAGCGTCGAGGATGCCCGCCTTCAGTTCCAGTTTTTGATCGATATTCTGCGCGTCGAGGCCGACGACATTTCCTGCGTGCTGCGGCATTCGCAGCTGCTGCAATCGCTGATCAATCGCTATTTCGCGGCGACCGGCGCGGTCAACGCCGCCGAGTTGCGCCTGGAGCGCGCGCCTGTTGCGCCACACAAGGGGCGGGCCGACGAGGGGTTGCTCAACGAAGCGATCCTCGACAGCTTTCCGGACCGTATCGCGGTCATCACGCCGGACTACCGGTATCTCTACACCAATCCGCTCAATGCCAACCATCTCGAGAGCCGCCCGATGGATCTCATCGGCCGGCATATCGTCGAGTTCATCGGCATCCAGCGCTTCGAGCTGCGGGTGAAGAACTATCTGGATCGCTGTTTTTCGGGTGAGGTGGTCGACTATACCTTCGCCAAGACCGTCGATGCGCGAACGGTCGTCGTGCGCTGCCGGCTGACGCCGTGCATGTCGAGCAACGGCAAGCTTATCGGCGCGATCCTGGTGATCCAGGAACATGCCGACCGGCGCCGGGCGATTGCCGCCTGAGGACATTCGTCAGGCCGGTTGCGAAACGGCGGTGGCGCCTGAGGCGCCGCGCGCCGAATGTGACGCGCGGGCGCTGCTACTCATTGTACCTGCAGAATCATTTCGTCCCCGGATCGCGTCCGACCCAGGGAACTAGGCAGCAGGGCCGCGGCGCTCTTAGTTGATGTCGGCGCGCACGATGTCTGAACTGGCCGGAAGCAGCGTGCGAAGACATTCCTGCTCGAAGCCGATGTGCCTGCGCAGATTTGTAAAGAAACCGCGCAGCATGTAGCCTGCAGTCTCTGCATTCACGCTGTCATCGGCTGCGCCGAGCTTCACCAGCATCTCCGACAGTTCTTCGGCAAAGCACTCATCCTCGCAGTGCTCGTATTTCAGCCGCGCGAGCGTGGCGGCGATCGAAGGGTCGTCGCCGCAGTTCTGCTCGACCCAGCGAAACACCGCACTTTCTTCGCCGGAATGCAGTTCGCGGATCAGCGGTTCCAGCATCTTGGCGGCGTAGGCGCATTTTTGCCGGTCGATTTCGGCCGGCAGGCTGTCGGCGATTTCCTCCAGGCTGTTGCAGAGCGCAAGCTGCTCCTGATGCGCGCGCGCCAGCCAGGCCCGCGGTTCGCCCGAAAGGGCAGGGCGCGGCGGCAAACCGGTCCATGGCCTGATCCGGCCGTTGTCATTCGTTCTCTTCATGCTGTTCTGACGCCAACTCCTATGGCGCTCCCTCATTGTTTCCTGAGGGTGATGCAAGTCGGCGTGGCTGGCCTTGATCTGAATCAAGGTGCAGGCGCCCCGATTCTGACAGGTTCCGGCAAGCTGCGCTGCCATGCCATCTCTCGGTGTGCGCACGCGTCTGCATCGGATAAAGTTGGGGACCCAACCATGAAATACACTTTCGAGACGATCCTGCTCGGGATCGGTGCATTCCTGGCGCTGCTAGGTGCCGGGTTTGCCCAGGACCGGCAGTTTGAAGCCCATATGTGGGTGCTGTTCTTCGTGCTGCTCGGTGGCACCATCGTCATGCTGCGACGCCTCGATTTCAGCACGGCATCCGCAGGCAAGGCGGCCGCGCCGCTGTCGGAATATTCCGACGACGTGGTGAAGTATGGCGTGATCGCCACCGTCTTCTGGGGCGTCGTCGGCTTCCTCGTGGGCGTTGTGGTTGCGCTCCAACTGGCCTTTCCGGACCTCAACATCGAGCCGTGGTTCAACTTCGGCCGCATGCGGCCGCTGCACACCTCGGCGGTGATCTTCGCCTTCGGCGGCAACGCGCTGATCGCGACCTCATTCTACATCGTCCAGCGCACCAGCCGCGCCCGCCTGTTCGGCGGCAATCTCGCCTGGTTCGTGTTCTGGGGCTATCAGCTATTCATCGTCATGGCTGCCACCGGCTATCTGCTGGGCATCACCCAGTCGAAGGAATATGCCGAGCCGGAATGGTATGTCGACCTGTGGCTGACGATCGTCTGGGTTGCCTATCTCGCGGTGTTCATGGGCACGCTGCTCAGGCGCAAGGAGCCACATATCTACGTGGCGAACTGGTTCTACCTCGCCTTCATCGTCACCATCGCGATGCTGCACATCGTCAATAACCTGGCGGTCCCGGTGTCCTTCCTCGGCTCCAAGAGCTACTCGGCCTTTGCCGGGGTGCAGGACGCGCTGACGCAATGGTGGTACGGCCACAACGCCGTCGGCTTCTTCCTGACGGCCGGCTTCCTCGGCATGATGTATTACTTCATCCCGAAGCAGGCCAACCGCCCTGTTTACTCGTACCGCCTGTCGATCATCCACTTCTGGTCGCTGATCTTCATGTACATCTGGGCCGGTCCGCACCACCTGCACTACACGGCTCTGCCGGACTGGGCGCAGACGCTCGGCATGGTCTTCTCCATCATGCTGTGGATGCCGTCCTGGGGTGGCATGATCAACGGCCTGATGACGCTTTCGGGCGCCTGGGACAAGATCCGTACCGACCCGATCATCCGCATGATGGTCATGGCCGTCGCCTTCTACGGCATGGCGACCTTCGAAGGTCCGATGATGTCGATCAAGACCGTCAACTCGCTCAGCCACTACACCGACTGGACGATCGGCCACGTGCACTCGGGTGCGCTCGGCTGGAACGGCCTGATCACCTTCGGCGCGATCTACTATCTCACACCGAAGCTGTGGAACCGCGAGCGGCTCTATAGCGTGCGCATGGTCAACTGGCACTTCTGGCTCGCTACGCTTGGCATCGTCGTCTACGCCGCCGTCATGTGGGTCGCCGGCATCCAGCAGGGCCTGATGTGGCGCGAATACGACGACCAGGGCTTCCTCGTCTATTCCTTCGCGGAATCGGTCGCGGCCATGCTGCCCTACTACGTGCTGCGTGCACTGGGCGGTGCCCTGTTCCTCGCCGGCGCCTTGCTCATGGCCTTCAACGTAACAATGACCATCCTTGGCCGCGTGCGTGACGAAGCTCCGATCTTCGGTTCGACGCCCGTGCTCAAGCCAGCGGAATAGGAGGGCATAGACCATGTCCATTCTCGACAAACACGCCCTGTTGGAACGCAACGCAACACTGCTGCTCGTTGGCTCGCTCCTCGTCGTTTCGATCGGCGGCATCGTTGAAATCGCGCCGCTGTTCTATCTCGAAAACACCATCGAGAAGGTCGAAGGCATGCGGCCCTACTCGCCGTTGGAACTGGCTGGGCGCGACATCTACATTCGCGAAGGCTGCTACGTCTGTCACAGCCAGATGATCCGGCCGTTCCGCGACGAGGTGGAGCGTTACGGTCACTACTCGCTGGCGGCGGAATCCATGTACGACCACCCGTTCCAGTGGGGCTCGAAGCGCACCGGGCCTGATCTTGCCCGCGTCGGTGACCGCTACTCCAACGAGTGGCACGTGCAGCACCTCATCGAGCCGCGCTCGGTGGTGCCGGAATCCGTGATGCCGAGCTACGCCTTCCTCAAGGCGACGCCGCTCGATGTGCGCAACGTCGCCGGCCAGCTGAAGGCCAACAGGGCCGTCGGCGTGCCCTATTCGAACGAGATGGTCGACAACGCCACCGCCGACATCAAGGCGCAGGCCGACCCGAATGCGGACACGTCAGGCGTCGAGGCGCGCTACCCCAAGGCCAAGCTCGGCGACTTCGACGGCGATCCGCAGAGGCTGACGGAGATGGATGCGCTTGTCGCCTATCTCCAGATGCTCGGCACGCTCGTCGATTTCTCGACCTACGACGACACCACGGGCTATCGCTAAGGAGGGCACGGACATGGAAACCTACACGGCCATGCGCCAGTTCGCCGACAGCTGGGCACTGCTCGGCATGGTGATCTTCTTCCTGGGCGTCGTCGCCTTCATCTTCCGGCCAGGCGCCAAGCAGGCCGCCGAACGGGCCGCAGCCATACCTCTGAAGGAGGATTGATCCATGGCGGACAAACATGTCGACGAGATCAGCGGCGTCGAAACAACCGGCCACGAATGGGACGGTATCCGCGAGCTCAACAACCCGATGCCGCGCTGGTGGGTCTATACCTTCTACGCCACCATCGTCTGGGCGATCGGCTATATGGTCGTCTATCCGGCGGTGCCGCTTCTGACCGATGCGACCAAGGGCGTCATCGGCTACTCCAGCCGGGGCGAGCTCAGCGTCGAGCTTTCGGATGCCAAGGCGGCGCAGGCCGGCAATCTGGAAAAGATCGCGGCAAGCTCGCTCGATCAGATCATCGCCGATCCGCAGCTTCACCAGTTCGCGGTTGCAGCCGGCGCCTCGGCCTTCAAGGTCAACTGTGCCCAGTGCCACGGTTCGGGCGCTGCAGGTTCGGCCGGGTTCCCCAACCTCAATGACGACGACTGGTTGTGGGGCGGCAAGCCTGAGGAGATCTACCAGACGGTGGCACATGGCATTCGCTATACCGGCGACGACGACACGCGCGTCTCCGAAATGCCGTCCTTTACCGAGATTCTCAAGCCGGAGGAAATCAAGCAGACGGCGGCCTATGTCGTCAGCCTGACCGGCACGCCTTCGGATGCGACAATGGTCGAGCCGGGCAAGGCGCTGTTCGAAGCCAATTGCGCCTCCTGCCACGGGGCCGACGCCAAGGGCAACCGCGAGTTCGGCGCGCCGGACCTCGCCGACGCGCTCTGGCTCAACGGCTCAAGCGAGCAGGCGATCATCGCCCAGATGAAGGCGCCCAAGCACGGCGTCATGCCCGCCTGGTTGCCGCGTCTCGGCGACACCACGGTCAAGCAGCTAGCGGTGTTCGTGCATTCGCTGGGTGGGGGCGAGTAAGGCTCACGGTTGGCCAATCGTGAAGTTGCAAGAAGAGGCCGCGTCAGACGACGCGGCCTTTGGCCTGAATGCGGTATCGCAGAGCCAGCTGTCGCGATAGCGCTCGAACACCCGATGTCGGGACATTTCCTACGCCGAAAGGTCCAAGGAAGCGCCGATGGCAACTGTGTGCCACGAGCGGTCGTCAGCATCTCGTTCGATTACATACCTGCTCAAGCTCCAGGACGTTTCCCTCTGGATCGCGTGCATAAGCAATAAGAAATGGCTTATCCGGCGTCCCAAAGTCCGTGATTTCGCCGATCTGCGCCCCGCCAGCCTCGATGATCTCCTCGAGCACGACGCCAATATCTTCCATCTGGAATGATAAGTGACCAAAACCGGGCTCGTTCACCTTTGGCTGGTCCCGGTCATGAGTGAACTCGTGCTCATGTATCTCCAAGAAAGGGCGTTCGAGTTCGGGGAAGGTGAGCCAGATCGTATATATCTCAGAGTTCGAGATACCATTGCCGCGTGACACTTTTTCCCCGGACAACATCTTGGGTTCACGAAGGGATTCGCATTTCATGACAGTCGTGTAGAACGCTGCGAGCGCTTTCGCATCTCGGGCTACCAGGTTGATGTGAGCCAGTTTCATGACGGTTGATATCCTTGGCAACGAAGCAGCCAATATCTATTGGTGCGAGAACACCGAAGACGTTTCCTTCGGGCCAGCAGGGAACGTCGTTCAAGAATGTTGCCACCGTAAAGACGGAGCGATTCCAAATGGTTGGTGGCCGCGTCGAAGGACGCGGCCATATCATTCCAGCGCGGCGGCGATGGTTGCGCCGACCACGACGCTCGAAAGGGCTGCACCCAAAAGCAGCGGTGCGTTGACCGGCCGGCGTACGACCGTGCCGAAGTTGAACAGGTTCATCGGCAGCAAGTGAAAGCCGCCGCCCTCGGGCTTGCTGCGCGGCGCTTCCATGAAGCATTCGTCATCGAACCAGATCCAGTCGTCGCGCCAGGTCCAGCAGCCGTTGTCGCGATAGACGGCGGCGACTTCCTCGGCAAAGGCCTTGTCGGCCGGCAGCCTGAAATAGTTGACCGGCTTGCGACTGAAATACTGCATGGCCAATGGCATCGAACGTTCGGTGCAATAGTTGGACATCCATAGCTTGAAGCCGATCTCGTCGCGCAGCCGGTCGAGCACGCGAAACACCTGCACATGGTCCTCGTGGCCATACTCGCCCCAGGGGTTGTGGGTGAAGACGTTCATCTCGGGCTTCAGCAGCGGCAGCAGCGTGCGGTAGAGCGTTTCGTAGTTGTCGCGATAGGCCTGGGCAATCGGTCGCGTCGAATGCCGGAAGCTGCCGGGCATGAACTGTGACAGCGACTTCTTCACCACGCGCTTGGCCTCACGGCGTGTGCCCTCAGTGCCGAATTCCATGCCATAGGGGCCGGGCTTCGGGTTCGTCCAGTCGGCGCAGTCGAAGGAGCCGGTCTCTTCCATCTCGAGGAAACGGATACTGCCGCGCGGATAGGCCTTGATCGCGGCAACGCGGGCGTTGCCCATCTGCGGCTCCGACCAAATGTCGCGGTAGAGGATGATGACCTCGTCGACCTTTTTGAGGATCGAGGTGAACCACAAAAGCTCGTCGTCGGGGTGGGCGCCGATGATGACGGAATTGCGCAGAAACTCATGCTCGTCTGACATTGCCCAGCGCCCTTTGCCGCTTTTTATTTTCGCGCGCAATCTTGGGCTGCAAAGATTAAGCCGGCGTAAAATCTCAAGACGTGAGCGCCGGCTGTCCACAGTGGAAGGAAGCGGGTGCCTTGGCCCGCTATTGTGCCGACCACACCGCCAGCTCGTAGCCGTCGGGATCGGCGAAGTGGAAACGACGCCCGCCGGGGAAGGCAAAGATCGGCTGCAGGATCTTGCCGCCGGCGGCCTCGATCTTCGTCACGGCGTCTTCCAGCTTGTCCGCATAGATGATGATCAGCGGTCCGCCGGCCCGGACCGGGCCTGTCGTGGTGAAGCCGCCGGTCAGCCGTCCGTCCTGGAACTCGCAATATTGCGGGCCGTAATCGGTGAAGGTCCAGCCGAATGCGCCGCCGTAGAACGATTTGCTGGCAGCGATGTCGGAGACGTTGAACTCGACATAGTCGATGCGGCGGTCGTTGCCCTTGTTACCCATGATGTGTCCTGTCGTTTTCGGATTCCAGAATTGACTTCAAGGCGGCCAGATCCTTCGCCACCCATTCGGCGTCGCTGGCGAATTGTTCGTCGCTCATATCGGCCTGCCGCAGAAGCGTGAACATCACTTCGGCGCCATCGCCGTTCGGCACGACGCGCAGGGCGTTCTGCACCTTCAGGCCGGTTTCAAGCGTCACCAGATGGTCCACGACGCCGAAGGCGTTGTCTGGCGCAAAGCGCACGCGCGCATTGCCAAGCGGTCCGGGGGCGATCCATTCGTCACCGTCGCGCGTCAGGCCGGACGACAGGCCCGATGCCCAGAGCGGCATGTTTTCCGGTGTGGCCATGAAGGCGTAGACCTCGTGCCAGTCGCGCTCGATGGAGATGTGGATGATGTTCGCTGCCAGTGTCGTCATGCGTTCGCTCACCTTGCGTTTGCTGCTACGATCAAGGGGTAGCATCGCACGGTGTTGCCGTCTTGAACGAAACGGCCAGTCAGCTCGCGAGCTGACGCCGGATTTCGCGCGGCGACAGCGAGGTCAGTTCGCGGGTATCGCGCGACAGGTGGGCCTGGTCGGCGTAGCCGGCATCAAGGGCAAGCGTTGACAGGCTCGGCTGCGCATCGCTTCGGTAGGCGGCAAGAAAGCGTTGCAGGCGAAGGATGCGGTCGAGCGTCTTGGCGCCAAAGCCGAAGTGTTCGTGGCAACGGCGGCGCAGCGTGCGCTCGCTGGTTCCTGTCGCCAGCGCCAGCAACCGGATCGGGTTGTCCGACGACGCAGAGCGGCGCTGTCGCAACTGTGCCAGGCAGGCGGCGATGTCGGCAGGCGGGGCGGCAATCGCCGGCAGTCTTTGTTCTGCCGCTTGCGCAAGGACGGTGGTCCGCGCTGCCACGCTTTCGGCTTCGGTCATCCGCAGATGGAGTTCGCGAGCCGCAGCCCCCCAGAACGCTTCGAGCGGCACGACCGTGCCGGTCAGCTCGCAGAGCGGTGTGCGCAGCCAGGAGGCTGCACTGCCGGTGCGAAAGCGCAAGCCCACCACGGTCTCGCCGGGCCCGATTACCGGAAAGGCTGCAACCCTGTCCGGCCCCGCGATCGCAATGCCCCGGCTCGACCAGATGATATCGACACAACCGTCGGGCACGACTGCCATCGGCGAGGGCGGGCTATCCGATATGGCATGGCTCCACAGGCATTCCACATGGGCGACAAGCGAGGCAGGCGCCGTGCGCTCGCGGTAGATGCCGCAGCGTTTGGCAAGCGTCATCGGCTGAAGCGTACCATGCATGCCTTGCTCCTATCGGTGGCCGCGTCCCGGTGCGGCCCGGCGCCGCCTTAGTCGCGCGACCAGATCTCGCCGTCGATCTGCCCCTGCAGTTCCGGATAGTCGGCGGCGTGGAACACCGGTTCGACACCCTGCTTGCGCTGGGCGAAATAGTCCTTCGTCAGCTTGGCAATGGTACCTGACAGGAGCAGGATGGCAATCAGGTTGATCGTTGCCATCAGGCCCATGGAGGCATCGGCGGCATCGAACACGGTGGCGATGCTCTCAGAGGCGCCCCAGACGACCATGGCGAGAACCGCGCAGCGCATCAGGGTGACGCCGAGACGGTTTGCGCCGCCGAGATAGGTCAACGCGTTTTCCGCATAGGAGTAATTGCCGATGATCGAGGTGAAGGCGAAGAAAAAGATCGCAATGGCGATGAAATAGCTGCCCGCCCAGCCGATATGGACATTCATCGCCGCCTGGGTCAGTTGCGTGCCGGTGACGCCCGAACCGGGCTCGAGCGTACCGGACAGGAGGATCATCACCGAGGTCGCGGTGCAGATCAGGATCGTGTCGATGAAGACGCCGAGCGACTGCACGAAGCCTTGCGAGGCCGGGTGATGCGGAACCGGGGTGGCGACGGCAGCGATGTTGGGAGCCGAGCCCATGCCGGCTTCGTTGGAGAAGAGGCCGCGCTTGACGCCGTTCATCATCGCGGCGGTCACGCCGCCGGCGACGCCGCCTGCCGCTTCCTGCAGGCCGAAAGCGCTGGAAATGATCGTCCAGAGCACGTTCGGGACGAGCGAGGCGTTGGCGATCAGGACGTAGATCGCCATCAGCAGATAGGCGACGGCCATGAAGGGCACGACGATTTCGGCAACGCGGGCGATCTGGCGGATGCCGCCGAAGATGACGATGCCCGAGAGAGCGGCAACGGCGATGCCGACCGCGATCTTCGGAACGCCGAAAGCGCCCTGGACTGCATCGGCGATGGAATTGGCCTGGACCGCATTGAAGACGAGACCGAAGGACAGGATGAGGCAGACGGAAAAGATCGTCGCCGCCCACGGTGCGTTGAGGCCGCGCGCAATGTAGAAGGCCGGCCCGCCGCGATACTGGCCGTTTTCGTTCTTGACCTTGTAGAGCTGGGCAAGGGCGCTTTCCGCATAGGCGGTCGCCATGCCAACGAGTGCGACCATCCACATCCAGAAGGTCGCGCCCGGTCCGCCGAGGTAAAGCGCGACGGCGACGCCGGCAAGGTTGCCGGTGCCGACGCGCGAGGCGAGGCTGACAGTCAGCGCCTGGAACGGGCTGATGCCTGCCGCATCCTTCGAGCCGCCGCTGGCGAGCACGCGGAACATCTCGCCGAAATGCACGATCTGGGGAAAGCCGAGCCGGATGGTGAAAAAGATGCCGACGGCGAGAAGGCCATAGATCAGCACATAGCCCCAAAAGATCGTGTTCAGAAAGCCGATGATCGTGTCCATGCGGTCCTCGTTGGTTTGGCTAGATGTCGTGGTGTGGCAAGTGCCATCAGGGTCGTGCGGCACGAAGGCCGGACGTTTCGACGCATGCAGTCGCTTTAGCCCGCAAACTTGACACAGATCAACGTTTGCCGCGGGCAAATCAGGCAAAACAGCGTTCAATACGCGATATATTCGGGGATTTCCCACACATGCAGCCTCAATCCGCCACAAACGCCCCCATCGTCGAACGCCACGAGGCCGAGGCGGTCAACGCGGCGCATGTGCGCAAGCCGCTCTATGAGAAGCGCAAGAAGATCTTCCCGAAGCGCGCCGAGGGACGATTCCGCCAGTTCAAATGGCTGGTGATGCTGGTAACGCTCGGCATTTATTACCTGACGCCCTGGATCCGCTGGGACCGCGGCGAACATGCGCCCGACCAGGCGGTGCTCGTGGATATCGCCGCCCGCCGGTTCTATTTCTTCTTCATCGAGATCTGGCCGCAGGAATTCTTCTTCGTGGCCGGGCTTCTCGTCATGGCCGGTTTCGGACTGTTCCTCGTCACGTCAGCCGTCGGGCGCGCCTGGTGCGGCTACACCTGTCCGCAGACGGTCTGGGTCGATCTGTTCCTGGTCGTCGAGCGCTACATCGAGGGTGACCGCAACGCCCGCATGAAGCTCGATGCCGGACCGTGGACACTCGACAAGATCACAAAGAGGGTCGTCAAACATTCGACCTGGATCCTGATCGGCATTGCCACCGGTGGCGCCTGGATCTTCTACTTCGCCGACGCGCCGGCGCTTTTGAAGAGCTTCGTTTCGCTCGAGGCGCCGACGATTGCCTATATGACCGTCGCGATCCTGACCGCCACCACCTATGTCTTCGGTGGGCTGATGCGCGAGCAGGTCTGCACCTACATGTGCCCGTGGCCGCGTATCCAGGCGGCGATGCTCGACGAAAATTCTCTCGTCGTCACCTATAACGACTGGCGCGGCGAACCGCGTTCGCGCCACCAAAAGAAGGCGGCAGCCGCCGGCGAGAGCGTCGGCGATTGCGTCGACTGCAATGCCTGCGTCGTCGTCTGTCCCATGGGCATCGACATTCGCGACGGCCAGCAGCTCGAATGCATCACCTGCGCGCTTTGCATCGACGCCTGCGACAACGTCATGGACAAACTCGGCCGCGAGCGCGGGCTGATCGCCTATGCGACGCTCAGCGACTACGCCTCCAACATGGCGCTCGCCACCAATGGTGGCACGACGGCGATCGAGCCTGCCCGGGTGCGCGATGCTGATGGGACGTTTGTCGACAAGGTCAGGCATTTCAACTGGAAGATCGTCTTCCGGCCGCGCGTGCTTGTCTATCTCGGCGTCTGGACACTTGTTGGCATCGGCCTGCTCTATGCCCTGCTTGCGCGCGACCGGCTGGAGCTGAACGTGCTGCACGATCGCAACCCGCAATTCGTGGTCGAATCCGATGGATCGGTGCGCAACGGCTACATGGTCAAGCTCTTGAACATGATCCCTGAACAGCGCACGATCACGCTCACCATCGACGGCATGCCGTCGGCAATGATGCGCATTGCCGGCCATGCGCCGGGCGACGGCCGCAGCTTTGCCGTCGGCGTCGATCCGGACAAGGTGACGGCGCTGAAGGTGTTCGTGACCGTGCCGAAAGACAAACTCGGCGAAGCGGACGACGGCTTCAGCCTGATCGTGGAGGATCCGTCGAGCCATGAACGCGACGTCTACAAGGCCAACTTCAACGCACCGGGAGCCGCGAAATGACCGCTGAACAAGGCAGGCAACCCCGTGTCTTCACCGGATGGCATATGCTCGGCGTGATGGTGCTGTTCTTCGGCACCATCATCACCGTCAACCTGATCATGGCGTGGAATGCCAGCCATAGCTGGAGCGGGCTGGTCGTGCCGAACACCTACGTCGCCAGCCAGCAGTTCAACGGCAAGGTCAAGGAGGCGCGCGCCTTTGCGGAAAGCGGCCTGGACGGCAAGCTGAGCCTTGAGCCGGGCGCGGTTCGCTACACGCTGACGCGCCAAGGCAAGGCCGAAACCTCGGCCGACAAGGTGGTTGCCGTGTTCAAGCGCCCGGTCGAGGAGCACGAGGACGTGCAGGTCGAAATGGCGCATCAGGGCGAGGGCGTCTTTGTCGCCGCTACCGACCTGAAACGCGGCCAATGGATTGCCGATATCACCGCGACGGCGGGCGACAAGGTCGTCTACCGCCAGGCCATCCGCTTCATCGCGCCGGGAGAGCGTCCATGAGTTGCTGCGCTGCCGGTGCCGAAACCGCGCTGGAGATCGACAGGTCAGGGCAGGCCCTACCGAGTTCGGAAGAGCTGTGGCTGACCAGCCGGGCGCTCGGCGGCGGCCTTCGCCAGACCGATCTCAGCGTGCCCGGCATCCACTGCGGCGCCTGCATCACCACGATCGAGGCTGCGCTGAAAACGCGGCCGGAGGTGGAGCGCGCCCGCGTCAACCTTTCTTCGCGCCGGGTATCGGTCGTCTGGAAGGAAGACGTCGACGGCGCACGCACCGACCCGCGCGAGCTGGCGCGCGCGATCCGCGAGCGCGGCTATGAGACACATCTGTTCGCTCCCGGCGAGGAGGAAGGCGACACGCACTTGAAACAACTGGTGCGGGCCGTCGCCGTCGCCGGTTTTGCCTCGACCAACATCATGCTGCTTTCGGTCTCGGTCTGGTCCGGTGCCGAGGCCGCCACACGCGATCTCTTCCATTGGATTTCGGCGCTGATCGCCGCGCCGACGCTGATCTATGCCGGCCGGTTCTTCTACTCATCCGCTTGGAACGCGCTGAAGCATGGCCGCACCAACATGGACGTGCCGATCGCGCTGGCGATCACGCTCTCCTACGGCATCTCGCTCTACGAGACCATCACCCATGGCACCCATGCCTGGTTCGACGGCACGGTGATGCTGCTGTTCTTCCTGCTGATCGGCCGCACGCTCGACCATATGATGCGCGGCCGCGCCCGCTCCGCCATCAGCAGCCTGGCGCGCCTGTCGCCGCGCGGCGCAATGGTTGTCGACGCCGATGGCGCCCGCGAATACCGGCCGGTGGACGAGATCAAGCCGGGCGAAAAGCTGGCGATTGCGGCCGGCGAGCGCATTCCTGTGGATGGGAAGATCCTCTTCGGCTCGAGCGACCTCGACCGGTCGATCGTCAACGGCGAAAGTGCACCAGCCCCGGTGCATGTCGGCGACACGGTGGAGGCCGGCACGCTCAACCTGACCGGCCCGCTGACGATCGAGGCGACGGCCGCTGCGCGCGACTCGCTGCTCGCAGAAATCATGGGGCTGATGGAAGCCGCCGAAGGGGGCAGGGCACGCTATCGCCGCATCGCCGATCGCGCCGCCCAATACTATTCGCCGGCGGTGCATCTGCTGGCGTTCCTGAGCTTCATCGGCTGGATGGTCATCGACGGCGATTTCCATCACGCCATGCTGGTGGCCGTGGCGGTCCTGATCATCACATGCCCCTGTGCCCTCGGACTGGCGGTGCCGGTGGTGCAGGTGATCGCCGCAGGCCGGCTCTTCCAGAACGGCATCATGGTCAAGGACGGCTCGGCCATGGAACGGCTGGCCGAGATCGACACGGTGCTGTTCGACAAGACCGGTACGCTGACGGCGGGCGAACCGCGTCTTACCAATGGCGCCGGGATCAAGCCGACGGTGCTTGCGACCGCCGCCGGACTTGCCGTGCATTCGCGCCACCCGCTGGCGATGGCCATTCACGATGCGGCTCCGATCGCACCGGTTCTCTCCGGCGACATCCGCGAAATTCCCGGTGCCGGCATCGAGGCGCAGACGACCGAAGGCCTCTATCGCCTCGGCAGCCGCGCCTTTGCCTGCGGCGACGCCGGCGAGGCGAACGGCCAGTCGGAGGTGATCCTGTCGCTCGACGGACGCGAACTTGCCTGCTTCCACTTCGAAGACCGGCTGCGGCCGCAGGCGCGCGAAAGCATCGACAAGCTTACCCGCCTGGGATTTGCAACCGGCATTCTCTCTGGCGACCGCGAGCCCGTGGTGGCAGCGCTTGCCCGCAGGCTCGGTATCGAGCGCTGGCGCTCCGAACTGTCGCCGCGCGGCAAGGTCGACGAATGCGCGGCTGCAGCCGAAGGCGGCCACCGGGTGCTGATGGTCGGCGACGGCA
Organism: Ensifer sp. M14; assembly: GCF_003355565.1. Lineage (NCBI taxonomy): Bacteria > Pseudomonadati > Pseudomonadota > Alphaproteobacteria > Hyphomicrobiales > Rhizobiaceae > Ensifer > Ensifer sp. M14. The sequence continues at coordinate 2,618,932 of NZ_QJNR01000004.1, forward strand.
TCAACGATGCGCCGGCGCTGCGTGCGGCCCATGTGTCTATGGCGCCGGCAACGGCAGCCGATGTCGGCCGGCAGGCCGCCGACTTCGTCTTCCTGCACCAAGGGCTCGATGCGGTGCCCATGGCGATCGACACGTCTCGCCGGGCTGGCCGATTGATCCGCCAGAACTTTGCCCTGGCGATCGGCTACAACATCATTGCCGTGCCGATCGCCATCATGGGCTACGCCACGCCGCTGATTGCCGCCGTCGCCATGTCGACCTCGTCGGTGATCGTCGTTGCCAATGCGCTGCGCCTGCGTGCGGCCAGCGCCAAGAGTCCGGCGACGGCCGAGCGGCAGGCGCCGGCAGCAATGGACGCGATGGGAACCGCCTCATGAACACGCTGATCTATCTCATTCCGATCGCGCTGTTCTTAGGCGGGCTTGGCCTGGTCGCCTTCCTCTGGGCGCTGAAGAGCGGCCAGTACGAAGACCTCGAAGGGGCTTCCTGGCGCGTGCTCGACGATGGCGACGGAAAGCCCGAAAAGGAGTGATTTTCTCAAGAATCGCTTGTCGTTAATCGATTTGAATGCCAAAACAGCCTCCGCCGTCGCATCTTGCGTCCGCCCCTTTCCCGAGGGGCAATGCGAGCGCGCGAAGTTCAATTCGAGGGGCCGGCTCCCACGCGGTTATCCAGATCGCGTCCGGCTCTCCTGTCCAATGGAGGCAATCACGTGTCACAGGCGGAAATCGGCCTTATCGGTCTCGGCGTCATGGGCTCGAACCTGGCGCTCAACATCGCTGAAAAAGGCAACAAGATCGCGGTCTTCAACCGCACCGTCGAGGCGACGCATAAATTCTACGCGGAAGCCGGCGAACTTCAGGGCCAGATCGTGCCCTGCGACACCATCGAGGAGTTCGTTGCCGCCATCCGCCCGCCGCGCCCGATCATCATCATGATCAAGGCCGGCGAACCGGTCGACCAGCAGATGGAAATCCTGAAGCCCTATCTCGCCAAGGGCGACATCATGATCGATGCGGGCAACGCCAACTTCCGCGACACGATGCGCCGCTTCGATGCGCTGAAGGATTCGGGCCTCACCTTCATCGGCATGGGCGTTTCCGGCGGTGAAGAGGGCGCGCGCCACGGCCCGTCGATCATGGTCGGCGGCACGGAAGATTCCTACAAGCGCGTCGAGACGGTGCTGACCTCGATTGCTGCCAAGTATGACAACGACCCGTGCGTTGCCTGGCTCGGCGAAAACGGCGCCGGCCACTTCGTCAAGACCATCCACAACGGCATCGAATATGCCGACATGCAGATGATCGCCGAAATCTACGGCATCCTGCGCGACGGCCTGAAGATGACGGCCGGCGAAATCGGCGAAGTGTTCGGCGCCTGGAACAAGGGCCGCCTGAATTCCTACCTGATCGAGATCACCGAGAAGGTGCTGAAGGCAGCAGATCCTTTGACCGGCAAGCCGATCGTCGACCTGATCCTCGACAAGGCCGGCCAGAAGGGCACAGGCAAATGGTCGGTGATCGAAGCGCAGAACATGGGCGTACCGGCGACTGCGATCGAAGCGGCCGTTGCCGCGCGCAGCATCTCGTCTGCCAAGGCAGAGCGCGAAGCCGCCGAGAAGATTCTCGGCCTGCCCGATGTCGGCGAGTTCAAGGTCGCTGACAGGGCCGCCTTCATCAAGGACCTGGAAAGCGCGCTGCTGGCCGCCAAGATCGGCGCCTATGCACAGGGCTTTGCCGTCATGTCCGCCGCCTCGAAGGAATTCGACTGGTCGCTGCCAATGCCGACGATCGCCAAGATCTGGCGCGCCGGCTGCATCATCCGCTCGCAGTTCCTGGACGAAATCACCACCGCCTTCACCAAGGCGCCTGATGCCGCCAACCTGATCGTCACCCCGGCCTTTGCCGCGATGGTCAAGGAAACTGACGGGGCGCTGCGCCGAGTCGTATCGACAGCAGCGCTTAACGGCCTGCCTGCACCGGCACTGGCCTCGGCACTCGGCTACTTCGACAGCTACCGCCGCGGCCGCGGCACGGCCAATGTGATCCAGGCCCAGCGCGACTTCTTCGGCGCCCACGGCTTCGACCGCGTCGATGGCGCCGACGCTCATCACGGCCCCTGGGGCAGCGGCCTCAACGCCTGATCAGGCGAAGACTGGAGTTTCGAACGGGGCGGCTTAGGTCGCCCCGTTTCGTTTTGCGCATATGTTGTCTTCAGGGCTGTGGCGAGGCTTGGATGTTGGGTTCTGGTCGGCATTGTCTCGATCCGCACGCTATCCTATGTCACGTTTCTGTATGGCAGCCGGTGCGAGGAGCAAGTCGATGGCCACAGTGATCCTGTTTCATTCCATCCTCGGGCTGCGCGCGCTGGAGCGTGACGCTGCCGCCAGGCTACGGGCCATGGGCCACGATGTCGTCACGCCCGATCTCTTCGACGGTCAGACTGCGGCCTCGATCGACGAGGGCTTCGCGCTCAGAGACAGGATCGGGTGGCGGAAGCTCAGCGAACGGGCGGAAGCGTCAGTCGTCGGTCAGCCGGCATCCGCGGTGCTTGGCGGTTTTTCCTTCGGCGCTGCCATAGCCTCGTTTCTCTGGGCGAAGCGGCCGGAAACGTCGGGTGTTCTGCTTCTCCACAGCATCGTCGAAATCCCGGTGAATGCCCGTGACGACGTTCCCGTGCAACTGCATCTGGCCGATCCGGATATCTATGAGCCGGCGGAGGATGTCGCCGCTTGGCGCGCGGTTGCCGAGCGATCGCCGATTGCGCTCGAAGCCTTCAGCTATCCCGGCGTCGGACATCTCTATACGGATGCCGCTCTGCCGGATTACGACGCGGAGGCAGCCCGTCTCACCTGGGGCCGTGTCGAGCGTTTCCTGGGCGCTTTGTAGGTGTCGTCATTGTCGGCGGATGCCGACAGGCCAGAGCGCACGCATCAATGCGATCGTGCGCTTCCTGTCGAGGGGGCAAATGCGGCTATTTCGGGCGACGTTTTTCATATCGGATATCGCCATTCGCCATCGTGTCCACGTGGATCCAGCCATGCTTGCGGTAAAAGCCGTTGGCGCGGATACCCTCGCGCCCGTCGGTCTCGAGCCAGATCGTTTCGTGGCTGTGGAAGAGGGCGGTTTCCGCCTCCTGCAACAGCAGCCTTCCAAGTCCAAGCCCTTCGAAATCCGGGTTGACGAACAGCGCAAAGACGGAGCCGTCCTCGTCGTCCATCGACGAGAATGCGGCAAGGATGCCATCGACCTCGGCGATCCAGACGCCGGCGTCGGCCGCCAGCATTTCGGTCAGTGTCGAGGGCGTGATGCCCATTTCCGACAGCTGTTCGCGCGAAAGGTGGTTCTGAACGACGCTGGTGCGGATGTCGAAGATCGCCTCGACGTCTTCGGCTCTGGCTCTTCTCACGACGATGTTCATCTCGGACCCTCTGCTTTCTGCACGAGTGTCGTCTACCGCCCCGATGTCAGTGCGTCCACAGGTTGCCGCACGGCGCGACAAGCTGATCGCTGATGGTGCCGCAATACCGCAGGACAGCATGCGCTGGACCGGGGCGCTACCGCTTGATCGACACGGGCACGGCGGATTGAAGCTCCGGCTGGCTGAGGCTTTGCAGTGCCTCGGACGGCTGGCCGTCGATATGGCCGATCACCGCCTTGGCAAGTTCGCGGCCGGCAACCCGGATGTCCTCGTACATGGTCACCACTTCGGGGCGCAGCCAGCGCAGAAAGTCGCTCGGCACCTTGGACACCATGTCGGCATCCTTGCCGAGCGTCTTTTTGGCGGCTTCCAGCCCGGCAATCAGCGCGATCGCGCCCGAACCGCTGCCGGACACAATACCGTCGGGCGGATCGTCGGAACGCATCAGCGTCTCGAAGGCGTCGCGGATCTCGACCAGCGTGTGGTCGATGTTGATGTGGTGGAAGCTGACGGCATCCGCCTGGAAGTCACGAAGCCCGTGCTCGAAGCCGGCGCGCATATGGGAATAGAAGGTCAGGTGCGGCGGCGGCTCCAGCAGCACCAGGCGCTTGCGGCCGCGCTCCACCAGTTCGCGCACGGCCTCATAGGCAAAACGCTCGTTGTCGAAGTCGTGATAGGGGTGGACGACGCCCATCTCGGTACGGCCATGGGTGACGAAGGGCAGGCCGCGTTCCGTCAGAAGCGCCACGCGCGGATCGTGCGGCTCGGTGCGCGAGATGATCACGCCATCGGCGGCACCGGTGTCGAGGATATAGCGGATCGGCGCCAGCGCGTCCTTGGTGGCGCTATAGGGCGTCACGACAAGATGATAGGGCGTGCCGGCCAGCACTTCGGTGATGCCGACGACCATGGGGCTGGTAATGCCCATGATCTCTTCTTCCAGCGTCAGCACCAGGCTGATGACATTGGTCTTGCCGGTTCTCAGGCGCACGCCGGCGCGGTTCGGCTGGTAGCCGATCTGCTTGGCGACGAGGCGCACGCGCTCCTTGGTTTCCGCGCCGATATCGGGCGCATCTTTCAGCGCGCGCGAAACGGTGGTGATGCCGAGCCCGGTCATGAAGGCGATCGTCTTCAGCGTCGGTCTGCCGCCATCCGGCGGCGGCGTCAGCGGTCTGTTTTTCGTCTTGCTGTCCATCGCCGTCCCCACGCCCGCCCTTGCCGTTGTCGCCTGCCGTCCCATTTCGCGTCACTTCATCGCCTTATATACGAAATGTGACGAGGAGCTATCCTGCTTCTGGACGGCGACATTCCCATAAATCTGTAACGATACAGTAGCGCTGTCGAGCATTTTTGTTGCTGCGCTGCGGCAGATGGAACACTCTGGTTGAGTTCGCTTCGTCGCATCGAGCATTGTGCATTTGCGAGAGAGCACATGCAGCAAAATCGCCGCCGTTTGACGCAAAATTTATCAAAAACAGCGGGATAGTGGGCCAGGGCGCCTTGTTTCATCGACCTGTCCGGGATGATCGTAGGCTCATTTTGATGCCTTGAAATACGCCTTAAGATTGTAAGTGATGAATCTGTTTAAATTCATTGGGGTGGGAGTTGCGGACCGGGAATGTTTCCTCTAAGTTTTTTACGGTAACGTTACAGTGAGGGAGGAGACTCATGAATTTACGTTCTTTCGCGGCCGCTTTGGCGGTGACGGTGGCGCTGCCGCTCGGTGCGGCAAGTGCTGCCGATCTAGAGGTAACCCATTGGTGGACGTCTGGCGGTGAGGCGGCGGCAGTCGCCGAACTGGCCAAGGCTTTCGATGCGACCGGCAACCATTGGGTTGACGGTGCAATCGCCGGCGCTGGCAGCACGGCGCGGCCGATCATGGTCAGCCGCATTACCGGTGGCGACCCGATGGCAGCCACGCAATTCAACCATGGTCGCCAGGCCGAGGAGCTTGTGCAGGCCGGGTTGATGCGCGACCTGACCGATATCGCCACCAAGGAGAAGTGGAAGGATATCATCAAGCCGGCAAGCCTGCTCGATTCCTGCACCATCGATGGCAAGATCTATTGCGCGCCGGTCAACATCCACTCCTGGCAGTGGCTCTGGTTGTCGAACGCCGCCTTCAAAACGGCGGGTGTCGAGGTGCCGAAGAACTGGGACGAGTTCGTCGCGGCCGCCCCGGCGCTCGAAAAGGCCGGCATCGTGCCGCTCGCCGTCGGCGGACAGGCGTGGCAGGCCGCTGGCGCCTTCGACGTGCTGATGGTCGCAATCGCCGGCAAGGATACGTTCCAGAAGGTCTTTGGCGACAAGGATGAGGAAGTGGCCGCGGGGCCTGAGATCGCCAAGGTCTTCAAGGCTGCCGACGATGCGCGCCGCATGTCCAAGGGCACCAACGTTCAGGACTGGAACCAGGCGACGAACATGGTCATCACCGGCAAGGCCGGCGGGCAGATCATGGGCGACTGGGCGCAGGGCGAGTTCCAGCTTGCCGGCCAGAAGGCCGGAACGGACTACACCTGCCTGCCGGGTCTCGGCGTCAACGAAGTCATCTCGACCGGCGGTGATGCCTTCTACTTCCCGCTCCTCAAGGACGAGGAAAAGTCCAAGGCTCAGGAAGTGCTGGCATCGACGCTCCTGAACCCGGCGACGCAGGTTGCGTTCAACCTGAAGAAGGGCTCGCTGCCGGTGCGCGGCGACGTCGACCTCGCTGCCGCCAACGACTGCATGAAGAAGGGCCTGGACATTCTTGCCAAGGGCAACGTGATCCAGGGCACGGACCAGCTTCTGTCTGCCGACAGCCAGAAACAGAAGGAAGATCTGTTCTCCGAGTTCTTCGCCAACGCATCCATGACACCGGAAGATGCGCAGAAGCGCTTTGCCGACATCATCGCCTCGGCGGAGTGATTGAGCCTTCCTTGATCCGTCGGCCTCGCCTTCGTGCGGGGCCGGCCAAGGCTCCCTTGCGGCACGTAATGTTCAGGCGGACCAGCGTGCCTTTGCCCCGACAGGGCATAGGGGGAGTGGCTTCAACGTGGCAAGGCGGTTTTCGAGCGGCGGGTCATTCGCTGTTATCGACGCTGCCTGCCATCTGAAATTCAATGCAGTTCCGGAGGAACGAAACATGGCGGGTTACACACGCGGTTCGGGTCGGCCGAACCAGTGGCTGCGGAACCTGAATGCGAAATTTGCCTCCGTCCCCATGATCCTGACGGCCGTGGTCATCTTCCTCGGCGGCACGGTCTGGACGGTCGTCTATTCCTTCACCAATTCCAAGCTGTTGCCGCGGCTGTCATTCGTCGGCCTCGATCAGTATGAGCGGCTGTGGGCGGCACCGCGCTGGCTCATGTCGGTCCAGAACCTGGTGATCTACGGGTTCTTCTCGCTGGTTTTCAGCCTGGTCATCGGCTTTCTGCTGGCGGCGCTGATGGATCAGAAGATCCGTTTTGAAAACACCTTCCGCACGATCATGCTCTACCCCTTCGCGCTGTCCTTCATCGTGACGGGCCTCGTGTGGCAGTGGCTGCTTAATCCGGAATTCGGCATCCAGTCGGTGGTGCGTTCGCTCGGCTGGACGAGCTTCGCCTTCGATCCGCTCTATAATTCCAACATCGTCATCTACGGCATCCTGATCGCGGCCCTCTGGCAGGGGACCGGACTCGTCATGTGCCTGATGCTGGCCGGGCTGCGTGGCATTGACGAAGACATATGGAAGGCGACCCGCGTCGACGGGATACCCATGTGGAAGACCTATCTGCTGGTGATCATCCCGATGATGCGTGGCGTGTTCATCACCACGCTCGTCATCATCGCGAGCGGCATCGTCAAGGTCTATGACCTGGTGGTGGCGCAGACGAGCGGCGGCCCTGGCATCGCCTCGGAAGTGCCGGCCAAATATGTCTACGATTACATGTTCCAGGCGCAGAACCTAGGTCAGGGATTTGCCGCCTCGACCATGATGCTCGTGACGGTCGCCATCATCATCGTGCCCTGGGCCTATCTCGAATTTGGGGGAGGGCGCAAGCGTGCCTGAGATCGCAGCTTTCAACACCATCGACGCGGGCATCGAGCCCGAAGTGGAAAAGGTCCAGGCGCGGGCCACCCAGGCAGGTCCCCGCGGCCGCAAGCCGCGCCGGGCGCTCTCGGGCCGCAACATCATGATCTACGGCACCCTGATCGTCGTGGCGCTCTACTATCTGCTGCCGCTCTACGTCATGGTCATGACGTCGCTGAAGGGCATGCCGGAAATCCGGCTCGGCAACATCTTCGCGCCGCCGCTCGAAATCACCTTCGAGCCCTGGGTCAAGGCGTGGTCGAGCGCCTGCACCGGGCTCAATTGCGACGGGCTCTCGCGCGGCTTCTGGAATTCGGTGCGCATCACCGTTCCCTCGACCATCGTGTCGATCGCGATTGCCTCGATCAACGGCTATGCGCTGGCCAACTGGCGGTTCAAGGGTGCGGACCTGTTCTTCACCATCCTGATCGTCGGTGCCTTCATCCCCTATCAGGTGATGATCTATCCGATCGTCATCGTGCTGCGCGAGCTTGGCGTCTATGGTTCGCTGACCGGCCTGATCATCGTGCACACCATCTTCGGCATGCCGATCCTGACGCTTCTGTTCCGCAACTATTTCGCCGGGCTGCCGGAAGAGCTGTTCAAGGCGGCCCGCGTCGACGGTGCCGGATTCTGGACGATCTATTTCCGCATCATGCTGCCGATGTCGATGCCGATCTTCGTGGTGGCGATGATCCTGCAGGTCACCGGCATCTGGAACGACTTCCTGTTCGGCGTGGTGTTCACCCGGCCGGAATATTACCCGATGACCGTCCAGCTCAACAACATCGTCAATTCGGTGCAGGGCGTGAAGGAATACAACGTCAACATGGCGGCCACCATCCTAACCGGTGCCGTTCCGCTATTCGTATACTTCGTCTCCGGGCGGCTTTTTGTTCGCGGCATCGCCGCCGGCGCAGTGAAAGGATAAGGGCATGGAAAACGTCAGCGTATCGGTCAAGGATCTGTCGTTGAGCTTCGGTGCCGTCACAGTGCTCGACACGCTCAACCTCGACATCAAGGATGGCGAGTTCCTGGTGCTGCTTGGCTCGTCCGGCTGCGGCAAGTCGACCTTGCTCAACTGCATCGCCGGTCTGCTCGATGTCAGCGACGGCCAGATCTTCATCAAGAACAAGAACGTCACGTGGGAGGAGCCGAAGGACCGCGGCATCGGCATGGTGTTTCAGTCCTACGCGCTCTATCCGCAGATGTCGGTGGAGAAAAACCTCTCCTTCGGGCTCCAGGTGGCCAAGGTCGAGAAGACCGAGATCGACAAGCGCATCAGCCGTGCTGCCGAAATCCTGCAGATCCAGCCGTTGCTGAAGCGCAAGCCCGCCGAATTGTCCGGCGGCCAGCGCCAGCGTGTGGCGATCGGCCGGGCGCTGGTGCGCGATGTCGACGTGTTCCTGTTCGACGAGCCACTGTCGAACCTCGACGCCAAGCTGCGCTCGGAGCTGCGCGTGGAGATCAAGCGCCTGCATCAGTCGCTGAAGAACACGATGATCTACGTCACCCACGACCAGATCGAGGCGCTGACGCTCGCCGATCGCATCGCCGTCATGAAGAGCGGTGTCATCCAGCAGCTTGCCGACCCGATGACGATCTACAACGCGCCGGAGAACCTGTTCGTCGCCGGCTTCATCGGCTCGCCGTCGATGAACTTCTTCCGCGGCGAACTTCAGTTGAAGGATGGGCGGGCCTTCGTGCATGCCAATGGCGTCGATTTCGATGTGTCGGCCTATCCATCGCGTGGGGCCTTCAAGGCAGGGCAGAAGGTTGTCGTCGGCGTCAGGCCGGAGCATGTGCGCGTCGACGAGGCATCGGACGGTCAGCCGTCGCATCAGGCCGTCGTCGATATCGAGGAGCCGATGGGCGCCGACAATCTGCTCTGGCTGAAGCTTGCCGGCCAGTCGATGTCGGTGCGCATAGCCGGCCAGCGTCGCTACAAGCCGGGCACGGCGGTCACTTTGTCCTTCGACATGGCGGTCGCCTCGATCTTCGACGCAGCAAGCGAAAACCGCCTCTAGATGATGAGGAAACGCGCCGGCTTCCATCCTGCGGCGCGTTTCGACACACTGGCATGCCGGCGCTGTGGCCGGTGATCAACGGAATATGAAAATGCTCTCTGAGGACCTGAACCGAACCGCTTGTTATCTCGATCTGGCAGGCAACTGGCAGCTTGCCGCAAGCGATCAAAGCCATGCCGTCACCATGGCCCTGCCGGGCGATGTGCACACGGCGCTGCAAAGGGCCGGCGTGATCGACGACCCCTATGTCGGCCGCAACGAGGACGACGTGCAGTGGGTGGCGCACAAGGACTGGGTGATCGAGCGCACGGTTTCGATCGATGCCGATGATCTCGGCGGTTACTGGTATCTCGACCTCGACTGCATCGACACGGTTGCCTCCGTCTTCGTCAACGACCGGCTGGTGCTCGAGGCAGACAATTGCTTCCGTCGCCACCGTCCCGACGTGTCGCGCGCGCTTGTATCAGGCGAAAACCGCATCCGCATCGTGCTGCCGTCCTCGATAACAGAGGGTACGCGCCGACAGGCGGCGCAACCTTTTTATGTGCCCTACCATCCCGGCAATTCGCCGATCGCCAACGGCAACATGCTGAGGAAACCCCAGTGCCATTTCGGCTGGGACTGGAATATCGCGATTGCACCGCTCGGCGTTTACGGCACGCTGGCGCTGCGCCGGCTGGAGATCGCCCGCATCGAGCATGTGACGACAAAACAGATCTGGCTCGACGATGGCTCGGTCGATCTGCTGGTGACCGTCACGCTTTTCGCCGACGGACCGGGCATCCTGTCCGTTCATTTCTCGCTCGACGACCAGAGGGAGCGGCTCGATTGCGCCGTCGGCACTGGTGAGACCCGCATCACCCATGTCTTTACCGTCACGGATCCGAAACGCTGGTGGCCGGCCGGAAGCGGCGAGCAAAACCTTTCGCTGCTGACCGTCGAGGTGCCGCAGGAGCAGGTGAGCCGACAGATCGGTTTCCGCACCATCGAGCTTTTGACCGACAAGGACGAGGCAGGCAGTCGCTTTGCCTTCCGCGTCAACGGCCGCGAAATCTTCTGCCGTGGCGCCAACTGGATCCCGGCCGACGCGCTGATGTCGCGGGTGACGCCTGATGGTGTCGAGGATCTACTGACCTCGGCGGTCGATGCCAACATGAACATGATCCGCATCTGGGGCGGCGGCTTCTATGAGCCGGACTGGTTCTACGATCTCTGCGATCGGCTGGGCCTGATGGTCTGGCAGGACTTCATGTTCGCCTGCAATCTCTATCCCTCGACACCGGATTTTCTCGACAATGTGGCAGCCGAGGTCGACTACCAGGTCAAGCGTCTGTCGTCTCATCCGTCAATTGCACTCTGGTGCGGCGACAACGAATTGGTCGGTGCGCTCACCTGGTTCGACGAGCCGCGCAAGGACCGCGACCGCTATCTGGTTTCCTACGACCGTCTGAACCGCACGGTTGAAGTGGCGCTGAAGGGTGCCTTGCCGGAGGCGATCTGGTGGCCGTCAAGCCCGGCATCCGGCTATCTCGATTTCGGCGACGCCTGGCATTCCGACGGTTCCGGTGACATGCACTACTGGTCGGTCTGGCACGAGAACAAATCCTTCGACAATTATCGCTCGGTGCGACCGCGCTTCTGCTCGGAGTTCGGCTTCCAGTCCTATACGTCGATGCCAGTGATCCGGCAGTTCGCGGGGACAAAGGACCTCAATATCGCCGCCCCGGTGATCGAGAGCCACCAGAAGAATGTCGGCGGCAACGAGCGCATTGCCGGCACGATGTTCCGTTACTTCCGCTTCCCCAAGGATTTCCCGAGCTTCGTCTATCTCAGCCAGGTCCAGCAGGGACTGGCGATCCGCACGGCCGTCGATTACTGGCGCTCGCTCAAGCCCCATTGCATGGGCACGCTCTACTGGCAGCTCAACGACACCTGGCCGGTCGCCTCCTGGTCGAGCCTCGATTACGGCGGCAGCTGGAAGGCAATGCATTACATGGTGCGGCGCTTCTTCCAGCCGGTGGCCGTTGCCGCCATTCCGTCAAACGAAGGCAGGGAGATCAGCTTCTCGATGGTCAACGACACAGCCGCGCCGGTGACGGTGGAACTGCAGGCCTTCGTCGTCACGCTTGACGGCAAGCGCGAGCCGTTGATGGCGGCAGCCGGCACATGCCCGCCGGACCGGGCGACGACCTTGGTCAGCATCGCTGCACGCGACATTCCCGCAAACGCACTGTTGTTCTGGTCCTTCGAGGCTTCGAACGGCATGTGCGGCGAGGGGCATCACGTGAACGGAACCTACAAGGCGCTCGATCTTCAGCCTTCCAAGCTGACGCTTGCCGTAGCGCCTGTGGATGACGGTGCCTTCGACGTTTCAGTCACGGCCGACGGCTTGGCCCTGCATGTGATGATCGAGGCCGATGTTTCCGGGCGCTACTCCGAGAATGCCTTCGACCTCACCGAAGGGGAAACGAAGGTCATCCGCTTCACGCCGAAGATGCCGCTCGCCGAAGGTATGCTGCCACGCTTTGCCGTCTTCGATCTCGAATCCTGCCAGGGAAAGGGGTGACCCATCATGAAACGTAGCCACGTCAACGACATTATCGCCCGCAGCGATGCCTTCATGCGCAGCTTCGGCTTCACGCTTCCACCCTTTGCCTACTGGAAGCCGGAGGAGATGAAGGCGCGCGTCGCCTCCGATTGCCCTGCCATCTACGATGCCCGTCTTGGCTGGGACATTACCGATTATGGCAAGGGCCGTTTCGACGAATTCGGCCTCGTGCTCTTCACGCTCCGCAACGGCGATGTTTCGAACCTCACGACAGGGCAGGGCATGGTCTATGCCGAAAAGCTGATGATCACCCGAAACGGTCAGGTCAATCCGCTGCATCGCCACGCGATCAAGACCGAGGACATCATCAACCGCGGCGGCGGCACGCTCGTGCTGCAGATGTACAATTCGCGCCCCGACGGCAGCGTCGACGAGGAGAGCGATGTCGAGGTGGCGACCGATGCGCGGCTGCGGCGGCTGAAGGCCGGCGATCTCCTGAAGCTGCTTCCCGGCGAGAGCGTGACGCTTCTGCCCGGCAACTGGCACGCCTTCTGGGCGGAGGATGGAGACGTGTTGATGGGCGAGGTTTCGACCGTCAACGACGACCTCACGGACAATTACTTCCGCGAACCCGTCGGTCGCTTCTCGGCGATCGAGGAAGACGCATCCCCCGTCCATCTGCTGGTGTCGGACTACGACACCTGGCTCAGGGCGGGATGACAACACGGGCGGGATGTCCCTGTCCCGCTCCTACCGATCAGACCGATCACAATGATTTCCCGAGGAGGATCTTTGATGAAAGATGTCAGTTTCCAGCTCTATAGCGCCCGTAATTTCCCACCCTTTGCCAATGTGCTGAAGGCGCTCGGCGATGCCGGCTACAGCCAGGTCGAAGGCTACGGCGCGCTCTACGCAGCACTCAGCGACGCGGAGATCGCCAGCTTCAAGAGCGGTCTCGACGAGAATGGCCTGGCCATGCCGACGGCGCATTTCGGTCTCGACATGCTCGAAAGCGATCCGGCACGCGTGCTCGAAATCGCCAAGGCGCTCGGCATCCGCGCGATCTATTGCCCTTACCTGCTGCCGGAACATCGCCCGACGGACGCCGCCGGCTGGCGCGCCTTTGGCGTGCGCCTGCAGAAGGCCGGAAAGCCCTACCGCGATGCCGGCCTCATCTTCGGCTGGCACAACCATGATTTCGAATTCTTTGCCTTGCCGGACGGCAGCATTCCGCAGGACCTGATTTTTGCGGGCGGGCCGGATCTCTCCTGGGAGGCTGACATCGCCTGGATCATCCGTGGTGGCGCCGACCCGATCGCCTGGATCAAGAAATATGCCGACCGGATCACCGCCGTGCACGTGAAGGACATCGCGCCATCAGGCGAGAAGAAGGACGAGGACGGCTGGGCCGATGTCGGCGAGGGCACGGTCGACTGGAAGGGCCTGTTCCAGGCGCTTTCGGGCACCAAGGCGCGCTATTTCATCGCCGAGCACGACAATCCGAGTGACTTCCAACGCTTTGCCAAGCGCTCGCTCGCCTCCATCCAATCCTATTGAGAAACAGGTTCACTCCATGACCAAGGAACTTGGCGTCGGCATCATCGGATGCGGCAACATCTCCACCACCTATTTCAAGCTTGCGCCGCTTTTCCGGGGCATCAGGATCGTCGCCTGCGCCGATATCAATGCGGCGGCAGCCGAAGCGCGGGCGACTGAGTATGGCGTCAAGGCGGAGAGCATCGAGGCGCTTCTCGCCAATCCGGATGTCGATATCGTCGTCAACCTGACGATCCCGGACGCCCACTTCCCAGTATCGAAGAGCATTCTCGAAGCGGGAAAACACGTCTACTCGGAAAAGCCGCTGGTGCTTTCGTTGGAGCAGGGCGAGGAACTTCGCGCTCTTGCCAGGGCCAAGGGCCTGACGGTCGGCTGCGCCCCCGATACCTTCCTCGGCGGCGCGCATCAGCTTGCCCGCAGCGTGATCGATGCCGGCAAGATCGGTCGCGTCACGTCGGGCACCTGCCACGTTCTGAGCCCAGGCATGGAGATGTGGCATCCGAACCCGGACTTCTTCTTCCTGCCGGGGGGCGGGCCGATCCTCGATCTCGGACCCTACTATATCGCCAACCTGATCAACCTGATCGGCCCGGTAAAGCGTGTCGCGGCGCTCTCTTCCATGGCCAATCCGACGCGCACGATCACCAGCGAACCGCGCAACGGTGAAGAAATCCCGGTCAAGACGCCGACCAACATTCATGCACTGCTGGAGTTCGCGAACGGCGCGACGATCACGCTGTCGGCAAGCTGGGATGTCTGGTCGCACCGCCACGCCAATATGGAACTCTACGGCACCGAAGGTTCGATCTTCGTGCCCGATCCCAATTTCTTCGGTGGCAAGGTCGAGGCGAGCGGCCGCGACAAGGACATCCAGCCGCTCGAAATGTGGGATCACCCCTTTGCGGTCGAAAACCAGGAGCACCCGCAGGGGCCGATGGCGAACTACCGCACCGCTGGTCTTGCCGATATGGCGATCGCCATTCTGGAAGGCCGCGATGCCCGTTGCTCGCTCGACCGCGCGCTGCACGGCGTCGACGTGATGGTGTCGATCCTGAAGTCCGGCGAGGAGGGGCGTTTCATCGAGCTCACGACCACCTGCACCCAGCCGGCAGCGCTCGGGATAGAGGAGGCACGGGCGCTGCTGCGCCAGGTGGAAGAAGAGGTGCTCTTAGAGCGAAGCGCCGCAGCCTCCTAGTTCAACGGCTGCCCGAATTCGCACTGGGGCGCTTCCAAAGGGGGAGGCCCCCAGTGCGATGGCCAGTGACGGTACATTTCCGATACCGCTTAACCTCTCGGCAATGCAGGGTGCATAATGTACTAGAAGTGCAATCTGGGGTGTTGGTGTGCGTGTCGAGACGCTGTTTTGGATCGTCGTTGTCGTCCTGAGTTGTCTGTTCCTTCTCTACCGGCATGTGAACCGGCGCAGGCTGAACAGGGCACTGGGCAAATTGCCCGAAATCTATGACGCGGCTCGCGCAAGCTTTCTATCCGGTTCGCGCGCACGGGGCCACGGCATTTTGCCACTGGACGCCATGCTTGGCACGCTGGAAGCGTTCTCCGAGGCAAAGGGCGGCGGGCCGCCGCCGGAATTTGCCGACCTCACCAAACGCGAGATGCGCTTTTTCGAATTGTTGCACGCTACAACGAGCATGAGCGATCGGGAATTCAAGCGCACGCTTGCCCGGCTTTCTAAGCAAGAGCAGAAGACATTCCAAGAATTGCGCGACCTTTACGGCGGGCCGGCACTAGGTAAATCATACCCTCGAGCGCGGATCGATCGTATGGCCGCCAAGTGGCGGTCGAGGCGCGAAACCAAGCTCGCCGCCGAGCACCAACGCGTAGAGGATGAGTATTGGTCGAGGTTCGATCAATTGCAGATTTACCATGTCCCCGAATGGCTCAAGACGGAAGCGCCGCGGGATCCTGACATGTGGCACAAATTGGTTGGTCTGAACTGGGACTATTCTGAAATCTATGACATTCTCCTCTGGGTCGTGAGTCAGCCCGAATGCGATGCGTCAACAGCAATACTCATTCTGCAAATGATGGCACCAGATGTGGCGATGGAGCTGGCTTCAGGCGGTACGCAATGGCTTCCTTCTGGCGGGATTGCAGATCAGATAGTCTCAAGTGAAGTCGGGCTGCTTGCCATGATCGGCAAACGGTCGGAAGAAGAGAGCTTTGTTCGCCACGAACTGCTGCCGGATCGGCCGTCTTCAGAAGAAGGTAACGCAGCGCTGCTCGGTATGATGCTTGACGAAAAGCAGCGGATAGAAGGTGAGGGGCGCACGTTGCCGTTCCCATTGCCGGTGAAGCTTTTGTCAAAGCCGCATCCCCCGATGGGGCGTAAGCCGAAGACTGATTATAATGTTCACGATGGCTGCGTCCTCCTGCCGAAGTCTCGTCCTTGAAGCTGGAAACTGTGTGCAACACTTCGAATAAGGATTCCGGGTGTCCTGCATATGCGCTAGAGCTTGCCCTGCAGAGTTTCCGACGCAGGCTGCGGAACCTTTCAGTATTTTGGATGGCGGCTGACCGTCACCTGCACCCGATCGCGGAGAAGTAACAATGACCTGGCTACCGGCGGAAAACCGCTACGACACCATGAAGTACAACCGCGTCGGCCGCTCCGGCCTGAAGCTGCCGGCGATCTCGCTGGGGCTCTGGCACAATTTCGGCGGCGATACCCCGCACGACCGCAAGGTCGACATGTGCCGGACGGCATTCGATCTCGGCATCACTCATTTCGATCTCGCCAACAATTACGGCCCGCCTCCGGGCTCGGCCGAGACCGCCTTCGGCGAAATCATGCGCACGGACTTCGCGCATCTGCGCGACGAACTGATCATCTCGTCCAAGGCCGGCTACGACATGTGGCCGGGCCCCTATGGCGAGTGGGGCAGCCGCAAGTATCTGATCGCGTCCTGCGACCAGAGCCTGAAGCGCATGGGTCTCGACTATGTCGACATCTTCTATTCGCACCGCTTCGATCCGGACACGCCGCTGGAAGAAACCTGTGGCGCGCTCGACCATATCGTGCGTTCAGGCCGGGCGCTCTATGTCGGCATCTCCTCCTACAATTCGCAGCGTACCCGCGAGGCGGCCGCGATCCTGAAGGACCTTGGCACACCGTGCCTGATCCACCAGCCGAGCTATTCCATGCTCAACCGCTGGATCGAGGATGACGGCCTCGTGCACACGCTGGAAGATCTCGGCATCGGCTCGATCGTCTTCTCGCCGCTCGCCCAGGGCATGCTGACGACGAAGTATCTCGGCGGCATTCCGCAGGACAGCCGTGCTGCCCAGAACCACTTCCTCAAGAAGGACTTCATCCGGCCGGAGATCATCGACAACATCCGCAAGCTCAACGGCATTGCCGAAAAGCGCGGCCAGACGCTGGCGCAGATGGCGCTTGCCTGGGTGCTGCGCAACGGCCGCATCACCTCGGCGCTGATCGGCGCCAGCCGTTCCGAGCAGATCGTCGATTGCGTCAAGGCGCTTGAAAACGACACGTTCACGGCGGAAGAGCTGGCCGAGATCGATCTTTACGCCCGCGAAGCAGACGTCAATCTCTGGGCCACGTCGGCCGAGCTTTAGTCCGCCGAATATATTGATTTGCCTCGATTTTGGGCAATGAACACGGCCTTCCGGCGCATTAGACAAAAGTCGAAGATGCGCCGGAAAGCGTCCGCTGGACATGCATAAGTGAGCGTGTAAGGTGCGTCGATGCCGCCGGTTCGCGTTGCGACACGGATGGCTCTGAGGCATGTCGCACAAAATTGCGAAGCGGTTTTGTGATGACGACATGCGCAGCAAGAAAGAATAAGGCGCAGGCAGCGTCTGCGAGAGATCGCGATGCGCTTTAGGAGGAGGAGCGGGGCCTTGCACATGCCACAATGGCAGTGAGGTTCCATTGGGCGAAGGTGCGACCACGGTAGCGCCGGATTTTGCCTTGGCGGAAATAGGGAGGAACCATGGATCGCCGTTCATTCATTAAAAACGCAAGCCTCGGCGGCTTGGCTGCTGCTGGTGCGTCTGCGCTCGCATCGCCGGCCATCGCGCAGGCAAACCCGAAGATCAACTGGCGCCTTGCCTCGTCGTTCCCCAAGTCGCTGGACACGATCTATGGCGGCGGCGAAGTCCTGTCGAAATATGTTTCCGAAGCGACCGACGGCGCTTTCCAGATCCAGGTGTTTGCAGCCGGTGAAATCGTGCCCGGCCTGCAGGCGGCTGACGCTGCTGCTGCCGGTACGGTCGAGGCCTGCCATACGGTCGCATACTATTACTGGGGCAAGGACCCGACCTGGGCGCTCGGTGCGGCCGTTCCCTTCGCGCTCAACGCGCGCGGCATGAACGCCTGGCACTACCATGGCGGCGGTATCGACCTCTTCAACGAGTTCCTGGCGACCCAGGGTCTCGTCGGCTACCCCGGCGGCAACACCGGCGTGCAGATGGGCGGCTGGTTCCGCAAGGAAATCAAGACCGTTGCCGATATGCAGGGCCTGAAGATGCGCATCGGCGGCTTCGCCGGCAAGGTGGTCGAAAAGCTCGGCGTCGTGCCGCAGCAGATCGCCGGCGGCGACATCTATCCGGCGCTCGAAAAGGGCACCATCGACGCTGCTGAGTGGGTCGGCCCCTATGACGACGAGAAGCTCGGCTTCTACAAGGTCGCGCCCTACTACTACTATCCCGGCTGGTGGGAAGGTGGCCCGACGGTCCACGCCATGTTCAACAAGGCGGCCTTCGACGGCCTGCCGAAAAACTACCAGTCGCTGCTGCGCACCGCCTGCCAGGCAACCGACGCGAACATGCTGCAGAAGTACGACTACCTGAACCCCTCGGCGATCAAGCGCCTGGTGGCATCAGGCGCCAAGCTCAGCCCGTTCAGCGCCGAAATCCTGTCGGCCTGCTTCGAAAAGGCCAACGAAGTCTACGCCGAAATGGAAGCCACGAACCCGACCTTCAAGAAGATCTGGGATTCGATCAAAGCATTCCGTGGTGAGTACTACCTCAACGCCCAGATCGCCGAATACAACTACGACACCTTCATGATGATCCAGCAGCGCGGCGGCAAGCTCTAAGCCTGCACCCGGCCAAAGGAGCTTCCCATTGCTGATGGGAAGCGGCATCGAACGGACGAAAACCGCTCGCAACCTCGGTTGCGGGCGGTTTTTTCGTTCCGGCTACCTATGGGCGTGGTTTGCTGATTTCGTGGTAAGGTTGTCGCCTCAGCGCTCGAAGAGGAGGATGCCATGCCGAGCGAAAACCAATCGATCGTGCTCGGCCCCGGCGGCGGCCGAGGTTACGACATGGGCGCGATACAGGCCGTGTTCAAAGCCGACGGTCCGGAAACCCAAGGCCGGTTTTCAATCTCCGAATGGTGGGTGGAGGCGCGTCACGAGGGGCCGGGCGCGCACAAGCACGACGACCAAGACGAGATCTTCTATGTGATCGAAGGAACCGCCAACATTCTGGTCGGCGACACCTGGCACCGGATGGAGAAGGGGTCGATCTGCGTCATCCCGCGCGGAACCCTGCACGATTTTCGCAACGAGAGCACGTCGCGCATGGGCCTGCTCAATGTCTTCGTCGGTGGCCCGTTCGAAGAGATGATGCCGATGATCGTCGACTGGTATCGCGACAATCCGGCCAAGCGGCTGGACTGAGGGTTTGCTTTAAGCGCTTCTGCGCTGATGAACTCGGCGACGAAAGGAAAACGGGCGACCCTGACAAGGGCCGCCCGAGCATGACAATCAAGCTTGAGAATGCTTGTTTGACGGGAGGCTCGTTCAGGTCTCCCTCATTCCGGCCTTGTGCCGGAATCCAGCGAACTGACGTCCGTCAGATCAAAGACCTTTCACCCCAAGGACTTGGGTTGGCTAGATTCCTGTGACAGGCACAGGAATGAGGGAGGGCTTGGCAAGGGCCGGCCCGAGCATGATGACAAAGCTTGAGGATGTCTGTTGGACGGGAGGCTCGTTCAGTTCTCCCTCATTCCGGCCTTGTGCCGGAATCCAGCGAACTGACGTCCGTCAGATCAAAGACCTTTCACCCCAAGGACTTGGGTTGGCTAGATTCCTGTGACAGGCACAGGAATGAGGGAGGGCTTGGCAAGGGCCGGCCCGAGCATGATGACAAAGCTTGAGGATGTCTGTTGGACGGGAGGCTCGTTCAGTTCTCCCTCATTCCGGCCTTGTGCCGGAATCCAGCGAGCTGACGTCCGTCAGATCGAAGGCCTTTCAGCCCAAGGACTTGGGCTGGCTGGATTCCTGTGACAGGCACAGGAATGAGGGTGGGCGTCGTTAGCGCCGCGCCGTCCCGATGGCCCGCTAACAGCTAAGGATGACTTTGTCAGCAGTCTTGGGAGCGGCCCTGAATGGGGCCGCCCCGATTTGCCGTTACTTGAACGAAGGCGGCTGGCTGAGGTCGTTTGACGGTGCCGTCTGCGGCTGCCCACCGCCGCCCTGATCGGCCGGCTTCTGGTCGAGCGGGCTGCCGCCGGGAAGCTGGAGGCCGCCAGGAAGGCCGAGGCCGCCGCCATTGTCGGGGAGCGTCAGCCCGCCGCCGCCGGCACCGAAGCCGGGCACCTCGATCTTGATGGTGTTCGGATCGATGACTTCGCCGCTTCCCTTGTAGTGCATGACCATCTGCGGGAACATGATCGTCAGTGCCACCATGATGATCTGGATGCCGACGAAGGGCACGGCCCCCCAATAGATCTGCCCCGTCGTCACCGGCTGCGTGACCTTGCCGGTGACCTTGTCGAGATAGGGCACCTTGGCCGCGACCGAGCGCAGATAGAAGAGCGCGAAGCCGAAGGGCGGATGCATGAAGCTCGTCTGCATGTTGATGCCGAGCAGCACGCCGAACCAGATCAGGTCGATGCCGAGCTTGTCTGCGGCAGGAGCCAAGAGCGGCACGATGATGAAGGCAAGCTCGAAGAAGTCGAGGAAGAACGCCAGGAAGAAGACGAGCAGGTTGACGGCGATCAGGAAGCCCGTTTCGCCGCCCGGCATCGCCGTCAGCAGATGTTCGACCCAGAGGTGACCGTTGACCCCGTAGAAGGTCAGCGAGAACACGCGGGCGCCGATGAGGATGAACAGCACGAAGGCCGAAAGCCTCGTCGTTGCCGCGAGCGCCGAACGCACGACCTCCATGGTGAGGCGGCTCTTTGCCGCTGCCATGATCAGCGCGCCGACCGCACCCATGGCGCCGCCTTCCGTCGGCGTGGCAATGCCGAGGAAGATTGTGCCGAGCACCAGGAAGATCAGCGCCAGCGGCGGGATCAGCACGATGATGACCTGCTGGGCAAGCCGTGACATCGCATTGATCTTCAGGCCACGGTCGAGAAGGGCCACGACGTAGATGAAGGCAACGCCCGCGGTCGCGCCGAGGATGTCGGCATTGGCTCCATTCGTCGGGTAGAGGTAGATATGCGCGCCGTAGGCGAATGCGGCGGCAACGACGAGTGCGACCAGCAAGGAGGTGACGCCGGAGCCGAGTGTGCGGGCGGCCAGCGGCAGCGCCGGCATGGAGTCACGCCGGACGAACGTCATGATCAGGATATAGCCCATATAGAGGCTGGTCAGGATCAGGCCCGGGATGAGCGCGCCGGCATACATGTCGCCGACCGAACGGCCGAGCTGGTCGGCAAGGACGATCAGCACCAGCGACGGCGGGATGATCTGGGCGAGCGTGCCGGAGGCGGCAATAACGCCCGAGGCGACCTTCCGGTCGTAGCCGTAGCGCAGCATGATCGGCAACGAGATCAGGCCCATGGCGATGACCGAGGCGGCAACGACGCCGGTCGTGGCTGCAAGCAGCGCGCCGACGAAGATGACGGCATAGGCGAGACCGCCCCGGATCGGGCCGAAGAGCTGGCCTATGGTGTCGAGCAGGTCCTCCGCCATGCCCGATTTCTCGAGCACGATCCCCATGAAGGTGAAGAAGGGGATGGCGAGCAATGTGTCGTTCGACATCACCCCCCAGAACCGGTCGGGAAGCGCGTTGAGCAACGGCCAGGAGAGGTTGATCGAATCCGACATGGGAGCAAGCTCCACGCCGATGATGAAGAACAAGAGGCCGTTGGCGGCAAGAGAGAAGGCGACGGGATAGCCCAGAAGCAGGAACACGATCAACGAAACGAACATGATCGGTGCCAGGTTTTCAGCAATGAATTCGATCATGGACGGGCCTCCGGAGCGACGACGTCGTCAAGCGGCGCATGCGTCGGCACATATGGCGTCGGGTCGTCCATCTTGCCGGTCATGATCGCGATCTTCTTGATGATCTCGGAGACGCCCTGGAAGGCGAGCAGCAGGAAGCCGAAAAGCAGGATCGCCTTGGCCGGCCAGATGATCAGGCCGCCGGCACTCGATGAGCCTTCGCCCGACACGTAGGACATCTTCACGTAGGGCACTAAGTAGTAGAGCATAAGGAGAACGAAAGGCATCAGGAAGAACACGTGGCCGAACAGGTCGATCCAGT
The DNA here is from genome assembly GCF_003355565.1 of Ensifer sp. M14. Taxonomy (NCBI): domain Bacteria; kingdom Pseudomonadati; phylum Pseudomonadota; class Alphaproteobacteria; order Hyphomicrobiales; family Rhizobiaceae; genus Ensifer; species Ensifer sp. M14. Next base: position 2,641,022 of record NZ_QJNR01000004.1, read on the forward strand.
GCTGAACGCGGCGCGAGAACTTGCCGTAGACGACATCGATGCGGATATGTTCGTTCTGGCTCAGCGTGTAGGCGGCAGCCAGCATGAATGCCGCGCCGAACAGATACCACTGCGCCTCGAGCCAGGCGTTCGACGACATGTTGAAGATTTTCCGGATGATGGCGTTGCCGGCGCTGACGAGCACAGCGATCAGGATGAGCCAGGACACCGACTTGCCGATGAACTCCGTCGTCGTGTCTATAAGTCGGCTGAAGCCGAGTAACGCTTTCATCGATTTCCTCCCCGCAGTGGCTGTTTTGGTTTTTGTGCCAAGCACAGTCAGAGTGCCGATTTCAAGCCCGCGTTCAAGTCCGCGGCTCGATTTTCCCGGTTAGTTCCGCCACCCCAGACTAAAGTCGAATGGGTCTGAAAGGCGATTGCCCAATCCTTGTGCACGACAGGCTGCTGGCCAGTATCGCCAGTGGGTTTCACTTGCAGATGTGAATGTCGGTGACCCCGATACTGCCGGAAGCACGCCAGCGGCGGCATATGTCCTGCCGTCAACTGTAACGTTGCAGGCTTGAAAAATCGCAGGTTTTGGGGCTGGATGCGGCCGACAATTGGAGGACGCCCTGGTATGACTGCCCTGATTCGCAATCCGATCCTGCCCGGCTTCAACCCGGACCCGTCGATCTGCCGGGTGGGCGATGACTATTACATCGCCACGTCCACCTTCGAGTGGTATCCGGGCGTGCAGATCCACCATTCGCGCGATCTGGTAAACTGGCGGTTGGTGCGCCGTCCGCTGGAGCGGGCAAGCCAGCTCGACATGCGCGGCAACCCCGACAGCTGCGGGGTCTGGGCGCCATGCCTCTCCTATGACGACGGGCTGTTCTTTCTCGTCTACACCGACGTGAAGCGTTTCGACGGCAACTTCAAGGATGCGCACAACTACATCGTCACGGCGGAGGCGATCGAATCGGTCTGGTCCGACCCGGTTTATGTGAATTCCTCCGGCTTCGACCCTTCGCTGTTCCATGACGACGATGGCCGCAAGTGGTTTCTCAACATGCAGTGGAACCATCGCACGACAAGTTTTGGCGGCTCGCCGAAGCATCCGGCCTTCGACGGCATCCTGCTGCAGCAATGGGACGAGCGAAAGCGCAGGCTTACCGGGCCGGTGAAGAACATCTTTGCCGGCTCGCCGCTCGGTCTGGTCGAGGGACCGCATCTCTTCAAGCGCAACGGCTGGTACTATCTGACGACGGCGGAAGGCGGCACGGGATACGATCATGCCGTGACCATGGCGCGGTCGCGCACGATCGACGGTCCTTACGAGATGCATCCGGATACCTACCTGATTACCGCGAAGGACCATCCCGACGCGCCGCTGCAGCGCGCCGGGCACGGGCAATATGTCGAGACGCCGGATGGGCAGGCCTACCACACGCATCTCTGCGGCCGGCCGCTGCCGCCCGAGCGCCGCTGCACGCTTGGCCGCGAGACGGCGCTGCAGAAGTGCGTCTGGCGCGACGACGGCTGGCTCTATCTCGAAAACGGTGGGCCGGTTCCCGAGATCACGGTTGAAGCGCCGGGTGCCGCCCGGAGCCTGACGTCGCCGCGTGTGGTCGAGACCGATTTCGATGAAACGGCGCTACCGTCCGAATTCCAATGGCTGAGAACGCCGCTGCCCGAGCGGATCTTCTCGCTGGAGAGGCGGGCAGGGCATCTGAGGCTTTTTGCCCGCGAAAGCATCGGCAGCTGGTTTGAACAGGCCCTCGTCGCCCGTCGGCAGGAGCATCATTCCTTCCGCGCTGAAACCTCCGTCGAATTCGCGCCCGGGACCTATCAGCAGGTGGCAGGGCTCACACACTACTACAACCGCCATAAGTTCCATGCGCTCGGCCTGACCTGGCATGAGACGCTCGGGCGCGCGCTGACAATCCTGTCCTGTCCGGGCGACTTCCCGCATGGCCGGCTGCAGTTTCCTGTTGGCAGCGGCATCGCGGTGCCCGAAGGGCCGATCGGGCTTGCGATGGAGATCCGCGACAACGACCTGCAGTTCTTCTGGCGTCAGGATGCCGCGGCAGATTGGCAGGCACTCGGCCCGGTGCTCGACGCCGGCGTCGTCTCGGACGAGGGCGGCCGTGGTGAGCATGGGTCGTTTACCGGCGCCTTTGCCGGCATGTTTGCCTTCGACACATCGGGCGGGGGACTGGCGGCGGATTTCGATGGGTTCCGTTACGTCAGCCTGTCCGAAGGGGGGATTCGTTTGTAAGGAAAGTCTTATAAGTGTTCAATATCATTACCTATTTGTAATGTAGTGTTTCATATTCCGTTCAGGAAGGCGGATCTATTTTCGGGGCGTAAATAACGAAAGGATACCCCGATGAAACGTCTCCTGACCGCCCTGGTCGCCAGCTCCTTCCTGATCACGCCGGTCGCAGCCTTCGCGCAACCGGCGGGTTCCTTCGAAGTCGCTCAGAACCATGACCGCTATCAGCGCCGGCCCGCAGACCGCCACACGGACCGGAACGTCAATCGGCATGTCGACAAGCATGTGACCATCGAGAAGCGCGTTATCATCAACAAGCGGGAACGCTGGTCGCGTGGCCATCGCCTGAGCCCGGCCGAGCGCCGCCATATGGCGCAGGTGCGTGACTACCGCCGCTACAAGCTGCGCCAGCCGCCGCGCGGCCAGCAGTGGGTGCGCGTCGACAACGACTTCCTGCTGATCAGCCTGGCGACCGGCGTCATCGTCGGTCTGGCAACGGCCCGTTAAGACGCTTTGGGTTGCAGGCCAAACTACTGGAAAACCCTGAGAGCAGTTGTTTGACGAAAACCGAGAACCCAACCTCCTCATCCTCGCCTTTGTGGCGGGGATCCATTGGCCCGATGTCTATCGGGCCAAAAGACCCTCAGCCCAAGGACTTGGTCTGACTGGATTCCTGTGACAGGCACAGGAATGAAGAAAATTTTCTGTCACCCCTGAGATTGGTAATGGTCGGCCGGTCCTCAACGTCAACTCCGAGGCATTGACGGAGCGTCCGCACACTCGGTCCCCTCGCGCTCGCCAAAGAGCAGCCACTCCAGCGGACCGGGCGGGAAGAGAACCTCTTCCACCTCATCCCGTCCGTCGAAGAACGGATCGAACATCGGCACCGGCCTGCCGGCTGCATTGAGTCCCATGCAAGTGTAGCGCGGCCGCCGCTGTCGCTGTCCCGCCGGCTGCATCACGCCGCCCGTTGCGACCAGCTTGCGAAGGGATCCGGCAGGTCGCGCCAGCGGTCCGGTTGGAAGCTGGCGTCATTGACCAGGCAGGCGTCGAGTTCGGCGGTCAGCGTGGCCTGGTCCATGGGGTTGGCGCCGATGAAGACGATCTCCTGGCGACGGTCACCCCAGACGGGATCGATATAGGGGCCGACGGCCTTCAGGAAGCCCGGGTCGCGCGGCCATTGCTCCCTCGGCACCGCCGCCCACCACAGGCCCATCTTGGAGGTCCTAACCAGCGCGCCGGCCTGGCTCAACTCACCGACATGGTAGGGCCGCGTCGCCAGCCAGAAGAAGCCCTTGGCGCGCACTACACCTGGCCAGGAACGATCGAGAAATGCCTGGAACCGGGTGGGATCGAACGGGCGGCGCGCCTTGTAGACGAAGGAGCGGATGCCGTATTCCTCAGTTTCGGGGATATGATCCTTGAAGCCGTGCAGTTCCTTGTACCAGAGCGGGTGCTGCTCGGCCTTGGCAAGGTCGAAGCGGCCGGTACCGAGCACGTCGCGAAGCTCCACCTTGCCGAAATCCACTTCCACCAGTCGCGCATCCGGGTTCAGTCCGATGATGATCTTGCGCGCCGCATCGTGCTGCTCCGGTGTCGCCGTGCCGATCTTGTTGAGCACGACGACATCGGCAAATTCGATTTGCTCGACCAGCAGGTCGACCAGTGTGCGGGTGTCGCCTTCACCCGCCGTCTCGCCGCGATCGGCGAGAAAATCGAGCGAAGCATAATCCGCAAGCAGATTGGCGGCATCGACCACCGTCACCATGGTGTCCAGACGAGCGACATCGGCAAGGCTCTCGCCGTCCTCGTCACGAAAATCGAAGGTGGTTGCGACGGGCAGGGGCTCGGAGATGCCGCTCGATTCGATCAGCAGGTAGTCGAACCGGTTCTGTTCGGCGAGATTGCGGACCTCGCGCAGAAGATCGTCGCGCAGCGTGCAACAGATGCAGCCATTGGTCATTTCGATCAGCTGCTCCTCGGTGCGCGACAGGTTGGCGCCGCCGTCGCGGATCAGTGCGGCGTCGATGTTGATCTCGCTCATGTCGTTGACGATAACGGCAACGCGCAGGCCGTCGCGATTGCTGAGCACATGGTTGAGCAGCGTCGTCTTGCCGGCGCCGAGAAAGCCGGAGAGCACGGTTACGGGGAGCTTTTCCATTGTCGTTTCCTATATGTTATATCGTTACGCAAGACGTGTTTATAAAAAGCGGACGCTTGCGCCCGCTTCCAGACTGATAACAAAGCCACCCACGTGACCTGTTCGGCATTCGAGTGCCTTGGCGCCGGTAAGGCGCCCTCATCCCTGTGCTTGTCACAGGGATCTCTAGCAGTTCCGTAGGAACGGCGGGACCAGCCCAAGTCTGTGGGCTGAAAAGTCCTCTGCCCGACGGACGTCGGATCACTGGATCCCCGCCACAAGGGCGAGGATGAGGAGAATGGTATGCCTGTCTCGTCAAACAAGCCATCTCAGTGGTTTGTCATCAGTCTGAATGGTGGGCGCGAGCGCCCGCCATCGCCACTTTGGGAGGACGGATCAGCTTGCCGAGGTGAGGCAGGTCTTGAGCGACGTGCCGATGCCTTCCATCAGCTGGAAATAGAGATCCGGCCCGGCCTCGATCGTGGCGGCTTCCGGGTCGAGCGTGCCGGATTTTGCCGGCGTTCCCTCGATCACGACGTTGATCAGCTTCGGCTCGAACTGCGGTTCGGCGAAGACGCAGGTCGCGCCCAGTTCCTTGATCTTGGCGTGGATCTGCGACAGCCGCTCGGCACCCGGCAGAACCTCGGGGCTGACGGTGATCGAGCCGGCCACCCGCACCTGATAGCGATGCTCGAAATACTGGTAGGCATCGTGGAAGACGATGAAGGGCTTGTCCTTCACCGATGCGACGGTTTCAACCAGGGACTTGTCGAGCGCGTCGAGACGCTGGTTGAGCTTCTCAAGGTTCGCCTTATAGGCGGCCGCATTGTCAGGGTCGGCTTCTGCAAGCGTCTTCTCGATCTCGGCTGCCATCGCCTTGGCATTCTGCGGGTCGAGCCACAGGTGCATGTCGAAGCCGTCGTGGTCGTGATCATGGCCCTCATGCGCATGGTCGTGATCATGGGCGGCGGCGGCCTCAGGGGCTGCTGCGTGGTCGTGTTCTGCCTCGCCCTCGGCGTGTTTGTGACCTTCCTCGCCATGGCCGGCTTCGCCTTCGTGGCCCTCATGACCATGATCATGCGCCTCGAATGCGCCGCCTTCACGGAACTTCAACTTCTCAAGACCCGGTGCTTCGCTGAGCTCCACCACCTTGGCGTCGCCGCTCAGCGCATCGAGCGGCTTGTCGAGAAAGGCTTCGAGACCCGGACCGACCCAGAAGACTACCTTGGCTGCCTGCAGCGCCGCAGCGTTCGACGGCTTCATGTTGTAGGTATGGGGCGAAGCGGCGCCCTCGACGATCAGCGCGGGTTCACCGACGCCCTGCATGATCGAAGCGACGAGCGAGTGGACAGGCTTGATCGAAGCCACCACATTAGGCCCGGCCGCAGCGACAGGCGACGACAACAGGATTGTGGAGGCAAAGAGCAGGGCGGAAGTCGATTTCATCGGTTTCTCCGGGCTTGAATGTCACGCAGCCCCCTGAACAGTCTATAGTTTTCGGTCAGGGGCAGGCGCAGTTCGGACACTTGAAACACCACGCGCACGTCCGGTTGAACGTGTTGATGTTTCAATGTAATGTTATTACATCAATTGCGTTATGCTATAACGTGTGCGATAGCCAGTGGCAACCGCCAATCCGGAATTTTTTGATGCTGAATTTCCGATCCCCAGAAACGACACCGCTGGTCCGGTTGAACAATGCCGGTGTCAGCCGCAACGGCCGCTGGCTGGTGCGCGGCGTCGAGTTTTCGATCAGTCCCGGCGAGATCGTCACGCTGATTGGCCCCAACGGTTCGGGCAAGTCGACGACGGCAAAGACCGCAATCGGCGTGATGAAGGCCGACGAGGGCTATGTCGAGCGCAAGCCGGGGCTCAAGGTCGGCTATGTCCCGCAGAAGCTTGCGGTCGACTGGACGCTGCCCTTGACGGTCGAGCGGCTGATGACCTTGACCGGACCCTTGAAAGGTCGCGAGATCGAGGAGGCGCTATCGTCAACAGGCGTGCTGCATCTGGCGAAGGCCGAGGTGCAGCATCTGTCGGGCGGCGAATTCCAGCGGGCGCTGCTGGCGCGGGCGATCGCCCGCAAGCCGGATCTTCTCGTGCTCGACGAGCCGGTGCAGGGCGTGGACTTCAGTGGCGAGATCGCGCTTTACGAACTGATCAAGCAGATCCGCAACCGCACCGGCTGCGGTATCCTGCTGATCTCGCATGACCTGCATATCGTCATGGCCGAGACCGATACGGTGGTCTGCCTCAATGGCCATGTCTGCTGCCGCGGCACGCCGCAGGCGGTCAGCCAGAGCCCGGAGTACCAGAAGCTGTTCGGCAGACGCGCGGCCAGCACGCTTGCGGTCTACAGCCACAATCACGATCACACCCATCTGCCAGACGGGCGCGTGCTGCACGCGGATGGCTCGATCACCGAGCACTGTTACCCCGGCGACGGCCATCACCACGACGAGGACGACAACGTGCACGACCATGGCGACGACTGCGGCTGCGGCCACCATAGCCGCCTGCATGGTTTCGAGCTGAAGGAGAAGGGCGATGCTTGACGATTTCTTCGTCCGCGCATTGATCGCCGGCATCGGCATCGCCGTCATGGCAGGCCCGCTCGGCTGCTTCGTCATCTGGCGGCGCATGGCCTACTTCGGCGACACCATGGCACATTCGGCGCTGCTCGGCGTGGCGCTGTCGCTTCTTCTCGACCTCAACCTGATGGTGGCGGTGTTCATCGTTGCAGCTGCCGTGTCGGTCTTGTTGCTCTTCCTGCAGCGGCGCGGGGCGCTGTCGACCGATGCGCTGCTCGGCATCCTCTCGCATTCGGCGCTGTCGATCGGCCTCGTCATCGTTGCCTTCATGACCTGGGTTCGCATCGATCTCGTCGGCTTTCTCTTCGGCGATATCCTGGCGGTATCGGAATCCGATATCGACATCATCTGGGGTGGCGGCATCCTGGTGATCTTCGCCATCGTCTATCTGTGGCGGCCGCTGCTGGCCTCCACTGTCAATCCGGAACTCGCCGAAGCGGAGGGCATGAAGCCGGAGCGGGCGCGGCTGTTCTTCATGCTGCTGATGGCGCTGGTGATCGCCATTGCAATGAAGATCGTCGGCATCCTCCTGATCACCTCGCTGCTGATCATTCCGGCGGCGACAGCCCGGCGTTTTTCGACCTCACCCGAAATCATGGCGGTTCTCGCCTCGGTGATCGGTGCGCTTGCGGTGACCGGCGGACTTTTCGGCTCGCTGCACTGGGATACGCCGTCGGGACCGTCTATCGTCGTTGCAGCACTTGCGCTTTTCGTACTGAGTCTGCTGCCGATCGGGCGGCGTCGGTTGGAGACAGCGTCTCATTCCACGCCTGGAGGGCATCATTGATGGCGACCCCGCAACTGACCAAGAACCAGACGATGGTGATGGATGCGCTCAGCCATTCCGAAGGCCCTTTGAGCGCCTACACCATTCTCGACAAGCTGCGCGACCAGGGGTTTCGCGCCCCGCTGCAGGTCTATCGCGCGCTCGACAAACTGCTCGAGTATGGCCTGGTGCACCGGCTCGAAAGCCTCAATGCCTTCGTTGCGTGCACATGCCCGCACGAGCACGAGCATGACCACGGGGTCACGGCATTCACGATCTGCGAAGGGTGCGGCCAGGTCACCGAGTTCCACGACATCGCGATCGAGCAGCGGTTGTCGGCGCTGACGCGGGCGCAGAACTTCAAGACCGAAAAGACCACCATCGAGATCCGCGGCCACTGCCAGAGCTGCGCCTGACAAAGGCGCGGCCACCGTTGCTTGGAGCGCGTCGCGTTCAGTCGAGCTTCGTCAATTGCATCGCGTAACGCTGCCAGTTCTTGACGTAGTGGCTGGCCGAGCGCTTCAACCCTTCGATTGCGGCATCGTCCAGCTCACGGATCGCCTTGGCCGGCGATCCGACGATCAGCGAATTGTCGGGGAATTCCTTGCCCTCGGTCACCAGCGCATTGGCGCCGACCAGGCAGTTGCGGCCGATCTTGGCGCCATTCAGCACCGTTGCGCCCATGCCGATCAGCGAGTTGTCGCCAATGGTGCAGCCGTGGATGATCGCGCCGTGGCCGATGGTGCAGCCTTCGCCGATGGTTACGGGAAAGCCGGGATCGACGTGGATGACGGTGTTTTCCTGGATGTTGGTGCCGGCGCCGAGCCGGATCGGCTCGTTATCGCCGCGCAGGGTCGCGCCGAACCAGATGCCGACATCCTCGCCGATTTCCACCTGGCCGATGATATTGGCATCCGGCGCCACCCAATAACTGCCCTGTGCAGGCGTTTGCGGGCGCAGCGGTCCAAGGGCATAGAGCGGCATCGGGCGATCCTTGCGGTTAGCGCATCTTCCGCACAGTGCGCGGCAGCAAATGCATCAAGACGGGAAGAAAGAGCGCTTCCGTGACGCCCACCAAGACGGTTGCGGAAGCGCTCAGATCCTAGCGAACGGTGACGGCGAGGGCGGCCACGCCATCGACGCCACAGGTTACCGCGTCGCCGCGCACCACAGGACCGACACCCGACGGTGTCCCGGTCATGATGATGTCGCCGGGGGCGAGCGTGAACAGCCGCGAAAGCTCCGAAATGACCTCGGGAATCCTCCAGATCATCTGGTCGAGATCGCCCTGCTGGCGCAGCTCGCCATTGACCTTCAGCCAGATATTGCCGTTGGCGGGGTGGCCGATCGCCTCGACCGGAACGATTTCGGAAACGGGCGCAGAATGCTCGAACGCCTTCGCCGCCGCCCAGGGCTTGCCGGCCTTCTTGGCTTCAGCCTGCAGGTCGCGGCGGGTAAAATCGATGCCGACGGCATAGCCGTAGACGCAGTCGAGCGCCTGTTCGACCGGGATGTCGGCGCCACCGCTTTTCAGGGCGACAACGAGTTCCACCTCATGGTGCACATCGCTCGTGCGCGGCGGATAGGGGAAGGCTTTGTCTGCCACCAGCAGATTGTCCGGGTTCTTCTGGAAGAAGAACGGCGGCTCGCGATCCGGGTCGTGCCCCATCTCGATGGCGTGGGCCGCATAGTTGCGACCGACGCAATAGACCCGGCGCACCGGAAAACCCACGAGGCTGCCGGCGATCGGCAACAGGACGGGTGGCGAAAGTGGAATGACTGTTTGCATGATTGTCCGGCTGTTTAGAATCCCAGCCGGACGTTAGCACCCTTCCCGGGTGCCGCAAGGGTTTATCTCAGGCGCAGCCCGCGTAAGCCTGCAACTGGTCGCGTGTGAGGAACCGGCCGTCGGAGCGAGAGTTCAGCTCCGGATGGCTGTATTCCAGGCTCGGGACTTGCAGTTCCAGGGCCTGGCGCACGGTCATGATGCCGACATCGCGACGGTCACCACCGCGCGTAACCGTGACTTCAACGATGCGATAGAGATTCTGTTCACTCATGATATCTCTCCCGTTTTCGTTGTCCCTTTGCCGGGACATTATGCTTTTCCCTTGAATGGGACAGAGGCGCTTCGAAATTGGTTTTTGTGAGGCACCTCATGATATACCGGAGAGAAATGAACGTTTCGCGACAGAAATCGGGCCATTTCCGGGAAATTTGTGTGCGTTTTGAAGACGCTGCGCCAAATCGGCACGCAGCCGCAATCATCTCATCCCATGCGCAGGCTCGGTTCCGGGGCGCGTCCGCGCCGCCACGCGTCATTTCTCTGAAAGGGCGTCATACGCCAATCAAATCGTCATCCCGCATGCTCTTCGCATACCAACGACGAAGGGTGAGTGCAGGGCACTCAGGGCAGGCGCAAAAAGCTGCCTAATGCGCTTTCAATTCAGCTTCATTCGCGGCCGAGATGAACAGCAATCGCGCTTCTTCGACAGTCCGACGGCCGTCGATGGCGGCGCGGCAGGCGCTGCGGGCGGCGACGTAGCTCGGTCCGCGGCGCGGCCAATGGTCGGCAAGGCAGGCAAGCGCGTCTGATGGGCCCTTGACGGTGCGGACATCGCCCGTGACGAGGTCTAGTTCGATCGGCTGGTTCCAGATGATTTGATACATGCGTCTCCTCCTCGAGATCATCTCAATGAATGTCGGCATTGGGACGGCTTGCGGCAGGGCTCCTCCCGCGCGGCAAACAGTCAATTGCACTAATGTAGCGCAGGATAACGCTTTTGTAAGCAGCTTTTCCGGGTGCGTTTGGCCGCCTTGCAACCTCTAAGCCGAGGTCGATGTCTCTGCCAGGCGGGAGGCGAACCAGCGGCCAACGACCAGCAGCAATTGCTCGTTTGTCGTGCCCGCCAGATATTCGTCGATCAGCATGCGTGCATGCCGGCGGGCGCGGACGCTGTCGCGCGGCCAGCGGTGCTCGGCGCAGATGTCGTCGAAGACGCGCTGCAGCGTGTCGATATCCGGCTGCGACAGCGCGATACATTGTGTCGAGCGCAAAGGGTTCACGTCTTTCTCCCCCGGCACCCAAGCCGCAGTGCCCGGCGAACTATGCCACAACCCCTGATAATTGAACCCCTCGGGAATAAGGGGTTCGCGACGTGGATCAGCGGGAATTCGCAACTGGCCACGCGTCGGCACACGACGGAGGAAGGCAGGGTCGTGCCGCTCGCGTCGATCGGACCGCCGGCCGCTCAGATCATTGCCGACCAGCGGTTGCTTCAGAGGCCTTCTCCCGGCCGTCAGGATCGCGTCTTGCGGCTAGAAGATCCTGCCAGCGACAGATACAGCTATGGTTGCCGCCAGTGCGGCCAGCATAAGAGCGGCACTGACCGTGACCGCTAATGTTCGGCGCCGTCTTGCGCCGCTCCAATCGTAGCTCATGTTTTCGCTCCGATGACAATCATGCCATTTCGGGACAATCAGCGATTCTGCTTAACAAATTGTTAGGAAGTTGAGCCGGGCAGCAGCGACCGGTCGGCAGAGGATCGCGATGGCCGACGATCCGACCGGCGCCTGCACCGGAAACCTCATTTATCGGCGAGGTGCCGGCGCATGGTCACGGCCGTGCCGAAGCGTGTCGGGGGCTCGCCGCTGACGACAAAGCCGCAGCCGGCATAAAAGCCTCGGGCGTCCGGCGCCGCAACGACGATCAGTGCCAGCGCTCCCCATTGGCGTGCCTTGCGGCAGGCTTCGCAAACTCGGCGGCGGCCTATCCCTTGCGTGCCCATCGGGGGTTCGACGAACAGGCCGTCGAGTTCGACGGTGCCATCCGGGTGGGTGATGGCGACCGCAAAGCCTGCAAGGACTGCATCGATGGTCGCGACCAGCGTTCCGCCCTGGGTGATGTGTTCGATCGGACGATCGATGGCATCGGGATTTTGAAGAAGAAGCGCACGATAGGCCTCATGCGCGAGCGAGGTACGTCGCGGAGGCGCGATCAGCGCCAGGCGTCGTCTGGCCGGGCCGGGCGGATTTCATGGTCGGTCAAGGCTGGCCTCCGGCAATTGTTGTCGGATTGCTTGCGCCCAGGACGATGTTGCCGCCTCAGGCCGGCCCGACGCCTGCCACTTTGGTCTGGCGACCGCCTTCCTCGATCCTGACGTAATCAGGACCAATCCGGGCGAACTGGTCGCAGCGTCGGCCGCCATCCTCGAACGTGATGCAGACCTCGTCGCCCGCGATGGTGTAGGTTCCGCCGTCGCGCACTTCGTAGTCGCGGTAGCCATAGCGGCCATCGGCAAAGTAGGAAGAGACGACGCCGTTGATCGTGTAGCGCAACGACTTGCCGACGATGAGGGCCTGAAGATCGGCACCGGAAAGTGTCGGCACGGACGGGGGCTTCGGCGTTGCGATCTCCTGGTCTTCAAGCGCCATCGACTGGCAAGCTGCGAGCTGGAGAGTGAGGAGTGCCACGATCGCACGTTTCATGCCGTCTTCCCTTGTTCCTAGCGACTGTATCGATACAGGGACGCTGCCCTAATCGCCTGTGACACTGCCTGTCAAGCCGATGATATTTGCGTCCGTCCTTTTGCGCGACCTGGCCAAACGCGAATTCTCCTCCGTGCTGCGTCGCTTCAGTACTGCGCGTTGGCGAATATCTCGCTCAACGTCCATCGGGTGTCGCCCTCGACGCTTTCGATGTCGTCGACCTGCCAGTTGCCGTCTTCATCGATCAGGCTGTATCGCAGGGTGACGGGGGTGGAGAAATTTTCGAAGCGCACGGTGACAACAGCGGCTTGACCGCTGATTTCTGTCTTGCCCACGCGCAGGTCGGCAATGTCCCAGTCCTGGCCGTTGATGACGGGGTCGAAGCCGATGGCACCGACCTCGCCCTGGCTCTTCTGCGCGTCGGTCGCATAAAGCCCGGTAAGCCCGTCGGAAAAGAACGCGTCGCGCTCGGATGTGTCGCCATTGCCAAGATAGGGCGCATAGAGCGCCTCGATCAGCGCCGATGGCGTTTTGAAGGGCTGTGCGAGAGCCGTTGAGGCGCTCATGGTCGCAAGGCTGAGTGCCGCAACGACTGTGAATCTTTGCATGGAAAATGGCCCTTCATCGAATCCAAGGGTTTTTCTTATCAAGGAATTGCGCTTTGCGGTTGCGCCAATTTTGGTGTTGCCGTGATCGAAAGATGACGTGAGGGCAGGTGCTGCTGATCAGTGCGACGTTGCAATCCGCCCAGGCCGGTTCCGGGCGGCGATCGAAAGGCGATGCCCAATCCGCGCAAGGACGTTTGCGGTTGCGGGCGTCGCGGATGCTGACGGCCACCTGCTGCGGGTGGCCAGTGCGTCCATCTCGTGCTATGGGGCTGCGGGCGATGCCGGATCCGACGCCAGTTTGGCGCATTCGTTTCAATATCGTCCTCCTGGATTGTTACAAATCGGCCACCCTGCACCCATCTGACAGGGACGGACGCACGAAGGTCGAAATTGCGCGCTCGCCGCGCATCGATCGTTTTTGAGAGACTTGCCTGATATGGCCGAAACGTCGCGCAACAGCCGCTATTTCAACACACCGGTCTTCGCCGTAGCGCCTATGGTGGATTGGACCGACCGGCACTATCGCTTTTTCGCGCGCCGGCTTTCGCAGCATGCACTGCTCTATACCGAGATGATCGTCGCCGATGCGATCCTTAGGGGGGATCGCGACAAGCTGCTCGGCTACGATGTCTCGGAGCACCCGTTGGCGCTGCAACTGGGCGGCAACGATCCGCGCAAGATGGCGGAGGCTGCGCGCATTGCCGAGGAGTTCGGTTATGACGAGATCAACATGAATGTCGGCTGCCCGTCCGACCGCGTGCAATCCGGCACGTTTGGCGCCTGCCTGATGCAGGAGCCCGGCGTGGTGGCGGAATGTGTGGCGGCGATGAAGGCTGCGGTGAAGATCCCGGTGACGGTGAAGTGCCGCATCGGCGTCGACGAGCAGGATCCGGAAGTGGCACTGCGCGATCTGGTGTCGCGCGTCGCAGACGCGGGAACCGACGCTGTCTGGGTGCATGCGCGCAAAGCCTGGCTGCAGGGCCTGTCGCCGAAGGAGAACCGCGATATCCCGCCGCTCGACTACGCTCTCGTGCATCGGCTCAAGGTGGAAAATCCCAATCTTTTCATCGGCCTCAATGGCGGACTTCAGACATTGAGTCAGTCGCTCGAGGAAATGAAGGGCCTTGATGGCGTGATGCTTGGGCGTGCCGCCTATCACGACAGCGCCATGCTGACGGCGGTCGATGGTTTCTTCCCGCATCCGCTCACCGGCGCTGCGATATCAGACCATGACGGCGTGGACTTCTCCGAGCGCGGCCATCGGTTGGACTTGTCGTTCTGGGCGGAGATACGCGATGTCATGGCCGACTATGCGAGCAGACACATTGCCAATGGCGGGCGGCTCGCTCATGTCACGCGGCATATGGTCGGGCTGTTCCAGGGCTGGCCGGGGGCGCGGCGCTACCGCCAGATCCTGTCATCCGACGCAACCCGCCAGGGGGCAGGGCCGGAGGTCATTCACGCCGCATTCGACGCCGTGTTCGAAGCGGCCGCAGCCAAGCAGGCGGCGGAGTAGGTCTTTTGATCGAGGCTGCTCGCCGCTTGATCGGCTGCGGGCGTACGCGTCGTAGCGGTTAAGCCGTCGGGGACCACGTCACCGGTGATGGCTACGCAACTGCAGCAGTAACGATCAGCCCAAAACGAAAACGGCGCCCCAGAGGAGCGCCGCTTCCAAAAGTCCAGTCGGACGATCCGGCTTACGAAGCCTGGATGTTGACGGCCTTCGGGCCCTTGCCCATGCGGTCAGCTTCGGTGTCGAACGTGACAACCTGGCCGTCCTTCAGCGTAGCAAGGCCAGCGGCCTGTACAGCGGAGATGTGGACGAATACGTCCTTAGCGCCGCCGTCCGGCGTGATGAAACCAAAACCCTTGTCCTGGTTGAAGAATTTTACGGTGCCCTTAGTGGCCATGGAAGAAGTCCTTTTCCTTCAGTCTTAAAGCTTTACCCGCGCCCCCGTGAGGATGTGGGTGTGTCGTCTTCCGCATGCAAGCGGATAGGCGTCGAGTAGTCACGATAACGGGGAAAGAACGTCCATTTGCCGCTTCCGGCCGGCCCGGCAAGCCGGGCACAAAAGAGAAAGTCCAGTCTCCGGGATTGAAAACGCCCGAACGGTAGCAGCAGTGACAGTATTTGCAAAAAAAGGCAAGAGCCATTCGCGTGGCATATTTCGGGAAAATGAGCCGTCAACCACAGCATTCTCAGGGGTTTTGGACCTGCGGCCGCACGCGGCGCGAGCACTGGCCCGCGCAGGCATGATGAGCTGCGGTATCCGTCACGCAATATCTTTTCTTCTCGACCGGCGGCAACATTGCCCAACGTCCGGGAATATCGAAGGACGATGCCGAATGTGACTGTAGGGGCCAGCCGATCCTGCGGGCGCCGCGCGCTCGGTCGGCTCCCGCTCGGCGCGCGCGTGGCGCGTAAAAATCGGGGAAGACCCGTTTCTCACCACAATTTCGTCCCGACCACGACCGAACGTGCGCGCCGCCGCCACGGACGGGCATTGCCCCGATGAGCGCGGCGGCGGTGTGCGACGCTGATCCCTTTCACATCGCATCAGCACTTGAACATGTTTGGGATAACGCGCAGGCTTTACCGGTGATTGGTTCCGGTCTTCCGGTACGTGCGTTAGGTCAGGCGGAGAAATCGGAATGCGAGACGAACAGGGGGCAGCGTGATCGATCCCTACGAGATGCTTGGCGTAGACCGCGACGCGAACGACCAGACCATCCGCACGGCCTATCGCAAGGCGGCCAAGGCGGCCCATCCCGACTCTGGCGGCGATGCCGAGCAATTTGCTCGGCTGCAGGCGGTCTATGAACTCCTGAAGGACCCGGTGCGCCGGAAGGTCTTCGACGACACAGGATACGACCCGCAGCTTGCCGAACCGCGCGATCTCAAGGGTCTGATGATGCTGGAGACGCTGGTCAACGACTTCATCCTCGACGAGCGCGAGCCCGGCAGCTTCGATCCCGTTGCCGCCATGCGCCGCAAACTCTCCGACGATATCGTCAAGAGCCGCTTCCACATCCTCGAGCTGGAGCGCCACCGCGCCCGCGTGCGCAAGCACCTCGACCGTCTCGGTCGACGGCCGGAGACAGACGTGCTCGGTTCGATGCTGCGCGCTCGCTCCCGCTCGATTGCCGAGGCGATCAAGACCACCGAGGAGCAGATCAAGACCATCGAGCAGGCCTATGAAATGCTGGAAGGCTACTCCTACGAGCTGGAGGCGCTGGAGGTTAAGGCGCACGCGGCGGAGTAGAGGCAGTGCGCATCCTGTTGAAGGCGGCGGCGCGGCAGCATCTTGCGGCAGAGGCGCTGCACGATCCTGATCGAGCTGTCGGCCGTTCGGGACCTGCCACCCGTCGCCGGTCCTGCATAATTCCTTGGGTCAGGATCGATTTCATGAATGAATTATTTATGAAATAGAAGGCGTTACTGTGACTTTTGCGTGTCACACTTGATGTGCGGCGCTGCAGACGATAGCCCCCGCGATTGAAAGTGCGTCGATCCTGCTTCGTGCGGGCCGGATGAATTCATGTGCATGCGGGCCATGATCGGCGTGAGACGCTGCTCCTTCATCCACGCTGCCCGGTTGCGGATGTCGGCGCCGTCCCGGTATCCGGAACGTGGATGGGCAGGTGGCCACCTCGGCCGATAGAGCAGGCGGCGGGTCTGCCGAGACGACGATGGAACGGTGGCGCGGGCGGCAGGATCGCACGGTTGCCGCCCCGTTGCTTTCCGGGCCGTATCGGGTTTAGCTGATATCGCCGCACCGGGATCGAGGGGAACGCAGATGACCCGCCACAGCAAACTTCGTGCAGTGTTGAGCGTCCTCTCCGCCGGGCTCATAGCCTATCTGCTGATCAGCTACTTCCTGCTGCCGGACCTCTGGCTTTTCCGCGACCGCAGCCGGATTGACGGTCTCAGCTCCATGGTGACCACCACAGAACAGGATATCCCCGGCGATCCCATCAATGTCGGCCTTGTCGGCTCGAAAGAGCAGGTTATCCGCGCCTTCGCGGCGGCCGGCTGGGATCCGGCCGACAAGATCACGCTTCGCTCGTCGGTCGATATCGGCTTGAGCGTGGTGCTGGATCGGCCCGACCTCGATGCGCCGGTCAGCCCGTTGTTCTTCGAGGGCAGGAAACAGGATCTGGCGTTCGAAAAGCCGGTCGGCAAAAGCGCCGACGAGCGCAACCATGTGCGCTTCTGGTTGAGCAACGAGGCCGCCGAGGGTGGCGGGTCGCTCTGGCTCGGCTCGGCCAGCTTCGACCGCGGCGTCGGCTTCAGCCACGATACGGGCCAGATCACCCATCATATCGGCCCGGATCTGGATGCCGAACGAAACCTGGTGATGGCGGATCTGCAGAAGGCCGGTCAGATCGCATCGACCTACGAGATCCCCGGCATCGGTGCCACCACGACTGGCCGCAACGGCGGCGGCGATCCCTATTTCACCGATGGCAAGGCGCTGGTGGGGGTGTTGGGCCAGGCGACGGCCAGCGACGGCAACTGAGGTGAGGCCGGCAATCGCGAGGCGATGATCCGGCCCCGGCCAAAATATCTTGCCCTGAATGTCGAGCGGCCGCCAGATCCGACATTGCAAAGGTTCGGTGCGCGTAAGGGCGTTGCGCGCATCGCCAAAGGCCCTATCCTGCGGCGCCGCGTGCCTTGTTGGACGCGCAAAGGGCGCTGTAGCACTTTGAACTGCCGCATGTTTCTATCCCCAAATCGAATAGGATTTGAGGATAGAAACATGCGGCAGGGGACATTGATTTGCCCCGACCCAGAGGGCGGCGGCGCAGCAGGAGCGGGGCTGGAATGAGTGCGATCTTGATTGCCGTTGCCGCTTTTCTCTGCCTGAGTGTCGCAGCTCTCGGCATGATGCATGTCTACCCCAAGCTACCGGCGCGCCATCGCGACGACGATACCAACACCGTCGTCCGGCTCGTCGCCAACATTTTTGTCGTCATGGCGTCTCTGGTTTTCGGCCTGATGATCAATTCGGCCAAGAACACGTTCGAGGGTATCGACGACAATGTGCATTCCTTTGCCACCAACCTGATCCTGCTCGACCGCACGCTCCGGACCTATGGCCTCGCCGGCAACGATGCCCGGCAATACCTGATCGCCTATGTGGAAGCGGCGATCGCCAACCCCGAGCGCGTCAACGATGCGCTGCATGAAGCGCGCAATGCCGGCCAGCAGCGGCTGGACACTGTCGGCAACAGCCTTGCGTCCATCCAGCCGGCCGACAGTCTGCATGAATCCATGCTGGCAGAAGCACGCGAGCAGTATAACCGCATCGTCGATCAACGCTGGACGATCGTCGAGCAATCGGAAGGCGCGATCCCGATGCCCGTCATCGGCATGCTGATCGCCTGGATGACGCTGGTCTTCGCCAGCTTCGGCTACCGCGCCCCACCCAACGCCATCGTCATCACCATGTTCCTGGTTTCGGCGCTCTTCATCGCCGGCTCCGTCTTTATCGTGCTGGATATGGACATCCCGTTCACGGGCGCAATCCAGATTTCCGATGCACCGCTACACCGGGCGCTGGCGGAGATGAAGGTGTAGTGGCGCGCGCGATGGGCGTAAGCGCTGGCTGCACCCGGCGAATCTCTTCCGAAGCCCAGCAATTTTCCGGCAGTCGGCGGTAAATGATCCGCTGAACGATCCGATGCGAGGGAATGCCAATGACTTCGGCGGCAACGACCGCCGCTGGCGAAGCCACGTGGTAGCCAAGCCTGATGATGCATGGGGCGCTCGTCAATGTCTTCATCCCCCAGCGAGTACAAAGTCTGCTTCGACCCCGTGCCGCTATCCGCTGCAAACTCTTCGACGAGGTCGGCCCGCATCCTTGAATTGGAGTGCAGCCGAGCGTCTCTTCCACCGGCCCAAGGTGGGCGTGTTAGGCTCGATTCCCAGCTTGTGCCCCGCAAGATCGCCGAGGTGACTAGGACCACCGAAGAGCAGGTGAGGATGATCGAATAGATATATGAAATGGAAACCTACGCCCGCGCGTCGGAGGTGCTGGAGGTTAAGGCGTACTCGGCGGAGTAGGGAGCTGGGCAACTATTTGAAATAGCTGGTGAGATAGGTGGGGCAGTCGCACCACTTAGATTGTCACCTTGTCACTTTCGATTACATTGAGCATTTGTTTAGGGGTGCACACTAAAAATACAGCTAATACTGGTTGTATGTTCACATGGTGATTTATGAAGGCGTTTCTCTCTCACTCTACCGTCGATCGTGCTTTCGTTTCTGAAGTGGCGAGGTCTTTGCACCGCGAATTTGTCACCTATCAAGATTTCTCATTTGATCACGGAGAGGATTTCAAAAATGAGATTCTTAAGGGACTCGATAAAAGCGTCGTCTTTGTTTTTTTCATATCGCGTGCGTCATTAGATAGTTTTTGGGTCAATTTTGAGCTGGACCAAGCCGCGGAGCGCCTCCTTGAGAAGAAGCTTGCACGCGCAGTGGGAGTGCGCCTCGATTCGTCGGTAACCTTTGATGAGCTTCCCACTTGGCTGAAGTCCATCAATACCCCTTTGCTCGATCATCCTGCTGCAGCGGCTAGGATGATTAAAGATCACATCAATCGTGTTCGTAGTGAATCGGTTCCTGATCTTTTCATTGGTCGTGGCCGCAGCCTCGAGCAAGTTGAGGAAAAGATGACGCCATCTGAGCATAGGCCTCCGGGTATTGTTGCGCTGTGGGGGCTGCCTGGGATTGGTCGACGGACTTTGGCGAAGCGCGTAGTGCAGAATGTCTTAGACTTTCAGCGAGCTGTTGTCGTGAATGTTGAACCGGGCGACAGTGTCGCCGATATTCGTGTTAAAATATCGGCGCTCTATGGCGATGTTAAGGAGCCGAAATTCTATATAAATGAACTTTCTATCGCCGATTCGTCGACTGAATCTGAAAATCTAGAAGCTATAATTGACTATATGTCTATTGCGCAAGCCAATAGAGAGGTGCTGATACTTAATGATCAGGGTGGAATGATCGACGATGAGGGAAGATTCTACGATGATATTCGAGAAATAATTAGATCTATATTTAATTCTATTGATCAGAGAGTCGTTCTCGTTTCTCGTAGAAAACCAGAGCAAATAACGCTTGAGCCGGGGTTAATGCTGCCGTCAGTAAAAATAGAGAGGTTGAGTGAGGAGGGAACGCGGACGCTAATACGGCAGCTCGCCGCGCGCGAAAAGTTATCCTTGTCGTCCTCAGAGATCGAGACGCTTTCGTCGCGCGTCAAGGGGTATCCCCCGGCTGCCTACTATGCGGTTGAGCTTGTCAAAGAGTATGGAAAGGATGCGGTGATCAGGAACGGAAAGTTCATCCTGGATTATCGCGAAGGGTCGTTCTTGAGATTGCTGGAGAACGATAATAAGTTCTCTGATACTCAAAGGTCTATATTATCGATATTGCCTCAGTTTGAGGAGTTGCCGCTCTCTGTCATCGGGGGTTCTCTTTCGATCAATCAAGATGAGGTTGATATCGAGATGATGAAATTGGTCGATTTGGCAATTGTTTCGGTTATGCCAAGTGGATATTATTCAGTGGCTGACCCAATTCAGGAGGTTACTCATAAAGTATTCGGTAAATTAAGCATTCCTTTTGATAGGATAGCTAAGCAGATTGATAGTTATCTAGAAGATAAATCTGAGAACGGCGGGTTTTCCGAAGATATACCTCTTTCTCTCGTTCGTGCTCGGTATAAATCATACATACTTTCGGGGCGGAGTCGTGGAGATCTGTTCCATATGGTCAGTGATCTAACAAATATTCAACAAGAACTCTACCACAGCCAAGACTATGAACGGTCAATTGAGATAGGTTTGCAGGCGCTGGAAATGAGGCCTGGGCATCTTGATATTCTCAAGTTTCTTGCGCGCGCTTACACGCAGCGGGAGATGTACTCCGATGCTGAGTTTGCCATAGAATCTGTCAAGAAAAAAAGTATGAAGGAGGCACGATTCCTTGAGGGATTCTTATTGCGGAAGAAGGGAGATACGGCGAATGCGGCGAAACGGTACAGCGAGGCAATCGCTCTTGGCATGGGAGGGGCGGCAATTCATAGAGAGCTTGGTCAATGTCTTTATGAAGAGAATGATTTTAAGGGGGCCGCTGTGCACCTCCAACGCGCGCGTGAGGCAGATCCAGATAACAAATATGTAATTGACTTCGAAGTTAAGGTAGCTGTCGCCGAGGAGCGTTTTGAGGATGCTGAACTGCTGTTAAGCAAGTTAAGCAAAGTCGAGGATGAGGCGAGAGTTGAGCATCGGCGTTCGACCATTCTTTTGGGGCAAGGCAAGCTTGATGAGGCGTTTTCCGCAGCGAAATCTGCGATGGAGCTCGACAAGCATCCACAGTTTGAAGTTATTACCCAGTTCATTACGACAGCTATTAGGACACGCAATCTGGACGAGGCGAAAAAGGGCTTTGAAAGGTTAAGTCAGAGATTTAAAGGAATCCGATCTGACATTCAAAATGGCCTTTGGGCGCGCTATTACTTGATGTCTGGGGATCCCTTGGATGCCTATAGCTTTTGGAGTAAGATAAAGCAGAAGAAAACATTAATTCACCGTAGAATAGGTGAAGACATAATAGTAGATCTTCTGAAGTACCCCGGGGTCGACGCCGATGGGAGACTGCGTTACGAAGCAGAACTGCGTGAGATCCGGAACGCTTAGCCGATCACCGAAGGTGCTGGGAAAGTGATCAACGCCCCGGCCGCCCCGTCTTGCCCTTGGTTCGCCCCTTCTGCCGCTTCTCGTCGACCGGGTCCTCGTAGGAGCCGACGCCCGGCTTGGCGCGGATGATCGGCTTGTCCGGCACCCTGCCGATGACAGGTTTTTCGGTGCGGCCGACGGTCATTTCGTCGAGGCTGTTCTTGCGGAAGAGCGACTGGCCCTCGGCATCCTTGCGGCTGGCGGGCGTCGCCACGTCGCGGCCCATTTCGTCGAGGTCGGGCTTGCGGAACAGCGGGCGTTCGGTGTCGGTGCCTGGGCCCATGTCGTCGAGTGACGGTTTCTGGAACAGGGATTTGTCGTCTTGTCCTGTGCTCGCGGCCGCTCCGCCCTTCGGGCTGGCCTCCGCACGGGGCGCCGGACGACCGGCGGCGGACGCTTGTCCGCTGCGCTTCGCTCTGTCCGTGCCCTCGATAGCTTTCGCCTCTTCCCGTGCCATCGGATCGTCCATGGCAGCCAGTTCGGCGGCCTTGAGGCGCTTGATCTCGTCGCGCAGGCGGGCAGCCTTTTCGAAGTCGAGGTCGGCGGCGGCGTCGCGCATCTGTTTTTCCAGCGCGTTGAGGTGCGCCTGCAGGTTGTTGCCGACGAGGTGGCCGCCGTCTGCAAAGCCTTTGCCGGCGATGCCCGAAATGTCGGCGCGCACGTGGTCCTTCTCGTAGACGCTATCGAGGATGTCGGAGATCTTCGCCTTCACCGATTCCGGGGTGATGCCGTTGGCCTCGTTATAGGCCATCTGCTTTTCGCGGCGGCGGCTGGTCTCGTCCATGGCGCGCTGCATCGAGCCGGTGATCTGGTCGGCATAGAGGATGACCTTGCCGTCGACGTTGCGCGCGGCGCGGCCGATGGTCTGCACCAGCGAAGTTTCCGAGCGCAAGAAACCTTCCTTGTCGGCGTCGAGGATGGCGACGAAGCCGCATTCGGGAATGTCGAGGCCTTCGCGCAGGAGGTTGATGCCGACGAGCACGTCGAAGGCGCCCAGGCGCAGATCGCGGATAATCTCGATGCGCTCCAGCGTGTCGATGTCGGAGTGCATGTAGCGGACGCGAATGCCCTGTTCGTGCAGGTATTCGGTCAGGTCCTCGGCCATGCGCTTGGTCAGCACCGTCACCAGCGTGCGGTAGCCGGCAGCCGCCGTCTCGCGGATTTCGCCAAGCACGTCGTCGACCTGGGTTTTCGCCGAGCGCACTTCCACCGGCGGGTCGATCAAGCCGGTCGGGCGGATGACCTGTTCGGCAAAAACGCCGCCGGACTGCTCCATTTCCCAGGTGCCGGGGGTGGCCGAAACGGCGACGGTGTCGGGGCGCATGGCGTCCCACTCCTCGAAGCGCAGCGGGCGGTTGTCCATGCAAGAGGGCAGGCGGAAGCCGTATTCGGCCAGCGTCGCCTTGCGGCGGAAGTCGCCGCGATACATGCCGCCGATCTGGCTGACGGAAACGTGGCTCTCGTCGATGAACAGCAGCGCATTGTCGGGGATATATTCGAACAGCGTCGGCGGCGGTTCGCCGGGATTGCGGCCTGTGAGGTAGCGCGAATAGTTCTCGATGCCGGCGCAGGCGCCGGTTGCTTCCAGCATCTCGATATCGTAGCGGGTGCGCTGCTCCAGCCGCTGGGCTTCGAGCAGGCGGCCGCCTTTTTCCAGCTCGGCGAGCCGGTGCTTCAGCTCTTCCTTGATCGCCTTGATGGCGCCATTCAGCGTCGGGCGCGGGGTGACATAGTGCGAGTTGGCGTAGATCTTGACCGACTTCAGGTCGCCGGTCTTCTGGCCGGTCAGCGGATCGAACTCGGTGATGGCGTCGATCTCGTCGCCGAACATGGAGATGCGCCACGCGGCATCCTCCAAGTGGGCCGGGAAGATTTCGATGGTATCGCCGCGCACGCGAAACGAGCCGCGCTGGAAATCCATGTCGCGGCGCTTGTATTGCTGCGCCACCAGGTCGGCCAGCAATTGCCGCTGGTCGAGCGTGTCGCCGACGCTCATCTGGAAGGTCATGGCGGTATAGGTCTCGACCGAGCCGATACCGTAGATACAGGAGACCGAGGCGACGATGATGCAGTCGTCGCGCTCGAGCAGCGAGCGGGTGGCCGAGTGGCGCATGCGGTCGATCTGCTCGTTGATCGAGGATTCCTTCTCGATGAAGGTATCCGAGCGCGGCACATAGGCTTCCGGCTGGTAGTAGTCGTAGTAGGAGACGAAATACTCGACCGCGTTGTCGGGGAAGAAGTTCTTGAATTCGGAATAGAGCTGGGCGGCCAGCGTCTTGTTGGGCGCGAGGATGACGGCGGGGCGCTGTGTCGCCTCGATCACCTTGGCCATGGTGAAGGTCTTGCCCGAGCCGGTGACGCCGAGCAGCACCTGGCTGCGCTCGCCGGAGGCAAGGCCCTCGACCAGATCGGCGATCGCCGTCGGCTGGTCGCCGGCGGGTTCATAGTCGGAGACCATGCGGATCTCGATGCCGCCTTCGGATTTCGGCGGCCGGGCAGGGCGATGCGGCGTCCAGAGCTTGCCGTCCTTGAACAGCGGATTGCCGCTCTCGATCAGCGCCGACAGTGCTTCGACGGTGGCGGTGACGCCCGAGGTGGAGAGTTTATCGGCATCTTCTAGCGAAACGTCGAGGCCTGCGACCGGGTTGAGGCCGGCCGCCGCGCGCGTCTTCGGGTCGGTCGTGCCGCCCATCGACGTGCCGCGGGACGTTCTTCCGCTCACGCTGTCGGCGCTTTGCGCCTTCGCTCCAGCCTTCTTCGGCTGCGCGCCTCCGGCGTCGCGGGGACCTCGCATTGGCTCGGACGCCCCTTCGGGCTTGCGGCCTGCGGCCGATTTCGCCGCGATTTCCACCTTCTTGCGGTGCTTGCCGGCCTTGGAGGCGACTTCGCGCTGGCTCTCGAAGGCCGAGGCTTCGGCATCCGCCTCGAGTTGTTTCACCCAATCGGAGACGTTGCCGGACAGCGGCGTTCCCGACAGCGGCGCCTGCGGGGCTTCCTCGAAGCCGCCGGGCACTGTCGATTTCCTGGGGGAGTTTTTTGCAGACTTCTTCGGATCCTGGGCCATGGCGGGAATATGGACAGAGTCCTAACGAAAATAAAGGGGGAATGAGTACAAAAGGGAAACGAATCTTGCGGAATTTTCCGGGATTTACCGGCCCTGTCGTGACGGCTTGCGCACGTAGCTGGCCGATCTTGCCAGCCAATGGGGAGAGGCGGTCTTCGGGCGCATGTGCGATCGAAATTCGAGGACGAACAACTGGAGCTTGCTGCCGCACCGGTGCTGCTGCATCTTTGCCGTCATTGATTCCAGCTCTATTGAACAGCCGACAATGGCGGCCGACTGGGCCAAGGAGGAACGGAAATGGCGCCGCCAGCATCGGATTGGGCAAACGACATGATACGACGACCCACGAAACTCGAGTTAATGGCGCAGGTCGTGATCGCGGCGCTCACGGTTCTGCTCATCTCAGATGTTCTCGATGCAATGCAAGGCAGTCCTTGCAGCTTGCCCGGGTCTCAGAGCGATTGCTATCCCTGGGGTAGCGAGGGACCGGTGGCCGGACGGTGGAGGTACGACAGCAAGGCTGCGTATATCGGCACGGGGCTGGCCTCGATCGTGATCCTGATCGCGGCTGGCTTGACCCCGCTCACTGTCAGCCGCGCGCGCGTCGGCTTGCCTTTGATGGCGATGGGGCTCGCTGTCAGCATTTACGTCTCATCCTTCTTCTGACCGTCCGTTGATTTTTCAAGTTGGCATTGTATCTGGCGCATGGCGATTCCGAGCCGGAAAACTCGGCGCTGTGGGCATTCCCGGGGATTCGGTGCTCGCGCGAGCAATCGGGAGGGATTAGTTCCTGCGAGTTCTGGTTGCGGACCGGTTACCCCGAATGGGTGAGAAGACACCCCAGCCTGCCGCATGATATCAATTGACGTTTGGAGGGGGCCATGTCGCGTTTGCGTGGTGCCGCCCTTATCGCTTTTCGTGCCATGCTTCTTTTTCCTGCCACGAGCTTTGCGGCCGAACCCGTCGGTCGGGCGGTCTCGATCAGGACCGAAGTGTCCGGTGCGAGCGGTCCGCTGGCGGTCAGGGACCCGGTCTACCGGGACGAACGGATCCGGACGTCAAAGTCCGGTCTTGGCCAGTTCGTCTTTCAGGACGGGACCAAGCTCGCCGTCGGCTGGGGCTCTTCCGTGGTCATCGACCAATTCGTCTATGACGGCACCAAGTCGGTGAAGAAGCTGACGATCACGGCCGCCAAAGGCACCTTTCGCTGGGTGAGCGGCAAGTCCAAACATTCGGCCTACGAAATCGTCACGCCGGCCGGCACCATCGGCGTGCGTGGCACGGCGTTCGATTTCTATGTGGGGCGCGACGGCACGACGGCGGTCGTGCTGCTGAATGGTGCAGCCAGCTTTTGCGGCGCCGGTGGTTGCCGGCAGCTGACGCGGCGCTGCGATTGTGTCGTTGCCACACCCGGCGGTGGGGTCAGCCGGGCGGCGCGCGTAAGCCAGCGCACATTGCGCAGCCTCGGCAATGCGCAGGCCCTGCCTTTCCTGTCCGGCGGTCAGAGGCTTTCCGGCACGATCGGCGCAGTCGGTGCTGGCTGCGGGCTG
Organism: Ensifer sp. M14; assembly: GCF_003355565.1. Lineage (NCBI taxonomy): Bacteria > Pseudomonadati > Pseudomonadota > Alphaproteobacteria > Hyphomicrobiales > Rhizobiaceae > Ensifer > Ensifer sp. M14. Next base: position 2,667,228 of record NZ_QJNR01000004.1, read on the forward strand.
CAGGCCGCGGTTCGCGAGGATATCGAGCGTCCGCCGGCGCGGGTCGCGCCACAGCAGGCGCCGATCGAGCGCGAGGAGCCCAAGCCGGAGAAACCCAGATCGGAAAAACCGCACGCCGAAAAGCCGCATCACGAAAAGCCCCATCACGAGAAACCGGATCGCGACAAACCCGGTCGGGACAAGCCGGACCGCGATAAACCGGACCGGGACAAGGGGCATGGACATGACGACAAGGATCGCGCCGGGGATCGCGGGCAGGGTGGTGGTCGTGGCGATAAAAGCGACGACCACGGCTCTGCTGGTTCCGACGGCGCCGGGCGCGGTGGCGGCAATGACAATGACGGCGGCGGAGAGCGCGCCAATCGCGATCATGGCAATGGAAACAATGATCGCCACGGCGGCCGCGGCCGTGACCGCGATCGAAGCGACCGCGACAACGACGATGATTGATCGCTATTCGGCGATGCGGCTGGCCTGATCGGCGGGGACTTCGGCGAAATGGTCGGAGCGACGGGTGATCCTGCCGTAGAACTTCACCAGGCCGGGCGTGATGGTCGCTCCCTTCAGCTTGGCGGCGTTGGCAAGGCTGCGGCTGGCCGACGTGCGCACACGCAGGTTTTCGACCAGTCTTGAATGAAGGTGTTGCAATTCGCCGAAATCGGGCGATGCGGCGACGTCTTCGTCGCCCGCAACGGCAAACAGCCGGGTCCGCGTCGTCTTTCCTTTCAGCCCCAGGGCGCCTGCTTCCAGCAATGCGCAGCCGGGCAAGGCCTGCGCCGTCGCCTCGGATACCAGGATGTCGAAGCTTACGTCCTTGCAGGCTGCCTCGATGCGGGCGGCGATGTTGACGGTGTCGCCGACAGCCGAATAGTTGAAGCGCGTCTCGGCGCCCATGTTGCCGACGCAGGCGATCCCCGTATGGATGCCGATGCCGATACCGACATCCTGCGCCGCACCGAAGCCGAAGGCGTCGTCGGCATTGAGCCGCGCCAGGGTTTCGCGCATGCCAAGTGCGGCGCGCAGCGCCTTTCTCGGGTGGTTGGCGACATCGACCGGTGCGTTCCAGAATGCCATGATCGAATCGCCGATGAATTTGTCGAGCGTGCCCTCGTTTGCAAGCACATGCCGGCTGAGCGCATCGAGCAGCGTGTTGAGAAAGGCAACGACATCGGTCGGCGCCATGCGCTCGCTGATCTCGGTGAAGCTGCGCACATCGACGAACATCACGGTAAGCTCGCGATCGTCGCCACCGAGGCGAAGGGCGTTGCGGTTGTGCTCTATCCGGTAGAGCAGCGAGGGAGAAAGATAGCGGCCGAAGGCCTGGCGGACCTCGCGGCGCTCGCGGTCGGTGACGAGGAAACGGAAGGCCGTCGCCGAGAAGTGGGTGATGGACGCCGCCAGGATGGGCGCCAGCGGATCGAACAGCAGCCCGGCATAGGAGAACGCAACCCAGGACGCGACGAGCGCCAGCGCCGTGATCGCCAGGCCGCAGGCAAGCGCCACGATAGGACTGACGAAGGTCGTCAGCAGCACGAGCAGGCAGCCGGCAACCGCAATCGACAGGATTTCCAGCCCATTGGCCCAGTCCGGACGCGAGAGATAGCGGCCGGAGAGGATCTGCTCGACGATCTGGGCGTGTAGCGAGACACCGGGAACGTTCTGCCCGAGCGCCGTCGTGCGCACGTCCTGCAGACCGGCGGCCGACGTGCCAATGAACACGATGCTGCCTTCGATCGCGGCAGCGATATCGGGGGATACATCGGCATCCTCGAGAACGCGCCGGGCGGAGACATAGCGCTCGGTCGTATCCGGACTGACATAGAGCCAGAGTTCGCCGGAAGCGGTCACCGGCACGACGAAATCCCCGATCTTTGCAGCCGTCAGCGTATCCGGCACATCGGGCGCCCCGGCCAACACATAGGTTGAGCCGCCTTGCGCCACGCGCAGCGCCTCCAGCGCAAGACTGGGGTAGAGCTGCTGACCGTCGCTCAAGAACAACGGCACCGCGCGCACGACGGCCGAGGAGCCACCGGGGTTGAGGCTGATATGGCCGAGCCCTGCGGCATTGCTCTCCAGTTGCGGTCGAATCGGCGTGGCGGCGCGGATGCGCGGCGGCGCACCAATGGGGCTTTCGCCGGTGAAGGCGAAGCCCGCTTTGACCGGCGGCAGGTAGCTTCCTTCATTGGTCAGGCCAAAGCCGAGGACGACGGGCCTTTCCGTGATCGACCTGGCAAAGACCTCGTCATTGTCGGGCAGGCGCTTGAGCAGCGACGGATCGATTTCGGGCACGTCGCGCAGCACGTTGCGCGGCGACAGCCTGTCCGGTTCGGCAAACAGGATGTCGAAGGCAATCGCCGACGCTCCCATCTCCACCAGCCTGTCGGTCAGCTTCGCCAGCCGGTCTCGCGGCCAGGGCCATTGCCCAAAGGCGCGCAGCGACGCTTCGTCGATATCGACGACCTTGACTGGCATGGTCTCGTAGGCGCGCGGGGACAGCCGTTGATATTCATCGAAGGTAACGTCGCGCCCTTGCTTCAAGAGTTGCGGGTCGCTGGCGCGCAGCAATGTCAGGACGGCAACGACGGCCAGACCGATCACGACGCCGAGCTGTTGCGCACGGGTCATGGCGCCTCACGGAACGGCAGGCAGGCCCGCCTTGCGCAGCCCGTCGGTGAAATGCGCGTAATCGGCGGGGTCGACATAGGCGGTAAAGATCTGCCAGTAGCGCGGAAGATCGAGGGGAGCGTTGGCGACCGCCTCGTCGACGAGCTTGCAGGCATCCTCCGTGCGTCCGAGCTGGCCGAGGCACGCGAGCAGCACGACCAGGTTGAAATAGGTGCGCCGCAACAGGAGCCCGCGTTCGGCATGGTGCTGCGCCTCCTCGTAATTGCCGAGATGGTAATGGGCAAGCGCAATCCGATTGAGGAAGAGGTAGGTCAGCGGATCGTGCGGGCTCAGCCGCAAGGCCTTGTGCAGCGGATCGAGCGCGTCGGCGAAACGGCCGACGAAAATGCGGGCCCAGCCGAGCGCCATATGGGCCAATGCGAGATTGGGGTTGAGATCGATAGCCTGCTGTGCCTCGGCAACGGCCGCATGCGGGCGATGGGCTGCGAAATTGGCAAGGCACATGACGTAGTGCGAATAGGAATCCCTGTCTTCGAGCGCGATGGCGCGCTCGGCTGCGGCAAGCAGTTCGGCCCTGTCGCGGTCGATATCGTCGCTGAATCCGAAGAAACATCGGGCGTAGAGCGAGCGCGCCAGCATCATATGGGCGCGGCCGAAGTCCGGATCGAGCGCGATCGCGCGGCGGTGCCAGTCGATGGCCTCGGCAAAATGTGCGGCCGTGTCCTGGGCATTGTGCAGCAGGGTGCCGCGCATATGGCACTCGTAGGCATCAAGATTTTCGGTGCCGCGCAGGAGCGCCCGGCGGTTTTCGCCGATCAGGATTTCCGGTTCTATGGCGGCGACGACATGCTGGGTGAGTTCGTCCTGGATGGCGAAGATGTCGGCCACCTCTCGATCGAAGCGCTGCGCCCAGAGATGCACGCCGGTCTCGGCCTCGATCAGCTGCCCGGTGACGCGCACGCGGCTCCCCGACCGGCGGACGCTGCCCTCGACGATGTAGCGCACGCCGAGATCACGACCGATCTGCTTCACGTCGACCGCGCGTCCCTTGTAGGCAAAGGAGGAGTTGCGGGCGATGACGAAGAACCAGCGGCAGAGCGAGAGCCCGGTGATGATGTCTTCGGTGAGCCCATCGGCAAAATAGTCCTGGCCGGGATCGTCTGACATGTTGACGAAGGGAAGCACGGCGATCGACGGCTTGTCCGGCAACCGGAGCGGCATGCCGGGCAAATCGGGGCCCGTCGGGTCCTCGCGCCAGTCGACACTGTGCACGAGCACCGGCCGCGGCATGTTCTTCAGCGTCTGCTCGCCGAGCTTGACCATCGGGAAGTCGAGCTTGCCCTCGATCTGGTCATGCAGTGTGCCCGAGATACAGACGCCGGCGGGGCGAGCCACCTGCTGCAGCCGTGCTGCGACATTGACGCCGTCACCGAGCAGATTGGCCCCCTCCACCACGACATCCCCGAGATTGATACCTATGCGGAACTCCATGCGTTTCTCCGGCGCCAGATCGGCATTACGGCGTTGCAGGGCGCGCTGGATGGCAACGGCGGCGCGCACGGCCTGGACGGCACTGTGGAATTCGGCAACGACGCTGTCGCCGGCAGTGCTGAAAACTCGCCCGCCATGCTCGGCGACGAGATCGCCGATCGTGGCGCAATAGATGCCAAGCGTCGCAAGCGTACCTTCCTCGTCGGTCGCGACGAGGCGACTATAGCCAGCGACATCGGCAGCGAGGATAACTGCGAGTTTCCGTTCCAAGGGGGCAAGCCCCTCCTGCGGCGTATGGCTAGAGGAAATTAAGGGTATCGTAAATTAGGTGTATCTAGAAGTACGAAAACGCCATGATCGTATCTAACCGACGACTGCTGCGCTGATTTTGAGGCCATTTGCGGGCCGCGCGGGCTTTCGCTCGTGGATTGCGCGCTGGGGACGACAAAGAGTTTGCGTTGTGGGCTCGACCGAACGCTGTTTCGCCCGGCAGCGGAACGTGCAAGGTGTCCCGATACGCCAGCGGCGCGTGCGCGATAGCGCACGCCTGGCCTGAAGCTCAGGACGAAGGGAAGCATATTGATCATCGCATGCCTGCATACGGCCGACAGCAACTGTGCGGTTTTCGAAGCCGCCGCGCGCAAACTCGGCCTTCCAAGCGACGTGCTTCATCACACGGTGCGGCCGGACCTGCTCGAGGCTGCGGAACGGGCCGGCGGTCTCACAGACGAAATCGCCCGCCAGACGGCCGCAGCGCTGAGCGCACTGGCAGCGCGGGCCGATGCCGTGTTGCTTACCTGCTCGACGCTCGGGCCCAGTACGGCGATTGTTGGTCAGACGCCGGTGCCGGTGTTGCGGATCGATGCGGCGCTTGCCGAAAAGGCGGCCGCCGCCGGTGGCAAGGTCGTGGCGCTCTGCGCCGTGGAAACGACGGTGGCTCCGACCACCGCATTGTTTTCCGCGGCCGCGAAGCGCACAGGTGTCGCGCTTGAGATACGCCTCGTTGCCGGCGCCTGGAGCTCGTTTAGAGCGGGTGATCGGGATGGCTATCTCGCTGCCATCGCCAAGGCTGCCGACGCCTCCTATGACGATGGCGCTGCGATCGTCGCACTTGCTCAAGCCTCCATGGCGGGTGCGGCGGATCTTGTGCACCGAGGACCGCGCCCTTTGACGAGCCCGGAGGCGGGGTTGCGTGCGGCACTGGAACGGATCGCGCAACGGGCCTCGCCGGTTGAAGAGTGAGCAGGGCGTTTGATAGCTGATTCAGTCTTTTAGAAGAAAGATCTAAAGTTTGATGGTCATCTCTAAAGTCGCCGATTGACGTTGACAGGGCCGGGTCGATGCAGGGAGGATCGCCCGCCCAGAACCGGATTTCGGAACCCCGCATGTCTTCCTTTCAACTCCGCCGCCTTGAACCCCGAGATATCGACGCCTATCGCGCCTTGCGCCTCGATGGGCTCAAGCGCCATCCTGAGGCCTTCGGTGCGTCCTATGAAGATGAGGCAAGGCAGCCGCTCGAGTGGTTCGCAAATCGGTTGGCGGCCGCCGCGATCATCGGTGCTTTCGATGCCGCCGGTGCGCTTGTGGGTGTCGCGGGCCTGACGATCCCAGGCGCCATCAAGACAAGGCACAAGGGTATCCTCTGGGGCATGTACGTGGTCGAGGCGGCGCGCGGGAGCGGCTTGTCGCAACAACTGGTCGAGGCGGTGATCGACGAGGCCCGGGGCAAGGTCGAGCAATTGCAGTTGACCGTCGTCTCCTCCAATGCCGTAGCCATCCGGCTCTATTCCAAACTCGGCTTTGCAAGCTACGGGTTGGAGACACGCGCCCTTTGCGTCGATGGGCAGTATTTCGATGAGGTGCTGATGGCACTGCCGCTCCTCTAGCGGCGCGAGGGTAACAGTCGGAAGGGTAGCCGATGCGCATTGACGTCCACGATACGGAGATCGTTCCGGGCGCTGAAGACGTCACCGCCGGGCTTCTGGCCCACATGATCGAGATGGTCGGGACGTGGCCACGCGTGCCACTGACATTGCTGCTTCGAGATGAAGGTGGTCGCGTCTGCGGCGGTATCCGGGCGATGGTGGCTCTATGCTGGCTGCAGATCGACCACGTCTGGGTCGATGCCGCTCTTCGCGGGCAGGGACATGGCAGCCGCCTTCTTCAGCGCGCTGAAGAGGAAGCGCGTGCGCATGGCGCGATCGGCGTTCAACTCACAACATCCACTTTTCAGGCAATCGGCTTCTACGAGCGGCACGGATATGCCGAGATTGGCCGTCTGCGAGATCGGCCTCCGGGCGAGGATCGTGTGTGGATGGCGAAGAGATGGGGATAAGTGATTGTCTTCATGCATAAAACCCTATCCGCGCAACGCCATCCTGCTTTACCGGATTGTTCTTGCCAAAGACAGGATCGACGCAGCGAACGCCGTCGATAGGATGCCGTCATGAACGCCCTGATTCGACTGACCCGCGAAGACGACGCGCCAGCACTGCCCGATATCGAGAGATCGTCGGGAGAGGCATTTCGCAGTGTTTCCGAACTCGCCTGGATCGCCGATGACGATGTGCAATCGGTTGACGCGCATCTCGATTTCGTTCGCGCCGGTCTCTCCTGGGTCGCTGTCGATGATCGCGATCGTCCGCTCGGCTTTCTCTGCGCCGAGATCATCGACGGCGCTCTGCACATCTGGCAACTCGCGGTGCTGCACGATCGACAGGGCCTTGGGCTCGGGCGGGCCTTGATCGCAGCCGCCGTTGCCCATGCGCGCGAGCGATCGCTTGGCGAGGTGACGCTGACCACGTTCCGCGAACTCGCATGGAACGAGCGTTTCTACCGAAAGCTCGGGTTCGAGACGCTGGCAGCCGATGCGCTCGATGCAAGGCTGTTGCGGACCCTTGCGAAGGAGGCGACATGCGGCTTGCCGGCCGAGCGGCGCTGCGCAATGCGCCTGACGCTTAACGACGCACAGCCCGACGGCGGCAACGAACAACCCGTTCGGTGATCGCGAAGCTGTTTTCTTCGCCGGCTAACGCCTGACGGCGACGACCTGGCCGCGGTTGAATTGCGAAATCCTGACGCGGCCGGACTGATTGCCGCCCATCACCTTCGCTGTCGATTTGGACAGGGCGGAGAGGATGCCGACGTGATAGCTGCGCCCGGTGCGCACGACGATAACGTCGCCGGGGCGGGCATAGGAGAGCTTGACCGGCGCGCCGAAGCGCAGCCATGAGCGGGCTATGCCGAAACTTTGTGGCGGCGTTCGGCCCGACTTTCGGGCAATCATGCCCATGAAGTGGCCGCACCAGGGGGTGCGGGCGGGGTTAACGCCGAGTGCGGTGCGTAGCCGCCTATTGTTCTTGACCTCGTGCAGGCCACTATACTGCTGGGCCTGGGCCAACATGCCCGCCGTGGCCATATCCGGAGTCAGAAGCGCGACATAGGCAGCCGCGAGAAACGCCAGGACCTTCATGGTCAGGTCTCCTTGCCAGGTTGTTTGGTGCGTGCATCCCGGATGTGCCTGGCGATCGCCGAACACTGCCCCCGGTTTTCATCTGCATCGATCACTGTTTCGGGGGATATCGGCGGCAAGCGCCTGCGCGTTGCACCTTGAACGCAGCATCAGCGCGCCGGCGAACCGCGATGAAACGCGGTGCCAACTTCACGGCGATTGCCGTCGGAGTGTGGTATTCCCCTGCCTGTCCCGTCGGACGGTGCGCGGACTTTGCTCACCGTCTGGTGCAAAATTGTGGCAAAGGGCGAAAAGAGAGAACTTTCGTGCGTAATATAACTCGTTTGGGTTAGATATCGTCAACTTTTACGACCGATACGCGTTGTTTTTGTGTCTGTGCTGTGGTCGTCACGCGGTTGGCTCGCCGTTGAGGGGCACTTCCTGCCTTAATTGAGGCGGCAACCTCGGCGGCGGACCACCGCGATGAAGCGGGAAATGCGATGCAAGGGGTCGGAATTGACACGATCCGTCTGCGCGGGGCGGCGCACGGGCTGGAAGATGGGCGGGCCTGGTAGAATGGAATGAGAGGCCACAATCGTCCTGCTGTGGCTACCGTCGCGTGCGAACATCGCCCGAAACCGGATCTATCAAAAAAGCTCTTAGCACATTGGCCGGGTTGATACGGCGTGGGCTGCTGCAAACGCGATGTTGGAGCTTGTCAGAGGGAGGCTAGCAAGATCATTCTGCCGAACCGATTCGCGCCTTCGAGGGTCCCCATGTCGTTCGCCATCAACCCGGCCTATCTCTGGCCGATCCTGCTGCTGCTGATTTCCAACGTCTTCATGACGTTTGCCTGGTACGGGCACCTGAAATACACCTCTTCGCCGCTTTACATGGCGATTGCCGCCAGCTGGGGTATCGCTTTCTTCGAGTATTGCCTGGCCGTACCGGCGAACCGCATCGGCCACGAAGTCTATTCCGCAGCGCAGTTGAAGACGATGCAGGAGGTGATCACTCTCCTGGTGTTCGCGGCGTTCTCGGTGTTCTGGCTGAAAGAATCGATCGGCTGGAACCACCTCGTCGGCTTCTCCCTGATCGCGATCGGTGCCTCGTTCATCTTCAAGGGCTGAGGGGTCGCGGCGTCGTCCGCCGGTCAGGACGGCGAGCCCGTCGTTCTTTGAACGGTTCGCCGGAAGACATGGCAGCCAGACGATCTACCGCGCGCCAAACTGCAATCGAAAGCGGCATCTTATCCCCGCCCAAACAAGCGATCCAGAATCTGCCCTTCAAGCCTGGCGGTTTCGGCGCTGCCGTGACGGCGTGGGCGGGCAAGCGGGATCGGCAGATCGAGCGCGATGCGGCCTTCGTCGATGACGACGACACGGTCGGCTAGCGCCACCGCTTCGGCGACATCGTGAGTGACGAGCACGGCGGTAAAGTTCTGTTGTTGCCAGATGCGCTCCAGCAACTGCTGCATCTCGATGCGCGTCAGGGCGTCGAGCGCGCCAAGCGGCTCGTCGAGCGCCAGGATGAAGGGGTGTGCCACGAGCGCCCGGGCGAGCGCCACGCGCTGTTTCTGCCCGCCGGACAGCACCGACGGCCACTCCTCTGCACGGTCGCCAAGCCCAACTTTCTCAAGGATCTTCAACGACAGATCGCGGGCGACTTCGCCTTTGGCGATGCCGGTCAGGTGCGACAAACCCCGAAACTGCGAGCTAGGAGATAGTCGATCGAAGCGCGCCCGGGCCCGCCGGCGATGATGGCCAGCAGACAGACGGCCCAGGTGCCGTGCGTCGGCCATGCATCGGGGTAGACGAAGATTTCGATGACCACCGTCATGCCGAGAAGCGCCAGCGCCGAAAGTCGACTGGCAAAACCAATCACCAGCAACAACGGGAACAGGTGTTCGGCGAACGCTGCCGCATGGGCGGCAAGCCACGGATCGATCAGCGGCAGCCTGTATTCGTTTTCGAAGAGATAGATGGCATTGTCCGTCACCTGCCAGCCATCGACCTTGGTCTGGCCCGATTGCCAGAAGACGGCGGCGATCGACAGGCGTGCAATCAGTGCGACGACATCGTGCGGCACGCGGTCGAGCAGCTGTAACGCGGAGTAGAACTTGCGGACGATGCCCTGGTGGTCATCCGAAGTCATGGTCATTTCGCTTTGCATCGGGCTCACTCCTGTCAGCGGAAAGCAATGAAGGCGCCGCTTTGCAAGGCGCCGGCGAGATTGGCCGAAAGGTCGAATGCGTCGGCATCCTCGGTCGCGATATCGACAGCGGCGGCAAGGCAGGTTCCTTGCGCCAATGCCTGCAGGAAGGCCGCTCCGCCGGGCGGCAGGCGGCGCACCTCGACAATCATGTGCGGACGGATCACCACTGCGTCCTCGGCTGTCCAATCATCGATTGGCTGCAACGCGGCTTCGCCGGCATTCATCGCCCAGATGGTGACGACGGGGTGTGGCGAGCGCAGTACGCAAAGCGATGGATGCGGGACGAATACAAGGTCGGCGAGCCGTTCAGGTGACAGGGCTGCAAGGGTTGCGGCGTCGAGCGATGCGACGTCAGCTGCGTGATAGGCCTTGCCGCGTGCAGCCTCCAGCCGAATGACGTCGGGAAGGTAGGCGATTGCTTTCGCCGGCTCGAACCGTTCGACGAACTCGGCAAAGTCGTCGCCGTAGGAAAGCAGCAATGGCGAGCGGGGCGGGTGAGCGCGGATGAAATCGGCGGCCATCGCCGCGAAGAACGCCTCGCCGACGATCTGCTGGCTGGCAGGGAACCGCGCGGCGAGCGCACCCGTCAGTGCCGCGATGACATTGTTGCGATAGACGGCGAAGCGACGCTCAGGCTGCGACCCAGTCCAGGACGCCAGACCTTTGGGAACGGGTGAAGCCGGATCGGTCAAGGCGACGGCAAACCGCGTCTGGGTGTCAAGGGACATTGCGATCTCCTTCAGGCGGCACGGCGGTTTGAGGCATTCTGAAGAATGTCGTCGGCGGCCTGCGCTTCGGCGCACAGCACCGGCCAGTCGGGCACGTCGTTGTCCCATTCGATCAGGGTTGCAACAGGACCCGTGCGCGCAATCAGCGCCTCGAAGAGCGCCCACACCGGATCCTTGACCGGCGTGTCGTGGGAATCGATCAGGAGCGGCGCGCCTGCATCGTCCACGGTCTCTGAGTGGCCGCTCAAATGGATTTCGCGGACAGATTCTATCGGGAAACGGGCGAGATAGTCGCCGGGGTCCATGTGGTGGTTGGTCGAAGCGACGAAGACATTGTTGACGTCGAGCAGCAGCCCGCAGCCGGTGCGCCTGACAACGTCCGCAAGGAACTCGGTTTCCTCGATCGTGCTTTCGGCAAAGAGCAGGTAAGTGGCCGGATTTTCTAGCAGCATCTGCCGCTTCAGCGTTTCCTGAACCTGGTCGATGTGGTCGGCGACCGCCGTCAAGGTATGGCTGGTATAGGGCAGTGGCAGCAGATCGTTGAGGAAGACACTATCGTGCGTCGACCAGGCGAGATGCTCCGAGAAGCTCTCCGGCTCGTAGCGATCGCAGACGATCTTCAGTCGGGAGAGATGTTCTTTGTCGAGCGGCTGAACCGAGCCGATCGACAATCCGACGCCGTGAATGGAGAGGGCATAATCTTCACGCAGCTTGCCGAGTTGTGCGTGCGGCGGACCGCCGGCGCCCATGTAGTTTTCGGCATGCACCTCGAAAAAGCCGATCGGCTGGGCTGCCGCATGGATGGCGGGGAAATGTTCGGGCTTGAAGCCGACACCGGCGCGGCGCGGAAGACCGGAGAGTTTCATTCGGATTGCTCCTTGGGTTGCGGGGCAGCGGCGCAGGGCCTTGCGCCGCTGCCTTGCCGGATGGCAGCGAGCCAGCGGTCAGACCGGAGCCGGGCCCTGCGTCAGCGAGCCATGGCCATTCGGCGTCTTCATCGCCTCGCATGTGCCAGTGGGAACGAGCTTCCAGGCATTTTGCTGATGATCAACCTTGGAGGTGCCGGCGCAGGTGGTGCCCGGTCCTGCGGCGCAATCATTCTGCCCCTTGAGGGCGACGCCGTAGCACTTCTCCTTTGACGCGTCGGCGGCCGTGGCCGGTACGCTGGCGATGAGCGACAGCGCGGTTGCGACGGAGGCGGCAAAGACGCTTGCGGATATCTTGTTCATGATGCGGTTCAGTCCTGAATCTGTTGAGGAAGGCTTGCTGTCGAGGGCAGAGAGACGATCATGCCGGCATCAGCATGCCGTGACCGTCAGGGGTCTTCATCGAGGTGCAGGTGCCAGCCGGGACGAGCTTGAACGATGCCTTGTCGAAATCCATCGTCGACTTGCCGGCGCAGTCATGTTTGCCTGCGGCGCAATCGTTCTGGCCCTTCATGGCAACGCCGTAGCACTTTTCGCTGTTTTCGGCGGCGAAGGCAGCCGGGGCAGCTATAGTTGCCAGCGCCGAAGCGAGCGAACCTGCGAGCGCCAGAGTAGCGATGCTGTTTTTCATGGAACTATCTCCGTTGATGGTCGGCCATGATCGGCTGACACTTGGGTTACGGAGGCTGATCGCCGATCGTTACATCGGGGTTTTCGATTTTTTTCACGCCGTGCGCTTGCAGTCTCTTCCATTGCAGGAGAAAACGCAGGCGAACCAAGGCTTTCCGGCGATTCAGAAATATTTCTTCCAAGACCGGTAACAAAAACGTGTGCCCGTTCGTAGAGGATGATGTCGGGTGAATTCTTCGATGCGTGAGCAGGAATGGGCGGAATGGATGCGCAACGCCATGAAGGGCGACACGCAGGCCTACCATCGCTTCCTCGGCGCCGTGACCCCGCATCTGCGCGCCATGGCACGCCGGCGCTGCAATCAGTTCGGGGCGCCGGCGAGCGAAGCGGAGGATGTGGTGCAGGAAGTGCTGCTGGCCGTCCACCTCAAGCGCGCAACGTGGGATCCGGACCGGCCGATCGGTCCTTGGCTATCGGCGATCGTGCGCAACAAGCTCATCGACAGCCTGCGTCGCCGGGGTCGGCACGTGAATGTGCCGATCGAAGACGTGATTGCGACATTGGAGGCGGAAGAGCAGGGTGACGGGCTGGACCGGATGGACGCGGTCAACATGCTGGAACGCCTGAAGGACCCGCAGCGTGATATCGTCCGCTCGATCTCGCTGGAAGGTGCGGGCGTGCGCGAAACGGCCGAACGGCTGAAGATGAGCGAAGGGGCGGTGCGCGTGGCGCTGCACAGGGCATTGAAGTCGTTGGCAGCCCTTTATCGGAGTGAGACACGTGAAGACGAATGACCTGATCAGCCTGTTGGCCGTGGATGCGGCGGTCGGAATGCGGCTTGGCCGCATGCTGGCGCTTGCCGTCTTCGCCGGGGTCGTCGCGTCCGCCCTGGTTCTGCTGTTGACGGTGGGGGTGCGCCCCAACCTGGCAACCGCCATCGAGACGGCGCGGGTCCTGTTCAAGATCGGCTTCACGCTGGTTCTCGCCATAGCCGCTTGCCGTCTCGTCTTCCTTGTCGGACAGCCCGGGCGATCACTCAAGGCGCGTGGATTTCGGCTCGCCGTTCCCCTTGTGCTGCTTGCCATTGCCGTTTTGTCCGAGCTTTCCGTGCTGCCTTCTGAGGCGTGGACGACGAGCATGCTCGGCAAGAACGCCGGCTTCTGCCTGTTCTTCATCCCAGTGCTGTCGCTGGCGCCGCTTGCAGGCTTCCTGTTCGTGCTGAAGAACGGTGCGCCGGAAAATCCCGGTCTTGCCGGTGCTTCGGCCGGGCTTGCCGCGGGCGCCATTGCCGCTTCGCTCTATGCCTTCCATTGCCCGGACGACAGTCCGTTGTTCCTGGCGGTCTGGTACTCGATTGCCGTTCTGGTGATCACCACCGTCGGCTACCTCATCGGGCGGCGTTGGCTGCGCTGGTAGGCGATGCTCTCGACCTTCGCCGCCGCCCTCAATCCAAAAGGTCGAAGGCCCGGTACATCCACACAAGCTGATAGGTGACGGCACAGATGAGGAATGCGGCATGGAAACGCCGGTTCGGCGTCCAGGCGGCGATCAGGCATAGGGCAATATAGGTCGCGTTGCGCACCGGATATTCGATCCCGTAGGACGCGAAATAGGCTTTGCCCTTGAGCGCGGTATCGACGAGATCGACGGCAAAGGCGAGCGCCAGAAAGGCGAAGAACCACTTTCGCCGCGACATGAAGTAATGCTCGTAGTCGCTGTAATCCTCGAGCGTCGTCGGAAAGAGCAGCACGCAGAGAAAAAAGAAGACGCAGCAATAGAGGATGACGAAGAGATAGACGGTGACGTCGAGCACGGGCAGGGCATGGAGGTGGAACTCCCACCACCAGAAATGCACGAGGAAGACGAACATGAACAGTACCCATCCGAGATGGATCCAGTAGACCCGGGTCTTTCCCGGGTGCTGCACGAAGAGCGCAAGCCCGCTTAAGAGCCGCGCAAGGCTGAGGCTGACGACCATGCCCATGACGACGCGGATATGCGAGAAGATCGCGGGATCAGGCTGGCTCGGGTCCACGGTCGCCCCTCCTATTCCGCCGGTACCACCTTTGGTTTTCCGTTCTCGTCGAGCGCGACCATGACGAAGATTGCGTCGGTCACCTTCTCCATCAGATGCGAGAGGTAACGCTGTGCCCAGGCCTCGACCTTAAGGGTCATCGAGGTGCGCCCGACCTTGACGACATCCGTATAGATGCAGAGCGTATCGCCGATCTTGACCGGCAGCGCGAAGGCCATTTCCTTCACTGCCGCCGTCACCACGCGGCCGCGGGCCCGCTCGGCTGCACGGATGCCGCAGGAAAGGTCCATCTGCGCCATCACCCAGCCGCCGAAGATGTCGCCGGCGGCATTGGCGTCGGCTGGCATGGCCAGTGTGCGCAAGGTCAGTTCGCCGGTCGGTCTGGTGTCTGCGGTCATGGTTGTCTCCCTCGTGTCTCAGGAGATGTAGCGCATGGTTGCTTCGTCAGGGAAGTGTGCGCGCAGACAAATTGCGTCTGGTTGACGATCACGAACTTCATTCGTTGCGAAGGTGTTAATTGAGATTTGTCAAATTTAGGGATCGTTTGTTAGGGGCTTTGCAAACAGACATCCTTACCCTGCACGCTTCTACTGGAGGCAGGGGACTGGGGATGAAGAGATTCAGGATTTCGGTGCGGCTCTATGCGCTCGTCGCATTCGCACTGTTGACCATGGCTGCGGCGCTGACATTCGGCCTGTTTCAGGCACAGGACAAGCTCGTCGGCGAACGCAAGGCGATGTTGTCGGCCATGAACGAGAACGCCGTTGCGGTGTTCGACGCCTATCACAAACAGGAAGTGGCCGGCACGCTGTCGCGCGAAGATGCACAGAAGCGTGCGCTCGAAGCGGTCAAGGCGATGCGCTATCAGGGTAGCGGCTATTTCTGGATCAACGACATGCATCCGACGATGATCATGCATCCGATCAAGCCGGAAATGGACGGCAGCGACCTTTCCGCCAACAAGGATCCGAACGGCAAGCACCTCTTCGTCGAATTCGTCAAGACGGTGGAAAAGAGCGGGCAGGGCTTCGTCGATTACTATTGGCCGAAGCCGGGCGCTGACGAGCCGGTGCTGAAATACTCTCACGTCGCCGGCTTCAAACCCTGGGGCTGGGTGGTCGGCACCGGCGTTTACTCCGACGATCTCACGGCCATGTTCCGCGAGCGCGCCTGGCAGGTTGCCGGCATTCTTCTCGCCGCAGCACTGGCGATCCTGATGGCGGCGCTGGCGATCGTGCGCAGCGTGGTCAAGCCTGTCGAGAATCTGAAGGCGTCGATGCGGTCGATTGCCGATGAGGATCTCTCGTCTGACGTACCGGAAACCGACCGCGGCGACGAGATCGGCCAGATGGCCAAGGTTCTCGTGGTCTTGCGCGATTCGGTGCGCGAGCGGCTGGAGTTGCGTTCCCGCGAATCCGAACAGCAGGACAGGCTGGAGTCGGAGCGGCGCGGCAATGAGCAGCGCCAGCGGGCGACCGCCGATGCGCAGGCCGATGCCATGGAGACCGTGGGGGCCGCGCTCGAATTGCTGGCCAGCGGCGACCTGACGGCCGAGATCGGCCATATCGCCCCGGAATACGGCAAGCTCAGGCAGGACTTCAACACGGCGGTTGCCGCCCTTCGCGACGTCATCGGCTCGATCTCGCATTCGACCGAGATCGTCACCGCCAGCGCCGGCGACATTTCGGAAGCTGCCAACAACCTGTCGCGCCGCACCGAGCAGCAGGCGGCGGCTCTGGAAGAAACCGCAGCAGCGCTGGACGAGATCACCTCGACGGTCCGCCATTCCTCCGACCGGGCCAACGAAGCACGCAACATGGTCGATGAGACCAAGGCGAGTGCGGCGAAATCCGGCGGCATCGTGCGCAACGCCATCGACGCCATGGGGCGGATCGAGACCTCTTCGAGCCGGATCAGCCAGATCATCGGCGTGATTGACGAGATCGCTTTCCAGACCAATCTCCTGGCGCTGAACGCCGGCGTCGAAGCGGCACGGGCGGGCGAAGCCGGCCGTGGCTTCGCGGTGGTGGCGCAGGAAGTGCGCGAGCTAGCACAGCGTTCTGCCGGCGCCGCCAAGGAGATCAAGGAACTGATCGGCACGTCGGTGCGCGAAGTCGGCGCCGGGGTCGAGCTGGTACGCTCGACCGGCGATGCGCTGACCGAGATCGAAGCGCTGGTCAACCGGGTCAACGAACAGGTTGCCTCGATTGCAACGGCTGCTCGCGAACAGGCGACGGGTCTCGCCGAGGTCAATACGGCCGTCAACAGCATGGACCAGATGACCCAGCAGAACGCAGCCATGGTGGAAGAGACGACGGCCGCAAGCCAGACGCTTGCAGCCGAGAGCCGCGAATTGAAGATGCTCCTGACCAAGTTCCGCCTGCAGGAAACGTCTCGGCAGGCCGCCTACGGCCGGGCTGCCTGAAACGGCAGCCGACGATCGATGAAGGGCCCGCGTGCGAAAGCACGCGGGCCCTTTGCCATCTCGGGCGTTCGCCGAGGCGTGCCATGGGATTGGAAGCGCGGATGCGGCGCTGAAGGCACTAGCTGCGCGCGCATGTTGCCCCCTTGAGCCCCTCTTCAACCGTCTGTGCGTCAGGGATGAAGCGGACTTGACCAATCCGTGTGCGGGGTTAGATACGGCTGGACGGGGGCGGAATGATACGGCATGGCGCCGGGTCGGCGGCTGCCGGTGCTCTGAAGGGGATATTCTTGGCGCTTCTCAAACTTCTTTTCACGCGGCCGGGGGCGGCTATTCTGTTGGCATTCGGATTTCTGTCCGCCTGTACCGTCGTGGTCGATGAACCGCGGCCCGGCCCGGGGCCGATCCGTCCGCCGATGTGCACGATGGAATATGCGCCGGTTTGCGGCGAGCGCGGCAATCGCATGCGCACCTTCTCGAATTCGTGCCAGGCGCGGGCCGATGGCTTCAATATGATCCATCGCGGCGAGTGCCGCCCGGACTACCGTCCGCCCGAGCGCGAGCCGCAGGCTTGCACGCGGGAATATGCGCCTGTGTGCGGCCAGCGCGGTCGCCAGCAGCAGACCTTCTCGAATGCCTGCATGGCACGCGCCGACGGCTTCCGCGTGGTTGCACCCGGCGAGTGCCGCCGCGACGACGACCGTCCGCCGCAGGGCCAGTTCTGCACCCGCGAATACGCGCCGGTCTGCGGCCAGCGCGGCAACCGGATTCAGACCTTCCCGAACTCCTGTGAAGCTGGTGGCGCCGGCTTCCGCGTCGTGCACCCCGGTGAGTGCCGCTAGGCATACGTAAACCGCAAGAACTGCAAAGGCCCGCGCGGAGCAATCGGCGCGGGCCTTTTTGCGCCGGTGCGCTTTTGGTTTTCTCCGTGGCGTGAATTGCGTCGAGGCGCAGCATATTTCACGCTGCAATTTAAGGTTCGCGGCCCGTGGGTAAACGGGCCTTTATGGCCATGCGACCGGAAAGGCTTCGCCTCCGGACCTGCCGGATGTTGGGGCCCGCTCGCAAGGCTTCATTTACCGTGTTTGCATAAAATGCATCGCAAATCGGCCTTTTTCGGTGGAGTGCCCGGCTTGCGACACAGGTGGCCTGCACCGCTTTAACGTTGGTTGTGTGCGGCGATGTCGTTGATACGTTCTGGATAAAGGCGGCAAATCGGTATGGTGTATGTTCCCTCTCTCCATCGTCCGTTGACGGCGTTCCTGCTGTCGATCTCGCTTGTCGCGTGCACGACCGATGTGCTGACGCCCTCGGCGCGGATCGAAGGCGGTGAACGCGTAGGCTCGATCAGGCCCGTTCCGGTCGACGCAGTGCCGGAGCAGGAGGTTGCGGCCTATCCTTCCGGTGAGCCGGTTTCGACTTTCAGCACCGGTGGCGGCACGGCAATGCCGGCCGTGACGCATCAGCAGACGCGCCGCGCATTGCCGATGATCGATAGCGAAGAGGCGCTTTCCGGCGCCCAGCCGGCCAATATCGGCTCGACCGCCATTCCTTCCGAAGGCGTCAACATGGATGCAATGCTTGGCGTTCAGCCCGTGGTCGGGCTGGCGGAGGAGCAGAACAACGAGATCGCCGAGGGCAACGCCAGCCAGCCTGTTGTGGGCGGCATCGGCGAGGACAATGTCCGTCAGCTCGGCAGTCCGCCGCAGACGCTGAACGAGGCGCAGGCGAGCCTTGGCGGCGACCCGGATCTGCCGCCTTTGACGGCGGAGCAGATTTCCACCGAAGAGGCTGAGCGTCGTCGCGCCTTCGAGCGACAGAAGGCAATGCAGCGCGCCCAGAAACCGCAGGAGGTTGCGATGCTGCCACGGGCACGCAATCCTCTGTCGGAGCCGGAACAGCAGTTCACGGGCCAGATGCCGCGCTCGGAAATTGCCTGCCGCCAGCGGTTGCGAAAGCTTGGGGTCGAGTTCCGCGATATCCCGCGGATCAACAACGGTCCGTCCTGCGGCATCGACTATCCGATCGAGCTTGCGGGCCTGTCCGGCGGCATCGACGTCAAGCCCGCGGTCAAGCTCAACTGCGAAGTGACGGAAGCCTTCGCCAAGTGGGTGAAGTACGAACTGGCGCCATCGTCACGCTACCGCTACTGGTCCGGCGTCAAGACGATCAAGCCGCTCGGCGGTTACTCCTGCCGGACCATGAATTCGCGCCGGGGCAACCCGATGTCCGAGCACGCGCATGGCAACGCCATCGATGTCGGCAAGTTTGTTCTGAAGAACGGCAAGGAAATCGACGTGCGTAAGAAGGGCTTCTTCGCCTTTCGCGAGAAGGGTCTGTTGAAGGCCGTGCGCACCGACAGCTGCAAATACTTCAACACGGTGCTCGGTCCCGGCAGCGATCCCTATCACAAGGATCATTTCCACTTCGACCTGAGAACCCGCAAGACCGGCTACCGTCACTGCGATTGACGGACACTTGCGCAGCGCAAATCGTAAGCCGGCAAAAAAAGAGGCCGGCGGTGAGCCGGCCGACGTCCGGAGAGGGGGTCTCCGGAACTGAAGCGATGCGTGCAAATCACGAGGCGGCTGGCCGCGTGCAACGCCAAACTGATTGAAAAGCATCACCGTTTCGTGACAGAACTGGCGTGCCGGCGGGAATATCGTGCTTCTTCGCCGGATTCCCACTGTCTCGATTGGAGCAGCCGTGCCGCCGGTTTCGGAACTGATGATGTTTGCCCTCGCGCTGGCCGCTGCCGGCGTGGTTGCCGGCCTGCTTGCCGGTCTTTTCGGCATTGGTGGCGGGGCGATCCTTGTCCCCGTTTTCTACCAGGTGTTTGGATTGCTCGGTATCGACGATGCCGTTCGCATGCATCTCTCGGTCGGAACGTCTCTCGCGATTATCGTGCCGACCTCCGTGCGATCCTTCCTGTCGCACTACAAACGGGGCGTCGTCGACATGGCGCTGTTGCGAAACTGGACCGTCGCCGTGCCGCTCGGCGCGATCCTGGCGTCGGTCATCGCAGCGTCTGTCAGCAGTGGAACGCTTCGGCTGATCTTTGCGGTGATTGCGCTTGCCGTCGCCTTTCGCATGCTGTTCAACCGTGCAAGCTGGCGACTTGGCTCCGACCTGCCGCGCAATCCGGTAAAATGGCTGGTCGGCGTTGCGATCGGCATCCTCTCAGGGCTCATGGGCATCGGCGGCGGTGTGCTCAACAACACCTTCATGACGCTCTACGGCCGCCCGATCCATCAGGCGGTCGCGACCTCGGCCGGCGTCGGGGTGCTGATCTCGATCCCGGGACTTTTCGGCTACGTCTGGGCTGGATGGGGCATGCCGGGTCTACCGCCGCTTTCAACCGGCTTCATCAACTGGATCGCGGTCGCATTGATCATCCCGATCACATTGCTGGTCGCGCCGCTCGGTGTGCGCGCCGCCCACGCCTTGAACCGGCGTCAGCTCGAGACCGGATTCGGCATCTTCATGATTTTGATTGCGGCGCGGTTTCTCTACAGCCTTTACGGGTAAAGCGTTTTCGCGTCAGGGATTTTAGCCTGACCTTATGGTTGTTTTCCGTTAAAAAGAAAACTCAAGCGGGTATTTTCGAACGGCTCACCGTTGTAGCGAACTGTTTTTTCTATATGATTTTTCGCGATCGCGTTGAAGTACGCCGGCGCGCGGTGGTAACGCGTTTGTGTTTCGTCTGACATGTGAATAAGTAATACGATAATATATTAATTCGTATAACAATCATGGATTGAGTCCTGGTTTGTTCCGGGCGCTTCTTTTGGGTCTCCACTCACTCCTAGGCACGACAGGAGGAAAGCATGGGTACTGTTATGCGATTTCCAGGGGTGCGTGCCGACATGACGGCACACGCCACCGAAGTCTCACTCATCCTGCGCACGCTTGCCAACCGCAACAGGCTGCTGATCGTCACCACGCTTCTCGAAGGAGAGCATTCCGTGGCGGCACTGGAAGAGTTGCTCGGGATCCGCCAGCCGACGCTTTCGCAGCAATTGACCGTCTTGCGCGATGCCGGCGTCGTTTCGACGCGGCGGCAGGCCAAGCAGGTTTTCTATCGCCTCAGCCATGATAAGGTCGGGCGGCTCGTGGGCACGCTGTGTCAGATCTTCTGTCGCGAAGGCGCGAAAAAATGAATGAATATTGGAGTGCGCTTGCCGGAGGCCTGCTGATCGGGCTCTCGGCGGCGATGCTGATGGTGGCCAACGGTCGCGTGGCCGGCATCAGCGGGATTGTTGGAAGGCTGTTGCAGGGTGTGCAGGCCGCAACCGGGTTCGTTTTCGTAGTTGGCCTGATCTCGGGGCCTGTGATCTACCGTCTTTTCGCCGGCACCTGGCCAACGGTCACTGTCACGTCCTCCTGGCCGCTGTTGGTGATTGCCGGGCTGCTTGTCGGCTTTGGCTCGCGCATGGGCTCGGGCTGCACCAGCGGTCACGGTGTCGTGGGTCTCGCCCGGCTTTCGCGCCGGTCTGTCGCAGCGGTTGCGACTTTCATGATTGCGGCCGTCGTCACTGTCTATCTCCAAGGTTTCTTCCAATGAGCGGCAGCGCCTTCCTGCGGCTGGGCGCAACCCTTGCGTCCGGCGCCATCTTCGGCATTGGCCTGTCGCTTTCCGGCATGCTGGATCCGGCTCGGGTGCGCGGCTTTCTCGACATCACGCGCGACTGGAACCCGAGCCTTGCTTTCGTGCTTGGCGGCGCAGTCGCCGTGTCAGCGCTCGGGGTCCTCGTGACGCGACGCATGCAGCGGCCGTTGCTGGATGATGCCTTTCATCTGCCACAGAACCGCGTGATCGACCGCCGCCTCATTATCGGCTCGGCGATTTTCGGCGTCGGCTGGGGTCTGGTCGGTCTCTGCCCCGGTCCGGCACTTGCATCGCTGTCACTCGGGCTGCCGGCGACGGCGCTTTTCGCAATCGCCATGCTTGGCGGCATGGTGCTGCACGATCGCCTGCCGAAGCTTGGATCGGGGCGGCAAGGCGGGGGCGAGGGGCGGATAGGCATGGAAAGCGGCCGTTTGTCCTGACGTTGACACTCCGTCACCTTGTTTTTTCCATCCGGTAGGCTGCAAATTGCGGTGAATCGTCCCATATAGGCGGGACCTGCCGACTTCGCCCCCCGCATCCGGATCAGCTTCATGGCGCCTATCGTTTCCGTTTCCAATCTGTCGAAGACCTATGCCTCGGGTTTCAAAGCGCTGAAAGGCGTCAGTCTCGATATCGAGCAGGGCGAGATCCTGGCTTTGCTGGGACCGAACGGGGCGGGCAAGACCACGCTGATCTCGATCATCTGCGGTATCGTCAATCCGAGTGGTGGCACGGTGCTGGTCAACGGCCATGACGTCGTGCGCGATTTTCGCGAGACCCGGGCGATGATCGGCCTGGTGCCGCAGGAACTGACGACGGACGCATTCGAAACGGTCTGGAACACCGTCACCTTTTCGCGCGGTCTGCACGGCAAGAAACCAAACCCGGCCCATATCGAAAAGGTGCTGAAGGATCTGTCCCTCTGGGACAAGAAGGACAACATGCTGCGCGAGCTTTCCGGCGGCATGAAGCGGCGCGTGCTGATCGCCAAGGCGCTGTCGCACGAACCGCGCGTGCTCTTCCTCGACGAGCCGACGGCCGGCGTCGACGTCAGCCTGCGCAAGAGCATGTGGGAAGTCGTCGAGCGGTTGCGCGCCTCGGGCGTCACGATCATCCTGACGACGCATTATATCGAAGAGGCGGAAGAGATCGCCGACCGCATCGGCGTCATCAATGGCGGCGAAATTCTTCTGGTGGAGGACAAGACGGCGCTGATGTCGAAGCTCGGGCGCAAGCAGCTGCGGGTGGACCTGTCGCATCCGCTGGACGCAGTGCCCGAAACGCTGTCGTCGTACAATCTCACGCTCGAAGGCGACGGCCATTGCCTGATCTACGACTATGACACCAGCGCCGAGCGCACCGGCATAACCTCGCTGCTGGCGGCACTTGCCGAAGCCGGTGTACGCCTCAAGGACATTTCCACGCGGCAGAGTTCGCTGGAGGACATTTTCGTCGAGATCGTGGGAGCCGGACGATGAACATCGAAGCGATCAAGTCGATCTACTTTTTCGAGATGGCCCGCACGCGGCGCACGCTGCTGCAGAGCGTGGTCTCACCGGTCATTTCCACCTCGCTCTATTTCATCGTCTTCGGCGCGGCGATTGGCGCGCGCATTCAGGAGATCAACGGCGTCTCCTACGGCGCCTTCATCACGCCCGGGCTGATCATGCTGACGCTTCTGACGCAATGCATCGGCAACGGTTCCTTCGGCATCTATTTCCCGAAATTCACCGGAACGATCTACGAGGTTCTGTCCTCACCGGTGTCGATGATCGAGATCGTGCTTGGCTATGTTGGAGCAGCGGCGACCAAGGGCCTGATGATCGGCACGATCATCCTTCTGACAGCTTCGCTGTTCGTCGATCTTTCGATCGCGCATCCCCTGGCGATGATTTTCTTCTTCGTGCTGACCGCCGTATCGTTCAGCCTGTTCGGCTTCATCATCGGCATCTGGGCCAAGGACTTCGAGCAGCTGAACCTGATTCCGATGCTGGTCATCCCACCGCTGGTGTTTCTCGGCGGCAGCTTCTACTCGATCGACATGCTGCCGCCGTTCTGGCAGGCGGTCAGCCACTTCAACCCGGTTCTCTATCTCATCAGCGGTTTCCGCTGGAGCTTCTTTGAAGTCTCCGACGTCAACCCGGTATTCAGCGCCGCGATCATTCTGGTCTTCCTGACGGTCTGCCTTTCGGTGCTCGCCTGGATCTTCCGCACCGGCTATCGGCTGCGGAACTGACCGAGGCGCGTTCGGGCCAGCCAATCCCGACCGAAAATCAGGCCGGTGCGCCGCCAGTGCCAAAGACGATAGCGGCGCCTGCCATGAAAATGGCAACCAGCGCCTGAACCATGGTCCAGAGGACGCGCAGCGCCGCCTGTGCCGTCGACAGGCCGAGGTCGGACTTGAACCAGCGTGTCTCGACGATCACGTACCAGACGAACGCGACAAGGATGAAGGCGAGGCCGGCGGCAAGCGCTTTCTGGCTTGCCGTCCGGGAGAGCAGCATGCCGATGCTGAGCGCAAGCGCGAACGGCGCCGTGATGTAGCATTGGCTGTAGAAGGGCGCCCGCAGCGTGTCCCGCGTCAATCGTGCGCCCTTGTGATGCAGCAACTTGACCGCCATCAGCAGCGGCAGAATGCTGAAGGCGACGGCACGAAACATCAGGAGATTGGAATCGTTTGCCAGCAGCGCCGGCGGCGACCAGGGTGTCGTCTGATTGACGAGCCCGAGTTCGACGCCATGGGCCAGCAGCAGCGTGATCAGCAGAAACAGCGGCGGGCTCAGCGTTTCGGTATATTGCTCCGCGATGTCGTCCGTCAGTTCCACGTCGGCATAGCGCATCATCGCCTGGGGCTGGCGCAGCGTGCGCCACATCGTAAGCGGATAGAACAGCAGCCACGACACGAGTTCATAGAGAAGCTCTTCGATCGACTTCAGCAGTCGCATGAAATCCATGAAGTGCTTCTCCCCAAAAGCGTGTCGCGCAAAAGTGTGCGGTGGTTTTGCGATAACGACGTGCACAGAAACAAGAGCTTAAAGCGCAACAAGCGAATCTGAAAGATCGCGGCGCGCTTTAAGCAACAGGCTGCGGACATTCCCGCACGCCGATATCGCCACCATGCACGAAGAAGCGTTTGCCGCAACTCCCGGCTCAGTCGCGCAGCCGAAGTTCGTCGGTGCGCATCTGCAGGAAGTCTAGTGTGGACAGGAAGCTCATGCCGAGCAGGCTCTGGTCGAGCTTGCCTTCGGCAGCGACCGTTGCGCGAACGTCATTGCGCACGATCGGGCCGATCGCGACCTGCGAAAGCAGCACGGGTGCGGCCATCGCCTGGCCGTTGGCGGTCATCACGGTCACCGTGTAGCTCAGATTTGCCGGGTCAAGACCGATGCGCTCGGCATCCTCATAGGTGAGCGCGATGCTGCTGGCGCCGGTGTCGACCAGCATGTTGATTTCCTGGCCGTTGACCGTTGCATTGGTCTCGAAATGGCCGTTGATCATCTTCTGCAGCACCACCTCCTGGCGACCCTCGCTGTCGGTGATGACGGTCGCACGACCGGGCATCAGACCGGCGAGCACCCGGTTGCCGTAGCCTTGCAGCTCGAAGCGGTAGACATAGGCCGAGACGAGCGCGAGCACGATCAGCAGCCAGATTGCCGCCTGCCGGGCGCCTTCGCCAAAGCGGCGACGGCTCTGCCAGATGCCGGCGCTGAGCAGTGTGGCGATGGCGCCGAGCGAGACGAGTTGGCCGAAATCGTCATTCGCCAGCCCGAAGGTGCGGCCGGCGTCGTGGTTGACGATCAGCAACAGGAGGCCGATCGCAAGGATAGCGAGCAGGATCAGAAGGCGTGTCATGCGTCGCCGCGTTCCCTGGCCATGCGTGTGCGGCGCGTTTCGCGGCGTGGCTTGCGCTCCATCGTTTCGAGCCTTGCCGGCAACGCCAGCATGATCTCCCGGCGCTCGGCGTCGGTATAGAGCGACCAGGCGCCAACCTCGTTGCGCGTGCGGCCGCAGCCGAAACAGTAGCCGGTCTTGTCATCGATGGAACAGACGAGAATGCAGGGAGTTTCCATGGTCCTGAACTGAAGGTCCCGGGTTGCGGCGGCGCGGGCCGGCGTTGTTTCGACTGATTATATCGGCTTTTCAAACTGTCAGCGCAAGGGCGCCGAGAACCGCGATCTCGGTCAATTGCTGTGTGGCGCCGATCGTATCGCCGGTGTGGCCGCCGATCTTGCGGGCGGCGAGGCGGCCAAAGACTGTAACGGTTGCGATGACGGCAACAAGCGACAGGATGAGTGCGAGCGCCGGTGCCTTGGCAAAATAGAAGAGCAGCATGGCGAAGAGGGTGCCTGAGCCAAGTGCGAAGGATGTGGCCGCTGGATCCGGTTCGCCGGCCGAGGCGGCGACGCCGTCGCGGCGGGCCGGCGGCAGGCGCGACCAATGCCAGACCATGGCGGCACGGCTGAGCGCAGCGGCGCCCAGGATCATCAGCCCGGCGCCTGATGGCGTGAACAGCGGCAGGAAGGAGGCCAGCGCCGACACGCGCAGGCCGAATGAGAGGATCAACGCCACCGCACCATAGGAGCCGATGCGGCTATCCTTCATGATCACCAGCGCCGCCTCGCGGTCGCGTCCGCCGCCGAAGCCGTCGGCGGTGTCGCCGAGGCCGTCCTCGTGCAGGCAGCCGGTGATGAGCGCTTGCACGGCAACGACGACGAAGGCGGTGAAGAGGGAACTGACCTGCAAGGCCATTAGCAAGGAAGCGACAGCGGCTGCGGGCAGGGCGATCAGCAGGCCCGCCAACGGGAAGGCGCGAACGGCCCGGTTCAGCCGGCCGTCGTAATCGATGAAATGCCGTTGCGGCATGTGGATGCGGCTGAGGAAAGCGACCGAGCGCGCCAGATCGTCACAAAAATCGCGCAGATAGGTCATCACCCCTCCAGATCCGCTGCGCCGAATCGACGCCCTTCCGGCGGATCATGCTCCGGCGACGTGGATTGGCGCAAATGTCGTTGCCCGAAATTTCCTCGCCCTCTATGAGGAGCGTGGATTGAGCTTCACGATATGCAAGGATTCTTCTCCATGAGCGCCAGCGGCCTGCCGTTTGATGATTTCCGCGAATTGCTGCGCAACCTGCCAGGCCCGAATTCGGCCGCGCTGGTTGCCGCGCGCGATCGCGATGCGCAGCTGACGAAGCCGCCGGGTGCGCTCGGGCGCCTCGAGGAGATCGCCTTCTGGCTTGCCGCCTGGACCGGCAAGCCGCCGGCGGTCAACCGGCCGCTCGTTGCCATTTTCGCCGGCAATCACGGCGTCACCCGCCAGGGCGTGACGCCCTTTCCTTCGTCGGTCACGGCACAGATGGTCGAGAACTTTGCCGCAGGCGGCGCTGCGATCAACCAGATCTGCGTCAGCCACGATCTCGGTCTGAAGGTGTTCGACCTCGCTCTCGACTATCCCACCGGTGATATCACCGAGGAAGCCGCCCTTTCCGAGCGTGACTGTGCGGCAACCATGGCCTTCGGTATGGAAGCGGTCGCCGGCGGAACCGATCTCCTGTGCATCGGCGAGATGGGCATCGGCAACACGACGATCGCCGCGGCGATCAATCTCGGCCTTTACGGCGGCACTGCCGAAGATTGGGTCGGTCCGGGTACGGGCTCTGAAGGCGAGGTGCTCAAGCGCAAGGTCGCTGCGGTCGAAAAGGCAGTGGCGCTTCATCGCAACCATCTGTCCGACCCGCTCGAACTGATGCGCCGTCTCGGCGGTCGTGAAATTGCTGCCATGGCCGGTGCCATCCTTGCGGCCCGCATGCAGCAGGTTCCCGTCATCCTCGACGGTTATGTGGCGACAGCTGCCGGCGCGATCCTCAAGGCCGCCAACCCGTCGGCGCTCGACCATTGCCTGATCGGCCATGTCTCGGGCGAACCAGGGCACATGCGGGCGATCGAGAAGCTGGGCAAGACGCCGCTACTGGCGCTCGGCATGCGGCTTGGTGAAGGCACGGGTGCGGCGCTGGCCGCCGGTATCGTCAAGGCCGCTGCCGCCTGCCATGGCGGCATGGCGACGTTCGCGCAGGCGGGCGTCAGCAACAAGAACTGACCAGGGAACGGCGGGCGTTCGAGCGAAGGCCTGCCGTTTGCTGTCGATTGGCTGTCGTCGGCCTCTGACTTGCCCGTAACGGGCCTTGCTGGCCGCATTCTTCTCGCCTATCCAGAGGCGCATATGCACGCCGCAGCCGCCTGCCGGCGGCCACTGCAACCGAGACCGCCTTGCATTCGCCTCAATAACGATGTCGAAGCAGCGCAGTTTTATAGCCAGTCGAGATGAAATGGACGCCAACAACACCACGCCACGCCGCGGCCAGACCGGGCCGGTCGAAAAGCAGACAGGGATCCGCCATCTGTTCGCAGCCGCAAGCTATTCGCTGGGCGGCGCCAAACGGCTGATCGGCGAGGCAGCGTTCCGGCACGAGCTGATCGCCTTTGCGGTGGCCATGGTCGCGTTCGCCATCGCCGGCGCCACCTTCTTCCAGTATATCGCCATGGCGATCCTGTTCCTGCTGATGATGGCCTTCGAGGCGATTAACACCGCGATCGAAGAGATCGTCGACCGCGTCTCGCCGGAAATTTCCGAGATGGGCAAGAATGCGAAGGATCTCGGCTCGTTCGCCTGCCTCTGCCTCATCGTGGCCAACGCTGTCTATGCGGGCTACGTGGTGATCTTCGTCGGCTTTTTCGGCTGAACGGTATCAGCCGTTCGGTCCGACCCGGTAGAGCACGGGCGGCCGCAGCGGATTGCCTGCGGGCACGGTCGTGTCGTCGAAATCCTCGGTCGGATCGCTTCGCATTCCAAGCTTCTCCATCAGCGCCCGCGAGGGATTGTTGATGCGTGACGTGTAGCCGATGATTTCCGTCAGTTCGAGCCTCGTCCAGGCATGCTCAAGGCAGGCACGGGCTGCTTCCAGAGCATAGCCGTTGCGCCAGTAGTGTCGTCCGAGGATCCAGCCGATCTCGACATGCGGACCGCCGGGAATTTCGTCTCCGGCGATGGAAAGACCCAAGCCGCCGATGAGGGTCGCATCCGCCTTGCGTTCCAGTGCGACGAAGCCGAAGCCATGTTTGCGCAGGTGGGCATCGCATTCGGCGATAACGTCTGCCGTCTCCGCCGGCGTGAGGATGCTGGGATAGTAGTAGCGCCGGACGTCCGGATCGGCGTTGATAACGGCAAAGGGTGCGATATCGCACTCGTCCCAGGGCCGCAGCCGCAGGCGCTCGGTTTCGATCCGCATGGATCAGGCAAAGCTCTTGCGGCGGCGGGCAGGGGCGGGCACGTCTTCGACCGCCGGGAGGCTTTCGAGGACGCGGCGGGCCGGCAGGATGGCGATGGCTTCGGTGCCTTCGCGCAGCTTCGAGCGTAGGATGAACTCGCCGTTGTGCTTGGCAAGGATCGCCTGAACGATCGGCAGGCCGAGGCCGGTGCCCTGTTCGGCACTCTTGATGGCAATGGAGCCCTGGCCGAAGGCGGAGAGCACGATCGGGATCTCCTCTTCGGGAATGCCCGGTCCGTTGTCCTTGATCGAGAGATATTGACCGCCGCCGGCCGTCCAGCCGACTTTGACGGTGATCTCGCCGCCGGAGCTGGTGAACTTCACTGCATTCGACAGAAGGTTGAGGATCACCTGGCGCATGGCCTTTTCGTCGACCCAGACGGTGGGCATGCCCTGCTCGAACTGTGCGTTGATGCCGATCGTCTTGGCGCGGGCGCGAAGCTGGACCATGCCGATGCAATCGTCGGCGATATCGACGAGGCTGACGGCCTCTTCGTTGAGGTCATAGCGACCGGCCTCGATGCGCGAGAGGTCGAGGATCTCGTTGATCAGGTTCAAGAGGTGTTCGCCCGAGCGATGGATGTCGCTGGTGTATTCCTTGTAGGTCGGGTTGTTGAGCGGACCGAGAACCTCGGTCGACATCACCTCTGAGAACCCGAGGATGGCGTTGAGCGGTGTGCGCAGCTCGTGCGACATCGAGGCGAGGAACCGCGACTTGGCGAGGTTGGCTTCTTCAGCGCGCCGGCGGGCTTCATCCGACATGGATTTCGCCACTTCCAGCTCGGCGATCAAATCGTCCTTCTCCGATTGCATCGAAAGAATATGCACATTGGCGCGGTTCATGCGGTCGGTCATGAACACGAGGAAGAGCAGCGAGAGCGAAATCACGCCGGTCAGGCCAACATGCACCGGGTCGCCGGTGGTCAGCGACGAAAAGGCGAGGGCGGCCACGACAGGCAGGAAGGTGTAGAGCAGGGCGTTGCGCAGCAGGAAGGTGCCCATGGCGGTGGCGGCAAGCGCAATCAGCAATCCCGTACCTTCGAAGAAGCCGTAGCGAACGTCGCCGCAGGCCGCGCAGTCCTGCGTCACGAACGTTGCCCAGCACAGACCCATCAGCAACTGGCCGATCAGGAAGCGGCGACGCCACACCGGCACCTTGTCGGCTGCGATGTTCTCCTTGCGCGCCTTTCGCGCCAGAAAGACGGTGATGGCGTGCGCCGAGAGCGTCATGACGGCCCAGACGACGATGCTCAGATTGCCGGAGAGGTAAATGCCGACGGCAGTAATGAGCGCCACCAGCAGCGGCATGGCGATGGCGCCGTGCAAGGCGGAGCCGATATAGAGATTGAGCATCTCGCGTTCGAAGCCGGAAGGCGCTGATGAACCGGTTTGCAGCCGTTCGCGCGTCGCGCGTACCGTCTTCGAAACAGCCTTGTTTCGATGGCTTCGCGACTTGTCGACAATAATCTTATCTGTCGATGTGCTGACGGCGATACTCATGCTCATATATGCAAGGGTTACAGATGGTTGCAGTCTAGTGAGCAATCCTTAAGAAGTTGCTGCCTGACATGAAGGATTCGACAACCATTGTGGCGCGATCGTGATTTGCTCGATCAATGGGGCGTTGCAAGACCAACGGGGTGCCGCAAATTGAGATCGGGCAGAACCAGATATCGGTTCACGGGCGGCAGGAGGGGCGCTGAAGGTGGCGCTCCGGCCGGCCGCATGGGAACCATTGGCGGCTGGATCTTCTTTCTGCTGCTCTGTGTCGGCGCCTATTTCGCGTCGCAGCTGCCACCGCCGGAGCGGACCGTGACGGGCGAGCTCTCCGGAGTGGCGAGCGCAAGCGACGGCGATAGCCTGCGTCTTGAAGGCCGGCGCATACGCCTCGAAGGCATCGATGCTCCCGAGATTGGCCAGATCTGCAACCGCGATGGCGCGGAATGGGATTGCGGCGCCGACGCCCGCCAGCGGTTGCGCGCCATGGTGGCGGGGGGCACGACGGTTTGCCGCCTGCATGGGCGCGACAAATATGGCCGCGATCTCGGTATATGCGAAACAAATGGAAGAGACATCGGGCGGCAGATGGTGGTGACCGGCTATGCCGTCAGCTACGGCCGCTATCAGAAAGAGGAAGCTTCGGCGGAAAAGCAAAATGTCGGGCTTTGGGCCGGCGATTTCACCCGGCCGCAAGCCTGGCGTCGGGCCAACGGGCATGCGGACGAGACGCCGCATGTGGTCGATGGCTGGCTGGACGCGATCCGGCTTTGGCTGTTCGATCAGCTCACGGCGCTGTTTGCGAGCATCGGCGATGCATGAGGAGCCGGATGATCTCGGACCGCTTCGCGCCGCGATCGCTGCCTGTCGCGTCTGTCGCGACCAGCCGGCGCGCGGGCCGGAAGACCGCCTGCCGCATGAGCCGCGACCGGTGGCCGTCATTTCCAGATCGGCGCGGGTGCTGCTTGCCGGCCAGGCACCGGGCCTCAGGGTCCATGAAAGCGGACTGCCCTTCAATGACGCGTCCGGCGACCGGCTGCGGCAATGGCTCGCCGTCGACCGAGAGACGTTTTACAACAGAGACAAGCTGGCAATCGCGCCCATGGGCTTCTGCTTTCCCGGATACGACGCCCATGGCAGCGACCTGCCGCCGCGCCGCGAATGCGCACCCCTCTGGCGCTCGCGGGTGATGGAGGCCATGCCGCAGGTGGAACTGGTTCTGGCAATCGGCCACTACGCGCAGCGCTGGCATATCGGGCCGGATTGCCCAAAATCGATGACGGAGACCGTGTCAGGCTGGCGCCGTTACGCCCTGCGAAATGCCGTGCCTGCGATCCTGCCATTGCCGCATCCCAGCTGGCGCAATACCGGCTGGCTGAAGCGAAATCCCTGGTTCGAAGCGGACGTTCTGCCGTTTTTGCGCGAGCGGATCAGCCTGTTGATCTCCTGAAAAATTATTCTTTATCTTTGCCGATTTCGCGCTATAGAGAGAAAAATAATTCGAGAGGGACACTCATGGATCGTCTAGACCGCAAGATCCTGCGCCTGTTGCAGGAGGATTCCACGCTGGCTGTTGCCGACCTTGCAAAGAAGGTCGGCCTGTCGACCACGCCTTGCTGGCGGCGCATCCAGAAGATGGAAGAGGACGGCGTCATCCGCCGCCGCGTAGCGCTGCTCGATCCGGTCAAGATCAACACCAAGGTGACGGTGTTCGTCTCCATCCGCACCAATACGCACTCGATCGAATGGCTGCGCCGGTTCTCGGAAGTGGTCGGTGAATTCCCCGAAGTCGTCGAGTTCTACCGCATGAGCGGTGACGTCGATTACCTCCTGCGGGTCGTCGTCCCCGATATCGCTGCCTATGACGCCTTCTACAAGCGTCTGATCGCCAAGATCGAGATCCGCGACGTCTCCTCCGCTTTTGCCATGGAGCAGATCAAGTACACGACCGAGCTTCCGCTCGACTACATGATGATCGATCAGGCGAAATCCAGCGAGGATTGAGCTTGATATCCGGGCGGCGAAGAACGCCGCCCGCGCTGGCTGCCGTAGAATAACCGATCGGCCAGCCGCTCCCGGTTCGATGCGAGGACCGATCAGTCGGGTGTTTTCGACGCTGCGGATGCAAAGCGGTCGCGAAACGCCGACGGTGTCACGCCGAGGTGCCGCCGGAAGAGGCGGTGCAGCGTATCGACTGAACCCAAGCCGCTTCTGGCTGCAATCCGTTCGAGCGACCAGGCCGTGGTTTCGAGCAAGCGCTTGGCGTGATCGAGGCGCAATTCCAAAACAAACTGCAGGGGCGTGCGCCCAACCTCGCGGGTGAAGCGGCGCGCAAACGTGCGTTCGCTCATGGCTGCGCGCGACGCGAGCGCAGGCACGCTCAGATCGCCATCGGGGTGATCGGTCATCCAGGCCAGCAATTCGGAAAGCCGGTCGCTGGTCCTCGCCTGAGCGGCGAGTGTCGCGCTGAATTGTGCCTGACCGCCAGGTCTATGGAGGAAGAGCACGAGATCCTTGGCGATGCTGGCTGCAATCGGTTTGCCGAGATCATCGGCTACGAGGGCAAGCGCGAGATCGAGGCCGGCGGTGACGCCCGCGGAGGTGCAGACGGCACCGTCAATCACATAGATCGCGTCGGCATCCACCCGCGTTTGCGTGAAATATGTTTGCAGCAGTGCGGCAGACGCCCAATGGGTCGTCGCCCGACGACCGTTCAGAAGCCCGGCAGCCCCCAGGATGAAGGCTCCGGTGCAGATGCTGCCGATGCGTCGCGTCGATGGCGCCTTCTCGCTCAGCCAGGCTGCAACGCCGTCATCAAAGATGGCGCGGCGCAGCGAGGCCTCGTCGCCGCCAGCCACAAGAACGGTATCGAGCCGGCCTTCGATCTGCGAGAGCGGGGTGGCATTTCCCAGATGAAGGCCTGCCTGGGTGCGCAGCAAGCCGCCATCCGGCGAGGCAAGGACGACTTCGTAAGCGCCGGCTACGCGTTCATTCGCCCGGGCAAAAACGCCGGCCGGGCCGGTGATATCCAGCGCCTCGACCCCATCAAAGGCGACCAGGACGATACGGCGGGACGATTTGAGCATTTGGCAGAATCTTCGTCTTGAATGTCATTTGTGCCAACGGTGTATCAGCTATCCCTAGCCGACGAAATCACCTTGGAAAGAATGCATGAAGCGCCGAACTCTGATCCTCGCCGTCACCTTTGGTTCAGGCGCGCTTGCCGCTGGTTGCACCAACAGAAACCCGGACAGCACGCACCTGCCGAAAAAGGCGTCGCCAGACGAACGGCAACGGACGATCGCCGCCTTGCGCTCACCGAAACGCCAGCGGCCCGTGGTCGCCGTGCTCGGTGATAACAGGGGCTCCGAGACGACCGACCTTCTGGTCCTATACGCCGTGCTCAAACGATCGCTGCTCGCGGAAGTTACGCTCGTTGCACCGGAGGCGGGGCCAATTCAGTTGATGCCGGCACTTCGGGTCGAGCCGCAGGCGACCATAGAAGAGTTCGAGAAGGCCTACCCCAATGGCGCCGACTACGTCATCGTGCCGGCGTTCCATCATGACGAAGAGGAAGGGCCGATCCTCGATTGGATCATATCGCAGGCGGCGGGTGGAGCAACCATCGTCGGCATCTGTGCGGGAGCCAAAGTTTTAGGGCGGGCGGGTCTTCTCGACGGCCGGAAAGCGACATCACATTGGTATGACGTCAACGCGCTGCGCCGGGCTTATCCGACGATGAGCTGGGTTCGGGACCGGCGCTATGTGGTTGACCGCGGCGTCGTCACGACGACGGGCGTCACCGCGTCCCTTCCGGTGTCGCTTGCCCTTGTCGAGGCGATCGGTGGAAAACGACGTGCAGAGCAGCTGGCAGCAGAGCTGGGTGTCGACAGCTACGAGGTCGATCATTCGAGCGAAGCTTTCGGCCTTACCGCCAATTGGCTCGCACAGGCAGCGTCCAACAGCCTTGCCGTCTGGTCGCACGAAACGATCGGCCTGCCCGTGACGTCAGGCGTCGACGAGATCGCACTCGCCTTTGCCGCGGACGCCTGGTCCCGGACATATCGGTCGATGGCGGTAACGACGGTCAGTTTTCCTGTGGTCACGACCCGCGAAGGTCTGAGCCTGCTTGTCGATGTCGCGCCGGGCGATCCTTCCATCGATTTCATCCGTCCCGCATCGGCGACGGGGCGTCCGGCGCAGCGCCTGGATGACACTCTCGCCGAAATCGCAGCACGGTACGGCGACCGGACCGCAGCCTTTGTGGCGCTTCAGTTGGAATATGCCTGGCCGGCGGATTCCGGCAGCGCGCCGAGTGCGCTGCCATAAATTCACCTGCCGTACGGGTCCTTCTCAGAATGTATTGCGATCGTCGCTTCTTGGGTCGTTTTGCACCTGGTGCGGTGCGTAAAGATCAGCGCGCGCTGTTCGCCTCCACTGTCGCGCCGCAGGCTTCGGATTGATCTCGATGTCGGCGACAGCGATAGCGGCAATACCGTCAGAGCGGCATTGCGCCACCCAGTGACCGTCGGGCGCTGCTATTCCCGAGGGAATGACGACGCTTTGCGGCGCGTGGGAGGAGTAACTGACCCAGTATTTGTTGCTTGCGGCATGTCCCAGGGCCTCGGCCGCGAAAGCGGGCGCGGCAGAGGGTGTCTCGCCGGTTGTCGAGAACAGAACGCAATCGACATCCAGGGCTTCGTACTCGGTGAATATTTCGGGATAGTGCGTTTCCATGCCGAGCGCGCAGCCGAAGCGGATGCCGCAAACCTCAAATGTCACCGGGGTCTTGCCCGGCGCGTACATGAAGGAGATTTTCGTGTTTGACAGCATGCGCTCATCGTAGCGCGTCACCAGTTCCCCGCGATCGGAGACGACATAGAGGCAATTGTGCGGGCGATGCGGCGCGCTCAGTTGATGGACCGAGCCGAACACCGTCCACAGCTTGAGTTCTCGCGCAAGCCGGCTGATTGCTTCCAGTTCTTCGCTCAGAACCGTCCATTCGAACCGGGTCCAATCGGAAAGCCCGATGTCCCGGGGGCCGGTTGCAGACATGATGCGCTTGTTCGGTGAACACGTTGCTCCCTCCGGGAAATGGACAAGCCGGGCGCCGGCGCCGTGGGCCTCATGCATCAAGCGGCGCATTTCCGTTCCGCTGGCGTGAAGCCCGGAAATATCGCGTGGATCATTGAAAAGCGACGTTTGCGCGACGGCCAACCGTAGGGATTTGGCCGCGGGATCGTCAGGGGTCGTGTGTCGAATATGCCTTAGAGCCGATGTGTAGGACTCGCCGGTTTTGGCAGCCGTGGCACGCGGCACTGCGCTTGCCGATCTGGCGCAGCGCCCAGTTGACCGCCTTCTTGACGAAGTTGCGCTCATCCCCCGCATGGCGCTCGATCAGTGGCAGCCAGGCGAGAAGGTTTTCGTCCGGTTCCTTCTTCAGATGCACGGCGGCAGTGGCGATCATCGCAAAGGCGATACGCCGAACGAATTCACGGTCGTCGGCTGCAAACTCCGGGATCAGCACCTGTTCGAACCGCGCGCTCACGAAGAGATCGGCGACAGTGTCGACGACCTCCCAGGAATTGCAGTCCTCCGCCCAGCGCCTTGCCTCACCGAGCGTCAAGGCCTTCGGGTCGGCGGTAAAGGCGGCGAGGATGCGCGCCTCGCGAATGCCGGACTGCCAGAGTTCGAGCGCGCGGGCATGATCGACCTTCACCAGCCGTGCGATCCGGTGGAGTTCGACATTCGAAAGCCCTAGCGCGGTCTCGGTGACGATGCCGAACCGCGCCATGCCGGCAAGGTTTTCCGGCGAACGCTGCGCGCGCAGGTGAGCGATGATGTCACTGGCGCTTGAGGGCAGCGAGAGGTTCATTTTTCCAGTCGGGCGAGCAGGGAGGACGTATCCCAGCGGTTTCCACCCATTTCCTGGACGTCGCCATAGAACTGATCGACGAGGGCGGTCACCGGCAGTTTGGCGCCGTTGCGACGGGCTTCCGTCAAGACGATGTCGAGATCCTTGCGCATCCAGGCGACGGCAAAGCCGAAATCGTACTTGCCCGCATTCATCGTCTTGTGGCGGTTCTCCATCTGCCAGGAGCCGGCAGCCCCCTTGGAGATGACGTCGACGACCTTCTCGACGTCGAGACCCGCCTTCTTGCCGAAATGAATGCCTTCGGCGAGGCCCTGGACGAGGCCGGCAATGCAGATCTGATTGATCATCTTGGTGATCTGGCCAGAGCCTGCCGGGCCCATCAGCCCGACCATGCGGGCGAAGGCTTCAATCACCGGCTTGGCGCGCTCGAAGGCGGGCTCATCGCCACCACACATCACCGTCAAGACACCGTTTTCGGCACCGGCCTGGCCGCCGGAAACGGGCGCATCGACGAAATGGGCGCCGCGAGCCTTGGCTGCTTCGTAAAGTTCGCGGGCGACCTCGGCCGAGGCGGTGGTATTGTCGATGAAGATGCTGTCGGCCTTCAGCGTTTCGAAGGCGCCGTCCTTGCCGGTCGTGACCGAGCGCAGGTCGTCATCGTTGCCGACGCAGGCGAAGACGAAGTCGGCGCCATCGGCGGCTTCCGCCGGCGTCCTGACGGCACGGCCACCGAACTCGGCAGCCCATTTTTCGGCCTTGGCGAAGGTGCGGTTATAGACCGTCAGCTCGTGTCCGCCACGAACCTTGAGGTGGCCTGCCATGGGATAACCCATGACGCCGAGACCGATGAATGCGACCTTTGCCATTTCCAGAACACTCCCAATTGCTTTGGGTGAGGTGTAGCCGATGGCGCCGGTGCGGGAAAGGGGCGACGGAGCGGGTGGCTCCCGTTCCGTCGCGGATCTTGTGGTGTTGCTTACGGCTTGAAGCGCGCGATTACGAGGTGGCCGGCGATCGGCTCGCCTTCTTCCATGCGTACGGTAATGTCGCCGACCTCGATCACTTCGAAGCCGGTCGCCGTCAGCCGTTCGCGCAGATAGGTTTCCGCATGGGCAAAGCGCTGGTGCGGGCCGACCATGAACGGGCGGCCGGCAAAGGTTTCGGCCGACAGCGTTTCGCTCGAGAAGACGAACAGGCCGCCGGGCAGGAGATTGTCGACGGCGCCGAAGAACAGCGCTTCGAGCGCGCCCATATAGGGCAGCACGTCGGTCGCGACGATCAGATCGAAGGGCTCGTCGTCATTGTCGTCGAGAAAGTCCACCGCCTCAGCCACGTAGAGGGTCTCGTAGAGATCCTTCTCATGGGCGATCTCGACCATGTTTTCCGAAAGGTCGATGCCGGTGATGTCTTCAGCCATGTCGCGCAGCGCGCCGCCGGTCAGGCCCGTGCCGCAGCCAAGGTCGAGAACGCGGTTGAACGGGCCGAGCTCGAGCGCCTGCAGGCGCTGGCGCACCAGCAACGGCACGCAGTAACCGAGTTGCTCGACCAGCACATTGTCGAAGACGTCGGCATGCTGGTCGAAGAGGGTGGCGACATAGGCGTCCGGCGCCTTTACCGGCGTCTCGCCGCGTCCCATCGATGCAAGGCGAACCGATGCGCCGCCGTGATCCTCGGGATCGAGTGCCAGCACTTCGGCATAGGCATCGGCTGCGGCATCGAAGTTGCCGGATTTTTCCAGGGAGAGGGCGCGGTTGTAGGCTTCCGCCAGCGCTTCCTCGTCGATTTTCGTGGTGTTCTGGGTCATGGGCGCTTCTTACGTCCGAAGGCTGCTTTTGGCAATGCGCCACGGCTGCGGCCCACCGAGATCAATGCGTCGTCAGAGCGACGAAAAACGAAAAAAAGCGCCAAGCGGCGAGCGTGGGATTTATCCGGACCCGGAAAGGGTTCATGATCGCAACAACAAGAAAAGACGGAGGAAATGCCGATGGCTGCCGAACTCAGTCCGCTGCTTGTGGGCACGGAAATCAAGGAGCCGAAAGGCCCGCCGCTACCCCAGACCTCGCAGGAGCAGATCAACGCCGTCGTGCACTACTATCGTGGCGAAATGGGGCGGATGGCCGGTTGGCGCGATCGCATCGACCGTACGTCCAACTGGGCGATCACCGTTGTCGCGGCGCTGCTTTCGGTATCGTTGTCGACGCCTTCCTCACATCACGGCGTGCTCTTGTTTGCGATGCTGCTGATCACGCTGCTTCTCCTGATTGAGGCGCGGCGCTACCGCTTCTTCGACGTCTACCGCGCCCGGGTGCGCCAACTGGAGCGCGGCTATTTCGCCCAGATCCTGGCGCCGGATGGCGCGCCGAACCTCAACTGGGCCGCGTCGATCGCCAAGAGCCTGCGCAAGCCGGCGTTCCTGATGAGTTATCGCGAGGCGGTCTGTCGCCGGCTGCAGCGCAATTATTGCTGGATGTATCTGATCCTGTTGCTTGCCTGGGCGCTGAAAATTTCGTCGCCGAAACTGTCAAGCAACGGCGAGCCCTTCGGGCATGTGCGCTCATGGGCCGATGTGACGCAGAATGCCGCGCTCGGCCCGCTGCCGGGATGGCCGGTCATTCTGTTGGTGATGCTGTTCTATGCCGTGGTGCTCTACGGTTCGCTGCACAAGGAGCGGGGCGAAGGCGAGCTTGCCCATGGCGAAGTCCACGTCTGACCGGCTTCGAGCCCCAACCCATGTTCCGACATCGGGCAAGTGCGGCTCGAAACGGAGGAGCGGCGCAATCGCATCCCGGCGAAGCGCCACGGTACGCCGGAGGAGGTGGCAGACTTGATCGCGCCTTATGCGATCGATCGCGAGCTCGGCCTAGACATCCGCAGCGACGGCGGCATGCCCCGCTCGGACTGATTGCTTCGTTTTCTACGGCACGGCGTGCCATGATGCGCCAGGGGCGGGCTCAGTTGAGAATGAACTCGCCCTTGAGCGCCCGCCACTCGGTCGCCGATATCAGCTTGCGATGCACGTAGCGGACCGAATGCAGCGGGCCATCGAGCTTTTCCTGCCAGAACTTCAGGAAGCCGCGCATCTCCGGGAAATCCGGAGCGATGTCGTAGTGCTGCCAGATAAAGGTCTGCAGGAATGTCGGATGATCCGGCATTCGATAGAGGATCTGGGCTGTGGTCATGCCGTAGCCCTTCAGCTGCAGTTCCATTTCGTTCGTCATATGAACCTCACTTCTCGCAAAGGTTGGTCTTATGATGAAACGCTTGATTTATTAATCAAGTTCTAATATTGGCTTTGGCATGCAACTTTCGGCGTAATAACAATGGCTTGGCAGCATTCGATGAAGAGTGCTGCCAAGCCATTCGTCTCAACTTCGTCTTGTCGGAACGCTATTCTAGCGTTTCAGATGCCGGGTGAGGCGGTTTTCCAGCCAGGCCCAGATGTTGCGCAGCAGTTCCACCATCAGGAGATAGAGGATCGCTGCCCAGACATACATCTGGTAGTCGAAGGTGCGCGAGAAGGCGCGGCGGGTTTCGCCCATCAGGTCGAACACGGTGACGATCGCAACAATGGCCGAGCCCTTGATCATCAGGATGATCTCGTTGCCGTAGGGGCGCAACGCCACGATCATCGCCTGCGGCAGAATGATCTTGTAGAAGGCGATGCGCTCCGGCAGGCCGAGAGCGGCCGCCCCTTCGCGCTGCCCACGCGGCACGCTTTCGATTGCACCGCGCAGAATTTCCGCCTGGTAGGCCGCGGTGTTGAGCGTGAAGGTGAAAAGCGCGCAGTTCCACGCCTCGCGGAAGAACCACCAGAGGCCGACCGATTCGAGTTGCGGGCGGAAGCTGCCGAGTCCGTAATAGATCAGGAACAGCTGGGCGATCAGCGGTGTGCCGCGGAAGAAGTAGACGTAGGCATAGGCAAGCCACGACCAGATCTTGTTCTTCGACATGCGCCCGAGTGCGATCGGCAGCGAAAGGATGGCGCCGAGCACGACCGAGCAGGCGACCAGCATCAGGGTGACGCCGAGGCCCGACAGGAAGCTCGGACCGTATTTGGCGAACTTTGCCGGGTCCCAGCCGTTAACGACGGTCAGGAATATGCCAACGCCGAGCGCAAGCCAGATGCCGAGCGAGACGCTGCCGACAAAGCGCGCCAGGGTGTAGGGCTTGGGCGGCGCCGGTGGCGGTGCCTGCGGCGGGATCATCGTCTCGACGAAGCTCATCGGCCCATCTCCGCACGCTTGGTCCAGCGTTCAAGGTTCGAAAATACGATCGACGAGACCATGGCCAAGACAAGGAAGAGGATGCAGGCCATGCCGAAGAACTCGAAGGCCTGCTTGGTGACGCGGGCGGCAATGCCGGTCTGGCGAAGGATGTCCGGCAGGCCGACGACCGAGACCAGAGCCGTATCCTTGAGCAGCGCCATCCAGAGATTGCCTAGGCCCGGCAAAGCGATGCGCACGAGTTGCGGCAGGATGATCAGCCGCATGGTGCGGCCGCGATGGAGGCCGAGTGCAGCACCGGCCTCGTACTGACCATGCGGGATTGCCTTGAAAGCCGAAAGCAGAACCTCGGAGCAATAGGCGGAAAAGACCACGCCCAGCGCGATCATGCCGGCAAAAAAGGCATTGATCTCGACGGGGCCATCATAACCGAACGATGCCAGGAGCTGCTGCACCAGAATCTGCAGGCCGTAATAGACGATGAACAGCGTCAAGAGCTCGGGCAGGCCGCGGAATATGGTGGTGTAGATGTTCGATGCGAGACGAACGGTGCGCTCTTCCGACTGCTTGCCGAGCGCGACGAAGAAGCCGATCAAAAGCCCGACGGGCAAGGTCGCTATGGCAAGGCTTGCGGTGACGACGAAGCCATAGGCGATCTCGTCGCCCCAGCCTGCGTCGCCGCAGGCGAGAAGCGTACCCGATGCCAACCAGCGAAAAACGCCGACCGGGCCGCAAAATGGATCTACGATGGAGCCGATCCAGGCTAGGATCGAATAGAAGCCGGCAAATAACCCGCTCATGTCAGAGAATTCCCCTTTGCGCTGTTCTTATGAATGTGGATCGCGCTTATGTTTTAGTTTCTTGTCAAACAAAAACGGCGGAAGGGCAAGCCGTCCGCCGTTGCATTTTTTTCATCAACCAACGTTTTTCCGGCATGATTCACTAGGGAAACAGGCCGAAAGCCGCCGATCAGCTGCCATAAACGTCAAATGGGAAGTACTTTTCGTTGATTTCCTTGTACTTGCCGTTGGCACGGATGGCTTCGATTGCCTTGTTGAACTTCTCGCGCAGTGCGTCGTCGCCCTTGCGCACGGCAATACCGGCGCCATCGCCGTTGATGACCGGGTCGACCGGCAGCGTGCCGAGCAGTTTGCAGCAGGCGCCGTCTTCCGACTTCAGCCATTCGGAGAGTACGACGACGTCGTCGATCACGGCGTCGACGCGGCCGTTGACGATGTCGAGCTTGTACTCTTCAGCCGTCGGATACAGCTTGACTTCCGCTTCCTTCATATGCGCTTCGGCATAATTGGAGTGCGTCGTCGAGCCTTGGGCGCCCAGCGTCTTTCCGGCAAGGGCTGCCTCGGTTGCTTCGGTGATCGGCGAATCCTTCGGCACCACGATCGCCGGCGGCGTGTTGTAGTACTTGTTGGTGAAGTCGACCTTTTCCTTGCGCTCGGCGGTGATCGACATGGAGGCGATGATGGCGTCGAACTTCTTGGCGATCAGTGCCGGAATGATGCCGTCCCAGTCCTGCGTCACGAACGTGCACTCGACCTTCATCTCGACGCAAAGCGCTTTGGCAATGTCGACGTCGAATCCGGTCAGCGTGCCGTCGGCAGCAAGGTTGTTGAAGGGCGGGTAGGCGCCTTCCGTGCCGATAACGACCTTTTCGCCGTCTGCCATGGCAGAGCCAGCCATGAGCACGAAAACGGCAGCCGATGCGGCGGCTGCCAGCCGTCTGGAAATACGCATGATAGTCCTCTCTGTTGGCCGACATCCGGTTTCTTGTTCTTCACGGATGCCTATCTTGACCGGGGCGCTTGCCACCGGTTGGGGCGATATTCGTACTGTTTTCCCGCAAAAATCAACTGGAAAGCGACGGTGCTCACCGGGAAAAGAATTTCGACCGGAGATTGCAGCGGTCATGCTCGCCATGAACATGAACGGCGCGTTCAGCGGCGGTTAATCTTGCTTTGGCTAGGCCTGTTGCGGGAACCGATCACAGGTTCGGGCGTTGCGTTGGCGGCTCGTGAAGTGGGCAACACAAAAAAGCCGGAACCTTGGAACAAAGCCCTTGAGAATTCACGCCTGTCTCTGTTGCCGAACCGGCTGTCCGGTGGGTAACAGGGGCGGGTAAGGGACCTCCCAGGACGAGGAAGGAAGACAATGTCGATTCGATCCAGACTATTCGCGACCGTGGCGCTGCCGGTGCTCTCGGTGTCGCTTGCGGTGCAACCAGCCCTTGCCGACAGCCTGATGAAGCCGTTCGAGGTGGCGCAGGAAGGGAGCGGGCAGCCGTCCGAGGAAGAACTGCTTCTGCAGCAACGCCAGGCCGAAGAGCAGCAACGCGCAGCCGAAGAACAACAGCGTGCCGCAGAGGAGCAGCAGCGCGCGGCGGAAGCCGAAGCGCAGCGCCAGCAGCAGGAGCAGCAGGCGGCCGAACAGCAAAGGGCTGCCGAGGAAGAGGCAGCGCGCCAGGCCGCCGAACAGGAGAAGGCTGCAGAAGCCCAGCGGGCTGCGGAAGAGGAAGCCGCACGCCAGCAGCAGGAACAGCAGGCGGCAGAACAGCAGAAGGCGGCTGAAGAAGAGGCTGCGCGTCAGGCCGCTGAACAGGAAAAGGCCGCAGAAGCCCAGAAGGCTGCCGAAGAAGAAGCCGCCCGCCAGGCTGCAGAACAGCAGGCCGCCGAGCAGCAGAAGGCTGCTGAAGACGAGGCCGCACGCCAGGCCGCCGAACAGGAGAAGGCTGCTGAAGCCCAGAAGGCCGCCGAGGGTGAAGCCCAGCAGAAGGCCGCCGAAGAGCAGAAGGCTGCTGAAGACGATGCCGCCCGCCAGGCAGCCGAACAGCAGAAGGCTGCCGAAGCAGAGGCCGCACGCCAGGCCGAGGAAGCCAAGAAGGCTCAGGCTGGCGAATGCGTCGTGCCGGAAGGCCAGGACGCATCGACCGCTTGCCCGCCGGCTGGTGGCGAAGCAACGACCGGCCAGCAGCCGGCAACCGAAGGTCAGAACGCGGGCGAACAGCCTGCTGTGACCGAGGAACAGAAGGCAGGCGAACAGCCGCCGGCAGTTGACGGCCAGAATGCCGGCGAAGCCGTGGCACCCGCTGTCGAACCACAGACCGGCGAACCGCAGACGGGCGAGGGGCAGCCGGTTCCAGGCACCGAGCAGCCGGCCACGGCTGAACAGCAGCCTGAGGTCCAGCCGGTCCCGGAAATCGTCGAGACCCGGACCGAGGAAGAAAAGCAGAAGATCGCCGACGATCCGGCTGCAAGCGACGAAACCGTCGTCCTTCCGGTTGAAAACGGTGCTGCCGTTCTCGACAGCGACAAGGACGCCGACAATGCCGGCGGCAACAAGTCGCGCGAAGATCGCCAGAAGCAGCGTGAAGAGCTGCGCGCGCAGGAGGAAGCCGCTCCGGCGCCGACCGACGACGCCTCTTCCCAGGCGCAGATGCCGGCCGAAATCCAGGCCGATCTTCCGCAGAAGATCGAGGCGAACCTGGCCGAGAAGGGTACGCGCGTCGAGGAAGTGCCGGTGTTTGCCGTTCCCGAAACGACCAACATCGTCAACAACACCATCATCAACAACACGGTGATCAATAACAACACGACGGTCAACAACGTCACAAACAACATCACCAACGTGGAAGTGGTGCAGGAGATCGACAACCGCATCATCCTTGGCGTCGGCGACCAGATCTTCGTTCGTGGCGATGACCGTCCGCGCCTTCGCCGCGATGCGGAAGAGACCTTCTACGACCAACTGCCGCGTGGCCGCACCCGCGAAACCATCGTTCGCCCCGGTGGCTACCGGATCGTCACGGTCTACAATCGCTACGGCGACATCCTGCAGCGTTCGCGCGTCGATCGTGACGGCAACGAGTACCTGATGATCTACGCGCCCGAGCGTGACGAGGGGCCGCGTCCGGCGATCATCGACGTCGGTTACGAATTGCCGCCGATGCGCCTGCGCATCCCGGTTCGCGAATACATTGCCGACGTGTCCGACGATCCGGGCCGCGATTACTACGACTTCCTGGCCGAGCCTCCGGTGGAGCGCGTAGAGCGCGTCTATTCGATCGACGAGGTCCGTCACTCCGCGCGTCTGCGTGACAAGGTCCGCCGCATCGACCTCGACACAATCACCTTCCCGACGGGCAGCGCCGAAGTTTCGATGTCGCAGGCAAAGACCATGCGCGGCGTTGCCGCTGCCATGGAAAAGGTACTGGCCAAGGATCCGGGCGAAACCTTCTTCATCGAAGGTCATACGGATGCCGTCGGCTCCGACCGGTCGAACCTGGTGCTTTCGGACCAGCGCGCCGAATCGGTTGCCTCGTTGCTCACCGAAGTCTACGGCATTCCTGCCGAAAACCTGGTGACCCAGGGCTATGGCGAGCGCTTCCTCAAGGTTCGCACCGAGGTTGCCGAGCAGCAGAACCGCCGCGTTACCATTCGCCGCGTGACGCCGCTCGTTCGTCCGGTCGCCCAGCGCTAATCCGGGCTCGGGCATAATTGCCCACG
The DNA here is from genome assembly GCF_003355565.1 of Ensifer sp. M14. Lineage (NCBI taxonomy): Bacteria > Pseudomonadati > Pseudomonadota > Alphaproteobacteria > Hyphomicrobiales > Rhizobiaceae > Ensifer > Ensifer sp. M14. The sequence goes on from NZ_QJNR01000004.1 coordinate 2,711,795, forward strand.
CTAAGCTTCGGAAACCCGCCTTTCAAAGGGCGGGTTTCTGTCGTTTCATTCCTAGACTTCATTCCGGATCGCCATGAAAACCGTCTCGCTACTCCTCGCCTCACTTGTCCTGCTTGCCCCGGGTGCCCATGCCGCACCGGCGCTCGTCGAGCCCGACCTGCGGCTCCCGAGCAACCCCGCCCGCAAGGGGCAGCCCCCACGCGTGGCGCTGACGCTCGATGCCTGCAGCGGTGCGACCGACATGCGCATCCTCGGTGCGCTGATCGAGAACCGCATTCCGGCGACGATCTTCGTGACCGCGCGCTGGCTAAAACGCAACGGCCTGGTGGTCGAAGTGATGAAGGCGCATCCGGACCTCTTCGAGATCGAGGATCACGGCGCGATGCACGTGCCGCCGATCGATATCAAGGTTTCCGTCTACGGGCTGGCGGCCGCCGGCTCAAGTGCGGCCGTGGCTGCAGAGGTCGAAGGCGGGGCGGCGGCGATCAAGGCGCATGGCCTTGCGGCACCACGCTGGTTTCGCGGCGCGACGGCGAAATACACCCACACCTCTATGAGCCAGATCCGCGAGATGGGCTATCGCATCGCCGGCTATTCCGTGAACGGCGACGGCGGCTCGTTGCTGGGAGCCGCCATGGCCGAGAAGCGGATCCGCAACGCCCGGGACGGCGACGTGATCATCGCCCATATCAACCAGCCGACACATGCGGCCGGCGCCGGCGTTGCGCGCGGCATTCTCGACCTGAAGGCCAAGGGCTACAATTTCGTGCGCCTCAATGACATTCCCGACGAGATGACGGTTGGTGCCACCAACTGACGCTGCCCGACTGCCGGCGTTCATTCAAGCGGTCGCCAGGTCCCGCCCGCCGTGCGCTCCCGTCCGCATTGAAGCCCGTGGCGAATCAACTTTTCGTTGTTTAAGTTCCGAAGCGGATTGACCCGTCACGGCAGGAACGAATGAAACCCACCGTCTTCGGACTGTTGGCTGCTCTTGCATTCAGCGTGGCTGCGCCATTGGCGTCGGCGGAAACGACGAGCGCCGTCGGCGCGTTCAATCAGGATCAGGCGCTGGCCGAGAAGGGGGACGCCGAGGCAGAGTTTCGTCTCGGTTCGCGTTACGAGAAGGGAGAGGGTGTCCCGATTGACGTGATGAAAGCCATTGGCTGGTACCGACTTGCGGCCGAAAATGGCAGCACGAAGGCGCAGGTCAATCTGGGCGGGATCTACATGGAAGGCGCTGCCGGCGTTAGACGAAACTACGCCGAGGCAAAGCGATGGTACCTGACGGCGGCCGAGCACGGCTCGGCATTTGGCCAGTTCAATCTTGGCCTCCTTTACGAACAGGGATGGGGTGTCAGCAAGGATGAGGCACAGGCGCTCAAATATTACCTGCTGGCGGCGAAACAGGGCGACGATCAGGCTCAGTACAATCTGGCGGTTCTTTATCGGGACGGTCGGGGCACGAAGCGTGACAATGCAGAATCGGTTCGCTGGTCATTGAAGGCAGCGGAGCAGGGTTATGCGCCTGCAATGTACAATCTCGGCATTGTTCACCTTGGTCTCACCGGAGCGCCCAGGAACGAGGTTGAGGCGTACCGCTGGACATTGAAGGCGGCCCAGCTCGGCCATTATGGCGCGCAGTTCAATCTTGGCATGATGTATGACAGGGGGGCCGGAACCGCTGCTGATCCGATGGAAGCCCTGCGTTGGTATTTGCGTTCCGCGGAAGCGGGCAATCTCGAGGCTCAAGTCGTGGTCGGCCTGCGCTATATGGATGGACGAGCGGGTCACGTCGACATTGAAAAAGGCATGCATTGGCTTCGCGCCGCTGCCAACAAGGGGGATGCTGTCGCCCAATTCAACCTGTCGCAGATTTACGGTCGGGGCCTCGGTGTTCAACGCGACGAGGTCGAGGCGATGCGTTGGCTTCGGTCAGCGGCCGAAGGGGCGAATGCCTCGGCACAGTACAATCTCGGCTTTGCCTATTATAGCGGACGGGGTGTCGGCAAGGACGACGCCAAGGCCGTCTCGTGGTTCCGCCGGGCTGCGGAGCAGGGCCATGCGCGATCACAGTACAATCTCGCGCTTCTGTATGAGCGCGGCGAGGGCGTTGCCAAGGACGATGTTGCGGCGACCGAATGGTATCGCAAGGCGGCAGCCCAAGGGATCCCGGAGGCGCAACAGTATCTCGACGCGCTGCCGAAGAAGTGACGCGATCGACGCGTCAGGGCGTGCCGCTCCTTCGCGTCAGGCCCGTGATCTGCTCTACAAAATCGGCAATCGCATCGGTATCATCGAGATCGAAGACCGCAAGCTTCGTGTCTGCGACCGGATGATCGGCGGCAATGGCGCAGATGTGCGGATCGGTTGGCGCCAAGGGCTCGCGGTTCGCCGATTCCAGGCGGCGCGCCTCGATCTTCGGGATCGGCTCGCGCTTGTAGCCTTCGACCAGGACCAGATCGCACGGAGCGAGCCGGGCGAGGATTTCCTCGAAGCTCGGTTCCGGCGCGCCGCGCAATTCATGCATGATGGCAAAGCGCGTACCTGACACGATGGTGACCTCGTGGGCGCCGGCCTCCCGGTGGCGGAAGCTGTCGGCGCCCACTTTGTCGATGTCGAAGTCGTGATGGGCGTGCTTGACGGTCGAAACGACGAAGCCACGTCGCGTCAGTTCGGTGACGAGGCGGACCATCAGGCCGGTCTTGCCCGAATTCTTCCAGCCGGCGATGCCGAAGATTCTAGTCGCGGTCATCTACCGTTCTCCGTAAGGATGCCAAGCCAGACTTCCGCTCGGCGGAGGTCATCCGGTGTGTTGACGTTGAAGAAGGGGTCGAACAAACCGGCGGTCGTCACGGTCAGCGGGAAGTCGACCTCGACGTTCGGGTGACGTTCGATGAAGGCACGCACGCGGCGTTTCGGATCCGTCGTGACCCAGTGTTCGAGATCGTCGGCGAGCGAGACGGGCCAGAGCGCAAAGAGCGGATGCAGGGCGCCACCGGATGACGCCACGGCAATCTGCTCGCGCTCGGTCATCGCCTCGGTCAGTCGCTGGCTGAGGTCTTGCGGAAAGAACGGCGTGTCCGTTGGCACGACGAGAACATGGGTTGCCGCGGGCGTCGTTGCCGCAGCGTGACGCATGGCCGCCAGGACACCGGCAAGCGGGCCGAGAAAGCCGGGGACGGTATCGCCGATCACCGGATTGCCGTCGATCGTTGCCTCGCCTGCGCCGTTGAGATTGACTGCGATATGACCGGCCTGAGGCTCAAGCCTCCCGATGATCCGCGCAAGCATCGTTTGTCCGCCGAGGTGCAGCGCGGGTTTCGGCTGACCCATGCGGCGGGATAGTCCGCCGGCAAGGACGACGGCCGGCCATGCCGGGTGTGTCCGCCCTTCTGTCTCGGTTTGTGGCATCACGGTCCGATCACTCCTATTCGAGCGGCCCCGTCACCGCGCTTTGGGCGATAGGCGTCTTTCCTCGCCGGCTCTCGCGGTAGAAGGTGTAGAGGCCCGAGCCGACGATGACGGCGACACCGACCAGCATCCATGCATCCGGCTTTTCCGAAAAGAAGAAAATGCCGATCGTGATCGCAAACAAAAGGCTGGTGTAGCGGAAGGGGGCGATGACGGAGATGTCGCCGCCACGCATGGCGAGAACGATCGTTTGGTACCCGACCATCAGCAGCAGGCTGGCGGCGGCAACGTGGGTGATCGTGGTCGACGACATCGATTGCCAGCCGCCGAGCGGGACGATCAATGCGGCCCCGACCAGGGTCGTCACCAGCGCCGTCGTCACCGTGATGTAGAGCGAGGGGATGTCATGGTCGATGCGGCGGGTACAGAGGTCGCGTGTCGCGGTGCAGAAGACGCAGGCGACCACCGTGAGTGCGGCCGGCGTGAAGCCTTCCGGACCGGGACGAAGGACGATCAGCACGCCGATGAAGCCCACGAAGATCGCGGTCCAGCGCCGCCAGCCCACCGGTTCGCCGAGGAAAACGGCGGCACCGAGCGTGACGGCCAGTGGCAGCGCCTGCATGATGGCCGAGGCATTGGCGAGCGGGATCTGGCCGAGTGCGGAGATATAGGTAATGGACGCCAAAGCCTCCATGATGATGCGCAGGATGATCACCGGCTTCATGATGGTACGGAGTGGGCGAAAGGCGCGGAAATGCCGGGCGATGACGATCACCATAAGCGTGGTCAAGAGCCCGCGCACGAACATGATCTGGCCGACATTCATCGCCCCGGTCACGGATTTCACCAGCGCGTCGTTGCAGGAGAAGGCGACCATCGCCAAACACATGAAGACGATGCCACGGAAATTGCTGGAGGATTGCATGCTGGCTGTCCTGCGGCGCCGGATCGGGCGGGAGCCTTCCGGCGGATGGGAAAGGCGAATCCGTTGCCGGATGTCGCATACCGTTTAAGCATCGGCCGTCCTTTTGTGCAAACACCAACCCGCCGACAGACGATTTTTCTTCCATCGCAAGTAGAACGTCTCATCTGTAACGAGATCAAACGGCGCCAAGACTGTTTGCCGGGCAGAAAGCATGGTCGCTCGACCCGATCTTTATTCGCGGAATCTTAAGTTTCGCTGCCTATCGTCCCGATGACTCCGCTTCCAATCGCATGATGCGATCGGTGGATGGCGTGTGCCAGAACCTTGGCGGCGCGCCATTCCAGGGGTGTCGATCGGGGCACGGGAGGTGCTTCGGCCGATACTCAACCTACGCTTCCAGCAAGAGAAGCCACCGCGCGGACATGTCTCTCATAAGAATAATCTGGGGTCCGCAATGTCTTTCATCGATCGTCTGCTACAGCGCCTGCGCATCGTCACCAAGGTACTGCTCTTCGTGGTTCCGCTGGTGGCGCTGATTGCCGGTATCGGTCTCGTTGGCTTCTTCACTGCGCGAACGCTCAACGGTCATATGACCGTGACGCGCGAAACCATCAACAATCTCTCGGATTTCCAGGCGCTGCGCAGCGCGCTCCAGGGTTTTGCCGACGCGCCGAGCGAGGAGACGAGAGGGACGCTCAGTGCCCAGGTCGACGAGCAGGAGAGCGGGGTTCGCGCGCTTGACGGCCTTTTGACGCGCGCGGCGGACAAATCCGAGATCGCCTCGGTGCTGTCGCTCGGTGATGCGATGCGCGCCCAGACCGACAAGCTGTGGTCGATCAAGGTCGAGCAGGATCAGGTGGCGGCTTCGCTCGAGGCGGCGCTCACCGAAATGACGGCGCAGGGCAACAGCGCCTACAAGCAGATCGACATCATCCGCAAGGAATCGGGCGAGAAGGAAGCCTTCGCCAAGGCGCTGCTCTTTGACGCCGCCGCTTACCAGGGCGTTGCCGAGCGGATCAAGAAATTCCGCCTGCCGGTAACGATGGCGGCCAGTGCAGACGCCAAGATCGATCAGGCAGGCAAGCTGGTGCCGCATCTGATCAAGCAGATCGAAGAAGCGGAAAAGATCGCCTCCGAGAAAGTTCAAAAGCCGATCGCCGAGTTGAAGGAGCTGGCGCTCAAGGTCCAGGCGATCCTTGCCGGCGCCGAGGACAGCGAAACCAAGAAGAACGCGCTGGTGCCGATCCTTAGCAAGTTCTCGAAATACGAAGCCGATTTCGGCAAGGAAGCCGCCAAGAATTCCGACACGGCCGCCAAGCGCTTCGTCGGCATGGATAGCGAAATCTCCCAGCTGAAGACGCTGATCGCGCTGATGGGCGACACCTTCAAGGGTCTCGACAGCACCCGGCTGCACATCAGCGAATTGCATCGAAAGCTCGACGCGGAAAGCCGTGACCTGGTGATGGCCGACATTCAGGCCGTTCGCGACAGCGCGGGAAAACTGTCCGAGCTTGGCGGCAAGAATGCAGCGCTTCGCGACCTGCCTGCCAAGCTCAAGCTCTCGCTCGACAATATCGACAAGGGCACGGCGGCCCTGATCGACGTCGGCGGGCGCTGGCAGGAAGCCAAGGCTGCCGCCTCGACCCTGGTGGCCGGCGCGAGCGCGACACTCGAAAGCTTCGTCAGCAGCGCCCAGGAGGCCGGCAAGGCAGACAGCCAGCGTTCGGCCGACATGTCGATCGTGGCGATGGTGGCGGGCACGCTGCTTGCGATCATCGGCGGTCTGATGCTCGTCGAAACCCTGCGCGGTCCGCTGAAGCGGGTGACCGAGACGATGACACGGCTTGCCAATGGCGATCTCGATGTGGCGATCGAAGGTCGCAATCGCGGCGACGAGATCGGCGACATGGTGCGCTCGGTGGCGGTGTTCCGCGACAACGCGGTCGAAAACGTGCGGTTGGGACGCGAGGCGGAAGCCGCCCGCACGCTTTCTGCAGAGGAAGAATCCCGCCGGGCAGAGGAGCGCGCGCGGATCGAGGCGGAACAGATGCAGGCGCTGAATGCGCTTTCCGACGTGCTGGCGGAGCTTGCTGCTGGCAACCTCGAAGAGGGCATGGCGGAGGACCTGCCGGCCGATTACGTGATCATGGCGCGCACCTACAACAACGCCGTCGAGGCGCTGCGCGCCACGCTCAGCGACGTCAGGATGGTCACCGGCGAGATTACCGGCGGCACCAGCAACCTCTCGGCTTCGGCCGACGACCTGGCGCGGCGGACGGAACAGCAGGCGGCGGCGCTCGAGGAAAGCTCGCGTGCGCTACGCCAGCTGACCGAGATCGTCCGCTCGACGGCCGACAGCGCCCGCAAGACCACGGTTTCGGTCGACGAGACCAATTCCTATGCCAAGCATTCCGGCCAGGTGGTCGCCAAGGCGATCGACGCCATGGCGGAAATCAACCGTTCGTCGGAGAAGATCAGCACGATCATCAGCGTCATCGACGAGATCGCCTTCCAGACCAACCTGCTGGCGCTCAACGCCGGCGTTGAGGCGGCGCGCGCAGGCGATGCGGGCCGGGGCTTTGCCGTCGTCGCACAGGAAGTGCGCGAGCTCGCCCAGCGTTGCGCCGGTGCTGCGCGCGAGATCAAGGGCCTGATTTCCGAAAGCTCGGCGCAGGTGAGAAGCGGCGTGGCGCTGGTAAAGGAAACCGGCGATGCGCTGACTGTCATCAACGACCACATCGACACCATCCACCAGCTCGTCAGCAATATCGAGGCCGCCGCCGCCGACCAGTATACCGGCCTCAACGAAGTCAACTCGGCCGTCCACGAGGTCGAGCTGATCACCCAGCAGAATGCGGCCATGGTCGAGGAAAACACCGCCGAGATCCACGGCCTGCGCCGCCAGGTCGAGGCGCTCAACGAGAAGATCGAGCGCTTCAAGACCGGTACGTCGACGGTGGCGGGCCAGGCCGATGGGCGTGGTTACGGATCGAACTACGCCGCTTGAGTTGTCACGGGCGAGCTTTGTGCCCGCCGGCTTGCCCCTCACCCTAACCCTCTCCCCGCAGGCGGGGAGAGGGGACGTGCCATGCGAGTGGGGTTTGCTCGCATCGGCTCCTTCGCGGCGACATTCCCGACGTGTTGATCGCCAGCCATTCTCCGTTTCTCCGGAAAAGACTTGACCCAAGTCCAACGCGCCGAACATTCAAGGCTCAAGGCTCAAGGCTCAAGGCTCAAGGCTCAAGGCTCAAGGCTCAAGGTGAAGCGAAGGCGCTCCCACACGCGCCCTTCTCCCCGCCTGCGGGGAGAAGGTGCCGGCAGGCGGATGAGGGGCAGTCAATACACTGAGAGATATTGGTCGGCTCAGCCGCCGGTGACGCTCATGTGGCGGGCGACGGCGGGGCGGTTGTGTTCGCGGTCGATGATGAAATCGTGGCCCTTGGGCTTGCGGCCGATAGCCTCGTCGATCACCTGGCCGAGATAGCCGTCATCTTCAGAGGCCCTAAGCGCCGTGCGCAGGTCGGCGGCATCGTTCTGGCCGAGGCACATGTAGAGCGTGCCGGTGCAGGTCAGCCGCACGCGGTTGCAGCTCTCGCAGAAGTTATGGGTCATCGGCGTGATCAGGCCGAGCCGACCGCCGGTCTCGGTAACTTCGAGATAGCGGGCAGGCCCGCCGGTCTTGTAGGCGATGTCGGACAGCGTGAACTGCTCTTCGAGCTGGCGGCGCATGTCCGACAACGGCATGTAGTGGTCGGTGCGATCTTCCTCGATCTCGCCCATCGGCATGGTCTCGATCAAGGTCAGGTCCATGCCGCGCCCATGCGCCCAGCGCATCAGGTCGGGGATTTCGGCGTCGTTGAAGCCCTTGAGCGCGACGGCGTTGATCTTGACCTTGATGCCGGCGGCTTGCGCGGCGTCGATGCCTTCGATGACCTTGCCGAGATCGCCCCAGCGGGTGATCTGGTGGAATTTTGCCGGATCGAGCGTGTCGAGCGAGACGTTGATGCGGCGTACGCCACATTCGGCCAGTTCCGCGGCGTGTTTGGCGAGCTGCGACCCATTGGTCGTCAGCGTCAGCTCATCCAGCCGTCCCGCCTCGACCTCGCGGCCCAGTTCGCGCACCAGAAACATGATGTTCTTGCGCACCAGCGGCTCGCCACCTGTCAGCCGAAGCTTGCGGACGCCCTTGGCGATGAAGGCGGAACAGAGCCGGTGGAGTTCTTCCAGCGTCAGCAGGTCCTTCTTCGGCAGAAAGGTCATGTGTTCCGCCATGCAGTAGGTGCAGCGGAAATCGCAGCGATCGGTGACGGACACGCGCAGATAGGTGATCGCCCGGCCGAACGGATCGATCATCGGGGCGGCCTTGTCGACGAGCGCCGTAGCGCCGTTTCTAACTATCGTTGCTGTGTTCACACGTCATTCTCCCAGCACCTCCAATGTCGTCAGCAAACGTGGTCGCGTCAAGGCGCATCCTGTCGCAAAGTGTTGATTGGAAAAGCCGGGTAATTCTCGGCGGGCGATTCTTCCGTTAAGCGTGAGCTTGAAAACAGGAGCAGACATCATGAGCGAAATCTGGCCGACGGAACTGCGCGTCTCGAAAGACCGCCATCGCCTCGTCGTCGCCTTCAACGACGGCGCATCCTTCGATCTCTCGGCGGAGATGCTGCGCGTGCTTTCGCCGTCTGCCGAGGTGCAGGGCCACGGGCCTGGCCAGCGGGTGACGGTGCCCGGCAAGCGCAATGTCCAGATCATCTCTGTGCAGCCGACCGGAAACTATGCCGTGCGCATCGGATTCGATGATTTTCACGACACAGGCATCTTTACCTGGACCTATCTGCGCGAACTGGGCGAGAAGGGCGAAGAGCTGTTTGCAGTTTACGAACAGGAACTCGCCGACAAGGGCATGTCACGCGACAAGACCGAAAAGCCGCGCTGAACCTTTTGAGCCCACTGAACCTTTTAAGAAGGAGACGGTCTGTTGGCCGATGCATCTAATGCGAATGACCTGACACAGGTGGTCGTGCTGCTGACCGCCGGTGTCGTCGCCGTGCCGCTGTTCAAGCGCATCGGCCTCGGGTCGGTGCTCGGCTATCTCTTCGCCGGATTGGTGATCGGCCCGTTCGGTCTGCGTTTCTTCACCGAGCCGCAGGCGATCCTCCATGTGGCCGAACTCGGCGTGGTGATGTTCCTGTTTATCATCGGGCTTGAGATGCAGCCATCGAAGCTCTGGAGCATGCGCAAGGACATCTTCGGCCTCGGCGCCGCACAGGTGCTTGCCTGCATCGCCGGCCTGACCACGGTCGGTCTGGCGCTAGGCTTTCAGCCCATTCCCTCCTTCATCGCGGGCACCGGCTTCGTTTTGACCTCGACCGCGATCGTCATGCAGATGCTGCAGGAGCGAAACGAGATCTCTACGCTGAAGGGGCAGCGCATGATTGCGATCCTTTTGTTCGAGGACCTGGCGATCGTGCCGCTGCTGGTGATCGTCACGCTCCTGGGCAGCAGTGGCACTGCCGCTGATCCATCCGAACGCTGGATGGCTGTCGCCATTGCCTTTGCGGCACTCGTGGCGCTGGTGATTGCCGGGCGCTACCTGCTCAACCCGCTCTTCCGGCTTCTGGCTGCAGCCGGCGCTCGCGAGGTGATGACGGCGGCGGCGTTGCTCGTTGTCCTCGGTTCGGCGCTCGCGATGCAACAGAGCGGGTTGTCGATGGCGATGGGCGCGTTTCTTGCCGGTGTGCTGTTGTCGGAGTCTTCTTTCCGCCACCAGCTCGAAGCCGATATCGAGCCGTTTCGCGGTATCCTGCTCGGCCTGTTCTTTCTCGGCGCCGGGATGGCGATCGACCTTTCGGTGATTGCAGCCAACTGGCAGATCGTGGTGATTTCCGTGGTCGCTTACATGGCGCTGAAGGGCGTGCTGATCTACGCCGTTGCCCGGCTGCTGCGTGCCTGCCACAGCGAGAGCCTTGAGCGTGCCGTCCTGATGGCGCAGGGCGGCGAGTTCGCCTTCGTGCTCTATGCGGCTGCGGTCTCTGCCGGCATCATCGATGCCGAGGCCAATGCGACGCTGACGGCGACGATCATCCTGTCGATGATGCTGACGCCAATTGCGATTTTTATCCACGGCAGGTTCGCCAAACCGGTACCGCCGAAGACCGACGATCTGGAAGTGCCCGAGAATGTCGAGGGCACGGTGCTGATGATCGGCTTCGGCCGCTTCGGGCAGATCGTCAGCCAGCCGCTGCTCGCGCGCGGTTACAAGCTGTCGCTGATCGACAAGGATGCGGAGTTCGTGCGCGACGCCTCGAACTTCGGCTTCCGCGTCTTTTACGGCGACGGCTCGCGCAGCGATATCCTGCATGCGGCCGGTGCGGCGACGGCAAGGGCAATCCTGATCTGCGTTGACGACAAGGCGTCGGCGATCAAGATCGCCCACACCGCCAAGGAGGAGTTTCCTCTGGTGCCGGTGCTTGCCCGCGCTTTCGATCGCGGCCATGCCATCGATCTCCTCCATGCCGGCGTCGACTTCGAGATCCGCGAAACCTTCGAATCGGCGCTCGTCTTCGGCACGCAGGTGCTGAACGTGCTCGGCGAAGATGCGGAAACTGCGGCGGAGGTGATCGAAGAGTTCCGCGACCTCGACAAGGAGCGCTTCGCACTTGAAACGATTGGCGGCATCTATGCCGGGCGGCAGCTGATCCGCGGCAACGCACAGCCGTCGGACCTCATCGCCTCGAGAACCGCGCGCGAGCGCGCCGAGGCGGAAGCGCGTGAAGCACAGGAAGGCTAACTGGCTGGTGACAGGCTGGCGCCTGCCGCGCCGTCAGGCAAGCTCGTTTTCGTCCTTCAGGAGAACGGCGATCAGCCGCTCCATGGATTGCGCCACCACCATGCACTCCTCGAGCGGCGCATCCTCCATCAGTTTCTGGATGAGCCCGGTCTGAACCTCCATCGCCTCTTCGGTCAGCGTGCGACCGGTTGGCGTCAGCGACAGTCGCAGGACGCGCTTGTCCTTGTCGTCGCCGCGGCGCTCGATCAGCCCGCGCTTTTCCAACTGCGGCAGCAGCATGCTCATGTTCGACCGCCCGACCAGCAGCTTGCGGGCAAGCTCCTGCTGCGAGATCCCGTCGAAGCGATAGAGGTTGATCAGGATGTCGAGATGCGGCGTCTTGATGTCGAGATGCGCGAGCGAGCGCGTCATCGTCTGCTGCATCAACTGACAGGCGCGGGCAACGGCAATCCAGCTGCGAAAACGCGGATGGTCCCAGGGGAAATGATGCTGTTCGTTCATCGCTTGATTTTTGTTCATCGTTGTACAATAATGTTCAGCATTGAACATATTAAGAGATTCTCACTATGGCATCCTTTGCGATCAAGGTCATCCGCCATGCGCTTGCCGGCGTGTCGCTCATTTCACCGGAGGTCGCCGGTCGGCTGGCCTTCAAGCTGTTCACCGTGACGCCCCGTCGCAAGCCGAAGAACGCCAAGGAGCGCGCGGCACTGGCCGCTGCGGCGCCCGTGATTGCCAAGGGCAAGCCGGTGACGCTGTCCTATGCCGGCGGGTGGGTCATGGCGCGGCATTTCGCAGGTCCGCGCAATGCAGCCAACACCAAGCGTGTGCTGCTCGTCCACGGTTGGGGATCGCGCAGCGACTATCTCGCGAGCATGATCGAGGGTCTGGTTGCCGGCGGTGCCGAAGTGGTGACGCTCGACTGGCCGGGGCACGGCGCCTCGCCGGGCCGTACGCTGACGATGGTGGCAGCGGTGCGCGCCATTGACGCCGCCTGGCGGCATTTCGGCGGCTTCGATGTGAGCGTCGGCCATTCCTTCGGCGGCGGCAGCCTGGCTTGCGCGGCGGGTGGTGTCGTCTGCGACGTGCCCAGCCATGTGGCAAAGAAGCTTGTCCTCATCGGTGCGCCGAGCGAGATGACGTGGCTGTTCAAGGGGTTTGGCAAAATTCTTCGCCTGTCACCGAAGACGCAGCAAGCGTTTGAAGGCGTCGTCGAGCGGTTGGCTGGGCGTCGGCTTGATGATTTCGATGCGGCCAGGATCCTTGCCGCCAGGGCCGTGCCGACATTGATCATCCATGCGGAAGACGACAAGGAGGTTTCGGCCGACCATGCGCGCCGCTATGCGGCTGCCGGACCCAATGTCGAACTTCATTGGGCAAACGGCTATGGCCATCGCCGCATCGTCTCCGCAGCACCCGTCATCGACAGGATCAATGCCTTCGTCCATGGCGAGGATCGAAAGGCCGCGGCCTGAGGCCATCTTGCAACTCACGCGGGAATGCGCATCACTCGCGCTCTCGCGCGAGGCTGTTTCTACCAACTTCGCATATTCCGTCACATGCCCGTCATGCTATCCGTCGAAAGGATCACTTCGATCTGCAGCGTTGCGCGCCTTTTCAGTGGCGCAAGGCTTTCTGCTGCTATTGGATTGGCGGCATGATTCCGTGCATCGATGTCGACGTGCGGATATCGTGCATTAGCGGGAGGACGGAATGACGGTCATTAGTTCGGTTGAGGAATTGAACGCGCTTTACGGCAGCGCCAGCGAATCATCGTTGGCAAAGGTAACCAGAGCGCTGACCGCCGAGTACAGGCAGATGATCGAGGCTTCTCCCTTTGCAGCACTTGCAACTGTGGGTCCAGAAGGGCTCGACTGTTCGCCTCGAGGCGACGACCAATGCGTTGTCAGGGTTGCCGACGACAAGACCGTGTTGATGCCCGACTGGCGCGGCAACAACCGGGTCGATTCGCTTGCCAATATCGTGCGCGATCCACGCGTGGCGCTGATGTTCCTGGTGCCCGGATCGAACACAACGATGCGCATCAATGGAACCGCGGTGGTCAGCATCGAACCGGCGCTGATCGGTTCCTTCGAGGTGGATGGCAAGAACCCGCGCAGCGTCATCGTCGTGACCGTCGGCGAAGTCTATTTTCAATGCGCCCGTGCGTTGATGCGGTCGCAGATCTGGAACGCCGAACGTTTCATCGATCCCGCCACACTTCCGACGCCCGGCGCGCTGGTGAAGGCCGCCAAGGCGGACTTCGACCGGGAAACCTATGACCGCGAATGGCCGGAGCGCGCCGCCAAGACCATGTGGTAGATTGGATCGTTCGGCCGTGCCTTCCAGTGTCCGGTATTCGACCGGATCGGGAGCGCCAGGAGATGGGGACGCGATGCGACGTGGTTCTAAGAGCACCTGTCTCAGGGCAGCCTTCCTGTTTCTGTCGGCGTGCGTCGGCGAAACCCTTGCTGCCGATCCGACGCTGCACGAGAAACTCGAATTGCTGGCCAGGGCCTATCCGGAGATGATCGCCGAGGTCGGCAAGGATAAGCTGACGCTGCGCGACGGCGGCGCGGCGCTTCCTATCGACGACGGCAGGCAGAAGAGCCACGCCGAAAAGCTCGCTTCCGGCGACATCGAAGACAGTCTTTCGCAGATCTATCCGCTTGGCGCCTGCGCAAGGCCGCCGGCTGCCGATTTCGATCCTGGGCGCATCCGCAGCGAGGCCTTGATGAAACGCCTCTATGGCGGAAGCGCTGCGAGCATCAGGCGCGACCTCGTCTCGGTCGATTGGTTCGGCGAGCGCCTGAAGGTCACGCGCAGGCATGGCGTGGCCAAGGCGCTGCAGGCGGTCGAGGGCGAACTCGCCGCACGACCGAAACTGAAGCGCTATCTTGTCCCCAGCGCCGGGACTTTCAACTGGCGCAACATCGCTGGTACGCGCACGCTTTCGGTGCACAGCTTCGGTGCTGCGATCGACCTCAACACCGGCTTTGCCGACTATTGGCGCTGGTCCGGCGGCGGCAAGAGCGGGGCGGCGGCCTATCGAAACCGCTATCCGCTCGACATCGTCGAGATTTTTGAGAAGCACGGCTTCATCTGGGGCGGGCGCTGGTATCATTTCGACACCATGCATTTTGAATACCGGCCGGAACTGATCGCCATTGCGAAACAGGCGGGCGCCTCCGCCTGTCGGTAGGATCAAACCGTCCGTGGCGCAAGCTTGCCGCGATCGATCGCTCAGTCGCGAACGACCACCGTCGCGCCGATCTCGACATTGGCATAGAGGTGCTCGACGTCCTCGTTGGCCATGCGGATGCAGCCCGATGACATCGCCTTGCCGATCGACAGGGGCTGGTTCGTTCCGTGAATGCGGTAGATCGTCGAACCGAGGTAGATGGCGCGGGCACCGAGTGGATTGTCGATGCCGCCTTCCATGCTGGCCGGCAGCACCTTGCCCTTTTGGGCTTCACGAGCGCGCATGTCCTCCGGCGGCACCCAGGTCGGCCATTCGGCCTTGCGGCTGACGGTGTTGGTGCCGGTCCAGAGAAACCCATTACGCCCAACACTGACGGCGTATTTGACGGCGATACCGCGGCCAACGACGTGGTAGAGCCGGCGCTCGGAGTTGTCGATGATGATGGTGCCCGGCGCTGCGGTGGCCGGGAAGGCCACGAGTTCGCGGGCGATCGGCGACTGGCTGATGTCGCCGCGCTTCGCCTTCTTTCGGGTGCCGCCTTGCGACAACACCTGAAGCCAGCCGGTGTTGGCGGCGGCGCTGTCGAGCGAGGCAACGGTAATCGGATCCTGCCTGACATCCTTCGCGTGGGCAGTTGCCGCTGTTGCGGCCATCAGGGCGGTTGCAATCATCGCGGTAAAAATACGCTTCATGTCGGTTTCCCCCCTCGGATTGTGGGAACCGATCGCGCTTTTCGTAGCCGTTGTTCCCTGTTGTCAGGGTTGTAGCGGGTGCAATCCGATCTGGCTGTTTCCAAGGGAACGGGAGGCGAAACGAAAATGGCGCCGATCGGGCGCCATTTCACGAGGGGATTGGCGATATCTCGCTAGCGCCTGTAGATCAGCCAGTTGCGGCCGGACTCCTTGCGCATGCCGTCTTCGAACAGCATCGTCTTGTTGCGGCCGGCATTCTTGGCTGAGTAGAGCGCGATATCCGCCTTGTTGTAGAGGTCAACCGCATCCTCGGCGGCAGTCGCCATGCAGACGCCGACCGACAGGGTAATCGGGCCGTAATTGACGCCTGTCTTGGAATTACGAAACGGCGTGCCCGCCAGAACCGTGCGAATGCGATCTGCAATCTGCAGGCATTCTTCCTGGCTGCTATCGTTGAGGATGATGGCGAATTCTTCGCCGCCAGTCCGCGCCACGAAAGCATCGCGCCGGACATTGGCGCGAATGACGCTGCCGACCGTCGCCAGGATCTTGTCGCCGACCGGGTGGCCGAACGTGTCGTTCACCTTCTTGAAGTGGTCGATATCGGCGACCAGCAGGCCGGTGAAATTCTTCTGGTGGTCGTTGTTGTAGACGGCTGCGAGATTGTCGTCGAAAGCGCGGCGGTTGGCGAGCCGCGTCAGCGAGTCGGTGTTGGCGATCCGCTTGTACTCGTCGAGTTCCTGGCGAATGAC
This sequence comes from Ensifer sp. M14, assembly GCF_003355565.1. Taxonomy (NCBI): domain Bacteria; kingdom Pseudomonadati; phylum Pseudomonadota; class Alphaproteobacteria; order Hyphomicrobiales; family Rhizobiaceae; genus Ensifer; species Ensifer sp. M14. The sequence goes on from NZ_QJNR01000004.1 coordinate 2,727,567, forward strand.
CTCCATCTCGAAGGACTTCTGCACAACGGTCTGGACGCGTTCCTTGCCCTGGCTCATCGTGTCGGCGGTCGCTTCGGTCAGGATGCCGATGGCGTGGCGCAGGATGTCGGCGCTGGAAGCGCTCTTGCTGGTAATGTTGACGTATGCTTCGTCGAGAACCTTGTTGTAGCTTTCGAGCGCATATTGCTCGTCCTTCAACAGGTTGACCAGCTCGGCCAGCTTGGCGGCGAGGCTGGTATGGGCGCGCTCGATGCCGGTCGAACGGTGGATATGGCTGAAATATTGCGCGCCGATCGCGTCGAGTTCTTCCTGTGTCGCCCGGCTGCCGAGGGCTGCGAGCTCCTTGGACAGTTGCGGGTTCGAACCGAGATAGGCTTCGTAATATAGCTCGTAATTGCGCGGTATCGGCGAAACGCCCATCATGCGCATCGCATGGGTCACCTGCGCTGCGATATCCGGAGCCTGCGTTTTTCCAGATGTGACCGTTTGCATCCGCAAACCCTCAATATTACTCATTGCTTACGGGTACTGATTTTTAGGGGCAAATGATTTGCGAAGTCTTAATGTTTTCTTCCTTGAAAGAAGACAATTCGACTTAAAGCAGACAATGCGGCGTTGCGGTTATGTAGGGTTGTCGCCTGCCACGACGCCGATCAAGGCGCCGCGGCAGCGATAAGTCGATCATGCCGGGCTGATCTGGAGATCATGCCGGGCTGATCATTGTTTCCGGACGGACGACCGCGTCGAACTCTTCGTTGGTGACGTAGCCTCCGCCGACCGCTTCTTCGCGCAGCGTCGTGCCGTTCTTGTGAGCCGTCTTGGCGATCTTTGCCGCGTTGTCGTAGCCGATCTTCGGCGCCAGCGCCGTTACCAGCATCAACGAGCGGTCAAGCGCAGCCTTGATGTTGTCTTCGCGGGCTTCGATGCCGACGACGCAGTTGTCGGTGAAGGAGACCGCGGCATCGGCGAGCAACTGTACCGACTGCAGGAAGTTGTAGGCCATCAGCGGGTTGAAGACGTTGAGCTCGAAATGGCCTTGGCTGCCGGCGAAGGTCAGCGCCGCGTTGTTGCCGAACACCTGGACGCAGACCTGGGTCAGGGCTTCGCACTGGGTCGGGTTGACCTTGCCCGGCATGATCGACGAGCCCGGTTCGTTTTCAGGCAGTGACAGTTCGCCGAGGCCCGAGCGCGGGCCGGAGCCGAGGAATCGGATGTCGTTGGCGATCTTGAAGAGGGCGGCGGCAGCGGCGTTGATCGCACCGTGGCTGAAGACCATGGAATCGTGGGCGGCCAGCGCCTCGAACTTGTTCGGCGCGGTGGTGAAGGCGATACCGGTAATTTTGGCGATTTCATCCGCGACCTGTTCGGCAAAGCCGATGGGTGCGTTGAGGCCGGTACCGACGGCGGTGCCGCCCTGGGCCAGCTCGCAAAGGCCGGGCAGGGTCATTTCGATGCGCTTGATCGACGAGGCAACCTGCGCCGCATAGCCGGAGAACTCCTGGCCAAGCGTCAACGGGGTTGCGTCCTGGGTGTGGGTGCGGCCGATCTTGATGATGTGGTCGAACGCCTTGACCTTGGCCTCAAGCGCCTTGTGCAGGTGTTTCAGCGCCGGCAGCAGGTCGTGGGTTACCCGTTCAGCACAGGCGATGTGCATGGCCGTCGGGTAGGTGTCGTTCGACGACTGGCTCATATTGACGTGGTCGTTGGGGTGAACCGGCTTCTTCGAACCCATGACACCGCCCATCAGCTCGATCGCGCGGTTGGAAATGACCTCGTTGGCGTTCATGTTCGACTGGGTGCCCGAACCGGTCTGCCAGACGACGAGCGGGAAATGCTCGTTCAGCTTGCCGTCGATGACTTCCTGAGATGCCTTGACGATCGCATCGGCAATGGTTGCATCGAGGCGACCGAGCGCCATGTTGGTGCGCGCGGCTGCCTGCTTCACGATGCCGAGAGCGCGGACGATCGACGCCGGCTGCTTTTCCCAACCGATCTTGAAGTTGCCTAGGGATCGCTGGGCCTGGGCGCCCCAATAGCGGTCGTTTGCCACTTCGATGGGGCCGAACGTATCTGTTTCCGTGCGCGTCGATGTCATCGTGATCCCTGCCTTCGTCATGCGGTTCATGAAGTCTGGGCGAGGGGACGCGGTCGCAACCGGCCGTCCCTTCCCCAAGGTGCCGGGCCTCTCTCTGCCCCGGCTGGCAAGGCTTGTAAAGAGGTGGCCCCGTAGGGGCAATGCTACAATCGTTTGAAAGGCAGGCTTGCGACAAAGGGCGGCTTTGGCTGCGGTACTACCAGTGATTCGCGCCGCGTGCCGGCTACCGATATCTTGTGGCGTTTCAGTCACATTCATTGCCTTCCTTGCTTGCCGAAAGGGCAGGTTTTCCGACACGGGCCGTGCGGCAACGGTATGAATGTCGATGCAAATCAAATTTTTACGGCCACTCGAACGTCCTGGAAATGAAGCGGTTTTTTTGTCGCGCAGAGGTGGTTTCATGCGGTCTGCGGGAGGCTCGTTTCCTTTTCATTCACCATCCTTTTCTATAAGTTTTGGAGCACGAAGGCGTGGCGAGAATCTGGCTAAAGCCGAGTTCGGCGACAACGCGATACGGGGACGCAGTTTCACATGAGAATATTTAAGACGGCAGCGATCGTAGCGCTCATGAGCGGCTGTGCGATCGCGACCTTGGATGCGCGGCCGGCATCGGCCTTCACGCTCGGTGATTTCATCCGGGCAGGCAGGAAGAAGCCGGAATCTCAGACGTCGCAGCCGCAGTCGCTTCCGGGCGTAGGCTCCATGGTCGAGCCGCAGCAGAATGCGGTTTCCAAGCCTCTGCCGAAGGTCACTGGTCCGCAGTATTACACCTACAAGGCCGAGCCGTTGCGCCGGATCGCCACCGACAAGCTGCTCGATCCGGTCGTTACCGGATCCGTGCGCAATGGCGCACTGCCGCCGATGCTGCGTGCCCCATTGACCGATGCCCGCCAGTTCATGCCTGAGGTCGAGGCTCGTGCGACCTCGGACGTCGCCAAGGCCATCGAGGCGCATTATGGTTCGCGTTCGGATTTCGTCTGGATCGACGCAAATGGCGCAAGCGCGCGGGCTAAGGCGGCAATTGCCGTTCTCGCCGATGCGGCAAAGGTCGGCCTCGATCCGCAGGATTATGCCGTCCAAGTGCCGGCCGATGATTTCGATCGCGGCGATATGATCGCTCGCGAAAAGGAACTGGTTCAGTTCGAAGTGTCGCTGTCGATCGCAACGTTGTCCTATGTGCAGGACACCGTGCGTGGCCGCATCGATCCCAACAAGATTTCCGGCTACCACGATTTCAAGCGCAAGTCCGTCGATCTCGGCGCCTTCCTCGACAAGATGTCGGCAAGTGCCGATGTCGCCACGCTGCTCAACGATCAGAACCCGAAAAGCGAGCAGTTCGCCGCCCTGTCGGTGGAACTCGAGCGCCTTCGCGCCGAGAAGGGCGTGGAGCAGCGCGTCGAAATCGCACCGGGCACGCTGTTGAAGCCTGGTCAGAGCAATCCTGAACTCGCCAACATTGTCGCCGGCATCCGCATCAAGGGTTCCGAGACGCTGAAGACGGATCATGCCGCAGTGCTGGCGGCCTACCAGGGCACGCCGGATTACACGCCTGAGCTGGTCGCACTGGTTGAAGCCTTCCAGAAGGAACATGGGCTGAAGGCCGATGGCGTGGTGGGGCAGGCCTCGCTGCGCATCCTGACGGGTGGCGACAGCACCGCAGCCAAGATCAGCAAGCTCGAAGTCGCGATGGAACAGGCGCGCTGGCTTCCCGACGGTCTTGGCAACCGCTACGTCTTTATCAATCAGCCGGCCTTTACCGCTTCCTATACCGACAATGGCACCGAGCAGTTTTCCATGCGTGTCGTCGTCGGTTCCAAGGCGAACCAGACCTATTTCTTCCAGGACGAGATCCAGACCGTCGAGGTCAATCCGTACTGGGGCGTTCCGCAGTCGATCATCATCAACGAGATGCTGCCGAAGCTGCGCAACGATCCCAATTATCTCGATCGGATGGGCTATCAGGTGGAAGTCGGTGGCCGTTCGGTGCCGTCGTCTTCGGTCAACTGGAACGGATCGACAGCGTCGGTTGCGGTGCGCCAGCCGCCGAGCAGCGATAACGCGTTGGGCGAGCTGAAGATCCTGTTCCCGAACGCACATGCCATCTACATGCACGACACGCCGTCGAAGAGCTTCTTCAAGCGTGATCAGCGTGCGCTCAGCCACGGTTGTATCCGGCTTGCCGATCCGCGCCGGATGGCTGCAGCCGTGCTCGGCACCAGCGTGGAGGATGTTGGCAAGGAAATCGGCGGCGGCCGCAACAAGGCGCTGCAGGTGCCGCAGAAGGTTCCGGTTTACGTCGCCTATTTCACCGCCTGGCCGAACAAGGACGGTGTCGTCGAGTATTTCGACGACGTGTATGAGCGCGACATGTACATGAACCGCGCCTTCGAGGCGACCCGCAACGCCCGCCGGGCCGAGGGGTAAATCTGCGCCAAAGGCGCTCGGCGGGCATTGATGCCATCCGTGTTCACCGAATTTGTGACCCCATGGAGAACCTCCATGGGGTCGTTTCATTCTGGCGGTCCGCGAAAGAGCGAGCTGTCGCGTCGCATTGGTGTATATCCGCCGACCCATCGGGCATCGGCAGTACTGCGATCCGTCTTGGCGATGAAGTCAATCGTTGCTGTGAAGCGACTTGGATCCTCCAAGCCGGCTCCAGGGCCGCAACTCACCTGCCGTTGAAAAGTTCCGTGACCAGCTCCGGCGTCAGTTCGTCGAAGTGACGGATGATCAGCGTCGGCTCCAGGCTTTCAATCGGAACGTCCGAATAGCCGAACGGGACGGCGATCGACGGGATCACGGCGTTGCGGGCGACCAGGATATCGTTGAGGCTGTCGCCAACCATCACCGAGTGCCGAGCGCTGCCGCCGGCGTTTTCGATCGTGCGCAGCAGATGGTCGGCGTTCGGCTTGCGGATTTCGAACGTGTCGCCGCCCGACACCGCCGCGAAGCGGTCGAGGAGGCCGAGGCGCTCAAGCAGGCGATTTGCCAACATTTCCGGCTTGTTGGTGCAGACGGCGAGCTTGAACCCGGCTGCCGTCAGCCGGTCGAGTGCGTCGAGCATGCCGGGATAGGGAAGGGAATCACCGGGCATCGAGCCATGATAGAAGTCGACGAACTCCTTCATCTGCCAGGCGAGTGCATCTTCATCGAGCGGCTTGTTGCGCATTGCGAAAGTGCGCTCGATCATCGCGCGGGCACCATGGCCGACGAGATGGGTGAGATCGCGGTACGTGACGGGCTCGACACCCGCCTGGGTCACCGCATGGTTGAGGCTCGCCACCAGATCCGGTGCCGTATCGACAAGAGTTCCGTCGAGATCAAAGACGACAATGGGGGAAGACAAGGGAAGAACCTCGCGCAGCGGAAAAGAGTTGCCGTCCGGGTAGGCGAAGTTGCGCCGGAATGCAATGGCAAGTGTGCGCGGGAAGGGTGCGGGAATCCGGGCGGCGCCTTTGAATTTGGCTTTTGTTTGCAGCTTGGGGCGTGTAAGTGTCTCAGCGGAAAACGGATGGGAAAGGTGGGGTTACCACATCCACATCCGGTGAACGAAAGGGAGCGACTGGCGCATGGACGCCCGCCAAATGAAAATCAAAGCCGCGGCAGCGGCGCTCGAACATGTCGAAGACGGCATGCGACTTGGCATCGGCACCGGATCGACGGCGGAGGAATTTGTTCGGCTGCTGGCCGAAAAGGTCGCCGGAGGCTTTCGAATCGAGGGCGTTCCGACCTCCGAGCGCACGGCACGGCTCTGCCTGGAACTCGGCGTACAACTGAAGTCGCTGGACGAACTTCCCGAACTCGATCTGACGATCGACGGCGCCGACGAGGTCGACGGCCGCTTGCGGTTGATCAAGGGTGGCGGCGGTGCGCTGCTGCGTGAAAAGATCGTCGCGGCTGCTTCCAGGCGCATGATCGTCATTGCCGACGAATCGAAAGTCGTCGACGTTCTCGGTGCGTTTAAGCTGCCGATCGAGGTCAATCCCTTCGGTCAGGTGGCAACGCGGATCGCCATCGAAAAAGTGGCGTCGCGGCTTGGCCTTTCTGGCGATATTTCCGTGCGCAACTCAGGCGACGGCCCGTTCAAGACCGATGGTGGACACCTCATTCTTGACGCATCTTTTGGCCGTATTCCTGATGCAGATGCGCTCGCGGGAGAGCTGAATGCCATTCCCGGCGTCGTCGAGCATGGTCTTTTCATCGGCATCGCATCGCTGGCAATTATTGCCGGACCGGAAGAGGCACGCATTCTGACCGCGTCTTGAGCCGGTTCCCGTGGCTCCGTGAGGAGCCGGGAACGGTGAAGAAAACAGGTTACCACACATGCGGGCCTGGCGGCGGCAATCGCCCGGGCAGCATGCGACAAACACAGGAGCATGGATAAAAATGAACAAACTCGCAGGTCTTGTCCGCACTTTCGCAGCCACCGCGGTTCTCCTTTCTGCATCCATTCCGGCAGTCCAGGCTCAGGACGTGTCCGAAGAACAGATCAAGGCCGCTCGCGCGACCATCGCGGCACTTGGCGTCACCAACAGCTTTGACAACATCCTGCCGAACCTCGCCGAGCGTCTGAAAAACACCCTGATCCAGGCTTCGCCGAACTTCCAGGAGCTGATCACCGCGACCGTCGACGAAAAGGCTTTGACGCTGGCTGCACGCCGCGCCGACCTCGAAAACGAAGCTGCGACGATCTACGCCAAGACCTTCACGCTCGAAGAGCTGAACGCCATTTCCGAGTTCTACAACTCGACGGCTGGCAAGAAGCTTCTGAACGATGGCCCGATCGCTTCGCGCGAACTGTTGAAGGCTGCCGACATCTGGGCCGCTGGCGTCTCGCGCGATCTTAACACGGAAGCGACGAAGTCGCTTGACGCCAAGGTCGGCACGTCGGCCCCGGCGCTTGTTGAAGGCACGCCGGCGGCGCCGGCTCAATAATCTGAGGCCAGTTGAACTGACCTTGGGCCAGCCCGACGAAGTCATCACGTTTTCAGGAGCCCGGAGCAATCCGGGCTTTTCTTTTTCTGCAGTGCAACACTATATGTGCCTGCGACGGGGCTCCCACCCCGGGCGGGGCATGCCGTCGGCGAAATGCCGACCGGACGGTGCTCCCATCATCCCAATTGCAGTCTGCACGACCTTCAGGAGTTCGCCCATGCCCGCTTTCGACTATGACCTCTTCGTAATCGGTGGCGGCTCCGGTGGCGTCAGAAGCGGTCGGCTGGCAGCGAGCCTGGGCAAGAAGGTCGCGATCGCGGAAGAGTTCCGCTATGGCGGCACCTGCGTCATCCGCGGCTGCGTGCCGAAGAAGCTCTACGTGTACGCATCGCAATATGCCGAGCACTTCGAGGATGCGGCCGGGTTCGGTTGGTCGGTCGGTGAAAGCCGCTTCGATTGGCAGAAGCTCGTCGCTGCCAAGGAGCAGGAAATCACGCGGCTTGAAGGCCTCTACCAGAAGGGGCTCGCCAATGCCGGCGCTGAGATCCTGCGTACCCGGGCGGAACTCGTCGGCCCGAACACCGTTCGTCTGCTCGACACCGGCAAGACCGTGACCGCCGAGCGCATCGTCATTGCCGTCGGTGGCCATCCGACGCCGCACGACGCGCTGCCGGGGCATGAACTCTGCATCTCTTCCAACGAAGCCTTCGATCTCGCGGAACTGCCGAAGTCGATCCTGATCGCCGGCGGCGGCTATATCGCTGTCGAGTTCGCCAACATCTTCCACGGTCTGGGCGTCGAGACGACGCTGATCTATCGCGGCAAGGAAATTCTGTCGCGTTTCGACCAGGATCTTCGCCGTGGCCTGCATGCGGCGATGGAGGAAAAGGGCATCCGGATCCTTTGCGAAGACATTATTCAATCGGTCGCAACCGACACCGACGGCAGGCGTGTGGCGCAGACGATGAAGCACGGCGAAATCGTTGTTGACCAGGTGATGCTGGCGCTCGGCCGCGTGCCGAACACCAGGGGGCTTGGGCTTGAGAGCGCCGGCGTGAAGACCGATGAGCGTGGCGCGATCGTCGTCGATGCCTTCTCGCGCACCAGTGCGCCTGGCATCTATGCGCTCGGCGATGTCACCGACCGCGTTCAGCTGACGCCGGTGGCGATCCACGAGGCGATGTGCTTCATCCAGACCGAGTACAAGAACAACCCTGTCTCGCCCGACCACGACCTGATCGCAACGGCCGTCTTCTCTCAGCCGGAAATCGGCACGGTCGGCCTCAGCGAAGAGCAGGCCGGACGCCAGTTCGAGGGCCTGGAAGTCTATCGCGCCGAGTTCCGGCCGATGAAGGCGACGCTTTCCGGTCGCAAGGAAAAGACGATCATGAAGCTGATCGTCAACGCTGCCGACCGCAAGGTGCTGGGCGCCCATATCCTCGGCCATGACGCCGGAGAGATGGCACAGTTGCTTGGCATTTCGCTGAAAGCCGGTTGCACCAAGGACGACTTCGACCGGACGATGGCCGTTCATCCGACCGCTTCGGAGGAACTGGTGACGATGTATGCGCCAAGCTATCGCGTCCACAAGGGCGAGCGGGTCGGCTGAGCCCGCCGCCGCTTCGCTTTCCCTGACGCTGAAAGCCATGAATTCTGGTAGGATGTCTTTCCAAGCCATCGCTTAACGTCTATAAGCCCGCATCCGCGAAGTGACCGGCTTCGGGCGGGCGCTATGGCTTGACCCATGCGCTGGAGCTGGGCGCGGACGCAGTGAAATTTCCGAATACCGGGCGGCATCGAAACCGTCAGGGCGCGACCCGCGCGGGCAAACGTCCGCGGCAGACAACAGGTGATCGAAATGGCACAGACTTGGACTCCGAATAGCTGGCGGCAGAAACCCATCCAGCAGGTGCCGGATTATCCGGACCTCGCTGCATTGACGGCAACGGAAGCGAAACTCGCTAAGTATCCGCCGCTGGTGTTTGCCGGTGAAGCGCGGCGTCTGAAGAGCGCGCTTGCCAATGTTGCCGAGGGCCGCGGCTTCCTGCTGCAGGGCGGCGATTGCGCCGAAAGCTTCGCCGAGCACGGTGCCGACACGATCCGCGACTTCTTCCGCGCTTTCCTGCAGATGGCCGTCGTCCTGACGTTCGGTGCCCAGCAGCCGGTGGTCAAGGTCGGCCGTATCGCCGGCCAGTTCGCCAAGCCGCGCTCGTCCAACATTGAGAAGCAGGGCGACGTCGAGCTGCCGAGCTACCGTGGCGACATCATCAACGGCATCGAGTTCACGGAAGCCGAACGCGTTCCGGATCCGGAACGCCAGATCATGGCCTACCGCCAGTCCGCCGCGACGCTCAACCTCCTGCGCGCCTTTGCGATGGGTGGCTACGCCAACCTCGACAACGTGCACCAGTGGATGCTCGGCTTCGTCAAGGACAGCCCGCAGGCCGAGCGCTACCGCAAGCTCGCCGACCGGATCTCCGAGACCATGGATTTCATGAAGGCGATCGGCATCACCTCGGAAAACCATCCGAGCTTGCGCGAGACCGATTTCTTCACCAGCCACGAGGCGCTACTGCTCGGTTACGAGCAGGCGCTGACGCGTGTCGATTCCACATCCGGTGACTGGTACGCGACCTCGGGTCACATGATCTGGATCGGTGACCGGACGCGCCAGCCCGACCACGCCCATATCGAATACTGCCGCGGCATCAAGAACCCGCTCGGCCTGAAGTGCGGCCCGTCGCTTACGGCCGACGGCCTGCTGGAACTGATCGATCTGCTCAACCCGGCCAACGAGGCCGGCCGCCTGACGCTGATCTGCCGCTTCGGCCACGACAAGGTTGCCGAGCACCTGCCGCGCCTCATCCGCGCGGTCGAGCGCGAAGGCAAGAAGGTCGTCTGGTCCTGCGATCCGATGCACGGCAACACGATCACGCTCAACAACTACAAGACCCGTCCGTTCGAGCGGATCCTGTCGGAAGTCGAAAGCTTCTTCCAAATCCACCGTGCGGAAGGTTCGCATCCGGGCGGTATCCACATTGAGATGACCGGCAACGATGTGACCGAATGCACCGGCGGTGCGCGCGCGCTTTCGGGCGACGATCTTGCCGATCGCTACCACACCCATTGCGATCCGCGCCTCAACGCGGACCAGGCGCTGGAACTGGCGTTCCTGCTCGCCGAGCGCATGAAGGGCGGCCGCGACGAGAAGAAGTTGGTCGTCAACGGCTGATCCAGACGCCGCGCCGCGCGGTTCAGTTTTTCTGACGCTCGGGCGACTGCTATGAAATTGACAATGCCGGGCCAACTCGCGAAGCTGGCCCGGCATTTTTCATTGAGGGAGGTCGGGGGACCATGTCCGATATTCACAGCGGCAGCTGCCTTTGCGCGGCGGTACGCTTCAAGACGCGGGGAGAGCTGCGCAAGCTGATCTTTTGCCATTGCACGCAATGCCGCAAACAAACGGGGCTCTACTACGCCGCAACCAATGTTCTGGACCGCGACCTGGAGCTGGAAGGCGCCGAGGATATCACCTGGTATCGCACGAGCGGAGACGCACAACGGGGGTTCTGCCGTCATTGCGGGTCGGCTCTGTTCTGGAAAGCCGATGGGCTTGACTACACGTCGATCATGGCCGGCGCCTTTGAAAAGCCGACGGACCTTAAACCCGGCTACCACATCTACTGCGCCGACAAGGGCGATTTCTATGGCATCGACGACGACCTGCCGAAGTTCGACGCTGGGCGGCCGTAAAAGCCTTCAAGCCACTTCCGGTCGCCAGGCGATGACACCTTGCGTCCGTGCCCGGACTTCCGGCGACGCCAGGCAGTTGGCGACGGTCTCGTAGCCCGGGGCACCCGGATAGGGCGCGACCTCGGTCGGCGGGCTATGGTTGGCGGGGCACAAAATGATGGCTTCGCCTGGTCCGAGGGCGGCAAGGTCAAGGACAGCGTTGGACCGGGTCAACATGAAGATCGGCCGCCTGTCGGTACGGCGGTGACGCAGGTACTTTAGCAAAGCGGTTTGCGAAGCGGCGTCGAGGTCCTGTTCGACCATATCGACAACGAATGCCTTGGCGTCCGCTTCCAATGCCACCAACAGAGCAGTCAATGGTGGCGATGCCACGGCGCCATCGTCTACCAGTCGCACAAGAATGGTGTCTATGCGTGATTTCAGCTGAGGTTCCATCTCGAGCCGGCGGCGAGCGGCCATGCTAGCTTCCTCCTCCAACCGATCGATACCCACGAAGACCGCGCCGGGCAGGGCCGTGGCAATGGCCTTGGCCAAACGTGTCTTGCCGCTGCCGAGCGGTCCGATGATGTAGGTCAGCGGATGGATCGTGTGCAGCTTGAACGCCTCGCCGCCCCATGGCCATGGCAGATCGAACGCGACCTCGGGATTGTCGGATGACGGCTGCCCTTGCACCAGTTGCTGCAAGCCGGGCGCGTTGTCGGCCCCGTTGGCCAGGTCACGGCGGAGCCGGCGGACCTTGGCGACAGTATCTTGAAAATCCTGAGCCCGCGCTTCCAGTAATCCCTGCTGCGCCGCCAGGGTGGGGCCCAGCTCCCGCGCGCCACCATCGAGCACGCGGCGGATCTGCGCCAGGGTGAGGCCGAGCGAGCGCAGGGCGGCGATCTCGCCCGCACGCTTCATTTGAACCGGACCATAGGTTCGCCATCCCGCCGACGTTCGCACCGGCGTGATCAACCCATGCTGTTCATAGAGGCGTAAAGCCTTGACCGAGACGCCAAGACGCCTGGCGGCCTCGGTTGCAGTCAAGAAACACGTGGAGTCGCTCACGAATCACCTCTTCCTGTTCACCGCAATCTTTATCGGTCCTGCCCCCGGGGACGGGTCAACCGCCTGCCAAAGAATAGCGTCACCTGCGCCTGGCAAACTTGAACCTGATGGAGCAGATGTCGTGGTTCAATCTCCAGGAGGTCATCCTTGCACGCGACAAGGGCGGACCACCAGCAGCAGCCTGGGATGACACCTGTGCGCGTGCATCCCTGCCTCCGGGCGTCGTGGGTTGAAAATCGAAGGGAGGCAATGACTCCCGGCACTGCGAAGGCATGCGTCAAGGTCAACAACGAGCGATGGTGCCGTGCTGACTGGCCGGTGGTGAGCGGCGAAGGGCAGATTGAACATTGGCAACGTTTGCCCGGCGACGTGCACACCGCTAAAGTGCGTTCACCGGGTCCCCGATTGCCTATACCGAGAGCGGCCTTGGAAGGTTTTTCTGGCGAAAGGTCGATATGTTGCAGGTTCGCTGCGACGCAGTGTTCGCCAGAAGAGAGGGAGTGCGACGACCATGTCGGATGATGAATTTGCGGAAAATATGGTCTGCGCCACCATCAATGCGCCACATCGCGCAATGTCCGACACGCTCCTGGCATACCTTGCTGCCCACCGCCCTGATCGCGTGCTCGCATTCGTGTTCTTGACCGGTAGCCTGACCAGCGGTGAGAGCTGGAAGAGGCGGCTGATCGCCGAGGTTCGTGTGCGCGAAGATGGGCACCGCGCGACGAATTTTGTCGGAATTGCCGAGGTGGCGACCTGGATCAAGGTCTTTCGGAAGCACGGACCCGAACTGGCGCGCCACGGTGTGGAAATCGAGCCGACCAGGCCGGGCGTGTTCACAGGGCCAGCAGCCTAGATCGCAATCGGTCCAAGGGAAAACCTCCGGCAGGTTCAGGCAGGCGCAGGAAATGGCCGAGGCGCGCCGAACCTTCCGACGCGCACGTCAATTTCGCCGCACGAAAGACGGCGGACTATTTTGCGAGCCGGACCGCGCCGTCCGTGGCTCGCTCATAGGCGTTGGCCAGCGCGGCAAGCTTTACCGCCTGCCAGCGACAGTACTCGTCGACCAACCGGGTGCTCATCCAGAAGCGACCACGTGCACCGTCGTTCGATCGGCCGATGTAACCGGAGTCCTGCGCCTTGGTAAACAGCCTGCGGACGTGAGTGTTGGAGATCGTATAATGGGTGGCAAGCTCGGCCAGATTGAGGTCGAGCCAAACCTTGCCGTCCACGGGCGTCAGGCTTTTCGGGCGTGCCATGAGGTCATCGAGCAGCAAGCCACCGCATTCCGTCCAGGCGAAGATGGCGACACCTTCGGGAGGCTCGCTCCAATTCTTGTCGGACAGGAGCATCCTTGCCGCAATCGGCTGCGTGCGGACAAGGACGGAGGTGTCGGCCTCGACGTGTTCCAGGCGATTGCCGCCATCGAGGCGATCGAGCGTACCCATCTGGCTCATGAACCACCGCATCATGGCGCTCTCGCTGACTTCTGTCGGTTCGAGAGGGCGGACCTTCTTGTTCGTCCGCTCGCCGCTGACGTCGCGCAGCAGCTTGTAGGCCAGTAGCTCGGCCAGGAATGCGGCTGCCGTGTTTCGACTTGCACCGCCGGTATCACGCATGAACTTCAACAGCCGCGCGGCTGTGATCCCGGAATCGGGATGGGTCGGATCGCGCTCGAGATGCAGTGCGTAGGCGGCCTGGCTCAAGATCCACTTCTGATGGGAGGCGACCAACCGAGCCACGCGCGGGAAGATGTCGTAGACCGCCATCAAATCTCGGGCGCTGATCTGCAGCGTCTCACGCAGCAGCGGGTTGCGCAGAATTCCGTCCGCCGTAAAGGCGGGCGGTTTTTCCGGTGCAGCATCCCCCTGTTTCGCCACCAAATGCATCTGTCGTGCACGTCTCCCGACGATCTTTCGCATACGCTTCGGAGGCTGATCCCTCGCCACGCCTGCCGCGATACTACTCAACTTTGCTGCTTGTAGCAGCTTTACCTTGCTCATAACGTGCGAAGCCGCCATTTTGTTCGAAAGGGCCGGCAACGGATTTTTCCGCGGCCGGCCCCATTGCCTTTCTACGGTGCGGTTACTGCACGAGCACTGGCGGCTGGCACTTGACCCCGGTGACGCGGACATCGGCTTCGCCCACCCGCACCCCGACCAGAAGCAAAAGGTTGTAGAGCAGATCGTCCACTGGTTTTGTGACGGCACCAAGGGTTTGGGCGAGCGCCTGCTGCAGGACCGTCGGGCTGCCAAGCGTCAGGAACAAGACTTGGATATTCAGATCCAGATTGTTGAGCAGGGTTTTCGTCGTCGATGACAGGATGTCCCTGGTCGATACGCTCTTGATCGAACGCGCGGCCACTTCGGCAGGGCTGAAGGTGAGGCGGGACGCCTGAAGGTTTTGCGCCTCAACGTGAGCGATCGCGTCGATCTTGACCACCAGCGCGTCGACGATGCGGGCGCGCTCGACGCGGGCGTCCGACGAAAAGCTCGAAAGCACTTTCGGATTGACGTCGCCGATCGCGATTTCGGCGACGCCCGGAACCGCATCGACGACGACTGCCGCGTTCTCCGGCCTGCCGCCGTAGCAGCGGATATCGGAGAGTTTGGCTTCGGCGTGGGCAAGCTCGACGTAGATCGGCAAACGAATACGGATACCGGCAAGGGCGGCCAGCCCGTCGATGCCCACTTCGACAGCAAGGCGGGTCTGTGCCGTGCGGACCGCAGCACCTGGCGTGCCGAGGCGATGGCTTGGCGTCTCGACCGGCGGTTCGCCGATCGCGAGCTTGACGGTCGCCGACGCGATGCCCGGCAACCCGGCGACCGCATTCAGCGCGATCTGGTTCTGGCCGTTGGCAATGGCGGCCGCTGCGGAGACAATCTGCAGGGCGCTGACCTTCATCGCCCAGTCTGAACCGGCATCGATCCTCAGGTCTTTCTTGGGATCTAGATTGAGTATCTGCGCCAGAGTGAAGGTCTTCTTGTTGTTGGCCGTCGCCAGCTCGATGCTCTTGAGTGCGGAGTTGACGGTGCCGGACAGCCCCTGGAACAGCCGCATGGAGGACAGCAGCTGTGGCATCGTCAGTTTGGCGTCGAGCACGTCTTCATAGGAGGCGGTCGTGAGGCTGAGCTTGGTCGCAATGATCTTCAGGAACGGCTGGACATCGATATCCGCGTCGATCAGGGCGTTGTAGTCCATCACCTTCAGCGAGATATTGGTGCCAAGCATCTGGCCGAGTATGGCGTTGAGGAGGCCATCGTTCAGGCTGGCAAGGCGGGATCCGACAGAGAATGCGGCAATCTTCGAGCTCGCGGCCGTACCGACGGCATTGAGTTCCGGTGGTTCGCTGAAGACGGAGGCAAGGAAGATCTGTCCCTTCTTTTGCAGGTGCACCTGGACGGCATCCGAAGGGGCCGCGTTCTTGACGAAGCGCTGCCCGGCGGCGATGTTCGGATCGGGGACATAGCGCCCGCGCGTGACCGTTGCCACACCGTCGATCTTTGCCGTGCCGACATCGCTCGGTAGCACAATCTTGCCATCGACGGTCAACAGCCCGGTGGGTGTCGCGACCGCGAAATTGAGGCTGTTGTTGGAAAAGTACTTGAGAACGGCCTGCTCTGCGGAAGAGACGTTAGATGCGGCGGCGATGGCGGCGAGATCGACCGTTTGCTGCATCTCCCGCTTCTGTACGGTGAGATAGCCGTAGTCGATGCCAAGCCCCATGGACGCTATAACGAGGGGCATGACAAGTGCGGCGGACATGCCGATGTTGCCATGCCTGGATTGGGCGAGCGCTCGCAATGCCGTTGTTTTCAGAACCATTTCAGATGCCTCCCAAGCGGATGGTGGCGAAGCGCTCGATCTGCTCGCTTGGCATCGCGAAGGTGAACATGTTGTAGATGGGCAGATCGCTGGCGTCGTACTTGATCCTCACCGTGAACTGGTTGGCGTTGCTCGCGTCGGCCTTGACTGTCACGGTCATGCGGGACGGCTTGATGAAGGATTGATCCATCGTGGTGCGCTGGATGTAGTCGGTGGCCAGACGTTCCCGCTCGCCTTCCGAAAGCCCTGCAATGGCGGTGCGGGCGGCGTCGGCTGCGATCTGCTGAATGGAATGGGCGGCGCTGAGGTAGATGCCGTAAGCGATCAACGTCAGCACGCATAGAAAGAAGAGGGGGGCGACGATTGCAAATTCAATTGCGGCAGCGCCATCGCGGCTGCCAAACAGGCGCGTTATTCTGGACATTTCAGCAACTCCGACCGAACCGTGACTGCTTTTTCTCTGTCCCTGCACCTTCAGGCTGCGCTTCAAGTGTTAATTTTCTGATACGCGAATAGGTTGTTTCAATGGCTAGAAATAGCCTATTGGTGCAGAATGCACATTTGTGATTGAATTAGCGATTGCGTAGATCCTGCTTGGTTTTAGCCGCGCCCAACCCGGCTAGTCGGTGTTGGGTATGTGCCGATATTGGGCAAGCTGGCGATTGAGAGTGGCGAGGTCGGCCCGCAACTCGGCAATTTCGTGCAGCAGCACGTCATCCACCTTGTGATGCAGGGAGATCAACTCGACTTCCGATTTCAGATTGACCTCGTAGTCCTTTGCCGCGGCGAAGCGGTCGCGCTCGGCCTGCCGGTTCTGGGACATCATGATGACCGGCGCCTGCAATGCCGCCAGCATCGAGAGCAGCAGGTTCAGGAAGATGAAGGGGTAGGGGTCGAACGCCCCGGTCATGAGCAAGACGGTGTTGACGATCACCCAGACGACGAGAAAGCCGCAAAAGCTGAGAATGAAAGCCCAGGAGCCGCCAACCCTGGCGATGGAGTCGGCAAGCCGATCTCCGACGGACAGCTCGGCGCTGAACTCGGCGTTGGTGTCCGTCGCAACTGTACGCCGTTCCTTTGCGCGGGTAAGGATGCGACGCTCGATCTCGCCGAGTTCGGCAAGCGGCTTGCCGAACAAGTGCTGAGATAGGTCGTTGAAATGCGGCATGGTTACCTCCGGAAATGGATCGGACGATATCTAGCGCACCACTTCGGCGAGGAAATCAACGGGAGACCTCACGTGAAAAGAACCGGACGGTCACCCGTCCGGCTCTGCGTTGTCATGTCAGGCTCTCAGGCATCCTGCGCTGCACAAGAGCGGTGTTTTACGCGGCGCGCCTTCTGGCGATACGAACTAGAAACCTGCGGCGTAAAGATCCGCGTGCGACTTGAAGAAGCGGTCCGTCGAGTAGCGCTTGCCGAACATCATGTCATGCTGAAGGAAGCGATAGTCGCGCAGCAGCGCCGGCACCTTCGGCTGACGGGACCATTCGGCGACGTCCTTGCCATTCTTGCGGATCAGCATGTAGCGGTCGACGACGCGGTACTGATCGTGCACCTTGCCGAGGAAGCCGGTGTAGTAGGGATGCTCGTAACCGGACTGCTTCAGGATCTGGTAGGAGAGGAAGGCCGGGCTGATCGTGCCGACATTCTTCTTCGGACCAGTCTTGTTCGACCAGACGACGAGTGGCGTTTCGTGCTGCGCTTTCATCTGGTCCTTTGGACCTTTACGCTCGGCCGTCACGCCTTTCATGAAACCGGTGTTGGTATAGACGGTGTTCAGCGGCGGCAGATGGTCGCCGAAGAGCACGATGATGGTCTCCCGGTCGCGTTCCTTCGCCCAATCCATCAGCTTCTTCAGGCTCTCGTCGGCTTCCTTGATGCCCTGAGCATATGTCGCCAGCACCTGGCGGTCGCTTTCGGGCAGGTTGCCTTCAACCTTGATGGTGTTCTTGGCGTAGCGGTTGGCCTCATACGGGCCATGGCCCTGCAAGGTGACGGCGAAGAAGAAGAACGGGTCGTCCATGGCATCGGCCTGGCGGATGATCTCGTTCGTCAGGGACTCGTCCGAGGCGAAGATGCCGCGCTTCTGCATCGGCGGCATGTTTTCCTCCGACTTGAAGGTATCGAAGCCGAAGGCCTTGTAGACCGCCGTGCGGTTCCAGAACCAGCTCTGGAACGGATGGATCGCCCGCGAAACGTAACCTTCGCCACGGAAGAAGGTGGCAAGCGACGGGATCGGATTGCGGATGTACTGCTGGTACGGGATGCTGCCATAGGGCAGGAAGGCGTTGGAAAAGCCGGTCAGCGCTTCGAACTCGACATTTGCCGTCATGCCGCCGAACTCGGGCGAGAACACGTTGCCGGATTGCATCTCGCGGATCGTCGGCATCGGGTCGGGCGACAGCTTGACGTTCGGCAACCGGGTCGGATCCCAGAAGGATTCGCTCATCAGTACGATGACGTCGGGCTTGCTGCGGTGCGAGGTGCCGGCCGGCAGCGGCTTGACCGGGATGCGGTCGATCGCATCGGCCATGTAGCCGGCAGGCGCGCTGACATTGGCCATCGGCAGGTTGATGGCAAAGGCGAGCGCAAAGCCGTTGTGGCGATAGTTTTCGGTCTGATCCCACATGATCGGGATGACCTTCAGGCGATCACGGATCCAGGAGAACTGGTTGTAGTCCATTATGTTCCAGAAGGCGAAGAGCAGTGGCAGCGCGAAGGCCGCACGGGCGATGCGCTCGCGGCGCGTCAGCTTGGGGAAATTGCGCCAGGCGTAGCGCAGCAACAGGCCGATGGCGGCAACGGCAGCAACAAGCCCGACCACGATGCCGACGGCGGTCCAGGGGCGGTCCTTGACCAGGACCGGCATCAGTTCGAGAATCTGGCGACCAAAGAGGAAATCGGTCGGGTAGAGCGGGTCGGAGAGGAAGACCTGCTTCTGCTGGCAGATGATGGCCGGTATGATCGCCAGCGGTGCGAGCACCACGGCGGACTTGTGCTCACGGCCGAAAACGCCATCGATGGCGAGCAGAATAAGGAAGAATGTGCCGATGGTGGTCCAGGCGGGGCGCGTCGGATCGAGGAAATAGGCAACCGTGTCGGCCATGGACTGGCGCACGATCAACTCGACTGCAAAAACGAGCGCCGCCGCAATCGACAGCGAGAACAATGCACTGCGTGCGGAGGTCAGCGTCTTGGCGTGCCGCGCGGCGAATCCGGGTCTATCGGCGTAGACTCGTGATCTCCTCGCTACGGCTGAATCGATACTAGCCAACATCTTCTCCAATTTCATCAATGTGTCGTGTAACTGTCATACGACCGTCAATTTGAACAGGGGATGAATGGCTTGTTCAGGGTGTTTGGAAACAGGTTTTCGTGACGTGAGGGCGTGCGAACCCGCGCCGATAACAAGCCGGAATAGCAGAATTTTTTGGAATTTTTCGCTTCGCCGCGATTGGCTGTGGGTATTTTGGTGCGGATTGCGCTAAAGATCGGGGCGAAAGTCAGACGCATTCGTTCGAGAACAGACCGACAGGCCCGCTCATGACCGCTCATAAAGCCGCCCCCACCCTGCTTCGCATCGCCGTCGCCCAGCTCAATCCGACAGTCGGCGATATCGCCGGGAACCTGGCGAAAGCGCGAGAAGCCCGCGCCGATGCGGCGCGCCAGGGCGCTGATCTTCTGCTGCTCACAGAGCTTTTCATTTCTGGCTATCCGCCGGAGGATCTGGTGCTCAAGCCCGCCTTCCTCAAAGCCTGCCTGCAGGCGGTGGAAAAGCTGGCTGAGGAAACTGCCGATGGCGGCCCCGGCGTCATTATCGGCTTCCCTCGTCTCGCCAAAACAGGGCGCCACAATGCCGTCGCCGTTCTCGATGGCGGCAAGATCATTGCGGTTCGTGACAAGGTCGATCTGCCGAACTATGGCGAGTTCGACGAAAAGCGGGTGTTCGACCAGGGCGAAATGCCTGGGCCGGTCAACTTTCGCGGCATCCGCATCGGCATTCCGATCTGCGAGGACATCTGGGGCGATCTCGGCGTGTGCGAGACGCTGGCCGAAAGCGGCGCTGAAATCCTGCTGTCACCGAACGGTTCGCCCTATTATCGCGAAAAGGTGGATGTGCGCCATCAGGTGGTGCTGAAACAGGTGATCGAGACCGGTCTGCCGATGATCTACGCCAACCAGCTCGGCGGGCAGGATGAACTGGTGTTCGACGGCGCGAGCTTCGCCTTCAACACGGACAAGTCGCTGGCCTTCCAGATGAGCCAGTTCGAGGAAGCGCTGTCGATCGTCGAATGGAAGAAGGGCGATGATGGCTGGCATTGTGCCGGCGGCCTGCAGTCGCGTCTGCCGGAGCGGGAGGAGGCGGACTATCGCGCCTGCATGCTCGGCTTCCGCGATTATGTGAACAAGAACGGCTTCAAGAATGTCGTGCTCGGCCTGTCCGGCGGCATCGACTCGGCGATCTGTGCGGCCCTTGCCGTCGACGCGCTCGGCGAGGAGCGGGTGCGCACGATCATGCTGCCTTACCGCTATACCTCGAAGGATTCGCTCAAGGACGCCAAGGATTGCGCCGAAGCGCTCGGCTGCCGCTACGATATCGTGCCGATCGAGGAGCCGGTGCAGGGCTTCCTCGGCGCGCTCGCCGATATGTTCGAAGGCACGGAATCGGGCATTACCGAGGAGAACCTGCAGAGCCGAACACGCGGCACCATTCTGATGGCCGTCTCCAACAAGTTCGGCTCGATGGTGGTCACAACCGGCAACAAGTCGGAAATGTCGGTCGGTTATGCCACGCTCTACGGCGATATGAATGGCGGCTTCAATCCGATCAAAGATTTGTACAAGATGCAGGTCTACGGCATCTCGCGCTGGCGCAACACCACGGTGCCGCCCGGCGCACTCGGGCCCTCCGGCGTGGTCATCCCGCAAAACATCATCGACAAGGCGCCCTCGGCCGAGCTTCGTCCCAACCAGACGGACCAGGATTCGCTGCCGCCCTATCCGGTGCTCGACGACATTCTCGAATGCCTGGTGGAAAAGGAGATGAGCACGGAGGAGATCGTGGTGCGCGGCCATGACGAGGCGACGGTGCACCGCATAGAGCATCTGCTCTATATCGCCGAGTACAAGCGGCGGCAGTCGGCGCCCGGCGTCAAGATCACCAAGAAGAATTTTGGCCGTGACCGGCGCTATCCGATCACAAACCGGTTCCGCGACCGGGGTTAACGATGCGCAGTTCGGTCGAGACCTATGACATCCTGACCGGCCAGACGCGTGTGGTCTGGCAGACCGACAGGCTGGTCGAAGCGCCGAACTGGTCGCCGGACGCACGGTCTCTGATCATCAACGGCGACGGCCGGCTCTATCGGCTGGCGCTTGATGGCACGGAGCCGGTCGAGATCGACACCGGATTCGCCCATCTCTGCAACAACGACCATGGCATTTCGCCTGACGGCAGCACCATCGCGATCAGCGACAAGACGGAGTTCGGCAAGTCGGCGATCTATCTGTTGCCGGCTTCGGGCGGCAGTCCGCGCCTGGTGACGCCGAACCTTCCGTCCTACTGGCATGGCTGGTCGCCCGACGGCCGGTCGCTCACCTATTGCGGCATTCGCGACCAGGTGTTCGATATCTATACCATATCGGTCGAGGGCGGCGTGGAGCGGCGGCTGACACAGGGCGAGGGCCGCAACGACGGCCCAGACTGGTCACCCGATGGAGCGTGGATCTATTTCAATTCCAGCCGCACGGGGCGCATGCAGATCTGGCGCGTTCGGCCTGATGGCACCGACATCGAGCGAATCAGCGACAGCCCTTATGGCGACTGGTTCCCGCATCCGTCGCCGGATGGAAGACACCTGCTGGTTCTCTCCTACGACGGCGATGTCTTCGATCATCCGCGAGACTTGAACGTACGGCTTCGGCTGATGGATATGGATGGCGGCAATGCACGCGACCTGTTCGAACTCTTCGGTGGACAGGGCACGATGAACGTTCCGAACTGGTCGCCGGGCGGAGATCGCTTCGCCTTCGTTCGCTATGAACCGAAAAGCTGAGAAGACTGGACAAGAATACGCGCTGCGTGCTAGCGATCTCGTCGTTCGCAGGGCGCACCCGATCCGCGGGAAGGGCCAGTCCCACCTGTTTCACTGAACTTGGTTGCCACACCTCTTTTCAGTCTGTGGGCGCGGATACCGGACGTGAATGAAAGGAGGTCTTTCATGATCACGCGCGATCTTCCCGCGAATGCTACCCTCGAATCCATCCGCAAGCAGGCCAAGGCTTTTCACAAAGCCCTGAAGGCCGGCGATGCCGCTGCACGCCAGCGAACGCTGCCCTATTTCAACGAACCGGCCGCGATCGGCTTGCAAGATGCCCAACTGGTCATCGCCCGGGAGTTCGGCTTTTCCAGCTGGACCCGGCTGAAAACGCATCTCGAACGTGCCCAGTCGGGCAAACCTTCGACCGAACAGCTTGCGAACCGTTTCCTGGCGCTTGCGACCGTGTCCTACTTCGGCGACATAGCCGCCGATCCTGAGCGGTATGCCCAGGCGAAAGCTCTGCTCGAAGAGCATCCTGAAATTGCGGGTGAAAGTATTCACGTTGCCGCCGCGCTCGGAGATGGCGACGCCATCGACCGCTGGCTCGATCAGGATCCGAATCTCGCCGGCAAGCGTGGTGGCCCCTACGACTGGGAACCTCTGCTGTATGCAGCCTATGCTCGCGTTCCCGGGCGGTCTTCGCTGGCGGCGGCGGAGCGGCTTGTCGCGCGTGGTGCCGATGCCAATCCGTTCTGGATGGATGACGGGCAGTTTCGCTTTACCGCGCTGACGGGCGTCTTCGGCCAGGGCGAAGCGGGCAAGGAGCGGCAACCGGAACATCCCGATTGCAGTGCCTTCGCCGAATTGCTGCTCAAGGCCGGCGCCAGGGCCAACGACAGTCAGGCGCTCTACAACCGCATGTTCGAGCCCGACAATACCTGCCTTGAGCTGTTGCTGCGCCACGGGTTGAGCGCCAAGGACAGGAACAATTGGCTGGTGCGCGAGGATGGAGATCTGATCGAAAACAGTCAGACGGTTTTCGACTATCAACTCGCCTGGGCGCTGGAGAAGCGAATGGCCGAGCGCGTGCGGTTGCTGGTCGAGCACGGAGCGGACGTCAACCGAACCGTGAAGGGACGCACACCCTACCAATGGGCGGTGCTTGGCGGGCATGCGTCCCTTGCCGAATATCTGGTCGCTCACGGCGCCACGGTTGCGGAACTCACCGATGTCGATCGCCTGGCGAGGGCGATTGCCGAGGGAGATGTGACGGCCGCCAAGGCGCTGGTCGCCGGGGATGGAACGCTCGTTTCACGCACGCAGGCCGCGCATCCAGCGATCCTGCACGAGGCTGCGGGTGAAAACCATGAGGTCCAGGCGGCGCTGATGCTGTCTCTCGGTTTCGACGTCAACCGCATGACGTCGCGAACGCCGCTGCACGAGGCGGCATTGCATGGCCATATCGACATGGCGAAGCTGCTGCTTGAGCATGGAGCCAACGCAATGGCGCGTGACCCGTATCATCACGCACCGCCGATCGGCTGGGCCGAGTATAACGGCAAGGGCGACATGGTTCGTTTCCTCGAAAGCCAGTCGCTCGACCTGTTTGCTGCCGCTGCCTTCGGCAAGGGTGAGCGGGTGATGGAGATCGTCGATGAAAAGCCGGAACTGCTCGACATGCCCTTCGGCCAATTCCGCGGGCGTGGGAGGCCAAACCCGCAAAGCGACTGGATGACGCCGCTTGCCATTGCCGTCGCCAACAACAGACCCTCGGTGGTGAAGCTGTTGCTCGAAAAAGGCGCGAATGCCAACTTGCGCGATGGTACCGGCACGCGCTCGATCCGTGATCTGGCGCGCGACGAAGGTAACGATGAAATCATCTCCTTGTTGCGTCCGGCGCCGAAGTCCAACTAACAGTCGTACGACTGCAGATTGCCGGCTTTTACTAGGCGGTTGAAGTCTTTAAGGCTTTCAATACCAGCTTGCTTAAACTAAATTTCTGCTTTGATCTTTAGGGTGGCGTCTGATCGGTGCCACCCTTCGCCGTTGACGGCTGGTCCGGCGAGGGGGCGTTGGCGTGATCGAGCAAAAGTTTCGGCAACCGAAGCGAAACAGGGCGGTCTGGGCAATCCATGCCGCCTGTATCTTGGTCGCGATCCTGACGATCGCCAGCCTCCTCTTCGTTCTCAATCGCTCCGTCGTCGAGGCGGATCGCTTTGGCCTTTCGGCAGAGCGCAGGCTGGTGACCAACGAATTGCGGCACCAGATGGAAGCCGCCGTGCAATTCCAGGCGCAGGTCTCCTTCTGGGACGACACCTACGACGAACTTGCGACTGGACGCCTGAGTGACGCCTTCGTGGCAGAACAATTGGCCGGGTGGCTCTGGGAGGATTACGGTTTCTCCTGGCTGATCTTCAGCGATGCAGATGGACATGTTTCGACCGCATTGAAAGACGGTCTGGCCATCCCCGCAAAGGCGGCCGATAGCCCGCTTCGCGATGTCGATGATCTGCTCGACGAGGCACGCCGCCGCTATGACAATGCCCTGAGAAACAACGGTGGCGCCTATACGCTCGATATCCCCAAGCCCGACCGCCAATCGGTCACGCCGATCGTGCCCGGCATCCACGCGGTGGATATGCGAGAGATTCAAGGGCAGATGAGCATCGCCGTCGTCCAGGCGGTGATCCCGGAAACACTGCAGCTTGCCGCCGCGCGCCGCAAACCGGCGTTCATGGTTTCTGTTCGTCCGCTGACGGCGCGGTCGCTGCGGGAGATCGAAGCAAAGCTTGGGGTGACTGGCCTTGCCTTCGTTCCGCTGTCTCAGCTTCCGGCCGACAGCGTACACGTCTCCGTCGGTCGGTGCACAGACAACTCCTGCCTGGTCGTGGCCTGGACGCCCAAATCGCCCGGCGGCTTCGTCCGGACGGAAATCCTGCCGAGCGTCATCGGCATCGCGATCCTGGCAACGTTGCTGATGGCCTTCGTAGCTCTCAGGTTTTCCAGTGTCTTTGCCGCCCTGCAGCAGAGCGAGGCGCGAAACCTCTACATGGCAAAACATGACCGCCTCACCGGGCTTCTCAATCGCAGCGGCTTCGACGATGCGCTCGCCGCTGCTCTCCTCGACGTCAAAGACCGCCCGTTCGCGCTGATCTTTGCCGATCTCGACGAGTTCAAGGCGGTCAACGACCGGCATGGGCATGCGGCGGGTGACGCGGTGTTGATGGCGATTGCCGAACGATACCGCCGGCGGGTCGGTGTGCGCGGGACCGTTGCCCGCCTGGGCGGTGACGAATTTGCGGTCATCCAGCGTTCGTCAGGGAAGGCAGCAGATGTATCGGCCGTGGCCGCCGGCCTTGTCATCGATGCGCAGACGCCGATCGAATTCGAGGGGCAGATGTTGCGCGTCGGCAGCAGCGTGGGCCTGGCTTTTGCGCCGATGCACGGCAGCACCGCCCGCGCGCTGCTCGCCGCTGCCGACGAAGCGCTCTATCTCGCCAAGAGACGCGGGCGCAACCGTGTCCAGACGGCCGACGACCTTTCCCCGGAAGACAAGATTGCGCTGAACGCAGAGGTGTCAAGGCGCCACGCCGGCTGAGTTTTCAAGCCGGCATTGTTGCTTCGCCATGGTCTTCGTCCGAGCGGCTGAAGCGTCCACCGAGCGGAGCCGTCACCCACAAAAGCCTGGCGTCGTTGTCGCTGGTCGAAATACAGGCATGGCCGAGGCGTGCATCGAAATAGACGGCGTCGCCGCTCTTCAGCACCGCCGGTGCGTAGTGCTCGGTGTAGAGGGTGATTTCGCCGTCGAGAACATACATGAAGTCCTCGTCGTCGTGCCGGTCCCAATCGGGAAACTGGTCGAGCGCCCGTGCCCTGACCAGCACTTCGACCACCATGAAGGCGGTGTTGCGCACCTCTTCCATCAACAGCCGCAGGCCATAATTCGGCGTTTCATGGCGAGTGCCATCGTCCTTGCGGGTGATGCTGCGCCGACCTGCCGGCGGGCTCGATTCGCCGGAAGCGAGAAAGCTCAGGAGATCGAGCGAGAAACCGGCCGCCAGCTTCTGCATGGCGTGGAAGGTCGGCGACATCTCGTTGCGCTCGATCTTTGACAGGGCCGAACGGGACAGACCGATGCGTTGGCTCGCCTCTTCGAGCGTCCAGTCGCGTGCGATCCTGAGCTCCTTCACGCGCGCTCCGAGTTCGGTCGGACGCTCCTCGCTCGAGCGCAATCGCTGTTCGGCCGGGCGGCGGGTAATGGTTAGATTCGGCATGGCGTCTCCTTGGCAAATACATACGAGCAAAATCGACGATTCTCAATTCTGTTGACGAAATCCACTATAGTAGATAAATCCCAATTGTGAAACTTAACGGGAGGACGAACTGTGATCAACATTCAGGAAAGCAGATATGGGGTCGACGAGCTGTTGGTTGCCGATGCGGAGGCCGATGAGCGGCGCTGGCTGCCCTTCGGCGACAGCGCCTTCACATTGCCGTTGCTGTTCGACGTGCGCGGCGGGAGCTGGGTCAGCATCTTCAAGGCAAAGGGCGTTGGCACGATCGAGCGGCATCGCCATTCCAATCCGGTCACCGGTTGGACGCTGGAGGGTACCTGGGGATATCGTGAGCGCGATTGGATCGCACGCCCCGGCACCTTCATCTTCGAGCCGGCGGGCGATATCCATACGCTCTACGTGCATCCGGAGGCCGGCCACATGAAGGCGCTGTTCCACGTGTTCGGACCGCTGGTCTATCTCGATGACGACGGCAATGCCGAAGGATATGACGACGTGCTCGTCAGGCTCGACCGGTATGCGGCACACTGTAAGTCGGTCGGGCTCGGCGAAGATTTCGTCCGCACTTTGATCCGATAGGGGGAAGCAACCATGCATGCATTGGTATTCGACACGTTCGGCGGCCCGGAGGTCTTGAGCTACCGCGAGGTTGCCGACCCGGCTGTGCCACCAGGCCATATCCAGCTGGCGATGCGGGCGATCGGGCTGAACTTCGCCGACATCTACCGGCGCAAGGGCAATTACACACTTGCCGGCAAGGCGCCGCACGTCGCCGGCTACGAAGGGGCAGGTGAGGTGATCGCGATCGGCGAGGGCGTCGAAGGCGTCGCCCTCGGCGACCGGATTGGGTTTGCCGACGTGCCGTTTGCCAATGCAACGCGGGTAACAGTGCCGCTGGAGCGGGCCATCCCGCTTCCTGACGATGTCGGCTTCGAGGCCGCCGCAGCCCTTCTGCTGCAAGGCCTGACGGCGCAGTATCTGGTGGAGGATAGCTACAGCGTCCGACCAGGCGACACCGTTCTCGTCCAGGCCGCAGGCGGTGGCGTCGGGCAATTGCTGATCCGGCTTGCCATCGCGCGGGGTGCCAGCGTCATTGCCATGGCCTCGACGATCGAGAAGCAGGCGCTCGCCAAGGCTGCCGGCGCTGCCTATGCGCTCGGCTATGACGAGGGCTGGCCGGACAAAGTGCGCGCCTTGAGCGACGGCGGCGTCAATGTCGCCTATGATTCGGTCGGCATAACCTTGCTCGACAGTCTCGCAGCGGTGCGCTCGCGCGGGACGCTGGTAACGTTCGGCATGGCAGGCGGGCCGGCGCCTCTGGTCGATCCGCGCTATCTCATGGAACACTCGAAAACCGTCGTCGGTGGCGATCTCTGGGATTTCCTCACCGATCGGCAGCAACGGCTAAGCCGGGCCGGGCGGCTGTTCCAGGCATTGCGGGATGGCGTGATCGAGCGGCCACGCATCGAAACCTTCGCGCTATCGGACGGAGCGGCGGCGCATGCACGGCTCGAGGACCGGAGGTTCTCGGGAAAGATCGTGCTTTTGCCAGAATGAGAAAATGCCGCGCGTAGCGCGGGTCTGGCCATGCGGGCAAAGCTTTAGAATGCCCGTTTGACGGGAGGCGCGTTCAGTTCTCCCTCATTCCTGCCTTGTGCCGGAATTCAGCGAGCTGACGCCCGTCAGGTCAAAAGGCTCTTCAGCCCAATGACTTGGCCTGGTACCGCAGTTCCTACGGAACTGCTATTGATTCCTGTGACAGGCACAGGAATGAGGGAGATGTTGGCGAACGTCGACGCGGATTCTGTACTCGGCTCAAGCGACGGGCACGTTGTAGGGCGTGATGACCTCAACGGCGGAAAGCCGGCAGCCGCCCAGCTTCTGATCGATGCCGCTTCGACGGGCAAGAATGGCGCGGAAGGTCATGCGGGCGTCGCTGCGCAGGTCATGGTGCAGGACGAAATGGATCCGCCGTTCGCGTAGCAGCACCAGGTTGTCGTGATCTAGGTCATGGGCGATGAACAGCGCGCAGTCGCGGCCATCGCGCTCGAAGGCATCAAGGACCGCCCGATTGCCGCCGCCGATGGAATAGGCGGCGTTGATATCGGCGTGCGCCGCAAGCGCTTTTGCTGCAAGGGCGCCCGTCTCGGTGTCCTTGCCATGGCCTTCGCTGATCTCGATGATGCGGATCGCCGGGTAATGTTCACGCAGCACACGGCGAAAGCCGATCTCGCGTTCCTCCTCGCCACGGAAACGGCTGCTTGAAATCGTCACCAGCACGGTCGCGGAAGTGCCGGAGAAACGTTCGCCGACGAGATAGGCCGCAGTCTCGCCGGCCGCGCGGTTGTCGGCGCCTGCGTAGGCGGTGCGTGCCGAGTTCGGCAGGTCGGTGACGAGTGTGATCACGGCAATTCCGGCCTGCTCGAGGCGCGCGACCGCGTCGACGATTTCGGGAACGTCAGGCGCCTTCAACACGACGCCGTCGGTACCGCGCAAGCGAATGCGGTCCAGCAATTGCGCGATGTCGTGCGGGCGCATGGTCTCGGCGAAGTGGAAACGGCAACGGAATGTCGTCGGCATGAAGGTCGGCGCTTCGGTCTCGAAAGCCTGCCTGACCGCTTCGGTGAAGCGCTGCGGCGCCTCCATCACCACGTCGATCGTCCGTTTCTGGCCCTGAAGCTCCAATCCGGATTGTTGCTTTTCCAGCTCACGAATGGCGGCTTTCACCCGCATTTCGGTCTGCTGGCGTACGCCCGAACGCCCGTTCAGGACGCGATCGACCGTCGCGGTGCTGAGCCCGGCCTGAAAGGCGATGTCCTTGACCAGAAACGGGTGAGCCAACGCGCGATCCTTCCTGATGGTTTTTTGATGGATTCCTGCTCTATATCACGTTCTGACGGCGCCTATAGTCGGGACATGGAAGGTTTCTGAGGAGGAACGACATGAAGACCGACAACACTGTGCGCCAGCGCCTCGACCGCGTCTGGCTGAGCGAAGATGCCTGTGACATCGACGTGTTCAGGGCCGAAGTGGAGCGCCAGACGAACCTTGCGGACTATCCGCATGCGCTTGCCTGTGAGAAGAACGTGCTGATCTATGACAGCGCCAGCCTGGTTTCCGCCTGCTCGACCCCTGATGGGCGCCGCGCCGCCCTGGCCGAAATCTGCGAGGCGCTTGCGACCGGGCCTGGTGTGGCCGTGTTCAAGCACGCCTATGCCGATACATCGGTCATCGATGCCGCCAGCGGCATTTTCAACGCCATCATCGAAGACCAGCACCGCAGCAACAGCGGTGGCGGCGACCATTTCGCCAAGCCCGGCGCCAACGACCGCATCTGGAATTCGCTTGAAAAGCACTGCCTGAAAAACCCGGAGAATTTCGCGGCCTATTATGCGAACGCCATCATCGCGCTCGTCAGCGAAGCCTGGCTTGGTCCGAATTACCAGATGACCGCGCAGGTCAATCGGGTCAATCCGGGCGGCGCGTCGCAGGCTGCCCACCGCGACTACCATCTTGGCTTTCAGACATCTGATGTCATCGAGCAGTATCCGGCCCACGTGCACCGACTGTCACCGGTGCTGACGTTGCAGGGTGCAGTTGCCCATTGCGACATGCCGCTCGAAAGCGGCCCGACACTCTTCCTTCCCTATAGCCAGACCTATGTACCCGGCTATCTCGCGCTGAAGCGCCCGGAATTCCGCGCCTATTTCGATGAGCGTCATGTGCAGTTGCCGCTCGAAAAAGGCGATGTCGTTTTCTTCAATCCGGCGCTGTTTCATGCCGCCGGCAGCAACCGCTCGGTCGATATCAAGCGCGTCGCCAATCTGTTGCAGGTGTCTTCGGCCTTCGGGCGGGCGATGGAGACGGTCGATCGCGTAAAGATGAGCGCAGCACTGTATCCGGCACTGACTGCCCTTACGGCATCCGGCACGCTGTCGGCTGGGGAAGCCGCCAATGCGATTGCCTCCTGTGCCGAGGGGTATTCTTTCCCGACCAATCTCGATCGCGATCCCCCGATCGGTGGCCTCGCGCCGAAGACCCAGGCACAGCTGATGCATGAGGCGCTTGCGGGCGGATGGAGCGCCGCGGATTTCAGCAAAGCGCTTGACGCGCAGACACAGCGCAAGCTGAGCTGAACGGCAGATATCGATATGTCAGGTCCCCGGCGCCTGCGGCGGGGACCATTGCCTGTCTTCACGCCAACTTCATTCCCGGGAGGAATTTCATGACCGAACAATACGCCCGTCTCGACGGCAAGATCGCCGTCGTCACCGGCGGCACGCAGGGGCTCGGCGCGACGATTGCCGGCCTGTTTGCCGAGCGCGGAGCTGAAGGCATCGTCATCTGCGGACGCAACGTTGCCAAGGGCGAGGCGAAGGCCGCTGAGATCCGCAAGGCGAGCGGCGCGCAGGTGCTTTATGTCGAGGCGGATCTCGAAAAGGTCGGGGATGCGCGCAAGGTCGTCAGCGCCTGCGATGCCACCTTCGGTCGCGTCGATGCACTGGTCAATGCGGCCGCAATCACCGACCGCGGCACCATTCTCGACACCAGCCCCGAACTCTTCGACAGGATGTTCGCCATCAATGTGCGTGCACCGTTTTTCCTGATGCAGGAGGCGGTCAAGGTGATGCGAAGGGAGGGCACACAGGGCACGATCGTCAATATCGGTTCGATGTCGGCGATGGCGGGCCAGCCGTTCATTGCGGCCTACTGCTCGTCCAAGGGTGCGCTGGAGACGCTGACCAAGAATACCGCCTATGCCCTTTTGCGCAACCGCATTCGCGTCAACGGCCTCAATATCGGCTGGATGGCCTCCGAGGGCGAAGACCGCATCCAGCGCGAGTTTCATGGTGCTGCAGCCGACTGGCTGGAAAAGGCGGCCGCCAGCCAGCCCTTCGGCCGGCTTGTCGACCCTAAGGAAGTCGCGCGTGCCTGCGCTTATCTCTCCTCAAACGAATCCGGCCTGATGACGGGGTCGGTCATCTGCTTCGACCAGTCGGTCTGGGGCGGCTATGACGGCTCGCCGCATCCGGTGGCGGCGCTCTGAAATCTGAGCCTGTCGTGTGGTGCTGTGGAGTGGCGAGCAAGTGACATCGCGCTTGCTTGTCATTCCCCATGGGCTGTGTCCTTATGCGACCGTCAGGTGCCCGCGACGCGGGAGAATCGGGAATCCGGTGTCATTCCGGAACGTGCCCAACGCTGTGACGGGGACGGTTTCGTCTGTGGATCTTGAATTCTCTCAAGATCTTGCCACTGGATCTTCATTCGATCTGGGAAGGTGAGGCGGCCGGTTGATCCGAAGTCAGAAGACCGGCCTGGCAAGATAGACCGAACCCCGCGCGGACGGCGGAAGGTTGTGCATTGTTGGGGATCGAACGATGCTGACTGACGCGAAGGGCGGCCTTGCGGCTGCAGAAGCCTTTTCATTTGACGAGCGCGAAGCCGTCTATCGTGCCATCGAGACCCGTCGCGACGTGCGGGATCAGTTCCTGCCCGACCCCTTGCCGGACGATCTGGTGATGCGCCTGCTCAATGCCGCGCACCGGGCGCCATCGGTGGGGTTCATGCAGCCATGGAATTTTGTTCTGGTCCGGCAACCGGAAACGCGCGAGAGGGTTTGGCAGGCTTTTGCCCGGGCCAATGACGAAGCCGTCTTGATGTTCGATGGTGATCAGCGGTCGAAATACCGTTCGCTGAAACTGGAGGGTATCCGCAAGGCACCCTTGAGCATCTGCGTCACCTGTGATCGCACGCGTGGCGGCTCAGTCGTTCTCGGGCGCACCCACAATCCCGACATGGATGTCTATTCCACCGTTTGCGCCGTCCAGAACCTCTGGCTTGCCGCGCGCGCCGAAGGCGTTGGCGTCGGCTGGGTCAGTATCTTTCATGAACACGAGATCAAGGCGATCCTCGGCATACCCGACCATGTCGTGATCGTTGCCTGGCTTTGCCTGGGCTATGTCGACCGCCTCTATCAGGAGCCGGAGCTGGCGGTGAAGGGCTGGCGCCAGCGGCTGCCTTTGGAGGACCTTGTCTTCGAGGAGGGCTGGGGAACAGGCCGGAAGGCAGACGCCGTGATCAGTTGTTCTGAACCGGCTGGTACCCTGGGCCCTTTGGATGACGAAGATCGATCGACGTCTCCTCCTGGGGAAGGAACGTCGGGCCGATGACGCGCACCTTGCTCTTGGCGGGATCGTAAGGGCGCTCTTCAGCGGCCGCGGCCGCCTTTGCGGCCGGGGCTGCCGCCTCCTTCTTGCCTTCGATGACGATGATCGACGACTGGTTGTCGCCGGCATTGGGTGTGGTCGCGGCCGTCTTCGGGATCTGGCAACCGCAAATACCGGGCGTGCCGACGCCACGTGTCCTGTAGGCAAAAGCGTTCGGCAGTTCGGTGTAGGGGCGTCCTGTCGAGGCGGAGACCATCTGGTCGCTCTCCTCGGTCGCAAGCTCGTGGAAGAAGAGTTCCGTTTCGGCGCCCGGGCAGCGGGCACGACAGGCCTGTTCATCGCGGGCAAAGTCCGCAGGACTGGCCTCGGACGAGATCGGGAAGAAGGCACCATCGCAGGTGCGCACGCACATGGTGCGAAGCGTGCCGGAATAGACGCCGCTTTCCGCCGGGTAGGGGCTCATACCATCATCGCGCAGCAACGGACCGTAGGATTCCTCCGGCGGCAGATCTCGCAGGATGTTGCGATGCGTCTCGGGTTCGTCCGGGTCGGCGCTGGCGAACTCCTCGCGGTCGCCGTAGCAGCCGTTGATTTCGAGAGCGGCCAGGATGCGCCGACGCGTGTCGTCGCCGTTGCCGGAGATCAGCTGCTGGCGCTCCGACTTGAGGATATCGAGATTGTCTTCCATCTCGGCGATCAGGCTGTTGATATCGGCGCAGATATCCGGGTCGCCGCCGTTGAACACGACGACGCTGCCGGTGCCGCAGCCGGCACGGCGGCGATCGTTGCGCGCCCGCCGCAGTTCGATGTTCTGCCTCGAAATTGCGCTCGCGTAATCGCGCGTATCGGCAGTGGTGGCGAACGACGCGGGCAGTTCGGCAAGCTTTGTGTTCAGGCGGTCGCACACGCTGGAGGCCAGCGCCGGATCGGCAAGAACCAGAAGCAGCGGCAAAGTCGCCGCCGCAAGGGTTTTCATGTTCCGGAACAAGGGCGAACGTCCATTCCTGCAACCGGGCGGGCGCCACCCTTGTTGTCCGGGATCGGTCGCCGTCGGCATTTCCTGTTTCAGCCCTATCATAAGGCTTGTCACTGCGTGTGCAACGACAAGCCTCGCATTGCGTTAACAGCTGCGTCCTCTCGGTCGAATGGACGGTGCCGATCCGATGTCAGGCGGCGCGCGCCGTTTCCAGCGACATCGGTCGTTCGAGAACCGTGCCTTCGATCGCGGCGACTGCCTTCATGGCGCTCAGCAGCGACGGTGTCACTTCCCAGGCGACGGCCACGGCATAGACCGAGCCGATCCGGTGCGGTTCGCCGATGCGCTCGCCGGGGCAACCCATGCGTCGGAACATCCGCTCGAGGAAGACGTCTGTGACCGTAACGATGTGGCTGATGCCGGAGGCAAGCCCGAGTTCGCCGACGCCGCACATCAGTTCGGCAGCAGCGACCGTGACCTGGTTTGAGGCGCGGTCCTGCGAAATCTCAGGGTCGATGCAGAAGCGGCTCGACTCCCAGATCGACGCGCTGCGGATCTCCGGGTTGTCGCCAAGCAGGATCGGGAAGGTATCGTCCAGCATGTTGGGGCCAAGCGTCGGCAGCAGCCTCAACGATCCGCGCAGCTTTCCGGTGTCGGGCGAATAGGACAGGATGTAGAGCGGGTTCGACTTGTCGTAGTTGTCGATCTCCCATTCCCCATCGGTCTGAACGTCCCATTTCAGGAAGTCGTGAAAGACGCGCTTGCGCAACTTGAACATCTCGTCGATGGCCTGTGGGTGCTGTCCGCGTGTCCTGCCGTTGAGGATCCTGATCATCGTTCTCTCCATCCTTGTCTTTGGGGGATGGCGTGATGCTGTCAGTCCGGCGGCGGAGAAGAAACTGGCACTAGTGACAGTACCGGTAACGGATTTTTTACTCTAAATTTCGATGGGTTTCCGGAAGAGCGCAGGGGGGAGCGGCTCTTGCCCGGATCAAACCGTCGGGATCAGCGCGTGGCGGACGGCCTGCGCCACCGCTTGCGTGTTGGAAACGACGTTGAGCTTGCGGCGGGCATTGGTCATGAAGAAACGCACGGTGCGCTCGGAAATGCCGAGAATGGTGGCGATCTCCCAATAGCTCTTGCCGGCTGCCGACCAAGTGAGAACCTCGGTTTCACGGCCGGTCAGGCGCATATCGCGCGCCGCCGCCCCACTCGTCATGGCCGCGTTCTCGAGCATGCCGGCATGAAACAGGTTGGCGGCAAGCTGGAAGTCGCGCAGATGATTGCGCCGATAGATCGACCATTCGGCCGAGGACATGTTGACGTTGATGGCAAGCAACGCCATCCGTCCAGCCGGCGAGGGCAGCGGCAGGGCGACGCCTTCGCTGGAAAGTCCGATCTCTTCGGCGGTCTTGAACAACGGCTCGCACTCGGGAAAGCGATCCCGCGCGGTTGTCCATTCCACCGGCCTAACGCCGCCGAGCGCCAGCTTGAGGATAGGATCGATGCGATAGAGCTCCCGCGTCAGGTAGAGCTCCGCCGCATAGGCACCGAACGTGTGGTGCAGGCGGCAGATCTTGAGCTCGTCGGCATAGGGCTCGGCTTCAAGATAAAGGAGATGAGCGATGCGAAATGTACGTCGCATCAACGTAAAGAAATGGGCCGGCTCGACACAGCCTCCGCATTCCAGGATTTCCAGCATGTCGAGGACAGCCTGTTGTTCAGTCATGCCACAACACCGATTCTTGCCCTGAACCCCACAATGGTTGGGGGTTCACCTTTTGTCCAGAACCGTCATCCGTATTTGCTGTGGATTGTCGATCCTACAAACAATGGTTGTTGCCTGGATCGCCTGAGAAACACAGGGCCGCCGGGTATGGCGGCCCTGCAAAACGCCATCAGCCCGGATGGCTGGCTTCAACGACAGCGAGTGCTGCCATGTTGACGACGCCGCGCGACGTGACGGACGGCGACAGGATGTGCGCCGGCAGCGCCGAGCCGAGCAGGATCGGTCCGACATGCAGGCTGTCCGTCATCGTCTTGACGACGCCGAGCGTGATGTTGGCGGCGTCGAGATTCGGGAAGACCAGCAGGTTGGCTTCGCCCGAAAGCGTGCTGTTGGGCATGACGCGCTGGCGCAGTACTTCGGAGATGGCCGAATCACCATGCATTTCGCCATCGACTTCCAGGTCGGGCGCAAGTTCGCGCACGAGTTGCAGTGCGTGACGCATCTTGGTGGCGCTTTCGGAATCGCGTGAGCCGAAGTTCGAATGC
Source organism: Ensifer sp. M14 (assembly GCF_003355565.1). Taxonomy (NCBI): domain Bacteria; kingdom Pseudomonadati; phylum Pseudomonadota; class Alphaproteobacteria; order Hyphomicrobiales; family Rhizobiaceae; genus Ensifer; species Ensifer sp. M14. The sequence continues at coordinate 2,762,978 of NZ_QJNR01000004.1, forward strand.
GAGACCAGAGCCGCATGCGGCGTGATGCCGAAGCGGCGGATTTCCTGCGCCGCCATCACCGTCGTCTGGGCGATTTCCTCGGCGCTCGGGCAATAGCTGACATAGGTGTCGGTGAAGAAGGTGGCGCCGCGCTGCGAAATCAAGAGGCTGAGTGCCGAGAAGTCGAGCACGCCTTCACGCTTGCCGATGATCTGCGAGACGTCGCGCAGGTGCTTGCTGTAGCGCCCTTCAACGCCGCAGATCAGTGCATCGGCTTCGCCGCGCTTGACGGCAAGCGCCCCGATCACCGTGGTGTTGGTGCGCACGATCGTACGTGCGGCTTCCGGAATGACGCCGAGACGGCCGACGAGGGCGAAGTAATCCTCGACGTAGTCGCGGTAGCGCGGATCGCCCTCTGGGTTGACCACTTCGAAATCGACATCAGGACGAATGCGCAGGCCGTAACGACGCAGACGCGTCTCGATGATCTGCGGACGACCGATCAGGATCGGGCGGGCCGTGCCTTCTTCGAGCAGCACCTGGGCTGCGCGCAGCACGCGCTCGTCTTCGCCTTCGGCAAAGATTACGCGGTTCTTCTGCGCATTCTTGGCAGCTGCAAAGACCGGCTTCATGATGAAGCCCGAGCGGAAGACAAAGCGGTTAAGCTTGTCGAGATAGGCGTCGTAGTCCTGGATCGGACGCTTGGCGACGCCGCTTTCCTCGGCAGCCTTGGCCACGGCAGGCGCGATCCTGAGGATCAGGCGCTGATCGAAGGGCGAGGGGATCAGGTAATCGGGGCCGAAGACCGGTGTCTCGCCGGAATAGGCACGGGCAGCGACGTCGGACGGCTCTTCGCGGGCAAGGCCTGCGATAGCGCGCACAGCCGCCATTTTCATTTCTTCGTTGATCGTGCTTGCGCCGCAGTCGAGCGCACCGCGGAAGATGTGCGGGAAGCAGAGCACGTTGTTGACCTGGTTGGGAAAATCCGAACGGCCGGTGCAGATCATGGCGTCCGGGCGCGCCGCACGGGCAGCTTCCGGCATGATCTCGGGCGTCGGGTTAGCAAGCGCCATGATCAGCGGCTTTTCGGCCATCTGCACCAGCAATTCCGGCTTCAGAACGCCTGCAGCCGAAAGGCCGAGGAAGACGTCGGCGCCACCGATGCTGTCGGCAAGCACGCGGTTGTCGCTGTCCTGGGCGTAGACCGATTTCCATTCGTCCATCAGCACTTCGCGGCCCTTGTAGACGAGGCCTTCGAGGTCGTGCACCCAGATGTTTTCGATCTTGGCGCCGAGCGTGACCAGCAGATTGAGACAGGCGAGCGCTGCTGCGCCGGCGCCAGACGTCACGATCTTGGCCTTGGCGATGTCCTTGCCGGCCAGTTCCAGGCCGTTGAGGATGGCGGCGGCGACGATGATCGCGGTGCCATGCTGGTCGTCATGGAAGACGGGGATCTGCATCTTTTCGCGCAGCTGGCGCTCGACCTCGAAGCATTCCGGCGCCTTGATGTCTTCCAGGTTGATGCCGCCGAAGGTCGGCTCCAGCGCCGAGATCACGTCGACCATGCGTTCGATGCTCGAAGCGTCGATCTCGATGTCGAAGACGTCGATGCCGGCGAATTTCTTGAACAGGACTGCCTTGCCTTCCATCACCGGCTTGGAGGCAAGCGGACCGATATTGCCGAGGCCGAGAACGGCCGTGCCGTTGGAGATGACGGCGACGAGATTGGCGCGCGCCGTATAATCGGCGGCCGTTTCCGGGTTGTCACGGATGGCGATGCAGGGGGCGGCCACGCCGGGCGAATAGGCGAGCGCGAGGTCGCGCTGGTTGCCGAGCGGCTTGGTGGGCTGGATTTCGAGCTTCCCCGGGCGCGGGTAACGGTGGAAGAAAAGGGCCTGCTGGTCGATGTCGCCGCTGGCCGGACCGGTGTGGGATTTGGTTTTGTCGCCCGTGCTCATAGTCTGCATTCCTCTTTTTTGGACGTGGCCTTGTGGCATGAATTGCGGACCACGTACAGTTTTTGCGCCGTTCTTTTCGGCCAGTGCGACGAAGCGGCCGGCATCCATGTCATCTTCCTGAAACACGAGTCTGGTTTTGACGGGCCCCAGAAGGCTCAATCAAGACGAGGCTGGTATGATGGCGGCGCCGCAAGACAACTCCGTAAGACATCTCAGGACGTTGTTCATTTCCGACGTCCACCTCGGTTCCAAGGCAGCCAAGACGGACTTTCTCATTGATTTCCTGCGGTATCACGAGGCGGAAACCATCATTCTCGTCGGCGATATCGTCGATGGCTGGCGGCTGAAGCGCAGCTGGTACTGGCCGCAGAACTGCAACGACGCCGTCCAGAAGCTGCTGCGCAAGGCGCGCAAGGGTACGCGCATCATCTACATCCCCGGCAATCACGATGAATTCATGCGCGATTTTCCGGGCGTTCACTTCGGCGGCATCGAAGTCGCGCAGCGCCACATGCACAAGGGTGCCGACGGCCGCACCTATCTGGTACTGCATGGTGACGAATTCGACGTGGTCGTGCGCAATGCCCGCATCCTCGCCTATCTCGGTGACTGGGCATACGACACGGCAATCGCCATCAATATCGGCTTGGCGGCTGTTCGCCGCCGGCTCGGCATGCCCTACTGGTCGTTTTCATCCTGGGCAAAGCTGCAGGTGAAACACGCGGTCAACTTCATCGGCGAGTTCCAGAAGGTGGTTGCCGATGAGGCGCGACGCCACGACGCGCAAGGGGTGATCTGCGGCCATATCCACCATGCCGTCATCGAAGATATCGGCGATATCCGCTACATCAATACCGGCGACTGGGTCGAAAGCTGCACGGCGATCGCCGAGCACCACGACGGCACCATGGAGCTGATCACCTGGCATCAGATGCGTGGCGGGGCCACTGAAGCCGAGGGAACGGCCGATGCCGAACGGCTGCTGGCGCAGTTGCTGACGCAGCGGGCCGCGTGATGCACGCAAGCCGGGAAGGCGCAAGCGTGGCGTGTAGCGAAATCTAGGTTATAGCGATCCTGCGGTGGGCTATGCTATTGCTGGCCCATAGCCATCAGGTCCTGCCATGATTCCCTCCCAAGCGCCCGCTGCCGTGGGCCCTCCGCCGCGTTATTTTACGCTTCGCACCGCCTTGCTCTTCTGCGCTCCGTTGATCGTCAACGGTTTCGCCATGCCGTATTTTCCGGTCTGGCTGACGACGCTTTCCATGAGCGATTTCGAGATCGGCGTTGTGCTGGCCTTGCCGATGTTCGTGCGCGTCTTCACGGCGCCAATCGCAGGCGTGATCGCCGACCGGCTCGGAGAGCGCACGATCGTCCTGATCTGGTCGGGCTTCCTGTCGCTGGCGACGGCATTCGTGCTGTTCTACGCGCGAGAGTTCTGGCCGATACTGATCATCTACACGCTGCAGTCGGCAGTCTATTCGCCCTATGTGCCGATCGTCGAAGCGATCGCGCTTTCCGGTGTCCGGCGTTGGGGCTTTGACTATGCCCAGATGCGGCTCTGGGGTTCCGTTGCCTTCATCGGCGCAACCATGCTCGGTGGCTGGTTGATCGGCATCTTCGGCGGCGACATGGTGCTGCCGGCGATGGCGATCGGATTTGGCCTGACGATCGTGATGGCCTTTGCGGCGCCGAAGGTCGGCCGGCCGCGACGTCCGTCACCGATCACGGCCTTGACCGAACCGCCGCCAAAATCCTTGCGCCAGCTCGATCTGCAACTGCTGTTGATCGGCGTGACGCTGGTCAACGCCAGCCACGCCATGCTGTTCGCCTTCTCGGCGATCTACTGGCAGCATATCGGCTATAGCGGCACCGAGATCGGCATTCTCTGGAGCGCGGGCGTTGCCGCCGAAGTGACCATGTTCATCTTCGCCAAGGCGATCATTCGGCGTTTCAGCGTCTGGACCATGATCCTGTCCGGCTGCTTCCTGGCCGTGCTGCGCTGGATCATCTTCCCGATGGATCTTGGCTTTTCCGGATACTTCGTGCTGCAGTGCTTTCACGCCTTCACCTATGCGATCATGCACACCGGCATGCAGAACAAGCTGGTGGAGCGCGTGGTCGAGGAGCAGGAGGCTTCTGCCCAGGGCCTCTACTTCTTCTACACCGGCATCTTCACGGCGATCTTCACGTTCCTGTCCGGCTATCTCTATGCCTGGTACGGGGTGAACGGGTTCTATTCGATGTCGGTGGTCGCCTTTGCCGGCTGTTGCTTTGCCCTGACCGCCCGTTACCTTCAGCCCCAGAGGCGCGGCTCAGGCGGAAAGACCAGCGAGGCCTCGTAGCGCAGGCCCGGCGTGCGGTCGCGCGCCAGAAGCAGGGGGCCGTCGAGGTCGACGAAATCCGCGCCCTGCGCCACCAGGATTGCCGGTGCCATGCCGAGCGAGGTCCCGACCATGCAGCCGACCATCACCTTGAGGCCGAGCGACATTGCCGCATCGCGCATGCGAAGGGCTTCCGTCAGGCCGCCTGTCTTGTCGAGCTTGATGTTGACCGCGTCGTAGCGGTCGACGAGAGCGGAGAGGTCGCCGGTCGCATGTACGCTCTCGTCGGCGCAGACGGGCACGGGGCGAGCGATCGTGGCGAGCGCCTGGTCGCGGCCGGCCGGCAGCGGCTGCTCGATCAGGTCAATGCGCTGCTCGGCGCAAATCGCGAAGTGATAGGCGAGGGTCTCAGCCGTCCAGCCCTCATTGGCATCAAGAATGATGCGGCTCTCCGGGGCGCCTTCGCGCACGGCGCGGATGCGTGAGGCATCGTCCGACGTCCCGACCTTGATCTTGAGCAGGGCGCGGTGGGCATAGTGTGCGGCCTGTTTGCGCATTTCCTCCGGCTCGGCCAGCGAGAGCGTATAGGCCGTCGTCAATGTTCCAGGTGAGGAAAGACCAGCAAGCGCATGGACGGATTTGCCCTTCTTCTTTGCCTCCAGATCCCACAGCGCACTATCGATGGCGTTGCGGGCAGCGCCCGGCTTCATCGCCGACTGCAGCTGTGGGCGGGTCAGACCCTGTTCGATCTGCGGGCGAATGGCTTCGATCTCCGCGAGGACCGAGGCAATGGTTTCGTTGTAACGGCCGTAGGGCACGCATTCCCCCCAGCCGCTGCTGCCGTCCGCGGTGATTCGGCAGGTCACCACGCTCGCGGTGGTCTTCGAGCCGCGTGAAATCGTGAAAGTGCCCGCAATCGGGAAGTCTTCGGTTGTCGCTTCGAGCACAGTTGACATGAAATCTTCTCCGACGGGGCTTATCTGGCGCTTAGGTCTTGATGTTACCGGCTTCGTCCGGATGACATCAAGGATGTGAGCCGTTATGACGGAGCAAGCTTTTAAGAGCGGTTAGCAAATCGGGATGACAGAGACCAGGTGACGCGTTCCCAGACCAAGATCGTTGCGGATGTCGCGCTCGGCGGAGAGGCCGGAGGCTCTGATGGCACGTACGTCTTTTCAGGCGTCTGGCGGCACGAGACCGCCGAAGCCATGGCTGCCAAGCTGGACCAGCTTGCGCGCAAGGGTGGCGGCGTCAGGCAGTTCGATCTGTCGGGTGTCACCTCCATGGATACGGCGGGGGCCTGGATCATTCGGCGCTTCATGACGAAGATCGCCGGGCCCAAGGAGGATGGGATCCAGTTCGTGGACGGCGGCCAACGCTACGTCGAACTGATCGGTGCCTTGCCTGCGGAACTGCCCACACCGGAAGACGAAAGCGAGACCATTCCGCTGTTTCAGCGGTTGTTCGCGCCGGTCGGCGAGGTGATGATCGCCACCTGGAACGATATCGTCGCGGCGATGTACATTCTCGGTTCGGCGGTGCGCGGCGCGCAGCTCAAGCTCGGCCGGCACAGTGGTCTTTCGCCGGCGGCAATTGTCCACCAGATCGACCGCATGGGTGTCAAGGCCGTGCCGATCATCATGCTGATGTCTTTTTTGATCGGCGCGATCATTGCGCAGCAGGGTGCATTTCAGCTGCGCTACTTTGGCGCTGAAGTCTTTGTCGTCGATCTCGTCGGTATCCTGCAACTTCGCGAAATCGGGGTGCTCTTGACCGCGATCATGATCGCCGGGCGTTCGGGCAGCGCGATTACCGCCGAAATCGGTTCAATGAAGATGCGCGAAGAGGTCGACGCGCTGAAGGTCATGGGCCTCAGCCCCGTCGGCGTCCTGGTGTTTCCGCGCCTTGTGGCGCTGACGATCGCCTTGCCGCTCCTGACCATCATCGCCAATTTCGCAGCCCTGACCGGTGCGGCGCTGGTCGCCTGGACCTATTCTGGCATCACGGTTGCGACCTTTCTGGCACGGCTGCAGGAGGCCGTCGATTTTTCATCGGTTGCGGCCGGCATGATCAAGGCGCCGTTCATGGCGCTGATCATCGGTGTGGTGGCGGCCGTCGAAGGGTTGAAGGTGGGCGGCAGCGCCGAATCGCTCGGCCGGCACGTGACCTCCTCGGTGGTCAAATCGATCTTCGTGGTGATCCTGATCGATGGCCTGTTTGCCATGTTCTACGCAGCAATCGAATTTTGAGGCGGATGGGACGATGGACACAACAGCCACAGAAAGACAGCCAGACGCCGCGAACGGCCATGAATCGGTCTTGTCCGTGCGCGACCTGACGGTCGGCTTCGGCTCCCATATCGTGCTCGACAAGCTCAACCTCGAGATCTATCGCGGAGAAATCCTCGGCTTCGTGGGGGCGTCTGGCACCGGCAAGTCGGTACTGATGCGTACGGTCCTCAGGCTTCTTGCCAAGCGCTCCGGGACGATCGAGATCCTCGGCGCGGAATACGACAAGATGTCGGAGGCCGACCGGATCGCGCTCGACATGCGTCTGGGCGTGCTTTTCCAGCATGGCGCGCTCTTTTCGGCGCTGACAGTGCGCGAAAACATCCAGGTTCCGATGCGCGAATATCTCGACCTGTCGCAGAGCCTGATGGACGAACTGGCGCGCGTGAAGATCGAACTGGTGGGCCTGGCGCCCGAGGCGGCCGACAAGTACCCATCCGAGCTTTCGGGCGGCATGATCAAGCGCGCGGCCCTTGCCAGGGCGCTGGCGCTCGACCCCGATCTCGTCTTTCTCGACGAGCCGACATCGGGCCTGGATCCGATCGGTGCGGCCGAGTTCGACGAGTTGATCGCCAAGCTGCGCGACACGCTCGGATTGACCGTGTATATGGTGACTCACGACCTCGACAGCCTGTTTTCGGTCTGTGATCGCATCGCGGTGCTCGGAAACAAGAAGGTTCTGGTCGAGGGGACGGTCGAGGACATGTTGGCCTGTGACGATCCCTGGGTGCAGTCCTATTTCCGGGGAAAACGGGCGCGGTCGATCGTGCGTCACGACGAATAGCGCCGAGGAACCGGCGGGCAGCCTGGGATGTTTCCCGGATGTCTGGAGCAGAAGAACGGCCGATAGGATGGCCACTGAGGTAGTCGGAACGAATGGAAACTAAAGCGAACTACGCCATTGTCGGTTTCTTCACGGTGTTCGTGATCGCGGCAGCCTTCGGCTTCGTCTACTGGATGTCGCAATATGGCCGCAGCGGCGAAATGGTCGAGCTGGTCGTCAACATTCCGGGCTCCGCCAACGGGCTTTCCGTCGGCTCGCCTGTTCGCTTCAACGGCATTCCCGTCGGCTCGGTCCGCAATCTGGCGATCGACGCCAACGACCCGCGCTATTCGATCGCGGTAACGGAAGTCTCCATCGACGCGCCCGTGCTGAAATCGACCAAGGCGACGCTGGAAGTGCAGGGCCTGACGGGTGCCGCCTACATCGAACTCAGCGGCGGCAACAAGGGCGACGAGAATATTCTGAGAAATGCCATCGAGAACGGCACCCAGGCGCGCATTCTCGCCGACCAGTCGAGCGTCACCAGCCTTTTGGCGACAGCCGACAAGATCATGGACCGTGCCAACGACGCGATCACCGACATTCAGGGTTTCGTCAAGGACGTGCGCGGTCCCTTGACCGGGACAATCAGCAATGCCGAGAAATTTTCCAAGGCGCTTGCCGACAATTCCGGCGCGATCGATGACTTCCTGAAGAGTGTGACCGAGCTTTCGGCATCGATCAATGCCGCGTCGAAGAAGCTCGATTCGACGCTCGCTTCGGCCGATGTGCTGGTGAAGTCGGTGGACCCGAAGAAGATCGATCGCATCGTCAGCAATGTCGAGCAGATGAGCAACGACCTGAAGGCAGCTTCGGGCGGCGTTTCGGAGACCATTGCGGCGTTCAAGCGCACGGTCGAGACCTATGACCAGTTCGGCAAGAACGCGCAGAAGACGCTCGAGCGCGTTGACACGCTGGTGGCCGCCGTCGACAAGCAGAAGGTCGAGCTGGTTGTGAACGACATTTCGGCCGCAAGCGCCGACGCCCGCAAGGCAGTCGCCAACATCACGCAGTTTGCCGAGAAGATCACCGCGCGCCGGCAGGACATCGATCGCACTATCACCGACGTGACCCAGATGGCGAGCAAGCTCAACGCAGCCTCGAACCGGGTCGACAGCATTCTGGTCAAGGTGGACGGTTTCCTCGGCGATGCGGACGCGCCGTCGCTGTCGGCCGAGGCGCGCACGACGCTCGAATCGTTCCGCAAGGTGGCCGAGAACCTCAATGCCCAGATCGGTCCGATCGCCGACAATCTGAAGCGGTTCTCCGGCGGAGGCCTTCGCGATGTCGAGGCGCTGGTGAGCGATACGCGCCGCACCGTGCAGAGCCTCGAGAATACGATTTCGACATTCGACAAGAATCCGCAGCGCCTTCTCTTCGGCGGCGAAACGGTCAAGCAATATGATGGTCGCACCCGACGGTGAATCAGGTAAGACAGATCCGGTGCGGGGCTAGGCGGGTTGCTTTCAATAGCGAGCGCTCTAAGGTGCTGCGTATTGGACAAGGGTTTGGGCAGTATGAATTTTCCGGGGCGGGTGTGTGTGCGTAAGACGGGAGCGAAACGCTCCGCCATGATCTTCACGCTGGCTGCGTTGCTGGCAGGTTGCGGGGCCGGTGCCGCCGTCAACGACACGTTCAGCCTTTCCTCGTCACCCGTTGTCGAAGGCCGCGCGGCGACCAGCAAGCAGATCCTCGTGCCCGAACCCACGGCGTTGAAGGCGCTCGACAGCGATCAGATCGTCATCCGCCTTTCCGGGTCGGAGCTGCAGTACCTCTCCAAGGCACAATGGAGCGACCGCCTGCCACGCATGGTTCAGGCAAAACTGGTGCAGGCATTCGAGAATACCGGCAAGGTCGGCGGCGTCGGCAAGCCGGGCGAGGGACTGGCGATCGACTACCAGGTGATCAGCGAAATCCGCTCTTTCGAAATATCGACTGAAGGCGCCGACACAGCCGTCGTCGAAATCTTCGCAAAGATCGTCAACGACAGGAACGGCACGGTGCGGGCTCAGAAGGCGTTCCGCGCCACCGCCGGCGTAAAGGGCACCGGCAATCCGGCTTTCATCAGGGCGCTCGACCAGGCATTCGCCACCGTCGCGTCTGAGATCGTCGGTTGGACGCTCGGCTCTATCTGAACTAGCTCTGCCTGACCTCTGCCGCCTCGATACGGTTGACGACCTCGGCGACACCTTCTGTCAGCCTAGCGGCTTCTTCGGCGCGTGCACACTCTGCTTGGGTGGCGACGTGACCGGAGAGCATGATCGTATTTCCTGTGCAAATGACAATGACATCGGCGGCATCGAGCCCCGGTGTCACGGCCAGGCCGTGAGCAACGCGGCGTTCGAGCTCCGCCGGCTGATCACCCGCCGTCCGCTCAGGCTCCATCCCGTGGAATGTGCGCTTCTTGAAGATCATGATCGGGTCCCTCCGTGCCTTGTCCAAGGACAACGCCAGCGACCGTCATTTGTTCAGCTGTTCCAATCGAAACAGTGCGAAACCGGTTTTCATGCGATGGCTCCGACATGCGGATCGCACGTCATTCCTGGCCGCTGAATTCGAACGGGGAACATCCATGCGCCACTCTTTCATCGCCATCGCTGCTGCGATGACGACCGTCTTTGTCGTCACTATGCCTGCCAAGGCCGGCAACTACAGCTACGGCTATCGACAGACCTGTGTCGTCAAGACGGTAAAGAGCTATGGCGCCTATGGCCGGGTGGTGATGAAGAAGGTGCGCAGCTGCAAGTGACGCCCGCGCACCTTCGGTCTCTTTCGCGCGGTTCGGCAAGGTCGATGATGTTGCGATCGACCAGATTCCGGAGCCGGACAGAGATGTTGTCTTTGCCGTAACAGGTGTCGGCGGCTCCGAAGATTGGCTTGATTGGTCGATTTACCCGGCGTTTCCGTCGGCTGCGAGCAGCTCCATGACAATGGATAGCGCGCGATCCTGGCCGGCGACATAATCTGCAAAGGTCGGTTTCACTGCAACGCTCGGCTCAAGGGAGCCTGCCGGGACGTCGTAAATGTAGTTCAACAGAAAACACGACGTCAGCTGCGACAGGCTGCATCCGTTCTCCCAATCGTGGAAGCCAGTGGTGTAGCGGACCGCCAGCTTCGAATTCGGCAGCACGGTTTGGCCACCTTCACCCCAGAACTGCATCCGATCGCCCACGGTCTCACCGATGATGGTGACACGGGCACCACCAAAATACTTCAGCCACGCTGCGGTGCTGATCGCTGCGGAGAACGTGTTTCCTGACGTCAGTATGAAGAGGCGACCGGTCGGTGGCAGAAGCGTCGGCAAACGCCGGCCAAAGTCAGCGGAAAGCGTGTAGTTGCCGCCGTTGTTAAACCGGAGATCGACGATTGCGTTGCGAATTGGTTTCTTGGCCGCTTCATCAAGCATGTCAGAAAGATATTGCGACAGATCGAGCGGCGCCTGATCGCGGACGCGGTTGATCTGAACGTAGAGCAGGTCTGCCAGAGGATAGACGTGCCAGTAGTTGCTGTCGGGGCGAGAGAGATAGGCCGGCAAAGCGACGCCATCGAGGACGTGTCGCCACCCGGACGTGGCGTTGGCTTGAGCCACGGGGCTCAAATCGCGTGCGGGCCAGAAGTTGGTATTCTGTGGCCCTTGGGAACCGGGCTTCGCGACGAGTTCGACCGGTGCGATGCTCCCATCGGCAAGGCGCAAGTCGTAGGTGCTGCTTCCCGCTGTTTCAGCCAGGCCGGCTGCATGCAGAAGCTCCGGCGAGATCAGGAAGTTTGGTGCGAATTCCTTGGCAAGGTTGGCGGGACCACCGACATATGGCCTCAGCGCCTCGACCAAGGCATCCGTCGCTTTGCCATTTGCGCCGAGGACTTGCCCCCCAAGGAGGTGGCTTTGATCTTCAGCTGCAGCGACCACAAACAACCCATCGGCAAACCAGCCGAGACGAATTGGCACGGCATTGAAGCTGCGATCACCAGCAAGCCCGACGACATTGGTGTGACCGTTGTCGGCCAGCGCCACAGCCTTCGCCGTGGCCATCGCCAGTCCGGCCCGATCCAGGTCTCCGGCACGTTGTTCAATCGCGCTCAGAGCCTGCGTGAATGCGGCTTTGGTTTCGGGCGTGAAGCTTCGTTCGACATCCGGCAGATGCCGCAGATGGGCAAGGTCCTGCATGTTTCCTTCCCGCTGCGAAGCAGCGGTCTGGACGGGTGGCTTCGGGTAAGACTTCAGCGTTGGGTAAAGAATGAAGGCGAGCGGTACGAGCGTGAGGATGAGCAGCAGCGCGACCGTGATTGCGGAAAACTTGAGCCACCGCCGAGAACGCCTTTTGCGTCGGTCATTGGCTGGTACCGTATTTCCCTTCGACATACATTCGTCCTTCTCGTTTGGTGATGACCCGTCATCCATCGCTGCCATTTTAGAATCAGTGTTGCGACCCGAATCATGTTCGAGATCCAAAAATTGCAGCCGAATCCGGCGGCCTGGCAGATTCGGATAGGGATTTCGATAAATCGGCGTGTTTTCGTGGCGAGCTGCAAGCGTTCACGACACCACCTCTGGTAGATGCTCACGCACCTGACAAAGCACAAGAGCTTGCGGTGGATTTCGAGATGCGAGGTGCTTCAAGCCGGTCGCAACGCAGCGCGCCGGGGAATGTCGATGTGTGCCAGTGGCCGCGCGGGGCGAAGGCGCGCGGGCGTTTAAGCTCTCAGTGTCGGAGCAGGGCAATGATGGTCTTGATCCGGGTCGAGGCGATCAAGGTCCGTCGTCTGGGGTCGACACGACCCTGGCGTCGCGCATCAACCCGGCGGCGAAGATCATTCGAGCGGACACGCATGATCAGATGCCGGCCGCCAGCTTGCCAGCATCTTGAATCTCAAACTGAGCTGACGGGAGTAGCCGCGGACTCCGTCAGCTCAGGAAGCGCATCAGGGCCAGCGCACGACCGGGGGCAGGGACGAGAGGATCGACTCGACGTTGCCGCCGGTCTTCAACCCGAAGATGGTGCCGCGATCGTAAAGCAGATTGAACTCGACGTAACGGCCGCGGCGCACGAGTTGTTCGTCGCGATCCTCCTCGGTCCACGGCGTGTTGAAATTGCTGCGGACGATCTTGGGATAGACGAGAGCGAAAGCCTTGCCGAGGTCGCGCGTAAAGGCGAAGTCGGCTTCCCAGCCGCCCTGCTCATCCGAGGAGCGCAGCCAATCGTAGAAGATGCCGCCCGTGCCTCGCGGCTCATTTCGGTGTTTCAGGAAGAAATAGTCGTCGCACCACTGCTTGAACTTGGCGTGGTCGGCGACCGCGTGGCGATTGCAGGTGATCTCCATGGCGCGGTGGAACAGTTGGGTGTCCGGATCGGTCATGACGCGGCGGCGGTCGAGCACCGGCGTCAGGTCGGCACCGCCGCCGAACCAGTTGCTGGTGGTAACGACCATGCGGGTGTTCATGTGAACGGCCGGCACGTTGGGGTTCACGGGGTGTGCGATCAGCGAAATGCCCGATGCCCAGAAGCGTGGGTCTTCACTGGCGCCGGGGATCTGCTCGCGGAACTCGGGCGAGAATTCGCCAAAGACGGTCGAGGTGTGCACGCCGACCTTCTCGAAGACGCGCCCCTCCATCATCGACATGCGACCGCCGCCGCCTTCGCCGCCGTCCCGGCTCCACTCCTTGCCGACGAAGCGGCCGGGTTCCCGGTCGGACAACGGCCCGGTCAGCTCATCTTCGACCGCTTCGAAGGCGGCGCAGATCGTGTCGCGCAGGCTTTCGAACCAGGCCCTGGCTGCGGCCTTCTTGTCTTCGATATCGGCAGGCAGCCCCTGGGGCAGTTGCGGTCGTTCCATGAAAATTTGTCCTGTTCGCGGCTTTGCGCGCCGGAAAGCCGCCGATTCGTTGATGTGCGCCACAGTTCATATTTCCGCCGGATTGGCAACGGCGGGCGGGGTATCGTGCCTATGCATAATTCCTTAATTCAGCTTCGATTTAAGGAGAAAATCGGCAGCAAGTCTAATGTGCTGTAGCGTCCTTTGCGCGTCCTATTTGACACGCGGCGCTGTAGTCTGCCGCATCGGATGGACGGTGTAAAACGGACTCGCAATAGAACCATACCCACACTATCTTTACCCTCAGAGGTATGGCCCATGGCGAGAATACCCGCAGGTCCGCCGCTTGATGGTTTGCGGCGTCAGATTGCCCGGCATCGCCGGGAAAATCCGGCACGAGGCGATGGCCTTTTCGTGCGTGAAACCTTTCGCCTCGACCGAAGTGCTGCGCGCGCGAAGGCGCGCGAATGGTTCGATACCTGGCCCAAAGCGGCCTACTGGACCGAGGTGGAAAGCTGGCGCCAGCTCGATGGTGACGAAATCGAATTCACCATGCGCCGCCTGCCGACCGCGGATTGACGCCCCTGCGAGGACGTTTCGGGTCCGTGGCGTCTGTTAGGGCTGGCCGTCCTCTTCCGTCGCATCCATCAGCCGCGGGCCGGCGCCTTCCATCGAGAGCACGTCGTATGGATTGCGCAGCGGACATTCCCTGAGCGAAAGGCAGCCGCAGCCGATACAGCTTGTCAGATGGTCGCGCAGCGCCATCAGGCTGGCGATGCGCTCGTTCAGCTGCTCGTGCCAGCTCTCCGACAGCCGTGCCCAATCCTGGACCGTCAAGGGCCGGTCGTCCGGCAGCACGGTCAACGCCGCCTGGATTTCAGCAAGCGGAATTCCCGTTCGCTGTGCAACCTTGATCACCGCCACACGCCTCAGAACACTACGGGGATAGCGGCGCTGGTTGCCGCGGCTGCGGTTGCTGCGGATCAGCCCCTTGGCCTCATAGAAATGCAATGTGGAAACCGCGACGCCGCTGCGTTCCGCGACTTCGCCGACGGTCAGTTCACGTCGCAATTCGCTGTTTCTTACAATCGTCATGACCGCTCTTGACCTCAACTAATGTTGAGGTTTTATAGCATGAGCTCCATGGAATTCACAACAAGGAGCAAATCCCCATGACAGAGAAAATGACGCTAGCGGTGATCTACGGCAGCGCCCGGCAGGGACGCTTCTGCGATACGGTCGCCAACTGGCTGATCCGCGAGATTTCGGATTCAGCCGTCTTCAATCTCACGGTGATCGATCCGGCACGGCTGAGGGCCTCGCGCGGCGTCGGTGCGGCTGTCAATCCCGGCGAATGGCTCGAGCGCAAGGTGGCCGAAGCGGACGCCTTCCTGGTGGTGACTCCGGAATACAATCACGGCTATCCGGCCGCGCTGAAGGAGCTGATCGATTCGGTCTACGAGCCATGGCATGCCAAACCCGTTGCCTTCGTCTCCTATGGCGGCGCATCCGGCGGCATCCGCGCCGTCGAGCAGCTGCGCCAGGTTTTCGGCGAGTTGCACGCGGTGACGCTGCGCGACGGCGTGCAGTTTGCCAAGGCCTGGTCGAAATTCGATGCGGCCGGCAACCTCTATAAACCCGAGGAGATGCGCGCACCGCTGTTCCTGATGATGGATCGGCTCATCTGGTGGGCGCGAACCTTGAAGCAGGCGCGCAAGGCGACGCCCTACAACGAGGTCGCCGCCTGATTTTGCGGGTGCTGCCGTCGGCGGCGCCCATAGCAATCCATCAGAAATAGCGAGGCTGCGTCATGCCCGGTTTTTCAGAGCAGTTGCACTTGCCGGATGGCCTCACCGGCGATCATGGCGGCAGAAATGGCGACGTTCAACGAACGTTGCCCCTCCGCCATCGGGATGAGGATGCGGCCTTCCGCGCGATCATGCACGTGGTCTGGTACACCGGCGCTTTCGCGCCCGAAGAGCAGGATATCGTCCGGGCGGAATTCGAAACGGGTGTAGGGTTCGGCAGCCTTGGTCGAGGCGAGCACCAGCCTTTTCCCGGTCGGTGCCCGCCACGCCTCAAACCGCTCCCAGTTGACGTGACGGGTGAGGGCGACGGAGGCGATGTAGTCCATACCGGCCCGCTTGAGGTTGCGGTCGGAAAGGTCGAACCCTGCAGGCTCGATGACATCGACGGCAAGGCCAAGGCAGGCGGCGAGACGCAGGATCGTGCCGGTGTTACCCGGGATATCGGGCTGGTAGAGGGCAATGCGAAGGTCACTCACGTCGGGTTACTTTCCTTGCGGTTTGTCTTTTGGTGCGGAGAACTCGTGCGCGAGAATCCCCATCATGATGTCATCGTGCCATTCGCCATCGACCAGCGCCGCCTCCCGCTCGCGCCCCTCGATCGAAAAACCGCATTTGCGGTAGCTGGCAATGGCACGCTCGTTGAAAGCAAGAACGCGCAGCGAAACGCGGTGCAGGGCGAGTTCACCGAATGCGTGGCCCAATACAAGCTTAGTGGCGGCAGTGCCAATCCCTTGGCCGAGCAGTTTCCGATCAAGGATGCCAATGGCGAAAGAGGCGCGCCGGTCGTGTCGATCTATATTGTCGAGCCTGACTTCGCCGATCAGCCCGTCGCGGTCGATAATCCAGGCGGCCGGGTGCTCGCTGTTGGCCCGCAACCACGCTTCGGAATCCGCTTGTGTGTAGGGGCGAGTCACGAATGCGTCGCCGCCAAACATGCGGTAGATTTCCGGGTCCCGCCCGAGTGCCAGCCGCGCCTCGACGTCGCTTTCCTGCGCGCGCCTCAGCAGGAAATCCTGCCCGTTCAACTCAATAGGTGGCGTCGACGATGCATTCATGGGCGTTTCCTACAGATGTCGGTCGTGTTCTCGCTGATTTTGTGGTCGCTAATCTGTGCCGAACTAGCAACATTCGACGAAGCGATGAAAAAACAGGCAAGAAAGTGTCTGCGACAATCTGGCATGTCCGCGCGAATAGAGGTAGACAGAACCTCTCTTCAACGCGAACCGACGGAGGCAATGATGACGATATTGATGTTGACACGCCTTCCTGGAGTGACGGGCCACCGTTTGGCCTAACCGGTTCCGCGACCTATCTTTCAAGAGATTTATGCGCGCTTCCGGAACTCCGGAAGATAGACCCGCTTTTGCGGGACAGCATTTCCGGACTGAAATTTTCACGATAAAGAATGCGGGTTAGATACCCGCCTTCCTTCAAAATACTCTGAAGGAGCAAGACAATGTTTGGCTGGTTTGAATCCCGCCTCAATCCCTATCCGACGGAAGAGCCCGTTCTTCCGCCGAAAAGCCTTTTCGGTTTCTGCTGGCACTATTCCAAGCCCGCAGTTCCGTGGTTGCTGATCATGTCGGTCTGCACCATGCTGATCGCCATCGGCGAAGTGGCGCTGTTCCAGTTTCTCGGAAACATGGTCGACTGGCTGTCGAGCGCCAATCGCGACACCTTCCTCGAAGCGGAGGGCCACAGGCTCATCTGGATGGGCGGCCTGGTCCTGATCGGCCTGCCGCTGCTGGTGGCAATCGATTCACTGATCATGCACCAGGTGCTGCTCGGCAATTACCCGATGATCGCGCGCTGGCAGATGCACCGCTATCTGCTGCGCCAGAGCATGACGTTCTTCGCCAACGAGTTTGCCGGCCGCGTCGCGACCAAGGTCATGCAGACCTCCCTTGCTGTTCGCGAAACGGTGATGAAGATCCTCGACGTCTTCGTCTATGTCGTCAGCTACTTCGTCACGATGCTGATCGTCGTTGCCGCCGCCGACTGGCGGCTGGTGACGCCGCTCGCTGTCTGGCTGGTGATCTACATCTGCATCGTCGGCTACTTCGTCCCGCGGCTGCAGAAGATCTCCAAGGAGCAGGCGGACGCACGGTCGATGATGACGGGCCGTATCGTCGACAGCTACACCAACATCGGCACGGTCAAGCTGTTCTCGCACGCGGGCCGCGAGGAAACCTACGCGCGCGCCGGCATGGATGGCTTCCTCAAAACCGTGCATCGTCAGATGCGCAAGGTGACGCTGTTCCATGTGCTGGTCTATGCCAACAACAGCATCGCGCTGTTTGCCATCGGCGCGCTCGGCATTCACCTGTGGCTGACAAGCGCCATCTCGGTCGGCGCGATCGCGATCGCCGTCGGTCTCGCCATGCGCATCAACGGTATGTCGCAATGGATCATGTGGGAAGTCTCGGCGCTGTTCGAGAACATCGGCACGGTCTATGACGGCATTGGCATGATGACGAAGGCACACGACATCGTCGACGAGCCGGATGCCAAGGCGCTCAAGGCTGACAAGGGTGCGATCACCTACGACAACGTTCGCTTCCATTACGGTAAGGCGAAAGGCGTCATCGATCACCTGTCGCTCGACATCAAGCCGGGCGAGAAGATCGGCCTGGTCGGTCGTTCCGGCGCCGGCAAGACGACGCTGATGAACCTGCTGTTGCGGTTCTATGACGTGGAATCGGGCGCAATCCGGATCGACGGCAAGGATATCGCTACAGTCACGCAGGATAGCCTGCGTGCCCAGATCGGCGTCGTGACGCAGGACACCTCGCTGCTGCATCGCTCCATCCGCGACAACATCGCCTATGGACATCCGGAAGCGGACGACGAGGCGATCGCGGCGGCAGCGAAGCGAGCGAACGCCTGGGAGTTCATCCAGGCGCTTGAGGACAACCAGGGGCGCAAGGGGCTCGATGCCCAGGTCGGCGAAAGGGGCGTCAAGCTCTCCGGCGGCCAGCGTCAGCGCATCGCTATTGCCCGTGTCTTCCTCAAGGACGCACCGATCCTGGTCCTCGACGAGGCGACATCAGCGCTCGATTCCGAAGTCGAGCAGGCGATCCAGGAGAACCTGTTCGCGCTGATGGCTGGCAAGACGGTGATCGCGATTGCTCATCGCCTATCGACGCTGACGGAAATGGACCGACTGGTCATCCTCGAGGCCGGCCGGATCGTCGAAACCGGTTCGCATGGCGAGCTCGTAGCCAAGGGCGGCCTTTATGCCGACCTTTGGTCGCGGCAGTCGGGCGGCTTCATTGCCGACGATACCGAGAAGGAAGAGGCGGCGGAGTAATCCGCGGCCGCCCCGTCGCCCGATGGCGGCGGGGCTGCAGACTTGACGTTACGCATTTGTAATGCGCCCAATGGTGGAAACCGATTGCTGTTGCCGCCGAACCGCCTATATCGGAACCATGCTCAGCGCCATCGTCAGCATCTTCGAGAACTGGATCAAGCCGTTTGCGCCGCGGGAGCGATTGCAGCCGCCGAAATCGTTATGGGCTTTCGCCTGGTTCTATGCCCGCCAGGCCAAGGGGCCGTTTCTGGCCATGGCCATCCTCGGCGGTCTTGTCGCCATGCTGGAAGCCGGGCTCTTTTACTTCGTCGGGCGACTGGTTGATCTGCTCGACACGGTGAAGCCGGAGGCCGGATGGAGTGGATTGATTTCCGCCAATGGCCCCGAACTGCTGTTCATGTTGCTGACAGTGCTGGTGTTCCGCTTCGTCGCGGTGTCGCTGGCAGCACTCGTCGAGGAGCAGTCGATCATCACCGGCTTCCTCAATCTGGTGCGCTGGCAGTCCTACACGCACGTCGCTCGGCAATCGCTGTCCTTCTTCCAGAACGATTTTTCAGGCCGGATCGTGACAAAGGTCTGGTCGGGCGCGCAGGCGACCAGCGATCTGATCGTGTCGCTGCTGCAGGTCGTCTGGTTCATCGTCATTTACACCGCCTCGACAATGGCGCTGGTTGCCCAGCTCGACTGGCGGCTGGCGGCGATGGTCGCGTTCTGGATCGTCATCTTCCTGGCGCTGGCGCGCTACTTCGTTCCACGCATCCGCAAGCACGCGCGCGATACCGCCGAAATGGCCTCGATGCTGAACGGGCGCATGGTGGATGCCTATTCGAACATCCAGACCTTGAAGCTGTTCGGCCGCGACGACGAGAACGATCGCTATATCCGCGCCGGCTTCGATCGCTTCCAGCGGGCGGTCATTCCATTCACGCGGCTGTTGACGGCGGTGCGCGCCTCGCTGGCGCTTCTGTCAGGCATGATGATCGCGGCGATCGCAATCTACGCCATTCACCTTTGGCTAGGCGGCTCTATCAGTTCGGGCGCAGTCGCCTTCACGTTGGCACTGGTGCTCAGGCTCAACATGCTGCTCGGGCGGATGATGACGCAGTTCAACTCGATCATGCGAAACATCGGCACGATCCAGAATTCGGCCGAGCTCGTCTCCCAGCCGATCGGCCTTGTCGACCAACCGGGTGCGAAGGAGCTGTCTGTCAGCGAGCCGGAGATCCGCTTCGAGCATGTGAAGTTTCACTATGGCAAGGGTGCAGGCGTCATCGACGACTTCTCCCTGGTCATTCGTCCAGGAGAGAAAGTTGGCATCGTCGGCCGTTCTGGCGCTGGCAAGTCGACGCTCGTCAACCTGCTTCTGCGGTTCTACGATCTCGAGGGCGGGCGCATCCTGATCGACGGCCAGGATATTTCGACGGTGAAGCAGGAATCGTTGCGCGCGCAGGTCGGCATGGTCAGCCAGGACACATCGCTTCTGCACCGCTCCATCCGCGACAATATTCTCTTCGGGCACCCGGATGCGACAGATGAACAACTGATCATGGCGGCCGAGAAGGCCGAGGCGTACGAGTTTATCCTGGACCTCGAGGACCAGCGCGGCCGCAAGAGTTTCGATGCTTATGTCGGCGAACGCGGCGTCAAGCTTTCGGGCGGACAGAGGCAGCGTATCGCCATTGCGCGTGTCATGCTCAAGGATGCGCCGATCCTCGTTCTCGACGAGGCAACCTCGGCGCTCGATTCCGAAGTGGAAGCGGCGATCCAGTCCAATCTCGACCGGCTGATGCAGGGTAAGACGGTTCTGGCCATCGCGCACCGGCTGTCGACGATCGCCGCGCTCGACCGACTCGTCGTCATGGACAAGGGTCGGATCGTCGAGGACGGAACCCACGCCGAACTGATCTCCCGAGGCGGTCTTTACGCCGATCTCTGGTCGCGGCAATCGGGCGGGTTTCTGGCGCGCGAAGAGGCGGCGGAGTAGGGCAGCTCAACTGCCTTTTCAAGGTGGTCCGACGGCGGCAACGCAAACCGTCAAGTCCTTGTGCCAATTGGCCGCGCTTTTCCCCGCGACAATCTGCCCACCCACCCTTGTCAAGGCTGGACATAATTTGCGATCAAGCATAGAACGCGCCGGATTGACGGGGAATCTGCGAGCCGTGCGCGCGCAGAACTTTACGGATTCTGGCGCCGAAAACGTGTTTGCGACAGCAAGCCGGCCAAGGTGCCAGCACTTTGATTGGGCGTGTTTCCTTGACCTAGGTCAAACCGCAAGGGCAGGGATCTCGCTGGGCGGATGCGGTTTCCGCAACATTGCGTGAGAGGATGGTTCAGCCGTGAGCGAACACGACATTTCAAGCGAGACCTCGGGCGAGCCCACTCGCCGCGATTTTCTTTACCTGGCCACCGGCATGGCGGGCGTCGTTGGCGCCGGCGCGGTCGCTTGGCCATTCATCGACCAGATGCGTCCGGATGCCTCGACGCTTGCGCTCGCCTCGATCGAGGTCGATGTGTCGAGCCTTCAGGCCGGCATGTCGCTGACGGCCAAATGGCGCGGCAAGCCGATCTTCATCCGCAACCGCACCGAGAAGGAAGTGGAAGAGGCCAAGGCGGTCGCTCTTGCCGACCTCAAGGACCCGGTTGCGCGCAACGCCAACCTTCCGACCGACGCCGAGGCGAACGATCTCGATCGCTCCGCCGGCGAAGGCAAGGAAAACTGGATCGTGATGATCGGCTCCTGCACCCATCTCGGCTGCGTGCCGCTTGGTCAGGCCGGTGATTTCGGTGGCTGGTTCTGTCCCTGCCACGGTTCGCACTACGATACGGCTGGCCGAATCCGTAAAGGTCCGGCGCCGGAAAACCTCCCCGTGCCGACCTTCTCGTTCGTTTCCGACACAGTTATCAAGATCGGTTGAGGGGACTACTGATAATGAGTGCTGAACATTCAACCTACACGCCAACGACTGGCATTGAGAAATGGGTTGATTCCCGTCTTCCGCTGCCGCGTATGATTCACGACAGCTTCATCAGCTATCCGGTTCCCCGGAACCTGAACTACGCATACACCTTTGGCGCCATGCTTTCCGTGATGCTGGTCGTGCAGATCCTGACCGGCATCGTGCTGGCCATGCACTATGCCGCCGACACGACCGTTGCGTTCAACTCGGTCGAAAAGATCATGCGCGACGTCAACCACGGTTGGCTCTTGCGCTACATGCACGCCAACGGCGCGTCGTTCTTCTTCATCGCCGTCTACCTGCACATTGCCCGCGGCCTCTACTACGGCTCGTACAAGGCACCGCGCGAAATCCTCTGGATCCTCGGCGTGGTCATCTATCTCCTGATGATGGCTGCCGGCTTCATGGGCTACGTTCTGCCCTGGGGTCAGATGTCCTTCTGGGGTGCGACCGTTATCACCGGCTTCTTCTCGGCCTTTCCGTTGGTGGGCGAGTGGATCCAGCAGTTCCTGCTTGGCGGCTTTGCCGTCGACCAGCCGACGCTGAACCGCTTCTTCTCGCTGCATTACCTGCTGCCCTTCATGATCGCCGGCGTCGTCGTGCTTCACGTCTGGGCCCTGCACGTCACCGGCCAGACCAATCCGACCGGCGTCGAAGTGAAGTCGAAGACCGATACCGTTCCGTTCACGCCGTACGCGACGCTGAAGGACGCACTCGGCGTTTCCATCTTCCTGCTGATCTACGCATGGTTCGTCTTCTACCAGCCGAACTTCCTCGGCCATCCGGACAACTACATTCCGGCTGACGCGCTGAAGACGCCTGCCCACATCGTTCCCGAATGGTACTACCTGCCGTTCTACGCGATGCTGCGCGCCATCACCTTCAATGTCGGCCCGATCGACTCCAAGCTCGGCGGCGTTCTGGTGATGTTCGGCTCGATCATCATCCTGTTCTTCCTGCCCTGGCTCGATACGTCGAAGGTCCGTTCGGCTGTCTACCGTCCGTGGTACAAGCTGTTCTTCTGGATCTTCGTGGTCAACGCCATCATGCTCGGCTGGCTGGGTTCGCGCCCTGCAGAAGGCCTGTATGTTGTCATGTCGCAGATCGGCACGCTGTACTACTTCGGCTTCTTCCTCGTCATCATGCCGGTTCTCGGCCTGATCGAGACGCCCAAGCGCATTCCGAACTCCATCACCGAAGCGGTGCTGGAAAAGAAGAATGCGAAGGCTCAACCGGCCACCGCACGCGCCTGATCAGAACAGCGATTGATAAGGAATCCACAACAATGAAAAAGCTTGTAACAGGCATTCTGTCACTTGCTGTCGTCGCTGGCCTCGGTCTCGGAGCTGCTGTCGCTGAAGAGGCGGCAGGTGGCGCGGAGCATGGCGGCGGCACGCCCCACTATCCGATCCACAAGCCCGAGCAGCAGGACTGGTCGTTTGCCGGCCCGTTCGGCAACTACGACAAGGGCCAGCTGCAGCGCGGCCTGAAGGTCTATACCGAGGTCTGTTCGGCCTGCCACTCGATGGAACTGGTGGCATTCCGTACGCTTGGAGCCCTCGGCTATTCCGACGCCCAGGTGAAGGCCTTTGCCGCGAACTACGAAGTTCAGGACGGCCCTAACGCAGACGGCGAAATGTTTACCCGCAGGGCCGTGCCTTCGGATCATTTCCCGTCGCCGTACCCGAACAAGGAAGCTGCTGCTGCTTCCAACAACGGGGCTGCACCGCCGGACTTCTCGCTGATCGCCAAGGCGCGCGGCATCGAGCGCGGCTTCCCGCAGTTCGTCTTCGATATGTTCTGGCCCTACCAGGAAGGTGGCCCGGACTATATCCACGCGCTGCTGACCGGTTACCATGAGCCACCGGAAGGTGTTCAGGTCGCTGAAGGCACCCACTACAACCCATACTTCGCCAACGCTTCGGCACTGGCGATGGCTCAGCCGATCTCCAACGATCAGGTTACCTACGACGATGGTACGCCACAGACGGTGGACCAGTACGCCAAGGACGTTTCGGCCTTCCTGATGTGGGCAGCCGAACCGCACCTCGAGGATCGCAAGCGCACCGGCTTCATGGTCATGGTGTTCCTGCTGATCTTCACCGGTCTCGTCTACCTGACCAAGAAGTCGGTTTACGCCAACAAGGAACATTGATCCTCTGCCGGCTCGGCCGGCGTGTGATCGAAATCCAGGAAAGGCCCCGGGTTTGTCCGGGGCCTTTTTCTTTTGTGCGATGTGGCTTTCGCCCGTTGCCGCGAAAGGCATTTGGGCTGGCTTTATCAGCGCTGGGAATTGTTTTCCGCGGCGCCATCGGCACGCGTGGTTTACTTGTCGGACCTGAAAGTCGGCTTGTTGTCCCGCAATCGGCCTGGTTGGGTCGGACCCATGCGGCGCGTTGACGCCAGCGTCTCCAAGAGCAGCGTCAGCAACATGTCACGCCTCAATCGCCGATCTGGGCGCAAGGACACGCGCTCAGTGGGAAGATATGGTCAACGCGTTTGGTGGACCACCGTGCCGTTCGCAGCTGCGCCAGAGCGAGCGTAAAGTTAGCCGCATCGGGCAACAGACAGATGCAGATGACGCGTTCAACAGTGCCGCAAGGAGCGGAGCCCTTGCAGTCGTTGAGACCAAGGTTGTTTCCGTCGTTCAATCAGCATCCGTGGTGCGTCTGACGGTCGTGCGGCCACCAGATTTCAAGATCTAGTCGCGACTGCAAACGCTGTCCTTTCGGTGGGAATTCGCGGTAGAGGTCGCATTCCGATCCCCTGAAGGATGCTGCGCGTTTGGCGGCGGGCAGAGCTTGCCACCAATTGTTTGCCGTGAATGGGCACCATCCACTGCGGACGCTTCGTCTGGCTCGCCCTGAATCGCACCACCGCCGAAGCGGCCTGACAGATTGCGCGACAGAAGCTAGCACGTCGGCGCAGGTGAAGCGCAATGCCAGAGTCGCGGCGCCGGTATCGGCATGAGGCATCGCTCGCACGATTGAAGGTCCGTATCAACGCGTCGCATTCTATAAATGTTCAGCGCAGTGGGTAGGGATCCTGCACCGATAGCAATTTCAAGGTGAACCGCGATCGCATCTCCAGTGCCAGAATTCCGTCGGAGGTGCTGCAACCCAAGGACCGGCTTACGGTCGGCCAAAGTTACTTGGCAGTGAGGACGTGGGAAGGGCGCCGGCAGTCAATGTGGTATCCAGATATGCTGTGGTACCATGGTAAGATATCGCGTTCGCGACCGGAGCGGAAAGGCAATAGCCGATGCTGTTCTCGCAACAGCCAAACGGGTGCTAACGAGGCTTTGGCTTCCGTTCTGGCTGTTGATACGAAAACGGCCCCAGCTTGCGATGGGGCCGTCTGATCTTTTCAATTGACGCTGCCTCAGTTGAAGCGGCCGGCCGCGTGGGCGAGCATCGTGTAGACCTTGCCGGTGTCGGAGGTGAGGTAGGTCTGGGTGATACGCTTGTCCGGATCGTTGCGCGCGACGTCGGCGAGCAGCTTTTCGAAGTCGGCGATGTAGCGGTCGACGGCGGTGCGGAACTCCGGTTCGCGGTCGTACTTGCGCTTGATCTCATCGAACGTCTGCTGGCCCTTCAGCGTATAGAGCCTACGGGTGAAGACGTCGCGCTCGCCGCGCTGGTAGCGGCGCCACAGGTCTACCGACGCATCGTGATCGATGGCACGGGCAATATCGACCGACAGCGAGTTCAGCGATTCCACCACGTGCCGCGGATTGCGGGTGTCGCCGCTGCGGGTCGTAGGCTGGCTTTCGGCCGGGCGCTGCGGTGCAGCCGCCGGGGTCTCCTCACGGGAAGCCGCACGCAACAGGTCGCGCATCCAGCCGCCGCCTTCTGCGACCTCGCTGGTGACGGCCTGTGTTGCCGGCTGGGCGCGGACAGGCTGGACTGGGACAGGCTGCTGAACGGCGGCAGGCTGTTGAACGGTTGCCTGCTCGATGCCGAGGCTGCCGCGCAGCGTCGGCGCGGGCTCCTGGCGACGCGGCTCTGCGACCGGCTGCTCGACCGGACGGGTGACAGCAACAGGTGCAGCAGCCACGGGGGCGGCGGCAACCGGCTGCTGGCGCAGCGGCTGGGCGACTTCGAGCTGCGTCGATGACTTGCCGATAATGTCGGACAGTTCCTGCAATGCCTTGATCTGCTCGGCCACGGCACGACGCATGACGGCGGCGTTTTCCTTGGCTTCTTCAGGCAGGTCGAAGGCGCTGCGCTTCAGCTCTTCGCGGGTCATGTCGAGTTCCTTGCGGATCTCGCCTGCCGAGCGACGGATATCGTCGGTGGCACCGCTGAAGCGGCCGATGGCTTCGTCGATCGCGACACGAACGGCGTCGCGCAGCTGGGCTGCCACGCCGTCGGACTTCTTGCCGCTCTCGTTGAGCATGCGCTCGACATCGGAGACCGAGGCGGAGACGCTGCCACGCAGACGGTTCGCCACTTCCTTGGAGCGTTCCTCGGCGTTTGCGAAGGCACCTTCGATCGAGGAGCCGGCATCTTCGCCAACCTTGGCAATCGCCTGACGAAGCGCTTCGGAGGCGCCGAGCGCACGGCCTTCGACCGCCGAGAGCGTCTTATTGACGTCAGCAAACGAGGTCTCGACGCCGGAGCGCAGCGTATCGGCAATCTGGCGCGAGCGTTCTTCGGCGCGCGAGAACACCGCTTCGACCGAAGCACCGGCTTCATCGCCTGCCTGCGCCAGCGCATTGCGCATGGATTCTGCGGCTTCTGCTGCACGCTGTTCGGTGCTCGACAGCAGGCGACCGACGTCCGAGAAGGACTGCTGAATACCGCTGCGCAGGTTGCCGGCAACCAGACCCGAACGCTCTTCGGCGCGCTGGAAGGCGCCGTCGACGAAACCTTCGAGCGCACGCATCGTGCGTTCGATTTCTTCCGAGCGCTGCACGAGGCCGACGGACAGGGTGCGCAGCGCATCCTGGCGCTCCTCGAGCGTGCTGACGAGGTTCGACTGGGCGGCACCCAGGAGATCCGAAGCCTGGCCAAGCACCTTGGAGTGATCCTCGAAGCGCCCGACGATGCCGCCGATCTGCGACAGGGTGGAGGCGGAGATGTCCGAGAGCTTGTCGACCTTGCCTTCAATGAGGCGCGTGGAGGTCGACAGCATGTCGGAGGCCTGGCGCGTGGTTTCGGAGAAGCGGCTGGCGGTTGCCTCGAGCCTCTGGTCCATGTCGCCGAGGTTGTTGCTTGCCTGATCGATGACGGTTGCGATCGCCGTGTTGTTGGCGGCGAGCTGGTCGATCAGGCCGAGGGCCGTCGACTGCAGACGGTTCTCGACCATCTTCATCGCCTTTGCCGTTTCCTCGGCGCGCAGCGAGATGGCGTTGAGCGTCTCGCCGGTGCGTTCGGTAATGGCGTTCACCAATGCAGCATTCTCGGCACGCAGGCGCTCGGTGCTGTCCTGGGTGACGCTGGCGATGCGCTCTGCAGCCTCGCGGCCGGTTGCGGCATACTGATCGATAACAGGACGTGCCTGCTCGTCGATGATGCGCGTGAGCTCCATGGAGCGCCCTGACAGCATCGAGTTGAGTTCGCGGGTGCGATCGTCGAGCGTGCTGCGGATCGCTTCGCCGCGCGCTTCCAGAGCCTTCTCCGCATCGGCAAGGCCCTGCTGGATGTTCTGGGCATGGCTGGCGACTTGTCCATGCGTGGCAGCAAGGCGTGCTGTTGCACTGTCGGAGGCATCGGCGACGGAGCGGGCGAGTTCGGCATGGCGTGCGGCCGTTGCTGCTGCGGTCTGTTCGATCGCATTGGCGAAGTCGGCGTTGCGGGACGCCAGCACATTGGCGAAGTCCTGACCGGCCTTGGAAAGAAGGCCAGCGGAACGCGCTGCTTCCGCGTCGAGTTCCTGAGCTGCATCGCTGACAGCGCCACGAAGGGTGCTGACCACACCTGCGGCCTTGCCTTCGATGCGGGCGGCCTCGGCGTCGAGCTCCTGGGCGACATCGCCCACGGCGCTACGCAGGTTGCTGACGAGGTCGGCCGTCTTGCCCTCGATGCGGCCCGTTTCGGCGTCGATCTTCTGCGTCACTTCGCTGACGGCGCCGCGCAGGCTGGTGACGAGGTCCGCAGTCTTACCCTCGATGCGACCCGTTTCGGCGTCGATCTCCTGCGTCACTTCGCTGACGGCGCCACGCAAGCTGGTGACGAGGTCCGCAGTCTTGCCCTCGATGCGGCCGGCTTCGGCATCGATCTCGTGCGTGACGTCGCTGACGGCGCCGCGCAGGCTGGTGACAAGCACCGCGGCCTTGCCTTCGATGGTGCGGTTGACGTTTTCGAGACCGATGTTGAGGGCACGGTCCATGGTGCCGAGGCGTTCCTCGATACGGTCCGTGCCGGCATTGATGGCGCTGGAGATCCGGCTTGCTGCTTCCTCGCTGGCGCGGTCGATTTCGCCGGCGCGTTCGCCAAGGCTATCGGCGATGCGCTGTCCCGCGTTGCCAACGATCGCGTTGACGCCGTCGACGCTTTCGCGGACGCGATCCTCCAATGAGCCGAGGCTCGTCTCAAGGCGCAGGCCGGTGTCATCGACAAGCGCGTTGACGCTGCCGACGCTGCCGCGAATGCGGCCTTCCAGAGAACCGAGGCTTGTCTCGATCTTGGCACCGGTATCGTCGACAATGGCGTTGACGCTTCCGACGCTATCGCGGATGCGATCCTCAAGCGTGCCGATGCTGGCCTCGATGCGGAAGCCGGTGTCGTCGACGATGGCGTTGACATTGCCGACGCTGTCGCGGATGCGGTCTTCCATCGCACCGAGACGGGATTCGATGCGATTGCCGGTTTCGTCGACGATCGCGCCGACCTTGTCGACGCTGCCGTGCATCCGGCCCTCAAGTGAGCCGAGGCGGGTTTCGATGCGGGCGGCGGTGTCGTCGACGATCGCGCTGACATTATCGACGCCACCACGCATGCGCTCTTCGAGCGAGCCGAGACGGGTCTCGACGCGAGCACCGGCCGCATCAGCAATCGAACCGACATTTGCGGCGCTGTCGCGCATGCGTTCTTCAAGCGCGCCAAGGCTCGTCTCGATGCGCAGGCCGGTATCGTCGAGCCGGTCGTTGAGGCCGTTGATCGACATGTCGACCCGGTTGGTCAGGGTGTCGGCGGCAAGGCTGATCTGGCCTGCGGTCTCCGCCAGCCGCTCGGCAATATTGCCGGTGGTCGAGCGCATGCGGGCTTCCAGCGTTTCGCCACTGCGGTCGATGATGCCGGCAAGCGCGGCCTGGCGCTCTTCGAGCGACATTTCGAGCATGCTGGCGCTGGTGGCAAGGCTGGTGGCAATCGACATGGACTGGTCGGACAGCATGCCTTCCAGCTGATCGCGGCCCTGATCGACGGCGAGGTTGATCGCGTTGATCCGGTCGTCGAGCGTGGCGCGGATCTGCTCGTGGGTCGAAGACAGGGTTTCACGCAGGTGCTCGGCACGGCCGGTGAGCGTCTGTTCGATTTCCGTTGCCTTGCCGGCAAGCGAGGCGGTTGCCTCGGTGGTGCGCGCCGTCAGCGCTTCGGCGATCTGTGCGCTGGTGGCGGTCAGCGCATCCGAAATCTTGCCGACGCGACCGCTGAGGTCTTCGGCGATCCGGGCGCTGGTGTTGGTGAGGGTATCGGAAATCTCGCTGACGCGGCCGCCGAGGTTTTCGGCAACCAGAGAAACGCTGTCCGACAGCTTCTGTTCGATCTCGCCGACCCGGTCCGTCATCGTCTCTGCAACGGCGGTGGCGCGGAACGTCAGGTTGTCGGCGACGTCTTCGGCATGACGGCTCAAGGAGTCCGCCATTTCGTTGGCACGGGCCGTCATCGTCGAGGTGATGTGGGCAGAGCGATCGGCGAGAACGCCATCGAGCGCCGACGTCTGGCTCGACAAGGTTTCTGCAATCGCCTGGCTGCGTTCCGACAGAACACGCTCCAGCCGGTCGGCCGTTTCGCCGACAGCGCCTTCGATCGCGTCCGTCCCGGTCGAAAGCACGGTCGAAAGGGCGAGGGTGCGCTCGGACAGGGTGTTGTCCAGACGGTGCTGGCTTGCAGCGATGGCACTGGTGATCTCGTCGGTCGAACCCGTCAGCGTCTGCTCGATGCGGGCGTGGGCTGCCTGCAGGCCATCGACGAACTGCGCCGTGCGGGTGTCGAGGCCTTCGGTCAGGCGTTGTTCGCTGGATGTCAGGGCGTTGGCAAGCGCATCGGCGCGCTGGCCGAAGCCGTTTTCGATGCGATCCTGTGCCTCGGAAAGAGCCCCCATCAGGCTGCTGGTCTTTTCGGAAAGCACGCTGTCGATGCGGCTGTGAGCGCCGCCGATCAGGTTGCTGAGGTCGGACGTGCGGCTGCCGATCGTCTCCTCGATGAAGTCGTGCGTGGCGCCGAGCGCGGTCGCAAGCGACAACGACTGATCCGAAAGGGCAGAACCGATCTTGTCGATGCTGCCGTCGAGCGCGCTGCCGATGGCATCCGAACCGCCGGTCACCGTTTCGTTGATGCGGTGCAGACTTTCCATCAGTTTGGTGTCGAGCATGCTGGCGCGCTTGTCGAAGGCCGAGGCGAATTCGTGGAAGCGTTCGTCGAAGGCGGTCGCCAGTTGACCAACCGTCGTCTGCAGCTTCTCTTCGAAGAAGCCGCCGCGCAGGTCGAGATCCATGATCGCGTCATCGGCGCTGGAGCGCAGGCTCTGGCGGAAATGTGCACCCTTTTCGTCGAGCGTGGCGTTGAGCGTTGCAAGCACGTCCTCAAGGCCGCCGGCGATCGCGCTCTGGCCGACGCTCAGGCTTTCGTTGAGGTCACGGGTGCGGGCAATCAGCGTTTCGTTCAGCTGGCGGGCGCGCTCGTTGAGAGCCGCATTCAGCTTTTCGGTATTTGCGTCGAGCGACGACGCGCGGGTCTCGAACTGGCCGAGCAATTGCTCGCCGCGCTTGGTCAGCGTGTCGCTCAGCTGATCGAGGCGGGTGTCGAATTCGCTGCTGAGCCCGAGGCCGGCGGCGGTCAGGCCGGAAAGGAGCGAGTCCGTGCGGTTCGTCAGCATGGTGCCGATGTTCTGCAGCGCTGCATCGGACTTTTCGCTAAGAGCCGCGGCGCGCGTATCGATCAGCGAGGCGAAGGCTTCGCCAGAGATCGCGATGCGCGAGGCGATATCTTCGCCCGCCTGGTCGAGATCGTCCTTAAGCTTGCCATGCGCGCCGGCGATGGTCGAGCGGATGCGCTCGGAGTGACCGATGATGGCTTCGCGCTCGAGGCCCAGCTCCTGAACCAGCGTCCGCACGCGCAGTTCGTTTTCACTGTAGCTGCGCTCGAGTGCGTTGACCTCCGAGTGAACAAGCGTTTCGAGTTCGGTGGCGCGGGCAATCGTGCGCTCGATGCCTTCGTTCATCGCGGAGACTTCGCGGCGAACGGCCTGACCGACGGTCATGACCCGGTCGGCGGCAGCGGTTTCCGGCTCTGCCAGGCGAAGCGCCACTTCGGCCATGGAGCGCGCGGCGTTGCGCAGTTCCTGCGCACGGGCGATCATGATGGCGAAGGAGAAGAAGAGCATGACGGGCAGTAGGATGCCGATAGCGACACCGACTGCACCCGGGGTGGCGGCGAGATCGCCCAGCGTGCGGATCTGCCAGATCTGCGGACCATAGAGCAGGTTTGCGACACCAAGGCCGGCTACGGCCCAGACGATGGAGACGAGGGCTGCAACCCGGATGGCGGCACGGTTCGAACGGACGTCGAGGGCGCGCAACATGGCAGCCGGAGAGCGTCGACCATCGTCGTTTGCCGGAGAAAGGGGAGGCGACTTCGGCGCAGGTTCGGGAGCGAGCCCGCGTGCGGCGTCATTTGCTCGCGCGGCGCGGGGTGGTTCCTGCTGAGGCTTGGCATTTCGACTGTGATCGGGCTGGGCAGCCTGATGGGTGGAGTCAGACACATTTTCCTCCGGATCATCCAAGGAAGTCTTGTCGTTAGGGCTCGACTTAAGCTCGTCAAAATCGATCTTAAGGGCCGCTTCCAGAGCCTGGAAGGCCTTTTCGTCAATCGACTCGTTGCTCTTCTTCGTCGCCATAGGGATACGCCTCATTACCTTTTGCCTCCGCCGAAGCGTGCCCATCCAAACCGCGACTGCGGCCGGGCACTGTCTTCACCGGGGCGGTGACGGCAAGATACGCGCATCACATCTACGCAATACCCTACTGATCACCCACATCATTTCCTCGATGGATAGTCGGAATTGTCCCCCGAGGGCACCACTCGCAACGCTTATCCACCGGAACGGTTGCCATTTTCGTACGCAGGCCCGTTCCTAACCGTATCGTAGTGACACATTAGCCGGGTTCTTACAATTAAGAGCACTCAGGCTTCATTAAAATCCTAATGAATTCTTAATGCGATAGAGGGGGTTAGGGCGGAAAAGACAAGGAAAACAGCAGGTTTAACGGTCATTAACCATTTTCCCAGATTCCTGCCTATATTGCGCCCCGTTTTAAGCCGATAGCAGCGCCCGCCCATGGAGGATGATAGCTGCAGAAACTGCAGCGATCGTCCTGTGACGACGCCTGGTGAACAGGCGCGGTCTGGCATGGCGCCCGTGCCACCCTTCGCAGTCAATGCGCAAAAGATGTGCGACGGCAAGGTGGCAGCGGACAAGGACAACACTATACAAACAATAGGGAAATTGGCTGATGGCGGCCCTCAGAATTGCCTTTGAAGCTCCCGATACTCCGGGTAGCTCTTCTTCCTCCGGCAGGAAGCCCATCGACTTTGCCCATCTGACCGCGCAGACGATGGGCGACAAGGCGCTTGAAATAGAAGTGCTGCAATTGTTCGCGCGTCAGGCGCGCAAGGTGATGAAGGAAATCACCGAAGGCGACGGGAACGGACGCGCGCAGGCCGCCCATCAACTGAAAGGGGCAGCCCTTGCCGTCGGCGCCGTCGACGTTGCAGCCGCTGCTGGCGCAATCGAGCAGCGTCCGACCGATCCGGCTCTGCCCGACGTGCTTGCAACGAGCGTGCTTGAGGCCGAGCTGTTCATTCTCAAGCTCTGCCGCTGATCGCAGCCGGCTGGAAAGGCGCATCGCGCACGCTTAAACGCTGCGTCCGCGATGCGCTCACCGGCTGTTGTTGACTGAATGGCCGAATTGTTGGAAGAACCTTCCCTGAATTTGCGCCCGCCGCTCAGCGCGGTTTTGCGCTATCGGCCAGTCCCATCAGCTTATTCCGGAAAGTGACATGACAAAACTTACGATCGTCGCCTTTGATGGCACGCGCCACGAACTCGATGTCGAGAACGGCTCGACCGTCATGGAGAACGCCGTTCGCAACTCGGTTCCGGGTGTTGAGGCCGAGTGCGGCGGGGCCTGCGCCTGCGCCACCTGTCATGTCTATGTCGACGATGCCTGGACGGCGGTCGTCGGCGCTCCGGAAGCGATGGAAGAGGACATGCTGGACTTTGCCTATGACGTGCGTCCAACCTCGCGGCTTTCCTGTCAGATCAAGGTCAGCGACGCGCTGGACGGGCTCGTCGTGCACGTACCCGAACGCCAGGCCTGATCGCGAGCCATCGGCGCCGTAGCCCCTGCTTGGCCTATCGATGCCATGTTTGCCAAAAAAGCGCCTCGCTGGTCGTGTGACGAGCGAGGCTAGGAGGGCGCATCGCACGCAGATGAGGGAGGGAACATCTGCTGCATCAAGACACGCCAGGAGAACCTGTATTGCTGCGTCGTCGGGCTTTGCGCTTGAAGAAACAAAACGACGCTGCTGAGTTCAAGTAACGACAATATTTATACGTCCTGCGACGCCATCATGGCCCGCCAAATCGCTTCCGACAACGCGGAGTTGGATTTCATCTCGCCCTCACGTTTCATGTTTTGAATATAAGCGAGTCGTTCCGCTACAGCTATCGCTAGATTTCACCAATAAAATACTGTGGGTGCGCACGCGCTAGACAGGCAGCGGTCAAGTATATTCCCGCTATGCTTATGCCGGTCATGACGGCTGAACGGCGCCGTGTCTATTCCTGTGTTTTCTGCAGTGTTTGCAGCCGGTACTGCAGCAGCCGGATGATGCGCTTGTCGAAATTGGCCGCCTCCGTCCGGTCGAACCGGGCCTGGTCCTTGTCGTGGGCGGCAATGGCGTCGGCGCTGGCGCGGGTGACGCTTTCCTGCATTTTTTCGCAGTCCGCCTGCGGCCTGAGCGCCAAGAACATCTTCTCCATCTTGCGGGCATGGTTGCGCGCGATCTCGGCGTGGCGTTCCTCGTGGCGCTTGATGTCGCTCGACAACGTATCCCAGACCAAAGCAAGGTCGCGGCTTGCCTGCTTGCGGTATTTCCAGCGGGGCAGAATGATGCGTGTGCTCAGCGTGACGCGGGCGACGCCGACCGCGCAGCGTCCGCCGCGATTGACGTAGGTGATGGTTCCGCCAAACTTGATGCGCGTTGCGCCCGGATGGCGCGCGCCGGTCGACTTCATCATCGGCCCGGCTTTGGAGAGGGCCTTGTCGAGATCCGCCGCCGTACGACCGCCAATCGAGAAATAGGAGAAGCTCTTGCTCATCACCGTCTCGCCGGACGCGGAGCCCAAGGGCATGGCAACCAGAAGGGCAAGAAGGGCAGCTTTGAGCGGGACGCGTACTCGAGACATCAATGCGGAGTTCTCTTTAGTTGAACTTCAATCAAGCTTGGGGCATAGCCAGCGCGGGTGCAACAGCAAATCGAAACGGTTGGCTGCTGGGCATCGTGAGGGGAAATGACTTACAATCCGTTTCAAAATTTTCAGTGGACGCTGGCACATGGCCGTAGCCTCGAACTGGGGCCGCGTGGCGTTTTGATGGCGATCATCAATGTTACCCCGGATTCTTTCTCCGATGGCGGTCGTTTCAGCGACACGGCAGCTGCCGTCGCGCAGGGCAAACGCTGTCTCGAGGATGGCGCCGCGATCCTCGATGTCGGCGGTGAATCGACGAGACCTGATGCCGCTCCGGTGAGTGCCGAGGAGGAACAGAGCCGCATCCTCCCGGTCATCGCGGCGCTTGCGCGCGAGACCGATGCGCTCATATCGGTGGATACCTACAGGGCGGAAACCGCACGCCTTGCCGTCGAGGCCGGCGCCCATATCGTCAACGACGTGCACGGCCTTCAGCGCGAGCCCGACATCGCCCAAATCGCGGCGCAGACCGGAGCCGGGCTGTGCATCATGCACACCGGCCGGGACCGCGAAAAGCTTGTCGATGTGATCGAGGACCAGTTCCACTTTCTCGCACGCTCGCTGCAAATCGCGACGCAAGCCGGCATCGAGCGCGAACGGATCGTGCTCGATCCAGGTTTCGGCTTTGCCAAGGATACGGAAGAGAACCTGGAACTGATGACGCGGTTTGCCGAGTTGCACCGGTTCGAATTGCCGTTTCTGGTCGGCACGTCCCGCAAGCGCTTCCTCGGCGCTGTCACCGGACGAGAGCCGGTTGACCGCGACGCCGCCACCGCCGCAACGACGGCGCTCTTGCGGCTGGCGGGCGGCGCCATTTTCCGCGTACACGATGTCGCAAACAGCAGGGATGCGCTGATGATGGCGGATGCTATGCTGCGTGCAAAGAAGAGCTGACGGGACAAAAAACGATGAGCGCGACCTACACGATCACCCTGAAAAACTGTGCCTTCTTCGCGCGCCATGGCGTTCTCGACGAGGAGGAGTTCCTCGGACAGCGGTTCTTCGTCGATGCGGAGCTCGAAGTGGAGCAGGGCACGGCGCTGGTCGACGATTCGATCGACGACACCGTGCACTACGGGATCGCGTTTACCGAGATCGAGCGCATCGTCACCGGGCGTCGGCGCTACCTGATCGAGGCGCTGGCGCTTGAGGTCGCCAAGACACTCTGCGTGCGCTTCCCGCAGATCCGGCGGGCGAAGGTCTCCGTTCGCAAGCCGAACGCGCCTGTGCCCGGCGTGCTCGACTATGTCGAGGTGACCGTCGAGCATGTCGCCTGACATGAGCGGATCGATCGCGACACTGGGGCTCGGCGGCAATCTGGGCGAGCCACGAAGGGCGATGGCCGATGCCCTGCAGATGCTTGACGCCCGACCGGATTGCGCGGTGCGGGCTGTTTCGCGGCTGTTTCGCACACCCCCCTGGGGCAAGACCGACCAGGCCTGGTTCTTCAACGCCTGCGCCGAAGTCGAAACGACGCTTGGGCCCGAAGCATTGCTCGACGCCTGCCTCGACATCGAGCGTCAGATGAAGCGGGTACGCGACGAGCGCTGGGGGCCGCGGACAATCGATATCGATGTCCTGACCTTCGGCGACATGTCGCTGTCCGAGACCAAGCTGGAACTGCCGCATCCGCGCATGACCGCGCGCGGCTTCGTGCTGATGCCGCTTGCGGACTTCGCTTCCGGCATGAGCGTGAACGGACGGCGGGTCGAAGAGTGGCTGGCAGATGCCGACGTCGCTGGCATCCAGGTGGCGGACGAAGACAGGCATTGGTGGCGGGCACAGGCCTGAGATCGTGGAGGATAAACGAGAAAAGCCCCAGCGTTCGGCCAGGGCTTTTGTGTCTGATCTTTTGGCTGCCTGCTACTTGATCGAGCCGACGGCGATGTCGTCGACCTGGCGGTTGAGGCTCACGCCGATCACCGGTACCATCGTGTTCTCGACCTTGACCGAGATCGTGATGTTCATCGTGGTGTCGTTCTGAAGCCTGGCAATCATCGCGCCGTTCAGCTTCTTGCGGTTGATGCCGACAACGACCTTGTCCTTGGCGACGTTGCCGGACACAACGTCGAGGCCCTTGCCGTCGGCGCCGTCGAGGAATTTACCTGTGTAGCTGTTGCCCTTTTGGGTGATCAGGGCCGACATTGGCTGCTTGAACACGCCAACACGGCAGAAGCCATCGAGCTTGATGCCTGCATCATTGCCGGCAACCGCTTCGCCGGCGAGGTCGCAGGTGAACTTGGTGCCCTTGTATTTTCCGGCGACGATCTCGCCGGGGCCGGTCCATTGGCCGGAGACTTTCTCGAAGAAAGCCTTGTCCTTGCCGCCGGATAGGGCTGGCGTCGCAACGCCGACGGTTGCTGCAAGCGCGAAGGCGGCAGCGCCGCGAGCGATCAAAGAAGGGCGCGAGAACATAAACGATCCTTGATGGGTCAACGTCCGAAACTAGAAGCCACATTTGCGCGCAAATGGTTAATGGACGGTTTCTTTCGGGCGCGTATCAAGGCTTCTTTGTGTCGGCGATGCCTCTTCCGACGTCGCAGATCGCATGGCCGCAAGGCGTGCACCGCGTTCTCACCGTCATGTGCATCGATGCGCGCAAACGTGTTTATGAAACTCTGTTGTATCGGCGTACGTATCCACTTGAAACGCGGAGGTTTCATGATGGCGGCGGACAACGGCACCTCGGAAGCGGATGTCCCGATGGCACTGATCATCCGCCGTCACGGACTTGTTACCCGGCTGACCCATTGGCTCTGGGCACTTGCCCTATTCTTTCTGCTGCTGAGCGGCCTGCAGATCTTCAACGCGCAGCCCTCGCGCCACTCCGCGTGCGTGTCGAGCGGCAACTCGGCTACAAGATGGCGAAGTATATCAGCGCCATCGAGGTTGTTTCGGATCTGTCGACATTCGGTCGTGGAAACGGCGGTTTCTGGGAAGACCTCGGTTACGATTGGTATGCGGGCATCTAGTGCTCGCTTCTAGGTGTCGCCATTTTGGCTGGCTGTGCGACCGGCACCGGGCGCAAGGTCGGAGAGAAAGTCACCGATCCCGGGCCGTTTCAGCGCTTTGAACGGCATCGGGCGGCATAGATCCATGGCGGCGATACCGATGCGCGCCGTCATCAGCCCATTGATCACGCCTTCGCCCAGCCGCGCCGAGAGTTTTGAGGCAAGGCCGTGGCCGAGCACCTGCTGGATAAGGCTGTCGCCGGCGGCGATCGAGCCGGTCACCGCGAGATGGGCGACGACGTCGCGCATCAGCCTGATCATGCCGAGCGTGCCGGGGCGGCCGCCATAGAGTTCGGCCATGGCACGGATCATCCGGGCGGATTCAAAGAGCACATAGCCGAGATCGACGAGGGCGCGCGGGCTGACGGCGGTGACGATCGATACCCGCTTGGAGGCGGAAAGGATGATGCGGCGCGCCTCGCGATCGAGCGGCGTCAACAATTCGCGCTCCGTCAGCTCCAGCAGGTGGGGGCCGTCGATGATCTCGCCTTCGGTTTCCTTAAGACGTGTCCGGCCGCGAGCCGTGCGCGGATTGGCGGCGAGAAGATGGACGAGTTTTTCAGCGGCCGATCGTGCCAGCTTGGTGTTGCCGGAGGTGGCCGCGCTTTCCGTCTCCGTCTTCAAGTTCTGGACGGCCGTCAGTTGCATCATGCCTGAAAGCTCGCGGGCAACGACCACCAGCAGCGCCAGCAGCCCGACGGCAACCACGCCCATCGCGGCATAGCCCAGCCAGTCGGCGCGGGAGAACAGGTCGCGGATCAGGCGATCGACCCAGAGGCCAGCCGCCAATGACAACAGGATGCCGAAGGCGCTCATGGCGATCTTGCCGACGGACAGGCGACGCCTACGCGGGCTTGCCTCGGGCAGAGCGAGGCTCTCGACGCTAAGCGTCGTCTCCCGGAAGGGGTCCTCAGTGTCCGGCGTCATCACCACCTTGTCGTCGAAACTCGCCGGCGCCCGACGGGGCCGGGCGCTTTCCGGGGGCTTCGGCTCCGGATTCGGGTTCACCGAGAAGGCGCCGGGCTTTCGGCCTCGGCTGTTGAAGTCATCGCTCATGCCAGCCGATCTCCGAACAGGAACTGCATCGCCCGATCGAGCCGTATATGGGGTACCGACAGTTTCAATCCACCGCCGGTCTCCTCCAGATGCGGCGGCCGGAAGCGGACGAAACTGAGCTCGGGCATCGGATGCGCATCGCCGAATGTCGTTGCCGATGCATCGGCATCAACCGCCCTAAAAAGAACTTCAGGATCATCCGGCAAGTCACCGGGAAATATGGCGGTTTTCCGTTCACCGTCAAACGTGTCGCCGTTGATCTTCTCGCCGGCGATCGGTGTACCGACGATCACCGGAAGCGTATGCCCGCCGTGGTCGACGGTTGCCTCGCGCGTCGCCCGGACCGAGGCTATCGCCATGACCTCGAGCCCGGCGCCGCTCATGCCGATGCTGGCGGCAGCGCGGCTGACCAGACGCGCTGTGATGCGCTCCAGACGGTCGTGACTTTCGTGATGCAGGTGATCCGCCTTCGTCGCAGCGATCAGCACCTTGTCGATCTTTCGCGTCAGGAAAGACGAGAGCCAGCTGTTGGTGCCCGGGCGGAAGCAGGCGAGCACATCGGCCAACGCCTGCTCCAAATCGAGCAGCGCTTCCGGTCCGCCGTTGATCGCCTGCAATGCATCGACAAGCACGATCTGCCGGTCGAGTCGGGAAAAATGCTCGCGAAAGAACGGGCTGACGACGTGTTTCTTGTAGGCTTCGTAGCGGCGCTCCATCATCGCCCAGAGAGAGCCTTTGGGTGCGCGGCCTTCGGGCAGGTCGGGCAAGGGTGAGAAGGTCAGGGCAGGCGAGCCCTCGAGATCGCCCGGCATCAGGAAACGACCGGGCGGCAGCGTCGAAGGCGAACTCGCATCCGCCTTGCAGGCCTTCAGGTAGGCCGTGAAACTTTCGGCAAGCCGGCGCGCGCTGCTTTCATCCGCAATCGCCGTCGGTCCCGCCGACTGGGCAAGCGTCAGCCAATCCGCCGACAACTTGGCGCGCCCGTGCGTACGGGCGCGGGCCACCGAATTGTCGCTGA
Source organism: Ensifer sp. M14 (assembly GCF_003355565.1). Taxonomy (NCBI): domain Bacteria; kingdom Pseudomonadati; phylum Pseudomonadota; class Alphaproteobacteria; order Hyphomicrobiales; family Rhizobiaceae; genus Ensifer; species Ensifer sp. M14. The sequence goes on from NZ_QJNR01000004.1 coordinate 2,802,017, forward strand.
ACTCCTTGAAATTCTGTGCGAGCAGCGGCAGGTCCAGCAACCATTCGCCGGGGTAGTCGACGATATCGAGCGACAGACGCCCAGCCGAAAACAGCCTGTTCCAACCGCTGGCACTCTCGAAGTCGAGGGTGATGCGAAGCTGGGAGATCGCACGCGTCGAATCCGGCCAGATACGATCGCGCACCAGGGCGGCGATGTGATCCTCGTATTGAAAGCGTGGCACGGCATCATCGGGCTGTGGCTCAAGCCTGATCTTCGAAACGCGGCCGGAGCGCACGGCTTCGAACACCGGCAGCCGTCCTCCGTTCAGGAGATTATGCACCAGCGACGAGATGAAGACGGTCTTTCCGGCCCTCGAAAGGCCGGTGACGCCCAGCCGGATGGAGGGATTGACGAGGCCCGATGCACGATCGGTGAGATTGTCGAATGCAATCAGGGCGTCGTCTTTGAAGCTGGTCAGATTTGGCGCCAAGTCGTGCTATCCCTCGCGGACCTTGCCGCTTTCGTTCATGCGAATGTCTGGAGCCGAGACGTGTGACGGGCCCTTGTTGCCTTGGCGATATAGGAAATATTTCCCGCACCGCAACAATGGCATGTCATTTCGCTTCCCTGGTCGGCAGCATCAGCGATACCAGCGTCGCGGTAGCAGCGCTGCCAGACCCTGCCTGTACGTCCAGGATCGCAAGGGCTGCGGGCGGATAACCATGCGGAAGCACATCGGTCGAAGCCTCGTCTCCAGCAAACCAGTGGAACAGTTCGTCGATCATCGGATTGTGTCCGACGATCATCAGCGAACTCAGATGCCTGTTGGCGTCGATGATGTCGGTGTAGATACTTGCCGGGCCGCTATAGAGTTCATCCACATATCGGATGTCGATGTCTTCGCTGACGGCGCGGAAGAAGGGTTCCGCGGTCTGGCGACACCGCACCGCCGTCGAGCACAGGATCAACTCCGGCCGGATGCCGCGATCGGCGGCCATCTCCGCTATCAACTCTGCCTCGGCAAATCCGACGTCGTCCAGCGCGCGATCGAAATCGCGTTGTCCCGGCAGGGCCCAACCCGAGCGGGCATGACGCAGAAGGAAGAGACGGAAGGGCCTGGCGGCACTGTCTTGCATACATGAGTTCCGGTCGCTGCCGGTCGCGGGGCGCGACCGGATCGTGTACTGCCGGAACAGGTCTTGCGCGTCTGCCGGCGGATCACCACCTTTTCCCGTCGATGATGCAAAGATCAAGCTGCGAGGCGCTTTTTTCAGGGGATTGCCCTCTTGCCGCACGGAGCGGCAAAACCGGATCGCGGACGGCGTCGCGACGGCGGCGGGACATCCAGGTTACAACCGGTCTTCTTGAGGGCGGGTAGGTGATTATCTCTCCGATTAAGATCTCATCTGCAATTTTGATGAAATATTCGCCAGTTAGCCTGAATTGCAAGCATCGTTAAAATACGGTTGAGTGTTTAATCCGAGGCTTGAATCGCGGCTTCCATGGGGCTATACACCGCCGCAATGAGATGTTCTTCAGGAGAATCGCGTTGAGTGAGAAGATCGATCTTAGTACCTTTGTTCTCTCCGAGGACGAGGAATTCATGAATGCCACCCACCGGGCCTATTTCCGGGCCAAGCTAAACGCTTGGAGAAACGACATCCTTCGCGAGGCACGCGAGACACTGGATCACTTGGCCGAGGAGAGCGCCAATCATCCCGATCTCGCCGACAGAGCCTCTTCCGAAACAGACCGGGCAATTGAACTGAGAGCCCGCGACCGTCAGCGGAAGTTGATCTCGAAAATCGATGCGGCATTGCAGCGGCTAGATGAAGGGACCTACGGCTATTGCGAAGAAACGGGAGAACCGATCGGCTTGAAGCGTCTAGACGCCCGCCCGATTGCAACTCTCTCGATCGAGGCGCAGGAGCGCCACGAGCGTCGGGAAAAGGTCTACAGGGACGAATAAGGTCCGGTTTCTGGATCAGTCATCAGAAAAAGAAGAAGGCGCGGTTTGACCGCGCCTTCTTCTTTTGTGCTTCTGCTCGAACCGAGCGACGCCGCAACCTGCGTCAGGGCTTACGCCCGGCAGAGATGTCGGCCAGCATGCGGTTCATCTCTTCCTCGATCGTCGGCTCCTTGCGGGCGTCGTCGAGCGGTGCGCCGAGCAGCGGTTCCTGCCGGGCAGTGGCGGCCACCGTGGCGCGGCTTTCCGGACGCGCTGCCGCGGAAGACGGCGTCAGGCGTTGCAGGTCTCCGCTGATTTCCGCATCGAGGATGCGTTCAAAGTCTGAAAGCGCACTTTGAGCAACGGGCTGTGGCTGCGCGACCGGTGTGGGACGCCGTTCCTGGACCGGCGGTTGAGGCTGCAGCACCCGGCTGCGCGCGGCGTCGTAGATGCCTTCGACCTTATCGGCCGTGTTTGGCTGCATCCCATTCGTGTTCAACTGGGGAACGATTTCTGGCGCCGGTGGCGTGGCCCTTGCGATCGGACGTGGCTCGACGGCCATCGCCGGAGCTGGGCGCTGTTCGACGACAGCACGAACTGCCGGGGCAGGCTCAATGCGCGCAGCAGGCTGTTCCTGAGGCACAGCCACCGGGCGGACCGGCGTTGCCACGGCCGCTTCCGGCTGGGCGACGGCAGGGCGCAACTGCGCCGGCGCTGCGGCCTTCGTCTCCGTTCCGTTGCCGTTGGCAAGCACCGGTTCGATCGGCTTGCGTTCGATGACAGCCGGGCCGTCATTCGCGGAAGCGCTCTCGTCGATCGGGGCAATCCGGCTTTCGATGACGATATCCGTCGGCCCACCGATCATGATCAGATGCTCGACGTCATCCCGACGCACGAGCACCAGGCGACGGCGCGTGTCGACCGCCGCGGCATCGAGCACGGCGAGGCGGGGTTGTCTGTTCTTGCCGCCGCGAATGAAGGGCGACGACGGCCTGTTGCGCATGATCCAGAGCACCGCCACAAGGCACAAAAGCCCGAGCGCAACGGCGCCAGCAGCGATAATAAATCGGCTACCGTTGTCTCCGACGATCGTTTCCATCATAGGCTGAACTCCTTTAGCCTTTCGAGTGGCAGTATTTGACGGCTTTTTTCGGGCTTGGACAAGCACTTCGCCGACATTCCCTGTGAATTGACCGCTGCGCTTCCGCACAGGTGCTTTTTGCTGTTATCTCTGATCGTTAAAGATGATTCCTATCCGAATGATCAAGGGCGTGTCGGCACTGGCCGATTTTGCCTGGCGGATTGCGCGGATGCCGGCCGGAGCGCCGGACCGGACCGGCTTTGCGCCGGGCGGTATTGGCGGCAGATGAGGACCCGATGACGAAATTGCGGCAGTCAGGTGACTACCAGATGCCGGTTGTTGACCGTGGTGTCAGGCCAGGAACCGTCATGCGGATCGTCCTGCTTGCGATCGTTCTGACCGTCTCTGCGATCGCCTTCGTGATCTTCAAGAACGAGCTCGACAACGAGATCGTGCTGGGAATCCTCGGCGTTCTCGCCATGGTCGGGATCTTCTTCCTCGTCTCCTCGGTCATCGGCTTCATCGAGGTGATGCCGCAATCGCGGCCGGATGAGTTGGCGCGCGCCTTTCTCGACGGCCATGAGGACGGCACGATCGTCACGGACCGCAAGGGCCGTATCATCTATGCCAACGCCGCCTACGGCGCACTGACCGGCGCGAAGAACGCCGCCGGCATCCAGTCGCTTGAAACGATCCTGTCGCGAAACCGCGAGGCGACCGAAGCGATCTACCGCCTCACCAACGGCCTGCACGAAGGCAAGCAGGGACACGAAGAATTTCGCTTGCTGAAGCCGCTGGCCACGGGCGCCGCCACCAGCGGCTCCGGTGCCCACTGGTTCCGCCTGAAGGCCCGCGTGCTACCGCTCGAAGACAGCGACCGCAACCCGCTCTATCTCTGGCAGATCGCCGACATCACCACCGAACGCGACGATCAGGAGCGGTTCTTCAAGGAATTGCAGAACGCCATCGACTATCTCGACCATGCACCGGCGGGTTTCTTCTCCGCAGGCCGCAAGGGCGAGATTTTCTACATCAACGCCACGCTTGCGGATTGGCTCGGCATCGACCTGACGAAATTCCAGCCGGGCTCGATGAGCATCGGCGACCTCGTTGCCGGCGAGGGGCTGACGCTGGTGCAGTCGGTGCAGGCCGAGCCTGGCCTGAAGAAGACCAAGGTGCTGGACCTCGATCTGCGCAAGTCCAACGGCCAAAGCCTGCCGGTGCGCATGGTGCACCGGGTGTCCTCGGCACGCGACGGCGCACCGGGCGAAAGCCGGACGATCGTCATGTCGCGCGACGGCGGCGAGGACGAGGACCAGTCGGCGTCGAGTGCTGCGATGCGCTTCACCCGCTTCTTCAACAACACGCCGATGGCCATCGCGTCTGTCGACGGCAACGGTCGCATCCTGCGCACCAATGCACCGTTCCTCAAGCTGTTCTCGGGCCTCGTCTCCCAGGACGACGTCGAGCGCGGCGCGCTGATCGAAACGGTCGTACACCCGACGGAGAAAGGGCGCCTGCACGAGGCGCTTGCGGCCGCCAAGGACCGCCAGGGTGACATCGCACCGATCGACGCCTTGCACCCGGCCGATGGCGAGCGCCACTTCCGCTTCTATATCAATGCCGTCATCGACCAGAGCGATCAGGCTCCGGAAGAAGCGGCGATCATCTATGCGCTTGAGATCACCGAGCAGAAGGCGCTCGAAAACCAGATGGCGCAGACGCAGAAGATGAATGCGGTCGGCACGCTTGCCGGCGGCATCGCGCACGACTTCAACAACGTGCTGACGGCAATCCTGCTTTCCTCCGACCATCTGTTGTTGTCGGCGCGTCCGGCGGATGCAAGTTTTGCCGACCTGATGGAGATCAAGCGCAACGCCAACCGGGCGGCCGTGCTCGTCCGGCAGTTGCTCGCGTTCTCGCGCAAGCAGACGATGCGGCCGACGGTGCTGAGCATGACCGATGTCATCGGCGATCTGCGCATGCTCGTCGATCGCATGACCGGAACCAACGTCAAGGTCGAAGTCGATTATGCGCGCGATCTCTGGCCGGTGCGCACGGATCTCGGCCAGTTCGAGCAGGTGCTTCTCAACCTTGCCGTCAACGCCCGTGACGCCATGCCCACGGGCGGCATCATCACGCTGCGCACCCGCAATCTGCCGTCGACGGAGATTGCAGGTCTCGGCCGGCGCGAGCTGCCGGAGGAGGATTTCGTCATGGTGGAGGTTTCCGACCAGGGAACCGGCATTCCGCCAGAAATTCTCGACAAGATCTTCGAGCCGTTCTTCACCACCAAGGAAGTCGGCAAGGGTACCGGCCTTGGCCTTTCGATGGTCTACGGCATCGTCAAGCAATCGGGCGGCTACATCTATCCGGAATCCGAAGTCGGCAAGGGAACCACTTTCCGCATCCTGCTGCCGCGCCACATCGACATTCCCGAAGTCGCGGGCGAGCAGGCTCAGGGTGGTTCCGTCGGCACGGTCGCGCCGCCGGTCGAAACGGTGGTAAAGCCGATCGCCAAGACCGAGGAACCGACCGATCTCACCGGCGATTCGGCCGTTGTCCTGCTCGTCGAGGATGAAGAGGCCGTCCGCCGCGGCGGCAAGCGCATGCTCGAGACACGCGGCTATACCGTCCATGAGGCAGGCTCTGGCGTCGAAGCGCTCGATATCATGGACGAGCTCGATGGCGCGGTCGATATCGTCGTTTCGGATGTGGTCATGCCTGAAATGGACGGGCCGACGCTCCTGACGGAACTGCGCAAGAAGTACCCGGACCTGAAGTTCATCTTCGTTTCGGGCTACGCGGAAGACGCCTTCGCCCGCAATCTGCCGGCGGATGCGAAGTTCGGCTTCCTGCCGAAGCCTTTTTCGCTGAAGCAACTGGCGGTAGCCGTGCGCGAGATGCTCGATTCCTGAGGCAGTTGCCGACCTATACATCCCAGCAAAAAGCCCGACGTTTGCGCGTCGGGCTTTCCTTTTGTCGTCTGGAGCATTTCCGGGAAAAGTGTGAGCGGTTTACTTCGCGGTGAGCGCCACAGCGATTTCGCCGGCGAGGCGGGCATTGTTCTCGACCAGCGCAATGTTGGTTTCGAGGCTGCGGCCTTCGGTCAGGTGGAAAAGGTTGTCGAGCAGGTAGGGCGTGACCGCCTTGCCGGTGACGTCGTCGCGCTCGGCGTTGTCGATCGCACGGGCGATGTAGATTTCCATTTCCTCGCGCGGGATCTCGCTTTCAGCCGGAACCGGGTTGGCAATCAGCATGCCGCCATCGACGCCGAGCTGCTCGCGCATGTTCTGGAAGTTGGCGATCGCCGCGGGGCTGTTGAGCATCAGCGGGCTCTTGAGGCCGGAATCGCGCGACCAGAAGGCCGGGAATACGTCGCTGTCGTAGGTGACGACGGGCACACCGCGGGTTTCCAGCACTTCGAGCGTCTTCGGAATGTCGAGAATGGCCTTGGCGCCGGCGCAAACGACGATGACGGCCGTGCGGGCCAGCTCTTCGAGGTCGGCGGAAATGTCGAAGGTCAGCTCGGCGCCACGGTGCACGCCGCCGATGCCGCCGGTCGCAAAGACACGGATGCCGGCGCGGGCAGCGGCGATCATGGTGGCGGCAACGGTCGTTGCACCGGTGCGGCGCTCAGCGATCGCAAAGGCCAGATCGGCTCGCGAGACCTTCATCGCGCCTTCCGTCTTCGCCAGTTCTTCAAGCTTGGCATCATCAAGGCCGATATGCAGAACGCCATGGATGACGGCGATCGTCGCCGGGACAGCACCCTGATCGCGGATGATCGCTTCGACGCTGCGGGCCATGTTGAGATTGCCCGGATAGGGCATGCCATGGGTGATGATGGTCGATTCCAGCGCCACGATCGGCGCGCCACGCGCCTTGGCGGCTGCAACCTCGTCGGAATATTCCATCGGCAGGAAGGGGGAAGCAGGTTTGGTCATGGGTTTTCCTTGGGAGTTCGGCTGGCGGTGTTCATGCCAGCATTTGAGGTGCCGGCACAAGGGCGAGCGCCTGTTCGAGAATGGCCTGCGACATTTGTTCCGAGGCGGCCAGGGGGGAGCGAAGCGTTATGCCGGCAGCGGCAATTCCGTGCCTGAGGCATTCGGCGAGATCACGATCCGCAAGCCGGGCAGCCAGAAACCCGGATGCCATGGCATCGCCGGCGCCGGTAACATCGGCGAGTTCCGGCAGAGCCGGCGGCGTTGCGACGCAGACAGTTTCGCGATCGAAGGCGACGACAGCTCTGCCTCCACGCGTGACAATGCCGCCATTGAGACCGGCGGCGCGCAACAACGGTGGCCAGCCCTCGGCATCGTCGGAATCCTTGCCGGTAAGCGCACGCGCCTCGGCTTCATTCATGAACAGGAAGCTGAGCCCGGCGAGGCTCGGCTGAAACCTGACCACCTTTGCCGGCGAAACCGCGATACCGGCGACGATACGGCCCTCGGTTGAAGCTGCCTCGACGAGAGCGGCAATGGTCTCTTCCGGCAGGTTCGCATCGGTCAGCACCAGCCGGCTGTCGGCGATGGCATCGCGCAACGCGCGTCGCTGCAACTGGCGCGGCGAGAACAGTCGGTAAAGATCCATATCGGCGAGCGCGATCACCAGATTGCCGTCATTTTCGATGATCGCGGTGTAGCTCGGCGTCTGGCGGTCGAGAAAGGTGAGGGGATTGTCGATGACGCCGGCAGCCGCAGCGGCAGCAGTCACCATCTCCCCGGCCGCATCACCGCCACGCGTGCTGATCATCCGAACGCTATGACCGAGCCGCGCCAGATTGCGCGCGGCGTTGAAACCACCGCCACCGGCCTCTTCGAACCAGGTGCCGGGGTTGCTCGAACCGGGTGCGGTCGTGCCGGTGATGCGGCCACGCCGATCGATATGGGCGCCGCCAAAGACGGCGATCTCGCCTTCCGTCATGAATGTTCCTCTGCTGTCTCAGAAGCCGAATCGGATCGTGGCCGTTCATCGTCTCGACGCGCACCGGGCGCTGCCGAAAAACTTACGCCGCTAAGCGTGAACATGAATCGAACACAATCCGAATAATTCCTATTTTTCAATGACTTGCTCCTCTCTTGCAAAACGGGAACAAAACATGTACAAAAAGTCGTGCGGCGGCTTCATTGCCTCGGTAGCTTCAATAACCTAAAGGTGGACCAAATGGCACAAAACTCTTTGCGGCTCGTAGAGGACAAATCGGTGGATAAAAGCAAGGCACTTGAAGCGGCACTTTCCCAGATCGAACGGTCGTTCGGCAAGGGATCGATCATGAAGCTCGGTGGGAAGGACAGCATCATCGAGATCGAGACGGTTTCGACCGGCTCTCTCAGCCTGGACATTGCACTCGGCATCGGCGGCCTGCCGAAGGGCCGCATCATCGAAATTTACGGCCCGGAAAGCTCGGGCAAGACGACGCTCGCGCTGCAGACCATCGCTGAAGCACAGAAGAAGGGCGGCATCTGCGCCTTCGTCGACGCCGAACATGCACTCGACCCGGTTTATGCGCGCAAGCTGGGCGTCGATCTGGAAAACCTCTTGATCTCGCAGCCCGATACCGGCGAACAGGCACTTGAGATCACCGACACGCTGGTTCGCTCCGGGGCGATCGACGTTCTCGTCATCGACTCCGTCGCAGCGCTCGTGCCGCGCGCCGAAATCGAAGGTGAAATGGGCGACAGCCTGCCGGGCATGCAGGCCCGCCTGATGAGCCAGGCGCTGCGCAAGCTGACCGCCTCGATCTCGAAGTCGAACTGCATGGTGGTCTTCATCAACCAGATCCGCATGAAGATCGGCGTCATGTTCGGTTCGCCGGAAACGACGACGGGCGGTAACGCGCTGAAGTTCTATGCCTCGGTTCGCCTCGACATTCGCCGCATCGGCTCCGTCAAGGAGCGCGAAGAGGTCGTCGGCAACCAGACGCGCGTCAAGGTCGTCAAGAACAAGATGGCGCCTCCCTTCAAGCAGGTCGAATTTGACATCATGTATGGCGAAGGCGTGTCCAAGACCGGCGAACTCGTCGACCTCGGCGTCAAGGCCGGCATCGTCGAGAAGTCCGGCGCCTGGTTCTCCTATAACAGCCAGCGTCTCGGACAGGGCCGCGAGAACGCCAAGTCGTTCCTCAGGGACAATCCGGATCTTTCGCGCGAGATCGAGACAGCTCTGCGGCAGAACGCCGGCCTGATTGCCGACCGTTTCCTGGAGAATGGCGGTCCGGAGCCGGACGACGGCGACGACGCTGCCGAAGCATAAGCTTCGAGCCAGCCTTTGAGCTTTCAAAACCGGTCGCCATCATTGGAGGCCGGTTTTTTGCTGGCGTCTGGACAGCATGATACGCGAACGATAAAAGCCTGTGGTTCCGGCGACCGAGGGCGTTGGAGGGCGCAGCCGTCAGGGATGGCTGCGGGGTTGAAGGACGACGGCGAGGGGCGCGGCAAATGCCGGGGCTTGGGCCTGAATTGGTGCACAGATAGGACGCAAGATGAGCGGCGTGAATGAAATCCGGTCGACGTTTCTCGACTATTTCCGCAGGAATGGTCACGAAGTGGTGTCGTCGAGCCCGTTGGTGCCGCGCAACGACCCGACACTGATGTTCACCAATGCCGGCATGGTGCAGTTCAAGAACGTCTTCACCGGGCTCGAGCAGCGTCCCTACTCGACGGCTGTGACCGCGCAGAAATGCGTGCGCGCCGGCGGCAAGCACAACGACCTCGACAATGTCGGCTACACCGCACGCCACCACACCTTCTTCGAAATGCTCGGCAACTTCTCCTTTGGCGATTACTTCAAGGAGAACGCCATCGAGCTTGCCTGGAACCTGATCACCAAGGAATACGGCCTCGACGCCAAGCGCATGCTGGTGACGGTCTATCACACCGATGACGAAGCATTCGGACTGTGGAAGAAGATTGCCGGCCTCTCCGACGACCGCATCATCCGCATTCCCACCAGCGACAATTTCTGGGCCATGGGCGATACCGGCCCTTGCGGCCCGTGCTCGGAAATCTTCTACGACCACGGCGACAAGATCTGGGGTGGACCTCCGGGTTCCGCCGATGAAGACGGCGACCGCTTCATCGAGATCTGGAACCTCGTCTTCATGCAGTACGAGCAGATCACCAAGGAAGAGCGCGTCAACCTTCCGCGTCCGTCGATCGACACCGGCATGGGCCTGGAGCGCCTGGCGGCCGTGCTGCAGGGCCAGCATGACAACTACGACATAGATCTCTTCCGTGCCTTGATCGCCGCGTCCGAAGAAGCGACCGGCGTCAAGGCCGAGGGCGACCAGCGCGCCAGCCATCGCGTCATTGCCGACCATCTGCGTTCGTCCGCCTTCCTCATTGCTGACGGCGTGCTGCCGTCGAACGAAGGCCGCGGCTATGTGCTTCGCCGCATCATGCGCCGCGCCATGCGCCACGCCCAGTTGCTCGGCGCCCGCGATCCCCTGATGTGGAAGCTGCTGCCGGCGCTCGTCGGCCAGATGGGTCGCGCCTATCCGGAACTGATGCGCGCCGAAGCGTTGATCTCCGAAACGCTGAAGCTCGAAGAAACCCGTTTCCGCAAGACGCTGGAGCGCGGCCTGAACCTGCTCTCCGAAGCTTCTGCCGACCTTTCCGAAGGCGACCAGTTCAACGGCGAGACCGCCTTCAAGCTCTACGACACCTACGGCTTCCCGCTCGACCTGACCCAGGATGCGCTTCGCGCCAAGGGCATCTCCGTCGACACCGACGCCTTCACCACGGCCATGCAGCGCCAGAAGGCCGAGGCACGGGCAAGCTGGTCCGGTTCCGGCGAAGCGGCAACCGAAACCATCTGGTTCGAGCTGCGCGAAAAGCATGGTTCGACCGAATTCCTCGGCTACGACACGGAAGTCGCTGAAGGCGTGATCCAGGCAATCGTGCGCGATGGCGCTGTCGCTCCGTCGGCTGCCAAAGGTGAGACCGTCCAGATCGTCCTCAACCAGACGCCGTTCTACGGCGAATCGGGTGGCCAGATGGGCGATACCGGAACGATCACCACCGACGGCGGCAAGGTGACGGTAACCGACACGCAGAAGCGCGGCGAGGGGCTGTTCGTTCATTTCGGCGTCGTTGCCGAAGGCACGATCAAGACCGGCGATGCGGCTCAGCTCGAAGTCGATCACGCCCGCCGTTCGCGCCTTCGCGCCAACCATTCGGCAACCCATCTGTTGCATGAAGCGCTTCGCGAAGTCCTCGGCACCCATGTCGCACAGAAGGGTTCGCTGGTGGCACCTGAGCGCCTGCGCTTCGACGTTTCGCACCCGAAGCCGATGTCGGCCGAGGAGCTGAAGATCGTCGAGGAGATGGCAAACGAGATCATCGTTCAGAACACGCCGGTCACCACCCGCCTGATGAGCGTCGACGATGCCATTGCCGAAGGTGCGATGGCGTTGTTCGGCGAAAAATACGGCGACGAAGTGCGTGTCGTGTCCATGGGCCAGGGCATCCACGGCTCCAAGGCCAACCGTCCCTATTCCGTTGAACTCTGCGGCGGCACCCACGTTTCGGCGACCGGTGATATCGGTCTCGTGCGCGTCGTTTCCGAAAGTGCAGTTGGCGCCGGCGTGCGCCGCGTCGAGGCGCTGACCGGCGAGGCAGCGCGTGCCTACCTCAACGAGCAGGACGAGCGGGTAAAGACGCTCGCCAACACACTCAAGGTTCAGCCGGGCGACGTGCTTGGCCGTGTCGAGGCGCTTCTCGACGAGCGCCGCAAGCTGGAGCGCGAACTGACCGAAGCCAAGAAGAAGCTGGCGCTCGGTGGTGGCGGTCAGGCCGGATCGAGCGATGCTGCCCGCGACATCGCCGGCATGCGCTTCCTCGGCAAGGTGGTTTCCGGCGTCGAGCCCAAGGATCTGAAGAGTCTCGCCGACGACGGCAAGAAGAGCCTCGGCTCCGGCGTCGTCGCTTTCGTCGGCGTTTCCGGCGATGGCAAGGCAAGTGCTGTCGTCGCCGTGACCGACGACCTGACCTCCAAGGTCAGCGCCGTGGATCTGGTGCGCATCGCCTCGGCCGCTCTCGGCGGCAAGGGGGGCGGTGGTCGCGCCGACATGGCCCAGGCTGGCGGCCCCGACGGCGAGAAGGCAGCTGAAGCGATCGAGGCTGTTGCCGTGGCGTTGGCCCGGCTAAGCCCAGGTAGAGACACATGAAATTGAAAAGGGCGTCCGTTTCGGGCGCCTTTTTTCGTAGCGGCAAGCGGCCGGCCGTCTGTTCACCTGCGCATTCGTTCGCCGCAAAACTCCGCAGGATTTGTCAAACTCGTCTATGGTCTACCGATCCGTGAGCAAAACGCGAAAGGTTCGGCATGGACGAGCAGGTAAGCTGGGCGACCTATGAGAGACGTCTGCACAGGGTGAGCGATTATATTTACGGCCATCTCAACGAGGAGCTCGATCTCGATCGCCTCGCTGAAATCGCCTGCCTGTCGCCGCACCACTGGCACCGGATCTATCGTGCCGTTCATGGCGAAACGCTGGCGGCAACGGTCAAGCGGCTGCGGCTGCAAAAGACCGCTGCCGATCTCGTACAATCCGATCTTCCTGTCGAAGCGATCGCGCAGCGCTCTGGTTACCCCAACATCCAATCCTTCAATCGCACCTTCAAAGCGGCCTATGGGCTGCCGCCGGCGCGGTATCGCAAGGAGGGCAGCCACAAAACCTTCGAAACCGCTTCATCGGAAGGAATTGCGGACATGTATGAAGTCACCCTCAAGGAAATAGACAGCTTCGACCTCGTCGGCGTCGCCCACACCGGCTCCTATATGGGCATTGGCAAGGCGTTCGAGACGCTGTACGGCACGCTGTTTTCGCGCAATCTTTTTCGCCCTGACATGGAAATGGTCGGTATTTATCTGGATGACCCGGAACTGGTTGCGACAGACAAGCTCCGCTCCTTTGCCTGTGTCACGGCAAGGCAAGCCCTGCCTGCCGATGCGCCGTTGACGCCGCAGACGCTTGACGGCGGTCGCTATGCCGTGCTCCGGCACAAGGGACCTTATGCGGACATGCCGCTCGCCTACCAATGGCTCTACGGCACCTGGCTGCCGCAATCGGGCCGCGAGGTTCGTGACAGCCTGATGTTCGAGAAATATCTCAACAACCCGCGCGACGTGCCGCCGACCGAACTGCTGAGCGAGATTTATCTGCCGCTGAAGTAACAGGCCTGCGGCACCAAGCGCGCAAAAGGGCAAAAAAGAAACCCGGCACAAGGCCGGGTTTCGCATTTCAGTTGATGACAGGTGCCGATCAGGCCGCCATCGCCTTCTTCAGGTTCTCGTCGATCTTGTCGAGGAAGCCGGTGGTCGAGAGCCACGGCTGGTCGGGGCCAATCAGAAGCGCCAGGTCCTTGGTCATGAAGCCTGATTCGACAGTGTCGACGCAGACCTTTTCCAGGGTTTCGGAGAAGCGGGCGAGCTCGGCGTTGTCGTCCAGCTTGGCGCGGTGGGCAAGGCCACGGGTCCAGGCGAAGATCGAGGCGATCGAGTTGGTCGAGGTTTCCTCGCCCTTCTGGTGCTGGCGGTAGTGGCGGGTCACGGTGCCGTGGGCGGCTTCTGCTTCGACCGTCTTGCCATCCGGCGTCATCAGAACCGAGGTCATCAGGCCGAGCGAGCCGAATCCCTGGGCAACGATGTCCGACTGAACGTCGCCGTCATAGTTCTTGCACGCCCAGACGTAGCCACCGGACCACTTGAGCGCCGAAGCGACCATGTCGTCGATCAGGCGGTGTTCGTACCAGATCTTCAGTTCCTTGAACTTGTCGGCGAATTCTTCATCGAACACCTTCTGGAAGATATCCTTGAAGCGGCCGTCATAGACCTTGAGAATGGTGTTCTTGGTCGACAGGTAAACCGGAACCTTGCGCTGAATGCCGTAGTTGAGCGAAGCGCGGGCGAATTCGGTGATCGAATCGTCGAGGTTGTACATGCCCATGGCAACGCCGGCCGACGGGGCGTCGAAGACGTCGTATTCGATTTCCTTGCCGTCTTCGCCGACGAACTTCATCGTCAGCTTGCCCTTGCCGGGGAACTTGAAGTCGGTGGCGCGGTACTGGTCGCCGAAGGCGTGACGGCCGACGATGATCGGCTTTGTCCAGCCCGGAACCAGGCGCGGAACGTTCTTGCAGATGATCGGCTCGCGGAAGATGACGCCGCCGAGGATGTTGCGGATGGTGCCGTTCGGCGACTTCCACATCTTCTTGAGCTTGAATTCTTCGACGCGGGCTTCGTCCGGGGTGATCGTGGCGCACTTGACGCCGACGCCGTGCTTCTTGATGGCGTTGGCTGCATCGATCGTCACCTGGTCGTCGGTGGCGTCGCGGTTTTCCATGCCGAGGTCATAATACTCGAGGTCGATGTCGAGGTAGGGATGGATCAGCTTGTCCTTGATGAACTGCCAGATGATGCGGGTCATCTCGTCGCCGTCGAGTTCGACGACCGGATTGGCGACCTTGATCTTTGCCATGAAAATGCCTCGTAGCTTAGCGGGACAACGGGAGCGATGTCCCTTCCTCTTTAGAAAAATCCAGAGCCCTATAGCATCATGAAACGGCAAGGCAAAGCATGCTTGGCTGAAACTTTGGGTGGAGACTCGAGCAACCGACGGGCAGGGGCCCGGAAGGCATTTTTGACAGGTTTTAATCCGGCCTGCGCCTTGAAAAGATTGGAGGCGGCGTTAATCAAAAGGGAGCGGTGAAGCAGCACCCGCCGATGATCGCCGCAACAGGCAAAGGCATCCGATGGAAACTCGTTCCCGCGTGCGCGACTGGCTTCTCGCCAACGACCCCGCCTTTTCCCGGTTGCGCCAGGCGACGCGCATCACCGCAACGATCGTTTCGTCGGTGTGCCTGCTGATGGCCTTCCATTATCTCGTCGCGCCACTGCCGCCGGCGGCTTACGGCCTTGCGGTTTCCCTCTCGATCGAAGGCGGCCTTGCGGTGCGCGATCGCACACATGGCGATCAGTTGGTGACCCGTGTGATTGCCGTCGTCGTCGGCGTCTCCATGGTTGCTCTGGCATCGGTGCTGGAAAGCCATCGCTACGTCTCCGATGGCGTCTTTTTGACGATCATTTTCCTGGCCGTCTATTTCCGGCCGCTCGGGCCCCGATGGTTTGCTGTCGGCATGTTCGCCTTCATGTCCTATTTTATCGGCGCCTATCTTCGACCGACGATCGACCAGTTGCCCGCGCTGTTCTTCGGCGCTGCGGTTTCGGCGACGGTCGCTCACCTGGTCCGTACCGTGCTTCTGCCCGACAACCGCTACCGCGATCTCATGCGCGCCGCAGCCAGTGTCCAGCAGCGCGTCGACCAGATGCTGGAGGAACTGGTCGATGTCGCCCGCAAGCCGATGCTGTCGGAAACGGATCGTACCCGGCTGCACCGAAGGGAGGAGCGCCTCAAGGAGGCTGTGCTGATGGCGGAAAGCTTCATTCCGACAGAAAACCGGCGCCCGGAACCAGAGCCCGGCCTTGCCTCTTCGGATGTGGTGATCAACCTCTTCGACCTGCATCTGGCGGCGGAAAGCGTCATCGTTCTGAGCCTGCAGGCTATGCCACCCGTAGCATTGATCGAAGCTATGCTCACGCGCAACGCCGCCGAGATCGAAGCGGAGACAGCACGCATCGACCGCACGAACGAGCGGCTTGACGAGACCGTCAAGGCGCTCTCGTGGCTGCGCAATGTTCGCAAGCGGCTTGCCCAGAGCCTCGAAAAACTCGACCCGCGCGATCTCGATGATCCGGCCGAACCGGCGCTTGGCCCGGCGCCCGCTCGTCCAAAGCTGACGGTGTCCAATCCGGCGCTCAAGGCGGCCATTCAGATCACGCTCGCTTCCGGCATCGCCATGGTGTTCGGGCTGATGCTGTCGCGCGACCGTTGGTTCTGGGCGGTGCTGGCAGCCTTTCTCGTCTTCACCAACACCCGCTCGCGCGGCGATACTGCGATCAAGGCGCTGCAGCGCTCGGCCGGTACCCTGTTCGGGATCGTCGTCGGCATCGTCGCCGGCACGCTGGTTGCCGGCAACATCTACCTGGTGCTGCCGCTCAGCGCGCTCTGTGTTTTTCTCGGCTTCTATTTCCTTGCGGTTTCCTATGCGTCGATGACCTTCTTCGTCTCGATCGTGCTGTCGCTGCTCTACAGCCTCATGGGCGTGCTGACGCCGGAGCTGCTGCAACTGCGGCTGGAGGAAACGCTGATCGGCTCGATCGCCGGTGCTGCCGTTGCCTTCATGGTCTTCCCGACCCGAACGCGGACATCGCTCGATCTCGCGATCAAGGCCTGGTGCGGCGAGCTGGAAGGGGTGCTGCAAGCGGCTAAGGACGGCAGCTCAGGCATGGCGCTGATTGCGCGCTCCCAGGCACTCGACCGCGCCTACCGCGAACTTGCCGCGGCGGCGAAGCCCCTTGGCGTTTCCTGGCAGCTCGTCACACGCCCCGGCCATATCAGGCAGACTCTGGCGATCTTCATGGGATGCACCTATTGGGCGCGCGTCTTTGCCCGTCGGGTTGCCGACGAAGCCGATGCCATCGGCACGACGTTCCGCAGCGATGTCGACGAAAATCTGACATTGGTTCGCTCGATCGCGGAGAAGGGGGCCGGTTACTTCTATGACGGTGGCCGTGTCGCCGGGCCAGTCCGCCGACATCTGCCGATATCGAAGGACGATGCGGAGCTGGGGCTGGAGATGATCGGTATCTCCCTCAATCGCCTGCATCCAGAAAAACCGTGAAGCCCGCAATCGCTGCAATGTCGGCCGGACTTTAATTATCCGGGCTTTTGTGCGAGGGAAGCGCCGAACAGAAGACGAAGGCGAAAGACATGGCAGGCACCAACAGCGAACGAGAACTCCTGACCGAAGGACCGGCGATCATTCTCGCCTATCCGCAGCTCGGCGAGAACATCGGCATGGTCGCCCGCGCCATGGCCAATTTCGGCCTGTCGGAACTGCGCCTCGTCAACCCGCGCGACGGCTGGCCGAACGAAAAGGCGCAGTCTGCCGCCAGCCGTGCCGACCACGTCATCGAGGGCGCCAAGCTCTACGACACGCTGGAAGAGGCAATCGCCGACCTCAATTTTGTCTACGCGACGACGGCGCGCGATCGTTACGGCTACAAGCCGGTGCGCTCGCCGATCGTGGCGGCGCGCACCCTGAGGCAGCGCTTCGTCGCGGGCGAGGCAACCGGCATCATCTTCGGCCGCGAGCGCACCGGCCTCACCAACGAGGAAGTGGCGCTTGCCGACGAGATCGTGACCTTCCCGGTCAACCCGGCTTTCGCTTCGCTCAACCTTGCTCAGGCCGTGCTGCTCATGTCCTATGAGTGGCTGAAGACCGGCATGGAAAGCGAAGACCAGACATCCTTCCAGGCGCTGGAACAGCGCCCGGCGAAGAAGGACGACCTGCAGGGGTTGTTCGATCATCTCGAAGATGCGCTGGAAGCGCGCAACTATTTCCGCTCTGCCGACAAAAAGCCGAAATTGGTCGAAAATCTGCGCACCGTTCTGACCAGACCATCCTTTACCGAAACGGAAATCCGGGTGCTGCGCGGCGTGATCTCGTCGCTCGATCGGTTTTCGCGCGAACATCCCCGGGGTTCCGGCGCTCCTGCCGATAGCACAAGGGCCGAGCCCAACAAGAAAGTATCAGACAGCGGTGACAGCGACTGACCTGAAACCCATTCTCGTCTTCGACAGCGGCATCGGCGGGCTCACGGTGCTCCGCGAGGCGAGGGTGCTGATGCCGGAGCGGCATTTCATCTATGTCGCCGACGATGCCGGCTTTCCCTATGGCGGCTGGGAAGAGGAGGCTCTGCGCGCGCATGTCATCGCGCTCTTTGGCCGACTGCTGGCCGAGCACGATCCGGAAATCTGCGTGATTGCCTGCAACACCGCCTTCACGCTGGTCGGTGCCGATCTGCGCGCCGCCTTTCCTCAGATGACCTTCGTTGGCACCGTGCCGGCGATCAAGCCGGCGGCCGAGCGGACGCGCTCCGGACTCGTTTCCGTGCTGGCGACACCGGGCACGGTCAAGCGCGCCTATACCCGCGACCTCATCCAGTCCTTCGCCAGCCAATGTCATGTTCGCCTGGTCGGCTCCGAAAACCTCGCCAAGATGGCCGAGGCCTATATCCGCGGCGAAAAGCTCGATGATGTGGAGGTACTCGCCGAAATCGCGCCGTGCTTCATCGAGATGGACGGCCGCAAGACCGACATCGTCGTTCTCGCCTGCACGCATTATCCTTTCATGGCCAATTTGTTCCGCAAACTGGCACCATGGCCGGTCGACTGGCTGGATCCGGCCGAAGCTATTGCCCGGCGCGCCCGTTCGCTGGTGCCGCTGCCCAATGGCTTTGAGCCGTTGTACGGCGAGGATCCGGCAATCTTCACCTCGGGAAAGCCGGATTTTTCAACGCGACGCCTGATGCAGGGATTCGGACTGACTGTGCGGTAACAAGGTCTTCTTATCTGTGGGTTTCGCGCTTTGAACCGGGAAAACTGCGGGGAAGGGTGCTAGACCTCGGAGCTTGCGGGCGCGCGCCCGACATCAGCCAGAGCATGTCCAGGAAAATGCGACGCGGTTTTCCGTCAGGAAATGCGTAAAACAGAGGTAGAGCGCATCTGCTGCTCAGCCCAAACGACGAACGCCGTAAAGGCAGGATGAGGTACAGATGAAAGTCGGCATCGACATGGGAGCGACGTCCGAAGGGACTTCGGCCTCTCTCGATATCGAGGAGCTTCTGGCGACCCGCCTGCTGGTACAGGGCAATTCCGGCTCCGGCAAATCGCATCTTCTCAGAAGATTGCTCGAGCAGTCTGCGCCCTGGGTACAGCAATGCATCATCGACCCCGAGGGCGATTTCGTCACGCTGGCCGACAAGTTCGGCCATGTGGTCGTCGAGGGCGAACGCACGGACGCCGAACTGATCGGTATTGCCACGCGCATCCGCCAGCACCGGGTTTCTTGCGTCCTGTCGCTAGAAGGTCTCGACATCGACCAGCAGATGCGTAGCGCCGGGGTGTTCCTCAACGCCATGTTCGATGCCGATCGCGAATACTGGTACCCGGTGCTCGTGGTGGTCGACGAAGCGCAGATGTTTGCGCCCGCGGTCGCCGGTGACGTTACCGAGGAAGTCCGCAAGATCTCGCTCGGCGCCATGACCAACCTCATGTGCCGTGGGCGTAAGCGCGGGCTTGCCGGCGTCATCGCCACGCAGCGCCTGGCAAAGCTTGCCAAGAACGTGGCGGCCGAAGCCTCCAACTTCCTGATGGGCCGCACCTTCCTCGATATCGACATGCTGCGCGCTGCCGACCTGCTCGGCATGGATCGCCGTACCGCTGAAATGTTCCGCGATCTGAAGCGCGGCTCCTTCGTTGCTCTTGGCCCGGCGCTGTCACGCCGTCCGCTGAAGGTGACGATTGGTGCGGTCGAGACCTCGGCGCGCTCGACGAGCCCCAAACTGATGCCGCTGCCCGAAGCGCCGCAGGATGTAGAAGACCTGATCTTCACCCCCGACGCCGACGAACTGACACGGCCGATCATGCGCCGCGCGGCGCCACCGCCACGCCCGGCCACCGATATTCTCGCCGAGCTGTCGCGCCCGCGACCGGAGCCGATGGCGCCGATCGAGGTAAAACCTGCTCAGCCAGAAATGTCGCCGGAAGAGCGTGGCGCGCTGCTCGACAGCCTGCTTGCCGAGATTCTCGCCAATCCCGATGCCGCCTTCCGCCCGGATGCCGAGCTGTTCCAGGACTTTCTCGTGCGCTGCCGCATTCGCCGCGTGCCGGGTGCTGCCCTGTCGCTGAGCGCATTCCGGCGCAAGATGGCAATTGCCCGCTCGGGCGTCGATGCCGAGACTGCTGCGACAGACGCCTGGGCGTCGGCGCTCCGGCTAGCCGATCGCGTTACAGAGGATCTGCAGGGCGTGTTCCTGATGATGGCGCAGGCCGCCGTGCGCGGCCTCGCATGCCCGTCGGACGCGATGATCGCACGGGCCTACGGCACCCATTCCGCCCGTCGCGCTCGGCGGTTGCTCGGCTATTTCGAGGAGAATGGGCTGATCGTCGTTCATGCCGATTTCACCGGCAAGCGAATCGTGGCCTTTCCCGACCTCGGCTGCGAAACCGCTCCGGGCGACGCCAACGGGCCGGATGCAATGGATCCGTCCGCCGCTGCGGCTGAATAGGCGCGGCCTCCGTTCGAGGCTTCAGCTCCGATTTCTTAATGACGAGACGGCAACGATGCGCGACGCCGTCTGTCGTGTGCGGGGCATCAAAGCCACTCCTGAATCACGTGGTCGGACGCATGGATGCAGGTCATCTCCAGCCGGGCGTTGCCGCTGTTGACGAAACGGTGCGGCGTGCCGGGATCGACGACGATGATGTCGCCGGCCTTGCCGATGAGCGTTTTCTCGCCGACCGTGAACTGCGCTTCGCCGGAATGAATGAGCCAGGTCTCCGGATAGGGATGGATGTGAAGGGCCGGACCTTGGCCAGGCTCCGCATCCATCAGAAAGAGTGAAACCGGCGTGCCGTATTGCCCGCCTTCAAAGAGGATCGTCCGGTTGGGGCTCTGATTCTGCTCTGCGCGCGGAATGACATGAAACATGTTGATCTCCATCGGGTTGGTTTGCTGGTTCGAATGAGTTATCTTGACGAGAAGATATTATATCAAAATATCTTCTCGTCAAGATATATTGCTGGAGGCCGCGGAGTTGACTATGCAGAATGAGCAAAAGGCGAGGGACCACGTCGACCGGTTGCGGGCGCAATGGGATCTCGAATTGCCGGATCTCGATACGGAACCAATGACCATCCTGGGGCGCGCCTACCGGCTTTCGAATCTGGTGCGTCCGTCGATCGAAGAGACTTTTGCCTCCTTCGGCATCGACCGCGGCGAATTCGACGTGATCTCGACGCTCAGGCGCTCTGGCCCTCCGTATCGCCTGACGCCGACCGACCTTTATACATTGCTGATGATTTCGTCGGGCGGACTGACACATCGGCTTGATCGCTTGCAGAAGGCGGGGCTGATCCTGCGCGAGCGTTCGGCATCGGATGGGCGCAGCAGCGTGGTTGGGTTGACGGAGAAGGGCGTAGCGCTCGCCGAAGCCGCTTTTCGGGCTGACATGGCGAGCGAGGCGCGCTATCTCGAAGGTCTGGGGCCAGAGGAACGCGCCGCACTGGCAGAGCTTCTGAAGAAGCTGCTTGTCTCCCTGGAAAACCAGCAGGCCTGCGACCCCGCCTGAAATGGTGCCTGATACGGCGATTTTGTTTGACAATGCCGGCCGGACGCACTAAAGCCGCCCCAACGCCGGGCAGAAATGTCCGGTGTTTTATTTGACATGTCCCGTGGTTTCTCCGGCAGCGTGATCGTGAGAATCCTGTCAGAACTCTCAAAATGGGTTCAGAGGAGGGCGTGTTTCCTTAATCCGGTTTGGCAACAGACCGGTGTAACCGACTGAAAGGAAATGCGATGAGCAAGCGCGAATCGTCCAAGTACAAAATTGACCGCCGTATGGGCGAAAACATCTGGGGCCGCCCGAAGTCGCCGGTTAACCGCCGCGAATACGGCCCGGGCCAGCACGGCCAGCGCCGCAAGTCCAAGCTTTCGGACTTCGGTGTGCAGTTGCGCGCCAAGCAGAAGCTGAAGGGCTACTACGGCGACATCCGCGAAAAGCAGTTCCGTGCGATCTTCGCCGAAGCTGATCGCCGCAAGGGTGACACCCCGGAGAACCTGATCGGCCTGCTCGAATCGCGCCTCGACGCGATCGTCTACCGCGCAAAGTTCGTTCCGACCGTTTTCGCTGCACGCCAGTTCGTCAACCATGGCCACGTCAAGGTTAACGGCGTTCGCGTCAACATCGGTTCCTACCGTTGCAAGCCGGGCGACGTCATCGAAGTCAAGGAAAAGTCCAAGCAGCTCGTGACCGTTCTCGAAGCGGTTCAGCTCGCTGAGCGTGACGTTCCCGACTACATCGAAGTCGACCACAACAAGATGGTTGCAACCTTCGTCCGCGTTCCGGTTCTCTCCGACGTGCCTTACGCCGTCGTCATGGAACCGCACCTCGTCGTCGAATTCTACTCGCGTTAATCCGGGGCCTTGGCCTTGTGAACGTTTCGAAAACCGCCCGGAAACGGGCGGTTTTTTTGTCTCTTCAGATATCGTGGCGTTTTGATCCGTCGCGCACCGCCTTTGTCACGGACAAAGCGCTGGCTTGCACGGCGGAAGGGGAAATCGCATGCCGGAGCAGAAGACGCCGCAGGATCTGCAGGCGATCATCGAGGATATCCACCGCGAGCTGACACCACGGCTCGGCGAGGGCAAGGTCGCGGATTACATCCCGCAGCTCGCGCGCGTTAATCCCCAGCACTTCGGCATGGCGATCGTCACCACCGACGGTCAGGTGCACCGGGTCGGCGACGCCGAGGTGCCGTTCTCGATACAGAGCGTCTCCAAGGTGTTCACGCTGACGCTGGCGCTCGGCAAACACGGCGAGAACATCTGGCACCGCGTCGGCCGCGAACCCTCAGGCTCGGCCTTCAACTCGATCGTCCAGCTCGAGCAGGAAGGCGGCAAGCCGCGCAATCCCTTCATCAATGCCGGCGCCATCACCGTCAGCGATCTGATCCTTGCCGGCCACACGCCGCGCGAGCTGATCGGCGAGATCGTCCAGTTCGTCCGCTATCTCGCAGACGACGATGCCATCGTGATCGACCCCGAGGTCGCTCGCTCCGAAACAGCAACGGGCTTCCGCAACTTCGCGCTTGCCAACTTCATGCGTTCCTTCGGGCGGCTCGATCACCCGGTCGAGCATGTGCTCGGCGTCTATTTCCACCACTGCGCGCTGGCGATGACCTGCAGCCAGCTTGCCAAGGCCGGCCTGTTTCTGGCGGCCGGCGGCACCAACCCGCTGACCGGACACTCGGTCGTGTCGCGCCAGCGCGCCCGGCGCATCAATGCGCTGATGCTGACCTGCGGCCACTATGACGGCTCTGGCGATTTCGCCTATCGTGTCGGCCTGCCGGGCAAGAGCGGCGTCGGCGGCGGCATCCTCGCGGTCGCGCCCGGCAAGGCCTCAGTCGCCGTCTGGTCGCCGGGCCTGAACCAGAATGGCAACTCGCTGCTCGGATCGCTGGCACTCGAGATGTTGGCCGCACGCACCGGCTGGTCGGTGTTTGGCTCCTGATTTACGCCGAAGGGCCGTTTTCCCTTGATCTTGCAGATGGAACGGGGCAAGTGCTGGCCGTGACGCGCCGCGCGCTCCTTTCCCTGCGCCCGCCATTCCAGGATCGTTGCCATGGATCATTCGCCAGCCCTTTCGCCTGACGCAATCGACAATGCCGTTGAAGACGGTGACATCGAGACCGGCCTCCACCCGATCTTCGAACGCATGCCGTCGTCGGTGTCTTTCAACAAGCTGCGCAAGCGGCTGTTGCGGCAGACGCGGCAGGCGCTCGACGATTTCGGCATGCTGAAAGGCGCCAAGCGCTGGCTGGTCGGGATCTCCGGCGGCAAGGACAGCTACAGCTTGCTGGCACTGCTGATGGATCTACAATGGCGTGGTCTTCTGCCGGTCGAGCTGATCGCCTGCAACCTCGATCAGGGGCAGCCGAACTTTCCAAAACATATCCTGCCGGAATACCTGGCTTCGATCGGCGTCAAGCACCGCATCGAGTACCGCGACACCTATTCCATCGTGAAGGAAAAGGTGCCGACGGGCGCTACCTATTGCTCGCTCTGTTCGCGGCTGCGCCGCGGCAACCTCTACCGCATTGCGCGTGAAGAAGGCTGCGATGCGCTGGTTCTCGGGCACCACCGGGAAGACATTCTTGAAACCTTCTTCATGAACTTCTTCCACGGCGGCAGGCTCGCCTCGATGCCGGCGAAGCTCTTGAACGACGAAGGCGATCTGATGCTGTTGCGGCCGCTCGCCTATGCCGCCGAAGACGACCTGGCGAAATTCGCCAGCGCCATGGAGTTCCCTATCATTCCCTGCGACCTCTGCGGCTCGCAGGATGGCCTCGAGCGCAACGCGATGAAGGCGATGCTCGCCGATCTCGAACGGCGCATGCCGGGCCGCAAGGATACGATGTTGCGGGCGCTTGGCCATGTGAACCCGTCGCACCTGCTCGACCCCAAGCTATTCGACTTCCAGTCCCTCACACCGGAGCCCAAAGAATGAGCCATTCCGTCGACATCGCCGCCCTTGCCAACCTGCTGCAGGAGGCCGCGGTCAAAGAAATCCTGCCGCGGTTCCGCAATCTCGGTGCGGGCGATGTCCGGATGAAGTCGGAAGCAATCGATCTCGTCACCGAAGGCGACGAGGCGGCCGAACGCCTGATCAAGGCGCGCATGGACGAGATTGCGCCGGGTGCGGTGTTCATCGGCGAAGAATCGGTCGCGGCCGATCCAGCCTTGCTCGACAAGCTGGCGGACACCGATCTCGCCGTCGTCGTCGATCCGATCGACGGCACTTTCAACTTCGCAGCCGGCCTGCCGCTGTTCGGCGTAATGGCGAGCGTCGTGTCCAAGGGCGAGACGGTTGCCGGCATCATCTACGACCCCCTTGGCAACGACTGGGTGATTGCAGAGAAGGGCTCGGGCGCCTGGATGTGCCGTCCTGACGGGTCGCAGGAGCGCATGGCGGTGACCGCAGGCGTTCCGCTCGAAGCCATGGTCGGCGGCGCCTCGACGGGCTTCTATAAGCAGGAAGCGCGGCGCGAGGTCATGGCCAACATGGCCAAGGTCCGGATTGCGACCAGCTACCGTTGTGCCGCACACGAATACCGCATCCTTGCCGGCGGCTACATTCACTTCCTGATGTACCAGAAGCTGATGCCCTGGGATCATCTTGCCGGCACGCTGATCGCGCAGGAGGCAGGCGCCTATGCCGCCCGCTTCGACGGTTCACCCTATCTGCCGGCCCATCTCAATGGCGGCCTGCTGCTGGCCACCGACAAGGACAGCTGGGAAACGCTGCGCCGCGAAGTCTTCACCGTTTAGGGCCATTGCCCTGGAAACAGAAAAGCCCGCCTGGATCGCTCCAGGCGGGCTTTTTGTTGATCTTATCGATCGTCACATATGGCCGCCGCCGTGGTCGAGCGAGACGTCCTTGTCACCGGGATGGGTGAAGAGCTTGCCCTTCTCGGCCCAAAGCGTCGCCAGGATCGTCACGATACCGAAGAGCGCAAAGCCCCCGAGCAGCGGCTGCAGCGTGCCGTTGAAGAGCTGGCCGACGACGCCGCCGATGAGCGCGCCGCCCGTCGTCGAGACGAAGCCGGTGATTGCTGTTGCGGTGCCGGCGAGGTGTCCCATCGGCTCCAGGCTGATCGCGGTGAAGTTGGTGGCGATGACCGCGAAGAACATCAGCAGCACCGAGAACATCAGGTAGCTGACGACGAAAGCCGGCGTACCCGACAGCGCCATGGCAAAGCCGATGACCGAGATCAGCGTGAACAGGATCATCGACACGTGCGAGATGCGGCGCATGCCGAAGCTGCGTACGAAAAAGCCGTTGGCGAAATTGGCAACGGCGATGCCGCCGGCGGTACCGGCAAAGGCAATCGGCAACCAGTCGCCGAGGCCATAGACCTCACCGAAGATCTGCTGAACGGTGACGATGTAGGCGCAGATCACGGCGGTGAACATCGTCATGCCGATCATGTAACCGCAGGTGATGCGGTTGGTCAGCACCGTCTTGAAGCCGGATGCGACCGACTTGACCGACAGCGGCAGGCGCTCTTCCTTCGGCAGCGATTCCTTCATGCGGGCGAGTGCCCAGACGAAGAGGATGGCGCCGATGATACCGATCAGGATGAAGATCCAGTGCCAGTTTGCATAGAGGATGACCAGCTGGCCGATGGACGGTGCGACGATCGGAACGACCATGAAAACGATCATGACGTAGGACATCACCCGCGCCATCTCGCGGCCACCGAAGCAGTCGCGCACGATCGCCATGGTGGTGATGCGCACGGCGGCGGCGCCGATGCCCTGGACGAAGCGCAGAACGAGCAGCATTTCGAAGCTCTGGGTGAGGGCGGCTGCAAACATCGACACGGTGAAGAAGGCAAGGCCGCCGAGCAGCACGGCGCGCCGTCCGAACGTGTCGGACAGGCTGCCGAAGAAAATCTGCGAAAGGCCGAAGCCGAGGAAGAAGACACCGATGACGAGCTGGGTGTCGTTGGAGTTGGCGACATCAAGCGACTGGCCGATGCTCGGCAATGCCGGCAGCATGCTGTCGATGGCGATCGCCACGCTCGCTGTCATGACGGCGATGGTGATGATGAATTCGAGGAGGCCCATGTTCAGGCGGGCGGCGCCCGAAACCCCGTCGACATGGTCGGATTGTGTGGTGATCGTGGTCATTGTGCGTACCCGTAAGGAGCAGATCTGAGAGGAGAAGTCTGTTTCGGCAGACTGTGATCAGCCCGCCGGATTGTGTGCCTTGAACAGCTTTCCGCGTTCGGCGATCAGAACGAAGACGATGCCGATCGCAGCAACCGTGAAATAGCCGATCGCAAGCGGCGTCGCCGTTCCGTCGAACGCCTGGCCGATGAAGGCACCGATGACGCCGCCGCCGATGGTCTGGGTAAAACCGAGCACCGAGGAGGCCGTGCCGGCGACGTGGCCAAGCGGCTCCATCGCCATGGCGTTGAAGTTCGACGCGATCAACCCGAACTGGAACATCGCCGCGCCGTAGAGCACCACGAAGAGCGGGAAGGGCACCGGTCCATAGAGCGATGCCAGCATCCACAGGAAACTCGCAAAGGCAAAGCCAAGCAATGCGGCGTGTGACAGCGCCCGCATGCCGAAGCGGCGAACGAGCTGCGAGTTGGTGAAGGACGCCACCGCCATCATCCCCGCAAATGCGGCAAACACTACCGGGAACCAAAGGCCCAGGCCGTAGACGCCGACGAGGATCTGCTGGGCGGAATTGATGAAGCCGAAAAGCGCGCCGAGGATGACCGATGTCGCCAGCGTATAGAACAGCGACAACCGGTTGGTCAGAACGATCTTGAAGCCGCTGAGGATGACCGACGGTGTGAACGCGCGGCGATGATCCGGGTTTAGCGTTTCCTGAAGCCGGAACACGACGAGCGTTGCCATCGTAAAGGCAAAGACCGCGATGACGACGAAGATCATGTGCCACTCGGCAAAGATCATGATCAGCTGCCCGATGCTCGGCGCAACGACCGGTACGATCATGAACACCATCATGATCAGCGACATCACTTCGGCCATGCGACGACCACCGTAGACGTCGCGAACGATCGACACGGTGATCACGCGGGTGGCGGCTGCACCGATGCCCTGGACGAAGCGAAGTGCAAGCAGGGCGCTGAAGGTCGGCACGATGGCGATGGCGACGGCGCAGAGACCATAGATGCCAAGGCCCGCAAGCAGCGGTGCCTTGCGCCCGAAACGATCCGACAACGGGCCGAAGAACAGCTGCGCCACGCCCATGCCGATGAGATAGGCGGTGATGACATACTGCCGATGGTTTTCGTCGGTCACGCCGAGGCTCGCGCCGATCTCCTGCAGGCCCGGCAGCATGATATCGATCGAGATCGCATTGACGGCCATCAGCATCGCCATCAGGGCGATGAACTGAAATTTGCTGAGGCCGGGAGCGGCCGCTTCGTCTGTCGTGCTCGTCATGGGCAAAATCCTTGCGGCGCGCCGGGCGCAACCGAAATAGGTCAAGACCGGAGTTTGTTCCGGAAAGAGGCGACGTCGGCTGGCAGAATGCCGGTCGGCATGTCGAGTGTCGTTTGAGGGGACGGGCTTGGTCCGGCAATGCGGTGCAAGCGGCATCCGATGTGAAGCGAAAGGGACTTTCGGCGATGGGCAGCCGGGCCAAGCCGGAGCGTGGGGACGGGTGAACGCCCATTCAGGCTGCTTATGCCGATTTATCGCGACCGCTTCATGACAGAACGAGAGTGTGTTCCGCCTATAAAAGAACAACGAAAATTAGATAATCCGGATTTATTTCCGGAATCAAAAAAGGCGGTCACCCGCCTTTTCCGACCTGATCGGAGTCGGCGGCCTGACTTAGGCAGCGGCACCCTTGACCGAAATTCCCTGTTCCTGCAGGTGCGACTGGAGTTCGCCAGCCTGGAACATTTCACGGACAATGTCGCAACCGCCGACGAATTCGCCCTTCACATAAAGCTGGGGAATGGTCGGCCAGTTCGAATAGTCCTTGATGCCCTGGCGCAGGTCCGCGTCGGCAAGAACGTTGACGCCCTTGTAGTCGACGCCGATGTAATCGAGAATCTGAACCACCTGGCCGGAAAAACCACATTGCGGGAACTGCGGCGTACCCTTCATGAAGAGCACCACGTCGTTGGTCTTGACTTCGTTCGCGATGAATTCGTGAATTCCGCTCATCTTTTCATCCTTCCTGCGCCGGCTTCAAGGGCCGGATATCGATTGTGCCTTAGATAGCATGCATATCGGTGATTTTCACCACCCAAGTGCAACAAATATTGATGGGCCTCAAGATGTGGTTTTAATACAACTTATCAGGCCGAGCGGCGACGCACCTTGCTGCGGGCGCCGGCGGTTCGCCGCCGGCTCACCTGCTTCTTGGCCGGCTTGCCAATGGCGGCTTCCAGGATATCGCCCAGAATGCCGCCAGTTGCTGCCTTGCGCGTCCGACGCTTGGTCCGCTTCGTCGCGGTCCGCTTGACGCCGGTCTTCCTCAGGATTTCCTTCAGCGCGCTGTCGACAACGCCGCTGACCAGTTCCTTGATCAGGTCGGCCACTGCAGGCTTACTCCGGCGCGCTGGTCTGAAGGGCAAGCGCGTGCAGAACGCCGCCCATGTTGCCCTTCAGTGCGTTGTAGACCATCTGGTGCTGCTGCACGCGGGTCTTGCCGCGAAACGCTTCGGCCACGACTTCGGCGGCATAGTGGTCGCCGTCACCGGCCAGATCGCGGATCGTGACCTTGGCGCCGGGGATTCCTGCCTTGATCATGTCTTCGATGTCGCCTGGTGCCATGGGCATGATACGCCTACTCCCTTTCTTATTCTGCGGCGGCAGCAGCGTTGCTGGAGCCGTCCATGAAGTCAGGGAACCACGATTCATGGGCCGAGCGCAATTGCTGAATTGCGACCGGACGGGCAGCGCCGAGCTTGACGGCATCGCCACCAGTCCTGCCGATTTCCGGCAGAGCAACGCCCTGCTTTTCCGCACGGGCCCGAACGGCAGCGACGTTGCCGGCTGTAACCGTCAGCACGTAGCGCCCCTGATCTTCGCCGTAGAAAACAGCAATCGGATCATGACCTTCGACCGCATCGACCGTCGCCCCGATATCAGACGCCATCGCCATTTCGGCAACGGCGAGCGCCAGGCCGCCGGACGAGCAGTCGTGAACCGCTGTCACCAGACCGTCGACGATCAGGCTGCGGACGAAGTCGCCGACCTTGCGCTCATGCGCGAGATCCACATGGGGTGCCGGACCGTCGGTGCGGCCATGAACATCGCGCATATAGACCGACTGGGCGATGTGCGAACCGAGGCCCTCAGGCGCACCGGCGAGCAGGATCGTTTCGCCGGCAGCGGCAAAACGGACGCGCGCCATCTTCGACCAATCCTTGATCAGGCCGACGCCACCGATGGTCGGGGTCGGCAGGATGCCTTGGCCGTTGGTCTCGTTGTAGAGCGACACGTTGCCGGAAACGATCGGGAAATCGAGCGCCGTGCAGGCTTCGCCGATGCCCTTGATGGCATGAACCAGCTGGCTCATGATTTCAGGGCGTTCCGGGTTGCCGAAATTGAGGTTGTCGGTCGCGGCCAGCGGCAACGCGCCGGTTGCCGTCAGGTTGCGCCAGCATTCGGCGACCGCCTGCTTGCCGCCTTCGAACGGGTCCGCCTCGACATAACGCGGCGTCACGTCGGAGGAGAAGGCCAGTGCCTTCGTCTGGTGGCCCTCGACGCGCACCACACCAGCATCACCACCCGGCAGCTGTAGCGAGTTGCCCTGGATCAGCGTGTCGTATTGTTCGTAGACCCAGCGACGCGACGAGTTGTTGGCCGAACCGACCAGTTGCACCAGAGCATCGGCGACATCCGTCTGCGGGATGTCGTTGGTCGCAAGTGCTGTCGGAACCTTGGCCGGGGTCCAGGGGCGGTCATATTCCGGCGCTTCGTCGCCCAGTTCCTTGATCGGCAGGTTCGCGACTTCCTCGCCCTGGTGCAGGATGCGGAAGCGCAGGTCGTCGGTGGTCTTGCCGACGATGGCGAAATCGAGGCCCCACTTGACGAAGATCGCCTTGGCGACTTCTTCCTTGGCGGGCTCCAGCACCATGAGCATGCGCTCCTGGCTTTCCGAGAGCATCATTTCGTAAGCCGTCATGTGCTCTTCGCGCACCGGAACGGTATCGAGGTTGAGCTCGATGCCGAGGTCGCCCTTGGCGCCCATTTCGACCGCCGAGCAGGTGAGGCCGGCGGCACCCATGTCCTGGATGGCGATGACGGCGCCGGTCTGCA
This sequence comes from Ensifer sp. M14, assembly GCF_003355565.1. NCBI lineage: Bacteria > Pseudomonadati > Pseudomonadota > Alphaproteobacteria > Hyphomicrobiales > Rhizobiaceae > Ensifer > Ensifer sp. M14. Next base: position 2,832,534 of record NZ_QJNR01000004.1, read on the forward strand.
TCAGCTCGAGGCAGGCTTCGAGCAGGCACTTTTCGGTGAAGGGGTCGCCGACCTGCACGGTCGGGCGCTTTTCCTCGATCGATTCGTCGAATTCGGCAGACGCCATGGTCGCGCCGCCGACACCGTCACGGCCGGTCTTGGCGCCGAGATAGACGACGGGCAGGCCGACACCTTCGGCCTTGGAGTAGAAGATCGCATCGCTCTTGGCGAGGCCGGCCGCAAAGGCGTTGACGAGGATGTTGCCGTTGTAGCGCGCATCGAACTCGACTTCGCCGCCAACAGTCGGCACACCGAAGGAATTGCCGTAGCCGCCGACGCCGGCGACGACACCGGAAACGAGGTGGCGGGTCTTCGGATGATCCGGTGCGCCGAAGCGCAGCGCATTCATCGCCGCAACCGGACGGGCGCCCATGGTGAAGACGTCGCGCAGGATGCCGCCGACGCCGGTCGCCGCGCCCTGGTAGGGCTCGATGTAGGACGGGTGGTTGTGGCTCTCCATCTTGAAGACGACGCAGTCGCCGTCATCGATGTCGACGACGCCGGCATTTTCGCCCGGACCCTGAATGACGCGCGGCCCCTTGGTCGGCAGCGTGCGAAGCCACTTCTTCGAAGACTTGTAGGAGCAATGCTCGTTCCACATCGCTGAGAAGATGCCGAGCTCGGTAAAGGTCGGCTCGCGTCCGATCAGGCCGAGAATGCGCTCGTATTCATCGGGCTTGAGCCCGTGCGAGGCGATGAGTTCCGGGGTGATGGGGCGGGTGTTGGAAATCGTCATCGTCGACCGTCAAATCCTTCGGGCGGCGCGCAATCCTTCCACGGGATATGGCGCGTGCGAACCGCAACAGACACAGGGGGCGCTTTGCGGCTTCTTTAGCGTATGCTGCGGCGCGGCGCGACAGAAAAATACGGGCGATCAACAGCGGTTGCGGCACTTTTTCGCGGCGCGCTGGCACCTTGCTTGGGCACAGCTGTCAGAACTTGTGGCCGAGCACGAGGCCGACGCGGGTCAAGCCTTCGTTTGGACCACCGTCGAGGTCGGCAAGGGAGGCATGCACCACCATCGCCGACAGGCTTCATGCCCATCGAATCTGACGCCGGCCGCTGCGTATGCGCGAAACAGCAGGCGGCACACCCGAGCTTCGGACCTGAGCCTTGCGCAAATGTCACCCCGAACATCCGGGTCATCACTCGAAACTATCGTATCCGGCCCGCCCGCTGTCGAGCAGGCGCCTCAGTGTCTGGAAGCCGCGGCGAACTTCGGCGCGATCGGCCGGTGAGGAGAAGCCGATACGGATGCGGTGAAAGACGCGGTCGGCGCGACCGGCCTTGAACTCGTCCTCGTCGTCAACGAGCACGCCTTCCTGCAGGGCCGCCTGCTTGAACGTGCCGGAGAGCCACGGTTCCGGCAGCTTCATCCAGAGGAAGGGGACGCTTGGGTGCGAGCTGAAGTCGATACCATCGAAAACCTCGCGGGCGATCGCCTCGCGGGCGCGTATCTCCTCGATGCCCTTGGCCCGCAGAATGTTGGCCGAGCCGGAAAGGACAAGACGGGCGCAAAGCTCCGCCAGGATGAACGGCAGTCCGCCACTGACCATCTTGTGGGCGATGCGGATGCGCTGGCTGAAATGCGGCGGGCAGGCAACCCAGCCGCCGCGCACGCCGGCCGCAACCGACTTTGAGAGACCCCCGACAAGGAACGTCCGCTCCGGCGCGAGTTCTGCCAGAGGCGGCGTCGGATCGCCGGTCATGGCTCCGTAAAGATCGTCTTCGACCAGCCAGACGCCATACTTTCGAGCAATATCGGCAATCGCCTGACGCCGGGCAAGCGGCATGACGGCCACCGTCGGGTTCTGGGCGCTCGGCATCAGGAAGGCGAGCTTGGGGTGCTGCTGTGCGCAGACCCGCTCGAAATCCTCGGGGATGAGGCCGAATTCGTCCGATTCCATCAGCGTCGTGCGGCGCCCGATCAGACCGGCGCTGCGGCTGACCTGGGAGTAAGTCAAGGTCTCGAAGGCAATGCGGTCACCGGGCGACGTGACTGCCGCAATCACGGCAATGACCGCGGCATGCGCGCCCAATGTCGGCACAATCGTTTCCGGCGAGGGGCGAAAGCCGCCGCGGGCCAACCATTGGCATCCGGCCTCGAACCAGTGATCCGGGAAATTGCGGGCGTAGCTGGCAATGTCGGCGTGATGATCGCGGCTGATTTCACTCAGGAGTTCGCTGAGGACAAAGCCCTGGCCGATATCCGGCGCTGCGGTGCTGTCGAAGCGCAACTTGCCGGCGGGCGCAATCAGCGGCCGGGTACCGGCCAAGGACGTGGTCAGTGGGTCGGCTTGCTCCGGCGGGCGGCTCTCCTGGTGATCGAGCACATAGGTTCCGCGCCCGACCTCACCGCTGACGAGCCCACGTTCGCGCACCATATTGTAGGCGCGTCCGATGGTGCCAATGGTGACACCAATGTCATAGGCGAGGTTGCGCTGCGGCGGCAATTTTGCGCCAACGGGCAGGGCACCTTCGCCAATTGCCTGTTCGATCTGGTCTGCAATCCGCGCATAAAGCGGACCATGACCCTGCTGAATGTCCGGGAGCCAATTTGTCATAGTGACAATTATCTAGATTACACCGCGAATTATGTCAATTATCACCAATGCAATGATGTCAATCGATGCATTGGAACGTACAATGAGTGCAATTGATACAATTTGCTCGTCAACTGTAGAAAAGGCCCCGCGCGCGCGCCGCAGGACCGGATTTGACGTCGAATTCTCTGGGCGTGCGAAGAGCACACTTCAGCGCCTCTGGCGGGTCTATTGCCTTCTCGCCGCCAAAAGGCGCAGTCGTATCGCGCTCGAAGAGATGAGCGACTGGCAATTGAGCGATATCGGCGTCTGCGAAAGGGATGCCCGGCGGGAATCGTCGGTGCCGTTCTGGCGATAGGGCTTTCCGAGGAGATCCGCGGCAGATTCTCACCAACCTAGGCATAAAAAGAAACGGACACCGCAGGCGTCAAACCTGCAGTGTCCGTTTGCACTAGTACTTTGATTATTTGCAGCCCTGACCGCCAGCCGCCCAACGGCGGATATCTGCGCTCATGCGCGTGCCGACGGGTTCACTCATGAGCGGCCCGAAAGCCTGCAGTCGCGCCGGCTGGCCTTCCGCCTGGACAACGGCCAGCGGCCGGGCCTCTGGCGACTTGCGCGGCACGATCAGGATACGGGGACGGCCCGAGAAGGAATTGAGCTCCGGCGCGAGCCGGTAGCTCTTGAACGCCGGGTCGCCCGATTTGAACCAGCAGTTGTTCGCGCCGAGCGCAACGCGCTCCATCGTCGACAGTGCCGCCGTGTTTGCCGTCGGCGCCGGTGGGCGCGGCGATTGGCATGACGCCAGAAGTGCCACGGCGAAAGCCGCGCAAGCAGGGCCGATCAGGCGTCCAGTGAAGAGTGAAGGCATCGACGGTCTCGCTTGCGTTAAGGGGATGGTCGACTGCCTTCTATCAGCGTGGCGGTTAAGCGGCGATTACTTCGAGAGCCGAAGCGAAGATGCCGCGACCGTCGGATCCGCCATGGGCGGCCTCGATCAGGTTTTCCGGGTGCGGCATCATGCCGAGGACATTGCCGGCCTTGTTCATCACGCCGGCAATATCGCCCATCGAACCGTTCGGATTGGTGCCTTCGGCATAACGGAAGACGACCTGACCGTTGCCTTCGATCGACTGCAGCGTTTCAGCATCGGCGAAGTAGTTGCCGTCATGATGGGCGACCGGGCTGCGGATGATCTGACCCTTGGCGTATGCCCGGGTAAAATCGGTATCGGCATTGACGACCTCGAGCTTGACTTCGCGGCAGACGAACTTGAGCGAGGCATTGCGCATCAGCGCTCCCGGCAGCAGGCCGGCCTCGACCAGAATCTGGAAGCCGTTGCAGACGCCCAGTACCTTGACGCCCTGTTCGGCCTTCGCCTTGATTGCCTGCATCACCGGCATGCGCGCGGCAATCGCACCGCAGCGCAGATAGTCGCCATAGGAGAAACCGCCGGGGATGACGATCAGGTCGACATCGGGCAGTTCCGTTTCCGTCTGCCAGACGGTCACGGGCGCCTTGCCGGAGATCTTGGTGAGGGCGGCGATCATGTCGCGATCGCGATTGAGGCCTGGAAGCTGGACGACGGCTGACTTCATGGTGCGGTTCAAACCCTGCCTGCGCCTCTTGAAGCTCATGCAATTCGAGGCGGTTTCCGATGCGGCCAAAGCGCAATTCCACGCGATCAGGCCGATATTCGATGCGATACGCATCCTGTTACTTCGAAACGATCGAGCCGCGGAACGAACATCCATCTGCAGTGCCTGGCCTGATCTGCTTGAGCGGACCATGACAGCCCGCTCGACACTTAGCGATCAACCGAGCCGCGCATCAGGCGGTCCGCAGCACTCCCCGGCCGTTAAGCGAAAGAGATGCTGTAGTTTTCGATCACCGTGTTGGCGAGCAGCTTTTCGCACATCGCCTTGAGGTCGGCTTCGGCCTTGGCCTTATCGCCGGTTTCGATCTGCAGATCGAATACCTTGCCCTGACGGACCTGGCCGATGCCATCGAAGCCGAGTGCGCCGAGTGCGCCTTCAATTGCCTTGCCCTGCGGATCGAGAACGCCATTCTTCAGCGTCACGGTTACACGTGCCTTGATCACTTTACACTTCCCCGAACTAACTTGACCAGAAACTACTTGACCAGAACCGGGCCGGTGCCACGCACGGGCTCGTTCTCGTTCATGATGCCGAGACGGCGGGCCACTTCCTGGTAGGCTTCGACCAGACCACCGAGATCGCGGCGGAAGCGGTCCTTGTCGAGCTTTTCCTTGGTCTCGATGTCCCACAGACGGCAGCTGTCCGGCGAAATTTCATCCGCCAGGATGATGCGCATCATGTCGCCTTCAAACAGGCGACCGCACTCGATCTTGAAATCGACGAGCTGGATGCCGACGCCCAGGAACAGGCCGGTCAGGAAGTCGTTGATGCGGATGGCAAGCGCCATGACGTCATCCAGCTCCTGCGGGCTTGCCCAGCCGAACGCGGTGATGTGCTCTTCGGAGACCATCGGGTCGTCGAGCGCATCGGCCTTGTAATAGAACTCGATGATCGAGCGGGGAAGGACGGTGCCTTCCTCGATGCCGAGACGCTTGGCCAGCGATCCGGCAGCAACATTGCGCACAACGATCTCAAGCGGGATGATCTCGACTTCCTTGATCAACTGCTCGCGCATGTTGAGACGACGGATGAAGTGCGTCGGAATGCCGATGCGGTTCAGATGCGTGAAGATATACTCGGAAATCCGGTTGTTCAGCACACCCTTGCCGTCGATGACGTCATGCTTTTTCTTATTGAAGGCGGTCGCGTCGTCCTTGAAAAACTGGATCAGCGTGCCCGGCTCGGGACCCTCATAAAGGATCTTTGCCTTGCCCTCGTAGATACGGCGGCGACGATTCATGGATGTTGTCTCTGTGGTTGTTGGCGCTCTTGGGTCGCGCTAGTGGAGTCTTCTCCGGGGGTCCATAGCTGAAATGAACAGATTTAACAATCGGTGCATCTTCCGATCCCCTGATTTACCTAAAGCGTGTCACCACCTACCGGATTCACTCCTTGCGCCCTAGATCCCTGGTTTGTGGCAAGCGGTGATCGCAAAACCAGTTCGCACTTTTCCGCGACATGCTTTGTCAGCTTTCGCATGCCGTTGTCGCAAAACCGCTTCGCACTTTTCCGCAGCATGCTTACGGTACCACGAAAGTCGCAAAAGGAGAAAACTTCGCATTGCACTTTGACCACTGTTTTGGTTTATGGCCATAACTCTTTACGGCATGGAATTCTCACGGGAGATCAAGATGACTGGTATGCAGGATCGCGAAAAGGCCTTCGAAGCGAAGTTTGCGCTGGACGAGGAACTGAGATTCAAGTCGGAAGCACGCCGCAACAAGCTGCTCGGCCTTTGGGCGGCCGGTTTGCTCGGCAAGTCCGATGCGGAAGCCTATGCCAAGGAAGTCGTCGCCGCCGATTTCGAGGAAGCCGGCCACGAGGACGTCGTGCGCAAGATCAAGGCAGACTTCGACGCTGCCGGCGTGGCGCAGACCGAGGAGCAGATCCGCGTTCGCATGCTCGAGCTTCTTGGCGAGGCGATCGAGCAGATCCAGAGCAAGTAATTCCGGGCAGACAGAAGACCCCGACATCGCCGCTCGGCCGAAAGGCCGGGTGGCTCTTTATTTGGCGGCCCTCATGCGTGGCCGCTTCTGCGCCGTCGCATCGCCCTGCGGCGAGGGTTTCCAGCCGCTTTTGAGGCGATCTTCGAAATCCTGACGGCTCATCGGCTTTGCCAGCGCGTAGCCCTGCAGAATGTCGCAGCCGAGATCCCTCAGTATCGCAGCATGCTCCCAGGTCTCGACGCCCTCCGCCACCACCTCGATGTTGAGCGAATGGCCGATGTCGATGATGGCGCGGACGAGTTTGGCTTGTTTGGCGCTTTCGGCGATCGGTCCCACCAGCGCCCGATCGATCTTCAGGCGGGCCGGGTTGAGGTTGAGCAGGCCGATGATCGAGGCGTGGCCGGTGCCGAAGTCGTCGATCTCGATCTCAATGCCGAGTGCGTTCAGCGCGGCGATCGTCTCGGCAATCTCGTCTTCGAGATCGTCGAGGAAGATGGATTCCAGCAGCTCGAACGACATGACACCGGGCGGAATGCGCATGGCGCGAAGGTCGGAGATCAGGCTCTGGTCGCGCAGCCGCCGCGAGGAGACGTTGACCGAAATCTTCGGCACCACCAGACCGGCACGGCGCCAGGCTTCAAAATCGGCATAGGCCATCTCGACGATGTTCTTGTCGATCGCGGGCAGGGCGTTGATCTCTTCGGCAACCTTCAGGAAATGGATCGGTGCGAGGATGCCGCGTTCAGGATGGTCCCATCGCACCAGCGTCTCGACGCCGGTGAGTTCCAGTGAGCGGGCGTCGAATTGCGGCTGGTAGTAGGGCACGAACTGCCCTTCCTCGATCGCCTGACGGATATCGTCGCCGGTTCTCTTGGCGCTGAGGATCTGGTTCTGGATCTGCTCGGAAAATGCCTCGAAGCGATCACGCCCGAGGCTCTTGGCTCGATAGAGCGCGATATCGGCATTCATCAGCAATTGTTTGGGATCGGTGTCGCTCTCGCCCCTCCAGGCGATACCGATGCTGGCGCCGAGCCGGCAAAGCTGGCCGTCATAGGGGATGGGTCGCCGGAAGGCGTGCACGATGCGGGCGGCGAGATCGCCGAGCTCGTCGAGGCTGCGGCCGCGCCGGCAAAGAATGACGAATTCGTCGCCACCGATGCGGGCGATGAAATCGTCCTCGTCGGCGTGAGACCTCAGGATCGCGGCCGCGTGGGTCAACATCGCATCGCCGGCCTGATGCCCCAGAGTGTCGTTGATCTGCTTGAAACGATCGAGGTCGAGATGGAGGATGGCGTTGAGCGTCGGATCGTCAGCCAGAATCTGGTCGAGATAACGCCGGTTCGGCAGATCCGTCAGGTAATCGTGCAGTGCGTTGTATTCGATGCGGATGCGCGCTTCCTCCAGCTCGCGGTTGCGGGCCTCGGTTGCGGCCTTGGCCTTGCGCAGTTCCTCCTGCAGCGCGATGTCTTCGGTCACGTCCCAATTGGCCCCGATCAGCTTGCGGGTGCCGTCGCGGTCGACATAAAATGCCGTGTTGGCACGAATGTGCCGGATTTCACCATCCGCCAGGATGATGCGGAACGCATTGGTAAAGGGCGCCCCCGCCGCGACCCCGTCGTTGACGCGGGCGATCGCCATTTCGCGGTCGTCGGGATGCAGCATATCCTCCCAACTGCCGCCGCTCGGGGCGCCGTCATCAGGATCGAGGCCGTAGATGGCCAGGATACGTTCGTCCCAAATGGTTTCCTGGGTTTCGAGATTGTGGTCGAACACACCGATCTTCGAAACGTCGAGCGCGAGTCTCAGCCGCCGCGAGATTTCCTCGAGCCGCGCTTCGGCCTCCTTTCGAGGGGTAATATCCGTGTCGGTGCCGATGATGCGGCTGGGCTTGCCGTCCGGCCCGTATGCGACCGACGCGCCTCGGCTTTCGATCCACACCCAGTGACCGTCCGCATGGCGTTCGCGGTACTGGAAGGTGTTGTAGGTAACCTGCCCAGTGTCCTGACGCTCGATCGACGCCAGCACATGGGCTCGGTCGTCCGGATGCACGCTCTTAATCCACGTATCGAGCGAGCCATCGACGACGGCATCTTCCGCCATGCCGCGAAGGCGCTTCCACGTCGCGGAATAGAAAAGGTTTCCGGTCGAGAAATCGTGATCCCAGACGCCTTCGAGCGCACTATCCAGCGCATATTTCCACCGCGTCTCGTCGTTGCGAAGCCCGGCAATCTCGCAGATCAGGTGGTCGACCGGGAGCATCAGCAGCAAACGGTTGTTTGCAACGGCAGAAGACGTGCAGACCACCGAAACGGTGTCGTCTGCGGCATGCAAGCGGATTGTCTGGGCGGACGCGGAAGCATGTGACATCGCCGCTGAGGCCAGCAGGTGATGGTCGTCGGCATGAACGAGCTCATGGATAGACCGGTTGAGCAACTCAGACGACGGCAGGCGCAGAACTTTGCAGAGATAAGGGTTCGCCGAAACGATTTTCCCTTTTTCATCGACAACGAGGACTGCCATCGGCAGCTGGTCCAGCGCCGACTGTGTCAGAATATCCTGCTTCGCCGGCACGCGGCGTTCGCCCTTGATGGGATCTTTCGGTCCGGTCACGTATCCAACGATCCAGCATTGTTGCAGGCAGATCATGATCGCGGACCATGAACTTCGGATTAATGCCGAGTCGTCTTATTCGCAGTAGCCTCAGGGTTGGAGGCGGCTGAGAAACTGCGCGAAAACCATCGTGCCTTCCGGCCAGGGACCGTGGCCTGACTCGGTATTGAGATGGCCGGATTCCCCGGCATCGACCAACAGCGAGCCCCAGGACTTGGCGATATCGTCCGCATGTTCATAGGAGCCGAACGGGTCGTTGCGGCTTGCAACCATCAGCGAGGGGAACGGCAGCGGATCGCGCGGGTAGGGGCCGAAGGTCATCAGGTGCTTCGGCCGGATCGCAGTATTCGCCACGTCAGGCGGAGCCACCAGGAAGGCACCGGCGATCTTCTTTTCGAAGTGTGGCAAGGCATGGACGGCCGTCGCGACGCCAAGCGAGTGGGCGACAATGACCACCGGCTTTTCGGCGGCATTGACCTCCTCAACCATGCGCGCCACCCAGTCCTCGCGCACGGGCTTGGCCCACTCGGCCTGCTCGACGCGGCGCGCGGTCGACATTTTTCTCTCCCAGCGGGACTGCCAATGCTCAGGGCCGGAATTGGTGTAGCCGGGAACGATCAGGATATGGGCGTCGGAAAGTTTCATAATGGCCGCGATGTGGCGTCGAAAGTCGTCGAAGTCAAGGCGCAGGCGACAGAGGCATCATTTTATGTATAATCGACAATGCAGGTCGCGGTCGATGCGGCTCGAGTTTTGCCGTTGTCGCTGGTCCGTGGCCGCCCTGTGGTGGTTAAGGAGTGTGAGCCATGACAACATTCCATGTTCTGTCGGGAGCGGACGCAAACGTCGCCCATCCCGGAATACGAAAGATCGGCCTGGCGGACGTGATTGACGCGTTGCGTCTCGGGTTCAACGACTTTCGCGAAAAGCCGTCTCACTATGTTTTTCTCTGCTTGATCTACCCCATTGCCGGCGCCGTGCTCATGACGTGGAGCGCGGGTGCCAACATGCTGCCGCTGCTCTATCCGCTTGCGTCGGGCTTTGCCCTCATCGGGCCGGTCGCCGCGATCGGGCTCTATGAAATCAGCAGGCGGCGCGAACTCGGCATGGATACGTCCTGGCCTCACGCCTTCCGTCTGCATCGTTCTCCGGCGCTGCCATCCATCATCGCCGTCGCGGCGATGCTTTTTGTCATCTTCATCGCCTGGCTGCTGGTCGCACAGGCGCTCTATGTCAGAATATTCGGTGCCGAACCGCCGGCATCGCTCGCCGCCTTCTGGAATGGCATCGTCAGCACGGAACAGGGCTGGAATCTGATCCTGGTCGGCAACGCCGTCGGGTTCGTCTTTGCCGTCATCGTGCTGTCGATCAGCGTGGTGTCGTTCCCAATGCTGATCGATCGTGACGTCGGCGCGGTGGCTGCCGTCGAGACCTCGATTCGAGCAACCCTCGTCAACCCCATTCCAGTTGCCTTCTGGGGCCTGATCGTTGCGGCTGGCCTCCTGATCGGGTCGATCCCGGTCTTCGTCGGCCTCGCCGTGATCATGCCGATCCTCGGTCACGCGACATGGCATATGTATCGCAAGATGGTAGAGCCAGGGGCTCGCAGCCGGGCGCGATAATGACCTAGAGCCAGCCTCCGGGAGGCTGGCTCTTCCTCATGCTATGATCGCCCGACCTACTTGAAATGCTTGTAGTAGGACGAAATCTGGGCGGCGGTGTTCGATGAGAGATTGAGCTTGATGCCAATCTTGTCGCCGCGATACCAGCGCACCATGCCGGTCAGAAATCCGAGCTCTTCGCTGCGGATCGTCACTTCCTGTCCGGTTCGTGCGTTGATGTCGAAATAAAGCTGAAAGCAGATGCCTTCGGCGGAAAGATCCGTGACGATACCGTTGCTGGCGCCGGTCTTGACGGTGACAGTCCCGGTAATCTTCGTCTGCGTGCGCGTCGTCGTGCGCTGAACACTGTCCTTGTAGGCCATGTGAACCCTCGATCTGAATTGATCAGCCTCGATCATCTCACGCAAAGATTGAATTCCTTGCTAACAAAAATGCCCGCATTCGAGCGAACTGCATCAAATGCGGGCACAATAGCGGACTACAACAGAAACGTGCTTCGTTCCTCGCACGAACCAGGCGGCTTTGGCGCCCGGCTTTTGTGCATATCCTTATCGCAAAACCACTACGCAGTTTTGCGCAGCATGCGTCAGCCAAATACCCGGCGGAAGATCGTGTCGACGTGTTTGGTGTGGTAACCGAGGTCGAACTTTTCGCGGATGTCGGCTTCAGAAAGGGCCGCACGGACCTCGACGTCGGCAAGCAGCTCTTCAAGGAAGTCCTTGCCCTGTTCCCAGACCTTCATCGCATTGCGCTGAACCAGGCGATAGGCATCTTCGCGCGACACGCCGGCCTGCGTCAGGGCGAGCAGGACACGCTGCGAGTGAACGAGACCGCGGAACTTGTTCATGTTCTTGGTCATGTTATCCGGGTAGACGAGCAGCTTGTCGATGACGTTGGTCAGGCGAGCAAGCGCGAAGTCCAGCGTCACCGTCGCATCGGGACCGATCATGCGCTCGACCGAGGAGTGCGAGATGTCGCGCTCGTGCCAGAGGGCCACGTTTTCCATGGCCGGAATGGCAAAGGCGCGGACCATGCGGGCAAGGCCCGTGAGGTTTTCCGTCAGCACCGGGTTGCGCTTGTGCGGCATGGCCGACGAGCCCTTCTGGCCCGGCGAGAAATACTCTTCGGCTTCCAGAACTTCCGTGCGCTGTAGATGGCGGATTTCAGTTGCCAGGCGCTCGATCGACGAGGCGACGACACCAAGGGTGGCAAAGTACATCGCATGGCGGTCACGCGGGATGACCTGGGTCGAGACCGGTTCCGGCTTCAGCCCAAGCGCCTTGGCGACATGTTCCTCGACGCGCGGGTCGATATTGGCGAAGGTGCCGACAGCGCCGGAGATGGCGCAAGTGGCGATTTCCTCGCGGGCCGCGATCAGGCGCTGCTTGCAGCGGTCGAACTCAGCATAGGCAAGCGCCAGCTTGACGCCGAAGGTCGTCGGTTCGGCATGAATGCCGTGCGAGCGGCCAATCGTGACCGTATCCTTGTGTTCGAAGGCGCGGCGCTTCAGCGCTTCCAGCAGCTTGTCCATATCGGCCAGCAGCAGGTCGGTCGCGCGCACCAGCTGGACGTTGAAGCAGGTGTCGAGCACGTCGGAGGATGTCATGCCCTGGTGGATGAAGCGGCTGTCAGGACCGACGAACTCTGCCAAATGCGTCAGGAACGCGATCACGTCATGCTTGGTGACGGCTTCGATCTCGTCGATGCGAGCGACGTCGAATTTGGCAGCGCCACCCTTTTCCCAGATCGTCTTCGCGGCATCTTTCGGGATCACGCCGATTTCGGCCAGCGCATCGCAGGCATGGGCCTCGATCTCGAACCAGATGCGGAACTTGGTTTCCGGCGACCAGATGGCCACCATTTCCGGTCGGGAATAACGGGGGATCATGGGCTCTCAGCTTTCGTCATCAGTGGAGGATGGCTGTGCCTCTAGCAAAGATGCCCGGCAAGCTCAACGTTGTTGACGACCTTCAGAGCCCGCAAGCCACAAACTGACCGCCAGAAGCGCGGCGCCGCCGACCGGAAGATAGAGCCGAACGCCCAGCACCAGGAACTGGTAGAAGGCAACAAGCGACGTAAATGCGAACTGGTAGAGCCAGGTCCGGGTACCCGTATCGGCATGCCAGCGCGCGTAAAAGACGCGATAGTCGAGCGCAAACAGCATCGCAGTCACCGCAATCGTGCCGAGCGACAGACACAGCAGATAGGCCGCAAACCGGGTCTCGGCGGGACGGCCAAGCGTTGCGAAACGCGCGAGAAAAACGGCAAGCGGCCAAGCCAGCATGCCACCGAGCCCATACATCACCAGCAATTCGACCAGATGGAAGGTCAAGGCGCTCTCGCGCAGCCAGAGCGCGGCCCAAGCGGAAGCGACCATCGCCACCCCCCAGACTGGCGTGCCGAAGACAAGCTCGATGGTGGATGGAAACGCCCGCAGGAACCGTGAGCGCTTCAGGGCCGGCGCAGAAGCATATGCTGATTTTGCCTCGGCCCCGGCGCCCGTGTCATTCATTTTACGATCCGGGTCGGAACCGCAATCCATCGTCCGTCGGTCGTACCTTCGAACCCGAGCGATTTGACCAGCACCATCACGACATGGGTTTGCGTGCCGTCGTCATTCATATGGGTCACGGCACCGCCGATACGATAACCCGTCGGACAACGCCGGCTTTCCGGCACACGGGTGTCGTCCTGCAATATGTCGCTTGCCGGCTTGCCGGCCTTCATCGTCATCGACAGGCGGAAACCTTTGACCTCCTTCAGGAAATCCTTGCACAGCCCGCCCGGTTCGAAGATCTTTTCTTCGAGTTTCAGGCTGTAGGTCTCGCGGAAAGCATCATCTGCTGCAAAGGCATCGTAGGTCAACGCCAGCGGCGTTGCGTTCACTTCGGTAATCGGATTGTAGGCCGCAAGCAGGCCCGGCGCATCGGCGAGCCTGTAGGCATCGATCAAGGGGGCTGCGCGGCGATGCGCCTCGTGTCTCGTCCGGTGCAGCGGCGCGCCGTCTTCGCGACCGACTGCGCGCACGGGCGCGCCCGGCAGAAACGTGTCGTTGCGTGTATCGATGACGAAGATTGTCGAATAGGGAAAACCCGAACCATCCTGAACGCCGTATTCTTCGAACGCAAAGACATTGCCGTCGGAGGAAAACCCGATCGGCTGGAAGGCTGCGTAGTCACCAGCCGAGGCCTGCGACGCCGCAAGCGCAACCGCCCCAAGAAGCAGCCCTGACGTCGCCAGGCGCGTTATCATCAGCGGGCCTTTTCGGCGGGGGTGCGGATCGCCTGGATGGCAGAGCGATAGGCATCGACCGAACCGCCCTTGAAGATCGCAGAACCGGCGACGAGCACGTTGGCGCCGGCACCGGCAGGGATCGCTGCCGTTTCCGGAGCGATGCCGCCGTCGACTTCGATCTCGATCGGCCGGTCGCCGATCATCGCCTTGATCCGGCGGATCTTTTCCGCCGTCGCGTCGATGAACTTCTGGCCGCCGAAACCTGGGTTGACCGTCATCACCAGCACCAGGTCGACGGTGTCGAGAACATATTCGATGGCGCTCTCCGGCGTTGCCGGATTGAGCGAGACACCCGCCTTCTTGCCGAGTGAGCGAACGGTCTGCAGCGAGCGGTGCAGGTGCGGCCCGGCTTCGGCATGAACCGTCAGGATATCGCAGCCGGCCTTGGCAAAGGCTTCGAGGAAACCGTCGGCGGGCGAGATCATCAGGTGGCAATCGAAGGTCGCCTCGGTGTAACGGCGCAGCGACTTGATCACGTCGGGCCCAAAGGTGATGTTGGGCACGAAGTGGCCGTCCATGACATCGAGATGGATCCAGTCCGCGCCGGCATCGACGACATCGCGGACTTCCTGTCCGAGCTTCGAGAAATCGGCCGCCAGGATCGACGGTGCAATGCGGATGGGATGGGTCATGAGAAGCTCCGGCTGTTTCCCGCGCAATAGCACTCCGCAGCTGCGCAAACAACATGCGCGGTGGCAATCGCGCTTTATCGGCGGCTCGACCAGCTCGGCAATGGATCGTTTTCCGCAGGTGTCGCGTCGTGAACGCCGCGGGCGATCGCGCGCGCCATGGTCGCCGCGGCAGCTGCACCGAGATCGATGAAATCCTCGAGTTCCAATGTCCTGCCGCTTGCACCGGTAGCGAGCGCGAAGACGAGGTCACCGTCAAGCGGCGTATGCGCCGGCCACAACGCCCGGGAGAATCCGTCATGCGCAGCGATAGCCAGCCGCTTGGCCTCAGCCTTCGTCAAAACCGCGTCGGTGGCGATGACCGCGATCGTCGTGTTGGCGGCTGCCGACTGGCTGGGCCGCAGTTTCGTGCGGATTTCGGATGCATCCGCCGGCAGGGGATGAGGCAGACCAAGCCCACCGAACTCTTCACGCCTTTCGAAGGGGGCAGCCCAGAAATGCCGGGTGTCGCCGACGGTCGCCGAACCGAGGGCGTTGACGGCAACGAGCGCGCCGACGGTGATCCCGTTCGGCAGCACGATCGAGGCGGAGCCGAGGCCACCCTTGAAGGTCGCGGTCAGGGCGCCGGTGCCGGCGCCTGCCGAGCCCGTCGAAAAGCTCGGGCCTGCTTTGCACACAGCCTCGTAGCCAAGTTCGCGATAGGGCGGAAACTTGCCCCAATCTTTTTCGCCGCCATTGATCAGGTCGAAGAGAATTGCCGACGGTACGATCGGCACCCGGTGCGGCCCGACGGCAAATCCGCGTCCCATCTCGCTGAGGGCTGCCTGCGCGCCGGAGGCAGCGTCCAGCCCAAAGGCCGAACCGCCTGATAGAATGATGGCATCGACAGTCTGCACGGTGTTGTGCGGTTCCAGAAGATCCGTTTCGCGCGTGCCGGGCGCGCCGCCGAGCACTTGAACGGCAGCCGTTGCCGGCGGATCGCAAACGATAGCTGTAACGCCGGATTTCAAACGTTGGTCTTCGGCGTTGCCGACGGAAAGGCCGGCGACATCGGTGATGAGGTTGCGCGGGCCAGGCTGCATCATTGTGCTCCGGCAGGATCCGCAACGGGCACGAAGCGACCGGCCTGCCACTGCATCAACCGATAGGAATTGTCGGCGCGCTCATGCCCGGCATCGAAAGCAATCGGCCCCAGGACGGTCTGGTAGGGTCCTTTGAGCAGGGCTTCCACCAACGGTTTTTCGTCCTTCTCAGCCTGATCCTTGGCCTGTTCCAGAAGAGACATGGCGCCGAATGCCGGCAGCACGTAGCCTTCGGGCTCGATGCCGGCTGCACGCATGGCGTCGGCGACCGGCTTGCCTTCGGCTGACTGTGCCGCATCAGGCAATGTGAGAGCCAGAACGCCATCGGCGAGCGGCACGCTCACGTCGGCTGCGTTCAACGTATCGCCGCCGAGCAGGGTCAGGCTTGCGCCTTCCTCCTGCGCATCGCGCGCGATCACGGCGGCATCCTGCCGGTCGCCACCGGTGAAAACATGGGTGGCGCCGCTCTTGACGAGGCGGCGTACGAGACTGACCTGCTGCTCCTGAGCGGGGCGATAGGCATCTGTGAAGACCGGTGTCAGCCCTATTTCGCTAAGCGCCGAGCGCACGCTTTCGACCAGTTCGCGGCTGTGGATGGTGCCGTCGTCGATCAAGGCGATCGGCTTGTCCTTCCAAAGCGCGGTAATGGCGGCAACGATGCTTGCGGATTCAGCCTTGCCGCTCGGAGCGAGGCGGAACAGCGGCCAGTTCTTCTTGAGCACGTCTTCCATCAGGATGTCGGAGCGGACGCTTAGCGTGATCGCGGGAATGTTCGCCTCTGCGAGTGCCGGCAGCGTCGCCTCGAGGCTCTCTGTGCAGAGGAAGCCGATGGCCGCCTCGGCGCCTGCCGCCAGAAGAGCCTTCGTCAGGGCATCAGCACCGGCCGCGTCGCATGTTTCCGGAATGACGACGATTTCACTGCCGCGATCGCTCGCCTGGAACGAGGCGCCATCGATGATCTGTTTGCCGAGCAAGGCGAACGGCCCTTCGACGGGAGCGACGACCGCGACCTTGACGCCGGCAGCGGCGGCAGGTGCAGCTTGCGCCATTCCCGCAACGATGAGGGTCAAAACGATCGATCGAAGCATGCAATTCCCCACTGCTGCAGTGTTCCCAAGCCCGGAACGGTTTCAAGGAGAGATTATGCAGCGAGTCCAAAAAGGTTACCGCAGTCCTCGGCATGACCTTCGTCACCCGCGGCGCTGTCGTTGCCGCATGTTTTAAGGATGTGTTCACCGGCGTCAAAGGAAAAGATGCAAGTGGAAACAACCGCCATCCGATCCGCGCCATGGCCATGTCGCGCATCTGCAAGAATCTCCGTCCGGCGGGTTTCATATTTCCCAACAGCGGCTATATGTGCCTGACATCGCCCGGAGAGAGATGTGTTGGAGAGAACCCGACTGGACCCGATAAGTTATCGCGACGCGATGAGCCGCCTGGCAGGCCACGTGCAGCTCATCACCGCCGCCAATGGTGGCGAGCGCCGCGGCGTCACGGTCACGGCCTCCTGCTCGGTTTCCGACAGTCCGCCGACCGTCCTCGTCTGCCTGAACGGCGCCAACCCGCGCAACGACGTCTTCGTGCGGGGCGACAGCTTTGCCCTGAACCTGCTTGGCGACGAGCACCGCGCGCTTGCCCACGCCTTTTCCGGCCGTGACCAGCTCGACATGGACCGCCGCTTCGCGCTTGGGCAATGGACGCAACTGGCAACCGGTTCGCCGATCCTGGTCAACGCGACGGCCGCGTTCGATTGCCGGCTGATCGAGGTCAAGACCATTGCAACTCATCTTGTGCTGTTTGGCGAGGTGGTGGACGTTGCGCTTGGCCCGACACGTCCGCCGCTCATTTATGTGGACCGCGGATATCACTCGCTGTAGGTTTTCAGGAGAGGATAATACATCCTCTATGAAAACATGAGAACAATCCTGCAAGTACATGATCTAAAAGATCATATCGACCAAGACTCCTAGTGACTTGAATTGGCCGTGGCGGAGGATTCATGGCGGCACCGGCGACAGGCGTACTGCCCCAATCCATCGATGAAACGATGGCGATGCTGGAGGCACAGGATTATCTCGCCGGCACGGCACTGGCGACGGTGCTGTTTCTGGCGCTCAGGATGAAGCGCCCGCTCTTTCTCGAAGGCGAGGCCGGTGTCGGCAAGACCGAGATTGCCAAGGTGCTGGCCCGCGCCCTTGATCGCCCCTTGATCCGCCTTCAGTGTTACGAGGGGCTGGATGTCGCCTCCGCGGTCTACGAGTGGAACTACCCGGCGCAAATGCTGGAGATTCGGTTGTCGGAAGCGGCCGGAACAGTCGATCGTCGCAGGGTCGAAAGCGATATCTTCTCGGAGCGATTTCTCATCCGACGCCCGGTGCTTCAGGCTATTTCCGGTGAGAGCGGCCGGGCACCGGTGTTTCTGATCGACGAGCTCGACCGCACCGACGAAGCCTTCGAAGCGTTCCTGCTCGAGGTCCTCTCGGATTTCCAGGTCACCATTCCGGAACTCGGCACCATCCGCGCCACTGAACCGCCCATTGTGATCATCACCACCAATCGCACGCGTGAGATCCACGACGCCTTGAAGCGACGCTGCCTCTATCATTGGGTCGATTATCCCAAGGCAATGCAGGAACTCGAAATCATCCGCCGCAAGGTTCCGGGCTGCAACGCCGCCCTGTCGCGCGAAATCATCGCCTATGTGCAGCGGCTCCGCACGATCGATCTTTTCAAGAACCCCGGCGTCGCTGAGACGATCGATTGGGCGACGGCCCTGACCGAGCTTGACCGGCTCGCGCTCGATCCCGAAACGATCGCCGATACGCTGGGCACGTTGCTGAAGTATCAAGACGACATCGCCCGGATCGACGGAGCCGAAGGGCGCAAGCTGCTTGCCGAAGTCAAGGCTGAGCTGCTGGCGGCAGGTTGACCATGGAGCCGGGAGAACATCCGCCTGATGGTGCTATTCTCCCGCCGATCCCGCCCGGAGACGGAAAGCTGGCCGACAACATTGTGTACTTTGCCCGCGCCCTGCGGCGCGCCGGGATGAAAGTCGGACCTGGGGCAGTGGCCGACGCCATCGACGCGGTCACGCTGATCGGCATCGGCGCCCGCGACGAATTCTACGCGGCCCTTCAATGTATTTTCGTCAAGCGCCACGAGGACCAGCCGGTGTTCGACGAGGCTTTTCGGCTGTTCTGGCGTTCGCGTGGCCTTGTCGAGAAGATGATCGCGATGATGTCTCCGCTCGCACCGCAACGCGACAGCGAGCGCCAGCGGCGACGGGCGGGTGAGACGCGTGTCAGCGATGCATTGATGTCTGGTCATGATGATGCCCGGCCGACACGCGAGGAACCCGAGATCGAGGTCGACGCCCGCTATACCGTTTCGGGCAGGGAGCTTTTCCGCAAGGCCGATTTCGCCCAGATGACCGCTGCCGAAATCACCGAGGCGAGGCGGGCGTTGTCGTCGCTGATACTGCCGCTCGACCGGGTTCGGACACGGCGATACCAGCCGTCCTCGCGGCAGATCCGCATCGATCCGCGCGCGACAATGCGCGACGCCATGCGCTTCGGCGGCGAACTGATCCTGCCGCGCTTTCGCGAACGGCGCCTCGTTCATCCGCCGCTGGTGGTGCTTGCCGACATTTCCGGGTCAATGAGCCAATACACCCGCATCTTCCTGCATTTCCTCCACGCCCTCAGTGAAAAACGCCAGCGCGTTCACACCTTCCTCTTCGGCACACGGCTGACCAATGTTTCGCGGCCGATGCGAAATCGCGACCCGGATGTCGCACTCGACGAATGCATCTCCGCGGTCAAGGATTGGTCCGGTGGCACACGCATCGGCGAAACCCTGCATGAGTTCAACCGACGCTGGTCGCGGCGGGTGCTTGGACAGGGCGCCATCGTGCTTCTGATCACCGACGGGCTCGAGCGGGACGACACGCGAGAGCTGGAGCAGGAGATCGGTCGCCTGCATCGCTCCTGCCGCCGGCTGATCTGGCTCAATCCGCTGCTACGGTTCGATGGTTTCGAGGCGCGCGCCCGCGGCGTCAAAGCGATGCTGCCGCATGTTGACGAATTCCGGGCCGTACACAATCTTGAGTCCGTGGGCGAGCTGGTGAAGTCGCTGTCGGGTCAAAGGTCCGGGGAGGCCGACCCTCGGCGGTTCATGAACGAGCATCGCACTGTGCTGGGAGGCAGCTGACATGCAGGCATCGACCGATACCCTCGACCCACTCGCAGTCGCCGAAGCCTGGGTCTGTGAAGGGCGCCAAGTGGCGATTGCAACGGTGATCGAAACCTGGGGATCCGCACCGCGACCGGTCGGCAGCCATCTGGTGATCGATGGGGCCGGAAATTTCGAAGGCTCGGTTTCCGGCGGATGCGTCGAGGGTGCGGTGATCGGCGAAGCGGCCGATATTCTGGAGACCGGCAAGGCAAAAATCCTCGAATTTGGCGTAGCCGACGAGACGGCATGGCGTGTCGGTCTGTCCTGTGGTGGCCGGATCCGGGTGCTTGTCGAGCGGGTTGATGGCTGAACCATGGATCTCGCAACCCTTCAGGCTTTGAATGCAGCGCGCACGATCAGGCGGGCCGCGGCTGTCTTTACCGATCTTGAGACCGATCAGAGCGTTCTCTGCGTCGAAGGCGAACGCTGTGCAGACGAATGGATCGACGCGATGACGGCGGCACTTCGGTCTGGCAAGCCCGGAATGATCATGGCTGGCGGGCGGTCCTTGTTCCTCAATGTGTACCTGCCGCCACCGCGCATCCTCGTTGTCGGCGCGGTCCATATCTCGCAAGCGCTTGCGCGGATGGCTGCTGTCGCAGGCTTCGACCTTACCATACTCGACCCGCGCACCGCCTTTGCGACGGCCGAACGCTTTTCCGGCGTCGAACTGATAGCGGATTGGCCGGAAGACGTCCTCAAGGCCCGGCCGCTTGATCGGTTCACGGCGCTGGTCGCCGTCACACACGATCCGAAGATCGATGACGAACCGATCAGGGCAGCCCTTGCCGCAGGCTGTTTCTATGTCGGCGCCCTTGGCAGCAGAAAGACGCATGCAAGCCGCGTCGAGCGCCTGCGTCGGCTGGGGCTCTCGGATGAGGCTATCGCGCGGGTGAGGGCGCCCATCGGGCTCGACATCGGCGCGACAAGCCCGGCAGAGATCGCGGTTGCAATCCTCGCGGAAATTATCGAAGCGCTCAGGCGTCGGGATATCCTGTCCGGCAGCGAGGAGCCTCGATGAGATTTGGAGCCCTCACGCTTTCCGCGGCTGAAGGCGCCGTGCTCGCGCATGCCGTCAAGGCCGGCGATCGACGCTTGCCGAAAGGGCACGTCCTCACCTCAAGCGATCTTGCCATTCTGATGCAAGCGGGGCTCGACGAGATTATCGTCGCCCAACCGGATCAGGGTGATTTGCTGGAAGATGAAGCGGCGGCGCGGATCGCCGCAGCGATTGCTCCCGACCATCTGCGGTTTTCCTCGGCGGCAACCGGCCGCGTAAACATATACTCCCGGGTACACGGACTGTTCGTCGCCACCCGCGACACCATAGACCGGCTGAACCGCATCGATCCGGCCATCACGCTCGCCTGCCTTGCCGACCATGTGCCGGTGCAGCCTGGCGACATGGTTGCGACGATCAAGATCATACCGCTGGCGGTGGCTGGATCGCTCGTGGGGCAGGCAGAGATGTTGCTACGCACTGCCACGGCCTTCGAGGTGAAGCCCTTTTCCGCACGCAATGCCGCACTGATAGCAACTGAGTTGCCTTCATTGAAACGCCAGGTCATGGACAAGACCCATGCCGTGCTCGCCGCGCGCCTGCGACAATCCGCAAGCGCGCTTAAGACGGAGCGTCGCGTTGCCCATACGGAAGACGCAGTGGCCGCCGCCATCGACGATCTTAAGGCCGACCACGACCTCATCATCGTCTTCGGCGCGTCGGCAGTTGCTGATTCGGACGATGTCATTCCTGCCGCGATCCGCCGGGCGGGCGGGATTGTCGATCACGTCGGCATGCCTGTTGACCCCGGCAATCTCATCGTGCTCGGCCGCGTTGGGACGGTGCCCGTGGTCGGAGCACCCGGCTGCGCCCGCAGTCCGCGCGAAAACGGTTTCGACTGGGTGCTCGATCGCATTCTCGCCGGTGAGTGGCCAAGCGCGCATGACATTACTGGGCTCGGCGTCGGCGGCTTGCTGAAGGAGATACCCACCCGACCACAGCCGCGCGAGCCCGCAGCGGCGGTGGCTTTGGGGCCGGTGGAAACCGTCGTGCTGGCAGCCGGCCGCGCCAGTCGCATGGGGCCGGAGGGCGGCCACAAGCTGCTAGCAACCTTCGATGGCGTGCCGCTCGTTCGCCGCACCGTCGTCAGTGCGCTTGCAGCCGATATCGGCCGGGTGATCGTCGTCACCGGACATCGCGAGCCGGAAATTCGCGCAGCGCTCGGTGACCTTCCGGTGGTCCTCGTCTCCAATCCCGATTACCTGTCCGGCATGGCATCGTCTCTGACAGCAGCGCTCTCGGCACTCGATCGCGGGGCCGGCGGCATGCTGGTGATGCTGGCAGACATGCCGGGGATAACGGCGAGCGACCTGCGCCGGCTCGTCGATGCATTTACCGCTGAAGGTGGGCGTGCGGTGATCCGAGCAACCGCTGACGGCCAGCGCGGCAACCCGGTCATCCTGCCGCGCCAGACATTTTCCGCCGTCAGCCAATTGCTTGGCGATGTCGGCGCAAGGCATATCGTCGAAAAATGCGGATTGCCGGTCATCGATGTCGAGCTAGGCGCTGCCGCCCGTCTCGACCTCGACACGCCTGAGCAAATCATCGCTGCCGGCGGAACTTTGGAGGAATAGACGCTTGGACAATGCTGCGATCGAGGAAATGTTCGAAACGCTTGGGCCGGTGACCATCAAACGCATGTTCGGCGGCAAGGGCGTTTATTTCGAAGGCGTCATCTTCGCACTCGAAGTCGATGGAGAAATTCTCCTGAAGGGCGACGACAGGACGGGCCCGACCTTCGAGGCGGCCGGATCGCGGCGATGGGCGTATGACGGCAAGGGAAAACCGGTGAAGATGCCCTATTGGAGCATCCCGGAAGAGGCCTACGACGATCCTGATGAAATGGCGCGATGGGTCAGACTTGCCTATGAGGCGGCGTTGCGGGCCAAGACATAGGCGGGCCGATGCTGATGTCGTTACCGGTTCAGACGGAACCGTGGAAACGATCTATCTCTTTCGCTTCTGCGCATTCCCTGGTGGGAAAACGATTTACTCAGACAGCCTCGACGAGCGCCTTCGTCTGCGTCCGAATGGCACGCACGGCGTCAGCGGCAAAACGCGACATCGGTTGGGGTAGGGCATCGAGATCGTACCAGCCGATGTCGGACAGCTTGTCCGGCTCGGTCAGTTGCGGTTCGCCCGAAAAATCGTCGGTCACGTAGATCATCGAGATCCAGTGCTGACGGTCGGCTTCGATCAATTGCTCGCTGAGGCAGAGAAAGCGGGTCGAACGGATCGACAGGCCGCTTTCCTCTTCCGCTTCACGGCGCGCGGCAAGTTCGCTGCGCTCCATGTGATCAACCTTGCCGCCCACGATGTTCCAGTGGCCGGCCTCAGGCGCCTTCAGGCGCTTGCACAACAGCAGCTTGCCGTCGCGCATAATCGCCAGTCCGCAACCGAAGCCCGGAAAGTCGATGCCTGGCCGACCCATGGCTGGGTCAGGCCTTGCCGGCGATCAGCATGAATGCGGGGATTTCATCGCCGAAACCAACAGGTGTCGGGCCGTCGTCATGATCGCGACGGTGGCGATTGCGGCGATCGCGGTTGTCGTCATTGGCAGGGTTTGCCGCACGAACCGGACGTTCCGGACGATGGCCGTTGCTCTGCTTTGTCTCTGCGTTGCGTGCCGGTTTCACCGCTTCTACCCTTTCGACGACTGCTTCAATTTCGGCCTCACTATCGGCACGAACCGTATCGGTTTTGTGATCGGAACGGCCACGCGGTGCACGGTCCCCATCTTTTTTACGGTCCTTGCGGCCGTCGCGACCGCGGTCACGGCGACCGGTGTCGTGGCTTTCCATCGGCTCGGGAAGGTTCGACAGATCACCGTTCAGCCATTCGACCTTCTGACCGATCAGCTTTTCGATGGCGTCGGAGAACTTCATGTCGCGCTTGGTCACCAGCGTGAAGGACGCCCCGGAGCGGCCGGCGCGGCCGGTACGGCCGATGCGATGGACGTAGTCTTCCGCATGGATCGGCACGTCGAAATTGAAGACGTGGCTGACATCGGGGATATCGAGACCGCGAGCGGCCACATCGGAGGCGACGAGCAGCGTGATAAGATTGTCCTTGAAGCCGGCAAGCATGGCCATGCGCGAGCGCTGGTCCATGTCGCCATGCAGGGCGCCGACGGAGAAACCGTGACGTTCGAGGGACCGGAAGAGGTCGGCGACATCCTTCTTGCGATTGCAGAAGATGATGGCGTTCTTCAGGTCGTCCTGGGCGCGGATCAGATCGCGCAGAACGGCGCGCTTCTCGTAATCCTTCGCATGCGTGGCGACAAAGCGCTGCGTCACAGTCTGAGCCGTCGATGCCGGACGGGCAACTTCGACGCGTTCCGGGTTCTGCAGGAAGCGATCGGCAAGCTTCTGGATTTCCGGCGGCATGGTGGCCGAGAAGAACAGAGTCTGGCGCGTGAACGGGATCATCTTGGCGATGCGCTCGATATCCGGGATGAAGCCCATGTCGAGCATGCGGTCGGCTTCGTCGATGACCAGGATCTCGACGCCGCTCATCAAAAGCTTGCCGCGCTCGAAATGGTCGAGCAGGCGGCCGGGCGTGCAGATCAGCACATCGGCGCCGCGCTCAAGCTTGCGATCCTGTTCGTCGAACGAGACGCCGCCGATGAGAAGCGCGATGTTGAGCTTGTGGTTCTTGCCATACTTGTCGAAGTTCTCAGCGACCTGGGCCGCCAGTTCGCGCGTCGGCTCCAGAATCAGCGTGCGCGGCATGCGCGCACGTGCACGACCCTTTTCGAGCAGGGTCAGCATCGGCAACACGAAGGATGCCGTCTTGCCTGTTCCCGTCTGCGCGATGCCGAGGATGTCGCGACGCTGCAACGCCGGAGGAATGGCGCCGGTCTGGATCGGGGTCGGGATTGTGTAGCCCGCATCGGTAACTGCGGAGAGAACTTTTTGGCTAAGGCCAAGGTCAGCAAAATTGGTCAAAGGGAAATCTGTTTCCGTTCCGGTTCGATAAGAACACTGCTCGATCGGTGGAAAACACACCACCGCGTGGCCGGGCTCTTAAGCCGAATACGGTCGAAAGTCAAGAAATCCAGCACGTTGAAGCAGGAAAAGCTTGATGGCAACGAATCTGTTGTGTTTCTTGTCAAGTGGCGCGGGTAGAACGCGTCGGCATCCTGCTCATTTCATGTAGCTCGCGAGCTTGCTGCCGGCGTTGAGAAACCGCATGGGATCGACCGCCTGACCGTTCAGCCGGATCTCGTAGTGCAGGTGCGGGCCTGTCGAACGACCCGTGTTGCCGGACTTCGCAACAACATCACCGGCCTTTATCCGGTCGCCAACCTTGACCAGTACCGTCGAGAGGTGGGCATAGCGGCTGGCAACGCCGTTGCCGTGATCGATCTCGACCATGTTTCCGTAGCCGCCCGTCTGGCCGGCATTGGTAACGGTGCCCGGGGCCGTCGCGCGGATACGGGTACCGACCGTGGCGCGAAAGTCGATACCTGCGTGCAGCGCCAAGCGACCGAGAAACGGATCAAGCCTGTTGCCGAAGTCGCTGGTGATATCGCTTGCCGGCGACGGGTTGCCGAAGGGCAGTTCGCGGACCTGCGAACGCGTCCGCTCGAGCTCGACAAGGGCCGAATCGAGCGCCGCAAGCGACTGGCCGAATCCGTCGTCGTTAACCGGCTCTACGAAAGGGCCGCCGATTGCGGCGCCCGTGGAACCTGTGGCTTCATCTGTAGGCGCCAGCTCGGCGACGTCATTTTCCGGCAGCGCGACACCCGTGCGACCGACGATCTTGCGGATCGCCTGCGACGTTCTGGCCGCGCCATCAGTCAGTTGCTCAAGCCGCTGCATCTGGTCACGCTCCACATCCTTCAGCGAGAGCGTCACCTTCGAAAAAAGCCGATCGGCGCGATCGGAAGTACTTTCGCCTGACGAAGGCCGAGCGTAGGCCAGGGCGGCGACACGGGCAGGGGCGGCAGCCTGCCCGCCGCTCAGCCCCATCAGCTTTTCTATTGCCTGCACACCACCGGTGACATCGGCGCGTTTTTCGTAGGCGAGGGGTTCAACCGGTGCCGGCTGGGCGAAATCGGTCGTCAGACCGGAATTTTCCGCCCGCTCGATCAGCGCGCCGAGCTTGCCGTTGCGAGAGGAAAGCGCCTGCTGCTGCAGAAGCAGCTTCTCGACCTTCTCTTCAACGACTTGCTGATCGAGCAGCTGTCGGCTCGTCACGCGATCGACCTGAGCCCGCAGCGCGGTGATTCGGTCTTCGTATTCGTGCTGCATGCGCGCCTGACGGGCGATCGTCCCGCCGATCAGATCATCGCGAAGGACGAGATAGGAGGTGGCAGCAAGGTAGCCGATGCTGAAGACGCCCACTGCCGAGACGGCAAAGGCAGCCATCCACGGACGCACGGTCATATGGCGAACCTTGTCGCCGCTCGCCAGGATCAGAACATGGTCTTGCGCGCGCTTTCCGAAGGTGCGATTTGCCGAACGTTCAGACACTCCACCACTCCCGCCATCTGCGAATTGTCTCGCATTGCTTGACGGGCATTACACTTCGTTAGGGTTAATATTTGGTTGAGTGTCTGCGCTACGAGAGGTTGGTGGAAGCCGTCATCGAGCGGTAGAAGGATGGCGTCAGGCCGGCTTCGGCGCGCGCGATGTCGTTGAACGGCGCCTTGAGCGGACCGCGAAAATTGGCGCGAACGAGCTGTTGGAAGGTCGCCGCCGGATCCTTCCTTTCCCGCGCGCAGAGGAACCGGAACCATTTGGCGCCGACGGCCACATGGCCTTTCTCGTCCTCGTAGATGACGTCGAGTACGGCGGCTGTCTCGAAGTCTCCGGTCTCGCGCATGCGCGCCTGCAGCGCCGGCGTCACGTCCAGCCCGCGCGCCTCCAGAATCAGCGGGACGACGGCAAGCCTGGCGGTCAGGTCGTTGCGGGTGTCGTGCGCAGCTTGCCAGAGACCATCGTGGGCAGGCAGGTCGCCGTAGTCCGCACCGAGGTCGTTCAGCCGCTGGCGCACCATGCGGAAATGCTTTGCCTCCTCGAATGCCACCTTCATCCAACCATCGAAAAACGAATTCGGCACTGATTCGGACGCAAAACGCGCGACAATATCGAGCGCGAGATCGACGGCATTGAGTTCGATATGGGCGATCGAATGCAGGAGCGCGATCCGCCCCTTGAGTGAGCCCAGCGATCGTTTCTTCACCTGGGTTGGCGGTGTCAGAAGAGGCTTTTCCGGCCGCCCCGGCCTGAGTGGAACAGGCCGGTCGAGCGGTGAACGCAATGACAACGCGCGGCGCTGCCAACGGCGCGAGGCTTCCTGCGCAAGCTCAGTCTTGACGTCGAGATCTGCAGCGCTGATCGCCTCGACGGCGGCGCCGCGCAGACTGTGAAAGGTGGGAAGTCTCGTCATTTTCGCCTCGTCGTTCCCACTCAGAGTGCCTTGGCGGCCTCGAGTACCTCTTGGGCATGGCCGTTGACCTTGACCTTTTCCCAGACGCGCGCGATCCGTCCATCGGCGGCAATCAAAAACGTGCTGCGTTCGACGCCCATGTATCTGCGCCCGTAGAGGCTCTTTTCCACCCAGAGCCCGTAGGCGCTGATGGCGGTTTTTTCCTCGTCGGCAGCAAGCGTGACCGTCAGGTCGTGTTTTTTGGCGAAACGGTCGTGACGCTTCACCGAATCAGGAGAGATGCCGATCAGCTCGACGCCTGCGGCAGCAAAGTCAGGGGCAAGTTCAGTGAACGAAATCGCTTCCAGAGTGCAACTCTTGGTGTCGTCCTTCGGATAAAAGAACAGCACGACGGGGCGACCGCGAAACGCCGAGAGAGAAATCGAACCGCCGCCGTCACGGGGAAGCGTGAAGTCAGGAGCGAGATCTCCGGTGGTGAGTCCTGCCATGAATAAACCTTCCTTGCGCCAAGATTTGTGAACAATCGCCGGCTAGGGCATATCGAAATTCGGCGACCTGCGTCCAGCGGATTTGTGCTAGATTTGACAGGTTCTGGACGGGTTGCGTCGATAGGACACTTTGCCCGGCATTCGCTCACACGAAACCCACGGATGTGTGAATGCTTTCCACAGCATGGTCAGCGCGGCGTGGTGACACCGTCCGGCCAGATGTGGTCTACGTGACGGTGATAATGACCCGTCGACCCATTGCCGCATGATGCGTCGATGGGAGAGTCGGGCTTTCCCGTCTTGAACTGGAGGGCGTCCGCGCCGATGAGTGATATCCGCGGCGAAAAAGTCGGCTTTCGCAAGAAAGACATCGTCGCGTTGCATGCGTTGCCCTCGGCGCAGGCACACGAACCCGTTATCGTGCATGCACCACACAAGCGCGGGCTGCTGCGCTTTCTCGGCAAGATAGCTCTTTGCGGTTTTCTGCTTGTCTTCATCATCGCAGCCAGCCTGATCGCCGTCGTCGAGAGCGGGGCGATCGACAGGACGCTCAATGCGCGCGCGCGCACGGCGCTGAACGCGGCACTCGGCGGGGCCTATCGCGCCGAGGTTGGCAGCACCGTCGTACGCATGACCTCAAATGGGGCACTGGCACTGAAGGCGCGGGAAGTGGCGCTGAGCGAGGCCGCATCCGGTCAGCCGGTCGCAAAATTGAGTTCCATATCCATCGCGCTCGACCCTATCGCGTTGCTGACGGGCCGGATTGCGGTTTCGCGCCTCGAAGCCGAAGGCGGTGACTTCGACACCGGCCTGCTACCACGCGGCGAGCCTATCGATCTGACGAAGATCAAGATCGCGGATGTCGGCGAGGCGCTGGAGACGCTTTTTGCGCACGTCGATCGCATGTCACAGATGGCAGCGGGGCGCGGCGACCAGACGGTCTTGCTTTCCAATTTTTCCTTCACGGTTGCCGGTGCGCGTGACAGTGTGGTGCCTGTTGAAGCCAAGGAACTGGAGTTCAATCGTGATGCCGATGGCTCCATGCACGTCAAAGGCAGCCTCACCGTCGACGGTGTCGATGTCGATCTGAACGCCAACGCTCTTGGCGCACAGAATCATGTCACTGGTTTCGAAGCGTCAATCTCCAACGTTCCGTTGAAACCGTTCTTCTATCACGGCCCGTTCGGAAAAGAGGCAGCCTTTGGCATCGACGCAACGGCGGGACTGACGCTCACCGCGACGCGCGCCGCCGAGGGCGCCAAGCCAGATCTTCGCGTGGCTGTCAGGACGTCCGAAGGCGCGTTCCACGCGGGCGGGCTCGTCTCGACGATCAATCCCTCCCAGATGGATATCGCCTATGATTTCGAGCGGGCTTCAGTCGAAATCCTGCCATCCACCGTCAATGTCGGTCGCTCTGTTTTCCCCTTTACCGGCGCGGTGAAAGATCTTGACCGGATCGCAGGCGCAACCGACCAGGGTTTTGCCATCGATCTCCTTTTCAGGAATGCAAGCTCGGCACCGGAGGATATTGCGGAACGCCCCTTGATCTTTGACGCCAAGGCGAGCGGTCGCTTCACATCCGACGCGCGTCATCGCCTAATCTTTGATCAGCTCGCCGTTTCCAGCCCGCTCGGCTCGATGTTCGGGTCGCTCTCGGTCGCCTTCGGCAAGACCTCGCCGCAGGTGAGTTTTGCCGCCATCAGCGATCGTATGCAGCCGACGGCCGTCAAGCAACTCTGGCCGTGGTGGCTCGCCAAGGGCGCCCGCCGCTGGGCGATCCGCAATCTCTTCGGCGGCACGGTTACAGATGCGCGCATCGAGGTATCGGTGGCGGAGGGGCGGATCGCCGCCAACGAAGGCGAGCTGAAGCTTGACGAAAAAGAACTGAACATCGCGTTCAACATTGACGGTACACGCATCAACATCGCCGGCGAGATACCGCCGCTGCGCGACACTTCGGGCACGTTCAAGCTGAGCGGCCAGCGCATGGAAGTCGGCGTCAAACAGGGGGCGGCCTATTTCACCTCCGGGCGATCGGTCGCGCTCAACGGCGGCGACTTCATCATTCCCGATGTCTATACCAAACCACTGATTGCCGAGATGAAGATCGAGGTCGGCGGCGAGGCGGATGCGATCGCCGAGCTCGTAACCTACAAGCCGATACAGGCGCTGCAAAAGACGCCCTTCGTTCCCGGCGACTTTACCGGCCCGGTCAAGGCACAGGTCGGCGCGCGGTTCGGCCTGGTGACCGACCAGCACCCGCCGCCGCCGCTCTGGCAGGTGGAGATGCAACTCGATGACGTTACCGTCACGCGCCCGATCGCCGGACGAGCCGTCTCCAACGTTTCCGGCACGTTCCGGGTCGACAACGCGCAGGCCGTCCTCGATGCCGAGGCAATGGTGGAGGGAGCGAAAATCAAGCTTGCTTTGATCGAGCCGGTCGACAGCAAATCGAAGGTCAAGCGCAAACGAGAAATCAGCGGCACGATCAATGACGCGGCCCGGGAGAAGCTGGCGCCGGGCCTCTCGCGGATCATTTCGGGACCGATGGACGTCGATCTGGTGATCGACGAGGCGGATATCCAGCATGCCACCATCGATCTGACCAAGGCCAGGCTCTCGCTTCCGTGGATTGGCTGGAGCAAAGGTGCAGGCATTTCTGCCGAGGTGCGATACACATCCGATATCAACGACAGCGTTACAACCATCAAAGACTTTGCCATCGCCGGCGATGGTTTTGGCGCACGCGGCACCCTGCAAGTTGACGATGCCGGCATCTCCAGCGCAAAACTCAGCAATGTCCGCCTGGCGCAGGGCGACGATTTCAACGTTGCCATCGACCGCCGCAAGGGCGTTCACGTCGTGACGTTGAGCGGAGCGGCTGCAGACATCCGGCCCATCCTCGCTCAGATGAAGAGCGGATCGAACGGCAATGGCGGCGGTAGCGGCGATGACATAACGATCCAGGGCCAACTTGGTCGCGTTGCCGGTTTCAACGGCGAAGCGCTTTCAAACGTCAACCTCGTCTATTCGGAACGGGGGCAGCAGATCGAAGACATCAATCTGTCGGCCGTAACCGGCAGCGGCCAAGCGCTCGTGGCCAAGCTCGCCAAATCCGGCGCCGATAACATCCTTGAACTGACCACCGGCGACGCCGGTTCGCTGGCCCGCTTTGCCGACATCTACCGCAACATGCGCGGCGGGCTGTTGAACTTGAAGCTGCGCGATCGCGGCGGCCGATCCTGGCGCGGCTCGATCGACATTCGCAAGTTTTCGCTGGTCGGCGAGCAGCGCCTGCAGTCGATGGTATCGACCCCGGCGGGCCAGGACGGGCGAAGCCTCAACCAGGCGGTAAAACGCGACATCGACGTCAGCACCGCGCGCTTCGAGCGCGGTTTTGCCCAACTCGCCCTCGATCGCAGCGCCATTCGGGTCGATGGCGGCGTCCTCAGGGGAACCGATGTCGGCGCAACCTTCCAGGGAATCGTGCGTGACGGCAACGGCATCATGGACATGACCGGCACCTTCATGCCCGCCTACGGCTTGAACCGCATTTTCGGAGAATTGCCGCTGATCGGCGTCCTGCTCGGCAATGGCCGCGACCGCGGCTTGCTCGGCATCACCTTCAAGCTCAATGGCCCGTTCAATCAGCCGAAGCTGACGATCAACCCGCTGTCGTTCATCGCGCCGGGCGTCATCCGCAGCATCTTCGAATTTCAATAAAAGGCCGGCGCAACGGCCGGCCTTCGAAATTCTCAAGATGTGCGTCGACTTAGGCAGGGCGAACCAGGATGTGCTTCTTCTTGCCGAGAGACAGCTTGACGATGCCATCCGAAGTCACGTCACCGCTACCGATCAGCCGGCGTTCGTCGCTGATCGCCTGATCGTTGATGCGCACGGCGCCACCTTGAACGTGGCGGCGGGCTTCACCGTTGGATGCGGCGAGACCCGCACGAACAACCAGCGACAACAGGCCGATACCGGCTTCAAGCTCGGACGCGGGAACATCGACCGACGGCAGGTTTTCGGAAACGGCGCCTTCCTCGAAAGTCTTGCGGGCCGTCTCTGCCGCCTGTTCTGCAGCGGCGCGGCCGTGCAGCATGGCGGTGATCTCGGTCGCAAGGATCTTCTTGACCTCGTTGATCTCCGAACCGCCAAGCTGTGAAAGTCGGGCAATCTCGACCATCGGCAGCGTCGTGTAGAGCTTCAGGAAGCGGGTGACGTCCGCATCCTCGGTGTTGCGCCAGTACTGCCAGAAATCGTAGGCCGACAGCATGTCCGGGTTGAGCCAGATGGCGCCGTTGACCGACTTGCCCATCTTCGCGCCCGACGACGTCGTCAAAAGCGGCGAGGTCAGCGCATAGAGTTGCGTCGTTCCCATGCGGTGACCAAGGTCGATACCGTTGACGATATTGCCCCACTGGTCCGAGCCGCCCATCTGCAGGCGGCAGCCGGTGCGCTTGTGCAACTCGACGAAATCGTAGGCCTGCAGGATCATGTAGTTGAACTCGAGGAACGACAACGACTGCTCGCGCTCGAGCCGCGTCTTGACGCTGTCGAACGACAGCATGCGGTTGACCGAGAAGTGGCGGCCGACATCGCGCAGGAACTCAAGGTAGTTGATGCCAAGCAGCCAGTCGGCGTTGTTGATCATCAACGCGTCCTTGGGGCCGTCGCCATAGGTCAGGTAGTTCGAAAACACCGTCTTGATGCTGGCGATGTTGGCGTCGATGGTCGCCGGCGTCATCAACTGACGCGCCTCGTCCTTGAAGGAGGGGTCGCCGACCATGCCGGTGCCGCCGCCCATCAGCGAGATCGGACGGTGGCCGGTCGCCTGCAGCCAGTGCAGCATCATGATCTGGATGAGGCCGCCGGCATGAAGGCTCGGCGCCGTCGGGTCGAAGCCGATATAGGCAGTCACGGTCTCCGTCCGGAACAGCTGGTCGAGGCCGGCGTCATCCGAACTCTGATGAATGAAACCGCGCTCGCTGAGGGTGTGGAGGAAATCGGACTTGAACTCGGACATGACCTGTCTCTTTCGGCTGGGTAGAACGTCTGCGCGCGGCGTTTAGCACTGTTTGGGCAAAAGTGCACGTCTTTGCTTGGCCGATGTTTTTGCTATGTAGACAGGCAACGCCTTGGAGGAATGCATGGGCAAGATCATGACCGCAATCGGCTTGATGAGCGGGACGAGCATGGACGGAATCGACGTGGCGCTGCTGCGCACCGACGGCGACGCGATTGTCGAACGGGGGCCTTCTGCCGGCTACGCCTACGATGCGCGTTTCCGCGACCGGCTGAAGCAGGGCCTCGAAGAAGCAAGGTCGATCACAAGCCGTGAGCAACGGCCAGGGATCCTCGCAGACCTCGAACGGGACCTGACGCTGAGGCACGCCGAAGCCGTTCGGACCTTTATGCAGAACAATAATATCACACTAGAAAATATTGATATCATTGGCTTTCATGGACAAACGGTGCTTCACCGTCCCGACGATGCCTTGACCGTTCAGATTGGCGACGGCGCGCTGCTCGCCCGCGAAACGCGCATCGATGTCGTCTATGACATGCGCGCCAACGACATGGAGCATGGAGGCCAGGGTGCGCCGCTCATTCCCGCTTATCACGCGGCGCTTGCCCGCAACGCCGCAACGGATGGCAAACTGGTGACGCCGGTGGTCTTCGTCAACATCGGCGGCATCTCCAATCTGACGTTCATCGGATCGGACGGCGGACTGATTGCCTACGACAGCGGTCCCGGCAACACGCTGATCGATCAATGGGTCGAGGCACATGCCGGCATTCCCTATGACCAGGGCGGTATGATCGCCAGCGAAGGCAGCGTGCTGCCGGAGCTTGCCGAACGCTATCTTCTCAATCCCTTCTTCTCGGCGGACAGACGTCGTTCGCTCGATCGCAACGATTTTGCTCCGCCACAGGGGAAGGACGCCAATCTCGAAGACGGTGCGCGCACGCTGGCCTACGTGACGGCAGCTGCAATCGTCAAATCGGCCGGTCACCTGCCAACAACACCCCGCACCTATATCGTGTGCGGCGGGGGCCGGCTTAATCCAGTGATCATGCGGGATCTCGAATCGCAGGCGAAAGCCCACGGCGCAAACGTGCTCGCGGCCGAGGCAGTGGGCTTCAATGGCGATTCGATGGAGGCGGAGGCCTGGGCCTATCTCGCTGTTCGGGCGCGGCAAGGATTACCGCTCACCTATCCCGGCACAACCGGGGTGCGCCAACCGGTTACCGGCGGGAAGTACGCATTCCATGGCGCCCGCTGACAGAAGGCTTCGCCCGCCGCGCTTGCATTTGACAGATTAATCAAATTTTCGCCTGCCGCTCTTAGTATCGTCCGGCGTTGCCACATGAGGCAGCACGAAGCGGCCCTGCCGTAGCAACAGACAATTCAGGTTCGTCGATGGGTGGTGCGATTTCTCTGCTGGCTGTGAACTTCGTCATCGCCCAGATTTTCACTGCAGCATTTCTTGTCATAGCGGCGAAGAGTCGGTCCAGACGGGCCGCACTCTACTGCGCCGGCGGTTTTGCCGTTGCATCGCTCGCGGCCGTGTTCGAAACCGTCGTGCCGTTTACATCCACGCCACGTCTTTTCGCGATAAGCGCGTTTGCGAGCGTGCTTGCCGGTTTCTGCCTGCTGCGTTTTGGCCTGGGTATCTTTTATCGCGTACCGGCCAACTGGCAGATGCTTGCTGCGTTCTTCCTGGCTTCGGTCGCGCTTGATCTGGTCATTTATCATTGGCCGAGAGGAACGCTGCAACACGCAGCCCTTTATCAGCTGCCGTTCTTCATCATTCAGGCGTGGTCGGCATCGGTCATCGTCCGCTCCAAGCGACGCTCGGCAGCGGACCGAATATTGCTGTCGCTGCTGGCTCTGACCTGCGGCTACTACGTGCTGAAGGTCTTTGTGGCGGTGGCCGCCGGCTCGGGAGCAACAGCTCAGGACTATATATCAAGCCCGTTCGCGCTGATTTCCCAAGCACTCGGCGCAGTCCTTATCGTCGGCACCGGTCTCGCCATGCTTGGCGTGATGGTCATGGAAATCGTCGACGACGCGCGCGCGCGCTCTGAGATCGACCTGCTTTCCGGGCTCTTCAACAGGCGTGGGTTTACCGAACGGGTCGCCCCCATGCTTCAACGTCGCGAAGGCCGCCTGCCGGGCACTTTGATTCTGGCCGACCTGGACCGTTTCAAGCTGGTGAACGACAGCTACGGTCACCACACCGGTGACGAGGTGATCCGCCAGTTCGCGCGCGTTCTGAAGGATGTCATGCCGAACCACGCGATCGCCGGTCGTCTCGGCGGCGAAGAGTTTGCCGTGTTTCTGCCGTCCACCGAGC
This sequence comes from Ensifer sp. M14, assembly GCF_003355565.1. Lineage (NCBI taxonomy): Bacteria > Pseudomonadati > Pseudomonadota > Alphaproteobacteria > Hyphomicrobiales > Rhizobiaceae > Ensifer > Ensifer sp. M14. Next base: position 2,867,495 of record NZ_QJNR01000004.1, read on the forward strand.
TGGAGGAGGCACGGGTGGTGGCGCACGGAATGCGCGCCGCGATGATGTCGCAGCAGATCGACGGCCTGGCGGAACAGGCGAGGGTGACGGCAAGCTTCGGAGTGGCGGCCATTGCAAAGGACGAGCCGCTCGAACTGGCGATGCAGCGCGCCGACAAGGCTCTCTATGCGGCGAAGGAAAACGGTCGCAACCGTGTGGAATGCGCCGCAGCGCCGCAGACTGTGGTCAATCCACAGGTCCCACAGTGGATCGGGCGGCCTTAAGAGCCGCCCGGATCTTGATCAGCGGATGCGCTTGGCAGCCGGTTCCGGCGTCAGTTCGCCGTTGAGGCGACGATCGAGATAGTCCTCGCATTCCGCCATCAGGCCTTCGACCTGACCGTTGAAGAAGTGGTTGGCGCCCGGCACGGTCTTGTGGGTGATGAGAATACCCTTCTGCGCCTTCAGCTTTTCGACGAGACCGTTGACGTCCTTCTCGGGCGCAACCTTGTCCGAATCACCATTGATGATGAGACCGGACGACGGGCACGGCGCCAGGAACGAGAAATCATAGGTGTTGGGCTGCGGCGCGACGGCCATGAAACCTTCGATCTCAGGACGACGCATCAGGAGCTGCATGCCGATCCAGGCGCCGAAGGAATAACCGGCAACCCAACAGCTCTTCGAATCGGGATGCAGGCTCTGCACCCAGTCGAGCGCCGATGCGGCATCCGAAAGCTCGCCGGCGCCGTGGTCGAACTCGCCCTGGCTACGGCCGATGCCCCGGAAATTGAAACGCAGCGTCGTAAAGCCGCGCTTCTGGAACATGTAGAAAAGCTGGTAGACGATCTGGTTGTTCATCGTACCGCCGAACTGCGGGTGCGGGTGCAGGATGATGGCGATCGGGGCGCTTTTCTGCTTCGAAGGCTGATAGCGGCCTTCGAGGCGGCCGGCAGGTCCGTTGAAGATAATTTCGGGCATTGGCTCTCCGGGGGTGTTCCTGGTTCGAATCTTGGTTTCGGATCGCGATGAGTCTTGACGCAAGCACTCAGCTTTTCTAAAACCTAGTTTAGAACCGTTCAAAACTTCTGTGCGGGCATTCCGCCGTGTTTCGTCTCATAAGGCAAGCGGTGCAGAAAATTCAAGGAAAATGCATCGTCAGCGGTTGTCTGCGATGAGGCTATTGTTCTAGCGAAGGAAATTATGTCGACCTCGCGCATCTATATGGACTGGAACGCCACGGCGCCGCTTCTTGCCGAAGCGCGCGACGCGTGCCTGTCTGCGCTTGACCTCATCGGCAACCCTTCATCCGTCCATGGCGAGGGCCGGGCGATCCGCACGCTGATCGAAAATGCGCGCCGCGACGTGGCCGCCCTTTGCGGCGCCAAGCCAGCCAGCGTGATCTTCACCAGTGGCGCCACTGAAGCCGCCAATATGGTGCTGACGCCCGATTTTCGCATGGGCCGAACACCGATGAAGATCGGCCGGCTCTATGCGTCTGCGATCGAGCACCCGGCTGTGCGCGAAGGCGGGCGATTTGCGCGTGAGGCCGTGTCGGAGATCCCGGTGACAACAGCCGGTGTCGTCGATCTAGAAGCCTTGCGTGCGCTCTTGGCTGCCCACGACCGCGAAAACGGGTTGCCGATGGTCGCGGTAATGCTGGTCAACAACGAAACTGGCATCATCCAGCCCATTGCCGAGATTGCCGAGATCGTTCGTGGTCATGGTGGTATAATGGTCGTTGACGCAGTGCAGGCTGCCGGGCGATTGCCGCTCGTCATCGAAGAGTTGGGCGCAGATTTTCTCATCCTCTCTTCGCACAAGATCGGCGGCCCCAAGGGCGCTGGCGCGCTTGTCGCTCGTGGCGAGATCATGATGCCGGCACCGCTGATCCGCGGCGGCGGCCAGGAAAAGGGCCATCGCTCAGGTACAGAAAACGCCGTTGCGATCGCCGGCTTTGCTACAGCAGCCCGCAAGGGGGCAGACAACCTCGCTGACCGCATGATTTCCGTCGCAGCACTTCGCGACCGGCTGGAGCAGGACATGCGGGCATCGGCGTCGGATGTGGTCATCCACGGCCGCGACGTTTCGCGCGTTGGCAACACCATCTTCTTCACGCTTCCTGGCATGAAGGCGGAAACAGGCCAGATCGCCTTCGATCTCGAAGGCGTGGCGCTTTCAGCGGGCTCGGCCTGTTCGTCCGGCAAGGTCGGCCAGAGCCACGTGCTGACGGCCATGGGCTACGACCCGCGCCAGGGCGCACTGCGCATCTCGATCGGCCCGGCCACCACAGAGGCCGAGATCGAGCGTTGCGCGGCGGTGTTCGCCAAGGTTGCCGCGCGGCGCCGAACGACAGGTCAGGCCGCATGAGAATGTGCAGTTGAACGAAATTGCGGAAAAGCAATTTTCCGCTTGGCAAATGGGGTGAAAAGCGCCTTTTAGCCATTACATAAGCGGTGCGCCAAGTTCGCATCGTGTTGACAAGCTACCGGACCTTGGATCCGGAAAGATTGGAGAACGACATGCCTGCCGTGCAGGAGACCATTGATCAGGTCCGTCAGATCGACGTGGACCAGTACAAATACGGATTCGAAACCACCATCGAAGTCGAGAAGGCGCCGAAGGGCCTTTCCGAAGACATCATCCGTTTCATCTCCGCCAAGAAGAGCGAACCGGAATGGATGCTCGAATGGCGCCTTGATGCCTATCGCCGGTGGCTGACGATGGAAGAGCCCACCTGGGCGCGCGTCAACTATCCGAAGATCGACTTCAACGACATCTATTACTACGCCGCGCCGAAGGGCACGACGGGTCCGAAGTCGCTCGACGAAGTCGATCCCGAACTTCTGAAGGTCTATGAGAAGCTCGGCATTCCCTTGAAAGAACAGGAAATGCTGGCCGGAGTGCAGAAGTCGAAGATTGCCGTCGATGCCGTCTTCGACAGCGTATCCGTCGTCACGACCTTCAAGGAAGAGCTGAAGAAGGCCGGCGTGATTTTCATGTCGATTTCCGAAGCGATCCGGGAGCATCCCGATCTGGTGAAGAAGTATCTCGGCTCCGTCGTGCCGCCGACCGACAACTACTACGCGACGCTGAACTGCGCCGTCTTCACGGATGGCTCGTTCGTCTACGTGCCGAAGGGCGTTCGTTGCCCGATGGAACTGTCGACCTATTTCCGCATCAACGAGAAGAACACCGGTCAGTTCGAACGCACGCTGATCATCGCCGAAGACGGCGCCTACGTATCCTATCTCGAAGGCTGCACGGCGCCGCAGCGCGACGAAAACCAGCTGCACGCGGCTGTCGTCGAACTGGTCGCCCTCGATGAGGCCGAGATCAAGTATTCGACGGTCCAGAACTGGTATCCGGGCGACAAGCACGGCAAGGGCGGCATCTACAACTTCGTCACCAAGCGTGGCGATTGCCGCGGCAAGAACTCCAAGATCTCATGGACCCAGGTGGAAACCGGTTCGGCGATCACCTGGAAGTATCCGTCCTGCATCCTGCGCGGCGACGGTTCGCGCGGCGAGTTCTACTCGATCGCCGTCTCGAACGGCCATCAGCAGATCGACAGCGGCACCAAGATGATCCATCTCGGCAAGAACACGTCGAGCCGCATCGTCTCCAAGGGCATCGCTGCCGGCGTTTCGGAAAACACCTATCGCGGCCAGGTCTCGGCCCACCGCAAGGCCGAAAACGCCCGCAACTTCACCCAGTGCGATTCGCTTCTGATCGGCGACAAGTGCGGCGCGCACACCGTGCCCTACATTGAGGCAAAGAACTCGACGGCGCAGTTCGAGCACGAAGCCACAACCTCAAAGATCTCCGAGGACCAGCTGTTCTACTGCCTGCAGCGCGGCATCCCGACGGAAGCGGCGATCGCGCTGATCGTCAACGGCTTCGTCAAGGAAGTCATCCAGGAGCTGCCGATGGAATTTGCCGTCGAAGCGCAGAAGCTGATCGGCATCTCGCTCGAAGGCTCGGTCGGCTAAGGCTCCGAACCCGTAATTGAATGGCGCGCATCGCATTGCGCGCAAACAGACGTTCGTTTCCCAAGAGGACGATAGAAATGCTTGAAATCAAGAACCTGCACGCCCGCATCGCCGAAGACGGTACCGAAATCATCCGTGGCCTGAACCTGACCGTAAAGGCCGGCGAAGTCGCTGCCATCATGGGCCCGAACGGCTCCGGCAAGTCGACGCTCTCCTACATTCTGTCGGGCCGCGAAGACTATGAAGTGACCGAGGGCGAGATCCTTTACAACGGCGAGAACATCCTTGAGCTGGAGGCGTCCGAGCGCGCCGCCAAGGGCATCTTCCTCGCCTTCCAGTACCCGGTCGAAATCCCCGGTGTTGCCACCATGCAGTTCCTCAAGGTGGCGATGAACGAACAACGCAAGTATCGCGGCGAAGACGAACTGACGACGCCGGAATTCATGCGCCGCGTCAAGGAAGCCGCAGCCGAGCTGAAGATCGCTCCGGAAATGCTGCGCCGCCCGCTCAACGTCGGCTTCTCCGGCGGCGAGAAGAAGCGCGCCGAGATCCTGCAGATGGCACTGCTCGAACCGAAGCTTTGCGTGCTCGACGAAACCGACTCCGGCCTCGACATCGATGCGCTGAAGATCGTTGCCGACGGCGTCAACGCGCTGCGTTCGCCAGACCGCGCTGTGATCGTCATCACCCATTACCAGCGCCTGCTCGACTACATCGTTCCGGACACGGTCCACGTTCTCTACAAGGGCCAGGTCATCAAGTCGGGCGACAAGACGCTTGCACACGAACTCGAAGCCAACGGCTACGCTGACATCATCGAAGCTGCAGCCTAGGGCCTGATGAAGGAGTGTTCGAATGAATATGCAACAGGCAATCAAGATGACGGCAGCCGAAACGGCGCTCGTCGATGCCTATACCGCGCAGATCGGCGATCTGCCCGGTGACGGCTCGGTGCTGTCGGTGCGTGACACCTTGGTGCACGAACTGAAGACGGCGGGTCTGCCGACGCGCCGCGTCGAGTCCTGGCACTATACAGACCTGCGCACGCTGCTGCGGGCGGTGCCTGCCGCCGATCCGGCGGCATTTGCCGACCGCGTCGAGGCACTCGTCGCCGGTGCGACCGTGCTTGCCGTGCGCAACGGCAATGCCGACCTCAAGAGCCATGCGCCAGAGGGCGTGACGATCCGGTCCTACACCGACAGCCTGCTCGACGGTTCGGCCGCTGCCGGCCTTGCCGTGCTCGGCTCGGACGACGCCATCGGCCGTATCAATGGCGGCCTCGTGCGCGGCGGCCTTGAGCTTTCGGTCGCCGACGGTACAGAGCTGGAAGATCCGCTGGAAATCCAGCTGGTGCAGAGCCTCGGACAGGCACACACGCGCTTCCCGGTCTCCTTCGGTGCCAACACCAAGGCGACCGTGATCGAGCGACACCTGTCGACCAATTCCGCCGAGAGCCTCGTTTCGTCGGTGAGCGATGTTACGGTTGGCGAAGGCGCCGATATCACCTGGATCATCCTGCAGCAGCAGGGTGCGGCCGATACCCATCTCGGCCAGATCCGCTTCGATCTCGCCAAGGATGCCAAGCTGCATCTGTTCCTCATCAATGCCGGTGGCAAGCTGGTGCGCCAGGAAATCCACGGCAAGACGAGCGGCGAGGGTGCCGATTTCAAGCTGCGCGGCATCAACCTGCTCGGCGGCGAAAGCCACACGGACGTGACCTTCACGCTCGGCCATAATGTACCGCACACGACGTCGACGGAGATCATCCGCAACGTCGTTTTCGACCGCGCCAAGGGCGTGTTCCAGGGCAAGATCCTGGTCGCCAAGGACGCACAGAAGACCGACGCGAAGATGGCGTGCAACACGCTCTTGCTTTCTGACGATGCCGATCTCTCGGCAAAGCCGGAGCTCGAGATCTTCGCTGACGACGTGCAGTGCGGCCACGGCGCCACCGTTGCCGATATCGACCACACGCAGCTCTTCTACCTCATGGCGCGCGGTATCCCGGAAAACAAGGCGCGGGCGATGCTCGTCAATGCCTTCGTCGCCGAGATCGTCGAAGAACTCGACGACGAACCGCTGGTCGAAGCGCTGGAAAGCGTGATCTCGGCCTGGCTCGAAAAGCACGCCTGATCGGCGCGTCTGATTGGATTGAATGACATGGAACACACTGTGCCGGTGCCCGCCTACGATGTCGAAGCGATCCGCAGGGATTTTCCGATCCTGTCGCGAACCGTCTATGGCAAACCGCTTGTCTATCTCGACAACGGCGCATCGGCGCAGAAGCCGCAGGTCGTTATCGACGCGGTGAGCCATGCTTACTCCAATGAATATGCCAACGTGCATCGCGGTCTGCATTTCCTTTCCAATGCAGCCACCGAAGCCTACGAAGCGTCGCGCGAGAAAGTGCGCCGCTTCCTGAATGCGCCATCGGCCGACAACATCATCTTCACGAAGTCCTCCACCGAGGCGATCAACACGGTCGCCTATGGCTACGGCATGCCGAAGCTGGGTGAGGGCGACGAGATCGTGCTGTCGATCATGGAGCATCACTCCAACATTGTGCCGTGGCATTTCATCCGGGAACGCCAGGGCGCCAAGCTGGTCTGGGCGCCGATCGACGATGAAGGCGCGTTCCACATCGAAGATTTCGTCAAGTGCCTGACGGAGCGCACCAAGCTCATCGCCATCACCCACATGTCGAACGCTCTCGGCACGGTCGTTCCCGTCAAGGAGATCTGCCGCATCGCCCGCGAGCGCGGCATTCCGGTGCTGGTCGATGGCAGCCAGGGCGCCGTCCACATGCCTGTCGACGTGCAGGACATCGACTGCGACTGGTACGTGATGACCGGTCACAAGCTCTACGGTCCCTCGGGTATCGGCGTGCTTTACGGCAAGATGGATCGGCTGAAGGAAATGCGCCCGTTCATGGGTGGCGGCGAAATGATCGAGGAAGTGACCGAAGATCGCGTCACCTACAACGATCCGCCGCATCGTTTCGAAGCCGGAACGCCGCCGATCGTCCAGGCAATCGGGCTTGGTTATGCGCTCGACTACATGGAAAAGATCGGCCGGGCAGCGATCACCAGGCACGAAGCCGACCTGACCGCCTATGCCAACGAGCGCCTCTCCAGGATCAATTCGCTGAAGGTGTTCGGCAATGCGCCGGGCAAGGGCAGCATCTTTTCCTTCGAGATCGCAGGTGTTCACGCCCATGATATCTCGACGGTAATCGACCGCGCCGGTGTTGCCGTGCGTGCCGGCACCCATTGTGCGCAGCCGCTCTTGAAACGCTTCGGCGTCACCTCCACATGCCGCGCATCCTTCGGCCTCTACAATACGCGCGCCGAAGTGGACGCACTGGCAGACGCGCTGGAGCATGCCCGCAAGTTCTTCGCCTGACCGAGTTTGAAAAATGGTTCAGATTTTTTAAGCAAGCATCTGAACTGAAAGAGAAAGTCTAGGAGGCCGACATGAGCCTGGATGCAACGCAAGACAAGATCGACGTGCGCGAGGGCATCGTGCATTCGGCCATCCCGGCCGAAGAACTGGCACGCCTGAGCGACGATATCATCAGCGCGCTGAAGACCGTCTACGACCCGGAAATCCCTGCCGACATCTTCGAGCTCGGCCTGATCTACAAGATCGACATCGAAGACGACCGCATGGTCAAGATCGACATGACGCTGACCGCACCCGGCTGCCCGGTTGCCGGCGAGATGCCAGGCTGGGTCGAAAACGCCATTGGCGCCGTCGAGGGCGTGTCGGGCGTCGAGGTCGCGATGACCTTCGATCCGCCGTGGACGCCCGACCGGATGTCGGAAGAAGCCCAGGTCGCTATCGGCTGGTACTGACCGCAAGGCGCCATATTGATCCGTTAAGCTGCGGACACTACATTTGATTCTGGAAGGCGCCGGGCCTTAACCCCGGTGGCGACAAGGAGAAGAGCCGATGGGCTTTGCCGTGATGAGCTTGACCGATGCGGCCGCAGGGCGCGTCAAGTCGATCGTTGAAAATGCCGGTGGCGATGCCCTGGGCATTCGGGTCGGCATCAAGAAGGGCGGTTGCGCCGGCATGGAATATGCCGTTGACCTCGTTACCGAGCCCAATGCGAAAGACGATCTGATCGAGCATGCAGGCGCAAAGGTCTGGGTCGCACCGGAGGCAGTGCTCTACCTGCTCGGCACGCAGATGGATTTCGAGGTGACGACGCTTCGCTCGGGCTTCACCTTCAACAACCCCAACCAGACGTCTGCCTGTGGCTGTGGCGAATCGGTTGAGCTGAAACCTGCCGATCTGGCAGCGCTTGCGGAGCGTGGCGACGCCGTCGTACGCGCGAGCTGATACGCCCTTTACGCTTCAAGAGATGTCAGGCCCGGGTTTTCGCCGGGCCTTTTTTCTGCTGATATGCGGCCGGGTGACGGGGGGAGATCGGCGTGACGGCGTTCGACGAGGAGCTTGTCTTCAAGGCGCTCTATGAGACCTTTCCGGATCCGGTGATCATACTTGATGCGGCGCGCATTATTCGCTCGGCCAACCCGGCGGCGCTGGCGCAATTCGGTTATGCAGCGGATGCGTTCATCGGCCAACCGGCGCGCCTGATCTATGCCGACGACAGCGAATATGCGAGACGCCTGCACAATCGCGCGGCGAACGTGGATGAAAGGATCGCGCGCACCTCGACATATAGCTATGTCAGGCGCGATGGATCGACATTCTCGGGTCATTTGCGCACCACGCCGCTCGTCGATGCCAGTGGGCGGGAACTCGCCCTGATCGGCATCATTCGTGATGTCTCCGACCTCGCCAAGGCCGTGTTGGAGCGGCAGCGGGCGTCGGACATGCTTGACGCAGCACTCGACGTCATGCCCGAAGGGTTCGCGATCTTCGATGCCGAGGAAAGGCTGCTGGTCTACAATCGCGCCTATGTAACGATCTGCGGGCCTGCCGGCCCTTTGCTTCGCCCTGGCATGACCGCTGAAGAGATCCTTCTGCTCGCGCAGAGAGCAGGTCACTATCCCGAAGCCTTGCCCGGCAACCCGGACTGGCCTGCCTGGGTGGCGCACCGCCTGCAGGACTTTCGCCAGCCGGATAACCGGGCGAAGATCTACCGCTATGCGACGACCGATGGCTGAGGGTGGAGAACATCCGAACCAAGGACGGAAACACCGTCGTCCTGCGCGTCGACGTGACCGAACTGAAACGCGCCGAACTGGCGCTTGAGCGCCAGCGCCAGGAACTCGAGCACAAGAACGAGGCCCTGGACCAGTTCACGGCAACCGTGTCTCACGATCTGAAAGCGCCTCTGCGGCACATCTCGATGTTCTCCGAGATGATCGAGGACGAGCTGGCCGCCGGCAACTCGCATGAAGTTTCAGCCAGCGCCCGCCACCTGCGCGACAGCGCCAAGCGGATGAACCGCGTGATCGACAGCCTGCTCGATTATTCGCAGATCGCCTATCAGATCAGCACATGGTCGGATGTCGACCTCAGCGATATCGTCGCCGACACGCTCAGTGTGCTGGACGGCCACGCCCGTGAGGCGAATGTCAGATTCGAGATCGGCTCGCTGCCGAGGGTGCAAGGCGATCCGGAATTGTTGCGCCGGCTCGTTCAGAATCTGATCGGCAATGCCATCAAGTATCGCCACCCGGACCGCGGACCGGTCGTGCGCATCAACGGTCGCATTGCCGATCAGCAGATCGAGCTTGTGGTTGAGGACAACGGCATCGGTATCGACCCGCGTTTTGCAACGCGGATCTTCGAAGTCTTCCAGCGTCTGCATCACGACGAAAGCACCTATGGCGGCACGGGAATCGGTCTGGCGCTCGCCAAGCGGATCGTCGAAAGCCACAACGGCTCGATCCATCTTGACACGGGCTTTGCCGAAGGCGCACGATTTATCGTGACGCTTCCCAAGCGCATGCGGAAGACCAAATAAGGCAAAGAGATTGGCCAAGTCACCGAAGCGACTGCTTGTGGTGGAAGACAACGTGCACGACGCGCGGTTCGTTACGCGCGCGCTTTCGCAGACCGACGATACGCTCGACATTGTCCACGTCACTCACGCCGACGAAGCAGTGGCGCGCCTCGCGCGCGAACACTTCGATTACGTGCTTCTGGATATCAAGATGCCCGGCGTCGACGGCATGGAGTTGCTGGAGCGCATTCGCAGCAATGAAGGCACATCCGTGGTGCCGGTCATCGTGCTGACGTCATCCACCAATCCGAGCGACGTTCTCAGGTCCTACAAGGCCGGTGCAAACGCCTATGCAGCCAAACCGTCATCGCTCGCGGGCTACCGGCAGTTTGCCGAGGCCTTCGTCCGATTCTGGATAGAGAATACTCTGCCGCCGCGCGGCGTCGTGCTTCACCAGTAGAATGGAGATCGGCGCGCGCCATCTGGCGCGCCCCGCTTGTCATCGGTTTATTCGGCTGCTTCCGCGTAGCTTTCCAGCGGTGGGCAGGTGCAGACGAGGTTGCGGTCACCGAAGACGTTGTCGACGCGGTTGACCGGCGACCAGTACTTGTCAACTCGGAAGGCGCCCGGCGGGTAGCAGGCCTGCTCGCGCGAATAGGGACGATCCCAATCGCCGACCAGGTCTTCGACCGTGTGCGGAGCATTCTTCAGCGGGTTGTTGACCTTGTCCATCCGACCTTCTTCGATGGCGCGGGCTTCCTCGCGGATCGCCAGCATCGCATCGCAGAAACGGTCGATCTCGGCCTTGGTTTCCGATTCGGTCGGCTCGATCATCAGCGTGCCGGCAACCGGCCAGCTCATGGTCGGAGCGTGGAAACCGCAGTCGATCAGGCGCTTGGCAACGTCGTCGACAGTGACGCCGGCGCTTTCGACCAGCGGACGGGTGTCGATAATGCACTCGTGCGCGACACGGCCCTTGGACGACTTGTAGAGCACCTCATAGGCGCCCTTCAGCCGGGCAGCGATATAGTTGGCGTTGAGGATCGCCACCTTCGTCGCCTGCGTCAGGCCTTCGCCGCCCATCATCAGGCAGTAGCTCCAGGAGATCGGCAGGATCGAGGCCGAACCGAAGGGAGCCGCCGAAACCGCGCCGTCATTGCCGTCCGTTTCCGGGTGGCCGGGCAGGTAGGGCGCCAGATGGGCCTTGACGCCGATCGGGCCCATGCCGGGACCGCCGCCGCCATGCGGAATGCAGAAGGTCTTGTGCAGGTTCAGGTGGCTGACGTCGGAGCCGATGTCGCCGGGACGGGCAAGGCCGACCATGGCGTTCATGTTGGCACCGTCGAGATAGACCTGGCCACCGTGCTTGTGCACGATCTCGCAGACCTCGCGCACATTCTCTTCGAACACGCCGTGCGTCGAGGGATAGGTGATCATGCAGCACGAGAGGTTTTCGGCGTACTGCTCGGCTTTCGCACGGAAATCGTCCATGTCGATGTCGCCGTTGTCGCTCACCTTGATGACGACGACCTTCATGCCGGCCATCTGGGCGGAGGCCGGATTGGTGCCGTGCGCCGAGGTCGGGATCAGGCAGACGTCGCGATGATCGTTGCCCTGTGCCAGGTGGTAGGCGCGGATCGTCAGGAGACCAGCGTATTCGCCTTGAGCACCGGAGTTCGGCTGCATGGAGATCGCGTCATAGCCGGTGACGGCGCAGAGCTTTTCCGACAGATCCTCGATCATGTGCTGGTAGCCGGCCGCCTGATCCTTCGGAACGAAGGGATGGATTTCGGCGAATTCCGGCCAGGTGATCGGAAGCATCTCGGCCGTGGCGTTGAGCTTCATCGTGCAGGAGCCGAGCGGGATCATCGCACGGTCGAGCGCAAGGTCGCGGTCCGAAAGACGGCGGATATACCGTGTCATTTCGCTTTCGGCGCGGTTCATGTGGAAGATCGGATGCGTCAGGTACTCGCTGGTGCGCAGCAGCGGCTGCGGCAGGCGGTAGCCGGGCTCGAACTCTTCGACCTTGAAGTCGCCGCCGAAGGCGCGCCAGACGGCTTCGAGCGTGACGGGGCGCGAGCGCTCGTCGAGGCTGATGCCTATCTTGGTTTCGCCGATCTTGCGCAGGTTCACTTCCTCGGCGACCGCAGTCTTGAGGATGATGCCCTGCAGTTTGCCGACATCGACGGTGATCGTATCGAAGAACACGTCCGGCTCGACGGTGTAACCGAGCTTTTCAAGGCCCATGGCCAGGCGAACGGTCTTCTGGTGAACGCTCTGGGCGATCGCCTTGATGCCCTTCGGTCCATGGAAGACGGCGTACATCGAGGCCATGACGGCGAGCAGCACCTGCGCGGTGCAGATGTTCGACGTCGCCTTTTCGCGGCGGATGTGCTGTTCGCGGGTCTGCAGCGACAGACGATAGGCGCGGTTGCCGCGCGCATCGACCGAGACGCCGACGAGGCGGCCGGGCATCGAGCGCTTGTGCGCGTCCTTGACGGCCATGTAGGCAGCGTGCGGGCCGCCATAACCGACTGGAACGCCAAAACGCTGGGTGCAGCCAATAGCGATATCGGCGCCCATTTCGCCCGGCGACTTCAGGAGGGCCAGCGCCAGCGGATCGGCGGCGACCGTCGCAATTGCGCCGGTCTGGTGCAGGCGAGCGATCAGGCCGGTGAAGTCATGCACGTGGCCGTAGGTGCCCGGGTACTGGAAGATGGCGCCAAAGACATCGACCGGATCGAGATCGGTGAAGGGGTTGCCGATGATGATCTGCCAGCCGAGCGGCTCGGCCCGGGTCTTCAGAAGCGCGATCGTCTGCGGATGGCAGCTCTCGTCGACGAAGAAGGCCTTCGCCTTGGACTTCGACACACGTTCGGCCATCGCCATCGCTTCGGCGGCAGCCGTCGCTTCGTCGAGCAGCGAGGCGTTGGCGACGTCGAGACCGGTCAGGTCGCAGACCATGGTCTGGTAGTTGAGCAGCGCTTCCAGGCGGCCCTGGCTGATTTCGGGCTGGTAGGGCGTATAGGCCGTGTACCAGGCCGGATTTTCCAGGATGTTGCGCTGGATGACCGGCGGCGTGATCGTGCCGTAGTAGCCCTGGCCGATCAGCGACACGAGCTTCTGGTTGCGGTTGGCCGTTTCGCGCATCTTGTCGAGCGCTTCGCGCTCGGTCATCGGCGCGCCCCAGGAAAGCGGCGTCTTCTGGCGGATCGACGGCGGCACGGTGTCATCGATGAGCGCGTCAAGCGACGGATAACCGACGACCTTCAGCATCTCATCCATTTCCGCCGGCGACGGGCCGATATGACGCCGGTTGGCGAAGTCATACGGCTTGTAGTCGGTAAAGGTGAAGTCCTTGGGCATGCTCATCAGGCGACGAGCTCCTTGTAGGCCGCTTCGTCGAGAAGGGCGTCGGCTGCGTTCGGATCGGCGAGTTTCAGCTTGAAGAACCAGGCAGCGCCCTGCGGATCGCTGTTGACCAGCGACGGGTCGTCGACAATCGCCTGGTTGACTTCGACGATTTCGCCATCAAGTGGACAATAGACGTCGGATGCGGCCTTGACGGATTCGACGGTTGCAGCGGTATCGCCCTTGGCGAAGGTGGAGCCGGTTTCCGGCAGTTCCACAAAGACCAGGTCGCCGAGCTGACCGGCTGCGTGTTCGGTGATCCCAACCGTTGCGACACCTGCTTCGACCTTCAGCCACTCGTGTTCGTCGGTGAACTTCAACATTTGCGCTCTCTCCTGATCAGCGTTTGTAGGTTTGTTTGACAAAGGGCAGGGCGGCGACGGCGACCGGCAGATATTTGCCGCGCACCTCCGCATAGACGGTCGTGCCGTTGTCGGTATGGGTGGCGTCGACATAACCCATGGCAATGGGGCCATCGACGGTGGGGCCGAAGCCACCTGAGGTCACCTTGCCGACGAGGGTCTTGCCCTCGGTGTCGGCAAACAGATTGGCACCACCGCGCACGGGCGCGCGGCCTTCGGGCTTCAGGCCGACGCGGCGGCGTGACGCGCCTTCTGCGAACTGACCAAGAATGCGATCGGCACCGGGAAAGCCGCCCTCGCGTGCGCCGCCGGCGCGCCGCGCCTTCTGCATTGCCCATTCGATCGCGCCCTCGACCGGCGTGGTCGTGGTGTCGATATCGTTGCCATAGAGACAAAGCCCTGCTTCGAGACGCAGCGAATCACGCGCGCCAAGGCCAATCGGCTTGACGTCAGGGTGTTCCAGCAGCCGCTGGGTCACATCGGCGGCCGATACCGAGGGAATCGAAATCTCAAAACCGTCTTCGCCGGTGTAGCCGGAACGAGAGATGATGCAGGTCACGTCATGCAGGTCGGCTTCGGCGACATCCATGAAGCGCATGGCCGAGACGTCGGCCCACAATTCACCGAGGACGGCCTCTGCGTGGGGACCCTGCAGCGCAATCAGCGCCCGGTCGTCGAGCATCGTCACTTCGCAGCTGTCGGAGAGACCTTTCTTCAGATGCTCGAAATCGGCATCCTTGCAGGCGGCGTTGACGACAAGGAAGAGGTGGTCGCCGCGGTTGGCGATCATCAGGTCGTCAAGGATGCCGCCTTCGGCATTGGTGAAGATCGCATAGCGCTGACGGCCCTCGCCAAGGCCGAGCACGTCGACCGGCACCAGCTTTTCCAGCGCAAGCGCCGAGTCCTCGATCTTGCCGGACTTCGGCCGAACGATGACCTGGCCCATGTGCGAGACGTCGAAAAGGCCTGCCGCGGTGCGCGTATGCAGGTGCTCCTTCATCACGCCATCAGGATATTGGACCGGCATCTCGTAGCCGGCAAAGGGCACCATGCGGGCACCCAGCGAAAGATGCAGCGCGCGCAACGGCGTATGTTTCAAATGGGAAATGTCTTCCAACTCCGGCCTCCAGGTCTGGCGCGCACGCGCGCCGGCTCACACTTCCGGCGTCAGACGCCGTCAAATTCGAGCCCCCTCTGTCCCTTTGCCTGAGATTGTTATCCCTTCGGCGAGCGTTAAAAACGCTTCTCTCCAGAGTCCTACCGGCACCTTGCTGGTCCTTTGGCCTGAGAGTTTCCGGGGCGGTTGCTCCTTCGGCACCGGAGTGAACCGGTTTCTCCCAACAAGATCGCCTCCAAATAACGGCGAACCCGTGAACTTGGCAAGGGGGCGGTGTCGCGGTCAAACACATTTTTGTCGCAGCGATTTTCCGTCGCGACAAAAGGGTGCGTCAATTCTGCCTTTGCATTCTCCTCCGCTTGAGGATAACTCAGGATCGATACCGGGGACGACAATGACTAGGTGTAAGGGACATTTGCCGATAGCTGTGCGCATCGTCGCCGCTTTCGCGCTTGTTTTCCTGTCCTTCGCCCATAAGCCGGCGATGGCGAAAAGCCTCCCGCCCGCTGAGATCGCAGCTTACCAGCTCCCCGATGGAACCATCGCCGACATCTGCTTCGGCATGGATGGCATCGACCACGATAGCGGCAAGTCGCAATCCATGGCGCCGGTCTGCGAAGCCTGCCGGCTCGCGGGCACGGCTATGCTGCCGACGCCGCCGCAGCAAAGCGAACGCGCCGAGACCGGCAACTGGCTTGCCGATTCGAATCATGCGCACGACAACGTCGCCATCAAGCAGGTCCGTCTCCTGCCGCCGCCGCGCGGACCTCCTCACCAGTCGTAACGCTTCCAAACTCATTCAATTCAATGCGCCGCATTGGCGGCATCGACCACGTCAGGACCGGGCTCCCACCGGCCCGTGGTCAGGAGATTACGACATGAACACGACAAGACTGACTGCGCTCACCCTCGGCCTAGCGCTTACGACCGCCGGCATCGCACACGCTCATGCGACGTTTGAGAACGACAGCGCCCAACCTGAAAAGAGCTTCAAGGCGGTGTTGCAGGTCCCGCATGGCTGCGACGGCAAGGCAACGACCGAAGTGCAGATGAAGCTGCCCGAAGGCTTCGTCTTCGCCAAGCCACAGCCGAAGCCCGGCTGGGAGGTGGAGATCATCAAGGGCGACTACCAGAAGACCTATGACAATCACGGTGACAAGGTCTCGTCCGGCGCGGTCGAGATCCGCTGGAAAGGCGGCAATCTGCCCGACGAGTTCTATGACACCTTCGTCGTCAAGGGTAAGATCTCGGGCTTTGACAAGGAGACCGTGCTTGCCTTCCCGACCGTGCAACTGTGCGGCACGGACGGCAAAGTGGTTTGGGACCAGGTTGCGGCCGAGGGGCAGAGTGCACACGACCTGAAAAGCCCAGCGCCCACAGTGACGGTGAAGCTGGCCGCCGCCAGCGACGAGCACGCTGGACACATGGCTGCCGACGGCCCGGTCAAGCTCGGCGATCTCGAGATTTCCGGCGGTTCGACCAAGGCGATGCTGCCGGGCGCCAAGGTGGGCGGCGGCTTCCTGAAGATCATGAACGGCGGCGGTGCCGACGATCGCCTCGTGGCTGTCGAGAGCCCGGTCGCGGGCCGCGTCGAGATCCATGAAATGGCGATGGAAAACGACGTGATGAAGATGCGCAAGCTCGATGACGGCGTTGCCCTCCCGGCCGGAGAAACAGTCGAACTCAAGGCAGGTGGTCTGCACCTGATGTTCATGCAGGTGTCGAAGCCGTTTGCCGAGGGCGAAACGGTGCCGGTTACGCTCGTGTTCGAGAAGGCGGGCAAGGTCGATTTCACCCTTGCCGTGGGAACGGCTGGCGGCGGCGCGGCGGCAACTGGCGGCCACTCGCACCACTGAGAAAACCGACGAGACGAACGGCTGCTCTGCCTTAGGCAGCAGCGCCGCTCTCATCTTCCTGGCCGGCGGGATCTTCCTGCCGGCTTTTGTTTTCGCGGTCGTCGGACATGTCTTCGTCGTCGCGCATGTATTCGAGATAACGGCGCAGTGTTTCCGCTTCTGACTGCTGGGGAAGGCGGCCGTCGGCACTCATCAGCATCAATGACAGCGGCAGCGCACCCTTCATCTTGGGAACGGAAACAGGCGTGATCGCCGGCTCGCTGGAGCGGCGGGTCGAAAGCAGCGTGATCGCCTCATCGGCCGGGCCGTCACCGGACACGCGCGCCTTCGGCTTGACGGCCTCTGCCGCATAGGCCGCTGTGGTCGCGGATACCGTAACGACCTGTACCACCTTCTTCCCCTTACTTCCTTGTTATCAATCCCTTTCATTTTGCGCTGTTTCGCTTGAATCCAGGTGAAAACTGGCAGTCGCCTTTAAGTCAAATCCTAACAATTGCCTCGCGGGACAAAGGCTGCCCGATCTTTTTCCGAGTGCCGATCCGGCCCGAGCATTGTGCCGTCGCCTCACACCTCCACAAGTTCACACGGAGCAAGGGTTGCGCCGCAGCCCACGCGTATACTTGCAGTCATCCTGAAATACGCGCACACTTTGCCCAAACACCGCCGAGGGGGAGGCATGCAATGGCTGATAGAAACGCACTCGAGCAAACGGTGCACTCGCTATATGAAGCCCGCAAAGTCGGCGATCTGGAGGGGATGTTAGCCTACGTGCACCCCAGCTTCAGCTTCCGCATGGTCGGAAACGGCCGACTTGGTCCAATGACGCAGAAGCTATGCGATCGGGAATCTGTCCGCTCGGCGTTCCGCAGCCTCTTCGATGAATGGGATCTCAGCCAGATGGAAACGGCACAGCTCAATGTCGATGGCAACACGGTCTACGTCCATCGAGTCGGATCCGTCCGCTTCGTTCCCACCGGCGCCCAGTTCGATACGGAAATCCTTGACCGGCTCACCTTCCTGGATGGGCAATTGGCCGACTTGACCGAGTTCGTCGACACCTTGCTCGTCGCCGAAACCGTTGGTCTTGTGCCGATGCCGGCGATCGCCGTCGATTATTCGTCGTCCACGCGAGACAGTATCAACCTCTGAACGTCTGGATCCTGGCTGCGGATCGCCGTCATCAAGGCACTCAAGCGGCCGCGAAGGCCGTGAATCTGGTCGAGCAGCTGCATTGCGACGTCGATACCGTCGTCGTTGACGCCCATGGGGCCGGTCAGGTCCTTGATCAGGCGGGCTCGGGCGAGATCATCGTCTTCGAAGACCCAGCCATTTTCGGCCCGGCGCGGCACAAGCCAACGCTGTTCGACCCAGACTTCGAGTACCGTAACCTCGATTTCGAGGTGTTCGCAAAACTCGCTATCGTTCATGCGTTGCCTCCCAGGTTCCTGCGCGGATCCTCCGCCTTGCCGGCTGCCCAGCCTTCAACGAAGGCGGCGAGTGACGGATCGGCATGCGGCGCAAGCGTGATCTTCAGCGTCACATAGGCATCGCCATGGCCGCCACCCGGCTTACGCATGCCCTTGCCCTTCAGCCGCAAGACCTTCCCGGTGTTGGAGTGCGGCGGGATGGTGACATTGACAGCCCCATCCATGGTTGGAACGCGGATCTTGCCGCCAAGCACCGCTTCGCTGAGCGAAATCGGGATGTCGTAGCGCACATCCTCGCCATCCACCTGGAACAGCGGATGCGGCCGCACACGGATGTCGATCAGTGCGTCGCCGGCGGCTGCGCCGTTGTGGCCAGGCTCGCCCTTGCCACGCAGACGCAGCGTCTGTCCATCGCGCGTGCCCGGCGGGATCGTCAGATCAAGGGCCGGCCCGCCACCGGGCAGACTGATCTGTTTCTTGGCGCCATTGACCGCCTCGAGCAGATCGATCTCCATGGAAAAATGTGAATCCTGCCCGCGCATGGATTGCTGACCCCGACCACGACGAGAAAAGAAGCTTGAGAAGATATCGTCCTTGTCGCCGAAATCCTGAAATCCGTGGGCGCTTTCATAACGCCCGGCGGTGCCGCCGGCGCCGGCATAGTCACGGTAGAAGTTGCGCGGCGCCGTCTCCGCGCCGGTCTCGTCGATTTCGCCGCGATCGAACTTGCCGCGCTTCTCCTCGTCGCTCAAAAGCGCATAGGCAGCCGATACCGCCTTGAATCGCTCCTCCGCTCCCTTATCTCCAGGATTGAGATCGGGATGAAGTTTCTTGGCGAGCTTGCGGTAGGCGCTCTGAATGTCTTTCTGCGTGGCGTCCCGGCTGACACCAAGGGTTTCGTACGGACTGCTCGGCATGCGGACTCCTTCAGACTGAAGCGATCGGCAGTGGATTAGGGTGAGGCAATACAGCTCACACCGCAATGCATTTGGGTGATCGTTCGCTTGAGGACAAGCATAGGGCAGCCGAGCCGAAACGACAGGCAGAAAACGAATGGCGGCCGGTTTTTGCCCTCATTTCGCGAGTGACCCGTTTCTGTTACAATCCAGACTTCGGAACCATCCGAAAAAGGCAGCGTTCCCATCAAGTGGTTTTTAGGGGAGGCCGACATGTCCGTACGCCTGCAGCTTGCCATCATGGTTGGGTTGATGATCAATGCGGTGCTGTTCGGCATCGGCGCGGTGATTGTCCTCTCCATCCCGGCGCTGGCCGACAACGCCAAGTATGCTCTTCCTGTCGTGGTCGTCACGTGTTTCATCCTCACGCCCTTCATCGCCTGGCTGATGGCGCCACGCCTCAGGCTGCGCTACTGGCGAGAGCGGGAGCAATCGGGCAAACATCTGTCGACGTGAGATTTTGTCCAGGGTCTCTCCGGGGGCTGGCTTAACTCCAACGCCAGAGGCAGCGTATCGTTTTGTATTGCGCGTCCTTGAGCAAAAGCTGTGGCACCGTGCCGCGCCCAAAAAATGCGCTACCGCATTGCGCGCAGGCGTTGAAAACATCACAGACAAGCACAAATTAGCTTTAGACAATCAACGCCCTTGATCGATACTCCAGGGAGTATCATAGAATTGCTGGGTCAAATCGTCATGCGTCGCCCCGGCGGTAGCGCACGGCCGAATTTCAAACGACGCTGAAGGAGCAAAAGCTTATGAAAACCGCGATGTTGCTACTCGTTCTCACCACCCTGTCTGCCTGTGCGCAAACCACGGGTGGTAGTCTGGGTGTGGGTTATGTGGGCGGCGACGGCGACTATTATCAGGGCATCGTCGCACCGAAGTAACCCGGTCAAGGCGGGCAGCAATCCCCCTGGAAATGGCATTCGCCAGAACCGCTACGGCTTCACAGGCGCGATCTCCCACGCTCCAGTAAACCGAATCGGTGATGCCGGTGGCAGCCATTGAAGAACAAAGCACCCGCATGGCGACACAAGCGGGGGCTTTGGCAGCAGGCAAGCCCGATGGCTGATCCCGGCCCAATGGAACGGTTGATGGCGTTCGAAGCTACGCGAGTGCACGAACCTTCGGCTCACGGCCCCAATACCGCGTCGCGGCAGCCTCGACAAAAGGTTCTGCCAATCCGACAATTCCCGCATCCGGCGCCACGCCCGCCTTATCCAGCAGAGGCTTCGATGCTTCGCTTGAGCCTATTGCCTTCAAGTGACCAAATGCATCCATAACCCATTGAACCGCAGCTGCCTGCTTGGCGAGATCGATGGCCGCCGCATTCGAGAGGACCAGGGCAATAGCGTCGAAAAGCTGCGACGGCGATCCAGCCAATTGCCCGTCCGCCTTCATGACCTTCCCATCGGTGAGCTTGGCTCTACCTATCCTCGGTGAGACAAGGAAGGCGGTGCCTCCCGCTTTCTCGACCGCCGCCACAATCTCCTTCAGCTCCGTTGCATCGGTGCCATCAGCGATCAGGATGCCGACTTTACGGCCGGTGAGGAGAGCCTTCATGTTCGCATGGATACTCAGCGCCGGCGACGGCTCCATGGCGAAAGGTTCCCGAGCGGCAAGGCTCTTGTCCGGCAGCACCAGACCCAGCCCATCAGCCACACGCCTGGCCAGATCCTCGTCGACATTGCGTAGGTTGGCGAGCATGCGTGGAGGAACTTGCGCAAGTTGGACCTTGGACAACTCGAAAACGAAAGACGAGGCGATATGGGCCTGCTCCGCCGGCTGCTGCGAGATCCAGAACAATCGGGCCTGGCTGTAATGATCGGCAAAAAGCTCACCGCGTGCACGTAACTTGTCCCCCTGTTCGTGCCGGTCGGCACGCCCTTCCGACGTACTGAACCCCGTCACCGGGCACTCGCGCGGACCACCATCTTCGCCGTGTTCGGCAAGACTGTTAGGCTCATAGTTCGCGCGCCCCCTCGGGACGTTCATCTGCATCTGCCCGTCGCGCTGAAAATTCATGACGGGACATTTGGGTGCGTTGATCGGGATCTGATGAAAATTCGCCGTTCCAAGCCGGGATTTCTGCGTGTCGAGGTAGCTGAACAACCGACCCTGCAGGAGAGGATCGTTGGAAAAATCCACCCCCGGCACGATGTTTGCCGGACAGAATGCGACCTGCTCGGTCTCTGCGAAGAAATTGTCGGGGTTTCGATCCAGAACCATGCGACCGACGATCCGCACAGGGATGACCTCTTCAGGAATGAGCTTTGTCGCATCGAGCGCGTCATAGGGCTGAGCGTCGGCAAACTCCTGGTCAAACAACTGCAGCCCGAGTTCCCATTCGGGAAAGCTACCGGTCGCAATGGCTTCCCAAAGATCGCGGCGATGAAAGTCGTTGTCGGCAGCCTGCAGCTTCAGGGCCTCATCCCAAACGGTCGATTGAATGCCGAGCTTCGGCTTCCAGTGGAACTTGACGAAAGTCGATTTGCCTTCGGCACTGACCAGACGGAAGGTATGGATGCCGAAGCCTTCCATCATGCGCAATGAACGTGGAATGGTACGGTCGGACATAGCCCACATCAGCATGTGGGTCGTTTCCGGCATCAGGGACGCCCAGTCCCAAAAGGTGTCGTGAGCGCTGCCGGCTTGAGGAAAGGCGCGATCGGATTCCATTTTGACGGCATGAACAAGGTCAGGAAACTTGACGGCGTCCTGGATGAAGAAGACGGGGATGTTGTTGCCGACCAGATCCCAGTTGCCTTCCCGTGTATAGAACTTCACCGCAAAGCCGCGAACATCTCTCGGTGTGTCGACCGACCCTGCACCGCCCGCGACCGTCGAAAAGCGCGCAAACAGCGGTGTTTTCTCGCCCGCCCGCTGAAACAGGTCAGCTTTGGTTACATCGGCGAGGGATTCGAAAAGCTCGAAATACCCGTGAGCGCCCGAACCTCGGGCATGAACGATGCGCTCTGGAATGCGCTCATGATCGAAATGAAAGATTTTTTCCCGCAGGACGAAGTCTTCGAGAAGCGTCGGGCCACGCTCTCCAGACCTAAGGCTGTTCTGGTTGTCACTGATGCGGATGCCCTGATTTGTGGTCAGATGGGCCGCTTCCGCCTTGCCCCTGTCGTGGCCAGCGACTTGCTGATGCGTTTCGCCGCCTTCACCCGTGCGGGTTTCAAAAGTATTCTTTGCCATGAGGTTTCATCCTTGCTTACGCGTAATGTGTCGGCGCGGCCCGTCAGCTGAGTTTGGAAGCCGGCTTGTGGCGGCGAGATCGCCGGTCCATCTCAAAACTTCGCTGAGTGAAGTTCCGGCGGATACAGTTTTTGGCTGCAGCGTGCCGCCGAATTCGGCATCGAAAGCTGCAACCGGCATGAGCACTGAAGCTCCATATGCTGTTGTCGAGCACACGGAGACGCAACCCACCGGCGGACGGATGGTTCCCAGACGCCTGAAATAAACACTCTCCAGGCTCCGCTTAGAAAGCTGCCTGATCTTCTGATGTCAGCCAGCAGTAATTTGTGCAGTGCAGCAACCAATCCGCTGCGAATGCGTTGGGAGGTGTCAGCGCCATGTTGGCAATTTCACCATGAGGGATGCCTGAAATGAGAAATCTGCAGGACACCATTGCCCGCCTTGCCGCACTGAAAGCTGCTTATGGTCAGGTGAACGCGCATTCCACCCGTGACCGCCTGAAGGATATGAACATAGCGGGCGCCAACCCTGGGGCGCTCAAAGCCCGGATGTTCATTCCACAAAACCTTGCCGCAGGTGCTCCACTGGTGGTCGTCCTGCACGGCTGCACCCAGAGCGCCGCCGCTTATGACGAGGGGTCGGGGTGGTCGGAGCTGGCCGATCGATACGATTTTGCGCTTCTTTTCCCGGAGCAACAGCGCGCCAACAACGCCAATCTCTGCTTCAACTGGTTCGAGCCTGGCGATTCGAAACGCGACGCCGGTGAAGCCCTCTCTATCCGCCAGATGATCGAGACCATGGTTTCGACCTACAATTTGGACCGAAGCCGCATCTTCATCGTCGGTCTTTCGGCCGGCGGTGCGATGTCATCGGTGATGCTGGCGAGTTACCCGGAAGTTTTCGCGGGCGGAGCGATCATCGCCGGGTTGCCCTATGGCACGGCAACTTCCATTCCGGAAGCGTTCGACCGCATGCGGGGACATGGCGTTCCGGGCGAAGCCGGCCTACAGAATCTGGTTCGCAGCGCGTCATCCTACGAAGGACGATGGCCGACGATATCTGTGTGGCACGGAACTGCCGATGGCACGGTCGATGTGTCGAACATGGAGGCGATTGTCCGGCAGTGGGCGGGGCTTCACAACGTCAAGACGACAGACTTCACCAGCGAGCCTGGGAAGGGCCATCTGCGCCGGGTCTGGCATGATGCGGGCGGACGAGGCGTCATCGAAGCCTACGCAATCAACGGGATGGGCCACGGCACGCCCTTGGCAACGGCCGGTCCTGACGGCTACGGCAAGGCAGGCCCCTATATGCTCGATACCGGCATATCCTCCACGTTACGGATTGCCACGTTCTGGGGGCTCGTGACCGTTGACGCGGATCATCGGCAAGACGATGAGAAGGGCGCGCAGTCGGAGGGTTTCGTCCATACGGGTGACATCCTTATGCCGGGCACGCTCGTCACCGAGGATGAAGAGGAGCAGGCGAGGCGGCGTCAGACCGAAACGGCGAAGGCACACTCCTCCGGCGTCCAGAAGATCATCGAAGACGCTTTGCGCGCCGCAGGGCTGATGAAATAGACCCGCTTCGGCGTCCAGGCGAAAAGTCCGATCCGGGCGCCGGCGGCAACCAATCGAATGGCGTCAATCAACTGTCTGGCATGGCCGAGCTGACGCTTCAGTCCCGCTGGCAGGAGCTCGCCAACCTTTAGCGCCATGTCTGCGCCGCGAGACGGGTGCCATCTGCATGCGGGTGTCGAAGTCTAAAAACGCTTCTTCAGGAAATACCGCGGTATCGCGCCGGCTCCGCCTTCCAGCTGACCGAAAACCTCGAAGCCGAGCTTCTCGTAAAAGGGCCGCGCCTGGAATTCGAAGGTATCGAGCCAAAGACCGATGTAACCGCGCCCGCGTGCGATCTTCTCGGCCTCAGCGATCAGCCGCTGCCCAAAGCCCTGGCCGCGCAGGCTTTCGGGTATCGCGAGATAACGGATGAACGCCCAGCCATAGCCATCCGTCGCATAGAGCCCGCCGATCGCCGCCGTCGTTTCCGGATCGCGGATGAGGACGGCAAAGCCGGGCAGGTCGACCATGCCGCTATGCGCATCGTTGTAGGCATCGAGCGTCGAGACGATCGCCCGCAGATCGTCCTTGCTCGGATCTTCAAGAATGATGTCGATGGTGGGGACTGTCATTTGGAACGAACCAGAAAACGGGAAGCTGAAGAGGTGACACGCTGATGGACCACTGCGATCGACGTTACGGATGCGGTGGAAAACGCCAATAGAGCATCTCCAGGGAACGTGCGAAGCGGCTTTCCGTCAGGAAATCCGCAAAAACAGACAGATAGAGCATTTCTGAAACTCTGAACCTGATGGAAACGCTCGGCATCTTGTCCGCAAAGTCTCCGTCACAACGGACATACGAATGCGTCAGCTGACAGTTTTTCATTCATGCTTGCGGTCGTGGACCTCACAGGGCTGCGACACGCCTTCGCGCAGGACAATCGGCAGTTTGGTGGTAAGCCACTCGCCATAACTGACGCGATATGTCTGGTAGCCAGCCTTCGCGACGCACCAGCGCCAAACGAAGACTTGGGCGCCATGCATCATCACACTCTCAGTGCGCCACTCATTCTTTCTGTAAAAGCGTGCGATACCCGACGCATCCGTCTCCGCCACCTCTGTCTGCCCCTCGTCGCCGTAGGGATAGATGGTTGTTCCGAGGTACACCTTCGCGCCTGAAATCGGCATCCCGCTGGTGTCGTGGACGGAGACATGAGCTCCCGGCTTCAGTTGCTTGTAAATTGGGTATGCGCACCCAACTGGCAAGACAAGCAGCAGCAATGGCAACAGACGCGTCACATGCATTTTAACGGCCTATTCTGTCCGAAAGAGCAAACCCAATCCATTACGTCGCGTCTGGGGCAATCAGGTTAGACGAAGATCCGGCGTCCGACGAAACGCGAAAGGCGCCCAAGCAAAGGGGCGTCTCTCGTTTCTTTAGTCTTGCACTGCATGCTCACACACACAAGGGGTGAGTGCAGTTCCGATCAGCTGCAGCCGCTGGTGGCGCCGCAGGTATCGCACTTCTCGCAGGTGCCGTTGCGCACCATGGTGAAGTTCTGGCACTCGGAGCACATGTTTCCGGTGTAACCCTGCATGATCGAGCGGGCGCGGCGTTCGGCTTCGAGCTTCTTGGCGTCGGACTTCGCCGATGCCGCTTCTGCGGCTGCCTTGTCGGAGAAAAGCGCCGTCACTTCCGTTACCGTCTCGACGGTTTCCTCTGCGATCTCTTCGGCAAGTTCCGCCGCGCGCTCTTCGTAATCGCGCTTGAAGGCGACGATTTCGGAAGTTGCGATCGACGTCGTCTGCTCGATCTTGCGAACCGTGTTGCCGGCGATCGAGGTGACCGTTGCACCGGACGAGGCGCGGGCAGGGGCAGCGGTTGCCGAACCCTTCGGCTCGCCAGCGCGATCAGCGGTGCCGCCGACGATGGTCGGTTTGTAGCCGCGGGTCCAGCCGGTGGAGATCAGGTTGGTTTTGCCTTCCTGGATACCCTTGCCGAGTGCCGTGTTGCTGAAGTCCGACGTGTCGACATGGGCCAGATCGTGACGGCCGAGGTAGGACACGGCCAGTTCGCGGAAGACGTAGTCGAGGATCGACGTTGCGTTCTTGATCGCGTCGTTGCCCTGGACCATGCCGGCCGGTTCGAACTTGGTGAAGGTGAAGGCCTCCACATATTCTTCCAGCGGCACGCCATATTGCAGGCCAAGCGAGATGGCGATGGCGAAGTTGTTCATCATCGCACGGAAGGCAGCGCCTTCCTTGTGCATGTCGATGAAGATCTCGCCGATACGGCCATCGCCGAATTCACCGGTGCGCAGGTAAACCTTGTGGCCACCGACGACAGCCTTCTGGGTGTAACCCTGGCGGCGGTTCGGCAGCTTCTCGCGGGCGCGGATCACTTTCTCGATGACGCGCTCGACGATCTTCTCGGTGATGGTGACAGCCTGGGCAGCGGCCGGTGCCTGGATCAGATCCTCCAGCGCATCCTCGTCGTTCTCGTCTTCGATCAGCGAGGCGTTGAGCGGCTGCGAGAGCTTTGAACCATCGCGGTAGAGCGCGTTGGCCTTCAGCGCCAGCTTCCACGACAGCATGTAGGCGTTCTTGCAATCCTCGACGGTCGCCTCGTTCGGCATGTTGATCGTCTTGGAGATCGCACCCGAGATGAACGGCTGGGCCGCAGCCATCATTCGGATGTGGCTTTCGACCGAGAGGTAGCGCTTGCCGATCTTGCCGCAAGGGTTGGCGCAATCGAAAACGGGCAGGTGTTCGTTCTTGAGGAACGGCGCGCCTTCGAGCGTCATCGCACCGCAGACGTGGATGTTGGCCGCTTCGATGTCCTTCTTCGAGAAGCCCAGGTGGTCGAGCAGGTTGAAGTCCATCTGCGCGAGCTGCTCGTCGGAGACCTTGAGCGCGCCCTTGAGGAAGTCCGCACCGAGCGTCCACTGGTTGAAGACGAACTTGATGTCGAAGGCCGACTTCAAGGCAGCGTTGACCGCCTCGACCTTCTCGTCGGTGAAGCCCTTGGCCTTCAGCGTCGAGGGGTTGATGGCCGGCGCCTGGTTGAGGTTGCCGTGGCCGACCGCATAGGCTTCCATCTCGGCAAGCTGGCTCTCGGAGTAGCCGAGCGACCGCAAGGCTTCGGGAACGGCGCGGTTGATGATCTTGAAGTAACCGCCGCCGGCGAGTTTCTTGAACTTGACCAGGGCGAAATCAGGCTCGATGCCGGTGGTGTCGCAGTCCATGACAAGGCCGATCGTGCCGGTCGGCGCGATGACGGTCGACTGTGCATTGCGGTAGCCGTGCTTCTCGCCGAGTTCCAGCGCCTTGTCCCAGGCGCTCATCGCGTGGATGACGAGGTCCTGGTCGGGATTTTCGCTGTGGATGAGCGCGACCGGGTTGACCGAGAGACCTTCATAACCCGTCGTCTCGCCGTAGGCGGCGCGGCGATGGTTGCGGATGACGCGCAGCATGTTGTCGCGGTTCGGGGCAAAGCCTGGGAACGGACCGAGCTTGGCGGCCATCTCCGCCGAGGTGGCGTAGGAAACACCGGTCATGATCGCCGTCAGCGCGCCGGCAATGGCGCGGCCTTCGGTCGAGTCATAGGGAATGCCCGACGACATCAGCAGGCCGCCGATGTTGGCATAGCCAAGGCCGAGCGTGCGGTATTCGTAGGACAGTTCCGCAATCTCGCGGGACGGGAACTGCGCCATCATCACGGAGACTTCGAGAACGACGGTCCACAGACGCACGGCGTGCTCGTAATCGGCAATGTTGATGCGCTTCGTTGCCGCATCCTTGAACATCATCAGGTTCAGCGAGGCGAGGTTGCAGGCGGTGTCGTCGAGGAACATGTACTCCGAGCACGGGTTCGACGCGCGGATCGGGCCGGCGGCGGGGCTCGTGTGCCAGTCGTTCATCGTCGTGTTGAAGTGCAGGCCCGGATCGGCCGACGCCCAGGCGGCGTAGGAAATCGATTCCCAGAGGTCGCGCGCCTTCAGCGTCTTCATCACGCGGCCGTCCTTGCGGGCGGTCAGGTGCCAGTCGCCATCGGCTTCGACAGCGCGCAGGAAGTCGTCCTTGATCGAGACCGAGTTGTTGGAGTTCTGGCCCGAAACCGTGAGATAGGCTTCCGAATCCCAATCGGTATCGTAGGTCTTGAACTCGAGGTCCTTGTAACCCTGCTTGGCGAACTGGATGACGCGCTGGACATAGTTTTCAGGAACCAGCGACTGCTTGGCAGCGCGGATCTCGCGCTTGAGTGCCGGATTCTGCTTGGGGTCATAGCAGGCGTCGTCGGTGCCGTCGCAGTTGATGCAGGCCTTCATGATCGCCTTCAGGTGCTTGGCGACGACTTTCGAGCCGGTGACGAGCGCTGCAACCTTCTGCTCTTCCTTGACCTTCCAGTTGATGTATTCCTCGATATCCGGGTGGTCGATATCGACGACGACCATCTTGGCGGCGCGGCGGGTGGTGCCGCCCGATTTGATGGCGCCGGCAGCGCGGTCACCGATCTTCAGGAACGACATCAGGCCCGAGGACTTGCCGCCGCCCGAAAGCTTTTCGCCTTCGCTGCGCAGATGCGAGAAGTTGGAGCCGGTGCCGGAGCCATACTTGAACAGGCGCGCTTCACGCACCCACAGGTCCATGATGCCGCCCTCGTTGACGAGGTCGTCGGCAACCGACTGGATGAAGCAGGCGTGCGGCTGCGGGTGTTCGTAGGCCGACTTGGACTTGGTCAGCTTGCCAGTGAAGGGGTCGACATAGAAGTGGCCCTGGCCGGGACCGTCGATGCCATAGGCCCAATGCAGGCCGGTGTTGAACCATTGCGGGGAGTTCGGGGCAACGCGCTGGGTGGCGAGCATATAGGCAAGTTCGTCACGGAAGGCGGAAGCATCTTCTTCGCTGGCGAAGTAGCCGCCCTTCCAACCCCAATAGGCCCAAGTGCCGGCCAGGCGATCGAAAACCTGGCGCGCATCGGTTTCGGAGCCGTACTGTTCGTCCTTCGGCAGCGCCTTCAGCGCTTCCGTGTCGGGAACCGAGCGCCAGAGGAAGGAGGGGACATCGTTCTCTTCGACGCGCTTCAGCTTCGCCGGCACGCCAGCCTTGCGGAAATACTTCTGGGCGAGAATATCGGCGGCGACCTGGCTGAACTGGGCCGGAACATCGATATCGGCCAGACGGAAAACGATCGAGCCGTCGGGATTCTTGATTTCACTCGTAGCTTTGCGGAACTCTATCTCCGCATAGGCGGATTGCCCTGCCTTGGTGAAACGACGTTCGATCAGCATTGTCCCGTGTCCTTCGTGTTGCCATGCGCCCGCCACAGGCGCAATTGTCCCCGCCCGGCCGCGGAGCCATTCCGCAGCCAGTCTCAGCTTCCGTCATTGAAGGGAAACCCAGATTTGGGTGACCCTGTATCTTGTGAGATAGGCTGGCTGCAAGCACTAAATATAGTATTAACAGCTTCCTGATGCCAGCCAAATGTTGCTCAAGCGGGCTCGAAATGACGCACAGAATTCCTCACTGCGGCTCAAGCGGGGAACCCGCGTTTGCCGCATGTCAGAACCGACGATTTCGTGAAATGAACCGGGCTCAAAACATTCCGGTCCGCCGCCGTCGCAACGTGAAATCCATTAACCGTGAATCGTCCTAGGGCGTCAAGGGGTGGTTTGTGACGGAAGTTTGAGCGCTAGATGTTGTGTGGATCGACTGTGGAAAACGGGGAAAGCGGCCAATGCCTTGAAAATCAGGCACTTCCGCAGGTTGTCTGCGACGCTGCCGCAGCGGCAGGCGAAAAATCAAATTTTTGAAGGGTAAAAAAGCATATAAATGGCATCCCCAGGGGCAGGCGCGGTTGCGCAAGCGCCGCCGATGTGACGGGTAGCGCGATTTGATTCGTTTCCAGATATGGAGGCTGCCCAATAGCGCCGCGTTGGGGAGGCGCGGGCAGGTCCCCGTGCCTGAAACTGCGGTCAAAACGCGTGGCGAGCCTTCAGATCCACTAGCCGTGCATTACGTTTTGCGGTCGCGTATGTGGCCATCGCCAAACCTCAGCGCACTCTTTTGTGTGGCAAGCCTTAGTCGACGCGCTTCTGCAATTCGCGCGCACCGTTTGGCGCATTCACCTTGCCTTCGGTGATGAAGAAAGCGAAGACATCGCGCGGCTCCTTCTTTGCCTTGCGATCGGGCGCTCTCTTGGCAAGCCCGTCGGGCTCTCCGCCGTCAGCAAACGACCTGGCACGGTCCGCCCAGAGGTCGAGCTGGTCGCTCGCGTAGCAGGTCTTGATGTCGTCGCTGCCCTTCTGCAGGCGCAGATAGACAAAATCGGCGGTGACGTCGGCGATCATCGGATAGTCCGCGTGTTCCGCCAGGACGACGGCCACCTTGTATTTTTCAAGCAGGCTAACGAAGTCTGGCGCCTGGAACGTCGGATTGCGCACCTCGACGACATGGCTGAGTGGCAGGCCATCCTGCTTTTCAGGCAGGAGCTTGAGGAAGCCTTCGAAATCCTCCGGCTCGAACTTCTTCGTCGGCGCGAACTGCCACAGGATCGGCCCGAGATGGGGGCCGAGTTCCGTCAACCCCTGCGTCAGGAATTTCTGCATGGATTCACCGGCTTCAGCCAAAATCTTGCGATTGGTGACGAAGCGGCTGGCCTTCAGCGAGAAGACAAAATCCTCCGGCACTTCCGCTGCCCACCTGGCAAAGGTCTCCGGTTTCTGCGACGAGTAGTAGGTGCCGTTGACTTCGATCGCCCGCAATTCCTTGCCCGCAAATTCGAGCTGGCGCTTCTTCGGCAGAGTGTCGGGATAGAACGTGCCCTCCCAGGGCTCAAACGTCCAACCGCCGATACCAACGCGGATCTTTCCGGATTTCGTCATCCCATCCTCCTCATGGCGGCACGATCAGGCCGCATGTCAATTTACTTCGGCTGCCATCCGCTCCGCAGGCTTGGCCATATCCACCAGCATCCACCCTGGCCGATAGGGGTGCTGACGGCGACCCGTTTCTTGAAAACCATAGGCTCGGTAGAGCGCGATGTTTCGCTCCATCCGCGCATTGGTATAAAGCCGCACCTCCGGCACGCCCTGTTGGACAGCCTGCGCATCCACAAACCGCAGCAATTCCATGCCAAGTCCCTGACGTTGACAGGAAGGCGCGACCGCAAGGCTGAAGATCAAGAGGTGATCTTCGTGCCGCTCGAAGACGGCAAGAGCGGAAATCACTTCACCATCGTCGCGAAGCCAGACTTCGTTTCGCGCGATGCGTGGCACGTAGTCCTCGGTCACGGGCAATGGTGGCCCGCCGAGCAAGTCAGTGTATGGTGCGTAGGCTGCCGCAGTGATGCCCCGCACAATGGGTAGGTCGTTGACCGTCGCCGGCCGCATCTGAGCGAAACCGGCAACAGCGTTTCCCCGGCCGACGCCCGAGACGTTCACTCGGCTGCCTCGACCTTTTTCATCGGACGGCGCTCCAGAAGCTCCTTAAGGAACTGGCCGGTATAGGAGCGTGGTTCCTTGACCACGTCCTCCGGCGTTCCCTTGGCGATAACTTCGCCGCCGCCATCGCCGCCTTCGGGACCGAAGTCGATCACCCAGTCGGCGGTCTTGATGACCTCGAGATTGTGCTCGATGACCACGACCGAATTGCCCTGGTTGACGAGTTCGTGCAGCACTTCAAGAAGTTTTGCCACGTCGTGGAAATGCAAGCCTGTCGTCGGTTCGTCGAGGATATAAAGCGTGCGTCCGGTCGAGCGCTTCGACAGCTCCTTGGCAAGCTTGACGCGCTGGGCTTCGCCGCCCGAAAGCGTGTTTGCCTGCTGGCCGACCTTGATATAGCCAAGTCCCACCTGGTTCAGCGTCACCAGCTTGTCGCGCACGGCCGGAACGGCCGCGAAGAACTCGACGCCTTCCTCGACGGTCATGTCGAGCACGTCGGCAATCGACTTGCCCTTGAAGTGGACGTCGAGCGTTTCGCGGTTGTAGCGCTTGCCGTGGCAGACGTCGCAGGTGACGTAGACATCCGGCAGGAAGTGCATCTCGATCTTGATGACGCCGTCGCCCTGGCAGGCTTCGCAGCGTCCACCCTTGACGTTGAAGGAGAATCGGCCGGGCTGGTAGCCGCGGGCCTTGGCTTCCGGCAGGCCCGCGAACCAGTCGCGGATCGGAGTGAAAGCGCCGGTATAGGTCGCAGGATTCGAGCGCGGCGTGCGGCCGATCGGCGACTGGTCGATATCGATCACCTTGTCGATATGCTCGAAGCCGTCGATACGATCGTGTTCGGCCGGGTTTTCGCGCGCGCCCATGATGCGGCGCGCGGCGGCCTTGTAGAGCGTCTCGATCAGGAAGGTGGACTTGCCGCCACCGGACACGCCGGTCACCGCCGTGAAAATGCCGAGCGGAATGGACGCCGTGACATTCTTCAGATTGTTGGCGCGGGCACCGACGACGGTGATTTCCTTCTTCTTCTTCGGCTTGCGGCGCTCGCCCGGAACGGCAACCGATAGTTCACCGGAGAGGTATTTTCCCGTCAACGACTTCGGATTGGACATCACGTCGGCGGGCGAGCCTTGCGCGATAACCTCGCCGCCATGGATGCCGGCAGCAGGCCCGATGTCGACGACATAGTCAGCCGTCAGGATCGCGTCCTCGTCATGTTCGACAACGATCACCGTGTTACCGATATCGCGCAGGTGGCGCAGCGTATCGAGCAGGCGGGCGTTGTCGCGCTGGTGCAGGCCGATAGACGGCTCGTCGAGGACGTAAAGCACGCCCGTCAAACCGGAACCGATCTGCGACGCCAGTCGAATGCGCTGGCTTTCGCCGCCCGACAGCGTGCCGGAGTTGCGCGAGAGGCTCAGATATTCGAGACCAACATCGTTGAGGAAGCGCAGGCGGTCGCGGATTTCCTTGAGGATGCGAACGGCGATCTCGTTCTGCTTGGTGTTGAGATGCGACGGCAGCGCCTCGAACCAGTCGCGCGCCACGCGGATCGACATTTGGGTGACGTGACCGATATGCAGCTTGTCGATCTTGACGGCAAGCGCTTCCGGCTTCAGGCGGAAGCCTGCGCAGGCCGGGCAGGGTGCCGCCGACATGTAGCGCTCGATTTCCTCGCGCGCCCAGGCACTGTCGGTTTCCTTCCAGCGGCGCTCGAGGTTGGGCACGATACCCTCGAAATTCTTGGTGGTGTTGTAGGAGCGGGCGCCGTCCTCGTAATGAAAGACGATCTTCTCTTCCGTACCGTGCAGGATGGCCTTCTGCGCGTCGGCGGACAGTTCGCTCCAGCGATTGCCGAGCTTGAAGCCAAAAACCTTACCGAGCGCTTCCAGCGTCTGGTTGTAATAGGGCGACGACGACTTGGCCCAGGGTGCAATCGCTCCGTCGCGCAGCGTCCTGTGGTCTTCCGGCACGATCAGTGCCTCGTCGATCTTCTGCTGGCTGCCGAGACCGTCGCAGGTCGGGCAGGCACCGAAGGGGTTGTTGAACGAGAAAAGACGCGGCTCGATCTCCGAAATGGTAAAGCCGGAGACCGGGCAGGCGAATTTTTCCGAAAACAGCACGCGCTCATGGGTTTCGTTGAGCGACTTGTTGGCCGAGCCGCCGGCAGCCGTCTCTTCCGGCGGCAGCGGCTTGTCGGCGAACTCCGCGACAGCAAGACCATCGGCGAGCGTCAGGCAGGTTTCCAGGCTGTCGGCAAGGCGCGAAGCAAGGTCAGGCCGCACGACGACACGGTCGACGACGACGTCGATGTCATGCTTGTATTTCTTGTCGAGAGCAGGGACCTCGGCGATTTCATAGAAGGTGCCGTCAACCTTGACGCGCTGAAAACCCTTCTTCATCAGTTCGGCGAGTTCCTTCTTGTACTCGCCCTTGCGGCCGCGCACGAGCGGCGCGAGGATGTAAAGACGCGTGCCTTCACCGAAGGCGAGGACCCGGTCGACCATCTGGCTGACCGTCTGGCTTTCGATCGGCAAGCCCGTTGTCGGCGAATAGGGCACACCGACGCGCGCAAACAACAGGCGCATGTAATCGTAGATCTCGGTGACCGTACCGACCGTCGAGCGCGGGTTACGCGAGGTCGTCTTCTGTTCGATAGAAATCGCCGGCGACAGGCCGTCGATCTGGTCGACATCCGGCTTCTGCATCATCTCAAGGAACTGGCGCGCATAGGCAGACAAGCTCTCGACATAGCGGCGCTGACCTTCGGCATAGATTGTATCGAAGGCGAGCGACGACTTGCCGGAGCCGGAAAGTCCCGTCATCACGATCAGCTTGTTGCGCGGCAGATCGAGATCGATACCCTTGAGATTGTGCTCGCGCGCGCCACGAATGGAGATGGTCTTGAGTTCGCTCATCGGAAGCCAGCTTTTGCATGTCGGTTGAAAGCCCCCTATGTAATGACGCTAACGCCCATGTCGAGGCGCAATCGGCAAAACTGGTGGCCATTTCGATTCGGTTGACAGGATCATAGGGAAATATTAGAACAAAGAAAGAACAAACATCGCGCAAATCGACTAAATCTGTTGTGGATTATGTATGATGCGGGGCGTATCCGCGGCTGCGGGCCGCTAAGATGCGCGCTCTTGAAATTCGAAAGCCGTGCCGGTGGCGCGGCAAAACCACGGGAAAAGCAATATGGCTGGTAGCGTCAACAAGGTGATCTTGGTCGGAAACGTCGGGGCAGACCCGGAAATCCGGCGCACGCAGGACGGCCGGCCGATCGCCAACCTGCGCATCGCGACTTCAGAAACCTGGCGCGACCGTAACAGCGGCGAGCGCAAGGAGAAGACCGAATGGCACACCGTCGTCGTCTTCAACGAGGGCCTGTGCAAGGTCGTCGAGCAATATGTCAAGAAGGGCGCCAAGCTCTATATCGAAGGCGCGCTGCAGACCCGCAAATGGCAGGACCAGACCGGCAACGACCGCTACTCGACGGAAATCGTGCTGCAGGGCTTCAACTCGACGCTGACCATGCTTGACGGTCGCGGCGAGGGCGGCGGCGTCAGCCGGGGCGGCGGTAGCGACTTCGGTGGAGCCAGCAGTGGCGGCGGTTACGACGACTACGACCAGCAGCCGCGCCAGTCCTCCGGTGGCGGACGCTCTGGCGGCGGCCAGGGTGGTCAGGGCAGCCAGGGCGGCGGCAATTTCTCGCGCGATCTCGACGACGACATCCCGTTCTGAGCCACGCCTCGGGCACAGCGGTCGGGTGCTTCGGACGCCTCATGAAGAGCGGACCGGGTCAGCACGGGCTTTGTTGGAAATACAATGAATTGAAGAAGGGCCGGGAAACCGGTCCTTCTTGCGTTCAAGCGAAAGCTTCTGTCAGCTGACAGCACTTCCGAAAAGGGCGAAGCGGTGTTCCGTCCTGAAGTGCATCGGACAAAGAGATGGGATGCCTCCGCGGCTCTAACCAAAGCGGAAATGCTCGGACATCCCAATGGCCTCAAACGGCCATCGCCGATTTCACGCCGTCGACGACGAACTGGACCGCCAGTGCAGCCAGGATGACCCCGAGCAGGCGGGTGAGGATCGCCCGGCCGGTGACCCCGAGAAAGCGGTCGATGCGTTCGGCGATGACAAGCGCCAGGAACAGGCTGAACATCGACAGCGCGATGACGATCAAGAGCTGCGTGCGCTCGACCGCGGTCGGGAACGAACCCGCGAGCAGGATCGTCGCGGAGATCGCGCCCGGTCCGGCAATCAATGGCAGGGCCAGAGGAAACACGGCAATGTTATGGATGTGATCTTTCACCGTGGCGTTCTCGCCGGTCTTTTCCTTCCGCTCCTGACGCTTCTCGAAGATCATCTCGAAGGCGATCCAGAACAGGAGCAGACCGCCGGCGATACGGAACGCGCCGATGGAAATGCCGAGCAGCCCGAGGATGCCATTGCCGAAGACGGCAAAGGCGGCAAGGATGAAAAAGGCGATCAGCGAGCCGCGCGTGGCCACTTGAAAGCGCTCCTGTCGGCTGAGGCCGACCGTGAGGCTCAGGAAGATCGGAGCCAGACCCGGCGGATCGAGCGTGACGAGCAGCGTGGTGAGTGCGTTGACCAGCAGGTCGACATTGAACATCCGTTTCCCCTTCCGGATTATCATGCGCGCCCCGAGTTTTCTCGGTGGCAGGACAGCATTGTTAGGCAAGCGGGGCGGGCTTGGGAAGGGGTCGGTGGCCAAAGCTTGAGCAATAGCTTAATGAGGGTGTGACGGAACCTTCTCACAGCCGTTCAGGCCCGGCAGCCGACTTTGTCGCCAGCACTTCCGATTTCCGCCGCAATGCCCTAGAAAAGCCTATTCCGACGGCAAAAGACTGTTCACAACCACGGGCCAAAATTGGCGCTTCCAGGCGCATTCCGCTATAAATATCCGACTGATTCTGAACAAAGATCGTGATCACAATTGACTGAGCAAAGCACTCCCGGCGGCGGAAAGACTCCGCCAGGCATCGAGCCGATTTCCATCATCGAGGAAATGCAGCGGTCCTATCTCGATTACGCCATGAGCGTCATCGTCAGCCGCGCGCTTCCAGACGTGCGTGACGGTCTGAAACCCGTTCATCGCCGCATCCTCTACGGGATGAGCGAACTCGGCATCGACTGGAACAAGAAGTACGTCAAATGCGCCCGCGTGACCGGGGACGTGATGGGTAAGTACCACCCGCACGGCAACTCGGCGATCTACGACGCACTGGCGCGAATGGCGCAGGACTGGTCGCTGCGGCTGCCTCTGATCGACGGTCAGGGCAACTTCGGCTCCGTCGACGGCGACCCGCCGGCGGCAGAACGCTACACCGAATGCCGCCTGCAAAAGGCCGCGCACTCGCTGCTCGACGACCTCGACAAGGAAACGGTCGATTTCCGCGACAACTACGACGGCACGCTGAGCGAGCCGGTGGTGGTGCCCGCGAAGTTCCCGAACCTGCTCGTCAACGGCGCCGGCGGCATCGCGGTCGGCATGGCCACCAACATTCCGCCGCACAACCTCGTCGAAGTCATCAACGGCTGCATGGCGCTGATCGACAATCCGGCGATCGAACTGCCGGAACTGATGGAAATCATCCCCGGTCCGGACTTCCCGACCGGCGCGCTCATCCTCGGCCGCTCGGGCATCCGCTCGGCCTACGAGACCGGCCGCGGCTCAGTCATCATGCGCGGTCGTGCCCATATCGAGCCGATGCGCGGCGACCGCGAGCAGATCATCATCACCGAGATCCCCTTCCAGGTGAACAAGGCGACGATGATCGAGAAGATGGCCGAACTGGTGCGCGACAAGCGCATAGAAGGCATCTCGGACCTGCGCGACGAGTCGGACCGCCAGGGCTACCGCGTCGTGGTCGAACTGAAGCGCGACGCCAACGCCGACGTCATCCTCAACCAGCTCTACCGTTACACGCCGCTGCAGTCGTCCTTCGGCTGCAACATGGTGGCGCTCAACGGCGGCAAGCCGGAGCAGATGACGCTGCTCGACATGCTCAGGGCTTTCGTCTCCTTCCGCGAAGAGGTCGTTAGCCGGAGAACGAAGTATCTGCTGCGCAAGGCGCGCGACCGCGCCCACGTGCTCGTCGGTCTCGCCATCGCCGTTGCCAACATCGACGAAGTGATCAAGCTGATCCGGCAAGCGCCCGATCCGCAGACCGCACGCGAACAGTTGATGGAACGCCGCTGGCCGGCGCATGACGTCGACAGCCTCATCCGGCTGATCGACGATCCGCGTCACCGGATCAACGAGGACAACACCTACAACCTGTCGGAAGAGCAGGCGCGCGCCATTCTCGACCTGCGTCTGCAGCGCCTGACCGCGCTCGGTCGCGACGAAATCGGTGACGAACTCAACAAGATCGGCGACGAAATCAAGGATTACCTCGACATCCTGTCGTCGCGCCTTCGCATCATGACGATCGTCAAGGACGAGCTCACCGCCATCAGCCAGGAGTTCGGCACGCCGCGCCGCAGCGAGATCGCCGAAGGCGGTCCCGACATGGACGACGAGGATCTGATCGCCCGCGAAGACATGGTCGTGACCGTCTCGCACCTTGGCTATATCAAGCGCGTGCCGCTGACGACCTACCGTGCGCAGCGCCGCGGCGGCAAGGGCCGCTCCGGCATGGCGACCAGGGACGAGGATTTCGTTACCCGGCTATTCGTTGCCAATACCCACACGCCGATTCTGTTCTTCTCTTCGCGTGGCATCGTCTACAAGGAGAAAGTCTGGCGTCTGCCCATCGGCACGCCGCAATCGCGTGGCAAGGCGCTGATCAACATGCTGCCGCTGGAGCCTGGCGAACGCATCACCACGATCATGCCGCTGCCCGAAGACGAAACGACGTGGGAAAACCTCGATGTGATGTTCTCGACGACCCGCGGGACGGTTCGCCGGAACAAGCTGTCGGACTTCGTCCAGGTCAACCGCAACGGCAAGATCGCGATGAAGCTGGACGAGGATGGCGACGAGATCCTCTCGGTCGACACCTGCACCGAGCATGACGACGTCATGCTGACGACGGCGCTCGGCCAGTGCATCCGCTTCCCCGTCGACGACGTGCGCGTCTTTGCCGGCCGTAACTCGATCGGCGTTCGCGGCATCAACCTTGGCGATGGCGACCGCATCATCTCGATGGCGATCCTCGGCCATGTCGACGCGGAGCCATGGGAACGGGCCGCCTATCTGAAACGGGCCGCTGCCGAGCGGCGTGCGACCAACGGCGATGAAGAAGAAATCGCGCTGGTCGGTGAAGAAGTCACCGAAGGTGGGGAACTCAGCAATGAGCGCTTCGAAGAGCTGAAGGCACGCGAGCAGTTCGTGCTGACGGTTTCGGAGAAGGGCTTCGGCAAGCGTTCGTCTTCCTACGATTTCCGCACCTCGGGTCGCGGCGGCAAGGGCATCCGCGCCACCGACACCTCGAAGACGGCAG
This sequence comes from Ensifer sp. M14, assembly GCF_003355565.1. Lineage (NCBI taxonomy): Bacteria > Pseudomonadati > Pseudomonadota > Alphaproteobacteria > Hyphomicrobiales > Rhizobiaceae > Ensifer > Ensifer sp. M14. The sequence continues at coordinate 2,906,193 of NZ_QJNR01000004.1, forward strand.
AGATCGGCCAACTGGTCGCAACCTTCCCGATCGAAGACAACGACCAGATCATGCTCGTCTCCGACGGCGGCCAGTTGATCCGCGTGCCGATCAATGGCGTCCGGCTTGCCAGCCGCGCCACCAAGGGCGTGACGATCTTCTCGACGGCCAAGGATGAAAAGGTCGTCTCTGTCGAGCGCATCAGCGAGCCGGAAGGCGAAGAAGACGGCGAAGAGTTGGTGGTGGCTGAGAACGGCGCACCGGAAACGCCTGAAGCCGAAGCCTGATAGACTGCTTCAATCGACCGAAAAGCCCGCCAATTGGCGGGCTTATCTATTGAAGCACAACACGTCACGGCTGGCGGATATAGGTTCTCAGGCCCTTGGCCAATGCATCGAAGACCACGCGGCAACGGGGCGCGGTCTTCAGGTTTTCATGCATGACGAGCCAGGTCTCAAGCTTCATTGCAAAACCGTCCGCCAGAACCGGAAGAATATTGGGATCGCGGGCAGCAAGCGCATTCTGGCAGATGCCGATGCCGAAACCGGCGCGAATGGCGGCCAGTTGTGCGAGGTTACTATCCGCCTTCAGCGCAAAGCGTACCTCCGGCAAACCGGGTGTGCGGGCGATGATGGCACGGATTGCCGCCGTCTCATGGTCGTAGCCGATCAGACTGTGCCGGGCCAGATCGGCAAGCGTCTCCGGCATCCCGCACCGGTCGAGATACCGCCGATGGGCATGAAAGCCGAGCGGCACCGGGCCGATATGAAGCGCCACCAGCGCATCCTGGCCGGGCACCGCCATGCGCACCGCTATGTCCGCCTCCTGCCGAAGGATGTCCTCGATCGCATCGGAAGCCGACAGCTCGATGGTCAAATCCGGGTATCGCTCGTGCAGGTCGGCAAGGATAGGCGGCAGGACCTCGATACCGATGACTTCGCTGGCGCTGATGCGCACCGTTCCGCTGACGGTGCCCTGCTGGCCGGAGGCGGCGCGAAGCAGGGCGGCTGACGTCGCCGCCAGCGTTTCTGCATAGGGTTGCAGCGCGCGGGCGGCATCGGTCGGCAGCAGGCCCTGCGGGGAGCGGGTGAAGAGCGGAAACCCGAGCATCTCCTCCATCGCATCGACATGGCGCCCGACCGTCGGCTGCGTCAGGCCGAGTTCGCGTGCGGCCGCTGAAAGCGAGCCCCCTTTCAGCACCATCAGAAATGTCCGGTAGTAGTCCCAGCTGGGTTCGATCTTGCTCATACATAAATGTATAGCAACTAAACAGAAAACGACAATTCCGTTTATCAGCGCATTGCAGGACAGTATTGCCATCAAAACCGATGGAGACACGCAATGACCGACAATCTGGAAAAGGCAAGAACAGTACTGGTATTGGGCGCGACCGGCGGCATCGGTAGTGCCGTTGCTCGCGGCCTCAGCCAGCGCGGATGGAAAGTGCGCGCACTCAACCGAAATGTCGCCAAGGCTGCCCAGAAGGCGCCCATGTATGAATGGATCGAGGGTGACGCGATGAAGCAACGGGACGTACGCGCCGCCGCCGAAGGCGTCAAACTGATCGTCCATGCCGTCAATCCACCCGGCTACCGCAACTGGGGTCAGCTGGTGCTGCCGATGCTCGACAACACCATTGCCGCTGCAAAAGCGGAAGGTGCTCGCATTCTTCTTCCTGGAACAATCTACAATTTCGGCCCCGATGCCTTCCCTGTGCTGACCGAAGACAGCCCTCAGCACCCGCATACGGACAAGGGCATGATCCGCAAAGAGATGGAGCTTCAGCTCAAGGCTGCGTCGGACGCCGGTGTCGGCGTGATCATCCTGCGGGCAGGGGATTTCTTTGGTCCCGACGCGGCCAACAACTGGTTCTCGCAAGGGCTGGTGAAGCCGGGCAAGCCGCTGAGCGCCGTCAGCTACCCCGGAAAGAAGGGCATTGCGCATCAATGGGCCTATTTGCCCGACGTGGCCGAGACGATGATCCGCCTGATCGAGCGCGCCGAGGATCTGCCGGCCTTCTCCGTCTACCATATGCGCGGTTTCGTCGATGACGACGGCACGAAGATGGTTGCCGCCATAGCGCGTGCGGCTGGATTGAAAAACCTTCCCGCACGCGCCTTTCCATGGTGGCTGGTGACGTTGGCGTCTCCCGTCGTGCCGCTGTTTCGCGAGTTGCGCAAGATGCGCTACCTCTGGCGCCAACCGCTGCAGATGCCGAACGACCGGCTGCTGGCCTTATTCGGTGAGGAGCCGCATACGCCGATCGATGAAGCCGTGACGAAAACCCTGAAGTCCCTTGGCTGCCTGCCGCAGACCGCCGGATACATTGAAGCCGGTGAGGCGTTGGCGCCTGCCAAGATGGCAGTCAGTTCCTGAAAACCAGACAGGCGCCACCGTTTTTCCGGATGGTGGCGCATAGCGCATTGGCGTCCGCCTGGCTGTCTCGGCCGATGCGAGCGGCATAGCGAATGCGGCGGCCGAAGCTGGCGTTGCGTTCGCGCAGCAGCAGCGCCTTTTCGCTGCGGATAGGGTCCGGCAGGCGTTTGATGGCATTGACGAACAACCGCTGCGCAATGGACTTCTGAAAATGGGCTGCAAGCTGCACGCCCCAGGGCGCCCACTCCGCCTCGTCGATCACGTCGATCTCGCGCAGCTGGCGCGTGCTTGCCAGCGCCTCGCAGCCTTCGAGGAAATTCTTGTTCTTGTCGAGCGTCAGATCGAGCACCTTGGGCGGATTGTCCCGCCAGTCCTCGACGCTAAAGGCAGTGATTGCCAGCACATAATTGCGCGTCTCTGAGGGCAGCCAGTCCACCTCGAGAAAACGCTCCAGCCCATTTTCGCCCGCATTGTAGGCGGCAGCCGCAAACCCGAGATTGCCATAGCGCGCCTTCAGCTCACCGAGATACTCGGCCGATTTCCCCAGGGCGGCAATGACATCGAAGCTGTTGGAAAGGCCGCGCATTTTCGCCGTACCCGGCATGAACTGCGCGATGCCTTCGGCTCCTTTCGGGCTGACCGCGTTCGGACGGAACAGGCTTTCACGCCAGATCAGGCGTGCGAAAAAAGCCTGAGGCAGATCATTGGCTGTGGCGTAGTGATCTATGACGCCGCAAACGTCGCGCTCGAAGCTCTCCTTGCTGACGCAGAGTGATTTGGACGGGTCCGTCGCCGATTGGCCGACATAGATGCATTTGGCGCGCACCGGCAATTCGTCGATGCGGGCGTAAGCAATATCCGGCCGCCCTATGGTCACCGCGAGCAGCAGCGCGAGCAGAGCTCGGACAGCAAACGCAAGACTTTTCGAGCTGCCGTTCCCCATACCGTGTCGCTCACAATGCTTCGCCGAAACAGACCAGCTTCCTACATAGCATCTCGCGCGCTGCGGAAAAACCGCTCCGTCAAGCGGGTGAGCCGGTGGTGAGCACCAGCTGCATGAAGGTCAGATCGAGCCAACGGCCGAATTTCGTTCCGACTTCGCGCATCCGGCCGGTCTCGGTGAAACCCAGTTGCTGGTGAAGCCGGATCGAAGCGGTGTTTTCCGACTCTATCCCCGCCACCATCACATGCTTGTCGAGCCGCTCGGCCTCGGCGATCAAGGCGAGCATCAGCTTGCGGCCGATACCGCCGCCACGGCTGTCGCTTTGGACATAGACGGAATGCTCGACGGTGTGCCGGTAGCCATCAAACGCCCGCCAGTCGCCAAAGGAGGCGTAGCCGACGATTTCACCAGCATCGGATATGGCGACCAATACCGGGTATCCCGCTTCACTTCGCGCCTTGAGCCAGGCAGAGCGATTGGCGACATCGACGATCGTCTCGTTCCAGATGGCGGTCGTGTTGGCCACCGCGTCGTTGTAGATCTCGCAGATAACCGGCAGGTCATCTTCCTTTGCTTGTCTGATCAGCATGTTGCCCCACATGTTCGTGCACTATATAAGTATGCGATGGATACTAAAGTGTACAGCCTCGATCAACGCATCAGCGAGCGTATCCGCCTCGAAAGGGAAATCCGCGGCTGGTCGCTGAGTGAACTTGCCACGCGGTCCGGCGTCTCCCGCACCATGATCCACAAGATCGAGCGCGCAGGCAGCAGCCCGACGGCAACGCTGCTGGCTCGACTTGCAGGCGCTTTCGGCCTGACGATGTCGAGCCTGATTGCACGTGCCGAGATGAGCCAGGGCAGGCTGTCGCGACGCGAGGACCAGCCGGTTTGGCGCGACCCGCAGAGTGGCTATCTTCGCCGCCATGTCTCGGCGATGTCGGACCAGCCGCTCGACCTCGTCGAGGTCGAGCTTCCGGCAGGGACGGAAGTGCCGATCCCGGCCGCAGCCTATGCCTTTCATCGGCGATGGATATGGGTGAAACTCGGACGCCTCACCTTCGTGGAGGGCAACGAGACACATGTCCTTGGCGAGGGAGACTGCCTGGAGCTTGGTGCGCCACAGGATTGCGTCTTTCGCAACGACGACACGGAGCCTTGCACCTACGCGGTTATCCTATTGAAAACGGGCGCAACCTAGCGGTCGAGTTCGGCGATGGCGATGCCGGCCATGATCAGATCACTTTCGACGCCGGGATCATCACCATCCTCGAGGAACCAGGCGGCGGAAAGCCCGGCATAGGCAAGAACCCAATGAAGGATCCGGCGTGGCGGGAGCCCCGTCTCCTCGGCAACAACGGGCAGATGCCGCTGCAGCCGGCCCGGCGCGGTCACCAGCGGCAGTTCGGGATTGCAGAACAGGTTGGCATAGTCGTAACCGCGGTCGCCAACAACGCGTTTCGGGTCGATCGCCAGCCAGCCGCGATCGCCGAAATCGAGAATATTGGCGTGGTGAACGTCACCGTGCAGCACGACGGGCGGTTCCGGATCGGCAAGTAAGGTTTTCGCCGCATCGAGTGCCCGCGCAAAAAGGCCGCCATGAACGGGAGCGGCCGCCTCGAGCGAGGCGAACCACTTGTCGAGAGGGACCAGATCTGAGGGAACCGGGGTCGAACGCGGCGCATGAAGCCTGGCGACGGTGCGGCAGATGATGCGCGTTACGTCCACATCGCCTCCCGTCATCGCCATATGAAAGAGGTTTCTCTGACTGTCCGTGCGCTCCATCAGAACGGCGTCAGCGTCCGATTGATACACGCGCGCCGCACCTTGCCCGTTCCAGTAGGCCAGTGGCAGACGGCCGAACTTCTCTTCCGGGTCGTGAGCGACCTTCAGCATCGCCGCACCGTTTCGATAGCGAACGGGATAAAGATGACTGGAGGGGGTAACGATCACCTCGCCATCGGGCAGCAATGACCATTTCTCGAAATAAGAAGACGACATGAATGGAGAGACTTCCCAGGGAAACATGCCCCGTCGAGCGACGGGGCATGTGAGCATGTGGGAACGTCAGGCAACCTGTTCAAGGGATGGGTAGTCGGTATACCCCTTGGCGCCACCGCCATAGAACGTCGCCTGGTCCGGCGCGTTCAAGGCAGCGTTCTCCTTCAGCCGCTCGACGAGGTCCGGATTGGCAATGAACGGCTTACCGAAGGCGACCAGATCTGCCTCACCGTTCTTGACCGTTTCTGCCGCGAGATCGCGATCATAGCCATTGTTCGTCATCCAGGCGGCCTTGCCGCCGGCGGCAACGTAGACGGCACGCAGCGCAGCATAATCGAACGGACGTTCACCCTGCTGGTGGTCGCGCGGACCGCCGGTCGCACCCTCGATGATGTGGATATAGGCGAGGGGATAGCGGGCCAGGTGCTTGACGACATAGCTGAACAGCGGTTGCGGCTCCGGATCGAAGGCGTCGTTAGCGGGCGTCACCGGCGAAAGCCTAATACCCACACGACCGGCTCCGATCTCCGATGTGATGGCGTCGACCACCTGGAAAAGGAAGCGGGCACGGTTCTCGATCGAGCCGCCATAGGCGTCGGTGCGCTCGTTCGAGCCGGAACGCAGGAACTGGTCGATGAGATAGCCATTGGCCGCGTGGATTTCGACGCCGTCGAAGCCGGCGTCGATGGCTGCCCGGGCCGCCTTGCGATAGTCCTCGACGATCCCATCAAGCTCGGAGATATCGAGTGCACGCGGCTCGGAGGTTTCGGCAAACGAGCCGGTACCGTCCGAGTTGATGAGATATGTCTTGGACTTGGCGCGGATCGCCGAAGGCGCCACCGGCTTGCCGCCGCCCGGCTGCAGCGTATCGTGCGAGATGCGACCGACGTGCCACATCTGCACGACAATGCGACCACCCTTGGCATGCACGGCATCTGTGACCTTGCGCCAGCCATCCAGCGCTTCCGGCGTGTAGAGGCCGGGGACGTCGGCATAGCCTTGCCCCTGCTGGGTGATCGCGGTTGCCTCGGTGATCAGCAGGCCCGCCGACGCGCGCTGTTCGTAATAGGTGGCGTTGAGCGTGTTGGGCACGGCCTTCGGCGAACGATTGCGCGTCAGCGGCGCCATGACGATGCGGTTCTTCAAGGCGATGTCGCCGACGGTAATGGGATCGAAGAGGGTAGCCATTGCAGGTCCTTTCGGTTTCAGTTTGGTCTTTGGGAGGAGGTAGTCACAGGTTGCCGATGTCCTTGAGGAACGCGGCAATCGTCTCTTCGTTGCGCTTGTAGAAGACCCATTGGCCAAGACGCTTGGTCGTCACCAGGCCGGCGCGCTGAAGGATGGCGAGATGCGAGGACACGGTGGATTGCGACAGGCCGCAGCGCTCGAACTGACCGGCGCATACACCCATTTCAAACGGATGCTCCTGCGTCGGGAAATGCGCCTGCGGCTCTTTCAACCAGGCAAGGATGTTCACTCTTGCGGGGTGCGCCAGGGCCTTGAAGATTTCGTCTCGATCCATCGTTTATCGCCATATCGTGGTTTATCGATAATTGTATCGGATATGATCGATATACAAATCACAAGGACGTGAACGGGAAATTGGGGACGTGAACGGGAAAATGGGCAAAAAAAGAGGGCCGCAAGAAAACTTGGGCCCTTGTAGTTGTGAAGGTAATTAAAACCTCCAGAGGGGAACAGCTGCTGCGGTGGCGGGGAGGAGAAAGCCACCAAGAATGCATCAGCTGCATTTTGATATGGGAAGCGAAGGACCGGCTTTCAATAGCCGGCTGTGAATTTCGTCACGGCTCGCCCGTGTCCTAGACAGTAGACAAAAAAAGAGGGCCACAAGATGACTTGGGCCCTTATAGTTGTGAAGGTAATTAAAACCTCCAGAGGGGAACAGCTGCTGCGGTGGCACTGGGAGGAGAAGCCACCAAAGATGCATCAGCTGAGGGTGGTATGCTGCTTTTTTGGGCGGGCAGCAATCATTTAATATGCATGTCAGCCATGTCATGTGCGCATCACTGCCCAACTTTGCATCGAAAAGACAAAGTGCGGCGCACAAAATGCGCCGCACCATAGAAATTACATCCAAAAATCAGATAGATACGCCGATACCTGGCAATTGCTCACAAAACGAGCAATGGCGCAATCGACATCAAAAGCTCCAGTTCCTGGCTTTCGCGACGATATAGTCGCGGAAAACCTTGAGCTTGGCGGCGTTCTTCATCTCGTCGGGATAACAGAAGTAAGTGTCGAACGACGGAATGTCGGCGGCGATCGGAAGCTGGATGAGGCCCGGGTCGCGGCCGACGATATAGTCCGGCAGCATCGCTATGCCGATGCCGAGAAGGCAAGCCCGCTTGATCGAGGTCTGGCTGTTGATCTGCAGATGCGACGTCCGAGGGTTGTCGGAATCGCGACCGGCGATTTCGAGCCAGTTGACGTCGAGCAGGTAGTTCGGCGCTGGCTCACCGAAGGTAATGATGCGGTGATTGTCCAGGTCGTCAAGCGACTGCGGTTCGCCGTGCTTGTTGATGTAGGAGGGCGCCGCGTAGACGTGCATGTGCACAGTGAAGAGCTTGCGCTGGATCAGATCGGACTGCTGCGGCTGGCGCAGGCGAATGGCGCAATCGGCATGCCGCATGTTCACGTCCAGCTCCTCGTTGTCGAGGATCAGCTGAACCTGCACGTCCGGATGCAGCGACATGAACTCCTGGATCTTATCGGTCAACCAGCCCTGGCCAAGGCCAACGGTGGTCGTGATGCGCAGCTTGCCGCTCGGCTTGTCCGTCGTTTCGCTCAGCTGAACCTTGACGCTTTCAAGCTTCATCAGCACTTCATGCGCGGTCCGGTAGAGGATCTCGCCCTGCTCGGTAAGGATCAGGCCGCGTGCGTGACGGTGGAACAGCTTGATGCCGACATCCTGTTCGAGCGAACTCACCTGACGGCTGATCGCCGACTGAGAGAGATGGAGCTTGTCTGCCGCATGCGTGAACGACCCAGCCTCGGCCGCCGCGTGAAAGATGCGCAGTTTGTCCCAATCCAGCGACATGAAGTCCCCCATATGAAACCACCCCGGGGGACGGGATCATGTCCTCCGGGTGCGGCTGATGTATCTGTTCCCACACGGGAAAGGCTCCTTGCGGGATGCCTCCCGATTCGCAGCTTCTATTCGGCTGCAATTGCGACGGGCATATGACCCGCCAGGTATTTCTCGGCCTCGAGCGCTGCCATGCAGCCCATGCCGGCAGCGGTCACCGCCTGGCGATAGATATCGTCGGTCACGTCGCCTGCGGCAAAAACGCCGGGCACGTCCGTCGCGGTCGAATCAGCTGCCGTCCAGAGATAGCCGTTCGACTTTTGCCGAAGCTTGCCCTTGAACAACTCGACGGCCGGAGCGTGGCCGATCGCAACGAAGACACCGTCCGTCACCATGTCGCTCAATTCACCCGTCTTGGTGTTGCGCAGCTTGACGCCATTGACCGACGCCGGCATTGGCGGCTTGGGGGCAGTGCCCAGATACTCGACGACTTCGTGATCCCAGATGATCTTGACGTTGGGCTTGGCGAACAGGCGTTCCTGCAGGATCTTTTCGGCGCGGAACGAATCGCGGCGGTGGACGACCGTCACGCTCTTTGCAAGGTTGGAGAGGTAGAGCGCCTCTTCGACCGCCGAATTGCCGCCGCCGACGACGATGACATCCTTGTTGCGATAGAAGAACCCGTCGCAAGTGGCGCAGGCCGAAACGCCGAAACCCATGAAGGTCGGCTCGGTTTCGATCCCGAGCCACTTTGCCTTGGCGCCGGTGGCAATGATCAGGGCGTCGGCCGTCCAGTCGTTGCCGCTGTCGGTCTTGACCCGGAAGGGGCGAACGGAAAGGTCGACATCCGTGACCAGATCGTTGACGATCTCGGCACCGACATGCGTCGCCTGCTTCAGCATCTGCTCCATCATCCAGGGACCCTGGACCGGATCGGCGTAGCCCGGATAGTTCTCCACATCGGTGGTGATCATCAACTGGCCGCCCTGTTCCATGCCGGCGATCAGAACCGGTTCGAGCATCGCCCGTGCCGTGTAGATGGCAGCGGTGTAACCGGCAGGGCCGGAGCCGATGATCAGCACTTTTACGTGGCGGGCAGTCATGGTCTTGTCCTTCGCTCACCGGGCGGCCGCGGGGCCATATCCGGTTCCGTTACATCATGGGCAAATAGTGCCATACTTTAGGGATTCCCCCCGGGGAGTTTCAAGGGCGGCAGCGGCAATACACACAAGTGCTTGAGCCCTGTGAGGCGATTTGACACCAGATCGGGCATTTTTGCACCGCTTGCACCGCAGCCGCACAAGTCACAAGCACGTGATGGCGTCAGGCAATGGCCGGATCTTGCGATGGACAATGGTACACTTCTCCAATTGAACGAGCGCAATTTTCCGGGCGAGCGACGCCGAAGCCAATCGTCATTGTCGGCTGCAACGGCTCCTGACGGGCGCTGCTTCAACAGGTGTGCAAGGAAAAGGGCAGTGCGTAAGATCAAGGTGTTCTCGGCCTCGGTCGCGGGACAGTTCGGCCAGTCAACGGAGAACTTCGGCGACAATCTCATGGCGGACATACTCCGTCACTTCTTCGCGATAGAACCCGAATACGTGAAGCCTTCGTCCGCGGAACTCATCGGGATCGGAAGCATCATCGATGCCTATTACCGCAGGCACCGGACGGGGCGGTACACGTTCCTGCGACGGAAGCCGTGGCGAACGTTGCATGTTTGGGGTTCTGGTTTCATGAACTCAGATACGCCCGCGCTCTGGCCACAGCGGCTCAAGTTCGATGCGGTGCGCGGCAGGCTGAGCCGGGCGAAAGTGGCGCCGCACGACGACATCGCCCTCGGCGATCCGGCAATCCTGTTGCCGCTGATGTGGCCAAAGAAGCAGGCTCGCCGCAGCGCTACGGTCATTCCTCACTTTGCAACCCATCAAGCTTTTGTCGATGAATTCGCAAACTGCCTTCCACAGCATTGGAGCATTCTCAATCTGCTCGGCGATCCCGAGACGATTGCGAATGAGATATCAGCGTCCGACTTTGTCGTCTCAAGCAGCCTCCACGGCCTGATTGTCGCTGATGCCTATGGCATACCGTCCTGCTGGATGGAGCCACATGGCGAGATCAAGGGTGATCGTTTCAAATTTGCGGACTACGCCAGTTTCCGCGGTCGCGACCTCGTGGGGCCTGTCGACTTCAGAGACTTTGTCGTCGCTCCCCGGACCGTGATGCAAAAGACAGACTATGCGCCAGCCGTGCCCTCCACGGAAACGCTCGACAGGCTGCTCAAGGCATTCCCGTTCGCTTGACGGCCACGTCGTTCAAGAGGGCCTCCTCACTGCGGCAATCATTTCATGCATGCAGGCATGATCGGGCCAGGTCCGTCTCGCTTCCTTCCAGATGCGCCACGAACGGACGGCTTTCAGCGGCCGACGAAGAAGCCGCCGCCATCGTGGCCTGACAGACTTTGCGGGCAGCAACTGGAAATCCACGAATCCGGCGCGGTGAAGCGTTTCCTCAAGGCTTGCTGGTGAAAAATAATAGTGGTGGTCGAGCAGATAGAGCCCCCATTGGTCTCCCTGAGCTATGCGCATCCAGCTTTCGTAGTTTCCGGTTTCAACAATCAACGTGCCGCCCGGCTTCAGGCAACCGTTCAGACGCGTGAGGAGCGGGAGCGGATCCTTCAGGTGCTCGATAACGTCCCAGAGAGTAATGACATCGAACCTTCCGTCGGGAACGTCCATCGAGAGGTTTAAGCCATAATCGTCGCTGGCCTTTTGCACGGCGACTGGACTGTGTTTGACGCCCGCGGCTTGCCAGCCCGCATCAAGGGCTGCCTTGACGAAGGTTCCCGATCCGGCGCCGAAATCCAGCAAATGCCCGGGCGAAGGATGCAGGGCCGAAACAATCGCCATCTGACTGCGGGCAACATCGCGCTTGTGAGGATTGTCGGTAACGTAGCCGCCCGCCGACGACCACCGCCAATTCATATAGGCGATGCAAGCCTCCTGCGACGGGCGCGGCGTCTGGTAAGCGAGGCGACAGTCAACACACTCGGCGACCATTGCGGTCATTCCGAAACGCGCACGGATAACCCGTGACGCGTGGGAGCGAGCGCACAGCAAACACGGAACCGTTTCGGTTCGCACGGAGGCCTTGCCGTCGATGTGGTCGATTATCGACACCTGCCACGCCTCCCATTTCCTGCGGATCCCGTCGACGAGACAGCTCCACAGAGCGATGCCGCCGATCTAAAATCAGTACTCCTTCATGTACGAGACGGAAAGACAAGGAGCGACGAGAGCCTCCGGATCACGGGCGGATCTTCTCCACGCGTGCTGTCGAAATGCGGTTAAGCCGACCCGAGCATAGCTAAACGCTGCTTTTCCCGCGAATAGTGGGTGCAGATGCTTGTTGTCCGACCTGTTTGGCGATATTTCACGCGGATTCACTTTGCTGGAGAGGCATATGGGGTTGAATGCAAGCCGCGTTTGGCTCGACCGCGAACTCGCCACGTGCGTCAATTCACGACGGAAGAATTGCCTCGCCGTGGACGCGGAACGGAACCGCCTCCATGCGCCTCTGCGTCGCGAAAGATTGCACAGCGACAGTGCATGGTTCAGACGAGGCTACAGATACAATGTCGATCATCCCATGCAGCCTGAACGGACGGCGGACCATCGGACAACTCGGTGGCTAACCTGACACAATCGGCCCGGGGACCATAACCTACCGGCAATCCAAACAAAGATACTCCTGCCAGGCTTTGCCCCACGCCAAAGTCACTTTGTGAAAAGGACGAACCTTCATGACGAAACAAGTCGAGCTCGACGCAATCGATCTCAAGATCCTTCGCGAGCTCCAGCGTGACGGCAGGATGACCAATGTGGACCTCGCGCAACGCGTCGGCATTTCGGCGCCGCCCTGTCTCAGACGGGTGCGCAAGCTTGAGGAAACCGGCGTTATCAAGGGTTATCACGCGCTTCTGAATGCGCCCGCGCTCGGCTTCGACCTCGTAGCCTTCTGCATGGTCGGCCTGAAGCGGCAGTCGGAGGCAGACCTCAAGGCGTTCGCCGCGGCAACGGCCGAATGGCAGATCGTGCGCCAGGCATGGACCGTCTCGGGGGAAAGTGACTTTCTGCTTCACTGCGTCGCGGAGAACCTGACGGCGTTTCAGGATTTCGTCATCGAGGTTTTGACCGCCAACGAACGGGTCGATACGGTGCGCACGATGTTGACCATTCGTCAGGTCAAGGATATCGGGCTTGTCCAGATTTAGGATCCGGAGATTTTAAGGATCCGCAACGGCAGCGAGGCTCCCTTGGAGAACGCAGACACGACCGGAGTTGAGTGGCGTCATCCATGAGCAAACTTCCGCTTTCCGCCTTCATCATCTGCCAGAATGAAGAGGCCTATCTCGGTAACTGCATCGAGAGCCTCGAGCAGTGCGCCGAGATCGTCATCGTCGATTCAGGGTCGACGGATGGTACCGCTGCCCTCGTGCAATCCTTCATCGACAAGGGCTGGCCGATCCGCTTCATGCACGAGCCATGGCGGGGCTATGCCGGTCAGAAGCAGTTCGCGCTGGACCAATGCACGCAGCCATGGTGCTTCAACATCGATTCCGACGAGCGTCTTGATGAACCGCTAAAGGCGCTTCTGCCCTCGCTTCTCGATGCCAGTGCCGAGACCGTCGGCTGGCGCGTGGCGCGCCGCCCCTATCTGATCGGCTATGGCTACACGCCGGAGCGGGTGCATGAACGGCGCAATCTGCGCCTGATCCGCAAGGGTAGGGGACGCTATGACCTCAACCAGAAGGTCCATGAGGGCATCGTGCCGGACGGCCAGGTGGGCGTCGCCCGCAAGGGCAGCCTGCTTCACTATCGCCCGCTCGTCATCGACGAGCAGATTCTGAAGGAAAACAAGTACTCGACGCTGAAGGCCGATCAGCAGTTCGCCGCCGGAAAGCCGCCGCGGCCATACAAGATGCTGGCGAGCCCACCGCTTTATTTCTATCGTCTCTACTTCCGCAACGGTCTTTGGCGTTGCGGCTTTCCGGGCTTCATCGAGGCCATGACCGGAGCCGTCTACGCATTCCTGACCGCCGCAAAAATCTATCAGAGGCACACGCTGAAGCGCCATCCGAACCATGACGACATGGATCGGCAGCGCCGCAAGCCGTGAGGTTCCCATGAAAGTCATGCACTACCACTTCGGCAAGGACGGCGGCGCGGAGCGCTTTTTCGTCCATCTCGTCAACTCCCTGGCTGAGCGCGGTGTCGAGCAGACGGCCGTCATTCGTCCGGGACGGCTCTGGCGCAAGGACATCGAACGCGCGACCCGCATTGTCGAAAGCAATTTCCGCAACCTCTCGCTCGACCGCATCCTGCTGCCGATGAAGGTCAGCAGCATGGCGCGGCGCGAGAAGCCGGACGCGTTGTTCGCGTGGATGCCGCGCGCGAGCCGGCTGATGCCGAACTACAAGGGATGCATCAAGATCTCGCGGCTCGGCGACTATCCGCTCCGTCTCGACTATTTCCGCAACACCGACTGCCTCGTCTGCAACACGCCGGGTATCGCCGAACATGTGCGCAACATCGGCTGGAAGCGCGATGTCGAAGTGATCTCCAACTTCACCAACACCGAACGTGTCGCCGCCGTCGACCGCGCGACGCTCGACACGCCGGAGAATGTTCCGGTGGTGATGTCGATGGGGCGCTTCGTTCCGCGCAAAGGTTTCCATACCTTGATCGAGGCGATCGCAAAGGTGCCGGAAGTGCATCTATGGCTGATCGGCGATGGCGAGCAGCGCGAAAACCTGGAAAAGCTTGCCGCGGACCTCGGTGTGACAAACCGTGTTCGCTTCGCCGGGTGGCAGAAAGACGTCCGTCCGTTCCTGGCCGCCGCCGACATCTTCGTCATGGCGTCGAGCCACGAACCGCTTGGCAATGTCGTTCTCGAATCCTGGGCGCAAGGGACGCCGGTCGTTTCCAGCCGCTCAGAAGGTCCGCAATGGTTCATGCGTGACGGTGAAAACGGCCTGATGGTCGATATCGGCGATGCCGAGGGTTTCGGCCGCGCCATCGAGCGCATCGCAAACGACCGTCAACTCGGCTTGCGCCTGGCGGAACGCGGCCACGAAACGCTGATGAATCAGTTCTCGAAGCAAGCAATCACCGACGCCTATATGAAGCTGTTCGCCTCAAGGAAATAGCCGCCTGACCGCGCCGGCGGTCAGCGCATCAGCCGCTCGTACACCCGGTTGATGGCGCCGGCTTCACCTTCGATCGCAAACGAGGTGGCGGTGCGTGCAAGGCCATTCGCACCCGCCGCTGTGCGCCGCCTGTCATCATCCATGAAGGCGGCCGTCGCTTCGACCATGGCCTGAAGGTTGTCGGCCGGCACGATCGTGCCGGTTTCCATCGTGCCGCTTGCGACCAGCTCGGAAAATGCGCCGACATCCGTGGCGACGACGGGAACGCCCGTGGCCATGGCCTCAAGCGGCGTCAGGCCGAAACCCTCCCAGCGCTGCGGCGCAACGAAAAGATCAAGCGCCCGGTACCAGTCCGGAATGTTGGTGTGCTCACCGACGAACAGGATACGCTCGGCAAGTCCGGCTTTTGCAACGCGTTCCTTGAGCTCGTTTTCAAACGCCACGTGCGGCCCAGTGGCACGGCCGGCAACGATCGCGCTCCAGCCGGGGCGGCAGGGCAGGAGAGCAATCATGCTGTCGACGAAAAGATCCGTGCCCTTCTGCCGGCGGACCCGTCCGAAGCAGCCGACGAACTTTTGCGCCGGGTCGACGTCAAGGGCCGTTTTCGCTTGAGCCGGGTCGACAGCAGGGCGGAACCGCTTGGTGTCAATGCCGTGGAGGATGACGTCGTTCGGCACTTCGAGATAGGCGGCGGTCTTGCCACTGGTCGCGATCACCGCATCCATCCGTCCGATCAGAAACTTGCTCCAGCCGGTATGGCGGCGTTGCGACGCCGAGGTGAAGGCGATCTTCAACCTCATGCGCAAGAGGTCGCGCAGGATGATCGCCGGCAACATCTCGACATTGCGGCGCGCGTGCCAGACGCGACAACGCCGGCCCTGAGGCGCTTTCCAGAGATGGAGGAGATCGAGAAACCGGATCGACGGCAGGCTCTCGGGAAGACCCGGGCCAAGCACCGCAATCTTCTGACCCAGCGCGCGCTGGATCGGAATCAGTTGGATAATGGTCGAGGTAACGCCCGAGAGGCGCCGCTTGAAATTGGGAGCGATGACCTCGACGTCCCGGATATCGGCCACGGAAGCGCTCTCCTTGGGCATGCGACAACCAATGTCTTGAAAGAAGCGGATTGGGGCGAGGTGGAACCGTCGCCCCGAGGGGCAATCAGCCCCAGTTTACCGCGAGGATTTCGTATGCCTTTGAACCGCCTGGCGCGTTCACTTCGATGGAATCACCGACTTCCTTGCCGATCAGCGCGCGGGCGATCGGCGACGAAATCGAGATGCGTCCTGCCTTCACGTCCGCTTCCTGATCGCCGACGATCTGATAGGTCTTCTCTTCCTCGGTGTCCTCGTCGACAAGCTTCACCTTGGCGCCGAACTTGATCTTCGAGCCGGACATCTTCGAGAGGTCGATGACTTCTGCGCGTGCGATGAAGTCTTCGAGTTCGCCGACGCGACCCTCGTTGTGGCTCTGAGCTTCCTTGGCAGCATGGTATTCGGCATTTTCCGACAGGTCACCGTGCGCGCGTGCTTCGGCGATGGCCTCGATGATTCGTGGTCGCTCTTCCTGCTGGCGCCAGCGCAGCTCCTCCTGCAGGTTGACGAATCCACCCTGTGTCATCGGCACTTTGTCGACCATTTCAATGTCCTTCATCAAGAACGAGGCGCCGCTTGGGGGCGGCGCCAGCGCAAAAGAAAACGGTCTCCGGCGCGCCAGCGCCGGAACCGTCCGAAATATCCGAACCGTTCTTATAGCAGAAAGGAAACCGCCAATGCCAGATTTTTCGCCATGATCCACCGCCCCCTTCGCACAGGACGCAACCTGTAGGCGCTCTCAGAAAGTCGTCATCGTCAAGAATTGGGCTTTACCTCAACCGCGGTTGAGGTCGTAACAGTTCCATATCCGAAACGACGAACAGACGGAAATGACAGGATGAGCATGACAAAGGACGGCCGCAACGCTGGGCAATCCGACCCGCATTCGGAAGCGGAGGGGCGTTGGGGCGAGTTGTTGCAACCCAACCATCTGGCGGCAACCGTGACGCTTTGCCTCGGTGTCGCGCTCTTTGCCTTCAACGAGTTCTTCATCTCGACCGCGCTGCCAACGGCAGTCGAGGAGTTTGGCGGAGCGGCACTGCTCTCCTGGGCGTTCACGCTCTATCTTGTCTTTGCGATCATCGGCGGCGCACTGGCGGCCAACCTCAAGGCGCGCTACGGCGCCCGCAACACGCTGATCGCGGCAGCGCTTGTGTTCGTCATTGGCACCGTGATTGCAACGCTGGCAACGAGCATGCCGCAGGTTCTGGTCGGACGGTTGTTTCAAGGGTTGGGCGAGGGCGTCATCGCCGCCATTTGTTATGCGTTGATCCCTGAACTCTTTCCGCCGCGACTGGTCCCGAAAGTCTTCGGGGCCGAAGCTATCGTCTGGGCGAGCGCGGCATTTGCCGGCCCGCTCATTTCAGGATTTCTCACCGAACATTGGTCGTGGCGCGCGGCGTTCTTCGTCAATATTCCCGCTGCCGCCATCTTCATCGCGCTTGTCATTGCCATCGTACCGCGGCAGTCGGCCCCGGTGAGCAACGCGCAATCTATTCCCCTTCTTCGGTTGGTGGCATTCGGGCTCGGCATATTGCTGATCTCGGTTTCGAACATGCTTCAGAACGGATTTGCCATGGCGGCCCTGCTGGTCGTGGCGATCGCTATTCTCATCAATACCGTTCACCTCGACCGTCGCTCCGAACATTCGATCCTGCCGCTTGGGGCCTTTGCGATCGGACGTCCGCTCGGCACCGGCCTCTGGATCATTCTGCTGATGCCGTTGGCGCAGGCCTCCGGTTCCGTCTACCTTGTCTACGGCCTGCAGCACCTGTGGGATTTCGGCCCAACGGCGGCCGGTTTCTCCAGCGCGTTGATGGCGATGTCCTGGAGCTTGACGGCGATCCTGGTTGCTAGCCTTCGCTCGCATGAAACGCGTGAGCGACTGATCTCGGCAGGCCCCCTCCTTCTATGCCTCGGTCTCATCGGGCTAACGGTGGCGATCGCAACAGGCGAACCTCGGCTGGTCTTTGCCGGGCAGATTGCCATTGGTGCCGGTTTCGGCGTCTGCTGGGGCACCCTCAGCCAATTCCTGATGGATGTGTCGCCAACGGCTGAAAGAGACAAAACATCGGCGCTGCTGCCGACGCTGCAATCGGCCGGTTATGCCATCGGTGCGGCTGTCTTCGGACTGACGGCCAACCTGCGCGGCTTCGATGAAGGTGCGCGGGTGGCGGTCATGCGCGACGCGCTGCTGGCGGTCTTCGTCATTGCTTGCGTGATTTCGGTCGGATCGCTGTTCTTCGGCATCAGGACTGTCCGGCTTGCGCGCGGCCGAAGATCCTCGCGCGCCAAGGCCCGGACACAACGGCCCGTGGCGGCTGACTGATCACCAGGCTGTGGACAGGGCGATGACGGCTTCGACGGGACGGCGCAATACGCCCACCCTGTGGCGGCCGATCAGAGCGTCCTGTTCACGGCCACGGCCATCGGAAGGCGCGATCACCGCCAGCAGCTCGCCGTTGCCTGAGCGCACATGAACCTTCAGAGATCCGTAATCGGCATCGCGGCCGATCTTGTCGGCAATCCGCTGACCATAATACAGCGCAGAACCTTCGTCGAAGTGGCTGATGCCATCCTCGTCGACAAACCGCTCGTCGCCCCAGTACAAATCGAAGAAATAGACCTGCACGATGTCGCCCCATCCCATGCGCAGTGCCGGATGTTTCCGGCTTGGGAGCGCATGTGGGCATCTAACCATCTGACGGCCGAATGCAGGCTGAACGCGACGTTCAGCTGGCGTTCACAACCATGAAGGGGAGATTGCGCACTCGTGCGACTTGGACTGGAGCGCCTGCCGGTAAGCCTGTTGACGCATTCAGAGGCCGTGCCGGCGACAGCCTGCCTTCGGCGAAAGGCTAAGACTGCGCGCATCCGGGGATGCGCGCAGTCGCTTTTCTCCAATCAGGCCTTGAAGTAGCTCTGGAGCGTACGAACCTCGAGGCTGCCAGCCTTGAGCGCCTTGATAGCGCGCGCCGCCGCCTCCGCGCCGGCCATGGTGGTGTAGTAGGGCACCTTCTGCATCAGCGTTGCGCGGCGAAGCGACTTGGAGTCCGAGATCGCCTTGTTGCCGTCGGTGGTGTTGATGACGAGCTGGACCTGGCGGTTGCGGATAGCGTCCTCGACATGCGGACGACCTTCCTGAACCTTGTTGACCTTGATCGCGGCGATACCGTTTTCACCGAGGAAGCGAGCGGTGCCACCGGTCGCCATCACCTTGAAGCCGATGTCGACCAGAATGCGGATCGCCGGCAGGACGCGGGTCTTGTCCTCATCACGGACCGATACGAACACCGTTCCGTCGCGCGGCAGATCGACGCCGGCGCCGAGCTGCGACTTGGCAAAGGCGAGCGCGTAGTCGGTATCAAGGCCGATGACTTCGCCGGTCGAGCGCATTTCCGGGCCGAGCAGCGTGTCGACACCGGGGAAGCGGGCGAACGGGAACACGGCTTCCTTGACGGCGATGTGCTTCAGATTGCGTGGATCGGGCTTTTCGCCATAGGCGGCGATCGCGACGTCCAGCGCTTCGCCGGCCATGACGCGCGCAGCGATCTTGGCGATCGGCGCGCCGATGGTCTTGGCAACGAAGGGCACGGTGCGCGAGGCGCGCGGGTTCACTTCGAGCACGTAGATGGTGCCGTCCTTGATCGCGAACTGAACGTTCATCAGGCCGCCGACATTGAGCGCCTTGGCAAGCGCCGTCGTCTGGCGCTCCAGTTCGTCGACCATGGCGTTATCGAGGGTGTGAACCGGCAGCGAGCAGGCGCTGTCGCCGGAGTGAATGCCAGCTTCCTCGATGTGTTCCATGATACCGGAGACGAAAACGTCCTTGCCGTCGCAGAGGCAATCGACGTCCACTTCCGTGGCGTTGGTCAGGTAGCTATCGAACAGCAGCGGGTTCTTGCCGAGAAGCGTGTTGATCTGGCCGGTCTTGTCGTTCGGGTAGCGCTGCTTGATATCCTCGGGCACCAGGCCCGGAACCGTGTCGAGCAGGTAGGTCTGCAGCATGCTTTCCGAATGGATGATCTGCATGGCCCGGCCCCCGAGAACGTAGGACGGACGCACGACCAGCGGGAAGCCGATTTCGGCGGCAACGAGGCGTGCCTGCTCGACCGAGTAGGCAATGCCGTTGTTCGGCTGGTTGAGGTCGAGCTTCATCAGAAGCTTCTGGAAGCGGTCACGATCTTCGGCGAGGTCGATCATGTCAGGCGCAGTGCCGAGGATCGGGATGCCGTTCTTTTCCAGCGCTTCGGCCAGCTTCAGCGGCGTCTGGCCGCCGAACTGCACGATGACGCCGACCAGCTCACCCTTTTCCTGCTCGGCGCGCATGATCTCGATCACGTCTTCGGCTGTCAGCGGCTCGAAATAGAGCCGGTCCGAGGTGTCGTAGTCGGTCGAAACGGTCTCGGGGTTGCAGTTGATCATGATCGCTTCATAGCCGGCATCCTTCAAGGCGAAGGCCGCGTGGCAGCAGCAATAGTCGAACTCGATGCCCTGACCGATGCGGTTCGGGCCGCCGCCGAGGATGACGACCTTCTTGCGGTCGGAAACCTCGGCTTCGGAACGGGCAGAGCCAACGAAGGGCGTCTCGTAGGTCGAGTACATGTAGGCGGTCGGCGAGGCGAACTCGGCCGCGCAGGTGTCGATACGCTTGTAGACCGGGCGGACATTGAGCGCGTTGCGCAGTTCGGCCACTTCCTTCGGGCGCTTGCCGCCGAGTGTCGCGAGCCGAGCGTCGGAGAAACCCATGGCCTTCAGCATGCGCAGGTTCTCGGCATCGGCAGGCAGGCCGTGCTCGCGGATGCGCGCTTCCATGTCGACGATCGCCTTGAACTGGGCGATGAACCACGGGTCGATCTTGCTCGCCTCGTGAACTTCGGCCTCGCTCATGCCGAGGCGCAGCGCCTGGGCCACCATGCGCAGACGGTCTGGCGTCGGCGTGCCGATCGCCGCACGGATGGCGTTACGGCCATCGCCGTTCTCGTCCATGTCAGGGATTTCGATCTCGTCGAGACCGGTGAGGCCGGTTTCGAGGCCGCGCAGCGCCTTCTGCAGCGATTCGGCAAAGGTGCGGCCGATCGCCATGACTTCGCCGACCGACTTCATCGCCGTGGTCAGGACTGGCGAGGCGCCGGGGAATTTCTCGAAGGCAAAGCGCGGGATCTTGGTGACGACGTAGTCGATCGACGGTTCGAACGACGCCGGCGTGGCACCGCCGGTGATGTCGTTTTCCAGTTCGTCGAGCGTGTAGCCGATGGCGAGCTTCGCCGCGATCTTGGCGATCGGGAAGCCGGTTGCCTTGGAGGCGAGCGCCGAAGAGCGCGAAACGCGCGGGTTCATCTCGATGACGACGAGACGGCCGTCCTTCGGGTTGACGGCGAACTGCACGTTCGAGCCGCCGGTCTCAACGCCGATCTCGCGCAGAACCGCGATCGAGGCGTTGCGCATGATCTGGTATTCCTTGTCCGTCAGCGTCAGCGCCGGCGCGACGGTAATCGAATCGCCGGTGTGCACGCCCATCGGATCGATGTTTTCGATCGAGCAGATGATGATGCAGTTGTCCGCGGTGTCGCGGACGACTTCCATCTCGTATTCCTTCCAGCCGAGGACCGATTCTTCGATCAACACTTCGGTGGTCGGCGATGCGTCGAGGCCGCTGCTGACGATGTCGAAGAATTCGGTACGGTTGTAGGCGATGCCGCCGCCGGTGCCGCCGAGCGTGAAGGACGGGCGGATGATCGCCGGCAGGCCGACATCATCGAGCGCCTGCGCAGCGATTGCCACCGCGTGGTTCATGTAGCGCTGCTTGCGATCGCCTTCGCCGAGGTTCCACTGGTTTTCCAGTTCGTCGAGCGCCTTGTCGAGATCCGGGCCGGAAAGGCGGCTCTTCAGTTCGGCGCGTTCAGCTTCATGAACCTTGCGGTCGTGATCCTTGATGTCGGTGGCGTTGGCGAGCCGCGACTTCGGCGTCTCCAGGCCGATCTTCGCCATCGCTTCGCGGAAAAGCGCGCGGTCTTCCGCCTTGTCGATCGCGTCCGGCTTGGCGCCGATCATTTCGACATTGTAGCGGTCGAGGACACCCATGCGGCGCAGCGACAGCGCGGTGTTGAGCGCAGTCTGGCCGCCCATGGTGGGCAGCAGCGCGTCGGGGCGCTCCTTGGCGATGATCTTGGCAACGACTTCCGGGGTGATCGGCTCGACGTAGGTCGCGTCCGCCAGGCCCGGGTCGGTCATGATCGTTGCCGGGTTGGAGTTGACGAGGATGACGCGGTAGCCTTCCTCCTTCAGCGCCTTGCAGGCCTGGGTGCCGGAATAGTCGAACTCGCATGCCTGACCGATAACGATCGGCCCCGCGCCGATGATGAGGATCGATTTGATATCTTGGCGCTTCGGCATGGTCGGTCATCCGTTTCTAGCTGCGCGAAAAACCGGCCAAAGTGGGAGGTCACCGGCCGGGTACGCATTGATGGTCTTTTCAGGCTAGAAGCGGCTTATAGGCAAATGTATCTGCAAGCGAAACCCCGAAAATTCCGGAATCGACAGGAAAGCCGACATATTTCGGCATCCGCTTTCGCAAGGGATTGAATGGCCGCCCGAAAGCCGCATCGAAAGCGTCAAACCCGGTCCGGCACCACCAGAACCTTGACCTCTCCGGCAGCAGGCGGATGCGCAATGACGCTTGTCGCTTCATCGAGCGAAACGCGCCGCGAGATTAGCTTGTCGATCTCGATCGCGCCCGAGGCGACGAGCTCTGCGGCACGGCTATGAACGAACGGATTGATGAACGAACCAAGCAGACGCAGCTCCCTGAAGAGCAGGTCGAACGGTTCGATTTCGACCTTCTCTCCCTGCGGCATGACGCCGAGAATGACAACGGTGCCGCCCGATTTTGCAAGCCGCGTCGATTGCCGCACGGTCTCAGCGACACCCGCACATTCGATCACGACGTCGACGCCGCCGGGCACGAGTCCTGCCGGACCGGCAATGGCTTCAATGATATCGCTCGCGGAGGGATCGACGGTTGCCGTTGCGCCGACGTCCTCGGCGAGCCTGCGTTTGGTCGCCTGCCGCGTCGAGAGGATAACGGTCGTGGCACCCGCCAACCGGGCAAGCTGCACCGTCAGAAGGCCGATCACTCCGCCGCCAAGAACGACGACCGACGATCCGGCCCGGATGCCGGAGAGATCGATGCCGTGCAGGCAGCAGGCGAGGGGCTCACAGAACGCCCCATGCACCGGATCGAGACTGAGGGGGATTTCATGCGCCTGTTTTCGCGGAACGATCACGTAGTCGGCAAAACCGCCGTCGCGGTGGATGCCGATCGCGCGCAAGGCGTGGCAAAGGTTGACGCGGCCGGCGCGGCATTGCGGGCAACGACCACAGGAAATGTTCGGGTCGCCAGTGATGCGGGTACCGATCGCGATATCGCTCACATCCGTGCCAACGGCTTCGACGATACCGCAGAATTCGTGGCCGAGCGTGACAGGCGGCGTCGACGGAAACTCGCCATGCAGGAGGTGCCGGTCCGTACCGCAGATGCCGCAGGCTTCGACGCGAACCAGGAGGTCACCGGGGCCGGGCGAGGGCCTGTCCACCTCGCGCACGAACAGGTTGCCGATCGCCTCGAGCCGCAACGCCTTCATGACCATGCCTCCCTCGCCAGTTTCCCTGGGGCGAATAGGAGCGTCAAAGCGAGGGACGGTCAAGCACACCATCTAAGACAAAGATCAGCCCCAGCGCTGGCGCACAACGGCGGCGTAAGTGCGACTGACAGGCACCTCGGTTCCACCGCCAAGCTGGATCGCGATGCGGCCGTTATCACGGACGATGCCTACGACATGCGCGTCCGCCACCCAGTGGGAACGATGCACCTGCAGACCTGGCACCGACCCGAGTTCCCCGAGAGCATCGGTGAAGCGCAACAGAATGAGTTCACGCCCGACGGTGGTCGTGACTTCCGTGTAGTGATCGCTGACCGTCAGATGCAGTGGCAAACCTCGATTGGCGGGCTTCAGGCGCAACAGCAACGGTATGCGGGTCGTATCTTTCTTGGGAGCCGGTTCGACGGGCGCATGATTTCTGCCGTCGTCGGCCGTTGCAGCGATACCAGCGTCGTTAAACTCCAACGCAGCCTCCGTATTCATCGTCATCCAGGTCAAGGCGCAGAACGAAAGCGACAGGAACAGGCCCGTTGCGATGTCGGCCATGACGTCCGCTGCCGTCGGGACCATCGAAAATGTCGCCGCGCCAATCGCAGAGGTCACGATGCCGATCGGGATGCAGGCCGCGGCCGCGCCGATCATCATGCGAACGAAACCGGAGCCTACCCTTTCGCGCAGCAAACCGTTGGCAAGCACAGCCGAAACGATGGCGATCGCCCAGGTGGCGGCATGCAGCACGAGCCAAAAACCGAGACGCGGTATCGCGGCAAGGCGCTCGGCGGTGCCGTAAGGGCCAGTGACCCAAAAGATCAGTACGACAGCTGCAAAGGTTGCCCAGAGGCGCGGCGCCTTGACGACAACATGCAGCTCACGAAGCGTGGATTGCAGAAATAGGCGTTTCACGAAGTTTTCCGTTGGTTCCAGTCAAAGCATTTGAGCGCAGCCTGGAGACTGCCGCAAGCTCGGGCAAATCAACAGCGCAGAAATTTCCCCATGACACTTGCACCGCTTCTCGACGCACCTTTCGCAGTCCAGCTGCACGTCGCGACCGTCATTCCGGCTGCCATCCTTGGCGCTCTTCTGCTTGCCCGTCCGAAAGGCACGCGCTGGCACAGGTTGCTCGGCAAGATCTGGATTGCACTGATGGTCGTGACCGCATGCTCCACGTTCTTCATCCATGAAATCAAATTGGTCGGCGACTTCAGCCCTATTCATCTGCTGTCGATCTATGTGCTGTTTGGAAGCAGGCAAGCGATTGCGGCTGCCCGGCGACACGACATCGCCGCGCATCGCGGCCATGTGGCCGGAATGTATCTTGGCGGCATCGTCGTTGCCGGCCTCTTCACGTTGCTGCCGGGACGGCTGATGCACGCAAGCCTGTTTTCCGGGCTTTCGAACTGGCAGGCAGCAGCGACGGCGGCGGCGTTGGCTGCATTGCTGATTGCCGCAACCGTCCTGGCGATCCGACATGGCCGCCTTTTCGGTGTCGGCAAGTCCTCGAAAAGATTGGCATGATCGCAACCTTGCGGGCCCGATTGCGTTTTACAACTGCATTCGGCCCGACATATAAATGATCTGACCGATATTGCGTATCGACCCACTCCGGGAGGACAGATCATGGAATGGAAAGGCCGCCGCCAATCCGGAAACGTCGAGGACCAGCGCGGGGCAAGCCCCGGCGGCGGTCTGGGCGGTAATCCATTCGGCCGCGGTGGCGGCTTCCGCATGCCCGGTGGTGGCGGCGGCATGCGTGGAGCCGGCGGCGGCATGAGCTTCGGCACCATCATCTTTCTTGTCGTGCTCTATTTCATCCTGAAGGCCATGGGCATCGACATGCTGCAAGTGCTGGGCGGTGGCGGCGGTCCGGTCGCCCAACCGGGCTTCGAGCAGAGCGACGGCTCGCCGGCCCCTCGCGGATCAGCGCAGGAAGAAGAGATGAAAGCCTTCATGTCGACGGTTCTGGCCGAAACGGAAGACACCTGGAACGGCATCTTCCAGGCGAGCGGCGAACAATATCAGGAGCCGAAGATGGTGCTGTTCAACGGCTCCGTACGCTCGGCTTGCGGTTTTGCTTCTGCGGCATCCGGCCCGTTCTACTGCCCTGGCGACCGCAAGGTCTATCTCGACATGAGCTTCTTCGACGAGCTTGAACAGAAGTTCGGGGCATCTGGCGACTTTGCACAGGCCTACGTCGTTGCCCACGAAGTCGGCCACCACGTGCAGAACCTGATCGGCGTGCTGCCGAAGTTCAACCAGATGCGCCAGTCGATGAGCGAGACTGAAGCCAACCAGATGTCGGTACGCGTCGAGCTTCAAGCAGATTGCTTCGCCGGCGTGTGGGGCAAGTACACGCAGCAGAAGGGGATCCTGGAGCAGGGCGATCTGGAAGAGGCGCTGAATGCCGCAACCCAGATCGGCGACGATACGCTGCAGAAACGCATGCAGGGCTATGTCGTCCCGGAAAGCTTCAACCATGGCACATCAGAACAGCGCATGCGCTGGTTCAAGCGCGGCTTCGACAGTGGCAAGATGTCTGCCTGCGACACCTTCTCCGGTCAGGTCTGATCGCCAGACTGCCTAAGATAAAAGCAAAAGGGGCCGGCCAGCATTGCCGGCCCCTTTCGCTGTCCGGAACTAATGGCGCTCGCTGTCCATATGGGCGAGTTGCGCCTCGGGATAGCGTGCGCCTGCGGCCGCACCCTTCGGCACCACCTGCTCGATGGCAGCCAGATCTTCCGGCGTCAGATAAACCGCTTGTGAGGCCAGCGCTTCGGCCAGCCGGTCGCGTCTGCGTGCACCAACCAGCGGCACGATGTCCTCGCCTTGCGCTGCAACCCAGGCGATGGCGATCTGTGCAACAGAGGCGCCTTTGGCATCCGACACGCGCTTAAGGGCGTCGACGAGGGCCAGGTTTCTGTCCACATTGCCTTCCTGAAAGCGCGGGCTGGCTGCGCGAAAATCACCGCGCTCGGCGGCGCCCTTCTGCCAATGGCCGCTGATCAGGCCCCGCGACAGCACGCCGTAGGCGGTGATGCCGATACCGAGCGCCCGGCATGTGGGCAGGATATCATCCTCGATGCCGCGCGAGATCAGCGAATATTCAATCTGCAGATCCGAAATCTGATGCACGGCCGCGGCCCTTCGTATGGTCGCAGATCCGACTTCGGAGAGCCCGATGTGTCTGACGTAGCCGGCCTTCACCAGGTCTGCGATCGCCCCGATCGTGTCTTCGATCGGCACATCCGGGTCGAGACGGGCAGGGCGGTAGATATCGATATGGTCGACGCCGAGCCGTTGCAGGGTATAGGCGAGGAAATTGCGAACCGCCTTCGGTCGGCAATCGTAGCCTTGCCAGTTGCCTGCGGCGTCTCGCAACGCACCGAACTTCACGCTGAGGGCAACCCGATCGCGATCCTTGCCCTTAAGCGCTTCACCGATCAGCATCTCGTTGTGGCCCATGCCGTAGAAGTCGCCGGTATCGATGAGCGTGATTCCGGCATCGAGCGCGGCATGAAAGGTGGCGATGCTTTCCGCCCGGTCAGAGGGGCCATACATGCCGGACATTCCCATGCAGCCAAGGCCAAGGTCGGAAACCATCGGGCCGGTCTTTCCGAGTGAAACCTGATCCATACTCATTCTCCTTCGATGGGCGCACCTTGCGTCCTTGTTCTTCTCCATTGATACGCCCGACGCAATCGTGCGATAATCCTGGACACTCCGAACGGGCTGTTCTCTAATTCGCACAATGAATGATCTTCCGCTGGCTGACCTCGATGCCTTCACCGCCGTCGCACGCGAGCGAAGTTTTCGCGCTGCCGCCAAGAAGCGGGGTGTTTCCGCTTCGTCGCTCAGCGAAGCGCTGAGGCGGCTCGAAGCCAAACTGGACGTGCGTCTGCTCAACCGCACGACCCGCAGTGTAACACCGACCGAGGCCGGCATGCGGCTGCTTGAGCGCTTGCAGCCGGCACTCGGCGAAATTGCCGGCGCGCTCGACCAGGTGAATGAACTGCGCGACAGCCCGGCAGGCACTTTGAAGCTGAACGTGCCTTCGGTCGTCGCACGCGAAATCCTGCCTTCGATCGTCGGGCGCTTCCTGAGGGCAAACCCGGCCATTTCGCTTGAGGTGACGGCGGAGGATGGGTTCGTCGACGTTCTCGCAGCCGGCTTCGATGCCGGCATCCGCTACGAGGAACGGGTCGAACGCGACATGATCGCCATCCCGATCGGACCACGACAGCAACGCTACGTCACGGCAGCGTCGCCGGCGTATATTGCGCGACACGGAATGCCTCACCATCCGCACGATCTGCTGGAGCATGCCTGCATCCGACACCGCTTTGCGAGCGGTGTCGGCCTCGCCTGGGAATTTGGCGACGGCGAGGCAGCAATCACGATCACGCCGCCTGCCGTCGTCACCGCGAACGCCGTCGATCTTGAAATTACGGCTGCGATCGAGGGGCTCGGCGTCATCCGGACCTTCGAGGAGTTCCTGGCGCCGCATCTGGCATCCGGTGGGCTGGTGGCGATCCTCGAACCATGGGTGACGACCTTTTCAGGGCCGTTTCTCTATTATGCCAGCCGTCGTCACATGCCAGCGCCGCTTCGAGCCTTCGTCGACTTTCTCAAGGCGGAGCAACGGACACGGTGGCCCTGACGCGCCGTATCGCCGGAGAGCAATGGATCAACGAACGCGATCGCTCTCATAAAAAACTTTGAGATGTTCACGTATTGTTTCGATTGAAATCATGCGTTACACCTAAATTGGTAACGTCGTTCACGTTCTGTCTCCGCGCTGGCGACGGATAGCGCGGGGAGAGTTTGATGCTCGACGAGAAGTTCGTGCGGCGCGGCCTGTTCCTCGTCTTCCTCATCCTGTTTCTAGACATCATCGGCATCGCGATCATCGTGCCGGTGCTGCCCACCTATCTGGAAGAATTGACCGGCGCCAATGTCAGCGACGCGGCCATCGACGGCGGCTGGCTGCTGCTGGTCTACGCTGCGATGCAGTTCCTCTTTGCGCCCTTCATCGGCAATCTCAGCGACCGTTTCGGGCGCCGGCCGATCCTGCTTGCCTCGGTGCTCACCTTCGCCATCGACAACCTGATCTGCGCCCTTGCGACCAGCTACTGGATGCTGTTTGTCGGCCGTGTACTCGCCGGCATCAGCGGCGCCAGCTTCGGCACTGCCTCAGCCTACATTGCCGACATCAGCCATGATGGAAACCGCGCCAAGAATTTCGGCCTGATCGGCATCGCGTTCGGATCCGGCTTTGCGCTGGGGCCAGTCATTGGCGGGCTTTTGGGCGAATTGGGACCACGCGTGCCGTTCTATGGCGCTGCGGCACTGTCCTTCATCAACTTTGTGCTTGGCGTTTTCCTGCTGCCGGAAACGCTGGACAGGGCGAACCGCCGCCGCTTCGAATGGCAACGCGCCAATCCGCTCGGTGCGCTCAAACAGATGCGCAACTATCCCGGCATCGGCTGGGTCGGGCTGGTCTTCTTCCTGTTCTGGATGGCGCACGCAGTCTATCCGTCCGTCTGGTCGTTCGTCTCCTCCTACCGTTACGGCTGGAGCGAGGGCGAAATCGGCCTGTCGCTCGGCATCTTCGGCATTGGCGGCGCTTTGGTGATGGCGTTCGTGCTGCCGCGCGTCGTGTCACGGCTCGGCGAATGGAGGACGGCCGTCCTTGGTTTGACCTTCACGGCACTCGGTGCCGCTGGCTATGCCGCGGCATGGCAGGGCTGGATGATCTACGCCGTGATTATCGCCACAGCACTCGAGAGCCTCGCTGATCCGCCGCTGCGCAGTATCGCCGCAGGTCACGTGCCTGCGTCGGCGCAAGGCGAGCTGCAGGGCGCGCTCACCAGCATCGGCAGCATCACGACGATCATCGGCCCGCTGATCTTCACCCAGATCTTCGGCTACTTCACGAGCCCGACCACCGCAGTCACTTTCTCCGGCGCATCTTATGCACTTGCCAGTTGTTTCGTGGTGGGCGCACTCCTTGTCTTCTGGTTCAAGGTACCGAAGCGGCTCGCCGTCCCGGCCGAAGATATCGAGCCTGCGGAACCGCCGATCGAACCGCGCTATGCCGACCACGGCGCCATGCACCGAAATTGATCAATTTTCTTGATCCTTCGATGAAAAATTGAGCAGCCGAAGCTTTGTCACTGGTTCTTTCGACGGCCGTGCTCTATTTCCGTCATCCTTCCCTCCGTTCTGACCTGCGGTTCTCGGCCGCGTCGACATCCAGGAATCCGTCATGCTGACCGCCAATGCGAGCCCGAGCCAGGTGCAAACCGACAATTCATGGCGCACCCATTATCGGGCAAGCCTCTATCTCGGCGTCCCCTTCATCGGCGCGCAGCTGGCACAACTTGCGATCAACACGACCGACGTGTTGATGGTGGGCAAGCTCGGCGCCACGCAGCTCGCCGCGATCATCCTGGCAACGCAGATGTACTTCACCGTCTACATCTTCGGCAGCGGCTTCGCCAATGCCGTGGTGCCGATGGCCGCACAAGCACAGGGCAGGGGCGACAAGGTTTCGGTCCGCCGCTCCGTGCGCATGGGGCTCTGGGTGGTGCTTTGTTACGGCGTACTGACGGCGCCGGTGCTCTGGCTTGCCGAACCGATCCTTCTACTCGCCGGCCAGCAGCCGGAGGTCGCAGCCCTTGCCGCCGAGTATCTGCACATTGCACAATGGGCGATCTTCCCCGGCCTC
Organism: Ensifer sp. M14; assembly: GCF_003355565.1. Taxonomy (NCBI): domain Bacteria; kingdom Pseudomonadati; phylum Pseudomonadota; class Alphaproteobacteria; order Hyphomicrobiales; family Rhizobiaceae; genus Ensifer; species Ensifer sp. M14. The sequence continues at coordinate 2,936,225 of NZ_QJNR01000004.1, forward strand.
ATCTTCATGGTGCTGCGTGCGTTCCTGAGCGGCCTGGAGCGGGCAGGAATCATTCTCTATATCACCCTGGCAACGCTCGTCCTCAATGCCGCACTTTGCTACGTGCTGATCTACGGCCACTTCGGCTTCCCGCAATTGGGCATCTTCGGTGCAGCCGTCGCCGCCCTTGGCGTGGCCGTCCTCGGCACGGTGCTGACCATCGCCTACATCAAGAGCAAACTGGAACTGAACCAGTATGAGCTGTTCGTGCGCTTCTGGCGCCCGGATTGGCCGGCATTCAGGGAAGTCGTTTATCTCGGAATACCGATCTCGCTGACCATTCTTGCCGAAGTCAGCCTGTTCACCGTCGCCTCGCTGCTGATGGGAACGATCGGCACCATCGAGCTTGCGGCACATGGCATCGCGTTGCAGTTCGCATCGCTCGCCTTCATGATCCCTCTCGGAATTGCCCAGGCGGCAACCGTGCGCGTCGGCCTTTCCTACGGCCGAGGCGACATGCTCGGCGTCCGGCGCGCAGCAATTTCCGCACTGGTGCTCGGATCCGTCTTCGCGACCATCGGCAGCGCGATCTTTGCACTCTTTCCGAGCCAACTTGCAGCACTTTACCTGGACACCAGCAGGCCGGATGCAGCCCAGGTGCTTGCCTTTGCTGCTCCGCTCATCGTGATCGCCGGCGCATTTCAACTGGTCGACGGATTGCAGGCGATTGCCGCCGGCATGCTTCGCGGCCTCAAGGACACAAAGGTACCGATGATGCTGGCGATGATTTCCTATTGGCCGATCGGGTTCGTTTGCGCCTGGGCCTTCGCGTTTCCGCTCAACTTCGGCGGAACAGGCGTGTGGTTCGGATTCGTGCTCGGCCTTGCCGCTGCCGCGCTGTTCCTGAACTGGCGGTTCTTCCGCATGATCCGGACGCATAAGGTGTCGGCGGCTTAGGCAGCGACAGCTTCCGGACAAAGAAAAAGCCGGACGGGCAGGGGATGCCGTCCGGCTTTAGAAAGCGACCGCTTCAGGGGAAGAATGGCGGGCGCTTATTTTGAAACTTCTGGAGGAAAGTTTCTGCAGATTACTAAACGTTGAAGCCGCCTGTATCGTTGGAGCCCAGTCGATCGCGCTGGAGGTCGCGTATCGTGCGGGCAAAGTCGACGAGAAAGACGAAACTGATTACCGCCGCGGCGGTCATGAAGACTGTCGCCATGACATTTTACCTTTAGCCGAAGATCTTACGGTTGCCTGAGCGGTCGCGCTGCTCACGGGATTCGTCCCGGAGTGCATGTATCGTCGCAAAGATCATTGCGAAAAACATCGTCATCGAAAACAGAGCAAGTCCCATAGCCGTCATCCTTTCAGGTTCTAAACGGCAGTATCTTCAAAAAGGTTCCGTTCTTTCTTGCTTCACATTACAGTCTGCGATGTGAAACGCTCTTGAACATGGCATTCATCTAGCATTCATTTCTTTGGCGCCGCTGTTTCCCAGGGAACAGGCTTGCTCTCCTGCACAACTCTTGCGATCCGTCGCCGTCCATGACAAAAGGCTTCACCAAACGGAAACAGGTGCGATGACGACGGCATTCTACCCCGGCTCTTTCGATCCGATGACGAACGGGCATCTCGACGTACTTGTTCAGGCGCTGAACGTGGCGCGCAAAGTTATCGTGGCGATCGGTATCCATCCGGGCAAGGCACCGCTCTTTTCATTCGACCAGCGCGCGGACCTTATTCGCGAGTCGCTGCTCGAATTTCTGCCCGAGCGCGCCGCCGATATCGATGTCGTCTCCTTCGACAACCTCGTGGTCGACGCCGCGCGGCAAAGCGGCGCAAAGCTGCTTGTGCGTGGTCTGCGTGACGGCACGGACCTCGACTACGAGATGCAGATGGCGGGCATGAATCGGCAAATGGCGCCTGATGTTCAGACCCTGTTTCTGCCGGCGGGCACGGCATCGCGGCCCATTACGGCCACATTGGTCCGCCAGATCGCGGCCATGGGCGGTGACGTCAGCGCCTTCGTGCCCAAGGCGGTCCACGCGGCGCTGCAGGCCAAACGCAAGGCCTAGAGCCGCCACACTCCATTCACCACTCAGGGAGAAACCATGAAAATCCTCCACCTCGCTTTCGCCGGTGCCCTCACGCTTGCTTCCTTTGCGGGAACCGCATTTGCGCAGTCGGCCGATAACTTCCTCACGATCACGCTGAAGGATGGCCCTGTCGTCGTCGAGCTTCGTCCGGATATCGCGCCGAAGCATGTCGAACAGATCAAGGCGCTGGCAACGGCCGGCGAATACAACAACGTCGCCTTCCACCGCGTGATCAAGGGCTTCATGGCCCAGACCGGCGACGTGCAGTATGGCGATATGGAAGAGGGCTTCCAGCCTCAGGCGGCTGGCACGGGTGGTTCTTCCAAGCCGGACCTGCCGGCCGAATTCTCCGACGTCCCGTTCGAGCGCGGCACGGTCGGCATGGCCCGTTCGCAGGACCCCAACAGCGCCAATTCGCAGTTCTTCATCATGTTTGCCCCGGGCGACTTCCTCAACGGCCAATACACGGTCGTCGGCAAGGTCGTCTCCGGCATGGAGAACGTCGACAAGATCAAACTCGGCGACGACGCCAATAACGGCTCCGTCACCGATCCCGACCGCATGATCAGCGTCAAGGTCGGCAAGTAAAGTCAACAGAAGGAGAAAACCCATGGCCGAGATCAAAGATCCGGAAAACACGATCATCATGGAGACCACCAAAGGCAAGGTCGTCATCGAACTTAAGCCTGATGTGGCTCCGGGTCATGTCGCCCGTATCAAGGAACTGGCACGCGAAGGCGCCTATGACGGCGTGGTGTTTCACCGCGTGATCGAGGACTTCATGGCACAGACCGGCGATGTCCAGTACGGCAAGACCGGCGGTGAGCATTTCAACCCGTCGCGCGCCGGCATGGGCGGCTCGTCCAAGCCGGACCTGAACGCCGAGTTCTCGAGTGTCAGCCATATCCGCGGCACCTGCTCGATGGCTCGCAGCCAGGCGCCGAACTCGGCCAATTCGCAGTTCTTCATCTGCTTCACGGATGCACCGTGGCTGAACAAGCAGTACTCCGTCTGGGGCCAGGTCATCGAGGGCATGGACAACATCGACAAGATCAAGCGCGGCGAGCCGGTGCGTGATCCCGATACCATCGTGTCCATGCGGGTTGCCGCCGACGCCTGATTTGCGCTAATGCACAAACCCGTCCCGGTCGCGCCTGATGGCCCCGGGGCGGGTTTTTCATTTTTTTCAGAAACGATCATGCGCGTAGACCTGTTCGACTTCGACCTTCCGGAAACCTCGATTGCGCTGCGGCCCGTCAACCCGCGCGACAGCGCCCGCATGCTCGTCGTCGACCCAAAGGCGCCGCAACGCCTGACGGATCACGGCGTCCTTGAACTGCCTTCCTTCCTGCGTCCCGGCGACGCGTTGGTGTTCAACGACACCAAGGTCATCCCGGCGCAGCTCGAAGGCATTCGCCGACGCAGCGATGAGATCACCACGCCGGTTTCGCTGACCCTGCACATGCGGGTCGCTCCCGACCGCTGGAAGGCCTTTGCCCGGCCGGCGCGCCGTCTCAAGGTTGGCGACGGCATCGCCTTTGGCCATGGCGGCAACAGCTGCATGCTCGGCACACTCGACGCGACCGTCGAGGAAAAGGGCGACGCCGGCGAGGTGACGCTGCGCTTCGATCTTTCAGGGCCGCTGCTCGACGAAGCAATCATGGCGACCGGGCATATTCCGCTGCCACCTTACATCGCCTCTAAACGCGCCGAGGATGCCCAGGACCGCACCGACTACCAGACGGTCTACGCCCGGGAAGAGGGCGCCGTTGCTGCGCCGACAGCCGGCCTGCATTTCACAGATCGGCTGTTTTCCAAGCTGAACGACCTCGGCATCGAGCGCCATTTCGTGACCCTGCATGTCGGAGCAGGGACATTCCTGCCCGTCAAGGCAGACGATACCGATGATCACGTGATGCATCAGGAGATCGGCCATGTCGACGCTGAAACTGCCTCGCGCCTCAATGCCATCAAGGCGAGGGGCGGCCGGATCGTCTGCGTCGGCACGACGTCGCTGCGGCTGATCGAAAGTGCTGCCGACGAAAACGGCACGATCCATCCCTGGTCGGGGCCGACAGGTATCTTCATCACGCCCGGCTACCGCTTCCGCGCTGTCGACATGCTGATGACCAATTTCCACCTGCCGAAATCGACGCTGTTCATGCTGGTTTCGGCCTTCTGCGGGCTGGAGACGATGCGCGCGGCCTATGCCCATGCGATCGAGACCGGCTACCGCTTCTATTCCTATGGCGATTCCAGCCTGCTTTTCCGGGAAGACTAGATGACCGAAACCTTCGAGTTCAAGCTGCACGCAACCGACGGCAAGGCGCGCCGCGGCGAGGTTTCCATGCCGCGCGGCACGATCCGCACGCCTGCTTTCATGCCGGTTGGCACCGTCGGCACGGTCAAGGCGATGTATCTCGACCAGGTCAAGGATCTGGGCGCCGACATCATCCTCGGCAACACCTATCACCTGATGCTGCGGCCGGGCGCCGAACGCGTGGCGCGGCTTGGCGGCCTGCACGACCTCATCCGCTGGCAGGGGCCAATCCTCACCGACAGTGGCGGTTTCCAGGTGATGTCGCTCGCCGGCCTGCGCAAACTCAACGAGCAGGGCGTCACTTTCAAGAGCCATGTCGACGGCGCGCTCTTCCACATGTCGCCGGAACGCTCCATCGAGATTCAAGGGTTGCTCGACAGCGATATCCAGATGCAGCTCGACGAATGCGTGGCATTGCCGGCCGAACCCAAGGAAATCGAGCGCGCGATGGAAATGTCGCTGCGCTGGGCGGAACGCTGCAAGGTCGCCTTCGGCGACCAGCCAGGCAAGGCGATGTTCGGCATTGTTCAGGGCGGCGACATTCCTGCATTGCGCGTGCGCTCGGCCGAAGCCCTTAAGGGGCTTGATCTCAAGGGTTATGCCGTCGGCGGGCTTGCGGTCGGCGAACCGCAGGAGGTGATGCTGAGAATGCTCGACATCACATGCCCCGAGCTGCCGGTGGAAAAGCCGCGTTATCTCATGGGCGTCGGCACGCCGGACGATATACTGAGATCGGTTGCCCATGGCATCGACATGTTCGACTGCGTCATGCCCACCCGCTCCGGACGCCACGGCCTGGCATTTACCCGCCATGGCCGCATCAACCTGCGCAACGCACGCCACGCCGAGGACATGCGGCCGCTGGACGAGCAATCGTCTTGCCCGGCGACGCGCGACTATTCGCGCGCCTATCTGCATCACCTGATCCGCTCGAACGAATCGCTCGGTGGCATGCTGCTCAGCTGGAACAATCTGGCCTATTATCAGGAACTGATGGCGGGCATTCGCCTGGCGATCGAAGAGGGCCGCTTTGCCGACTTCATGGCCGAGACCCAGGAAACCTGGCGGCGAGGGGATCTGGCGCCTCTTTGAGGCCCAGAACAGTTTAAATCTCCGGCCCTGGCGCTGCCTGAAGCATCATCACGCCATTGATCTTGTAACTCCCGTCGGGCTGCTTCATCAGCTGGTAGACCGCCGTCCAATCCTTGCCATCGGGTGCCGAGATCAACACCTCCTGGATGACCTGGTCGCCCACCACCTTGGAGCGGCCAAAGGCAAAATTGCCCGGTCGATAGACCGGCTGGTAACCGCGCCTGACCATATCGAAAAACACGGTCTTGTCAGGGAACTTTCCGCGTATTGCCGGTGATGCAAAGGAGTAGGCGGCATCCGCATCGTCATTCAGGAAGGCTGCGATCTGATCCTGGATGATCGAGCGCGCTGTATCGACGGGTTCGTCGGCCCAACACAGGCTCGCACCTGCCAGTTGCGCTGCGACACCGAGGGCAATGGCAAATGTCCTGATCATCATCGATCTCCACCCAGACGTTTTCTGCCGACCTCAGAAAGCATAGGACATTTTGGGCCCCTGGAAATGGTGCGGACGGCGGCCAAATGCATTTGCCTTTAACTCCCGAGTTCCAACATCACGCCTATTCAACACATTAGTCGATACTTTCATACAAACGACTTTAAACATCATAACTTGGTGATATTCGTCACTGAGCCTTGATAGAACGCTCCGGCATTCACGGTCGATGCCGCTGCCGGCCGGACATTCCGAAATCAACCGGTTTGTCATTCGCAAGCGAGCGTAACCGATGGATGCCTGTTCGACGGCCGGTCGGTTGCCTTGCCGCTAAGTTCTCGGAAAATCGTCGAGCGATGCAGTCCAAGCTTCTCGGCGATAACAGTGGTACTAAGGCCGGCCGCTCGCCAGCGGGCGATCCTACGACGTTCAGCCATGTCGATTTGGGAGTAGGTGCGTCTCATGAACCATTCCTTGCGAGTGACAAACCATTGGTATCTATCGCAAGTCGCACTTCATCCTTGAATGCACCCCCCACATAGAAAGATCGGATAAGATAGATTATGGAACTACCAGATAGGCCTAAATGCTGGTTTCCGGGCATATTGCACTCACTCTTGGCTTGACCCAGCCGTTGCCGACTGGTTAGTCGTTCACCACGAAACCTCGTTTTGCAAGGCCCTATGCGATGAGCGAATTGCGCGTTCTTTCAGATGCTTTCATTCCGGAACTGCCAAACCGCTACAATGGCAAGGTGCGTGAAAACTATGATCTTCCCGGTGGTGAACGCATCATCATCGCGACAGACCGGCTCAGCGCCTTCGACATCATCCTGACGTCCATTCCGCACAAGGGCCATGTGCTGACGCAGACGGCACGCTACTGGTTCGAGGAAACTGCAGACATCTGCCCGAACCATGTGCTCAGCTATCCCGACCCGAATGTCGTCATCGGCAAGCGGCTCGATATCCTGCCGGTCGAAATCGTCGTGCGCGGTTATCTCGCCGGAACCACCAGCACCTCGATCCTGACGAAGTACCGCAACGGCGAACGTGACATGTACGGCATCCGTCTGCCTGATGGTCTGCGCGACAATCAAAAACTTCCGCAGGCGATCATAACGCCGACCAGCAAGGCCTTCGACGGCGGCCATGACGAGCCGCTTTCAACAGACGAGATTCTCGAGCAAGGCCTGCTGACGAGAGAGCAACTCGATACCGTGTGGAGCTACGCACTCTCGCTGTTTGCCCGCGGCCAGGCGCGTGCCGCCGAGCGCGGCCTCATCCTGGTCGACACAAAGTATGAATTCGGCACCGACAAGGATGGCACCATCATCCTCGCCGACGAGATCCACACGCCCGACAGCAGCCGGTACTGGATCGCCGACAGCTATCAGCAGAGCTTTGAAGCCGGCGAACGCCCGAAAAGCTTCGACAAGGACTTCGTACGCGCGTGGGTAACCGAGCGCTGCGACCCCTACAAGGATCCCGTCCCGGCAATCCCGCAGGAACTGGTCGAGCAGACATCGGCTGTCTACATCGAAGCCTATGAAAAGATCACCGGCAGGACATTCGTGCCAAACCTGTCGGGCGGCACCGTCTTAGAGCGCATTCGCAAGAACCTGGCGCCCTATTTTTCGAAGTAAGTCGATATATTAGTAATTTCGAATTCAACAAAATTCAGGCGTCGCCGAGTACCGTGACGTCGACCTCAAACTCGAGCCGCATCAAGTCATATGCCGGCTCGACATGGTCAGGCGTTTCGCCCTGGACGGTGTCGTAATCGAGCGGCACATGCATATGTGTCAGAACGGCACGCTTCGGGCGAAGCCGCTCGATCCAGCCGAGCGACTGCACCAGCGACAGGTGGCTCGGATGGAACTTGTATTGCAGCGTATCGAGCACCAGAAGGTCCAGATCGGCCAACCTGCCGATCGTTTCCGGCGGAAAATCGCTGACATCGCTGCAATAGGCAAAGTCGCCGACGCGAAATCCCAGCGAATGAATGTTGCCGTGAAACTGCATCAACGGCTGGAATGCGATCGGCCCGCCGGCGCCTGAAATGACGACCGGTGAAAGGTCGTCGGTGATAATGTGTGCATCGACGATCGGCGGATAACCGCTTCCCGGTGGCGATTCCAGGCAGTAGCGAAAGCCTTCGCGGACCCTGCCCATCGTAAAGGCATCGGCCCAGATCGGCACGCGCTTCTTGTTTTCAATAACAAAGCCGCGCAGGTCGTCGATACCATGAAGATGATCCGCATGGGCATGTGTGTAGAGCACGGCATCGATGTGACGGACATTTGCCGCCACCATCTGAGCACGAAAGTCCGGACCGGTATCGATGACCACTGTCGTCTTGCCGCCATCCGGCGCGATCTGCTCCACCAGTAAGGCCGCACGCATGCGACGGTTCTTCGGGTTTTCAGGGTCGCAGGCACCCCAATCACCGGTGATGCGCGGCACACCAGGCGACGACCCGCAGCCGAGAATGGTGAAGGCGCGCCTGAATGCCACGTCAGAGCCTCGGCATCTTGGAGAAGATGCGGAACGCGTTTTCCGTGGTGATCGCTGCAATCTCGTCCTTGGTTACGCCGATCGTTTCGGCCAGGACGTCAGCCGTGTGCGCCACATAGGCGGGCTCGTTGCGCTTGCCGCGGAACGGCTTGGGCGCAAGATACGGCGCATCGGTTTCGACGATCATCCGGTCATGCGGAACGGTCTTGGCGATCTCGCGCAATTCCTCCGATTTCGGGAAGGTCAGAATGCCCGAGAAAGAGACGTAGCCACCGAGTTCGACGCCGATGCGGGCCAGATCCGGCCCCGACGAGAAGCAATGCAGAAGGAAAGGGAAGGCGCCCTTCCCCATCTCCTCGGTCAGGATCGCCGCCATGTCGTCGTTGGCCGAGCGGCTGTGGATGACGAGCGGCAGGCCGGTTTCGCGCGCCGCCGCTATGTGCCGGCGCAGACCTTCGACCTGCGCGTCGCGCGGTGCGTTGTCGTAGAAGTAGTCGAGACCCGCCTCGCCGATCGCCACGACCTTCGGGTGCGCCGAAAGCCGGATGAGATCGTCCACCGTGATATCGAGCTCCTCATCCGCATTGTGCGGATGAGTACCGACGGAACAGAAGACGTTCGGATAAGCCTCGGCGATCGCCAGGATCGTGTCGAAGCGCTTCACGCGGGTGGAGATCGTGATCATCTGGCCGACTCCGGCCGCACGCGCGCGCTCGATGATCGCGTCGCGCTCGGCCTCGAAGTCGGGGAAATCCAGATGGCAATGGGTATCGATAAGCATGCTGATCGTGCCTTATTGGGCTTCCGGCGCGACGTAACGCGGAAAGACCGGCTTCGGCGCTTCGAGGGGCGTTCCGGAAACCAGGCGTCCTGCCTCGCCCAATGCCGCAAAGTCACGCTTGTCGGCTGGGGCCGCTACGAGGTCGAGCAGTTTTCTGGAGGATTCCGGCATGAACGGCTGCAAGAGGATGGCGATCTGGCGCACGACCTCTGCGGTGACGTAAAGCACGGTTGCCATACGCGCGGGATCGGTCTTTTTCAGCGCCCAGGGCTCCTGGCCGGCGAAGTAGCGATCAGTCTCCGAAACGACCGCGATGATCGCCGCCAGTGCGCGGTGGATCATCTGCTTGCCCATTTCGTCGCGGGTAATCTCATGCAGGGCGTCGGCAGCAGCCAGCATCGCTTTGTCTTCGTCGGTCAGCGCACCGCAGACCGGGATCTGGCCGTCGCAGTTCTTGACGATCATCGACAGCGAGCGGCTGGCGAGATTGCCGATGCCATTGGCAAGGTCGGAGTTGATGCGGGTTGCGATCCCCTCCTCGCTGTAGCTTCCGTCCTGACCGAAGGAAACTTCACGCAGGAAAAAGTAGCGGATCTGGTCGAGGCCAAAATGCTCGACGAGATTGAAGGGATCGACGACGTTGCCGAGCGACTTCGACATCTTCTCGCCCTTGTTGAGCAGGAAGCCGTGCGCGAAGACGCGCTTGGGCAGCGGCAGGCCGGCCGACATCAGGAACGCGGGCCAATAGACCGCGTGGAAGCGGATGATATCCTTGCCGATGATGTGAATGTTCGCCGGCCAGAACTTGGCGCGCGGTCCCTGCGGATTGTCGAGGTAACCGGTCGCGGTGATGTAGTTGGTGAGCGCGTCTACCCAGACATACATGACATGGCCGGGATCGTTCGGCACCTTGATGCCCCAATCGAAGGTGGTGCGCGAAACCGACAGGTCCTTGAGGCCTGATTTGACGAAGGAGATCACCTCGTTGCGGCGCTCGGCCGGGCCGATGAAATCAGGGTTCTCCTCGTAGTGCTTCAGAAGCTTGTCCTGGTACTCCGACAGTTTGAAGAAGTAGCTCTGCTCCTCGACCCATTCGACCGGCGTGCCCTGCGGACCATAGCGCACGCCATCGGCACGCAACTCTGTCTCGTTTTCCTGGTAGTAGGCTTCGTCACGCACCGAGTACCAGCCGGCATAGGAATCCTTGTAGAGATCCCCCGCCTCGCCCATGCGGACCCAGATGTCCTGCGACGCCTCGTGGTGTCGCTTCTCGGTGGTGCGGATGAAATCATCGTTCGATGCGTTCAGTAGCACTGCCATCTTCTGGAATTCCAAGGAATTCCGATCGGCAAGCTCCTGCGGAGTCACGCCTTCCCGGCGCGCCGTCTGCTGCATTTTCTGACCGTGTTCGTCCGTGCCCGTCAGGAAAAAGACATCTCGTCCGTCCAGGCGCTGATAGCGCGCCATTGCATCCGTTGCGATCAGCTCATAGGCGTGGCCGATATGCGGCTTGCCGTTCGGGTAGGAAATCGCGGTGGTGATGTAAAAGGGGGACGTGTCTCTCATAGGCGGATTCAATCTATCTCGGATGAAGCTACCGACGCTCTTAGCGCATACGCGGCAAGGAAGGAACCGGGAGATGGGAGAAAAGCCCGCTTGGAAAGCACTGGCCGGACGCTACGCCTGCTTGTGCAAAAGCGAACAAAACAATAGAACAAAACGGAAACGAACACAGGGGGAATCGCCATGCTGCGCCGTCTTGAACGTCAATTTGAAGCAGCGTCTGCCCGCTACGCCGAAGACAACGGCATCGAGCGGGATGCCGACTGGTTTATCCTGAAGATGCAGGAGGAAATCGGCGAACTGACCCAAGCCTGGAACAAGCGCAGCGGCCGCGGCAGGCGGCATGGAAAGTCAGAAGACGAAATCCAGACCGATATGGCGAACGAAGCGGCAGATCTGCTGGGTCACGTGCTGCTTTTCGCCCACCATCACGATCTCGATCTCGTCGCGGCGATCAAACGCAAATGGAAGTTTCGGGTCGATCTATAGCGCCGCCTTGACGTCGTCCAGCAGCGAAAGAATGGTCTGCTTGCGATCGAGATTGTAGGCGTCGCTAACCGTGAGACGTTCGCCGGTCGCGGCCGAAAGCCGGGCGAAACGTTCAGCGCGCATGATATCGCCGGCAACGGCCGCATCGCGGGCCTCGCGCATGAGCCGACCGGTCAGCAGCGATGTGAAGAAGTCGAAGATCGTTTCGCTGTCCTTTGCCGAGAGAACGTCGGCAAGCTTGTGCATGTCCTTGCGGATCGCTGGCCCCTGCCCAGCAAGGATACCTTCGAAGGTCGCGGCAATCTCCAGACCACCGTAGTTGATCAGCTTCAGCGCCTCCGCGACGCTGCCGTTGGCCGAGGCCAGAATGCGGTCGGCATTCTCGCTCTGGAGATCAAAGCCAAGGTGGTCGAGCGCCTGGCGCAGCGCCGGCGGCTCCAGCGGCTTCAACCGCAGCGGCAGGCAACGCGAACGGATCGTCGGCAACAGCTTACCCGGCGCATGCGTCAGCACCAGGAACAACGACCGACGCGGCGGCTCTTCCAGAATTTTCAGAATGGCGTTGGCGGCGTTCCGGTTGAGATCGTCGGCCGGGTCGATGATGACGATACGCCAGTTGCCGGTGCCCGATGTCTGGGCGAAGAACTTGCCGGCCCTTCGCACTTCGTCGACGGTGATCGCGCCCTTGACCCTGCCGGTCTTTTCGTCAACCGGCCGCGTCAGATGCAAAAGGTTATGTGACGCGCCGGAGGCCAGTTGCCGGCTGACGATCGACGCAGGGTCGGGATCCCCAAGCCGTTCGGGCGCTGTCGCCGGATCCGGGTGATTGAGGATGTGGCTGGCGAACCGAAACGCAAGCGTTGCCTTACCGATCCCCTCCGGTCCTTCGATCAGGATGGCATGGTGCCCCTTGCCCGATCGGTAGCTCTGCGCCAGAAATGCTTCCGCCTGCTCATGGCCAAACAGCCGGTCGTTCTGGACCGGGGCAATTGCCCCTTCGAGCACACCGGGCGTCTCCGTCGTCATGGTGCGGAACCTGTGGATGTAGGCTCGGACATTTCGGCGTTTGCGAGCAAGTTTTCAAGGAGACCGAGCACCTCGGCGGCAATCGCCTCGGCGGATTGCGTCGCGTCGATGATGCGACACCTGTTTGGATCGGCCTTTGCGATGTCGAGGAAAGCCTCGCGGCGCTTTTCGTGCGTCTCCAGTTCTTCCTTTTCGAACCGGTCTGGCCTGTCATCGCCGGCGCGGCGCTGGGCACGGTCGAGACCGATATTCGCCGGCAGATCGAAAATAACGGTTCGATCAGGCATGACACCGTTGATCGCTACCCGCTCGAGCGTCTCGACGAAGGCCGGTTCCAGATTGCCGGTGATGCCCTGGTAGACGCGCGAGGAATCCATGAACCGGTCGCAAAGCACGATCGTTCCCCTGGACAGCGCCGGCCGGATGACCTCTTCGACATGATCGCTGCGCGCCGCTGCAAACAGAATAGCTTCCATTCGCACGCCAAAGGCTTCGGCAGCCCCCGACAGCAACACGTGGCGCACCGCCTCGGCACCGACAGATCCGCCGGGCTCGCGCGTCGTCAGCACTTCATAGCCAAGCGATCGCAGAGAATCGGCGAGCAGGCGCAATTGGGTCGACTTACCGGCCCCTTCCCCGCCCTCGAATGTTACAAACAGACCTTTTGCCAGCGGCACGGTGCTTTCCTATATCGGCATGCAATTTTGCCCTGTTTAGCCGATTGGCCCAAACGATGAAACCACTGGGACCGGTTTTGTTACAGCCAGAAGAAGAGCAATTCCTGGAGCGCATCGAGCGCACGGCTTGCCAAGGTGCCCTGCCCCACAGCCTCGGCGGTTTTGACGGGCACCTCGCGCAACAGCTTTTCGCCGTTCCAAAGTCGCACGACGCCCACTTCGGCACCCGCTTCGACCGGCGCGCGCAGCGGCCATTTGTAGACGACGCGGGCCGTCAGGCGCTCCGGGTTGTTGACCGGCAACAGCACATCGACCGGCCCGCCGGCAACAAGCGCCACATGCGGCGCGGCGCCACCGTAGATGCTGGCTTCGCCGATCGCTTCGCCATCAGCAAAGATCCGCCGCTTTTCAAACGCCGTCATTGCCCAATCGAGCACCTTGCGGCTTTCCTCGGTGCGTTCCTTATCGGTCTCAAGGCCCCCCATCGCGAGATAGACACGGCGATCGCCGCGCTGCATCGAGGCCGCGAGCGAAAAGCCGTAGCCTTCCGCAAACCCCGTCGCCACACCGTCGACCCCGACATTGGCCGCAATCAACGGGTTCTTGTTGCGTTGAAGGATCTTGTTCCACTCGAACTCAGGCTGCGCGTAGAGCCGATAGAGTTCGGGGTGCGCCTCGTGCAGATGACGGGTCAAAGCCACCAGTTCGCTCATGGTGATCTGGTTCTGCGGATCCGGCAGACCGGTCGCATTGCGGAAGGTGGCTATTGGCATCCCGAGCACGCGGGCACGGGCCGTCATTTTTTCGGCAAAGGCGGCTTCACTGCCGGCCATCCCCTCACCAAGGATGATGCAGGCATCATTGGCAAGCTGAACGGCGACACCCTGCAGCAGATCGGCCACGCGGACGCGTGACTTCAACGCTGCGAACATCGTCGAGGTGCCAGACGGTGCGCCGCCGGTGCGCCAGGCGTGTTCCGAAACCTCGAAGACAGTTTCGGCCGACAGCTCACCCTTGGCGATCGCCTCGGCGACGACTTCCATCGTCATCAACTTCGCAAGCGAGGCGGGTGGAACGGGGTCGTTCTCGGCACGGGAGAACAGGACGGTGCCGGTTTCGGCATCCACCAACAGAATCTGTTTGGCCTTGGTGTCGAACGCCACCGGTGGCGTCTGGGCCGCAGCAGCGCCCGCAAGCAACGCCGCGCAACCAAACACGACCGAAAGCATCTTCAAGCGCATGGGAAACTCCGGTTTCCCGTTGGGCATAGCAGCGTCGTCAGAATGGCACAACGTCCCGAGCTACCGGATCGAGCCGGTTCTGCCTTCACGCCTGGCATGGGCAACGATTGCATCGGGCGTAAGCGGATTGGTCTCGACCATGACCGCTTCAAACGGCGATTTGGCATCGCTCACCCGCACTTCCACATAGGCTGCCGCATAGGCCATGTTGCCGTCCGGCATCGGAATGTATTCCGGCCGCTCGCGCGGGATGGGACCGATCTCCGGCAGCATCACGAATTCTTCCAGCGACTGCGGTGCGGAAAACTGCGGAACGGGTGCCGCAAGGGCTGTCACCGGGCTGCTTGCATCGAGCGACGATTTGGACGGGATGGTGAGCGTGCCGAGCTGATTGCGCATCGGCTCATTCGAGGCAACCATCACGCCGGTCGCGATCTGGCCCTCCGGCATTACGCCCGGGCTCCGGTCGCCCTTCTTGACGTAGGACGCCATGAGATAGGGCATGTCGTTGCCTTCGAGCGGTGCACGACCGACATATTGCACACGAACCTTGGCACTGCCCTTCTGCTTGATGTCGAGCAGATCCGCCGTCTTCGAGGATACGTCAATGATCCGGCCATATTCATAGGGGCCGCGATCGTTCACCCGAACGATGACGGAGGTGCCGTTTTCAGTATTGGTGACGCGCGCATAGCTCGGCAACGGGAATGTCGGGTGGGCCGCCGAAAGATGGAGCTTGTCGTAGACCTCGCCATTGGCGGTCAGGCGTCCATGGAAAGCCGAACCATACCAGGACGCGACACCGGTCTTGTTGTAGCCGAAATCTTCCTTCGGCTGATACCACTTGCCCTTGACCTGATAGGCTTTACCGACCTGGAACCGGCCACCGCCCTTCGGGATGTTCTTGCCGGTAGCGACACGGGGGCTCGCCTTCACGCCATAAACCGACTCGGCAAAGTATTCTTTGCTCCTCGGCTTGCTCTTCTTGATACTGGACGTCGATCCGCACGCCGCAAGCGTTGCGCAAAGCACGGGAACCGCCGCAAGGCGCAGTCCCTTGATCAGATATGCCGCATTTTTACTGGATGTCATCTGTCCCACAACATCATTCGAACAAGCCGTACTCGAAACCTTCCACTCTTGCCCCCAAGCGGAAATCTCGGCGTCCCGAAACGGGACAGTCGATTAATCATGACAGCAACAAGGCAAAATTGCGAACCGGCGGACAGCCCGCCGCC
The DNA here is from genome assembly GCF_003355565.1 of Ensifer sp. M14. Classification (NCBI taxonomy): domain Bacteria; kingdom Pseudomonadati; phylum Pseudomonadota; class Alphaproteobacteria; order Hyphomicrobiales; family Rhizobiaceae; genus Ensifer; species Ensifer sp. M14. The sequence continues at coordinate 2,951,679 of NZ_QJNR01000004.1, forward strand.
CGAAATCTCCGGTTATGGTTTACGAATGGTTATCGAGACGGAAGGGCAAGCTGACGCGCTCAGAAAATCTTGCCGCCGACGCATGTTAAATCTTGCAAAGTGACAAGCCTTCGCGCAATAACGCCCTGCCCGGAGGAGTGGCCGAGCGGTTTAAGGCACCGGTCTTGAAAACCGGCGTGCGTGAAAGCGTACCGTGGGTTCGAATCCCACCTCCTCCGCCATCAACTGTCTCATTTCTTGCCATTCAATATCGTGCTCGACCGCAAGGTGAACGTTTTGGCGGTGTCCTGTTGTCGATTTGGCGTGCGCACGCCCTGCCGTCGCGCCAGTGTTCAAGCGTGCATTTGGAAGGCGGCCGCCAGGTCTGCTTGCCATCCCCGAGGATTTGAGGGAAAGTCTGATTCCGGCCTATCGAGGCCTGGGCAATCTCCCGCAACTGGAGAAATCCATGCCTCTTAAACATCTGACGACAGCCGCTTTTCTCGCCCTTCTGACCCTTTCCGGATGCGCAAGCACTGGTGACGCCAACACGACCTACGCCCAATGGCAAGGCCCATCGCCGGTGCCGGACCCATCGGCAGCAAGTCCCGGCGGCTTCCGTCTCAGCTACTGAGTTGCAGTCGTTGTTTCTCGCCATAGAAAGTGTCAGCCCGTCTGCCCAACCGCCAATTCTTGGCGCAAGGTCCGAAAAGGTTGAGCTGGGGCTATCGAACGCGATCGGGCACCCCACCAATCTCGATATGACAAGGGTTGCGAACGCTCCAACCGCTCGATCCGGCTCGCTTGAAAGCGAACTGAAAAGCGACTTTCGACCGGGCTCCGGAGACTTCCGGTAAAATCGCCGTGATACGGCTTATGGTAACCGAAAACGTTGACTCCCGCTTCATTAGGGCGCCTTCATATGTGGTCATCCAACAGTTGAGGAACTGAGCGATGCCCACCTTCATCATAGAGCGTGAAGTACCCGGAGCCGACAAGCTTAGTCAGGACGACCTCTGCGCGCTGTCGGCGAAATCCAACGCGGTCGTTGCAGATCTTGGCGTGCCCTACACATGGATCACCAGCTACGTCGCCGGCGACAAGATTTATTGCGTCCACGAGGCGCCAACCGCCGACGTTATTCGCGAACATGCAGAAAGAAGCGGATTTCCGGCCAACAGGATCACCGAAGTCGCCGCCGTGATTGGGCCTACGACAGCATCTCAGGGTCGCGGCAAATAGCCGAATCGGTGTTACAATCACACCAGCGGAACACTGACTTCATTGCAGGCCATGCCGCCCGCCCGAACCAATGCGCACCGAGCGCCGTCATTGACTTCCGGCCGTATCAATGCACGCTAGTCCGCCGGTCATTCGGCGCCCACAAGGGCTCCCCGGCACGCCTTTCCAAGGAGACGATCATGGCAAAAGGTCAAGTGCGAAGCAACCGCGAGGTTAGAAAGCCCAAGAAGGACAAGACCGTCAAAGCCGCCGTTACGCCAGAAGGCTCCCAGGTGAAGCTTGCAGGCAGCAGCTTCTCTTTGGGCAAGAAAGACAAAAAGTAAGGCAGCCGCTCCGACTTCGTGAACCAAATACGCCTGTACGTTTTATCAGTGGCCAGTCGGACGGGATGTGCACGTCTCCGCACATCCTGGGCGACTGGTCCCGCGACGAGAAACCAGAAATGATGCCGGCTCCGCAGGACACCCGACCGGCGCGTGAACCTTCCCGCAGACACAAGGAACACTGCGGGCGGCGGCACTTGCCAATCGTCCCGATTGCAGCCGCGAAGATCGATCCGCCGCCAGCCATGCCGCCTGAGGTCGATGCCGGAGGAGTAAAAAACGCCCCGAAACGCTCGCTCTTCCCGCCAATCTTCGTGTCTTCGCGGCCACAGCTTGAAGGGTCGTCATCGTCTTTCGCAAAGAACTGTTGAACACCGCGCGGTACGCGGTCTGCTTGCTGGACTCCGGAACGAAAGCACGGTTCACATCGTTAACCAATCTATCGGCACCACTTCTGACCTAGCGGACGTCCATCGTGCTTGCAGCCTTGCTTATCGCCTCGATTATCGCATCGCCCCACATCGCCCTCAGCGCGGCCACGGTCGACGACCTGCAAACCGACTTCGAATTGGCCATCCCCTGCCAGCAGATCGACGGTCGGAATGTCTGGAAAGGCTCGATCGCCTATTATATCCAGTCGTTCGTCTATCAAGGCGACACGCCGGTCGCGACCGACGCGGCAGATGCGGTGCTGCCGGAGGACAACTCGGCCGAGACCGTGAAGGAATTCGAGGACGCCTGTTCTGCAACGCAGCCGGCTTGAAACGCCCTCTCCTTCTTTGATGCCCGCCTTGCAACGGCTTATTGCCGAGCTATTCCCACTCGCTTCCGTTACTGGCTGCGCATCCGTGCGGCGGCAGTCCGTTGCCGAAGGTGCGCTTTAGCCGGCCACAACCCCACTGGCGGACCGGCCCCGGCATCATCGCGTTCAATGCGATGCCGACTTCATCGAACGGGCTCTGCCTGTTGTCGACGTATTGATACCAGCGAAACCCGAGGACGACGGTCGTTGCGATGACGATCGTCAACAGGATTCGAATCATCTTTTTCATTGCACCCTCATTCCGTGAAAAGCGCGAGGCATAGCAGCTCCGCATGGCATGCCCAGCACCGAGGCAGCCGATAGGCGCACAATTGATACAACATTCACCGAATTTTAGGCACTTGCGGAACACATATGGAACAGATAGTGTCTGTTCTTGATTTGTTTCACGCCTCTGGAGCGACTTGCCATGCTGACCCGCAAGCAACAGGAATTGCTTCTTTTCATCCACGAACGCATGAAGGAGTCTGGTGTTCCGCCATCCTTCGACGAGATGAAGGATGCACTCGACCTGGCATCGAAGTCGGGCATTCACCGGCTGATTACGGCGCTCGAAGAACGTGGTTTCATTCGGCGCCTTCCCAATCGCGCGCGCGCGCTTGAGGTCATCAAGCTGCCGGAAGCTTACGCGGGAAACGCTCAGCCGCGTCGCGGGTTTTCACCAAGCGTCATCGAGGGAAGCCTCGGCAAACCTCCTGCGCCCGCCCCGGCTGCCGCAAAAGCGCCGCCGGTGGCAGACAACAACTCCGTCTCGGTTCCGGTCATGGGCCGTATTGCCGCCGGCGTACCGATCTCGGCGATACAGAACAACACGCACGATATTACGGTGCCGCTCGATATGATCGGCAGCGGCGAGCACTATGCCCTTGAAGTGAAAGGTGATTCGATGATCGAGGCCGGCATCTTCGATGGCGACACGGTGATCATACGCAATGCCACCACAGCCAACCCCGGCGACATCATCGTCGCGCTTGTCGATGACGAAGAAGCGACGTTGAAACGCTTCCGGCGCAAAGGCGCGTCGATTGCGCTCGAGGCGGCCAATCCGGCCTACGAGACACGCATCTTCGGCCCCGATCGCGTCAAGATACAGGGCAAGCTCGTCGGCTTGATCCGCCGCTATCACTAAGCCAGATGACGTTGGCTGTCTTCCTGCTGGAAGGGCCTTCTTATGCTTGAACGTCTCGCCACCTCAAGGGGTAGCGAGACGGAAGTGATCAAGTCGAGCGCTTTAAGCACTCGACAATTTTCATTCGTGTATGGAGTACTCGCCCAACTCGCAGAGGTCCTGCGTGTCTTCGGTCGTATCGAGACCGGAGCCTTCCTCGAATTCGAAGCGCATGTCGTATTTGCAGACATCGCGTCCGTCGGCGATGGTAATTTCCATGCTCTCGCCCGGATTAAGCACCTGCCGCCCGAAGACATCGTCTTCCCACTGGTCGACGCCGACCGGCGACGTATAGAAGTTCGTCAGTACGGCTTTCGTCTTGTTCTTCAGCTGAAAGACGAGATCCTCAGCACTTGCGGTGGCCGTCGTTGCGGCAAAAATGGCAAGAGCGGTCAGGGCGATCTTACATTTCATTTTATGTCATTTCCTCCATTGTCGGTTTTGTTTGACGCTAGCTATACGGCTCGCATCGACGGAATATTCATTCCTGAACCCGTCTAGAGACAATTATCCTTGCACTGACAATACAGGCAGAATCACCATTTCGGGGTACGTCGCCGGCAAACCAGATGCGCGCACGATTATTGGCTGCGCCGACGCGTGAAGCGCACGCGCGGACGGCGGATTGCCTAGGAAAAGCAACCGTCCTTGGCGGCGAAGCAGTAGCAAGCAGACTTCGCCACAGCTGCGCCAGGTGCGCCCGGAACTTGACGGCCCGCGAAGCAGGGCACAACCGGCAAGCGCCGGAATCGACAGGCCACGTGATATCGTCGCGGCACAGCCAGCACGGTGGAATAAGATGGCGGTGCAATCATGCATCGGATTTGTAGCGATTGTCGCTCGCCCATCGAGGGCGCAGGTCAGCGCGTCAGGCACAAAGGGTGCGGGTGCAATCTTATAAACCGCATACGGACGGAGACCGGATCCGATGCTTATTCGAACCATGGCTGCCTTTAACCCGACCGCACCGGACGATCGCACCGTTGCCTTTCGACGATGGCAGCCTAGTTACCCATTCGCGTAACCAAGTGAGGAACTGCTGAATGAACCGTAATGGCCTTTATCTCGTCATCGCCGTGCTCGCTGTCGCCGTCATCGGGCTCGGCGTCTATGCTTATCGCGAAGAAACGAAACCTGCCGGTGTCGAGATCAAGATTGGCGAGGACGGCGTTTCCGTTCAGGAGAATTGAGCAGGCCGCGCATATTCCCAACGAGGCAGCGGGAGGTGGATTTCCGATCGGCGACAGCACGTTCCGCCGGCGACAGCCTTTAGATCCACTGGATACCCGGATGGTACTGCCGAGGGCTGGCATGGGCTGCACCGATATATTGAGACCCGGCTCCCCGATCGCCCCAGCCATTCATCGGCCGCCCCCTTGTCAACACCGCATGCCTCCAAGGCATCAGCCCGTTCGATTGCGAAGGACTGCCTGTCAACGACGGCAGCAATCACCCGCTGGACACCATGGATTTGACCGGGCCGAGGCTCCCGGGAACACTGAAGTTCATTCGGGCAAAATGACTGGCGCGGTCAGGGCACCAGCAGACCCACGCAGACAATTCGGCGCAAGAGAGTGATGGCGCCGCCACAGCACCACCGTTGCCGTCCGCCCGACGAGCGACGGTCACTGCGGCCGAAACATCAGTGTCGGGGCGTGACGAAGCTCCTCCAACGCCCAAGGCAAGACTTGCCTGCGTCTCACGGTTCTCCGCACTGAGCCGCAGGAGCGCATCTCAGGCAAGGTTTAACCGTTCTGGGAAACGATAGATGGAATCGAGATAGATTGCTGCTCCCCGGAAATTAAAGCCGACGCAGGATCGGCGTTCCGAAGGAGCGCTTCGAATATAAAGCTTTAGGTGAAATTTTGGAGGCCTCGCCCGGACTTGAGGAATGGCGGGATGTCAATCACTTACGGCAGCACGTTGCCACACTTTCATGAATTGTTTTCTTTTAAGAAGCAAAGGGCTCTGCCACAGCTTGCCACACCTCTTTTGCTGTCGGAGATCATCCAGGAATTCGATCGGCTGCCGTGCAGTGACGCAACCGATTGAAACAACAATCGTGGCATTCGGAAGATTTGGAGGCGAAGAAGGTCCTTCAGAAATTGAACCGCATGCCAAGGACATTTGCATTGGAGCCGCCGTGCATGTCGCCGAGCGTCCCCCAGGCTCCGGACCGGTGGTGAACCCGCCAGAAGAAATCGACGTTGGGCATTGTGTCGAAGGAAAGGTTCAACTCGGGGCCGAGATAGAACAGGGTTCTGGCGTTCCCGTTACGTTCCAGCTCGTTCTGGCGCTCCCGTCCTTCCTGAGTATGCGTGACATAGCTGATGCCAAACGTAAGGGCTGGCGAGATCCGGACAGCATCGCCAATCTCGAAACCGTCGTAGCGACCGACGACGCCGCCCCAGAATTCCGCATTCGGATGCCCGCCGAATCTTCCGGCGAGCCCCGCTTCCAGTCCGAACCTGAAGGAGCCCATCCTTGCCGGGAAGTACTGGTAGCCGACGCCTACGATCGGAAGGTCAGCGTATGTGACACCGAAAGGATTGCCTGCCTGGAGCATGTCCGCATCGACCATCGCGCCGCCGAAGGCGAATACCGACTGATCGACGTCGCGGTTCTGTGCCTGCGCGTCGGTTTTTCCCAAAAATGGCATCGTGGCAGCGCCGAGCAGCAGAGCAAGCGGGATGGCAGTTGAAGCCTTCATATCGGATCTATTACGAACGAGCGAGTGCCGAGCCGCAGCTTGGGCTGTGGTTTCGGCATGCGTTTGAATAGAAGAATTCCTGCCAAGTCCACCTCTCAGCGTTGCAGGACCAATTGTCTGCAAGAAAGGTTAAATTGCCATGTATGGCTAGCACCTTTGCCCCAGGAGAGGGCGCCAGCTTTCCGGAACCCTTGTAGCGCAGGCGATTGCGGCATGTCTAGCTAGAGGGGTTGTTCGGGACTTATTTTGTGACTTTGTGTCGCGATTTTGTTTTCGCCGACCATTCGGCGACCAACGTTTATAGCGAAATTTTACCGATCACATTTGTCCCTAGACCGATAGGTATGGGCCGCTTAACGGCTCCGTGCAGAATGGAGACCGATTGTGGACACAATCCCTTCCTTTACCGACCTGCCGGTAAAGGACTGCGTGAAGCCCGCCTGGTGGCCGTCTTCCTCTGCGCGTAGGCCACCTGGGCCGAAGGGTCTGACGACGATGTACGGACGGGAAGACTTCGAAGATCTAGACGCGGAATGCAGAGAGAGCCCGCCCAGCACGGCAGAGTGTCGCCCGCATCAAATGCGACGGAATCGGTGATCTTCTGTTGGCTGCGGGGGAAGATACTGAGGAGGAAAACGGAGCGAATTGCCACACCAAATGGAAATTCTGGTGTCCAGTGGATTTCGTCGCGAATAATTGCTTCACGAAATCAGTTCGTTAGGTGTGTCTTTGGAGGCCTCGCCCGGAATTGAACCGGGGTACAAGGATTTGCAGTCCTCTGCGTCACCACTCCGCCACGAGGCCTCACCGACTGAGATTATCAAGTCGTGGCGAGCGTTTAGAATGAATATAGAAAGAGTGCAAGAGGGTTCATTCTGAATGCGATCCTTTTTTCATTTTGAACAAGCGTTTCTATTCCGTTCTGTGGATGGCTGCTGCATGCGGCTGCGCCGCTCGCTCTTTCATGAAGAATGCATATCGCCGGTCACCCCCTCACCGCGCCCAAGCGGAACAACAAGGCGAGCGATTGGGGCGCTATTCATGTAGCAACGTGGGATCGATGGGCGGGCATAATGGAGCGCGCGGCGCTCACATTGAAGGAAACGCCGTCTCACAGGCTTTTACTCGACAACGAAGAACGACCGTCTTTGGGTGCTGCGCGACGGCGGCGATATCCCGCTCTCCTGAAGTGTTTCGCCGAGCAGGTCGCCAGCGGTTTGAAGCCTGGTTTCGCCCAACGCAGTCATATCCGCGGATTTTTCCATCCGCCTAGCACCACGGCGTCGATTGTCCCTTCCACGGCCGCACAAGCCCTTCCGAGACGAGAATGCTTCCGAGCGAACGGCCGTCGCGCATCACGACGCGCAGCTTCTCACTGGCCTTGTCATCGTCCCTGCCGATCGCTTCGATCAGCCTGAAATCTCCGGCGTTCAACAGCTCGCGCAATCTCTGCTTGGCGTAGAAGCCGCGTGCGCGTTCGCCATCGCAACCTGCCTGCTTGGTTCTCGGCGCGTCGATATCGGCGACCCGGACTATTTCGCCGTGATATCGGAAGGTCGCGCCGTCGATGACGCAGTTGTCGTTACGGATACCGCAGAAATAAAACTGGTTCGCCTGAGGTTGAAGCGCAGCCGGCTGCACCACAGGCCGTTCGACCGGGGTCGGCGCGGCCAATCCGACGTTGACAGCAGGTATTGGTCCATCAACAGTCTTCGTCCTGTTTGCGGCGGGCGGTACGGCCGCACGCACTACCGCCTTCGGCCGATCCTCTGCCCTGGATGTCGATTTGGCCTTGGGAGCCGATGCGAATATCTCCGAAATGGCCGGCAGATCGCGCAACTGTCCACGGTGATCGTAGGCAACGACGCCACCGACCGTCAGCACAGCGGCGAGATACCACGGCAGCATGCCGCCCTGTTTCTTTGTCCGGCTGCCGCGGCGACGCCCACGGCTTGTTGTGGCTTTACCCATTCCGCCTCATCCTTGATCCGGCCGGCATTATGCTGGCGATCCGTTGCCGAATGGTTTTCAGCGGCCACTTGATCCGGAGGTTCACCAGCAAAGTCCCTGGGATTCATCTGCGGAATGTGCAACCTCGCCTATCCCGCCGACCGCAACCGGATACCGCGCCCAGTTCGGACAGAGGCACGACGTTGCTGACGGACGATTTTGAGAATCAGTCGACCAGTTATCTCACCTGCAGCCCAACCCCGGGAATTCGGTAAACACACACTGACACAGTGCGCGCATGACCGACTCATCCCCACATCAGAATCGGCTTTTCAGGATTTTTGCACTCGCTCGAAGCTTTGAGCGGCAGGCTCGAGGCTCATGGCTCCCTCGAAGAGCCCGTCCGGCCGCGGCGGCGTGCCCACCAGACGGCGAACCGGCGACGGCGACGGCGAACCGCGGGAATGTCGTGCGAGAGGATGAGCAACCCCAGGGGCACCATCCAGAAGCCGAGCACCGGCAGGAAGCCGAGAAAGCCACCGAAAATCAGCAAACCGCCGACAAGCATACGCAGCAGCGGTGATTCCGGAAGCGCCAGGCGCCATTTGCCCAGCACGATCTGCCGGGTGTGGGGGTCTATGCCGAAATGCGTCTGTTTTCTGTTTTTATTCATCATTCCCTATCCGCCTGCGTTTCCCACAATTGGGGACTTCTCCACAGGCTCGCAACAAAACTTCTCACTTTTTTTGAAAAAACCGCTTGGCAAATCGGAAAAGCATTTGTATTAGCAGCCTCACTTCTGCAGGACACAAACCGAGCAGAACTTCTGCAGGACACAAACCGCAGATGATCCCTGGTAGCTCAGCGGTAGAGCATTCGACTGTTAATCGACAGGTCGCCGGTTCGAATCCGGCCCGGGGAGCCAGTTTCTAAAAGAGCCATTCGCGGTAACGCCCGAATGGCTCTTTTTCATTTTGCGGCTATGGTGGCGCAGAAGCCACCTTGCCCTCGCCCCGGGATGTCATGCGCGCGAATTCGTCATCGCCCATTCTAGTCTGGTTTCGCAAAGACCTCAGGCTTGCCGACCACCATGCCCTTGCAGCCGCAGCAGCCCATGGCGCAGCGGTGATTCCCCTCTACATTCGCGAGCCGGCCGACAGCGGCAACGGGCCGCTCGGCGATGCGCAGCGATGGTGGCTGCACCATTCCCTTTCGGCGTTTCGGGAATCGCTGCAGCGGATCGGATCGGATCTTGTTTTTCGCTCCGGCGATCCGCTCGATGTCATCTCCGATATTTCGCGGGAAACAGGCAGCGCCACCATCTTCTGGAATCGCCGCTATGATCCGAACGGAACGGTGACGGATGCGCCGTTGAAGAAGGCGCTCGTGGATCGCGTTTTTACCGTCAACAGCTTTGCCGGCCAGTTGCTTCACGAACCAACCCGCCTGTTCAACAAGACCGGTGGCCCCTATCGCGTGTTTACGCCATTCTGGCGCGCGCTCGAAGCAAGCGGCGAGCCGCCGGCACCGATCGATCCGCCAGAAAGAATAGCGGCGCCGGAATGCTGGCCTGCATCCGAAGACCTTGAACGGTGGAACCTCCTGCCGACGCAACCGAACTGGGCGTCGACCTTCACCGAAATCTGGACACCGGGCGAGGTCGGGGCTGCGGATCGCTTGCAGAAATTCATCGAAGATACGCTCGACGGCTACACGACCGCCAGGAATGTTCCGGCGGATGCCGGCACTTCCCTGCTCTCGCCTCACCTTGCGTTCGGCGAGATCTCTCCGGCGCAGATCTGGTACGCCACGCGCGGCCTGACGGGGACGCCGGTCGACGATATCGTCACATTCCGCAAGGAACTCGCGTGGCGAGAATTCTCGTACAATCTGCTGTTTCACAATCCTGACCTGGGGCGTCGGAACCTCGATCGCCGCTTTGACGGTTTTCGCTGGCTCGACAACGACGACCACTTCGAGCGGTGGACAAAGGGCCTCACGGGCTACCCGATCGTCGACGCCGGCATGCGGCAACTCTGGCGCCATGGCTATATGCACAATCGCGTCAGGATGATTGCCGCCTCCTTCCTGATCAAGGACCTGCTGATCGACTGGCGCCGCGGAGAGGCGTGGTTTCGGGACACGCTGGTGGATGCTGACCCGGCTTCGAACGCCGCCAGCTGGCAGTGGGTGGCCGGTTCCGGCGCCGACGCTTCGCCATTCTTCCGTATTTTCAATCCCGTGCTTCAGGGGGAGAAATTCGATCCGAATGGGGACTATGTAAAGCGCTTCGTTCCCGAACTGGCCGATCTCGACGCACGCTACATTCATCGCCCGTTCTCGGCCCCCCAACCCGCGCTTGCTGCTGCCGGTATTACGCTTGGGGTGACCTACCCTGCCCCTATCATCGATCATGCCTTTGCGCGCGACCGCGCGCTGGCCGCGTTTCAGGAAATCAGAAACGCCAGTTAAAAATCGCTACAACTGAACCACCGCCGGTACAAATCCGTGGTTGGCCTCTGACAGGATTGTCGCTAGGCTCACGTTACGGATGCAACGATTGCCGGAGGGTGGTTTATGCATGATACTGAAGCCTGCTTTGCCGATTTCGACAATGCCGAGCTGCTTTCGACTGAAAATCTCTCACGGGTGCTGAAGGACTTTCCGCTCAAGGCCCAGGTGGTCCTTCGCGGCCTCGTTCACCTTGAGGCGGGCGCACTGGCGCTCTCTCTGCCCAATGGCCGCCGACTGGTCGTCAAGGGAAAGGTGGCGGGACCGTGCGCAACCGTCACTCTGCACAACTGGAACCTCCCGCACCGCGCCATCACCGGCGGCACGATCGGCGCTGCGGAAAGTTACATCGACGGCGACTGGGACAGCCCCGACGTCGGCGCTTTTCTCGAGCTTTTCCTTGTCAACGCCGATATCGGCAACCGCTTCCCGAACCGGGCGCGCGGCCTGATGCGGCTGGTCGAAAAGTTCCTCCATTGGCGCAATGCCAACACCAAGACGGGTGCTGAGCGCAACATCTCCGCCCATTACGACCTCGGCAACGCCTTCTACCGTGAATGGCTCGACCCGAGCATGACCTATTCGTCGGCGCTTTACGCCAGTGGCGCAAACGATCTTCAGGCCGCTCAGGCCGCCAAATACCGGGCGCTGGCCGAGGCGACCAATCTACGGCCGGGTGACCATGTGCTCGAGATCGGCTGCGGCTGGGGCGGTTTCGCAGAATTTGCCGCAATCGAGATCGGCTGCAAGGTCACGGGCCTGACCATCAGCCGTGAACAGCTCGCATTTGCCCGCGAGCGCATGCACAAGGCCGGGATTGCCGATCGCGTCGAGCTGAAGTTCCAGGACTATCGGGAGGAAACCGGACGATACGACCGGATCGTGTCGATCGAGATGTTCGAGGCCGTCGGGGAAAAATTCTGGTCGACCTATTTTTCTCAACTGAAGCGGTGCCTGAAACCCGGCGGCAAAGCGGGTCTCCAGATCATCACGATCAAGCCCGAAGCCTATGAGGAATACCGATCCAATCCGGACTTCATTCAGAAATACGTGTTTCCAGGGGGGATGCTGCCGACGCGCGACCATCTGGTTGACCTCGGGCGCAATGTCGGCCTGCGCATGATCAACGATTTCGGGTTCGGTAGCGACTACGCCCGCACGCTCGGTGAATGGCGTCAGCGCTTCTGGTCTGTCTGGGGCAAGATCGAACCGCTCGGTTTCGATCTGCGCTTCAAGCGGCTGTGGGAATTCTACTTCTACTACTGCGAAGCTGGCTTCCGCGCGCGAAACATCGATGTCCGCCAGATCGTCTTCGAGTAAGCCGGCCCAAGTGCAGGCTTTACCGTTCGCGCGGCAAAGCCTATGAGGCAACCGATCCAGATTTCTTCTTGAAGGTTCCTCATGCGCCTTGCGTGGTTTTTCCTGGCGCTCGCCATCGCAACCGAAGTGGCGGGCCTGACGGCAATGAAGGCCGCATCCGCCAATGGCTCCTACATCGGCCACGTGGTGATGTACGTCTCCATCGCGCTTTCCTATGTCTTCCTGGCAAAGGCCGTGAAGACCATCTCCGTCGGCGTTGCCTATGCCATCTGGGAGGGATCAGGTGTCGCGATCATCACGCTCATTTCGGTGTTCGTGTTCGGCCATGTGCTGACCGGCCGGGAAATGCTGGGCCTGTCGATGGCGGTCGCGGGCATCCTGCTCGTCAATGCCGGCGAACACCGCGAAGAGGAAGCACCGGCCACCGAAGGAGCCGTCGATGAGCGCGCCTAGCATCTACTTCGTCTTTGCCGTCATCGCGGGCGTTCTCGACATCGCCGCCAATCTGGCCTCGACCAAATCCAATGGCTTTGCGCGTCGTGGCTGGGGAGCGCTTTCCATCGTTCTCGTGCTTGCCGCCTTTGCCTTCCTGGCGGAAGCCGTCAAGGGCATGGAACTTGCCATTGCCTACGCGGTTCTCGGTGCAACCGGGATTTTCGGCACGGCCATCTGCGGCCGCCTGCTTTTCGGCCAGAAGCTCAAGCCGATCGGCTGGGTCGGCCTCGCGCTGATCTTCGGCGCAGTGCTGGTGCTTCACACGGCCTGATGCGGCTGATTCTCGGCGCTGGCGTGTTTCGTCGTCGCCACCGCCGGTGCCGAACCTTGGCGAGTCAACCGGTCGACCAGTGCGAAGTATGCACCGTAGGGCAGCCATCTAGACAGTCTTGCTACGGCGTTCGCGCGTTTCGACAAGTTGATTTCGAAATGCTTCGACTTCAAGCCCGCAACGATATGCTCGGCGGCTGCGTCAACGCTGACCGAGCCGGATGCTGGAAATCCAAGACGAGACGATCCGCTGGCCTCGACGAGCCCCAGGCTGATGACTTGCAGGCGAATGCCGATCCGGTCCAGGTCCAACTTCAGGCTCTCCGCCATGTTGAGGAGAGCCGCCTTCGTTGCACCATAGGCGGCATTGCCCGGCAAGCCGCCATAGCCGGCCGCTCCCGACATGATGGCGATATGGCCATGCCCCCTCGCCTTCATGTGGGCAACGGCCGGCAGCAGACAGTTGACGACACCGTTGACGTTGACCGAAAAGCTACGCTCGAAAGCCTCGCGATGCAGGTCGTCGCCTCGCACAGGCAGCGTCACATCCGCAGTAAATACGGCCAGTGACAGATCGCCGTGGTCGTATTCGATCGATGCAAGCACACGCTCCATGTCCTGCGGGTCGGTGACATCGCCGTCGAGAACGAGGATGCGACCGTCAGGAGCAGCCTCCTGTTGCAAGGCCACCAGTTTGGCGTGATTTCTTGATGTGACGACCACCGAATATCCGCCGCGAACCAAGCGCAGAGCCAGCGCTCGGCCTATTCCCGAACTCGCGCCCGTTACCCAGGCCAGCCCATGCTCGGATTTCATCTTGTGCATACTCATTGCCCATACCTCGGCACGCACCCACCCGGTGCACGCTCAACTCAAGGGGCCGAGAAACCTGACACCCGGCCCAGACCAACCCCCTCCAATACCCAGCGCACGCGCAGAGCTGCCTCAACCCTGAGCTTTCCCCTTGAAGACGTTTTTTGTTCGGGACAGGGCAGCGGTGAAACGCTATTTCTTGCCTGGGAAACAGGCTGAGCCGAAAACACGCCAATATTTCGGCGATCCGGCGTCGTTCTCAATGTTCGCCGGCCACTCGGCGTTTTTCTTCGGTAACGCGGCCCGCTTCGGCGGCCGTTCTCAAGCACGAGGTTCTGCAAATGGCCATTCTTCCGTCCGTTCTTGAAGCAATCGGCAATACGCCCCTGATCCGGCTGAAGACCGTTTCCGACGCGACCGGCTGCACCATCCTTGGCAAGGCGGAGTTTCTCAATCCGGGACAGTCGGTGAAGGATCGCGCCGCACTCTGGATCATCCGCGAGGCGGAGAAGGCAGGGCAATTGAAGCCGGGCGGCGTCATCGTCGAAGGCACGGCAGGCAATACCGGCATCGGCCTTGCGCTCGTCGCCCAGGCGCTCGGCTACCGGACCGTCATCGTCATTCCGGAAACCCAGAGCCAGGAGAAGAAGGATGCGCTGCGTCTTCTTGGGGCTGAGCTCGTTGCAGTACCGGCTGTGCCCTACAAGAACCCGAACAATTACGTGAAGATCTCAGGACGCTTGGCCGCTCAACTTGCCAAAACCGAACCGAATGGCGCGATCTGGGCCAACCAGTTCGACAATGTCGCCAATCGTGACGCGCACATTGCGACGACTGCGCCCGAGATCTGGCGCGACACGGACGGCAAGGTCGACGGCTTCATCTGCGCGGTCGGTTCCGGCGGCACGCTTGCCGGCGTGGCACAGGGCCTGCGGGCGAAAAACCCCGCCATCAAGATCGGCCTTGCCGATCCGGATGGTGCCGCACTCTACAACTACTACGCCCATGGGGAGTTGAAGGCGAGCGGAAGCTCCATCACCGAGGGCATCGGTCAGGGCCGAATCACCGCCAATCTCGAAGGCTTTACTCCGGACTTTTCCTACCAGATCCCGGATTCCGAGGCCGTGCCGCTGGTCTTCGACCTGATCGAACGGGAAGGCATCTGCGTCGGTGGATCGACGGGCATCAACATTGCCGGCGCCGTCAGGCTCGCCAAGGAGCTCGGCCCGGGACATACGATCGTGACGATCCTTTGCGACTATGGTAACCGCTATCAATCGAAACTCTTCAACCCGGACTTCCTGGCCTCGAAGGGCCTGCCTGTTCCGGCCTGGTTGAAGGGATCCTCAAGCATCACCGTTCCATACGAATCAGTCGGATAAGATTTGCGATGACCAAGACCGTGACTGCCCTCTTCCGCGAAGATTTCTATCTCTCGACTTGCGAAGCAAGTGTCACCGGAATTCTGGAGGATGGCGGGATCGAGCTTGATCAGACCTGCTTTTACGCCACATCGGGTGGACAGCCCGGCGATAGCGGTTTTCTGGAGCGCAGCGACGGCAGCCGCATCGACATTGCGGTTGCCCGCCATGGCACCACCAAGGACGTCATCATTCACATGCCGGCGGAAGGGCAGCCGGCGCCTGTTGTCGGCGAAAAGCTCGTCCTGCATATCGACTGGCCACGCCGTTACCGGCTGATGCGCATGCACACGGCCTGCCATTTGCTTTCCGTCGTCTGCCCTTTCCCGATCACCGGCGCTGCCGTCGGCGAAGATGAAAGCCGCGTCGATTTCGACATGAGCGAAACGATCGACAGGGACGAGGTGACGGCAGCCCTGAAGAAGCTCGTCGACGAGAACCACCCGGTCTACCTGCAGTGGATCACCGACGAGGAACTCGCAGCCAACCCCGGCATCGTCAAATCAAAGAACGTCCGCCCGCCAATCGGCCTTGGCCGCGTCAGCCTCGTCTGTATCGGCGAGAACTCGGCAGTCGACAGCCAGCCATGCGGCGGCACGCATGTGTCGGAAACCCAGGAGGTCGGTGCGATCCACATCGCCAAGATCGAGAAGAAGGGCAAGGAAAACCGCCGCTTCCGCATCCGCTTCGGCACACCAGACGACCGCCAGGCAATCTGAACAGGAGATACGACCATGACCAACACCAAAAGCGCCTTCGTCGTTTCTCCGGACTGGCTGCAACAGCGCCTCGACGACCCCTCCGTCCGCGTCCTTGATGCCGCCTGGTATCTGCCGGCACAGAACAGAAACCCGAAAGCGGAATACGACGCGGGCCACATCCCTGGCGCCGTATTCTTCGACCAGGATGCGATCGCCGATCATGCAAGCGGCCTGCCGCACACGCTGCCGACGCCGGAAGCCTTCGCCAATGCCGTAGGTGCGCTTGGTGTCAGCGAGACCGATACGATCGTCGTCTATGACGGCCCCGGCATCATGACTGCGCCGCGCGTGTGGTGGATGCTGCGCATCATGGGGGCAAAGGACGTCTACGTGCTCGATGGCGGCATGGACTGCTGGAAGAAAGACGGGCGCCCGGTCACAACAGACGTTCCCTCGCCTAGGCCCGTCACGTTCAACGTCACCTTCACGCCCGCGGCAGTCACCTCATTCGAACGCATGCAGGACATCGTCACGTCCGGCACGATCCAGATTGCCGATGCGAGGGGCGCCGGACGCTTCCTCGGCGTCGAGGCGGAGCCGCGCGCCGGAATGCGCTCCGGCCACATGCCTGGTGCGCGTAGCCTGCCGTCCACCACGTTCTCGGAGAACGGCAAGCTCAAGGATCTCGACACGCTGCGAAAGACGTTTGCCGAAGCGGGCGTCGACCTTTCCAAACCTGTGGTCACGACCTGCGGCTCGGGCGTCACCGCGGCGATCATCACGCTGGCGCTGCAATCCCTCGGCCATACCGACAACACGCTCTATGACGGCTCCTGGTCAGAATGGGGCGGACGTTCCGATACCCCCGTCGTGACCGGCAGCGAGTGACACCATGCGCCCTCCCAAGCTCGCCTCCCTGACAGCCCATGTCACCGAACTGGAAATGACCGCACCGCCCAAGCAGAGCCTGCCGATCCCGGTCAATATCCAGACGGCGATCCTTCGCGTGTCGGACATCCCGCTCAATTATTATCGGTTCCTCTATCTGCGCGTCGGCAAGCGCTGGCACTGGGCCGATCGCATCCGCATGAGCGATGACAAGCTGGCCGCACTGCTTGCCGACAAACGGACCAGTGTCACCGTGCTCTATGTCAACGGTGCGCCTGCCGGCTTCTTCGAGCTTCACCAGGCCGAGGACGATGTCGTCGAGCTTACCCATTTCGGGCTGATGGAGCATGCGCTTGGGCTTGGCCTCGGCAAATGGTTCCTTCTGCAGACGCTGTTTGCCGCCTGGACCCTGAATCCGAACAAAGTGACGGTGACGACCAACAATCTCGATCACCCGCGCGCGCTCCAGCTCTATCAGCAATTCGGTTTTTCGCCTGTCGCCACCCGCGAGGCGACCATCGAACCGCTGACCGACGAGGAGTTGCTTACCTTCGCGAAAAACCTCTGACGGCACACCGCCGCAAGGAACGGGTGTCGCCTCGACAGTGGCCGTCGCACAGTGTGCCTCGAATGATCCAATCGATCTGGAGATGCACGATGGCTCTGCGCTATGTTCCGATGTCTACCGATGCCGCCCGACACCTGTGGCAAGGTGGAAAAGATGCCTACGGCAACCTGCCGGAGCGGCAGATATCCGACGGCGATGGCGTTCCTTGTCGGCATTGCCTTCGCAACGTGGCGGCGGGCGACGCGTATCTGATCTTTGCGCTGCGGCCTTTCACGTCGCTGCAACCCTACGCGGAGACCGGTCCGGCTTTTATGCATGCCGAAGAGTGCCCCGCATATAGCGAGAGCGTACGCCCACCCGTCCTTAATGCGAGCAAGGACTATCTGCTGCGCGGCTATGGCAGCAACGAACGCATCATCTATGGCACCGGTGGAGTGATTCCGACCGAACAGCTCGAATCCCGCGCCGAAGCCCTGCTCGCCATGCCTGACGTGGCGAGCGTGCATGTGCGATCGGCGAAGAACAATTGTTATCAGTGCAGGATAGAAAGCGCCTGAAACGTCGGTCCGACCAAAGCCGGACCGACGCCGCGAAGGCTATCAGGCGACGTTGAGCACCGCTTCCGGCGCATAGGCGTCGTAGCCGAGCGCCTCGGCAACGGGCGCGTTGGTCACACGTCCACGGTGGACATTGAGGCCTGCGCGCAGGTGGCGATCTTCTGCAATGGCTTTCAGCCCGCGATCGGCCAGTTGCAGACCGTAGTACAATGTCGCGTTGTTGAGTGCATGGGCCGACGTCACCGGAACAGCGCCAGGCATATTGGCGACGCAGTAGTGCACGATCCCGTCAACCTCGTAGGTCGGATCGGAATGGGTGGTTGCGTGCGATGTCTCGAAGCAGCCACCCTGGTCGATCGCGACATCGACGATGACCGCACCTTTCTTCATGCCGGTCAGCATTTCACGCGTCACGAGCTTCGGTGCGGCAGCGCCCGGAATGAGGACGGCGCCGATGACGAGATCGGCGGAGAACACTTCGTCCTCAAGCGCATCGATGGTGGAAAAGCGCGTATGAACGCGGCCGCCAAAGATATCGTCCAGCTGGCGCAGGCGTGGGATCGAACGATCGAGAATGCTGACATCGGCGCCAAGTCCGGCCGCCATTCTGGCCGCGTGCAGGCCAACGACGCCGCCGCCGATGATCGCGACCTTCGCCGGAAGCACGCCTGGCACGCCGCCGAGCAGAATGCCGCGGCCGCCATTGGCCTTCTGCAGCGAAGTGGCACCGGCCTGAATGGCGAGGCGTCCGGCGACTTCGGACATCGGCGCCAGAAGCGGCAATCCACCACGCTCGTCCGTGACGGTTTCATAGGCGATGGCCGTGACGCCCGAATTGATGAGACCCTTGGTCTGTTCCGGATCCGGAGCGAGGTGCAGATAGGTGTAGAGAATTTGGCCTTCGCGCAGCTGCGCCCATTCGGACGGCTGCGGCTCCTTGACCTTGACGATCATGTCCGACTTTTCGAACACATCCTTTGCCGTCGCGACGATCTTCGCGCCAGCGGCACGGTAGGTATCGTCATCCGCGCCGATCCCCGCTCCTGCCTTGGTTTCAACGATAACCTCGTGGCCGTGAGCGACATATTCACGTACCGACCCGGGGGTCAGTCCTACACGGTATTCATGGTTTTTGATTTCCTTCGGGCAACCGACACGCATCGAGCGTTCCTCTCCTGTTGTGGGCAATTTCGCCTCATTGACGCCCACTCAGCAAAACACGCAGCGGAACGAATGTCCTTGCAAAGATGCCTCTGCGAAGGCATCAATTTCGAAGAAGATTGCGTTCCAGTGTCAGATAGTGATGGAAAACGCGAATGAGTGAACTTGATGCCATCGATCATGCGATTCTGCGCATTCTTCAGCAGAACGGCCGGATTTCGAATGCAGATCTCGCCGCCAAGGTCGGGCTGTCGCCTTCAGCCTGTTCGCGCCGAGTCGATATCCTGGAGAAATCCGGCACCATCAGCGGCTACCATGCCCGCCTGGCGCACAAGGCACTCGACTACCAGATCATGGTGATCGTGCACATTTCGCTGTCCGGACAATTTGCCAAGACGCTGACCGAGTTCGAGGCGGCGGTGAAGCTTTGTCCCAATGTTCTCGTCTGCTACCTGATGTCGGGTGAATACGACTATATTCTCCGGGTCGCGGCCAAGGATCTGCAGGACTACGAGCGCATCCATCGGGACTGGCTCTCCGCCCTGCCCCATGTGGTCAAGATCAACTCCAGCTTCTCGCTGCGGGAAGTCATCGATCGGCCAAATGTCGGGATATGACCTGTAGCGCTAGCGGCCAACGATACAATCGCGGCCACGTCCCTTTGCCGCATAGAGCCTGAGATCGGCCTCGGACAAAAGATCCGCGATCGCAGCGCCATCGTCAGGAGTGGAGGACAAGCCAATGCTGGCGGTTACAGGCGCATTGTCGGGAGTGAACACACCGGCCGATACCGCCAGCCGAATGGTCTCGGCATGGCTCAGCGCGTCGGCATGCGACAATCCCGGACACAAGACGACGAACTCCTCGCCGCCGTAACGAAACAGCCGGTCGCCCTCGCGCAGGTGCGCCTTCATCACCTCGACCAGTTTTTGCAGAATGCGGTCGCCTTCCTGGTGGCCGAAGCGGTCGTTGACGCCCTTGAAATGGTCGACGTCGATGATCAACAGGCTGACTGGAGCCTTTGAGCCCACAGCGGCGCGCAGCATTTGCGGACCTTCGATATCGAAACGGCTGCGGTCGAGGCATCCCGTCAGCTTGTCCTGGCCAGACCTTGAGAGCAGGTCTTCGTAGCGTTCGCGGAAGGTCAGATCGTTGAAGATGTCGCCGAGCGGCCGGTCCGACATCGCCAGGAAAGGATGGCGCGACACATTGAGGTAAACGCCAATCGCGATGGCGTAAAAGGTGGCGGCCAGCATCTTGGCGATCCATCCGCCCCACAGAACTTCGGTGGGCGCATCGTTCAGCCAGTGCAGGGCAGCAAAGAATGCCAGTTGATCGAAACTGAGGATCACAAGGCCGCAGATCAGGAAACGGACGGTTACGAAGCGGCGCAACCATTTGCCGAGACGCTCGTAAAGCAGGATAATCAGCAGGGTGTCGAGGTACAGGATCAGCGTCCCCCACACCATCAGCACGCCCATTTCGTCGATGAAGCCGATGTCGGCCGAGCGGCCGGAGACGATCGAAACCGTTTCATGTTGGCGCAGCAGAAGGCTGAGGACGACCGTGAGCAGGTTGCCGGCAAGCAGACCGTAGATCGGCTGGCGGACGGTAGCAGCATCCTCCTTCACGTACAGAAGCAGGATGATCATGAGCTTTCCGGAAAAAAGCACGACCGATCCCGGCGAGACGATCCCGAACGGCAGCTGCACGTAAAAGACCGCTGCCAGATAAGTCTCGATGAAATGCATCACACCGAGAGCAGCGACGAAGACGCCGAGCCCCAACCGGGCACGAAGCTGTAACAGCCAGATCATCGCCGTGACGTAGACCAGTGCTTCGCCGACGAAAAGAATGAGATTGGCGTTGGGCATGCTCGTGAAGAAAAGTTCCGGTTTCGCCACGCAAACCGTTAGGCGGAAAGCTTAAAGAAAACTCTACCTTGCCGACGGGCTGCGTGGAATTGGCATGCGAGAATCAACTGCTTTGCGAAGTGTTGCCTTTGCGGCATAGTCGCGACCAACCCATCGTGGTCCGCATTCAACAGACGAAACCGCGGATTGCAATCGACCGAACTGCAATGACATCCATCAACGGAGGGCAAGCATGCAATCGACGACATCCCCGTTCCACCTCTCGCGCCGCTCGCTTTTGTCGGGTGTCGTGGCCTCCTCGGCCCTCGTGATGCTTCATCCTTTCTCCGCGCGCGCGGCGGCCAACCAGGCGCACCTGCGCATCATGGAAACGACGGATCTCCACGTTCACGTCTTCCCCTACGACTACTACGGCGATAAGCCGAACGACACGCTGGGGCTTGCACGCACGGCTTCGATCGTCGACGCCATTCGGGCCGAAGCCACCAACTCTATCCTCGTCGATAACGGTGACTTCCTGCAGGGAAATCCGATGGGCGACTACATCGCCTATCAGCGCGGCATGAAGGATGGCGACATCCATCCTGTTATCGCAGCGATGAACGTGCTCGGCTATGATTGCGGCACGCTCGGCAACCACGAATTCAACTATGGCCTCGATTTCATGTTCAAGGTGCTGAACGGCGCCAACTTCCCGCTCGTGTGCGCCAACCTGACAAAGGGCGCACTCGCCGCCGATGCCCGCCAGGATCAACTGTTCCTCAAGCCCTATGTCATTCTCGACCGCAAGGTGAAGGACGGTACCGGTGCCGAACACGCGATCCGGGTCGGCCTCATCGGTTTCGTCCCGCCGCAGATCATGAGCTGGGATGCGAAGCACCTGGAGGGTAAGGCCAATGCCCGCGACATCGTCAAGGCGGCACAAGCCTGGGTTCCACAGATGCGCGAGGAAGGTGCCGATATCGTGATTGCGCTTTCCCACTCAGGCATCGGTAAGCAGGACTACGCCGAAAATCTCGAAAACGCCTCCGTGCCGCTCGCGGCAGTCGATGGCATCGACGCCATCGTCACCGGCCATAGCCACCTCGACTTCCCCGGTCCGAAGTTCGACAAGATTGCCGGCGTCGACAATGCCAAGGGGCTGATTTCGGGCAAGCCCGGCGTCATGGGCGGCTTCTGGGGTTCGCATCTCGGCCTGATCGATCTACTCATCGAACGCGACGGCGGCGCCTGGCGCGTCGTCAGTTCCACCAGCGAAGCGCGCCCGATCTACCGCCGCGAGGAAAAGAAGGTAATCGCGGAGGTCGCCGACAAGCCGGAGGTGCTGGCAGCGGCGCAAAAGGAGCACGAAGCAACACTTGCCTATGTCCGCACCCCCGTCGGCAAGAGCGCGGTGCCGCTCTATTCCTACTTCGCCCTGGTCGCCGACGACCCGTCGGTCCAGATCGTCAGTCAGGCGCAGACCTGGTACATCAAGGACATGCTGAAGGAGACGGAGCATAAGGACCTGCCCGTGCTTTCGGCGGCAGCGCCGTTCAAGGCGGGTGGCCGCGGCGGCGCCGACTACTACACCGACGTTCCGGCGGGCGACATCGCCATCAAGAACGTCGCCGACCTCTATCTTTACCCCAACACGGTCCAGGCCGTCGTCATCACCGGCGAGCAGGTGCGCAACTGGCTGGAAATGTCCGCAGGCATCTTCAACCAGGTCAAGGTCGGGGCCACGGACGCCGCGCTGATCAACGGTGAGTTCCCGTCCTACAACTTCGATGTCATCGACGGTGTCACCTACCAGATCGACCTTTCCGAGCCGCCGAAGTTCGACAAGGACGGAAATGCGGTCAACCCGTCAGCCAATCGGATCAAGAACTTGAGCTTCAATGGGCAACCGATTGACGCAGCGCAGAAATTTGTCGTCGCTACAAACAACTATCGCGCGGGTGGCGGCGGCCATTTCCCCGATATCGCTGCCGACAAGGTGGTCTTTGTGGCCCCGGATACCAACCGCGACGTCGTGGTGCGCTACATCATCGACCAGGGGACCATCAATCCGGCGGCTGATGCCAACTGGACCTTCGTCCCGCTCGCCAATACCAGCGTCACCTTCGACAGTGGTCCGAAGGCGCGGCAGTTTCTGTCGGAGGTCAAGGGCGTGACGATCGAGGATGCCGGCGAAGCAGCCGAGGGGTTTGCCCGTTTCCGCATCAAGCTCTGATCCATCGTGCCCCCGCAAGACGGGGGCACATTCTCACCAGCACAAGACAGGCATTTCGCTGTTGGCGGAACGCGTGAAACGCGAGCCGGAGCGGCCAATGGCTATCCAGCGCGAATGAGCGCGCGGCTCTGACGATCAACATGAACTGTCAGATACAACAGGCTGTATTGTCTTCATTTTTCAGGAAACGAGGCCAACGCGGACGACAGCTTGGAATCAGACCTGCCGCGAAGGGGCGTCATCGGCGAAAAGCGACGGTCCGGTCTGATCGATGATCTGGCGCCCTTTGCGGAACGTCGCGTCGATCGAATCCTGCTCGGAGGTGAATAGGTCGGCGCGGATAAAGCTGCGCACGCGAACGTCACCCCCTGAGGCTGTCTTCTCTATGGTGCCAGCCAAGCGAAACTGCGAGCCCTCACGCATCGGCGTCGCACGGATCGTGCATTCCGCATAGGCTTCGGTTTTGCCCGATGCGCCTTGGGCTTCGTTTTCGGTGGAGCCGGAGCGGCCGAACAGTTTTGAGAAAAATGATGCCATGAGCAAGACTTAGACGCGACGGCGAAAGCTGTCAAAGCCAAAGTGTCGATGTTGGCACTCTGGCTTTGCCTCCGGTCCACCAACCGTCAGATGATCAGATTGGACAGGATCTCGTTCTCGGTGATGTCCTGATAGCGCAGGCCGGCGGCGTCGAACCGCGATTTCAGGATTGGGAAGTTTTCCGCGTGCCTGGTCTCGATGCCGATGAGGATCGAGCCGAAGTTGCGGGCCGACTTCTTCAGATACTCGAAGCGCGAGATATCGTCCTCATCGCCAAGGAGGTTGAGGAAGTCGCGCAAGGCACCGGGACGCTGCGCCATGCGCAGGATGAAGTATTTCTTGAGCCCCGCATGCCGCATCGCCCGTTCCTTGACGTCCGGCAGGCGCTCGAAGTCGAAATTTCCGCCGGAGACGACCGCGACTACGGTCTTGCCTTCCAGCTTGTCGCGCCCGATCGCATCCAGCGCCGTGATCGACAAGGCACCCGCTGGCTCGAGCACGACGCCTTCGACATTCAGCATGTCGATGATTGTCATGCAGATTGCGTTTTCCGGCAAAAGCATGACCTGGTCGGCTGAAAAGCGCCGCAACGCTGCGAAATTCAAATCGCCGATCCGCCCGACCGCTGCGCCATCGACAAAGTTATCGACCTGGTCGAGCGTGACGAGACTGCCGGTTTCAAGGCTTTGCCTGAGGCTCGGCGCGCCGGATGGTTCGCAGAAGACGAAATGGTCAGCGGCGACCTCATCCTTCAGATAGCCGGTGACACCGGCCGACAGACCGCCGCCGCCGACGGGAAGCACGACAAGATCCGGCCTGACGCCTTCGGGCAATTGCTCGGCGATTTCAGCGGCAACGGTTGCCTGTCCCTCGATGATGTCGAGGTGATCGAACGGTGGCACCATGACGCCATCGATCGTTTCAACGTGGTCGCGGGCTGCCTTGTAGCATTGGTCGAAAATGTCGCCGACGAGACGGATCGTGATGAACTCGCCGCCGAACATGCGGGTCTTGTCGATCTTCTGCTGCGGCGTGGTCACAGGCATGAATACGACACCGGGGACACCGAAATGCCTGCAGACGAAGGCAAAGCCTTGGGCGTGGTTGCCGGCCGAGGCACAAACGAAGGTCTTGCCTGTGGCACCGGCGGCAAGCACCTTGCGGAAGAAATTGAATGCGCCCCTGATCTTGTAGGAACGAACCGGCGAAAGATCCTCGCGTTTGAGGAAGATATTGGCGCCGTAGCGGCCGCTCAGATGCTCGTTCAATTGCAGCGGGGTGGCTGGAAAAATATCGCGCATCGCCGTGGTTGCGTTGTCAACGTCCTGCTTCGTCACGTGAGGTCATCCATTGAGTTTGCCGATGGCAGCCGCTATTGCACATCATAGCGCCTGAGGCCATCGCTTTGACACGAATCGCCCGGCGGTGGACAATGTTGCGGCCTCGCCAGATCACGAAGTTTCATTTCCAGGAAATCGAGCACTTGAACGCAACCCTGATCCGGCACGCCGTGCATATCGCGGCGATACTCGGCCTGTACCTCTCGCTGGCGATGCTCGTGCCTGCGATGGTCGATCTCTATTTTGGCCATCCGGACTGGCAGATCTTTGCCGTCTCCGCCTTCTTGGTAGGCGGCCTGTCGGCAGCGACGTTCATGGCAACGCGGATGGGGCCGCCGCCATTCTCGAAGAAGTTCGGGTTTCTGCTGGTCAATCTTCTCTGGGCGGTGTTTTCG
The DNA here is from genome assembly GCF_003355565.1 of Ensifer sp. M14. Lineage (NCBI taxonomy): Bacteria > Pseudomonadati > Pseudomonadota > Alphaproteobacteria > Hyphomicrobiales > Rhizobiaceae > Ensifer > Ensifer sp. M14. The sequence goes on from NZ_QJNR01000004.1 coordinate 2,976,940, forward strand.
GTCGTCGGCGCAATCCCGCTGTGGCTATCTTCGCTGAAGCTCGACTTCGCACAGGCCCTGTTCGAGTCCGTCTCCGCCATCACCACCACCGGATCGACCGTCATTGTCGGCCTCGACGACGCACCGCCCGGGTTGCTCGTCTGGCGTTCGCTCTTGTGTTGGCTCGGCGGCATCGGCATCGTCGTGCTTGGCCTGTTCATCATTCCCTATCTCCGGGTAGGCGGCATGTCGTTCTTCAAGATGGAATCGTCCGATACCAGCGACAAACCGTTTGCGCGCCTTGCAAGCTTCAGCCGTGCCTTCCTCGTCATCTACATCTCGATCACTCTTCTCTGCGCCATCGCCTACAGCATGGCGGGCATGAGCCGGTTCGACGCCATCAACCATGCGATGTCGACAGTAGCGACCGGCGGCTTCTCCACCCATGATGCGTCGTTCGGCTATTTCAGCAGCATTCCGCTCCTGTGGACGTCCACGTTTTTCATGGCGCTCTGCAGCCTGCCGTTCTCGATCCTGATCGTGCTCGTGGTGCGTGGCCGCCTCGATGCACTGCGCGATCCGCAAATCATTGTCTTCCTCGGCTATCTCTCCACCTTCTCGATTGCGGTTGCGATCTATCACCGCCTTGCCAACGGCGTCGAATTTCACCTGGCGCTCGCCCATTCCTTCTTCAACATCACCTCGATCCTGTCGACCACCGGTTATGCGAGCGAGGACTATAGTCTGTGGGGACCCTTCGTGGTGATGGTCGCCTTCATCGCCACCTTCATGGGCGGCTGTTCAGGCTCGACCTCAGGCGGCATCAAGGCCTATCGCTTCGTCGTGCTCTTCAACGCCATTCGCTTCGGCCTCAACAAACTCATCTATCCCAATGCGATCTATGCCGTGCGCTACGGCAACAACACTGTCGATGCCGATACGCAGCGCGCCATTTTCCTGTTCTTCACCACCTATATCCTGCTGTGGGTGCTGGGCAGTCTCGGCATGGGTGCGCTCGGCTACGATTTCATTACCGCGACGTCGGCGGTGATCACCTGCCTTTCCAATGTCGGCCCGGGCCTTGGCAGCCTGATCGGCCCGGCCGGCAATTTTTCGACGCTTCAGGATCCCGAGCTTTACCTTCTATCGCTGATGATGCTGCTTGGTCGTCTGGAGGTGCTGACGGTGCTCGTTATTCTGACGCCGATCTTCTGGAAACATTGACCATCGCTGCGCCGGCGCTATCGTCTTGACTCGATGCGGCAAATGCCGACAGTCGGATCAACCGGACAAAGGGGGGCGTCATGGCGATAGATCGGTCACTGCTGGCGGTGCTGACCGCCGCGAGCATGCTCTGCATAAGCATCGAGGCACTGGCCGGACCGCTCGTCGAGGCTGCCACCAAGGCCGAACAATTGGCAACCTCCGGCGACCCGGCCAAGGCGCGGGAGCTCCTGCGGCAGGCGATCGGCGACTTTTCGCAGACCCTGCCCTTTTCCATCGGCAAAGCCGTCTTCATCACCAAGGAACCTGCCGGCTACGCGATGTACGAGCCCAAGGACGGTACTGTCTTCAAGACAGGGGAAGCCATCGTTTCCTATGTCGAGCCAGTCGGACTGACCTGGAAGCAAGCGGCTGCAAAGGACAAACTGGAAACACGCTTCACTGTCGATTTCGATATCCTCAATCCCGCCGGCAAGATCCTAGCCGGCCAGAAGGCCTTCGGCGATTTCACCTTCACCGGCTACCTCAGGAACCAGGAAATCTATTCGACCCTGACAATCGACGTTTCCGGAGCGCCGGCAGGCGACTACGTGCTGCGCTTCCACTTCAACGATATCAATAGCGGCAAGACGGCGACGATCGATCAGCCGTTCAAGATCGCCGGATAGTGAGACAATGCCCGACATCATTACGACAATCGGCTTCGATGCCGACGACACGCTTTGGCAAAACGAACAGTTCTTTCGCCTGACCGAGGCGCGCTTCACTGACTTGCTCAAGGACCACGCCGACACGGAAAACCTGCCAGCACGGCTCCTCGCCGCGGAAAAGCGCAACCTCGGCCTCTACGGTTTCGGCATCAAGGGGTTCGTGTTGTCGATGATCGAGACAGCCGTCGAGGTCACGGACGGCCGGGTGCCGTCATCGGTGATTGCAGAGATTCTCGCCGCAGGGCGCGAAATGCTGGTCCACCCGGTCGACCCGCTGCCGCATGTGAAAGAAACGCTCGAAGCGCTTCATGGTGCCTTCCGTCTGGTGATGATCACCAAGGGCGACCTCTTCGACCAGGAGCGCAAGCTCGCCGCCTCGGGGCTCGGCGACTATTTCAACGCGGTCGAGATCGTCAGCGACAAAACCGTCGCCACCTATGATCGCATTTTCAGACACCACGGCGACGGCCCATCAAAAAGCCTGATGGTCGGTAACTCCCTGAAATCGGATATTGTGCCCGCGCTCGACGCCGGCAGCTGGGGAATCTACGTGCCGCATGCCCTCACCTGGGCGTTCGAACATCACGACAAGCCGGACAGCCATCCGCGTTTTCGTGAGATTGTCGATCTCGGTGGACTGCGGGATGTGCTGCAGACGCTGGACAAATAGCGAGCGCGCCACAACCGAAGTGACCGCGACCAACTGTGCAGGTGGCAGCCCGGCACCAACCGGCACGTCAACGCAACCATCAAATGCTGGCCGGAGGAGCGATTAGTCTTTTGCAAACCGGAGAAATGTGCAGGAGTCGTGAGGGAACCTTGATGGAGGACCAGCATGGCGCAGCTCATGGGAGCCAGCATAGTCATGGCATTCACCAGCATATTGATCGGGTGGATTATCCGGAAACGCTCGGACATGAGCATCTTTGCCTCTCGCCTTATCGGCTTGACGATCATGATGTTCATTGCGCCGGCGCTCTATTTTCTGGCGTCGGGCACTCCATACTTTCAGGCATTTTTCACCTACGGCCTTGGTGCCTTGATCGCGGGCGCAATCTTCTATTTCTCACGATCGAAGCGTCAGCCATCGTAGGGAACTCAAAAGGGCCGCTCCGGTCGATGTCCGGGTAACGTTCGCCCATGCGGTTGCGTGACGGAAATTACGGTGCGGATGGCTCGACTTCGGGGCAACATAAGTATCGATCGCATTGCTCGCGGAATCGCCCGGATCTGTGTTAAGGGCCGCCATCAACTGAAATTGAGGTGACCGACATGGCCGAAAATTGGGACAAGCCCGTAACCCTGGCCCTGGAGGGGCCGGGGAAATTTACGACCATCTCGAATACGACCGAAGCATCCTGGGCAATGATCGAGGACTGGCCGATCGACGACAGTGCGCTCCTGACGCGCGCGCTTGATACATGCGCGGCGGTGATCGAGGGCAAGCAATCGGCTGAAACCGCCCGTCAGGCCTTCATCGATGCCGCGCGTGAAGCAGGGATTGCCATCCAGGAATAATCATTCGTCTGCCGCCACGGGCAAGCGACTGCATGCTCTACGCGTCTGGTGAGACGCGCGGCGCTGTCGGGCACCGTGGCACCAGCGGCTGCGTCCAGTATCGTGTCGAGGTGACCGATGCAGGTCGTCGAGCGCCGAGGGGGAACAACGCGCCTCCACCGGAGTTGCTAGGCAGAGCAACGAACCGGAAAAACAAGAATGCGGATCATCCTGTTGGTCATAGTCGCCTCCGTCATGAGCATACTTGCCTTCAAGTACGCCGATGGCGCCTTGGGGAATTCAGCGATCGTCGCAACGCCCGAAGAGCTCACGGGCGGTTAGTGGGCTTTCCGGCGCCCAACGGACCGTTCCTTGCCATCATGACCAGACTTTACGAATTCTTTTCAAGGCAATTGCAACGACTGCTCCGCATAGTCTCTGTTCAACACCTTTCTTCGAGATGTCGCTCCATCTTCAGCCGCCAGTGCGCCGAATCTAGCCGACATCGAAGCTGAAAATTGGTCGCGCCCACTCTCAAGCGACACCTAAAACATGTCGAACGAGGGGCGAACATCCACAGTACGAACCCGGTCTATTCTTGCCCCGCTAACCCATTTGAGGGAAGAACAATTGGTGAAAGCAGCGACGTTGCAGCATCTACGGACGTTGTCGCGACCATCCTGAATCCAAGTTCGGAAACGTCGCTGCCCGTCGAAATTCTTCCTTCCGGATCCCGTGTTCAAGACACGACAACCACCCGAACACCCATGAAAATTGACAATCGGCGCGGCTATTCCGTCGACCCGTCAGGGCAATATTCTCCCTTCTCGACAGCATTTCGACAGGCTTCATTCAGCTTCAATTAAGCCTAATTCCCGAATAGTGGGGACAATCATAAATCGGGGAAATTTCTGGTGGCACTTCCTGGACCGGCTTTCATTCTCGCACTCGTCGCATTCATTGTCGTGGTGCCCCTTGCCGCCAAGAAGGCGGAACAGAGCCGGATATACAACCACAGCATCACCACCAACTTCTGATCTAGACCCGTCGAGCATAGAGCAGGCGATGGGAGGCATCTCCTCAAGCTTTTCATAACCATTCCTGGATTTCGCAAGCTCGACCCGGTCGAAGTACGGCATCTGCCGTATGTCTCTGGATGACCGACCGTTCTACGCCAAGGTTCCCCGCTTGCTAACATTTGTGCGCCGGGTTCGAACCAAGGAGACTACCAATGAAAATCATCATTGTTGCGCTGGCCTCGCTCGCATTTGCAAGCTCTGGCTTCGCCGCTGCACCGTCGGCACCGGTCGAAAAGCCGGCCCTGGCTAAGGCAAAGAACGAGATTGAACTGGCCGCTGGGCGGAGTCGCGATCTGCAAATCAGCACTTCGGGCAACCGGAACAACGCCCCAAGCCCGGCAAGCAAGAAATCACGTTCCTAAGATACGGAAGGGCGGCTCTGGCCGCCCGGACGTCCTCCCGATCCTTATCCAATGCGCGCGCGTTTGCCGCCGTGGGCAAGGCCTTGCCCCACCTCTTTGCGGATGCCCGCCGCAGCACGGCACATCGACGATACGCAGTGTCTGACGCCATCACCGAAAAATCCGTTGTCCGGGCCTTCCAAAACCGAGGAGCGCAAGGTACTGAAAACACTCAGTGCGGGCGTGGCGAAACTGGTAGACGCAAGAGACTTAAAATCTCTCGGCTTCGGCTGTGCGGGTTCGATCCCCGCCGCCCGCACCAGATGATGGTCTGCTGGAGACTTTCCGCGCGCAAAAGATCGTACGCCCGTTCAACGAACGGTTTGCGCGATGTCGCTTGGGATCGATTTGCCGCTCAGTGGTAGTAGAAGCAGTCGCATTCGGCCATGTGCGTATCGTCGTGCCACACCCTGACCGCCAGTTTCGTGCAGGCTCCCTTATCCTCCAAACGCAGGCCCAGCAGCGAGACGGCTGCCGCCTTCGGATTGAGGGCATCGACTTCAATTGCCGATCCGACCTGTTGCACGCCGTTGCGGGCGGTCCAGGTGAAGATCTGAACGCTATAATGCTGCATTGAAAATCCTCCGCTAATGCCGACGCAGTGGACGCAATACTCTCGCAAATGCTGATATGGAACGGACCGCTCAAATCGTCCGAAAAGTCTATCAACCGTCTTCGACGGTTGCCTCAGGCCGGTCGCCACCATCGGTGTGCTCGAAGTGCCAGTCGCCTTTTTCGTCCTGGAAACTGATATCCTCGTCGTCGCCGCCGACCTGTTGTTCGGCTGCGGCGGCCTTGGCGGCCGCCAGCGCCATTTCTCGGCTGGGAAAGGGTTCCGAAAAGGCGTCGGCTGCCTTGTAGGCCCAACCGCCGTCATGGGGAACGATGGAGTACGTAATGCGCGCCATGCTTCTCTCCCTGCACTCCGAAAGGTGTTTCCGCCTTCCGCGGACCGTTGCCGCACGGCCCAATATTCCTCCTCGTCAATGGCATTCTCATGCCGAACGCGGCGGATATTAACACAGGAATGGGCCGATAGGCCACTTTCACGAATCAGAATGTGACAGGGCGTACAGAATCGAGAAAGCGGCCCCTTGCGGGGGCCGCTCTCCTTGCGATCTTTCAAGTCTTTTCTGAAACTTAGGCCGAAAGCTTGGCTGCAATCTTCGCGACATGCGCACCCTGATAACGAGCGGCATCAAGCTCGACCGCCGAAGGCTGGCGTGCACCGTCGCCGCCGGTGATGGTCGAGGCGCCGTAGGGCGAGCCGCCCTTGATCTCTTCGAGGCCCATCTGGCCCTGGAAGGCATAGGGAAGACCGACGACGACCATGCCGTGGTGCATCAGGGTCGGGATGAAGCCGAGAATGGTCGATTCCTGGCCGCCGTGCTGCGTCGCCGACGACGTGAACACCGAGCCGACCTTGCCGACCAGCTTGCCCTGGGCCCAAAGCGCGCCTGTCTGGTCAATGAAGTTACGCATCTGCGAGGCGACCGTGCCGTAGCGCGTGCCGGCGCCAAAAATGATGGCGTCGTAATCCGCCAGTTCGTCGACGGTTGCGATCGGCGCTGCCTGATCCACCTTGTAGTACGATGCCTTGGCAACGTCTTCCGGCACCAGTTCGGGAACGCGCTTGACGACGACATCAGCGCCTGTCGACTTTGCGCCTTCCGCAACCGCATAAGCCATCGTTTCGATGTGCCCGTATGCCGAATAGTAGAGAACGAGAACCTTGGCCATAAATGCTCCTTTGGATTCAGGCAATTCCGCTTGATTACCGTTGCCCGCAGGATTTATCAAAATGCGTCCGGTTGCCAGAAGCCGTACGGTCAACAGAGCGTTCTCGATTCTCGAACAATCACGAGATGCTACTGAACAATCGCCTCACATAAGCAGGATCGCCAATGAGCAGCCCCAAGATCGTTACTGCCGCCATGGTCGCCATCGGCGACGAGCTGCTGTCCGGTAGAACCAAGGACAAGAACATCGGCCACCTCGCGGACATGATGACAATGGTCGGCATCGATCTGCGCGAAGTCCGTATCGTCCCCGACGAGGAAGCTTCGATCGTTGAAGCGATCAACGCGCTGCGCGCGCGCTACGACTACATCTTTACCTCAGGTGGCATCGGCCCGACCCACGACGACATCACCGCCGACGCGGTCTCAAAGGCTTTCGCAGTCGAATGCATCTATGATGAGCGGGCCATGGCGCTGCTCGCCGCGATGTACGAACGACGCGGCATGGAGTTTTCGGACGCTCGCAAACGCATGGCCCGCATGCCGGAGGGATCACGGCTGATCCCCAACCCGGTCTCCACCGCGCCGGGCTTTGCGATCGGCAATGTGCACGTGATGGCTGGCGTGCCGCAGGTCTTCCAGGCAATGCTCGATGCGACCATGCCGGAACTGCAGACCGGTACACCGCTTCTCTCGCAATCGGTTCGCTCGCCCTATGGCGAAGGCGATATCGGCACGCCGCTCACCGAAGTGCAGAAGAACCACCCGGAGACAAGCATCGGCTCCTACCCCAAGTTCGACGGCAAGGTTTTCTCGACCGATATCGTCGTGCGCGCGCGCAATCCTCAGGCGTTGTCGGCGGCTGCCGACGATGTTCAGGCAATGATCGATGCGATTACCGCATCCCGCGCAAAAGGCTGACGACCCGGCGGGAAACAGACGGCGGGTATGGCATGGACGCGAAGCTCTTGCACATTAGCCGTCATTGCCGCTATTGCATGTCGGCAAATCAGGATGAAGCGTCCGCGCCTGCCCGATCTGCCGGATGCTTCGCCTTTATCTCGTCCAGACAAGCCGGAGCCCATCAATGTCCCTGCCCGATAAAGCTTTCCCCGTTTCCTGGGATCAGTTCCACCGCGACGCGCGTGCGCTTGCCTGGCGGCTGGCGGATCAGGGGCAGGAATGGCGCGCGATGGTCTGCATCACCCGCGGCGGCCTCGTGCCGGCGGCGATCATCTGCCGCGAGCTCAACATCCGCATGATCGAGACGGTCTGCATCGCCTCCTATCACGATTATGACACGCAGGGTCAGATGAAGGTCCTGAAGGGCATTGCACCTGAGATCGCCAAGGATGGCGGCGAAGGCGTACTGATCATCGACGACTTGACCGATACCGGCAAGACCGCGGCCGAAGTTCGCGCCATGCTGCCGAAGGCGCATTTTGCCGCCGTCTACGCCAAGCCCAAAGGTCGGCCCATGGTCGACACGTTCGTCACCGAAGTGAGCCAGGACACCTGGATCTACTTCCCGTGGGATCTGGGCTTCACCTATCAGGAGCCTATCGCCAAGGGAACCCGCGGCTGATCCCATACAGTCCTGTACGCCGTTGTCACGCGCTACTGCACAATTCCTTAAGTCGGAATCGATCTGACGCGAAAATTATGCTGCAAATTTAATTTGTTACAACGCCGTGCGTCATCTTTGACGCGCGGCGCTGTAACAAGTCGAAGGCGTATTCTTTTCACGCTCGAATGACGATGTGACCGTCAGCCAAGTGGCGGTATGGACGCCACCAAAGTTTCGGCCGTCAACCCAGGACCGGCCTGCGCGCCGGCGGCCCCATGGCGCCAGACACCAGCGGCAGCAGCCTCGAACGCTGGCATGCCCTGCGCCAAGTGCGCGCCGATAATGCCTGCAAGCACGTCTCCGGATCCGGCTGTCGCCAGTGACGGCGGAGCGTTGGCATTGACGGCAACCTTCCCGTCCGGGCTGGCGATCACCGTATCGGCGCCCTTGTAGACGATCGTCGCGTGGCTGATCTGTGCCGCTGCTTGCGCCTTCTCGACCTTCGACTGGTTTTCGTCGCGAGCGATCTCGGGAAACAGCCTGGCAAACTCGCCCTCATGCGGTGTCATCACCGCCCTGCCCGTTGCCGCCGCCAGTCGGGCGAACAACTGCGACCGGTGCTCCTGAAACGACGTTATCCCGTCGGCATCGAGAACCAGCGCGCGGTCGCAGAGCGCAAGCGCAAAGGCGCGCGCGCGCTCACCAACTCCAAATCCCGGACCAAGCACAAATGCGCCGAGCCGAGTGTCGTCCAGCCAGCGCGCGAGCTGCGGTGGATCGTCTATCGCTTTCAGCATGACGGCGGTCAGTTGCCCGGCATTGATGGCGAGCGCCGACGTCGGTGATGCCACCGTCACCAAGCCGGCCCCGGCAGCGAGACCGGCCGCGGCCGCCAGCCGCGCGGCACCCGTCGCCTGCGCCCCGCCTGAGAAGACGACGAGATGGCCACGTCGGAACTTATGGCTCGATGCATCGAGCTTTGCTGCATGATCCGACCAGAGCGCCGGTGTGTTGACGCGCATCCCATTCCCTCCCGCAAGCACGATACGGGCCGGAATACCGATGTCGAAGACGTCGAGATTGCCGCACCGCGAACGACCCGGAAGCAGCAGGTGGCCTGGCTTCTTCGCCATGAAGGTGATCGTGTGGCTCGCAGCGAATGCCGCACCGCGGATCTGCCCCGTCCGCCCGTCGACGCCGGTCGGCAGGTCGACGGCAATGATGGGCAAGTCCCGCCCGTTGATCCGATCGATCGCTTCCACCACCGGTCCCGGCAGATCGCGCGAAAGGCCTGCGCCGAAGAGTGCATCGACGATGACATCTGCCGGCTGCGGCAAGAAGAAAGCAAGTGGATCTATAGTGCCATTCCACAGCTGCCGTGCACGGGCGGCGTCGCCGGAAAGTGCGGCTGGATCTCCGAAGGCAAAAACAGCAACGTTCGCACCGCTCTCGACAAGCGCCGAGGCCGCGACATAGCCGTCACCACCATTGTTACCGGGTCCGCACAGAACGGCATAGCGTTGTGCCTGCGGAAAACGCCCGAGCGCAGCCGCAGCGACAGCCAACCCGGCGCTGCGCATCAACAGGAAGCTGTCGATCCCCGATCGCGCAGCTGCCTGGTCTATTGCGGCCATTTCGGCCGGGGTAATCAACAGATCACGAAGAGAAGAGTGCATGGTCCAGACTTACCCCCGTCCATCAGCCCGCGGCAAGTGGTATCCACCGATTCCGGATTGCCCTATAATGATGCATTTGCACATATTTGTTGCTCAAATAACGTGCTTCCCCAGTGCAGATGCCACAACCTTCGACCCAAACCGATCAACCCGGGCAGAAACCTTACAAAAAATAGGCAGACCGACCGAAGCCAAAGGCACGGAATGCAGCCACCATTGCTCAATCCCAAGAAATTTTGCTGCTCGGCAATCATTTTGCAGAAAAACTGGCATGCAACGTGCATATTGACGGGTGAGCGGGCATGATCCTGCTTTAAAGGGAGAAGCGGAGAGACATTTTCTCATGAAAAAGATCGAAGCGATCATAAAGCCCTTCAAGCTCGACGAAGTGAAGGAAGCCCTTCAGGAAGTCGGCCTGCAGGGCATTACCGTCACGGAAGCAAAGGGCTTCGGTCGACAGAAGGGTCACACGGAGCTGTATCGCGGCGCTGAATACGTCGTGGACTTCCTGCCCAAGGTAAAGGTCGAGGTGGTGCTGGCGGACGAAAACGCGGAGGCCGTCATCGAGGCAATCCGCAATGCTGCCCAAACCGGCCGGATTGGCGACGGAAAGATTTTCGTTTCCAACGTGGAGGAAGTCATCCGAATTCGTACCGGCGAAACGGGCCTCGACGCCATCTGATCCTCAAGGGCCGCCCGGCCCTTTCACCTTAAAACCTCGTCATCTCACACAGGGAATTACGGAAAATGACGACTGCAAGCGATATTCTGAAGCAAATCAAGGACAACGACGTCAAGTTCGTCGACCTGCGCTTTACCGACCCCAAGGGCAAGCTGCAGCACGTAACGATGGATGTCGTCTGTGTCGACGAAGACATGTTCGCCGATGGCGTCATGTTCGACGGCTCCTCGATTGGCGGCTGGAAGGCCATCAACGAGTCCGACATGGTGCTGATGCCCGACCCGGAAACAGCGCATATGGACCCGTTCTTCGCGCAGTCGACGATGGTCATCATCTGCGACATTCTCGATCCGGTATCGGGCGAATCCTACAACCGCGACCCGCGCGGTACGGCCAAGAAGGCAGAAGCCTACCTGAAGGCATCGGGTATCGGCGACACCGTCTTCGTCGGCCCGGAAGCCGAATTCTTCGTTTTCGACGACGTCAAGTACAAGGCCGATCCCTATAACACCGGCTTCAAGCTCGACTCCTCGGAACTGCCGTCCAACGACGACACCGACTATGAGACCGGCAACCTTGGCCACCGTCCGCGCGTCAAGGGCGGCTATTTCCCGGTTCCGCCGATCGACAGCTGCCAGGACATGCGCTCCGAAATGCTGACGGTTCTGTCCGAAATGGGCGTCACGGTCGAAAAGCATCACCATGAAGTCGCCGCTGCCCAGCACGAACTCGGCGTCAAGTTCGACGCACTGGTTCGCAACGCCGACAAGATGCAGATCTACAAGTACGTTGTGCATCAGGTCGCCAATGCCTACGGCAAGACCGCTACCTTCATGCCGAAGCCGATCTTCGGCGACAACGGTTCGGGCATGCACGTTCACCTGTCGATCTGGAAGGACGGCAAGCCGACCTTCGCCGGCGACGAGTACGCGGGCCTGTCGGAATCCTGCCTCTACTTCATCGGCGGCATCATCAAGCATGCCAAGTCGCTGAACGCCTTCACCAACCCGTCGACGAACTCCTACAAGCGCCTCGTCCCGGGTTACGAAGCTCCGGTTCTGCTTGCCTACTCGGCTCGCAACCGTTCGGCTTCGTGCCGCATTCCGTTCGGCACCAACCCGAAGGCCAAGCGCGTCGAAGTCCGCTTCCCGGATCCGACCGCCAACCCCTACCTCGCCTTCGCAGCGATGCTGATGGCCGGCCTCGACGGCATCAAGAACAAGCTGCATCCGGGCAAGGCCATGGACAAGGACCTCTATGACCTGCCGCCGAAAGAACTGAAGAAGATCCCGACCGTCTGCGGCTCGCTGCGCGAAGCGCTCGAAAGCCTCGACAAGGATCGCAAGTACCTGACCGCCGGCGGCGTGTTCGACGACGATCAGATCGATTCCTTCATCGAACTGAAGATGCAGGAAGTCATGCGTTACGAAATGACCCCGCACCCGGTCGAGTACGACATGTACTACTCGGTCTAAGACCGACGGGCCGGGCGGCAATGCCGCATCCGGTGCGAAACGACGTGGCAAGCCGGCGGAGTTCAAGGGACCCCGCCGGCTTGTTTTTTAGGGGCAAGTCGCCACGAGAAACAGGAAGGCAAGGAAGGCGTACACGAAGCCGTGCATGACACCCTATTGATGTTTTGGGTTTGGCAACCCAGATAATCCCTTGAAAGGATGTGTTGCGTCATGAAACAGAGAAACGCGAAATTCGAGATCGGACAGGTGGTTCGCCATCGGGTTTTCCCGTTCCGCGGCGTCGTTTTCGACGTCGATCCGGAATACGCAAACACCGAGGAATGGTGGAATGCCATCCCGCAGGAGATCCGCCCAAGCAAGGATCAACCCTTCTACCACCTGTTCGCCGAGAACGACGACAGCGAGTATGTCGCCTACGTGTCCGAGCAGAACCTGGTTTCCGACGAGAGCGATCGGCCGATACGCCACGCCCAGGTCGACGCCCTGTTCGAAAAGGACGACATTGGCCATTACAAGCCCAAGGTGACGTTCCGTCACTAGCAATCGTGCTGTCGCACTTGCTCAAATGAAAAACGCCCGGACATCGTCCGGGCGTTTCTTTTATTGATGAGAGAGCCGAAGCGCTTAGTTCTGCTTGGCGGCCTTCTGGGCGTCTTCAAGCTTCTTGCGCGCGTCTTCGGCCTTCTTCTGCATTTCTTCCTGCAGCAGGCGCTGACGCTCTTCGAGCTGCGACTGTTCGATCGGCTCGCCGTCGAAAATGCCGGTGAAGCCTTCGAGGCCCATCTTGATCGGGTTCGGTGCGCGCTGGAAGTTGACGGAGGTGAAGACCACCTCGTTGCCCTTCTTCAGGCTGGCGATCAGCTGGTCGGACAGCGGGGCTTCGGCCACGCACTTGTCCGGCATGCAGATGGCGTAGTCGAGCTTGACCGGCTTGCCGCCGTCGATCTGCATCTGAACACCGGTCGGGATCAATCGTGCAGACGGCACGGAAACCTGCAGAACCTTGCGGTTGACCTTGCCCGATACAGTGATGAGGCCAACTGCGGTCAGGAGCTGACCGTTGTTTGCCGTCAGCAGGTTCTGAACGATGCAAACATCGTTGTCTTCTTGCTTGGTGCAGACCTTGAACCAACCCTGCGGGGGCTTGCCACCTGCCTGCTGGGCAGATGCAACGCCCGGAACACCTGCAGCTGCTACTGAGAGCGCCAGCGTTGCCAGTCCCGCACGCTTGGTGAAGTTCGACTTGAAGATCATTGTGATTCCGTCTCCTGAAATCCGGTAACGGAACAATTCGTTCCGCAGGTGAGTATCGTCAGCCGCCGTTGTCCTGTTGGCCAAATAAGGCAAATGCATGACCCCGTTTCCGGAAACACCTGTTACATTGGCTCGTGCGGTTTATCCAGTGTTTCTTGCTTTTTTTTGACCTCTTGCCCGCCGGAATTTGGGTATAGCGTCGGTTGGAATTGTCGACTGGCATTGGTAACGTGCCAGGAATCGGCCAATTGCCACTTTACTGGAGATAACGTTGCGCACAATTCTTTCCGGTCTGGCCATCCTGTTGGCCGCAACCGCATTTGGCGATGCCGCGATGGCCGCTCCCGTACATGCCATCTCGATGCATGGCGAGCCCGCGCTGCCGGCGGACTACAAGCATTTCCCCTACGTTAATCCCGATGTGAAGAAGGGCGGCAAGATCTCCTACGGCGTGGTCGGGACCTTCGACAGCCTCAATCCATTCATCCTGAAGAGCATGCGCACGACGGCGCGCGGTATGTGGGATCCGGAATACGGCAATCTCGTCTACGAATCACTGATGCAGCGCTCCCGCGACGAACCCTTCACGATGTACGGTCTGTTGGCCCAGTCGGTAGAATGGGACGACGATCGGACGTTCATTCAGTTCAATATCAATCCGGCCGCGCGCTGGGCTGACGGGCAGCCGGTAACCGCAGACGATGTTATCTTCACCTTCGAGCTGATGCGCGACAAGGGTCGCGTACCCTTTGCCAACCGCATGGCGAAGGTGGCCAAGCTCGAGAAGGTCGGCGACCTCAGCGTGCGTTTCACCTTCACCGAAGACGCCGATCGCGAACTGCCGCTGCTGCTTGGGCTCTCTCCGGTCCTGCCGAAACACGCGACCGATGTGGCGACGTTTGACCAGACGACACTGAAAGCCCCGCTTGGTTCGGGTCCTTATCGCGTTGCCGAGGTCAAGCCCGGCGAACGCATCGTCTACCGCCGCAACCCGGACTATTGGGCAAAGACCCTTCCTTCCAAGGTCGGCTTCGACAATTATGACGAGATCTCCGTCGAGTACTTCCTGCAGGAGAATTCCCTGTTCGAGGCGTTCAAGAAGGGCGAAATCGACATCTACCCCGAAGGCAGCGCCACCAAATGGGCCCGCGGCTACGACTTTCCTGCGGTTCGCTCCGGTGATGTCGTCAAGGAGACATTCACGCCGAAGACACCATCGGGCATGCTTGGCATCGTCTTCAACACACGCAAGCCGATGTTCGACAACCTCAAGCTCCGCCAGGGCTTGGCGCTGGTCTTCGACTTCGAGTGGGTCAACAAGAACCTGTTCGACAGCGCTTACACCCGTACCCAGAGCTACTGGCAGAACTCGACGCTTTCGTTTCTGGGTGCCGCTGCAGATGACCGTGAACTCGGTTTGATCGGCGATGCACGCGAGCATATCAACCCGGCGATCCTCGACGGCACCTATCGCCTGCCGGTGACGGATGCATCGGGGCGCGACCGCAACGTGCTGCGCGTGGCCGTCTCGCTGCTGCGCGAGGCCGGTTATCAGATCAAGGACGGCAAGATGGTCGACGCCAACGGCGCGCCGCTCGCCTTCGAGATCATGAGCCAGAATGCCGGCCAGGAAAAAATCGCGCTTGCCTACCAGCGCTTCCTGGCGCCGCTCGGCATCAAGGCCTCGGTGCGCACTGTAGACGATTCGCAGTATCAGCAGCGCAGCCAGTCATTCGACTATGACGTCATCATCAAGTCGTTCCCGTCCACGCTCTCTCCGGGCATCGAACAGGTCGGTCGCTGGACCTCGCAGTCGCGCGATCGCCAGGGAAGCGACAACTTCGCCGGCGTTGCGGACAAGGATGTCGACCGGTTGGTCGAGAACATCCTGCAGGCCAGAACGACTGAGGATTTTACCGCAGCCGTTCGCGCCCACGACCGGTTGCTGGTCAACAATTCCTATCTCGTGCCTCTCTACCACCTGGATGCTCAGTGGGTCGCAAGGCGCAAACACATAGGGCGGCCCGCCGCTGTGCCACTCTACGGCTACCAGCTGCCAGCATGGTGGGATGAGAACGTACAGTAAAGGGATGGTTCCCTTTTGGTAACGCATTGAAAGCCGGTGGAAACTGGCTTATCTCGCAGCTTTGTCCAAGAGGAAAGGCACCCCGCATCATGCAAACCGTCAGCATAGATATCGTCTCCGACGTCGTCTGCCCGTGGTGCTATCTCGGCAAGGCCAGGCTTGACCAAGCGATTGCCAATGTCGGCTCGGAGCTGCAGGTCGCAGTGCAGTGGCGTCCCTATCAGCTCAACCCCGACCTGCCGCCTGAAGGCGTGGACCACAAGCAGCACCTGGCCGCCAAGCTTGGTGGTCAGGCAGCGGTCGACCGGGCGCATGAAACGCTGAACGCCCTCGGCCATGCCGATGGTATCGCGTTCGATTTCGATGCCGTGAAGATCAGCCCGAATACGCTCGACGCGCACCGTCTCATTCGATGGGCAGCCACCAATGGCGACGTGGCTCAGTCGGCCGTCGTCAGCCTGCTCTTCAAGGCGAACTTCGAGGAAGGCCAAAATGTCGGCGACCACGCGGTGCTGCTCGATATTGCTGCAGAGGCCGGCCTCGACCGGCCAGTCATCGCAGCGCTCCTCAACTCGGATGCCGACAAGGATGCGGTGAAGGAAGAGATCGGCATGGCACGCGAGATGGGCGTGACCGGTGTGCCCTGTTTCATCATCGACGGGCAATATGCCGTGATGGGCGCGCAGTCGGTCGACGTGCTCAGCAATGCGCTGCGCGAAATCGCTCAGATGAAAGCCACGGCATAATCTCCTGCATCGACACGCGCGCCGCCACCTGGAGCGGAGGCGATCAAGCCTGCTTCGCCAGCCCTGCGAGTTGGGTCATCACCATCGCCGCGCCCGAGAGGCGCTTTTCCGGCGTCACCAGTTCACGCTGGAAGAAGATGCTGTGATCGGCCCTGATCTTTGCCTGCGTGCCCTGCTTGGCGATGTAGCCGACCAGCGCTGCCGGGTTCGGGAACTCCTTGTTGCGGAGCTGTACGACGACACCCTTCGGCCCGGCATCTAGCTTTTCGACATTGGCCGTGCGGCAGAGCGACTTGATGTAGACGATCTTCAGGAGGTGCTGCACCTCGATCGGCAGCGGACCGAAGCGGTCGATCATCTCTGCACCGAAACCGTCGATCTCCTTGAGGTCCGTCAATTCGCCAAGCCGGCGATAGAGGCCAAGTCGCAGATGCAGATCCGGCACATAATGTTCCGGGATCATCACCGGGGTACCGACGGAAATTTGCGGTGACCACCCGGTATCGTGGACCTCTTCCTCGCCCTTGAGTTCGGCAACAGCCTCCTCGAGCATTTGCTGATAGAGCTCGAAGCCGACTTCCTTGATGTGGCCGGACTGTTCCTCGCCGAGCAGATTGCCGGCGCCGCGAATGTCGAGGTCGTGGCTCGCCAGCTGGAAGCCCGCGCCGAGCGTGTCGAGCGACTGCAGCACCTTCAGCCGCCGCTCGGCCGTTGCCGTCAGCGTCTTGTTGACCGGCAGCGTAAACAGCGCGAAGGCGCGGACCTTCGAACGACCGACGCGGCCGCGAAGTTGATAGAGCTGCGCGAGACCGAACATGTCGGCGCGATGCACGATCAACGTATTGGCCGTCGGCACGTCGAGACCGGATTCGACGATGGTCGTCGACAGCAGCACGTCATACTGCCCTTCATAAAAGGCGTTCATGATGTCTTCGAGTTCTGTTGCCGGCATCTGGCCATGGGCAACCGCCACCTTCAGCTCCGGCACATCGGATTTCAGGAAGTCGTGGATCTCCGAGAGATCGCTGAGGCGCGGGCAGACGTAGAAGCTCTGGCCACCGCGATAATGCTCCCGCATCAGGGTCTCGCGGATCACCAGCGCATCGAAGGGCGAGATGAAGGTCCGGACCGCCATGCGGTCGACCGGCGGCGTCGTAATCAGCGACAGCTCGCGTACGCCCGTCAGCGCCAGCTGCAGCGTGCGCGGGATCGGCGTTGCCGAAAGCGTCAGCACATGCACGTCCGACTTCAGGTCCTTCAGCCGTTCCTTATGCTTGACGCCGAAGTGCTGCTCCTCGTCGATGATGAGCAGGCCGAGATTGGCGAAGTTGACTGACGTTCCGAGCAGGGCATGGGTGCCGACCACGACGTCGGTCTTGCCGTCGGCCACTTCCTTCTTGGTCAGCGCCAGCTCCTTGGAGCCGACAAGGCGCGATGCCTGCTGGATGCGGATCGGCAGACCGCGGAACCGCTCGGTAAATGTCTTGAAATGCTGCCGCGCCAGCAGCGTCGTCGGCACGACGACGGCGACCTGAACCCCGTTCATGGCGGCGATGAAGGCTGCCCGCAGTGCGACCTCGGTCTTGCCGAAGCCGACGTCGCCGCAGACCAGGCGGTCCATCGGCCGGCCGCTGCCGAGATCTTCGCGCACGGCGTCGATCGAGTTCAGCTGATCCTCGGTCTCGTCATAGGGGAAGCGCGCGACAAATTCGTCGTAGACGCCATCCTGCGCCACCAGCACATGGGCATGGCGGGTGTGGCGCTCGGCAGCGATGCGGATCAGACCGCCCGCCATGTCGAGCAGGCGCTTCTTGAGCTTCGCCTTGCGGGCCTGCCAGGCGACGCCGCCGAGCTTGTCGAGGATCGCATCCGTCCCCTCGGAACCGTAGCGGGAAAGAAGCTCGATGTTTTCGACCGGCAGAAAGAGCTTGGCGTTGTCGGCATAGACGAGTTCGAGGCAATCATGCGGCGCGCCGACCGCTTCGATGGTGCGCAGTCCGACGAACCGGCCGATACCGTGCTCTGCATGCACGACGTAGCTGCCTTCGTCGAGGCCCGCGACCTCGGCGATGAAGTCGGCACCGCGCTTGCGCCGCTTGGAACGACGGACCATGCGGTCGCCGAGAATATCCTGCTCGCCGATAACGACGAGATCGCCCGTCTCGAAACCGGCTTCGAGGCTGAGGACCGCCGATGCGGCTTCGCCCGGCTTCAGGGTCTTGACGTCGGCGAGTGCCTTGATCTGGCGGATGTTGCCGAGACCGTGTTCGACCAGAACCTGCAACAGCCGGTCAAGAGAACCCTCGCTCCAGCCCGAGACGATGACCCTGGAGCCCTTGGCCCGCTTCTCCGCGATGTACGTCACCGCCTGATCGAAGACGTTGACGCGATCGCCTTCGGCTTCACCTTCACCGGCCGCCTTTGCCCATCGCACGCCTTGGCGGGCATCGACGGTCACGACCTGGCGAGCCTCGCCTTCCTGCTCGCTGAAGGGCGTGAGGCGGACAGCGTTACGCTCAGCGAGCGCGGCCGCAAATCCTTCAGAGTTCAGATACAGGAACTCCGCCGGCACGGGCTTATAGGGTGTGCCCTGGGTCGCCAGCGACCTGCCCGGCGATGCCGCGGTGTGACGGGCATCGTAGTAGTCAAGAATGAGCTTCGACCGTTCGGCTGCGGCTTCCCGCGCCAGATGATCGGTGACGATGCGGAAGCCCTGGAGATAGTCAAAGACGGTCTCCAGGCGATCGTAAAAGAGCGGCAGCCAATGCTCCATGCCGGCATAGCGCCGCCCTTCGGAGACGGCCTGGTAGAGCGCGTCATCCCGGGTCGTGGCGCCAAACAGCGACAGATATCGCGTACGAAAATGGCTGATCGTATCCGGCGTCAGCGACACTTCGCTCATCGGATTGAGGTCGAGGGAGCGGACCTGGCCGGTCGTTCGCTGGCTGGCCGGATCGAAGGAGCGGATGGTCTCGAGCGTGTCACCGAAGAAATCGAGCCGCAGCGGATCGCCACTGCCGGGAACGAAGACATCGAGAATGCCGCCGCGCACGGCATATTCTCCGACTTCGCGAACGGTCGGCACACGCTCGAAGCCGTTGCGCTCCAGCCGTGCTGCGACGTCATCCATGCGCACCTGGTTGCCCGGGCGCGCGGAAAAGGCGAGGCTCTCGATCACGTCCTGCGGCGAAATCTTCTGCAGGGCCGCATTGACCGTCACCAGCACGATGGCCGCATGCGGTTTCTTGCGGTGGGCGATCAAAGCGCTGAGCGCCGCAAGCCGGCGCGCCGAGGTATCGGCACTCGGGGATACTCGGTCATAGGGAAGGCAATCCCAGCCCGGAAGCGTCAGCACCGGAATATCGGGAGCGACAAAGCCTAGGACCTGCTCCAGATCGGCGATGCGCTGGCCGTCCGAGAGAATGTAGGCAACCGGCGTGCCGGCCCGCGCCAGATCGGCAAGCACCAGCGCCTCGGCGCCTGAAGGAACCGGGCCAATCGTGACTTCACGCGTTGCAGCGACAATCTTCTTCGGGTCAAGGCCAGCCAGCATCGATCTACTTCATCTCTTCGGGGAGCCGCTCGAAATCTGGACGGTAGGCGGCGATGCGCTCGAACATCGGCGTCTGGTAACGCTCAGGCACCGGCTTTTCGCCGATGATCCATTTGACGAGATCGTTGTCTTCCTCGGCCATGATGATCTCAAGCTCATCCAGCTCAACCTCGGACAAGCCGGACAGCTCCGCTTCAGCGAACTGTCCGAGGACGAGATCCATTTCGCGGATGCCGCGATGCCAGGCGCGAAACAAGATCCGGCGGCGACGCGGATCAAGATCGGCGCTGGTGCGTGAGATGCCAGTCATGGGGATTCCTTCCTGCCGTCCGAGGAGGTACGGTTTGCGTCCATGGGCTCTATAAACGCTGAATAGATGATTGTCAGCCTTGCCAAACTCCGAATTGTCGTCGCAATTTCATCGCCATGCGCCCTGCCCTGCTCGACCCGCTCTTTTCACCGCTCAACACTTTGCCCGGTATCGGTCCGAAGATCGGCGAGCTGTATGCCCGACTTCTTGGCCGGGAAACTATCGAAGACTGCCGCGTCGTCGACTTGGTTTTCCATGCGCCACATTCGCTGATCGACCGCCGGCAACAGCCGGGCATCGCCAATGCGCCACAAGGCGTCGTCGTGACGATTACCGGCCGCGTCGATCGCCATCAGCCACCGCCGCCGGGCAAACAGAACCTGCCCTACCGCATCTTCCTGCATGACGACACCGGCGAATTGGCTCTCACCTTCTTCCGTGTCAAAGGCAACTGGCTGGAAAAATCGCTGCCAGTCGACGAGACCGTGATCGTCAGTGGCAAGGTCGACTGGTTCAACGGTCGGCCGTCGATGGTTCACCCGGACTATATGGTCAAGGCGAGCGAGGCGGACAACCTGCCCCTCGTCGAACCCGTCTATGGGCTGACGGCCGGGCTATCCGCCCGCATCCTGCGCAAATCGATCGAAGCGGCGGTCGCCCGCGTCCCTGAGATGCCGGAGTGGATCGACGAGACGCTCGCTTCACAGCAAGGTTTTCAAAGCGCGGCCGACAGCTTCCGTGCCCTGCATGAGCCGCGCGACGCATTGGACATTGACCCGCAGGCGCCGGCGCGTCGAAGGCTCGCCTATGACGAGTTCCTGGCTGGCCAACTGTCGCTTGCTCTTGTGCGCCAGCGCCTTCGCAAGGTTGCCGGTACGCCGGTGCAGGCGACCGGCAAGCTCTCCGGCCCCGTTGCCGCTGCACTGCCCTTCTCGCTGACAGCGAGCCAGTCGACGGCGATTGCCGACATCCTCAAGGACATGGCCGGGGACGAGCGGATGCTGCGGCTGCTGCAGGGCGACGTCGGTTCTGGCAAGACCATGGTCGCGCTGATGGCGATGCTGGCGGCGGTCGAATCGGGCGGCCAGGCCGTGCTGATGGCACCTACGGAAATCCTTGCGCGGCAGCATTTCGCCACGCTGTCGAAAATGGCGGCTCCCGCGGGCATCACCATGGATGTGTTGACCGGTCGCACCAAGGGCAAAGAGCGCAACGCGATCCTGGAACGCATCGTCTCCGGCGAGACGCGGATCGTCGTTGGCACCCATGCCCTGTTCCAGGATACGGTGAACTATCGGGAACTCACCCTTGCGGTTGTCGACGAACAGCACCGCTTCGGCGTCCACCAGCGCTTGCGGCTGACCGCCAAGGGCATCTCACCCCATATGCTGGTCATGACCGCGACGCCAATCCCGCGCACGCTGGTGCTCGCGGCCTTCGGTGACATGGACGTTTCCAAGCTCACGGAAAAGCCGGCCGGGCGAAAACCGATCCAAACGGTCACCATCCCGACCGAGCGGACCGACGAGATCGTCGACCGCCTCGCCGCGGCGCTCAAGGAAGGCAAGAAGGCGTACTGGATCTGCCCGCTCGTCGAGGAATCCGAAGCGATCGACGTGATGTCGGCCGATGAGCGTTATCAGGGTCTCTCCCAGCGCTTCGGTCGACATGTGGGCCTTGTCCACGGTCGCATGAACGGCGCGGAAAAGGACGCCGTCATGCTTGCGTTCAAGAACGGCGAAATCCGCCTGCTCGTCGCCACCACCGTCGTCGAGGTCGGCGTCGACGTGCCCGATGCCACGATCATGGTGATCGAACACGCGGAACGCTTCGGTCTGGCGCAGTTGCACCAGTTGCGCGGCCGCGTCGGTCGTGGCGATGAAGCGTCGACCTGCATCCTCCTTTACAAGAGCCCGCTCGGTGAGACCGGTCGGGCGCGGCTTTCGATCCTGCGCGACAGCGAAGACGGCTTTCTGATCGCCGAGGAAGACCTGAAGCTGCGTGGCGAAGGCGAGTTGCTCGGAACGCGTCAGTCGGGCACGCCTGGTTTTCGCATCGCAAGTCTCGAAGCGCATGGAGACTTGCTTGAGATCGCCCGTAAGGACGCCGCTTATATGATCGAGCGGGATCCTGATCTCACAACAGCCCGTGGCGAGGCACTTCGCACCCTGCTCTATCTGCATCGCCGTGACGAAGCGATCCGCTTCCTGCGCGCCGGCTGACCCATTTCCAGAAAAGGTGCGAGACGGCTTCCTACAGGAAATGCGCGAGAACCAGTAGATCAGGCCGTCTTCTGCTGGGCAATCTTGCGTGGCGGCGCGTTGGCGAGAGGCTTGTAGTCCGGTGCGACGAGGCCGCCGGAAATCAACAGCTTGGCTGCATCCTCCGCGCTCATTTCAAGCGGGATGATCTTGTCGCGCGGCACGAACAACAGGAAGCCGGCGGTCGGGATTGGCGTCGGCGGCAGAAACACCGTCACCATGTCCATGCCGCGTTCGGAAAATTTGGCGGCGACCTCGCCTTTGACATCCGTGGCGATGAAGACGAGCGACCACAGGCCGGGGCTCGGATATTCGATCAGGCCCGCCTTCTTGAACGAGGACGATTGCTCCTGCAGCACCGTCTGGAAAATCTGCTTCAGCGACTTGTAGATGGTACGGACGAGCGGCGTCCGGCTGACGAGGGATTCGCCGAAGGCAACGATCGAGCGCCCGACCAGGTTGGCGGTGAGGAAGCCGACCAGGGTGATGACGATGAGCGCGACCAGAAGTCCGAAGCCGGGAATCGCCACCGGCGAATAGGTGTCCGGATTATAGAAATTCGGCAGGTAGGGCTTCACCCATCCATCGGCCCATTCGATGAAGGTTCGGACCAACCAGACGGTGATCGCCAACGGCGCGCAGATGATCAGCCCCGTCAGGAAATAGTTGCGCAACCGGGTCGCAATATAGCCGCTCTTCGAATTCTCGCTCATGCCTTTTCCGTTTAAACCTCACTCCGCGCCGAAAGCCGGATGATAGGCAACCGTGCCTTCAGGCACCGCGCCGGAGAAGGCCAGCGCCATGAAATATTGCGGCGCACAACCGGGGAATACAAGCGAAGATTCGTTTCGGAATCTGAACTTTTGGTAATATTCAGGATCACCCATGACCACGCAGCCCGCGGCGCCGTCGGCGACAAGCATTGCAAGTCCTTCGCGGATCAGCCGGCTGCCGACACCCTTCGCCTGGTGGTCCGGTGACACGGCAACAGGACCGAGCCCGAACCAGCCGGGCACCGGCGGCGTCAGTGCCACCGGCGAGAAGGCGACATGGCCGACGATATTGCCCTCGTCTTCGGCGACGAGCGATAGCGTCAACGCGCCCTGCACCCGCAGGCGTTCGATGATGAAAGGCTCGCTCTGGTCGCTGTGCGGGTGCCCGTCGAAGGCGGCTGCCGTCACGTCATGGATCGCCTGCTCGTCGCCCGCTCTTTCCGGCCGTATGGTGATCATTCCACCGTCACCGATTTCGCGAGGTTTCTGGGCTGGTCGACGTCGGTGCCCATGAACACGGCGGTGTGATAGGCAAGCAGTTGGATCGGCAGCGAGAAGATCATCGGCGCGATGATCTCGTCGACGTTCGGCAGTACGATCGTCGCCATCGTCTCGAGTTTCGAGGCGGCGGCACCCTTTTCGTCGGTGATCAGGATGATGCGACCGCCGCGGGCTGCCACTTCCTGCATGTTCGACACGGTCTTCTCGTAGAAGCGGTCATGCGGAGCGATGACAATCACCGGCATGTTTTCGTCGATCAGAGCGATCGGACCGTGCTTCAGTTCGCCGGCGGCATAACCTTCGGCGTGGATATAGGAAATCTCCTTGAGCTTCAGCGCGCCTTCCATCGCTAGCGGGAAGCTGGTGCCGCGTCCGAGGTAAAGCACGTCGCGGCACTTCGACAGCTCGCGCGACAGCATCTCGATCTTCGGCTGGATGGCGTTCAGCACCTGCCCCATGATGCGCGGCATTTCCGTGAGGTGGCGAACCAGTGCCTGCTCCTCGTCGGCAGACACCGTGCCTCGGGCGCGGCCGGCGCCGATCGACAAGGCCGCCAGCACAGCCAGCTGGCAGGTAAACGCCTTGGTCGAGGCGACGCCGATCTCGGGCCCGGCAAGGATCGGGAACACGGCATCGGATTCACGCGCGATGGTCGATTCACGGGTATTGACGACCGCACCGATCTTCAGGCCGTGGTCCTTGCAATATCTGAGCGAAGCCAACGTGTCGGCGGTTTCGCCCGACTGCGAGATGAACAGGGCCGCAGACTGCGGCGACAGCGGGATTTCGCGGTAGCGGAACTCGGAGGCCACGTCGATTTCAACCGGCAGGCGGGCGTAACGCTCGAACCAGTACTTGCCGACAAGACCGGCGAGATAGGCGGTGCCGCAGGCAGAGATCGCTAGGCTGGGTACGCCGGCAAAGTCGATCGCACCCGTGGGTGCCTTCACCCGGTTTTCGGCAAAATCGATGTAGTGGCCGAGGGCGTGGGAGATCACCTCCGGCTGCTCATAGATCTCCTTTTCCATGAAGTGCCGGTGGTTGCCCTTGTCGATCATGTAGGCGGCCGCCATCGAGATCTGTCTGGGGCGATCGACGGCATTGCCGGCGAGATCGAAGATATGGGCGCCATTGGCGCCGATCACCGCCCAGTCGCCGTCGATCAGATACGTGATCTCGTTGGTAAAGGGCGACAGCGCAATCGCGTCTGACCCCAGAAACATCTCGCCCTTGCCGTGGCCGATCGCCAGCGGCGGACCGTTGCGGGCCGCCATGATCGTAGAGGGATCGTCCTGGAAGAGGACGGCTAGCGCGTAGGCGCCCGTCACCCGCTTCAGCATCGCATGCATGGCCTCGCGCCGGCCAAGGCCATCGCGACGGAATTTCGCCAGCAGGTGCGCCACGACTTCGGTGTCGGTCTGCGTCTCGAACTTGGCGCCGTCGGCGATCAGTTCGTCCTTCAGCTCGGAAAAATTCTCGATGATGCCGTTGTGGACGACGGCAACACCGTCGGTAAAATGCGGATGGGCATTGCGCTCAGTCGGTGCACCATGGGTCGCCCAGCGTGTGTGGGCGATGCCGATCGTGCCGGCCAGCGGCTCGTCGCGCAGGCGCGTCTCCAGATTGACCAGCTTGCCCTCGGCGCGGCGGCGCTCAAGCGCACCGGCATGGATGGTCGCAACACCGGCCGAATCGTAGCCGCGGTACTCCAGCCGCTTCAACGCATCGACCAGTCGCTCCGAGACCGGCTGGTTTCCAACGATGCCAACAATTCCGCACATAGTCGTCTCCGAATTCGTCCCGCGCCATCTCGACGCCCCAATCGACAGGGCGGAAGTCCCGCCCGGCGCGTTGCCTTGGTAACGCATTTGCCGGACGAGGCAATCCGCCCCGATTTCACTTTCGGTTTCAGTATTTAACGCGCAACCTATCCAGCAGCCTTGGCCGACTTTTTCGCGGCCTTCACTGCTTCGTAGCGCTCACGCAAGACACGCGCCCTGCCCGGCTTGATCTCCTGGCGCGCGCGGCCGAAGGCTACGGCATCGGCCGGCACATCCTCGGTGATGACGCTGCCGGAGGCGACCAACGCGCCGTCGCCGATCGTCACCGGCGCCACCAGCGAAGAATTCGAGCCGACGAAGGCATTCTCGCCGATGCGGGTCTCGTGCTTGTTCACGCCATCATAGTTGCAGGTGATCGTACCCGCACCGATGTTGGACCCGGCACCCACGAAGGCATCACCGATATAGGTCAGGTGATTGACCTTGGCGCCGGCCCCGATTTCCGCCTTCTTGACCTCGCAGAAATTGCCGACCTTGGATTTCTCGCCGAGATCGGCACCGGGCCGCAGCCGCGCATAGGGGCCGACCGTCGCGCCAGAGCGCACGGTCGCTCCCTCCAGATGCGAGAACGCATGGATGATGGCGCCACTCTCGACGCGGACGCCCGGGCCGAAGACGACGTTCGGCTCGATCAACACGTCCTGTTGCAGCTCTGTGTCCCAGGCGAGGAAAACGGTCTCTGGCGCAATCATCGACACGCCCGACAGCATCAGTTCGTGACGGCGGCGGTGTTGCCAGAGCCGTTCGATATAGGCGAGCTCGGCGCGGGTGTTGCAGCCGGTCAGCTCTTCCTCGGGCGCCTCGACCGCGATGGCGCGACCGCCGATCGCCCGCACGATCTCGACCAGGTCGGTCAGGTAGTATTCTCCCTTGACGTTATCATTGCCGATGCGGTCGAGCAGATCGATCGCCTTGCGACCATCGATCGCCATCAGGCCACCATTGCAATAGGTGATACGGCGTTCTTCCTCGGTCGCATCCTTGTGCTCGCGGATCGCGATCAGCGCGCCATCTTCCACGATCAGCCGGCCATAACCG
This sequence comes from Ensifer sp. M14, assembly GCF_003355565.1. NCBI lineage: Bacteria > Pseudomonadati > Pseudomonadota > Alphaproteobacteria > Hyphomicrobiales > Rhizobiaceae > Ensifer > Ensifer sp. M14. The sequence continues at coordinate 3,003,332 of NZ_QJNR01000004.1, forward strand.
GAAGGATCGGCAGCCTCAAAACCGATGACGACGACATCGTTGCCGGCGGCCAGGCCATCTCGCGCTGCCTTCAGAGGCTCAGGCGTGATCAGTGGCGTATCGCCGAAGATGACCAGGATGTCGTCAAATCCCTTGGATATTGCTTCGCGCGCCGCCAGAACCGCGTGTCCCGTGCCGAGGCGCTCCTTCTGGAGGAACGAGGCGATCGATACGCCACCGATCGCGGCCGCGCTCGAAACGGCATCGGCGTCACGACCGACAACGAGAGCCACGTCGGAGATCGCGGCACTCGAAAGCGCTGCAACCACATGGGCGATCATCGGCCGACCGGCCACCGGATGCAGCACCTTCGACATCGACGACTTCATCCGCGTGCTTTCACCCGCAGCCAGTACAATCGCCAGGCAACTCCGTTCCATCCAATGATCTCCTTGGTCTTTTTCTTGAAGGGCCAAACGGGTCGCCCGATTCGACCCTCGTGTATCAGCAACATATTGCGGGAAGCATAACTCGCACAATCACGTCACGTTAACCCGCTTAAAACCCGATGATGGCATAAGGAGAAGCGGAGCCTGCCTCGACAACCCATGCGCGTGCATCGCTCCCCCGGGGAGAGAAGCCGCAATGCATGCCAGCACCGATCTCGACGCAGCGGCAAAGCCGGCCAATACCATTCTGGTTGCCGTCTGCTCGCCACTCGCGGCACTCGCTCTGGCGCTCATCCTGCTCTCGTTGCTTCTGACCGTCACGATCCCGCAGCCGATAGGGCCAATGTTCTGGGATCACTATCTCTATCTCGACGCCGCCAACCGGCTTGGCGACGGCCAGATCCCATCAGTCGACTTCTTCGCACCGGTTGGCGCACTGGGATACTATCTCTTTGCGGCCTTGCAGTCTGTCTTCCCGAGCGGCCACCCCCTGTTGCTGGCCAGCTGGTGCCTTCTCGTCGTTACCGGGCCGTTGATCGGCCTGGTCACGTTCGACCTCCAGAAGCGTTCGCGAACTTTGGCCCACGCCATTCTGCTGCCGTTCCTTCTCTTTTCCATACTCCCGTTCAACACCGGCGACTTCTACCCCTATCCGGGTTCGGATGGGTTTGGCATATACAATCGCCAGGTCTGCCAGTTGCTCTATGTGCTGGCGGCAGCGCTCATCTACGTCCGCAGTCCACGCATCCTCATCGCAGTTGCCGCCGGCGCGATGATCGCGCTTTTCTTCGTAAAGGTCACCGGAGCCGTCGCCGGCATCATCCTCTGTCTGACGGCGTTTGCTGCCGGACGGCTCAGCCTGCGCTCAGCGGTGGCCGCGGCTCTGATCTTCTTTGGCGTCCTTGCCGTTATCGAACTGTCACTCGGCGCAGTGTCGGCCTATGTCGGCGACATTCTCGCACTGCTCGATGTCAATGACGGGATCCTGCTGACGCGCCTTCTACAGGCCGCCTCGCTGAACGCCGGTCTGCTGCTACCGGCAGGCGTCCTCTGCCTCACTCTCTTCTTTGCCGACCAGCCCGCCTTTGTCTCGTTGCTGGAGGATGCATGCCGACGGCCTTCGATCGCGGCCCTCGGCAGGGTTTTCGATCAGGATTTCTTCTGGCTTGGCACCTTTGTCGTGGCAGGCATCCTGTTCGAAAGCCAGAACACCGGCAGCCAGGCCTTCATCTTCCTCTACCCATTGCTTCTGCGGATCGCTCTCGACTACGCCACGAAGGGTAAGGGCAAACGGCTGACAATCGCGGTTTGGCTGCTCGCTATCGCTGCGGCATTGCCACCGATGACTGTCGTGATCCAGAAGAGTGCACGCGCCTGGATCGGCGCCGCCAACAATATCAGGATCGAAAGCCGCAACCTGAAAACCATGGCGGCCGTCAATGTCCGCCCGACCGTCGCCGCGCGAGCCGAGCGAATGCGCAACACCTACATCACCGAACCGGGCGCCTTCGAAGCTCTGGCAGATCAAGGCGAGCTACCGTCATTCCTGTTCTATAGCGACTTCGACTTTCAAACGGGTTGGTTGACAAATGTAGACAATACGATCGATGCATTGCGCGCCTATGAGGATGCCAATGGCGTTCGCTTCGACACGATCTTCAACATCGATTTCGCCAATCCGTTTCCCTGGCTGATGGATCGCCACGCGCCAAGGCGCGTAGCCATCGGCGCAGATCCATTCCGCGCCATTCCGCCGCCGGACGCAAACGTGCGCGCAGCGGTCGCCGCCGTCGATATCGCACTCGTGCCGACCTGCCCGACGACGAACGTCAACAGGACGCTTTTGGCACTTTACTTGCCGAGTCTCGAAACCGGGCACACGCGCATCAAACTGACCCCATGCTACGACGCATTCGTCCGCAACGGCCTGCGACCTGGCGAAACGGCCGCCGGTTCGTAACGGTTACGCCTGCGGCCGCAACCGGCTCTCGGTCAGAAGCCCGTTTTCCTCAAGGATCGGATAGGCGACCGAGGCGATATGAGCGTTGATACGCTTCAAGTCGCGCAGCATGTCGAGATGCAGCGAACTGGTCTGCAGGCTTTCGAGCCGTCCGTCGCGCAACCGCTCGATATGGCGCTCGGCCGATCGCTTTTCCATGTGCCGAACATTGACTTTCACCTCGATCAATTGCCGGGCGAGATCGGCATTGCGGGTGACGAAAATCGTCTGGGCGACGCGCAGATTGTCGATCGTCAGATTGAAGAGGCTCTTGAGTTCCTGATAGCCGTCCTCGGAGAATTTCAGGCCGTTGTTGACCTTCTTGCCGATCTGTTCGCACAGCCCTTTCTCGATGATGTCGCCCATGTGCTCAAGATTGATCGCATAGTCGATGATGACGATCGAGCGTCGCCCATCTTCCGGGCTCAGGCCATCACGACCCAGGCGCGACAGGAAGATCTTCACCTCCTGCTGCAGCAGATCGACTTGCTTCTCGAATTTGCCGACATCGCGGATCTCGGAAAGTTCGTTGTTGTTGAAGGCCGTCTGGGCGCGGATCAGCATCATCTCGATCAGGTCGCCGACACGCAGCACTTCGCGCGTGGCGCCCGAAAGGGCCATCACCGGCGTGTGAAGGACGTTCTCGTCGAGATAGCGCGGACCGGTTTCGTCGGTCTCGCTGTCGGGGATGAAGCGGGTCATCAGCCGCGACAAGAGGCCGGCGAACGGCCATGCAAGGACGGCGACGGCAAGATTGAACGCCAGATGGATGTCCACCGGCAGGTTCTGTTTCGGCAAAGGCAAGCTTTGCAGAAACTCGACGCTGACACCGGTCAGAGGCAGCGCGATCAGGCAGCCGATGCCGCGAACCACCAGGTTGCCAAGCGTCACGCGTCGAGCCGGCGGCGCCGAAGACAGTGTCGCCATGACCGGCGGGATTGCGCCGCCGAGGTTGGCACCGAGCACCAGTGCAACCGTCAACCCGACGGAGAGAACGCCGGCGGCGGAAAGCGAAAGCACCAGCATCACCACCGCGAGGCTGGAGGAAGATGCGAAGGCAAGGCCAGCCGATATGATCAAGGCCACTGGCCACGCACTGTCGAGCATGCCGAGAAATGCGGCCAGCGCCGCCGATTCGCGCATCGGCTCGGTCGCAAGGCCAAGCAGATGCAGCGACAACAACATCAGGCCAATGCCAACGAAAGCCGCACCGAGGCCCTGTCGCGCGTTCGACCGGCTGACGCGATGCAGTACCACACCAACCAGAATAATCATCGGCGACAGCCACTCGATGCCGGTGGCAACAATCCAGGCGGTGACTGCCGTGCCGACATTGGCGCCGAGCAAGACGATCTGCGCCATGCGCGAACGGATCAGCCCCTTTTCCACGAAGGAAGCGGTCATCAAGGCCGTCGCGGTCGAGCTCTGCAGGGCAAGGGTGGCGAACAGCCCCGTCAGGAACGACCGCGTCGGCCCGCTCGTGCCCCGAGCAAGGCCGGCCCGCAGCTTCGCCCCGAAGGCGCGCGTGACCCCTTCCTTGACCAGGGAAAGGCCGAACAGCAGCAGCGCCACCGCCCCAAACAGATTGACCATAACGATTGTCGATTGCATGGCATGTCTTTCCACGGAGGCCGCATGAATCGCCCCGCCCGATACACACAACCATAGTTCCGAAGTGTTTTCGATCTCAATCCAGCGACGGCGAATTCCCCAGTATGACGGCCAAATTTCTGTTGCCGGCTAATAAATCCGACGCCAATTTTGTCATTAGCGCCGTTGCATCGATAGCTATCGGCATCGCAAAGAGTTCGCCGGAGCCTCCCGGCTGCCGATGGCCCGACGTCCGTACGAATCACCTGATTTGCCGTGATCTGCGGGTGGCGCGCAATTTGCGCCATTGCGCCCTTCATTTCCTGTTTCGTTTGTTTTAAGGAACGAACTCGTTTGGCCAACAGCCACCGCACTGAAACGAGGTTTCTGCCCCCATGCTCGAATTCCTGAGAAAAGCCGCCCAGACCTGGGTCGTCAAAGGCCTGCTCGTCATTCTCGTGCTGTCATTCATGGTGTGGGGCGCATCGACATCGATGATCGCAAACCAGTCGGATGCCGTGGTCGTCGTCGGTGACGTCAAAGTGAAGGCCCCGGATTTCCGCCTCGCTTACGAGCGTCAGCTCGCGCTCGTTTCGCGCCAGCTCGGCACCCGCCTGACGCCGCAGCAGGCAAAAGCGTTCGGCATCGAGCAGCAGGTCTATTCCCAGCTCGTCGCGGGTGCAGCCCTCGATCAGCTCGCCGGCGACATGAACCTTGGGCTTTCGGAAGACCGGCTGGCCAAGCTCATCGCCGAAGATCCGGCCTTCCACAGCGTCAACGGCCAGTTCGATCGCCTGACGTTCTCGAGCGTTCTGCGCAACGCCGGCCTTCGCGAACAGGACTACATCAACAACCGCAGCCAGGTTGCCGTGCGCTCGCAGATCGTCGATGCCCTGTCCGACGGCTACATCGCACCGAAGGTGCTGAGCGACGCGATCGCGTCCTACCGTCACGAGAAGCGCTCGGTCGACTACGTCCTCCTTTCGAATGCCAACATCGATCCGGTCAAGGCGCCGGGCGATGACGTTCTTGCCCCCTGGTACGACAGCCGCAAGGCTAACTACCGCGCGCCGGAGTACCGCAAGGTCACCTACCTGAAGCTGGCGCCTGAAGATCTTGCCGACGTGACGACCGTCGTCGATGCGGACGTTCGCGCCGACTACGACAAGCGCAAGGACAACTTCCGCACCGAAGCGACGCGCACGATCGAACAGCTTGCCTTCCCGTCACGTGAGGCCGCGGACGCTGCGGCAGCCAAGCTCACAGCCGGCACATCCTTCGACGACCTTGTGAAGGCCGAAGGCAAGACGCCGGCAGACGTTCTGCTCGGCGAGTTCACACCGGCAAACGTTCCGGACGCCAAGATCGGCGAAGCCGCTTTCGCGATCGCAACCGATGGCGGCACCTCGCCTGTCATCGACGGCGCCTTCGGACCGGTCATCCTGCGCGCGACGAACATCCGCCCGGAAACGGTTCGCAGCTTCGATGAAGTGAAGGAAGAACTGCGCAAGGAAATTGCCCTCGCAAACGCACAGGGCGAAATCATCGGCCTTCACGACAAGATCGAGGACGAGCGTGCTTCCGGCGCCTCGCTCAAGGATCTGGCTGAGACCCTCAAGTTGAAGGTTGCGACCATCGATGGCATCGACGCGACCGGCAAGGACATGAACGGCGATGATGTCGCCGGCCTGCCCGAGCCGAACGCACTGCTGCAGGAAGTCTTCAAGGCCCAGATGGGCGACGAGACGCTGCCGGTGAACATCGGCCGTGACGGCTACGTCTGGTTCGACCTCGACGAAGTGGTTCCGGCACGTGATCGCACGCTCGACGAAGCACGCGACGAAGTGGCAGCGGACTGGACCGCAGAACAGCAGCGCACGGCTCTCGCCACCAAGGCCACGGAGCTGAAGCAGCGCATCGAAAAGGGCGCGACGCTCGCCGATATCGCGACGGAACTTGGTCTTGCCGTCGAAACTAAGGCCGGATTGACCCGGTCGACGTCGGATGCGGCCCTGAGCCCGGCCGCCGTTGCTGCCGCCTTCAGCGGTCCGGATGGTCACGTTGCCAACGCCGCCGGTATTGGTGGCGACGGTCAAATCCTGTTGCGTGTCACCTCGATCGAGAACAACGGCCCGACCGACGCCCTGGAGGACGACAGCCGCCAGATCCAGGCCATGGCCCGTGCCAGCGGCGACGACATTCTCGACCAGATGGTCTCGACGCTGCAGTCGGCCTACGGTGTTTCGATCAATCAGACACTTGCCGAAACGGCTTTGGCACAGAGATAAGCGGCAAGGAAAACTACCGATGAGTGATCTGAAACCGTTTGTCGCCAAAGTCGCCGCCGGCGAGGCACTCAACCGCGAAGACGCACGAGCGGCTTTCGAGATCATCATGTCGGGTGCGGCGACTCCATCGCAGATTGGCGGCTTCCTTATGGCTCTGCGCGTCCGCGGCGAAACCGTGGATGAAATCGTCGGCGCGGTTGCTGCCATGCGCGCCCGCATGTTGCCGGTCGATGCTCCGGCCAATGCCGTCGATATCGTCGGAACCGGCGGCGACGGTGCAGGCACCTATAATATCTCCACCCTCGCCTCGCTCATCGTTGCCGGCGCGGGTGTGCCGGTCGCCAAGCACGGCAACCGTGCGCTGAGCTCCAAGTCCGGCACGGCAGACGCCCTGTCATGCCTTGGGGTCAAGCTCGACATCGGCCCAGAGGCCATCTCGCGCTGCATCAACGAAGCCGGCGTCGGCTTCATGTTTGCCCAGCAGCATCATTCCGCCATGCGTCATGTCGGCCCGACGCGCGTTGAGCTCGGAACCCGCACGATCTTCAACCTGCTCGGCCCGCTCTCCAATCCCGCCGGCGTCAAGCGGCAACTGGTCGGCGTCTACGCGCCGCAATGGGTCCAACCGCTGGCGGAGGTGCTGCGCGACCTCGGATCCGAAAATGTCTGGGTCGTGCATGGCGAAGGTCTCGACGAGATCACCACTACCGGCACGACGCAGGTTGCGGCTCTTGAAAACGGCAAGATCAGCACCTTCAATCTGACGCCTGAAGACTTCGGCCTCCAGACGGCCACCCTCGACGCCTTGAAGGGCGGCGACGGCGCCCACAATGCCGTTGCGCTCCAGGCTGTGCTCGATGGCGCTGAAAACGCCTACAGGGACATTTCGCTTGCCAATGCGGCCGCATCGCTGATGATTGCCGGCAAGGCTGCAAATCTTGGTGAAGGCATGACGCTCGCCCGCCAATCGCTTTCCAGCGGTGGCGCCAAAGCGGCGCTGCAGCGCCTGGTCAGCGTCTCGAACGCTGCGTAAGACAAGGAACCGCGCCATGACCGATATCCTGCGCAAGATCGAAGCCTATAAGCGCGACGAGATCGCCGCGGCCAAATCGCAAACGTCGATCGAAGACCTGAAGGCCCGCATTGCCGATCAGTCCGCTCCGCGTGGTTTCCATGCGGCATTGGCCGCGCGTCAACAACAGGGCCGCTTTGGCCTGATCGCCGAAATCAAGAAGGCGAGCCCGTCGAAGGGCCTGATCCGTCCTGATTTCGATCCGCCGGCCCTGGCGAAAGCCTATGAGGCTGGCGGCGCAGCCTGTCTTTCTGTGCTGACCGACGGGCCGAGCTTTCAGGGGGCTCCGGCATTCCTTGAGGCTGCCCGCGCTGCCTGTACACTTCCTGCCTTGCGCAAGGACTTCATGTTCGACACCTATCAGGTGCTCGAAGCGCGCGCCTGGGGTGCGGATTGCATTCTGCTCATCATGGCATCGCTCAGCGACGACGACGCCCGGCGCCTGGAGGATTCTGCCTTTTCTCTCGGCATGGATGTTCTCATCGAAGTGCACGACGCCGAAGAGATGGAGCGGGCGCTCAAGCTTGCCTCGCCACTGGTCGGCATCAACAATCGCAATCTGAGAACATTCGACGTCGATCTCGCAGTGTCAGAGCAACTGGCATCCATGGTTCCTTCCGATCGGCTGCTCGTCGGCGAAAGCGGTATCTTCACCCATGACGATTGCAAGCGTCTGGAATTGAGCGGCATCACCACCTTCCTGGTTGGCGAAAGCCTGATGCGCAAGAGCGATGTCGAGACGGCAACACGTGCGCTCCTGACCGGCTCCGAAAGCGTTCTGGCGGCGGAATGATGGGCAAGACCACGCTCACGCACCTCGACAGCAGCGGCGAAGCGAACATGGTCGACGTCGGCGGCAAGGCCGAGACAGTCCGTACCGCCACTGCCGAGGGCCACGTGCGCATGCGTCCCGAGACGCTTGCGCTGATCCTGGAGGGTGATGCCAAAAAGGGCGATGTTATCGGCACGGCGCGGCTGGCCGGCATCATGGCCGCCAAGCAGACGTCTAGTCTCATTCCGCTCTGCCACCCGCTGATGCTGAGCAAGGTGTCGGTGGACATTGTGCCGGATCCCGCCCTACCAGGCTTGCGGGTCGAAGCGCTCGCCAAGCTCACCGGCAAGACCGGCGTCGAGATGGAGGCGCTGACCGCAGTCAGCATCGCCTGCCTGACCATCTACGACATGGCGAAGGCCGCAGACCGGGAGATGGAAATCGGCGGCATCCAGCTCGTGAGCAAATCCGGCGGCCGGTCGGGCGATTACCAGCGTCGGGGAGACTGACGGACGATGTCGCTGCTTTCGGTCGAAGATGCGCTTGACAGGGTCCTCGGCAGTGCCAGCCCGCGGCAGGCAATCGAAGAGATCAGCCTGCATGACGGCCTAGGTCGTGTGCTGGCGCAGGATGTCGCTGCACGTGTCACCCACCCCGCCTTCGACAATTCAGCGATGGATGGCTATGCCGTGCGTCACGACGATGTCAGCGCCGTCGGCGCCGAACTCAGCGTCATCGGCCAATCCGCTGCCGGCCATGGCTTCGGTGGCGAGGTAAAGCCTGGGCAGGCCGTTCGCATCTTTACCGGAGCTCCGCTTCCCGCGGGCGCCGATACCGTCATCATCCAGGAAGATACCGAGCCGCTTGCGGATGGCAGGATCCGAACCTCGTTTGTACCCGGCAAGGGGCGGCATATCAGGCTGTCCGGCCAGGATTTTACAGCCGGAGAGACGGTTTTGCGCGCGGGCGACGTGCTGGATGCCGGCCGGTTGACTGTCGCCGCCGGCATGAACCATGCGACCTTGCCGGTCTTCAAGAAGCCTTTGATTGCGATCCTTGCGACCGGTGATGAATTGCTAACACCCGGCAGCGTCCCTGGTGCCGATCAGATCATAGCCTCGAACACCTTCGGCGTTGCTGCCATCGCACGCGACAATGGGGCCGATGTCCTCGACCTCGGCATCGTCCCGGACAACAGCCGGGCGATTTCAGCGGCCGTCGAGCAGGCAAGGCTGGCGGAAGCCGACGTGCTCGTCACGCTTGGCGGCGCTTCGGTCGGCGACCATGACCTCGTGCAGTCGACATTGCTTGCAAACGGGATGACGCTCGACTTCTGGCGCATTGCGATGCGGCCCGGAAAGCCTCTGATGGTCGGGCAGCTCGGCGGCATGACGGTGCTGGGCCTGCCCGGCAATCCTGTCTCCAGCCTCGTTTGTGCGCTCTTGTTTCTCGAGCCTCTGGCCCGCAAACTGGCACGGTTGCCGGGGCGCGATCGCCTGACGACGGCCAGCCTCGCCTCTCCTTTGCCTGCCAACGACAAACGCCAGGACTATGTGCGTGCGCGGCTTTCGAAAGATGCGCACGGTTCATTTGTGGCGCATCCCTTCCCGCGGCAGGATTCGTCGATGATGAAGGTGTTTGCCCAGTCCGATTGCCTGATCGTTCGCGCGCCGAACGCCGAAGAGGCACCCGCGGGCTCGCAGTGCCAGGTCATCAAACTCAGATAGGCCCGGACAGGCGGTCGGGCGACACGTCGCGGGCACTCAACGCGTGGGCATGGCATTCATAGCAGCGCAGCAGACACAAAGAATATTTGCTGCTGCATTGTCATATGCCCGACATAGTAACCCTTTAATAACACAATCATTCAATCATCGTTCAAGGCGAATGACTACGGATGTACTAGCAGGCGCTGTGATGATTTGAGGGAAAGGTCGGGTATTGCCCGACCTTTTGCTTTTCTATGCTATCCGCTTTTTCCCGAACGATGACTGCGTCAGCCAAAGCACCGTTGGCCAATTGTCGATCAGCGACGCCCAAGCGGACGCCGCGTCCTCATCAGGACATCAGGCAGCGGTGTTCTCGCAGCGGCTGACGAGGATCTTGTCGATACGGCGGGAATCCATATCGATCACTTCGAAACGATATCCATGGGCAATGGCAATATCGCCCTCTTCCGGCGTCTTGCGCAGCTGCTGAACCAGAAAACCCGCGATCGTTTCGAAGTTTCCGTCGGCATCGATGCCTTCGATGCCGATGGTCAGATGGATTTCATCGATCGGCGTACGGCCGTCGACCAGGTATGTTCCATCCTCGCGCTGACGGATCAAAGCGTGCTCGAGGTCGTCATAGTTCGACGGCAGCACACCGACGATCGCCTCGAGAATATCGGCGATGGTGATGATGCCTTCCGTGCTGCCGTATTCGTCGACGATCATCGCCATGTTGATGCTCGACGACTTGAAGGCATCGAGCGCCTTCAGGCAGGATGCGGTTTCCGGCAGGGTATGGATCTCACGCACATATTTGCGCACGTCGAGCGGGACCGACGTCGGTGCGTTGAGGATTTCCTTCGCCAGGACCGCACCAATGACATCGCCACTCGGTCCGTCGACGACAGGGTAACGGGAATGACCGTATTGCCGGATTTTCTCGCCGATGACATCGAGGCTGTCATTGATGTCGATAAAGCTCATTTCGGTGCGGTGCGTCATGATCGACTTCACGTTGCGGTCGCCGAGGCGGATGATGCGGCGAAGCATCTCGTGCTCCGACTTTTCGATCGCGCCGCTCTCCACACCTTCCGCCATGATCGCGTGGACTTCTTCTTCGGTCACATGGTCCGCATCATCGGGACGTATGCCGAGCAGACGCATCATCAGGGCTGCCGACGTTTCGAACAGGTAGACGATCGGCGCCACGATGCGCGACAGCAGCGTCATCGGCCGCGCCACGAACATCGCAAAGCCTTCCGAGTTCTTCAACGCCAGCTGCTTGGGGATCAACTCACCGATGACGACCGAGAGGAAGGTGATGAGCGTCACCACGATCGCCACAGCCACCGGATGGCCATAGGGGTTGATCCAGGCGATGCTGTCGAAGAACGGCGCAAACTTGGCCGCGATCGTCGCGCCACCGTAAGCGCCGGCCAGCGTGCCGACCAATGTGATGCCCACCTGGACGGTGGAAAGAAACTTGCCGGGATCTTCCGCCAGCTTCAATGCCGCATCGGCGCGGAGATTTCCCTGTTTTGCCATCTGGCGAAGCAATGGCTTGCTTGCCGAGACGATTGCCATTTCCGAGAGAGCAAAAAATGCGTTGATCAAAAGCAGGACGAAAATGACAAAAAATTCGGACATGGTCTCCAAGTCACCGTTGACGAAAAGTCGCCCAATCGAGAGCGACCGTTCACCAAATAAGGCCAGCGGGCGATCCGAGCAAGCGCAAGTCTCGAAATCCGTGTCACCAAATGCGCTTCACCCGTATTTCGCGAGGAAATACCTGCCCGAAATGGAAAACGTTTGCGACGTCGGCTCAATGTTCGCTTGAGCGAAGCGCTCCGCGCACCCGCTCGCGCCCGATCTTGATGACGTTTTCCATTGCGGCGCGCGCGCCGGCTTCGTCGCGGCGGCCGATTTGCTCGACGATAAGGATGTGATTGCGGGCGACTTCGTCGACGCCGCCTTTTTCCGCAACAGGGGAACTCAGCTTGAAGATACCGACGAGGGCCGCCTCGATCAGCCCGCCGACAGTACGCATGAACGGATTTCCCGAGGCCTCGGCAATCGAGAGATGGAATTTCAGGTCGGCATAGGCGAGGCTCTCGGCCGTGTGGCCGGCTTCGCCCATGGCGACTGCCAACCGCATCATCCGGCTGATCTCTGCATCAGAAGCATTCCTTGCAGCAAGAGCCGCGGCATGCGGCTCGAAGGCAAGACGCACTTCGCTGAGGTGGTAGAGGAACTCCTCATCCACGCCGCATTCGAAATGCCAGGTCAGGATATCGTTGTCGAAGAGGTTCCAGTCGTTTCTCGGCGTGACGCGCGTGCCGATACGGGCACGTGGAACGACGAGGCCCTTGGCGGCAAGCGTCTTCATCGCTTCGCGAAGAACCGTGCGCGACACCTTGAAGCGCGCAGCAAGCTCCGGATCTCCGGGCAGGATCGATCCGATCGGAAACTCGCCTGAAACGATCGCCTTGCCAAGCTGGTCGACCACATGCGCATGACTGGTGCGCTTCCGCGTCCCGGAAAGGACCGTCTCCAGCAAACTCCTGTTCAACCCACCTCCTCCAGGCACTCCCTTGCCTGACAGCGCCGGATGCGGCGCCTCAACATGCGGTTCGCCACCGATCGCCCGATCCCTACGAACTGGACGGGCTAACGTCAAAAGCGGCCAACCGATTCCTCAGAGCATTACACGAAATGCAGGCAGGCTGCACTAGTGTTGAGATCGGCCTGCACGACCATGGATTGCATCAGTCGTTGCGAGGAGAACAACACCAGTTCACAGTTGCAGACGGATCGCCGCACGGTCATGACCAACCGGCGAGAACGACAAACCCCGCCGTAACGGCGGGGTCTGCACCTAGTCTCGATCTTCCGATTAGGCTTACTTCGGCAGCTGGTCGTCGACGCCTTCGACGTAGAAGTTCATGCCGAGCAGCGTGCCGTCATCCGACGACGCGCCTGCGGCCAGCCACTCGCTACCGTCCTGCTTCTTCAACGGACCAGTAAACGGCTTCAGCTCGCCGGACTTGATCTTGGCCTCGGTGTCCTCGGCCAGCTTCTTCACGTCGTCAGGCATGTTGGTGTAGGGCGCCATCGTGAGGATGCCGTCCTTCAGTCCGTCCCAGCTCGACGTGGTTTCCCACTTGCCGTCGAGGAAGGCCTGCGTGCGCTTGATGTAGTAGGCGCCCCAGGTATCGACGATCGCGGTCAGCTGGGTCTTCGGACCGGCGGCAATCATGTCCGAGGCCTGGCCGAAGGCCTTGATACCGCGCTCTGCAGCAACCTGCATCGGCGCAGTCGTGTCGGTGTGCTGGGTCAGGATATCGACGCCCTGATCGACGAGCGCCTTGGCGGCATCGGCTTCCTTGCCCGGGTCAAACCATGTGTTGGCCCATACGACCTTGATCTTGAAGTCAGGGTTGACCGAGCGCGCGCCGATGACGAAGGCATTGATGCCCATCACCACTTCCGGGATCGGGAAGGAAGCGATGTAACCGGCAACGCCCTTTTCGGACATCTTGGCGGCGATCACGCCCTGGATGTAGCGGCCTTCATAGAAGCGGCTGTTGTAGGTCGCGACGTTCGGCGCGGCCTTGTAGCCGGTGGCGTGTTCGAACTTCACGTCCGGGAATTTCTGGGCGATCTTGATCGTCGCGTCCATGAAGCCGAAGGATGTCGTGTAGATCAGGCCGCAGCCGGAGCGAGCCAGGCGCTCGATTGCGCGCTCGGCATCCGGGCCTTCCGGCACGCTTTCGAGGAACTGCGTCTCGATCTTGTCACCGAGCGCCTTTTCCAGCTCCAAACGGCCGATATCGTGGGCCTGCGTCCAGCCGCCGTCGGTCTTGGAGCCGACATAGACGAAGCAGACCTTCGCCTTTTCCTGGGCGGCAGCGGCACTGGCAAAGCCGATGACGGCAGCGGTACTTGCGAGAGCGAGCAGTAGTTTTTTCATTTTCTTGACCTCTGTCGGTTTGAGAAACGTCCGTCTGGATTGTTATTGTCACCGATCTGGCACAAACGGCTTACCGAGCGATGCCGGCGTGTTGATCAGGGTCGTGCGCCGGTTATGAGAAATGAGGATGAGGACGAGGATCGTCGCGAGATAGGGAAGCGACGATAGGAGCTGCGAGGGAATACCGATACCGAAGGCCTGCGCGTGAAGCTGGCTGATGGAGACTGCACCGAACAGGTAGCCTCCGGCGATAAGCCGCCACGGACGCCAGGACGAAAACACCACCAGCGCAAGCGCGATCCAGCCGCGTCCGGCCGACATGTTCTCAACCCATTGCGGGGTGTAGACCAGCGACAATTGCGCGCCTGCCAAACCCGCGCAGGCGCCACCGAACATCACGGCGAGATAGCGCGTCCGGATGACGTTGACACCGAGGGCATGGGCAGACGCATGGCTGTCGCCGACAGCGCGCAGTTTCAATCCCGCGCGGCTTTTGAACAGGAACCAGTGCACGCCCGCGACCAGGGCAATCGACAGGTAAAAGATAATGTCCTGACGGAACAGCAGCGGCCCGATCACAGGGATATCCGCCAGCACCGGGATGGCGATCGGCTGCAGCTTGATACCCTGAATGCCGAGAAAGCTTTCACCGAGCATGCCTGAAGCGCCAAGGCCAAGCAGCGTCAGCGCCAGGCCTGTCGCCACCTGGTTGGCCACAAGCGTCAGCGTCAAGAATGCAAAGAGCTGGGAGAAGACGGCGCCGCAGGCGATCCCGGCCAATATCCCGAGATAGGGCGAGCCGGTGATCTGCGTGGCAGCAAAGGCGCAGACGGCCCCCATGACCATCATGCCCTCGACACCGAGGTTAAGCACGCCGGAGCGTTCCGTCACCAGTTCGCCGAGGGCGGCGAGAACGAGCGGCGTCGCGGCAGTGATGACGCTCAGCAATATGGCTTCGACGATGCCCATCAGCGGCTCCCGTCCAGATCTGATGCAGTGAACCGGTACCAAACCAGCCGGATGCGATAGTGGATGAGCGTGTCGCAGGAGAGCACGAAGAACAGGAGCAGGCCCTGGAAGACACGGGTGACCTTGTCCGAAACGCCGAGCGACAGCTGCGCTGCCTCACCGCCGAGATAGGTCAGCGCCAGAACGAGACCGGCCGCAATGATGCCGAGCGGATTGAGCCGGCCAAGAAACGCCACGATGATCGCGGTGAAGCCATAGCCGGGCGAGATCACCGGGCGCAGCTGCTGGATCGCGCCGCTGACTTCTGAAATACCGGCAAGACCGGCAAGCGCGCCTGACAACAGCATAGAGAACCAGATCATTCGCCGGGATGAGAAGCCGGCGAACCGCCCTGCCCGCTCGGACTGGCCGAGAACCGAGATCTCGAACCCCTTCAGCGTGTAGCGCATCATGAACCAGACGAGGATCGCCGCGATGATGGCGAAGGCAAAGCCCCAGTGCGTGCGCCCCGATGCGATCATTTCCGGCAGGATCGCGTCCGCCGCAAAGGTGCGCGTCTCCGGAAAATTCATGCCACCCGGGTTGCGCCATGGGCCGCGGACGAGCCAGTCGAGAAACAGCTGGGCGACGTAGACCAGCATCAGGCTCGTCAGGATCTCGTTGGTGTTCATGTGCGCCTTGAGGAAGGCGGGGATGGCGGCAAACAGTGCGCCACCCAGCATGCCCATCAGCATCATCAGCGGCAGCACCAGAGGCGACTGCCAATCATAAAACACCACCGGCAGGATCGAGCCGGCAATCGCCCCCATGATGAACTGCCCCTCGGCGCCGATGTTCCAGTTGTTCGACCGGAAACAGACGGAAAGGCCGACGGCGATCAGGATCAGCGGGGCCGCCTTGATCGCCAGTTCGTGCAGCGACCAGACCTCGCTCAAGGGCTCGACGAAGAAGCTGTAGAGAGCCATCACCGGGTTCTTGCCGAGAAGCGCGAACATGATACCGCCGAAAAGGATCGTCAGCAGGAAGGCGATAAACGGCGACAGGATCGAAAACAGCGTCGATATCCTGGCGCGCTTTTCCAGTTCAATGCGCATGCACAGCCCCCGTGCCTTCCGTCTTGCCGTACATGCCGCCCATCAGCAGCCCGATCTTCTCACGCGAAAGCTCGCGCGCCGGATAGGGATCGGAGAGCCGCCCTTCGCTGATCACCGCGATCTCGGTCGCAACCTCGAAGATCTCGTCGAGGTCCTGGCTGATCACAAGCACCGCGGACCCGGCCTTGGCGAGGTCGACGAGCGCCTGCCGGATCCGGCTTGCAGCCCCTGCATCGACGCCCCAGGTCGGCTGGTTGACGATCAGCACGGCCGGCTGACGGTCGAGTTCGCGACCGACGATGAATTTCTGCAGGTTGCCGCCCGAAAGCGAACCTGCCGGCGGGTCTTCTCCGCTCTTGCGCACATCCATCGCCTCAGAGATGCGCTTGGTCGCCGTGGCGACCGCGTCCCGGCGGATGACGTTGAGGAAACCGCCGCCGAGAAAGGCTTTGGCATCTGACCGGCTTCTGGCCAGCACGAGATTGTCCGAAAGCGGCATAGCCGATACCGCAGCGTGGCCGTGGCGTTCTTCGGGAACGAAGCCGGCGCCCATCAGCCGTCGTGCATTGATGTTTCTGGTGCCAACCGGCTTTTGCCTGATCTGCACCGCGGCATCGTCGGCAACCGGATATTCGCCGGAAAGTGCGTCGAAAAGCTCGCCTTGCCCGTTGCCGGCCACACCGGCGATCGCCAGCACTTCGCCGGCACGCACCTTGAGACAGACGTTCTTCAGCGAGACGGCGAAGGGCGTGCGCGCGGAAACGGACAGATGCCGCGCCTCAAGCTGCACGTCTCCCTTGGTGCTGGTGCCCTCGGCAGTAACGGCCGCGACGTCGCTCCCCACCATCATGCGCGCCAACGATGCCGGCGTCTCGACCTTGGGGTCGCAGGCGCCGGTGACCTTGCCGTGGCGCAGCACGGTGGCGCGGTCGCAGATGCGCTGCACTTCTTCAAGCCGGTGGCTGATATAGAGGACCGAGCGTCCTTCGGCCTTGAGCTTGTTGAGCGTCTCGAACAGCCGATCCGCCTCCTGCGGCGTCAAGACCGACGTCGGCTCGTCAAGGATGATCAGGCGCGGGTTCTGCAGAAGCGCGCGAACGATCTCGATGCGCTGACGCTCACCGACGGAAAGGTCGGCGACGTGCGCCTTAGGATCGAGCGGCAGGCCATAGGCGTGCGACAGGCGCGAGGCCTCTTCGGCGACCTTGGCGAGCGAAATATTGCCATCCATCGACAGCGCGATATTCTCCGCAACCGTTAACGCCTCGAACAGCGAAAAATGCTGAAAAACCATGCCGATGCCGAGCTTGCGGGCTGCCGCAGGGCTGGCGATGCGCACGCTGCGCCCCTGCCACAAGATCTCTCCCGCCGTCGGCGCAAGAACGCCGAACAGCATCTTCACCAACGTCGATTTTCCGGCACCGTTTTCGCCGAGAAGGGCGTGGATTTCGCCCTGGTCTATCTGCAGGTTGATGTCATTGCAGGCCGCAAACGAGCCAAACAATTTCGTCAAGTTGCTCACAGTCAACAATGGACCGTTCGCAGTTGCTCCCTCAACAGGCACGCTGCCCTCTTTTCCCCTCTGTCGATCCCCGTCCGCCTTAAGGCTTCGATCACGGAATCAGCAGTGTTGTTCCACTCGTTTTTCTTGTCTCAAGATCCGTATGCGCGCGACCGGCGTCGGCAAGCGGATAAGTCTGATTTATATTGATACGCACTTTGTTGCTTTGCACAATATCAAAGAGGGAATTTGCACACGCTTCAAGCGCAGGCCGCGTCTGCACATAACCGAAGAGTGTCGGACGCGTCGCAAACAGCGATCCCTTCTGCGCCAGAATGCCGATGCTGAAGGCATCGACCGGCCCGGACGAGTTACCGAAGCTCACCCAGAGGCCGCGCGATTTCAGGCAATCGAGCGATGCCGGATAGGTGTCCTTGCCGACCGAATCATAGACGACGTCGACACCCTTGCCGTCCGTCAGTTCCTTGACCCGGGCGACGAAATCGTCCGTGCGGTAGTTGATAACGTGGTCGTAGCCATGGGCAAGCGCCAGATCGATCTTGTCCTGCGATCCGGCCGTGCCGATGACCGTTGCGCCGAGAGCCTTTGCCCATTGGCCGGCGATCAAGCCGACACCGCCGGCGGCCGCATGGAAGAGAAGCGTCGTTTCCGGGCCCACCTGGAAGGTCTGGTTGAGCAGGTATTGCGCGGTCATGCCCTTCAACATCATCGCAGCTGCCGTCTCGAGCGAGATGCCGTCAGGCACCTTGACCAATTGCGAGGCCTCGACGTTTCGCTCGCTGGAATAGGCGCCATCCGAAGAAGCGTAGGCCACCCGATCGCCGACGCCAAAGAGGTTGACGCCGTCGCCAACGGCCGTGACGATCCCGGCACCTTCCTTGCCCGGAACGAAGGGCAAGCCCGAGGCGGACTTGTAGAGGCCGGTGCGGAAATAGACGTCGATGAAATTCAACCCGACAGCCACCTGGCGGATCTGCACTTCGCCCGGCCCCGGCGGCGAGAGCGTAACCCCCTCCAGTTTCAGGACTTCAGGTCCACCGAGTTCGCGTACGACAATTGCCTGTGCCATGGAAGAGCTCCTAGGTCCGGCCGAGCTTGGGGAAAAGCTGCAGGACGAAACCGATCACGTAGAGATAGATGCCTGTTGCGAGAACACCGGTCACCACCCAGGCTGGCGTCACGAAATGCAGAAGCAACGCGTACATGCTGAGTGCCGACCAGAGGAAAAAGACGCCGAGATTGAGCAGCCGCAGCCGCTGAACGCGCACCGGATGCAGGAAGTTGATCGGCAGGAAGGTCAGCACCACCGACACGAAAACGACGATCGAGGCGGTCAGTTCGCTGGCCTGGATGACGAAGAGCGTAAAGACCACCATGTTCCAGACAACGGGAAAGCCCGAAAAGAAATACTCGTCCGTCTTCATGCCCATGTCGGCGTAATAAATCGCGCTCGAGACGACGATCGCACCCGCGGCCACGAAGGACCAAGGCTCGCCGATCATGCCGCTCTGGTAGAGCGCAAAAGCCGGCAAGAGCACGTACGTCACATAGTCGATGACGTTGTCGAGTGTGTCGCCAGACCAATTGGGAAGCACTTCTTTGACTCGCACCTTGCGGGCGATCGGACCGTCGATACCGTCCACCAGCAAGGCCAAGCCCAGCCACCAGAACATATCGACGAAGCGGTGTTCGGCCGCAGCAACGACGCCGAGAAAAGCGAGGAACGACCCGGAAGCGGTCAGTATGTGCACGGAGAAGGCGCGGATCTCGGCGTAGGGGACTCTTTTATAGTTGAAAAACTTCATCTGCGGACGCCGCCTATCCCCTTGTGCACTTCGCCAGGCGGGGCCGTCACCCCACCCCAACCGCTTTGGCGGCGCATTGCGCGTAATATGCACCCTTTGCAACGTATCGCCAGCAAAATTCAAGCAATGACTTTGTCCGGTGGAGATTGTTCTGTGGACACTTCCAAATTGCTTCTGCGCTGATTCAACCCATTTATTTCGCACTTGCCGAGGACTAGAAGTAAGATCGAGATGAAAGCAGCAGGCGCTTGATGGCGCGAGCAAAAGGGTTCTTTCCATCATGGATCATTACGACATCGCCGTCGTCGGCGCCGGCCTCGCGGGTTCCCTGGCAGCGATTGCGCTTGCCGACGCTGGATACCGTGTTGCGCTGATCGGGCCGGAACCGGCATCGTCCGACGGCCGGACGACCGCACTGATGGACCAATCGATCGAATATTTGAAGAAACTGACCCTCTGGGACAAGGTTCAGCCGGTGACGGCGCCGCTGTCGACGATGCGTATTCTTGACGGCACCAACCGCCTGCTGCGGGCGCCGACCGTGAACTTTCGCGCCTCGGAAGTCGGCCTGGCAGCTTTCGGCTACAACATTCCGAATGGCCCCTTCCTCGATATCCTGCGCCAACGGGTCTCCGAGACGGAAACGCTCGACCGGATAACGATGTCGGCCAACGATTTCGACCTTTCCGACGACAGGGTGCGAATCACGCTCGATGACGGACGCGATATCACGGCTGATCTGGTCGTCGGTGCCGATGGTCGCCGTTCGCCTGTGCGCGAAGCGGCCAAGATCTCCGTCAGCACCTGGTCCTACCCGCAGACGGCAGTCGTCCTCAATTTCTCGCACGAGCTCCCCCATCAGGACACCTCGACGGAGTTTCATACGGAGAGCGGGCCCTTCACCCAGGTGCCCCTGCCCGGCAATCGCTCGAGCCTCGTCTGGGTGCGCAAGCCCGGAGATGCCACGGCAACGCTGGCGCTGGACCTCGCCACACTGTCTCGTGCCGTCGAAGATCGGATGCAGTCGATCCTCGGCAAAGTCGCCGTCGAGGCTGCCCCGCAGTCCTTCCCGTTGTCCGGCATGAGCGCTCATCGCTTTGGCAAGGGCCGGGTCGCGCTCGTCGGCGAAGCGGCGCACGCCTTCCCGCCGATCGGCGCCCAAGGCCTCAACTTGAGCCTTCGCGATGCGATGACGCTCGTCGACCTGATCGGTGCCAAGACGGATGACAGCCTCACAGGCGACATCGGCGACCGGTTTGACAGCCGCCGCCGCCCGGACATTCTTAGCCGCACGGCGAGCGTCGATCTCCTGAATCGGTCGCTGCTGTCGGCCTTCCTGCCGGTACAGGCGCTGCGCGCCGTCGGCCTGCACATCCTGTCTGCTGCGGGACCGCTGCGCAGCCTTTTGATGCGTGAAGGCGTGCACCCTGGCAGTGCGTTTCACGCGCTGAAGGACAGCTTACGGGAAAAGATCGGCCGGAAGAGCGCCTGACCGGATCAGATAAAGCAGGCCGGTCACGGTTGCGACCGAAAGCAGTGTGGTGATCAGGATCGTCGCCGAGGCGCGCTCCTGCCAGACGCCATACTGGTGGCCGATGACAAAGACGTTGGTCGCGGTAGGCAGTGCGGCCAACAACACAGCTGTCTGCACCCACACCGGATCATAGTTGCCCGTCAGGCTGAGTGCCGTGAACACCAGCACCGGGTGCAGGATGAGCTTAGCCGGCACGATGTAGCCGATTTCAACCGGGATGCGCTTGATCGGCCGCAGCGCCAGCGTCACACCCATGGCAAACAGCGCACAAGGAGCGGCCGCCTGCGCCAGATAGTCGATCAGCCGCTGGACAGGCAACGGCGGCTGGACCGCGAAAAACGCTGCGACCACCCCGGCAAGGGTCGACAAGATGAACGGATGCAGGATGATCTTGTGGGCGATGCCGAAAGCCATTGCCACAGGCTTTTCCTTTCGCCCGCCCGAAAGCGCCATCATCGCCGGCGCAACGGTGAAATGCGCCGCATTCTCGAAGCAGAAGATCAGCGCGACCGGCACCGCCGCTGCATCACCCAGCGCCAGCAAGGCGAGGCCCGGGCCCATGTAGCCGATGTTGCCATAGGCCGCGGCAAACCCCTGGATGGTCGCTTCGCCGACGGTGTTGCGCCGAACGTACAAGCCGACGATGAAGATCAGCGAAAAGACGACATAGGTCGCGCCGACGCTCGTCAGGATGAAATCGGCCCGCGTCAGCTGCTCGATCGGTGTCCGCGACACCAGCTTGAAGAACAGCGCCGGCAAGGCGAGATAGATGATGAAGGTGTTCAACCACCCCATCGCCTCGCCCGGATGCTCGACAAAGCGGGCAGTGAGATAGCCGAGAAAAATCAGTCCGAAGAACGGCAGTACCAGACCAGCAATTTCCGTCATGCCACTCCCCGACCATGCGTATGCGATAGGTTGCACGGCGTCGTGCCCGCCCCAAAGCCCGGTCGATGCGGCAATCGCCGCTCAAGGGCAACCTTCACGCGGTTGCGGTATCGGGCCTTTCCAACCCAATAGCATCAACCAGATCGATTCCAACAGGCTGCAGCGCAATCCGGCGCATCCGATCGCACCGATCGGCTCGCTCGACGGGGCGTTAGCCGATCTTCATCAGAATCGGGAAGGTCTGTTGGAACCAGATGGCGACGGAGCTGATGAAGCCGAACAGAAATGCCAGGCCCGCCAGCACCAGAAGCGCGCCCATCAGCTTCTCGACGAGGCCGAGATGGCGGCGGAAGCGCAGAAGAAAGCGCATGAAGGCACCGGAGAAACCGGCCGCAATCCAGAACGGGATCGCAAGCCCGAGCGAATAGACGGCGAGCAACATGGCGCCGTCCGTGACCGTGTCACGCGCAGCGGCAACGCCGAGGATCGTGCCGAGCACCGGGCCGATGCAAGGCGTCCAGCCGAAGGCGAAGGCAAGCCCCATGATATAGGCGCCCGACAGCGTCGCCGGCTTGCCGCCGCCCTGGAACCGCGCCTCGCGGGCCAACAGGCCGATCTTGAACACGCCGAGGAAATGCAGGCCCATGATGATGATCACCACGCCGCCGATGCGCGACAGGAGATCCATGTGCTGGCGCAAGAGCAGGCCGATCGAGGACGCGCCGGCGCCGAGCGATACGAACACGGTTGCAAAGCCGAGCGTGAAGAGGAGGGCCGCCGGCAGAACGGCGCGCCTTGTGCTGCGGGCCGAGACTGCCTCGCCGCTTCGAAACTGATCGACCGAGACGCCCGCCATATAGCAGAGATAGGGCGGCACAAGCGGCAGAACACAGGGCGAAAGGAAGGACAGAGCGCCAGCGAGAATGGCGGTCCAGATCGAAATATCGGCAATCGACAACGGCAAGAACTCCGGCATGCGGTATTTGGGCCATTCCTTAGCCGCATGACCGCCACGATACCAATCACCTTTTGGCGATCTTTGCGCCATGCACCATTTCTTCACGAAAGCCGTCATTTTTGGGTTGACCGGCGGGAAGCTCAAGTGCATATGTCCGCCCACTTCCGCCGGGCTCAACCGCCGCGGCCAGGGAGCGCGTAGCTCAGCCGGTAGAGCAACTGACTTTTAATCAGTAGGTCCAGGGTTCGAATCCCTGCGCGCTCACCACTAAAATTCAAATACTTAGCAAGAAATGGTGTGTTGCCAGTGATTTGGCGAGTCGCCACCGAGTCGCCACGAGGCATCGTCGCGACTAGTCGCCCTGATTATTGACGTCCACATCAGATAATGGGTACCCCATATGAGGGCATCTGCGTGGGGAGCAAAATCTGTGGCGAAAAAGAAGGCTGTAGGCCAACGCGGGTCGTGGTTCGCGACTGTCGACGGGATAGAATTGCCGTGCGCCCACAGGCGTTGGGCGAAGAAAAACTGGCCGCATTATCACGACCCGTTCAAGCCAACAGAGAATGGGCCTAGCGCGTCCAAAATCCTGAAATACGTTCAGGCAATAAAAGATGAAAAGCAGGTAATTCTAACGAATGACGATGAGCACCTCGATGACGAGGGTGAGCTAACGGGGTTCACGCGGCTGAATTACATCGCTATCTATGGCGTCGAAAACGTCAGTTTTGATCCCGACGCGGGGCTGAAGTTCACCATCACCAAGAGACTTGTCGAGTTACGGTAGCTGTACGCCGTCCGTCATCGCATTATCCTCCGAAAAAACAGCACTCGCATTATTGCGGCGTCATTTAAGCAGCTTCGCTGAATCAGGATGGCAGCTCATCCAGCGGAGGCGGATCAACTCTTAACTTGTCCGGGATGCCTTCCGGTAACTTCCCCGGCTCGTATTGCCTGGCATGCGCAAGGATTCTTGAAGCATCATCTACAGCACGGAGATGGGTGTCATTGGCGTTTAGGAACCGAGTAATCTCCGTGAAAATTCTACCCTCTAGTTCTCCAATACAATAGAACGCTCCAGTTTCCGGATACTTATCCAAAAACTGAGCCTGATGCGGTAGAGCGATTTTCACCTTCTCGTTTATCTCGCTACTATCTTTCAAGAGCGACAACGGGGCTCCTGACTTCATCGTGCCTAAGAAGGCAATCGCATCGATGCCGATATGTCGAAGTGCGTCGAAACATGCCCACGCCTGAGGGGGAAGGAATATTCGATCCAGCTCTGGGGAGGATTCGCCCGCTTGGGGCATACTATCGAGGCCGCTGGTCTTCCATAGCACCTCTCCGAGCTGCATCATTTTGTCCCTAGCGACTTGATCTTCTTTGGTTCCCTCAAGTATCGCCGACCGATTTAGACGCGACACCATTCCCGCGGCGAGATGAAATCGCTTCTCTTTGATAGTCCACGCCCATAAATTTGATGCCGCCCGTATCCGGTGCTTATCCAGCTCAACGTGCCTCGCCGAGAGACCAGACAGCGCGCTCGCCTTCAAGTCGTTGATATCGGTCTCCTTTCGCTTCAGATCTGATTTGAGTTTCTCGATTTCGCGATCGAAGCCATGTGCGACGGATTTCTCTATTGCCACCTTTAGAAAGTGACTTCCTAAAACGGCAACAAGCCCGCTGCTAATGACAGCGGGCACCCAATCTTCCCAACCCATATTTATCGCCTCAGTTGCATGGTGCTGAGAGTACGATAAGCGGCGCTGCTAATAAACGCCCTCATTTCCTCCGAACAGGTCATGAGCTCCACCTTCTATCATCCTTGGCAACCGGCCGGCGCGCTGCTTGTGTAGGCGCAGGTGGTGATCGCCGGAGCGCGGCAGCCAGGCCGGAGGTACGGCCGAAAATCGCGGACTTCAGTGAACCCGCAGCAGGTACTGTCCCAGGAACGTGCGTTGTGGTCGGCCATAGTCGGCGCCCAATACGGCCACGTCGTAGATCTCCTTCCCTGCTGCGCTTCTTCTTCTGTTGGTGACAACGGCGATGAGATCGCCGCTGGAAACTGTCTGGCCCTTCTTAAATGCGAAGGCCGATCTTCTTCTGACGAGTGCCCTCGGGAGCAGGGTTCTGTCCGGCTTGAATTCGTCGGCCTGGTCGTGGGTGCGCATCTTTGTCTCCTCGTTGACTTGTTACGCTGTGATAGGTATTTGATACAGGGTGACAAATTGAAAGTCAACACCCCGTACCAATGATTTGTCACAGGGTAACAAGTATGGATTCCGTTCAACTGAGGATGGCGCGAGCAGCGCTAAAAATAGGCGTTCGTGAGCTGGCTGCGCTCGCAGGCGTCACGACAGCAACAATCACACGGTTTGAAAATGAGCGCGGCGGATTGAATCAGGCAACCAGCGCCAAGCTGAAAGCTGCGTTGGTTGAGGCTGGCATCATGTTCATCGATCAGAACGGCAACGGCCCAGGCGTTCGTCTTCGCGACCGCCAATCGTAAAGGAGCTGACCGATGGCCAAGAAGCCCAAACTTGAACACTCCGAACTAGCGGGCGAGTTCACCGATGACGGGATCACAGTTCTCGTCGACATCTTTCGCCCGGCTGGAGCCGACATCGGCTGGTCTCTCGAGGTCATTTCCGAAGATGACGACGTCACGACATGGGAAGAGACGTTTCCTACCGACGAGGAAGCTTTCAGCGAATTTCTGGCGACTGTCGCGCGAGACGGAATCAGATCGTTCCTCGAAGCAGACCCCGCTGTGCATTGACGCCGCCAGTTCGCGATAGCTTGCAGTAGCAGCCCATGACCACCGATCCGCTTTCCCAACTTCCCCTCTTCGCCACTGACCGGCAACTGGCCGTGGCGATCGTGGGCAAAGAACGAGCCGCTATGTGGATAAAAGCGGTCATACCGCAACTTGAGCGGAAAGGCTTTCCGCGGATTGACCCACTGCATGACGGTCGCCCAGTGCCACTGGTCAGGAAATTCTATGATGGATATTTTGGGATAACTGTCGGCTTCTCGGCAACAGCGCCAGACGGTGAGGAGAACTGGGATTGGCACTCAAAACGGCAGAGACGCGAGGAGCGCAAGCCGCAACTTGGCTTAAGTACTCGCTGTCTGTCGGCCTTGCGCTACATGGTCGAGCATCCTGACGTTCGCACTAGCGCGGAGATCCCTGGCGCTCGTGACTTCACCTTGGAACAACTGGCCAATGCTGGCGCCCTTGGCGAGGGGAAGCGTGACGGCCAAGGCGACCGAACATGGACCGTGACCGATCTAGGTCGAGAGGAGATCGCACGCATCGACGATTGGCACCGCGGAAAGCCTCGCCGATCTTGACCGCTCCCTTCTAGATCAATAGCTTCCAATAGCGCCCACCAAGCGCACCGCCATCGCGGCGTACCACCACAAGAGGAGACATCGCAAATGCGGTCGGCATCCGTGCCGGCGGCAGATATGTCTACTTTTTGAGGAGGTCCGTGGTGGCTCTCAAATTGATGAAGCGTAAAGACAGCCCGCACATTTGGATACGCGGCAGTGTCCGCGGATTGCACGTTTACGAGAGCACAAAGACCTCCGACGAAGGAGCGGCCGAAACTATTCGGATCCTCCGTGAGCGCGAGCTCCTCGACGAAAGTATCTTTGGAAAGAAGATCAGCGTCACTTTCGAGGAGGCGGCTAGGGCCTACCTTGATAGTGGAGGTTCAACACGTTTCCTGTCAAAGCTCACGGACGCGTTAGGAACCAATCTTCTTCGAAAGATCAAGCAGAACGACCTGGATTTGGTTGCACGCAGATTGTATCCAGACACGACCGCTGAAACGCGCAATCGCCAATGCTACACGCCGTTCATTGCCGTCTGGAACCACGCGGTTGGCAACGAGTGGGCCGATTTCCGCAAATGGAAACGCCCTCGAAAAGCCAAAGGCACTGTCATAGAAAAAACGAAGAAGCGCAGCGGCGACAGACCTGTCGATTATGAACTTGCCGCCACTTTCGTGAGTAACATGTCGCCGGCGCCCGCGATGGTCATGACGGCGTTGTTCTATACGGGCATGCGGCCGATCGAACTCTTCACTCTCGAGGGGAGTGACGTGGATATTGAGCGGCGCTGGATCGCGCTGAGCCATACGAAAACCGGCGAGCCACGCGGGGTCCCGATGCATGATTTGCTCGTGCCGCTGTTCAGTGCACTCATTAAGCGGAAAGGCAAATATCCGCAATTATTCCAAAGCTATCGTGGGGAGCCATACCAGTTGTTTGAGAACCGAGGTGGCCAATTAAACGGGTCTATCCGAGGTACTCGCGAGAGGTTGGCGAAGGCTAAAACCCCGATCCGCGACATCAGCCCGTACACAGCCAGGCACACTGTCTCGACTCAACTGGTGATCAACGGCGTGCACCCGCACATTAAGGATCAGATCCTCGGCCACGCGATTAATGACATGAGCCGGCACTACACGAACGTGCCTCAGGCGCCGCTGATCGAGGCAATCAATACCCTACCCGTTCCGCAGGTGTGGAGGGACATGTGGTGGTGGAGCGATCCGCTGGGTTTTTCGCGTCGGCACATCAAGTGGGGCGCGAAATGATGCTACCTGCGGTCCGCCTCCTCACTAAACGTGAAGCAGCGCAATACTGCGGCCTGTGCGTCTCCACTTTCGCAGGTGTGTGCCCAGTAAGACCGATCGCGCTTGGCGACGGACCTCGCATGCACAGATACGATCTGCGCGATATCGACAAGTGGATAGATAGCTTCAAGGTAGGCGCAACAGCGCCAAAGTCATTGCTAGAGCAGCTTATGGAAAAGCTATGAGCTCCGATCATTCACCCCGCCTCATCGGCCGCCAGGAGGCCGCCGCGTATTGTGGTATATCGCAGACTTGCTTTTCAATGTGGGTGGCAAGCCACAAAATGCCGCCAGCCATCCCAGGCACTCGGAAATGGGACAAACGCGCGATCGACGCTAAGTTGGACGAAGAAAGCGACCGCTGATGCCGTCGACGCAACCAGTGGCCTTAAAGGAACCCGTCGTGGCAGAGATAGTAGAATTCCCACTCACCCGAGATCAGAGCGAGGCCAAAGAACGGTTGCGTGAGGCTATGCGCGAGTTCAACGCGGCGGTGAAATTCGCGGCGAAAACGGGTCTGGACGTAAAGACCTTCCAGATCACCTGCTATGCCTTTTACAGCGCCGACCCACTTACGCTGGTCGATGTCTCCGCCAACATCCCTGGCCGGTTGCCGAGAGATGACGTCGAAGGCTTTTGAGCCGACGGCGGCTCTACTGCCGCTTCATCTCTTCTTCGAAGTCCTGGATCGCCCGCTCCGCCCAAGGGTCGTTGAAGCGCGTGTTTATAACCTCGGCCGGCGGCCTCGGTCCGGCGAACCACTTCCTGAAAAGGCCCAAGATCCACATGATGTTCGCCTCCCCTTGAACCGAGATCCGACCTTAGCCCCTCGTAGACTTCGGCTAGACCTCGGCTGCCGCAAGGCGATGCGGCGCGGCCTGATCGCATCTCCGCAGTGAACCTAACATGAATGCGAAGTTGCTTAAATACCCATCGACACAGCGCGCACCCCTCACATCTGAGAGTTGCCGAGCGCGGAATGGTTGCCATATAGCGTCCGAGTTCTAGCGACAGGAGATGCACATGGGCAAGATGACGGAAACCGCGATGGAGCTTTCCGTGCAGATTGGCGAGCGTCTCAGAGCGATACGCCAAACGCGAGGGCTGTCCCAAGAGAGGGTTGCGACAGCTCTTGGGATAACGTTTCAGCAGATCCAGAAATATGAGCGCGGGACGAATCGCCTCTCCGTTCCAACCTTGATTCAGATCTGCGAGGTGCTGAACGCCCATCCGATGGAAATCATCGGAGATTTTCCGGAAGAAGACGGCGCCGAGAGACCGAACGTGCTCCTGCAGCGACTTGAGAAAGCAGAGGGCAAACTGGTGCGGATGCAGAAAATCCTCGCCGAACGGAATTGACGCGCATCCGGCAGGTAATCTGCACAAACAAAAAAAGGCCCGCCACCGTTTAGGGTAGCGGGCCTTGGTGTTTGTGTATGCCGATCAAAGCTATCTACGCCGCGCATTTCTGCACCAGTAACGCTTACTTTTTCGCGTTATCAGCCGGCTGCAAGCTTTCGCCTCTCCAGTTCGGTGGCACGTTCATCCCGGCGATCATAATAAATGTATTCGAGAGACTTCGCGGCAATAAAAGTCATAAACAAGAATACACTTATATAAACAAACGGCTCCCCTATCTTCTCGACCGTGGTTGCGGTCGCCTGGATGGCGCCGACCTTAATCGCTAAATTAACTGCCCAGTCTTTTGCGGCCCAAAGCCCCAACGCAAAAGTTATAATGTTCAACGATAGGATAAGACCAAGCTTCAATGGATCTTTTCGATAAACGATAAGAAAAAACGCGCACGTTACTACCACCATCCCAGCTATGGTGTAGCCAAATCCCTGAAGAATTCTGTCTAGTTGAGCTTCGCTCATGGATTCTTCCGGCCTTCCATGCGACTGGCAACTATCAGCGCCGGAATAGCGCTGAGGACAAGGAAGAAGGAGTAGTCATAATCCGCGAACGGCCGCGCGGACAAATAGCCATTAATCGCGAGATAGAATCCATAGCAGAAGTAAATCCCGGCAACGGCGCGCACGTAGCTCGCTGGGCCAGTGAACTTAAAAAAATGCTTTGGGAAAGCGAATGCCAATAGGCCTTTTAAGTCCAGGAAGAGGTCACTTTGCCGACGTCGCTGTTTTCGGCGAGGTCCTGGTAGCATTTCTTCAGTTGCTGACATCAACGCTTCCTAACAACCTAGGACGATACGTTAAACTCAGAGTACAACTGCAATCATGGCGTAGCAACCGGTCGAACCGCTTGTACTGACATTTTTTTAGCAAGGCCTGAATTAGAGCGTCGCGGCAGCAACTTCGAAAAAATGCCGCCCAACCGGTTAGGGCTGGGCGGCTTGGTTAGGAGCGGGTAGCGCGGCTTGACGTTCTCTGCTCAAAGGCCCTGTCGAGTCTCTCATGCACTCCGTCGATCCGGTTACCAACGCTCTCGATCGCCCGCATAATCTGGCCAGTCTGTTCTTGCATGCCGGCTTTGGTTGCGAATGTTTCCGCCACGTGAGTTTTATACGTGGCAAGATCGGTGATGGCTTTCTCGGCCTTGTCGCCTTGCGCAGAGATCTTGCCTTCCACCTTCCACCAAATCGTCAGAATGAGGACGATTACCGGAACGAAAGGCCCAATGGCGGCAATAATAGCGTCCATTACGGCCTCACCCCGCAAAGCTTCTCCAACTTGGAGTTCTCGGCCAGGACCTGCCTCTTGGTCCCTTCCGTCATCTTGTCTTCGACGGATGGCCGAACGGCGCGCGCAATGTCGCAATAGCTACCGGCCGTCACGCAGCCACTTAGAAAGAGCGTCGTCAACACGATCGCCCCCCATGTTTTGAATCGCATCTTCCACGCCCCTCGCCTGCTTGATGGCTTTCGCGTTTGCCTTGGCCTGCTCCGCCTTGGCCTCAGCCTTGCCGTTGGAGCGTCCGTAAAAGAATGCACCCGCGACGATCGCGAGCGCTACGCCGGCTGGAGCCAGCCAACCTGTGATGCGGGACCATATTGCGGCCAGGAGGATCATGTCGGGTGCCCCATCTTCCTAGCCCACTGCCACCACGCGACAGGGATGGAGGCCACAGCCATAGAGATGCCCGCCTCGATAGCGCCAGCAACGGCAGGGTCTTCGGTGATCAGCGACCTGACCTCCTCGCCGATGTAGCCGGAGCCATAAAGCCACCCGGCGACCATGTAGAGAGCGATACGAATGAAGGGTGACATTTGTCCTGTGGTCATTTCTTGCCCCCCTTGATGAGCGCAAGCAGGAAGCGGCCGAGTGCGGCCCAGAAGCCGCCGGTGGTTGGTGCGGTTGGCGCAGTGGCGCCCTTGGCCCAAAGGCCAGCTTCGGCCGATCGCCGGTTGACAAGGCCCTTTACGCGCTTGCCGCCGGCATGGACCCACTTCATCAGCTCAGCCGGCACTGCGTCATAGTTGCCAGCGTTCAGCTTCTTGAGCAGGGTCGACTTGCCGAGCGCCCCGGTATTGAAGTCGAAGGAGACGAGCGCAGCGTGCTGGTTATCGTTCAGTGGCACTTTGACCAACCGCGACACCCGCTCCTCAAAAACAGCGAGGTCGGCGCGCAGGATCTCTTCGGCGCTTGCCTCGGTAATCACCATGCCAGGCTTCACTACAGGCGCGCCGGCGGTGCTGGTATGGCCGTAGCCGATGGTCCAGACGCCGGCGACGTCCTGGTAGGCCTTCGTTTTCAGGCCTTCCCACTGCTTGACGAGCGAAAGGCCCGCCGCGTTGATGCGTCGGTTCATGTGGATTTACCTTGTTGTTGGGTAAAGAAAAACCCCGCTCGTGGGCGGGGCTGCAAAAGATGAAGTGTGTCTTGTTTGAAACATCGATCAATGACAACGGACAAAGAACGGATTGTACGCATCATCATGGTCTGCTACGGCAAATCTGTTATCCAGAGGATTGTGGAATGACGAAGGAAAACGATCTGAACGCCGCCATTTGTCTTTTGCCGGAATTGATTTTGCACCGAATAGACGAGCTGTTTGGGTGCGATAAGCGGGACGCTTTCATCACGCTAGCAGTGGAGAAAGAACTCCTTCGCGCAGAGTCTGAGGCTTTCGATCTGCGAGACCCGATCGAAAGCCTCACTGGCATAAAAATGCCACTGCCCGCCCACTAGACAGCCAGACTCATTCGAAAATGCTGGTCATCAACTGACCGATCTCGGACAGCTCCATAGGCCAAGGGTGGTTGTAGAGGTTCTGGGTGCACATGTTCTTCGGGGACCGCCCGGTAGCGCCCTGGAACCCTTCGCCGGAAAGCTCGTAGGTCGAGAGATAGGCCGACCCAGTATCGAGAGCCGCCTGGACGAGATCATCATGGGTTTTCTTCCATGCGGCCAGCACAGTCGGCCGACCGACCTCGTTGCAACGAGGCGGCGTGATCACGAGCACCTCCATACCGACAGCGCGCGCTTGCCCAATGATGTTGACTACGTTGGCATAAGTCGTGGACGAGCCCAGCTCGTTCATCCCAAACGCCAACGTAAGCAGGGCGGGCCCTTCCGCGAGTACGCGGTTAAGGCGGGTCGGGCTCAGGCCGTTGTCACCGGTGTCGGCTGACGTGGTGCCGCCCCACCCGAAGTTGAGATAGGTTATTGCCGAGGCATAACGCTTCTCCAGCGCCTTCTTTAATACCCAATTCCAGCCGATCTGGAGATGCGCCCCGACGCCAGCAGGCCCGTCGTAAACGGGGAACAATGCCTTGGTGTCGGCCGCCATACCGCTCAGCCAGGACACTAGATCTCGAGTCGCTCCATCCGGTTCGACTTGTCCACCGCCGATCGCCGTGATGCTGTCACCATAGCCGAGCACCTTGAGCGGGCTTCCGGTCAGGAGCTTCTTCATGGTAGCTGGCAGGCAAGAGCGGCAATAGGCACGCCAAGCGGCGACATCCGCCTTGCGATCGCTGCGGACGAATTTCCGGTGGTGCATGACCGGGATCAGGTCGACGCCATAGCGCGTGACATAGGCGGTGTAGAGCGGGATATTCCCGGCCGGGACGCCGGCGCGATAGTATTCGGGATCGCGGGTGTATCGATCAGTCCCCTTAGTCACGACTACATTTTTGGTCGCCGGGTCGAGGGAGACAATGTCGTAACGCTGAGCACTTGCCACGGCTGAGTAGCTGACCGGAACTGCGGCGCCTGCTCCAGGCAGGCCGAAGGCGCCCTGGTCAAAGTAAGCGACATAGTCGGTGCCAGCGACCAGGGGCACGCCATCAGAAACACGCGTCAAGGTGACACTGGAGAGATACTGATCGCCGGTCGGCAACACCGGCACGATGCCGGCAGACGGCAATTGCGCAAGGTTGTGGGTGCCGGTCCTGACGACGGAAGCTGGTTGATCGAATGTTGCGACCGTCTGTGCTACCGAGATCGGACCAGAGGGCCGCAGGACCCTCATAGCGGGAATGTTGACTGAGAAGCCCGAGATCACGCGAATATTGAGGTCGGGCGAAACCGCTACGGGTGCGATCGCAGCCGAAGGTGATGAGGCCGGCTCATAGGCAAGCTTTTCCAGCCTGAATGATAAGCCGGACGTCGGACTGAACGGGCTCCAAGAAGGATTCCCGGTGGCGGTGGTGTAGTACCCCTTGGACCATTGCGGGTCAGTGGTAGAACGACCGACAAATCCCATTGCGAGAACCGCAGAATCCAGCGCCGAGGTCTTCGCGGCGAACTCGAATCCATATCGATACTCAGGGCGCAAAACCGGTAGCGCCGAAAGGTCGATGGTGATCGCGCCGTCCACATCGGCGGTTAGGCCGGCCTCCGCCAGCGACAGAACTTCATCGAAAACGACGGCGTCGTCCGCATCGCCACCAAACGCTGCCGAACCGCTGTAAGTGGCGCTGCGCCGGTAAACGCGGGCGTAGATAAAGGCGGCGTTTGCCGCGACACGGAACGGCAGGATTGCGCGGGTGGCGATAACCTCCTGCTCGAACTGGACGCCGATCTGCACGCCTCGAAAATTGCTCGATAGCGGATGGCGGCCTGCATAACCCGTATCAACCGCTAACCCGTCGCGACGACTCAAAAAGCTTTCAGAGAGGGCCGCGACTTCGCCTTGGATGATGTCCAGCGTTTTGGCGGTGAGCTCATTGAGGCGGAAAACCAAGCGCGAGATCGACGACACCGGGACTGAACCACCCGCCAAGTTTTTGTACCAGCCGCGTTCCCATTGGGCGAGTCCGGCGCTAACGCCCAATGCCCCGCTTGCGACTTGCCCGAGGCTTCCGCCGGAGGTCCGCGCCGTCAGATCAACGGCGTAGATGTAACCGGGATAGATCGTGCCGGCTTCAACAAGTGACAATTCCACGTGTTTGAAGACGCCCACAGCATCTGCGAATTCTGCCGGGGCCACGGTGCGCTGATAGAGCAACTCGTCGGTCGCAATGCTGCCGAAGCCCAACGTGCTTTCGGAGTTCTCCAGACGTCGGCGATAGAACTTCAGCTCCATCGAGGCCGTGCCACTGCCGACAGAGATAAGGGGCGCAATGCTGCCCAGCACCATCGGCTTTTGCGGCATCCATGCAAAAACCCAGCCAGTGAACTCGGCCGGCGTCCAAGGAAAATTGCCCATGCGGATAGCAAGGGAGACCTCAGGAGAGGTGCCGAACACTTCCGACGTGGTGGCCACAACGGCAGATTCCTGCAGGGCCTGAACGTTCTCCTGAAGGTTTTCCAGATGTGCCTGCGTTGCATCGAGATCGGTTTGGTCAGCTTTCGTCGCTATCTCGGCATTGAGCGCCGCAGGGTCGATAAGGTCGCCCACTCGACGCCATCCTGCAGGGCTCGAGCTCCAACGGTACTCTCCCTTATCCGGAACCGTCCCGCCCGCAACCGGGTCCGTGTGCGTACCCACGCCCGATGTTACCTGACCCGGCTGGCCAACGCGCGTACCGACGAGGCCATTGAGAAGGGCCCAGGTTTCTGCGCGAACAGCTCCAGCGGAGGCCCCCTGTACAGCATCCTCTACGCTCCCAAACAGTCGCCTGACTTCACTCTTCAGCGGGCTATCGGGATAGGATCCTGGCCCGTCAGAGTAGACGGCGTTTGCCTCATTTCTAATGTCACCCATTATTTGTCCTCATGGGGCTATCGCCATGGCCGGTAGGCCAAGGCGACTGATTTCGTTCATGGTTGGATTAGACGACAGTGGCTGTGAGCGGGCCGAAGGTTGGGCCCGGAACGTCAGATCCGTTGTATGGGACGGCGTAATAGTCCCATATCCCTTGGGGTGCGCAGGCAACAGTCTCCGCAAAGAGATAGAAATTGTCGACCGCGGCAACGGTTGATGCCGTCGCAAAGATATTCGCCGCCGTATTTCCAGTTACCGCCGTCAGCTTGTTGATTTTGGTTCCAGAAGTCGTGTTTGCAGGACCGAGGACAGTCGTTCCGCCAGTAAGGCGAACAGCTACGCCGCCGCTCGATATGGAAGCCACATCGAATGAATAGCGATAGACAGTGCCCGCCGTGGGCGACACGGTTTGTGCAAGGTAACTGTCAGAGCTTGCAGCGTGTGCGGCTTGGCCTGATGAGATTGTCCAGCCGGCGCCCTTCGTCCAAACCGTATCGGTAGCAAAGTCACTATTCGACAGGATATTGGTGCGGCTTGCATCGCCGTCAGTAACCCCATACGAGCCTGATGCCCCAACGGCTTGGGCTGTAACGAGTGTAGCCGTGTTTTGATCAAATCCGACGCCAGAAGCTACGCGGAATATCTTGACCGTCTTGACGTGAGAATCATTTCCGGTCGCGAAGGAAAAAGTCGATCGCCCCAGCCTAGGTGCTGATCCTGTCAACGCGAACGATGCCAACGCAATAGGAGCGACTGGATCGACCGTGGACGTCACGTTAGCCGTTGTTGACCAATCTGAAATCGCGCCGCCAGAAGTCCGAAACGCGGCCTGAATGTCGAGTAGCTCGTCGCTTGGAACAACGTTAGTGTTGAGCTCGATGTAGCTAACAACCGGAACGCCGGGTGTAGCATCTGGAAAGCTCTGCTCGACCCATGCGCCAGGATTCCCGGTGCCATTGTCAGCAAGGCGATATCGAACGACCGGAGTCAAGCTCGCGTCCGTCGGATCGACAAGAACGACCCTGACATAAACAGATGTGCCGTTCGACTTCGCCTGCACCAGATTGATTACTGGCGTCGGGATCCCCGCAGAGCCTGCACCAACTGGAACAGGCGGTTGCGCCCCCTCGTCCGTTGCCGGATTCCATGCGTCGATGTTGTCAGGGTTCTGAACGATGTCCATCGAGAATCCGCCGCGGGTCAGCGCCAGGATCGATCGGCGATTTTCGACAACCTTGCCATTGAGGCGCGGCATACGATTAGGCGTTTCAAGCCTGACCCAGCGCGAATAGACGGCATTGATACCGGAAAGCCTAACGTCGATGCTACCCTTGACCTTCTGGCGAAGTCTCAGCCAATCACGCTTGCCAAGCCGACGGGCCTGTCGCCACTGGTGGACCCACTGGTATTCAGCCTCCTGCGCAAGAATACGGCCCGCAGAAATCTGCGCGTCGACATCCTCGAAATAGTCGGTGTCTGATGTGGTGTAGTCGGTGGCGGGATACGTGAATTTCGGAATGAGGCGATTGCACTCATCCTCGAAAAGCACGTCGTATTGAATGTTGTGGCCGACGATATCGCGATCCGCCAGTGTCGCGCACCTGCTCTCTCGGAACTTGCCGACGGTCAGGATGCGGGCACCATCGCCTCTCGCAACTAGATGGCCGTCACAGGCAGCCAGCATGGCGTTCAGGCCTGACTTTGGGCCGTTCTCGGTGGTGTCGTAGCCGTTGCACTCGTAGCGCTTCTCTGTGCCGCCGCCTGCCCTTGCGACGTCCTCATCGCAGATGTCGGCTTCCTCAATCCAGAGATCGAGAACCGGCAAGAGCGCCTTGGTGTAGTCGAGGCCGAAGCCGAACTCGTTGAAGCACAGATGCCAGGCGATGATCACCGCCGCATTGCGCGTCCACTGCCATGTTGCAGGGTTTGTCGGATCCTGCGCCGGATCACGAAAATCCCAGCAAAGCGCCAAATCAGCTTCGACCGAAAGCGACGGTACGCCGTATGGGAACAGCTTCTGCTGATCCTTCATGCGGGTCGCGCTGGCGTACAAGTGCGTGGACGCCTGCCCGTCACCGCGGTGGTCTGACGTCCACAAACCGGAGGCAGAGAATGCGGCTACGGCCGAAGCATAGGCTGTCTCGGTCGGCAAACCCAAGCGGGTCTCAATGCCGACGTTGCCGCCATAGCGACCTGTAGGCGAATATGCGATTCCGCCACTCAGCGTTACCTCATCATCATGCAGCCAGTAGCGATTGAACGACTTGATGCGATGGCCAGCGATCGCCTGCACTGCGTGTAGGTTCGGGCCGCTGGACTCCCAGAGCATGTAAGCGCCGGCAAGCCGGCAGCGTCCAACGCCCCATATCCGATAAGGAATGGCTTGCGTCAGCGGCAGCTTCGCGGCTTCCGGCTTGGGCGGCTTAGGCGCCATGAGCATCTGAATGCCAATCGACAGCGCCGTGGTGGCGATGGCCGAGGCAATCGATGCGTATGTGATGGTCGACGCGCCGATTGTAATGCCGCCAGTGCCGAGCACAGCGGTGAACAACGGCGTGAAAATCGGGTCGAAAAGAACTGTGCTGTAAAGCGAGGTCGAGTGACCAAGGCCGTACCGCTGCAGCATCATGCGATGGTGTAAACTCACCCCGTAAACCTCCATGCTGCAACGTGATTCATCTGTTTCGCAACGACGCCGGACGGCCCCAGCATCATCCAGAGCGGGCCAAACTTGATTGCGCAGATCTCGCTGATGGTGCCGTCCATGCCGGCAATCGCCTTGACCACACCGACGTCGCCGTCTTGCGGATTCTGGACGCGTTTGAAGCCGAGCGGCTCCAATGTCTTGGCAGCGAAAGCGACAACGCCTCCAGCGCGCGTCAGGATGTCGTGAGCGCCCTTCGCCGTGGAGTATGTGCCGCGGTAACTGGCGGCCGGATCGATGCCGATGCTTTCCTGCAGCCACGTGGCGCAGAACGTCGTGCAGTCGTCACCACCCATCCCGCCCCACCTGAAACGGTGAGGCAGGGCCGCAAATTCCTGCAGTGTCATCTTGTTTCCTTGGGCTGGCCGAGTTGCCGCCGTGGCCTAGTAGCCGAGCGTCCACGTCGGCTGGACGCCGCGCGCCAGTCGGGCCGTCTCGTCACAGAACTTGTCGCTCGACGAAATCGCCTTCTGATGAGCCGACGACCAAAGCGTGCGGGCCGGTCTGGACCGCGTCGCCTCTCCGGCCACAACAGCCAGCGAAAGCGTCAGCGTCACAGACTGGCCGCTAGGCGTTGCCGGCGACTGCTCACCTACGTGCGACGCCGTGCCGGTCCAGATCGGAATGATGTCGCTCATCGGCTGGAAGTACTGGTCCAGCGTCGTGATGCCCATCTGCACCGCTGCGCCACGCACCACTGGCAAGCTGTCGATCGTCTTGGCCGCCGTCGTTGCGTCGATGCCAGACAGCGTGAATTCCACGCTATCCGCCGTGCCGTTGACCAGCACCTCGAGCGTAGGAACGCCAACCAGCTTGCCACCGCCCAGATAGACCGTGCCATCTGGATCTATGCTGTCAAAATTCGCCGGTATATCGTTGATTCCGAACCACATATGCAGCGCGGGATCAGTGGCGATGCGAAGAAAGATGCCAAGCTGGTGGCTGCCGCGCAGTTCGTCGATGACGTTATCCGGAACCCAGCCCATCAGAACGCCTCAACAAACTGGATGGCCTGCTGCGTCACGAAGAACGCCTCGACAACCGACGGCAGCGTGAATTCCGACTTGAACTTCGCCACAAACATTGGCCGAGCGAACTCGACACGCGTGCCGACCGTCACGGCTTCCCGCAGCGGTGGCGCGATGGCCAGTTGATACTCGGTGAAGGTGCCGGCGCCATCGGATCCATCCGTCGCGTCGAGCACTTCCCAATAGCGGTAGGCCCTCCAGCCCTTCGTCGGGTGATAGATCGAAAACCAATCCGACCAACGCAGCGGCCGAGAAAGGCCGTAGACCTTCAGTCTGATGACGCCGGCATTTAGTGGCGCCGCTTCGGTGATCTCTCCCCAGACGGTTGCCTGGCTGTAGCCAGAGCCGTCGTCGAAGTAAGAGCCATCCGAATGCGGAATGCCACTGACGATCGGAGTTGGAAGCCGGCCGATCTTCGGAAACGGGCCAAACCAATCGGTAATGATCGGAACGTTGATGAACCGGAACCCGCCGTTCAGGCGAGCTCCAAGCCAATTGACGTATTCGTAGTGTTCCGGGTCTTTGATCTTGCAGTCTTCGTAGACGGCGGTGACGATACCGCCACCGCTCATCTCGATTGTCTGCCCCTCACCTACGCCATTGCGGCCACCGTCGATCGACGAGCCGGTAACGTCATAGGAGGTCCGCACCGGAGCCAGGAAGTTGGCCGCCAGCGTGGGCTGATTGATGTAAACAGCCATTGTAATTTCCTAGATCGGTGATTGCAGCGAACGCCGTGGACAACCTCTCGCCCACATGGCATCGTCACCCAAAGTGTTTGGGAGATATGCATGCGGCAGGGTCTTTATCGCGCTAGTTTTTACCTCACCGATCCGCGAACTGGATTGATGGGAGACGAATTCGGACGTGGCGTCGTTGACATCCGAGATGGTTCGATACGCGGCGGCGATAGCAATTACTACTATGCAGGCACGTATAGCCTCGACGGAACTAAACTGGACGCAACAATCGCGGTTACACCGCACACGCCTCGCCCGTTAGGCCTCACGCCTTTCGAGCGCGGCGCCACCCTCACAATCAGAGGAACTGCCGATGCTGTTGGCATCCGCTGCGGCGGCGAAATTTCCACATCTCCCGGCGACGGCATCCAAATAGGATTGACCTGGCTGGTGGAGTAACGCGAACTCCACGATGAAACTCAGCCTCTCTATCGCGTGAGTGAGACGCCTAATTTCCGAGTCGACTGTACAGTTCATCCTCAGCCCTTCTGGTTGCCGTAGCGTGCTTGCATCGTGCCAAAGCCGCCGCGCTCCATGTTCTTGTTCTGCGCAGCCAAAGCCTCGCCCACGCCCTGCTTCACAAGCGTGCGCACATGGTCGTCACCGTTGGCGCCGCTTACGTGCACCTGCAGAATGCCGGGTTGTGCGTTGCTGTTTGCCGGCGAAGAGCGACCGTTGAGCCTTGGTGCGCGAGGCGCGCCGACAAGACCGCCGTTGGCATAGCCGCGCAGCCGCTCCAACGTAGGAACGCCAATGCGACTGGTTGCGGCAGCGTCGAAGACATACTCGCCTTTGTGGACGATGCCTGCCGGCGTGTACTTGCCGCCCGCGCCGGTGTAGCCGCCCTTGTCGAACAGGCCGATACCGCCGCTTGCCGCCAATTGCTTGGAGCCAGAGAATGCCGTTCCGGACAGGAACGACAACCAGGAAGAGCCGCCACCACCGCCGACCGAAGTCAGGTTGGTCGCAAGGCTGCTAAGACCCTTGGTCGTTTCGGTAGAAGCCCCAGCCAACTTCTCGAGCGCCTCGCCGGCCGACTTGGCCTGCGAGATCTCGAAATGCATAGCGTCTTTTTTGGACTTCCAGTCGCCGCCCCAATTGAAGCCGTTGCGCGCAGCGATAGCGCTGACGCCCGTCGGCATGTCGGTGACAAGGTTCCGACCCATCGGATTGGCTTGAGGGTTGATGTCGATCGCATTGCCATAGGCGTGGTTAGAAAGCTTGTTCGTGCCGGCGATGTTGCGGTGATTGTAGCCGCCGATCGACTTAATCTGGTAGCCGGTGGACTCGAGGTCGTTGACGAGCGACTGAAACTGCGACGCGAACTTGGCGTTCACATCCGCCGTCAGGCCGCCTGCCGTGCTGATCGTTGACAGGCCGATGCCAGTCTTTGACGTTCCGGCTGCTGGCAGTGATCCACGCGTTACCGCACCAATCGGCGCCGAGAACGCGGAAGCAAGCGACGATGGTGCGGCTGGGAATGCAGATAGCGCCGAACTGGCTGCACCGCCACCCTTAGACCCAAACACAGCCGACGCGAAAGCGTTACCGATCTGCGTGAACAGGCTATCCAGCGAATCCTGCATGGCATTCGCTGCGGCGTTCTTGATCGCATCAGCGAAGGACTCGCCGATGCTCTTGCCGCCTGAGACGACGCCCGTTGTAAACTCTGACAGGAACGACTGCGTCAGGTCCGACAACTCTTCACGCTGGAACTGGTCGCGGATGGAGCCGGCATTCTCGCCGCCCATGTCTTCCGACAGGCCGTAGGACCGCAGCCTAAGCTTAACGGCCTGCTCCTGCTTCGACATGCCGGCAAAGACCGCGTCGTCGAGCAGATCCTGCTGTAGCTTGGCTTCCGACAGCGCCTGAGAGTATTTCTCGTAGGCGGCAACCTTCTGCTCAATCTGCGCGCGCTGCGCTTCACTGAGTGAACGGCCCTTGTCTTCGGCCTGCTGCAGCAGTTCCAGCCGAAAGCGTGCAGCGTCGGTTGCGACGCCGTACTCGCCCGTCAGTTCCGATTCCAGCCGAAGTTGCGCGATGCGGTCGTCCGCGCTCTTGATAAGATCACGGTAGGCGTTCGCTGCGCGGGTGGCGGCAGTCTCGGTCTTTTTGTTGGGCTCTTCACCCAACTGGATCGGCTTAGCGCCTGGAGTTGGAACGGAGACCGTGCGACCGTCGCCGTTGACAATGGTCGGGTTTTCGTTCGCCGCCTGCCGAGCGCGGTAGTCTTGGATATCGTTCTGGTCGACTAGGAACTTGCCGTCGCCACTTAGAATAGGCGACAACTGGCCGAGCGGGCCAAGTTGCTTGATGAGGTCGGCGAGAACGGCCGCCTCGGTCTTGAATTTCGAAGCGCTTGTTGCTGCCTTGTCGATCGACGGCGACAACTTCTCGAATATCTCGAGGTACTTCTGCAGTTCCGGAGTGGCGTTGTCCTTGATGACAGCCGCCAACTCTTCCTGAACCTTATTAGCCAGGTCAGAGCTTGCCGTGCCGTCTTCAATGCCGGTAGTCAGCTCGTTGAATGCGCGCTGAAGGCTTGTGACCTTGTCCGTGTCTTCACCCATCTGCGACAGGCGAGACACAATGTCAGCGATTTCTGTGTTGACGTCGCCGAGGGCATTGCGGAGCTCGGTCCACTGCTCGTCTGCGGCAATGGCCGCCGCCTCTTTCGATTCCTTGGCGTCTGCGGCCTTCTGGCGCTCGTCGTTGTATGCTTTTAGGGCGGGAAGCGCCTCACCCCACTTATTGACGACCGCCTGAACGAGTTCGGCTTCCTTCTTCAGAGTCTCCTCTGATTTGCCGCCGCCCCATTCCATCGTGGAGAAATATTGGACCGCAGCAGCAGTGGCTCCAATCACGGCGATTGTTGCCAATGATATGGGGTTGAGAATCTGCGTAAACGCGCCAGCGACAGCCGGCCCGATCTTCTCGCCCTTCGCCCTGATGTCGTTAAAGACTTGCGATACCTGTGGACCCTGCTGAAGAGCGACAGTATACCACGGCATGAACGCCGCAGTGGTTGCCACGTCGAACCCCTGTGCGGCGAGGTTCGACGTATTGAAGGAACCCCTGCCAGCCGGCGCATCCGTCAGAGCAGCGTTGCGCTTCTTGATCGCTGCAGTCGACGCTAGAGCCGCTTGCCGCTCGCGCTGGATGGCTGCCGTCATCTCGTTTGCAGAGATGGCGCCTACCGCATGCGCGCGGCGAATGTCAGAGACGGCCGACTTGTAATTGTTGATCGTCGCGAACAACGGGCTGTACTTGGAGCGCAGTCGCTCTAGTTCCTTGCCTTGGTCCGCAAGCGCGCCACTCCACTCCTTTGCGCCCTTGGTCCCGATCCCGACCATCTTATCGACGCGGGCCTGCATGGCCGACGTCATCGAGGTGTCTATGCCCTTGCCGAGCGAATCGAATTGTTTCTGGACCTTGCCTGTGGTCGACGAGATGTCTTGCTCGAGCCGCTTCAGGCTTCGCTTGACGGTAGCAAGGTCGGTGCTGATGGAAATTACAAGATCGTCGGTCTTTTCAACCATCAGGCGCATATCCTAGAATAGAAGAAGCCCGCGTGGTGGCGGGCTTCTTGGTATGGAGATTTGTTTCAGGTGAAAGCGGTAGTTCACACGTGGTCGGGCGACGGGTCGATTGTCATCAACGGATCGGAATATCCGGTGAAATATGAGATCAGGCGCGAGGGGAACTCGAACGTGCAAAAGACCACAGGCCTTCTGCACGACCTTCCCGAGAAGGCACTACTTCCCCATCCGCAAGACGACCGATTGCCACTTACGTTGAACACTGGTCAGACTGTGGGCGTGGCCGTTTTCGGCGGTAGTCCGTGCAGAATGACGGTCAACACGCCTATGCCAGGCTACGATTAAGAACCGCCACGACGCGACCGCCGTCACCGCGAACGAAACTGCGGCCGGCCCGGGACCGAAGCTGCCATCCTTGCGATGTCTTTAAAGGTGGCATCGGTATCTCTTCCGCTTCAGCGACTCCATGGGTAGCCAGAAGGCGCTGAAATTCAGCGCGCCCCACGATTGGGGCGCCGTCTAGTTCGCTCATCGGTCTCACCCATACTTTTCCAGCAGCGCATCCA
Source organism: Ensifer sp. M14 (assembly GCF_003355565.1). Taxonomy (NCBI): domain Bacteria; kingdom Pseudomonadati; phylum Pseudomonadota; class Alphaproteobacteria; order Hyphomicrobiales; family Rhizobiaceae; genus Ensifer; species Ensifer sp. M14. The sequence goes on from NZ_QJNR01000004.1 coordinate 3,046,265, forward strand.
TTTCGCTCTTCGAAGGTGCCTTCGGGCCGTCGTCGATGCCATTGGCCTCGTTGCGTCCGTGGATAGCCTCAAAGAACTCGGTCATGGTGGCGCCCCAGAATTCAGTGGGACGCCAACCAAGGCCGCCAAGCGCTAGCCTAAGCCAGTCACGCCATGGAAATGGCGCTTCTTGTTCTATTTGGCCGCCTCGTCGACGGCTTCCTCGTTTCCCTCGTCACCATCGAAGTGATGGCCGAGAACAGTCAGGAACGCAGCCTTGCAGCCTGCAAGGTGCTTCAGCTTCAGCGCCTTGATGGCTGCCAGCTTATCTCCGCGAACCGTCAGAAGCTCGATCGCAGCAAACGTGGCGGCAACCTCGACATCGGACAGGCGCACGAAAAGCTCCTGAAACGACTTGCACTCCAGTCGGGTGGAAACAGCCGCAAGGCCAGCCATGCTCGCCGCGACAACCAGCGGGACGTCGCCGACCCAAAGCTCGGCTTCTCCGCGGGCGCCGTTTACCTCAAGCGGAAACGGCTTTTTCACTGCAGTTGCCTGCACAGTCTTCTCCTCTTTTTTCATGGATTAGACCTCGGCCGTGAACGTCAGGACGTCAGCGGCAACGAAGGTTGCGCTGAATTCCAAGTTCGGCTCGACGTCGCCATCGAACGAAAAGTCCGTCACCATCCACGAGCCCTCATAGGTGCCATCGCCGGGAACGACGACCTGCGCATTGAATGCCTCGCTTGCGCGAACGTGCGCCAGGAACGCGGTCGAAACGGCGCTCTTCACGAAATTGCCGGAGCCGGTGAATGTACGGTTCGAAATGCCGGGGCGGCTGGTTTTCTGAACCGGGCCGCCGGGATTCGTGCACGACGGGATGGTCGTATCGATTTCATTGGCGGAAAGGTTGAAACTGCGAGTTTTGATGCCGCAAAGGTTGTTGAAGGTTTCCGGCGAACCGCCGTCGCCTACCTTAATGAGCAACAGTCTTCCAAGCTGCTGGCCGTCTGCCATGTGGTCTCCTTCGCCGGCAGCCGCCGGACGTCTATTGTGGTGGTTTTGGTGGTGGTGAGCGGCGCTAGGCCGCTATGCGCTCGACGTTCGCCACGAAATCAATCACGCCGTGACTAGTGAGCCCGTCAGAATCACGAAACACTCGCGTCTGGCGATGCATGATGGAAACGAGCCGCCAGGTCGTCAGGTTCATCGGGGCAAGGTGCAGGGATTCGACGACAGCATCGGCGATCTTCTTGCATTCTGGAAATCCGACCTTCCGCGACCAAGCGTGCAGCGTCAGATAAACGTCGCCGCCGTTGATGCACGTGGCATCGTCCCGAATGAACTGCGCCTCGCCGATCGTGACGTAGCCCTCTTTCGGCGTTGCCCATGCGGTCCCCGGCGGCTGGTCGTAAACACCGTTGACAAGGGCCGTCAGGGCGGCGTCGGCCTTTAGTCGCGTGACGATCGCGCCCTGTAATTCAAGCTCTGCGCTCGCCATTTGAAATCCTATCCTGGGCTACTTACCCATGGCTTCTTTGACGCCCTTGTTGACGGCGGCCTGAATTTTCCGCTTGGCTCGCGCCTTCATTTCTCTCCATGTCGGAAAGATATGCGGTTGAGCGGCTGTGCCGGGGTGCTGCGTGCCGCCGCCTTCAGAATGCGTCGCCTGCCCTAGAGCCGTTCCGCCGCCCGCTGCGGTGTTGTGCGGAGCAGTGCCGAATTCCAAAAACCTCCAGATAAACGGAGCGAAAACGCCCGTCGCCGTCGGATCCTTCGAAGGATTGATGCCGACTGGCTTCTTGTCTGGGTGGTCGGCAAGACGGCCGGCCTCGATACTGTGCATGTAATCGAGTGTCGCGCCGGTTGGAGCTCGCGCTGCGATCTTGTCGGCCGCTTCTTCGGCGAGCTCCATCTTCACCGGAGCCGCGTACTTCTCGATCGATGGCGCAATCTCATTCAGCCGCTTGGACAGTGCCTCTCGCCCCAAAATTTTGGTCTTCAGCGCCATCAGGTCGCAACCCCATCGTCGACCAGCAACTCAAGCCAGCCGTTCTTCTGGTCTGGATTGGTCACTGTGCGGATGTTCAAAACCCGCTTGGCGTTTCGAGCGTCGACAGCCTGCCAATCGGTCGTGACTTCACGGCTGGCAGCGCAAGAGCGAATGCGGACGATGTATGGCTGCGTGCCGGTTAGCCTGGCCGCCTGCACGCCCTCGCCGCCCCGCATTGGCACAAGCTCGGCCGGCGCGGTGAAGACTGTGGCGAAGTCGCCAGCGACCTCGTTTCCGTAGCCGTCGTCGACCATCGCGCGTTTCTGCAGGTGCAGTTTCTCGCGCATCCGGCCGCTAGTGGGCTTTTTTGCCATCCGCGCTCTCCCGCGTCTGCTTCGGCGCCGCCGTTCTCACTGCGACACCGCGCTCGACAGCTTCATCAGCGCAAGCGCGCGTGACATTCAAGTGCATGCCCGCCCTGTAGGCGATCGTAAAACCCGGCTGTTCCCAATTATGGTTGGCCGTGTACTTCACCCAAACCATCAGAGCGTCACACCCGGATCCTGAATTGCGACGGTCAGCACGGTCGCGCTTTTCGCAACGCCGATCTGAATCGTGTCCATGCCGGTGGCGAGATCTGCGCGGGGGCAAACGCCGCCTGCCGTCGCCGACAGCCAGTAGTCAGTGCCGGCGGTCAGAACGGAGCCAACCGTGAGGTCGCCCGACTTGATCATCGAAACAGGCTGGTTCAGCGAGGCGCCGTTAAGAGCGATGCCGTGCACCTGGCGAGTGCCAGTGCCGTTGTTGTCCGACAGCATCCACTTGCTAGTGGCGGCGTCGAGGTAAATGGCCTTGCCGGCCACGATAGTTTCGCCGGCCGTGCCGATGTCGCGCGTTGCGTTGCTTCCGGCGATGATCGCCGAAGCCGTTAGAACTAGGTCTGCCATGATCGAATCCCCTGCGGCTTAGGCGCCGCGTCTGTAGTTGCAAAGAAGCGCGTCAAACGCGGTCCAGTCGTCGAGCTCCGCGTTCTCGCGGTTTTCGTAGGCATCGCCGATAAAGAGCAGCATCGCCTGCTTCACCGCGGCAGGAGCGTCAGCGTAGCCAACGACTGCAGTGACGGTGATGCGAGATCCTGGCTGGATAGCCGGCCACTGCTGGCCATACTTCGTGACGATCGCGACCTCGAGCTCGTCATTGCGAAGCTCGTAGACCGTGTCGGCCAGCGTCTGCTCGGCTCCCGCTGTGTCCATGTATTTGATCGAACTCACCGTGGAGACCGGCGCCTCTGGCAGCCGAGCGAAGTCGCAGAAGCCGTCGCACTTCATCTCGACCGTCTGGTTGGCGAAGCGAACGTTGCAGTACTTTTCGGCGTGGTCTCGAACGCTGGCAATCATCAGCGTGATGTCGTCGTCGTCATCCTCAAACGTGATGTGCAGACGGCGCTTGGCTTCCGCCTCGCTGATAGGCTCAGCCGTCGGCTGAGTTGTCACCTTCGCTGGATACCACATCAGCCTTGCCCTTCTTGGTCCGCCGCTCCGTAACTGGCTGCACAACAGCACGCTCAGCCTTCTCGGCGACTGCGGGCACGGCGTAGCCGGCCACGATCAGGCGATTTGCTTCGCCATCTGGGAAATCGCGCTCGTCGCCAGGCGCGAGCGAATATTCGTTGCCGGCAAGCCCGACCAACATTTTGATCTTCATGTTCACTCCTGGGAAGGAGGCGGGCCGAAGCCCGCCACCCAAGGATTACGAAGCAGCAGTGATCAGGTGTTTGATCGCCGCAGTGTCTCCGAGCTCTCCATCGAAGCGGATAAGGCCGGCAATCCCGAGATCAGGCCAGAAGCGCTCCCGCATGACGCCGATAACCGGCGATCCGACCTTGCGGACGAAGTACTTGGAGAAGTCGCCGAACAACATGACCTTCTTGGCCGCAGCGAGCGCGTCCATGTCATCGTTGATCGAGTAGCGGTAGCCGAGCAGCGTGCCAGGCTCGCTCTTCTGGACGTCGCCCATCGACCACAGATAGTTTCCGTCGCCATCACGCAATTTCCTGATGGCAGCGAGCGTCGCGTCGGCGAACATGAACCTCGCCTTCGGAGAACGGCGGTAGGCCGCGTTGACCGAGTGCAGAAGGTCGATGATTTCGTCGCTGGTGATGGCAGCGGTGGCCGCCGCGGTCTTACCAAGCGAAGATGCCGTGGCAACACCGTTCGGGTCGCCGGTGCCATCGCCGATTGTCAGTTCGCGGTTGGCGATGCGGCCCAGGCGTTCACCGAGCAGGCTACCGAGCAGCGACTCCATGTTGAAGATGCTGTCGGCGGCCAGCTCCATCGAGAACTTCACGAACTCGGTGTCATAGACGTAGGCCGACAATTCCTTGTTGCCAAAGACGGCATCCTGCGATCCATCATCAGCGATTGCGGCGCCTTCGGTGTGCTTCGCGCCGGTCTTGGACGTATCATCAACGGTCGGGAGGTTGATGACGTTACCGCTTGAGGTCGTAATGACCGTCGCGACGTCGGCGTCATACATCGGACCCCAATCCTTCATGGACTGAATGATGATGTTCGCGAGCTCGACTGGAACCGTATAGCCGCCAGCGGATGCCGTCCCAGTGGTCTGGGTGCGGAATTCCTTGGTCGACTGGACGCCAGCCTTCAGAACTGCGCGCTCTTCCGAGGAAAGGTCGCCTAGCTCGGCGCCGCTGGCGATGAACTTGTAGAAGACGTCGCGATATTCGGTCTTGTCGCCGTCTTCCTGGCCGCGGGCTTCGCCGTCGGAGACAGGGCGCTTCTTGGCGCGCTCTTCAGCGGCGCGATCTTCGAAACGCTTTTCGATGGCGGCCAGCTTCTGCTCGCGCTCGATCAACTTTTCAACCTTGTCGAAGTCAACCATGATCGTGTCGTGGCGTGCGTCGAGTTCGGCGGAGCGAGCTTCGTCGGTGTTTGCAGTGATTTCGTTCAGGGCTTCGCGGGCCTGCGCCACAAGACGGCCGCGCTTTTCCTGCAGATCTTTCAGGGACATGGGTCTACCTCAATAAAAAGGCCCGCCGAAGCGAGCCTGTGCTGTTTTGGATGGTGGTGAGGAATGGCAGGACTGGTCGCCCTTGCCCTCCGGCAACGCCGGGTGACTACGAGGCGTGCCAGATGCCCCGAATTCTCTGTTCCGTGGATGCGCGCTTTTCGGCAACTCGCCTTGCGGCTGCGGCTGCATTTCGCAAGCCGCCGGCGTCCGTGCGTGCCGCCTCTAGGGAGCGCTTCGCTAGAGTGGTGTCGTCATAGGCCGGGAAGGCAACGGCACTGACTTCGAAAAGCTCAATCCCGCGGATGGTACGCACCGGCATATCGCCGCTTTCGTCCCATTCCTGCTTGGTGACGCGGAAGCCAAACGACATGCCGCTGATGTCACCTCGCTCGACCGAGACCCAAAGGTCGTTTCCGACAGTGTTGTTCGGAATGTCGATCTCGACGCGCAGCCCCCTGGTGTCTTCGGACAAGCGCAGCGTCCGGCTACGTGTCCTACCGATCACCTTGCCGGTGTCGTGGTCGACTAGCGCGCGAATATCCCCGGTGATGGTTTCGGCAAATGCGCCAGGCGCGATGCGCTCGACGAAATAGTCGGATATTGTCGTGTCGCTATTAAAGATTGCAGCGTAGCCCACGAGCGTCCGCTTCTCGTCGGTAGCGCGAGCCTCAACGCCGTGAAGCCCGCCGCGTTTTTCGAAGTCACTCATGCGGCTTCCGCCTCATCGTTGTTGTTGTCATTGGCTGGCGTCGGCGCTACCTGCGAGACATTCTGCGAGCCAAGAGGCACTGTGGCCCCTTGGATATGCAGCTTGTCGGCCTCGCCGCCCATTGCCGGAAGATTTTCCAGCGCCCGGATCTCGTCAGGCGTTCGAATGGCGTTCTGGATAGCAACACCGTAGCCGTTCATCCTCGAGACGAAGTCGCCGCGTAAGATTCCGTCGAGCGCATGCTCAATCCAGCGTCCGTTGGAATCGCGACCAAAGAACTTCAGGTTCATTTCATCTTCGAGCGCCTTCGCCCACTGGCCGATCAGATGCTTGACCAGATGCAGATCCTGCTGCTCGGCGTTAGTGAACGTCGCGCGCGTCAGATCCTGCAGGAACACAGGCGGCAGTTGCCAGCTCCTGGCAATCTCTTCCACTTGGAATCGGCGCGCCTCGATCATCTGACCCTTGGCCGGGTCAAGACCAACCGGAGACAGCTTGTAGCCGGCCGGAATTGGGAACACTGGCTCGTTGGCGTTCTTGGCGGCATCAACCGAGCGTTTGATGTCGGCTTGTGCACGCCTCATTGCTTCGGCGCCAGCCGGCAGCGGTCCTTCAAGCGATAGCGGCGGAACACCGCCACCGGCAAAGAAGTTGGAACCGTAGTCATTCATCGCGATCGCAAGCTGAATTGCTTTCGCAGCCTGGTTGATTGGACCGTAGTGCTTCAGTCCGTCCGAATGCAACATGAACGGGACGTCGATCACGTCGGCTGCATCATAATCCCTGGCGCCAAACTGATAGACGACACGCATGCCGCTGCGCTTGATGACGGTCTTCGACGGATCCATGGGCCACAGCGAGTCAATGCCCTGAGGTGTCCGTTCGATGTAGGCAAGGCCTCGGCCGCCGGTGAATACCTGCTGCCAGAACCATTGCCAGAATGCGAAAGAGCCCATGGCCTCATTCGGGGCCTTGTTGACCACCGTTTCCAGCCTGCCCGAAACCCGCTTTGCCCCCGTCTTCGTGTCCCTGTAGGCGTGCCGTGGAAGCGCGGCCAACGTGCGGGACATGAACGCCACAGCGGCCAGGACCGCCGGCACCGTCAGAGCTCGATCGATGGTTACTGCCGGCAAGTTTGCCGTCTGAACACCGAAGAAGGTCAGGAAGTTTTCTGCACTCACCGGCACCGTGGGATTCTCGATGCTTGCGCGAGTTTCCAGCGCGTTGTCCGCATTTCGGCGGGCAAACCAATTTTTTATAGCCATTATGCCGCCTTTGTGACGCTAAAGGATGGGTCGTCCCATGGACTGTTCGACGCGGCCGCACCCTCATAGGTGCCGGCCATCGCCGCTGCTTGAGCGAGCGCTACGGCGCCGTCGATACGGCCCCGAGATTTTTGCTTGTCGAGCTTCCGGTTGCCGGATGGATCCGGCTTTACAGTTGCATTCATCATGCACATGGTCAGAAGTGGATGGCCGCCGTGAGCAATCTTCTTGTTCAAGATCAGGCTTTCCAGATCCCGCAATGCGGGGGACATAGAAGCAAATCCCTGGCCGAACGGCTCAAACACCGCCTGTTCGCCGTCCAACTGGTCTTCGGTGAAGCCAGCCTTCTGCAGCCAGGGCTTAAGGTGGCGCCAGTTCCAGCGGTCAAACGCAATCTTGCGAATATCCATCCGATCGAACAGGCCATGGAGATGATGTGCGACGAACTCGTAATCGACCGTCGGGCCTGGTGTCGTCTCGAGCAGTTTCTGCCCGTTCAGCTCTTGGCTATGCCAAATGTCATAAGGAACCCGGTCGGCCTTGGCCTTCTCGCGCAATGCATCGCCAGGCAGCCAGAACGTCGGCTTTACATGCCAGATCGTGCCGGTGTCGGTTTCCTTTGGCGCCATCAGCACCAATGACGTTAAGTCGGAGACTTCCGATAGGTCGAGCCCGCCGAAGACGGGCAAGCCATCGAAATCGTCGACAGGGCCGTCGCACGCGCGCCAGACGGCTGGGGAGACAAACGGCGCAGACGCGTCGATGCGCTGATTCAGGAACAGCCAGCGGAAACTGGCTTCCTTCGTCGGCATGCGGCTGGCCAGCAGTGAGAAGTCTTCAACGTCCTTGATGGAGCGAAAGACACCCAGCGCCGGGTTGGCTGCAGCCCACGCCTCACGGTCGTCTAGTTCGCAATCCGCTGGCGCGGTATAGATGTGCGAAACAATGCGAGGATCCTTCGACGTTTCAGCGTCGTCGATCCACCGGCTAAAAAGGTCGTTGTCTGTCGCGGCCTGCGTCGAGATGGCGAACAACATCGCCTTGCCTTCATAGGCACCCTGCGACGTTTCGATAGCTTCGACGAAATCGTCGGTCGGACCCTTGATCTGGCCGACCTCGTCGAGGATGGCAAGGATGGGCGAGCCGCCGTGGGCGCTCTTGGCTTCAGCCGAGCTTGCCTGATATTCGACGTTCTTCGCCAGGCCGACAATCATCTTGCTAGACGGCACGATGCGGGCGAGCTTAGTCAGCTCTGGCGACATCATGATCATCTTGGAGGCGTAGTTGAAGACCTCAGCGGCCTGTTTTCGCGATCGAGCGCCAGAAACGATTCGGCCGTTCTGGTATGCTTCCGGCCCAACAATGTGGGCAAGCAGAAGGCAGGCAATCAGACCCGTCTTGCCGTTCTTACGAGCGATCGACAGATACGCTCGAGAGGTTCCGGCCGGGTTGTCGTAGACATCTAGAATGAATTTGCGCTGAAAAGCCAGAAGCCTAACCGGCTTGCCGAGCAGAGTTCCCTCCGGCACAAGGCAGTATCTTTCGATGAACGCGATAACACGTTCGCCGCGCGTCCTCTGCTTTTTGGCCATTTACTTCGCTAACCGGGTCGCGCCAGCAAATAGTCATCCAAGGGGTTATCGCTTTCGATATCCTTTGCGGCTTCCCGCCGCTTGGCCACATCCCTCGCCTCGCCCGCTTGCGCGCGTGCGTGAAGCGACAGAGACCGTCGAAACGACAAGATCGAACTGGCGTGCATCTGCACAATTGATTTTCGAGGGTTCGCGACCGGCGTACCCTTCTCGGAATATGCGACGCCGCCCTCATCGCGCAGCAACTTCTGCTCGCGCGTCAGATCCGCCATCGTCCTGGCCAGCATCGCTGCGAGCTCCAGTTGGTGTGAAGACCATTCCGACCGCGCGTATTCAGCGATCACGTTCCGGAAGAACGGCAGGTCTTCTGCATCCAGCGGCACGTTCGCCGGCGGTTCGATCTCGGTGGTCGCCTTGGCCATCACGCGGACGGCTTCGGCCGCGCTATCGATGCGCGCCTTTCTCTTGGCCATGACCGCTCCTCATAGAAAATTCTGTATTAGCGCTATCGCTCTTGGAGGCCACCGGTAGGCGGCCGGATCGGCCCAGACCGATCAACGCCCCCTACCCGATCTCGATGGGGTAGCCATCGACGCCTGTGATCGCGACTCTCGCGCCTCGGTCGATGCGTTGCTTGAAGCCGTCGTGACATGGCTTGCATAGGCTCTGCAGATTGCCAGGGTCGTAGAACAACTCAACATTGCCCTTGTGAGGGCGCATGTGGTCGACGACCGTTGCCTCGGTCACATCCTCAACAACAAGGCAGAAGCGGCACAGTGGCTCACGCGCCAACTGATGGCGACGCAGCCGCTTCCACAGCGCAGTGTCATACAGGCGGCTCCATGGGGTCTTGGTTGCAGGTGCAGGATTCGAACCTGCGATCTTCTGGTTATGAGCCAAGCGAGATGACCACTTCTCTAACCTGCATGATTGACTACCGATAGCGATCGTCGCTGCCATTAATTAGCTCGGCAGAACACTAAACCCCAAAGGGGCGGGCATCATAAAAAAGCAAAAGCGGCTACCTCGACCCGAAGGGAGCCCGGCTTAGCTGTAGTCGTAGGTGACCGCGACTGGGCCGAGGCAGTACCATCGCCCAACAATGCGGCCATCGTCCTCGATGGCATCACACGCGCCGAAACGCCATTCGCTGGGCTTTATGCTTAAGGCCAAACCCCACATTGCAAATCTCCCGTAGACAGCGCGAAGAATCTTGAATTAATCTACCAGTGGTTGGCGCCAACAAACCCATCTGAACTCGTACGGAGCAAGGGCATTTCGCCCTAGAGCGGTGGACTCCATCCACCTACGATGGGAGAACAAACATGAACGTGTTTGCGTCTAAGTTGGTCAAAGTTCGAGCGTACGTCCGCATGCGGTTCGGTCGTCTGGAAAACGTCTGTGCGCATGTGAGGTCCTGGCCTCGACAACTTTCGTTCGACTTCTAACCCGGGGTCGTAACCCGGAGTGCTGGCGCCAACCACCCGATAGCTTGTGAAAACGAAAAGCGGCAGGGAGGCACCCGGTTTATCTTCCGGACCTCGACCTGCCGCACGATTGCCACGTCGCGAGAGGAGGCGCGCTGCGGCAATAGTTACCCGGCAATGAAACCGGGGAGACGCATAGGTCTCAAGAAAAAGGCCCACCGAAGTGGGCCTGAGTGTAAAACAGCTTCCCCGTTATAGGGGACTTGGATGCGGGTTAGCGGCGGTCATGCGATTTTCCTACGCTCAATCAAGTAGTTATCGTTTGCTGCCTTGTATTTTTGCACAACAAGGAAGGGCTCAACCACTTAAGGGAGCCCGGCGCACGATCACCCGTCGCCAGAGGAGGCGCGCTGCGGAGATGGGGTAACGATTGACGAGCCGCTGTGCTCTGGACATCCGGTCATCCAATCCCCACATATGGATCCAGTCGGCAGCGCACCCTCAATGGGCTTGTAATGCGCGCGACCTTTTCCAGGAGATTGATTTGAGCGAAAAAACAACGGCGGCAACGCCTCTTAACGACGTCAAGGCTTTTGCAAAGAAGCACCGAATTGAAATCGAGGACGCGCAGACGATCCTCGACCAATACGGAGACGACCGAAAGAACGCCGACAAGGCGGCTCGGCGGATTGCGGCGTAAGAGTATGTGGCAGTCCCGGCATTGATAGCGAGGTGAACCGTCCGCTCAAATTCGGCGCCACAATGAAAGAAGGCCGCCTCGCGCGGCCTTCAATGTCTTCTGTATATATACCTCACAACCCTGCACGATTTGGCACATTTGCCTCATATTTTTTATTGTCGTTTGCGGCGGCAAGCACTCGAGCCGCCTCGACCAGCGCCGCCTTCCCCGCCCTGTCGGCGTAGTTCTCCGAATAGCCAAGTCGCAGACCGATCGATTTCAACGTGCCTCGGGCCGCCACTTCTTCGATAACCTCGACGACTTCGCCTTTTGCCTCCTCTGGCGCTTCCCAGGGCTGCGCGCCAGCAGAAGAATTTCCGCTAGGGCGCGACACTCCTCCTAAAAATGCAGCGCCTTTGGCGACTGCTGTCTCGCATTTGGTCGCCGTAATCGGAAGATCGTCGAACTTAACGGATCCATCGACACCAAGGCTACGGAGAAGCTCCCGGTTTGCTTCGACACCCGCTTGCGGGTCGAACATGGGCGGCAGCACCGGCCGGTCAGACACGTTACGTGGCAACGACGAAGCGTGCATCGGAGATTGAGCGGTCGCTTTTGTCTTGAGGTAGCGCTCGGGATTCCCATGCGTATTTTCGCTTTCCCCGACCGCGATGCGATCCACCGGCCCCAGCTTGTGGCCTTTTTTTGTTCGCGCCCATTCGACCAATCGGCCGTCGCGGAACTTCATCGAGCCGAAGGTTATGTGCTCGATGTCATCGTCCATCTCCATCGCCAGCCCGGCTCCGACGTGGCGAGCGCCGTCTCGGACATAGACGCGAAATGCGTCACTGGCCGCCTTCAGCAACTCGCCGATGGTCGGTCGGATCTTTTGATCGTTGTCGATGGCGTCTGGTGACCAGTTCGTATCCGGTTTTGGCAGCGCAGACGCCAGCGCAGGTGCGAGGTCCGGATGATTGTCGAAAAGCCAACGCAGCGCTGGCAGCGTGCCGCGATGGCGGTAGGGCCTCTTCTTTCGCTGTGGTTCGTTGTCGTTTGCGGCGACCTGGCGACCTGCGGCCAAGAGCTCGGATAATTTCGACAGGTCTCGGTGAATCACCGGCTTTTGTGCTGCTTTGTTCAAGTCGCAATCTCCTTTATTCTGGCTGACGCTCATGACTTTGCCCACTTGGGTTTTGGATCTTTGACTTTCTCGCGGATGTCCTCAGACATCATGGTTGGTGTGCCTGGTGGATATTCCGCCAGAAGGGCCGCCCTCTCCCGAGCCAACCGGTAGGCACCCAGCCTGGCCTCCTCTGCCTCACGCACGGGCACTGACATGGGATAGGAAGTAACGAGGCGCTGATGCGTGGCTCCGAGCGTCTGATGTTTGGCCTTCAGCTCAGCCAGTTGCGCTTCCAATCTGCGCTTTTCAGAGCCAGCTCTCTCTTCGGCGGCCTCCTCCACGCTATCGACGATCCGTCCCCGATAGAACGATAGAGCCTCATCGACCAACTCTGCCCTGACCCTCGCGTCTTTCTGCTGAAGAGATTCAAGAACTACGCGGAGAACGTAGTCGCCGAGATCCTCGCGTTTTTGGCGCGGGTTCCGCATTAAGAAGGAAGCGACGTTCACGAGTTCGCTCCCTGGATTGATTCTGCTGCTGATGGGAAACGCAAGTTGTTCCTCCTTCCGAGTTTTAAAGTGTCCCCAACTGGCCCTTGTGTACGCGCGGTACCAACAGGGCGGTGGGATATGAAAAAGAGATTGATTTCTGTCGTGTTGCTGCGCGCGCAAGGGACACTTGGTGCCACTGGCGCGCTATGAAGACGCGATCAGGTCCCGCACCCGCTCCCGCCGAGCCTTCTCCTTTTCGGCTCGCTGCGCGAAGTCCTCAAACACTGCCGGATTAACAGCGTACGTCACCGAGTCTCGACGTAGGGACTGCAAGGGCTCGACCCATGACATAGCGTCAAGTTTGCGAAGCACCTCCTCGGCCTGGTCAACGTCCATTTCCCGCATTGTGCGATCGCCGCGGCGCACGTCGCGTACGGTAATCTTCTGGGGCTGATGGGCGAGAATCCATCCTGCCGTTGCCAACACGGCGTCGTGGCGATCCGACAAGCCGAGAACGTTCTGGTAGAAGGCGAGCGAATGCGGAAACAAGAAATCGTGTAAAAAGTCAGCGGCACGTTTTGCGGTGTCATGTGTGATGACGGACGACGGACGCGGCGACGACGATTCTATACAGTGGAACACAACACAGAGACGGGCGAACAGGCCGTCAAACTTGCCAATGTGCGCAGCAAGTTTCTTATTGAGAATTTCCCAAGATCCCTGCATCTCGTGATGACGCTCTGATAGTTCCTGGCGAAGGTCTTGGGCCGCACCGTCGAACTTCAACGGCACTTCCTTTTGCGACCCCTGAAACGGGCGCTGCAGCTCATGAAGCCGACGCACGAGACCAGAATATTGCCCAACAGCTGCTGACGGCGGGACGTCGAGCCCGACGGAAGACTGACCGAGACAAATCGGGAAAAGTCGCTGCAATAAGCCATCGTCAGCCGCATCCGCAGCAATGCGCCTAATAGGTTCGGGCTGAATGCCTCCCAGCATGGATACCGAAAGATTGTCGATAGCAACGACGCCCCGCCCGACACGATTGACGCTATAACTTCCGCCGTTGAACGCTTGCAGCCAGAAGCTCCGATCTGCAGCCGCGCCCTTGCTAGATCCATACTTCTCCATCGAGCCAAACCAGCCTGACAGCTCGTCGCGGATCAAAAGCACGCCGTTGCGGCTATCCCGCAAAACCTCCTGCGCCGCCTCCACGGTCACATCCTCTATGCGGACGCGTATCTGCCTTGGTGCCGACTTATCGCTCTTGCCGGCCTTGTCGAGCGCGTCGTACGCCCTCTTTTCATCGAGGTACTTGCGCACCATGTCGTCGTCGATTGCTCGCAGCGGCCTTGTCGCAGCGCTGATGATGGGAGACTTCTTAGCACTCGGATTGCCGATCAACGCCACCCATAGTCGCGCAGATTCCTCCCAATCGTCGTGTCGCTTGACGCGCAGGGTGATCGTGTCCGGAATAGCCGCCGCACAAACCGCCAAGGCAGCAGCAGCGATCCCGCCAGCGTCTACCCCCATAATCTCCGCCTGCGAAGCGGCGTACTCCTCGATGATCTTCGGTAGCAGGCCGGTCGGTAACGAAGGGTGCTTCCGCTGTGCCCATGGATCAACAGGACGCGGAGATTCCACAGCAGCCGGCACGTTGTCGTTGGCAGCCGCGGGAAACTGGTTCTTTGTGGCGAACTTAGCCATCAGGCTAGAAGAAACCCGACTTGCCGCTTCGCGCTCCTCGGCATGCGGAGCTCCGAATTTCGGCCACATACGTTCAAAGTCCTTGACCGGATCCTTGGTGTCGTAACGCCGGAACCAGTTACCGGGGGCCGCCAAGAAGGCCGAACAAGCTTGCTCAGCGGTCAAGCCATCGAACGCCAACTGTTCGACGATGCGCGCGGCGTGCTCGCTCCTGTCGCCAACGTCGTCGGCTGCAAGCATCGCAGCCGCTGTTTCGGAGATCTCGATGTCACTGACCGACGGCAACTCACCGAGTGTCACCAACTGTCCAGAACCGCTTTCCTTGCCGGACCAGGGGGCCAGCGTGGTCCGAAGTTCATCAACGTCAATTAGCGAACCATCCCACGCCTCGGCGATTGCGACCGCGGCCGGTTCAGGCGGACGACCGCGTGCGAGCTTCTTCGCGTTTGGCCAATTCAAGCCACCAGGCACCCGCCAGACGTGCGACAGGTCGACGGTGCAGTGATCTGCATTGGCAGCGTGTTTCAGGGCCTTCGCAAGCGGCTTCGCCTCGTCGGACGTCAGTGGTCGATCCAACAGCAGAAAGCACTGGTAATTGCCGGGCGAGCTCTCAACGACGTAGCTGGGCTCGATCGGCATGGTACCTGATCGGCCGGTATCATCGTCAAGGTCGGCAACCAGTGCCAACACAGCAAGGACGTCCGCCTCTGCGCCCTTTTTGCCGCGCTCGAGCGACGTCCGCATCAGGTTCGGGCATACGTAGCAGTTGGCATTGGGTGTAGAAGCGTGCGCCATGATGGCGTCTACCATGCCTTCCACGTCACTGACGGGGTGGTGGCTGATGATGCCTCCGGCCTTATCTTCGCCTGTCGGATTGGCGAAGAAGGTCGAAACCACGAACTTGCCATTCATTCCGTGAGCCAAGCGGTGCAGCATCTCGACGTGCTCGCGGATCGCCGGCTCATCGAAAGACGGGGTGGTAGTCGGTTCAGTTTTTGGAAGTGGTGCCATCGGCGGTATCATGCCCCTTGATTTCGCAAATTGCGGCTTGGGTGATCGCTGTCGCCAGCGTCGGCGAGAATGTGGCGAGGCGTCTGCCTCCGTTGCCATTCGGCGCGGACACGATGTGCTGGCCACTTGGCGTTTGCATGAGTTTCAGGCCGTAGACACGAACATCATCCGAGAGCACGAGATCGAACTGCGCGATGAGCTTCATCGCCCCGCCGCCCGAATTGGCAGCGGGTTTGAGGTTGAGCACCTGCATTTCAGGCGACCCAGCTCTTGAAGGTGACGACGTCGCCATAACGCTCAAACGTCGCCGTTCGGCCTAGGAGTTCGTCGCTGTCTTCAACTTCTGTCAGTCCGACCGCCTCCACCAATTCGCCGAACTCGCGCTGGCCGTCCTCCTGCACTTCAAGGCTGGGCGCCTCAAGGACGAAGGTGAAGTCGTTGGATTCACCTGTCTTAAGAATGAACACGTCGACACGCACGAAGAGATATCGATTACGCCTCGAAACCTTTGTGCCAGTGATGCGGAAAGCGTTCGCAGCTTCGCGGTCACGTTCGAGCTTCTCGTTGATCGCCTCGCGAACGAAGCCTGCAATTGCCACGTCTGGGCAGAAAACATCGCCCAGATTGCGAAGCAGATGGGCGCCCTCGGAGAAGCGAAAGCGGCGCCTACTCCCATCACGTTCGACGCGGGCAGGAACAAGAACCGGAGAGCCGTCGAGGAACCCGCAGACTTCTCGATTGCCGTCGCTGTAAAGCATCAAGCCGTATCCGCGAACAGGACGTGTTTCAGCCTTGCTCATCGGCCGCCCTCCTTGTTCAGCGAGGCTTCCACGGCAGCCGAGACCCAATCGATGTCGCATTCACGCGCAACAAAAATGCGAGCGTCGTCTGGTTGGATTTCGGCTGCGGTCACTCGGTCGACGGATAAAAGCTTCCAGTTGTCGCTGGCCTTCTCGAATTTCAGAGCATGCAGATCCATAGGCGCAGGTCTCCTCTCGCCGGCGAAGACGCCGGTCGGCTGGTGATGGTGAATTGTGAAGTGGTCGAGTGGTATTATTAACCGTGGACGCTCGAAAAGCGTCAAGGGATGCAGAAGGCGATTTAGTGAAAGCGCTCTGCGATTCCAGTAATTTGATTGAGGATCATGCTGCGGACTGTTGCAGCAGCCGATTATCGTTCTCGCCCCATGTTGACGAGCGCGAGCGTTCGGACATCCAAGCATCGAGGTCGGCAACAGCGTAAACGACCGAGCGGCCAAGCTTAAAGTATCGCGGTCCGCCGCCGAAGCAGCGGAGTTTATCGAGAGAACTCTTGGAGAGGCCGACATAGGTGGCGGCTTCTTTTACGCGGATGTTCTTCACTGGCATCTCCTTTGTTTCAGGTTGATGCCAGTTGTAGGACGGCTTTACATTTAGATCACGGCAATCAAATCGCTATTAAGTGCGGTCGTCGTGGTACGCCTGCGTTGCCTCATCGTGAGCTGCCTTGGCGGATCTGTACTCCGCGAGAGCATTCAGGATATGCCTCTCAGAGAACCGAAACTCCTTCTCAAGGGTCTCGATCAAGTCATCATATTTCACGCCTTGTGATTGCAAGTCCAGGTAACGGGTAGCGATCAAATACCAGTGTTTTGGCAGCTCTTTTCGACGCCCACGTTTTCTCTTCGGCGGCTTCAACATCTCTGCGGCCAGCCGTTGGGTTACGCGGTCGGCCGTTCCACTCGACAGTATCTCGAATATCACCTGCTTGGCGTCCTCATCGCGGCCCTCGGCCAATGCTGCCTCGATCGGCATGGCCTGCAGGCTAAAGCCCTCCGGTAGCTTCGCCATCACTTCCGTCCCATCGCTGAGGTAATCTTGTCGCCGATCGTATCCACCGCCTTCTTTAGCGGGTCGACATCCAGGTGCGAATATCGCGCGGTCGTTGCTGCTTGTGAGTGCCCCAGCAGTTTGCCGATGATTGGCAAGCCAAGGCTTCCGCCAACACCAATGCTAGCAAACGAGTGCCGAAGATCATGCAACCGGACATCTTCAAGACCAGCGCGTTTTAGAAGTGCCGCCCAAGGCTTGCTGAGGTCCGCTCTAGGTTTCTCTTCTTTAGTCCCGGCCGTATCGCCTGCGATTACGAACACTCCTACCCTTGGCAGTCCTTCAAGAATGGCAAGCGCCGGCGTAGATAGAACCACAGTCTTCCGCCCCGTCTTTGAGTCTGGCAAGAGCAGCACACCCCGCTGCAAATCAACCTCGCTCCACTTCAGTTTGAGGATCTCACTTTTCCGTGCGCCGGTCAGGAGCAATAGGCGAAACGCTGCAACTAGGTGCGGCCCGTAAACAGTTCGCCGGTTCTCCGGCTTCGCCGCATGTTTCGCCTTCGGCTTGTTTTCATCGATCTCATACAACAGACCGATCGTCTCTGCCTCGACCAGCGCATCACCAAATGCCGAGAGTTCAGCGTTGGTTAGGAAGCGCTCCTTCCGGTTTTCCTTGAATCGTTCAATGCGTTTGGTGGGATTGTGCCCTTCCGGGACCAGACCCATACTCTGAGCCCAATTGAAAGCCGCTGACAGAACAGCCAGCGCCCGATTTGCCATCGTCCTGCCGCCGTTGCCTGCGTTGGATTTGCCGCGGGTAATGTGGGCCTGTAGCCGCGCGACATCAGCAGCCACGATCGATGACGCGCGCATGCTGCCCAACACCGGCTTGATGTGCCGGTTCACGATAATTTGATACTCCTTCTGGGTCTTGGGCTTGCGCTTGGTCTCCACATGATCTCGCATGTACGCGTCGACCACTTCAGACAAAGTCGGCGAGGAGCGCTCGTCAGATCTGGCCCCAGCAGGATCACCCCCTAGCGTCACACGAGCCAACGTACGGATCGCCTCATCCCTAGCCTCTTCAGGTGACATCGTCGCTGGGGAGCCAAGCTTTAATCTCTTTTTCGCCACGCCACGGCCACCCGCCCCTGGCCGATATTCTAAGATCCACGATCGTGCGCCTGTCGGCATGACCTTCAGGCCAAATCCCTTTACTGTCTCATCGAAGTAGGTAGCGGGCTTCTCGCCCGGTTCAATTGCAGCAACAGCTTTACGCGTCAGTTTGATCGTCGGCAAAATACACCCCTATGAGTCGCCACCGAGTCGCCACCGTGCATTGAAAGACTGCGAAACGCCGTGACATTCAAGGAGTATATATAGCGACAAAGTACCGGAAAATAAAGGTTTATTGACACAGACGGAAACTTACGGCAAATATGAGCAACTGACTTTTAATCAGTAGGTCCAGGGTTCGAATCCCTGCGCGCTCACCACTAAAATTCTTGTTTTCGTTGGGTTTTTTGAATTTTTTGGCTTTCCTGCCCGATCTTAAAAGCGTATCCGACACTCAATCCTTTGTCGGATGAGCGAACAGGCCGAGCCCTTCCGAAATAATCTTGCCTGAGAAGTTTTGCATTCCGTCGACACGGGGATGCGCAAGGATTTCGTCGCTCGCGTCCGACCTTCACACGCAAGCGATCTTTGCGCCGGACGGCTCGCTGCTCTCGGCCCTACCGCTATCAACACCAACCTGCGAGATGATGTTTCAGGATGATATGCGCACCCGCAGGAAGTGACCGGTGACCGCACAGATCTCCGGCAGCGTCGCGCCAGCAAGTGCGGACACTGTCAGCGGACGTTCCCGTGTTCGCTCCATGCGGCAGCGCGCCGAATCCCTTCAGGAATCCGCACTATCGACAATTGAGCGCATTCCGTAGATGCTAAGTTGTGTGGCGTTATTGCAAAGACTCCCATCGAGATAGTCCAGATTAGTATCGAGCAAAGGGATGAAAGCATGAAAAACCTTATCATTGCGATTGGAATGATTGCGACCCTCGCGTCCTGCACTCAGACAGAGAAAGGGACCGTAATCGGCGCCGGTACCGGCGCCCTTATCGGGGGTGTCGTCAGCGACAGCTGGGGCGGTGCGGCTATCGGCGCTGTGGCCGGGGGACTCATGGGAAACCTGATTGGTCGTTCCCAGGACCGCCAAGGCTATTGTATCTATCGTGATCGCTATGGCCGCCGGTACGAAGCCCGCTGCCGATGACAGCAGACCAGGTGTCCGATTGCGCGACCTCCAAGCATAGCAACCGCTAGCGAAGGATCAGGCGCACTCACC
Organism: Ensifer sp. M14; assembly: GCF_003355565.1. Lineage (NCBI taxonomy): Bacteria > Pseudomonadati > Pseudomonadota > Alphaproteobacteria > Hyphomicrobiales > Rhizobiaceae > Ensifer > Ensifer sp. M14. The sequence continues at coordinate 3,065,422 of NZ_QJNR01000004.1, forward strand.
ATCTTCAGATCCCCTCGCCGCGTTGCGATATCGCAACCGCGCCGCGGTGTCTGCCGCGCATCTTCAAGGGGCTCGCTCCGTATTCGCGGCTGTAGGCGCGGGAAAAGGCCGAGAGGCTGTCGAAGCCGCAGCGCAGCGCGATCTCGCGGATCGGGCTGCCCGAATCACGCACAAGCCGATGGGCGACCTGGAGGCGCAGGCGCAGGTAATAGGCGCCGGGGCTGGTCGAAAGACCCTTTGAAAATAGAGCCTCCAGCTTTCGCTGCGACACGGACAGGCGACGTGCAAGCGCGGAAACCGTGAGGGGCCGTTCGAGCGTGCGCTCCATGAGACGGATCGCCCCCGCCAGACCAGGATCAAGGGTCTCCATCCGCCCGAGAGAAACCACCGGCTGGACGTCCGTCGCGCTGTGGGTCTGGTCGTAGACGAAGATGCTGGCGACATCGAGCGCCAAGGCAGAGCCGAGGCGCTGGGTGATGAGATGCAGCATCATGTCGAAGGTTGGTGATGCGCCGCCCGAGGTCCAGAACTTTCCATCGGTGACGAAACGATCGCCCAGCACCGTCAATGCCGGGAATGCCTGACTGAAATCCTCCAACTCTTCCCAGTGGGCTGTCGCCTTGCGGCCGTTGAGGAGGCCCGAGCGGCCGAGCAGCCAGCAGCCCGATTCGATACCGGCAACAATGTCAAAATGGCGGGCGCACTCCTGAAGCGTCGCGATGAACCTGCTTCCGACATGCCTGTCGAGGTTGAAGCCACCGATCGCCAGCAGGACATCGCCTTCAAGCGGCAAGGCGAACTTGCCGTCGACGGCGATCGGAATGCCACACGTCAGGGTGATTGGCTCGCCGCCCCCGGACAACAACCGCCAGCGAAAGACCTGGCGGCCTGAGACCCGATTGGCAGCGCGCATCGGATCGAGCACAGAAGCCAGTGACATGATTGACGATTCCGGCAGAACGACAACCACGACATCGATCACAGATTGTATTTTCTCTGCGCCATCCATGCGAGAAATGTCAAATTTCCGGCGTAAAATGTCAATTGGGCAAGCCGCATTCAGGCATTATCAGGTGGCAATCGATCTCCCTTCGCGCGGCGCTGCAGCCCCGCGCAGAGACGTTCCCCTTTCCGCGAGATTGCCGGAACGGGCCGGCTGGATGCATTTCCGCCGGCCCGTTTTTTTATCCACGACCTTGAACGAGGCCGGGAGTGAGGGCGTTACTGCCACCCGGCGCAGCAGCGCTGACGCTCACAGGCAGGCAGATCGGTGCCGTCTGGCAATGCTCTCAACCTGCCCGTGCGCTTGATATGTTCCTCGCAAACGACGCCGGTGGCGAAGCATAGGCGACGACGCAGTTACGGCCGGCATCCTTCGCCTGGTAGAGTGCGGCATCGGCCATGCTGAAAAGCTCCTCCCAGCTGCGTTCGGCGCCGCGGCCGGCGACAACGCCGATGCTGACGCTGAGAGCAACGCGACGGTCATCGAATCGGATATCCAATTGCTCGATGGCAAGGCGGAGCCGTTCGACTATGGCCTGGGCTTGCACTTCGCTCGTTTTCGGGAGGTAGAGCCCGAACTCTTCGCCTCCGAGCCGGGCGAAACAATCGGTCGAACGCAGGTTTGCGCGCACCGTTTCGGCAAAGGCGATCAGCGCCTTATCACCTGCCTGGTGGCCAAATCGGTCATTGATGCGCTTGAAGAAGTCGAGGTCCAAGACCGCAAGGGCATCGCCCTCGAAACCCAAGCGTGGCAGTTGCGACAGGAACCATCGGCGATTTCCGACCCCCGTCAGCATGTCCGTATCGGCCGTCCGCCGCAATGCCGCTTCCGCACGCTCCTTGACGAGCACCAGCGCAAAGAGCGCGATGGCGAAGTGGCTGATGATTAGCAGGAAAAAGGCGTAGGTCGTGGTGACCGGCAGCATATCCGGCTTGAGCAGGCCAACCACGACAGCAAGGCAAAGAGCGGCCGCGACCGCCAGAGACGCCGCAAAGATTGCCCGTACCGGCAACGGCTCATCCCTCCGGTCCGAGACGACTTTGAAGGCGGAGTCCGCGAGAAAGAGGAAAGCACCGGTGTTGAAGGCGGTTGCGCGTGCATAGTTGACGACATGGAAATGCGTGATCAAGCCGACGATCGCTCCCGTCAAGGGAATAGCAAGTGCCAGCCAATCGGCCCGTTGCCGCCTTTGTCCACTGAGCCGGCATAGCCCAATCCAGAAGAGAGCGTAGCCGGTAAGGCCGAGCGTAAAACTTGAGAGCGTCCACAGAAAAGCCGGCAGCAGCTTTTGCTCGCCGTATCCTGCAAGTGTGGATGCCAAGGTGAGAAAAAGAAACCCGATCGCAAGAATCCCGAGCCCCTCGTTCCGGGGCGATTGCCACCGGAGATAAAGAAAGCACAGCGCGCCGACCAGAAACGACGATTTGTGGAGCAGCAGCACAGTTGCGAGGTCAAGTTGGGCGGTCATAGATCCGGCTCGGACTGGTTGTTTGTCGCCGGGCCTCTACCGCATGGAGTTTAGGGATTACTAAATGAAAATGAGAAATCGGGCGCCAAAGCCCGAATTTCCGGCATATTGGCCACGCGGGCATCCCATAAGCGCGTGACATTTTCCCCGTAAGCTCGGCCGGGATGAAATTTCATGTTGCAGGGCGTGGGTGAAGCGTGTATCTCGGGCGCCGTTGGCACGGAGTGTAGCGCAGTCTGGTAGCGCATCTGGTTTGGGACCAGAGGGTCGGGAGTTCGAATCTCTCCACTCCGACCAACGAAATCCCTGAAAATATTGATTTATTCGTCGGCTGCAACATTGGCATATGTCGATCTGGGAGCGCCCTCGACGTTTGTTGTCCGATGATCGTGACTGGCGGCGATGACATTGCCGCCCCCCTGGCCAACGTCCCATCGCATGCCGCTGACAGAATACGGGCGAAAAGCCAGATTTATCCGTCTGAAAGTCATTCCGTTTTAAATCATTCTGCGCTATGGGATGACGCATGTTGGGGCAGGAAAACGCTTCAGCAGCGAAATAACGGAGCCGCTCGAGACCATGTCCGCAAAGATCTATCGTCCAGCAAAGACCGCCATGCAGTCTGGCAAAGCCAAGACGAATCTGTGGTTGCTGGAGTTTGATCAGGAAAAGCCGCGCACCATCGACCCGATCATGGGCTACACCAGCTCGGGCGATACGTTGCAGCAGCTGCGACTGACCTTCGAAAGTGCGGAGCAGGCAATCGCCTATGCCGAGCGCAACGGCATCGAGTACCGCGTGATCGCCCCGAAGGACGCGACCCGCAAGACCGTGTCCTACCCGGACAATTTCCGTTTCAGCCGGATGCAGCCCTGGACTCATTGAGGTCCTTGAGCCGTTTTCGACGGGCACTGCCCGCAACGGCCCCTTAGCTCAGTTGGATAGAGCACCTGCCTTCTAAGCAGGTTGTCGCAGGTTCGAATCCTGCAGGGGTCGCCACTTACCTCCTTGAAATTAGACGCTTTTTTTCGAGAACGGTACGGATGACGTGCTTGCCCGAAACGGAACGTTTTGCCATTGCACTCCCGACAATCAGCCGAATAGTCCCGGAGAGGGTGTTAGCGTTATGTTTTGCTGAGCGATCGGGCGCTCAGGGAACTGGTGCCGGGTGGGTGATTCCCTGGTAGTAATCACCACCACCACCACCCATGTACTCGTTGGTGTAGCGTTCCCGTTCGTCACCCAAGGTCAGGGCCGGGGAACGATCATAACCGTATGCGTCGTAGATCGGCACCGGCTCCACGTACACGCTGCCCATCGGCATGGGATCAACATAGACGCCTCCGGGTGCCGGCTCATAATAGTCGTTCTCGGCAAAAGCCGGCACCGTGGTCCCGGCAAAGGTGATGACAAATGCGACGCATGACATCTTCGCGGAAATTCTCATGGCGTTGCTCCCATCTCCGGTGGGGTTTCAGCCCCGCCTCAGAGACACAGGCAGCCTCTGCCTGCGGGCTTACGCTGCCTGGCAAGAATAACGCTTGATCGCTGAAACCGTTCCACAAATCAGCGGGTTCAATGCGGCAAATTTGATGTCTTTTGCCTTGGTCCCTGCGGCAGACTGGGCGCCCGAGGAGCCCGCAGAAGCCCTGATCGGGTTGGCGCGCAACAATTGGCTCGCAGTTGACGCCATCGTCTCAGCTTCGAGACCAATGCCAGGCCATGATCCCATGCGCTCGGCGGCCGTCGGCGCCTGAAGGGACCGCGGCGATATCCGGCTTCAGGGGCAACATGCCTTCCGAAACTCAACGCGATACCGCCGGATAAGCCCTTGGGCGAGCGCAAAGCGCGTGGAGCAAGGCTGGAACCATCTCAATTCGGTTGCAATTGGTCGGGTACAACGAAGCTCAGCGACTGTTTCATCCTCCGAGAAAGGACCTTTCATGACCTCAAGATTGCGTGTCGGCGTGCTCTTCGGAGGCCAATCCTCAGAGCATGACGTTTCCATTCTTTCGGCGCGTAACGTTGTGAAGGCCATAGACCCGAACAAATACGAGGTGGTGCCGATCCTCATCGACCGGACCGGTCAATGGCTGTTGATCGAAACGATACAAGGCACCCTGCCCGCCGCCATCGCCTATTCAGGCACCAAGGTCTGCCTGGTTCCCGGCGGGCGCGGTCGCATGCTTGCATTCGACGCGCCTGCGCAGACTGCTCATCCGCCGGCAATCGATATCCTGTTTCCGGTCCTGCACGGATTGCATGGCGAGGATGGGTCGGTGCAGGGTCTCGCGCAGGTTTGCAACATTCCGTTGGTCGGCTGCGGGATCCTGGGATCGGCGAATGCCATCGACAAGGACATGACCAAGCGACTGCTGCGCGAAGCAGGGCTGCCGGTTGCCCGCTCCATCACGGTCGGGCCCGACCAACGTCCAGACTATGAGGACATAGCGGCGGCGCTCGGACAGACGGTGTTCGTCAAACCTGCGCGGCAGGGGTCGTCGGTCGGGGTCAGCAAAGCGCGCTCGGCCGAAGAACTGCGAGACGCGCTCGACGAAGGCTTCAAGTTCGATGCGAAGGTTCTGATCGAGGAGTTCGTAAAGGCACGCGAAATCGAGTGTGCCGTGCTCGAAAGGCCGGACGGAGCCTTGATGGTTTCCGTCCCGGGCGAGATCGCAGCCAATGCCAGCCACGGTTTTTACACCTACGCGGCAAAATACATCGATGAAGATGGCGCCGCGATCAGCGTGCCGGCCGTTTTGCCAGATGAGGTAACGCAACGCTTGCAGGATATGGCCGAAAAAGCGTTCATCGCGCTTGGCTGCGAAGGGCTGGCTCGCGTCGACTTTTTTGTTCGTGCTGATATGAGCGCGGTGATCAACGAGGTCAACACCATGCCGGGCTTTACCGATATCAGCATGTACCCGAAGGCGATGGCCGCAAGCGGTATATCCTATCCTGAGCTTATCGGCCTGATGATCGAGCACGGATTGGCGAGAGCCAAGGCGGCTCACTAGCCATTTTCAGGCTTCAGCATCGCATGGCGTAACGCGTCGCACTCAAGGCCGAAATCCGAAAACGCGACCTTTTTGCGACTGCTACTTCCCGTAGCAAAGATATTCGGCTAGGAGGGTTGCGCAGCAAATTGCGTTGTCTTTCCTGGAGTTCTGCTTTGCCTTTGTAAACCCCGGTCTCGCTTGTTTCACCACGCACACCCGATAGCGATCATCGCTGTCGGATCGCATTTCAATGCGTTCGTCGAGGTGACGGTTCGAGACCGGAATGGCATTGCCGACCTGTCGCCGCATGATTCTTCGTGCGGATCGAACCATCACCAAAACGCTGCCAGACCGCGTCCCCTGAACGGGTGCTCAAACCGTCGTCTTGATGGACTTCCAATCGGAAGAACCAGACGACATGTCTCACACATTCCTGGTCCAATGGACCATCACGCCGAAAATCGCGCCACGCCCCTGGCTCGCCTGCAATCGCTGCCGAACGACACGGCCGTTTGCGACGAGCGGCAAGACGCGGCTCAATGCCAATGGCCGGCGGTTGGACGCCTGGCTGATCTATCGCTGCAGCAGTTGCGACAGCACCTGGAACCGTCCGATCTTCGAGCGTCGACATGTCAGCGATATCGATCAGGCGACGCTGCACGCGTTGCAGAACAACGATCACGGCTGGATCGAGAAAGTCGCCTTCGATATCGACGGATTGCGCCGGGATGCGGGGCGTGTCGAAGAATTCGCCGAGGTCCGTTTGCAAAAGACGATTCTGAAGGCAGCAGTCGAACCAGCCCAGCACCTGGAGATCGCTCTCAACCTGGAAATGAAAACAATGCTCAGAACGGAGAGGCTGCTCTCGATGGAACTCGGCCTGTCACGCAAACGGATCGCCATGCTTGAACAGGTCGGGCGCATTTCCACGACACCATCGGGCAAGAACGCATTGCGACGGCCGGTGAAGGACGAAATGCGCGTCACCATCGATCTTGCAAGCGAAGCTGATCGCAATGCGATCCTCAGCCGCGCCGGACCTTAGCCAGGGATTGCGTGAGGCGTCGGCGGCGGCCTGCGCGCGAGTGGTGTGGATGTCACCATCACGAAGAGGGCTCCGAAGCCATCGGGGCCTTCCTTCCGTCTGCAGCGCCGCGCGTCTTGTCAGGCGCGCAAAGGTTGCTGTCGCGTTTTAAATTGCCGCATGTCTTTATCCATAAACCGCGTACGATCTAAGGAAACATGCAGCGGGACTCTTCAGAACTTCACGCCGATGCCGACCGTGAATTGATGCTGGTCGAGGTCGACGTTGAAGCCGCCGATGTCCTTGTCGCCGTAGTCGTTGTATCGGTACTCAGCCCGGCCAAACAGGCTGTCGGTGAAGGCGTAGTCGACGCCGGCGCCGATCGTCCAGCCGTTGAAGGTTTCCTTTTCCTTTGACGCCCCGGGCACATCGACGAAGCCGCGCGTAATCGCCCAGCCACCCGTGGCATAGAGCAACGCCTTGTCATTGACGGTGTAGCCGAGACGACCGCGGACGGAACCGGACACATCGGTTCCCACGTCCGGTGCGGCGCCGAAGATATCGAAGGTCTTGTCGTTCCAATTATAGCTGACATCACCCTCGATGCCGTAGACCCAATCGCCTTGCTGATAATTGAAACCGGCAAATGCGCCGAGAAGGCCGCCGTTGAAATCCTGCGAAGCGCTTGTACCCGCCGCACTGAAATCACCGTTGAGCCAGCCGCCGCCACCTTGCAAACCGACATACCCGCCGGTCCACACGAAAGTGGGGGCCGCTTCCACCAGCGGCGCTGGCTCGAGATTTTCGGTCAGATCGGCGGCCGATGCAGCGGGCGCAAAAGCGGCAGCAGCAAAGATTGCAACAAGCACAGGCCTGATCATCACAGATGCTCCTGTTGGTCCGACAGAAAGATTACCAACATATGTAGGGCGCGTCTGCCGAAAAGGCTCGCCGAAGCGCAAGAATAATGAAATGCGCTTCCAAATCAGGCCATTAAAGGTCCTTGGAACCGGCGAACCTGATAGTGTCGGAACCTTGCTCTCCGGTGGATCAATTGCCGCCGATTCGAGCGCCTTCCAGCCGATCGCCAGGTTTGATGCCCAGACGCTTGATCGTGCCGGCGTTGAGTTCCAGCACGAACGCTACCGGCTCGCGCGAATCGATGATCGCCTCGGAGAATGGCACCGCATTCTCATGGACCGTGCGAACAACGCCGGTCTTGTCGGCAAACAACATGTCGAGGGCCAGATGCGTGTTTTTCATCCACATCATGACACGGCGCGTTTCGCCGAAATCAAACAGCATCCCGTGATCGGGCGCCATCGACCGGCGAAACATCAGCCCCTGCTCCCGCTGGTCCGCGTCGATGGCAAGTTCGACCGTCAACTCGTGGCTCTTGTTGTCGGCTGTCAGCAACCGCATCCGGTCGGTCGTGAACGCTACGTCCGCAAGTGCGGCAACGGCAAACAGGACAAGCGACAAAAAAAGCGCCATGGCGGCGCTTCTTGCAGAAAAGGTTCGAGCCATCGTCATTAGTGCGAGCGGCTCGTCGGCGTTGGGCCGTCTGGATGGATCTCGGCCGCCATCAAGCCCTTTTCGCCGTCGCCGAAGCGCACCAGAACCACCTGCCCGGGGCGCAGCTCCGTCAGGCCGAAGCGACGAAGCGTTTCCATGTGAACGAAGATATCCTCCGTGCCCTCACCGCGCGTCAGGAAGCCGAAGCCCTTGGTCCGGTTGAACCACTTGACCAGGACACGCTCAAGGCCGCTCGTCGGCGTGACCTGCACGTGGGTCCTGATCGGCGGCAGCTGCGAGGGATGGATGGCCGTCGACTGATCCATCGAAAGAATGCGGAAGGCCTGATAGCCACGGTCGCGCTTCTGGATGAGCGCCACGACCCGGGCGCCTTCCAGCACCGTCTGATAACCGTCTCGCCTGAGACAGGTCACATGCACCAGCACGTCCTGCATGCCGTTGTCAGGCACGATGAAGCCGAAGCCCTTTGCGACATCGAACCATTTGATCACGCCGGTGATTTCGACGAGGTCGAGGGCGTCGCTGCCAAAGTCGTCATCCTGCATGACGTCTTTTGAAGATGTCCTATCCGCCATTCTCTCCCAGCCCCTCGTTTACGCGCGACTACTGACTACGGTTAACTGATTCTTATTGACCAGAATAACATCGTCCCGCCGCTGATGCGCAAGACCCTCGGCGTATTTTGGCCCAGGTCAAATGTACGGACGCAGCCTTGCCTCTGGCTTGCTGGCAGATAAGTATACGCCATCTTCTTCGAAACAGGGACATTGCAATGCGTTATCTGCACACGATGGTTCGCGTCAAAAATCTGGACGAGGCCTTGAAATTCTACTGCACACTCTTCGGCCTCAGCGAAATCCGTCGCTATGAGAACGAAAAGGGCCGATTTACGCTCGTCTTCCTGGCCGCTCCCGGCGATCTGGACCGGGCAAAGGGCGAATTGTCCCCGTGCCTCGAGCTCACCTACAATTGGGATAGCGAGGATTATACAGGCGGGCGCAACTTCGGTCACCTGGCTTATGAGGTGGACGACATCTATGGCTTTTGCCAGCACCTGATGGACAACGGCGTGACCATCAACCGCCCGCCGCGCGACGGCCACATGGCCTTTGTGCGCTCGCCCGACGGCATTTCGATCGAAATCCTGCAGAAGGGCGACAACCTGCCAGCGCAGGAGCCCTGGGCCTCCATGGCCAATACCGGCGCCTGGTAAGCCTCGCACAATTTTAGCCGCCGATGTTTGATGTCTGCAGCCGGCAATTCCGGCTTCGCACAGTCGAGTCGCGGATCCCAGGAAATGATGAATGATCCGAGGCCCGGCACCGACACCGGGCCTTCGCATGCTGGGCGCATGTGGGCTCAAGGTTAGCGCCAGTTTACAAATCACGTATCGTTCAGTAACTTTCCGCGCGAAACGTTGATACGGGGTCCTATCCGCGATGTCTCGTGGCAATGCCCCCTAGACTGTATTTGGCCTAATCCTTCCCGCAGCGATCCGTTTGGGCCGCTGCGCGAAATTCGTGTTTGTTTGTTCTGAGCGATGTTTCGGAACTGAGACTTAATGCATGGAAAGGTGACGATCTCACCGATCATGCACGGAGAGCGGGGATAGGACGTTGCAATATCGGGAAACCAAGAGGGCGCTGCTGTCGTCTATCAGCCGCGCAGCCGCGATAACCGTTTCACTGCTCGCCCTGGGCGGCTGCGTTTCTGCGGTCGCGGACAGCGAAGCGGCAAATGCGCTGACGGTCGAGCAAACGCAGGAATCGCTGCAGGTCGCCGATTCGACCCAGGCCGGGGCAGCGGTTCGCGACGCCCAGGTGTCGGCCGCCGGCAGCAATCCGCAGGCAGGACAAGCCAATGGCGCCCTCGCGCCAGGGCAAGATCCCGCCCAGCAGGGCGGACCGCTGGCCATGCAGAGCACGGGCTTGCGAGCAGCCTCCTCCAGCATCTACGGACAGGCTCCGGCAGCTGGTGCACAAGCCGCAACTGTGGGCACGCAGCCGCAAGCGACAGGCTCGATCCCGGCGACAGGCACCGCCCAGCCGACCGTGAACGCGACGACGAACAGTCTTTTCGGCACCAGCCCCGCACAGCTGCAACCACAACCCCAACCGATCATCCAACCCAAGCAGGGCGCCCTGAACGAGACCAACGGTGCGCCCTCCGATACGACCGTGATGGCTTACGCCGTCCCGGAAGGAGCCACCCTTCCCGCCTCGGTGCCGCTGCCTTTGAGCGCGCAGGCAGCCATCGGCGGCAAGACGTCGCGCGTGCTGCAGCCGGTGCAAGCCGCAGAGCAGGCACAGCCGTCAACCGACCTGGCTCAGGCCGCGACAATACCGCCAGACAACAAGACCAGCGAAAGCGATAAGAAGGAGGTTCCCAAGGCTTGGACGCTTGCGAGCCTCTTTGCTGGGAAGCGCAAAGAAAAGCAGCAGCAGGAGGCGGCGCGCGCAGCCCTGCCGGCCGAAAAGAAGACCATCACCACGAGCAATGCCAGCCAGCCGCAGATGGCCTCGCTTGCCTATAGCAGCCTGCCCGGCGTCAAGATGAGCCCACTGTTCAGCGTCGCGCATGAAGACCATGCCGCCGACGAAGAGGACGCTCCGGTTCAGGTCGCATCGCTTTCCGGTCTTGCTCGACTGGCGCCAAGCGGCCTTATTCTGCAGACCGAAAAGGTAGATGCGGGCTGTTTCAAGCCCGAGCTGATGCAGATGCTGAAGCAGGTCGAAACGCATTACGGCCGCCAAGTCATGGTGACGTCGGGCCTGCGCCCGATCAAGGTCAACCGCGCCAAGCAATCGCTGCATACGCGCTGCGAAGCCGCCGACATTCAGGTCCAGGGCGTCAGCAAATGGGAATTGGCCGATTTCCTGCGCAGCATTCCCGGGCGCGGCGGTGTCGGCACCTACTGTCATACGGAATCGGTCCATATCGACATTGGCGCCCAGCGCGACTGGAACTGGCGCTGCCGCCGCGGCAAGGGCTGAACGCAAGCCTTTGTTTCCATGAGCTAATCCACAGGCGCTCTGTATCTTTCCCAACCTGTGCATTTTTTACAGAAAAATGAAAATTGCCGCTTGCGGTAATCAAAACGCCTGATTATAAGACGCCCACACAGCAAGTGCGCCCTTCGTCTATCGGTTAGGACACCAGATTTTCATTCTGGGAAGAGGGGTTCGACTCCCCTAGGGCGTGCCACTGTGATCCTCTTCCCCACCATACTTATTTCCGATTTGGCCCGATTGCGGCGACCGCACGCCTCTTCGTTTCGACGATGAGCGTCGCATTCTTAGCCTTTGATTCTTCCAGCATTTTTCACAGAAAACCTTAAAAATATCGACATTAGCGCTTGCAGCCGGCAAAGGGGCTGACTATAAGACGCGCACACAGCAAGTGCGCCCTTCGTCTATCGGTTAGGACACCAGATTTTCATTCTGGGAAGAGGGGTTCGACTCCCCTAGGGCGTGCCATCTGTGATTTAAATCAATGGGATAGAAACCGGTTCCCAACGGTTCCCCGACATCATCTGACGACGACAAGCTTCGGCCTTGCCGCCCGTTCCGCTTCCTGTTTTTCGATCACACTCAGCGCATCGGTCGCCGTCCGCTTCCGGTTCGCCGCCTCGATGTACTTGTCTGATTCCTTCATCGACGAGTGACCGAGAACGTCTTGTATCTGGCGCGCGCTCGCACCGTTTTCGGCGAGGTGCACGCCGAGTGATTTGCGCAAGCCGTGCAGTGTATATCCTGCCGGGATGCCCGCTTGCTCGCACCAGTTCCGCATCCGGTTGCCGAGCCCCTTTTCGCTGTACGCCTCGCCATAGGCGCTTAAGAGTACGGTTCCGCCCTTCGACCTGTCGAGCGGTGCCAGTGCGTCGGCAAGCGCCTTCGTGACCTTCAGGAACATTTCCTTGCCGCCCGTCCGCTTGGCATTCTTGCGTTGCCGGAAATCGAAGGCGGTGATCTTCTCGACCACACCACCGGCTAGCTCGACCTCCTCCTCGACCAGCTGATCCCAACGAAGATTCGCGATGTCGCCGCGACGGTTGCCGAGCCACATAGCGAGCGCATAGGCGGTACGCGCCGAGGTGCCGACTTTATGGTGCGCCTCGAACCGTTCGCGATATTCGCGCGGCCAAGCCTTGAAGCCATCGGTGGGCGGAATCGTGATCTTGTAACTGCTGGTCGGATCGAGTTCGATCCATTCCTCAAGAATAGCGACGCCGATCAACTTGCGCATGCCGACGAGAAGATGCTTCGCCTTCGATGCCGACACGTTGACGTGATAGGGCTTCAGGAAGGCTCTGACGTGCTTGTGCGTCATCATCTTCATCGGCACATCGCGCCACGTAAGTTCGTGCGCCGGATCGACTTGAGCGGCCAGAAAGGTCTCGATCTGAAGGACGTTGTAGCTTTGCGTCTTCGAGTCGAGCGCCAGCCATTCAGGCGATGCTTTCAGCATTGTGTAGGCATGCATGAACGATTGCGGCACGATCTTGCCCGGAAGCATGGAAACCGTCGCGGACGTGCCAAGCGTTGCCGCCTGATAGGCTTGCTCGAATGCTTCGTCGCCCGGTTGGCCCGGCAACGAGACTTCCTTACCGTCTCTGCCCTTGCCACGGTAGCGCCAGCGTTCCTTGCCGTGACGATCCTTCTTCGACGATGCGCCGGGATATTCAGGATGCGTTGCCATGCGGCGGCTCCATGGTCTTAAGCGCGTGGCGCAGAAGAACCGGGTAGGAAAAGCCCCTGCCCTGTTCGATGCCTTCAAGGGTGCGCCGTGGGATGCCAAGCACGTTGGCGGCGGCGCTTGCCGGTGCTGATCCTCGCCATTTCTTCAGCGCGTCGGCGAGATCGCGCTTCTCTTCTGGTGTCATTGCAGGTTCCCTGATTCGAGTTGCCTGCAATGTTTGTATACGCATTTCGCGTATTACGCAATGCGCGTAACTTTTCGGCTACGGGCGACCAGTGCGTCGAGGTCGTCTTTCTCTTCCGACAGGGCCGTGAAGTGGGCGTCGAGTGCGACGCGATCCCAGACCGTCCGGCTATCGACGCGCTTCGGTTTTGGCATGCGGCCATCGGCGACCATCTCGTCAAACTTCGTGGGACCGACACCGATGTACCGGGCGGCTTCCTCGCGGCACAAGCCACGCGGCGGATAAGCAAGCGGATCGTTTTTCATCGTCGATTTCCACGGATTGTCATTTTCCTTCACTGTAAAACTCAAATCGAGGTTTCGACAATAGAAAATCAACGCTGCACACAATATACCTAAAAGGTAATGCATTTACCAGAAAGGTAACTTTGCTAATATTGGCAGTTTATACTTGATATTTAACGTTTCTTATTTGATCTTCATTTCGATTGGATACCGAAGGGAATAGCGATGGAAGAACATGACGAGACTGAAGAGGCCGAAACGATCTCTGTTGCCACGACGAGGCGCATTCTCGGCATCGGACTTAATGAGACCTACAGGGCCATCCATCGCGGCGAAATTCCAGCGATCAAAATAGGTGGCAGTTACCGCGTGCTGAAGAAGCCGCTCGAAAAAATGCTCGGCAACGACGCAGCATAAACCGGATCGCGGCGGAAGATCGTGACCATCCCGACAGGAGCAAGACCGCAAACAAAAACCGGTGGCGAGGGGCCACCGGTATGTTTCCTGTCGAGGGAATGTGATGAACGTGTTCCGCGCTCATCCTACCATTCCTTCGCAAGACTTGAAGGAATTTTTCCATGCATGGCAACTACGACGGCCATACACGCCCGCCATTCCAACTGATCCACCTTTCGCAACTCGACGAGAACGAGCCGGAGCCGGAAACCCGCGTCCAGCGTCTCATGCCAAGAACCGGCTTTGCCACGATCTACGGGCCACCCGGTTGCGGTAAGACCTTCTGGGCCATCCATCTGGGGCTGACGGTCGCCGCTGGTTTGCCGTTCTTCGGTTGCGAGACTGAAAGGAGCGGCGTCGTCTATATCGCCGCAGAGGCGGGCAACGGCATCAAGAAACGGATAATTGCGGCCCGCGACCGGCTCGGCGTTACCGACGCTGAATTTTACCTGATCACCGAAGCGCCAAATCTCGGCTTCGCCAATCCCAACGACAGCAATCGGCTGATCCTTGATATCCAAGCCGCCCGCATCCCGAACCTTGGCATGATCTTTCTCGATACGGTCGCCCGCGTCACGCCTGGAAGCGACGAAAACAGCGTCATGCACATGGGCGCGTTCATCGCCAATGCCGACCGTATAGCCCGCCACTTCGACTGCATCGTCGTCGGCGTCCATCACACCGGCAAGGATGACGGGCGCGGCATGCGCGGCTCGTCAGCCATCAACGGGGCGACCGATTGCGAATGGTGGGTGCGCAAGGACGATGGCGGCATGCGCTCGGCGAAGCTGACCAAGATGCGCGACGGCGAAGGCGATCTGTCGATGACGTTCGATCTCGATGTAGTCGAGATGGCGGACGGCACCACCACATGCGTCATCGCTGAGTTGTCGCAGCCGGAAGTCAGGAAGACAGAGCGCAAGGTCTGGCAACCTACCGGAGCGGCGAAGATCGCCTATGAAGCACTCGTCGAACTCGTCAACGAGCGCGGGAGTGTTCCACCGGAAAACAACCACATTCCAAGCCGGACAAGGACAACTTCTATTGATTCTTGGAGGGCTCATGCAATCGCTCGCGGACTATGTTCGGGAGGGAACGACGACGCGGTTCGAATGTCCTTCAAGCGAGCAAGCGAAAAACTATTGAATACCAATAAGATAGCTACATGGAACAGTCATGTTTGGTTGGTGCTGTAGGGGCGAACAGAACGAACATCTCCCTAGAAGGGATGTTCGTCTGTTCGTTCCCCCAGACAAGCACATGAACAGGCAGAACAAACATGAACACTGTTCCGTGTTGTTCAGCTGTTCGGCAATGAAGGAAGAAAGGGCATGACGAAGCACATCCTTGAACGCGACACCATCCGCACATCCCGGCTGCTCGACTTCGTCGGTCGCCGCGAGCTTCAGGCGCAGACCGGCCATGACGTCTCCGACTGGCCGCTGGTGATCCTGAAGGAGCTCGTCGATAACGCGCTTGACGCCTGCGAGGACGCAAACATCGTGCCGGTGATCGGCATCGCCGTTCACGGCGATGGTTCCATTGTCGTCACCGACAACGGTCCCGGCCTTCCGGCTTCGACGATCGAGAGCATTCTCGACTTCACTATGCGGGTCTCGTCGCGCGAAGCCTGGGTCTCGCCGTCGCGCGGCGCGCAGGGCAACGCGCTGAAGACGCTCGTCGCCATGCCGTTCGCGCTCGACCAGGAAGAGGCTCAAGTGATCTCGATCACATCCCGCGATCAGCGTCACAGCATAGGTTTCAAGGTCGATCAGATCAGGCAGGAGCCGCAGATCGATTATCGCGTCGAAGCGGTGGATTGGAAAAAAGGCACCGAAATTCGGATTCCGTGGCCGGATCAAGCTTGCTCAATACTCGAACGCGCGATGGATCGGTTTTTACAAATCGCCAAGGATTATTGCTGGCTCAATCCAAACCTCAGCATGACTGTCGATCTGCTTGAGGATCGGCATGTCATCACGGCGACCGACGAAGGCTGGTCGAAATGGAAGACAAGCGATCCGACCTCGCCGCACTGGTATTCGCGCGACCGCCAGGTCCGGCTGATCGCGGCACTTCTCAGCCACGACGCTGATAACGGCCGGGGCCGGACCCTGCGCGAGTTCGTCGGACAGTTTCGCGGCTTCTCCGGTTCGGCAAAGCAGAAAACGGTATTGGATGAACTCGATCTCTTGCGCGCGCCGCTTACCGCGCTGGTGAGGGGTGGCGCGGTTGACGAGAACATGGCCGCACGATTGTTCGCCGTCATGGCAGAGCACTCGGCTCCGGTGAAGCCGAAACTTCTCGGCTCCATTGGCCGCGATCACCTGTTCGAGCGCTGCATGGCGATCGGCGCGGACATGGAAACATTCCAGTATCGCAAGGCGGAGGACTACAGCGACGACGGTCTGCCGTTCATCACCGAGACCGCGTTCGCCTATCTGGGCGAAACGGGACTGGCGCACTTCGGCGATTGCCGCAGCATCGTCACCGGCATCAACTGGTCGGCCTGCATCAACAACCCGTTTCGGACCATCGGCGGATACGGGCAATCGCTCGACACCATCCTGGCGGGGCAGCGCTGCACGCGAGATGAGCCGGTCGTCATCTTTCTGCACGTGTCATGTCCGCGCGTCGAATATCTCGATCGCGGCAAATCGTCGGTGGTGCTGTCATGAAGAGCGACACGATCATAGACGCCATCGTCGGCGTTACCGCGAAATGGGCGAAACAGCGTAAGCAGGAGGAACGCAACGCATCGGCTTGGCTTAACCGGCGTGACCGGCTGACACGCAGTCGGCGCGTTACAGCGAAAAACGCCGTGGGAATGTACGCGGAATCCGCATGGCTGAAAGCATCAGGCGACGGCGCGCTGCCAGCGTCCTGTCGGCAGATTTACTACGCCATCCGTGAGGCCGTCGCCGATCTCACCGGTAAGGAACTCAACTACGGCTATTTCTCACAGCTGCTGGCGGAACATGTCGATGAACATGATCTGGATTGGGACGTCGTCTACGACGCGAGAGGCGACTTCGTCGAGCCGCATACTGGCAGGCGCGTACCGCTTGGCACGCTTCAGGTCCGGCAATATCTCGACAACGCCGAATGCTATCAATTACCGGAAGCCGTGCCGGGCTTTCATCTCGATACCGGCTTTCCGACCGACGGTCCAAGCCATCGCTTCGGCGCGTTGTTGTTTATCGAAAAGCAAGGCTTCGATCCGCTCATCAAGAGCGCGCGAATCGCCGAACGCTTTGACATCGCCATTGCAAGCACGAAGGGTATGAGCACAACGGCAATGCGCCGTCTGGCTCAGAGCATATGTGGCGACGGCGTGCCGCTGCTGGTCATGCACGACTTCGACATCTCCGGCATGGTCATCGCTGGCACATTGCAGAACGATACGCGCCGTTTCCGTTTCGACCGTGAATTTCCGGTGATCGACATCGGGCTCCGGCTCGCCGACATCGATGGACTGGGGCGCGAGAAGGTCGCGATCGAACCGAAGGCGCGTGACGCGCACATCGCCACGTTGCGCCGCTACGGTGCGACCGAGGACGAAATCGACTTCCTGGTCAAGGGTCGCGAGCGCGTCGAACTTAACGCGATGTCGTCGCCGAAGATGATCAACTTTATCGAGCGCAAACTTGAAGAGCACGGTGTCCGCAAGGTGGTCCCTGATCAGGCGACATTGCACCTTGCCGCCACCCGCGCAGCGAAGATCGCCAGACTTCAGCAGGTGATCCGCCGCGAACAGGCTAGAGAAGATATCGACATCGCCATTCCCGACGACCTTGAAGAGCAGGTGCG
This sequence comes from Ensifer sp. M14, assembly GCF_003355565.1. Classification (NCBI taxonomy): domain Bacteria; kingdom Pseudomonadati; phylum Pseudomonadota; class Alphaproteobacteria; order Hyphomicrobiales; family Rhizobiaceae; genus Ensifer; species Ensifer sp. M14. The sequence goes on from NZ_QJNR01000004.1 coordinate 3,082,884, forward strand.
CGCCATGCTGATCGCTGATCCAACCATACCGTGGGATGACGCTGTCGTGCGCGTCATGGGTGGAGAGGCAACGAAGAACAGGCAGGGCGGCGGCTGACGGGGGGCATGAAGATTTGTCTCGCACGCGTGCGTAAAGACCGGCGGCCCAGACTTGCGCGTACGCCCGCAGCAAATGGCAAATGGGCAAAAAAGTGGGTTTTGGTTGTGCCTGATCAGTTCATCAACCACGCCATCTCGTCGGCATCCTCATCTTTCCCGACGTGAAGTCGGGTGCGAGCGGCGGGACTGAGGCCGAGCCTGTCGCTGAGGCTGACGATTTGCTTTTCAGCCGCCGTGATGATCATCAGCGCCGGGTTTCGGGTGATGCCTTGTGCGCCAGCGATGAGAAGGCCGCTGTCGGCGACGATCATCTCGGCTTCCCGCAGCCTAAGCGAGACTATGACGAACATTTCGAGCAATGCGCTGTCGGCAGCCTTGAATGTGCCAACTGGCATGGATGCGATTAGGTCATTCCATAGCGATTGCTGATCGCGGCTGAAATAGTCGGGCATCTTCGGCGCGCCGGTTGCTTCGATCTCTGGCTCAATGCGCCTGTGACCTCGTCCGCCTTCGATGACCTTGATCTTTGCGCTCTTACGGTTCCGCCCGCCTGAGTTCATGTTCCCGGCCATGGTCATCTCCTTTCAAAACCTACCTTCTAGGAAATATCATTTCGGAAGCGAAACGACTACACTTGACCCATGTCCTTCGCGGGGCAGGTGTCTAGAACACAGAATGTGGATCGTCCGAACCCCGCGCAAAACGTGGGGTTTTTTACTATGGCTGACATCGCCGCCGACATCGCCGCCGTCAAAAGCCTTTCCATCGGCATTGAGCGTCGACTGAGGCGGGGTGCCATCAACCCACTTCGTGAAGCTCAAAAGCAGCTGGTGCGATCCATTGCCGTCAAGCTCGTTGCGGTCGGAAAGCCGGGCACCGATCTCGACGTTTTGGCAAAGCACTTGTTCGGCAACGGCGCACCTTCGATGCGGTCCCTGTCCGGCCTGACACGCGTCAAGGCCGCGATCTCTCCAGCAATGACGACAGTGCCAAGTTGGGCTGGCGACCTGGTCGGCGATGAAGTCCTTACGTCCGCGCTGGCGATCCTTGCGCCGCAATCGGTCTACGGCCAGCTAACCGCTGCCGGTCTTCGCGTCGAACTGCTGTCGTCAGGTGGCGCGGTCCGCATCCCGACAGCCAAGGTCGATGCTGATCCGGTTGACGTCTTCGTCAGCGAAGGTGGCGCGATCCCGGCGCGAAGCCGGTTCCTTGAGAACCATCCGCTTGCATCCTTCAAGGCGGCATTGTTGACCGTCACGACGGGCGATCTGATCAAGAAAGGCCCGGCGACGATCGAGGCCATTCTGACGCGGTTGCTGGCGCAAGACATAATGCGAAGCGTGGATAAGGTTCTGATCTCCGCGAGCGCCGCGACGACGAGCCGCCCGGCTGGCATCCTGAATGGCGCAACGGTCGTCCCGCCGTCCACGTCGACCGATCCGGCGACAGCGGCTGCCGAAGATATCGCTGCATTGATCGCGGCGCTTGCCGATCCGCTGCCAGCCGAACGGCCAGTGCTGATCATGAACGTGAAGCAAAGTGTTGCGCTCGACTTGATGTTTCCGGGTGCAAACCTCGCGGTGGTCACGAGCGAATTTGTCCCGGCTGGCACGGTCTCGGCAGTCGATGCGGCGGATTTTGCCAGCGGTGCCGCGCCGGATTCGTTCGACGCTTCTGTCAGCACCGAAGCTCTAGTTCATAGCGACACGGCACCCGTCGCTGACGTCATGACCGGATCGCCTGCAATGTCGCTGTGGCAGCAGGATTGTCAGGGTCTTCGTCTGATCGAAGACATCAGCTGGCAACTGCTTTCGAAGGCATCGACCGCAACAGGTGTGAAATGGTGAAACCGCGCGTCCGCATCCCTGCCACCTCGCAACCGGTCAAGGCCGTCGAAGGCGAACCACGCGATGGGCCGTGGCTTGTTTCATGGCCTGACGGGCTGTTGCCGGACTCGTGGGGCAAGTCGTGGAACTTCTGGCAGATGGGCCATGATCCGATTGACGGTATCGGCTCTGTCGCGGTCGTCGAGGCATGTGTAAATGCCTATGCGCAGACCATCGCGCAATGCCCGGCGACGCATTGGCGGGCGCTGCCAGACGGCGGGCGCGAGCGGGTGAACTCGGCGGCATACAGGGTGTTGAAACACCCCAACGATTACATGAGCCGGTCCGATCTCATCTACCAGCTTGTCCGCGATCTCTTCTATCACGGCAACAGCTATCATCTCGGCAGGCGCAACCTTCGCTATGAGGTCGATAGTCTCCATCCCTTCGATCCGCGTCGCAGCAAGGCTATCGTCGGCGAGGCGGAATCCGTCTGGTACGAACTCGACGGCAACAGCGTGCTGCAAGGCGATAACGGCGGTTTCTTCTCCGGCTATGCCAACGCCCGGCAGCGGTTGCTTGTGCCCGCCCGCGACTGCTTGCACGTCAAGCTACAGACCGAGAAGGGCGAGTACCTGAAAGGTCTGTCGCCGCTCCGGCACGCCACGGACGCCATCATTGCGCAACGCATGATCGGCCAACGCCTGATCGCGATGTTTGCCAGCATGGGCAAGCCGCCCGGCGTAATCGAAACATCCTTGAACCTGACGGCGAGCCAGATTTCCGAGTTGCGCGCCAAGATCAATGAGACGTGGCGCGGCGTCGATGACATCAACTCCGGCCCGCCGATCCTGACGAACGGTTTGCAGTTCAAGGGCATCTCCATGACGGCGCAGGAAGCGGAACTCGCCAATGCATCGAAGTTGACACAGGATCAGATATTCATGTGTCTGGGCGTGCCACCGGCAATCCTAGGCCAGACGGACCGCAGTTCCTACGGCTCGACGGAAGCGCTCATTCAAAGCTGGCTGTCATCCGGGCTCGGCTTCGTCATCGATCATGTCGAAACCGCCCTTGATCAGTTCTTTGACCTTGATGGCTTCCCGGAAGAATACATCGAACTGGACACCCGCGCTCTTCTGCGTCCGATGGAAAAGGACAGGTACGACGCGCTGTCGAAGGCCGTGATTTCCGGCATCATGTCGCCGAACGAGGCACGCAACTCCGAAGACTTGCCGGACGTACCTTACGGCGACGAACCGCGAGTACAGCAACAAGTCGTTCCGCTGTCGGCATGGGAAGTCGGACGGCAGGAAGCACCGGCAGCGCCAACAGCGGGCAAGTCGGCGCACGAACTCGACGCCATTTCAGCGAGAGCCCGCAGCGAGGAACGGGCAACCCTCAAGACGGCTCTTGATGAGATGAAGGCCGAAGTCGCCACCCTCACCAAAGAGCATTCCGCCCGTCTTGGCGAATTGCGCGGCCTTCGCCAGCAGTATGCGAGGCAGCAAGCGGACGGCATCAGGCGGGAAGTCACGGCGAGCCGCCAAGCCGAACGCGAGGAAATCGAGACGTTGCGGGCCGAAATGGAGGCGCTGAAGCGGGCGCTCGCCACCGTGCCGAAGCGTGAGGAGTATTCGCGATGACGGAATACGATGTCGAAGTCCTGAAAGCCGAGGTGCGACAGGAACTCAAGCTGATCCGGCGCATGCAAAACGAGTTGCGCATGAAGATCACATCGATCGATGCGGGCTCAAGTGTCTACTTGCTGAGGCGCGTTGCCCTACTTGAAGCGCATATCCGCGAAATGCGGGACAGGGACGAGCGCAGGCGCGCTCGGAGCGCCGAGCAAGGGGCGATAGTGCAGTGAACGTTCTTGCACGCGTACGGGCTTCCCTGAGTCAAATAAAGCGCATCGCGTTGCTCGGCGACGACGGCAGCGTCTTGGGCGACGAAGGTTTGCTTTACGACACCGTGGCCGGGCAAGTCATCGTCAACGGCGTCGAACTGATCGAGGAAGCGCCGGAAGCCGGTGGGCCATTCGGTCGGCAAGCTGGCGCATGGGTCGTCATCAAAGGTGGCGGCAGTGGTGGTGGTGTTGGCGAGCAAGGTCCACCGGGGCCACCCGGTCCGCGAGGTCCAAGCGGTTTACCAGGGCAACAGGGCGATCCCGGACCACAGGGACCGCAGGGCGATCCGGGCGCGGATGGGGCGCAAGGTCCGCCCGGTGCCGATGGCGCGGCAGGTCCAGCCGGTCCGCAGGGACCACAAGGCGTGAAGGGTGACACTGGCGCGCAAGGACCGCAGGGCATCCAAGGGCCACCCGGTCCCGGCCTGCCGATGCCACCGAGCGATGGCAATTTTTACGCGATGCAAAACGGCGTTTGGGTGCCGTTCATCATCCCGACGACACTTGATGGATTGGGTGCGTGATGTCGAATAACTGGTTTGTCTTAAACGTTGATCGCACCACGCTTCCCGATGAAATGCTGCCGATGTTCAAGACGCATTGCCGGGTGACGTTCGCCGACGACGACGCCTATCTGACGCTTTGCCTGATGCGATCCATCGACCTGTTCGAACGCCATGCGGGGTGGTTCGTGTTCGGCAACACGACCGTTTGGGTACCGCTCGTTACAGCGACGACGACACGCGTCGCACTACCGGTGCAGCCTGTTTCGAGCTTCACCGTCAGTCTCGACAGCGTCGATATCTCAGACGAGTACCGGATGCTTCGCGGATCTACGGCAACGACGCCTTGGTTCCTTGAGCGTAAAGACGGCGGCGTCATTCCAGCGGGGCTGGAAAACACGTTGACCGCTGGCTATGCCGACATGGCATCCTTGCCGCCATCGGTCATCGACATCAGTTTCCGGGTGGCCGCTTTCTACTATGAGGCCCGCGAAAGCGTCACGTCCTACAGTGTCGAGCAAGTGCCGCAGTGGATGAACGACCTGCTGCTTGGCAATTGGGTGCCAAGGGCATGAGTTGGACGAAGCGCGCCACTTCATCCTAAAGCCGAAAGAAACTCTGTGGGTCGCTTTGCGTAGTCGTCGGCGGTCCGCCAAAGCGTTCCGATCAAGAGGGGCGTGCGTGGAGCCATTCTGTCGTGTTCGGTGGGATAGCGAAGGGGAAAGCCGCCGCCCGCGTGAAGCGTGCCAAGCGCACCGCAGTATTCCTCAAATAGGGACGCAGGGTCATTTACCTTAGCGGCATCTGGATACACGCCAGAACCTAAAGCCTCTTCGTGAGTGATTGCAGCGTTAATCGCGGCTGCGGCTCTCAGCTGGTCGCATTGTGGCTGATTCCACATTTCGTTGATGCGGTGCCCGTACATGTCTTTGACATCGCGTTCCGTTGCGCCGTGATGAATGAGACAACCTTTGAGGAGAAGTTCTAAGCCTTGACCGGCTAGATGAAGTGCGGGAGCGAAAAGCATCCGGTTGCCGTTCACCAACTCCATTTTCAGGAGATTCGCGCCTTCGAGAAAGCATTTTGCCCGGGCGACAAACTTTCCGGCATCGGTTTCGATAAAGGATAGAGAGAGGGTTTCAGTTGCATTGAATGTCATGCACGGTTCCTTTTGTGGTTTGCATTAACAAAAGGAAGCGCGTGTTTTAGATTCGCTGCAACCACTCCGGCCAGAAAACGACGGGGTGATTTGTGACATACCCGTCATTCACACAATCCACAGGCTCGTCACCCGTGGCGGGCGATCAGGTTCCCCAACATGGGAGAAGGTTCCCCGACATCGAATGGGAAACCCATGAACGGGACGAGAACGATTGTTGGGGAACTATTTTGCAAGCCATTGATCCAAAAGAGAAATGGCACTCCCCTAGGGCGTGCCACTGTGATCTTTCCCTGACATTATTACGATTTGATCTGCCCGCCATCGCAGGGCTCCATTCGTCCACACTCCATCCCGGCAGACAAAGTGCTCCCTCGCCTGCCATGCGGGCGCCCCACGGCCACCCGGCAGAATCATGCCGGCGGAAAACAGTGCCGTTCAAGCAGCACCGCAGATCGTGAGAAATCGAGGTTCGCGCGCAGGCTCGCCGGCTAGAATGCCTTGGCAGCATCACTGACGCGCAACTGGACGCGACGCTGGCCCTGCCAGAGATCGGCCGAAACCGAGCCGGCAACGTGGATCGATGCACCGCGGCTGGCAAACAGGAAGTCGCCGAGCGGCGTTTCCACAGCCCGGAAAGCGATGCCGTCGAGCCGGCTGCCATCCTGGCCCTCAAGCGTCACCTTGATGTGGCTGGCCCCGACCTGGCGGCAGTCGCGCAGCCGATGCGACGGGAAGGCAAAGACCGGCTGTGGATGGGCGGAGCCATAGGGGCCTGCCTGCTCCAGCAGATCGATCAGTTCAAATGTCGCGCCCGACGCACCCAGCGCACCATCGACCTTGAGCGTCTGCACCGCAACGAGGTCACGGACAGCCGCCTCGGCTTTCTCCTCGAAGAATTGCCGCAACCGGCCGAGGTTTGACCGCTCGACCGTCAGGCCGGCCGCCATCGCATGGCCGCCGCCCTTCACCAACAATCCGCCATCGACGGCGGCACGAACCATCTTGCCCATATCGAAGCCGGCGATCGACCGGCCCGATCCCGTGCCGCGACCATTCGGATCGAAGGCAATGGCAAAGGTTGGACGGCGGAACTTTTCTTTGATCCTTGCTGCAATCAGCCCAACGATGCCCGGGTGCCAGTTCTCCCGCGCCGTCACGATCACAGAGGCGCCCTCGCCCGTCCCGTATTCGGCCAGAACCTCCGCCTCTGCCTCGGCCAGCATTGCGGCTTCCATTGCCTGTCGCTCGCGGTTGAGTTCGTCGAGCCGAGCTGCGATCGTTTCCGCGGCAGCGCTGTCCTCCATCGTCAGGAGGCGACTGCCAAGCGCTGCGTCACCGATGCGTCCGCCGGCATTGATGCGCGGTCCGACCAGAAAGCCGAGATGATACGGCGTCACCGGACCTCCGATGGCCGCCTTGCGCAACAGAGCCGCCAGCCCGACATTGCCCATGTGTCGCGCTGCAATCAGCCCCTTGACGACATAGGCGCGATTGAGCCCCTTGAGCGGCACCACGTCACACACCGTCGCAAGCGCCACGAGATCAAGCTGCGTCAGCAGATCGAAGGATGCGACGCGTGTGTCACCGGCGGCGCGCAGCACACGCACCGTATTGACGAGCACGAGGTAGACGACGCCGGCGGCGCAAAGGTGTCCCTGCCCCGAGAGATCGTCCTCGCGGTTGGGGTTGACGAGCGCATGGCACGGCGGCAGCGTCGCGCCGACTTGGTGATGGTCTATGACAACGACGTCGATGCCGCGCTTTGCAGCAACAGCAAGCGACTCATGGCTGGTCGAGCCACAGTCGACCGTGACGATGAGCCTCGCCCCGTTGTCGATCAGTTGCTCGATCGCCTGCGGATTAGGGCCGTAACCTTCGAATATCCGATCGGGGATGTAGATCTCGGCTTCGAGCCCGAAATGCCCCAGGAAGCGCGCCATCAATGCCGACGAAGAGGCGCCATCGACGTCGTAGTCGCCGAAGACCACCACCTTCTCGCGCCTGGAAATCGCCAGCGCCAAACGCTCCGCCGCCTTGCGGCAGTCGGTCAAGGTATCGGGATCCGGCATCAGCGCGCGAAGCGTCGGGTCGAGGAAGGTCGCGGCATCGTCGAGCGAAACGCCACGTCCGGCGAGAACGCGGCCGATCAGATCGGAGTAGCCGTGGACCTGACTGATCGCCAGCGCCCGGTTCTGGCCGGCCTGATCGAGGCGGGACACCCAGCGCTGGCCGCTGATCGATCGCTCCACGCCAAGGAACGCTCGCTGTATCGGATCTACCGGTTCTTCCATGCTGTCCACCTGCCCATGATTTTTCGTTCTTAGCGAACAATGCGCGCATGCAAAACCCGGCATGAAAAAGGCCCCACCGACGCCAGTGGTCGATGGGGCCCTTTCTCAACAGTTTTGCGCCTGGACTTAGGCCGCCTTGGGCCGCTCGATGCGGATGACCTGCGGCTCACCGACCAGATAGCCTTCGCTCTTGATTGCAACGATCGCATCGCGCACCGAGTGCTCCGCGGTCGCGTGCGTCACAAGGATGATCGTCTGTGGTTCGTCCGATTCCTTCGGGTGCTTGGAATGCTGCATGATCGATTCCAGCGAGATGCCGTTTTCGGCCATGCGCGATGCGATGCTTGCAAACACACCGGTGCGATCGACGACTTTCAGACGGATGAAGTAACCGCCTTCATGGCTCTGGATCTGCGCGCGCTTGTAGGGCAGCAGCGCATTGGTCGGACGGCCAAATGCAGGCACGTGCTGGGCGCCCGGGCGGCTCTTGGCGATATCGGCGACGTCACCGAGAACGGCAGATGCCGTGGCGTTGCCGCCGGCACCGGGGCCGACCATCAGCAGTTCGCCGAGAATATCGGATTCGATCGCGACCGCATTGGTGACGCCATCGACCTGGGCGATCACCGAGTCATAAGGAACCATCGTCGGATGCACGCGCTGCTCGATGCCGCTTTCGGTCCGCTGGGCGACGCCGAGAAGCTTGATGCGGTAGCCGAGGTCGGCGGCCGCATTGATATCGTCGATGGAGATATTGGTGATGCCTTCGAGATAGATGTCGTCGGCTGCGATCGCGGTTCCGAAGGCAAGGCTCGTCAGGATCGACAGCTTGTGCGCGGTATCATTGCCTTCGATGTCGAAGGCCGGGTCGGCCTCGGCATAGCCAAGCCGCTGGGCTTCCTTCAGGCAGGCCCCGAACGAGAGTCCTTCCTTTTCCATCTTCGTCAGGATGTAGTTGCAGGTGCCGTTCATGATCCCGTAAACGCGCGAGATCGTGTTGCCGGTCATTGATTCGCGCAGCGCCTTGATGACCGGAATGCCACCGGCGACAGCTGCTTCGTAGTTGAGCAGCGCGCCCTTGTGCTCGGCAATCGCTGCAAGCTCGATGCCGTGGGCTGCCAGCAGCGCCTTGTTGGCGGTGACGACATGGATGCCACGACCAAGCGCCGTCTTGACGGCGGCATAAGCCGGATCGCCGGAGCCGCCCATCAGCTCGATGAAAACATCGATATCGGCATTGGCAGCGAGCGAAACCGCGTCCTCGAACCAGGTCGCCTTGGAAAGATCGACGCCACGGTCCTTGGAGCGGTCACGCGCCGTGACGGCTGTAATCTCGATTGCCCTGCCACATGTCGTTGCCAGCATCTCGCGACGATCCTGGAGGATCCGCACGAGCGAGGCACCGACGGTACCCAAGCCCGCAATGCCAATTTTGAGGGCATCTGCCATAGCCATTTCCTAACATGTGAAGGCGCCCCGCCAGAACGGCGGGGCCGTGGTGGAAGGGGCGCGCTCGCCGCACGCCCCCGTCTTTTACCGATGCGCGTTGAGCGAGATGACGTTGTGCATTGTCTCGTCAGCCGTGGACAGGAACTTCTTGATGTTGCGGGCCGCCTGGCGAATCCGGTGTTCGTTTTCCACGAGCGCCAGACGCACGTAGTCGTCGCCCTGCTCGCCGAAGCCGATGCCAGGTGCGACGGCCACATCGGCCTTTTCGACGAGCAGCTTGGAGAATTCGAGCGAGCCAAGATGACGGAACTTCTCGGGGATCTTCGCCCAGGCAAACATCGTGGCTGCCGGCGGCGGCACGTCGAAGCCGGCTTTGCCGAAGCTTTCGACCATCACGTCGCGGCGACGCTTGTAGATGTTGCGGACTTCGGCGATGTCGCTGCCATCACCGTTGAGCGCCTGTGTGGCGGCAACCTGGATCGGCGTGAACGCACCATAGTCGAGGTAGGACTTCACGCGCGTCAGCGCTGCGATCAGCCGCTCGTTGCCAACGGCAAAGCCCATGCGCCATCCGGGCATGGAGAAGGTCTTTGACATCGAGGTGAACTCGACCGTGCAGTCGATGGCACCTGGAACTTCCAGGACCGATGGCGGCGGAGCATCGTTGAAGTAGATCTCCGAATACGCGAGATCCGAAAGCACGATGATGTCGTGCTTCTTCGCGAATGCGATCACGTCCTTGTAGAAGTCGAGCGTTGCCACCTGCGCCGTCGGGTTCGACGGATAGTTGAGGATCAACGCCAGCGGTTTCGGGATCGAGTGCCGCACGGCCCGCTCCAGCGGTCCGAAGAAGCTCTCGTCCGGCTCGACCGAGATTGAGCGGATGACGCCGCCCGCCATCAGGAAACCGAAGGCATGGATCGGATAGGTCGGATTGGGGCACAGGATCACGTCGCCGGGCGCAGTGATCGCCTGCGCCATATTGGCGAAGCCTTCCTTGGAGCCAAGGGTGGCGACGACCTGCGTGTCCGGGTTCAGTTTGACGCCGAAGCGACGGGCGTAATAGGCGGCCTGGGCACGACGCAGCCCGGGAATGCCCTTCGACGACGAATAACGATGCGTGCGCGGGTCCTGAACGGCCTCGCAGAGCTTGTCGACAATCGACTGTGGAGTGGGAAGATCCGGATTGCCCATGCCGAGGTCGATGATGTCAGCACCGGCCGCTCGCGCGCTAGCTTTCAAACGGTTGACCTGTTCGAAAACATAAGGCGGCAAACGCCGGACTTTGTGAAACTCTTCCATCTCCAAACCTCGTTTGGCGCACCTCTCCGCCAGCGGTTGGCCGTCGCGAAAACATGCGCTTTGGTGAACGGCCGTCACTGCGGCCATTGAACGCTTTGCGTCCAAATCACCCGAAACGCAAGTGCTAATTCGTGATCTGTTTCAGCGTGTCGGAACCGTGGTCTTCGGCAAGCGCACGCATTTCCTTCATGCGACGCTGATACTCAGCTTCCGAGATGGAGCCGGATTTGCGCGCGGCACCGAGCGAGCTCAACCGCGCCTGCATATCGGTGGCTTCCTCATTGGTCATCTGCTGCGTCGCCGCCGGCTTCTGACCATAGACGGAGGGATAGTTTTCGAACGGGGTCTTCTGGGTGTTGCAGCCCGCGAGCGTGCCAAGGAGAATGATCCCGGCAACCCAGGTGATGGAGCGCTGTTTTCCGACGGCGAGCATACTGGCAAAGACCTCTGTTATCGTGGCGCGACGATGCGCTAGCCCTTGTAATCATTTTCGGGCAGAATGTAAAAATACAAAACAAACAAGATGCTGTGGAGGAAACCGGGTGACAGCAGACAGGAACGCCGAAGGCCACGCCGGCAAGGACGGCTTTGCTGGCTTCGACCCGAAGTCCGTTGAACCCTACATCGTCAAGGATCCGGAAGGCCTCGCGGTCAACCTTGCCCGCGCAATGGAGCAACTTGGCAAGGCGGCTTCGGCCTGGCTTGCGCCGCGCGAAACCGGCGAAAAATCCGACGTCTTCGCCGAACCCGTCACCGACATGGTCAAGACCCTCTCCAGGGTTTCCGAATATTGGCTTTCCGATCCGCGCCGCACACTCGAAGCACAGACCCATCTCATGGGCAGCTTCTTCGAGATGTGGTCTCGAACGCTCAATCGCATGTCCGGCGACACCGCGGCCGCCGATCCTTCCAGCCTGCAGCGCGCCGACAAGCGCTTTACCGATGAGGACTGGGTCAAGAACCCCTTTTTCGACTTCGTCCGGCAAGCCTATTTCATCACGTCCGACTGGGCCGACAAGATGGTGCGCGACGCCGAGGGCCTTGACGACCATACCAAGCACAAGGCCGCCTTCTACGTCCGGCAGATTTCAAGCGCGCTGTCGCCGACCAATTTCGTCACCACCAATCCGCAGCTCTACCGGGAAACGGTTGCAACCAGCGGCGCCAACCTGGTCAAGGGCATGCAGATGTTTGCCGAGGATGTGGTCGCCGGTCGGGGCGATCTCAAGATGCGCCAGACCGATACCAGCAAGTTCGCGATCGGCGAAAACATCGCCATCACCCCCGGCAAGGTCGTCGCGCAGAGCGACGTCTGTCAGGTCATCCAGTACGAAGCGTCGACGGAAACGGTGCTCAAGCGCCCACTGTTGATCTGCCCCCCCTGGATCAACAAGTTCTACGTGCTCGACCTCAACCCGCAAAAATCCTTCATCAAATGGGCGGTCGACCAGGGGCACACGGTCTTCGTCATTTCCTGGGTCAACCCGGACGAGCGCCATGCGGCCAAGGATTGGGAAGCGTATGCGCGCGAAGGAATCGGCTTTGCGCTCGACACCGTCGAACAGGCGACCGGCGAGCGCGACGTCAATGCCATCGGCTATTGCGTCGGCGGAACGCTGCTGGCCGCAACGCTTGCGCTACACGCTGCCGAAGGCGACGAACGCATCCGCTCGGCGACGCTCTTTACCACGCAGGTCGATTTCACCCACGCGGGCGATCTCAAAGTCTTCGTCGACGAAGATCAGATCAGCCAGATGGAATCGAACATGCAGGTTACCGGCTATCTCGACGGTTCGAAGATGGCGACGGCGTTCAACATGCTGCGCGCCTCCGAACTGATCTGGCCCTACTTCGTCAACAACTACCTCAAGGGTCAGGAGCCCCTGCCCTTCGACCTGCTCTACTGGAACTCCGATTCGACCCGAATGCCGGCGGCCAACCACTCGTTCTACCTGCGCAACTGCTACCTGGAGAACCGTCTGTCGAAGGGCGAGATGATGCTGGCGGGCAAACAAGTGTCGCTCGGCGATGTCAAGATCCCGATCTACAACCTCGCCACGAAGGAAGACCATATCGCCCCACCGCGCTCGGTCTTCCTCGGCTCCTCGTCGTTCGGCGGCAAGGTCACGTACGTGCTCTCCGGTTCCGGCCACATCGCCGGCGTCGTCAACCCTCCTGACAAGGGAAAATACCAGTTCTGGACCGGCGGGCCGCCCAAGGGCGAATTCGACGATTGGGTCAAGGCGGCCAAGGAAACCCCGGGGTCATGGTGGCCGCACTGGCACCAGTGGATCGAAAAGCTGGACAAGAAGCGCGTGCCGGCGCGCAAGCCCGGCGGCACGCTCAACACGCTGGAAGAGGCACCTGGCTCCTACGTGCGCGCTCGCGCCTGACAAAAGTGTGGAATAGACTTTGATTTTCGATCGGCCACTCGTGCCCGCCACGCTCGTGCAGCGCTACAAACGCTTTCTGTTCGACGCCACTCTTATGGACGGCACGGCCTTGACGGGTTCTTGCCCCAACACCGGGTCGATGCGCGGGCTGACGACACCGGGTTCGCGGATCTGGATGTCGGAACATGACAGCCCGACACGAAAGTACCGGCAGATGCTGGAGATCGTCGAGGCCGATGATACGCTCGTCGGCATCAACACCGGCCTGCCCAACCGCTTGGCCGAAGAAGCCATTCGCCTCGGGTTGATTTCCGATCTCCATAGTTATCCGTCGCTTTCTCGCGAGCAGAAGTACGGGCGCAACTCGCGCATCGATATCCTGCTCAGCGATCCGGCCCGCGGCTCCGCTTATGTCGAGGTCAAGAACGTGCATTTCAGTCGGATCGGCGGTGTGGCCGAGTTTCCCGACAGTCCCACCACGCGCGGCGCAAAACACCTGGAAGAACTGGGCGACATGGTTGAAGCCGGCCATCGGGCGATCATGGTCTATCTCGTGCAACGCAGCGATTGCGACAACCTGAGGATCTGCCGCGACTATGATCCCGCCTATGCCGCAGCCTTCGATCGCGCGATGGCGCGCGGTGTCGAGGCTTATGCGGTGAAATGCCTGATATCGCCGACTGAGATCGCGCCCATTGGTCTTATCGCCGTCGACGAAGCGAAGGTCGGCACTCTTCGCAACCCAGCCTGAGCGATCGTACCGGGCCGATCCTTTGTCGCCAATCGCTCGCCAACCTGCAACATTCTACGGATAGGCGCAGGCATTGTTCCGCGGTAGGCTTGACGACGGGCCAGGCGAAAGAACGAGACGCCGAAATGCTGAGCTCTGCGCCGTATATCAGTTCCCCTTTAGTGCGTGGCAGTGGACGAAGCCGCCCCTGCTGCATTATGAAATCAGGCAGGAAACAACTGAAAGTTCTGGAATGGTGACTTACATCGAGGCGGGGTCTTCGCCCTACAAAAACACCGGCGTCATCCGCCTCTACGGACCGGAGGGGTTTGAAGGCATGCGCAAGGCCTGTCAGGTGACGGCGCGTTGCCTCGACGAGCTGGTGTCGCGCGTGCGGCCGGGTGTGACGACCGAGGAGATCGATCGCTTCGTCTTCGAATTCGGCATGGACAACGGAGCGCTTCCCGCAACGCTGAACTACCGCGGCTACACCAAATCGTCCTGCACCTCGATCAACCACGTGGTCTGCCACGGCATTCCCAACGACAAGCCACTTCGCGACGGCGATATCGTCAACATCGACGTCACCTATGTAATCGATGGCTGGCACGGTGATTCCAGCCGCATGTATCCGGTCGGTGAGATCAAACGCGCCGCCGAACGACTCCTCGATGTGACGCATGAGTGTCTGATGCGCGGCATTGCGGCCGTGCGGCCCGGCACGCGCACCGGCGCGATCGGCGAAGCGATCCAGACCTATGCGGAAGCCGAACGGTGCTCGGTCGTGCGCGACTTCTGCGGGCACGGCGTCGGCCGGCTTTTCCACGATGCGCCGAACATCCTGCATTACGGCCGCGCCAACGAAGGGCCGGAACTGCGCGAAGGCATGATCTTCACCATCGAGCCGATGATCAATCTCGGTCGCCCGCATGTGAAGGTGCTGGCGGATGGCTGGACGGCAGTGACCCGCGATCGTTCTCTCTCGGCACAATACGAACATACGGTCGGCGTCACCGCGGACGGATGTGAGATCTTTACCCTCTCGCCCGCCGGCCTCTTCAAGCCTGATATGGCCGCTATGGGCGCCGCATGAAGAAAAACGCCCGTTCATCCGCAGGCGACGCGACGCAGCCGGCGGATGAACGATCGTTTTTTGCAGATCTCCCGCCGCAGGCTCCACCTTCTCCGGAAACGGATACTGTGACCACAGAGGCACATTACCTAGGTCACCGCGACCGGCTTCGCACCCGCTATCGCGAACATGGTGATGCCGCGCTTGCCGACTATGAAATTCTCGAAATGCTCTTGTTTCGGCTGATCCCGCGCAAGGACACCAAGCCGATCGCCAAGGCACTGCTCACCCGCTTCGGCACGCTTGCCGGCGTGTTCGGCGCACCGCTCGCGTTGTTGCAGGAAATCAAGGGTGTCGGCGAAGCGGTGGCGCTCGACCTGAAGCTCGTCTCGACGATCGGCCACCGGACGCTGAAGAGCGACCTGCGCAAGAAGCACATTCTTTCGTCCTGGTCGGCCGTGATCGAGTATTGCCATGCGGCCATGGCCTACGAGACCAAGGAACAGTTCCGCATCCTGTTTCTCGACAAGCGCAACACGCTGATCGCCGACGAGGTCCAGCAGACCGGCACGATCGACCACACGCCAGTCTATCCGCGCGAGGTCGTCAAGCGTGCACTCGAACTGTCGGCAACCGCAATTATCCTAGCGCATAACCATCCCTCGGGCGACCCGACACCGTCGCGGGCGGATATCGACATGACCAAGCTGATCGTCGAGACGGCCAAGCCGCTCGGCATCGCCGTGCATGATCACATCATCATCGGCAAGGACGGCCATGTCAGCTTGAAGGGGCTGCGCCTGTTCTAGCCGCGCAACCGGCCTTCAAAGCCACCTGGCGCGGCGGAAGAAGCGAAAGAGCGTCAGGCAGAGCCCTATGATCACCGCCAGAACGACGAAGTAGCCATAGCGGAATTTCAGTTCGGGCATATCGTCGAAATTCATCCCGTAGATCCCCGCAATTGCCGTCGGCACCGCCAGAATGGCCGCCCAGGAAGCCAGCTTGCGCGAAATCTCCGTCTGCTCCGATTGCCCCATCATCAGGCTCGCTTCGAAGGTAAAGGCCAGAACTTCGCGCAGCGCATCGATATCTTCCTGCACGCGGCGGACATGGTCGGTCACATCGCGAAACAGCGGCTGCAATGCCGCCTCCATACCGGGCAAATCGATATGTTCATGCCGCCGGCACACGTCGACCAGCGGCACGGCCGCATTTCGAAGCCGGAGCAGGTTACGCCGGAGCAGGTAGAGCCGTTCGATATCCTCCTTCTCCAGGCGTTGGCGAAGCAGGCGATCCTCGAGCCGTTCAACCTCTTCGTGAATGGCCTCGATCACCGGCATGTAGTTGTCGACGATGAAATCGAGGATCGAATAGAGAATGTAATTCTCGCCATGGGCAAGGGCCGCCGGCGAAGCCTCGCACCGCTGTCGAACGGCCATGTAGGAGGTCGAGGCGCCGTGGCGAACCGACACGACATAGCCGCGCCCGACGAACAGATGGGTTTCTCCGAAAGCGATTTCGTCTCCGACCATATGGGCGGTCCGGGCGACGACAAAGATCGAATCGCCGTAAATCTCCAGTTTCGGCCGTTGATGCGCCTTGCAGGCGTCCTCGATCGCGAGATCGTGCAGATCGAACTCGCGCTGCACCTGCCGAAGCAGCTGAGCGTCCGGTTCGTGGAGGCCGATCCAAACCACGGCGCCGGCGCGGCTTCGCCATTTGCCGGCGTCTTCCACATGGATATCCTGGATGCGCACACCGTTTTCGTAGACCGCGGCAGCGATCACGCCCTGCCGTTCTTCCGCATGCGACGCTTCAGTCATCTGCGAACTATTCGATCTTGCTTCATTCGCCAGGTCCAGCGCCATAGAAGACCTCCCACACCCGCAAGAGTTTCATCGAACGGTATGCCATTGGGCCGACAAGCATACGCGTCTTTCCTCACATTCGCACGCAACAGGTTTCGAACGCGAAAACACTTCATCTAACTGTGCGATTGACGATATAGACGCATCCGGGCGAGACTTTTCGCAGCGCACAACGATTCTTCCTTTTTTGACGGAACTCCCATGAACCAGTTCGATCTCATCGTCGTCGGAAGCGGACCCGCCGGCCGCCGCGGCGCTATCCAGGCCGCCAAGCTCGGCAAGAAGGTTCTCGTCATCGAACAGGGCAAACGCGTCGGTGGCGTTTCGGTGCACACGGGCACGATCCCTTCGAAGACGTTGCGCGAAACGGCTCTCAATCTGTCGGGTTGGCGCGAGCGCGGCTTTTACGGCCGGTCCTACCGCGTCAAGGAGGAGATCAGCGCCGACGACCTGCGCCAGCGGCTGATCATCACCCTCAATCACGAAGTCGAAGTTCTCGAACATCAGTTTGCCCGCAACCGGGTGCAGCAGATGCGCGGCAGGGCAAGCTTCGTCGATCCGACGACGCTCGAAGTCGTCAAGGATGACGGCGAGACCTCGCTCGTTTCAGGTACCAGCATCATGCTGGCCGTCGGCACAAAACCCTTCCGCCCTGATTACATGCCGTTCGACGGCAAGACCGTCCTCGACAGCGACGAACTGCTCGACATTTCGGAGCTGCCACGCTCGCTCGTGGTCATCGGCGCCGGCGTCGTCGGCATCGAATATGCGACGATCTTCAGCGCGCTCGACACGCAGGTGACGGTGATCGACCCGAAAACGACGATGCTTGACTTCATCGACAAGGAAATCGTCGAGGATTTCATCTACCAGCTGCGCGACCGCAACATGAAACTGCATCTCGGGCAGAAGGCCGACAAGGTCGAGCGGCTAGACAATGGCAAGGTGTTGCTGACGCTCGACAACGGCCGCAGGATCACGAGTGACATGGTGCTCTTTGCCGCCGGCCGCATGGGCGCTACCGACACGCTCAACCTTCCCGCCGCCGGGCTTGAAGCGGACAGCCGCGGGCGGCTGAAGGTCAACCCCGAAACCTTCCAGACCTCCGTGCCGAACATCTATGCCGCCGGCGACGTGGTCGGTTTTCCGAGCCTTGCTTCGACATCGATGGAACAGGGCCGCATCGCGGCTCGTGTCGCTGTTGGCGCGATCGCCATGGAACCACAAAAGTATTTCCCCTACGGCATCTACGCCGTGCCGGAAATCTCGACCTGCGGCCTTTCGGAAGAAGAGGTCAAGGATCGCGGCATTCCCTATGAATGCGGTATGGCACGCTTCCGCGAGACATCGCGCGGCCACATCATGGGCCTCGATTCCGGGCTGTTGAAGATGATCTTCTCGTTGAAGACACGCCGTCTGCTCGGCGTCCACATCATCGGTGAAGGCGCGACGGAGCTGGTTCACATCGGCCAAGCCGTGCTGAACCTCAAGGGCACCGTCGAATACTTCGTCGAGAACACGTTCAACTACCCGACGCTTGCCGAAGCCTACAAGATTGCCGGGCTCGACGCCTGGAACCGCATGGGCGAGATCAAGCCGACGGCGTGAAAAACCGCGAGGCTGGCCGTGCCGGCCTCCAACACTGCCCCGCGAATCAGATAGCTTCGCGGTCCTGACCTTCTCAGGGCCGCACGCTTGGCCGCATCATCAAGCCATCGGCCCCGATCCTCGTTTTCATGCCTGCCGCAGAGAGCACCGCGCATCTCACGGCAGCTTATTCCGGCGAGTGTTTGACCATGGCAATGCGTATCCTCTCCCTGAATGTCTGGGGCGGCAAGCTCCATGCGCCGCTGATCCCTTACCTCGTCGAGGCAGATGCTGACGTTCTGTGCCTCCAGGAGGTTGTGCGTTCACCCGAGACGACCTCCCACTGGCTGCTTTATCGGGACGGCGATGTCGAGCTGCCGCAGCGCGCGAACCTGTTCGATGAGATAAACAGCGCCCTACCTGATCATGATGGCTATTTCTGCCCGACGTCGAGAGGAGAACTTCACGATGGCAACCGCATGGTTCATGCCGAGTTCGGATTGGCGACATTCGTGCGCAAATCCCTACCCGTCATCGGCCAGGCGCTGGATTTCGTCCATGGCCAATTCTCGCCGGACGGATGGGGCGAACATCCGCGCCCGCGAAATGCCCATTGCCTCCGGCTTTTCGATTATGACGGCGGCTTCGCCATAACCATCGCACAGATGCATGGCCTGCGAACCACAGATGGCAAGGGCGACACCCCGGAACGGCAGGCGCAGGCGGGTGCACTGGAGCGACTCGTCCGCTGCGTTTGGCCCGGAGACGAAAGATTGATCGTCTGCGGCGATTTCAATGTCCTGCCGGATAGCGCCACCTTTGGCACACTCGGCAAACTTGGCTTATTCGATCTCGTCACCGGCCGCGGCTATACCGATACGCGCACGTCGTACTACGGCAAATCAGGACGTTTCGCCGATTACATGCTGGCGACACCGGATGTCGAGGTGGTTGGTTTCGACGTCGTCGAACAGCCGGAAGTCTCGGATCACCGCGCTCTGCTGCTGGATCTACGGTAGAGAAGATCGCTTCTGCGCCGCCGCGCGCCCAACAGACATTTCCACAACGAAAAAGGCCCCGCCGTAAAACGGCAGGGCCTCGATTTTCAGGCAATCGAAGAAACGATTACTCGGCGCTGTCGTCAGCGGCCTTCTTCTTGGCCGGAGCCTTCTTCTTCGGAGCTGCGGCTTCTTCGCCTTCAGCGGCGTCAGCCTTGGCAGCGGCCTTCTTCTTAGCCGGAGCCTTCTTGTCAGCCTTGCCTTCGGTTTCTTCGTCGTCAGCCGTCAGCTCTTCCTTGGAAACCGTCTTGTCGGTTACCGAGATCTCGGAGAGCAGGTGATCGACGACCTTTTCTTCGAACAGCGGAGCGCGCAGCGAAGCAGCGGCGCCGGGGGTGTTCTTGAAGTAGTCGAGGATCTGCTTTTCCTGGCCCGGGAACTGGCGCAGCTGTTCGAACAGCGAACGCTGCAGTTCGTCGTCGCTGACCTGAACGCCGGCCTTTTCGCCGATTTCCGAGAGAACGAGGCCGAGGCGAACGCGACGCTCAGCGAGCTTGCGGTATTCGGCGCGGGCTTCTTCTTCAGTGGTTTCTTCGTCAGCGAAGGTCTTGCCGGCCTGCTGCAGGTCGGTGTTGATCTGGCGCCAGATGTTTTCGAATTCGGCTTCGACGAGGCGCTCCGGCGTGTCGAACTGGTAGAGTTCGTCCAGCTGGTCGAGGATCTGACGCTTCACCTTCTGGCGGGTCAGCGAGCCGTACTGGCTCTCGATCTGGCCGCGAACGATTTCCTTCAGCTTGTCAGCCGATTCGAGACCAAGCTTGGTGGCCAGTTCGTCGTTGATTTCGATGTCCTGGGCCGAAGCGACGTCCTTGACGGTGATGTCAAAGGTGGCTTCCTTGCCAGCGAGGTTCGCTGCCGGGTAATCGGCCGGGAACGTCACGGTGATGGTCTTTTCGTCGCCAGCCTTGACGCCGACGAGCTGCTCTTCGAAGCCCGGGATGAAGCGGTTGGAGCCGAGAACGAGCTCAGCGTCTTCGTCCTTGCCGCCGTCGAAGGCTTCGCCGTCAACCTTGCCGAGGTAGTCGATGGTGACGCGGTCGCCGTTGGCGGCCTTGCCCTTCTTCGTCTCGTAGGTGCGGGCGCTTTCAGCGATACGAAGGATCTGCTCGTTGACTTCGTCTTCGGCGATCTCGACGACTTCGCGCGTCACCTTGATGCCGCTGACGTCCTTGAGTTCGATCGCCGGAATGATCTCGTAAGCGACGGTGAACTCGAGGTCAGCCTCGGCGTTCAGGATCTTGTCGGCTTCGGACTCGTCCTCGGTCATCGCGATTTCCGGCTGGGTCGCCGACTTCTCGCCACGGCCCGAAAGGATCTCGGTTGGCTTTTCGCGGACGATCTCGTTGACGAGATCAGCCATGATCGACTTGCCATAGACCTTCTTCAGATGCGCGAACGGCACCTTGCCCGGACGGAAGCCGTTGATCTTTACGCGGTCCTTCACTTCGGCCAGGCGCTCGTTCATCCGAGCTTCCATGTCCTTGGCCGGGATAACGACCTTGAGTTCGCGCTTCAGCCCTTGAGCGAGCGTTTCGATAACCTGCATGTTCAAACCTTCATTTCACGTTGACTGTGCTCTTCCCCTTGAAAGGTCTGGCGAGCACGTGAGCCGATCCATTTGCCGGGAGTGGCTTTACGCAGTTCCGTAACCGTTTTGCAAGCAAAATGGCACTCCAGCCCCCTTCATCTACGCAGAATCCGGTCTTTTGGTGCGATCATTGTCCTGGTGCGGGTAGAGAGACTTGAACTCCCACGCCTTGCGGCACCAGAACCTAAATCTGGCGTGTCTACCAATTTCACCATACCCGCGTTCAGACAATCGCACCGACTGAGCGTATTCCCGCAAGACCAACCAACGGAAACACCGCGGATACAAAGGGCATGCTGAGGTTCAGGGCTTTCCCGAGCGCGGCGTCTCTATATCACTCGTTTTCGCGGGATCAAAGGGAAAATACAGTTACCCACGACAGATCGATTTGATCCCGCACCGAGCGGTCAATAGAGGGGCTCCTCGTAAACAGGCGTGCCCTCGACGGCGATCTGCCTGATCTGCGCCTTCCCGGCATCATTGATGCGAACGTTCACCGAAAGCGCCTCGGCATTGCGTGCTTGTTCCAACGCCCGCCCCTCGCCCTCCGGGACATAGAATCGCTCGATGCCGTAGGCGACATTGACCGACGAAGGGTTTTCGCTCGACGAAGGATAATAGGTGAAGGGCTGCGATTGAAGCACAACGCTGTCAGCCGTCGACGCAAGCGGCTTGAAGGATGCTTCGGATGCGCCCCAGAAGCCGTCAGGCTGCTTGCCAAGACGCACGAAGACCGTCGCCTCTTTCGGCGCCGCCGGAAATCCGCCCTTGAAAAGCTCCGGCGGAAGCCATGAAATGTCATAGCTCAAGATGACATAGTCGCCGCGCAGCAGATCCCTCGGGTCGACAGGCACCGTCTTCAGCAGCACTTCCTTGCCGTTGCGCAGGATCGATGCCCGGCTTTCGACCATGTAGCCCAGCGCTGCCGTCTGCAGCACGGCCGCAATCAGCGCGGCGACGAGCGGCGGCAGCCAGCGGCGCTTTGGCGCGATATCACTCATAACGAAACCTCCTCGCGCCGCGTCCGCATCAGCCGGCCCTCAATCCTTATCACCAGCCAGGCGATTGCGGCCACAAGCAGGCCGGAAATCAGGAAGAAGCCGGAGGTTCCGAGCATCGAGCCGAGTGTCTCGAAAGCGAGATAGAGAAGCTCGCCGGCAAAGGCGGCATAGCCGAGATAGCGAACCGCTCCGTTCTGCGCGCCGGCAAGGGCTATCCCGAGCAAAGCGACGGTCAGCACGGCCGCGCCGGCGGCAACTTCCGTAAACAGCCCGACCGCTTCAAACTGCAACACCACGAAACCGATGAGTGCGAGGGCAAAGGAATAAAATGCCGGCGCGGAACCAGCCTCGAGCGCCATGGGGCGAAGCGGCGAGCCGGGCATGGCAGCGGCGAGGAAAGCTATGATGCCGCCGCCTGCCAATGCGCCGGCAAACGCCAGGGACGAGTTTTCGATATAGAGCCAGATCAGCCACCCCATCACCAGGAGGTAAGCCAGGTGGCGGGCGCGACCTGCATCCGTTACGCGCACCAGAATGACCACAAGGACAGCGAGCGTCGGGACGATCCAGGTCTGCCATTCGACGATTTCACCAAGTCCGTTTTCCGACAGCACCGTCAGGAAATAGGCCCAGGCAAGCCCGCCGCACACTGTCGTGACGGCGGCCGACCGAAAGGCGAGCGCCGTCACGCAGGCCCCGGCAAACCAGAGCAGGATCGCATCGGCAGCATCGCCGGAGAGATGATACATCTGCCCGACAAGCGCGATGCCTGCGCCAAACGACATCGCCGCCAGCACCAGAATCGCCGCAGCGAGACCGCCATGCCCCCGCTGCGAAAACACTGCACCGACAAAATGGAAGCCCCAGATCAAGGCGACGATACCGATCAGGCGGGCAAGACGTGGCAACGCCTCCCAGTTGGCCGCGACAAGCAGCAGGATCGAAGCCGAGAGCAAGAGGGCGGCAAGCACCAGCAGAACGCGTCCGGCCCGAAAGGTGGATTCGCGACCATCATACTCCGCCAACATCTGTCGCGCCGACGCCTCTGGCAGAAGCCCCATACCGACCCAATGCTTGAAGTCCTTTTCCAGACGACCGCGATACATGCTGCCCCACTTCCTTCGACCGCCTGCCCCTTTGAAGGCAAGAAACCATCGCGCCCAACTAATCACGCAATGGCAGAAAAACACAACCGTTCGAGCGCTAGAACCGAACGTCGGTTTCGCGACGGTGTCCGGCTTGCGCGATGCGCATATCTTCCATGCGGATATTGCACTGCACAAATCGATTTAAAGGTTCTATATTCAAATCATCAGAGGCGAACGAAGGCAGACAGCCACACGGACGCCAGCGGCGATGGTCAGCCGTCCCGGATCAGCCGGGAAAGACCCGGACGAAAGTTCGATGGAATTCGGAGCGGCGCACTCCTCCTCCCAGCGCCCCTCCGATACGGTTGGCAACACTCCTCCTCCCAGTTGCCAATCACCTTCAATGACGCTCGCTGGACCTCCTCCCCCAGCGGGCGTTATTCGTTTCAGCCTCCCCCCTCTCATCAATCGCGATTGATCGAAGTATCTGCACAATGTTTGCGCACCTTTTCGCTGACTCTGCAGTTAGCCATGCATTCTGCGCATAGGTGCCATGACGCATTTGATCTACACAAATTCAGCAGACTAAACTATCTTCAACTCATCGATCGGGGCGGCGCACTCCTCCTCCCAGCGCCCCTCGATTTGGATCGGCAGCACTCCTCCTCCCAGTTGCCGATCAGAATAAAACGACGCTCGCTGGATCTCCTCCCCCAGCGGGCGTTGTTTGATTCAGCCACCTCTCTTCTCCACATTCGCCAGCCACGACCACGGCCTCCGGGCGCCAGCGTCGGAATGCTACGCCGGTGTACTTGCCAGAACGAGGCTTGCAAGAGCTGCATGGGTGCGATGCAGCATTATCTCTGTAACTTCTGCTCAAAACGATTATATTCCGGGTCATCAGATGACGGCCAGCCGAGAGATAAGCGCTGGCAAACGACCCTAGAAAGGATAGGATCATGAACCTCGCACGCTCTTTCAACAATTGGCGCAAGTACCGTCAGACCTGCAACGAACTCGGCCGCATGAGCGACCGTGAACTGAGCGACCTTGGCATCGGCCGTGGCGATATCGCCTACGTTGCACGTCAGGCCATCAAGTAATTTCCAGGAGCGCTGCTTCGCGCAGCGCGCCGGACATTACCAACGCCCTCCGGTTCGTTCCGGGGGGCGTTTTTCGTTGTCTAGATGTTGAGCCAATTGGTGTTCGCACTTGCGAAAGCAGGTCGGAGATTCCGTAACAAGGGCAGCCTAACAATCTGGCCAGGAATCGCGCTGCGAATGCCGCAAACGCCACGCGTAGCTCGCGCGGAAAATGCCGTTATTCCAGATCGTTAACGGTAGGCTTTCCCTTTTTAATCAATCTTTAAGGGATGACGCATTTTCGAGCGGGCGGAAATCCTGCCCAGCAATTTGGCGATGCACTGCACAAATGCATAGCAGATGCATTTTCTTTGCACTCCACCTTCTAATTAGACAAGCGTATAAGAACCTCAACGACGCAGACAGATGGCTGTCGCGACAAACCGCTCTTCGAGGAAAAAGTCATGAACCCGATTCGTATCGCAAAAAGCTGGATCAACTACCGCCGCACCGTCAGCGAGCTCGGCAACCTGTCGAACCACGCTCTCAATGATATCGGCATCACCCGCTACGATATCCGCAACATCGCATCGCGCTCCTTCCGTTAATCGGATCGACCGACGAGAGTCTTCCAAGACGGCGCCTTCGGGCGCCGTTTTCGTTTGTGGCGATAGCAACGATGGTTGGAACGACGGATCGAGCATGGTAGGAAGCCGGCCATGAGCAACGACACCTCTTCCCACTCCCCCATCCATGTCATCGGCGGCGGCCTTGCCGGCTCCGAAGCTGCCTGGCAGATCGCCGAGGCCGGTGTTCCGGTCGTGCTGCACGAGATGCGCGGCGTCCGCGGCACCGATGCACACAAGACGGACGGCCTCGCCGAACTCGTCTGTTCGAACTCTTTCCGCTCCGATGACGCGACCAGCAATGCAGTCGGCGTATTGCATGCCGAAATGCGCCTGGCGGGCTCGCTGATCATGAAGGCGGCCGATGCCAACCAGGTTCCGGCCGGCGGCGCGCTTGCCGTCGACCGGGACGGCTTTTCAGATGCCGTCACCGCGGCGATTGCAGGGCACCCGCTGATAACAGTCGTTCGGGAAGAAGTGCGCGGCCTGCCGCCTCGGGAATGGGACCTTGCGGTCATCGCAACCGGGCCGCTGACGGCGCCGGACCTTGCCGAATCGATCCGACAGGAAACGGGCGCCGATGCGCTCGCCTTCTTCGACGCCATCGCACCGATCGTCTATACCGAGACGATCGACATGGACATCTGCTGGTACCAGTCGCGCTACGACAAGGTCGGCCCCGGCGGCACCGGCAAGGACTATATCAACTGCCCCATGAACGAGGAGCAGTACAACGCCTTCATCGACGCACTTGTGGCCGGCGACAAGACCGGCTTCAAGGAGTGGGAAGGCACACCGTATTTCGATGGCTGCCTGCCGATCGAGGTGATGGCAGAACGCGGCCGCGAAACGCTGCGCTACGGGCCGATGAAGCCGATGGGCCTTACCAACGCCCACAACCCGACGGTCAAGGCCTATGCCGTCGTCCAGCTGCGACAGGACAACGCGCTTGGCACGCTCTACAACATGGTCGGCTTCCAGACCAAGCTGAAGTATGGCGCCCAAGCGGAAGTCTTCCGCATGATCCCGGGCCTTGAGAACGCGGAATTCGCCCGCCTCGGCGGCCTGCACCGCAACACCTACATCAACTCGCCCACGCTGCTCGACGGAACGCTGACGTTGAAGTCCAGGCCGGGCCTACGTTTTGCCGGACAGATCACCGGCTGCGAGGGCTATGTGGAAAGTGCCAGCATCGGCTTGCTGGCCGGTCGGTTCGCAGCAGCGGAGCGCAAGGGAGAGACTTTGGCCGTACCGCCGGCAACCACCGCCTTCGGCGCGCTGCTCAACCATATCACCGGCGGCCACATCGTTTCCGACGACGAGCCGGGTAAACGCTCGTTCCAGCCGATGAATGTCAATTTCGGGCTGTTCCCGCCACTCGACCCGGGCGCCATCACCAAGCCTGAGGGCGTCAAGCGCTTCCGCGGCAAGGAAAAGGCTGCGGCGAAGAAGCAGGCGACTGCCGCGCGCGCGCTCAGCGACTGCGCAGCCTGGCTGAACGGCTGATCAGGCACTCCAGCGCCGCGCGTCTTGTCAGACGCGCAAAGGTCGTTGTGGCACTTTGAATTGCTGCATGTTTTTATCCTTAAACCGGAGACGATTTAAGGAAACATGCAGTCATCATTTGATGCAATCCGGATCACCCCCGATTTGCAGGTCTTTTCCTTTTGCAGTTTTGCACCGATCAGGGCCGGTGGCAGCGACGGCTGCTGCCAAATGCTTGCTATTCGCTCGCTTTCGCCGGCGATGGCACGTCCGCCTCATCGGCGACGAATTCCGATTTCGGGCTGAAGCTGCCCAGCAGCCAGAGCGAGACTTCTGCCGCCTCACTGGCGTTGTGAAACTCGAACGCATTGTCGAGATAAGCGAAGTCGGGGAAATGAACGATCAACCCGTGGCCGCTTTCGGAACTGTTGACCCGGACCTTTCCCGGCTGAATGACGTGGCAAACGTAATGCGTGCCATGTGATTGAATGAAACCGGCCTTGCCGTCATGCAGTCGCAGGAAGATCGCCTTGCGGTCCGCGGTCGAATGAAGGGCGCGAATTGCCTCGTCCGGAAAGGCCCGCCCGAACTCGACCATCGCCGAGCCGGCATCCGGATCATTCCAATCCCGTTCCGCCCGCGCGTTCATCCACATGTAGAACGAGCCGGCAAGAATGACGACGATGATCAAAAGCAGCCAGAGCATCAGACGGGCACCCCTTCAGTGGGCAAGAAGCCGATAAACTGCTTCTATACGGTGTGAGCCTTGCGCCAATTTGACCATATGCTGCGCCATCTGATGCCCGCTCGGGCCACTTAGAACCGCCTGCGCCTGCTCGCCCACCACATCCACCATTGCCGGCGCCACTGCGCCGGTCTGATCGGATCGCGCAACACCCCCGCGCCTACGGTCTCGGCACGGTCGAAGATCGGCTCGGCGAGTGCCAGGGGAACAAAGCCGGCGAAATTGCTGGGGGTGATCGTGTCGAGCCGGGCACGCGCCTTGGTTAGGTGGTCCCGGCCGTAGCCCGCAAACGCCCTGACCGCCCTTCCGATCGCGTCATGATCCTGCCCGGCGAGCAGTGTTTCCCTGTCGAGGCCAGTTGCCCGCAGGAGCTCGGCCGGTAGGTAGACCTGCCCTCGGCGGCAATGCTGCGGGAGCAGCAGCAGCACACCCGCCACCGTCTGCGCGACGCCGGCGTGGCCGGCCGCCTCGGCGGACTTCGCTGCATTTTGCGGATCAAGAACAAGGCAGGACAGCTGGATCAGCGCCGATGCAGTCTCGCCGGCGTAACCTTCGAATGCCGCCCGGTCTTCCATCGGATCATCGTAGAGATCGAAGATCCTGGCGTCGATCATGTTCTGAAACACTGAGATGGGAAGTCGATGCTTACGAATGCAATCGAGCAGCGCACGTGCGAGCGGGTGCCCCACACCCGTCGCATCTTCGTTTTCCAGCAACTCCCGCCACCATTGCATGCGGATCTCACCCGGGATCGGCTCATGCACCAACTCACGAATACGGGCGAGCTCGGCGTTGAACGCGTAGAGTGCAGCGAGTGACGCCTGACTGGCTGCAGGCGCCAGCAGGCAGGCGAGGTAGCGGTCACGATCAATGTCCCTGAGGTCGCTCAGGATCTGGGTATCGATTTCTTGCACGCAAGTCTTCCCTGGCCGCGATCAGACGGCAATCAGCGCCACGGCAACCGCGCGCGCTTCGGCCAGCATCACATTGTAGGTTCTGACGGCAGCCCCTGTGCTCATCGGATCGGACGAGATGTTCAGCGCACGCAGGGCGGTCTTCAGCTCGGCCGGCAGCGGGCGGATGTCACGGCCGGTGCCGACGAGCAGAACTTCGATATCGCGCGCCTCGTCCAGCACGCGCTGGAACTTTTCAACCGCCAGCGGATCGCCCTCTGCGACATCCCATGCATAGACGCCCGAAGGCAACATCAGCACGGAGCCGCGGTGCGACATGTCGGCAAAGCGGAAACCGCCATTGCCATAGGCATCGATCGGGGCGCGCCCCGGAAAATGCGCTTCGCGGATCTCGATACCCCTTGGCATTTCAGACTGAACCCTTTGCCGTTTGCGCCGCCCCGGCGCCCGGGCCGGAGGCGTTCTCCCCGCCCTGGAAATGGTCCGTCCGCTTGCGGAAGAGAATGAGGATCGGACCAGCGATATAGATCGAAGAGATCGTGCCGACGATAACGCCAAACAAGAGGGTAACGCTGAAAGCGCGGATAAGACCACCACCGAAGAGGTAGAGCGCCGTCAGCGCCAGCACCGTCGTCAGCGCCGTCAGGATCGTGCGAGACAGTGTCTGGTTGATCGAAGCGTCGATCAGCACCGAGAGCGGCATCTTCCTGTAGCGGCCGAGGTTCTCGCGGATGCGGTCATAGATGACGACGGTGTCGTTCAGGGAATAGCCGATGATGGTCAGGACAGCGGCGATGCTGCCGAGATTGAACTCGATGCCGGTTACCACAAGGAAACCGATCGTCAGCAGTACATCGTGCAGGGTCGCGACAATCGCGCCGAGTGCGAAGCGCCACTCGAAACGTAGCCAGACATAGAGCAGGATCGCGGCGAAGGAGACGGCAAGACCGATCGTTCCCGCACGGGTCAGTTCGCCCGACACCACCGGACCGACAACCTCGACACGCTTGAAGGCATACTCGTCACTGAGTTCCGCCCGGATGACGCCGATCGCCGTCTGCTCGGCGTTGTCGCCGGCTTCCTGTGACGGCACGCGTACCAAAACGCCGTTGCCCGACCCCAGATGCTGCACCTGCACTTCGCCCAGGTTCAACTCGTCAAGCCGCACGCGCAGGTCGGCTATATCGACGTTTCCGGCCTTGCTTTCGAGTTCGATGATCGAGCCGCCCTTGAAGTCGACACCCAGGTTGAGACCGAGACTGCCAAGAAGCAGGACGGAAGCAACCGACAGCGCCGCCATGACGATAAACACCGGGTTGCGGATCGCCATGAAGCGGATGTCGAGATCGCTGAAGCGTCCGGTGCGAATACCCTTCGGCAGATGTTGCGCCTTCCAGCCGCGCAGCCACGCCTTGGCGATCCGGCGTGTGACCATATAGGCGGTAAACAGCGTCGTGAAGCTACCTATCGCCAGCGTGACCGCAAAGCCGCGCACCGGACCAGACCCGAGGTAGAAGAGGATCGCCCCTGCGATCAGCATCGTCAAATTGGCATCGAAAAGGCTGCTGAAGGCACGCGCAAAGCCCTTGTTGACCGATTGAACCAGAGGCTGTCCACCCCGTGTCTCTTCGCGAATCCGCTCGTAGATCAACACATTGGAGTCGACGGCAACGCCAATGGTCAGAATGATTGCGGCTATGCCCGGCAATGTCAGCGTGGCGCCGGTTATTGAAAGGACTGCGATGATCAGGATGAGGTTCACCGCCAGGGCCGCAACGGCGAAGATGCCAAAGACACCGTAGAAGAAGACCATCGATCCAGCGACGGCAACGGCGGCGACTAAGCCGGCCTTCAGACCGTCGCCGATCGCATCATCGCCAACGCCTGGCCCGACGGTCCTCTCTTCAACGACCGTCAAGGTCGCCGGCAGCGGCCCGGTCCTCACGAGCGCTGCGAGATCGCCGGCGCCTTCCTCCGGCAGATCGGCGGCTATGATTGCGGTATCGCCCTTGACGGCGTTGCCAATCGTTGGTGTCGCGACGACCTGATCGTCGAGAATGATCGCAACCTTCTGGTCGGCGCCCTTTGCCTGAAGGGCGGCGACACGACCGGTAGTCGCGGGTGTCAGCTTGATGGCAACCGATGCCTCGGCGCTTGTCGCGTCGATCTGCGGTTCTGCGCTGGTGAAATCTTCACCTGACAGCAGCGGGATTTTCTCGATGAGATAGGGGATCGGCGGATCGTCGAAGGAATACAGAACTTCGTGGCCGGCCGGCGGCTGCGCATCGACGGCCTGCTGCACGGGCACGGTCACGTTCAACATCTGAAAGGAAATGCGGGCGCGCTGGCTGAGCAGATCCTTCAGGCGTTGTGGATCCGCCAGACCCGGCACCTGAACGATCAACCGGTCATCGCCTCGGCGCTGAAGCAGAGGTTCTGCTACGGCGACTTCAGCTATCCGGCGCCGAACGACATCCATGGTCTGGCCCAACGCCAGCGACATGCGGTAGTCGATGCCTTCGTCGCTCAGGCGAAGGCGGATCAAATCGTCCTCTTCAGCGCTGTCGAAAGCAAGCTCGGTGATTTCGTCGTTGACCAGTCCACCGGTTTCCACCGGAACCATGAACGGAGCAAGTGCGGCACGCGCTGCCGGCAATTTGGCCCGGTCACGGACCCGCAGCGAGATCAACTGCCCCTCGCCCGACAGGCCGATATAGGCGATGTCGGCATCGCGCAGCGCTTTGCCGACATCATTTGTCACCGCTTCAAGCCGCTCGGCGAGGATGTCCTCGCGCGAGGCCTGCAACATGAAGTGAGAGCCACCCTGGAGATCGAGCCCCAACGCCACCTGGCGATGCGGGAGCCACGAAGGCAGCGCATCAGCCTGTTCCTTCGTCAGGAAGTTCGGCATCGCAAACGCGATGCCCAAAAGCACTGCCAGCCAAACAAGAGCGCTCTTCAACGGCTTCAGATTGGACATGCCTCAAACGCTCCGCTTCCCGGATGCTCCCGGATGTGGCTGGACTGCAATTATTCCTTTACGGGTTCGCCCTTGACGCGAACTTCCGATACGCCGCCGCGAATGACGCGGATCTTGACGCCTTCGGCGATTTCGACTTCCAGTTCGTCGTCGACAACCTTCGTCACCTTGCCAACGATGCCGCCACCAGTCACGACCTGATCACCACGACGGATGTTCTTCAGCAGTTCTTCGCGGCGCTTCATCTGCGCACGCTGCGGACGAATGATGAGGAAATACATGACGACAAAGATCAGCAGGAACGGCAGAATCGACATAAGAATGTCCGCACCGCCGGTCGACGGGGCGGCGGCTGTCTGCGCAAAAGCTTCGGTAATGAACATCGATCACTCCTTGAGTTCAAAATATGCGGCGGTTCCTCCGCGCCAAATCGGCCGGAATATAAGGGCGCGCAGCCGCAATGCAAAGCGACGGCACCCGTATCCGTTCCAGTGCCTCTGACATAAATTCCGCAAGAGGAGAACCCCCTCTCCCGCCCGGTGCGGCCTTTTCCAGCGCAAACCTGCGTGCTACCCGGTTAAACCGAAGCCAAGTGACTGATTCAGCAAGCGGAGATGGACCGATGGGTGAAACAAAGATCGACGTTCTCATCAAGGAAATGCAGAAGCTTTCCGCGGCGATCGAGCGCATTGCCGGCCCCGCTGCCGCCGCCAACGATTGGGACGCCGCCGAGTGTTTCGTCTGGGCGCCGGCAACGCACCATCTGCAGCCGGTCAAGAGACCGAACCGCATCGAACTTTCGCTGATCACAGGCGTCGATCATGTGCGCGACATCCTGGTCGACAACACCCAGCGCTTTGCCCAGGGTTATCCGGCAAACAACGTGCTTCTCTGGGGCGCTCGTGGCATGGGAAAATCCTCGCTGGTCAAATCCGTGCATGCGCAGGTCGCGCGGGATGCGGGTGTCGCGGTGAAGCTGGTGGAGGTACATCGCGAAGATATCGCGACGCTGCCTGCACTGATGGACATCCTGAAGTCGGCCCCCGTTCCGGTGATCGTCTTCTGCGACGATCTTTCCTTCGACCACGACGACACGTCCTACAAGTCGCTGAAAGCCGTGCTTGACGGCGGTGTCGAAGGGCGGCCGAACAACGTGCTGCTCTATGCGACATCGAACCGACGGCATCTCCTGCCGCGGCACATGATGGAAAACGAACAGTCAACCGCCATCAACCCGTCGGAGGCCGTCGAGGAAAAAGTGTCGCTTTCGGATCGTTTTGGCCTGTGGCTCGGTTTCCACAAATGCAGCCAGGACGACTACCTGGCGATGATCGACGGCTATGCGGCCCACTATGGCCTTGTGGTCGACAAGGACGCCCTGCACGCCGATGCACTGGAGTGGTCAACGACGCGGGGAGCAAGGTCCGGCCGCGTCGCCTGGCAGTTCATTCAGGATCTGGCCGGTCGCCTGCGCCACCGGCTGGACGGCTGAGCCGTCTATTCCAGGAAAGTTGCCGGGTTCACGGCGCTGGCGTTCTTGCGCACTTCGAAGTGGACCTGCGGCTGGCTTGCGCGACCGGTCATGCCGGAAGCGGCAAGGGTCTGGCCGCGCTGAACCTTCTGGCCGCGCTGGACCTTCAGTTCGGACGCGTTTCCGTAGACGGTGACAGTGCCATCGTCGTGACGAATGAGGACAGCGTTGCCCAGTTCCTTCAGGCTGCTGCCGGAGTAGATGACCACACCGTTTTCGGCAGCCTTGATCGGTGTGCCCTCGGGCACGGAGATGTTGATGCCGTCGTTGCGATTGCCATCGACATTGGCGCCATAGCCGGCAACGACTGCACCGCGAACCGGCCAGCGATACTTGCTGATGCCCGTCGACTTCGGCGATTCCTCGTCAACGTCAGGATTCTTGCTGGCGACTTCGGAGACGCTTTGCTTGGCCACCGGCGGCTGGTATTCAGCGGGCTTGCTCTTGTCGAGCGAAGCGACCTGGCCTTCTGCCTTCTTCGGAACGGAAGCCGTCTTGACCTGATCGGTGGCGGCGCCTGCGGCACCCGGCACCTTCAAAGTCTGGCCGACGCGGATCGATTCTGCCGTCAGGCCGTTGGCCTGCTTGAGCGCCCCGACTGAAACACCCGTTGCCTTTGCAATGCGGTTGAGCGAGTCGCCCGGCTTGACGGTGTAGGAACCATCGCCACCACCCTCGCCCGTCGAGGCGACCTTGCCTGCAGCCACATCGGTCTTGCCTACGCTCTTGTCGCGGGACTGCGACTGGCCGGGCAAGATCGCGACGTCGCGCTGGTCGGTCGGCAAGGGCGACGGCTGCCGCTTGCCGCCATCGACGTCGGTGAGCGTGTTGGAGGCGGCAGCCTTCGCCGCACTACTCGCGACACCGAAGGTTGGGATGACGAGGCGCTGACCGGGCTCGACCTGACCGGCAGTCTTCAAACCGTTGGCCTTCAGGATTTCCTTTTCAGGAACGCCGAAACGCTTGGAGAGAATGGCAACGCTGTCACCCTGGCGAACCATGACCGACGGCGCGTTCTGCGTCGTCCAGCCGCTCTTGCTCGCCGCCTCGTTGGCGGCAGCCGGCAATGCCTGCCGTGTCGCTGCGGACGCCTGCTCGACCTGGCGGGCGGCCGGGAATGGTTGCGGATCGACACCGCGGCTGGCGGTTGCCGTCGGTTCAGCGAGCGTCGAACGCTGCACATTCATCGGCGTCGAGGCAGCGCGCGCGGTGGACATCGGCGTGGATGATGTATTGACCGGATCGTAGGCGCCGCTTGCCGATGGGTAGGGCTGCCCAAGAGCCGAGTTGCGCGTGTCGGTCGGTGAAACGACCGCCATCTGGCCGTTGGCGACATCGCCGCGCGGCACCGGCGTCGTATTTCTCTGGATTGAGTTGGTGGTCAAGGCGTCCGACCGCGAGAACAAACCGTCGAAACGGCTGGCGTCGGAGCTGCAGCCGGTGGCAACACCTGCCAACAGGACCGCTGCACACAGGCGGATCGTGGACTTTCCAACCTTGGGAGATACAAACTGACGCATGACGCTTACCCACTCCGAACGCAACTCGATGTGGGTTTATTAAAGCGTATTAGAGTTACCGCGCGGTTAAGGTCGGCACCACCAAAGGCCTAGTTTGAGAGAATGCTAACCATAGAACGATGCGCGGCGCGCCAACAAGCGCACAATGAACCTAGATCAGTTCGGAATAAAGGCGCTCGATCTCCGAGACGGTGCGCCGCTCGGTTGGCTCGTCCTCATAGCTGATGCTCGTCAGATCCCAGGCAAAGATCTGTCGTCCCGCCGGTACCGCCGGCACTTCCGACAGAGCGGTCTTGTCTTCCTCGAGAAGCACACTCACCAGCGTCTGGAAGGTGGTCTCGGCCTCAAGGCCACTTGCCTGCTCGTATTCGAGCGAGCGTAGCCCGGCGACAGCCGCCTCACGTGTCCCGAAATAGCGCAGGCTATTCTGGTCTTCCGATCGCAGGCCATCGTAATACTCGATGAAGCCCTTGTAGTAGCCGCGATGGTCGCCAGTCTCGATAAACTTTCCGAAGGCCTGGTACTCTCGCAAGGCCAGTTGCGGCGACAAGCGGTTGTTCCATTCGTCGCGCGTCAGCGCGGGTTGCCCATCGGAGGACTTCCTGTTCTGGCTGAGGTAGAGCAGCGCATCGGCGGAAAGCGAAATGCGTGGCGTCGGATCGAAAAAGGTGGCCTGCATGGCCTGCGCAGCACTTTCGTCCTTGCCACCCGCACCGGATTGTCCAGTCGCACGACCGGCAAGATTGCCCAATCCGTCGCCTGATGTGGCAGCCGTCAGCCTGTTCGCGATCTGCATGTGCCGTCTCCGTCAACCGCACGACCAGATCACCTTTCCGAACCGCATAGAAATTCAGCGACTCGCAAGGCCAGACCTTTCGTGCAGTCGAAGGCGTATGGCGCGAAGCTTGCGCGAAACTGGAGGGATTAGGATTTTATTAACCAATGACCGATTGAGCGGGCGAGCGCCTACCCCAGCGTCAGGCGGCCAGGGCGATCATCTCACGACTGCGCTCTGACGCGCCTGTCTCGTCGACACATCACAATCCATGAACTTGGCCTTGCCGCGCGGCGCAGTGCAGCAAGCCAATCCCTCGGCATGAATGTGAGCAGAGTCGAGCGCAGAACCTCTTTGAGGCGGGCAGCCCCTTGGCTGCATCGATCAACTTGCCGCATCGATCCGCTCACGCGGCCCGCGGCTTAGAGGTAAGACGCCAGTTGCGTCACGATCGGAATGTAAGGCGCGTCAAACAGATCCTCGCGGTCGAAACGGCTGCCGGTGCGGCTGACACGAACCACCCGACAATGCGTTTCACTCATCATGATCGGAACCACCAGCGTTCCGCCGGAAACAAGGTGGTCGGAGAACATGCGCGGCAGACTGTTGAAAGCAGCGGTAATCAGGATGCGGTCGAACGTACCCTCGCCCGGCACCCCCGCGCTGCCATCGGCCTGGCGGACGATGACGTTGCGAACGCCTGATTTTTCCAGGTTCTTCTGGGCGGTGGCGACGAGTGTCTGATAGCGATCGATCGTCAGCACGCGCTCGGCAATGCGCCCCATCACCGCGGCGGTAAAGCCGCTGCCGGTGCCGACTTCCAGAATACGTTGGCCGGACTTGAGATTGAGGCAGTGCAGCAACCGAACCGCGAAGTCATATCCTTCCATGAACGAGCCGCAATCGAGCGGGATCGTTCGTTGGGAATATGCGTCCGCCTGGAATTGCGGAGGTGTGAAATGGCCGCGTTGCGTCTGCTCGACCGCGTTCAGTAGGCTCTGGTTGCTGATGCCCTCACCGCGAAGCCGCAGGACCATCGCCGCAAAGCCTTCCTGTTCCGAAACACGTCCGCTCAATCGACGGCCCCTTCGCTCAAGGCTCGCGCTAGGCGATCCTGCACAGTGTAGTCGGTCAGATCAAGCTTCAGCGGCGTCACCGAGATCCGGTTTTCCCGAAGGGCGTGGATGTCGGTACCGGCGCGGAAATCGCCAAAGCGCTCGCCAAAGCGCAGCCAGAAGTAAGGAAACCCACGGCCGTCGGAACGCTCGTCGATCGTCAAGCCGAAATCGAGCTTGCCTTGCGAGGTCACCTCCGTGCCGGCGACAGCGTCGGCAGAACATTTCGGGAAGTTGAGGTTGAGCAGCGTTCCATCAGGCAGGTCGACCGCCAGCAGATTTCGGATCAACGCAGGCGCATGGCGCTCGACGACATCCCAGGCAACGGCCTCTCCAACGACATGGCTATAGGCCTGGCTGAGCGCCATGGAGCGAATTCCCTGCAGCGTTCCCTCGATCGCGCCGGCAACGGTTCCGGAATAGGTCACGTCGTCCGCCATGTTCGCGCCGATATTGACACCCGAGAGCACGAGATCCGGCTTGCGGTCCAGCACCTTGCGCACGGCCATGATGACGCAGTCGGTCGGGGTGCCTCTCAGAGCAAACCGCCTCTCGGAGATCTGACGCAGGCGCAAAGGTTCCGACAGTGTCAGCGAATGGGCAAGACCGCTCTGATCCGCTTCGGGCGCCACCACCCAGACATCATCGGAAATTGTCCTCGCAATCCGCTCGAGGACCGCAAGGCCCTCGGCGTGGATGCCGTCGTCATTTGTCAGCAGGATCCGCATTGCGACTTCTTTCCCGTCAGGCCACTTTTTCGATACGCGTCTGGCCGCCCATATAGGGAAGCAGGACATCCGGCACCGAAACCGAACCATCGGCGTTCAGATAATTTTCGATAACGGCGATCAAGGCCCGGCCGACGGCGACGCCGGAGCCGTTCAACGAATGAACGAACCTCGTGCCCTTGTCTTCCTTGTTGCGGTAACGCGCATTCATGCGCCGCGCCTGGAAGTCGCCGCAGACCGAACAGGACGAAATCTCCCGGTAAGTATCCTGGCCCGGCAGCCAGACCTCGAGATCGTAGGTCTTGCGGGCGCCAAAGCCCATGTCGCCGGTGCAGAGCGTCATCACACGGTAGTGCAGCCCCAGACGCTTCAACACCTCTTCGGCACAGGCGGTCATGCGCTCATGCTCGGCAACGGATGTTTCCGCATCCGTGATCGAAACGAGTTCGACCTTGTTGAACTGGTGCTGGCGCAGCATGCCACGCGTGTCGCGGCCCGAAGAACCGGCCTCCGAACGGAAGGATGGCGTCAGCGCCGTGAAGCGCAGCGGCAGTTTTTCGCCGTCGAGAATCTGCTCGCGCACGATGTTGGTCAGTGGCACTTCGGCTGTCGGGATCAGCCAGCGGTCATCGGTGGTGCGGAACAGGTCCTCGGCAAATTTCGGCAATTGCCCGGTGCCGTACATCGCATCATCGCGCACCAGGAGCGGCGGCTGGACTTCGGTATAGCCATGCTCCTGGGTGTGCAGGTCGAGCATGAACTGGCCAAGCGCACGTTCGAGCCGTGCGAGCTGGCCCTTCAGGATGGTGAAGCGCGATCCGGCAATGCGCGCAGCGCCTTCGAAATCCATCAGCCCGAGCGCCTCGCCGACCTCGAAATGCTCGCGCGGCTGGTGGTTCCAGGTGGGCTTGGCGCCGATGACGCGCGTCACGACATTACCCGCCTCGTCCGAACCGACAGGGACGTCGTCGAGCGGAATGTTGGGCAGGCGCGACAGGGCGTCGTTCAGTGCGGCCTCGACCTGGCGGCTCTCTTCCTCCAGCGCCGGCATGGAGTTCTTGAGTTCGGCCACTTCGGCCTTGAGCTTTTCGGCAAGCTCGTTGTTCTTCTGCGCCATGGCTGCGCCGATATCCTTCGACGCCGCGTTGCGGCGCGACTGCATGTCCTGCAGCGACTGAAGGATCGTGCGGCGGCGTTCGTCGATGGCGATCAGCGACGCGGACGATGGTTCCGCGCCCCGCTTCGCCAGGGCGGCGTCCAGCACATCGGCATTCTCACGGATCCATTTGATATCAAGCATTGTCGTTCCACGCGTTTTTCAGGTCACGGCGCGGAACCGTCGAATGCTCAGCTCTGTGCAGAGCCAACCTCTTCGGAAGTTTCTTCCTGCGACTGGGCGGCATCGCGCTGGAGCGCATCCGCTGCCCGTCGTCTTTCGACGAGTCGCGCCATATGGATCGAAATTTCGTAGAGAAGGATGGCCGGCAGTGCAAGGCCGATCTGGGAAACCGGGTCCGGCGGCGTCAGGACGGCCGCGACGACGAAGGCGATCACAATCGCGTATTTGCGCTTCTCGGCAAGCCCCTGGGCAGTGACGAACCCCACACGCGCAAGCAGTGTGGTGATCACCGGCAGCTGGAACACGAGGCCGAAAGCAAAGACCAGCGACATGATCAGGCTCAGATATTCCGAGACCTTCGGCAGAAGCTGGATCGCCACATGGCCCTCGTCAGCGCCCTGTTCCATCGCCAGGAAGAACCACATGACCATCGGCGTGAAGAAGAAATAGACCAGCGCGCCGCCAAGCAGGAACAGAAGCGGCGAAGCGATCAGGAACGGCAGAAATGCCGCGCGTTCGTTTTTGTATAGACCCGGAGCAACGAACTTGTAGATCTGCGACGCGATAACCGGAAAGGCGATCACCAAGGCGCCGAACATCGCCACCTTGATCTGTGTGAAGAAGAATTCCTGCGGCGCCGTATAGATCAGCTCGACATTGCGTTGATCCATCCCCGCCCAGGCAACCGCCCATTTGAACGGCAGAACCAGCAGGTTGAACAGACCCTTGGCAAAATAGAAGCAGACGAGAAAGGCGATGAAGAACGCACCAACGGCCCACATCAGCCGCTTTCTGAGCTCGATCAGATGTTCGATCAGCGGCTGCGGCCGGTCCTCGATATCGCCGCTCATGCGTCACCTTTCTTGCGCGTTGTCGCGCGTGTCTTTTGTGTCGTTTCTTTTGGCGCCTCGACAACGGCCTTGCTGGGCTTCTTGACGGCCGGCTTCTTCGCGGCAGCCTTGGCGGGCGCCACCTCCGCTGCGGCCGCCTTCGTGACGGAAGCCTTCTTTGGCGCCGAGGCTGTGTCGGCCTTTGCCTTCGCTGTCCGCTTCGGCTTTACTGCAGGCTCAGCCGTTTCGGCTCGCTGCATCTGGCGGCTGGCAGAGCCGATTGCCGCAGCCGCAACACTGTCTGCCGGCTTTGCCTCAGCCGCAGCGACGACAGGAGCAGTCACCGGCTCTGCGGAGGTGACTGCAGGCTCTGGTGAGGGAACCGAAGGCTTGTCCGGCGTGGCTGCCTTCTGGAGATCGGATTTGATCTCGTTGCCGATCTGGCGCAACGGATTCATGGCATCGCGCAACGCATTTGCCGGATTGAGGCTTTGCGCATCGCTGATCGTCTTGCGGACATCTTCGAGGTCCGCCTCGCGCAGCGCCTCATCGAATTGCTGACGGAAATCAGAGGCCATACCACGCAACTTCGACGTCATGCGGCCAAAGGCCCGCAACATCGGCGGCAAATCCTTCGGTCCGACAACAACGATCAATACGATGGCAATGACGACTAGTTCGGTCCAGCCGATATCAAGCATTCGATATGTCCTGCAAACCCGTGATGCAGCCGGCCGGGACGAAATCCCAGCCTGGCCCTATCGGTGCTCGATCTTTAGCGAACTTCGTCAGACTTGTGATCGACAGTCTTGCCGTCGAGCGGCTTGTCGGCAGAGGCGACGTCATCGTCGTTCATGCCTTTTTTGAAGCTCTTGATGCCCTTGGCAACGTCGCCCATCAGTTCCGGAATCTTGCCGCGGCCGAACAACAACAACACCACGACCAGAACGATCAGCCAGTGCCAGATACTAAAGGAACCCATGCGTTTACTCCCTCTGAGCCTTCCCCGATTTAGGCTCTATTCGCGTGTCAATTTTCAGGCGCGCCACCAGCACAGCCTCATTTCGTCACAGACCCTAAGATGTCGGAACATCTTTTTCAAACAGCAATATATCGCGCTCGTTAACTGAAAGCATTACATCGCGCAATCCTTGCGGCAATTGGTCCGCCCGGATGCGAGCGCGCACTGTTCCGTCGCAGCCCGGCACAGCCAGCTCTAGCAGTTCGACGACGCCGATGAAACGACGCGACACGATCCGTGCCTGTATATCGCCCTCGTCTTCGCCGACATGCAGGCCCGATAGTCGCACGGCTACGGAAAGATGCTGCCCGTCGCGATACCTGCCGGCATCCACGCCACCAAGCGGCGTGTCAACGCGGCCGTCCCGCACTCGCGCCTCGAACACGTTGATTTCAGAAAAGAAACCGGCGGCAAAAAGGTCCCGTGGCTTGCGATAAAGCTCGTCGGCGGTACCGACCTGCACCAGACGTCCATCCTTGAGCAGAGCGATCCGGTCGGCCATGCGCATCGCCTCCTCGGCATCATGCGTGACGACAATCGCTGTGGCTCGGGTCTCCCGCAGGATGGCAAGCGTATCGGCGCGGATCGAATCCTTGAGCCGCGAGTCGAGCCCCGAAAAAGGTTCATCCATCAGCAACACGGCCGGCCGTGGTGCGAGCGCACGGGCAAGTGCCACGCGCTGCTGCTCGCCGCCTGAAAGCACATGGGGATAACGGTCGGCATAATGCGACAGGCCCACCCGCTCCAGCGCCGCATCGGCCTGGATCAACGCCTCTCTCTTGGGAAGAGCGGTCAGTCCAAAGCGAACGTTGTCGCGGATGGTCATGTGGGGAAACAGCGCGAAGTCCTGGAACATCAGCCCGACACCACGCTTTTCCGGCGGCAGGAAAATCGATGGGCCGGAAATCTCCTGCCCATTGAGCAGGAGGCGGCCCGCACTTTGCATCTCGATGCCGGCGGCAATTCGCAACAGCGTCGTCTTGCCGGAACCGGAGGGACCGAGCAGGCATAGGACCTCGCCGGCCTTTGCCGCCAGGCTGACGCCCTTGATCGTTTCCTTGGAGTGATAGCTGTGGTGGATATCCTCGAATGTCAGGCTCGCCGCGAAAGATACGCCCGCCGTCCGTCGCGTTGCCATGACGGGCACGTGCTGCGTATCTGAAACCATGCTGCGTATTCCTTGACACCGGTGGCACCGCAGCGACCATGCCGGGTGCAGGCTCGACGGAGAAAGCCGATATCTCCAATCAGGTTTTTAATCGGCCTCTTCACCCTTCGGAGTCAAGAGCCCCAGCTCCTCCAGATCGAGCTGGGTGATCGGATCCTCGTTTTCCGCCAAGTCATCATCGCCCATGGGCACGGGAATATGCAGGTTGGACGGGACGCGGCCGGATAGAAGCCCCGCACCCTTCAATTCCTCGATGCCGGGCAGATCGCGCAGTTCCTCCAGACCGAAGTGGTCGAGAAAATCGCGTGTCGTTCCGAAGGTGACCGGACGCCCAGGCGTTCGCCGGCGGCCGCGGAAGCGGACCCAACCGGCCTCCATCAACACATCGAGCGTGCCCTTGGACGTCTGCACACCACGAATATCTTCAATCTCGGCACGAGTGACTGGCTGGTGATAGGCGATGATCGCCAGGACTTCGAGCGCGGCACGCGACAGCTTGCGAACCTCCTGCTCGTCGGTCTGCACGACGAAGGACAGATCGGCGGCAGTCCGGAACGCCCAGTGATCGGCCACCTGCACCAGGTTGACGCCGCGGCTGGCATAAATCGCCTTCAGCCGCGCCATGATACGCGGGACTTTGGTGCCGCCCGGCAGGCGGCTCGCAATGTAAGTCTCCGAGACCGGCTGTGCAGAGGCAAAGACCAGCGCTTCGGCAATTCGCTCGGCTTCCTGTTCCGCACGTGGATCGATGAGAGGACCGTCGTTCTCGCCCTCTTCTTCGTCCACGCCGGGCAAGTATTTCTGCGGCTCAGCCACGGGCTGCCTCCATATCGGCGAGCGTTGCGGCATCGATCGGGTTTGGCCCGCGCCGCAGATAAATCGGCGCGAACGCTTCCTCCTGGCGGATTTCCAGCCGTCCCTCGCGCACCATTTCCAGTGACGCCGCAAACGAACTGGCGATCGCCGTCGCCCGCTCTTTCGGCGTCGTCATGTAACGCAGAAGGAAGTGATCGAGTGCGGTCCAGTCATCGAGGTGACCGATCATGCGCGCCAGGATCAATCGCGCATCGGCAAGCGACCAGACATGGCGCTTTTCGATCGTTACCTGCGTAATCGCCGTGCGTTGCCGCAAACCCGCATAAGCGGAAAGCAGATCATAGAGCGAAGCATCGTAGTCCGACTTCCGCTCGGTGACGATATGCTCCGGCGCGCCCCGGACAAAGACATCGCGACCGAGACGGTTTCGATTGATCAGCCGGGTCGCGGCCTCACGCATCGCTTCGAGGCGCTTCAACCGGAACGCCAGCGCCGAGGCCATCTCCTCGCCCGAAGGGCCGTCGTCCTTGGCCTGCTGCGGGATCAGCAGCCGCGATTTGAGATAGGCAAGCCAGGCCGCCATGACGAGATAGTCGGCGGCCAGTTCGATGCGGATGCTGCGCGCCCGCTCGACGAAGGCGATGTATTGCTCGGCAAGCGCCAGCACCGAGATGCGGGCAAGATCGACCCGTTGGCTGCGGGCAAGATGGAGAAGCAGATCGAGCGGGCCTTCGAAGCCGGCGATGTCGATGACAAGCGCCTCTTCGTGCAGCCCCCGCTCCGCGGTCTCGTCCTGCCACAGAGGATCCATCGGCGCTTTCGGCCCGGACCTTCCCTGTTTTTCGCCCACACTACTCACGACAGCCCGATCCTTTCCCGCCGGCCGTACCCGTCCTCAAACAGTTGCGAACAGACCGTTGAACTCGGCCCGCAGGTCCTGTTCGTTCGCATTGTCCGGCTTGCGGAAGGCGGCCTCGGCGGCCCTTACCCTGCGCAATGTCTCTCCCGCCAGAACCGGGACGACATCCGCTACAGCCTTCATCTCGTCCATTATGCCATGACAATGCAAGACAAGATCAAGCCCGGCGTCGATGATGTTGCGCGCGCGGGTCGACATGTCGCCGGCCAGCGCGTTCATCGAAACGTCGTCGGACATCAGCAGTCCGTCGAAACCGATGTGACCGCGGATGACTTCACGCACCACCTTGGCGGACGTCGTTGCCGGATTGTCCGGATCGATCGCCGTAAAGACCATGTGCGCCGACATGGCCATGACCTCGTCCTTCATCGCGATGAAGGGCAGGAAATCGCTCTTGGCGAGTTCCTCGAATGTCTCGCTGACCACAGGCAGGCTGTGGTGGGAATCGACGAAGGTGCGGCCATGGCCAGGCATATGCTTCATCACAGGCAGCATGCCGCCGGACTTCAGACCTTCCGCCATCGCCCGGCCGATCGCCGTCACGCTTAGCGGATCGTGTCCATAGGCGCGATTGCCGATGACATCGTGACTGCCGGGAACGGGCACGTCGAGCACCGGCAGGCAATCGACCGTGATACCGAAGCGCATCAGATCGAAGGCGTGCAGCCGCCCCATCAACCAGGCCGCCCGCAGGCCGCCTTCGGCATCGCGGCGATAGATTTCACCGATCGCGGCACCGTTCGGGTACTGCTGGACAAGTGGCGGCCGAATGCGCTGGACGCGCCCGCCTTCCTGGTCGATCAGCACGGGTGCCGCTGGATCGCCGATACTATCGCGCAGGGCTGCGACCAGATCGAAAATCTGCTGTTCGTCACCGATATTGCGACCAAAGAGGATAAAGCCCCAGGGACGCTCGGCATCAAAGAAGCTGCGCTCTTCGCCCGAAAGCGAAAGACCTTTGCAGCCGGAGATAAATGCTTTTGATTCGCTCATCCGAAAAGCATAGTGCGCCACTTGCCGGCAGCGAAGCGAGAATAATCATCGGTGTGCGTCATGCACAGACTACTGACGCTGAAACAGGAAGGGCGCGGCATCTCTGCCGCGCCCTTCCCGTAACACTATTCCCGCGTTGACTACTTGGTGACGAGGCAGCTGCCGCCTGCACCCTTGTAGCGCGAGCAAAGGGCGTTGGCTTCTTCACGCGAGCCGGCCGGGATGCGGACACGATAGTAGGTGCCCTTGCCCGCAATTTCCGCCTTGCGGATATCCACACCGCGACCGCCAATAACGCTTCCGAACTTGTTGGAAAGGCTGTTGTAGGACTTCTGCGCTTCAGCCTCGGATGGCAGCGACGCCACCTGGATGAAGTAGGTGCCAGCCGGAACGGATGCGGTGGAAACCTGCTGGGTATCCGCTGGAACGTTGGCCGCGGCCTGCGTTTCCGCCGGGCGCGCAGTTGCGGCTGCAGCCACATTGGCCGCCTGTTCGGTCGGGCGGGTCTGCGGCAAGGGTGCCTGGTCGCCCGCGTCGACAGTCGCGTTGCTTGCGGCGGCAAGTGCGACCTGGTCGGTGCTGGCCGGCGCCTGTCCGGCTGCCCGAAGCTCGGAACCGGCGCCCGCGGCAGTGGCCTGGCCCTCGGCGCCTGACGCAGCAACCTGACCGGACGCCGTTGCCGGAACCGGTTGAGCATTGCCGGCGACTTCCGCGACAGGTGCAGCAACCGGCTCTTCGCGGGCGACGAGCGTGCCGTCCGGCTTAACGATCATCGTGCGGACTTTTCGCGGTGCGACAGCGGGAGCCTTGTCCTCTTCCTGATCGGCCGGCGCAGCAGCGCCGTCGTCAGGCAGAAGGCGGGCAGACTCTTCGTCCGCATTCGGCGACGTCACGCCGAGTGCATCCGCTTCATCGCTGCTGTCATTCGGCAGGTTTTCCGGTGTCAGCGTCCGCTGCACGACATCCATCGGTTCCTCGGTGGAAGAGACGAGCGCCTCCTGGCGAGGAC
The DNA here is from genome assembly GCF_003355565.1 of Ensifer sp. M14. NCBI lineage: Bacteria > Pseudomonadati > Pseudomonadota > Alphaproteobacteria > Hyphomicrobiales > Rhizobiaceae > Ensifer > Ensifer sp. M14. The sequence continues at coordinate 3,127,406 of NZ_QJNR01000004.1, forward strand.
CTGTGCCCTGTGCACCGGCAACGCGGTCATAGACGGCCTTGTCCTGGTTCGGCACGGTCTTCCCGCCCTTTTCCTCCGGCACGACCTTCACCGGCGATTTGTCAGCGAGAATGATCTTGGGTCCTTCACCGGACGACGCGGCATCGCTGCCACCCATCCATGCGTAGACGCCTGCACCGCCGAGAATGATGACGCCGGCGACGCTTGCGGCCAGCAGCATTGCGCGCTGCGAGCGGCGACCGGAACCGTACTCCTTATAAACACCCTCTTCGTCCTGGCCGGACATCGGCTGCACGCGCTCAGATTCGCGCGGCGTGGTCTGGCGTTCAACCATCGAGCGACGGAAGTCTTCTTCCATCGCCTTCTCGAACTCGTCGAAATCATCCATCGGGGCAGCGCCGAACGATGCAGCCGGCTTGGCTGCTGGCGCAGCGCGCGCAGGTTCACGAACCTCCGCGGGGCGAGCCTGTGTCTCCCTGGCGGACGGTGCCGGCGTGCCGAAAAGCTGTGCCATTTCCGCGTCGATATCGAGATCATAGTCGGCGGGATAGGCGACCGGCTTTTCCGTCTCGATGACCGGCAACTGCGGCACCTCCATGTCGGCGATCGGAGCGACACCGGTGTCGGCTTCGGCGATCATCGAGGGATCGAAAGGCAACGCGCTTTCAACAGGAGCCTCTTCGATTTCGATGGGCGCTGCTGCGATCGGCGGCGCGACGAAAGGCTCTTCACGCTGCGGAGGCGCCTGCTCGACGGCTGCGAAAACAGGTTCCTGAATGGCAGTCGCCAGATCTTCAGAAGCATCGAATGCCGGGAGTTCCATCTCCAGCGCCACATCCGAGAGCTCCATTTCGAAGTTCTCGATGTCGAAGCTCGGCTCGTTCTCTGGCTCAATAGCCGGGTGAACAGGCTCAACGACGGCCTCAGGGGCAACAGGTGCGGCCGCTCGGACAGCGACTGCAGCGGCAGCAACTGCGGGGATCGAAGAGACGATCGGACCGGCGAAGGCACGTTGCTGACCGACGCCGGAGGCCGAGGCGACCGGAGTGGCGCGGCTGAAAGTCGGCGTGAAGGGGTACGGGCTCTTCTTGACGGGAGCTGCTCCGGTTGCGACCGGCTCAGCCCGTGCATGGACGGCGGGATGGGTGTGAACCGCGGCGGCGACCAACCCCGTTGCAGCCGGCACCGGGAACCGCTCGATATCGGCAAGAAGCTCGTCGACAGCATTGCCGGTTATCGGCTCTGCCGCAATTGGAGCGGCCTGTTCGATCACGGCCGGTTCGTACGCATATTGATTGTCCAGCGCATAGGCATTGCTGCCGTCGGCAGCCGGAGCGACTTCGAACGTTGGGTCAACCGCCAAAGAAGCCTGCTCGGCCGCCATTTCGCTGGTGAAATCCGAAACGTCGAACGCAATATCCTCGACCGGCGCATGCCATTCTTCAGGTGCCGCTATGTGCTGCTCGACCGACGCAAACTCCGCCGCTGGAGAAAGATCGACGTCGCCAAGCGAAAGCTCGAGCTCATGCTCCAGATCGAAGGTCGGTTCGGCCTCTTCGGAAACGAAGCCGTATGCGACCGGGTCAGCGACCGGAGTGGAAGGCGCCTCAGGAAAAGCGACGACTTCGGCATGAGCGTGGTCGATCTCGCCGGAGGGAGCGACGGTCTCTGCCCATGGCTCCACGAATTCAGCTGGCTGATACGTTGGCTCGAGCGCCTGCACCTCTTCAACCGGGGCCGATTCGGGCGCAGCAAACTCGGACGGCTCAAATTCAAGCGCCGGCTCAACCTGCTGAACCTCTTGCGCTACAGAAGCGATAGGTTCAACCGGTCCATTGTCCGGCTGAACATTTGCCGCGCGCGGCGCGTCATAGGTATCGAACTCTCGAAGAAGCTCTTCCTCGAGGTCGAACGCCGGATCCTGCCGGACGGCTTCCTGGTGGCGTTGCAATTCCTGCAACTGCTGGACAGCCGGCCGGGCATCGTAGCCGACGATCCGGGCGAGTTCGGCCAACGGATCATCGTCTGCCAATACATCGAATTCGGCCGGCCCGCTTCGTGCGAATTGTTTGTCTGCCATGCTCTCCACTCACAATTGCCTGCATTCACTTGCCAGTGCATTGTGGGAAAATGGTGACAATACTTATCGCATTTCTTCCGGTGCGGAGGTGCCTGTAATGGACAGGCCCGACTTCAGTACGGAAGCGACAGCATGCACCAGCCCGAGTCTGGCAGTACTTAATTCTCTATTTTTATCGTTAACAAAACGTAATTCCGGATTCTCTTTACCTTTGTTCCAGTGTCCATGGAAGGCAGCGGCAAGATCGTACAGGTAAAACGCGATGCGATGCGGCTCTTGCGCCAGTGCCGCAGCCTCGACCACACGCGGATATTCTGCGAGCTTGGCCACCAGCTGCAGCTCCGCCGGATCGACGATCGCGCCGTTGATTGCGCCGGCAAAATCGACGGAAGACAGGTCGAGATCGGGGAAAGCGTCCCCCGCCTGGCGGAAAACTGACCGGCAACGGGCATGGGCATACTGCACGTAGAAGACCGGGTTATCCTTGGACTGTTCTGTCACCTTGGCAAAATCGAAATCCAGCGGCTCGGAGTTCTTCCGGTAGATCATCATGAACCGCACCGGGTCGCGACCGACTTCGTCAACGACGTCGCGCAGCGTCACGAAGTCGCCCGAGCGCTTGGACATCTTGACCGGCTCACCCTCACGGTAGAGCTTGACCAACTGGCAAAGCAGCACAGTCAGCTTCGACGCGCCGCCGGACACCGCCCGGGCCAGCGCCTCCAGGCGCTTGACGTACCCACCGTGGTCGGCGCCAAGCACATAGATCATCTCGTCGAAACCGCGGTCGAACTTGTCCTTGAAGTAAGCAACGTCGGCGGCGAAGTAGGTATAACTTCCATCCGACTTGATCAAAGGCCGATCGATATCGTCACCGACCTCGGTCGAGCGGAACAGCGTCTGCTCGCGGTCTTCCCAGTCCTCGGGCAGTTGTCCCTTCGGCGGCGGCAGCGTGCCCTTGTAGACATGCCCCTTGAAAGTCAGGTCGTTGATCGCGGTGCGGATCTTCGCGGCGCCATTGGCGTGCAGGGTCCGCTCCGAGAAGAAGATGTCGTGGGTGACGTTCAACGCGGCAAGATCCTCACGGATCATCACCATCATCGCGTCGATGGTGCGCTCCTTGACGAGCGGCATCCACTTGTCCTCCGGCATCAACCGCAGGCTGGTGCCGAACTCGTCGGCAAGCGCCTCGCCCACGGGCACGAGATAGTCGCCGGGATAGAGGCCGGACGGGATCTCACCGATCTCCTCGCCAAGCGCCTGCCGGTAGCGAAGGAAGGCCGAACGCGCCAAGACATCGATCTGCGAACCGGCGTCATTGATGTAATATTCCTTGGTCACCTCGTAGCCGGCGAAGGCCAACAGGTTTGCAAGGGCGTCGCCGACGACAGCACCACGGCAATGGCCGACATGCATCGGCCCCGTCGGATTGGCCGACACGTATTCGACATTGACCTTGCGACCGGCGCCGGTGGTGCTGCGGCCATAGTCGGCGCCGGAGCGAACCATCACCGTCAACAGCTTCTGCCAATAGGAAACCGAAAGCCGCACGTTGATGAAGCCAGGACCGGCAACGGAGACATCCGTGACCTCGGGGTCCTGCTGGAGCTTTTCGACGATCAGGTCGGCAAGCGCGCGCGGATTCATCCCCAGCGGCTTGGCAAGCACCATTGCGGCATTGGTCGCGACATCGCCATGGCTGGGGTCGCGCGGCGGCTCGACATTGATACGGCTGAAATCAAGCTCGGATCGCTTTTCTCGAACGGCATCAAGCGTTTCGAGAATATCCTTAATTCTTGATTCGAAGTCCGTGAAGAGATTCATCTGATCCGTCCGCTTTTCCCGACAGAATATGGTCGGTGCAAAACTCAAAAGGAGGCTCGGTTCGCTTGAACCAAAAGCCTCCGGGCGGGGCGTCCCTACCGCAAATCGGGCGTATGGTCAAACAAACGCCTGTGAACGCTGATGGCAAAGGTATCCGTCATGCCTGCCAGATAATCGCCGACATGCCGCGCCCGCGCAGGCTCGGCCATCCCCGGGATCTGGTCGATCCAATAGTGTTCGCGCATCAGCAAGGGGTCGGCCATGAAGGCACGGTAGAGATCGCAAACGATCGACGCAGCACCTTCGCGCACCCGCATCACCTCCGGGTGGCGATAGATGCGTGTCATCAGCAGCCTTTTGATCTGCTTGTCGGTCTCGCTCATTTCTTCCGAAAACGTCGCCATGACCTTGCCGGCCTGCCTGACATCCGTGGCACTTTCTGGCCTCACATCCGCAAGACGGGCTTGCGCGACCGAAATCACGTCTTCGACCATCGCCGTAATCTGACGTCGCATGATCTCGTGGGTGAAGCGGCCTGCCTCCAAACCGGGGTAGCGATCGCTGACCTCGCGCATCAGGCGAGCGAGGAACGGCACGTCTTCCAGCATCTCGAAAGTCAGATAGCCGGACCTGAGACCATCATCGATGTCATGGGTGTTGTAGGCAATGTCGTCTGCGATAGCTGCCACCTGCGCCTCAAGGCTGGCGAAGCTCGCGAGTTCGAGATCGTGAATGGCGCAATAGTCCAGGATCGGCTGAGGCACCGGACCGTGCGTGCCCTGCCCGTCGAGCGTCAGAAGCGGCCCGTTGTGCTTCACGAGCCCTTCCAGGCTTTCCCAGGTGAGGTTCAGGCCATCGAACTCGGCATAGCGCCGCTCGAGCTTGGTGACGATGCGCAGCGATTGGGCATTGTGATCGAAGCCGCCATAGGGCTTGAGCATGTCATGCAGCGCATCCTCGCCCGTATGCCCGAACGGGGTGTGGCCAAAATCATGGACGAGCGCCACGCCTTCGGCGAGATCCTCGTCAAGCTTCAACGCCCGCGCCAGGGCGCGAGCGATCTGCGCCACTTCGATCGTGTGGGTCAGGCGGGTGCGATAGTGGTCGCCGTCGGCGGCGATGAAAACCTGCGTCTTGTGTTTCAGCCGGCGAAAGGCGGTCGTATGCACGATGCGGTCACGGTCGCGTTGAAAATCGGATCGCGTCGGGCTTGTCGCCTCCGGGTAGAGCCTGCCGCGTGTCGTCCAGGGATTCGACGCGAATGGCGCATGTTCACCGTAACCGAAGCCGAGCGCATTTTTGTCGAACGTCATCTCACACCTGCGTGGTCGTCCCATTGACGGGACATTCAAGCCTTCATACCTATAGTGAAAGCTACGGGAAAGCGTCGACCAAACATCGACCGATTCCTGAAGTCAAAGCAATGGCTTGGCGCTCGTCATCAAAAGAGATGCGCAAACCGGCCAGGTGCCAATTGTGCAATGAGAACGAATCTCTCCGGTTCTTGACCCCGGCAGGAGGCAAATATGACACAGGAAACAGTGACCCTTTCCGACGCGGCGGCCAAGCGGATCGCCACCATTCTGCGTTCGGACGGGCATAAGAATGCCATGCGTGTTTCCGTCGAAGGTGGCGGATGCTCGGGCTTCTCCTATAAGTTCGATCTCGTCGACGACGCGAACGACGACGATCTCGTGCTCGAAAAGGACAGCGCCAAAGTCCTGATCGACAGTCTGTCTCTCGTCTATATGGGTGGCTCGGAGATCGATTTCGTCGACAACCTGCTCGGCCAGTCGTTTCAGATAAAGAATCCGAATGCAGTCGCAAGCTGCGGATGCGGAACGAGTTTTTCGATCTGAGTAAGCGGCGCGTCTTCGTGCGCGTCGCAGTCACAGATACGGTGATCCCAACCAGAACAGCCGGTTGGCAAGGCGCGCCGTCAACGGCTGGGCCTTCAGGTCCTGCATCGTCACTTCCTCCGCCGTATCGACGATCGCCGCGATGCGGCTGCTGACCGCGCGAGCAAAAACGTCGTCGAGCACCTCAAGATCGAACTCGAAATTGAGGCGCAGCGATCGCGGGTCGAGGTTCGTCGATCCGACATAGGCCCAGCGCTCGTCCACCGCGAGCAGCTTGGAGTGATTGAAGGCGCCCTTCGCGCGCCAAACACGACAATGCCCCTTCAGCACCTGATCAAATTGTGCGGTCATGGCGCGGTCGACAAGCAGTAGATTGTTGACGGCGGGCACGACGATATCGACTTCGACGCCGCGCCGCGCGGCCGTCACAAGCGCACTGATCAGTTCCCGGTCCGGCAAGAAATAGGGCGACATCAGTCGGATGTTCTTGCGCGCCACGGAGAAGGCGCCCATCAGCATCTTGTGATTGGTTTCGTTCGTGCTGTCGGGGCCCGATGGGACGGCCCGCATCAGCATGCCCGGCGTCTTTGCCGGCGGCGGCACAGCCTCGGCCTTCCAGGTATCGCTTGCCAGAGGCTCACCTGTCGAAAACTGCCAGTCTTCGGCTGAAACCTGAAAGATGTCGGCGACGACCGGGCCGGTGATGCGGAAATGGGTGTCATAGGCCGCCTCCGGACCAGCGATTTCGGTGGTGAAGCCGGCGCGGATATTCATGCCCCCGGCAAAGGCGACCTTGCCATCGACGACCAGGATCTTCCTGTGCGTGCGCAGATTGGCATAGGGCAATCTGAGCCCCATGATGATGTTGCCGTTAAAGACAGCTGTCGGCACGCCGGCCGCCTGGAGATAGCCCACGATGCTCGGCACCGAATAACGGGCCCCCACCGCATCGATCAGCACCCGCACGTCCACCCCTCGTCCACGCGCGGCAATCAACGCGTCCGCGAAGCGCAAACCCAGTGCGTCGCGGTCGAAAATGTAGCTTTCCAGCAGGATACTACGGCGCGCATGGGCAATCTCGTGCAGCATGGCGGCATAGGCCGCGTCGCCGCCTTCCAGCATGGTTATACGGTTGCCTGTCGACATTGCATGTCGCGACACCCGGTCGCCGAGGATTTTCATCGCCGCGAATCGCTGGCCGAATCGCGTTCCGATTTCCGCATCGGACACGTCGAAGAGCCCGAACTGATCCGGTCCGCGACTGCGCAACAGCGAACGCTGCATGCCGATGGACGAGCGGCGGATGCGGTTGATACCGGCAACACCGTAAACGAGCGCCCCAACGATCGGCGACAGCAGCACAACGCCGACCCAGCCGGCGGCCGCCCTGACATCGTCCTTGGTCATGGCGGCATGGATTGCCGCCGGCACGCCCAGAACGAAAGACAGGAAGACGAGAAAATGCGGCCAATAATTCTGGATGAGGTCGATCATGAGCGGGACTATAGCCTGCGCCCGGTCGGAATCAATTCACTGCCCGTGCGCGCGGAGCGCAAGTGACTGAAATTCGCTGCGCGTCAAGGATGCATGGTGGCAATCTTGACGAAAAGACCGCAGGTATCGGATTTGTCAAAAGAATCCGGAGCCGTTACAAGAGACGGTCCGAGCGGATTCACTGACATGGAAGGGCGTTTCGAGCCATGAAGATTGCCACCTGGAACATCAATGGCGTCAAGGCGCGGATCGACAGCCTGCTGGCATGGTTGAAGGAATCGAATCCGGACATCGTCTGTCTGCAGGAAATCAAATCGGTCGACGAAAACTTCCCGCGCCTGGAGATCGAAGCGCTCGGCTATCACGTCGAAACGCACGGCCAGAAAGGCTTCAATGGCGTTGCGTTGCTTTCCAAGCTGAAACCGGACGAAGTCAATCGCGGCCTCCCGGGCGACGATGCGGACGAGCAGGCGCGCTTTATCGAAGGCGTGTTTTCCGTCTCCGGCGGCGTCATCCGCGTCTGCTCGCTGTATCTGCCCAACGGCAACCCGGTCGACAGCGAGAAGTATCCGTACAAACTGCGCTGGATGCAGCGCCTAGCGGCCTATGCCGAGCAGCGCCTGCAGCTAGAAGAACCGTTCATTCTTGCTGGCGACTACAACGTCATTCCGGAGGAGCACGACTGCTGGGACGTCAAGGTCTGGCAGAACGACGCCCTATTCCTGCCCGAGACCCGCCAGGCTTTCCGCCAGCTGCGCAACCTCGGCCTCACCGACGCCGTTCGCTCGACAACGGATGAAGTCCCGCTCTACTCATTCTGGGACTATCAGGCCGGGTGCTGGCCGAAGAATTTCGGGATACGCATCGATCACCTGATGCTGTCACCGGAAGCCGAGGACAGGCTGGTTTCGACATCGATCGAAAAACATGTGCGGGCTTGGGAGAAGCCTTCCGACCACGTCCCGGTCGCGGGCTATTTCGCGTTCGAACGCCCGCTTTGACGCCGAGGTTTGCGCGAGGGCAGCGCTTCGAGCGTTTCCAGGAAAAGTGCGTAGCGGTTTCCGTCAGGAAAGGCGAAACAGCGGAAAGATAGAGGGTTTCTGCGGCTCCTCTTAATCTGGAACCGCTTGGTCGTCATGCGCAGGAAGCGCTTAGTCGTCGTCGCCCTGCGTGTGCATGTTCTGCGACAGCGTGATCGCCTGGCGGCGGTCACCTTCGGTTGCCAGAGAAAAGGCCTGCTCCTGCATCGACTGCAGCCACGGCCTGTCCTTCGGCGAACACTGGTCGAGAGCCGCGGTCATATAGGCAAGACCGCGGATGGTCTGACCTTCCTGGAAGATGACGTTGCCGAAAACGCCCATGGCGCCGGCATGACCATTCTTGCGCGCGCGGTTCAGCCACTTCTTGGCCTGCTGAACATTGACGTTGCCGCCCTCACCCGAAAGCAGCATGCGCGCCAACTGGAACTGGGCCTCCGATACACCAAAGGTCGATGCTGCCTGGAAATAGAGCTGCCGGGCCTGAGACATGTCGGATTTGATCGGGCTGTCGGGGATGCCGCGGCGATAGTAGCCGGCAAGCGAGATCAGCGCATTGACGAAATACCCCGTATCCTCGGAACCGGGTTCGACACCCTGCTGGGCAATCTCGCTATAGATCTTGAAGGCTTCGAGGTCGTTTTCAGCGACGCCGTCTCCATAGGCATACATATTGGCAAGGGCCCAGCGGGAGCCGGTATGCCCCTTCTCGGCGGCATAGCGGTAGGCCTCGACCGCTTCGTCCTTGCGGCCGCTCTTGTAGGCAGAGAAGCCGAACTTGAACAAGGCGAACGGGCCGGATTCCTTGCTGACCCCGGTGCCCGGATCAAAGGCACGCGCCGGACCAGCCGTCGCACCGCCAACCACCAGCGACACGCCGAGCATCGCAACCTTCAGAGACTTCAGTTCACCCGCAAGCATCACAGTCTAATTCTTCCGTTCCAGCCGGCCACGCCGAACTCATCACCGCTGCAAACACAAACGCCTGAACAGCCCTTTGCCATTCAATTGTTCACCGAAACCGCCGACAACATCGACGCACCCAGTCCAGGATGAAACTCCATTGTGCGTATCCTTAACCGACCATTTCCGCAGAAGTGCGGCAGCTCACTCAGGACAACACATGACTTCATTTCGTTACAAACATTGCAGGCTCGATCTTCGAGTTGCACGTTTGTCCCCAACATCGCTGCTCCCTGTTTGTGGCGGGAAATGGACATACTCACCTTGAGTCCGACCCTAGCAAACTCTAGCATTAAATGTGTTGCTGAATCGTCACATTGGCGGGCTGCGGAACAGTCACCAACAGATGTCGCGCAAGGCAAAAAGAAAGGCCCGGCGATGAACCGGGCCCTGAGTATTCCGATCGATGGAAGATCAGAATTTTACTTTGATGGCAGTCGAAATCCCTCCGACAAAATCATTGCCGAAGTCATACGATACGTCGTCACCGATGACGTCCCCCTGGTAGGTCACGGCGCCAGAACTACCGCTCGTCAGAATGCCTACCGAACCAGCCAGACGGAATTCGACATTTTTCGTCGGCGTATACGAGACACCGGTGCCCAAAAGCCAGGTATCAGTCTGGGTGCCATAACCATGGCTCGTGCCACGGTCCCAGGTCAGGCTGACGGCCCCACTCCACTGGTCGTTGAACTTGTGTCCGACGCCGCCCGAAATGGTCCAGCCGTCGCGATAAAGCAGGTCAAGGCTTGTGCAGGGGGTCGTACGCGATACAGTGGCCGGGCAGAACTTCAGAACCTGCAACTGGCTCCAATCAGTCCACTTGACTGAGCCGAACGCAGCCCAATCCGGTGCAAACCCGCTCTGCAACTTGAGCTCAAGCGAATCCGGCATCGAAGCCGAGCCGGTTACGTCGTATTTTGTGCCGGTAATCAGACCGACGCCAGGGACGACAAAGCCCAACTGACGCAGATCGATGAACCCGGAAAGATTATCCAAGTCTACCGAACTGTTGTAGACGAGGCTCGCGCGCAGGGCATATTCAGGGATTTCATAGCCCACACCTGTCCGCCAGCCCCAGCCATCGCCTTCGAGCTCCAGCCTGCCGACGCCCGAAAAGAGGCCTGCCAGTGCGGTGCCCGTGTAGTCCTGCACCAACCGCTCTTTGAAGCCGTTCACTTCCTGGTAGAAGACGCCGCCGATCATGCGGAGTTGACCAGGGCCCATATCCCACTTGTAGGAACAGGTCGCCGCGTAGTTGTCGCTTTCGACTTTCGTTTCGATATTGTTGTTGGCGCCGGCCCAATTTTTGCCAGGGTTGGTGTGCGCACCCCAAGGCTGGGAGTAGTCCACCATGCAGTCGATACCGTCAGTCAAGCCCGCCTTGAAGCCGACACGAGGCACCCAGTAGCTCTCGGTGTCATCAACGGTATTCGGACGGTAATTCAGGTTTCCCCCACCGAACGTCCCGCCGATGAGGTCCGTGTTGCCAGTATCAGTATCTACGACATTCTTTAGTCTACGCTGCGGGACAACATATGTGGCCGCGGCCTCGGCTGCGTAATCGGACGGGTCGAACAGCAGGTCGATATTGTAACCGCCGCGTTCAAGACCGCCAGCGTGCGCCGACGATGCAACCAGAATTCCGGCTGCCAACGCCAGGACGCCCCGCTTCAAATTCTCATGAGCCATCAAGCTCCTCCCCCTGCATTTCAATCTGCGACAATCCACCTCACGTCGCCTATGCGAAAAGTAATCTCACGATCGCGTGAAATCGCAAATGCCGCTTTCTAGGGGTGCGACGCTCCTGTGCGCCATAAAATTTACGTAAGATTCTCATCATTTGAACACAATCCACGCAAATCGAACGAATTTTGCGCGAAAGGCCGATCATGAAGCCAGCATTAGGATAGTATTCCAATATAATCCGAAAGTGTTACTCAACAACAACAACATCGGTTTTTGCACCAAAAAGGGCGGGTTCGGGTTTGAAAGCGAGACTCAAACTCCCCCAGTCGATGCGACAGAAAGCCGCCGCCTTGGCATGACGAATCGGCTTGGCGACAAACGCAGCAGCCTCGTCAGAAAATGCGAAATCCGCGGCGCTTCCGCCGCGGATGACATAAAATCAGGCCTTTCGGTGCGCTCAGCCGGCTTCTGCAACCCGGGCCAAAGCGACGCCGAGCGAGTCCTTTTGCAGATCCAGTTCGACGAGACGTTCACGCTCAGCTTCAACCAGTTCGGGCTTTGCGTTGGCGACGAACTTCTCGTTTGCCAGCTTGCCGAGAATACGGTCTCGCTCGACATCGACCTTGGAGATCGCCTTTTCAAGACGTGCCTTTTCAGCCGAGAGGTCGATCAGGTTGCCGAGCGGCAGGCAGGCCGTCGCTTCGCCGATCACGATCTGAGCGCTGCCGCGCGGGGCAACGGACGCATGATCGATATGCTCCACACGCGCCAGCCGGCCAATGGCCGAAGCGTGACGCTCCAGCCGTTCGCGCGTCAGCACATTGGCGGCGACGACGATGAGCGGCGCGGTTGCCGCCGGCGGAACGTTCATTTCGGAGCGGACCGAACGGATGCCCGACACCAGATCGATCAACCAATTGATCTCGTCGGCGGCAGCATCGTCGGCATAGGACGCTGACGGCCATTCCGCGTGGCAGAGCAGGCCTGAGCGTTCACGTCCCTCACCCGCCGTCTGATCCCAGAGCTCTTCCGTCATGAAGGGCATGAACGGGTGCAGCAGCTTGTAGATCTCATCGAGAACATAGGCGACGCAGGCCTGGGATTCGCGCTTTGCCGCTTCATCCTCACCGCTGAAGACGGGCTTCAGCAGTTCGAGATACCAGTCGCAGAACTGGTTCCAGACGAAGCGGTAGAGGCTACCGGCAGCTTCGTTGAAGCGAAAACCTTCGAGCGCTTCGGTAACGTCGCGGATGGTCCGGGAAAGCTCGGTCAGAATCCAGCGGTTGATCGTCAGCGACGACGCCTCAGGAATGAAGCCGTCGCTGTTGGTGACACCGTTCATCTGGGCGAACCGGGTGGCGTTCCAGAGCTTCGTCCCGAAATTGCGGTAGCCGGCGATGCGCGCCGTGTCGAGCTTCACGTCGCGCCCCTGGGCCGCCATGATCGCCAGCGTGAAACGCAGCGCGTCGGCGCCGTATTCGTCCATCAATTCCAAGGGGTCGATGACGTTGCCCTTCGACTTCGACATCTTCTGCCCGTTCTTGTCGCGAACGAGCGCATGGACATAGACGGTGTGGAAGGGTTCAACCGGCGTGCCGTCGGCGTCCTTCATGAAGTGCAGACCCATCATCATCATCCGGGCGACCCAGAAGAAGATGATGTCGAAGCCAGTCACCAGAACGTCGGTCTGGTAGTATTTTTCGAGTTCCGGCGTCTCGTTCGGCCAGCCGAGCGTGGAGAATGGCCAGAGCGCGGAGGAGAACCAGGTGTCGAGCACATCCTCGTCGCGGGTCAGGATCTCGCCCGGCTTGAAGTTCTCGAGCAGGTCTTCGACATAGGCCTTCATCGGGCCTTCGTGGGCGAGATAATGCTGGATGGCGGCGTGCAGCGCCTCTTCCTCGGTCTTCTCGACGAAGACCTGACCATCCGGACCATACCAGGCCGGGATCTGGTGTCCCCACCAGAGTTGGCGCGAGACGCACCACGGCTGGATGTTCTCCATCCATTCGTAATAGGTCTTTTCCCAGTTCTTCGGGACGAAATTGGTGCGGCCTTCCTTGACCGACGCAATCGCGGGCTTGGCCAGCGTCTTGGCATCGACATACCATTGTTCCGTCAGGCGCGGCTCGATCGGCACGCCGCCACGGTCGCCATGCGGGACCATGTGCTTGTGCGGCTCGATCTTGTCGAGCAGGCCAGCTTCCTCGAAAATCCGCACGATGATCTTGCGCGCCTCGAAGCGGTCCTTGCCCTCAAGCTCGTCCCACGCGCCGTGCAAGGCGGCGGGATCGCTGAGGCCTTCGAGGAACTCCTCGTTGTCCTTGATGGTGATGCGACCTTCGATGGTCAGGATGTTGATGGCAGCAAGGCCCGCACGCTTGCCGACGTCGAAGTCGTTGAAGTCGTGCGCCGGCGTGATCTTGACGGCACCGGTTCCGGCAGTCGGATCGGCATAATCGTCACCGACCACAGGGATGCGACGGCCGACGATCGGCAGGATGACGTGTTTGCCGATGAGTGGCTTATAGCGCTCGTCTTCCGGATTGACGGCAATGCCGCTGTCGCCAAGCATCGTCTCCGGCCGCGTGGTGGCAACGACCAGATAGTTGCGGGTTTCCCATTCCGTCGCCTTGCCGTCGTCGTCAAATGCGACCGGATGCTGATAGGTGACGCCTGGCTCCAGCGGATAGCGCAGGTACCAGAGGTTTCCGTTGATCTCGTGCTGCTCGACCTCCAGATCGGAAATCGCCGTCAGCAGCTTCGGATCCCAGTTGACCAGGCGCTTGTCCTTGTAGATCAAGCCTTCCTTGTAGAGCGAGACGAACACTTCAAGCACGGCCTCAGACAGGCCGTCGTCCATGGTGAAGCGCTCGCGCGACCAATCACAGGACGCGCCGAGCCGCTTCAACTGGTTGAAGATCAATCCGCCGGATTCGGCCTTCCACTCCCAGACCTTCTCGATAAAGGCTTCACGACCCATCTGGCGGCGATGCTGTTGTTGCTCCATCAGCTTGCGCTCGACGACCATCTGCGTGGCGATGCCGGCATGGTCCATGCCCGGCTGCCACAGCACGTCCTTGCCGCGCATGCGCTCGAACCGTACCAGCACGTCCTGCAGCGTGTTGTTCAGCGCGTGGCCCATGTGCAGCGAACCCGTCACATTCGGCGGCGGGATCACGATACAGAAGCTGTCGGCGCCGGGCTTTGCTCCCGCACCTGCACGAAACGCGTTTTCTTCGTCCCACTTCTTGGCGATACGCGGGTCGACGGATGCGGAATCGTAGGTCTTATCAAGCATTTTGAAGCCAATTTTGGAGATTGATGTCTATGTCTTGTAAACCGGAACGACCGGTGCGAGTCAACACGAACGCAAAAAGGCCGCGACTGTTCCGCGGCCCCTGTGTCGGAAAGGCTCAGGTATTAGCGTCGGGGGCCGCGCGCGACGCGTTCGATCTCTTCCCGCACGAGCCGTTCCACCAATGTCGGCAGGTTGTCGTCCAGCCACTCCTGCAGCATCGGACGCAACATTTCTTCGGCAATTTCATCGAACGACCGACGCGTGCTGAGGTCGACCGCCTGGGCAAGATTGTCAAAGGACTGCGCAACCTGACGACCGACCTCGGCCGAAATGATCGCAGGCGCGGCTTTTTCGACCACAGGTTCTTCAGCGACGAGCGCCACCGGACCGGCCGAAATGGCGATGGCCACAGGCGCTTCCACCTTCGGCGCCGCTACAGGGGTTTCAACCACGACACTCTCGTTGCCGGGCTGCTGGGCCTCACTCACCGGAAGTCGACCAGCCGGCGCCTGCGGCGCGGAGACAGCAGCCATTCGCGACGTGATCACCGGACTATCCTGAAGACTACGCGACGGTTCGTCGCTGGCGTTCGCTTTCGTCGAATAGCTCACGGTATGACGCTCGGAAGCCGCCCGCACCCGGGCAGCGACATCGGCCAGGGAAAGCGGCGGCTGCGCGATGTTCGCGTGCGGCTCCGAAGGGATGACGGCCACCTCGATCGCCGGCGAAGACGTTGCTGGCTTTGACGCTTCGAGGCTCTCGTCCCGCCCGCCGAAAGCCGCTGCTTCGATTTCGCTGTCGATCGTCAACTCGATTTCGTCGGATGCATCGTCCTCGTAGTGATCCTGCGAGGAGAAATCGATCTGCCCCGGCTCGTTGCTCTCGATGATCTTACGAATGGATGCGAGAATCTCATCCATCGAAGGTTCACGCGCGACATTGAGCTGTGCCATTTCTATCCCCGTTTGACGCGGCCGAGCATGTGTCCCGAAACGACGCATGTGCCGATTGCAAACAAACCTTAAGTGAGTTCGCGGGCGAAACATACGCCGCGAATCAGACACTTGGATTGTTGCACAGATTTGTTTTGATCGGCAGAAGCAGAAACGCCCCGGTTTCCCGAGGCGTTTTCTTGATCAACGGCCGTCGACGGTTCGAAGTCCGAACCACTTGTCCTTGACGGCCTCGTAGTGCTCTTCGGCACGGTATTCGGCAACCTGCAAACCCTGGCTCTTGACGCTCAAGATCGCGGTGGCGGCAAGCAGACCGTAGCTCGCTACGACAGCATCGCGCTGGGCAATCGCCAGCTGTTCCTGCGCGTTCAGCACCGTCTGTTGCGAGTCGAGGACGTCGAGCGTGGTGCGCTGGCCGACCTTGCGCTCTTCGATGACGCCGGCGAGCGCCATGTTGGCGGCCGAGATCTGCGTCTTGTTGGCACCGATACGAGCAATCGCCGCCTCAAGCTGAGCATGAGCCGTAACGACGTTCTGCTGAACGGCTGCACGCTGCGAATCGACCAGGATACGCTGCTGCCCCAGGGTCTCTTTGGCACGACGAATCTGACCATATTCTGCGCCACCCTGGTAGATCGGCACCGTCAGGCGAGCCGTGAGGCTCGACGTGTCGCTGACGACGCCGTCACCGGAATTACCCGTCGTGCGCCCGACCTGTCCCTGAATAGTCACGCCGGGGAGCATCGTGCCTTCAGCTGACTTCACCTGGAAGCCGGCCGTATCGACATTGTATTGCGCGGCGAGAATGGTCGGATGCTGGCGCAGCCCAAGGGCAACAGCCTGATCGAGCGACCGCGGAAGCCCCTTTGAGGCAGGTGCCGGCTGCTTGATGCCGGTCGGCGCCACGCCGACGATCTGAACATAAACAGCCTCGCTCTGCTTCAGCTGCGCGATGGCGCTGATCAGAAGCGACTGAGCGTTGGCGAGCGATGCTTCGGCAAGGCTCACGTCAGTGCGCGTACCTTCACCGACATCAAGACGAGCCTGAGACGCGTTCAGCTGTTCCCGGAGGAAGTTGATGTTCTGCCGGCGGATCGAAACGATCTGCTGGTCGCGTGCGATGTTGGCGTAAGACGTCGCAGCTGCCAGCAGAATCTGGATTTCGTTCGCCCGAAGCCCTTCGCGGTTGGCGAAGACATTCGATTCGGCGGCGCGAACGTTGTTCAACGTCTGAAAGCCGTCAAAAATCATCTGGGTTACGGTGACACCGATCTGCCCCTGGTGAAAGTCCCGACTTCCAATAACGTCGTTCTGGACAGTGGAAAGCGTTCCGTTTGCAAACGCCGAAACCTGTGGGCGAAACCCGGACTTCGCGATCGGCACCCCTTCGTCGGTCGCCCGAAGACCGGCACGCGCAGCGTTCAGATCCGGGTTATTCTCATAGGCTTTGGCCATTGCGCCGAAGATCGTCTCCGCCAGCACGGCCTGCGGCGCAAGCAGTACACTCGTCGAGACGGCAGCCCAAAAGGCTGCTTTGCGGACAATCGACACCATACTTCCCTCTCCGATCGGGGCGGCAATGCCAGCCCACTATTTCCTGCGGCACCATTCCGAAGTCGAAACCGAGCCGCCCTAAATACGGCGATGAAGCGCTCACACCGCCCACCGGTGAGCAAATCACTACCTCAGTACTCTTTGAAACCCGGAATCGGCACGATCACAACTGTACACCGATACTGCGCATGATCATTTCAAAAAGAAACAGGTGGTTCGTTGCCAATTGGCAACATTGCTATTTTAGCAGCACAATCAAATGTTGAGATACCTCAATAAGTGGCACCTCAAAAAACAAAAGTCTGCTCGCGGCGAAAGCCCGGAAGTGGCTTGACCGCGGTGTTGAAGTCCGCCCTTTCGGACGTCTTCCCATGCTCATGGACATAAAGCTTAGCACGCGAAGCATTACCGAAGCCTTCGACGGCAATCAGCCTGCCGCCGTTGCGCAGCTGTTCGAACAAGGCCGCAGGAAGAACCTCCACGGACCCATGAACGAAGATGACGTCATAGGGCGCTTCGGCGGCATAGCCCTGGCCAAGATCGCCTGTGACGACGGCAACATTGTCATAACCGAGCCGGGCCAGCGTTTCCGTCGCCGTTGCGGCAAGCACCTCGTCGCTTTCAAGTGCGACGACCGAGCCGGCGATCAGGGAAAGCAGCGCCGAGGCGTAACCGGTGCCACAGCCGATCTCCAGCACAACGTCCGACTTCGAAATCTCGGCGAGCTGCAGCAGCTTGGCGAGCGGTGACGGCTCCATCAGGTACCGCGGGCCGGCGCCCTTGGTTCCGTCGAGTTCGATGTCGGCGTCGATATAGGCGAGTTCCTTCATGCGCGAGGGCACGAACTCTTCGCGCGGCACGGAGAGGAAAGCGGACAGGATCGCATGGGACGTGACATCCGTCGTCCGGATCTGGTTATCCACCATCTTGGTGCGCGCCGCTTCGAAATTCATCATACTGCCCTCGTGTCCGGATGGGCGCGGCGCCGGTATCCCGGCAAGCCGCGCAGTCGTCTTCTGGCTGCCAATGTTGAGCCTTTACATAAGCTCATAAATCGCCGCCCCGCCGGTTTCAAGCGACAGCGACATCTTGCAGCGGAAAAAGGAAACGGCAAACAGCGGAACCGGCGATTGCGCAGTCCGGCAAGTGCGGCAGAGCCTGCCGCGAGAACAAAGAACGCCCGGCGTCAGCGGCCAGGCGCTCCTTCGAGCCCGACGAGGGCGATCTTGGTGTAACCGGCGTTCTGGATGAGATTCATGACCGTCATCAGCTCGCCATAGTCAACGGCCTTGTCCGCGCGCAGCAGGACGCGTGTCTCGGTGTTACCTTCGGTCAGGCGCTGAAGCTCCGCCGCAAACTCCTCGCGGGCCGTTTCCTCATTGCCGATCGCCAAACCGAGGTCGGCGTTGAGCGTCACGAACACCGGCTTGTCGTCACGCGGCGTCGGCTTGGAGACTGACTGCGGCAGATCGACCTTCATATCCACGGTCGCAAGCGGCGCTGCGACCATGAAGATGATGAGCAAGACGAGCATGACGTCGATGAAGGGGGTGACGTTGATCTCGCTGTTCTCGTCGAGATCGCCACCGCTATCGCTAACCTTGCCGGCCATATGTCACCCGATCCTTGCGATGGATGCTTCTGCCGGATGGGCGAAGCCCTCCTGGCGACGCGGTTGCGCCTTGCGGACCAGACGATGATCGAGATCACGGCTGACAAGCCGTTCGACGGCAGCTGCTGCGTCGGCGAGGACGACCTTGTAGCCACCGACCGAGCGGGCAAAGTAGTTGTAGATGATAACCGCGGGGATGGCGGCAACGAGGCCGATTGCGGTCGCCAGCAGCGCTTCGGCAATGCCGGGGGCAACGATCGCCAGATTGGTCGTCTGTGCTTTGCTGATGCCGATGAAGGAGTTCATGATGCCCCAGACGGTTCCGAACAGACCGATGAACGGACCGACGGATCCGATCGAGGCAAGAATGCCCGTGCCGCTGGTCATGCGCTTGCCGGCGCGAACCTCGATGCGCGTCAGCAGCGATGCGACGCGTTCCTTGAGACCTGCCGCCGGCGCGTGATCGAGCACAGCCTCAGAACGCACCATCTCGTCGATCGCAGCGGCAACCATTTCCGCGGCAGGACCCGACCTGCCATCGAATGTGGACTTAAGCTCAGCCAATCCGTTTGCAGCCGAGAGTTGACGGACAGCACGGCCAAGGCGTGCCTTTGCGGTAAAGAGTTCGAACGTCTTGACCACGAATATTGCCCAGGTGATCACCGAGGCAAGCGCAAGTCCGATCATCACGGCCTTCACCACCATGTCGGCAGCGAGGAACATGCCCATCGGCGAGAGATCATGCGGCAGAATCGGGTTGGCGGCGACTTCCGACGGCGCTCCGACTGCCGGGGTATCAACCGATACCGGCGGGGTTTGTTCGCCGGTATCCGCTCCGGTCACAGCAATTCCGTTCTCCGTCGGCTGCGTTCCGGCAGCCGGTTGAGCGACCCCGGGCTGCGACGTTACTGCCCCAGAAGCCACGGGCTGCTCGCCTTGGGTCGCAGCACCTGCGTTGCTCGGTGCCGTTGCCGCTGGTTCGGCGCTCTGAACCTGACCGGTGGTCGGGGTTGTTGTCTCGATTGAGGTGGCCTGAGCCAAAACGACCGTTGAGGAAACACTGCAAGCCAGCACCAATGTCGCTGCCGCCAAAAAACTCAGCTTCGATCGGGTTCGGTTGGGCATCTTGTTCCTCGCGTACTGGTCCGTTTCGCCATCACAAAATCACTGGCAGCCGAAATTCGAGCCACCTCAACGTGCATTGGGCGCTCTTTACGACAAACTATGACCGAAACACAAGGATTTGTGGAGTATATAAATCAAGAATAATTTCACGCCCGCATTTCAGCCCGCCCAGCCTCAAGATCTAGAAGAGTGGAGGATCATCGTCGAAGTCGCCGCGTCGCCAGTCATAGGCGCGATGACGCTCCCAGGGGCGCTGCAGGGACATAAAAGACGTCTTGAAACGCATACTCGGACGCTGGTTGCCGAGGGCCGGCTCTGCGAAAATCTCGACCGCACCTGACAATCGCAGCAGGCGCCCACTGAGAATCCGCGCCTGACCGGATGAACAGGTCCGCTCGTTGAAGCTTCCAGGCACGATCAACAGATCGGCTTGATCGCACAGCACCTCAAACAGGTTGGGATTTTCGATGAGAGCGACCGTCCATCCGGCATCGCTGTGGGCGACGCACCATTGTTTCTCGCGGCATGAAAAGACATTGGGCGAAGCTTTGCTGAGCGTCGCGTTGATATCCTTGCGGATGGCGGTGGCTGCCGCTGGATCGAACACGCGCGGCGTTGCCTTGCCGGATTGGCGTTTGGCTTCGGGATAGAGGCCCTCTGCTGCCGCCCCAAGCGCGGGCATTGGAGCGACGTGGCTCTCGACCGCCAATGCGCGCTGCCATTGTGAAAAGAGGAAATCCGAGGGCCGATCCCGGTTCGTCGCAATGGCGGCGTCAGTGACCAATCCAACGAGACGCCCGTCCTCCGACACCACAACCGCCGGCAGTTGCCTGTCCTCGACGACGAGACAGATCAAACCGACGAGCAACACGACGCCGCCCAGAGCCGCAAGCCAGGTCCGCAACACGCACAGGATGATGCCGCCAAAGGCAATGAGCAGGAACGCCAACGGCCCGACGCGGCCAGTCAGGAATTCGCCGTCGAGCGACGTCACGAAGCGGGCGATCACCAGCATGCCGTCGAGCCCCCATGCCATCACGGCAAGCGGATACTGTTCGAGACCAAAGGGCATCAGCAACATGGCGAACAGGCCGAACGGCATGATGACAATGCTGATCAGTGGCGCTGCAAGGACGTTGGCGAGCAGGCCGTAGGCCGGCAGGCGCTGGAAATAGGCGGCGGAGTAGACGGACGTCGCAAGGCCGCCGATCAGCGAGGTCGCAAGCACGCCGATGACAAAGCCCATGACGAGCCGCCTGCCCCACCAGCGTCCGGCGACTGCCAGCTCATCTGCTTGAGCACGCTCGCGCCAGCGTGCGTAACCGGCAACCAACGCCAGCGTGGCGGCGAAGGACATCTGGAACCCCGGCCCCGCAACGGCAGATGGCGTGATCACGATGATGACGATTGCAGCCAGCGCGATGTTTCGCAGGCTGATCGACATACGATCGAAGAACACCGCCACCAGCATGATCGAGATCATGATCCACGCCCGCACGGCGGAAACAGCGCCGCCGGAAATCAGGATGTAAAGAAAGACCATGGCCAGCGCACCGGCAGCGGCAATCTTCTTGATCGCCACCCGCTGCGCCAATCCGGGAACCGCGCTCAGGATCGTTCGAGCCCCGATCAAGAAGGTTCCCGCGGCGAGCACCATGTTGAGACCGGAGATAGCCAGTACGTGTGCGAGCCCCGCCTGCCGCAGCATCTCGACGGTGTCACGACCGATCGCTCTCTCCTCGGCTGTCACGAGGGCCGCCGCGAGCGCACCGGTGTCGCCGCCGATCACCCCGCGGATCCGCTCGCCGACCGTCGCGCGCATCGCGGCCAGACCTTCTGCCATTTGCGCCCAAAGCGAGCGGTCGCCTGTCGCGGCGCTATCGACCGCAGGGCTATGCGGCGCACCGTAGAAATAGCCGACGGCACCAATCTGCCTGAAGTATGCGTCAAATGCGAAATCGTTGAGACCCGGTAGCGCCGGGCCCGAAGGTGGAGAAAGGCGTGCCCTGCCTTCGATCGTGGCTCCGATCGCCAACGGTGTGTGCGGGCTACGTGACAGTACCATGACCTTGAGCGGTGCCCGCCGCAGCGTCGGCTTGGTGGTTTGCTCGATTAGAATGCCGTAGCGCCAATGCTCACGATCATTCTTCTCGCGCGAAAACACCTTTCCGCGCAGATTGGTCGTTACCGGGCCATCGAGCACGACCGTATCGAGACGCGCCGTTTCGACCGCGACAAGCACCATGCCCGCGCTGAACAATCCAGCGGCGATCATCAGCGGGCGAATGGCGCGCACGGCCCCGTTGCACAACACGGCGGCTATTCCGAAAACGCAAGGCAGCAGTGCAAGTTTGACAAGTCCGAGGTCGTAAGGCAGCGAAAGCCACGTCAGCACGCCGGCGGCAAGCAGCACCGGAACCAGGACCAATCCGTGGCCGAACGCAGCCTCTTCCTCGATGGCGCTGCGCCAGGATGAAGCAATGGCAGCCGGTCGCAGGCGGGCGCGCGCAGCCATCGCCAAAGACTTCAAACGGCGAAAGACGAGCTCGGTGTGCCTGTTCGCAGGCGTTGCAGGCGCGCCGTCAGCCAAAACCGACGCGGGTAGCGCTGGAGCGACGTGCATTCCATCCTGCATCGAAGTCCGGACTTCGATCTCGCTCATCGTATGGCACTTCCCCCCGAAGACAGTAGACGTGGATGATGCAACCAACGCACCAGATCCGCAACCTGGACGCTATCTGCCGAAAAAAGCGGCAAACCTATATGGAATGGTCCCCCACCATTGCTCTGACCGCCATTGATCCCGTTGGACATATTGCCCTAACGTGCGATTATTGCGTCGCCATATGCACATTTTCGCATCGCACAATTTGCCTTTCGTACAGCTTGGCAGCCGAAAATAAATCATATAGCAACTTCGCAACGTTCATTTTCGTGGCATATCTCTGTGCCACGTTGCCATAAGACGGAGGGTCCCCATGACAGAAAAAAGCGCGGTCGTAACACTCGATGGAAAGTCGGCGGAGCTACCAGTGCGATCGGGGTCCATCGGTCCTGATGTGGTCGATATCGGCTCGCTCTACAAGCAGACCAAGATGTTCACCTACGACCCGGGCTTTACCTCGACGGCGTCGTGCGAATCCAAGATCACCTATATCGACGGCGACGAAGGCGTGCTCCTGCATCGCGGCTACCCGATCGAGCAGCTTGCGGAACATGGCGACTTCCTGGAAGTCTGCTACCTCCTGCTTTACGGCGAACTGCCGACGAAGGCGCAGAAGGCCGATTTCGACTATCGCGTCACGCACCACACCATGGTGCACGAGCAGATGTCGCGCTTCTTCACCGGCTTCCGTCGCGATGCCCACCCGATGGCCGTTATGTGCGGTTGCGTCGGCGCTCTCTCTGCCTTCTACCACGACTCGACCGACATCACCGATCCGCACCAGCGCATGGTCGCCTCGCTGCGCATGATCGCCAAGATGCCGACCATCGCCGCGATGGCCTACAAGTACCATATCGGCCAACCCTTCGTTTACCCGAAGAACGATCTCGACTACGCCTCGAACTTCCTGCGCATGTGCTTTGCCGTGCCTTGCGAGGAATACGTCGTGAACCCGGTGCTGTCGCGCGCCATGGATCGCATCTTCATCCTGCATGCCGACCACGAGCAGAATGCTTCGACCTCGACGGTGCGCCTTGCCGGTTCGTCCGGTGCCAATCCGTTTGCCTGCATCGCCGCCGGCATCGCCTGCCTCTGGGGCCCTGCTCACGGCGGCGCCAACGAGGCTGCGCTCAACATGCTGGCCGAAATCGGCTCGGTTGACCGTATTCCGGAATTCATCGCCAAGGCCAAGGACAAGAACGACCCGTTCCGTCTGATGGGCTTCGGCCACCGCGTCTACAAGAACTACGATCCGCGTGCCAAGATCATGCAGAAGACCACGCATGAAGTGCTCGCAGAACTCGGCCACAAGGACGATCCGCTTCTCGAAGTGGCGATGGAACTCGAGCGCATCGCGCTGACCGACGAGTATTTCATCGAGAAAAAGCTCTACCCGAACATCGACTTCTACTCCGGCATCACGCTGAAGGCGCTGGGCTTCCCCACCACCATGTTCACCGTACTGTTCGCGCTCGCGCGCACCGTCGGCTGGATCGCCCAGTGGAACGAAATGATCGAAGATCCGGAACAGCGCATCGGCCGCCCGCGCCAGCTCTATGTCGGCGCTCCGCAGCGCGACTACGTGCCGGTTTCCAAGCGCTAAGCTGCAATCGGGAAATAAGAAAAGCCCGGTCAGAAATGGCCGGACTTACACATTGAGAGGCCGGAACATCGTTATGATGTTCCGGCCTCTTTTGTAATTGGGGTGTTTGAAACGCCACAATTGCGATGCGACGGCGGTGGCCCTAACGACCTGTCTTGTTCTGCAGATAGGACAAAACGATCTCGGCGCCGAGTTCGCCGGGCGGCCGGTGTGTCGCCATGCGCTCTTGTACGAGCGCGTAGCCATCCAGCATCGATGCGCGCTGGACGGTCGGGGCGGACAGCCGCTCGACCCAGCGGGTCAGAGCACCGGGGCGAATGCTCTGGTTGAAATACTCCGGCACGATCGGGAAATCGGCGATCAGATTGGGGAGCGCCCCGCTCCAGATGCGGATACGGCTATGCAGCAACCGCACGAGCCAGTCGGCATCATAGGTAGAGACGACGGGAACACCGGCAAGCGCGAGTTCCAGAATGACTGTTCCGGACGCGGCGATCGCAGCGTCCGCCTTGTCAAAGGCCGCCCATTTTTCGGCAGCACCGACAGATATCTCGGGCTGAACCTTCCAACCGGCCGTGATCTCGCGCACCAGGTTTTCCTGGCGAGGAACCGTTGGCAACAGGAAACGGATGCCCGGATGCCGGGCCGCGAGTTCTTCCACCATCTGCCCGAAAATCGGCAGCAGTCGCCCGATCTCGCTCGACCGAGAGCCCGGCAGAAGCAGGCAGGTCGAAACAGAGCTCCCGTTCGCCTCGCGCAATTTCTCACGTCGGCTGGCGCGAACGGCGAGCACATTCGCGTCCGAGGCCAGACGATGGCCGATATAGGTCGTCGGCGGCCCCTCGAGCTTGCGCATGATCTCGGGTTCGAACGGCAGAACTGCCAACACGTGGTCGACATAGCCGCGCATGCGCGGCGCACGCTCCGGCTTCCACGCCCATACGCTCGGGCAGACATAGTTGATGACGGGCAGACCCGGAAGTGCCGCGCGGACCCGGCGCGCGACACGATGGGTGAAATCCGGACTATCGATGATCAACAGCGCATCTGGGCGCGCTGCGATAATCGCATTTGCGGTCTGTCGGATGCGCAGAATCAATTTCGGCAGACGCGCCAGCACCTGCGAAAAGCCCATGATCGACAGTTCGGAATAGTCGAACAACGATTTCAGACCTTCGCTCTCCAGGCCGTCACCGCCGACGCCGACCAAATCGACATCCCGGCCGCACTGGATGCGCAGTGCCCGGACCAGATCTGTACCAAGCAGATCACCCGATACCTCGCCGGCAATCACTGCCAGTTTATAGCTCTGTCCGCTCATGCCCTTCCCCGGTAATCGCTGCGCTCGACGCCGATGACAAACAGCCCTGCCCGGTTGGCGGCCTCGATCACCTCGGCGCGCTCGAGCACCAGGGCGCGCCCGGCTTCGACGGCAATTCCGGCAAGCCCAGCAGCAACCGCGCCGGCGACGGTCGATGGTCCGATCGACGGCAGATCAGCGCGCAAATCCTGTTCCGGCTTGCACAGCTTGACCAGCACTCCTCGACGGCGCGCCGAGACGCGTCCTTCCGCCTTGAGTGTCGCCACGCGCTCAAGCATAGCATCGGTGCCTTCAGCCCCCTCCAGCGCAACCACGCGGCCACCCACGGCGATTGCGCCCTGCCCCACATCAAGAGCACCGAGCGCGTTGGCGGCAGCGATACCAGCCGCAACATCGCGTCGATCATCGCTTGATGGCGCAAGGGCGCCTATAGGTCCTGGATCTGCCAGTAGGTTTGGAACAACCTCATGCACGCCGATCACATGCGCACCGCTTGCTTCGATGAGTTGCATCGCCATGCGCAAGACCGCGTCGTCCCCCCCGGATACCAGCGTCCTCAACACACTTGGCACCTTGGCAAGCGTTTTCAGCGTTGGGCGAATATCGCGCCATTCCGGCCGCCGGCGAACCCAGCCCGAAAGCACGACCCGATCGATGCCTTCATCTCTAAATGTGCGGCTGATTGCGGAGAAATCACCAATAGCGAGAACGGAGTGGTCAAACTCCAGCCAATCGCTCTCTTCTGCTTCGCGCGAGAGCGCAATGATAAAGGGATCTTCTCCCCGGGCGCGAACCGCCTCGGCCACGTGATGCGGTAACGCGCCGCCTCCGGCGATGATCGCGAGCCGGCCGCCTTTTGCCGCGCGGCTCGCCTTGGCCGACGTCACGCTCAGACCTTGCCGCGGCTTGGCGACGACAGTGCCCTGTCGCTCTCGGCTGCAATGAAATCGAGGATTTCGACAACCGGTGCACAGTCGGCATAATCAGCACGAATGGCGGCTGCATTGGCGCGAACCGATTCCGGCCCTTCGAAGATCTGCTTGTAGGCCCGACGCACGACATGGATCGTTGCACGCTCGATGCCCGCGCGGGTCATGCCCACCACGTTGAGCCCGCTCAGAACACCGGGATTGCCGTTGAGCATACCGTAGGGAATGACGTCGTAGCTGACGGCCGAAAGACCGCCGATGAACGCCTGCCGACCGATGCGCGTGAACTGATGCACAGCACAGCCGCCGCCGAGGATCGCTCGGTCCCCGATCGTGACATGGCCTGCCAGCAACACGTTGTTCGACATGATGATGTTGTTCCCAAGGCGGCAATCATGCGCCACGTGCGAATAGGCGAGGAACAGATTGTTGTTGCCGACGATCGTCGCACCGCCATATTCGACGGTTCCCGCATTCATCGTCACACCTTCGCGGATCGTGCAGTTGTCGCCGATCTGCAAGATGGTGTCGACCGTGCTGTGATGCACGCTCTGCGAATCCCCACCTATGACAGCATTCGGGAAGATCTTGGAGCCCTTGCCGATCGTCGTTCGGCCGTCCACGACGACGTGGCTCTTGAGTTCCATATCGTCACCAAGAACGACTTTCGGCCCGATATAGCAAAACGGGCCGATTGTGACGTTCTCGCCGATCTTCGCCCCATCTTCGATGATCGAGGAAGGGTGGATCTTCGCTGTAGCTGCAATCATGTTCAAGCGTCTTCCGTGCTGACTATCATCGCGCCGATATCAGCTTCCGCGACGAGTTGCCCGTCAACTTTTGCGTCACAATGAAACTTCCAGATATTGCCGCGCTGCTTCTGCTTGACGACATGAAACTCGACACGATCGCCCGGAACGACCGGCTTGCGGAACCGCGCATTGTCGATGGTCATGAAGTAAACGAGGTTGGTGCCCGAAGCGGTCTTGCGCGCGCAGATCGCGCCTGCAGTCTGCGCCATGCCTTCAATCAGCAATACGCCCGGCATGATCGGCTTCTCCGGGAAGTGGCCCGTGAAGTGCGGCTCATTTGCCGTGACATTCTTGATGCCAATCGCCGAATTGTCGCCGTCAATCTCGATGATCCGGTCGACGAGCAGGAAGGGGTAGCGATGCGGGAGAAGCTTCAGGATCTCCTGAATATCCGCCGTACCCAGAACCGTTGCCGCCTCACTCATTCGTGCCACCCTTCTTTTTCTGTCTGTCACTTGCGCGCAACGCCATTTCGGCGACATCGCGCAGGAAATCGCGCATCGGACGCGCTGGAATACCGCCATAACGCTCGCCCGCAGGCACGTCGCTTGCAACGCCGCTCATCGCGGCAATCTGCACGCCGTCGCCCACAGTGATGTGGCCGTTGACGCCGCTGCCACCGCCGATCATCACGCCGTCACCAATTCTGGTGCTGCCGGCGATACCGACCTGGCTGACAATACCGCAATAGCGGCCGATGCGGACGTTGTGGCCCACCTGCACAAGGTTGTCGATCTTCGTCCATTCGCCGATGACAGTGTCGTCCATCGTGCCACGATCGATCGTCGTGTTCGCACCGATCTCGACATGGTCTTGGATGATCACACGCCCGACCTGGACGATCTTGATCATTCCACCCTTGGGACCCGGCGCGTAGCCAAACCCGTCCTGGCCGATTCGGGCACCGGGATGGATGATGACGTTGTTGCCAACAAGAGCGCAAAGAACGCTGACGCCTGCCGCGATCGTGCAGTCGCGGCCAATACGAACGCCGGGGCCGATCACCGCGCCGGCAGCAATCCGGGTGCCGCTACCAATCTCCGCATCGGCTCCGACCACAGCCATCGGCTCGACCTCAACGCCCTCTTCCAGACGCGCGGACGGATCGACGAAGGCAGCCGGCGAGATGCCAACAAGGCTGGTATTGCGCGCAGGGCGCATCGCCACCTCGTGCAACAGCGTGCCAGCCAAGGCAAAGGCCGTATGCGGCCGTCCAGTCAGGAGAATGGGAATGTGAGGCGGTACGAGCGGAGCGATCGTCTTGTCGCAGATAATCGCGGAAGCTTGGCAGCTCTCCAGCTCGGCGCGGTACTTGCGCGAAAGCATATAGCAGATGTCGCCGGGCTTTGCCCGATAGACAGGTGCTACGGAATGGATAGCGCGATCTGCAACCGCGCCATCCGACAGTTCCGCCCCAACTTGATTCGCCAGGTCACCCAAACGAATCCCTTTATGGGGCGGAAAAAACCAGTTCTGTTCCATGGACACTCCAGAACAATCAACTTTCGGCAGTTCTGGACTGCTTCTTTATCAGAACGACGAGGAAATACCGAACTTCAGGTTCTGAACCTTGTCGAAATCTTCCTTCGCGATCGGCCAAGCGTAGTCGACACGCAGAGGACCGAACGGCGAAGCCCAGATCAAGCCGAGACCGACCGACGCACGCAGCGAGGAACCGTTGCCCTGCACCGTTTCCGAAGGCAACATGGCGACCTTGTTGCTATAGAGCGTACCCGCATCGGCGAATACCGCGCCGCGGAAACCGCTGTCACGCGGGATACCCGGAAGCGGGAACGTCGCTTCGGCCGAAGCTGTGAAGTACGTCGTGCCGCCAAGCGCGTCGCCCGTTCTTTGGTCGCGCGGACCGATACCGTTACGCTCGAAGCCGCGAATATCGTTACTGCCGAGCTGGAACTGGTCGAAGACCTGCAGGTCGCTGCCGGTTTCGAAGACATGGCCAGCACCACCCGCGAGCGAAGCAATGATGTCCGCTTCGTCGTTAACCGTGTAGTACCACTTGGCCTTGCCGGTCATCTTATAGAAGTCAGAATCACCGCCGAGACCGGCAAATTCATGCGTGAATGTCGCAAGAACGCCGTCATGCGGCAGCTGGGCGTCATCGAGCGTGTTGTACGTGATCGACTGCGACACCGACGAACGGAGCCAGTTTCCACCCTCAACTGCGCGAACGTAAGGCGACGACAGATCTGCGAGATTACCGCTGCTATAGTCGAACTGCGTATAGTTGTACCGCAGAGTGGTCGACAGGTTTTCGGTGATCGGCGCCGCTATGCGCAGGCTGAAACCCTGGTCTTCATAGCTGTAGTTGTCGTCATCGAAGTCGTTTTCATTCTTGAAGACGTCGAAGCCTGCGGCCAGACGATAACCAAGGAAATACGGCTCGGTGAACGAAACGTTGTAAGTCCGGCTCTCATCGCCGCGACCTGCAGCGACGCGAATGTACTGACCGCGGCCGAGGAAGTTCTTTTCCTCGATCGAGGCTTCGACGAGGAAGCCGCCGCCGCTGCCAGCGGAGTAGCCGGCACCGATACCGAACGAACCGGTCGACTGATCCTGAACATCAACGATAACCACGACACGGTCGGCAGCACTGCCGGGAGCCGTCGAGACGTTGACGGTCGAGAAGTAGCCAAGAGCCTCAAGGCGACGCTTGGCGCGCGCTACCATTTCCTGGTTGAAGGCATCGCCTTCGCCCATGTCGAACTCGCGACGGATAACGTAGTCACGTGTGCGGGTATTGCCGCGGATTTCGATGCGCTCGACATAGGCGCGCTCGCCCTGGTCGACGAGATAATCGACTGCGATCGTATGATTGCCGAGATCGCGGTTACCGCGCGGGGTCACGCGAGCAAACGGGTAGCCAGCCGAAGCGACGCGCTTCGAAATCTCGCTCATCGTCTCCTGAATATCCTTGGCCTTATAGACCGAGCCTTCGCGGCTGAGCACAACACCCTTCAGCGCTTCGGCATCCACACCTTCGACCGTCGATTCGACCGTAACCGCACCGAAGTCGTAACGCGGACCCTCTTCGACGGTGACCGTCACCGTGTACTCGTTGGTCGCCTCGTTCAGCGTAGCCTCGGACGAAATGACCTGGAAGTCAGCGTAGCCACGGTTGAAATAGAACTGACGCAGCAGCTCTTCGTCGGCGCGCAGCTTGTCCGGGTTGTAAACGTCCTTGCGGGTCAGGAACGAGAAGATACCCGATTCCTTCGTCGCGATCACCGACTGCAGACGACCATCGCTGTAGGCTTCGTTGCCGACGAAATTGATCTGCGAAATCTTGGTACGCTCACCTTCGTTGATCACGAAGGCAAGGTTCACACGACCTTCGGCAATCGGAACAACCTGGGTCGTCACCGTGATATCGCTGCGACCGATCGCTGCGTAGGCTTCCTTGATCGACTGAATATCGGTTTCGACGGTTGCTTCGCTGTAGGGACCGAGCGGCTGTGTGCGGACGATACCTTGCAGCTTGTCGTCCTTGATCTTCCGATTGCCGTTGAAGACAACCTGGTTGATCAGCTGATTCTCGCTGACGGTGACGACGAGCGTGCCACCGGCAATATTGATGCTGACATCAGAGAAATAGCCGGTCGAGTACAGACGCTTCACGGAAGCATCGATATCGGCATTGCTGAAGCTCTTACCGGGAACAATCGTGATGTTCGCGCGCACCGTCTCAGCGCTGACGCGCGTGGCTCCGCGAACTTCAACACGACTGATGGTGGCGGCCTCTGCGACGGAAGCGCCTGCGAGCAATCCAACACCAGCGCCAGAAACCACCATACTCGTGGATAGCGCAAACGCAGACACCGCGTTCAAAAACCTTGAACCAGCTTTCATGTTCAAATCTTACCTTTTCCCAACGTCGCGCGGCAATTTCGTGCCGACTCCGGTCACGGTTGCCGTTTTACCCGCTTTTCCCATACAAGCAAGCCAGCTCGTTAATTTCTGTTTACTTCAATTCGAACCGTGGCTTAACGGCCACTACAGATTCGAGTTATCGTAAACAAATCCTTGCTGCACAAGCCATTGAAATCCAATCGTTCACAGTATCGGTCGTCGTTTCCGCCCAAACACTCCCCGGCCGAACGCTAGCCGAAGAACATCGAAATGTCGTTCCAGGTGGCAAAAACCATGAGCATCAGCACCATGGCAAAGCCGATCCGATAGGCGACATCCTGCGCGGCGGCTCCAACCGGCTTTCCGCGCAAGGCCTCAACCGCATAGAACATCAGATGGCCGCCATCAAGCACCGGAACGGGCATGAGGTTAAGCAATCCTATGGAAACAGACAGGACAGCCGCAAGCTGCAGCACGGCTGCAACACCCAGCGTCGCCATTTGGCCCGACGCCTGGGCCACACGGATGGGGCCGCCAAGCTGATCCGCCTTCATCCGCCCGGTAACGAGATTCGCCAGATAGTCGAACGTACCGGTAACAATGTGCCAGCTTTGCAGCGCACCCTGCCCGATCGCCTCGATCGGGCCATAGGTAACCAGCCGGAAATTGCCGGCGTCCTGATCGGTGACGATACCGATGATGCCAATCTCCATCTTGTTTCCGAACTGGTCGGAAATCTCGGTCCGTTCCGGCACCATGGGAAGATCCAGGAATGCACCGTCCCGCTCGATCCGGATCTTGATCTCGAGTTCCGGCCGCACGCTGACGTAGCGGCGAACATCGTCGAACGTCGCCACCGGGGTCCCGTCAATGGCGATCAACCGGTCGCGCGGCAGAATGCCGGCTTTGGCCGCGGCACTATTCTCCTTGACCTGAGCGACGACGGGGTCTGCCACCGAACGCCCGTAGACGGCGAAGAGAACGGCAAAAATGGCGATGGCAAGGATGAAATTTGCGATGGGGCCGGCGGCCACCGTCGCTGCCCGCTTCCACAGTTTGGCCCCGAGAAAGGTTTGCGCCCGCTCTTGCGGCGAGATCGTCTCGAGCCGCTTGTAATCCGGCGTACTGGCAGCATCCTCGTCGCCATAGAACTTGACGTAGCCGCCAAGCGGGATCACGCAGAATTTCCACCGGGTGCCATGCTTATCGGTCCAGCCCAACAGTTCCGGCCCGAAGCCGACCGAGAATGCGAGGATACGAATGCCCGACCACCGGCCAACGAGATAGTGTCCCATTTCGTGCACGAAGACCAGGAGGGTCAGAACCAGCAGGAATGGAACGATATAGCCGGTCACAAATTGCAGGGCATCAAGCAGATATGTCATGGACTTTCCTTAAGTGCCTGCCACCAGCATCACAGGCCGAGCAGGACCGAACCGAAGGCGATCTGACGCCCATCGCTGACGACATACTGTATCAGGACAAGGACCAGCGTGGCGATACAGGCAAAGACCAGACCGTCGACCCGATCCATGACCCCGCCATGCCCAGGAATGAGATGGCTCGAATCCTTGACGCCGAAGCGGCGCTTTATGAAGGATTCGAAGAGGTCCCCGATCTGGCTCGCGACGGAAAGAACCAGCGCCAACATCGGGATACGGAGGTCTTGCAGCGGGAAGTATGCCATAAAAGCGGCCGTTCCGGCTAGAACACCGCAGATGGTGCCGCCAATCGCACCGGACCAAGTCTTGCCGGGTGAAATGCGCGGTGCCAGCTTGGGTCCGCCGAGGGCGCGGCCGACGAAATAGGCAAGAATATCGGTACCCCAAACGACGGCGAAGACGAACAAAGTCGCCACCAGGCCAGGGTTGTCGGCGCCGCGCAGCGCAGCCAGCGAGATACCCGTCAATCCGGCGTAGACAATCCCGCCCGGTAGCCACCAACTCCCCTTCTTGAGCGATACCCAGAGCACCGTTATGACGACGGCAAGGAGCAGGGCCGGCAGACTATAGCCGATGTTTCCGAGAAGAATGAGCGCCACGATTATCGCCAGAGACAGCCAACCGAAGGCGTTGCCCTGGAAATCACGCTCCGCAAGACCGGTGATCGTCGACCATTCATAGTAGACGAGCAAGGCGATTGCCACCGAAAGCAGCTGGAAGGCCAAGCCGCCGAACCAGGTCGCGCCAAGGGCGACCGCAGCGAGCACCACTCCGGAAGCGATGCGAAGCTTGAGTTCTGTTTGCATTACGAACCAACCGCTAACGTCGGCTGCGCCAGACCGCCGAAGCGACGCTCGCGGCAGGCGAATTTCTCGAGTGCGGACAGGAACGTCTCGCGTGTGAAGTCTGGCCAAAGCTCGGGAACGAACAGCAGTTCCGAATAGGCGCCCTGCCACAACAGAAAGTTTGAAAGCCGCTCTTCGCCGCTGGTGCGAAGAATGAGATCCGGATCGGGTATCCCGGCTGTATCGAGCGAAGCGGCAATACGCTCCGGCGTGATGTCCTCGGGAGCCAGGCGTCCCTGGGCAACTTCCGTCGCCAGGCGTCGCATGGCGCGCGTCAACTCGTCACGCGCACCGTAATTGAAGGCGATCACCAGCGTAATGCCAGTATTTCCGCTCGTCGTCTCCTCGGCCTCGATCAGCAGGGGCAGGATGTCGCCCCGCAGGTTCGACCGCTCTCCGATAATCCGGATGCGGACATTTTCGCGATGCAGATCGGCAAGGTCACGGCGAATGAAAGCCTTGAGCAAGCCCATCAGATCCGTCACTTCGGCCTGCGGCCTGTTCCAGTTTTCCGATGAAAACGCAAAGAGCGTGAGGTAGCGAACCCCGGCTTCCGCCGCCGTTTTCACAGCGTCGCGCACCGCCTCAACACCCTTGCGGTGCCCCATCGTGCGCGGAAGTCCGCGCGCGTTCGCCCAGCGCCCGTTGCCATCCATGATGATGGCAACGTGTTCCGGAACGGTGATCGGGAGGAGATTTTGCATAAGGCGTCCGCGAAAGGAGACTCAAGGATCAGGGGCAGATCAGACCTGCATGATTTCCTTTTCCTTATCGGCGAGCAAGCGGTCGATATCGGAAATCGTTTCATCGGTCATCTTTTGCACCCGCTCGGACTGAGCACGGCTGATATCCTGTCCGATGTCGCCATCCTTTTCGGCTTTTTTCAGGTCGTCCATGCCATCGCGACGAACGTGCCTTACCGCGACCTTGGCCTTTTCGGCATAATCGTGCGCAACCTTGACCAGCGACTTGCGGCGCTCTTCGTTGAGTTCCGGCAGCGGGATGCGCAGGTTCTGGCCGTCGATGATCGGGTTCAGGCCGAGGTTCGATTCGCGGATGCCGCGATCGACGGCGCCCACCATCTGCTTGTCCCAGACCGAAACGGACAGCATGCGCGGTTCCGGCACGGTGATGTTTGCCACCTGATTGAGCGGAACACGCGAGCCATAGGCTTCAACGGTCACCGGATCGAGAACATTCGCCGACGCGCGGCCGGTACGCAGCGACGCGATATCGCTCTTGAATGCGGAGATAGCGCCATCCATACGACGCTTCAGTTCCTTCAGGTCTATACCTTCACTCATGGTCGAAAACTCCCGTTCTGTCTTTCATCGGCAGATAGCTGTCTGGCAGCTTCTAATTGTCCGTGACGATGGTGGCGCGGCCGCCGCCAGTCAATATCTCAGCAAAGCCGCCCTTCTCGTGGATCGAGAAGACGACGATCGGAATCGCATTTTCGCGCGCCAGCGCCACCGCTGCCACGTCCATCACCGCCAGGCCCTTTTCCAGGACGGCGCTGTGGGTCAGGTGGTCGAAGCGCGTCGCCGTCGGGTCCTTCTTCGGGTCGGCGGAATAGATGCCGTCCACCTGCGTGCCCTTGAAGATCGCCTCGGCGCCCATTTCGGCGGCGCGCAGAGCCGCGGCAGAATCAGTCGTGAAGAACGGGTTGCCGGTACCGCCCGCAAAGATCACCACGCGCCCGAGCGACAGATGGTAGAGCGTCGCGCGCTGCGAGAAGCTTTCGCAGATCTCGGGCATTGCGATTGCCGAGAGCACCACCGTGTCGATGTCGAGCTTGCGCAGCGAAGTCGCCAGCGCGAGCGCATTGATGACGGTTGCCAGCATGCCCATATGGTCGCCGGTCACTCGGTCGCCGCCCTTGGAGGCTACGGCGACGCCGCGAAAAATATTGCCGCCCCCGACGACGACGCCGACTTCGACGCCCATGCCGCGCGCTTCGGCAATGTCTGCCGCAATACGGTCGGCAACGGCCACATCGATACCGAAGCCCTGGCTTCCCATCAGGGCTTCACCGGAGGCTTTGAGTAGAACACGCTTGTAGATTGGCTCGGCCGGCATCATCGCTCCTGAACAGATCGGTACGCGTGCACGCAAAAGGCGCGCTGCGTATAAGGACATAGTGCGCTACCCGGTTTCAACCGCTGCGGAGCATTTTCCGGCGGGTCCGGCGCATTGACGAAGCCGGATACACGAAGGGCACCGCGTTGTCACGCGATGCCCTGAGGTTTTCCAAACAAGGGTGAAGAAATCAGCCCTTGGCGACAGCCGCAACTTCGGCTGCGAAGTCAGATTCTTCCTTCTCGACGCCTTCGCCGAGCAGAAGACGGGCCATGCCGGTCACTTCGATCGGTGCGCCAGCGAGCTTTTCAGCATCCTTGATGGCCTGGCCGACGGTGATTTCCGGGTTCATGACGAAGGCCTGCGACAGCAGCGCGACTTCTTCGAAGAACTTGCGCATGCGGCCTTCGACCATCTTTTCGATGATGTTGTCCGGCTTGCCCGAAGCGCGCGACTGTTCGATGAACACGTTGCGTTCGCGCTCGGCAACAGCGGCGTCGACTTCGTCAGCGCGGATGGCCAGCGGATTGGTGGCAGCAATGTGCATGGCGACCTGGCGGCCGACCGAGAACAGAACTTCCTTGTCGCCAACCGACTTCAGCGCGACGAGAACGCCGAGCTTGCCGATGCCGTCGCCGGCAGCGTTGTGGATGTAGGTGGCAACGACGCCGTCTTCGACCTGCAGCAGGGCTGCGCGGCGGAGCGTCATGTTCTCGCCGATGGTGGCGATCGCATCCTTGATCGTGTCGTCGACAGACTTGCCGGTTGCCGGGTAGTTGGCATTGGCAATGGCTTCGACAGAACCGTCGGTGCCGAGAGCAACGTTGGCAACACCGCGAACGAGTTCCTGGAAGGCTTCGTTGCGGGCAACGAAGTCGGTTTCGGAGTTGACTTCAACGACAACAGCCTTGACGCCGCCGCTAACGATACCGATGAGGCCTTCAGCAGCCGTGCGGCCCGACTTCTTGTCGGCCTTGGCGATGCCCTTGGCACGCAGCCAGTCGATCGCAGCTTCCATGTCGCCATTGGTTTCGGCGAGCGCCTTCTTGCAATCCATCATGCCTGCGCCGGTCTTTTCGCGCAGTTCCTTCACCATTGCTGCAGTTACACTCATCTTTTGCCTCTTTGTCTGTTTGGCTGGCGCGCTGCCCGCAAGAGGCGCGGCACCAGGAGGTTTGGCAGGGAATGGCTTGCGTATGTGACACCGTGATGAACGCGCCCACCGCTGTCGTGTCCGGTGCGCGGATCGCCGGCCCAAGCCGCCTCATCCCTCGCTGAAAAGAACAAGGCCGTTCAGATCTTTCATCCCAAACGGCCTCGTCCCGACATTAGATTGGTGCGGCGATCCTATGTCCGCCGCGCCGTCCGATCAGGCTTCGGAGGCTTCGTCGAGCGCCGGCTCGATCATAGCTTCAGCCGATGCGCCGAGATCGCGGCCCGATGCGCCCTGCTGACGGGCAATGCCGTCGATGGCTGCACGAGCGATGAGATCGCAGTAAAGAGCGATCGCACGCGATGCGTCGTCGTTGCCCGGGATCGGGTAGTCGATCTGGTCCGGATCGCAGTTGGAGTCGATGACGGCGACAACCGGGATGCCAAGACGCTTGGCTTCGTCGATTGCGATCGATTCCTTGTTGGTGTCGATGATGAACATCAGGTCCGGCGTGCCGCCCATGTCGCGGATACCGCCGAGAGCGCGGTTGAGCTTTTCGCGTTCGCGCTCAAGGTTCAGACGCTCCTTCTTCGTGAAGCCCGAAGCTTCCGAAGCGAGGATTTCGTCGAGCTTGCGCAGGCGCTGGATCGAGTTCGAAATCGTCTTCCAGTTGGTCATCATGCCGCCGAGCCAGCGAGCGTTGACGTAGTACTGGGCCGAACGCTTGGCAGCGTCAGCAATGATTTCCGAAGCCTGGCGCTTGGTGCCGACAAACAGGACGCGGCCGCCGTTGGCGACAGTGTCGCTAACAACCTGCAGTGCGCGCGACAGCATCGGAACGGTCTGTGCGAGGTCGATGATGTGAACGTTGTTACGATCGCCGAAGATGTAGGGTTTCATCTTCGGGTTCCAGCGATGTGTCTGGTGACCGAAGTGAATACCAGCCTCAAGCAGCTGGCGCATGCTAAAATCAGGCAATGCCATGCCTTTTCTCCTTTTCCGGTTGAACCTCCGCGAGACGTCGAGCTCTTCTTTCGAAAAACCCACCGGCGGAACGATCCGGATTTCTCCCGGAACATCCCATGCCTCACGTGTGGAATGGGCAGCCCCTTACCGGCAACTGCCCGACAAATCAAGACTTGGAGTCTGTTTTTGTCATATCGACTACTTGCATTCTTCCGATTTGAAGACTTCGAGGTCGGCGAGCTTACCGCTCAGCACGAAGTCGCCGTAGTCCATCGTCAGATCGCGGGTAATGCCGTTTTCGTACAGTTTGAA
This sequence comes from Ensifer sp. M14, assembly GCF_003355565.1. Taxonomy (NCBI): domain Bacteria; kingdom Pseudomonadati; phylum Pseudomonadota; class Alphaproteobacteria; order Hyphomicrobiales; family Rhizobiaceae; genus Ensifer; species Ensifer sp. M14. The sequence goes on from NZ_QJNR01000004.1 coordinate 3,164,888, forward strand.
CGACATGCGGTAGATCGGCAGCGCATCGCCGCTCTTGTCGTCGTTGAAGTAGGAGATGGTGACAGGCCAGTAATTCTCGGTCCCGAGCTTGCCAGCCTTGCCTGCATCCGGCTCGTCGGCCGTCGGTTTGCGCGACTTGCCGACGAAGGTCGAGGTGATCAGCGTCTTGTCACCCGAATCGGATCCGTCGAAGATCCGTGCCTCGAAGAAGCTTTCGCCCTTCTTTGCGCGGTCGATGACCTCGACCATATGCTCGGTCGGAAACCGGCTTGCCGCCAGCTCGACCTCACGCTTGTCCGGCGCGGTCAACTCGACCTTGACGCCGGTCTTGTCGTCATGAGCCGTGCCGCGCACTTCCTTGTCGAGCTTCTCGTCGGTGAACGAGCGCGTCAAAAAGCGGAAGTTGCCGGACTTCAGATCCTCATAGGTGGTCGTCTGCTGGTCGGTCATGCGCGTTTCTTCGCCGGTATTGACCTGCGTCACGAAGCGGAAACTGACCGTGTATCCCTCGCAGGCCGATCCGTTGAACTCGTAGACCATCCGGCCGTACATGCCGGAAATGCCCGATCGGTCGGAAGCGTCCTTGAGCTCGAGGTCATAGACGGCTCGATGCGGCACAAGGACATTTGCGCTCGCCGCGCTGAGGCCTGAAACCGTCATCGCTGCAAAGCAAACGCTGCCGAAACTGGCGAGACCGAAGCCTTTACGAAACATCCGTTTCCTCCTGTTGGACTCGCCGGCAATGCTATAAACAAGCTTTCGGCAGAAGCGAGGCGTCACCACATTTAAATGCCGTCGCCCACCGCGATCCGGCCTGAATGCCGGATTTTAACACAAAAGACAACAACGGAGCTTTCCATGTCCGCAGAGATCGAAACGCGCCTCAAGGACCTCGGCGTCACCCTTCCCCAGGCGGCAGCGCCGGCGGCGAATTACGTACCCTACGTCATCAGCGGCTCGATGCTCTACATCTCCGGACAGCTGCCGATGGAAGGCGGGAAGATCGCAGTGACCGGTCATGTGGGCAAGGACGTCGATGTCGCGGGCGCCCAGCGCGCCGCCGAACTCTGCGCGATCAATATTCTCGCCCAGGCCAAATCCGCGCTCGGCGGCGACCTCGGCCGCATCCGCCGGCTGGTCAAGATCAACGGCTTCGTTGCCTCCACACCGGAATTCATCGAACAGCATCTTGTGCTCAACGGTGCCTCCAACCTGCTGGCCAACGTGCTCGGCGAGGCCGGCAAGCATGCGCGCGCTGCCGTCGGCATGGCCGCCCTGCCCTTCAATGCCGCCGTCGAGATCGACGCCGTCATCGAGATCGCGTGATCGGGTGCCAGGCATGACCGATATTTCCTGGCTGAAAGCGCAGCCGATCGCCCATCGTGGCTATCATGACATGAACAAGCAGATCTGGGAAAACACGCTTTCGGCGTTTTCCCGCGCTGCCGATGCCGGCTTCGCCATTGAGTGCGACCTGCAATACACCGCCGACAGCGTTCCGGTGGTTTTCCATGACGACGACACCGAGCGGCTGTGCGGCATCAAGGGCGATGTGCGCTCGAGAACGGCAGGCGAACTCGGCCTGATGGCGATCGGCGGCACGAAGGACAAGATCCCGACGCTGTCGCAGATGCTGCGCCTTGTCAAAGGGCGCGTGCCGCTCGTCATCGAACTCAAGGGACGCAAGGGCGACGACGAGGGTTTTGCCGCCGCCGTGCTCGAAACGCTCGAGGGCTACAAGGGCCATGTGGCGCTAATGAGCTTCGACCATTGGCTGCTCAAGGACCTGAAAGCGCTCGATGCGCCCTATCCGCTCGGGCTGACCGCCGAGGGTGCGAGGCCGGAAACCTTTTTCGTGCACGAAGAGGCCATGCAGCTCGGCCTCGACTTCATCTCCTATCACTACGGCCATCTGCCGAATTCGTTCATCACCAAGGAACGCACGCTCGGCCGGACGATCATCACCTGGACCGTGCGCGACAGGCAGGCCGAAGACTACACCTATGCCCATGCCGACCAGATGACCTTCGAGGGTTTCGACCCGCGGGAGGCCTTGATTTCCTGAGCTCATGTCCGACGCCGTCACCATCCGCATAGAGCAATCCTTTGCCGATATACCGGCAGCGCGCTGGAACATGCTTTCCGGCGCGGTGAAGGGACGAGACGAAGCGGTCTATAACCCGTTCGTCTCGCACGCCTATCTCTCGGCGCTGGAGGAATCGGGTTCAGCCACCGCCAAGACCGGCTGGCTCGGCCAACACCTGCTGCTGGAAGGCGCCGGCGGAGACCTTCTCGGGGCGCTCGTCTGCTATCTGAAGAACCACAGCCAGGGCGAATATGTCTTCGATCATGGCTGGGCGGATGCATTCGAGCGTGCCGGCGGCCGGTACTATCCCAAGCTTCAAGGTTCCATCCCCTTTACGCCGGCAACGGGGCCGCGCCTTTTGACCGTTTCGGATCAAGACGGCTCGGCCGTCCAGGATGGACTTGCTGCAGGGCTTAAGGAGTTAACACGGCGGCACGATGCCTCGTCGGCGCATGTGACTTTCGCTCCGGAGGCAGAGATGCCGACCTTCGAACGAGCTGGGTTCCTGCACCGTACCGACCAACAGTTCCATTTCCTTAACGAAGGTTATGGCTCGCATGACGACTTCCTGGAGACGCTGGCTTCCCGAAAACGCAAGGCCTTGAAAAAGGAGCGCCGCGCGGCGCTCGAAAACGGCATCACCATAGACTGGTTGACCGGCAGCGACCTGACGGAAGCGATCTGGGATCAGTTCTTCACGTTCTACATGGATACCGGCAGCCGCAAGTGGGGGCGCCCGTATCTCACGCGCGCCTTCTATTCGCTGATCGGCGAGCGCATGCCAGACGACATCGTCCTGATGATGGCGCGACGCAACGGCCGCTACATCGCCGGCGCGATCAACTTCATCGGTGGCGACGCCCTATATGGCCGCCACTGGGGCTGCATCGAGGACCACCCTTTCCTGCATTTCGAGGTCTGCTACCACCAGGCCATCGATTTCGCGATCGCAAAGGGCCTCAAGCGCGTGGAAGCCGGTGCGCAGGGCGAGCACAAGCTCGCCCGCGGCTACATGCCGGTTACGACCCATTCGGCCCACTACATCAGCCATCCCGGCCTTGCCCACGCAGTCGAGGATTATCTCGTTCGCGAACGCAGAGATGTGGAAGAAACGGCCGAGTTTCTTGCCGAGCACGGCCCTTTCCGAAAAGGTGAGCGCCAGGACGATTGAACCGCTCTCCGGCACTGACCGGATCCAATCTACGAGGAAAAACAATGAGCGCTTACGACACCAACAACATCTTCGCGAAGATCCTGCGAGGTGAGATCCCGTCGCACCGTGTCTACGAGGACGATGCGACAATCGCCTTTATGGACGTGATGCCGCAGGCTGAAGGCCACATGCTCGTCGTCCCCAAGGCACCTTCGCGCAACCTGCTCGATGCCGACGCTGCGAGCCTGCCGGCACTGATCACCGCCGTCCAGAAAATCGCCGTCGCCGCCAAGGAGGCCTTTGACGCCGACGGCGTGACGATCATGCAGTTCAACGAGGCGCCCGCCGGCCAGTCGGTGTTCCATCTGCACTTCCACGTCATTCCGCGGCGCGACGGCGTTCCGCTGAAGCCGCATTCGGGCACGATGGAAGATGGCGCGGTGCTGGCCGCCAATGCCGAGAAGGTGCGCCAGGCGCTTTGAATGCAAATCTGACGGCCGCGTCAGCGGCCGTCATCGGCTGGGTAAAAAGTCCTTAAAAGCCCAGCCACCAAAGACCGGCCGCCAACGTCGCAATGGTCGTCGCGATGCCGATTGCCGGTCTGCGACCGAGCAGGAAGAATGCCGATGCTCCGATCGCGACGGCACCCAGGCGAAGCCAGAGCGGCGACTGCTCAAGCACGCCTGTGGGATAGAGGATCAGCTTGGCGATGACGGCAGCGACGAGCGCCGTCGCCACCGCCCTCACCCAGTTTAGCGCCTCGGAATCGTCGCGTAGCCGATTTCCTGCAATCACGCCGAGCCACCGCCAGACGTCGGTCGCAAGCCAGCCGGCGATCGCAATGAAGGCGTAGGCCCACCAACCATCCTGCCAAGTCATGCGCCGATCTCCCGGCGACGGCGCCAGAGCCGCTCCGTGGCCCACGCGAGCGTGCCGCCGCCGACGCCGGCAAGCAGGATGTCGAATTCGGGCACGAGCCAATAGAACAAGGGCCCCGCGACGAGGCCGACAATCAGCGCGATATAGACGACGGGATGGCGCGCCGAATGCCAGATCGACGCCAGGAAATAGATCGGCGTCAGGAAAAACAGGCAACCCGCGACGATGGGCGGAAAATCGGCAACGAAGTGATAGACGACGCCGACCAGCACCATGTTGGCGACGACCAGCGTGATGCCGAAGCCGGCGAAGAAGGCGACACGTTTTTCGCGCGGCACTGCCTGCACCTTCTCCATCGCAAACACCCAGGCGGTGATCGCGACGAAATGCGACAAAAACAGCAAGAGCCATGTCGGTGTCTTCGACGTGCGCAACTCGGGAATGAGCGCAGCAACCATCGGCATCAACCGGACGGACGAGAGCGAGACGGCAATGAAGGCGGCCGCGAGGCTTGCGCCACTCATCATCGAGCTGACGAGAATGACCTTGGCCGGCAGTGCCCAGACCATGCCGGTCATGAACACGACCTGCTCCGGCGGAATGCCAGCCTGCGCCGTCAGCGAACAGAAGCCGACGAAGGACAACATCAGGATAAAGGCGGGAAGGCTGAACAGGCCGCGCATGCCGCTCAGAAACCAGACGACCGACGACTGGCCGTTTTCATCACTTTTCATCAGCCATTCCGGATTGTTCTATTCAGAAAAACGCCGCCGGATGAGTTCATCCGGCAGCGCCAAACATCGTGTCCGATGGGACTACTTCTTCCGCGGCACCTTCGGCACCGTCTTGCCCTTTCGGGGGCTTGCCGCGTCCGTATCCTTGGCCCCGGCATCGGAAGGCGCCTTGGCGGCTGCCTTCTTAGGCTTGGCCTTCGGTGCGGGCTCGGCGCCGACAGCTTCCTTTTCCTCAGCCTTTTTCGGCTTGGCGCTCTTCATCGCCGGGCGTGTCACTTCCGCCTTCGGCTTGATCGGCGCCGTTTCCGGTACGGCATCAAGCAACAGCCCCCTGGTTCCGTCGGGCTTTGTGCCGATCGTCACCCTGAGGACGCCACCCTTCTTCAGCTTGCCGAACAAAATTTCGTCGGCAAGCGGCTTCTTGATGTGTTCCTGGATGACGCGCGCCAGTGGCCGCGCACCCATCTTCTCGTCGTAGCCCTTCTCGGCAAGCCAAGCGATGGCATCGGGTGCAAGATCGAACGTGACGTTGCGTTCGGCAAGCTGGGTTTCCAGCTGCATGACGAACTTCTGCACCACCTGGTGGATAACCGGCGTCGGCAGCGATGCGAACGGGATGACCGCATCGAGACGGTTGCGGAACTCGGGCGTGAACAGGCGGTTCAGCGCTTCCTCGTCCTCACCGGTGCGCTTGGACGAGCCGAAGCCGATTGCGGCCCGTGCCATTTCCGAAGCGCCTGCATTGGTCGTCATGATCAGAATGACGTTACGGAAGTCGATCTTCTTGCCGTTGTGATCCGTGAGCGAGCCATGGTCCATGACCTGCAGCAGGATGTTGAACAGGTCCGGATGCGCCTTTTCGATTTCGTCGAGCAGCAGCACGCAGTGCGGATGCTGGTCGACGCCATCGGTCAGGAGGCCGCCCTGGTCGAAACCGACATAGCCGGGAGGTGCACCGAGCAGCCGCGATACGGTGTGCCGCTCCATATACTCCGACATGTCGAAGCGCAGAAGCTCGACGCCGAGCGACGTTGCCAGCTGCTTGGCGACTTCGGTCTTGCCGACGCCCGTCGGGCCCGAAAAGACGTAGCAGCCGATCGGCTTGTTCGGTTCGCGCAGGCCCGCACGGGCAAGCTTAATCGACGACGCCAGCGCCTCGATCGCCAGATCCTGACCGTAGACGACGGAGCGCAGCTCCTTCTCGAGATTGGCCAGCACCGCCTCGTCGTCCTTGGAGACGGTTTTTGGCGGAATGCGGGCCATGGTCGCGATGGTGGCTTCGATCTCGCGTTCGGTGATCAGCTTGCGGCGCTTGCTGATCGGCAGCAGCATCTGCGCGGCTCCGGATTCGTCGATCACGTCGATCGCCTTGTCCGGCAGCTTGCGGTCGTTGATGTAGCGGGCCGAAAGCTCGACCGCGGCCTTGATCGCCTCATTGGAGTATTTCAGGTGATGATAGTCCTCGAAGTAAGGCTTCAGACCCTTCATGATCTCGATCGTATCGGCGATCGTCGGCTCGTTGACATCGATCTTCTGGAAGCGACGGACGAGCGCGCGATCCTTTTCGAAGAACTGCCGGTACTCCTTGTAGGTGGTCGATCCGATGCAGCGGATCGCACCCGACGAAAGCGCAGGCTTCAACAGGTTCGAGGCATCCATCGCACCGCCCGAGGTGGCGCCGGCACCGATGACGGTGTGGATTTCATCGATAAACAGTACCGCACCCGGATAGTCCTCAAGTTCCTTGACGACCTGCTTCAGGCGCTCTTCGAAATCGCCGCGATAGCGCGTGCCGGCCAACAGCGTGCCCATGTCGAGCGAGAAGATCGTCGCGTCCTGGAGCGCCTCCGGCACCTTCTTCTCAATGATGCGCTTGGCAAGGCCCTCGGCGATCGCCGTCTTGCCGACGCCTGGATCGCCGACATAGAGCGGATTGTTTTTCGAGCGGCGGCAGAGAATCTGGATCGTGCGGTTGACTTCGGCGTGCCGGCCGATCAGCGGATCAATCTTGCCGGATTTCGCCTTTTCATTGAGGTTGACGCAATAGGCCGTCAGCGCGTCCTGTTGCTTCTTGGCGCTCGCCTCTTCGTTTTCACGGGCAGGCTTCTGCTCGGATTCGTGTTCCTCTGCCCCGCGCACCGGACGTGCCTCGGAGCTTCCCGGCCGTTTGCCGATACCATGCGAGATGAAGTTGACCGCGTCGTAGCGCGTCATTTCCTGCTCCTGCAGGAAGTAGGCGGCATGGCTTTCGCGCTCGGCGAAGATCGCAACGAGCACATTTGCCCCGGTCACTTCCTCGCGACCCGACGATTGAACGTGGATGACGGCCCGCTGGATAACGCGCTGGAAGCCGGCGGTCGGCTTCGAATCCTCATCATAGCCGGTGATCAGGTTCGACAGTTCGTTGTCGACATAGTCTGTCACGGTCTTGCGCAGCGTCTCGAGATTGACGTTGCACGCGCCCATCACGGCCGCTGCATCGGCATCGTCTATCAATGCCAGAAGCAGATGCTCAAGCGTCGCATATTCGTGGTGGCGCTCGTTGGCAAAAGTCAGTGCCTGGTGCAGCGCCTTTTCGAGGCTGGGCGAAAATGTTGGCACGTTAGTTCCTCATTTCTTTTCCATGACGCATTGCAACGGATGCTGATGCTGGCGGGCGAAATCCATCACCTGCGTCACCTTCGTTTCGGCGACTTCGTACGTAAAGACGCCGCACTCCCCCACACCGTGATTGTGGACGTGGAGCATAATGCGAGTCGCCTCTTCCGGATTCTTCTGAAAAAAACGTTCCAGAATGTGGATGACAAACTCCATCGGCGTGTAATCGTCATTCAAAAGCAGAACGCGATACAAACTCGGCTTCTTGGTCTTCGGCTTGGTGCGCGTGATGACGGAGGTGCTGCGGTTGCTTCCACCTCCTTCGTCGTCGCTTCCTTGCTGCATCCGGACCGGCATGGCGATCATTCGTGTCTTTTCCTTAGTACAAGCCGCGGATCCATCGAACATGGCCGCAGCGTGCTTGCCCTTTATCTAATGGTTCGTTTCTGGATTTTAAGACCGAACCAACGCACTGCAATCATAATCGCACGGAGAGGCATAAGATTGATCAACTTTCTTCGATCCACCGAGAAGTGTGCGAAACAGCAAAAAGGCCGGTCGCTTCATCGGCGACCGGCCTTCCAATGACGGCAATGATCCGTTGCGTTACGCTGCGGCGGCGGCCTTGACCGCTGCGGTCGCCTTGGCAACCGGCGCTTCGTACGGCTTGTAGGCGTCCTTGGCGAGGTCGGCATACATTTCGCCGATCTTGGTCGCCTCGGCGAAGAAGCCTTCGTAGCTCGACTTCAGGAAATTGGTCTGGAGTTCGAAAGCCGTCTCGACGCTCTTGACGCTGGAGAGCTTCTCCACATGCGCAACGCTGTCTTCGAAGGACTTCTTGGAAAAATCGGCAGCCTCGGTCGCAATGGCCTGAAGGCCCTTGGTCCAGGCGGAATAGCTCTTCACAGCCACGTCAATGGCTTCTTTGCTTTTCTTGTTTGCATCATCGAAGTTGAACATCGGGTGTCTCCTTAGTGACGGCCTGATCTGGAGGCTTCAGTTTATGTGCACTGCACAAAAAGTCAAGTCGAGCGTGCGCTGCAATAAAACACAATGCTTGCAACAGCTTGATGAAAAACGCCACGGATGTTGAAAATTCTTCGGCTTTGCGCCCCGAAAAACGTCAAGGCATAGAAAAACCCGGCGCGATCGCTCGCCACCGGGTCATTTCCTGGAACGGTCGATCGGCGACTTAGAGGTCGATGTCGAGGATCGCCATGGAGAAGTTGTAGGACAGTTCCCCATCTTCCTCATCGCGGAAGACGACGCCGAGGAATTCGTCACCGAGATAGACTTCAGCCGACTCGTCCTTCTTCGGGCGAGCCTTGACGACCATCGACTGGTTGAACGTGCGCTTGAGATAGGCTTCAAGCTTGCGGATTTCTTCGGGCTTCAAATGTCTTCTCCGTAGCCGTTTTTGATGTGCGGCGCTTCTCGCACGCTGCGTTGGCGGGTGTAAACCCCTCGAAAGCAGCTACGCACCGGTTCCCGATGGTTCAAATTTCGAAGCTTGTCAGGATCTGGTCCATCTGGCGCGACGGTTCGGAACAGCCGGCTTCGCCGACGACCTTGGCCGGAACGCCCGCAACCGTCGTTTTCGGCGGCACCGGCTTCAGGACGACCGAGCCGGCGGCAATGCGCGAGCAGTGACCAATGTGAATATTGCCGAGAATCTTGGCGCCTGCGCCGATCAGCACGCCGTCGGCGATCTTCGGATGGCGGTCGCTGCCCTCCTTGCCGGTGCCGCCAAGCGTGACGCCGTGAAGGATCGAAACGTTGTCGCCGATGACCGCGGTTTCGCCCACCACCAACCCGGTGGCGTGATCGAGGAAGATGCCTCGGCCGATCCGGGCGGCCGGATTGATATCGGTCTGGTAGACGCTGGATGCCCTGCTCTGCAGATAGAACGCGAAATCCCGGCGCCCGCGCTTCAGGAGCCAATGGGCGAGACGGTGCGTCTGGATGGCGTGGAAACCCTTGAAGTAAAGCACGGGCTCGATGAACCGGGTGCAGGCCGGATCACGGTCATAGACCGCCTGGATGTCGACGCGCAGGATCGTGCCCCATTCCGGCCAATCCTCCAGCATGTCGGCAAATGTCTGCCGCAGGAGGTTCGCCTGCAGATCGGGATGATCGAGGCGCTCGCAGATGCGGTAGACGACGCTTTCTTCCAGCGAATGCTGGTTGACGACCGTGGAATAGAGGAACGCTGCCAGCATCGGATCCTGCTCGGCGGCGAGGCGTGCCTCCTCGCGCAGGCTGCTCCAGATCGGATCCATCAGCTTGAGGGATTCCGTCTGACGAAGTTCGGTCGTCGCGACCATCGTCGCACTCCTTCTTAATCGGTCTATGCCGTCAATATAGGGGAAATCCGGCAGGACATAAATGGTCAGCATCCACTTCGACCAAAGGTCGTAGACGCACCTAAGCTCGCCCCACCTCTTCGAGGAATTCGAGCACCGCCTTCTTGAACACCCGGTCGCCGACCGCAAGCATATGGTCCCTGCCCGGAATATCAAGCGCACGGGCATTCGGCATCAGGTCGGCAAGCTCCTGCGGCGAGCCGGCGATATCGTCCTTGGTGCCGACGCCAATCAGGGTTGGAACATCGATGCGTCCCATGTCCTCGTCGGTCAGCAGGTCGCGCGAGGTCGAGATGCAGGCGGCCAGCGCCTGACGATCGCTTTTGGTCTGGTCGGCAAAGGCGCGGAACATGCGGCCACGCGCGTGTGTCACGACGTCGAGCGACGGCGCCACAAGCGCATCGGCGATCGGGTCCCAGTCGCCGACCCCCGTCACCATGCCGATACCGAGCCCGCCAAAGACCAGAGAGCGCACGCGATCGGGATGAGCCAAGGCCAGGAACGCCGAGATGCGCGCGCCCATGGAATAGCCCATGACATGCGCCTCGGCGATGCCGAGATGCCCGAGCAACGCGATCGCGTCGCCGGCCATCTGCTGGGGATGGTAGACGGCCGGATCATAGGGCTTGCTGCTTTTGCCATGCCCGCGGTTGTCGAACGCGATCACCCGGTAGCCGGCATCGCCAAGCGTCTTCAGCCAGCCGGGAAAAACCCAGTTGACGTTGGCGCTCGAGGCAAAGCCGTGAATGAGCAGGATCGGCGGACCGGACGGATCGCCTTCGTCGAAGAAGGCAATATCCAGCCCCTCATGCGTGAAGTGCGAAAATGGGGGCGGATTGAGATCCATCATTCTGGTCCTTGAGGCGGCGGCGGTTTGGCGCAACCTAATTTGTCGCTCCGAAGAGGGAAACCCCGAGCCCGCAAAAACCACAGGTGCGGCGTGTTTGCCGCTACACTTTTGCGACAAAGCTCACTATGGTGCCGGCAAATTCGACCCTCAAAGACTTGCATACATCGGAGCATGACATGGCCGGCCACAGCATCCCGCATTTCCAGAATGATGGCGGACACCAGGCAATCGAGATCGGCGTCAAGGAATTCATGTGCACCGGCGCGTCCGTTCCCTACGACCATCCGCACATCTTCATCGACATGGGCGACGACAACGAAAAAGTCTGCTCCTACTGCTCGACGCTCTATCGCTACAATCCGAAGCTGAAGGCGACCGAAACCAACCCGCCGGGCTGCCTCTTCACATTCCAGGCGGCCTGATCAACGCGGATGTCAGCGGCGGTCGCGATCGTCGGTGCCGGCGTCAGCGGGCTCACGGCAGCACTCAGCCTCGCGCGTCGCGGTTTTGACGTCGACATTGTCGAGCAGGCAGCCGTTCTGACCGAGGTCGGAGCCGGGCTTCAGCTCTCCCCGAATGCATCGCGCATCCTCATCGAACTCGGCCTTCAGAACGAGCTTGAAGCCGTCTGGACCGAGCCGGATGCAATTACGCTCGTCGATGGCAAATCTCTCCGCTTACTTGCACGGGTTGCCTCAGGCCGTTTTGCCCGTGAGCGCTGGCGCGCGCCCTATGGCGTGCTGCACCGGGCAAGCCTTCAACGAATCCTGCTAACCGCCGTGGCAGCTGAGCCGCGCTGCCGCCTGCATCTCGGACACCGGATCGATGGCGACGCCGAGCAGGCAATCCCCGCCGTTACAGGCCGGACGCCGGCGCTGGCAGTTGGCGCCGACGGCATCTGGTCGCGCCTGCGCACGGCAGTTCCGGATGCCGGTACGGTCCAGTTTTCGGGCAATGTCGCCTGGCGCATGACGGTCACGCGCGATGCCGCCGCCGGCCTTTTATTGCCGGATCGTGTCACAGCCTTTCTTGGCGCACGGGCGCATCTGGTCGCCTATCCCTTGCGCGAAATCGACGGTTTCAACCTGGTTGCGATCATCGAGGGCGATGAAACCGACAGCGTCTGGGTAGGCAAGGATTCCGAAGGCCGGCGTCGTGACTACCTCGAAGCCTTTTCCGGCTGGAACACTGGCTTGCAAACGATGCTGAAAAAGGCTGATGCGCCGACCTATTGGCCGCTTTGCACGGTAACGGATGGCGCTTGGCAGGATGGAAGAAAGACTGTTCTGATCGGCGATGCCGCCCATGCGATGACGCCGTTTGCGGCGCAAGGCGCCGCCATGGCGATCGAAGATGCATATGAGCTTGCGGCTTGCCTCGTCGGCTCAAGCAATATCGGCGAAGCCCTTGGGGCCTTCGAGGCTACGCGCCGGCCACGTATCGCCCAAGTGCGCCGTCGCGCCGCCTTCAACCGCTTCGCCTATCACGCCCGCGGCCCGTTCCGGCTCGGGCGGGATATCGTCCTGTCCATGAAAAGTCCCGAAGCGCTCGCAGCCGATTTCGATTGGCTCTACGGCTACGGCGCTCCCGAACGCTGAAAACGCTCAGACGGCGTTGGCTGCAGCAAGCCCTGCCTCGATATCCCGGCGAATATCGGCAACATCTTCGAGGCCGATCTGCAGGCGAAGGACAGGACCCTCGGTCGGCGCCAAAGCCACTTTGCGATCGGACAATCCGACCTGAAGCGCCAGGCTTTCGAAGCCACCCCAGGAGTAACCAAGGCCGAACAGCGACAGCGCGTCGAGGAAGGCATGCGCCTTGGCCTTGAAGCGATCAGGACTTTCCGCCCGCAGCACGAAGGAAAAGATGCCGCTCGCGCCGGTAAAGTCGCGCTTCCAGAGGTCGTGGCCTGGGAAACTCGGCAGCGCCGGATGCAGGACGCGGGCAACCTCGTCACGCCCCTCCAGCCAAGTGGCGAGCGACAGAGCGCTCTCCTGGTGCCGCTCGAGACGGATGCCCATGGTACGAAGCCCGCGCAAAATCTGGTAGCTATCGTCAGGGGAAACGCAGATGCCGAGCGTGACCATGGCTTCCGTCAGCGCCGGCCAGTGGGCAGCGTTGGCCGAGACAGTGCCGAACAGCACGTCGGAATGGCCCGAAGGGTACTTCGTGGCGGCATGGATCGATACGTCGACGCCATGGTCAAGCGGCTTGAAATAAACCGGCGTCGCCCACGTGTTGTCCATGGTGACGATGCAGCCGTGACGATGCGCGACATCGGCGATCGTCCGGATATCCTGCATCTCGAACGTGTTGGAGCCTGGAGCTTCCGTATGAACCAGGCGCGTGTTCGGGCGAATCAGGCTTTCGATCGAAGCCCCGATCATCGGGTCGTAATATTCGACGGTGACACCGAGACGCTTCAACATCGTGTCGCAGAAGTGGCGGGTCGGGAAATAAACCGAATCGACGATGAGTGCGTGGTCGCCGGACGAAAGATAGGCCAGGAACGGCACGGTGACGGCAGCAAGGCCCGAGGGAACGAGGATCGTGCCGGCGGCCCCCTCAAGCTCGTTGATCGCGTCGCAAAGCGCATCCGTCGTCGGCGTGCCGCGGGTGCCGTAGGTGTACTTCTGCGCGCGCGTTTCCATCGTCTGGGCGTTTGGAAACAGCACAGTGGACGCGTGAACGACCGGTGGATTGACGAAACCGAAATAGTCGGAGGGTTTGTTTCCGGTATGGGCCAGGCGGGTGTTGATGCCCATCTTGCCATTCACATTGCCGCTGTCTGCCATTGAAGAGTCCGATGTTGAAAAACCGATCCGAAACTCTTCGAACGCCCTACAACCGGGGTCAAGTGGCAAAATCCGACAAAGGCGTTTTGCAATCGAATGCAGGGGCAACTGGCGAATTTTCGCTCAGCAATTGCCCGTTTCCTGCAAAACATGCCTAAACTTCTGGCTTATTTCAGGTTTTTCACATGCAAGTTCAGAAAATCGGCAAGCTCTCTTGACCCCCATGGATTTTGAGCATGAGATAGATTGCACTCGCGCCATGAGGGTGGCGGAGGCTGTACGCGCAGGGAGACGCGCTGGTGCAGACGGGAACTAACGACAACAGAAAAAGGTTCTAAAAAATGGCAAGAAGAATTCTGACAGCCCTTGTTGGCGCTGCTGTCATGGGGATTGGCGCACATGCGGCTTCGGCTGCGACACTCGATGACGTGAAGGCCAAGGGCTTCGTCCAATGCGGCGTGAACACCGGTCTCGCCGGCTTCGCTGCACCGGATGCTTCGGGCAACTGGAGCGGCTTCGACGTCGATTATTGCAAGGCGATCGCCGCCGCGATCTTCGCGGATGGCACCAAGGTAAAATACACACCCACTTCGGCCAAGGAGCGTTTCCCGGCCCTGCAGTCCGGTGAAGTAGATGTCCTCGCCCGTAACACAACATGGACGATCAACCGCGACACCGCTCTCGGCTTCAACTTCCGCCCGGTCAACTACTATGACGGCCAGGGCTTCATGGTCCGCAAGGGCCTGAACGTAAAGTCGGCCCTCGAACTCTCCGGCGCTGCCGTCTGCGTACAGACCGGCACCACCACCGAGCTCAACCTCGCCGACTACTTCAAGTCCAACAACCTGCAGTACAACCCGGTCGTCTTCGAAAAGCTCGAAGAAGTGAACGCGGCCTATGACGCCGGTCGTTGCGACGTCTACACCACTGACCAGTCGGGCCTTTATTCGCTGCGCCTGACGCTGTCCAAGCCCGACGATCACATGATCCTGCCGGAAATCATCTCGAAGGAGCCGCTTGGTCCGGCCGTTCGCCAGGGTGACGACCAGTGGTTCGATATCGTCAGCTGGGTCCATTACGCGCTGATCCAGGCCGAAGAATTCGGCGTCACGCAGGCAAATGTCGAAGAGATGAAGAAGTCCCCCAATCCGGACGTCCAGCGCTTCCTCGGCGTCGAAGCTGACAGCAAGATCGGCACCGACATCGGCCTGACTAACGAATGGGCCGTCAACATCATCAAGGCAGTCGGCAACTACGGCGAAGTCTTCGACCGTAACATTGGCGCCGGCAGCCCGCTGAAGATCGAACGCGGCCTCAACGCGCTGTGGAGCAAGGGCGGCATTCAGTACGCTCCTCCGGTCCGCTAATACGGCCAGACACAACAGGGGGAAGCGGCACGCCGCTTCCCCATCCCAACGATAAAAACACCCAAAAGGGTGACAAGGGGAAAGAGGCATTGCATGGCGATTGGCGTCACAACTACGCCTGAGAAGAGCAAACCTTCCGGTTCGATCATGAACGACCCGCAGGTGCGTGGAATATTTTACCAGGTCATAACCGTCGTTATTCTCGTTGCCCTCGTCTATTGGATAGCGGACAACACAATCCAGAACCTCAAGCGCGCGAACATCGCGTCCGGCTATGGCTTCCTCAACGGGCGCGCCGGCTTCGACGTCGGACAGTCCTTGATCGCCTATACGAGTGATTCCACCTACGGGCGCGCGCTGGTCGTCGGCTTCTTCAATACGCTGCTCGTGGCAGTAACCGGCATCATCACCGCAACCATCATCGGCTTCGTCGTCGGCATCGGGCGGCTCTCGCACAATTGGCTGATCGCGAAACTGTCGCTCGCCTATGTCGAAGTGTTCCGCAACATCCCGCCGCTGCTGGTCATCTTCTTCTGGTACAGCGGCGTTCTCGCCGTGCTTCCGCAGCCACGCGAATCGGCCGCGCTGCCCCTCAACATCTTCCTCAACAACCGCGGCATCGCCTTTCCCAAACCGGTTTTCGGCGACGGCTCGCAATATGTTTTCTACACGTTCGTGATCGCCGTCATAGCCAGCTTCTTCTTGGCCCGCTATGCGCGCATCAAGCAGGAAGCAACCGGACAGCGCTTCCCGTTGCTCTGGACCGTGCTCGGCCTCGTCATCGGGTTGCCGCTCCTCGCCTTCCTGGCAACCGGCTCGCCGATTACCTTCGATGTCCCGGTAGCCGGCAAGTTCAACCTTACCGGCGGTTCGGTCATCGGACCGGAGTTCCTGTCGCTGTTCCTGGCGCTTTCCTTCTACACCGCCGCCTTTATCGCCGAAATTGTGCGGGCCGGCATTCGCGGTGTCTCGAAGGGGCAGTCCGAGGCTGCCCATGCACTGGGCGTCCGGCCCGGCCTCACCACCCGCCTCGTCGTTGTACCACAGGCGATGCGGATCATCATTCCGCCGCTCACCAGCCAGTATCTCAACCTGACCAAGAACTCGTCACTGGCGATCGCCATCGGCTACGCCGACCTGGTTGCCGTCGGCGGAACGATCCTCAATCAGACCGGTCAGGCGATCGAAGTCGTATCGATATGGATCATCGTCTACCTGTCGCTGAGCCTGACGACGTCGTTGCTGATGAACTGGTTCAATGCCCGCATGGCCCTGGTGGAGAGATAAGATCATGAACTCACACCAGGGAAATTTTGTCCGCGCCTCGATGATCGAGGCTGCACCGGCGCCCATACAGACGGGCGGCCTTGCCTACTGGCTTCGCAAGAACCTCTTTGCGACGCCGAAGGATACGGCTCTGACGATCATAAGCCTGCTTGTGCTCGCCTGGCTCGTACCGCCGGCCGTGCAATGGCTGTTTATCGATGCCGCCTGGACCGGCGGCGGGCGTGGGGTCTGTGCCACCGTCGCGCAGGGCGGCTCGCAGCCGGATGGCTGGAGCGGCGCCTGCTGGGCTTTCGTCAACGCCAAGTTCGACCAGTTCCTCTTCGGGCGCTACCCGATCGAGGAGCGCTGGCGACCCGCACTTGTCGGCATCCTTTTCATTCTGTTCCTGACGCCGATGCTGATCCCGAAGGTTCCCTACAAGAACATCAACGCGATCCTGCTTCTCGTCGTGCTGCCTATCCTGGCGCTGATCCTTCTGCCGGGCGGGTGGTTCGGATTGCCGTTCGTCGAGACGCCGCTGTGGGGCGGCCTGATGGTGACGTTGGTGCTTTCCTTCGTCGGCATCGCGGTCTCGTTGCCGCTCGGCATCCTGCTTGCGCTCGGCCGGCGATCGACCATGCCGGTAATCAAGATGCTCTGCACGTTCTTCATCGAAGTCGTGCGCGGCATCCCGCTGATCACCGTTCTGTTCATGGCGAGCGTGATGTTGCCGCTGTTCCTGCCGCAGGGGGTGACTTTCGACAAGTTTCTGCGGGCGCTGATCGGCGTGTCGTTCTTCGCCTCCGCCTACATGGCCGAGGTGGTGCGCGGCGGTCTGCAGGCGATCGGCAAGGGGCAGTATGAGGGCGCCGATTCGCTCGGCCTCAGCTACTGGCAGAAGATGAACCTCATCGTGCTGCCGCAGGCGTTGAAGCTCGTCATTCCAGGCATCGTCAACACCTTCATCGGGCTGTTCAAGGATACGTCGCTGGTCTCGATCATCGGCATGTTCGACCTTCTCGGCATCGTCCGGTTGAATTTCTCGGACGCCAACTGGGCGTCGGCGGTGACGCCGATCTCAGGGCTAATTTTCGCAGGCTTCATATTCTGGCTTTTCTGCTTTGGTATGTCGCGCTATTCAGGCTTCATGGAACGCGTGCTCGACACGAGCCATAAACGATAAGAGGGGGAGATCGCATGGCCAATGCAGCCACTGTTTCCAAGATGACCGTATCCGCGACTGACGTTGCGGTCGAAATCAACGGAATGAACAAATGGTACGGAGACTTCCACGTTCTCCGTGACATCAACCTGAAGGTGATGAAGGGCGAGCGCATCGTCATTGCCGGCCCATCGGGCTCTGGTAAATCGACGATGATCCGCTGCATCAACCGGCTGGAAGAACACCAGAAGGGCAAGATCGTCGTCGACGGCATCGAACTCACCAACGATCTGAAGAAGATCGATGAAGTGCGCCGCGAAGTCGGAATGGTGTTCCAGCACTTCAACCTGTTTCCGCACCTGACGATTCTCGAAAACTGCACGCTTGCACCGATCTGGGTCCGCAAGATGCCGAAGAAGCAGGCCGAAGAAATCGCGATGCACTTCCTGAAGCGCGTCAAGATCCCTGAGCAGGCCCACAAGTATCCGGGCCAGCTTTCGGGCGGCCAGCAGCAGCGCGTGGCGATTGCCCGCTCGCTGTGCATGAAGCCGAAGATCCTGCTGTTCGATGAGCCGACCTCGGCGCTCGATCCGGAAATGGTCAAGGAAGTGCTCGACACGATGGTGGGCCTTGCCGAAGAAGGCATGACCATGCTGTGCGTGACCCACGAAATGGGTTTTGCGCGCCAGGTCGCCAACCGCGTGATCTTCATGGACCAGGGCCAGATCGTCGAACAGAACTCACCCGCCGAGTTCTTCGACAATCCGCAGCACGAGCGCACCAAGCTCTTCCTGAGCCAGATCCTGCACTAGAGTATTTCCAGGAAAAGTGCGAAGCGGTTTTCCGTCAGGAAATGCGTAAGAGCAAAGAGGTAGAGCGTTTCAGCCTAAGTCGGAAACGCTCTAACCATCGCGAAAGATTTCAAACAGAAAGCCCGCCTTTGCGGCGGGCTTTTTGCTGTCCGATCTGTCGCAGAAACAATCATTCGACGTGATAGCGCAGCGTGCCGACCGACCAGCGGATAGCACGTTTCTCCAGGTCGTCTGTCCAGGCCTGCTGCAGCCGCGAGACGATTTCGCTCAAAGTCTCTCGCGCATTGAGCTCGATCTTGAGCCCTCGTGTCTTCGGCGCGACGTCAGACAAATCGACGGCGTCGCTGACCACCAGCGCAACGAATGCGCTTTCGCCTTTACCGGAGGCTTCGAAGTCGAAGCCGTAGTACTCGTCCGGCAGTGTCAACGGAACGTCGGCGGCGAGCGGCGTAATCTTCTGCGCGAACTCGTTGGGGAAAATCTGGGTTGCAGCGCCGTTCGCGTTGACGTCGATGAGGATGAGGCTTCCGGCAACCTTGCTTGCGACCGTCAATTTGAACACGTCACCGGCTTTCATCGTGGTTGGCCGGTTGATGCTGATACGCACGTCGCCAGCATTGGCCTTGCCGACGATATCGCCGACCGCATCGACCGCATTTGCATCCTGATAACTTGCCGGGGCGGCACCATCGCCGGCAACGGGCTGATACCGTGCCGTCGCTTCGGTTCCTGCCTGTACCGGAACGACCGCGCTGGCGCCCAGGCTCTGCGCCTTCATCTCGAGCTGCGGGTCGAGAGTCTCGCATTTCTCCTGCGAGGCGCAGTAGGAGGCCGATTGCGCCGTGACATATTCGAAAAGTTCGGCGTTGCTGGTCAGCCCGTTGGCGTTGGCGTCCGCCGCCGCTCCCGTCTGTCCAGCGACATAGGCCTCCGTGAAAACGCCGTGGCGGCCTTCGATCGGTAGCCTCACATCGTCCCACGCCACCTGATAGGGTGCGCTTGCACTCCAGGCGACGATACCGCTCTCGTTGACACGGGCCGGTTTGTCGACGACACCAAGGTCGATGCGAAGCCCACGTGTCAGCGCCTGCTCCACTGGCTTCGCCTCGGGTCGCGCCAAGAAACGGGCGCCGTCGATGCCGACGGATACCTCTCCCGACAGCGACCGCGAAATCTTGTCCGAGTGACAGGCGTCGATCACCAGGGTCACCGCCCTGCCCTTCAAGCGTTCGAGGATGGCATCGAGTTCGTCATCGGTGACGGCACCGTCCCAATCCTTGGGCCCGGAGACCACATCGAACGGCGCCAGCGCCTCATCCAAACCGTCATCCTCTTCACCATCGGCATCGGCGACCTGGAGACCGTGACCTGAATAGTAAAGATAGGCACGGTCGCCGGGTTCCGTGCCCGCGACCAACCACTCCTCGATCGACGACAGGATGGTCGC
This sequence comes from Ensifer sp. M14, assembly GCF_003355565.1. Lineage (NCBI taxonomy): Bacteria > Pseudomonadati > Pseudomonadota > Alphaproteobacteria > Hyphomicrobiales > Rhizobiaceae > Ensifer > Ensifer sp. M14. The sequence goes on from NZ_QJNR01000004.1 coordinate 3,184,400, forward strand.
GCGCGTCGCCTGCTCGTCCTTCAGGACGCGGATGGCAGAACGATCGAAGCCGAGTGTTCCGGTCAGCAGCCGGTCCATGGCAACAAGGTCGTTTTTCGGCCCGTGCAGAAACAGCTTTGGCTGCAGGTTCTGGTAGCTTCCGATCCCGATCAGCAAGGCCCGGTCCGCAGCCAATGCAGGCGAACACATCCCCAAGCCGACAAGCGGCAACAGGAAAGACCAGGCCCTGATGTCGACGCTCATTGCCCGCGCTCCCGCGTATAGAGCGGCTGGATCGCGACGGCACTGTCGGTTCCATCAAGGCGTTCTTCCAGGAGACGCAAAAACCTCGATGCATCGACGCCAGGGCCCGCGAGCGCAGCAGCCACCGCATCGATCGGAGCGTTCGTCGAGACGACCACCAGATGATCGGCGCCGAAAGGCTTGACCACTTCCAGGTCCGTCAGCTTGAACACATGGCTGCCGGAGCCTGCGATCTGGGCATCGAGAAGCTGGACTTCCCCGGTGTTGGCGAGATTGACGACCAACATGTTCGCGTATCCGGATTGCGGCGCATCGAAGTTCAGGCGATCCCCTGACGAATAGATATCCTTGACCGGCGTCAGCGAGACTTTGCCGGGGTTCTGCGCGGCGAGAGCCTTCAGGAAATCGAGGGCGATGAATTTGTCCACCACCCCCTGCACCATATCGGGGGCAACGTGTTCGCCCGCGACATCGCCGTTCGGCGTGTAGAATGTGCCGCTGGCAGCATCCCATCGATAGGGGACGCCGCTGCCACCGACATTCTCAAGCGTCGGCGCCACGCCATCGACGCTGAGCGCCAGCTTGCCCGTCCACCCCATGTCCCGGGCCGGTTTCAGCTTTACCGACCGGCCGGTTGCGGCAGCGCCGTTGCCTGTTACCAGCGTCGCGCTTCTGGGCAGGGACAGGACGATTTCCCTATCGGATCGCGGAACCTGCGGCGTAAAGTTCGGCACCTGCAGCGCCTCGGACTGGAGCTTGACGTTGGAAAAGACGTAGTCCTCAAGCTCGACCCTCGAGATCCGGCCATCGCCATCACGATCGGCTGCCCCCTCAAGCGCACGGGCGAAACTCCAACTGAGCGCCCCCCTTGGCTCGCCTTCGATCACAACCTCCGGCGTTGGCTGGCTCTCAAGCGATGCGGCAAGGATCGTCACCTGCGCCAGATCCTCGTCCTTGACCGCCGCGCCGGAGACCGCCTCTTGCGACGGCGGCGGCAACTGCGCCCGGACCGTCGGCGCAAGCCGCGTCTTGCCGGAGATTGACCGGTTCATGCCGCCCGAGTAACAGCTGTCGGAAACGAACAACACCTGGACCCCCTTAGCCTCCGCTTCGGCGAACCAGGCATTGAGTTCGTTGTCGACGATGATCTCCTTTGCCGTTTCCTCGGCGCGACTGCGATCGAATCCCGGAAGCTCAAGAAACTCGTCCAACCCGTCGGGCTCGCTGCCGGCAACAAGCTCCGGCATCTGGGCGCCATGCCCGGCATAGGTGAAGATGATCGTGTCGCCTTTGCTGGCGGCGTCGACAAGCTCCAACCAGGCGGCGCGGATCGCGTCCTTGGTCGCCTGCCCGTTGATGAATTCACGGATGGTGCCGACATCCGCCGTCTTCAACGCCTGCGCCACGTCACGCGCATCCTTGACGGCTCCGTCGAGGCTCACCTCATGTGGGTAGATATCGACGCCGACGACAAGCGCTGACGTGGCGGCCGTGACGGGCAACGTCGATAACCCAAAGATCACGCTCGAAATCAGAGCTTTGCGCAGCACCGTCTATTTCTCCACATCAACTTCAACGCGGCGATCCAATTGGTGCAGCATCGCTTCGTCATAGGCACCAGGGTCATCCGGCTTGAACGGCTCTTCCTCACCCTTGCCGACCGTGGTCCAGGTGCCCTTGTAGCCAGCGTCCACGAGATAGTGCGCGAGGGCTTCGGCACGCGCCAACGACAACGTCTTGTTCGCCTCGGTGCTACCGACCGGATCGGTGTGGCCAATCAGGGTGATCGACGCGGGTTTTGCCGATTTCAGGCACTCGAAAAGATCCTTGGCCGACTGCAGCCCCTCAGGCGTGAACTCCGCCGTTCCGAAGACATAGCGAACCGGTGTCGCCTTCTTCCTGATCGCGACACCGCGATAGGAAAATTTGCAGGCGCCGCGCATGGCGAGTTTCACCGGCCTGGCCGATGCGAGACGCATCTCGGACGCGAGCCGATCCAACCGCAGAATATAGGCGTTGTCCGGCGCCATCCACTGCGGGGTCAGTTGCTCGTTGGCCGCATCCTCCAACGCCTGCTGATAATAGGTCGCCGCGCTTTCGTACTTCTTTCGCGCCCGTTCGATATCCCCAAGCGCGTCGAGGATCTGCCATGGTCCACCGACGTCATTACGCACGGCTTCAAGCTCGCTTTGGAACGTCTCAAGCGCAGCACCACGTCCGACCGCGTTGGCGATGCGATTGAAAGTCGCAAGCGCCGCCACGCGTCGCGTCAGCGCTGCGTCCGTACTCGAACATGTTTTCGTGCTCTCCAGCGCGGCGGCCGACCGTGCCCCGGCCTCGTCGCCCCTGTTGAGGGCCTCGGAGGCTTTGACCAGCGCATCACAGGCACTGGCCGGGTTGGCGAGCGGCAACAACACGGCGGAAGCGACGATCAGCCTTTTCATCAGCTTGCCCATTGCTTTAGCGCTATTCCTTGATCTCGAAAGTTACCATCTGCACGCTGCTCGCGCCGTTATCCACCCGTGCCTTCTTGGCGAGATTAACCGCCAGTCCGCGGGTCGGCGGCAACTTCGATTGAGCGACATATTCGCGTGCTTTCTCCAATGTGAGCTTTTGTTCCGCCAAGCCACCGACCCGGCAGAAGGCAAGCATGGTTTCGGCGGGCGCTGCCGTATCGAAGGTCAGCGTGCCGGTCCCAGGCTGCGGGATCAGTCTGCTTTCGCCGGGCTGCAGCGTCGTGTTGCCGATCATCTCGTCCGGGATGACTTCGACATTGCCGTTTTCCTCGACATAGAGGATCTGCAGTTCGCAGGCCTGATTGGCGCTGAGTTCAAACGACAGCTGATCGCCGACCCTGGCCGTCGTCGTCGGCACCTTCAAGGCAAGTTCAAGCTTACCCTCGCCTGCGACCTCCTGTTTTCGATAGTCTGGTACGGCCGCGGCCACTGTCTGCGGCATTGCCTCCGGTTGCTGTTCGGCACCGGCAACGACGATTGCGTCGGTATCAAGCGGACGGCGCTGGGCAAGCGGTTTCAGCAACAGGGCATATTGCTGCTCGACCTCGTTGCGCGGAACGGTTCCGCCGGCCTCCAGCGTCGTGACCCAATCCAGCCCGAGGCGCAGCACATTCACATCCGTCACTCGCTTGACCGCTTCGGAGAACTGCTGCGGTGTCATGTCGAATTCAGCCGCCAGACCGTCAAAGTCCAGTTCGTCTTCATACTTGTCGGCGAAATAGGTGACGATCTCGGAGTCGCCGGGTGCGTGCTTGCTCTGCAGTCCGCCGTCCGGTGTCGGTTCGGTTACATCCAACGTCTGCAGAGCCCCGACGAAGCGCTCGCGATCCTTGCGATAGGCCTCGTCCAGCTCCTCCTGTTTCACATACATCGCCAAAAGCACATCCTGCTGGTCCTTGCTGAACAGCGTCGACGTGGCGATGTGGTCGCGCAACTGATCGCGCTTCGACAGGATGCCATCGGCATGACAATCGAAGCAGGAGCGGGCATTGACGATCTCGACCCCCTTGCCGATCGGCCGCTCGCGGAACGAAACGATGGTGGTGGGCCCGACATCAAGCTGTTTCCCCGCCGCGGTCGACAGATAGTAGCCCTGCAAGCCGTTGGGCAGCGAAAAGATCATCTCGCCACCATCGTGCTCAAACGGCACCAGACCGGCATCGAGTGTGCCCAGTTCCTTGGGGCCATGCGGAAAACGCTTCAGCACCTGTTTGCCGAGATCACCAGCGAAATCGTAGGATTTCCAATAGTATCCGCCAAACGGCATGTCGTGCCGCTCAAGCATGCGGTTATGGTCCGAAACACCCGAGGACCCATCCGCAAATCCGGCGCGCAGAACGTTGCGCCGCCTTATGTTGTCGTCCACATCGATCTTGAAGCGCGTTTCCAGCTCGCGGATATGCGTCGGCAACTTCATCAGCCGGTTGTAAATCTCCGGCCGGGCGCCATTGCTCATGAACCAGTCGATGCGCATGATCGGCAGCTGCGTCTGCGTCTCGGTGGAGAGCGCCTGAAGCGAGGCATCACTCTTCGGATCGACACCATAGAAGTAGCGCTTGACCAGAAAATCATAGTCGGCGGCATCCCACTGCAGGTCGCGCAGATCGACCCGCACGAGCAGGCCATTGGTGCCGTCCACCTCCGCCGGCACCACCAGCTTCGGTCCATAGGACAAGGAGTTCAGCAGCTTCTTGAAGCCACCCGCCAGCACATCCATGCGCTTCATGAACGTGGCGTCGTCTTCACACCCCATCATGCCGTTATACTGGTCGCGGTAGGAGAAGTAGCGGACGTGCCGACGATCGAGTGCGCTGACCTTGGAGATATCCTTGAGCGCCGCTTCGACGAACTGGTCGTAGGACAGCATCGGGCGCGATCGATCCGGCTTGGCGGCCGCCGTCTGCGGCAGGTTCTTTTCACTGAGCGAATTGATCCAGTCTTCGAACACCTTGATCTCTTCATCGGTCGGTCGCTTGCCAAGCGGCATGCGCCCGCTCGTGACCGAGGTGAAGAGGCGTGATTTTGCAGCATTGCCCGGCGTGACGAAATTGGCATCGGCGGCGATCGATGTCAGCTCGCCTGCGGGGTAGCTGCCTTGGGAACTTTCCCCCGGACCATGACAGTTGCGGCAATACTTGCCGATAAAGTCATCTGCCTGTTGGGCGAGTGCCGCATTGTCGCCAGAGAATGCAGTCGAGGCGGTGGTCTCCTTGCAAACTGCCGTGACAGACTGCGCGACCGGCGCCGGCGCCTTGACTTCGCGATCGGACAGGAACGCGTAGATCGCGCGACGATCGTCGTCGCTGAGTGCCGAAAGCCCCTTGGCAATGCGCCGCATGACGGGATCGCTGATCGGCGCGCCGGACAACTTCTTGCCTTCGCCGATCAGGCCCGTGGTAAAGACTTCGGGCGCGGACAAACCCGCCATCTTCGCCTTGCCGATATCGGGTGCGACCGCACCGGTCAGCCCCTTCTCACCCTGATAGGCGTGTTCCAGGTCAAGCCCATAGGTGGTCGTGCGCGGCGTGTGACAGTCGCCGCAGCCGCCGACATTTTCAACGAGATAGCGGCCGCGCTCCATCTGCGTCTCTTCGCGCGACTGATAGGCCGGAACGTTGAAATTACTGCGTTTCCATAGGGTTATCGTCGTTTGCCGACTAAAAGGAAAAGCGATCTCATGTTCCTTGGAGGCCGCATCCGAGTGCGGCAAGGTCTCCACATAGGCTTTGATATCAAGCACGTCCTGCGGCTTCATCCCGCCATAGGACGTATAGGGCATGACCGGATAGAGATTGTTGCCGTCGCGGTCGAGCCCGACCATCACCGCACTGAGAAACTGGGCGTTGCTCCACCCGCCGATACCGTTGGCATGGTGCGAGATGTTCGGCGCATAGAAGGTTCCGATCGCCGTGTTCATCTCCATGCCGCCGGACAAAAGCTCGGTTTCATCGCCCGATCCGTGGCAGGCGCCGCAGCCGGCTGCGTTGAACATGTATTTGCCGTTCTCGACATTCGCCTTGTAGGTCGAGAAGGCGTCCTCGGTAAAAGCGTCGCGCGCCGATGCGGCGCCGGGAGAGAGCGTGGCGACCAGCAGACCGGCAACCAGCGCCAATCCGTTCCTCTTGCGGATGCCGGCACTTGACGAGACGCTCTCTCGCATTTCACGCAGACTGCGCATGGCCGTACTCCCTCAACCGAAAAATCTTCAATTAAACTGCTATCGAAACTGAAACTGTTCGAACTCCACGCGGAGCGGCTTCTTTCCAAGCTCTTTCAAGCCCTTGACGATCGCCTCCCTCAGCGGTGCCGGGCCGCAGAACCAAAGGTCGGCCTCGCCCGGATCGATAAGACTGCCCGCCGCCAGTTTGGCAGCATCGAGCCGCCCGTCCGTGGCCGAATCGTGCAGCACGAAGCTGAAGTTGCCGAGCTTTTCCGCTTGCGCCTCGAAGGTTTCAAGGCCGATCGCTTCCTTTCGGTCGCGCACGCAATAGACCATGTGGATGTCCTGCCCCTCATTGCCGGTCAAATGGCGGGCCATGGCGAGAAACGGCGTGACCCCGATGCCTCCGGCCAACCAGATCTGCTTCCTGGCGCCGCGTCGATGATTGAAATGGCCGTATCCGCCTTCGAGCTTCAGCCGGTCGCCAACGGCAATATTGTTCCGCAGCGCCTGCGTATAATCGCCGAGCGGCTTGATGGCGAAGCGCACCGTACCATCGCCATCGATACCGGCAATGGTGAAGGGGTGCGGCTCGCGCAGGCCAGTCTTCAACACGCGCAGGAAACCGAACTGACCGGGCTTGGCCCGCAGCGCCCGCCCCTTTGGCCGCGCCGAAATGATCGTTGCGCCATCGTGTCTCACCACCTCGGACACCTCGTAGCGGCGCGTCCTCAGCCAGGGCAGAAGCTGCGTATAGGCGTAGCTCAGGATCCCGAGTGCCGCGAACACATTGAGATAGACCGCAAGCAGGGCGGTGCTGTCGTAGGGACGCTTGATGAACATCTGGTGGAACGCGACAAGGATGAACAGCAGACCGATGAAGCGATGGGTGTAGCGCCAGAGGTGGTAAGGAATCTCGATCTTCGTCTTTGGGATGATTTTGACGAGGCTCAGAACAAGCAGAATGACAAGCCCGTAGAACGCATACTTCCCGGCGGAGGCGGCAAGCTGGTTCAATCCGCTGGTGAACGACAGCCCCTTGAAATCCGGCGTCAGGAAATAGTGGACGAGGATAAGCACCAGCACTGAGATACCGATCTTGCGGTGAAGGTGATAGATGCGGTCCAGCCCGCCGAACAGCGGCTCTATGACCGGCGGACGCGCCGCCATGAACTGCGCGATGCCCATACCGACGAAAGCCATTGAAGAGGCCATCAGGGAAAACGTCGTCTGCGCGTTCGTATGGCTCACTGCCGGGACGGCAAGCAGCCCCGCAAAAACAATCAGCGACCAGACCAGAAACGCACCCACCTCAGCCAAGCCCCTCAACGTCGATGTCGGACGTCCTTTTTAGAGGAGACTGACAAGCAGCTTCCTCTTCGTCAACACCATTCACCCCTCGTACGGGCGGCAAGCCAATTTTATTCAGGCCGTTGAAATCTGAGGCTTTTACCGTTCCATGGCTACGGCTTCGATCAGCGTAATCCTTCCTGATTAGCGACCATCCGTTTGTTTGCCATTAAACCGAAAACATGGCACGCTCTGATATATCAGAAACTGCGGGATGCACATGTCAGTTCACTCCCAGGCCCACCTCGCCTATCTCGCTCTCGAGCGGCTGATCGTTACGCTCAAGCTCGAGCCCGGCAGGCTGTTGACGGAAAAACAACTGATCGAACTTGCCGGTCATGGCCGCACGCCGGTGCGCGAGGCCATCCAGAAGCTCGCCTGGCAGGAACTGATGGCCGTTCGCCCGCGCATCGGCCTACAGATAACGACGATCGGGCCGAACGATCGAGCGCATGTGGTGCAAACCCGTCAGAAGCTGGAGCCGCTCGCAGCCGCCTTGGTCGCCGAACACGCCAACGCGGATGCACGGCGAGCAATGAAGGAATGCGCCACCGAGATGAGCCAATGCGCAGACGCCGCCGACATGGAAGGCTTCCTGGTGGCCGACAAGGTCTTCGACGAGCTGATGGAGGAAGTCTGCCCCAACAGGTTCCTGACAGCGGCCCTTGCGCCCCTGCAGACGCATGCCCGGCGCATCTGGTTTGCCGGCGCATCCGTCGAGCGGATGCGCGGGTCGGTCGAGCGCCACATCAGGGTGATCGACGCAATCGCGTCTGCCGACGCCGAGGGTGCGGCGGCGGCCATGTCGTCGTTGATGGCTTACCTCGCGCAGGAATAGGCCGTCAGGCACCCGGCAGCATGCTGCCCGTCTTCAGCCGGCGCACGTGCCAGTCGAACGCTTCCTCGAGGATATGCGGCGTCTGCCCTGCCCGCGTTGCCGCGGCGCGCTTGAAATAATCCGCCAGCAACTCGCGATAGGCCGGGTGGCAACAATTGCGGATGATCACCGGCGCGCGCTCGCGCGGCGCAAGGCCGCGCAAATCGGCAAGCCCATGTTCGGTGACCAGAATATCGACATCGTGTTCCGTGTGGTCCACATGGGAAACCATCGGCACCACCGAAGAGATCGCGCCGCCCTTGGCAACCGACTTCGCAACAAAGATCGACAGGAACGCATTGCGGGCGAAATCGCCCGAGCCGCCGATACCGTTCATCATGTCGGTACCGCCGACATGGGTCGAGTTGACGTTGCCGTAGATGTCGAACTCCAGCGCGGTGTTGATGCCGATGACGCCCAACCGGCGGATGATCTCCGGGTGGTTGCTGACTTCCTGCGGCCGCAGGATCACCTTGTCCTTATAGGCGCGGATATTGCGGAAGACCCGATCGGCCCAGGTGCTGCTGAGTGTCATCGACGCCGCCGAGGCGAAGCTCAGCTTGCCGGCCTCGAAAAGCTCGAAGGTGCTGTCCTGCAGCACTTCGCTGTACATGCGCAGATCGTGGAACGGACTGTCGACGAGGCCGCTCAGAACCGAGTTCGCTATGATGCCGATACCCGCCTGCAACGGGTTCAACGTCATGTCGAGCCTGCCCTTGCGCACTTCGTCTTCAAGGAAGCCGATCAGGTGGCCGGCGATCGAAATGGTCTCCGGATCCGGCGGCGAGATCCGCGCGGCACTGTCCTGCTTTTCGGTGATGACGATCGCTGCGATCTTGTCGGGATCGACCGGGATATAGGGCGAGCCGACGCGACTGTCGCAGGCGACGACCGGGATCGGCGTGCGCGACGGTCGCTTGGCCGGAATGTAGATGTCATGCAGCCCTTCGAGCTCCGGGCTGTGGCTGAGATTAAGTTCGACGATCACTTTCCTGGCGAGGATCGCGAAACTTGCGGAATTGCCGACCGACGTCGATGGCACGATGCCGCCATCCTCGGTAATCGCCACCGCCTCAACGACGGCGTAATCGATCGGGCTGATCTGGCCGGAGCGAAGCTGCTCCACGGTCTCCGATAGATGCTGGTCGATGAACATGACCTCGCCGCGATTGATGGCGGCACGCAGGACGGGGTCGGACTGGAAGGGCAATCGGCGCGCGAGAACGCCCGCCTCCGTCAGCATCTTGTCGATGTCGTGGCCAAGCGATGCCCCGGTCATCAATGTAATGCGAAACTTCTCCTTAGCCGCCCGCTGCGCCATGGCCAGCGGCACGGCTTTCGCATCGCCCGCCTTGGTAAAGCCGCTCATGCCGATCGTCATGCCGTCCTTGATCAGCTCCGCCGCCGCCTCCGGTGAAACGATCCGGTCATGCAACGACTTGCGGCGAATTCTGGTTTCAAGGCTCATCGGCCACTCCCTGCAAGATCCACTGTCGCCGGCATATCTGCGGCGTGGGACGCTTTCCTGGCGCGCTCACTCCGCCTGGCTGCGGCTGAGCGACATGTCAAAATGCTGGGCAACGATAGTGCCTGAGACCGGCTGCCGGTACGCTGATTGATCAGAGCGGAGCTTCCAGAAACGCATAGCTCGTCCTCCGGCAGCGACTGTCGCACGGATGCGAAAAAGGCGCACCCGATGATGCGCCTTTTGAAAATCCACGTGTTGTGACGGCTGTGCCGCCGATCAGCCGACGAAGGCTCGTTCGATGACGAACTCGGCCGGCTTGTTGTTGGAACCCTCCGTCAGGCCTGCGGCCTCCAGGATCTCCTTCGTGTCCTTCAGCATTGCCGTCGAGCCGCAGATCATGCCGCGGTCGATGGCCGGATCGAGCGGCGGCAGGCCGAGGTCGGCGAAGAACTTGCCATTGACCATCAGGTCGGTCACGCGGCCCTTGAAGGGGTAGTCCTCGCGGGTCACCGTCGCATAGTGGCGAAGCTTGTCGCCGACGATCTCGTTCAGGAATTCGTGGTTGCGAATCTCGTCCACGAGGTCGAAGCCGTATTTCAGCTCGGCCACATCGCGGCAGGTGTGCGTGAGGATGACCTCCTCGAATTTCTCGTAGGTCTCGGGGTCGCGGATCAGGCTGGCAAAAGGCGCAATGCCGGTGCCGGTCGAGAACATATACAGTCGGCGGCCGGGAACCAGCGCATCGAGCACCAGCGTGCCGGTTGGCTTCTTGCGCATCAGCACCTTGTCGCCAGGCTTGATCGCCTGGAGGTGCGACGTCAGCGGGCCATCGGGAACCTTGATCGAGAAGAATTCGAGTTCCTCGTCCCAGGCAGGGCTTGCGATCGAATAGGCGCGATAGACCGGCTTGTCGCCGACCATCAATCCAATCATCGCGAACTCGCCGGAGCGGAAACGGAATTCCGCAGGACGGGTCATGCGGAAGCGGAAGAGCCGATCCGTATAGTGGGTGACGCTCGTCACCGTCTCAACGAAGACACCTGCGGGTGCCTGGATCGCGAAATCTTCCGTTTTTGCCGGAGCATTCATTGTGGCTACAGTCCTGTAAATGATGACCCTGTCTATCAACAATACGTGGATATTCCAAGCCGCGCTCAACGGGAAGGAATTCCCTTCCAAATATAGTCGCTTTCGCGCATTTCGGCGTGCTTCACACTGTCGCGGTCAGCACAAGCTTCAAGAAACACGTCGCCAGCTATAGGACCTGGCGTCAGCAGAGGGTTTTGCGGTCGGCTGATAGTGATTGGCTATGCCCGGAAGCCGGCCCTCCGTCAGACGCTTCAGCGCCGTGCCGTTGGTTACCGCGAAACTGTCGATGCCGCAACGCAGCATCAACGGGATTTGATCGATCAACACGTCACCGACAGCCCTCACCTCGCCGGCAAAGCCAAGCCTTGCACGCAGAAGTGACGCATGGCTGAACGCCCGCCCGTCATTGAAGGCAGGGAATGCAACGGCGACCAGCGCGATGCGATCGAGATAGGGCTGCAGCTTCGTAACATCATCCGCCGGAGCGACGACCACACCCAAGCCGACCTCGTCCGTCTCGGCCACCTTGGCGAGAAACGCGTCAAAGCCGAGTATCGCCTTTTCGTTCGAGCCCGCCTTGGTTTCCTCGTTTTCGATGATCCAGGGATCATCGCTTGCGAAGCCGGCTTCTTTCCAGATTTTTGTCATGTCCGTTCCTTAGCCCCTCAAGCGGCTTCCTGTGCACTGCCGCCATAGAGCGCTTCCTTGAAGGGTTGCGGGCCAACACGACGGTACGCTTCGAGGAACGTCTCCGACTTGTCATTTCGCAGCCCGAGATAGGTATCGACGATCGTCTCGATCGCATCGGTCACCTTTTCCGGCTCGAAGCCGCGACCGATGATTTCTCCGATCGACGTGTTCTCGTCGCCGGAGCCACCGAGCGTGATCTGGTAGAGTTCCGCACCCTTCTTCTCGACGCCAAGCAGGCCGATATGACCGACATGGTGGTGGCCGCAGGCATTGATGCAGCCGGAGATCTTGATCTTCAGTTCACCGATCTCGGCCTGACGCTCGGGCGCTCCGAAGCGGTTGGAAATCTCCTGTGCCACCGGAATCGAGCGCGCGTTTGCAAGCGCGCAGTAGTCCAGCCCGGGACAGGCAATGATATCCGTGATCAGCCCGGCATTGGCCGTTGCGAGACCGGCAACGACAAGCGCGCGGTAGATCGGCTCCAGATCGGCCAGCGCCACATGTGGCAGGATCAGGTTCTGCTCGTGACTGACGCGGATCTCATCGAAAGCATATTCCTCGGCGATATCGGCCACGGCCTCCATCTGCGCGTCGGTCGCATCCCCCGGAATGCCGCCGATCGGCTTCAGCGAGATCGTGACCATGCCGTAATCAGGATGCTTGTGCGGCTGCACGTTCTGGTGAACCCAGCGCGAGAACTCTGGATCGGTCTTCTTCCAGCGCGCCAGGCTCTCCCAGCCTTCGGCGCGGGGCTCCAGAGCCGGCGGTGCAAAATAGGTGGAGATCGACTGGATATCGGTTTCCGGCAGCTTCAGCTCGGTATCCTTCAGCGCTGCGAATTCGACCTCGACCTGGCGGGAAAGTTCTTCCGCGCCGGTTTCGTGAACGAGGATCTTGATGCGCGCCTTGTACTTGTTGTCGCGACGGCCATGCAGGTTGTACACGCGCATGATCGCCGTCGTGTAGGACAGAAGATCCTCTTCCGGCAGGAAGTCGCGGATCTTCTTGGCGATCATCGGGGTACGGCCCTGTCCGCCGCCGACATAGACGGCAAAGCCGATGCGGCCGTTCTCATCCTTTTTCAGGTGCAGGCCGATATCGTGCACCTGGATGGCGGCACGGTCGCGCTCGGCACCGGTGACGGCGATCTTGAACTTGCGCGGCAGGAACGAAAATTCCGGATGTACGCTCGACCATTGCCTGAGGATTTCCGCATAAGGCCTTGGATCGGCGACTTCATCGGCAGCCGCACCGGCGAAATGGTCGGCGGTCACGTTGCGAATGCAATTGCCCGACGTCTGCAGCGCGTGCATTTCCACACTTGCCAGCTCGTCAAGGATATCCGGCGTATCGGAAAGGCGCGGCCAGTTGTACTGGATGTTCTGACGAGTGGTGAAGTGGCCATAGCCACGATCATACTTGCGGGCGATATGGGCAAGCATGCGCATCTGGCGGCTCGAAAGCGTGCCGTAGGGAATGGCAACGCGCAGCATGTAGGCATGCAACTGGAGGTACACGCCGTTCATCAGGCGCAACGGCTTGAAGGCGTCCTCGGCCAGCTCGCCGCTCAGGCGGCGCTCGACCTGATCGCGGAACTGCTCGACGCGCGAGGAAACGAAGGCATGATCGAATTCATCGTAACGGTACATGTTGTCTCGGTTCCTCAGGCAGCAAAGTTCGGGCCGGCGAGCCCATTATATCCGGCGGCATAGGGGATCGAAGGCCCCTCGGCGCGAATGCGCTCGCGCATGCGCAGCGGTCGCAACGTCCCGTTCACTTCCTCCACATCCACGACATTGGCATCCACCACCTTGTTGTCGTCAAAAGCGACTTTGCCCGTCGCTTCGAGTGCGGTGACCGCCTCGGCATGGCGGGCAATGAAGGCCTGCTGGAGCGATTCGACCCAGTTGCCCGAGGCATCCAGCCAGACGGATATGCCATCCGAGAGCCGATTTGCCGTCAAAACCTTGTTCACCATGACGTTTCCCTTAGTTCAGAATCTGTTCGCTGCGCTCAGCGGCAGCTTTGATCTTTGTTTGCGTAAGCTTGCCGGCGACCAGCGGTTCGGAGCGCTCGAAATTCGCGCCAGCAACGGCATCGCCGATGATGACCATAACAGGGCCGGATAGCTCGGTGCGACCTTCGAGGTCCGGCAAATCGTTGAGCGTGCCATGCAACAGCCGGCGATCGGCACGGCTGGCGTTTTCGATCACGGCCACGGTGGTCTCGGCGGGCAAGCCCGCCTGCATCAGGCGGCCGGCAACCGAAGCAGCGACGGTGCGGCCCATATAGACGGCGATCGTTGCGCCGGAGACGGCAAGCCGCGCCCAGTCCGGCAGCACTTCGCCGGTCAGGTCATGGCCGGTGGTGAACACCAGCGACGAAGCGACGCCGCGCAAGGTGAGTGGCAGTTCGAAGTCGGCGGCAGCGGCAAAGGCCGACGTGATGCCCGGCACGATTTCGTAGGTGATATCCGCGTCGCGCAGCGCCGCCATCTCTTCGCCGGCGCGGCCGTAGACAAGCGGGTCGCCGGACTTCAGGCGAACGACGCGCTTGCCCTCGCCTGCAAGCTTCACCAGCAGCTGGTTGATCTCGTCCTGCGACTTCGTGTGGCAACCCTTGCGCTTGCCGACCGAGAGTCGCTCGGCATCGCGGCGCCCCATGTCGACGATCGCCTGCGGCACCAGTGCGTCATAGACGATCGCATCGGCTTCCATCATCACCCGCTGTGCCCTGAGCGTCAGCAGGTCCTCTGCGCCCGGGCCAGCGCCGACGAGCCAGACGTGACCGGAGGCTGCCTGCGCAGTGTCGAGCAGACGCGAAGCTTCGCGGCGCGCGGCAGCGACATCACCAAGCGCAACCTTGTCTGCCACCGGCCCCCGAAAGAACCGACGCCAAAACAGGCGGCGCGCCACACCGCGCGGCACCAGCCGATCAACGGCGTCGCGGTAGCTGGCGGCGAGCGTTGCCACGAGCCCGAGCGAGGGCGACAGCATCTGATCGATCTGGGCACGGATCATCTGCGCAAGCACCGGACCGGCACCTTCGGTGCCGATCGCAACGGCGACCGGGGCGCGATTGACGAGCGCCGGCGTAAAGAAATCGCAGTAATCGGGCTGATCGACGGCGTTGGCCGGAATTTTCTGTTCGCGCGCGGCAACGACGATCTTGCGATCTTGCGCTGCATCGCCGGTGGCGGCAAATGCCAGGATCGCGCCCTCAAGCTGCTGCGGAGCGAATGCCGCGCGCAAGGTTTCAATCGCTCGTTCGTTCAGGAATGCGGCAAAGTCAGCCTCCGGAGCATCGGCGTGCACGACGATCGACGCTTCGGTGTTGAGCAGTAGCCGCACCTTTGCAAAAGCCTCATCGCCATTGCCGAAAACCGCCACGCGCTTTTGCGCGACGCGAAAGAATGCGGGGAAGACGGAGAGTTGCTGCGGCATGGTCTTGCAATCTGTTCCTTCTACAGGCTTCGCTCAATATCCCGCATAGCCCACAGCAATTGAAGAAACAGAAATTTCAATGGCTTTGAGGTCCCGTATTGTTTTGCTCGACCACGCAGCATTTTGAGCAAATCTCTCCGGGACTGCTGCGCGATACCTGCTGTCGGCAGCCATTGCGCCCAAGGGGCAACCTCCGTTAAATGCCGCAACGCATTTGCCGGAGACCGAATACATGACGCAATCCGAACTGGCCAAACGGCTGCTCGACGTGATCGAACAGGATATCCTGCCCTTGACGGAAAAGGGTGTGGCCGCCGGCAACAAGGTGTTTGGCGCGGCAATCCTGCGCAAGTCCGATCTTTCTCTCGTTCTCGCCGAGACGAACAACGAGACGGAAAATCCGCTCTGGCACGGCGAAGTGCACACACTCAAGCGTT
The DNA here is from genome assembly GCF_003355565.1 of Ensifer sp. M14. Lineage (NCBI taxonomy): Bacteria > Pseudomonadati > Pseudomonadota > Alphaproteobacteria > Hyphomicrobiales > Rhizobiaceae > Ensifer > Ensifer sp. M14. Next base: position 3,199,673 of record NZ_QJNR01000004.1, read on the forward strand.
TCTACGAGATGGCGGAAAAACCGGACACGCACGACTTGATCTTCCTGTCCACGCACGAGCCCTGCTCGATGTGCCTGTCGGCAATCACCTGGGCGGGCTTTGACAATTTCTACTACTTCTTCAGCCACGAAGATTCGCGCGACAGCTTTTCCATCCCGCACGACCTGAAGATCCTGAAGGAAGTATTTCTGCTTGAGCCAGGCGGCTACGCGCAGAACAACGCGTTCTGGAAGTCGTCGTCGATCGCAGCACTCGCCAAGGACGCCGACCAGGAAACGCAGGAGAAACTTGCAGCCCAGGATGATCGCATCCGCGGCCGCTATCAGCGCCTGTCCGAAAGCTACCAGTCGGGCAAAAGCGACAACGCCATTCCGTTGAATTGATCCCATGAAACCATCACGCGACATCAAGGGCCTTCTCGATATCATGGAAGCGCTGCGGCAGCCGGAAACCGGCTGCCCTTGGGACGTCGTCCAGACGTTCGAGACGATCAAGCCCTATACGATCGAAGAAGCCTACGAAGTTGCCGACGCGATCGAGCGCGGCGACATGCATGACCTTTGCGACGAACTGGGGGACCTGTTGTTGCAGGTGGTATTTCATGCACGCATGGCCGAAGAGGCCGGCGAGTTCGCCTTCGGCGACGTCGTCGAGGCCGTCACGCGCAAGATGATCCGTCGCCATCCGCATGTCTTCGCCCGTTCGGACGCCGATACCCCGGAAGCGGTCAAGAACCAGTGGGACGCGATCAAGCAGACCGAAAAGGCCGAACGCCAAGCGTGCCGTGCCACGCGTGGCCTGCCCTCAGACGGTGCTGCCAGTCACCTGGGCTCGATCCAGCGCAGCTTTCCAGCCCTCGTCGAGGCGCTGAAGCTGCAGGAGCGCGCCGCCAAGGTCGGTTTCGATTGGTCGGAACCGGAGCCGATTCTCGACAAGATCGAGGAAGAGATCGGAGAATTGCGTCAGGCGCTGAAGGAGAAGGACCGTGCGAAGGTGGCCGATGAACTTGGCGACCTGATCTTTGCGGTGGTGAATATCGGCCGCCATGTCGGCACCGACCCTGAAATGGCGCTGCGCGGCACCAACACCAAGTTCCGCCGGCGTTTTTCCCACATCGAGCACGAGCTGCAAGCTCAAGGCGAGACGCTTGAGGCGGCGACGCTGGAACGAATGGAAGAGCTCTGGCAGGCAGCCAAGGCGATCGAGCGGCAACTGGCCTGAGGCGCGCCATCCGCGCCTCAGGTAAATACGTTTACCAGTCTTCAGCGGCGGGCTTCGGCCCGTTGCCGAGACGCCGATCCAGTTCCACGGCTTCGTTTTCAGTCAGACGAAGATCGAGACTGACCGTACCGTCCTCGAGATCCTCGCGACCATCGACGATGGCGTGTTCGTAGACCCAGGGCAGAAGCTGCAGCTGGTCGACGCCGAGAACGACGGTGCATTCGGTCAACACGCCGGAGAGGCGACGACCGATCTCGGCGAGCAACACGTCGACGCCCTCGCCCGTAATCGCCGAAACTGCCACGGTGTTATCGGTGTTTGCAGCCTTGTTCGTCAGGGCTTCGCGCGCTTCAGGCTCAAGCCGATCGATCTTGTTCCAGACCTCGACAAGCCGGGCCGCGGCTTCCTTCTCGTCGATACCGAGATCGGCGAGGATCCGCAGAACGTCGCTTGCCTGCGCCTGGTTGTCCGGATCGGAGAGATCGCGCACATGCAGGATCAGGTCGGCTTCAAGCACCTCTTCAAGCGTCGCACGGAAGGCAGCGACAAGATGCGTCGGCAGGTCAGAGATGAACCCGACCGTGTCGGACAGGATCACCATGCGGCCGTGCGGTAGTTTCAGCCGCCGCAACGTCGGATCGAGCGTTGCAAACAGCATGTCCTCGGCCAGCACGCCGGCTCCGGTCATTCTGTTGAAAAGCGTCGATTTGCCGGCGTTGGTGTAACCGACGAGCGCCACGATCGGGTGCGGCACCTTCTTGCGCTTGGAGCGATGCAATTGCCGCGTACGGCGAACCTGTTCGAGCTCGCGCTCGAGCTTGACGATCCGGTCCTGCAGCAAGCGCCGGTCCGCTTCGATCTGGGTTTCACCCGGGCCGCCCATGAAGCCGCCACCGCCGCGCTGACGCTCGAGGTGGGTCCAGCTACGCACGAGCCGGCCCTTCTGATAGTTGAGATGTGCGAGATCGACCTGCAGCGTGCCTTCCTTGGTGGAAGCGCGCCGCCCGAAGATCTCAAGGATCAGGCCCGTCCGGTCGATGACCTTGGCGTTCCATTCCTTTTCCAGATTTCGCTGTTGCACCGGTGTCAACGGGTGATCGACGATGACCAGACCAGCATCCTGTTCGACCAGGATGTGACCGATCTCCTCAATCTTACCGGTGCCGAGAAGCGTCCCTGGCTTTGGCTGCGCCACCGAAACGATGGCGCCATGAACGACGTTGAGGTCGATCGCCCGTGCCAGGCCCGCTGCTTCCTCGAGCCGACTTTCGTCGGTGCGGGTGCTGGTCGCAGAAAGAGTATCAGCCGCCTGCCGGCCGGTCTTTTTCAGAACCGGCACGATGACGACTGCGCGCATGTCGTCGCGGAGCGTTTCAAGCTCCGGAATGATCGACGACGACTTTGAATCCCGTTTGGTAATGTGCCTAACGTCCCGTCAGGATGCGGCTTCTTCGTTCTCGAACATCTGCAGCGGCTGGCCCGGCATGATGGTCGAGATCGCGTGCTTGTAGACGAGCTGCGAATGACCATCGCGGCGCAACAAGACACAGAAATTGTCAAAAGACGTGACGACGCCCGTCAATTTGACGCCGTTGATAAGAAAAATTGTCAGAGAAATCTTCTGTTTGCGGACCGTATTGAGAAAAAGATCCTGCAAGTTCTGAGAACGTTCCGCCATCGCGCCGATTCTTTCTTATTTGCCGGCGTCGCGCGCCGGTGCATTTTGTCTATTTTTTCAATCAGAGGCGTCACAAGTACCCTTCCCCCGACGCCTCTGTCAGTTTGGTATCAAATCAATGTCTTTTCCGCAACGTCGAAAAAGGCTTCACGAATATTCTGTGCTATGCTTCCTGGATGACCGTTGCCGATCGGTTTACCGTCGACGGAAACGACCGGGAAACAGATGCTCGTAGCCGCGGTGATGAAGACCTCGCGTGCTGCGAGCATGTCGTCGACGGAGAAGGCCCGCTCCTCTATCCTGATGCCAAGGGGCCCAGCAACATCCATAAGGGTCGTGCGGGTAATGCCCTTGAGAATGCCGTGATCGGCCGGACGCGTGCGCAGTACGCCATCGCGATCGACGATCCAGACATTGGTCGCCGCGCCCTCCTTAACCGTTCCATCTGGGTCGACGAAGATTGCCTCATGGGCGCCCTCCTCCTTGGCCTTCTGACGGGCGAGCACGTTCGGCAGGAGACCGACGGACTTGATGTCGACCCGATCCCAGCGGTTCTCCGGAACGGTGATCGCCGCGATGCCTTCGGTACCCTTCCGGGCGATTGCCGCGGTATCAGTGCGCTTCGCCGTCACCACGATTGTCGGAGCGGTGCCCTTTGCCGGGAACACGTGATCGCGGCGAGCGGCACCGCGCGTGACCTGCAAGTAGAACAGGCCGTTTCGAACGCGATTGCGGCGCACGACTTCGCGAATGACGTGGATCAGCGCCGCACGGCTCATCGGCCAATCGATGCGAAGTTCACTCAGCGATCGGCCAAGGCGGTCAAGATGGCGGGTCAGATCGACGATGTAGCCATGCCGGATCTCGCAGACCTCGTAGACCCCATCGGCGAACTGGTAGCCGCGATCTTCGATATGGATGGCAGCGTCGGCGTGCGGCACATAGGCGCCGTTGACATAGGCAATTCTCGGCATGGCGTTTGTTTGACCTCAGAAGAACTGGATGCTGACGCGGAAAAGTTGCTCGACATGGCGCACAGCCTCGGCGGCGGCAAAGAGCACGACGCGATCCTTGGCCTTGATCTTGGTGTCGCCGTGCGGGCGGATGAATGTCTTGTCCCGATAAAGCGCGCCTATGCGAATGCCGTCGGGCAGATCCAGCTCGCGTAGTGCCTTGCCGACCAGCGGCGAGGTCTCCAGCGCTTCGGCTTCGATCACTTCAGCCGTCCCCTTCTGGACGGCATAGACCGAGCGGATACGCCCCTTGCGCACGTGCTGAAGCACACGCGAGATCGTCACCGCACGCGGGTTGATATAGGCGTCGACACCGGCCGTTCCCGCGAAATCCTGGTAGGACGGTTCGTTGATCAAAACGAGCGTCGACTTGGCGCCAAGGCGCTTTGCCATCATGCTGCCGAGGATATTGATCTGGTCGTTATTGGTCAGCGCCACCACCAGGTCTGCATCCTGCACGTCGGCTTGCATCAGGATGCGCTGATCCATCGCTGAGCCGTTGAGAACGACGGTGTTGCTGAGCTTGTCGGCCATCATCACAGCACGGTCGCGATCGTTCTCGATCAGCTTGACGCGGGTCCTCGGCTGATTTTCCTCGATCGCCTTGGCGACGAAATAACCGATATTGCCGCCACCGAGAATGACGATACGACGCGCTTCCTGTTCCTCGTGGCCGAACAGAGCGAGCGTGCGGCGCGCATGATCCCGGTCGCAGACGACATAGGCGAGATCGCCGGTCTGCAACTGGTCCGTCGAGTGCGGCACGATCAGCTTGCCGTTTCGGAAGATGCCGGTGACGGTCGCCTGCAGATCGGGGAACAGTTCGCTCAGCTGTTGCAGCGGCGTGTCGACCACCGGGCAGTCTTCCATGCACTCGATCGCGACCATGGCGATCCGGTCGTCGGCAAAGCGCACGACGTCCGTCGCGCCCGGGAAAGAGATGCGCCGCAGCACCATTCGCCCGACTTCGACCTCGGGCGAAATGGTCACGTCGATCGGCACGTTCTCGCGGGAGAACAGGTTGGCGTATTCCGGCGCCAGATAGTTCTGCGCGCGGATACGGGCGACCTTGGTCGGCACATTGAAGATCGCATGCGCCACCTCGCAGGCGACGATGTTGACTTCGTCGAACAGTGTCACCGCGATCAGCATGTCGGCCTGATCGGCACCGGCTTTCGCCAGCACGTCCGGATGGGCGCCGTGGCCGACATAGCCGCGAACATCGAGGCTTTCGGTAATGTTGGCAATGAGCGCCGCCGATGTGTCGATCACCGAGACGTCATTGTCTTCCTGGGCCAGCCGTTCGGCGATGCCGTAGCCGACCTGCCCCGCACCACAAATGATCACCTTCATGTCGTTCTTTCACCAAGGTACAGGCGGCCGCTAGCCGGAAGAAATCTGTTGCTCAAACGCCCAGCGACTTCAGCTTGCGGTGAAGCGCCGACCGCTCCATGCCAACGAATTCGGCCGTGCGGGAAATGTTGCCGCCGAATCGGTTGATCTGAGCGATCAGATAATCCCGCTCGAACATTTCGCGAGCCTCGCGCAGCGGCAGCGTCATGATGTGCTGGTCGCCCTGCGCGGAGATCTTCGGCAAGGTATCGCCAACTTCGGTCGGCAGCATGTCGGCCGAGATCGGCGTGTCAGGGCCGTCGCTGCGCGCCAGGATCATCAGCCGCTCGATGTTGTTGCGGAGCTGGCGAATGTTGCCCGGCCAGTCGTGGGCCTGCAGCACGGCAAGCGCATCGTCGCCGATCTTGCGCGGACGGATACCAGCCTGCTCGCTGACCTGGCGCATGAACATGTCGACGAGAAACGGAATATCCTCTCGGCGTTCGGCCAGTGCCGGCACCCGCACCGGGATGACCGCGAGCCGGTGGAAGAGATCCTCGCGGAACAGGCCCTCGGAGATCATGTTTTCGAGGTTGTAGGCCGTCGAGGAGATGATGCGGACGTCGACCTTGACGCGCTTCGTCCCGCCGACCCGCTCGAACTGCTGATCGACGAGAACCCGCAGGATCTTGTTCTGCGTTTCGCGCGGCATTTCGCCGACTTCGTCGAGATAGAGGATGCCGCTATGCGCCTCTTCGAGCGCACCGGTGCGGCGCGGTTGCCCCGGCGTTCCCTCGGTTCCGAAGAGCGCGATCTCCATGCGGTCGGGTGTGATCGCTGCGGCGTTCAACGCCACGAACGGACCAGTCGACCGGGTCGACTTGCGGTGGATCATGCGCGCCACCAACTCCTTGCCGGAGCCGGACGGCCCCTGGATCATGATGCGGCTGTTGGTCGGCGCGACCTTTTCGACGGTCTGGCGGAGCTGCGAAACGGCAACGGAGGTTCCGATCAGTTCGACCGGATCGCCCGACTTCTTCTTCAGCTCCGAGACTTCGCGCTTCAGCTTGGAGTTCTCGAGCGCACGCTCGGCGATCAAGATCAGGCGGTCGGCCTTGAACGGCTTCTCGATGAAATCATAGGCGCCACGCTTGATGGCGTTGACGGCCGTCTCGATGTTGCCGTGACCTGAAATCATCACCACCGGCAGATCGGGATGGCGCGCCTTGATCTCGTCGAGCAGGGCGAGACCGTCGAGGCGGCTGCCCTGCATCCAGATGTCGAGAAAGACGAGCCGCGGCACGCGGTCGCTGATCGCCGCCAGCGCGCTGTCGCTGTCAAAAGCCGTTCGGGTCTCGTGCCCCTCGTCGGACAGGATGCCGGAGACGATCTCGCGGATGTCTTCCTCATCGTCTACAACCAGAATGTCAGCGGCCATCGCTCGTATCCTTACCCTTCAAAGTGTCTTCGCCCCCGGCTTCTCCGGCAGGCGGCAGGATCACGCGGATCATTGCTCCAACGCCGCCATCGAAATCGGCCGGTGCGTCGTGCAATTCCAATTGTCCGCCATGGTCCTCAATGATCTTCTTGACGATCGCGAGCCCGAGGCCCGTGCCCTTCTCGCGCATCGTCATATACGGTTCCAATATTCTATGCCGGTTCTCGGTCGGCAGGCCTTTGCCATTGTCGATGACATCGACGACAAACCGGCCGGCGGCTCCATCCTGCTGCGCGCGCACGAGTACTTTAGGCTCGCCACGGACAGCGCCCGTCGGCACCGCCTCAATCGCTTCCACTGCATTCTTGACGATATTGCCGAATGCCTGGCCGAGCATGCGGCCATCGAACATGCCCTCGAGCGGCTCGTCGCCGAAATCGCGCATGAAGCTGATATGGTTGTTGCCCATTTCGCGCAGAAACACGGCGTCCTTCAAAATTGCCCGCAGATCCGCCTTCTCCTTCGTCGGCTTCGGCATGCGGGCAAACGCGGAGAACTCGTCGACCATGCGACCGATATCCTCGACCTGCCTTACGATCGTGTCGGTGCATTGATCGAAGACGGTCCTGTCTTCCTGATCAATCTGCTTGCCGTAGCGACGTTTCAGGCGCTCAGCCGAGAGCTGGATAGGCGTCAGCGGGTTCTTGATTTCATGCGCGATACGCCGCGCCACATCGGCCCAGGCGGTCGAGCGCTGTGCAATCACGAGGTCGGTGATGTCGTCGATGGTGATGACGTAGGATTCGTTTGCCTCGCCGCCTTCTTCGCGCGTCACCTGGATGTTGAGTGTACGCTCGGTTCCGCCGCGCATGATATTGATCTGCTTGCGGAAGTTGTTGCGGTAGCGGCTTTCCGCCTCGACCAAAACTTCCTCGATCTCAGGCGCAACCACGCGCAGATCCGCACCGAGCAGTTCGGGCGCGGCCTTCTTCAGAAACTCCTCCGAAGAGGAATTGGCAATGGTGATCTGCCGGTCGCGGCCGACGCCGATGACCGCTGCCGTGACGCCCGAAAGAACTGCCTCGATGAAACGCCGCCGATGATCGACCTCATCCTTGGCCTCGAGGATCTGCTCCTGTTGGGTGCGGATCTCCGAAACCATCTTGTTGAACGTACGCGAAAGATTGCCGACGTCGCCATCGACGGCACGCACCGGCACGACGACATCGAGGTTGCCCGCAGCAACGCTGTCGGCGGCACCGATCAGCTGGCGGATCGGTCGAACGATGCGGTCGGCGACCGCGATTGCCGTCCAGATTGCCGCCAGCAGCACGATCAACGCAAAGCCGATATAGAGCACGCCGAAGGCAATCTGCGTAAAGGCCCGCCCGGCTTCAAGTGTCTTATATTCCGCAGTGTTTTCTTCCATCAGCCGCAGCGAACGCATCACTTCCGGATCGACGTTGCGGACTGTGTAGAGATAGGTGCCGGGAATGTCGTCAAGCGGGATCACGGCACCCACCAGATTGGTAATCCCGGGCGGTATCAATGTCGGCTGTCCGGAAACCGAGCTTTTGAGCGCATCCGGCGGAATGGCCGGCAGGGGCTTTTCCGTCGAGATGTTGGCCTGCAGAATGGCACTGCCGTCTGCCCGAACGAGGAAGGCGCCGAGCATGCCCCGGCCTCTGGCCTGGCGCGTCACCAGTTCGGTAAAGCCGGTGCGGTCGAGGCTGTAGAGTTGCCGGTTGCGTTCAAGGTCGTTGGCCATCGAAACCGTCTGACCTTGGAGATAGCTGGCATTCTCCAGAACATAGGCCTGGGCGACGCTGATCGACGACCGGACGATCGCCTGCGTGCGCAGCGAGAACCAGCGGTCAAGTCCGACATCGAGCGTTATGCTGGCGAAGATCGCGACCAGAATGGCGGGCGTGATGGCGACGATCGAAAACAGCGCGACGATGCGGACATGAAGCCGCGCGGCAGCACGCCCCTTGCGACGCGCCCGCAGCAGCCTGAGAATTTCGCGAACGATGAGATAGATCAGGCCGACGACGAACAGGCCATTGATCGCGGCACAGGCGATGAAAACGTTGCGTTCCAGACGAATCGGCGTCAGCCCAAGCAAGACGAGCAGAGACAGAGTAGCGCAGACGAGTGCGCCGATCGCCAGCATGAGGCCCGGTAAGGCAAAGGACGCGCGACGGTCGTGCGCCGCCAATCCGTCATCTGTGCCCAGCGGCAAGGCCATTGCATCCACCATGTAAAAAACGTTCCCCCGACCGGCGCCTATCGACACCAGCAATTCTCACGCACATCCCGGGTCAAGGTATTGACCGGACCGTCAACCGGAGCTGTTGCGCATCAGCCACAGCCCCAAGGCCAGGCAAAGCAGCGCAACACCGCTCGATTCGGCGGTCATAACACGTTCAAGCAACGTATTGTGGCGAAAATGCAACGGTGGTTGTGGCCAAGTCAAGCCGTACGTGAGCTGCGATACACAGAGACGCCGAGTTCTCGGATCTTCTTGCGCAGCGTGTTGCGGTTGAGACCGAGCAAATCGGCAGCCTTGATCTGATTTCCCCGCGTCGCCGTCAAAGCGGCAAGGATGAGTGGATACTCCATCTCGGCGAGCACCCGCTCGTAAAGACCGCTTGGGGGAAGCGCGTCCCCGAAACTGGCAAAATATTGCCGCATGTTCTCCTCAACCGCCTGTGAGATCGAAAGAGAACCGTTTCGCGCTTGCGTCTTTTCGATGGGGCTGTCGGGGATCTCCGAGCGCAGCTCGTTTTCGATGATTTCTCGGGTGATGACATCCTGCGGGTAAAGGGCTGTCAGCCGGCGCACGAGATTTTCCAGCTCGCGCACGTTGCCCGGCCACGGGTGCGCCTTCATCAGTTCCAGCGCCTCCTGATCGAAACGCTTGACATCCAGGCCCTCTTTTTCGGCCTGCTGGACGAAATGGCGGACGAGATCGGGAATGTCTTCCGCACGGTCGCGCAGCGGCGGCAGGCGCAGCGGCACCACATTCAACCGGTAATACAGGTCCTCGCGGAAGAGACCCTGGTTGATCGACTGTTTCAGGTCCTTGTTGGTTGCAGCGACGATGCGCACATCGGAGCGGATCGGCGTGCGTCCGCCCACCGTCGTATACTCGCCCTGCTGCAGCACGCGCAGCAAACGCGTCTGAGCGTCCATCGGCATGTCACCGATCTCGTCGAGGAAGAGCGTGCCACCTTCTGCCTGCTCAAAACGACCGGTCGAACGGGTCTGCGCACCGGTAAAAGCGCCCTTCTCGTGACCGAACAGTTCTGATTCGATCAGGTCGCGCGGGATCGCCGCCATGTTGATGGCGACGAAGGGGCCGTTGCGGCGCTTGCCGTAGTCATGCAGCGCCCGCGCCACCAGCTCCTTGCCGGTGCCGGATTCACCGGTGATCATCAGCGTGAGATCGGTCTGCATCAGGCGCGCGAGCACCCGGTAGATTTCCTGCATCGCCGCCGAGCGGCCGACGAGCGGCATGCCGTCCTGCGAATCGTCGTCGATCTTGGCCGGGCGGCGCTTCGGTTCGGCCAGCGCCCGGCCGATAATGCCGATCAGTTCGGTGAGATCGAAAGGTTTCGGCAGGTAGTCGTAAGCGCCTTTCTCGGAGGCCTTGATCGCCGTCATGAAGGTGTTCTGCGCACTCATGACAAGAACCGGCAGATCCGGGCGCGCCTTCTTGATGCGCGGAAGAAGATCGAAGGCATTCTCGTCGGGCATGACCACGTCGGTGACAACAAGGTCGCCGTCGCCGGCGGAGATCCAGCGCCACAGCGTCGCCGCGTTCGACGTGATGCGAACGTCGTAACCGGCGCGGCTCAGCGCCTGATTGAGCACGGTGCGAATGGCTGCGTCGTCATCCGCGACGAGAATCGTGGCACCCGTCATGCAATGTTTCCTTTTGTCATAGGTATGTCGTCTTCATCCGCCGCCTGCCCCTTTGAGGCCGGCATCAGGACGCGGAAAGTCGTGCGGTTCTGCTGGCTGTCGCATTCGACGATGCCGCCATGCCCGCCGATGATCTTGGCAACCAGCGCCAGCCCAAGGCCCGAACCGTTGGTCTTGGTGGTGATGAACGGATCGAACAGATGCGGCAACAGGTCGGAGGGAACGCCCGGGCCATTGTCGTGCACGCAGAACTCCAGCGGCAGCGAGATCTTCTCGCGGGTGCCGGCGACCGAAAGGCGAATACCGGGCCTGTAGGCGGTCGTCAGCATGATCTCGCCTTCCGGCCGATCGCCGATCGCTTCCGCCGCATTCTTGATGAGATTGAGAAACACCTGCACCAGTTGGTCGCGGTTGGCAAAGACGGACGGGAGGGACGGGTCGTAGTTCTCCGTCACCTTGATCCGGCGCGCAAAGCCGGCCCGCGCAATCGCCTTCACGTGATCGAGCACCGAGTGAATGTTGAGCGGCACGCGATCGACCGGCCTCTCGTCGGAAAACACTTCCATCCGATCGACAAGCGAAACGATCCGGTCGGTCTCGTCGCAGATCAGCCGCGTCAGCGCTCGATCCTCGTCGTTGACGGAGGTCTCCAGCAATTGCGCCGCACCCCGAATGCCGGAAAGCGGGTTCTTGATCTCATGTGCCAGCATCGAGGCAAGGCCGGTGACCGAGCGCGCCGCCGCGCGGTGCGTCAACTGGCGATCGATCTTGTCGGCCATCGACCGTTCCTGGAACACGACCACCACGGAGCCGGGCTCCGAAATCACCGGTGCCACGTAGAGGTCAACCAGCTTGTCGGCGCCAAGCCGTGGCGAGCTCAGATCGACGCGATATTCGTTGACCGGCGCCTTGCGCTCGCGCACCTGCTCGATCAGCGTCAGCAGCGGACTGCCGAAGGGAATAAAGGCGCTGATATCGTGGCGGGCGAGATGATTGGCGCTGGCGCCAAAGAAGGATTCGGCTTCCCAGTTGGCAAAGGCGACGAGACCGTTCTGATCAACGAGGATCACCGGGTTTTGGATGGCATTCAGAACGGACATCGACAGCCCGTTTGCAGCAGTCGCGGCTTCCGAAGTGTTGGGCTTGTCCGTCATGCCGCGATCCCTTCGCTTGAGAAGGTCGCATGCGAACTGCGAATGGCGTCCGAAGCACGCGCGGCGACGGATTTGGGATCGGTCGACGTCAGGATCGCTCCCTTCTCCGCCCCGGCAAGACCGGGTGCGAAACGGTCGAGGTACCAACCGACATGCTTGCGTGCATGCCTCAGGCCGGTATCAGCACCGTAGAATTCGAGCATCATTTCATAGTGCTCCACGAAAATGTCGGCGATTTCCGCCTGGTCAGGATGGCTTGCAGCACCGGCAAGAACGCCGACATGCCAGGGACGGCCCTGCGAGGACCGCCCAGCCATGACGGCGTCTGCCCCGGAGCGCCTCAGGATCTCTTGCGCATCCGCCACCGTGTCGACGTCGCCATTGGCGACCAATGGCACGGAGATAACCTCGCGCACGGCGCGGATCGCATCCCAGTCGGCCTTGCCGGTGTAGAACTGCATCCGGGTGCGGCCATGCACGGTGATCGCCTGGACGCCAGCCTCCTGCGCCCGCCTTGCAATCAGCGGTGCGTTGATCGAGTTTTCATCCCAACCAAGCCGCATCTTCAGGGTGACCGGCACATCGACTGCCTTCACGGTCGCCTCGACCAGCGACAGAGCGTGATCGGGATCGCGCATCAGCGCCGATCCTGAATAGCCGCCCGTCACCTTTTTTGCCGGGCAACCCATGTTGATATCAATGATATCGGCACCGTTCGCGGCAGCGATTTTTGCCGCCTCGGCCATCCAATGCGCCTCGCGGCCCGCCAGCTGAACGATGTGCGGCTTGATACCGGAGTTCTTCAGCCTTGCCCAGGATTCGGACGCGTTGCCGACCAGTTCGCGGCTTGCGACCATTTCCGTCACCACAAACCCCGCACCAAAACGCCAGGCCAAAGTGCGGAACGGCAGGTCCGTGACGCCAGACATCGGGGCGAGCGCCACCCGGTTGCGGATTTCGATATTCCCGATCCGAAGCGGTGATGACAAAGCCGGAGCTGGCAAATGCATATCTTTCAGGCACATGTTGTTCTTGCACTATTTTTAGACATTGTTCTCTGGCTTGCCAAGCGATTTCGAAGCGTCGGGCAAATTTCCCTGTTCGGCTGGCAAAGCACGGACCTTCGCGGTACATCACGGCGAAGATTGGCGAAATCCGGGACCACATACAGAAGATGCAGCCTGAAGAACAGCTTTCCTGCGGCATTGTGATCGTTGCAGCAGGGCGCGGCGAACGCGCGGGCCAGTCGGCCGAGGGGCCGAAGCAGTACCGCACCATCGGCGACAAGCCGGTTATCGCCCATACGCTTGACACTTTCGCGACATGGCCAGGAACCGGCCCGATCGTGGTTGTCATCCATCCTGAAGACGAGGGTTTGCTGGCTGCCGCACGCAGACGGTCGCCGGCGCGCGAGTTGATCGTGGTCCACGGCGGCGCGACGCGGCAGCAATCGGTGCTGGCAGGCCTGGAAGCTGTGGCGGCAACCGGCTCACGTTACGTGATGATCCACGATGCCGTACGGCCATTTGCCGATCATGCCCTGCTGTCGCGCTGCGCCGATGCCCTGACAAATGGCGCGCGCGGGGTGCTGCCGGCAATTGCCGTGTCGGACACGCTGAAGCGCGCCGATGCCGCCGGCCTGGTGACCGAAACCGTTTCGCGCGATCATCTCCATGCGGCCCAGACGCCGCAGACCTTCGACTTGAAAACCATTCTCGACGCCCACCGGGCAGCCGCGACAAGCGGACGGACGGATTTTACCGACGATGCCTCTATCGCCGAATGGGCGGGCATCCCCGTCGCGCTCGTCGAAGGCACGGTCGACAACGTCAAGCTCACACTGAAAAGGGACATCGCCATGGCCGACGAAAAACTCAAGCGGCATCTCATTCCAGACGTTCGCACCGGCAATGGCTATGACGTGCACCAACTCGTCGAAGGCGATGGCGTGACGCTTTGCGGCGTCCTCATTCCGCACACCAAGAAGCTTTCCGGCCATTCCGACGCCGACGTGGCGCTGCATGCGCTCACCGATGCGCTGCTGGCCACCTGCGGTGCCGGCGATATCGGCGACCATTTTCCGCCCTCGGACCCGCAGTGGAAGGGTGCAGCCTCACGCATCTTCCTCGAACATGCAGCCAACATCGTGCGCCAGCGCGGCGGCACGATCACCAATGCCGACATTTCGCTGATTGCCGAGGCGCCAAAGGTCGGGCCACATCGCCAGGCCATGCGCGAGAACCTTGCCGAGATGCTCGGCATCGATCTCGACCGCTGCTCGGTCAAAGCGACGACGAACGAGCGGCTCGGTTTCGTCGGCCGCGACGAGGGTATCGCCGCGATCGCAACGGCAACCGTCGTCTACATGCCGGGGGACGCACACGATGTGGCCGAATGACATTCAAGCCACGGCTGGCAAGATCATCGCCGATTTCACCGCCCGCGGGCTCAAGGTGGCAACGGCCGAATCCTGCACCGGTGGACTGATTGCCGGTGCCCTGACGGAAATTGCCGGATCGTCGGCGGTCGTCGACCGCGGCTTCGTCACCTACTCCAACGACGCCAAGATCCAGATGCTCGGCGTCGATCCGTCAACGCTGGCAGCCCATGGCGCAGTTTCAAGGCAGACGGCCATCGAAATGGCGCACGGCGCGGTCGCGCGCTCCGAGGCCGACTTTGCCGTCGCGGTAACGGGGATTGCCGGTCCTGGCGGCGGATCGACCGAAAAGCCGGTCGGCCTGGTGCATCTGTCGGCTACGGGGCGCAACGGCACCGCGCTTCACCGCGAGATGCGCTACGGCGATATCGGCCGGGACGCCGTGCGGCTGGCAACCATCCGAACGGCGCTGGAGATGCTGACCGAGGTCGCTCAGACGGCGGTGTAGATCTTGTCGGCGCGTTTTTCGAACGCGTCAGAAAACATGCGGAAGGCACGATCGAACATCGATCCCATCAGCGCCCCGAGGATGCGGCTCTTGAACTCGTAATCGATGTAGAAATGGACGGCCGACTGCCCCTCGCCCGCCGGCTCGAAACGCCAGCGATTATCGAGATACTTGAACGGGCCATCTATGTATTTCACCTCGATCACCCGCTCGGCCTTGTTGAGCAGCACCTGCGTCGTGAAGGTCTCGCGGATAGCCTTGTAGCCGACGGTCATGTCGGCGAGCAGCAGGACCTTACCGTCGCGCTCCTTGCGCGAGCGCACCGTCAGCGCCTCGCACAGCGGCAGGAACTGCGGATACTGTTCAACATCGGCGACGAGATCGAACATCTGGTCGGCCGTGTGCTTGACGACATGGTTCGTTTCAAAGTGCGGCATAGAGGGGAGTTAAGCGGGCAGACCGAGAAGATCAAGGAGCCTCTGCATCTGGCGTCGCGATTTCAACTGCAGAACCGGCACATTAGGGCCATGTTCGGCGAGACCTGCGACGATACGCGGCGAGAACCTGTCCTCGAAGGTCCAGATGAATTCGAGAAATTCCCAGTCGACTTTCTCGATGCAACCCGGTGCCATCTCCGGGCGGGTGCGCCCGAGATGTTTCAGCCAGCGGGTGAGGACACCCCAGACGCAGAGAAGCCGCGGCATGCGCACCCAGATGACGACATCACTTCTCGGCACGCGGATATCGAAGGTGGAAGGGCTGGTCCCATCCATGATCCAGCGGTCTGCCGCTACGCGCTCGACGATGCGCCGGCGCTGTTCGGCGCGATCGCGCTGAACCCAGCCCGGCAACCACAGAATATCGCGGTCGATGGAGACATAGGCGAGGTCGAAATGTCGGGCGAGCTTCTGCGACAGTGTCGACTTGCCGCCGCCGGAGCACCCGACGACGAGAATACGATCAGCGCTACGGATATGGTCGGCGGCGGTGGCAGCGTCGACATAGAGCACCTTTCCGGTTGCCACTGGCTGATCCATCGACAAATTCCATTCACCAATCCCGGCCCACGGTCGGTTGTACCGTAGCCGCGATCGAAACCTCAAGATCGTTCGGAAGACGAATACGCGGCGGGACGCAGCGTAGCGCCGACCGCCGGAGATGAGATGAAAGATCGCCAAACGAAAACTCCGGCGCTGGGCCGGAGTTCCTGTTGTCTCGAAATGCCCCGGCTTTACCCGGCCGCAGCCGCCAGCTTCTTTTCGCGGGCTTCTCGCAGGCGGGCGAAATCGTCGCCGGCGTGATGCGACGAGCGGGTCAACGGGCTTGAAGCGACCATGAGGAAGCCCTTGGTATAGGCGACCGTCTCGTAGGACTTGAATTCTTCCGGCGTCACGAACTTCTCGACCTTGTGGTGCTTGCGCGTCGGCTGCAGGTACTGGCCGATGGTCATGAAATCGACGTCGGCTGTGCGCAGGTCGTCCATCAACTGCAGGACTTCGTTACGCTCTTCGCCGAGCCCGACCATGATGCCGGATTTGGTGAACATCGTCGGATCGAGTTCCTTCACCCGCTGCAGCAGGCGGATGGAGTGGAAGTAGCGAGCGCCCGGACGGACGGTCAGGTAATTGCCCGGTACCGTTTCCATGTTGTGGTTGAAGACATCGGGCTTGGCGGCGACGACGCGCTCCAGCGCGCCTGGCTTCTTCAGGAAGTCGGGCGTGAGGATTTCAATGGTGGTCAGCGGCGACGCGGCGCGGATCGCCCAGATCACCTTCTCGAAATGTTCCGCACCACCGTCGGCCAAATCGTCACGGTCGACAGAGGTGATGACGACGTG
The DNA here is from genome assembly GCF_003355565.1 of Ensifer sp. M14. Lineage (NCBI taxonomy): Bacteria > Pseudomonadati > Pseudomonadota > Alphaproteobacteria > Hyphomicrobiales > Rhizobiaceae > Ensifer > Ensifer sp. M14. The sequence goes on from NZ_QJNR01000004.1 coordinate 3,216,158, forward strand.
GGAGAGGCCCATCTGCTTGACGGCCTTGGCGACATTCTCGGGTTCCGCCATATCGAGCGCATTCGGCTTGCCGGTCGAGACATTGCAGAAGGCGCAGGCGCGGGTACAGATCTCGCCCATGATCATGAAGGTGGCGTGCTTCTTGTCCCAGCATTCGCCGATATTCGGGCAGCCGGCCTCTTCGCAGACAGTGACGAGCTTGTGCGAGCGCACCAGTTCGCGCGTTTCCTGGTAGCCCTTGGAGGTCGGCGCCTTGACGCGGATCCATTCCGGCTTGCGCAGCATTTCGGTATCGGGCTTGTGGGCCTTTTCCGGATGGCGGACGCGTTGCGCCCGTTCAGAGACGGCATCGAACACCGTTACCATACTGTCTTCCTCGTCGCGGCGGCTGCGGCTTTGTGCCGGCAGACCCTTTTTCGATCTATATAGATGGCTCGACGGGAAATGTCAGGCCACCTTTTACTCGAAAGCCCGACCGCTCGCGCTGGAAGCGTCGCAGGCTATCGTTTGACAGCGCGGCCAACGGCAATCAGCAGGCAAGCGCCGATAAAGCCGAAGACCAGATAGGCAAGCCAGCCGGAAAAAGCCATTCCGAAGGCTGCCAGAATGATATTCGACACCACCGCGCCGATGATGCCGAGCGCAATGTTCATGAACAGCCCCACATCGCTGTTCATGAACCTCTCCGCGAGCCACCCGGCGAAACCGCCGATGATGATCGCAGCCAGGATGCCGACGCCGTTCACAGCCATGGTGATCTCCGTGCATTGAGGACAAGGTGCGTCATCAATGCGGGACCGCCCCAAAAGTTCCGGCGGCGGTAAATCCCGTCAGGCGTTCAGCGCGCGTCCATAGGCATCGAGCACGCTTTCCTTCATCGTCTCCGAGATGGTCGGATGCGGGAAGATCGTGTGCATCAGGTCTTCTTCCGTCGTCTCCAGGTTCATGGCGACGACGAAACCCTGGATGAGTTCGGTCACCTCTGCGCCCACCATGTGCGCGCCCAGGAGTTCACCGGTCTTCTTGTCGAAGATCGTCTTGACCATGCCCTGATCTTCGCCAAGCGCAATCGCCTTGCCGTTGGCGACGAAGGGGAAGCGGCCGACGCGGATGTCGCGGCCCTCGGCCTTCGCCTTGGCCTCGGTGAGACCGACGGAAGCGACCTGCGGGTGGCAGTAGGTGCAGCCCGGGATCTTCAGCTTGTCCATCGGGTGGACATTCGGCAGGCCGGCGATCTTCTCGACGCAGATGACAGCCTCATGCTCGGCCTTGTGGGCAAGCATCGGCGGACCGGCAACGTCGCCGATCGCGTAGACGCCGGCAACATTGGTCTTGCCGTAACCGTCGATGACGATGCAGCCGCGATCGGTCTTGATTCCCAGCGTCTCGAGACCGAGGTTCTCGATATTGCCTTGAACGCCAACGGCAGAAATCATGCGGTCGGCGGTGATCTTCTCGACCTTGCCGTCCTTCATCTCGACATGGGCGGTGACCGAGTTCGCACCCTTCTCGACCTTGGTCACCTTGGCTTCAAGGTGGATTTTCATGCCCTGCTTTTCGAACTGCTTCTTGGCGATGTTCGAGATCTCGGCGTCTTCGACCGGCATCACGTTCGGCATGACCTCGACCACGGTGACGTCAACGCCCATGGTGCGGTAGAACGAGGCAAATTCGATGCCGATCGCGCCCGAGCCCATGACGAGCAGCGACTTCGGCATTTCCTCGGGCTTCATCGCCTCGAAGTAAGTCCAGATCAGCTTGCCATCCGGTTCGATGCCCGGCAGCGCCCGCGGGCGGGCGCCGGTGGCGATGATGATGTGCTTGGCTGTGTAGGTGCCCTCGCCCTTGGTGTTCTTCGGCAGCGGCGCCTGCGGCTGGACGATCGCCTTGGTCGTCTTGCCGACGACGATCTCGCCGGGCTTCGTCAGCTTGGCTTCGCCCCAGATGACGTCGACCTTGTTCTTCTTCATCAGGAAGCCGACGCCGCCGTTCATGCGCTCGGCAATTCCGCGCGAGCGGGCGACGATCGCCTTCAGGTCCGGCGTCACCGCACCTTCGATCTTGATGCCGTAGCTGCCCGGATGCTGGGCGTAGTGCAGCACTTCGGCAGAGCGCAGCAGCGCCTTGGTGGGAATGCAGCCCCAGTTGGAGCAGATGCCGGCCAGGTGCTCGCGCTCGACGACCGCGGTCTTGAGACCCAACTGTGCCGCACGAATGGCGGCGATATAGCCGCCCGGACCCGAACCGATGACGATGACGTCGTAATTCTCAGCCATGTGTTTCCTGCCTTTGCCTCAAGCGACCTTGCGGGTGAAGAGCACCCAGTCGTGTTTTCTGCTGCCTTCGAAGAGCGGTACGGCCTCAGCCCGAGCCGCCTCCTCAAAGCCGTTTTTGCTGTAGAGTGCCTGCGCCCTGTCATTGTGGCTTTCGGTGATCAGGCTCACCGGCGCCGAGCCGGCGCGTGCAATTTCATGTGCAAGCAGTCTGCGTCCGATGCCGCGGCCGCGCCGATGACGGTAGACGCCGAGGCTATCGATGAACCAGTGACCGACCACCTGTCGCTGTAATGCGAGCAAGGGCTCGATCACGGCATGTTTTGCCTCGGATTCCACCGCCGATGCCTCGATGCCGTAACCGATCGACACGCCTGCGATTTCATCCTCGACATCGGCGACGACGGCATCGCGCCAGTTTCCAGGCCCCACATCTTCGCGCAGCTTGTTGCGCCCGCGCTCGAAAGCCGTATCGGTCGCCCCACTGAGAACCGCGCCATACCAGAGCCAGGCGGCAAAGCCGTGCGAGGCGATATCGGCGAGAACCGCCAATTCCGCAGCCTCCTGTCTCTCCGCCGGCCTGATGGTGACGTCGCCCGCCATCTCAGACACCGAGCATCATCCGAACGACCGGCTCGAGGCCACGGCCGATCGCACGGGTGTTTTCAGCGTCCAGATGCACGCCGTCGAGCGGTGTGGTCCTTGCAACGGATCCCGCATCGAAGAACCCGCAATCGAGTTCGTCGGCAAGATCGCGATAGAGCGGCGCCAGCATCGCCGATTGTTCGATGCCGCCGGCGAACATCGCGCCGAAGGCTGCATTTGCCGTTTCACAAAGCTGAGGAGGCGAGACGACCAATATCTCCGGTCCGCCTTCGCCCTCGACCGGCCAGTCGTGCCGGCGCACCAGATTGACGAGGCGCTCGATGCCCTTCACGGCGCCGAAGGCTGTCCCGTGAATGATCGGCTTCATGTCGTTGGCGCCGAGCAGAAAGATGATCAGATCAAGCGGCGCGTGGCTGTGGAGGATCGTCGGCAGCACCTTGGCGCCGTTGCGATCGCAATCGGCTAGGTGATCGTCATAGGCGGTGGTGCGACCGTTCAGGCCTTCGGCAATGATCTGGACGTCCGCGCCCAGTACCGTCTGCAGGACGCTCGGCCAGCGATCGGCAAGCACATGGCGGCCGCCGTCCGTGGCATCGTAGCCCCAGGTCAGACTGTCACCGTAGCAGAGAACTGTTTTCATCGTCCGGGCCCGCCTTCGGCGTTGCGATCAAGGAGCGGACCGGCCCGAAGGCCGGTCCTGGTCCACATCAGACCAGCATGCCCATCGGATTTTCGATGTAGCGCTTGAAGGCTCCGAGCAACTCGGCACCCAGCGCGCCATCGACGCAACGATGGTCGGTCGAGAGCGTGACGGTCATCACAGTGGCGATGACCATCTGCTTGTTCTTGACGACGACGCGTTCCTCGCCCGCACCGACCGCAAGGATCGTGGCGTGCGGTGGGTTGACGACGGCGGCGAAGTCCTTGACGCCCATCATGCCCATGTTGGAGACCGCCGTTGTGCCGCCCTGATACTCCTCGGGCTTCAGCTTGCGATCCTTGGCGCGCTTGCCGAGATCCTTCATCTCGTTGGAGATGGCCGACAGGCTCTTCAGCTCCGCCTGGCGAATGATCGGCGTGATCAGGCCGCCCGGGATGGACACGGCAACGCCGACATCGGCGTGCTTGTGCTTGACCATGTTGCTGTCGGTCCAGGACACGTTTGCATCCGGAACGTCGCGCAGAGCCAGAGCCAGAGCCTTGATCACCATGTCGTTGACCGAGAGCTTGTAGACCGGCTTGCCGTCCTTTTCGGGGGATGCGGCGTTGAGCTGGGCCCGGAGCGCCAGGAGCGCATCGAGTTCGCAATCGACCGAGACGTAGAAGTGCGGGATCGTCTGCTTGGATTCGACGAGACGCTTGGCGATCGTCTTGCGCATGCCGTCATGCGGCACAAGCTCATAGGAGCCGGGTTCGAACAGCTTGAGAACGGCGTCTTCCGACATGCCCTTGGCAAGCGGCGCGGCAGCGGGAGCTGCAGCACCTGCCGCTGGTGCAGCGACCGGCTTGGCGCCGCCACCGGCGACAGCGGTCTCGACGTCCTTCTTGATCACGCGGCCATGCGGACCGGTGCCGGCGATCGCCGAGAGATCGATACCGGCATCCTTGGCAAGACGCCGTGCGAGCGGCGACGAAAAGACGCGGGCACCGCTATCGGCCTTGGCCGCCTGCGGCGCTGCCGCCACGGCTTGAGCTGCGGCAGGAGCAGGAGCACTTGCTGCCGCCGGTGCTGCGGCCGGCTCTTCCTTCTTTTCGGCTGGGGCAGGTGCGGCGGCTGCGCCGTTACCGCCCTTGGCGGCCGCGGCGACATCTTCGCCGTCGGCTGCAAGAACGGCGATCAACGCATTGACCTTGACGCCTTCGGTGCCGGCAGGAACGACGAGCTTGGCAACGGTGCCCTCATCGACGGCCTCGACTTCCATCGTCGCCTTGTCGGTCTCGATCTCGGCGATCACATCGCCGGACTTGACCTTATCGCCTTCCTTGACCAGCCACTTGGCCAGATTGCCTTCTTCCATCGTCGGAGAGAGGGCAGGCATTGTGATGTTGATAGGCATCGAAGGGCCCTCCCCTTATTTGTAGCAAACGGCTTTCACCGCATCGACGACTTCTGCGACGTTCGGAAGCGCAAGCTTTTCGAGGTTCGCGGCGTAAGGCATCGGCACATCCTTGCCGGCGATCGTCAGGATCGGGGCATCGAGATAGTCGAAGGCCTGCTGCATGACGCGGGTCGCGATCTCGGTGCCGACGGAAGACTGCGGGTAGCCTTCCTCGACGGTGACCAGGCGGCCGGTCTTCTTGACGGATTCGATCACCGTCGGCAGGTCCATCGGGCGGATGGTGCGAAGGTCGATCAGTTCGACGTCGATGCCCTGCGCTTCGAGCTCGGCGACCGCCTTGACCGCGTAGGTCATGCCGATGCCGAAGGAAACGATGGTGGCATCCTTGCCGACCTTGTGGATCCGCGCCTTGCCGATCGGCAGAACGAAATCGTCGAGCTTCGGCACTTCGAAGGTCTGACCGTAGAGGATCTCGTTTTCGAGGAAGATGACCGGGTTGGGGTCACGGATCGCAGCCTTCAGCAGGCCCTTGGCGTCGGCTGCCGTGTAGGGCATGACGACCTTGAGGCCCGGAATGTGGCTGTACCAGGCGGCATAGCACTGCGAGTGCTGCGCTGCGACGCGGGCCGCGGCACCGCTGGGGCCACGGAACACGATCGGCGCGCCCATCTGGCCACCGGACATGTAGAGCGTCTTGGCAGCAGAGTTGATGATCTGGTCGATCGCCTGCATGGCGAAGTTGAAGGTCATGAACTCGACGATCGGGCGCAGGCCGGTCATGGCAGCACCGACGCCGACGCCGGCAAAGCCGTGCTCGGTGATCGGCGTGTCGATGACACGACGGGCGCCGAATTCCTGCAGCAGGCCCTGCGTGATCTTGTAGGCGCCCTGGTACTCGGCGACTTCCTCACCCATGATGAAAACGTCGTCGCTCAAGCGCATTTCTTCGGCCATGGCGTCGCGCAGCGCTTCGCGCACGGTCATCGTCACCATTTCAGTGCCAGCGGGGATCGCCGGATCGGCAGCCACTTCGACCTTCGGCTGGGCGGCAACCGGTGCCGGCGCGGCCGGTGCTTCGCTTGCAGCGGCAGCCTTCGGCGCTTCGGCCTTCGGTGCGGCGATATCGCCTGCACCTTCGCCATCCTGCAGCAGGACCGCGATCGGCGTGTTGACCTTAACGCCTTCGGTGCCGGCGGCGATCAGCAGCTTGCCGATCGTGCCTTCATCGACGGCTTCCACTTCCATGGTGGCCTTGTCAGTCTCGATCTCGGCAAGGACGTCACCGGAGGAGACCTTGTCGCCTTCGTTCTTCAGCCATTTCGAGAGCGTGCCTTCCTCCATCGTCGGGGAAAGGGCGGGCATGAGAATTTCTACTGGCATGTTTGAGCCTCCCCGGATCAAAGCAGGATATCGGTGTAGAGCTCGGATACATCCGGCTCCGGATCAGCCTGAGCAAAATCGGCGCTATCGGCGACGATGTCGCGGACGTCCTTGTCGATCTGCTTCAGCTCGTCCTCGCTCGCCCAGCCCTTTTCAGCCAGACGCGCCTTCACCTGCTCGATCGGATCGTGCTCCGACCGCATCTTCTGCACTTCGTCCTTCGAGCGATACTTCGCCGGGTCGGACATGGAGTGGCCGCGGTAGCGGTAGGTCTGCATTTCCAGGATGATCGGGCCCTTGCCCGAACGGCAATATTCGACAGCCTCGTCGCCAGCCGCCTTCACGGCGCGGACGTCCATCGCGTCAACCTGGAAGCCGGGAATACCGAAGGAAACACCGCGCTTGGAGAAATCGGTCTGCGCCGAGGCGCGGGTGACCGAAGTTCCCATGGCGTAGCGGTTGTTTTCGATTACGTAGATCACCGGCAGCTTCCACAGCTGCGCCATGTTGAAGCTTTCGTAGACCTGGCCCTGGTTGGCCGCACCGTCTCCGAAATAGGCGACGCTGACATTATCGTTGCCGCGGTAACGGTTGGCAAAGGCCAGACCGGTGCCGAGCGACACCTGGGCGCCGACGATGCCGTGGCCGCCGTAAAAATGCTTCTCCTTGGAGAACATGTGCATCGAGCCGCCCTTCCCCTTGGAAAGACCGCTGCGACGACCGGTGAGTTCGGCCATGACGCCGCGGGCGCTCATGCCGCAGGCCAGCATGTGACCGTGGTCACGATAGGCGGTGATGACCTGGTCGCCTTCTTTCAGGGCCATCTGCATGCCGACAACGACAGCTTCCTGACCGATGTAGAGGTGACAGAAGCCGCCGATGAAGCCCATGCCATAGAGCTGGCCGGCCTTTTCCTCGAAACGCCGGATGAGCAGCATTTCGCGGTAGGCTTTCAGTTCGTCTTCTTTGGTGAAGTCGGCGATATTGCCGCCGCTCAAGTCCTTCTTGGCCGGCTTTGCTGCGGTCTTACGGCTGGAGACGGACGCGTTTTTTCGCGGAGCCATTCATTCCTCCCAATGGTTAGCCTTTGAGGGTTACCATAGGGAAAGAAAAGCGCCACAGCAATGCCATATTTGCATGGCTCGCATTCCGCGCAAGCTGTTGAATTAAAACAAGAAATATAAATTAACCGAATTTCGGTTAATTCGTCATGCGGTGGAAAATAACGATTTCATCGCTCCGCGACATGTTGAGCGCGAGGCGAGCTTTCTCATCCAGCATGTCACGCTCCAGCGAACCGTCGCTCATCAGCTGAACCTCTCTTTCGAGGGTCGTTCGCTGCTTGGTGAGTGCGTCCAACCGTGCCTGCCGCTCAACGATCTGGCGATCGAATTGTTCCGTCGCCTTCAAGCCGTAGCCGCCGTGAATGGAATGATAGCCGAAATAGGAGAGAAAGGCGACCGCGATCAGCGGCAGCACCAACCGACCCAATTTCCGTTTCTTATGATGCCGTGTCCACATCCCGTCCACACCCTGATACGCAATACCGAGTGAGACTAGCGGGCATTGATTAACCGACCGTTGACCATGAATGGCCGGATAAAGCAAAACCCGCCCACGGGCCGTGAGCGGGTCAAATTTTCAGCGATTACGCGAGGCTATCAGCCGCGCAGGATCGAGCGGCCGGCATACTTGGCCTGCAGGCCAAGCTGCTCTTCGATGCGGATCAGCTGGTTGTACTTTGCGAGCCGGTCGGAACGGGCAAGCGAACCGGTCTTGATCTGGCCGCAGTTGGTGGCAACCGCGAGGTCGGCGATCGTCGCGTCTTCGGTCTCGCCCGAACGGTGCGACATGACGGCGGAGTAGCGTGCCTTGTGCGCGGTCTCGACGGCGTCGAGCGTTTCGGACAGCGAACCGATCTGGTTGACCTTGACGAGGATCGAGTTGGCGACGCCCATCTTGATGCCGTCGCGCAGGCGCGCGGAGTTCGTGACGAACAGGTCGTCGCCGACGAGCTGGCACTTGTTGCCGATGAGATCGGTCACGGCCTTCCAGCCATCCCAGTCGTCTTCACCCATGCCGTCTTCGATCGAGAAGATCGGGTACTTGGCGGCAAGTTCCGCCAGGTATTCGGCCATGGCACCCGGCTCCAGCGTGCGGCCTTCGCCTTCGAGCACGTACTTGCCGTCCTTGAAGAACTCGGTCGCAGCGCAATCGAGCGCGATGAACATGTCTTCGCCCGGCTTGTAGCCAGCCTTCTCGATCGACTTCATGATGAAGTCGAGGGCTGCCGGAGCGGATGCGAGACCCGGCGCGAAGCCGCCTTCGTCGCCGACATTGGTGTTGTGGCCGTCGGCTGCAAGCTGCTTCTTCAGCGTGTGGAACACTTCCGAACCCATGCGCACCGCATCACGAAGCGTATCAGCACCAACAGGAACGATCATGAATTCCTGGAAGTCGATCGGGTTGTCGGCATGGGCGCCACCGTTGATGATGTTCATCATCGGAACCGGAAGCACGTGGGCGTTCGGGCCGCCGACGTAACGGTAGAGCGGCAGGCCGGAGGCTTCGGCGGCAGCCTTGGCGACAGCAAGCGATACGCCGAGAATGGCGTTGGCACCGAGGCGCGACTTGTTGGCCGTGCCATCGAGCTCGATCATCGTCTTGTCGATCTGGATCTGGTTTTCAGCATCGAGACCACCGATCGCCTCGAAGATCTCGCCGTTGACGGCGTCGACGGCGCGCTCGACACCCTTGCCGAGGTAACGTGTACCACCATCGCGCAGTTCGACCGCTTCATGCGCACCCGTCGAGGCACCCGACGGCACGGCGGCGCGGCCAAAGCTTCCGTCTTCCAGGTAGACGTCGACCTCGACGGTCGGGTTGCCGCGGCTGTCCAGAATTTCTCGGCCGATGATGTCGATGATTGCAGTCATGATCTCTTCCCTGCTTTAGGACGGTGGTGGGTCGGGCCTGTCATAAGCGAAGGCCCGGGAATTTCAATGGCGCGCAAGATCTAAAAACAACCGCGCCACCGAGGTTCATGAAAATTTCACGCGGGCGCGATCAGCCCTTGGCGACCGCATCGAAGGCCAGCAGCTTTTCGAGCAGCCGCGGCATGTCCTTCAGATGCACCATGTTGGGGCCATCGGAAGGTGCGTTGTCGGGATCCTCGTGGGTTTCGACGAACAGGCCGGCGATGCCAACGGCAACGGCCGCACGCGACAGCGTCTCGACGAACTCGCGCTGGCCGCCGGTCGAGCCGCCCTGCCCGCCGGGCTGCTGCACCGAGTGGGTGGCGTCAAAGACGACGGGGGCACCGAGCGAAGCCATGATCGGCAGCGACCGCATGTCGGACACCAGCGTGTTGTAGCCGAAGGACGCGCCGCGTTCGCACAGAAGAATGTTGGGATTGCCACTTTCCGTGAACTTGGCGAGCACGTTCTTCATGTCCCAAGGCGCCAGGAACTGGCCCTTCTTGACGTTGATGGTGCGGCCGGTCTTGGCGGCGGCCACCAACAGGTCGGTCTGGCGCGACAGGAAGGCCGGGATCTGCAGGATGTCGACTGTCTTGGCGACGAGTCCGCACTGCTCCTCGGTGTGGACATCGGTCAGCACCGGGAAGCCGAACTCCTTCTTGAGGTCGGCAAAGACCTCCATCGCCGTGTCGAGGCCAATGCCGCGTTTGCCCGACAGCGACGTGCGGTTGGCCTTGTCGTAGGAGGACTTGTAGACGAGGCCGATATCAAGCTTCTTGCAGAGTTCGGAGAGCGCTCCCGCCATCATGAAGGCGTGCTCACGGCTTTCCATCTGGCAGGGGCCAGCGATCAGCGACAGCCGCTCCTTCTGCGAGAAAGCGACCTGCTTTGCACCCTCACCGACAACTACTCTGGCATTCGTTTCCATCATCAAGCTCCAAACGCGAAGATCACCCCTTGCCCCGGCATTTCGGGAACAATGAGGCGTCCGCCCATTTCTGAAAATTCGATATCGTTGCGCGCAAAATGCGCGCGCGTCACTTCGAGGTCCGCGACACGGAAGATCACGGCCCGGCCGCGAAGGCCGCGCTCGGCGCTGCGAACCGAACGGCCGAAGAAGGCCTCCATGCCGGCGGCACTCAGCACCGAGATCTTGGCGTTCGTCGTCTCGATGTCCATGCCGAAGGAATGCGCTTCGACTTCGCGCTCATCGACCGCTTCTTGCAGGAGGTACTGGAAATCTGTCGGGTTCGTCTCCGAAAGCACGACCTCGGAAATGCCGAGTACACCGTTTTCGTGCCGCTCGAGCGCGCCGCGATCACTTGGAAGCGCACGCACGCGCTGACAGCTGAACAGGAAGAAATCCGGCGAACGCAGGTCGGCGGCAAAGGCGAGGCGGAAGGAACCGAGCCCTTCCCGGCCATCCGGCAGTCGCATCGGCCGCGAGAACTCCAGCATGTCGCCGCCCGAGATGCCATGGGCGCGAAAGCGCATGTGATCGGAGGCTGCGTCCTCGGTGCCGAGCACGATCGCCGACAGCCCCTGCGGTCCCTGACGGAAACGGAATGCCTGGTCGCGGGCGACGAAGGCGTTGCCGTCCAGGGCTGCCGCTTCACATTCTTCGCGCGAAGCCACGGCCAGAGGCTCAAGATAGGTGCTGTCGGAGAAGAAGACGCAGGCGTTTTCTGTGCCGAAGGGATGGCGTGCATCCTCGGCCACGGTGAAGCCGAGATCATGGAGCCGGCGCCGCGCCTGTTCAAGTGCGTCCACCGGCAGCACGAGATGATCGAGCGGTCGGGTGGTGCGCTTGGAGAGGCTCATGGCGGTTTCCCTGATGGTTTGCCGCTGTTTGCAACTTTTGCCCGGCGAATGCAAGCCGGCTGCCGACCATGGCGCCGATTGGCCGCCTGGCCGCAAACATCTACGGCAAGCAGCATCCGTGCGCGCCGGGCCTCGCCCGCCGCAGATCTACTGTTGCCAGCAGGTACCGAACGGCCTGGGCGTCAATAGTAGCCCGGAGCCGCCGTGGCGTTGCCCGTATTCGAGGCCCCGAGTCCGGGGGCGGATGTTTGCGGGTGCGCGTAGGTCGTATTGCTCGAGGACGTCGTGGCACAGCCCGACAGCCCCAGCAGGACGAGCGTCAGCGGCACAAACAACAAAGCTATGGAGCGCATATGCATTGACCCTTTCCGGTTTGGCTGGAGAACAGAAAAGTACGAATCCGATGATTTGGCGAGTACGTAACAGTAACACGACGTAACGTGACGCCACCAGCACGGCCTGGAACCGCAGCGTCGCGTCGGGCGCTGCGGTCGTTCTCGTTCGATCCGCGTTTAAGACCCGACCAACATTATCGGCCCACGCGCACTAAAGGCCAAGATCGCTCTTGATGGCGCAGGTGGCGATAAAGGTCGGCATGAACCTGTCGATCAGGAAGCGCGGCACCCGTTGCCGATCCTCGTGGAAGCCAGCCAGCACGAAACCGGCCCGGAGCTGGCCATCGATCTGCTCAGCCAAGCTGTGCCCGAACACGAGTGCCTCGCCCCGTTCGATCTTTGATCGCACCAGGTCGGGCGCGAGATGCTCGGCCTCGACAAAGGGAAGCGCGTAGGCCGGTCGGACGAGCCCCTGCTCGGCATAGCTCGGGTCGCGGTCGCCGACAAAGACGACCGGATTGTAAAAGCTTGCCAGCAGCCGACCCCCCATCTTCAGCACCCGATGGCATTCGCGCCAGACCGGCTGGATATCGGGTACATAGAGGTTCGATATCGGGTGGAAGACGATATCGAAGGCGCCATCGGCAAAAACCGAGAGGTCGCGCATGTCGCCCCGAACGGCGCTCAACGTCAGGCCTTCGCGCTCCGCCACCAACCGGTCCTGATCGAGTTGGCGTTCCGAAATATCGAAGACGGTGACATCGGCACCGGCCGCCGCCAGAATTGGCGCCTGCTGACCGCCGGCCGATGCCAGGCACAGGATCTTCAGGCCCCTGATAGCGGGCAGCCAGCCTTTCGGGAGGTCACTGGGCGTCAGCCGCGCTTGCCATTGCCCGTTCCGGGCGGCAGCGATCAGTTCCGGCGTCACCGGTCTTGACCATTCGCGTTGCTCGCTTGCCTGGCGGTCCCAGGCCTGGCGGTTGTGATTGATGATATCGAGCTTGGTCGATGTGTCTTGCATAATCGGTCCTTGGAAACATGTCCAAACATGACCGCTCACGGGGAATAGAAATTGCAGGCAAATATGCCTCTGCGTCTGTCCGTTGATTGCGGATCGAGCAATGCCATCGTCCATCCCCTTCGCGAGCGAAGTTGAGGCGAATTCGGTTTTCACCGGGCATTACTGGCGCATTGGACGACGCTCCTCTTGTTGAGCCTCGGAAATTAGCGCCTGAGTTGCAAGCGGTCAACGGTGGAAAGGAGCAGCTCTTCCGTCAAGGACTGCGGTGAGACGTCACGTCGTTTCCTGCACGTCGGCTAAAAGCTTGCGGAGATCGAAGAATTCGCAGCGCTCATACGTCATCATCCCACCAGCGACTTGGGCCGCTTGTGAAGCGGACGCAATCGCGTAAAGTCGGAAAATGCAGCCTGAGGTTATGGCAGGCCTGGCAGTTTGAGGGGCAACATTTGATCAATGCATCGCAGGGCGTGGGACGCATCCGGGCACGAGGGGCGAAGCGCCCCTCAACAACGGCATCTCTTGCAGGCGGGATCGAAGCGGCATGATTCGCGATTTTCTTGCCAAGCTCGCTTCAGTCGCCATCATGATGTTTGCACGTGCGCTGACCGCGGCCCGCGCACTCTGGCATGAAACCGGCCTGCCGCCGAGACAGAGCGTCTATTTCGCCAATCACTCCAGCCATGGCGATTTCATCCTGATCTGGGCCGTGCTGCCGCCTTGGCTGCGTCAACGCGCCCGTCCTGTCGCCAGCGCCGAATACTGGCTGAAGTCAAAGTTGACGTCCTTCATAGGCCGCGACGTCTTCAATGCCGTTCTGATCGAGCGCGACCCGGCAGCGCGCACCAGCGACCCGGTCGAGCAGATGGCGGCCGCGCTCGACGAAGGCGCGTCGCTGATCGTCTTTCCCGAAGGCACGCGCAACCAGACCGAGGCCAGGCTGCTGCCGTTCAAGAGCGGGCTCTATCACCTCGCGCGCAAGCGCCCGGACGTGGCGCTGGTCCCGGTGTGGATCAACAATCTCAACCGCGTGATGCCAAAAGGCGAGTTCGTTCCGATCCCGCTGATCTGCACGATCAACTTCGGTGAACCGCTCAAAGTCGAGCCGGACGAGAGCAAGGAAGACTTCATCGCCAGGGCACAAGGCGCACTGCTGTCCCTCGCCCCGACCCAGACGGACAATGACGCATGAGCACGACGACTTCCGACATGGTCACCCTGCTGCTCGGCGTCGGCGGCATCCTGCTGTTCGCCTCGTCTGTCGGTTATGTGTTGCAGCGCAAGCTCTCGCCCGACGGTTCGAATGGCGCGATCGAGAACCTCAACGCCCGCATCAAGGCCTGGTGGGCAATGGTCTTCCTCATCGCCATCGCTTTCATCGCCGGACGCGTCGGGGTGCTTCTGCTCTTCGCCTTCTGTTCGTTTGCAGCGCTGCGCGAATTCATCACGCTGATCAACACGAGACGCGCCGATCATTGGGCGATCGCTGCCGCCTTCTTCCTGGCGCTACCGATCAACTACTATCTGCTGTGGGCGGAAGAATACGGCATCTATGCGATCTTCATTCCCGTCTATGCCTTCCTGCTGATGCCGATCATTGCGGTGTTGCGAGGCGACACGCAGAACTTCCTGCTGAGGATTTCGGAAGTTCAATGGGCACTGATGATCTGCGTGTTTTGCGCCTCTCACGTGCCGGCGCTTTTGACGCTGCAGATCCCCGGTTACGAGGGGCGCAACGTGCTCCTGATCGCCTTCCTGGTGATCGTCGTGCAATCGAGCGACGTGCTGCAATATGTCTGGGGCAAGCTTTTCGGGCGCACCAAGATCGCCCCGAAACTCTCGCCATCGAAGACAGTGGAGGGTTTCGTCGGCGGGGTTGCCAGCGCCACGCTGCTCGGCGCCTCGCTGTGGTGGATCACGCCGTTCACACCGCTTCAGGCAGGGGTGATGTCGCTCATCATCACATTGATGGGCTTCTTCGGCGGACTGGTGATGTCGGCGATCAAGCGGGACCGCGGGGTCAAGGACTGGGGCCATCTGATCGAAGGGCATGGCGGCCTGATCGACCGTCTGGATTCGGTCGTGTTTTCGGCGCCGATCTTCTTCCATCTGACGCGTTACTGGTGGTCGCTGACATGAGCAGCCACCTGCGCGCCCTTGCCCGCAGCAGCATCGTCCACGTGCTTTTTGCTTTTCTGGCCATGGGCGGATGGGCGCTGTTTGCCAACAGGCTTCACCCGATGCCGCGGCCACTCGTCGCCGGCCTGGTGCAGGGTGCGCTCTCAGCCGCGCTGACGCTGTGCCTGAAATCGACGATCGACGCGCTGTCTCTTCGGTTCCACGGGACCGCTCGGCTTTGGATGCCGCCGCTTATCGCCTGCCTTGCCTCGACGACCATTCTCGTGACAGTCCACGCGGCAACCGGAACGCCGGAAATCCTTAGGACCATTGCCCTGCCGCTCATGGTCTCCACCAGCTACGCCGTGCTTTACAATTATTCGATCAGCCGCAGGAAAGCTTGAACCATGGAAAACACCGGCGATCGCAGACCTTTGGCAAGCCGCAACACCCGCTGGGCGCAGACGATCGCCCGACGGCTCGCCGCGATGGCGATCACGCCCAACCAGATATCGCAGGCGAGCATGGCGGCCGCGGCACTTGCAGGCCTTGCCTTCTGGCTGACGAGCGAGACCCAGGACGGACTTCGCTCTATGCTTTTCATCGCAGCCGCCCTGTTCTGCCAGTTGCGCCTGCTCTGCAATCTCTTTGACGGCATGGTTGCCGTCGAGGGCGACAAGGGTGCACCGGATGGTCCCTTCTGGAACGAATTTCCCGATCGGGTGGCCGACCTCTTCATTCTCGTCGGCGCCGGCTACGGCATCGGCCTGCCCGCGCTCGGCTTTGCCGCAGGTGCGTTCGCCGTGCTTACCGCCTATGTCCGCGAGCTCGGACGCGCCAACGGCGCACCAAGTGACTTCTCCGGCCCGATGGCAAAACAGCATCGCATGGCCGCGATCACGCTCGCGGCCGTCATTTCCGCTTTTGAAGGGCTGTGGCTCGGCGATGGCGAAATGTTGCTCGCCGCCCTTATCGCCGTCTCAGTCGGGGCCGCCTTTACGGCACTGCGTCGCGCCCGGCGCCAGACCTCATGGCTGAGGGCCAACGCCGCAGGAAAGTAGGGCATCAAGCGGACTGCAATCGCCAAAACTGATCCTTTGACTACCGTCGCCGGTATCGACCCCGCGAGAGGCTTGACGTCGTCGCTGTTAATTATTAGATCGATTACTCTAATTATTAAATGATACGACTTGATTACCTTTGAACGGCTGCCGCGGCGCACTGCCGACAGGAATGGATGAAGCGGCCGTCTCGGCCGTTCACCGCCCTGTGCGTTCTCCGATAATCGTTTTGAATCAGATGGATCCGGCCGGGGCTTATCGCGCCTGCCGTTACGGAGATAATCATGACCACCCAAGACCGCATAGACGGGGTCGATGCGCTGCGCGGCTTCGCGTTGCTCGGCATCCTGCTCGTCAACGCCATGGCCTTCGCTTCGGGGTTTTACGGCCTGGAGTTGCCGGATCCATCGTACGATAGCGGCCTAGACCGCGCCGTGCACCTTGTCGTCGCGCTGTTCTTCGAGATGAAGTTCTACCTGCTTTTCTCCTTCCTCTTCGGCTACAGCTTCACGCTGCAGATGCGCTCCGCCGAAAAAGCCGGCGACGCCTTTGTGCCCCGCCTCTTGCGGCGCCAAACGGGGCTCTGGCTGATTGGGCTGGCGCATGCGGTGTTGCTGTTTCACGGCGACATCCTGACGACATATGCCGTTCTCGGCATCGCGCTGATGATGCTGCGCACGCGAAGCGATGCCAGCCTCTGGCGGTTCGCTCGTTTTCTGGTCGTGGGAACGGCTCTCGCTTGGTTCGCGCTCGGCGTCGTCGCAACGCTGGAACCTCTCCCTGTCGATCGGGATGCCATCATCGCCGGAGCCGCGGCGACCGAAGCGGCCTTCAGGGGCAATTGGCAATCCATCATCGGCCAACACCTGATTGAACTGCAGTCGGTCTGGGTGATCCTCGGCCTGCTGCAGGCGCCGTCGGCGCTTGCCATGTTCCTCATCGGCCTGATTGCCGGACGTCGGCAAATCCTGTCTCACCCGCAGGAGAACCGCGCCATGCTCCGGCGGCTCGTTCGCCTCGGCTTCTTCGTCGGCCTGCCCGGTGCCGTCGTCTATGCCTATACCAGCGTCGAGATGAGCGAAACGCCGCTGGCGATTATCGGGCTCGCTATCGGCCTCTTGACCGGGCCGTTGCTGACGGGAGCCTATGTCGGCGCCATGGTGCTGTTCCTTGATAGCCCCGGTGGCCAATGGCTGCGCGATCGGCTGGCGCCGGCCGGTCGCACCGCGCTTTCCAACTACCTGCTGCAGTCGCTCGTCTGCGCGCTGATCTTCCATGGCTATGGCCTCGGCCTGGTCGGGCGTGTGTCGGCGCTCGAAACCGTATCGATAGCCCTCATCATCTACGCCGCCCAGCTTGTTCTCAGCCGTTGGTGGATGCAGCGCTTCGCCTATGGTCCGCTGGAATGGCTGCTGCGCTTCGTCACCATCTGGCGCGTGCCGCAATGGCGCAAGCTCGCAGGCGCCGATCAGCGATAGCCCTCCCTACGTCATCAGATGGGATCTCAACGCACCCGGCGCGTTTCACGCCGGGTGTTTTGCTGTTCAGAGCGGCAATTGTTCGCGTTGACTCTAATTAGATGAATCTCTAAATATTGGCGACAACGGAATATGGCCATGCGGATCAACACCGTCTTCGAAGCGCTTTCGCACCCGGTGCGGCGACAAATTCTGACGCTGCTGAAAAGCGGCCCGATGAGTGCCGGTGAACTCGCCGGCCATTTCGATCTGACCAAGCCGACGCTTTCAGTGCACTTCAACAAGCTGCGCGATGCCGAACTGGTCGCGATGGAACGCCGGGGCACGAGCCTCATCTATCACCTCAACATGTCCATCCTGGAAGAAGCCTTGAGCGGACTTTTAGGCAAGAAGGATCAAACGCCATGACATCTGTGCTGCGTTCTCCCCTGGTGTTGCCGTTGGCGGCCGCGCTGGTAGCTACGACGCTTTCCGGCTACATCATGATCCCGCCCGGCATCGAGCTTCCGATCCATTGGGGCATAGACGGCAAGCCGGATGGGTTCTTGCCGCGCGACCGGGCGCTGTTGATGGCGCCCATCGGTGCAACGGTCGTTCTGGCGTTGATGGCTTTCGCCGACCGCTTCGCACCCGCGCGACAGGCAGGCCGCCATGTGGCCGCCGCCGCTTCGACCGGCATCCTTGCACTCTTTATGGCAATCCAAACCGTTACCGTGCTCGTCGGCATTGGGGTCGACGTGTCGATGGTCCGGGTCATCGCGTTCGCCATGGGTCTTCTTTCCATCTTCATCGACAATGTGATGCCGAAGTCGCAACGGAACGGCTTTGCCGGCCTCCGCCTGCCGTGGACGCTCGCCGATGCAGCCAATTGGACAGCAACGCATCGCCTGACCGGTAAGCTCATGATGATATCCGGCATCCTTCCGGTGCTGGCGGCATTGACACTCGACGCCGGCCCGCTGCTTGCGGTGGTAACGATCACCGCTTTCGTGCTGCCAATCGTCGTCGGCAGTCTGTACAGCTATCTCTTCTCACGCCGGCAAGGACGGCCGTCACGTCGGTGACGACTGCCTCATCAGCACCCGACCTTAAGGGTCGAGCACAGCAAGGAAGTCGCGATCGCGGTCGCAACCACCCTTGTCGTCTCGATCGGTGAGAAGTGACCGCCCCCTTCCAGAACCACAAAAAGCGCCTGCGGCACACAGCTACCGATCTCGCGCCGCAGATCGCTGTCACAGAGCACAGAAACGAAAACGGCCGGTCACAAGGGACCGGCCGCAATTCTTACAACCGCGCTGACGGTTCAAACGAGACGCGACTGTTCCAATGCTGCTTCGACGAAGCTCGCGAACAGGGGGTGCGGATCAAGCGGACGTGATTTCAGCTCCGGATGGTACTGCACGCCGATGAACCACGGGTGATCAGGGTACTCGACGGTCTCAGGCAGGATGCCATCAGGCGACATGCCGGAGAAGACCAGGCCACAGGATTCGAGCTGCGGCTTGTAGTCGACGTTGACCTCGTAACGGTGGCGATGACGCTCCGAGATGTCGGTCGTACCGTAGATGTCGGCAATCTTCGTGCCGCCCTTCAGCGACGCGCGATAGGCGCCAAGGCGCATGGTGCCGCCAAGATCGCCGGAAGCAGTGCGCTTCTGCAGCTCGTTGCCCTTCACCCATTCGGTCATCAGGCCGACGACCGGCTCCTTGGTCGGACCAAACTCGGTCGAGGACGCCTTGTCGATGCCGGCGAGATTGCGCGCCGCTTCGACGACGGCCATCTGCATGCCGAAGCAGATGCCGAAATACGGCACCTTGCGCTCGCGGGCGAAGCGCGCCGCGTTGATCTTGCCCTCGGAGCCACGCTCGCCGAAGCCGCCGGGAACCAGGATGCCGTGCACCTTTTCAAGATACGGCGCTGGATCTTCTTTTTCGAAGACTTCCGACTCGATCCATTCGAGCTTGACCTTGACGCGGTTGGCGATGCCACCGTGATAGAGCGCTTCGGTCAGCGATTTATAGGCATCTTTCAGGCCGGTGTACTTGCCGACGATCGCGATCGTGACTTCGCCTTCCGGCGTACGGATACGATCGGCAACCTCTTCCCACGCTTCCATGCGCGGCTTCGGTGCCGGCTCGATGCCGAAGGCGGCCAGCACTTCGTTGTCGAGGCCTTCCTTGTGGTAGGCGATCGGCACGTCGTAGATCGAGGCGACGTCGAGTGCCTGGATGACCGCCGACTGGCGGACGTTGCAGAACAGTGAAAGCTTGCGACGCTCGGCTTCGGGGATCTCGCGATCGGCACGAACCAGCAGGATGTCGGGGTGAATACCCAGTGCCTGCAGTTCCTTGACCGAATGCTGCGTCGGCTTGGTCTTCAGTTCGCCCGCCGCCGGAATATAGGGCATCAGCGTCAGGTGAACATAGACGGCAGTGCCCCGCGGCAGGTCGTTGCCGAGCTGGCGGATCGCTTCCATGAACGGCATCGCTTCGATGTCGCCGACGGTACCGCCGATCTCGCACAGCACGAAATCATAATCGTCGTTGCCTTCGGTAACGAAATTCTTGATCTCGTTGGTAACGTGCGGGATCACCTGAACGGTTGCGCCGAGATAGTCGCCGCGACGTTCCTTGTCGATGATGTTCTTGTAGATCCGGCCAGTGGTGATGTTGTCGGTCTTCGTCGCCGAACGCCCCGTGAAGCGTTCATAGTGGCCGAGATCCAGATCGGTCTCGGCGCCGTCGTCGGTGACGAACACCTCGCCGTGCTGGGTCGGGCTCATGGTGCCCGGATCGACGTTGAGGTAGGGGTCGAGCTTGCGCAGTCTCACCCGGTAGCCACGTGCCTGCAGCAACGCTCCAAGAGCGGCCGCAGCTATGCCTTTTCCGAGGGAGGAAACCACGCCGCCAGTGATGAATACATATCGCGCCATGGGAGTCACCGGTTACCTTTTAACAAACGATTCCGCCACAGAAAAATTCGTCTATCCGAATTTTTCCGTCTTCGAAGGGAATCAGATTTCACACAAAACAAAACCGGCGGATGGTGCCATCCGCCGGTGGGTTCTTCTAAATTGCGACCTTATTGGCCGCTGGGAACTTGCGATCCCGTATTGCTGTTGGCTCCGCCTGCGGGTGTCTGCGTTGTCGTTGCACCGCCGGCCGGAGCTTCGCCTGTGGTGGCGGGAGCCGGTGCCGTGGCGCCGTTACCGGTCGCCGGCTGCTGGGTTGCACCACCGGCCGGAGCCTGCGTGTTGCCGCCGCCGAGCGAATCGAGCACGCCGCCACCGGAGCTCGTGCCCGGAATACGGTCAAGGATATCGGTCGCCTGCGGCTCGTAACGGGCGAGGATGCCCATCGCCAGGGCCAAAACGAAGAAAAGCGCGGCGAGGATCGCCGTCGTGCGGGTCAGCGCATTGGCCGTGCCGCGCGCGGACATGAAGCCGGAGCCACCGCCGATGCCGAGGCCACCACCTTCAGAACGCTGAATGAGAACGACGCCGATCAGGGCAACGACGACCATGAGATAGATGACGAGTAGTACGGTCTGCATCAGCTTCCAGTCCTGCCCTTTGGGCAAACGAATCAAATCTCGCGCGGACACGGGGCATTCCCGGGCGCAATTTTCGCGCCTCTTTATACCAACCTGTCCGTTATTCCAACCCCCTGCCCGGCGCGTGCCGGACAATCAGGCCGTCAAATCTTCATATGCCCGGTAGATGGCGAGAAAGTCTTCGGCTTTCAAGCTTGCACCGCCGATCAGCGCGCCATCGACATTGGCAACGCCCATCAACTCGCGGGCGTTGGACGGCTTGACCGAACCACCGTAGAGAATGCGCATCTTGGCCCCGGCATCACCGAAACGCGACACCAGTTCCTTGCGCATGAAGGCATGCGCCTCTTCGACATCGCCGACGGTCGGCGTCAGGCCGGTACCGATCGCCCAGACCGGTTCGTAGGCAATGACCGTATTCTCCGCGGTGGCCGTATCGGGCAGGCTTTCGGCGAGCTGACGCTTGAGCACGTCGAGCGTCTTGCCCGCCTTGCGCTCGTCACCGGTCTCGCCGATGCAGACAATGGCAATCAGATCTGCCGCATGGGCCGCGTCCGTCTTTTCGCGCACCAGGCCGTCGTGCTCGGCATGGTCGGTGCGGCGCTCGGAATGGCCGACGATCACATGGGTGCCGAAGCAATCGGCAATCATCTCGGCCGAAACTTCGCCGGTGTGCGCACCGGACTGCTTCTGGTGGCAATCCTGGGCACCGATCATCAGGGGGCTGTCGTCGCAAAGCGCGGTCGCCACATAGAGCAGCGTCGCGGGCGGGCAGATCAGCGTCTCGACCTTGCCGGACAGATCGCCCTTGACCCCTTCGGCCATCGCCTTGATCTGATCGAGCGAGGCGCGCGTTCCGTTCATCTTCCAGTTTCCGGCGACGAGCGGGCGGATGTCAGGCGTCATGAATTTTCCTCCGGGTCAGGACTTTTTCTCCGGAAAGCGGCCTAGCAAATGCCACCGGCAAAAGAAAGCATGCGCCGCGGAATATTCCGGCAGGGCCAAAGCGCGTGGCCCTGCCGGTCGTTTGTTGCTCAGGAAGCGCGTGCCATGTGGATCACCGCAAAGGGCAACCCTTCATCATCCGTCTCTTGCCGGCTGGTCTCGACAAAACCGCGACGGCGATAGAATTCAACGGCGCTGGCATTGTCGGCATAGACGCCGACATCGAGATGTCCGAGCCGCCTCGCCGCGTGCTCGATCAGCCCGCGGCCGATGCCGGCGCCATGAATTTCTGGAACCACGAACAGTCCGCCGATAAATCTGTCGATCAGGCCGATGAACCCGACCGGACTGCCGTCGATCTCGGCGACCCAATTGTCGGCCATCGGAAGGTAGGTGTCGCGAACCATCTCGAGTTGAGCAAGCAGACGCTCCTCGCCAAGGAATGGGTGTCCGATGCGCGAGGCGGAGAGCCAGATGGCAACCAGCCTGTCACGATCCTCGGCGCGGTAGGGGCGGATGATTGTTTCGGGCCGCTTCAGTGCCGGGGCCTGTGTCATCGCCTCGGGCTTTGTCGCCGCAATCGCATACATCAGCGGAATGCTAGGCATGGTCTCGGGTGGCAGCATCCGTCCGCCGCCGGAATCACGCATCCCTTCAAAGCCGACCCAGCCGTTGGCATAGGGATACTCCCTCAGGCATTCGACCTTTAGACCGGCGTCGATCAGCGCCTGGACGACGTCGGCGATGCCCCAATTGAACTCGAACGAGGGGTGCGGGTTGCGAAAATCCACAACACCCTGTTCGTAGCCGTTCGGAGCCAACCCTGCGCCTGACGCCGCGACATAATCGCCTACGCCCGGTTCTGAGATCGGCTCTCGCGGTGCATAGTCGTAGCGTGGCGTCCACGTTTCATCGAAGACCATCGCAAACGGGTGAAACTCGATGAAGGCGAACCGGCCGCCGGGCTTCAGCAGCGAAGCGACACCGCGAGCCCACAACCCGAGGTCGGATAACCAGCATATCGTGCCATAGGACGCAAAGACGCGATCGAACACCGCGCCGCGTGCTTGAGCGCCTTCGAACCAGTGGAAAAGGTCGGCGCGCTCGAAGGTCGCGGCAATCCCGCTTTCGCTCGAAAGCCGTGTGGCAAAAGCGATCGCTTCGTCGGAAATGTCGACGCCCGTGACCTTGGCGCCCAGGCGGGCAAGGCTCAAACTGTCCTGGCCGGAGTTGCATTGCAGATGCAAGAGATCGAGGCCGGCCAGGTCGCCGAGCAATTCGATCTCTTCGGGATAGAGCGTCGAGCCGCCGTTGCAGAAGAACGCACCTTGATCACCCTTGTGGCTGTTGTGTGCCGCGGTTGCCGCGTTCCATGAAAGCCGATTGGCCTCGTGTAGGTCGTTTTGCATGTCTCTCTCGTAAAATAGCCCAGGCGACGCCGGGTCGAGCGCCGCCAATGATGTCCCGTTCAGGCCGCAAACTTCAGCACGGCCTCCGGCTCTTCGCCGTAGCTGTCACCTGTTCGGACAAAGCCCAGCCCCTTGTAGAAACCTTCCGGGCTTGCCTCGCCCAGGCCGTAGCTGGTGTAAAGCTCACGGATGCCGCGCGCCTTGAGATCGCGCACGACAAGGTCAATCGCCTTCTTGCCGATGCCCTTTCCCTGAAAAGGTCGGGCGATCATGAAGCGCCAAAGGTAGACGCCGGGGCAATCGATGCCATCGTCCCAATCCGATCCCTGGTGCAGCATGATAAAACCGACAAGCGTCTCCTCGGCGTAGATCGCGCGAAACCAGGCATTCTCGGAGAAATGCGCTTCGGCAATCGACGTGCCGTTGTCGGCCACCATGTTGCGCTGTTCTTCGCTCAGCGTTTCGCTGAGTTCGCAAACGTCGCAGACGGTAAGGGCAGAGATGCGGCGGAAGGTAATTTCGGCATCGGACGGCAATACATGTTCGCTCATGAGCGTTCCCTGAAAATCAATGGATGAAAGACGAAGACCAGACCAAAAAGGCCGGCCGCGGTTTTAGATCGTCCGCCAACGATTTGAGCCATCGCTCAAATTGGACATATGATCAAATTTGCGATATGTCAACCGGATACAACCGGAGACTGAATATGGTGTACATGACCCGCCTCGCCCGGCGTGAGGCGATCATTGCGGCGGCCGTCGCCGTCATGCTGAAGGACGGCTTCGACGGGATGACGACACGGCGGGTGGCCGCCGAAATGGGAGCGGCAAACGGTATCATCCACCATCACTTCAAGACCGCAAGCGAACTCAAATCCGCGGCCTTCCAACATTACGAGGCTGCGGCACG
This sequence comes from Ensifer sp. M14, assembly GCF_003355565.1. Classification (NCBI taxonomy): domain Bacteria; kingdom Pseudomonadati; phylum Pseudomonadota; class Alphaproteobacteria; order Hyphomicrobiales; family Rhizobiaceae; genus Ensifer; species Ensifer sp. M14. Next base: position 3,240,101 of record NZ_QJNR01000004.1, read on the forward strand.
GGCCGAATTCATGAAGATGCGCCCGACGCTCAGAGCGACTGCGGCGCTCAAGCTCTTCGTCAGCGACCATACGGACGATGCGCGTGAGAACGGGATGCGGTTCTGGGCGGAGACATGGCGTGCAGCCCAGGCCGACATTGCGTTGGCGGAGGCTTACGCCCGGACCGTTTCTGACTGGCATCGCCTGCTCTGCGAAATCATCGAGGATGGCATTGCCGCCGGCGAGTTCCGCACAGGCACGGTCGCGGAATCGATCGCCTGGCGGATCCTCGGCCTCGCAACAGGCCTTTCCAGCATGGCAGTGCTTCCTGTGCCACTGCTTTCTCCGGCAACGGCCCGCACTCTGATGATGCAAGCCGTTGCCGACGATCTCGGCATCGCGCTTCAAGAAATGACTGGGGTATCCTGACCTACGCTTTTATCGCAAGCGCCCTGCGGATATCGGCCACGTATCGCCGGTCGAACAGGCCGAACACCTCGTCACCCACCAACCGATGGACGTCCTGGATATGGGGATAGGCATTCTCGGCCTCGCCGAGTGCCAGGTAAGAACGCGCAATGGTCATCGATGCGAGCGGCTGGCGCAGTGAAAGCGTCCACGCGCGAACAAGCTTCGAAACGGCGATGCTGTCGCGGTGACGACCGACGTCGTGAAGCGCCGCGCCATAACCACCCTTCACCCAATAATAGAGATCTTCCCCCTCGAAATTTGCGTCCGCCAGTTGCGCGGCCAGCCGCCACTGTTCGAGCGACTCCTCGAACCGGTGCTCTGTCCCCAGTGCGATGCCGGCGTTTGCGTGGTCCAACACCACGTTTTCAATTGGGATCAACTGGTGTGTCGAGTTATTCTCGGTCATGATTGATGTTCCGCGATAGGTTGGATTTTTGCAGAGACCAGACCAGCCAGCCCGCAGCCTGTTCACAAGCAAATGAGGCGTCTTTCGCGCGCATCAACGTAAACGACCCGCAGATTTACGGTATCGTCGGCGAATAAAAGCGAGGGCCTGTGGGTCCCATCCGAGCGATCAGAGCGAAGTCTTGGACTTCGTCTGAAGTCGCGGGAGCTTGCCATGCTGCGAAACAGCAGATCGACATTCGGCTGGGTGACGATCGTCCTCCATTGGATGATCGCCGCTTTGATCCTTGGCCTGATCGCGCTCGGCTTCGCCATGCGCAGACTGTCGCTGGATCCGGCGTTGCAATTCTCACTCTACCAATGGCACAAATCGTTCGGCTTTACCGTGCTTGCTCTCGCCGCGTTTCGGGCCGTCTGGCATCTCTTCGAGCGGAAACCAGAGGCGACCGCGGGCCTTTCGCCGCTTGAACGGCACGCATCGGCAACGATGCATGTTGCGCTGATCGTCCTCACCTTGGCGGTGCCCCTTGCTGGCTGGGCGGTCGCGTCGACCTCGACCCTGAACATTCCGAGCTTCTATTTCGACTGGTTCGTCATCCCGCATCTGCCGATGGCGAAATCAGAGGCGGCTGAGACCGTCTGGACGTCAACGCACGCGATCCTGGCCTACGTGATGCTCACCCTCGTCCTCGTCCATGCCATGGCCGCTTTCTACCACCACATCATCAGGCGAGATGAGGTTCTGGCTCGCATGTTGACGTTGCGGCAGCGGCGTCGCGGCGAAATCGAGAAAGCCAGCGGCGCGCCCCTGGTTGCCAAGAGGAAGTAACCCATGATCATGCAGAAATCGAAACCATCGCCAGCAGCATTGGCACTTTGTATCGTACTCACGTGCGCATCCGGACCAGATACTGCCAGAGCCAGCGCTCCGCAACTCCAGGACGCTGCCGGCAACTACGGTATCACCGGGGCATCACGCGTCCATTTTTCCGTCGCCCAAGTCGGCGGCGGCGGCATCGTCGGCGACTTCGGCAAGTTCTCCGGCAATTTCCGCATAGACGGCAGCAATATCAGCCGCTCGTCAGTCGAGTTCACGCTCTATCCGGAAAGTGTCGAGACAGGAGAAAGCCGCGTCGAAGACTTCCTGAAGTCGAGCGCGGTCTTCGACAGCGCGACATACCGCACCGTCACCTTCCGCTCGACCAGCGTCACGCAGACCGGCCCCGACTCAGCCGCCGTCGAAGGCACGCTGACCGCGCGCGGCAAAACCCGGAAGGAACGTTTCTCGGTAAAGCTGACGGACTGGAACAGCCGCTCGATCTCGTTCATGATCCGGGGCAGCATCTTTCGCTCGCCCTACGGCATGGACGTCGGGACACCGATCTATTCCAACGTCGTCGAATTCGACATGAACATAAAGGGGCAGAAGCACTAAGCGCCCTGCCCCCTCTCAATCGATTGCGAAAGCTATCAGCTGCCGATCTGACTGCCGACAAAGTCCTTGACGATACGCACGATCCCACGGCCCAGGAGCGCGTCGAGCGCGGCAATGAACTGGTCGACATGAGACCGTTCGCAGATCAGCGGCGGCTCAAGGCGGATGACGTTGCGATTGTATTCGGTGAACGCGACAAGCACGTCGTAGTCGCGCAGAAGCAAGGCGCCGATGAAGCCCGAAAGCGATCCCTTCAGCTTGTCGTCGAGCACGGAAACCACGGGACGCAGTACCATCGGCAATGTCTGGCTGAAATCCTGGAACTCCAGGCCAACCATCAGGCCCTTGCCGCGCACATCCTTGATGATCTTCGGATACTTCTCCTTCAACGCCTGCAGGCGCTCAAGCAGATAGTCGCCGCTGTCGCCGGCGCGATCGATAAGACGATCGTCGTAGAGCACGTTGATGCCCTCGATCGCTGTGACGCAGGCTTCGCCCATGCCGCCAAACGTCGCCATGGCGTGGATCATCGCCGTCTTCGATGTGCCATAGGCTTTCATGTAGACTTCGCGGCGCGCGATCATCGCGCCAACCGCCGCCTTGCCAGCGCCGAGCGACTTGGCGAGAGCGGTAACGTCAGGCACGACGCCATAGTGTTCGAAAGCGTAGAAGCGGCCCGAGCGGCCATAACCGCACTGCACTTCGTCAGCCACCCACAGGACGCCATAGCGATCGCACAGAGCGCGCAGTTGCTGCCAGTATTCGGCCGGTGCCTGGATGATGCCGCCGCCGCCCTGGATCGTCTCGAGCACGATGACGCCGATCTCCGGATCGGACTGGAAGGCTTTCTCAACGGCCGCGATATCGGCGAAGGGAACACGGACCGTGTTGTCAACGAGCTTGAAATCGGCGCGGTAGAGCTGACCGTCGGTGATGGCAAGCACACCCTTGGTCTTGCCGTGGAAGGAGTTTTCCGCATAGACGACCTTCGGGCGCTTCGGGCCGGCGGCGCGCTCGGCAAGCTTGACGGCGGCCTCCATCGCCTCTGAGCCCGACGAGCCGAGGAACACCATGTCGAGATCAGCAGGCGAGCAGGCGGCAATGTTCTTTGCAAGCGCCGCCGCATATTGCGACATGAAGGCAATCGCAATTTCGTGGCGTTTCTCGTCCTGGAACTTCTGACGCGCCTCGATGATGCGGGGGTGGTTGTGGCCGAAGGCCAGCGAGCCGAAGCCACCGAAGAAATCGAGGATTTTCCGGCCGTTCTGGTCGGTGTAATACATGCCCTCGGCGCTTTCGATCTTCACCTTGTGAAAACCGAGCAGCTTCATGAAATGCAACTGGCCAGGGTTGAGATGATCCTTGAAGGCGGTGGTGATGTCGCCGATCGACATGGCTTTCGCCTGCTCGACCGTGAGCAGGTTTGGCCTTGCGACGCCACCTTCGTGCGACGGTGCCGAGACGGCTGTTCGGTTCGGTCTATCCAGCATGGTCATTCCCCTCACTCGGCCGGTACGGCAGCGGCGTTTTGCATCGTGGTACCGGACTTTTTGGCCCGATATTCGTCATAGGCGGCAACCAGCATATCGCCGTCGTTGAACTCCGGCCGCCAGCCGAGCTGATGCTTCAGCTTGCCCGTCTCGCGCACGCACAGTTCGTCGGCAATCAGGTACTGCTCCGGATCCATGATCGGCTTGTTGATCAGGTCGAAGAGCGCCAGCGTCTGCTTCACCGCGAAGGCAGGCGTCGGCAGCAAGAAGGACTTCGAACCGGCATGCTTGATTAGGTTGCCGAGAAGCTCCCGCACGGAAGGCGGACTGTCCGAGCCGAGGTTGTAGGCCTCGTTGGGCACGCCGCCCTTCCAGGCAAGCCTTGCGGCTTCGGCGCAATCGAACACCGAGATGAACTGGTACGGCACCTTGCCAGAACCGATCATCGGCACCGGCAGGTTCATGTCGATCAGCTTGAACAGTTTTTCGAGAATGCCGAGACGGCCGGGGCCGATAATCAGGCGCGGGCGGAAGATCGAGATACTCATGCCCTGCTTGCGCCATTGCACGGCCAGTTGTTCTGTCGCCCACTTCGACTTTCCATATTCGCCAAGCGGCTTTGCCGGATGGTCCTCGGTCTGCGGTGACTGAACCGTGTGGCCGTAGATCATGTCGGTGGTGAACTGCACGAGGCGCGAGGCATTCGCCACGCCCATGGCCTTCATGATGTTCTCGGCGCCGTAGTAGTTGACCGGCCAGAAGAAGTCCCAACGCTTCGAGCGGATCTGCAACGGCGACAGCATCTTGGCCGCCATGTTGTAGACCATGTCGTCCGGGCCGATGCCGACCTTCAGCACATCGCTCATCTGCGTAACGTCGCAATGGACGAAGCGCGCGCGGCTGTAGTGCGGCAGATCGGACTTGACGATATCGGCGACAACGACCTCTTCGCCGTCCTGGACGAGGCGCTGCGCCAGATGCCGGCCGACGAAACCATCGCCACCAAAGATAATGTGCTTCATGACTTGCTCCCGAAATCTGCTGTTCTTGCACCAGCCGCTTCGGCCGGCTTTTCGTCGCTATGGGATGAAATGCCCGACTGGGCGATCAGGACCGTTCCGACGCAAATGAATGCGATGCCGGCGATGCGCCAGGCATTAAGGTCTTCGCGAAAGAGGAAATAGGCGAAGAACGCCACCGCGACATAAGCCAGGCTCAGGAACGGATAGGCGAAGGAAAGCTCCACCTTCGACAGCACGTAGAGATGCGATGCCATGGAGATGACGAAGGTCGCGAGACCGGCGAAGACCCATGGATTGAAAATGATCTGGAACAGGCGGACGATCGCCGTCTCGGCTGTCATCGAGATCGGCCCGAGCGACATCATGCCCTGCTTCAGCATCAGCTGTGCGGCCGCATTGGTCAGCACAGTGAAGAGAATGAATGGAATATATTTCATAGTTTTACTCCCAGTCCCGGGAAAACAACTACACGCAAGAGACGCATATTCCGTGAAGTTCGCGCATTTAATTTAATAAAATTGTCTGCAGTCTCATTTTGGCAAAGCCAACGCCGTGCGGCGCCAGAAGTTCGACGTCAACGCCGGATCGCGCAACGCCTCGAGTGACCGCCAAGAAGTGAAAGATTTTTCAAAGACTTGCGGACTCATGCGCGCATCCTTGTAGGGATTGATCGCGCCTCCGGCCTCGACAACGATCGCATCGAGGCGGTCCAGCAGCTTTACCGTCCGTTCACCCTGATTGGCGAAGTCTAGCGTCAAAGTAAAACCGGGCCGCGGAAACGACATGAGGCCACGCGAGGCGACGTCCCCGAAGCGCTTCAGGACGGTCAGGAAGGACGCGTGCCCGGCGCGGCGCGCCGTCTCCATCAGCGTCGCGGTAATCTCACGCGCGCTCTCGGCGGGGTAGACGCTCTGGTGCTGATACAGTCCTTTTGGACCGTAAAGCCTGTTCCACGCGCCGATGGCGTCGAGCGGATAGAAATACGACGTCCACGGCACAGTCGAAATTGTCTCGCCCGGCTTCTCCTTGCGGAAGTAATATTCGTTGAACGCCTTGAGCGTCGCGAAATTGAGAAGGTTGAATGGTGGCGAGAACGGTACCGAGAGTTTCATGCCTTTCGGCATGTCGGGAAACTCGCAGGAGCCATCCGCATGATCCCCGGCGAGCAGGACCCCACGGCCCATGCGCCGTCCGGTTGCAAGCTGGTCAATCCAGGCGACGGAATATTCATGTTCCTCATCGACGCGATCCACCAGGCCGAAGTATTCGTCGAGATTGCCGAACCGAATGGCGTGCTGCTGCACATGCGGCGACGGCACTTTGGTGAGACGAAGGCTGACGGTCAGGATCAGGCCGGTCAGTCCCATTCCGCCGATCGTCGCCGAAAACAACTCCGGGTTATCAAGCGGCGTGCAGGTCAGGCGCTCGCCAGTGGAGCGCAGCAGCGTAATGCCGGACACATGATTGCCGAAGGTCCCGCGCACATGGTGGTTCTTGCCGTGAACATCGTTGGCAAGCGCGCCGCCTATCGTGACAAAAGCCGTGCCGGGCGTGACGGGAAGAAAGAAGCGGTGGGGAATGGCGCGGGCCAACACATCGCCGAGGGTAACGCCCGCTTCGCAGGTCATCATACCGGTGCCGGGGTCGAACGCGAGAATGCGCGCGTGTCGGCGATTGTCGATCAGCGTACCCAGATCGTTGTGGCAGCTGTCGCCATAGCTGCGACCATTGCCGAACGGCAGGAAGGTCTCCGGCTCGATCGAACCGATGCGATCTTCGTAGTCGTCGGGCGAAATGCCCTGCCGCGGCCGACGGTCGAGCCGGCCCCAGCTGTCGTAATCTTGCGTATTCATTGCGGCCCGACAGCTCCGAAAAGGATAAGTAACGCCCCGACCATCATGGTCAGCTGGCTGCGCCAATCGCGCATGATGAAAACGACGGGATCCTCGTGCAGCATGCCACGGCGCGCTAGCATCCAGATCCGCAACAGCATGTAAAGCACCAGCGGGCAAAGCGGCCACAGCGCCCACGGCGTCGTGTACATCTCCTGCAGTTCCTTGCTGTGCACATAGAGTGCAAGCACCAGGGCCGACGTGAAGGCGGAGGCCACACCGGCCTGCCCGACCATTTCGAAATCGACCGCGAGATAGCCGCGCCCGGGAACGGCGCCACCGTCCTTGTCTTCGAATTCATGCAGCTCGACGTATCGCTTCACCAGCGCGAGGCTCAAGAAGAAGAAGATCGCGAAGGATACCAGCCAGAAGGAAAGCTCGGTGCCGGTCGCTGCCGCGCCGGCAACGATCCGGGTCGTGTAGAGGCCGGCAAGCGTGAACACGTCGACCAGAAGCTTGCGCTTCAACACGAACGTGTAGGCCGTCGTGGCGCAGGCATAGAAGGCGAGGACGACTGCGAAGTTCCACGGCAAGAGCGAGGTTAGCGAAACCGAAGCCAGGATCAGGCAAACGACCATGACCAAAGCCGTTGGCACCGACATCTGGCCGCTGGCGAGTGGTCGGTTGCGCTTCTTCGCGTGACGTCGGTCATTGGCCAGATCGGAGAGATCGTTGATGATGTAAACGGCAGAGGCAAGGAAGCTGAAGGCGAAGAACGCAACGATGACGCTGACCAGCGCATCGAGATGCAGGACCTCATGATTGAGGATCATCGGCACACCGATGAGCACGTTCTTCGCCCATTGATGCACGCGGATCGATTTCAAGGCAGCGAGGGCACTCACCTTGCCGGTATCGAGCTTCTCTGCATCGTGATTGCGACGCCATTTCTCAGCCGCCGCATCGGGAGCAACGACGATCGCGCGACGCGCGACGTCGAACACCGCGATGTCGTCACGGCTATTGCCCATGTAGTCGAAACCGCCCTTGCCGAAACGGTCGACAAGTGCGTCACGCTTGCGGCCGCTCGTCAGATTGAGTGCCTCGGATGAATGCATGATCGAAGAAAAGAGCCCGACATGCGCAGCAACCCCCAGGGCAACAGCGGGTGCGGCACCGGTGACAAGCACGATATCGCGCCCGCCGGCCTTCTCAGCAGCCAATCGATTCAGCACCGTCTGGCGGTAGGGCCAGTCCTCAGCCTTTCGGCCGGAGCGCGAAGCAACTTCATGTTTAAGGCGAGCCTTGCCCTGCCACAGCCATAGGAGCATGGGGAAGAGCATCAGCGGATTGCGCAATAGGATGATCGCAGCGCCTTCCCAAAGCGTGTCGGCAGCCAGCAATGTGCCATCCAGGTCGACACACAACGGAATTTGTCGTGTTTCGATGTGCGCGTTCATGAAATATACCCCAGCAATATCTGCCGGAGATCATCGCGCCGATCACTTTCAAAGGTGAAAACAAGCGGCCTGATTGCATCCGGAAATTGCCGGTCTGGTTAATAAATGCCGAGCGTAGTTCGGTACGCTTCAGCGGCTGCCGATCCAGTTCAAGGCGTCGCGCCAGTCGGTCATGCGGATCGGCGTTCCATGCGACCCGGTCTCGAAAAGCACGAAGCGGGCCGGATAACCCTGCCCTTTCAACGTGCTGTAGAGCGCTTTCTGGCTCTCGGCCGAATAGACGCTATCCCTGCTGCCATGGCTGAAAAACATCGGCAGCCTTGCCTTGTACGCGGCACTCTTCGTGAAATCGGGATCGGCGACGCCGCCCATGATCATCATGCCGCCAAGGGCCGCAACGGCGCCGGCGTCCCGTGCCACACCCCAGCAGATGAAGCTGCCCATGGAGGCGCAGGCCAGCACGACCGGCCGGCCGCCGGAGCGCTCGGCGGCAAGCTTGACCAAGCCTGCAATATCAGTTGCCCCAGCCGCATCGAAAGACCGAACGCTCGGTGCACAGTAGACGCCGCCATTGGCAACAGCCAGGTTCTTTAGGCGATTGAAGTTGCCACCGAAGGAAAAGTCGTTGGCGCCGAGGCGCCGGTCGCCGCCTCGCCCGTGGATGAAGATTACGCTGAATGCCGCACCGCGATCCGGGCCGACGCGTGTCACATCGAGTCGGCGCCCGCCCACGTCGAGCGTCTCGTTGGCTTGCTCACCCTTGACGCCGAGAGAAACGAAAGCGCGCTTGACCCGCCGCTCCGGAATTTCGTCACGCCCGTTGATGTCGCGCAATTCCTGATAATCGACGACGCGGTAGTCGCCGTTGTCGCTCTGCTCAAGCACTGTGCCGTAGGAAAACAGATCATCCTTGTATGGCTTCAACACCTGCGCCGCAGCGAGAGCAGCGGCCCCGGCAACAAGCCCGAAGGACAGCACGATGGCGCTAAGCCGACGAAAGCAAGAATGAGCTGTGGACACGGACAACGAAGGGCTCCCTGGTTCGTCGCAAAGCCTTGCCATCGGCTCGGCACCAAAGCAACAGTTGGTGACAAGTGCCAACGCTCAGGCTTTATTTTACAGGCATTCGGCGCCGCCATTCTCCTTTTGTTCGCACAATCGGCAAGAGTCTGGCAGAATTAGGGTGATTCGAATGACTGGGGATGGCGACAAGACCACGGTCTTGCTATGGCCTTGACCACCTCCGCACGACAGGAATGATCTAGACGCCCCATGGACGACAGCAACGACCTCTTCTCCGCAATGCCCGAACAACCGAAGCCCGCGGTGCCAGACGCCGCGCCTGTTGCGCGAGCAGCGCCGGTTCCGCGTGAAGAACCGCGCCCTGCCCCCAAAGGCAGCGATAGCGGCGACTATGACGCTTCGGCAATCGAGGTGCTGGAGGGGCTCGAGCCGGTGCGTCGGCGTCCGGGCATGTACATCGGCGGCACCGACGAGAAGGCGCTGCACCATCTCTTCGCAGAAGTCATCGACAACTCGATGGACGAAGCGGTGGCTGGTCACGCCAACTTCATCGAAGTCTATCTCGACGCTGACGGCTATCTGTCGGTGACCGACAATGGCCGCGGTATTCCGGTCGAAAACCACCCCAAGTTCCCGGGCAAGTCGACGCTAGAAGTCGTCATGACGGTGCTGCATGCGGGCGGCAAGTTCGATGGCAAGGCGTACGAGACCTCAGGCGGCCTGCACGGCGTCGGCGTTTCCGTGGTGAACGCGCTTTCGGACGATCTGGAGGTCGAGGTCGCCAGAAACCGCAAGCTTTATCGTCAGCGCTTTTCGCGCGGCGTACCGCAGGGCGGGCTGGAAGAACTGGGTGACGTCCACAATAGGCGCGGAACGCGGGTTCGCTTTCATCCCGATCCGCAGATCTTCGGGCCGCATGCCCGCTTCGAGCCGGCGCGGCTGTTCCGCATGGCACGCTCCAAGGCCTATCTGTTCGGTGGCGTCGAGATCCGCTGGTCGTGCGATCCGTCGCTGCTGCCTGAAGGTTCCGAAATTCCGGACCGAGCGGTGTTCCATTTCCCGGGCGGCCTGAAGGACTATCTCGCCGCCACGCTCGGCAAGGAATTCACCGTCACCCGCGAGATCTTTGCCGGCAAGTCCGAAAAGTCGAACGGCCATGGCTCACTGGAATGGGCGGTCACCTGGTATGGCGGCGACCAGCAGGTCCATTCCTATTGCAACACCATTCCCACACCCGAAGGCGGGACGCACGAGGCGGGCTTCCGCATCGCGCTCACCAAGGGTCTGAAGAACTACGCCGAACTGACGCAGAACAAGCGTGCCGCGATCATCACCACCGATGACGTGATGATTTCAGCCGCCGGCATGCTCTCGGTCTTCATCCGCGAGCCGGAATTCGTCGGCCAGACGAAGGACAAGCTGGCGACCGTAGAGGCGCAGCGTATCGTCGAAAACGCCCTGCGCGACCCCTTTGACCATTATCTTGCCGACAACCCGGCGGAGGCTGCAAAGCTCCTCGAATGGGTGATCGAGCGTGCCGACGAGCGCGTCCGCCGCCGCAAGGAAAAGGAAGTCAACCGCAAGACCGCCGTACGCAAGCTGCGCCTGCCCGGCAAGCTTGCCGACTGCTCACAGAACACCGCTGAAGGCGCCGAACTTTTCATCGTCGAAGGGGATTCGGCTGGCGGCTCGGCCAAGCAGGCGCGCAATCGCGCGAACCAGGCTATCCTGCCGCTGCGCGGCAAGATCCTGAACGTCGCCAGCGCCGGCCGGGAAAAGCAGGGCGCCAACCAGCAGATCGGCGACCTGATCCAGGCGCTCGGCTGCGGCACCCGCAGCAAATACCGCGAAGAGGATCTGCGCTACGAACGCATCGTCGTCATGACCGACGCCGACGTCGACGGCGCGCACATCGCCTCGCTGCTGATCACCTTCTTTTACCAGGAGATGCCCGAGCTTATCCGTGGTGGCCACCTCTATCTCGCCGTGCCGCCGCTTTATCGCCTGAGCCAGGGCTCAAAGACGCTTTACGCACGCGACGATGCCCATCGCGAAGAACTGATGCGCACCGAATTCAACGGCCGCGGCAAGGTGGAAGTGGGCCGCTTCAAGGGTCTTGGCGAGATGCTGCCGGCGCAGCTCAAGGAAACGACGATGGACCCGAAGTTCCGCACATTGCTGAAGGTGCAGATCGACGACGTCGATTTCGAAGGCACGCGCGAAGCCGTCGACAGCCTGATGGGTACGAAGGCCGACGCACGCTTTCGCTTTATCCAGGAGCGGGCAGTGTTCGCCGACAATCTCGACATCTGATCGACCGATCCGTCGCGGTGCCTATCTGCTTACAGGCAGACGGGCACCCGATGTGGCGTCAGAAGCGACAAGGCCTATCGGTCGAGATCAGCAGGCGCATGCAGCGCCTTTTCCATGAACAGACTTAGCGGGTCCGGCTGATAATTGCCGAAAGGCGGGCGCTCGACATATCCGGCGCTTCTGTAAAGCCCGATTGCTTCCGGTTGGTGAATGCCAGTCTCAAGCCGGATCATATCAAGCCCGAGGCTCTTGGCCTGCCGCTCGAGTGTCTGCAAAAGACGCTTTCCGACTTTCAGCCCCCGTGCTTGCGGATCGACAAACATGCGCTTGATCTCCGCCGTGCCATCACCGGCTTCGACCAGCGCGCAGCAACCGACGACAGCCCCATCGAAACGCGCGACGAAGAAGGATACGGCCGGCTGCTCCAGTGTCGATACATCGACAAGATGATTGCTTTCGGCCGGATAGAGCGACGCCGCATAGGCGTCCGACATCTCCAGGAGGCGCAGGATTTCCGGCTGGCGCGGCGGTTCTTCAGCAATCGTGACTTCAGGCAATTTTCGATCCATGGCTGTTTCTGAGTTCTGATACGGTTCGCGGAAGAAACTACGGTCGTGCGTATCGGGAGCCAATACGTCAAATTGCGCAACAAGCGGACCTGCCCCATCAATCCGAATGACACGACGAAACAAATTGTTTCTGCGCATTCGAGCCACCGCCCCATTTCCGGAAGAATCACACAGGCATAAGTTGACGTGGAAAAACGCACAACCATGCACCAGATGGACACAGCCAGACCATGAAAGCCGCCCTGATCGTCATGACCATTCTTGGCTGTGACCACGACGTGAACCAGTGCCAATATATCTCGACAGTGGATGGGACATGGCCCTCGATCGCGCAGTGCGATACCGATTCGCAGAAACAGCTGCCGCGCTTCTCCAACGCCAACTATCCGGTGGTCGTAGCCGTCTGCGAGAGCTCCGGCCCCGGCCTTGCAACCAACGAACCGCAGCAGGAGGTGGCCGCTCCGCTTCCACGGCCCGAGACGCCATCGCCCCAGGCGACCGAGACGCAAGCGGGCCTGCCGAAACGGGCTTTGGAATTTCTCTCCGGCGCCGTCCCCGACCGCGAGAAGCTGAAAAACCTCGTCAGCAGGCCAGTTCATTATATCGAGGACGGTTACTCGTGGGTGGCGCGCCGGTTCACCGACTGATGTAACAAGACGAAATCGACATTAATGAATATGTCGTCGTCGAGACCAAGACGAACGTGGCGCGCGGTCAGCGTCAGCTTCCGTGAGGTAACGTCAGGCCGCCTGGCGCGCGGCCAATTGAGCATAATCGCGAGCCGATTGTCGCTGCTCGGCAAAGGCCAGTCGCTCAAGAATTTCCGCCATTGCATTGCATGCCGGCGAAGACGCGCCTTGGCCGCGCAGGTTTGCAAGCAGCGCCGTGCAGACGGAGGCGCGGCAATCATCAGTGCCCGTCGTGCCGTCCTTGCGCCAAAGAAGGACCGCTTCGGCAAACGCTTCGCTGACGTCGCGCCCGAGACCGGCGCTCTCGAACAACGCGCGGATCGAATGAATACGGCCGCCTGAAAGGATCGAGCGAACGCGCTTTTCTGCAACGCCGGAGAGGTCGACGATCGCGGCCGAGAAAAACTCCGCCCGGCCCGTGACAAGCGCGTGCAGCAGGAAGGCCGGCGTCAGACGGCCGGTTTCGCGCAGATGGGCGACGAGGTTCGGCAATTCGTTCACTGCCAGGGCACCAGCCATGCCGACCGCTGCGACATCACAGGCCTCGCGCGTGATGCGCTCTACCCGTGACGTCCCTATCGCCATCTGGACCAGGCCGAATGCGGCAAGGGCTGCCCCAACCTCTTCGACTAGCGCGTGCCGCGCGTCACCTGGAAGATCAGCACGATCGAGCAGACGGTCGCGGACGGATGCGGAATGGCCGAGGCGGTCGGCGATCCGCTTCAACGACCGGCGCGACAACTGGGCGCCCGCGTTTTCCAGCAGGATCAGCATTTCTTCTTCGCCGCCGATTTCAGCGATGGCGGCTGAGACCGAGCGCGAGACGAACGTACGCGCCGCAATCAGCGCCCGCGTTTCGACCGAGCCGCGAGCTGCAAGATCGACAAGATCCTCGTCCGTCAAAACGGGCGAGCGGGAGATGACGGTATAGGCGATTTCCGGCTGGTCCTCGGCAAGGCCGAGTACGATGGCGCGCGGAACATCGGACGATGCTGCAAGCACGTCCGCCAACGCGGAACGCACCTTTGGAGAGGGATCGTCGAGCAGAAAGGTCATGGCCATTTCGGCGGCCTGACGATCGATGCCGTTCATCTGCGCGTCGACGTAAGCGCGGCCGAGGGCTCGTGCAGCGCGAGCCCGATCGCCCGTTCTCGCCGTTTCCACCCAGCGAAGAAATGCTTGTATGATCACCGACGCCCCACTAGACACCCAAAGCCACCTGATGTTGGAATCCTAGCCGGCAAAGGTTTAAGATTGGTTCACCATGTCCGTTAACCGCTTCAAAACCATGAAGCCACTGCTGTTTCAGAGCGTCGGCGCGCCTGTTGCGACGTCCGCCGTCCTCGGAACCGTTGATGTCCTCATTGTCGAGTTCGGGTTTGGCGGCGACGTGCTTGCTCGACCAGCGGGCGTCGCGAGAAGCGCCTGTCGCATCTTCGCACGGATCCCTCCGATCAACCGCGTGACGGAGGACACACTCTTCGCGCTGCTTCGCAACGATGTTGACGGTGTCGTGCTCTCCGAATGCAGGAGCCGTGCGGACGTGCAGAGGCTCGACGTCATGTTGCGTGTCGCGGAGGCAAGCACCAGTTCCCGTCCGCAACAGATTGCTATCCTTGCCGAATATGGTGCGGTCCCGGAAAGCGTGCTTTCACCCTGCTCCCTTCACGAAAGCTCCCCACGTCTCGAAGGACTTGTTTTCGATGGCCAAAAGCTAGCGGCGGCAACGGGCTGCAAACCACTGCCGGTACGGCAGGATCAGGTCACAGCCGCGCCGGTTGCCGCCGGGCGCGCCGCCACCGTTCTTCGCGCCCGCGAAGCGGGTCTTGCCTGTTACGACGTGCTGCCGCAGACGGCCATGACGGAGATTGCCGCCCGGCAGGCATTTGCTGCCAGCCGGGCCGACGGCTTTTCGTCCGTGGTCTGCCGCTCGCCGGAGCAAGCGGCATGGCTGAAAATCGACGTCTGACGCCATCGTTGACAGCCCGTCACCGAACCGAAGACGGTTCAGCGCGTCGGCCGCACCATCTGGAACACGTCGCCGCCGTCGCAGTAATCCATGTAGCCAAGGCGGGCGAGCGGGCGCACCGTCGCCATGTCGAAACGACCGTCGCGGATCGCCTCGTCGCGAATGTGTATGCCGACGACCTGGCCAATGACGACGTAATTGTCCGAGGGCTCGCCATCAAGCCCCTTTGGCTGGAACATCTCGGTCATCCGGCATTCGAGCGCCGCATAGGCCTCGCCGACAAATGGCGCCTTGACCAGGGTACCGTCAACGGGGGTCAATCCGGCGATCGCAAACTCGCTGTCGCCATGAGGGGCTGCAATAGAGGTCTTGTTGACCGCCTCGCTCAGATTGCGGCTGGCGAAACTTGCGGTGAATTCGCCCGTTGCTTCGATGTTGCGTACGGAGTCCTTGTAGCCACTCGATGAAAACATCACGAGTTTTGGCCGGTCGCTGATCGCATTGAAAAAGGAATAGGGCGCGACATTCAGCGACCCGTCCGCAGCGCGGGTGCCAATCCAGCCGATTGGCCGCGGCGAGACGATGGCCTTGAACGGATCGTGCGGCAGGCCATGCCTGTTTTCGGCCGTGTCGTAAAACATCAGGCGCCTTCTCCGACCCAGGTGACGATCTCGGCCAGCTCCGGGCGCGGACGCTCGGTCGGCGGAACCATGGCGGTGCCGATGTGTATGAAGCCGGCGACTTTCTCACCCGGCTCGACGCCGAGCAGCGGATACGCCCTCTCGTCGAAAGCATACCATTCGGTCAACCAGTTGGAGGCATAGCCCAGCGCATTGGCCGCCATCAACAGGTTGAGGCAGACGGCACCGGCCGACATCTGCTGCTCCCATTCGGGGATTTTGAAATGCGGGGCCGCCTTGCTGACGACTGCGACGACCACGGGCGCCCGTGACAACCGCGTCTCTTCCACCTTGATCATCTCTTCCGAAAGATCAGGTTTCTTGGCGAGTGCCATTGTCTTCAATTCGCCGCTGATGCGCGCCCTCTCCTCGCCGCGGTAAACGATGAACCGCCATGGAGCGAGCTTGCCGTGATCCGGCACGCGCGAGGCGAGCGTCAGCATTTCCTCGACTTCGGCCTTGCCAGGTCCTGGCTCGCCCATCTGAAAAGCGGGAATGGATCGCCGGGACGCGAGATAATCAACGAGCTTTATTTCGGTTTTCATATTGGGTGAATTCCACTACTTTGCCGCCGACCGGCAGCCACGAAAATGCCATACCGGCGTCTCAAGTGGAGTCACCCAGTCAGGAAGTCAACTGCTCTCATGCGCACCTGCCCTCGTATTTTCATCAGAACCGGTTTGGCGGTCGCACTCGCGAGTATCGCCGCCGGCAGCGTCCTGGCGCAGGATGCGACCGAAGCTTTTGAGAGCTTTCCGTCGATTTCCGGAACGCGCAAGATGCCGAAGCTGACCGGCTTCAGCCCGATGACCACCGACCCCACGCAGGAAGGCACGCTGAAGGACGTCAAGCTCGAGGCGCTTCTGACCGGCAAGGGCCAACCGGTCGAGGCGGGCCTGACCTGGCGGGTGTTCAGTCCCATCCCCGGAAGCGATGGCAAGCTGCCGCTGCTGGCAACGTCGGAAGGCGGATCAACGGCCTTTAGCCTGGTGCCAGGCGAGTATTTCGTCAACGTCGCATTCGGACGTGCCGCCGCCACGCGCAAGATCCGCATCCCGGAAGACGGCGCGCTCGACAAGCAGGTGCTGGTGCTCGATGCCGGCGGCATGACGCTGAATGCCGTCTCCGGCAGCGATGTGCGCATTCCTCCGGGCGAACTCAGCTTCTCCATCTATTCCTCCGAAACGCAGGGCGATGGCGAACGGGCGCTGATCGCCGCCGACGTGAAACCCAGCACCGTCATCCGTCTGGGCGCCGGCACATACCATGTCAGTTCCAACTACGGCACGACAAACGCGGTGATCACCGCTGACATCCAGGTGGAAGCCGGCAAACTCACCGAGGCGACGATCCAGCACAAGGCGGCAAAACTGACGTTGAAGCTGGTGTCCGAAGCGGGTGGGGAAGCCATCGCCGACACCGGCTGGTCGATCCTCACTTCGGCCGGCGACATCGTCGACCAGGAGGAAGGCGCGTTCCCGACACTCGTTCTTCTCGAGGGCAACTATACGGCCGTTGCCAGAAACAAGAACAAGATCTACCAGCGCGATTTCACGGTGAAGGCCGGCGTCAACACCGATATCGAAGTGTTGTTGACCAATGGCGGTGCTGCCGCAAGCCCGGAAGCGGCCGCGGAAGCACAGGATTGATCTAATGGCACAAGGGTGACGTTGAGGCAAACGCCTGACGCAACGTTACCCGGCACGCCTGAGAAAGCGACGACGCGGCGGCGCCATAGAGAACACCGCCTCGTAAATCCGATCGAGCAGAGCCTTGCGGTCGCCATACGTGCAAAGCTCTTCCCATGTAAGGATGTGCCCGATGCGGGCTGCGATCGTCGTGCCCGACAACCTTCGGAATTCGCGGATCAGCAGTGAGATCCGCAACGTCAGCGACACCTTGCTGGCAAGATGGAAGATGCGGCCGTTCTGCCCTTCGAAATAGATCGGTACGACGCTGGCGCGCGCTGCCTGTATAAGCTTGGCGGGAAAGATCTTCCACGGCAGATCCTCGGCCCTGCCCCAGCCCGAGCGCGCTGTCGCCACGCCGCCGGCTGGAAAGATCACGATCGTCACGCCCTCTTTCAGCAGCCGCACGGCCTCATGGCGGGTCGCCATGTTCAGCGCCAAGGCTCCCTTCGTTTCCTCGAACGAAACCGGCAGCGAATAGGGCGCCATCTCCGGTACCTTCAACAGCTCGTTGTTGATCAACACCCGAAACGGCCGGCCGAGTTGTTCGGCAAGCGCCAGAACGGCGATGCCGTCGCCGATACCGAAGGGATGATTTGCGACGATAACCAGGGGCGTGTCCGGAAGATGCCGCGGCGGCCATTCGCCCTGAAGCCGCAGGCGCACATCGATCAGTTGCAGCATCTCGCCGAAGATGCGGTCGCTCTTGCCGACGATGTCGGTTCGCCAGCGGGTGTAAAGCTTGGCGTATCGGTTGCGACCCGCCAAGCCCTCCATGGAGCGGATGAACCAGCGCTTCAGGCGCCGGTCATTTTCGTTTGCGTAGGACAGCTCTTTGAACTGCACGGAAGTCTCCGATGGGTGGCCTGCTACAAGGCGCTGTAGTATCCGGATATTCCGCTAATATGACAGTTTGCTGACAGAGCGAAGTTCCCGGGGTCTTAACCCCGGGCTTTCTTTTCAGCCTTGCGCTGGAGATCTGGCGCCGTCGCCTCAGCCGAGAGCGAGGCAATCGCCTCGTCGAGCGACATCGCCGTCTGCGCCTGCGAGCCGAGACGGCGGATGTTGACCGAACGCTCTTCCGCTTCGCGTTTGCCGCAAACGACGATGACCGGAACCTTGGTCACCGAATGCTCGCGGACCTTGTAGTTGATCTTCTCGTTGCGGAAGTCGGTCTCGACCGTCAGCCCTGCGTCACGCAGAAGCTCGGCGACCTCGCGACCGTAGTCGTCGGCTTCCGACGTAATCGTCGCGACGACGACCTGCAGCGGCGAAATCCACAGCGGCATGTGGCCGGCGAAGTTCTCGATCAGGATGCCGAGGAAGCGTTCCATCGAACCGCAGATCGCCCGGTGGATCATCACCGGCTGGCGCTTTTCGGAATCCTTGTCGATATAGAATGCGCCAAAGCGTTCCGGCAGATTGAAGTCGACCTGCGTCGTGCCGCACTGCCATTCGCGACCGATCGCGTCCTTCAGCGTATATTCGAACTTCGGACCGTAGAAGGCGCCCTCGCCCGGCAGGATGCCGGTCTTGATGCGGCCTTCGGACTGCGCCTCGATCGTCTTCAGGACGTCGGTCATCACGCTTTCGGCGCGATCCCAGAGCTCATCGGAACCGACGCGCTTGTCCGGACGGGTCGACAGCTTGACGACGACTTCCTTGAAGCCGAAGTCCTCATAGACCGACAGGATCAGGTCGTTGATCCGAAGGCACTCGGCCGCCATCTGCTCGTCGGTGCAGAAGACGTGTGCATCGTCCTGGGTGAAGCCGCGCACGCGCATCAGCCCGTGCAGAGCACCCGACGGCTCGTAACGATGAACATTGCCGAATTCGGCCAGCCGCACCGGCAGTTCGCGGTAGGACTTCAAACCATGCTTGAAGATCTGGATATGACCCGGGCAATTCATCGGCTTCAGCGCGAAGACGCGTTCGTCGTCGGTCTCATCGCCGGCAACGGTCACCTTGAACATGTTGTCACGGTACCAGCCCCAGTGGCCGGAGGTTTCCCAAAGCGACTTGTCGAGCACCTGCGGCGCGTTGACTTCCTGGTAGGTGTTGGCAAGGCGGCGACGCATGTAGGCGGTCAGCGTCTGGAAAAGACGCCAGCCCTTGCCGTGCCAGAAGACGACGCCAGGACCTTCTTCCTGGAAATGGAAAAGATCCATCTCACGGCCGAGGCGACGGTGGTCGCGCTTTTCCGCTTCCGCCAGGATGTGCAGGTACTGGTCGAGCTCTTCCTGCGTATGCCAGGCCGTGCCGTAGATACGGGTCAGCATCGGGTTGTTGCTGTCGCCGCGCCAATAGGCCCCGGCAACCTTCATCAGCTTGAACGCCGTGCCGATCTGGCCGGTGGAGGCCAAATGCGGGCCGCGGCAGAGGTCGAACCAGTCGCCCTGATAATAGATCTTGAGATCCTGGCCTTCCGGGATCGCGTCGACGAGCTCGACCTTGTAGGCCTCGCCCTTGTCGGCGAAGACCTGCCGGGCCTTGTCGCGCGACCAGACTTCCCGGGTGAACGGCTTGTTGCGTGCGATGATCTCCTTCATGCGCTTCTCGATGACCGGCAGGTCGTCGGGCGTGAAGGGTTCGTTCTTGGCAAAGTCGTAGTAGAAGCCGTTGTCGATCACCGGGCCAATGGTCACCTGCGTGCCGGGCCAAAGCTCCTGCACGGCTTCGGCCATCACGTGCGCAGCATCGTGACGGATCAGCTCGAGCGAACGCTTGTCGTCGCGGGTGACGATTTCGATGCGGCCATCGGCGATGGTGTCGGACAGATCGCGCAGCTCGCCATCGAGCGCAATGGCGACAGCCTTCTTGGCCAGCGACTTCGAAATCGACTCGGCGACGTCGCGCCCGGTCGTGCCCGGGGCGTATTCGCGGACGGAGCCATCAGGAAATGTAAGGGAAACGGGATTCGACATCATGATCTCCTATCCAGTCCCGCCAACGAATGCGGGTGGTATGGTGTGGTATGACTGACCGGCTTCAGCCGGCTATTTGACGCAGGCCTGATAGAGGTTTTTCGGGGCCGAGTAAAGGCAAGGAGAGCCTAGCTGCCGAGCATCGCGGCGAGGCCCTTCACCGTGTTCCAGTTGCGGAACGTGCCGACGCCAAGGCGTTTTTTGGTCAAGGCGCCGAGCAGTTTCGATTCGCTTGCCTGGCCGGTGAAATGAACCCAGAGGTCGCCATCGACGACCGCCAGGCGCTCGCCCGCCGTGCAATAGCGTTCGAAATCGGCAGGCATCGTGCCGGACAGCGGCTGGCGCATCACGCGAACATGAACACGAGTGCCGTCCTCTTCGCCTTCGGCGTGAAACGGATTGGTCGCGGCGAGCTTCAACCAATCGGAACCCGGGCGAACAATGATATCGACATGGCGACCGAACGTGTCGGTAAAGGCCGTTTCGAGCCCAGCCTCCATATCGTTGACCGCAGCCTCTTCCGCGTCGAAAAGCAGGTTGCCGGTGGCGACCAGCGTACGCGGCGACCGGTAACCGAGCCGCTCAGACATGGCTCTGAGATCCTTCATGACAACCCGGCGCCCTTCGCTCAGCACGATACTGTAAAGCAGCGCGACGTAGCTGTTCAATTCAACGAACTCCCGATCTCATTGCAGAGGCCTGCCAGCGCAGAAACGGTTGAAAGCCGAAGCCATGCACCTCCGCCCCATGGGTTGTTATCGCTCTCATTCACCTTTCGGCCGCGGCTGCCAGTAGCGCCACGGCGCATACCAGAGATGCCTGGCCTTCAGGCGTTCCGGCACCGGGTCGAAACCGTGTGTGCCGCCCGGGCCGCAACGCGTCACGCGGAAAAACGTCATCCAGCCGCCTGCCCACAAACCATGGCGCGCGATTGCTTCATAACCATATTCCGAGCAGGTCGGCAGATGCCGGCAGGCGTTGCCGATGAAACTCGAAAGGGTCAGCTGATAAGCGCGAATGAGGGCCATGCCGACGAGACGCCCCGGCGTCTTACGAAAAGGGCCAGACCAGTTGCGTCCCTTATACGCGGACACGGGGCCTGCCGCTGTCGAATGTTCACAATGCGGATCACGGCACATAGCTCAAACGGCCGTTGCCAGACGCCTGGCCTCGATCTGGACGATCGCATCGACGACAGCATCGAAGGTCAGCATGGTCGAAGCGTGCCGGGCCTTGTAATCCTTCACAGGCTTCAGGAAGCGCATGTCCTCGAAACGGCCCGTGGGGCCTTCGCCGTCGGACTTCAGCATCGCCAGCATTTCGTCGCGAGCCTGGCGGATTTCGCTCGCCTGCGCGCCGATCACATGGCGCGCCATGATCGACGACGATGCCTGACCGAGCGCGCATGCCTTCACGTCGTGAGCAAAATCCGTGATCACGTCGCCGTCCATCTTCAACCAGATCCGCACCTTCGAGCCGCAGAGTTTCGAATGGGCGACCGCTTCGGCATCGGCATTTTCGAGGATCCCGATGCGTGGGATATTGCCGGCGAAGTCAAGAATACGATTGTTGTAAATGTCATCCATCATGTGACGCGTTCCGGCTGATTTTTCGCGGTTTTGGGTGATCGGCGCATGATTTTCTCCTGTAGGCAGGAAAAAAGCACGACGCAGTCCCCTCGGCCTCTTTCATCTCTATGGCACCATACTATATGCTATGTCGTGTTGGGGCGACAGTTCCACAAGAGGATCAAATGTCGCCTGTTGTTTGGGAAACCGTGCCGGAAGGTCCACTGCACTGCTAAGCAAGGACCAGAAAGCCCCGGAGCCCGCCGACGGAACCCAAGCCTGCAGGGTTAGGCGAATGGCCAGTGGCGAGTTGTCCGAAAGATAAAACGTCAAGCAATCCCCGTATTGCGCAAAGAGGCCATTATGGATGCCATAGTGAAGAATTTCCCCGTGCTCGACAATGCGAGCGACCGGCCGACGCAAAAGGAAGCCGAGGACGCCGTGCGCGTTCTGTTGCGCTGGGCAGGTGATGATCCGAGCCGCGAAGGCCTGCTCGATACGCCTGCACGCGTCGCCAAGTCCTATCGCGAGCTTTTCAGCGGCTATGATCTCGCAGCCGAAGACGTGCTCGGCCGGACCTTCGAAGAGGTTGCCGGCTACGACGATATGGTGCTGGTGAAGGACATTCCGTTCTATTCCCATTGCGAACACCATATGGTGCCGATCATCGGCAAGGCGCACGTCGCCTACTTGCCCAATGGCAGGGTGCTTGGCCTTTCGAAGATCGCCCGCGTCGTCGACATCTATGGCCGCCGGCTTCAGACACAGGAATCGATGACGGCGCAGATCGCCAGGTCGATCGACGAAACGCTGGCACCCCGCGGCGTTGCCGTGATGATCGAAGCCGAACATATGTGCATGGCGATGCGCGGCGTTCAGAAGCAAGGCTCGACAACGCTGACCACCACATTTACGGGTACCTTCCAGACCGAACCGGCCGAACAGGCCCGTTTCATGACGATGCTGCGGGGCTTCAAATAAGGCTCCGACCAACGGAGCCTTCTATGACGCTCACCTTCGACGCCCCTTCTTCCAACAAGGCCGAACTTGAAAATGGTCCGGCCTTCACGCCCCGCTTCGATGAAAAGGGGCTGATCACCGCCGTCGTCACCGACGCGCGCGACGGTGAGTTGCTCATGGTCGCGCACATGAACGCCGAGGCGCTGGCGCTGACGATCGAGACCGGTGTCGCCCACTATTACAGCCGCTCGCGCAAGAGCCTGTGGAAGAAGGGCGAAAGCTCCGGCAATCTGCAGACGGTGAAGGAAATCCGCACCGATTGCGACCAGGACGCCATCTGGCTGAAGGTTTCGGTCGCCGGGCACGATGCGACCTGCCACACCGGCCGCCGCTCGTGCTTCTATCGCACGGTCGGCGTCGAGCAGGGTCGTGCAACCGTCACGATCACCGACGATATCAGGCATTTCGACCCGACCGAGGTCTATGACAAAAATTAAGCATTGCGCACCTTTTTGGGGCGGGTGCATACTGCGTTTATATTTTGGTAACCCAGCGGGCGCCTAATCCTTTGGCAAGGATACAGTTTCGCCGGGAACGGCCGCAAGCCGGGCAGTATTGCAGACTGTAGCGAATGTTTATCGACCCCACCGCACGCGGCGACAGGATCGATGGTAATCTGAGTAACGGTGCCAGTCTTTCAGCGATGAATAAGGACAAGGCCGGCACCAGCGCCGGCTTGGCAGGGTATCCTCCAGACAAGCGCGCTCAAAATTATTGCGTGGTTCCAGGATCGAATCGGGTCTTCGGAAGTTTGAGTCAATGCATGGAGCGCCACAACGCCCTTCGCGCATTCTGAAGGACGTGTTGCGCTGCCAAGTGTTCGGCGGTGTTGGAGGTGCCGGATGTTGAACTGGACTTTTACGCGTAGCAGCCAGATTGCCGACCTGACCGACCCGGACGGGTCATCACTCTCGACAACACCATCAGAACCCGCCGTGCCGCCAATGCCACCAAAGATCGCCATCGCGCTTGGCGGCGGCGCCGCCCGTGGATGGGCGCATATCGGCGTGCTCCGGGCGCTTGACGAAGAGGGCATCGAAGTCGGCATGATCGCCGGAACTTCGATCGGCGCGCTGGTCGGCGGCTGTTATCTCGCCGGCAAGCTTGATGAACTGGAAACCTTCGCCCGCTCTCTCACCGTCCGACGCATTGCCGGCTTGCTCGATTTCGCCATCGGCGGCGGCGGCCTGTTCGGCGGGCTGCGCTTGACCAAGCGCATGCAGGAACACCTGCAGGGCCTGAGCATCGAAGGCCTCGACCGGCCGTTCATTGCCGTTGCGACCGAAGTGCATAGCGGCCATGAAGTCTGGCTGGAAAAGGGCTCGCTGATCACCGCGATCCGCGCCTCCTACGCCCTCCCTGGGATCTTCGAGCCGATCAAGGCCAATGGCCGGATGTTGATGGATGGCGCGCTCGTCAATCCCGTCCCCGTTTCCGTCTGCCGCGCGCACGAACAACAGCTCGTCGTCGCCGTGAACCTCAACTACGACCTCTATGGGCGCTCTGCCGTCGTCAAACACAACGCCGGTTCCGAGACCCACGATACGCCGCCCGCCAAGGAGCCGACGCACCATTCCGCGCGCATGGGCATGACCAGCGTCATGGTTCAGGCTTTCAACATCATCCAGGATCGGATCTCGCGCGCACGCCTTGCCGGCGACCCGCCGGATCTCGCGCTGCATCCAAAACTCAACGATATCGGGCTGTCGGAATTCCACCGCGCCGGCGAAGCGATCGATCGCGGCTATCATGAAGCGAAAGCCAAGCTCGCCGAAATCCGTCGAATGCAGGAAGTCCTAGTCCGCTGACGGCAAGGGCAAAAGGCAAGCTTTCGCCTTGACCCAAGGGATCGCGATAACGGCAGCATGTTTTGCGGAGGCTTGCTGCATAACTCCTTAAACAGGAGTCGATTCAGGGATTTATGCAGCAAGTCTGGATTATTACAGCATCCTTTGCGTATCATATTTGACGCGCGGCGCTGTGAGACGCGACCTGCGCTCGGCGCGAAAATTCGAGACTGTGCGGCAGTCGGATGACGAAAGGGCGGCAGGAACCGCCCCTTTGCACTATCCGGCCCACTATCCGGCGATGTAGGCCTTGATGTGCTCGGCCTCTTGCTCCATGGCGCGAATGTGATGCTTGATCACGTCGCCAATCGAAATGATGCCGGCCAGGTGCCCGTTCGTTTCAACCGGGAGATGACGGGCCCGCAACTTGCTCATCATCTCCATCAGCGTATCGACTGACATATCCTCGGTGCAGCAATAGACGTTCTGCCACATGACAGCCGAAACCGGCTTCTCCAGACAGGCTGCCCCGTGTTTGGCGATGGCGGCCACGATATCGCGCTCGGTCAGGATGCCGGCGATCTGATCATCCGCATCGATGATGATCACCGCGCCGATATGATTGTCACGTAGAAGGACTGCAGCCTGTTGAACTGTCATGCGAGGACCGACGGTCACGACGTTCCGGCCTTTTTCATTGAGTATCGCTTTTACTGACATGCGCACTTCTCCCCGTTGCGACAACGCCGGGTCGGCGAGGAAGGTTCCGGCCTGTCGTGTGCGGCACAGTCGGGCAATGGAACCTATACCCTTTCCGATACTGGCAAGCTCGACGCGCCGCTCCTCAGGGACGCGATCCACCTGCCGGCACCCGGCCTTCACGGACCGCATCACCCTTGAATGAAAACGGCCGTTTCAAATGGTGCGCCAGCGTTCCGGGGAAATCAAGCGTTCTGACAATGATCGCAACAGGATCGGTTCGCTATCAATCCCGCGGATCGAACAGGGCGAACAGGAGGAAGCCGAAGAGGAAACCGCCGATATGCGCTTCCCATGCCACGCTGCCGGCACCGCCTGGCGTGAACATGCCAAATCCGACGAGAAAATTCGTCAGGAACCAGATGCCGCTGAAAACGACGACGGAACGATTGGACAGTGCCTCCATGACGGAAAGCCGGCGGTTAAGATGGGCGAATTGGCGACTGATGCGGCCGCTGGGTGAGAACACGAACCGCGCTGCGCCCCCCATGAAGCCCGAAACCACCCCCGAGGCGCCGACGACGACGATCATTTCGCCCCAGTGAAAAACCGTGTGAAGTGCTACGGCGGCGGCAGCTGAAAGAACCCAGAAAACCGCAAGCCGCATCATACCGATGCGCCGCACCACCGGCGCGCCGAAGGCAACCATCCAGAAGATGTTGAAGATCAAGTGCTCCCAGCTTCCGTGCAGGAACGAGTAGGTCACCGGGCTCCAAAGCCAGGCGAGGCCCTGCTCGGCAAACGGATGGTCATAGCGTGCAGGAAGAAAGGCAAAGTTCAGGATGATTTCCCGATCGAGACTCTCCGAGAAAACATAGGTGCGCAACGCGTGAATGGCGACGAGAAACAGCAGAATGCACGTCAGCCCCGCCGGCAAATTGAAAGCTGGCTCGCGCGTGCGATTGACGGCGCCTTCCCGTTCCGCCTCCGGTGGCGTTGCCGCCTGATCTCGTTCCATGGCTGATGCTCTCTTCCGTCCGCATATCCGTTTCGATCCGACCACGTCGGTCGGGCAATTGCGCATAGCCGGACAGCGCGCCCAGCCATAAGCAAACAAAAAAAGACCGTCCAGTAAAAACTGAACGGTCGGTGAGCCCCCAATACCGCGAGCTCAAGTTCTGTGCCGAAGGCAACCCTTCGTGAAGTGATGTCCATTCAAGTGCCAGCCCGGTGCGTCCGAGGCAATCGAAACCGTTTGTTAACCTTAATTTCCGCGTGGCACGAATTTCGCTCTGTCATCAGCACGACAGGAATGAGCGGTCGATCTTGTGCCGGATCGGCACAGGCGACCGCAGAAGTGGAATGAACGACATCATGCGCAACAAGACATCGATGCAGCTGTTTCAGTACTGGAACGTCATCCGAGGCGACCGTGAGCTACCACGTCGCAACGAGATCGATCCGTCGGCAATTCGAACGCTCCTTCCCCAACTCTTCATCCTCGAGCGGGATCATTTCGGCGGCATGAAATTCCGCCTAGCCGGTACGCATGTTTGCGCCCTCTTCGATCACGATTTTCGCGGCCGGCAGTTCGCCACGCTTTGGCTCGGAAGTCAGGCTGGCAAAGTACTCCAGATCGGCAGGCGAGTCATGGCACAACACGTCCCCGTCGTGCTGTCGGCGACAGCACGAACGGAAGACGGAAGAGAGCTGGAGACAGAGACATTGCTCCTTCCTCTTGCGTCCAACGAAGGTCACAGCGATCGCATTCTTGGCTCGCTCTCACCGCTATCGCGCCCGTACTGGTTGAATGCCCCCCCCGTTTCCGCCCTCGACGTCACAGGCCTCAGGGTACTCGATCCCGACCGAACCGCAGCTTTCCTCAAGGAACCGGTTGAGCGCGATGCCTCTCAGCCGAGCATACGCCAGGTACAACACTTGCGCGTCTTCGAGGGTCGTCGCGACGGATAACGTTGCTGCTCCCCGCCGAGATCGATGCCGGCACCAACCGCAGGGCGAACCTTCTATTAACCGGATCACACTATGCTTTCGCGTGCCAAGATACGTCGATGCAGAGTGATCATGTTCTCGTTCCAGCAAGCGCAAAATACCGGTCCGAAGCCGCACCAGGAAGGCGCGTTCCAGCGCGTCTCGGTGAATCTCACCGGGCGACTGATGCTTGCCAATCATGACGAATACGACTGCACCGCCGTCGACATGTCACCGGGTGACGTGCTTTTGTTGTCGCCGGCCCGCCCACGCGCCGGCGAACGCATCATCGCCTACATCGATCACATCGGTCGGCTCGAAGGCACGGTGTCGCGGCTGGCCGAAAACGCCTTCGTCATCCAGCTCAATGCCACTGAACGCAAGCGCGAGAAGCTTGCGGCGCAATTGACATGGATTGCCAACAAGCACGAACTCGGCCTTCCGGAAGACCGTCGCCATGACCGACTTGCACCGCGCAAGACACTGACCGAGCTGACGCTCGATACCGGCGCGAAGTATCCCTGCCGCATCATCGACCTTTCGATGTCGGGTGCTGCCGTCGATATCGAAAACCGCCCGCCGATCGGCACACAGATCAGGCTCGGCAACATGAAGGGCAAGATCGTCCGTCATTTCCAGGAAGGCGTTGCCATCGAATTCTCGGGCGTTCAGTCCCGCGAAGCCTTGACGGAATTCCTCTAGAACGCGCCGCGATCTCTGCGGCGTTGCGCGTCTGACCAGACCCGCAACGGTCGCTGTAGCGTTTTCAACTGCTGCAGTTCCGTCTCCTTAAGCCGGATAGAATTCCAGGCATCATCCAGTAGGCGTCGATGACTGCGCATTGAGCTCGCGTTCTTGCGCATGTTGTTGCCGCAAGACCGCTGCGCGCTTCTGCGTGTCCTGTGTCAGGCAGGCTCGGTCGTCACCTCATCGACATTGCCAGCTTTTTTCTCAAACGCCCAACCGCGGCGGCATCGTATTCGGCGGCCCGCAATCGACATGTCCGAGGCAGGACTGCGCTTTGGCCGAGGCGCCATTCGGGCCTGGCACCATCGACGATCGACCCGTGCGTGTGTCGAGCTGGGCCCATTTGCTCCATTTCAGCACATCCCATGCTCTTTTCGCCGATTTTCGGCGCAACTTTTTTCAAATATTTTTTCTCACCGTTTTCGCTCTCCGCGTTGATTTCACGTTCTATTCAAGCATTGGAGCCGAATGCAAAGTGGCGAATTTACGCCTTGCAGGCGCCCCGACCGCCCTCGCGCGCCTCAATATCAGCCTACCTTCCGCCCGTGCGCGCCCGAAAAATGCCGCCCCCGCAACCATTTGGATGCTTAACAAATTCTGCTTTCGGGATCGACGCAGTTTCAAGATCGATAAAAATTGAATCAAATTCAATTTAAATACATCTAAAAATCTATTCTTATTTTATTCTGATACGAGTTTCATTTGTACTTTGTTTTACCTCGTATATTCGCGAGCGATAAAAGTGTCCGTGACATTGTCTCACCACAACGGGGAGACAATCATGCTCAAGACAATCACCAAGATGATCGCTGTCGCCGCACTTTTCACCGGCAGCCTGATCGAAGGCGCAATGGCCCTACCGGCAAACATGGCCGTGACCGGCTCGACCAATCCGCCGATCGGCCACTATGAATTCTGCAAGATCAATCCGGGCGAATGCCGCTCGAACGGAGCCGATCGCGGCCCAATGGTCCTGACGCGTGAAGGCTGGCAGAAAATTCTCGAGGTCAACTTCGACGTCAACCAGGCGATTACGCCGATGACCGACATGGAAATCCACGGCGTCGAAGAAAAGTGGTCCTACCCGGACAGCGTCGGCGACTGTGAAGACTACGTGCTCTTGAAGCGCCGCAAACTGATCGAGAGCGGTTTCTCCGCCTCCGACCTCTTGATCACCGTCGTCCTTCAGCCGAATGGCGATGGCCACGCGGTCCTGACCGTACGCACCGATCGCGGCGACTTCATCCTCGACAACATGCGCAACAAGGTGCTGCTGTGGTCGGATACCGAATACACCTACCTCAAGCGGCAGTCGACGGAACATGCCGGCCGCTGGGTCAAGCTTCAGGATGGCCGCACGGTCGCCGTCGGTAGCGTCCGCACCCAGTAACCGCCCGCAGACAAATTGTGGCGCGGTGGGTGATTGCCCGCGCCACCCTCCGCTTACCGGGCTTCGGTCAGTCCCATCCCCGTTTCAGACCAGGCCCTGGCCGGTTCCGCTGTCCCTCGGAACCGGCCTTTTTCGTTCGTGGGTGACCCGGCCGAAGCAAGGTCGCGTTGGCGCCGCCGGAACCGACGTCGGCTTCATCGAAAATTAACCATCTTCGACCAGCGTCGAGCAAGTAAACCCTGCCAGGATCCATTGCCGCCACCGACCGACGACCAGCGGCTGAACCGCCACATTTCGCGCGGCAACCGCGACGGGACGCCCCATCGATGAGCACCTCTTCCAAAGGGAATTCGGAGCCGGAACTCAGCCCGCTTCTTTCAGGACGCCTCGTCTACAAAATTGCCGCACTCTTTGCGTTGCTTGCCGCGACAACCGCGGCGCTTTCTCTGACCGGCCGCTGGTTCGGCGAAAACCTCGCGCTTGCCGGGCACACGTCGAGCCTCACGCCCTACGATATCTTCATCGGGCAAGATCACCTGCGGCTGCCTGCTAACGTCATTCGCTTTGAAAACCAGCGCGCGACTTCGATCGCCGAACGCGTCGATCTCTACCTGGCCTGGCCTGAGCTCGAAGGCTACAGCGATGACAACCGCCACCTCTTCAATGACGTCAACCGTCCCGAGGCCCTGATCTTCCTGCAGATTTCGCAGAGCACCATGTCGCGCGACATGTCCGGCCGGCTTGAGCCCATCTACACCCAGGTTTTCGACGGGACGGCAAGCTCCGGTCCCGGCGGGTTGACGCGACACGGCGTCAAAGCGGCATCGAGTTATGCCGGCGAGGCCTTCTTCACTGCGGAACGAGAGAAGGAGCCGGCCTATGTCGTGCGCTGCCTGGAGCCCGGCGCCAACGAGACCTCCACGAGTGCGGACTGCCAGCGCGACATTCATGTTGGCAAGGACCTGGTCGTCCTTTACCGCTTCTCTCGTAATCTGCTGCCGCAATGGCGCGAAATCGACAACGCTGTGGATGGCTTCGTGAAAAGCCATCTCGTGCCCTGATTTCGTCCAAGTGGTGTGGTGCTGGCATGTGCGCCGCACCATTGCGCTACACCGGTATCGCCCCTGTACAAATGCGCCCGATCCCGGAAACCAATCATTCATCATAAACCGATTGGTAACGCTATGCCGATACTGTCTCAGGAACGGTCGTTCCCGGAGGCGGCGTCCGGACAACACCCATGACATGAGAATGAAGAGTAGCGTAGTGTCCCAATCAGGTTTTCTTGATCTCGCGAAACGCCCGTTCGGCGCTTTTTCAAAGATGGTAGGACGGATCGTCCTTGCGGGCACCGTTGCGTCGGTTGCCTTCGCAGCGCCCGCTTTGGCCAATCCGAAATATTCGGGCATCGTCGTCGACGCGAAAACCGGCAAGGTGCTTTACGGCGAGGATGCCGACGAATTGCGCTACCCGGCGTCGCTGACCAAGATGATGACGCTTTATCTGGCGTTCGAGGCACTCGAAGCCGGCCGGATCAGCAAGTCGACGCCCGTTCCCTTCTCCAAGAACGCGTCTGCCGAACCGCCCTCGAAACTGGGCGTGCGTGCGGGGCAATCGATCACGGTCGAGCAGGCGATCCTGTCGCTCGTCACCCGTTCCGCCAACGACGCCTCGACGGCGCTCGGTGAGTTGCTGGGTGGCTCGGAGCAGCGTTTTGCCCGCATGATGACCAACAAGGCACGGGCGCTCGGCATGACGCGCACCACCTATCGCAACGCCAACGGCCTGCCGAACACGGAGCAACGCACCACGGCGCGCGATCAGGCGCGCCTTGGCCTCGCGCTCCGCCAGCATTTTCCGCAATATTACGATTATTTCTCAACCCGCAGCTTCCGCTTCGGCAAGCAGACGATCGGCAATCATAACCGCCTGCTCGGCAATGTGCGCGGCGTCGATGGCATCAAGACCGGCTACACCCGCGCTTCCGGATTCAATCTGGTGACCTCAGCTCAGCTCGAAGGCCGCAGCATCGTCGCCGTCGTCATGGGCGGCACGTCGGGCGCCAGCCGCGACGCCCAGATGCGACGCCTCGTGGCAAAGTACATGCCGGCAGCATCGCGCCGCGGCGGGGGCAACCTGATTGCCGAAACCGCACCGACGCCGGTTGCACCGGTTGCCGAAGAACCGATCGCTGTCGCGCAGGTCACGGAAACGCCGGTTGCCAGCCCGGTTGCAGCCGCAGCTGGCCTCGACCTGCCGAACACCGGACCGGTTCCGGCCGTGCGCTACAATGGCGAAAACACCAACAGTGTGCAGATGGCCTATGCCGGCACCAAGCGCGCTTCGGAAAACCCGGTCCTTTCACCGAAGATCGTTCCCAATACGCTCGACGCCCAGAGCATCAAGCTATCGCGCCAGCCCGTTTCCGCCGGCATGGTCGACGCTCAGATCACAAATTCCGTTCCCAAGCGCGAGCCGGTTGCGGCCGAAGCCGAACCGCAGCCTGTTCCGCAACCTCAGGGTTGGGTCATCCAGATCGGCGCGACGCCGGACAAGGACCAGGCCATGACCTTGCTTGGCAACGCCAAGGACAAGGGTGGCAAGGCGCTGAGCAAGGCAACGCCCTTTACGGTCGCCTTCAGCAACGGCGGCGCCCAGGTCTACCGCGCCCGCTTTGGCGGCTTCGATGACCAGAATGCGGCGATCAACGCATGCAAGACGTTGAAGAAGAAAGGCATTTCCTGTTGGGCTGCCCAGCAGTAGACGGGTACTTAGTTTCGGCGTCCGGTTTGTATTTGTCCGGACGCCCTCCTCGGTTTTGTAAAGCGTACGAGGTTAGTTATGGCAATGAACGAGAATGTTCCGGGTGTTACTCCCTTGCCGGGGCGGCGGGCCAAACCGTCGCGCATCAATCTGCATCCGCTGCATGAGGCAGCGATGCGCATTGCAGATCTCGGTCTCAATCGTCCGAAGGCGAAGACCAAGGATCTGGTGGGCATGCTGCTGACGCATGGTGCAAGAGCCTGGCGCTCGACGCAGCCACGCGCGGGCATTCATCTTCACGTGACGGCACCCGGCCGTCGCCAGCCGCTGAAGATGCGCATTCTCTGAACAGACTGAGATTGAAAGGCGGCTTCGGCCGCCTTTTTCGTTGGGCCGAAGTAACCGCCTCAACCGGCGCCATTAAGGGGCACTCTTGCGTTGCCTCTCCGCCTTTCCTGACGGAAAATCGCTTCGCATTTTTCCTGGAAAGGCTCTTAGAGCAGACCGAGCTCCGCAAGTTCGCGCCGCAGCTCAAGCGGCAATTCGGCTCCGCCACCGGAAAGCGACGCCAGATCTCGGGGCGCCTCGTCGACCTTGAGGTAGCGCCAGCC
This sequence comes from Ensifer sp. M14, assembly GCF_003355565.1. Classification (NCBI taxonomy): domain Bacteria; kingdom Pseudomonadati; phylum Pseudomonadota; class Alphaproteobacteria; order Hyphomicrobiales; family Rhizobiaceae; genus Ensifer; species Ensifer sp. M14. The sequence goes on from NZ_QJNR01000004.1 coordinate 3,272,625, forward strand.
CTGGAAAGCCCGGCGCGGCTGCAGCTCGGTCTCGACGACTTCAGGGCCGAGCAGCAGATTGCAGCGACCGATCCCCTCACCGTCGGTGAAGGTTTCAATGCCGATCAGCGGCTGGCGCGCTTGGACCTGACCCTTGATGACCCAATAGAGCGAGCCGCCTTCCAGCAACTCGTCCATGCGTTTCGGGACCATGCGGGTGGTATGGTAGGAATGCGGTTCAAGGCCGGCGGCAATCGCAGTCAGGGCCTTGCGCGAAACCCATTCGCGCAGATCCTCGATCGATTCCGCCCCGACGCAGAGCTTTATGAGATGCAGAGACATGGCTGTTTTTGAACACCCGTCCGGCCGTCACGGTCAAGCGAATTGCGCAACGTCGTCCACAATCGTTCATACAACGCTCAACATTCCACCACATTGACCGCCAGGCCGCCGGTCGAGGTTTCCTTGTATTTCTCGTTCATATCGACGCCGGTCTGGCGCATGGTTTCGATACAGGCATCGAGCGGCACGAAATGCTGGCCATCACCCTTGAGTGCCAGGGACGCAGCGGTCACTGCCTTGACCGCGCCGAGCGCGTTGCGCTCGATGCACGGCACCTGCACCAGGCCTGCGACCGGATCGCAGGTCATGCCGAGGTGATGCTCGAGCGCGATTTCCGCTGCGTTCTCGATCTGCTCGGGCGTACCGCCCATAACAGCGGCAAGTCCCGCCGCCGCCATCGCCGAGGCAGAGCCCACCTCGCCCTGACAACCGACTTCGGCTCCGGAAATCGAGGCATTGTGCTTGATGATGCCGCCGATGGCGGCAGCGGTCAGCAGATAGTCGCGAATGCCGTCCTGGTCGGCATCGTCATGGAAATGCATGTAGTAGCGAATGGTCGCCGGAACGACGCCGGCAGCACCGTTCGTCGGCGACGTCACCACGCGGCCACCGGCTGCATTTTCTTCATTGACCGCCATGGCGTAGACGCTCAGCCAGTCGTTGGCGAGCAGCGGATTGATCTTGTTGGAGCGCCACTCTTCCTGCAGCTTGTCATGAATGGATCGGGCGCGACGACGCACCTTGAGGCCGCCGGGCATGATACCGTCCTGGCTGAGCCCACGATCGATGCAGTTGCTCATCGCGCCCCAGATGCGATCGAGGCCGTCATTCAGCTCCTGAGGCGACATGGTGCATTCTTCGTTTGCCCGCTTCATCTGCGCGATCGTCATGCCGGAGCGGGCGGCCATCTCGAGCATTTCCACGGCGCTACTGAAGGGGAACGGCACTTTGACGCCGGCAGGCTTGTTCTTCGAAGCGCGCATGGCTTCGAGTTCCGTGTCGGTCACGACAAAACCGCCACCGATCGAATAGTAGATGCGCTTGAGCAAAAGGCGGCCGTCCTTGTCAAAGGCCGAGAAGGACATGCCGTTGGCGTGTCCCGGCAAGGGCACCTTCTTGTCGAACACAAGATCGGTCTTCGGCTGAAACTCGTAAGACGGATGACCTGGTGGTGTGATGCGGCCGGTGCGTTCCACCTCGTCGATCAGCGCGTCCATACGGTCGGGATCGACTCGATCGGGACGCTCGCCGACAAGCCCGAGCACAATCGCCCTGCCCGAACCGTGGCCGATGCCGGTATGGGCGAGCGAGCCGTGCAGGCTCACCTTGATGGCAGCGACGGACGCATGCGAAGGCCGCGGCCATTCATCGGACAGGATGAGCTCGAGAAAGCGATTGGCAGCCGACATCGGCCCCATCGTATGCGAACTCGAAGGACCAATGCCGATCTTGAAGACGTCGAAGACGGAAAGAAACATGAATTGCCTGCCCGGAGCCTGAACATATGCCGCCCGGCCGATCGCCGGATGCCGTCATATGCATGATTGCACAGTCGATACAAACCTCGATCTCTCCTCAGGACCGAAGCAGTACCCTCACGTTAGATATAGGATCAAACCCTAAGCCATCCTATCCCTGTCGATCAGGCGATCAACCGACATTCGATCCCGTTGGTGCGACATCCGGCCGGGGAAAGGCTCAGCAGTCTCCGCGCTATGGCGATACGATCGCCCGGAATCAAAACAGCGCGGCTTTTTCGAAGCCGCGCTGTCAATCAGAGGACTTTTGGGTATCAAAGACCGCCGAAAAGATAAGCAAGAACAAGAACGCCAGCGAAACCGGCTACGGCGCGAGCAGTCACGCCCCAGCAAGACTTCTGTATTGTATTGTCCATGATGTCTCCGAAAAACTCTCAACGGCTGCGGGCCACACATCAAGGGCCCGCGCATGGCGCAATGCATACTGAAGAAAGTGTAAAGACGCAACGGTCAAATATGGCGGAAAGGTGTCACGGCCGTTTCGGCGCTCCGGCCAACGCACCAAACGCTGGAGTTCTCGTATTTTTGTCGGAAGAAATTCCGCCGCAATTTCATCACACTAGTTGATGCACGGCCGATTCTCCACAGGCGCGCCGGCCTTGCAATTTCCAAAAGCCATGCCAAAAACACGTGTATGACCTTCGAAGATTACATAGCACTTGCCGTGTTCATCCTGCTGTGGGCCGGCTTCAGCTGGGCGACAGACGGCACGCGCGGCTTCAAACGCATCAGTCTCACACGGCTGATGAACGACCATCGTGGCCGGTGGATTCGCAACTCGCTCAACCGCGACCTGAAGATGATCGACACCCAGATCATTGCCGGGCTGCAGGCGGGCACCGCGTTCTTCGCTTCGACGACGATCTTTGCGCTCGGTGGCTGCTTCGCTCTCCTGGGTGCGACCGAGCAGGCGCAGATGATCTTCGCCGACATGCCCTATGTGTTCCACGGCGGACGGACGGCCTTCGAGCTGAAGGTCGCCGGGCTCACCTGCCTCTTCGGCTATTCCTTCTTCAAGTTCGGCTGGTCGTATCGCCTGTTCAACTACTGTTCGATCCTGATGGGCGGCATACCGATGACGGCAGACATGATCCGGGACCGGCACGCGGCCGAGATTGCAGCCGAACGCGCCGTCCGCATGAACGTGCTTGCCGCCAAGCACTTCAATGCCGGCCTCAGGGCGATCTTCCTGTCGATCGGCTATCTCGGCTGGTTTATCAGTCCCTACGCCTTCGTCGGCCTGACAATCTTCGTCGTCTTTGTTCTGACACGCCGGCAATTCTTCTCCGAGGCGCGGGCAGCCCTGCTGCAGGAAGCCGCCCGCTAGCAGCTGGCCCGGTAAACCGCGGATATCGCCGAACGGGCTTTCTGCCGCATTTTGTCTTTCCTCAGCAATCAAGGCGGTCTGGCGCAAGCCAGGCCTGCCACTCTCATTCGCGCCAACAGGATGGCGAACACCATGTCCAATACCAACATGACCTCACCCGTTGAACCGCAGCCGACGACCGGCAGCCAACGCCGGCTCGTCTTTATCGATGTGCTGCGCGGCCTGGCGCTGGTGGCCATGGCGCTCTACCATTTCGTCTGGGATCTGGAGTTCTTCGGCTATGTCGCTGCCGGGACCGCCGGCACCGGCGGGTGGAAGATGTTTGCACGGCTGATTGCCAGCAGCTTCCTGTTTCTGGCTGGCTACAGCCTCGTGCTCGGGCAACGGCCGAAGATCCGGTTCGATGCCTTCATGCGCCGGTTCGCCAAGATTGCAGGAGCGGCCGCGATCATCAGTATTGCGACCTGGTTTGCCTTCCCCAACACCTTCATATTCTTCGGCATCCTGCATTCGATTGCGGCGGCAAGCCTCATCGGTCTTCTTTTCCTGCCCCTTCCGGCGATTGTTTCGTTCGTAGCTGCGGCTGCCGCCTTCGCTGCCCCCCTCTATTTGCGGTCTGCGATCTTCGACGCCCCCTATCTCTGGTGGGTCGGCCTTTCCGAAACGATCCCTCGCTCGAACGACTACGTGCCGCTGCTGCCGTGGCTCGGACCCTTCCTGATTGGCCTCGGCACCGCAAAACTGGTGCATGCGCGTCTCGTGACAGCCCTTTCAAAGCGCCCGGTCGACGACGAAAGGACGCGCCTGTGGACGAAAGCATTGGCCTTCGGGGGGCGTCACAGTCTGGCCATATACCTCCTCCACCAGCCGCTGCTCATCGGATTGGTCTTCCTCTTCTCGCTGGTCTCGCCACCGACACTGCCGGATCCCAAGCAAGCCTACCGCACCAATTGCGTCGAAGCCTGCAGCCGGGGCAATCCGGCCGTGCCCTGCGACGCCTTCTGCGGATGTACCCTCGACAAGCTGGTGGAGCAGAACCTGTTTGACGACCTGAACAGGGGAAAGATCAACGTGAACACGGATGAACGCATTGCGCGAATCGCCGGTCAATGCACAATGGACGTGCAATCAGGGGACTAGGACATGAATGCCTATCGTGCCAAGCCGCTGAGTTTCCCATGGCCGGCCCTGCTCTACGGGACCGCCACCCTTGCAGCCTTGCTACTTGCGCGATACTCGCCTATCCCGGTCGCCAACGGCCACGGCTGGGTGCCGTGGATTTCCGGCAGTATCCTTGTCGCCGCGGCAATCTGGCTCGACCTCTGGGCCGTCAAGACGCTGCTGGATCGCCATACCGCTGTGCTTCCGCACCGATGCGCCACGTGCCTCGTTACTTACGGACCGTTTCGCTTCACCCGCAACCCGATCTATCTCGGCTACACGCTGATGATGATCGGCTTCGGCCTGATCACGCTCAATCCATGGTTCTTCGTGATGGCGGTTGCAGCCGTGATGTTGACGACGATCTTTGCCATCCGCAACGAAGAACGGCATCTGCTTTCACGCTTCGGCTTCGAGTTCGAGCGCTACTGCCGGCATACGAGCCGCTGGATCTGATCCACAGCTCCTCGCAGACAGCAAAAAAGGCGGCCAAAGCCACCCTTTTGTTCTTTATGCGTTGACCAGGTCGCGATCAGGTCCCGACGCCAATCTCGGCGAGACGCGTCAAACACGCCTCCTCAACATTGTCGAGTTCGGTCAGCGTATCCTCGATATCCTTGCGCTTCTGGCGCAGTTCTTCGCGCTTGGCCTCGACGCGGCTCATCAGCAGTTGCAACTGACCGAGTTCGCCCGGCGGATCCTTGTAAACCTGAATGATCTCGCGGATTTCGGCGATCGTAAAACCGATTCGTCGTCCCCGGAGAATCTCCTGGATCAGCCGACGGTCGGCGGGTCGAAACATGCGGGTTCGGCCGCGGCGCTCCGGATGGATGAGGCCCTCGTCCTCATAGAACCGCAGCGTTCGGGTCGAAATGCCGAATTCCCGCGTCAATTCGGTAATGCTATAGTACTTATTCACGCTGCCATTCCATGATTTCTTGACCATCACTATCGTTGACCTTGACGTAAAAGTCAAACAACCGGCGATGTCACGTGACGTGAAACCACCAAGTGGCAATGCCGAGAAAACTCGAGAAGCCGGTGATATCGGTAATCGCTGTCACGAACACGGCCGAAGACACCGCGGGGTCGGCGCCAAAACGCTCCAGAAGCAGCGGAACCATGATGCCGGCAAGGGCCGCGGCCATCATGTTGATGAGCATCGCGGTGGCAATAATACCGCCGATGTTCGGATCCTGGAACCAGAGGCCGGCCAAAAGGCCGATCAGCGAGCCGAAGATCATGCCGTTCAGCAGGCCCACCCCCGCTTCACGCCGGATGATTCGCGGCGCGTTGTGAATATCGAGGCCGCGGGTCGCAAGCGCGCGCACCGTCACGGTCATCGTCTGCGAGCCGGCATTCCCGCCCATGCCGGCGACAATCGGCATCAAAATGGCGAGCGCAACGATCTGCTGGATCGTCGCATCGAAAAGGCCAATGACCGAAGCGGAAATGCAAGCAGTCATCGAATTGACGAACAGCCACGGCACGCGGGAGCGCGATGCCTCGGCAACAGAGTCCGACAGTTCCTCATCACCAACGCCACTCAGACGCAACAAGTCTTCCTCCGCCTCCTCCTGGATGACATCGACGACATCGTCGATGGTCAAAACCCCGACGAGCCTGCCGTTGTCGTCCACCACGGCGGCGGAGAGAAGGTCGTATTGCTCGAAGAGCTGCGCCGCCTCTTCCTGATCCATTTCAGCCGGAATGGCGTGACTGGTATCGCGCATGATGGCGTCGACCTTGATCGAGCGCTTGGAGCGCAGGACCTTGTCGAGATCGACGGCACCCAGAAGCTTGAAGGTCGGGTCGATGACGAAGATCTGCGTAAAGCTTTCCGGAAGCTCCGCGTCCTCGCGCATGTAGTCGATCGTCTGGCCGATGGTCCAGAACGGCGGCACCGCCACGAACTCCGTCTGCATGCGGCGGCCAGCTGTGCTCTCGGGATAGTCCAGCGAGCGGCGCAAGCGGACACGCTCGGTAAAGGGCAGCTTCGCCAGGATCTCGTCCTGGTCCTCCTGGTCGAGGTCTTCGAGAATGTAGACGGCATCGTCCGAATCCATCTCGCCAAGCGCCTCGGCGATCTGCTCGTTAGGCAGGTGCTCGACGATATCGAGACGGATGGCTTCGTCGACTTCGGTCAGAGACGAAAGGTCGAAATCCTTGCCGAGCAGGGAGACGAGCGCCAGGCGCTGTTCCGGTTGGATCGCCTCAAGCAAGTCGCCCATTTCGGACGAATGCAGACCGGCGACATGCTGGCGCAGATAGATCGTGTCGCGGTCGGCAATCGCGGCGCCGACATGCATCAGGAAATCGGAACGCACCGAACCGTCGTCGGCATAGATGTCCGCTCCGTCATAGACGGGGATTTCTTCGGAACCGCGGTCGTCGTCGCCGGTATTGCTCATGAGCGCGCCCTCGAAACGATTGCCAACTTCCCGGCCGCCATGCGCCGATCGGGAAAGGGTACATCACTGCCGGTTTTGTCGCCCCATCCTCCTCAAGGACATGGGCCTTAGAGCCCTGCTAGCGCAAAGCCTTGCCAAGGTCCACATCACAAGGGCCAACGTCGCGCGTGTGGTAACAGATTTATTCAAGCTGTTGCAAATACATAGGAAACGCACATGCGCGTGTACAGTCGACATCGACCGGATGATCGGATAGCACTATGCGGCCGCAGCCCAGGAGCTTCCGATGGCGATCCGCCCCCTTGTTCGTTTTCCCGATCCTATACTGAACCGGGAAGCACAGACAGTCGACCGGTTCGACGCCGCCCTAAAGGCTCTTGCTGACGATCTGCTCGACACGATGCGCGCAGCGCCGGGGATCGGCATCACAGCGCCGCATATCGGGATTCTGCAACGTCTGACAGTGATCGAACTAACCCGCGAAAGCGGTGTCCGCGTTTTTGTCAATCCCGAGATCGTCTCCCGCTCGTCCCACATGGTCAGACATGCCGAGGGAAGCGTTTCGATGCCGGGAATTTCCGAGGACATCGAGCGCCCCGCGACAGTGCGCGTCCGGTACCAGACGCTCGACGGCAACGCAGTCGAGGAAGATGCGGATGGCCTGATGGCGATTTGCCTCCAGCACGAAATCGACCAGCTGAACGGCATATTCTGGACGCAGCGCCTGTCGCGGCTGAAGCGGGAGCGCGCCGTCAAGAGGTTCGAGAAGGCCACAAGGGAAATGGCGCGAAGCTGAACCGGCACTCGCTCGCGTGCAAGTTCAAGCAGGCGGCAAGGCAATCACCAAAGCCTGCTCTTTCCGTCGCAAGTCTGCATGACTAAGTTCAAACTCAGGTTTTCAATCAAGGATCAGCCTATGAAACCGACGCATGTCGCTATCGTCACCCTTCTCGCATTGGCGGGATGCAACAGCACAACGCCCAATCTCGAGCCGCTGCCGGGCAGCTTGACCTATGGCGAGACAGGCCCCACCCGCAAGACGATCGCCGCGCCAGGCACGATGATTCAAAACCGCTTCATGCATCAAGGCACCATGGTCTTCGAGACCTACGAAGTTCAGCCCGACCATACGTACAAGCTCGTGCGCCGCAGAGTTGCGGATACCTGGTCGAACTGAAGCCTCGCTCTCTCTTAAAAAGACATGCCACACCGGATCGCCAACTTACTTGGCGCTTCGGTGCTCGCATTCCCAGCCAGATGCCCGGATGATTTTGTCCCACGGTGGAACATTGTCGTTCGAATCCCGTTATTTAGAATGGCAACAACGGAGGTCATCCGATGAAAAAATATCTGGATGAACGGGGCGATCCCATCACAGCGACGCATGACGCCGACCGGGAGGACTTCACGGCGGGCGAAAGCCGTCAAGGTCCTCTCGGCGTGCGTGTTCTGGCAATCCTCGGAGCCGGCCTGTTTCTGGCGCTGCTGGTCTGGGGTGGCGCGGCGATCTGGGGCGAAAGCAACGATAACGACCGGACGACGGCAGTCGATCAGGTTCAGCCGTCACCGGAACAGACCGGCAGCATTGATAACAAGCAGGATCGCGTGTTGGCACCGAATGATGCCGCTCCGACTGCTGGCGCCCAAACGCAACAGGCTTCGCCCGATGGCACGATCAAGTAGCAGCAGCTTCCCGTTCAGGAGTTTCGCTGCCTGATGAAGACGCCCTTAAGGGCGCATATCATCGAAACAGATTGAGGCACGATATTCCCAATTCTCGGAAGGCTGGATTAAGAAACAGTCAAGCTGACCGTGATCGGAGCGTGCCAAGCATAGCGGCCGGCCAGAAGCGCTGTCCGTGCGGAGCGTAAAGTGCAAGCGCCTCGATAATGTCTCTATGTCGTTCCCTCGCCCCAATCGATGGATCACACGAAAACAACAAGGCGAAGGCGGGCATCGGCTGCAGTCAGCCAGCCATTGCATTGGCAGTCGGATAGCGGGACATTTCGTGTATCGTCAGCCGAGACAAACCTCGAGTTGCCAAAAGCGACTGAATACTAGATGTTTGTTCGCGTGCCGCCCGAAGTCTCCGCGGCCAGGCGAGATCGCAGGATATGACGACTGCCTCTTCCCTCCCACCTACCCGTAACAGCAGCAGCATCTGCCGGGGTTGCTGGGATCAAATGCGCGTGCCGATCCCGATCCGCGGGGCGTTTGCCCTTCCCTTTCGGGCATTCGGCATCACCCGAAGCAAGATGAATCCGAATATCTGCACGATCTGCGAACGCTCCTTTCGCTACGTCAAGAAGCAGCGCCACATAACCGCCCACGCCACTATCCTGTTTGCCGATATGCGAGGGTTCACCTCCCTTTCCGAGCGAACAGAGGCGATCGAGCTGAGTCAGATTGTCAGCCTGTTTCATGATCGATGCGCGCAGGCGATCTGGGCGCATGATGGCATCGTCAACAAGCAGATGGGCGACGGCCTGATGGCGATCTTCAATTTTCCGATCGCGATAAGGGACCACGCCCGTGCTGCGGTCAGGGCGGCGGCGGATATACAGCGACATTACGCCGATGCACTCTACGGCCTGAATTCCGATCTGAAGGAATCAAGCGACCACCGGCTCGGTGTTGGTGTCGGCATACATACAGGCGATGTCGAGATTGGTGAGTTTTCAAGCTTCCGCAGCGATTTCACCGCGATCGGCGGCACCGTCAATCTCGCCGCAAGACTCGAATCTCACGCTGCCGCCGGTGAGATCCTCGTGTCAGCCGAGACGGCTGCGCAGGTGCCGGATTTCCTGAGCGCGTCCGAGACCAGGCGGCTTTCACTGAAAGGCCTGGAGCAACCCGTTCAGGCGCATGTACTCACGACGAATTGACCCCGGAAGGCCCCCTGGAGCGGATAGATCCGATCCCACACGGGGTACTGATACGTCACACAGACAAAGCTAAGCATAGGGATAAAAACAAAAAAACCTGCCGAAGCAGGTTTTCTTTGGTGCGGTCGAGAAGACTCGAACTTCCACGGGTTGCCCCACAGCGACCTCAACGCTGCGCGTCTACCAATTCCGCCACGACCGCATCGTGGTAGGCGCCGAATTGCTCCGGCGGGGCTGCATGTAGCAAAAGCCCCTGGGGTGCACAAGGGCATGACGACAGAAATTTGACGGGAAAAGAAACTATTTCAACAGCCTCCTCGCGAAACCCTGCAAACGCTGGACTCTTGTCGCGTGCCGTCCCATGTACAGGGCGTAAAAACAGGAACGCAGACGGAAATGCAGCGCGAAAATCTGAGCCAGGACATGTTCGCCCCCCCGGAATCACCCCCGGTTCGCTGGCGAATTGCCCCTCACCTCGTCGATTATCCACAGGCAGTCGAGACAATGGAGCGCGAAGCGGCTGCAATTGCCGCCGGCGCCGCTGACGAACTCGTCTGGCTGGTGGAGCATCCGCCACTTTATACTGCAGGCACCAGCGCCGATGCGGCCGACCTTGTCATGCCCGACCGCTTCCCGGTGTTTGCGACCGGCCGCGGGGGGGAGTACACCTATCACGGGCCGGGCCAGCGGGTGGTCTACGTGATGCTGGATCTCAAGCGCCGCAGGCAGGACGTGCGCGCCTTCGTCGCCGCGCTCGAGAGCGTCATCATCTCGTCGCTCGATTCGATGAACGTGAGGGGCGAGCGCCGCGAAGATCGCGTCGGCGTCTGGGTGCGCCGGCCGGAGAAGCCATCGCTTCCCGACGGATCGATGGCCGAAGACAAGATCGCGGCGATCGGCATTCGCCTGCGCCGCTGGGTGAGCTTTCACGGCTTTTCACTCAACGTCGATCCGGATCTCGATCATTTCGGCGGCATCGTGCCCTGCGGCATCCGCGGCTATGGCGTGACCAGCCTGGTCGACCTCGGCCTGCCGGTGATGATGCCGGATGTGGACGTGCGTGTGCGCGAGGCGTTCGAGACCGTGTTCGGTCCGACCCGCAACGACGAATCCTGAATCTAGCCTTGCTGTAGGGCGGCTCGTATCACGTCGCTTCGATGGATCGACCGCCGGCCTGGCGCTCGCGCCAGATCATGAACAGCCCTGATACGACGATGATCGCGATGCCCAGCCATTTCGAGAGCGACGGGAAGTCGCCGAAAATGAGATAGCCGAGCGCCGTCGCGGTGACGATCTCGAAATAAGCAAAGGGCGCCAGCAGGGAAACGGGTGCAGCCTGGAAGGCTTTGACCACCAGAAGGTGGCCATAGCCCGAGAGCGAGCCGAGGATAATGACGAGCACCCAGCCGAGCGATGTCTTCGGCAGGGACGGCTCGAAGTCTGCCACGCCCAAACCGTCACCGACAGCAATCACGCCCACCATGAACAGCGTTCCGCCGATGCCGGCGATCGTCTGCATTGTCAGCGGGCTGTCGGCCGTTCCCACCGCGCGATTCAAAAGCAGATAGAACGCAAAGACTGTGGCGCAGGCGACCGGCAGCAGCGATGTCGCGCCGAAGGCCGCGAAACTCGGCTGTATGACGATCATCGCGCCGGCAAAACCGATGGCGATCGCGAGCCAACGGCGCCAGTCGACCTTTTCGCGCAGGATCAGCGCAGACAGGCAGGTCAGAATGAAGGGCTCGACGAAATAGATCGCGAATACGTCCGCGAGTGGCATGTATTTCACCGAGATGAAAAAGAACAGTGCAGCGGCCGCCAGCAGCACGCCACGCAACAGATTGAGCCAGAGCCGCTTCGGACGCAGCGCCCGCACGCCGCGAAGCGCAATGAGCAAGGGCAGCGTCGCGACAAGCTGGAAGAAGAATCGATAGAACGTGACCTGCGCCGGTGACATGCCTTCGACGACAGCCATGTACTTGGCGATCACATCCATGCCCGGCAGGATCACCATGGCAAAAAGCATGATGGCGACGCCCTGCATCACCGTGTTTTGAGGAATGGTGGTTGTCGATGCAGGCGCGGTCATGGGCTTGTTCCAATATGGATGCGGCACCTTAGAACGTTCGCTGCACTTTTCAACGCGTGCGAGTACGACACGAAAGAGCGTATTTCGTCGCCCGAGCCGCTTTTGACCGTGTTTTTGCCGCTCCGGGGTGGTCGCCTGCGGGCCGAATGCCTATAACCTCACTTCATCTTCCGCCCCGGAGGAGAAGCTCTCTCACTTCTCCGATCAGAAACCGGGACCTTTGAACGCGACCGTGGCAAAGGAGATATCCATGCGCTTGTCCACCGAAACGATGATTGCCCGCCTGCGCGACCCCGGCGACGGAGATACGCTGGGCGGACGCATCTGGCGCGCACGTGACGCAGCCAATCTTTCGACCAAGGATCTCGCCGATCAGCTCGGCGTCCGGGTGGAAACAGTCGCCGCCTGGGAGCGCGACCGCGCGGAGCCACGCACCAACCGTCTGTTCATGCTGGCTGGTGTGCTTGGCGTCACGCCCGCCTGGCTGATCGCCGGCATGGGTCGCGCGCCTGATGACGAGACGAAGACCGCTTCTGGCGAAAGCCTTCGCGAGCAGCTTGCGCTCGTCAAGAAATTGCACGAACAGACCGGCAAGGCGATTGCCGCTCTTGAGATGGAACTCAATCGCGTCCAACAGACTGTTCGTTAGTACATTGCCGATTCCAACGGGCGACATTGGCCGCTGCGCCGATGCCGCCCGAAGTCATTGTTAATCCAAGGGAGAAAATAGATGGATGTACGCGCCGCCGTCGCCGTTCAGGCAGGCAAGCCGCTGGAAGTGATGACCGTTCAACTCGAAGGCCCGCGGGCCGGAGAAGTGCTGATCGAAGTCAAGGCCACCGGTATCTGCCACACCGACGATTTCACGCTTTCCGGCGCGGATCCCGAAGGTCTGTTCCCGGCAATCCTCGGCCACGAGGGTGCCGGCATCGTCGTCGATGTCGGCCCGGGCGTCACTTCGGTGAAGAAGGGCGATCACGTCATTCCGCTCTATACGCCGGAATGCCGCTCCTGCCCGTCGTGTCTGTCGCGCAAGACCAACCTCTGCACCGCGATCCGTTCGACCCAGGGCCAGGGCCTGATGCCGGATGGCACCTCGCGCTTCTCGATCGGCAAGGACAAGATCCATCACTATATGGGCTGCTCCACCTTCGCCAATTACACCGTGCTGCCGGAGATCGCGGTCGCCAAGGTCAACCCAGACGCGCCGTTCGACAAGATCTGCTACATCGGCTGTGGTGTGACCACCGGCATCGGCGCCGTGATCAACACCGCCAAGGTCGAGATGGGCGCGACCGCGATCGTCTTCGGTCTCGGAGGCATCGGCCTCAACGTCATCCAGGGCCTGCGTCTTGCCGGTGCCGACATGATCATCGGCGTCGATCTCAACAACGACAAGAAGGCCTGGGGCGAGCGCTTCGGCATGACCCATTTCGTCAACCCGAAGGAAGTGGGCGACGACATCGTGCCTTACCTCGTCAACATGACGAAGCGTGGTGCCGACCAGATCGGCGGCGCCGACTATACGTTCGATTGCACGGGCAACACCAAGGTGATGCGTCAGGCGCTCGAGGCGTCGCATCGCGGCTGGGGCAAGTCGGTCGTCATCGGCGTTGCCGGCGCCGGCCAGGAAATCTCCACCCGTCCGTTCCAGCTCGTCACCGGCCGCAGTTGGATGGGCACCGCCTTTGGTGGCGCACGCGGCCGCACCGATGTGCCGAAGATCGTCGACTGGTACATGGAGGGCAAGATCGAGATCGATCCGATGATCACCCACACCATGCCGCTCGAAGACATCAACAAGGGTTTTGAGCTGATGCATTCCGGCGAAAGCATCCGCTCAGTCGTTCTCTACTAAGCGCCAACTGAGCAATTCCGGACGGAAAACCGTTTCGCACTTTTCCTGGAATTGCTTAGTAATCCGATTCAGGAAGGCGCCGGAATCGATTGTATTCCGGCGCTTTTTCAATCCCGTTGAGAAGTTGATTCAAGATGATCTATGTCGATGCCGATGCCTGCCCGGTGAAGGCGGAAGTGCTGAAGGTGGCCGAGCGCCACGGCTTCGAGGTGACCTTCGTCGCCAATTCGGGCCTGCGTCCGTCGCGCGACCCGATGGTCCACAACGTCATCGTTTCGGCGAGCTTCGACGCTGCCGACGACTGGATCGCCGAAAGGGCGCATGAGGGCGATATCGTCGTGACAGCCGACGTGCCGCTCGCCGTTCGTTGCGTCGCCGCCGGCGCCTTTGTCACCGGCCCGTCCGGACGCGTCTTCGACAAGAGCAATATCGGCATGGCCTCCGCCATGCGCGACCTCGGTCAGCACCTGCGTGAGACCGGCGAAAGCAAGGGTTACAACGCGGCCTTCACGCAACGCGACCGTTCGACCTTCCTCGAGACACTTGACCGACTCGCGCGCCAGACGAAAAAGTGAAGCGCGGCGCCAATTTGCGCCCGATCGCAGGGGCATTCCGATGACAGCGACGACAAGGCTCAGGCACTGGCCGTTCTACACCGCGCTTCCATGTGCCCTTGTCAGCCTAGGGATCATGTGGTTCGCCGCGCCGCGCTACAGTCTCGAAGTCTCAGCCGTCACCTTCTTCTGCGTCTACCTCATCATGAGCGCCCGACGGCTGCGGATGATGACGGGCAAACATCTCAAGACGCATGCGCGAAACACCGACGAGCCTGAAGCGGTGATTTTCATGGTTACCTTCGGGGCGGCCGCGACCTCGCTTGCCGCCCTGTTCTTCGCGCTCAACGGAGAAGGCACGGGGCCGACGCTCGAATTGGGGCTGGCCTTTGCCTCCGTCGTTTTGGGCTGGGCAACCATCCACGTGATGGCGGCGATGCACTATGCCCATGTCTACTGGGTCCCCGACGACAGCGGGCAAACCCCTGCCCCGCAGCGCGGGCTCGATTTTCCCGAGACGCCGGAACCCGGCGGTTATGATTTCCTATATTTTTCCTTCGTGATCGGCATGACCGCCCAGACGTCGGATGTCGCCATCACCACCACGGCGATGCGGTGCATCAACCTGATGCACGCCATCGTTTCCTTCTTCTTCAACACCGTACTTGTTGCCGCCGCGGTCAACGCGGCCGTGCAGCTCGCAAGCTGACCTCACGATATCCCAGGAGCATTTGATGAAAGTTCTCTCCCAAAACACCGCGTTTGGCGGCATGCAAGGCGTCTTCTCGCACGAGTCCGAGGCCTGCAAGGGCGAGATGACGTTCGCCGTCTTCGTGCCGCCGCAGGCGATCAAGGAGCCGCGGCCGGTGGTCTGGTATCTCTCCGGCCTTACGTGCACTCATGCCAACGTTATGGAAAAGGGCGAATACCGCCGCATGGCGGCCGAACTGGGCCTGATCGTCGTTTGCCCCGACACCAGCCCGCGTGGGACGGAGGTTCCGGACGAACTTACAAACTGGCAGATGGGCAAGGGTGCCGGTTTCTATCTCGATGCCACGCAGACGCCATGGGCCGAACACTATCAGATGTACAGCTACATCACCGAGGAACTGCCGGCCTTCGTCAGCCAGCACTTCCGCATCGACATGAGCCGGCAGGGCATTTTCGGCCATTCGATGGGCGGTCACGGCGCAATGACCATTGCGCTCAAGAATCCGGACCGTTTCCGCAGTTGCTCGGCATTTGCACCGATCGTCGAACCGTCGACGGCCGACTGGTCCATTGGCGCCTTCGAAAAGTATCTCGGCGAGGACAAGGCCGCCTGGCGGCAATACGATGCCTGCGCGCTCGCCAGGGACGGCGCTCGTT
Source organism: Ensifer sp. M14 (assembly GCF_003355565.1). Lineage (NCBI taxonomy): Bacteria > Pseudomonadati > Pseudomonadota > Alphaproteobacteria > Hyphomicrobiales > Rhizobiaceae > Ensifer > Ensifer sp. M14. The sequence goes on from NZ_QJNR01000004.1 coordinate 3,288,137, forward strand.
TCCCGCAGTTCCTCATCGACCAGGGCAAGGCCGACAGCTTCCTCGATAACGGCCTGCGGCCGTGGCTTTTTGAAGAGGCGATCAAGGGTACTGGTATAGAGCTGACGCTGCGCATGCACGAGCGCTACGATCATTCCTATTACTTCATCTCGACCTTCATGGACGATCACCTGAAATGGCACGCCGAGCGGCTGGCCTGAACCCGAGAGAACAGCGGGAGCATCCAATGTCCAATCTTCTGCTTGTCGGCGCCGGCGGCGCCATCGGATCGATGGCGCGTTATCTCGTTGGCCTCTGGACGCTTCACCGTTGGGGGCCGGGCTTTCCCTGGGGAACCCTCGGCGTCAACATCACAGGTTCCTTCCTCATCGGCCTGCTGGCCGAACTGATCATGCGCAAGTTCGGCGCTTCGGCGGAGATGCGGCTGTTTCTGATCACCGGCGTGCTCGGCGGCTACACTACCTTTTCCGCCTTCTCGCTGGATACGATCACGCTGTTTGAACGTGGCGATGCCGCACTTGCCGTCAGCTATATCGCGGCAAGCGTCGTGCTTTCGATCCTGGCGGTCTTTGCCGGGCTGGCCCTGATGCGCGCAATGGTCTAAAGGCTGCCTCTAAAGAACAGGAAGCAGGTTCGCTGAGATGGCAGGCATAGAACACAAGCAGGTGGACGGTGACGAGGCAGGCATGCGCCTCGATCGCTGGTTCAAGGTACATTTTCCCGGGCTGGGTTTCGGTCCGCTGCAGAAGCTGCTGCGCTCGGGCCAGATCCGTGTCGATGGCGGCCGCGTCAAATCCGACACGCGCCTGCAGCCGGGCCAGACGGTCCGCATCCCTCCCCTTAACGTCGATGCGAAAGAAGTGAAGACGGGCCCGATTGCCGGGCGCGACCTTCGCCACTCGCCCGACGGGGAGCTGCTGTCGCGCATGGTGCTGCATGAGGACGCCAAGGTCATCGTGCTGAACAAGCCGGCCGGTCTGGCAGTTCAGGGTGGATCCGGCGTCAACCGCCACATCGACAAGATGCTCGAGGCCTGGACCAACCAGCGCGGCGAGAAGCCCCGTCTGGTGCACCGCCTCGACCGCGACACGTCCGGTGTACTCGTTATTGCGCGTACACGTGGCGCGGCGCAGAAGCTGACGGCTGCCTTCCGCGAGCGCGACACCAAGAAGACCTACTGGGCACTGGTCAAGGGCGTGCCGCGCAAGCGGGAAGACCGCATCTCGACCTGGCTGGTCAAGGAACAGACGCCGGATGGCGACCGCATGCGCATCGCCAAGCACGGCGAGGACGGCGCCGACCACGCCATTTCCTACTACCGCATTCGCGAGCAGGCCGCACAGAACCTCGCCTGGCTCGAGATGGAGCCCTATACCGGCCGTACCCATCAGTTGCGCGTGCATGCGCTCCACATCGGTCATCCGATCCTCGGCGATCCCAAGTATTTCGACGCCGATATCAACTGGAGCCTGCCCGGCGGCATGCAGAACCGTCTGCATCTGCACGCGCGCCACATCGACATTCCGCATCCGGACGGCGGCCGCCTGCGGGTGACCGCGCCGCTGCCCCCGCACATGGTCCAGAGCTGGAACCTGCTTGGCTTCGAAGAGAACGAGCCTGGCGAGGACGACTGATGAAACTGGCGCTTTTCGATTGCGACGGCACGCTGGTCGACAGCGGCGGTCTCATCCATGAAGTGATGGCACGAACCTTCGAAGCCTTCGGTCTCGATCGACCCGAACTGTCGGCGACCAAGGGCATCATCGGCCTGACGCTCGATATCGCCATTGCCCGCCTGCTCGGACGCGGCCATGTGGACGACCAGGCGCTGGCAATGACGGCGCACTACAAGGCAATTTTTGCCGGCGTGCGCGGCGAAACCGGCTTTCAGGAGCTTCTGTTTCCGGGCATCGCCCAGATGATGCAGACGCTTTCCGGTCGTGACGAGCTGATTATCGGTGCGGTCACCGGCAAATCGCGCCGCGGCCTGACACATATTGCGGAGACCCACGGCTTCGACAGGATGTTCTTCGTGTCGCGCACCGCTGACGACTGCCCTTCGAAGCCGCATCCGGCCATGGTGACGGAATGCTGCTCTGAAGCCGGGATCGATCCGCGCGATACCGTCGTCATCGGCGACGCTATTTATGATATGCAGATGGCAAAGGCCGCCGGCGCTGCCGCCATCGGCGTTGCATGGGGCTATGCCAGCGTGCCCGACCTCGTCGAGGCGGGAGCCGACTACATTGCCCGTACACCGGCCGACATCATTGAGTGGATGGAACACTATCATGCCTGATATTCGCGATGAACTCATCGGTGCGCTCAGCCACGAGGACCCGGTCCGGCGCGCGCAGATCCAGATGCTGAAGCCGCTGCCCAAGCGCTTCTACAAGGAAGTCAGCATCGGCGCAGCAGAAGACGGCGGCCACAGCGTCCTGCTCGACGGCCGGCCGGTGCGCACGCCTGCGAAGAATCCGCTTGCTGTCCCGACGCTGAAGCTTGCCGCAATGCTGGCGGCCGAATGGGACGCACAGGCCGAGGTCATCGACCCCGCCAAGATGCCGGTTACCCGGATCGCCAACACGGCGCTCGACGGCGTGGCGAAGGACCAGCGCTCGGTTTTCGAGGACATCTTGCGGTTTGCCGGAACCGACCTGATCTGCTACCGCGCGTCCAGTCCGGAAGGGCTCGTCGAACGGCAGAACGTCGTCTGGAATCCGGTGCTCGAATGGGCCGCCCAGTCGCTTGGCGCTCGCTTCATTCTGGCCGAGGGTGTCATCCACCAGGAACAGCCTGAAGAGGCGATCACCGCCTATGCCGAGGGCCTGCGTGCCTTTGCAACGCCGCTGGGCCTGACTTGCGTGCACACGATCACGACATTGACCGGCTCCGCCCTGCTCGCAGTCGCGTTCGCATCCGGCCGTCTGACGGCCGAACAGGCCTGGACGGCTGCCCATGTCGACGAGGATTGGCAGATCGAGCATTGGGGCACGGACGAGGAAGCGTTCAAGCGCCGCGAACTGCGCTGGCAGGAGATGCAGGCGGCGGCAGCCGTTCTCGACGCGCTGCGATAGCAGCGCGTCGGAATACAAAAGCATCGTTGCGGTTACGACAGATACCTAACGTAGCGTTAGGCGTTAGGCGTTAGGCGGCAAGCTTCAGGCCGGCAATACCGGTAACGATCAGCGCGATGCAGCCGAGGCGGACGAACGTTGCCGGTTCGGCAAAAAGAACGATGCCGAGGATGACGGTACCGACGGTGCCGATACCGGTCCAGACCGCATAGGCCGTGCCGAGCGGCAGGGTTCTGACAGCAAGGCCAAGCAAGGTGATGCTGACGACCATCGAACCGGCGGTCAGGACCGTCGGCACCAACCGCGTAAAGCCTTCAGTGTATTTGAGACCGATTGCCCAGCCGATTTCGAGGATGCCGGCAAGAAAGAGGATTAACCAGGCCATTTCAAACTCCTTGAGAGTGGAGCGAGGCCGTCCCCGCGGATGTTCGGTATCCAATACCGTGCAGCCGTCTGCAACGCGGTTTCTATCTCACGGTTCGCGGCCGACGGCAAGATATGCCGCGGCAAACCAGCCCTGCACGACCGGCAATGCTTGGGTATTTCCAAAGTTGAAGCGGTTTTCGGCCTAGAGATACTTGGGAACGGAGATGGAACGCTTCCAGGATTCCGTCTTAGACCGGGTCGCCGTTGTCTGTTAGCTTCGCTCCCGACGCAGCTTTGCCCACCATTCCAATCGTTTGCGGATCTCGCGCTCGAAGCCGCGCTCGGGCGGATCGTAGAAGGTCCTGCGCCCCATCTTTTCCGGGAAATAGTCCTGCCCAGAGAAGGCATCCGGCTCGTCGTGGTCGTAGCGGTAACCGTCGCCGTAACCCTCGCCCTTCATCAGCTTGGTCGGCGCGTTGAGAATATGCTTCGGTGGCAGCAGAGAACCGTTTTCCTTGGCCGCCCGCATGGCGGCCTTATAGGCCATGTAAACGCCATTCGATTTCGGCGCTGTCGCGAGATAGACACAGGCCTGAGCCAGCGCCAGCTCCCCTTCCGGCGAGCCAAGATAGTCGTACGCGTCCTTGGCGGCATTGCAGATCGCCAGCGCCTGGGGATCTGCAAGGCCGATATCCTCCACCGCCATGCGAACGAGGCGCCTTCCAAGATATAGCGGGTCCTCGCCGGCATCGAACATCCGGCAGAGATAATAGAGTGCTGCGTCCGGGTCGGAGCCGCGCACCGATTTGTGCAGAGCCGAGATCAGATTGTAGTGGCCGTCCTGGCCCTTGTCGTAGACGGGCGCTCGCCGCTGCACGATCCGCTGCAGCGCTTCGACGTCGAAGATTTCGTCGCGGCGCGCGGCGCGCCAGACTTCTTCGGCCAATGTCAGCGATGCCCTACCGTCGCCATCAGCCATACGGATCAGGCTTGCACGGGCGTCCGCGTCGAGCGGAAGCGGCTTGCCTTCCGTTTCCTCCGCGCGCTTCAGCAACTCCTGCAGGCTCTCTTCACCATGCGGCTTGAAGGTCAGCACGCGGGCGCGCGACAGGAGAGCGGCGTTGAGCTCGAAGGATGGATTTTCCGTCGTCGCTCCCACCAGGATGACCGTGCCGTCTTCCATGACAGGCAGGAAGCTATCCTGCTGGGCACGGTTGAAACGATGGATCTCGTCGACGAAAAGCAAGGTCTGCCGGCCCGACATCCGCCGTGCCCGCGCCGACTCGAAAACCTTCTTGAGGTCGGCGACACCGGAAAAGATTGCCGAGATCTGTTCGAAAGCCAGACCTGCCTCGCCTGACAGCAATCGCGCGACCGTCGTCTTGCCGGTACCGGGAGGCCCCCAGAAGATCATCGATCCGAGCGAACCCGATGCGATCATGCGCGTCAGCACGCCGTCCTCACCCGTCAGATGCTCCTGGCCGGTGACTTCGGACAGCGTGCGTGGACGCAGACGATCGGCAAGCGGCCTTGCCGAGGTCATTTCCGGCGGTTCCGAGGAGGAGAAGAGGTCACTCATCGGAAGAACTGACGAATGATCTGGCCGTCACGCTCAATTTCAACACGCCAGAAGGAGGCACCGTCAGCCATCACGCTTTCCAGCGTCTTCGAACTGTCTATCGCAGCCCCGTTGACGGACCGGATGATATCCTTCGGCGCCAGGCCGATGCGTGCGGCGGGCGAGCCGCGGTTGATCTCGGTAACGACGACACCCTGCAACGAGGTCGACAGGCGCAGTTCCTCGGCCAGTCGCGGCGACAGATTGGCAACGACCGCACCGGCAAACGGATTGCGGCCTTCGATCAGACGCTCATCGCGAGGCGACGTCTCGGGCGCGCGGTCGAGCTTCAGGCTGACATCGTGCGGCTTGCCGTTTTCCGAAACCGTGACCCGCGCCTCATGGCCGATGCCGACGGTGGTCAAGCGATAGCCAAGAGCATCGGGATGTTCGACGGCGATACCATTGACGGCGGTGATCACCTGCCCCGGCTTGATCCCGGCCGAGGCCGCCGGTCCACCAGTGACAACGGCGGTCACGAGCGCACCACGCGCACGATGGAGCCCGAGCGCTTCTGCGACCTCCGATGTCACAGGCTCGAAAGACGCGCCGATGAACGGACGCACGAACGAGCCGTTGCCACCCTCGGCGGATGCGACGAAAACCTTCACCAGATTGGCCGGAATGGCAAAGCCGACGCCGTTCGAACCGCCGCCCTTCGAGAAAATTGCGGTATTGATGCCGATCAACGCGCCGTTCATGTCGATCAGGCCGCCGCCGGAATTGCCGGGGTTGATGGCGGCGTCCGTCTGGATGAAGAAACCGAAGTCGCCCGACGACACCTGATTGCGGGCAAGCGCCGAAACGATGCCGCTGGTTACGGTCTGGCCGACGCCGAAGGGATTGCCGATCGCCAGCACGATGTCGCCGACCTCAACCGCATCGGAATCGCCAATCGGAATGACGTCGAACGGCCCATCGGACTGGATCTTCAGCACCGCGAGATCGAGGCGATCATCCTTGAGCACGATCTTGCACGGATATTCGCGGCCGTCCGCCAGCGCCACCTTGATGTCGTCGGCACCTTCGATGACGTGATTGTTGGTGACGACGATGCCGTTCTTGCCGACGATCACCCCGGAGCCGAGCGACGACTGCTTCTCGCTGCGGTTCGGCATGCGCTGCCCGAAGAACTCCTCGAAGAAGGGATCGCCAGAGAAGATCGATCGGCGCTCGACCACGCGCTCGGCATAGACATTGACCACTGCATTCGCCGTCTGCTTAACGAGCGGCGAGAAGGAAAGCTGCATCTCCGTGCGCGATTGCGGCACGGTTTTGGTGTCCTGGGCGATTGCCGGACAAGACAGTGAGACAGCAAGAACGAGCGTTGCAAGCGCTCTTGAACCAAAGGTCATATGAAGCATTCTCCTATTCGTCGCGGCTACGTTCAGATAGGATTTCGCAGGAAAAAAGGCAAACGTCGCCAAGACATACGCAAATCAGGTGGCATCACGTCCAACGCACGAAAACGTGGTTATCCGCCTCTTTCTCAGTGATCGAAACTCTGGTCAGTTTGAGCAGACAAGACCCACACGTTGAAAGCGGAAAAGATCATGCCGGCCTATCGTCCACCGAGAATCGCACCGTCCGAAATCACGCTGGAGAGCTGCTTTCTCTCCCGCCGCGCATTTCTGGCGACGACGGCCGGAGGTCTGCTGGTCGCGGGCGCCGGCGTCGGTGCTGTCCAGGCGGCGGCGCTTGCAGCACCCAGGGGCAAATACACGGTGGACGAGGATCTGACACCGGAAGCGGACGTTACGGGCTACAACAACTTTTATGAGTTCGGGACCGGCAAGGCTGACCCTGCGGCCAATTCGGCTGCCTTCAAACCGACGCCATGGACCGTGAAAGTCGACGGCCTTGTCGCCAAGCCGAAGGCGTTCGGCCTGGAAGAGCTTCTGACACTTCCACTCGAGGAGCGAGTCTATCGAATGCGCTGCGTCGAAGCCTGGTCGATGGTCATTCCCTGGACCGGGTTTCCGCTCGCAGCCCTGCTCGACAAGGTCGAGCCACTCGGCAATGCCAAATATGTCTCGTTTGAAACCGTGGTTCGCCCGGAGCAGATGCCTGGGCAATCCGGTTTCTTCCAACCTTTGCCGTGGCCCTACCGCGAAGGCCTGCGCCTCGACGAGGCGCGCCATCCGCTGACTATTCTCTCGGTTGGCGTCTACGGCAAGACCCTGCCCAATCAGAACGGTGCACCGATCCGGCTTGTCACGCCCTGGAAATACGGCTTCAAAGGCATCAAGTCGATCGTGCGGATCTCGCTCACGGAAACACCGCCGCCATCGACGTGGAACCTCTCGGCACCCACCGAATACGGTTTCTATGCCAATGTGAACCCGGCCGTCGACCATCCGCGCTGGAGCCAGGCAACAGAAAACCGGATCGGCGGCGGCGGCTTCTTCGGCGCCAACCGGCGCGACACCCTGCCCTTCAACGGCTATGCGGACGAGGTCGCCGGGCTTTATGCCGGCATGGACCTGAAAGCGAATTTCTGAGCATGGCCAAACTGCCCGCCCTCCCGAAACGCTTCCACACCGCGTCCGTCTGGGCACTCTACGGCCTCGGTCTCTGTCCGGCGCTTGTCGCCTTCTACCTCGGCGCCACCGGGCAGCTTCCGGGCAACCCCGTCAAGGAATTCGAGCATCTGCTGGGTATCTGGGCGCTGCGCTTTCTGGTCGCCACGCTGGCGATCACCCCGATCCGCGACCTCCTAGGCGTCAACTGGCTGCGCTATCGACGTGCCCTCGGACTGCTCGCATTCTACTATGTCGCGATGCATTTCCTGGCCTACTTCCTGCTCGATCAGGTCTTGAACATCCCCGCCATCATCGCCGACATCGCCCGGCGCCCGTTCATCACCATCGGGATGGCCGGCCTGGTGATGCTCATCCCGCTGGCACTGACATCGAACAACTGGTCGATCCGCCGTCTCGGCAGCCGTTGGAACCAATTGCACAAGCTCGCTTACATCATTGCCGCGGCGGGCGCGTTGCATTTTGCCATGTCGGTCAAGGTGATCGGCCTCGAGCAGATGACCTATCTTGCCCTGGTCACCCTGCTTTTGTCCTGGCGGCTCGTGCGCAAGCCCTATCTGAAGCGCAAACGCCAGGCGGCAGCGCCGCGGGGACGCGCAAAGAATGCTGTAGCACTTTAGAGCGCTTCATCTTTAAACAGAAGCATTCTGCCGGAAGGAATTTCGGCCAGGACCAAGGTGGCTGGCGAAGAGCGCAGCAGAAGCTGCGGTCGAGACGGCCGCCGCGGGTAATGGCCGAAATTCATCCGGCCCTTCGGGTTGGCTGAAAACAGCCGCACACTGTGTCGGATGGCTTGCCCGACGGATCGGGCATCGCCCTGCGCCATCCTTCGTGTGGAACGGCCGCTTTCAGCCAACAGAATTGCTTCCGTTTAAAGATGGAGCGCTCTAAGTCGCCGAGCAATTCGGGCCTTAAATCGGATCGGATTTGAGGAATATGCAATTGCGCCCGCCAATCCGAGCAGCACGGCAAAAAGAAAGCGGCCGGGTGACGAACACCCGGCCGCTTTCAATTCAGCTCAGCTTACCTGAAAGGATCAGGCTGCTTCTGCGGCGTCAGCTTCAGCTGCCACGCGAGCGCGATCCTTCGCACCCTTTGCATCGGTGTCGCGGTCAACGAATTCGATGACAGCGAGAGCGGCGTTGTCGCCCTGGCGGAAGCCAGCCTTCATGATGCGCAGGTAGCCGCCGTTGCGGGTGGCGTAACGCGAAGCGATCGTGTCGAACAGCTTGGCAACGACAACAGCGTCGCGGATCTGCGAGATCGCCTGACGACGAGCATGCAGGTCGCCGCGCTTGCCGAGGGTGACGAGCTTTTCAACGATCGGGCGGATTTCCTTAGCCTTCGGCAGGGTCGTAACGATCTGCTCGTGCTCGATTAGCGAAGCTGCCATGTTGGCAAACATCGCCTTGCGGTGGCTGGCGGTTCTATTCAGCTTGCGGCCGGCTTTACCGTGGCGCATTGCTATTCTCCTTCACTTGCAGGCATCTGCCCGCAGTCTAATGGTTAGTATTGGTCTTCGTAACGCTTGGCGAGATCTTCGATGTTCTCAGGCGGCCAGGACGGCACTTCCATGCCGAGGTGCAGGCCCATGGAAGCGAGAACCTCCTTGATTTCGTTCAGCGACTTGCGACCAAAATTCGGCGTGCGGAGCATTTCTGCTTCGGTCTTCTGAATGAGGTCGCCGATGTAGACGATGTTGTCGTTCTTCAGGCAGTTGGCCGAACGGACGGAAAGTTCCAGTTCGTCGACCTTCTTGAGAAGCGCCGGGTTGAAAGCCAGTTCGGTGACTGCTTCTTCCTCTGCTTCCTTCTGCGGCTCGTCGAAGTTGACGAAAACCGACAGCTGGTCCTGAAGGATGCGGGCCGCAAACGCGATCGCATCTTCACCGGTGACGGAGCCGTCCGTCTCGATGGACATGGTCAGCTTGTCATAATCAAGAACCTGGCCTTCGCGGGTGTTTTCCACCTTGTACGAGACCTTCTTGACCGGCGAGTACAGGCTGTCGACCGGGATGAGGCCGATCGGAGCATCTTCCGAACGGTTGCGGTCAGCCGGAACGTAGCCCTTGCCGTTGTTGACGGTGAACTCCATGCGGATCTCAGCGCCCTCGTCGAGGGTGCAGATCACATGGTTCGGGTTGAGGATTTCGATGTCGCCAACCGTCTGGATGTCACCGGCGGTTACAACGCCCGGACCCTGCTTGCGCACGACCATGCGCTTTGCGTCGTCGCCATCCATCTTGATGGCGATTTCCTTGATGTTGAGCACGATGTCCGTCACGTCTTCCCGGACGCCCGGGATAGAGGAGAACTCGTGCAGGACGCCGTCAATCTGCACCGCAGTGACAGCAGCACCGCGAAGCGACGACAGCAGCACGCGGCGAAGCGCGTTGCCGAGCGTCAGACCAAAGCCGCGTTCAAGCGGTTCCGCGACCAACGTTGCCTTGGTGCGGCCCGAGGAGATGAACTCCACCTTGTTGGGCTTGATCAGTTCCTGCCAATTTTTCTGGATCATATTTTCTGCCTTCCGTTCGTTGTCACCATCCAATCGTGACAACCGAGCCCCGAAGCCCGGGAGCGCGCCGAAACGCCCTCACCGGCATTTTGAACGCAAATGATTCAGACGCGGCGCTTCTTGCGCGGGCGGCAACCGTTGTGCGGGATCGGGGTAACATCGCGGATCGAGGTGATCATGAAGCCCGCTGCCTGCAGTGCGCGAAGAGCGGATTCACGGCCGGAACCCGGACCGCAAACTTCGACTTCAAGCGACTTCATGCCGTGTTCCTGGGCCTTCTTGGCGCAGTCTTCAGCGGCGATCTGAGCGGCAAACGGGGTCGACTTACGCGAGCCCTTGAAACCCTTGGCACCGGCAGACGACCAGGCAATTGCGTTGCCCTGTGCGTCGGTGATGGTGATCATGGTGTTGTTGAACGACGAATTGACGTGCGCAACGCCAGACGTGATGTTCTTGCGTTCGCGACGGCGAACGCGGGTGGCTTCCTTGGCCATAGGATCCCTTTCTTAGATCTCTGCACCGCCGTAATTCCAGCGGCTCCACCGGGAAAGGAAATTTCGTCCCCTGCCCTGCTTCTTCAGTTTCATCCAGGACCGGAGGAACCGGCCCTGCAGGCATTTCACGCAACCGGTCCGGCTCCGCGACGGTCGGGCACCGCCCTTCCCAAACTGCAAAAGGAGGCCGGCGCGTGCGCCAGCCTCCCAATCTCCCTATTCGGGAAATTACTTCTTCTTACCGGCGATCGCCTTTGCCGGACCCTTGCGGGTGCGAGCATTGGTGTGGGTACGCTGACCGCGCACCGGCAGGCTGCGACGATGACGCAGGCCGCGGTAGCAGCCCAGGTCCATCAGACGCTTGATGTTCATCGACGTGTCGCGACGCAGGTCACCTTCAACCTGGTAATCGCGGTCGATCGTTTCGCGGATCTGAAGAACTTCAGCATCCGTCAACTGATGCACGCGGCGATCAGCCGGAATACCGACCTTCTCGACGATTTCCTGTGCGAATTTCGGTCCGATCCCGTGAATGTAGGTCAGCGCGATAACAACGCGCTTTGCCGTCGGGATGTTGACGCCAGCGATACGTGCCACGTCTATTCTCCTTGCGTTCCAGTTGCCATCCGGCAATAGGTGCTTCGTTACGCGACCTCAAGAGCCGCACGTTGATTGAGGTTCGAGACACGTCAAAAACGACCGTACCCGGACTTCGTTTCGTTGAAGACCGCGCCGATCGCTCCCATGTCGCGAGTTGGCGCTGTCTTTGGCGGAATCAGCCGGAAAAGTCAACTCCCCGGCGGTTCCTTTTCGGCAAAGACCTTAGGTCTAAGCCAGAATCTTCTCGATCTGTGCTGTCACGGCGTCCACATCAGCCATACCATCGACAGTCTTCAGCTCACCGGTGCCGGCATAGTGTTCCGACAAAGGCGCGGTCTTTTCGCGATATTCCGTCAGCCGGCGCTTGAAGGCTTCCGGATTGTCGTCCGATCTGACCGAGCCGCCCGCAGCGATGGTTTCCGCTACGCGATTCTCCATACGCTTTACAAGCGCCGTCTCGTCGACCTTGAGCTCGATCACGGCGTCGAGCTTCAAGCCCTTGCCCTTGAGCATCTGGCCGAGAGCGACCGCCTGCGGAACCGTGCGCGGATATCCGTCGAGGATAAAGCCGTTGGCACAATCCGGAGCATCGATCCGGTCCGACACGATCTCGTTGACGATCGCATCAGAGACGAGTTGGCCGGCGTCCATGACAGCCTTGGCCCGCTTGCCGACGTCTGTCGCCTGGGCGACGGCCGCGCGCAACATGTCACCTGTGGAAAGCTGCGGAATACCGTACCTCTCCGTCAGAAGCTTGGCTTGCGTCCCCTTGCCAGCTCCGGGCGGTCCCAAAAAAATCAGTCTCATCGTCCCCTCTTCCCTCCGCGCAGCTTCGACTTCTTGATCAGCCCCTCATATTGCTGAGCAATGAGGTGACCCTGGATCTGTGCTACCGTATCAAGGGTAACGCTGACAACAATCAAAAGCGACGTACCACCAAGGTAGAACGGCACGCCAGTCTGCGCGATAAGGATTTCAGGCAGAATGCAGACGAAGATCAGGTAGATCGCGCCAAGCACGGTGATGCGCGTCAGGACGTAATCGATGTATTCAGCGGTACGCTCGCCCGGACGGATGCCCGGAATGAAGCCGCCATGCTTCTTCAGATTGTCGGCCGTGTCCTTCGGATTGAAGACGATGGCTGTGTAGAAGAAGGCGAAGAACGCGATCATGCCGCCGTAGAGCACCATGTAGAGCGGCTGGCCGTGGCCGAGCGCGCTAACGATCGATGTCGCCCAGCCGGGCAGCGTCGCGGTGTTGGCGAAGCCTGCAAGCGTTGCCGGCAGCAAGAGCAGCGACGACGCGAAGATCGCCGGGATAACACCTGCGGTGTTGAGCTTCAGCGGCAGGTGCGAGGTGTCGCCCTGGAACATCCGGTTGCCAACCTGACGCTTCGGATACTGGATCAAAAGCCGGCGCTGAGCGCGCTCCACGAAGACAATGAGCGCGATGACCGCAACGATCATGACGATGATCGCCAGGATCAGCGGGGTCGAAAGCGCGCCGGTGCGGCCGAGTTCGAGCGTTCCGGCAAGAGCCGTGGGCAGGTGAGCGACAATGCCGGCGAAGATGATCAGCGAGATGCCGTTGCCGATACCGCGCGACGTGATCTGCTCGCCAAGCCACATCAGGAACATCGTGCCGCCAAGCAGCGAGATGACAGTGGAAATGCGGAAGAACCAGCCCGGATCGTTCACGAGACCGTTGCCGCTCTCAAGGCCGACTGCAATGCCATAGGCCTGCATGACGCCGAGAAGCACCGTGCCGTAGCGCGTGTACTGGTTGATGATCTTGCGACCCTGCTCGCCTTCCTTCTTCAGCTGTTCCAGCGCCGGAACGACGGAGGTCATCAGCTGAACGATGATCGAGGCAGAGATATAGGGCATGATGCCGAGCGCGAAGATCGCCATGCGCTCCACTGCACCGCCCGAAAACATGTTGAAGAGACCGAGAATACCGCCGCTCTGGCCCTGGAAGGCCTGCGCAAACGCGTCCGGGTTCAGGCCGGGCAGCGGGATATAGGTGCCAAGACGGTAGACCAAAAGCGCACCAAGCGTGAACCACAGTCGTTTCTTCAGATCTTCCGCCTTGGCGAAAGTCGAGAAATTCAGGTTCGAGGCGAGCTGTTCCGCTGCAGAAGCCATGCAATTCTCCGCGTACCAAATCTCGGAATCAGCGGGAGTACCCTGTCCGTTCCGGAAGGACTAACTTTTCGTCTTGAAAACCGGACGCGAGGCGATTGTGTCTGCAATCGGATGCCTCACCGTGGTTTCCGCTATGTCCGCCGAGGCGAGCGATTCGCCATCTCGGACGTGAGGCTCACATATGGGAGCAAAACCGCCCGGAGTGAAGCACCCCGGGCGGTTGATCAGTAATATTATTCGGCAGCAGCCGAAAGCAGCTTGATGGAACCGCCGGCCTTTTCGATCTTTTCGATCGCCGACTTGGAAGCGCCTGCAACTTCGAGCGAGATCTTCGCCTTCAGTTCTCCGTCGGCGAGAACGCGTACGCCGTCCTTTTCGCGACGGATCACGCCGGCAGCCTTGAGAGCTGCGGCATCGACCGACTTCGAAGCGTCAAGCTTCTTGGCGTCGATTGCCGTCTGGATGCGGCCGAGCGACACGACAACAAACTCCGAAGCGAAGATGTTGTTGAAGCCGCGCTTCGGCAGACGACGGTAGATTGGCATCTGGCCGCCTTCGAAGCCGTTGATGGCAACGCCCGAACGAGCCTTCTGACCCTTCACACCGCGACCGGCAGTCTTGCCGGAGCCGGAACCGATGCCGCGGCCAAGACGCTTACGGTTCTTGGTCGAGCCTTCGTTGTCCTTGATTTCATTCAGTTTCATGAGCTTATCCCCCTCACTTCTCGTCGACGACGCGAACGAGGTGCTGGACCGACCGGATCATGCCGCGAACAGCTGGGGTATCTTCCAGCGTGCGAACCCGGTGCATCTTGTTGAGGCCCAGGCCGATGAGCGTCTGACGCTGTACGGCCGGACGGCGAATGGGGCTACCGATCTGCTCGACGGTAACCGTCTTCGCAGCGTTTTCTTTCTTAGCCATCTGTCAGCTCCCTTATTCTTCGGAAGCAGCGCCGGAGGAAACACGACGAGCCTGGAGCGTGGCGTACTTCATGCCGCGCTGAGCTGCGATGTCCTTCGGGTGCATCTGGTTCTTGAGGGCGTCGAACGTTGCACGAACCATGTTGTACGGGTTCGACGAACCGGTCGACTTAGCGACGACGTCATGAACGCCGAGCGTTTCGAAGACGGCGCGCATCGGGCCACCAGCGATGATACCGGTACCAGCCTTGGCCGAACGCAGCAGCACCTTGCCGGCGCCATGACGGCCGTGAACGTCGTGATGCAGGGTACGACCACCACGCAGCGGGACGAAGATCAGGTCGCGCTTGGCGGCTTCCGTTGCCTTGCGGATGGCTTCCGGCACTTCGCGCGCCTTGCCATGACCGAAGCCAACGCGGCCCTTCTGGTCGCCAACGACGACGAGAGCTGCGAAACCGAAACGACGACCGCCCTTCACCACCTTGGCGACGCGGTTAATTGCTACGAGCTTGTCGACAAATTCGCTGTCGCGCTCTTCGCGGTTCTGGCGATCTTCGCGAGAACCCCTTCTTTCCTGTGCCATTGTCCTTTTCCTTTTTCTTTTCCGGGTGCAATCGGCAGATTGACAAAAGTCGCCCCCGTCACATGGATCGGAAGCGACCGGAAACTTGTGAGGGCTTCAGGCGGGCACAGGGCCCGCCCGGCAGCCGATCAGAAGTTCAAACCACCTTCACGTGCAGCTTCGGCCAAAGCCTTGATGCGGCCGTGATAGATGAAGGCGCCACGATCAAAGACAACGTCCTTGACGCCAGCCTTTACGGCACGCTCAGCGATGAGCTTGCCGACGGCAGCAGCAGCTGCCGCGTCAGCGCCCGTCTTCAAAGACGAACGCAGATCGGTGTCGAGCGTGGAGGCAGACGCAAGCGTCTTGCCGGCCACGTCGTCGATAACCTGTACGTAGATGTTCTTCGACGAGCGATGAACCGACAGGCGCGGACGGCCATTCGCGACCGCCTTGATTTGACGGCGCACGCGGTTGGCGCGACGCACAAGAGTATCTTTCCTGCTAGCCATTTCGCGTGATCCTTACTTCTTCTTGCCTTCTTTGCGGACAATCCGCTCGCCGGCATACTTGACGCCCTTGCCCTTGTAGGGCTCGGGGCCGCGGTATTCGCGGATTTCCGCTGCAACCTGGCCGACCTGCTGCTTGTTGATGCCGGAGACGATGATTTCCGTCGGCTTCGGTACAGCGATCGTGATGCCTTCCGGTGTCTGGTAGACAACGTCGTGGCTAAAGCCGAGTGCCAGCTGCAGGTTCTTGCCCTGCAGCGACGCGCGGTAACCAACGCCGTTGATTTCGAGCTTGCGCTCGTAACCGTCCTTAACACCCTTCAGGATGTTCTCGATCATCGTGCGGGACATGCCCCACTTCGAACGAGCATCCTTGCTCTGGTTGAGCGGCTGTACAACAACCGCGTTTTCTTCGAGAGCTACCGATACTTCGTCGTTTGCAACAAAGAACAGTTCGCCCTTAGGGCCCTTCGCCGTTACCTTCTGGCCATCCACGCTTGCCGTGACGCCTGCAGGAACTTGAACGGGCTTCTTACCGATACGAGACATTTTTATACCTGTCTGTTCGCTATGGAGATCATGTTACGTCTTAGAAGACGGAGCAAAGAATCTCGCCACCAACATTCTGTTCGCGTGCCTGATGATCGGCCATCACGCCCTTCGGAGTCGAAAGGATGGTGATGCCGAGGCCGTTCGCGACCTGCGGAATGGACTTAACCGAGACATAAACTCGGCGGCCCGGCTTGGAAACGCGTCCGATCTCACGGATTACGGAAGCGCCTTCGTAGTACTTCAGTTCGATGTTCAGCTCGGCCTTGCCGTTGCCAAATACGACTTCAGAGTATCCACGGATGTAGCCTTCAGCCTGAAGGACATCCAGAACACGTGCGCGGAGCTTCGAAGCCGGCGTGGAGACGCTCGACTTGCGGCGTGCCGCGCCGTTACGGATACGGGTGAGCATATCGCCCAGCGGATCAGTCATTGCCATGTGCCCGTCTCCTTACCAGCTCGACTTGACAATACCCGGCACGCGGCCGGAATTGCCCAGTTCGCGAAGCGCAATACGCGACATGCGAAGTTTACGATAGTAGGCGCGCGGACGGCCCGTAACTTCACAACGGTTGCGGATGCGGGTCTTGGATCCATCACGCGGCAGTTCAGCCAGCTTGATGGTTGCCTTGAACCGCTCTTCGATCGGCAGAGACTGGTTCATGATGATTGCCTTCAGGGTGGCGCGCTTAGAGGCTTGCCCGGCAACCAGTTTGCGGCGGCGCTTGTTCTTTTCAACTGCGCTCGTTTTCGCCATAACAGTTATCCTTCTTTACGCTTGTCGTTACGGATTACTGACGGAACGGGAAGTTGAACTCTGTGAGCAGAGCGCGTGCTTCGTCGTCGTTAGTAGCCGTCGTGCAAACGATGATGTCCATGCCCCACATCTGATCAACCTTGTCGTAGTTGATCTCAGGGAACACAATGTGCTCCTTGACGCCCATGGCGAAGTTGCCACGGCCATCGAAGGACTTCGGGTTGAGGCCACGGAAGTCGCGAACGCGCGGAAGAGCAATGTTCACGAGACGATCCAGGAACTCATACATCCGAACGCCGCGCAGGGTAACCTTGGCACCAATCGGCATGTCTTCGCGAAGCTTGAAGCCAGCGATGGAGTTGCGAGCGCGGGTGATTACCGGCTTCTGACCAGCAATCGCAGCAAGGTCGGCAGCTGCAACGGTCGGCTTCTTGCTGTCGCCGGTCGCTTCGCCAACACCCATGTTGATGACGATCTTGTCGAGGCGCGGGATCTGCATTTCGTTGGCGTAGGAGAACTTCTCCTGCATAGCCGCACGAATACGCTCGACATATTCCTTCTTGAGCCGGGGCTCGTAAGCGGACTTAGCCATCGATCACTACTCCCGAACGCTTGGCCACGCGGACCTTCTTGTCGCCATCGATCTTGAAGCCGACGCGGGTCGGCTTGCCGTCCTTCGGATCGGCAATCGCGATGTTCGAAAGATGGATCGAGGCTTCCTTGTTGATAATGCCGGCTTCCTGGCTCTGGGTCTGGCGCTGGTGACGCTTCACCATGTTTACGCCACGCACTACAGCCCGATCTTCCTTCGGCATTACCTGTACGACTTCGCCGGTACGACCCTTGTCCTTACCGGTGAGAACGACGACCTTGTCGCCTTTACGAATCTTTTGCATCTCTCAACGCTCCCTTAGAGTACTTCCGGAGCCAGCGAGATGATCTTCATGTGGTTCTTGGCGCGAAGTTCGCGCGGAACCGGTCCGAAGATACGGGTGCCGATCGGCTCTTTCTTGTTATCGATAAGAACGGCTGCGTTTGTGTCAAAACGAATGACGCTGCCATCCGCACGGCGGATGTCTTTCGCAGTGCGAACGACAACAGCCTTCATGACATCACCCTTCTTCACGCGGCCGCGCGGAATGGCTTCCTTGATCGAAACGACGATGATGTCGCCGATCGACGCGTACTTACGCTTGGAGCCGCCCAGCACCTTGATGCACATGACACGACGTGCGCCGGAATTATCCGCCACGTCGAGGTTTGTTTGCATCTGAATCATGTCAGGTCGCCTTCTTGTTGTTACCGGGCCGGTTGGGTCTAGACCCCCTCGCCCGGCTTATTGTGCCTATCTCAAAGCAAAAGAACGCCCGGACTCGAGCGTTCCTCTACTTCAATTGCGTGCTTCATACAGGTATTTGCCCAAGACGCAAGGGTCTCGCGGTCAAAACCCGCAGAAATCAAGCCTGGGCGGCAATCACCGTCCAGCGCTTATCCTTGGAGATCGGCGCGCATTCCTCGATGGAAACAACGTCACCAACCTTGTACTGGTTGCTTTCGTCGTGCGCCTTGTACTTCTTCGAACGGCGAACGGTCTTCTGGAGAATCGGGTGCGCAAAGCGGCGCTCGACTCTGACGACGACGGTCTTGTCGTTCTTGTCGCTGACGACTGTGCCCTGCAGAATGCGTTTCGGCATATTTTGTGGTCCTTAGGCCTTGGCTTCTGCCGCCTTCTGGCGGGCAATTGTTTTGACGCGTGCGATGTCCTTACGGACTTCGTCGATACGCGACGACTTTTCGAGCTGGCCGGTTGCCTTCTGGAAACGCAGATTGAACTGCTCTTTCTTCAGCTTGGCAAGCTCTTCGTTGAGTTGATCGGCGCTCAGAGCGCGAACATCTGCGGCTTTCATGAGATTCACTCCTTACTCTGCGATACGCTGCACGAAGCGCGTCTTGACAGAGAGCTTGGCAGCACCAAGACGAAGTGCCTCACGGGCGAGTTCTTCGCTGACACCATCGATCTCGAACATCATACGACCAGGCTTGACCTTGCACGCCCAGTATTCAACCGAGCCCTTACCCTTACCCATACGGACTTCGGTAGGCTTGGCGGTGACCGGAACGTCAGGGAACACACGGATCCAGACGCGGCCGGCGCGCTTCATATGGCGGGTGATCGCACGGCGGGCCGCTTCGATCTCGCGCGCATTGACGCGGTTTGGTTCTTGAGCCTTCAGGCCGAATTCACCAAAGGAAAGATCAGATCCGCCCTTGGCTACGCCCTTGATGCGGCCCTTGAATTGCTTGCGATACTTCGTACGCTTTGGCTGCAACATTTTTTTAATTCTCCGATATTGGCTGCCACGCGCGCATGTTACGCGTTTTCGCGACGACGCTCTCTGCTGCTGCCGCCCTGGTTGTCACTCTCGATCGCGCGACGCTCGGAAGCCATCGGATCGTGCTCAAGGATTTCGCCCTTGAAGATCCAGACCTTGATGCCGCAGATACCGAAAGCGGTTTGAGCTTCAGACGTACCGTAGTCGATGTCCGCACGCAGGGTGTGCAGCGGAACGCGACCTTCGCGGTACCATTCCGTACGAGCGATTTCGGCACCACCAAGACGACCGGCGCAGGTGATCTTGATGCCTTCGGCGCCAAGACGCATGGCCGACTGAACAGCGCGCTTCATCGCACGGCGGAAAGCCACGCGGCGCTCGAGCTGCTGAGCGATCGACTGAGCAACGAGGGTTGCGTCAACTTCCGGCTTACGCACTTCAACGATGTTGAGATGGGTTTCGGAGTTGGTCATCTCGGAAAGCTTCTTGCGGAGCTTTTCGATGTCTGCGCCCTTCTTGCCGATGATCAGACCCGGACGAGCCGAGTGGATCGTGACGCGGCACTTCTTGTGCGGACGCTCGATCACGACCTTGGCAATGCCAGCGGCCTTGAGCTCTTCCATCAGGTAGGCGCGGATCTTCAGGTCTTCATGAAGAAGCTGACCGTATTCCGCGTTATCAGCGAACCAACGGCTATCCCAGGTCCGGTTGATGCCGAGACGGAAACCGATCGGATTAATCTTCTGGCCCATTATGCAGCCTCCCCTTTGGCTTCCACTTCACGAACGACGATCGTCAAGTGAGAGAACGGCTTTTCAACACGCGATGCACGGCCGCGACCACGAGCGTGGAAGCGCTTCATCACAATCGACTTGCCAACATACGCCTCGGCAACGATGAGCGAATCAACGTCGAGGTCGTGGTTGTTTTCAGCGTTTGCGATCGCGGATTCAAGCGTCTTCTTGACCGTCTCGGAGATCCGCTTGCGCGAGAACTCGAGTTCGGCCAGAGCGCGCTCGACCTTCTTGCCGCGGATCATCGCGGCAACCAGGTTGAGCTTCTGGGGGCTGACGCGGATCGTGCGCGCAATTGCCTGCGCTTCATTATCCTTCAGCCGGCGTTCGGCTTTTGCCTTGCCCATTGTTACTTCCTCTTTGCCTTCTTGTCCGCACCATGACCGTAATAGGTCCGGGTCGGAGAGAATTCACCGAACTTGTGTCCGACCATTTCTTCTGACACCGAAACGGGAACATGCTTGTTGCCGTTGTAGACGCCGAAGGTGAGACCCACGAACTGCGGAAGGATCGTGGAGCGACGGCTCCACATCTTGATCACTTCGTTACGACCGCCGTCACGAACCTTCTCAGCCTTCTTGAGAAGATAGCCGTCAACAAACGGACCTTTCCATACTGAACGAGCCACTTGAGACTTCCTCTCTTACTTCTTGCGCTGGTGACGCGACCGCATGATGAACTTGTCGGTCGACTTGTTGGAGCGCGTCCGCTTGCCCTTCGTCGGCTTGCCCCAAGGGGTAACCGGGTGGCGACCACCGGACGTACGGCCTTCACCACCGCCGTGCGGGTGGTCAACCGGGTTCATGACGACGCCGCGAACGTGCGGCTTCTTACCGCGCCAGCGCGAACGACCAGCCTTACCGTCATTGATGTTGCCGTGATCGGGGTTCGATACAGCACCGATGGATGCAAGGCAAGAGCCGTGCACGAGGCGCTGTTCGCCAGAGTTCAGGCGAAGGATCGCCATGCCCTGGTCACGACCAACGAGCTGAGCGTAGGTACCGGCAGAGCGAGCGAGCTGACCACCCTTGCCCGGCTTCATTTCCACGTTGTGGATGATGGAGCCGACCGGGATGAACTGCAGCGGCATGGTGTTGCCGGGCTTTACGTCGACAGCTGCCTTTGCCGAAGCGATGACCTTGTCGCCGGCAGCGAGACGCTGCGGAGCGAGGATGTAGGCCTGTTCGCCATCGGCGTAGGTTACCAGCGCGATGAAAGCGGTGCGGTTCGGGTCATATTCCAGACGCTCGACGGTGCCTTCAATGTCGAACTTGCGACGCTTGAAGTCGACCAGACGGTAGGTCCGCTTGTGACCGCCGCCCTGAAAGCGAACGGTGATACGACCGAGGTTGTTGCGACCGCCCTTGGAGTGCAGACCTTCGGTCAGCGCCTTTACCGGCTTGCCCTTGTAGAGGCCGGACCGGTCAACGATGACCAGCTGGCGCTGGCTCGGGGTCGTCGGATTGAAACTTTTCAATGCCATTTTATTGTTCCCTTTTGGGTTTTTACCCTAATGGGCCTATCCGTTAGAGACCGGTGGAGACGTCGATGGACTGACCGTCGGCGAGCGTGATGATCGCCTTCTTCACGTCCTTCTGCTTCCCGGTAAAGCCGCGGAAGCGCTTGGTCTTGCCCTTGCGGACGAGCGTGTTCACGGCTGTAACCTTGACGCCGAACAGCGCTTCGACAGCAGCCTTGATTTCAGGCTTCGAAGCACCCTTGGCGACGTTGAAGACGATCTGGTTCTGTTCGGAAACCAGCGTCGACTTTTCAGTGATCGAGGGAGACACGATCACGTCGTAGTGGCGAAGATCCGTCATTTGAACCGCTCCTCCAGAGCTTCCACGGCAGCCTTGGAAAGCACGAGCTTGCCACGGCGCAGAATGTCGTAAACGTTGATGCCCTGAACCGGCAGAACGTCCACATTCGGAATGTTCTGAGCGGCGAGCTTGAAGTTGTTCTCGATTTCGGCGCCGCCGATAATCAGAGCATTGGTCAGACCGAGCGAGGCGAAAACGCCAGCCAGGGTCTTGGTCTTTGCTTCTGCGGCAACGAGATCGTCGAGAACGATGATGTTTTCAGCCTTCAGCTTGGCAGACAGAGCGTGGCGAAGACCGAGCGCACGGACCTTCTTCGGCAGGTCATGGGCGTGGCTGCGAACAACCGGGCCATGAGCCTTACCACCACCACGGAACTGCGGGGCGCGAGCGGAATGGTGGCGGGCGCGGCCCGTACCCTTCTGCTTGTACATCTTGGCGCCGGTGCGCGAAACTTCCGCGCGGCCCTTGGCCTTGTGTGTGCCCTGCTGCTTCTTGGCGAGCTGCCAGCGAACGACGCGGGCAATGATGTCTTCACGGGGTTCGAGACCGAAAATGGCGTCCGAAAGGGAAACCTTTCCCGCGTCCTTGCCCTCGAGGGTTTTGACGGTGAGATCCATTATTCGGCTCCCTTACTTGGATGCTTCGGCGCGCACGGCCGCGGGGCGCGGTGCGCCTTCCGGGGTGCCCGACTTGATGGCGTCACGAACGACGATCCAGGCACCCTTGGAGCCGGGGACTGCGCCCTTGACCAGGATCAGACCACGATCTTCGTCGGTCGATACGACTTCGAGGTTCTGCGTGGTGACGCGCGTCTGGCCCATGTGACCAGCCATACGCTTGCCCTTCCAGACGCGACCCGGATCCTGGTTGGAGCCGGTCGAACCATGCGAGCGGTGCGATACGGAAACGCCGTGCGTTGCACGAAGGCCGCCGAAGTTGTGGCGCTTGATGGCGCCGGCAAAGCCCTTACCGATCGTGGTACCGGTTACGTCAACGAGCTGGCCCGCAACGAAATGGTTGGCGGTCAGTTCGGAGCCGATGTCGATCAGATTGTCCGCGGAAACGCGGAATTCGACGAGCTTCGCCTTCGGTTCGACGTTGGCAGCAGCAAAGTGGCCGCGCATCGCCTTCGGCGTGTTCTTAACCTTGGCAGTGCCGGCGCCCAACTGGACAGCGGTATAGCCGTTCTTGTCGTCCGTGCGCTGGGCTACCACCTGGCAGTTTTCCAGCCGCAGTACTGTTACCGGGATATGCTCGCCGGCGTCGTTGTAGACGCGCGTCATTCCCACTTTCTGTGCAATCACACCTGAACGCATCGGTTCATTCCTCTTGAGAGTTAACGTCGGGGCGAACCCCTCCGCATCTCTTGTTTAAGGTCTCCCTCTGCTCCTTGCGGAACGTCGGGTCGCCCGTTTCTGGAAGCCGTTGGACCGAAGCCCACGTACCTTCCTTGTTATTAAAGCTTAATTTCCACGTCGACACCGGCAGCGAGGTCGAGCTTCATCAGCGCGTCAACGGTCTGCGGGGTCGGATCTACGATATCGAGAAGGCGCTTGTGGGTACGCATTTCGAACTGTTCGCGGCTCTTCTTGTCGACGTGCGGCGAACGGTTGACCGTAAATTTTTCGATGCGCGTCGGCAGCGGTACTGGACCGCGCACGCTGGCACCGGTGCGCTTCGCCGTCGAGACGATTTCGCGCGTCGAGGCATCGAGGATCCGGTGATCAAACGCCTTGAGGCGGATGCGGATGTTCTGGCCGTTCATACGACTTATCCTTGTTCATGTTAATTGCGGTTTCCGTGGAGAAACGCGCATTGAACTTCGTTTAATGTTCGGCCAGTCCGCTAATTTTTCAAAGATCGGAGGGACAAGGTTTCCCCTGCCCCTTCCTATTTGAGCGGCCGTGGCCGGCCTGTACTTTCGTAATCGCACTATGCCGACGCACCGTGCAAATCACGCTTGCGCGCCATTTGCACTATTTCGGCGTCGTCGGCAAGCCGTGCGACCAATTAAATCATGCTGGGCGGCTATGTCCGAGGCGCATAACAATGCGCCTCGCCCACTACCGCCCTTTCGCCGATTACTCGACGATCGAAGCGACGATGCCGGCGCCGACGGTACGGCCGCCTTCGCGGATAGCGAAGCGCAGCTTTTCTTCCATCGCGATCGGAACGATCAGCTCAACGGCAACGGTGACGTTGTCGCCAGGCATAACCATTTCCGTGCCTTCCGGAAGTGTCACGATGCCCGTCACGTCCGTCGTGCGGAAGTAGAACTGCGGACGGTAGTTCGTGAAGAACGGCGTATGACGGCCGCCTTCTTCCTTCGTCAGGATGTAGGCTTCTGCCATGAACTTCTTGTGCGGCTTGACCGAACCCGGCTTGCACAGGATCTGACCACGCTCAACGCCGTCACGGTTAACACCACGGATCAGCGCGCCGATGTTGTCGCCGGCCTGGCCCTGGTCGAGCAGCTTGCGGAACATTTCAACGCCCGTAACCGTCGTCTTCGACGTGTCGCGGATGCCGACGATTTCAACTTCTTCGCCAACCTTGACAATGCCACGCTCAACGCGACCGGTCACAACCGTACCACGGCCCGAGATCGAGAACACGTCTTCGATCGGCATCAGGAACGGCAGGTCGATCGGACGCTCAGGCGTCGGGATGTAGGCGTCAACAGCCGCCATCAGCTCGCGGATCGCGTCTTCGCCGATCTTCTTGTCGGAATCTTCAAGAGCAGCAAGCGCCGAACCCTTGATGATCGGAATGTCGTCGCCCGGGAATTCGTAGGACGACAGAAGTTCGCGAACTTCAAGCTCGACGAGCTCGAGAAGCTCGGCGTCGTCAACCTGGTCAACCTTGTTCAGGAACACGACGATTGCCGGAACGCCAACCTGGCGAGCAAGCAGGATGTGCTCGCGGGTCTGCGGCATCGGGCCGTCAGCGGCCGAGCAAACCAGGATCGCGCCGTCCATCTGCGCTGCACCGGTGATCATGTTCTTGACGTAGTCGGCGTGGCCGGGGCAGTCGACGTGCGCGTAGTGACGGTTCGGCGTCTCATACTCAACGTGAGCCGTCGAAATCGTGATACCACGGGCCTTTTCTTCCGGAGCAGCGTCGATCTGGTCGTACGCCTTGTACTCGCCGAAGTACTTCGTGATCGCTGCGGTCAGCGACGTCTTGCCATGGTCAACGTGGCCAATCGTGCCAATGTTAACGTGCGGCTTGTTGCGCTCAAATTTGCTCTTTGCCATTTTCGGCTCTCCGTTTCCTGTCCCCTATCGGGGAAATCTTATCTATCTATTTCAGCGAAAGGGTATTCCGGTCACTTCTGACCGGAATACTTTGCCTGGATTTCCTGTGCGACGTTCGACGGGACCGGCGAATAGTGATCGAAGGTCATCGTGTACTGGGCGCGGCCCTGAGACATCGAGCGCAGGTTGTCCACGTACTTGAACATGTTTGCCAGCGGGACGTTCGCGTTGATGACAACGGCAACACCGCGCGCTTCCTGGCCCTGGATCTGGCCACGACGCGAGTTGAGGTCGCCGATAACGTCACCGACGTAATCTTCCGGCGTTACGACTTCGACCTTCATCATCGGCTCGAGGAGCTGAGCGCCGGCCTTCTTGGCTGCTTCACGGAAGCAAGCACGCGAAGCGATTTCGAACGCCAGAACCGACGAGTCGACATCGTGGAAGGCACCGTCGATGAGCGTCGCCTTGACGCCCAGCATCGGGAAGCCAGCCAACGGACCCGAAGACAGAACGCTTTCGATGCCCTTCTGAACGCCCGGGATGTATTCCTTCGGAACAGCACCACCAACGATCTTGGACTCGAACTTGAAGTCTTCGCCATCCGGGTTCGGTTCGAAGACGATCTTGACGCGCGCGAACTGGCCGGTACCACCGGACTGCTTCTTGTGCGTGTAGTCTTCTTCGTGCTGACGCGTGATGGTTTCGCGGTAGGCAACCTGCGGCGCGCCGACGGTTGCTTCGACCTTGAATTCGCGACGCATGCGGTCAACCAGGATGTCGAGGTGAAGTTCACCCATGCCTGCGATGATCGTCTGGCCGGACTCTTCGTCGGTCTTGACGCGGAACGACGGATCTTCTGCAGCCAGGCGGTTGAGCGCGAGGCCCATCTTTTCCTGGTCGCCCTTGGTCTTCGGCTCGATCGCGATCTGGATGACCGGCTCCGGGAATTCCATGCGCTCGAGGATAACCGGCTTCAGCGGGTCGCAAAGCGTATCGCCAGTGGTGGTTTCCTTGAGGCCAGCCAGAGCAACGATGTCGCCTGCGAAGGCTTCTTCGATGTCTTCACGGCTGTTGGAATGCATCTGCAGCATGCGGCCGACGCGCTCGCGCTTTTCCTTGACCGTGTTCATGACCGACGTGCCCTTTTCGAGCTTGCCGGAGTAGATGCGGGCGAAGGTGAGCGAACCGACGAAGGGGTCGTTCATGATCTTAAAAGCGAGCATCGAAAGCGGCTCGCTGTCATCAGCGTGACGCTCGGTCTCGGCTTCGGTCTTGACGTCGATGCCCTTGATCGCCGGGATATCCAGCGGCGACGGCAGGTAATCGACAACGGCGTCGAGCAGCGGCTGAACGCCCTTGTTCTTGAACGCGGTACCGCAGAACATCGGGTGGAACTTCACGTCGATCGTGCCACGGCGAACGAGCGCGCGGATCTGGTCGTTGTCAGGCAGGTTGCCTTCCAGGTACGCTTCGGTCGCGGCTTCGTCGATATCGACGACAGTCTCGATCAGAAGTTCGCGGTACTTCTGCGCTTCTGCCTTCATGTCATCCGGAATTTCGACGACGTCCCACTGAGCGCCGAGCGATTCGTCGCGCCAGATGAGAGCGTTCATCTCGATCAGGTCGATGACGCCCTTGAACTCGGTCTCAGCGCCGATCGGCAGTTGCATGACGACCGGGATCGCGCCAAGGCGCGACTTGATCATCGAGACAGAGCGGTAGAAGTCAGCACCGGTCTTGTCCATCTTGTTGCAGAAGATCATCCGCGGGACATTGTACTTCTCAGCCTGACGCCAGACGGTTTCCGTCTGCGGCTCAACACCGGCGTTGGCGTCGAGCAGAGCGATGGCACCGTCGAGAACGCGCAGCGAACGCTCGACTTCGATGGTGAAGTCAACGTGGCCGGGGGTGTCGATGATGTTGAAGCGGCGAGCCTTGCCGTCACGGCCCTTCCAGAAGGTCGTGGTCGCAGCAGACGTGATGGTGATGCCGCGTTCCTGCTCCTGCTCCATCCAGTCCATGGTAGCGGCGCCGTCGTGGACTTCGCCGATCTTATGGGACTTGCCGGTGTAGTAGAGAATACGTTCGGTCGTCGTCGTCTTGCCGGCGTCGATGTGCGCCATGATGCCGAAATTGCGGTAGTCTTCGATTTTGTATTCGCGAGCCATAGGGACTCCCTTTCGAAATTTGTCGTCGATTACCAGCGGTAGTGCGAGAATGCACGGTTGGCGTCGGCCATCTTGTGCGTGTCTTCGCGCTTCTTGACGGCGCTGCCGCGGTTGTTCGCAGCGTCCATGAGTTCGCCGCAGAGGCGATCAACCATGGTCGTTTCGTTGCGCTTGCGGGCAGCAGCAATCAGCCAGCGGATGGCGAGCGCCTGACGGCGTTCCGGACGAACGTCGACGGGAACCTGGTACGTTGCACCACCAACGCGACGCGAACGGACTTCGACGTGCGGAGCGATGTTGTCGAGCGCCGAATGGAACACGGCAACCGGCTCCTGCTTCAGCTTGCCCTGAACGGCATCAAAGGCACCGTAAACGATGCTTTCAGCAACCGACTTCTTGCCATGAAGCATGATGGCGTTCATGAACTTGGTGACAACCAGATCGCCGAACTTCGGGTCCGGATTGATCTCGCGCTTTTCTGCACTGTGACGACGTGACATACGTTTTGTCTCTCAACTGTTGACTGGCGCCTTAACACGCGGAGAACCTCGCGCAGCGCCGAATTCGTGAAACCCGAAATTACTTCGGACGCTTCGCACCGTACTTGGAGCGGCGCTGCTTGCGGTTCTTGACACCCTGCGTATCGAGAACGCCACGGATGATGTGGTAACGGACACCCGGAAGGTCCTTTACGCGGCCGCCGCGGATCATGACAACCGAGTGTTCCTGAAGGTTGTGACCTTCACCCGGAATATAGCCGATGACTTCGAAGCCGTTGGTCAGGCGAATCTTGGCAACCTTACGCAGAGCCGAGTTCGGCTTCTTCGGGGTCGTCGTGTAGACGCGCGTGCAAACGCCGCGCTTCTGCGGGTTTTCCTGCAGAGCAGGAACCTTGTTGCGCTTTACCTGTGCCTGACGCGGCTTGCGGATCAGCTGGTTTACGGTAGGCATGTAACCATCCCTTGCAAAATCTTGTCTCGTTACCCTTGCGGGCGGATCGTTGCCGTCGCCGGCGATACGAACGCCTGTAAAATGCGCAAACGAGGACCGATCCGCTTTATCGCGGATGGCCCTACAAAAAGCAGAGGACACACAATTTCGCGCGTCATGCGTGCAGCATTTTTTGTAGTCAGCGTGCGTTTTGAACCTTGTTTGAGGCGAACTCCAGAACGCGACGTTCCGAACCAGCCAGCCTCACATGGGCTCCGATGCGGCGGGGTGTACTGATTTCAAGGCCGACAGTCAAGGGCAATTAACAAATATTCTCCGGCATACAGGCCTGACATGCCCGGAAAACAAGGGTTTGGCACGGATCGGGACAGGCCGCCGCGACCCGGAATGCACTTGAACGAAGGCAGCTTCCGACAGGCTTAAGGAATCGGCAACCAGTTTGTGACGGTTTTCCACCGCAACGATTCTACCGCGCCAGCAAAGCCTGTGGCCTCCGATCTATTTCTTTCGCACTGCACTGAAAAGGGCGCTAAAGTCAGCCACGCACTCGAAAGGATATTCAATGAGCGTCACGCCTGACAACGACAATGCACCGGACGAGCCGATGGTCTTCATCATCATCGGCAAGGCCTACGAGACCGACGGAGACGAAGAAGGCGTCGACATTCACGTGATGTTGCGCGCACCCGACGACGATACGGCCGTACGCGAGGCGCTGAACGCGCTCGCCGAGGAAGGCTTCCTGGAGGCCGACCTCGACCAGATCGGCACCCTGACCGACGTGCCGAACGAGGAGCCGCATGCCTCGGCCTACCAGGGTGCCCTTGAAGGCGAAGTTGCGATCATCCGTTTCGCCTGAAGCCGCTGGCGCATGAGCGTCGCCACCTTCCAGCCTTCCCCAATGAAAAAGCCGCCCGGATCGCTCCGGGCGGCTTTTTTTATCTTGGAGCACGAGGGCGGAGACCGCCCTCCTGCCTTTATTCTGCCGCAGCGTTCTCCTTCGCGAGATCGGCGAGCATCGGGGTTGCAACATCTGCGCCCGTGCCCTTGCGACGCTCTTCGAGGATCATCTCGTCGCGCGCCGTCGCGATGCGACGGATCTGGGTCATCGTTCCGCCGGTACCGGCCGGGATCAGACGACCGACGATGACGTTTTCCTTCAGACCCTGCAGGCCGTCGACCTTGCCGGCGATCGCCGCTTCGGTCAGGACCTTGGTGGTTTCCTGGAACGACGCCGCCGAGATGAACGACGGTGTCTGCAGCGAGGCCTTGGTGATGCCGAGCAGGACCGGATCGCCGTAGGCCGGCTTCTTGCCCTGTTCGATCAGGCCGTCGTTGACGTCTTCGAGCTCGATGCGATCGACATTGTCACCGACGATGTAGGTCGAGTCGCCTGCATCGGTGATTTCCACCTTCTGCAGCATCTGACGAACGATGACTTCGATGTGCTTGTCGTTGATCACAACGCCCTGCAGTCGGTAGACTTCCTGGATTTCGTTGACCAGGTAGGAAGCGAGTGCTTCCACGCCCTTGATCGCCAGGATGTCGTGCGGCGCCGGGTTGCCGTCGAGGATGTAGTCACCCTTTTCGATGTAGTCGCCATCCTGAAGATGGAAGGGCTTGCCCTTCGGGATCAGGTATTCGACCGGCTCGACACCGTCTTCAGCAGGCTCGATCAGCACGCGACGCTTGTTCTTGTAGTCGCGGCCGAACCGGATCGTACCATCGATCTCAGCGATGACGGCGTGATCCTTCGGACGACGAGCTTCGAACAGTTCGGCAACGCGCGGCAGACCGCCGGTGATGTCCTTGGTCTTGGCGCTTTCCAGCGGCGAACGAGCAAGCACGTCACCCTGGGAAACCTTCGTACCCGGTTCGACCGAAAGAATGGCATCGACCGAAAGCATGAAGCGGGCGTCACCACCACGCGACAGCTTCAGAACGGCGCCGTTCTTGTCCTTGATGACGATCGCCGGCTTCAGGTCGATACCGCGCGGCGTCGAACGCCAATCGATAACCTGACGCTTGGTGATGCCGGTGGACTCGTCGGTCGCTTCAAGTACGGAGATGCCGTCGACAACGTCTTCGAAGTGAACGGTACCTTCCACTTCCGTCATCATCGGACGGGTGTAGGGGTCCCACTCTGCGAGACGCTGGCCGCGCTTCACCTTGTCACCATCGTCGACGAAGATCTTCGAACCGTAGGCGACGCGCTGCGAGGAGCGTTCGACACCACGTTCGTCGAGGATCTGCACGGCCATGTTACGACCCATGGCGACCAGAATGCCGTCAGAGTTGCGCAGCATGTTGCGGTTCTTGATCTGAACCGTGCCTTCGTAGGACGCTTCCAGGAACGACTGGTCGACCACGGTCGCCGTACCGCCCAAGTGGAAGGTACGCATGGTGAGCTGGGTGCCCGGTTCACCGATCGACTGTGCAGCGATAACGCCAACCGCTTCGCCCATGTTGACAGGCGTACCACGTGCCAGGTCTCGGCCGTAGCAGACGCCGCAGACGCCGGTCTGGATTTCGCAGGTCAGCGCCGAACGGATGCGGATCGACTGGATACCAGCCTTTTCGATCTCGATGACGTCGGGTTCAAGGATCATCCGGCCTGCGTCGACGATGCGAACGCCCGTGACCGGGTGATCGATGTCGTCAAGAGCCGTACGGCCGAGAATACGAGCGCCAATCGAAGCCACGACCTGACCGGCATCGACGATCGCCGTCATGGTGAGGCCGTTCTGGGTGCCGCAATCGACAGAGTTGACGATGCAATCCTGCGCCACGTCGACGAGACGACGGGTCAGGTACCCCGAGTTCGCGGTCTTCAAGGCGGTGTCGGCCAGACCCTTACGGGCACCGTGGGTCGAGTTGAAGTACTCGTTAACGGTGAGGCCTTCCTTGAAGTTCGAGATGATCGGCGTCTCGATGATTTCACCCGACGGCTTGGCCATCAGGCCACGCATGCCGCCCAGCTGACGCATCTGGTTCGGAGAACCACGGGCGCCGGAGTGCGACATCATGTAGATCGAGTTCATCGGCTTCTGACGGCCGTTATCGTCGAACTCGACAGCCTTAATGCGGGCCATCATTTCGTCGGCGACCTTCTCGGTCGCCTTGCCCCAGGCGTCGACAACCTTGTTGTACTTTTCGCCCTGGGTGATGAGGCCGTCATTGTACTGCTGCTCGTATTCCTTCACGAGCGCTTCAGTATCGCCGACGATCTTCACCTTGGTGTCCGGAATGACCATGTCGTCCTTGCCGAACGAAATGCCGGCGCGGCAAGCATGGGCAAAGCCGAGCTGCATGATGCGGTCGCAGAAGATGACCGTGTCTTTCTGACCGCAGTGACGGTAGACCGTGTCGATCATCTTGGAGATGTTCTTCTTGGTCATTTCCTGGTTGCAGGTCTCGAACGGCACGTTGACGTTGCGCGGCAACAGTTCGCCGATGATCATGCGGCCAGGCGTCGTTTCGTAGATCTTCGAAACCGGGTTGCCCTCGGCATCGACGGTCTTGAAGCGGCCACGGATCTTGGCGTGCAGCGTCACGGCCTTGGTTTCGAGCGCGTGATGCAACTCGCCCATGTCCGAGAACGCCATGCCTTCGCCCGGCTCGTTCTGGTTCAGGATCGACAGGTAGTAGAGACCGAGAACCATGTCCTGCGACGGAACGATGATCGGAGCACCGTTGGCCGGGTGCAGGATGTTGTTCGTCGACATCATCAGGACGCGGGCTTCAAGCTGCGCTTCGAGCGACAGCGGCACGTGAACCGCCATCTGGTCACCGTCGAAGTCGGCGTTGAAGGCCGTGCAGACGAGCGGGTGCAGCTGGATCGCCTTGCCTTCGACCAGGGTCGGTTCGAAGGCCTGGATGCCCAGGCGGTGCAGCGTCGGCGCGCGGTTCAGGAGAACCGGATGCTCGCGGATAACCTCGTCGAGGATATCCCACACTTCCGGCTTTTCTTTTTCAACGAGCTTCTTGGCCTGCTTGACGGTCGAGGAGTAACCCTTGGCGTCGAGGCGGGCATAGATGAACGGCTTGAACAGCTCGAGCGCCATCTTCTTCGGAAGACCGCACTGGTGCAGCTTCAGTTCCGGGCCGGTCACGATGACCGAACGGCCGGAATAGTCGACGCGCTTGCCGAGCAGGTTCTGACGGAAGCGGCCCTGCTTGCCCTTGAGCATGTCGGACAGCGACTTCAGCGGACGCTTGTTGGCGCCGGTGATGACACGACCGCGGCGACCGTTGTCGAACAGCGCGTCCACAGATTCCTGCAGCATGCGCTTTTCGTTGCGGATGATGATGCCCGGCGCGCGAAGCTCGATCAGACGCTTCAGACGGTTGTTACGGTTGATCACGCGGCGATAGAGATCGTTCAGATCCGACGTCGCGAAACGGCCACCATCGAGCGGCACGAGCGGACGCAGGTCCGGCGGGATCACCGGGACGACCTTCATGATCATCCACTCCGGACGGTTGCCGGAATCCATGAAGTTCTCAACGATCTTCAGACGCTTCATCAGCTTTTTCTGCTTCAGATCCGAGGTGGTCTCGGCCAAGTCCGAACGCAGATCGCCAGCGATCCTTTCGAGGTTCATCGAAGCGAGCATCTCATAGATCGCTTCAGCACCGATCATCGCGGTGAACTGATCTTCGCCGAACTCATCGACGGCGAGCATGTAGTCTTCTTCGCTGAGGAGCTGGTTTTCCTTCAGCGACGTCAGACCAGGCTCGGTCACGATGTAGTTTTCGAAGTACAGAACGCGCTCAACATCCTTCAACGTCATGTCGAGCAGCGTCGAAATACGGCTCGGCAGCGACTTCAGGAACCAGATGTGGGCAACGGGAGCCGCGAGCTCGATGTGACCCATGCGCTCACGGCGAACGCGCGACAGCGTTACTTCGACGCCGCACTTTTCGCAGATGATGCCCTTGTACTTCATGCGCTTGTACTTGCCGCACAGGCATTCGTAATCCTTGATCGGACCGAAGATACGTGCGCAGAAGAGACCATCGCGTTCCGGCTTGAACGTGCGGTAGTTGATCGTCTCCGGCTTCTTGATCTCACCGTAAGACCAGGAAAGAATCTTCTCCGGCGAGGCGATCGAAATCCGGATGGAATCGAAAGTCTGTGCAGGCACCTGCGGATTGAAAAGATTCATGACCTCTTGGTTCATGCCTGTCTCCTTTACGGGCTTAACGCCCTGAGCTTGGCGGGGTGCCGACAAATCCCGGGCGCCGGCCCCTACCCCATAAACAGCTAAAACCGCATCTGATGCGGCCCCGTTCCTCTCGCTTGCCAATGAAGCCTTGCGGAGGAAGCGGTGCGCGCCGCGACGCGGCACGCACCTTGATGTTTCTTATTCGGCTGCGTCAGGCAGCTGACCTGCACCGAGTTCGTCGATCTTGGTGTTCTCGAGTTCGACCGAGAGGCCAAGCGAGCGCATTTCCTTGACGAGAACGTTGAAGCTCTCAGGAATACCCGCTTCGAAGGTGTCGTCGCCACGGACGATCGCTTCGTAGACCTTCGTACGACCGGCCACGTCGTCCGACTTCACCGTCAGCATTTCCTGCAGGGTGTAGGCGGCGCCGTAGGCTTCGAGCGCCCAGACTTCCATTTCCCCGAAGCGCTGACCGCCGAACTGCGCCTTGCCGCCCAGCGGCTGCTGGGTAACGAGCGAGTAAGGACCGATCGAACGGGCGTGGATCTTGTCGTCGACAAGGTGGTTCAGCTTCAGCATGTAGATGTAGCCAACGGTCACTTGGCGGTCGAACTGATCGCCGGTACGGCCATCATACAGCGTTGACTGGCCGCTGACCTTGAGGCCCGCCTGCTCCAGCATCTCGTTGACGTCGGCTTCGACAGCACCGTCGAAGACCGGCGTTGCGATCGAAACGCCGCGACGGGTCTGCTCGGCAAGCCGTACGATCGACGCGTCGTCGTACTGTTTGATCGGCTCACCCTTCGGGCCTGACCCGATGACGCTGTCGATGGTATCGCGCAGCGGCTGGATATCGGCACCTGCCTTGTAGGCGTCGAGCATCGCACCGATCTTCTTGCCCATGCCGGCGCAAGCCCAGCCGAGATGGGTTTCGAGGATCTGGCCGACGTTCATGCGCGAAGGCACGCCGAGCGGGTTCAGAACGACGTCGACGTGCGTACCGTCTTCCAGGAACGGCATGTCTTCGATCGGCACGATGCGCGACACGACACCCTTGTTGCCGTGACGGCCGGCCATCTTGTCGCCCGGCTGGATCTTGCGCTTAACAGCGACGAAGACCTTGACCATCTTCATGACGCCCGGAGGCATTTCGTCGCCGCGCTGGACCTTTTCGACCTTGTCCATGAAGCGCTGTTCAAGGCGCGACTTGGATTCGTCGTACTGGGCGCGAAGCGCTTCGATCTCGCCCTGAGCCTTTTCGTCTTCGATGGCAAACATCCACCACTGCGAGCGGGGATATTCGCTGACGACGAGGTTGGACAGCTCAGTGCCCTTCTTGAAGCCCTTCGGACCTGCAACCGCGGTGTGACCGCGCAGCATGTCGACGAGACGTGCGTAGACGTTGCGATCGAGGATCGCCTGTTCGTCGTCGCGGTCCTTGGCCAGGCGTTCGATTTCCTCGCGCTCGATCGCCATCGCGCGCTCGTCCTTCTCAACGCCGTGGCGATTGAAGACGCGAACTTCGACGACGGTGCCGAACGTGCCCGGGGGCATGCGCATGGACGTGTCGCGGACGTCGGAAGCCTTTTCGCCGAAGATGGCACGCAGAAGCTTTTCTTCCGGCGTCATCGGGCTTTCGCCCTTCGGCGTGATCTTGCCGACCAAGATGTCACCCGGCTGAACTTCAGCACCGATGTAGACGATGCCGGCTTCGTCGAGATTACGCAGCGCTTCTTCCGAAACGTTCGGAATGTCGCGGGTAATTTCTTCCGGGCCGAGCTTGGTGTCACGCGCCATCACTTCGAATTCTTCGATGTGGATGGAGGTGAACACGTCGTCGCGCACGATACGCTCGGAGAGCAGGATCGAGTCTTCGTAGTTGTAGCCGTTCCAAGGCATGAACGCGACGAGCGCGTTGCGGCCGAGCGCCAGATCGCCGAGATCGGTCGACGGACCGTCAGCGATGATGTCGCCCTTGTTCAGGACGTCACCGACGGTGACCAGCGGGCGCTGGTTGACGCAGGTGTTCTGGTTGGAACGCTGGAACTTCTGCAGGCGATAGATATCGACGCCAGACTTCGACGGATCGAGGTCTTCGGTGGCGCGGATAACGATACGGGTCGCATCGACCTGGTCGACGACACCGCCACGGCGGGCTGCAATAGCAGCGCCGGAGTCGCGGGCAACGACCGGTTCCATGCCGGTACCGACGAACGGAGCTTCGGCGCGCAGCAGAGGCACAGCCTGACGCTGCATGTTCGAGCCCATCAGTGCGCGGTTGGCGTCGTCGTTCTCGAGGAACGGGATGAGCGCCGCTGCGACCGAAACGAGCTGCTTCGGCGAAACGTCCATCAGGTTAATGTTGTCGCGCGGTGCCAGCATAACTTCGCCGGAATGGCGGCAAACGACGAATTCTTCGGAGAACGAACCATCGCTCTCGAGAACCGAGTTTGCCTGGGCGACGTGGTACTTCGCTTCTTCCATCGCCGAGAGATAGACGACGTCGTTCGTCACCTTGCCGTCAACGATCTTACGGTACGGGCTTTCGATGAAGCCGTACTTGTTGACGCGGGCAAAGGTTGCAAGCGAGTTGATCAGACCGATGTTCGGGCCTTCCGGCGTTTCAATCGGGCAGATACGACCGTAGTGCGTCGGGTGAACGTCGCGAACTTCGAAGCCTGCGCGCTCGCGGGTCAGACCGCCCGGGCCAAGTGCCGAAAGACGGCGCTTGTGGGTGATTTCCGAAAGCGGGTTCACCTGGTCCATGAACTGCGACAGCTGCGAGGAGCCGAAGAATTCGCGAACGGCGGCGGCAGCCGGCTTGGCGTTGATCAGGTCCTGCGGCATGACGGTATCGATTTCGATCGACGACATGCGTTCCTTGATCGCGCGCTCCATGCGGAGCAGACCGAGGCGGTACTGGTTTTCCATCAATTCGCCGACAGAACGAACACGGCGGTTGCCGAGGTTGTCGATGTCGTCGATCTCGCCCTTGCCGTCACGCAGTTCGACCAGCATCTTGACGACAGCCAGGATGTCTTCCTTGCGCAGGATGCGCACGGTGTCGGCCACTTCGAGGTCGAGGCGCATGTTCATCTTCACGCGGCCAACGGCCGAGAGATCGTAGCGCTCAGCATCGAAGAACAGCGTGTTGAACATGGCTTCCGCGGAATCCATGGTCGGCGGTTCGCCCGGACGCATCACGCGGTAGATATCGAACAGAGCGTCCTGACGGTTCTCGTTCTTGTCTACGGTCAGCGTGTTGCGGATGTAGGCGCCGACATTGATATGGTCGATGTCGAGAACCGGGATTTCGTCGAACCCTGCCGACAGGATGACGGGAAGCGTCTTCTCGTCGATCTCGTCGCCTGCTTCGAGGTAGATTTCACCGTTCGCGAAGTTGACGATGTCTTCGGCAAGGTAGTTGCCATAGAGATCGTCATCGGTCGCCTTGAGAGCCTTCAGGCCCTTGTCCTGCAACTGGCGGAGCAGGCGCGGCGTCAGCTTCTTGCCGGCTTCGACAACCACTTCGCCGGTGTCGGCGTCGACCATTTCGGTGATCGCCTTCTGGCCCTTCAGCGTTTCCGGCTGGAACGGCACGCGCCAGCCTGCGCCGTCGCGCTGGTAAAGCGACTTCGTGTAGAAGGTGTCGAGGATTTCCTCGCCGTCCATGCCAAGCGCCATCAGCAGCGAAGACACAGGGATCTTGCGGCGACGGTCGATACGGGCGTGGACGATATCCTTGGCGTCGAACTCGATGTCGAGCCAGGAACCGCGATACGGGATCACGCGGGCAGCGAAGAGCAGCTTGCCGGAAGAATGGCTCTTGCCCTTGTCGTGGTCGAAGAACACGCCCGGAGAGCGGTGCATCTGCGAAACGATAACGCGCTCGGTGCCATTGACGATGAAGGTACCGTTGTCCGTCATGAGCGGCATGTCGCCCATGTAGACGTTCTGTTCCTTGATGTCCTTGATCGACTTCGCGCCGGTATCCTCATCA
Organism: Ensifer sp. M14; assembly: GCF_003355565.1. Taxonomy (NCBI): domain Bacteria; kingdom Pseudomonadati; phylum Pseudomonadota; class Alphaproteobacteria; order Hyphomicrobiales; family Rhizobiaceae; genus Ensifer; species Ensifer sp. M14. The sequence continues at coordinate 3,325,284 of NZ_QJNR01000004.1, forward strand.
ATATCGAACACGATCAGGCGCAGGGTCACCTTGAGGGGTGCCGCGTAGGTCAGATCGCGCTGACGGCATTCTTCGACGTCAAACTTCGGCTGTTCGAATTCGTAGGAAACGAACTCGAGCATCGAAGCGCCGGAGAAATCCTTGATTGGAAAAACCGATTTGAAAACGGCTTGAAGGCCCTCATCAGGGCGTCCGCCCTTGGGCTCTTCAACCATAAGAAACTGGTCGTAGGATGCCTTCTGAACCTCAATGAGGTTCGGCATCTCCGCGACTTCTGGAATTTTACCAAAAAACTTGCGTACGCGCCTGCGACCGTTAAACGAAAGGGTCTGAGCCATCGTCGCTCCTTGTCAATCTTGCATCCGGGCCTGCAACGGACGGGAACCGATGGCCAGTCGACCCCGTCAATCAATGAGTAGTTCAATCTCGTCTAACTTGCGGAAAACACCCAGCGCGGATTGCTGTGCCGATTTCCGTTCGAGACCATCCTCTTGAAGAACCCATTACCCAAAAGCCGTTTTGCGACAGGCTTTTGGGTAATATGTTCTAAAAACGGTCAAAGAGAGGCGGCCGAAATGGCCACCTCCCCTTGCAAAAGGCCGAATTACTTGACGTCAACCTTGGCGCCAGCGTCTTCGAGCTTCTTCTTGAGGTCAGCAGCTTCAGCCTTCGAAACGGCTTCCTTGACTGCCTTCGGAGCGCCTTCGACCAGGTCCTTGGCTTCCTTGAGGCCGAGACCGGTGATGGCGCGGACTTCCTTGATGACGTTGATCTTGTTGGCGCCAGCGTCAACGAGGATAACGTCAAACTCGGTCTTTTCTTCTTCGACCGGAGCAGCAGCACCGCCGCCAGCAGCAGCAACAGCTACGGGAGCAGCTGCAGAAACGCCCCACTTCTCTTCGAGCAGCTTGGAAAGCTCAGCAGCTTCCAGGACGGTCAGCGAGGAGAGGTCTTCAACGATCTTTGCGAGATCAGCCATTTTACTTTTCCTTTTGTTCGGTTCGAACTGGTTTTAAATACAACAGCGAAAATCCGCCTTAGGCGGCTTCGTCCTTCTTGGCATAGGCGGCGAACACGCGGGCAAGCTGGCTTGCCGGTGCTGCAACAACCGTAGCGATGCGGGTTGCCGGGGCATTGAGAAGGCCCAGCAGCTTCGCGCGCAGCTCGTCCAGCGAAGGCAGGGTCGCAAGCGACTTGACTGCTTCGGCGGTAAGCGTGGTTGTTCCCATGGAGCCACCGAGAACAACGAGCTTGTCGTTGGTCTTGGCGAAATCCATGACGACCTTAGGAGCCGTGATCGGGTCTTGGCTGAATGCGATCAGCGTCTGACCCTTGAAGAGATCTGTGATCCCTTCCGACTCGGTGCCCTGAAGAGCGATCTTGGCCAGGCGGTTTTTCGCGACTTTGACGGTGCCGCCAGCAGCGCGCATCTTCGAACGGAAGTCGTTCATCTGCGCAACTGTGACACCAGCATAGTGGGCCACGACAACCGAACCGGAAGCCTTGAAGACTTCGTTCAGCTCCGTGACGAATTCGCGTTTTTCCGCTCTTTCCACTGTCTGTCTCCAGTTGACAGGGTTGCATGAACTGCAGCCCCTGCCGGGTTTGCCTTTGTCACCAGGGATCATCAAAAGAAGATCCCAAGTAACGCTTGAGGATCCTGTCCCTTGGCGTTCCCGGAAAGCCGGGTCTGACACAAGGCAAGCGAGGCTCGAACCGAATTTCGACGCCTCCGGCGTCATTGCGAAATTCAGATCTTACCCGTCTCATGCAGGCCGAAGTGATTAAGGTAAAACCACCCGCAATCTCGGACAGGAGTTCCGGATCGAAATCCGGATTTCCGGCCCCGAAGAGCCGGAAATTCTTTCCCGGGCCAAAGCCCGAAATTCTTTAGGCGACGCTGAGCGTTGCCGGGTCGATCTTCAGGCCCGGGCCCATGGTCGACGAAATCGCTACGCGCTTGACGTAGTTGCCCTTGGCGCCAGCCGGCTTCGCCTTGACGACTGCGTCAGCGAAAGCGCGGATGTTTTCTTCCAGAGCCTTGGCGTCGAACGAAGCCTTGCCGATACCGGCGTGGATGATACCAGCCTTCTCGACGCGGAACTCGACAGCGCCGCCCTTGGATGCCTTGACGGCACCGGCAACGTCCATGGTGACCGTTCCGACCTTCGGGTTCGGCATCATGCCGCGCGGGCCGAGAACCTTACCGAGGCGGCCGACGAGCGGCATCATGTCCGGGGTCGCGATGCAACGATCGAAGTCGATCTTGCCGCCCTGAACGATTTCGACGAGCTCTTCAGCACCGACGATGTCTGCACCCGCAGCCTTGGCTTCGTCAGCCTTGGCACCACGTGCGAACACGGCAACGCGAACCGTGCGGCCCGTGCCGTTCGGCAGGTTGACGACGCCGCGGACCATCTGGTCGGCGTGGCGCGGGTCAACGCCGAGGTTCATCGCGACTTCAACAGTCTCGTCGAACTTGGCAGTTGCACGTTCCTTGACCAGCGAAACGGCTTCAGTGAGGCCGTAGATCTTCGTCGGGTCGATGCCCTCGCGGGACTTCTGTACACGCTTTGCAATCTTCGCCATGGTCTTAGCCCGCCACTTCCAGGCCCATGGAGCGGGCAGAGCCCTCGACCATTGCCATTGCGCCTTCGATATCGGCCGCGTTGAGGTCCTTCATCTTGGCCTCTGCGATCGTGCGGATCTGAGCCTTGGTGATCGAACCAGCCTTGGCCTTACCTGGGGTCTTCGAACCGGACGTGATCTTCGATTCCTTCTTCAGGAAGTAGCTGACCGGCGGCTGCTTCATGACGAAGGTGAACGACTTGTCCTGGTAGTAGGTGATGACGACCGGGATCGGCATACCCTTTTCCATTTCCTGCGTGGCGGCATTGAACGCCTTGCAGAATTCCATGATGTTAATGCCACGCTGACCAAGTGCAGGACCGATCGGCGGGGACGGATTGGCCGACCCTGCCTTCACCTGCAGCTTGAGTTGGCCTGCAACTTTCTTAGCCATTTCTCTCTGCCTCTCACTGCCTCGTCGCGACGGATCGAAACGAGGAACTGTTACGCCGGTTTCCCGGCATTCTGCCGATCAGGGATCGGCGGCTGCGGTTGCGTGGTGCGGACCCTTCGTCCCGGCTAAGGCCGACGTCCTTCCACGCGCATGCGGATTTCTCCGCCAGGGCAGGCCTAAACGACTTGCCCAATCTCTCTTGATCTTCTCAGACCTTCTCGACCTGGCCGTATTCCAGTTCGACCGGGGTCGCACGGCCGAAGATCGACACTTCGACCTTCAGGCGCGACCGCTCCTCGTCGACATCCTGAACGATGCCGTTGAACGAGGCGAACGGACCATCCGAGACGCGAACCTGCTCGCCGATCTCGAAGGAGACGGATGGCTTCGGACGCTCGACACCATCCTGGACCTGACCAAGGATACGATCGGCTTCATGGTCCGGAATCGGAACCGGCTTGCTGTCGGTACCCAGGAAACCGGTGACCTTCGGCGTGTTCTTGATGAGGTGGTAAGCCTCATCCGTCAGGTTGGCGCGCACCAGGACGTAGCCCGGGAAAAACTTGCGCTCGGCATCAACCTTACGACCGCGACGAACCTCGACAACCTTTTCGGTCGGAACGAGGATCTTCTCGAACAGGTGCGAAAGGCCCTTTTGCTTGGCCTTTTCCTCGATCGATTCAGCCACCTTCTTTTCGAAATTCGAATAGGCGTGAACAATATACCAGCGTGCAGCCATACTACCCTCCACCCAATCAAGCGCCAGCGTTGAGGACTAGGCCAATCAGCCAACCCATCAACTGGTCCGCAGCAAAGAAGAAGGCAGCGGCAAAAAAGACCATCACAAATACCATCAGCGTCGAGATCATCGTCTCGCGCCTGGATGGCCAAGTTACTTTCGACGCCTCTGAGCGAACCTGCTGCAGAAACGTAAACGGATTCGTTTTGGATGCCATGTAATGCTCACGCCATTACGGCGCGTAAAGCCGATGATTCAGCCCCACACACCGCGTGTCTGTTTGGACCCTACATAAAGACCGATTCCATAAATCACAAGAGGCATTCGGTCTTTTCTGTGAATTTCGATGGTCGGCCTATCCGACCTCCTCCCGCCCTACTCGGCTTTGAGCCGTTTGCAAAGACGAAGGCAATGGCAGGGGCAGCCGGGCTTGAACCGACGACCTGCGGTTTTGGAGACCGCCGCTCTACCAACTGAGCTATACCCCTAGTCGCTCCGGCCGGTCATTCTCGAACCGGTCAGCGCATCAAGTCAGCGGCTTATTATTCAGTTTATCGGACGATGACAAGCGTCTTTGACGGAAAAGATTCAAATTCTTGTGGCAAAAACTGCAACAGCGCGTGATGTGCCTTTCCACCCCGCGCCGCGCCGTCCGTTGCGCGCAATGCGCGCGCCATTGAAGCGGCAGTCGCGGCCGGCTCAACGGCTGCATTACGACGCATTGACAGAGCCGCCGGTCGCAATGGCGATGGAAGCGTCGCACGAGCTTGGGGCCGGAACGCGCAGCCAGATGCCTCAGAACGCCTTCCTTACGCCTGCCCTTCCACGGAATTCCCGCAAGGATAGGCGGACCGCCCAAGCGTCTTAATCAAAACGAAGAAAGCCCCGCCGTTTCCAGCGGGGCCTTCTGAACCGAAATAATCCGGAGATTACTCGACGATCGAAGCGACGATGCCGGCGCCGACGGTACGGCCGCCTTCGCGGATAGCGAAGCGCAGCTTTTCTTCCATCGCGATCGGAACGATCAGCTCAACGGCAACGGTGACGTTGTCGCCAGGCATAACCATTTCCGTGCCTTCCGGAAGTGTCACGATGCCCGTCACGTCCGTCGTGCGGAAGTAGAACTGCGGACGGTAGTTCGTGAAGAACGGCGTATGACGGCCGCCTTCTTCCTTCGTCAGGATGTAGGCTTCTGCCATGAACTTCTTGTGCGGCTTGACCGAACCCGGCTTGCACAGGATCTGACCACGCTCAACGCCGTCACGGTTAACACCACGGATCAGCGCGCCGATGTTGTCGCCGGCCTGGCCCTGGTCGAGCAGCTTGCGGAACATTTCAACGCCCGTAACCGTCGTCTTCGACGTGTCGCGGATGCCGACGATTTCAACTTCTTCGCCAACCTTGACAATGCCACGCTCAACGCGACCGGTCACAACCGTACCACGGCCCGAGATCGAGAACACGTCTTCGATCGGCATCAGGAACGGCAGGTCGATCGGACGCTCAGGCGTCGGGATGTAGGCGTCAACAGCCGCCATCAGCTCGCGGATCGCGTCTTCGCCGATCTTCTTGTCGGAATCTTCAAGAGCAGCAAGCGCCGAACCCTTGATGATCGGAATGTCGTCGCCCGGGAATTCGTAGGACGACAGAAGTTCGCGAACTTCAAGCTCGACGAGCTCGAGAAGCTCGGCGTCGTCAACCTGGTCAACCTTGTTCAGGAACACGACGATTGCCGGAACGCCAACCTGGCGAGCAAGCAGGATGTGCTCGCGGGTCTGCGGCATCGGGCCGTCAGCGGCCGAGCAAACCAGGATCGCGCCGTCCATCTGCGCTGCACCGGTGATCATGTTCTTGACGTAGTCGGCGTGGCCGGGGCAGTCGACGTGCGCGTAGTGACGGTTCGGCGTCTCATACTCAACGTGAGCCGTCGAAATCGTGATACCACGGGCCTTTTCTTCCGGAGCAGCGTCGATCTGGTCGTACGCCTTGTACTCGCCGAAGTACTTCGTGATCGCTGCGGTCAGCGACGTCTTGCCATGGTCAACGTGGCCAATCGTGCCAATGTTAACGTGCGGCTTGTTGCGCTCAAATTTGCTCTTTGCCATGGGTACGTTTCCTGTGGTCAAGTATGATTGATCAGCCGGCTGGGCCGGTTTGTGGAGCCGTTTAAGGGTTTCAAGGGATTTGCGCAAGACTTAATTGCGTGCGCCCGGACCGGCCACGGCAGCCATCTCCTGCCATCATATAAGAACGGCGCATCGACGACGCAAGTTGTACCGATTTTGGAATCACTTTGCGGCTCGGCCAAAGAACAAACAACGGCTTATGAGGAGCAGCTGAAGCGTCACTTTAAGGAAATGGAAAAGGTCAGCGCTGCTGGAGCGGGTAGCGGGAATCGAACCCGCGTATTCAGCTTGGAAGGCTGCTGCTCTACCATTGAGCTATACCCGCGGGTCTTCGATCCAGAAGCAGAATGGTGGAGGGAGTTGGATTTGAACCAACGTAGGCGAAGCCAACGGATTTACAGTCCGTCCCCTTTAACCACTCGGGCATCCCTCCATTATTCTGTCGGGATCAAGTCGACCAAGCATTTGAGATCGTGAGACATCCAGCGATTTGTCGTTGCCGCCTCTCGTTCTGCGGGGGGTATATGACGGCCCGCCTTGCTCCTGTCAACACGCCAAAACGGAAAATTTGTGAAATTCTCCACAGCCCCGCTTTATCCACCGCTATCGAATTCCGTTCCCAGGTCAGGCGAAGCGCTCTATAAGGCAGGCATGAGCAAAGATGACATCGGCGACAAGAGCGCCAAGAACACCCATTACGCCACTCTCAGGCGCGCCCACCGCGACGCCAAGCGCGAGCGCGGGGAAATCCCGACACCCAAGCAGGATCGCTGGCGCAAACAGCCCGGCGACTGGAAGCCGCCAGCGCTCGCACCCGAACAGGTGCTGCTCTATGGCCTTCATACGGTGCGTGCAGCACTCGACAACCCGTCGCGCAAGATCGTTCGCCTGTGCGTGACACAGAACGCAGCCGCACGGCTGGAACTCGGCGAATTGTCAGAACTCCCCTTCCCGGTCGAGACCGTGGCGCCACAGGATCTCGACAAGATCCTCGGTCCTGATGCCATCCACCAGGGCGTGATGCTCGAAACCAAGCCGCTGCCGCTGCGCAAGCTCGAAGCGCTCAGCGAATGCCAACTCATTCTCGTGCTCGACCAAGTGACCGATCCGCACAATGTCGGTGCGATCATGCGCTCGGCCGTCGCATTCGATGCCGGCGCCCTGATCACCACCATTCGCCACAGCCCGACCGAATCAGGCGTTCTGGCAAAGTCGGCGTCCGGCGCCCTGGAAATGATCCCCTATATCCAGATCACCAATCTTTCCGACACGATCGAGGAACTGCACCGCCTCGGCTTCCACACGATCGGCCTTGATTCGGAAGGACCGGAGCCGCTCGAGGGCACGTTTGCCGGAGGCAAGGTCGCGCTCGTGCTCGGTTCGGAGGGCAAGGGTCTCAGGCAAAAGACCCGCTCGACCGTCAAGGCGCTCGCCCGGCTCGACATGCCCGGCGCAATCAAGTCGCTGAACGTCTCGAATGCGGCGGCGATCGCCATGTATGCGGCCCGTCAGTTCCTGAGTAAGTGAGCAATTCGGCCTTTGAAGGCCGCCAAACGCTTGCAGAATCCTCCGGAAGCGAAGAGCCGGGGGATTTTCCCACCGAGCATAATTTCTGATGGGCGCGACCGATCGATTCGACCGGGTGCACAACGCGGCGACATCAAGCGCCGATACACAGCCTCAGCGCCTTTCTTGCTGCCGTCGAAACCGCATCACTGCGTCTTCGTCATTGCGTCTTCACCAGTACGAAGCCCATCGGCTCTGATTGCTCGCGGTCGGGCACCCCTCACGCAGCTTTCTCCAGGTGGTGACGTTGAGGTTCATCTCGCAGCGCGCGAGATAGGAAGTCCCGTCCACACGCAGACAGGCTGTCTGGCCGAGTTCATACTTGGAGCCGTCGCGATTGCGACACGTGCAGTCAGTATCGGGCGGAGACGCATATGCCGTACCGGCGGTCGTAAGCGCGACCACCGCAGCGATGACAGCCAAGGGCCTTCTCCGCCAGTCTCTCATGAGCACATTATAATACAGAATTATCGACGCGGAAACGGACAATGCCGGCTGCATGGCAACCGGCACCGTCCGCAATGGGGGCCAACGCCCCTTCACCGGACCACTGACGTGATCCGCTGAACTCTTGATTTAGCTTGCCAGACGAAGGACGGTTCCCTCGGCAATGGTCTTTTCGGCTTCGGCGATCGCGAACTGCTTCGAGTCGGCGCTGAGGTTCAGGCCTTCCGCACGCACGAATTCAACGTCGGTGATACCGAAGAAACCGAAGACCGTCTTCAGGTAGGCTTCCTGGTGGTCCATGGCCGAGGCAGGGCCTGCGGAATAATGGCCGCCGCGGGTTGAGGCGACAATCACCTTCTTGCCCTTGGCGAGGCCTTCCGGGCCAGATTCGGTGTAGCGGAAAGTCTTGCCGTTGACGGCGAGACGGTCGATCCAGGCCTTGAGCTGGCTCGGAATGGAGAAGTTGTACATCGGCGCGCCGACGACGATGGTGTCGGCAGCGAGGAACTCCTCGAGCATCTCGCGGCCGATCTTGACTTCGGCGGCCAGGCCGGCATCAACACCTGCGAGATCGGCCGGCGCCATGATCTGGGCACCGGTCAGATGCGGGATCTGGCTGCTTGCAAGGTCACGATAGGTAACCTTGGCGTCCGGGCGGTCAGCCTTGATCTGTGCGCTGATCGCCGCGGTCAGGCGACGGGAAACGGAGTGATCACCGAGGATACCGGAATCGATGTGAAGGACGTTCATGTGAAGCACCTTTGTGTTGGCGTTGCGGTGCATCACATATGATTGGAAAACAATCGCGCGATAAGTCAGTGGTTATTTGACATACTGTTTCCGGATGGAAACAGTGAGCCTGGCGATCCGGCGATGGGAGACGATAACAGATGCAAGACCTGAACGACCTCGCCCTCTTTGCAGCCGTCGTGCGCAACAACGGTTTCAGCGCTGCGGCGCGCGATCTGAACATCCCGAAATCCAAGCTCAGCAAACACGTGGCGCGCCTCGAAGACCAGCTCGGCGTCCGGCTGCTCGAGCGCTCGACGCGCAAGCTGCGCGTCACCGAGATTGGGCAGGTCTTCTACGAACATTGCCAGGGTTTGCTCGATGGCGTCGCCGTGGCCGAAGCGGAGATCGCCGCGGTCAAAGCCGAGCCGACCGGAACGGTCCGCCTCGCCTGCCCGCTTGGCTTCACGCCGATGCTCGCCGACATTCTACCGGCCTTCCACCGCCGCTATCCCGGTGTCCGGCTGCTGATTACCGCCACCAACCGCCGGATCGATCTGATCGAGGAGCGGATCGACGTGGCGCTGCGTGCCCGCGATCAGCTCGACACCGACAATCAGCTGATCATCCGCAGGTTCGGCGAGGTCCGCCAGCGGCTGGCGGCGAGCCCCACCCTGCTCACCCGCTTAGACGACATCACCATCGACAATCTGGGCGAGATGCCGACGCTGTCGATGAATGAGAGCCACGCCAGCGATGTCTGGCGGCTGGTCGATACCGAGGGAAAGACCACCGAAATTTCACACCGGCCGATCATCGGTTGCAGCGACTTTCTCATCCTGGAACGCGCGGCCATCGAAGGCATGGGCGTAGCGCTGCTGCCTGACCACATTTGTGAACGTGCCTTCCGCGCCGGCGTGCTTGCCCCGGTGCTTCCCGAATGGAGTTCTGGCGACGTTGTCGTCCACCTCGTCTTCCCGTCCCGCCACGGCATGCTGCCGGCAACGCGCGCCCTGATCGACTATCTCGCCGACAATCTCCTGAACGCCATGCAAAAATGCCGAGAAATTGTTCCGAAGGGGGCCGGGTCGTTCGAGATCTAAGCGGGCGCAGGGCGCGGTAGACAGGCGCTGCATCGCACCGCCACGCAAGGTCGATAATGTGCGGCACAGACACGGCAACCGTTCGGCCCTGCCGGCGAGCACGAACTATTATGCAAGCCCCAGATCGGAGCGGCGCGAAATTGATAGCGTTGCTGGAAAAAGTGGTGCCCCCACCAGGACTCGAACCCGGGACCCCCTGATTACAAATCAGGATGGAAAGCCTTATTTTACGGTACTTCTGTGGCGTCATGCGCCATTTGTGCGCCACTCCCAAAAATCGAGGACGAAATTTGGTCCATGACATTGCGATGCGTGTCGCTCGGAAACATATGCCCATATCTGCTCATGGTGACGGCCAGTGAGGAGTGACCGGCGAACGTCTGGACAGTCTTCGGCTGCATACCGGCCTCAATCCACGTGCTGATGGCAAAGTGCCGTAGAGCGTGCCAATTAAATGCCTTGAACTTCCCGCCGTCCTCTTTTGCCTTGGCGGTAGCAGCAGCAAGTAGCGGCCGAAACTCCCGCTTGAGGATGTTTTTGTGATCGAGAAATCCGCCCTTAGAATTCGGAAACACTAGATCATCAGCCTCAGAGCTCTTGGCTGAGTCCTTCCACTTCCGAAGTTCGGCGAGCATTGCGGATGACAGCGGTACTTGCCGTATGCCTGCGGTCGACTTCGTCGTGTCCTCATTCTTATATGCATCAACGCGACCGTCGACGGTTAGCTCGCCGGCATTGAAGGCCACATGTCTCCAGCGAAGCGCGTAGAGTTCGGAGGCGCGCACACCGGCTGATGCTGATAGGCGCATGCGAATTGCGATGCTGCCTTTGGCTTGGCCGAGCGCGGCAGCCAGATCTGCCTTGGATGGCGGCACGACCTTCTTTGCGCCTTCGCCACGCTTGCCGGTCACTCGGATATTGCTGGCCGGATTGATGGCAAGCAAATCGTTGCTTACTGCATGCTGTAGGGCGCGCGACAGACTTCCGAGAATTCGGCGCGTTGTCACGACGCCGACGCCAGCATCACGCAGCCGATCGCGGAAGTCACTGACGACCTTGGCCGTGCATTGGGAGAGCTTCACCGCACCTATGCCGCCTTCGAACTCAACGGCGCGCCCTTCCTGCGGGGCAACGTAGTTATAAAGCTGACCTTCGACTGTTCTGAGATAATGCTCGCCAGCATGTTCGCCGCGATCACGACGGCCGGCCAGGTGCTTGAGGTAGTCTTTGACTGCGTCCTCAACGGTAGTGCTTGCCGCATCGGCCCGATACGTGCCGGTGACAACTTGGTGCGTTACTTCCGTCCGGCGAGCCTCGGCGTCACGCTTCTTTTCGAATTGCTCCTTGTGCCGCTTTCCGCTCGCGTCGGTATAGGCAAGCACCCATGCCTCGCGCTCAACGCCCTTGCTTGTCTTCCATCTTCGCTTCGTGATCGTCGCCATTCCGTGACCTCCTGATTTGAATGGCGCACGAAAGCACGGCAAGTTAGGGCAATCAAGAAAAACCTTGACAAAGGATGTAAAGTGATATAAGGGAGAAGACACACTTATCCACTCTCGAAAATACCAGTTTTACAAATCATGTCAACCCCACCGGAGGAAAAAAATGCAGGCAGCGAATGATAATGTGATCGAGGGCGATCTTCTGATGGGCGCCCACGCTATCGCACGGTTCTTGGGCGTCACGCCCCGGCAGGTCTACAGGCTCACATACGGCGCGCTTGTCCCTCATTTCAAACTGGGCGGCACGGTCGCGGCCCGTAAATCATCGCTGTCCAAATGGCTGGCCGAGCAAGAAGGGGCCGCAGCATGAACGTGGGCCAGTACAAGACCGATAAAACCCGCGAAATCATCGAGGACGCAATTAGCCAGTTGATGGCCGTAGGCGCATCCAATGACACAGCCGCGGCTCTTCTCGTGGTCCAGGGAATGATCCGCATTGAGGACCGCCAGAAACGTAAAGAAGTGGCCGCCTTTGCCGCCCAAGCGGCCGAAGACACCATCGATTAAATGGGAGGTTCAATGGAAATCTTAGATGTCCGCCCCGACACCGGCGGTGGGAGCATCATTGCGCGGTTTGACGCGCAGTTGTCGCCGGACGTTCGAATGTTCGGGCTGAAGCTCGTCAAAACCCCGCGCGGGCATCGGGTCTACCCGCCACATACGAACGTCCATAATTGCGCGACGTTCGCCCCCACCTTCGCAGAAAAACTTATCCGCGCCGCATTGGCAGCCCTGAACGGAGAAGCCGAATCGAATGACCGTAGCGCAACGTAAGCAGTTCATTTTCGGCGGCCTGTCCGCTGCTGACGACTTCGACGGCATCGCCTCAATCTATTACGGCCTGCACGATCGCATTTTCGATTGGGGGCATGCCGTCTCGCACATCGTCGTCGCCCCTGCCAAGGAAGATGGCCAGCCCGACTGGGAGCGAGCCGCCCCTGAGACGCTAGAGCAGCCCTCAAGTGATAGCGGGCCGGCAGACATGGCAGAGGTTGCCCGCTGGGCCGTGCTTGTCGATGAGATCGACGGCTGCGACGCAAAGACCTCCATGCTGCTGTGGCTGGATCCCGAAACAGCCGAGCCCAAGGTGGCGCAGATCGCTGGCCCTGATGCGGACGGCGAGATCGCAATGCGGATTATCGGCCGTGATATCGGCGCGATGCCGCCTCCGAAGGAATACAAACCCGGCCCGCTCTCCGCCAGCCTTCTGAAGCTCGCGGAGAAGATGAACCCCCCCCCTGCAGCCAACGACAACAAGCCACAAGCTGAAAAGCCCTCCGCATTCGTCGATGCGGAAACGCTTCTCGGCATGGAATTCTCGCCAATCAAGTACGTCATTCCCGGTTTTGTCGCGGAAGGGCTCACGCTCCTCGGCGGCAGGCCGAAGCTCGGCAAGTCATGGCTGGCCTTGGACTTTGGCATTGCCGTGGCCAGTGGCGGGCTATCGCTCGGCGTCGAGTGCGAACAGGGCGATGCGTTCTATCTTGCACTGGAAGACAACCAGCGCCGCCTACAGGACCGTCTCAAGGTGGTCCTGCCGAAGTTTCATCGGCCCGACATGTCGCGGCTTTCGCTCCTGACAGAGGCGCCAAAAATCAATGCCGGCCTTATCGACACGCTCGAGGCCTGGCGCACGCGTGTCAGCAACCCCCGCCTCATCATTGTGGACACACTGGCAATGGTCCGTGCCGAAAAGAAGCGCAACCAAGATTCCTATGCCGCAGACTACGAGGCGCTATCGCCCTTGCAGCGGTACGCAAGCGTGCATCGGCTGGCAATCGTCGTCGTCACGCACGTGCGCAAGGCTGAAGCCGAAGACCCGCTTGAAATGATCTCCGGCACGAACGGCCTTACCGGCGCGGCGGACTCCATCATGATCCTTAACAGGACAGCGGACGGGCCGAAACTCTATGGCCGTGGCCGTGACGTGGAGGAAGTAGAAAAGGCGCTTAAGTTCGACGGTGGCCGGTGGTCAGTGCTCGGCGACGTTGACGACGTGAAACGCTCTGGCGAACGCACGCAGATCATTGAGGCGCTACGAACTGCGACTAGCCCGATGAAGCCTTCTGAGATTGCAGAAGCCACCGGCATGAAGGCACCTAATGTCAGCTATCTGCTGCGCAAGATGGTAGCGGCGGGCGAGGCCGTGAAGGATGGATACGGAACTTATAGCTCCCCCCCTTCAAGTCCTTCAACCCCTTCAAGTTCAACCTCACACTATCCTCCTTCAAGTGCAGAAGTAGACTCTGACGGCGAGAACTTGAAGGACTTAGAGGACTTGAAGGGGGGTACACCTTCAAGTGACAACCAACAGAGGAGGACCGCATGAGCATACCGACAAATCTACGCACCGAGGCCGACCGCCGCGCAGTCGAACGGGCCGCGACGAAACTCCTAGCAGCCAACGACAACGAGCCGCCGAAAGGCCGGCAACCAGTCTACCGAGGCGGCAGGCCAGCCTTCAATTGGGCGGCGAAGAACGACGACTACGGCGCGGCATGCCTATGGTTGATCGCTCGCCAGCGGCTGCCAGATTCCGTGGTGGCAGCCAACGATAACGAACCGACACAAGGCGGTCTCGATGTGAGGCGCAATGGCGTGGCGCGCGGCAAGTCGAAATTTAAGATAGCGCTCGGCGAGCACCTTGCCTTGCCGGCAGTGCTTCCAAGGCTTGGCGATGCGGAACCGCAGCCAGTGGAGCCGTGCGGCTACACGCGGCAGGACATACTGCCACAGAATGACGTTGACGAGCTCTCGGATGATTTCCAGAGCTTCGGTGCATGTGCCGATGCCATCGCGCCTGGCGCGGAGTTCATTGGGGCCGAGAGCGGTCTCGGAACACCACGGCCCGGCAAGTCGCGTGGTTCTCCGCTGAAGGCAGAAGAGCCGACATTCGACGAACCGCCGGCGGATGTCGACTACACGCTTGAACTTCTACTGGCCCGCGAGAACGTGGCAGGCATTGGCCGGGCGTTCGGCGCCACAGGGCGTTACCAAGACCAGAAGGGTGCCGCGATGCTGCGGAAGGCGATGGATTGGGCAAAGGCGCAGGTTGCGGAAAGCAATTATCATGCCAATGTTGCAAATCGTGTAGCGTAATTTAGCTAACAGCAACAGCAACACAGTTAAGCCGCTCCATCGGGGCGGCTTTTTCTTTGCCGTTGACGTCGGATGTAAACGCAGCGGCAAAGATCAAATTCGGCGGCAGACATTGAGGGCGCAGCGACGCGTCCAACAACGAGCAAGGCGATGCGGGCCGCCACCTGCAGTTCAGTAACCGTTCAATCGCCGGACGTCGCATGCGGCTCGCCCTAGTGGCGGGCCGCTCCCCTCACACAAATCAATCCAGGTGATACATGCTTGACGAACTCAAAGCCGACGTGACGGCTGCGCTCACCGGCAGTCTGCGCCCTGCCACGCTTTGGCAATACTCGCTCGGCGACGATGGATACGGTAATGAGGCGCCGGTTTATGACACGCCATACGCCTGCGAGGGCCTGCGCGGCAGCTACGACGCGGAATACGCGGGCCTGAGCGGCATCCCTCGCACGGCCGCCAAGATCGAACTGCTGGCCGGCACGCTCGCGGTCGCGCCCAAGCGGCTCGATAAGATCGCCATTGAGGGCGGCTGGTGGCTCATCACCGAGATCGAGATCGATCCCGCGACGGCGATGTGGCTATGCCAGTGCTCCGAGACGAGCGCTGCGCCATGACGGTCGGTCTGGTCCCAATGCCCCCGAAACGCTCACGAGCGGGCACCGGTGGTGGGGTGTTGCGTTCTCTCTCCCGAAAAAAATCCAAGGAAAAAACGGCTGCTGAAATCGCCATCGCCTTTCTGGAAACCCTGAAAATTCCCGAGGGGCCGAACGCTGGCAAGCCGCTAAAACTGGCGGAATTTCAAAAGTCGTTTGTCCGCGGCGCGCTCGCCCCTGAAAATATGGTCGCCTGCCTTTCGATCGGCCGTGGCAACGCTAAAACAGCACTGTCGGCGGGCCTCGCCGCCGCCGCGGTAATGGGGAAATGGGACTCGCAGCCAAAGCGCGAAATTATCCTGGCGGCCCGTAACCGAGATCAGGCGAAGACAGCCTTCAATTTCATAACTGGTTTCATCGAAAGCCTTCCCGCCGACGAGCAAGAGCTTTTCACCATCCGCCGTGGCTCGCGGTTGGAGGTGGAATATAGCGGCAATGGCGGCGGCTTGGCCCGATGCATCGCTGCTGATGGTCGTTCGATTCTTGGCGGCGCTCCAAACCTTGCCATCCTCGACGAGCGGGCAGCGTGGGAACGCGAAAAAGGCGACTTGCTGGAAAACGCCATCTTGTCCGGCCTGGGCAAGCGCGGCGGCAAGGCGCTGATCATCTCGACCAGTGCGCCCGACGACGCCAACACCTTCAGCCGCTGGCTCGATGAGCCGCCCCCCGGCACGTATACGCAAGAGCATAGGCCGTCCTTCGGCCTTCCCGCCGACGACGCGGAAAGCCTGCTGGTGGCCAATCCTGGCGCCGCTGAGGGCATAGGAGCATCGCTGGAATGGCTACAGGCTCAAGCCCGGCGCGCAATCGCTCGCGGTGGCTCGGCGCTCTCGTCTTTCCGCAATCTCAATCGGAACGAGCGTGTCAGCACCGAAGATCGCTCCGTTTTGGTGACGGTGGACGAATGGATGGCTGCCGAAGTCTCTCCCGACGATCTCCCGGCCCGCGAAGGCGAGTGCATCCTTGGTATCGACTTGGGCGGCTCCCGCTCGATGTCGGCTGCTGCGTTCTACTGGCCCGCCACGGGCCGCCTGGAGGCAGTCGGCACGTTTCCAAGCAAACCCGGACTTGCCGATCGCGGCGCGTCTGACGGCGTGTCAGGCCGCTATTTGGAAATGAAGGAACGCGGGGAGCTATCAGTGCTCGGCGAGAACACGGTGCCGCCTGGCCCGTGGCTCGCCAGCGTCGTCGCGCTTGTCGATGGCTCCACCATTTCCTCAATAGTCGGCGATCGATTCCGGCACGCGGAATTCGTGGAAGCTATGCAGGGCGCCGGCCTGTCCCGCGTGCCGTTCATTTGGCGCGGCTTCGGCTGGAAAGACGGCTCCGAAGATATCGAGCGGTTCCGCCGCGCGCTGTTCGACGGGCATGTAAAGACCCGGCCATCGCTGCTGCTGCGTTCCGCCATGGCCGATGCGATCACGCTCATTGACCCGGCCGGCAATGCAAAATTGGCAAAGGGCAGATCGCTGGGCCGCATCGACCCGGCTGCTGCAACCATCCTGGCCGTGGCGGAAGGCTCCCGGCGCATGGCTCGGCCGACGAAAAAGCTGCGGCAGGCATCATGGGTGTAATGCATCACGATAGCCGCTGGTGGCCGGTTCGAACGGCCGCTGTCCGCCGCGATGACTTCAAATGCACAGAATGTGGAGCCCGCGGCCGGCTGGAAGTCCATCACGTAATCCCGGTGCGACTGGCGCCGGAGCTTGCCTACGATCTAGGCAACCTGAAGACGTTGTGCGTCGCCTGTCATCTCGAGAAGACACTGGCCGAACGCGGCCAACTACCATCGCCAGAGCGTAAGGCCTGGCAATCCCTCCTCCGAAAGGAACTTTGAATGCTTGAATCTGTTAAAATCCAGCGTCGTCAGTCCGAAATCCGACAGGCGCTCGCCGGCCTGGTTGGCAAGGCTGACGCCACCGCCGACGAGATCCGCTCGATGGAGAGCATGGACTCCGAATATCGCAGCAACGAGACTCGTTACAGGGCCTCGCTGATCGCCGAGGACACGGAACGTCGGGACGCCAAGGGCGAGCTCGAAACCCGTTCGGATCGGGAATATTCGGACCTGATTGACCGCTTCGAAATGCGCCAGGTCGCTTTGTTCCTTGACGAGGGCCGCACGCTTTCTGGCGAGACTGCTGAAGTCGTTCAGGAGCTTCGCTCCAAGGGCGGTTACCGCGGTTGCCCGGTTCCCCTTGAAGCGTTCGCGCTCGAACAGCGTGCCGGCGAGACTGTTGCCTCGGGTACTCCTTCGCCCAAGATGACGGCTCCGATCATTGATCGGCTCTTCCCGGCTTCTGTGGCAGCG
This sequence comes from Ensifer sp. M14, assembly GCF_003355565.1. NCBI lineage: Bacteria > Pseudomonadati > Pseudomonadota > Alphaproteobacteria > Hyphomicrobiales > Rhizobiaceae > Ensifer > Ensifer sp. M14. The sequence continues at coordinate 3,342,581 of NZ_QJNR01000004.1, forward strand.
CAGATGGGCGTTCAGATGATTAATATCGGCCAGGGCAGCGAGGAATGGCCGCTTACCGCTTCTTCGGTCACGGCTGGCTGGCAGGCGACGGAAACCGGCAACGTGGCTGGTCCGACTGTCTACTCGACCGCGCAGCGCAGCGTTGCTCCGAACTCGACTCTCGGCATCCAGATGAAAATCACCCGCAAGGCGCTCAAGCAGTCCGGTGACGCTCTGGAACAGGCTGTTCGCCGCGACATGAACGGCTGCATGTCTGTAGCGCTCGATAAGGCGGTTTTCCTCGGCGCTGGTGCCTCCGGTGAGCCTGCGGGCTTGCTGGTCGGCTCGTATGGCATCACGTCGACGGCAGTTGCGGCTGCGGCTTCGTGGGCTGCGTTCCGCGCCGCCATCGTGCGTTTCATGACTGACAACGCGATCACCGGGCCGGGCTCTGTGAACCTGCTGATCCGTCCGGAAGTCTTCGATAAGATGGATGGAACATACATCACCAACACCGCAGTTACCGAGTGGGATCGCCTCACCAAGAACGTTGGCTCGCCAGTAATGACGACCAATGCGCTGGCGGCTCCGACCGGCTCGCCGCTCGCGACCAAGGCGCTGCTTACCACCTCGATCGGCGGCGTTGCACCGGCAGTTCTGGCTACATGGGGCGCCGTCGACCTGATCCGTGACGTATATTCAGACGCTGCATCGGGCGGCCTTCGCCTCACTGGTTTGGTTACCGCAGACGTTAGCGCGCTGCGCTCGCAGCAGCTTCAGATTCTGACCGGAGTTCAGGTGTAACATGCTTTACGGCGCGCCGATTTCACTAGAAATCCGCGCCGAAGGCGGAGCGACCCGGTTGACGGGTCGCTTTCCTTACGGCTCGGAAACCACGCTCGGAAACGGCAAGCGTGAGCGCTTCGCCACTCGGGCTTTCCGCTCTCGGATCGAGGCTCGCGAGAATATATTTCTTCTCGCCGGTCACGATCCTGAAAAACCGCTCGCGTCTACGGACGCTGGCTCTCTCACGCTTCGTGACGACGACACGGCGCTTTACATCGAGGCCCGTGTCGCAGCAACCACAAGCTGGGCACAAGACGCCCTGGCGGCTCTCGCGGCTGGCCTCACCAAGGGCATCTCACCGGGCTTTCGCGTATCGCCTGGTGGCGACATCGTGACCCGCTCGGCCGAAGGCCTGCTGCGCACCGTAAACGCAGCCGAGCTTTTCGAGGTGAGTTTGGTCACCCGACCCGCTTATGACGCAGCCCAGATCGCGGCGCGTTCATGGTCACTCGCCAATGACGAGGCACCAGACGCCGGCCTGAAACGCACTTTGAGCCGATGGAGGGCATGATGGCGACCACGATCAAACAAGTCGAAGCAATCCCGGCCGCATATCCTGCCACGCCGTCGGGCCTTTCGACGGCAGCGGCTGCGCTGGATCCGGACATGATCTGGCAGCGCATCGAGGCATACACCGCGCACCGCTATACCTCCCGTGCGATCGAGTGGATCACGGAAGGCTGCGGCGAGTGGCACCCGCCCTTGGCGCCGGCAACCGTCTCGACGGTTGAGGTATGGCAGGCCGATGCATGGGAGTCCGTCACGCTCTCGCCATCGCCTATGGGTGGCTATGTCCTTCCGGGCGGCACCTATCGCTTTGTCGGCACGGTCGGCAGCGGCACGGTTCCCGAGATCGTCAACGAGGCCTTCCGGCGTCTGGCTGAGTATATGGCCGCCGCAAAGAAGGGCTCGCCGGGAACCACGCGCGAGCGTGTAACTGCCGGTTCGGTCACCGTCGACAAAAGCCGTGCGGCATCGTGGGCGGCACAGGCAATGGCAAACAGCGGCGCCGGCGACCTGCTGCGCAATTTCCGGAGGGTGTAGTGAGTATCTTAGATTTTTTCCGGCGCTCTCCCGTTGTCGAAAAGCGTTCCGCTATGTCCGGCTTCACTGCCGAACTGATGGCGGCTCGCGAAAGCTACATCAGCGGCCGGCGCGGTATTGCCGAACTAACCGCGACGGCACAAAGCTGCGTTAGCCTTTGGGAGGGCGCATTCAGCCTTGCCGATGTCACCGGCACGGATCTGCTCGACAGGCGCTCCCTGGCGCTCCTGGCCCGCTCTCTGGCGCTTCGTGGCGAGGCGGTATTCCTCATCAGAGAGACCGGCCTTGTGCCTTGCTCGGATTGGGATCTGTCCACCCGAGACGGCAAGCCGAGGGCCTACCGTGTCAGCATCTCAGAGGCGGGCGGCGGCACGACGCAAACCGCACTGGCCGGCGAAGTCCTGCACCTGCGCATCGGCGCCGATCCCGTCGCGCCTTGGCTTGGAACGGCTCCTTTGAGGCGGGCGAGCCTGACGGCTGGATTGCTCAATGCACTGGAAAGCGCTCTGGCCGAAGTGTACGAAAACGCGCCCCTCGGTTCGCAAATCGTGCCCTACCCGGAAGGCGCTGAAACCGACATGACGTCGCTCGGGCGTTCCTTCCGCGGTCAGCGTGGCCGTGTTCTGCTGCGCGAATCCGTCAACGTTTCGGCGGCTGGCGGGCCGGCTCCTGCGGTGGATTGGAAGCCGGCAGACGTGACGCCGGACATCGAGCGCTCAATGTCGGTAGAAAGCCTGGCTGCGGCGCGTGATGCCATCTGCGGCGCGTTCGGCGTGCTGCCAGGGCTGTTCAATGCTTCCACGACCGGGCCGCTGGTACGCGAGGCGCAAAGGCATCTTGCCCAATGGACGCTCCAGCCGATCGCCATGCTCTTGGCCGAGGAAGCGTCGGAAAAGCTCGGCTCGCCGGTCGACATCGACGTGATGGGGCCAACACAGGCGTTCGATGCTGGCGGCTCGGCAAGGGCGCTGGCGACCATCGTGCAGGCCTACGCGCAAGCAAAGGAAGCGGGCCTTGCGCCTGCGGTCGTCGATGCCGCGCTGGCTAAGTTGGACTGGAAATGAAGCTAACAGCGGGCCGCCTAGTGCGGCCTGCAACCAAGCTAGTATGGTTTTACAAATTTGTAGAACTACATTATTTTTCAATGACTTAGTCGATTTTTTCACTTGACGGCGTGCGCTTCATTTGGTTTGCTACCTCCATCAGCGGAGAGGACAGCAAATGGAAAACAGCGACAATTGTCTCACTTTCGAAGTTGGCCAGATGGTCGATCACGTTTCGGGCGGCATGCCGGCAGTAGTGATAGCTCGCCAGCTAACGACACTCGGTCGGCAGCACTACGAACTGCGAGACGCCAGTGGCCGGCGAAGGCATTTCCTCGGCAACGTTCTCGTGGCGCTGGACTCATGAAACCCGCCGTCATCCGAGAGATCAAAGAGCTTGCCGCCGAAGCCGGAGCGGACAGTTGGGAACTGATCCGCGAGGGCAAGCACCTGATTATCGATTTCCGATTCCCTGACAGGACCGTCCGGCAGGTGATGGCCGCCACGCCATCGGGGCCGCGAGCACGTCGAAACGAGGCCGCATGGCTACGCAGGAAGGCGGCGGCATGAGCCATCATGCGCCATTCATGTTCCAGCGAATCCCGGCTAAGCATGGGGAAGCCCGGAAAACATGGTAATTCCCGTCAAAGCAATGGCGCACAAAAAACCCGCCAACTAAGGGCGGGGTCTTTGTTAAGCGCTTGAATTCGCTTGGAATTTGATGGTGCCCCCACCAGGACTCGAACCCGGGACCCCCTGATTACAAATCAGGTGCTCTACCAACTGAGCTATAAGGGCACTTTCAGCGGTGGGAGTTATCACAATCTCACAGCGTGTAAAGCAAAATTGCGAATTCTCCCAATTTTTCAGATGCGTTCGGCGCCACGTCGTGCCAGAAACGAAACCTAGGCTCGGCCACCGCGGCGATGCCCAACCTGTTGAACGGACTGAAAATTCATGGCCCGCACGTTCACTTCACTCGCGTTCCTTGCCTCTCCAGCGGAAGAGGCGCAAAAGGCGGCGGCTGATCTGAAGGCGATTTACGGCAACCATGATGCCGATGAAGCCGACGTCATCGTCGCGCTCGGCGGCGATGGCTTCATGTTGCAGACGCTGCACCAGACGATGAACTCCGGCAAGCTCGTCTACGGCATGAACCGGGGATCGGTCGGCTTTCTGATGAACCGCTACAGCACCGAAAATCTGACGGCGCGCATCTGCAATGCGGTGGAAAATGCCTTTCGCCCGCTGGAGATGCAGACCACCGACGGTGAAGGCGCGACATTCAAGGCGCTTGCGATCAACGAAGTCTATCTGTTCCGGCAATCCTACCAGGCGGCCAAGCTGCGTGTGGTGATCGACGGCAAGACCCGACTTGAAGAGCTGACATGCGACGGGCTGCTGCTTGCCACACCCGCCGGATCCACCGCCTATAACCTCTCCGCCCACGGGCCGATCCTGCCGCTGGAAGCCCCTCTTCTCGCGCTCACGCCCGTCAGCCCGTTCCGTCCGCGGCGGTGGCGCGGCGCCCTGTTGCCAAACCACGTAACGGTCGAGATCGAGATCCTCGAGGCTGACAAGCGGCCGGTCAACGCCGTTGCCGACCATCAGGAAGTCAAGTCGGTGGCAAAGGTGCGCATCGCCGAATCAGAAAATATGACCGCCCGCATCCTCTCTGATCCCGATCACTCCTGGTCAGATCGCATCCTGGCGGAGCAGTTTTCCAATTGAGCAGCCGGTCTCAACGCGCGATATGGTATGATTTCGGAGTTCGCCGAGCGTCCGGCGAAGGATCAATTTTAGAACGACCACCGCGTCGCGGTTCGAACAGGAAATCAAAAGCGATGCACAAGCCCCTCCTCCTTGCGCTTCTTCTCGCCGTGACCGGCGCGAACGCCCATGCCGAGGAGGCGAATGTGGTTGCGCCGGAAGTAACCTTCGTCACCAGCACCGGTTACTGGGAGGAAAGCGGCGATCCTCTGTCGGCACTGGACCCGAACGGTACGCAGGCGCAAACGCCCACGGAGCCGAAGAGTGCCGACGGTCCACGGCGCGGCTATTACAAGCTGATCGCCCTCAGACAACAGGATGGCACGGCGCAGATCCATCTGCAGCAGATCGCGGCGACGCCCGCCGGACCGGAAGTCGTCTCCTCCGCCGAACTCGAGGAATTCTCGTCGCTGAAAGCCTATGTTACCGACATAAGGCCGGAAACCTCGACGGGAGTGACCGCACAGCCCGGCATGTTCGCGACGGTCTATCTGAAGACCGACCCTGCCGCCCGCGAACCTGAGAGCTGGACGGTGCTGATCGACGATCTCGGCGACATCAAGGTCGAGCGGGCATCGAACTGAGCCATGTCGCGTGACAGGCGTGCAGCGGTGCTGTGACCACGGCATGAGCAGAGACGGCCATTAAACGCGGCGCGCGCTACGAAAAACTCCGATGCGCGAAACGCCAAAAAACAAAGGCCGGATGAAAACACCCGGCCTTCTTCGCCTCGTCTCTTCTTCGTCAGGCAGATAAGGCCCCGCCTGCAATCAACGCTAGTTCAAGTCATCCACAGCAGCATCCGCACCGCCGCTGACGCGGTGGGCAAGGGCTGCCTCCATGAACTCGTTCAGCTCACCGTCGAGCACATCGCCCGGCGCCGTGCTTTCGACGCCGGTGCGCAGGTCCTTGACCAACTGGTAAGGCTGCAGCACGTAGGACCGGATCTGGTGGCCCCAGCCGATATCGGTCTTCGAAGCCGCTTCGGCATTGGCCGCGTCTTCGCGCTTCTTCAGCTCGGACTCGTAGAGACGGGCGCGCAGCATGTCCCAGGCCTTGGCCCGGTTCTTGTGCTGCGAACGTTCCTGCTGGCACTGCACGACGATGCCGGACGGCATGTGCGTGATGCGCACGGCCGAGTCTGTCGTGTTGACGTGCTGGCCGCCGGCGCCCGAAGAGCGATAGGTGTCAATGCGGCAATCGCTCTCGTTGATGTCGATCTGGATCGAGTCGTCGACAACCGGGTAAACCCAGATCGATGAGAACGACGTATGGCGACGGGCGTTGCTGTCGTAAGGCGAAATACGAACCAGGCGGTGAACGCCCGATTCCGTTTTCAGCCAGCCATAGGCATTGTGACCCTTGACGAGCAGCGTCGCCGATTTGATGCCAGCCTCTTCGCCGTCCTGAATTTCCATCAGTTCGACCTTGTATCCCTGGCGCTCGGACCAGCGGGTGTACATGCGCAACAGCATGTTGGCCCAGTCCTGGCTCTCGGTGCCGCCGGCACCGGAATGCACCTCGAGATAGGTGTCGTTCTGATCGGCCTCGCCCGACAGCATCGCCTCGACCTGCTTCTTGGCCGCTTCGTTGCGCAACTCGCGCAACGCCTGCTCGGCATCGGCAACGATGTCAGCGTCGCCCTCTTCCTCGCCGAGTTCGATCAGTTCGATGTTGTCGCGGAGCTGCTGCTCGAAGCGGCGCAGGCCGTTGACGCCATCGTCGAGCTGCTGGCGCTCGCGCATCAGTTTCTGCGCTTCGGCAGCATCATTCCACAGCGACGGATCTTCCGCCTTGTTGTTCAACCAGTCCAGTCGTCTTACCGCCTGATCCCAGTCAAAGATGCCTCCTCAGCAGGCTTATGGCCTGCTTGATTTCGTCGACAATGTTCTCGATTTCGCTGCGCATGATCCTGCTTCTTGTGAACCCGATTTAACGTGAGCGTCAAATAGCGATGCCCGCCGCTGATGTAAAGGCGGCGGGCATTGCGAGACGGGGAAAGGCCTAGAACAGGCCGTTGGAACCGGAGGTGACGGCCTGGTTGGCCTGCGGAGAATTCTTCAAAATTTCCTCAGGCGGCACGTACTGATCGAGGCCACCGATGACCGAGAAGGTATCGGCCGGGCCAGTGCCGGGCTTGAAGGCTTCGATGATCGTGTCCGGCTCGCCCTCATAGGCAGCCATGCCGGTCTTGCGGTTGACGGCGATCATGTTCATGCCTTCCGGCACCACGAATTTGCCGGGACGCGAGCCCTTTACGGCCTCCTGCATGAAGTTGTTGAAGATCGGCACGGCGAGGCTGCCGCCGGTGGCGCCGCGGCCGAGCGGTGCCGGATTATCGAAGCCGAGGTAAAGGCCGGCGACAAGATCGGGCGTATAGCCGACGAACCAGGCGTCCTTTTCATCGTTGGTCGTACCGGTCTTGCCGGCGACCGGGCGATCGAGCTTGATCTTGCCGGCGGCCGTACCTCTGAGAACCACACCCTCCATCATCGAAGTGATCTGGTAGGAGGTCATCGGGTCGAGAACCTGCTCGCGGTTGTCGGTCAGCACAGGCTCTTCCTGCTCGGCCCAATCGCCCGCATTACAATTGTCGCAGGTCCGGTCTTCGTGACGGAAGATCGTCTTGCCGTAGCGGTCCTGGATGCGGTCGATCAGCGACGGCTTGATCTGCTTGCCGCCATTGGCAAGAACCGAATAGGCCGAAACCATGCGCAGAACGGTGGTTTCGCCCGAGCCCAGCGACATCGCCAGCAGCGGCGGCATCTTGTCGTAGATGCCGAAGCGTTCGGCATATTCGGCAACGATGTTCATGCCCATGTCATTGGCGAGGCGAACCGTCATCAGGTTGCGCGACTTCTCGATGCCGAGGCGCAGCGTCGACGGGCCGGCCGAACCGCCACCGTAGTTTTCCGGGCGCCAGACCTGGCCGCCGGCGACGATTTCGATCGGCGCATCGAGAATGACGGATGCGGGCGTGTAGCCGTTGTCGAGCGCTGCCGCATAGACGAACGGCTTGAACGAGGAGCCCGGCTGGCGCATCGCCTGGGTCGCGCGGTTGAATTCCGACTGACCGTAGGAGAAACCGCCGACCATGGCGAGCACGCGGCCAGTCTGCGGATCCATGGCGACGAGGCCGCCCTGAACCTTCGGCGGCTGACGCAGGCGATACTCGCCCTTCTCCGCCAGCGGCTCGACATAGACGACGTCGCCTGGACCGAGCACACCCTCCGGCGACTTGGCGGATTTGCGTTCGCCGCCAGCCGAGCGATAGGCCCACTGCATGTTCTTGGCGGAGATATGGCCGGTCACGCGTTCGGCGATGATCTTGCCGGACGCTTCCTTGTCCGGCTGGATGCCGATCTCGACACCTTGGCCATCGGCAGAGAGCACGACCGCCAATTTCCACTCCGGCACGTCAGCCAGGGCAACGACCTTGCCGAGCGGCTCACCCCAGTCGCCGCCGATCTCGATCGACTTGACCGGGCCGTGGAAACCGCGACGCTCGTCATAGCTGAGCAGCCCGTCCTGCAGCGCCTTGCGCGCTGCGATCTGCATGCGCGGATCGAGCGAGGTGCGGACCGAAAGGCCACCTTCATAAAGGGCATTGTCGCCGTATTTCTGGATGATCTGCCGGCGCACTTCCTCGGCGAAGAAATCGGAAGCAAAGAGATGGGCGCCACCGCGGCGCGGATTGACGCCGAGCGGCTGCTTCTTGGCGTCTTCCCCGTCGGTCTTGGTGACGTAGCCGTTCTCGACCATGCGGTCGATGACCCAGTTGCGCCGCTCGATCGCGGCATCCGCCTTGCGGAAGGGGTGGTAATTGGCCGGGCCCTTCGGCAGAGCCGCAAGGTATGCCGTCTCAGCGATGGTCAGTTCCGTCACCGATTTGTCGAAATAGGTGAGCGCCGCACCGGCGATGCCGTAGGAGTTGAGGCCGAAGAAAATCTCGTTGAGATAGAGCTCGAGAATACGGTCCTTGCTATAGGCCTGCTCGATGCGGAAGGAGAGGATCGCTTCCTTGACCTTACGGTCGATCGTCTGGTCCGACGAAAGCAGGAAGTTCTTGGCGACCTGCTGGGTGATCGTCGACGCGCCGACCGGGCGGCGACCCGATCCGAAATTCTGGAGGTTGACGGCGATGGCACGCGCCAGACCGGTGATATCGACGCCGGGGTGCTGATAGAAGTTCTTGTCTTCTGCCGAGATGAACGCCGCCTTGACGCGGTCCGGGATCGCCTGGATCGGCAGATAGAGGCGCCGCTCGCGGGCATACTCCGCCATCAGCGCGCCGTTACCGGCGTGAAAGCGCGTGGTGACCGGCGGTGAATACTTCGCCAACACCTCGTAATCCGGCAAATCTTTGGTGACGCTGCCGAGATAGATGGCAACGGCCGCGGCGACACCGAGCAGCAAGAACGCACCAATGCCGAAGAAATATCCAATCAGTCTGATCATCAGTCAGATACCGGTACCTTATTATCGTCCAATTGCCAGACCGCAAAACCGATCAGGACGCTTTCCGTCCCATCGGTCCACATTCCGTCGGCCTGGCCAAACGCTTCCATCAGAAATCGTCTGGCATCGCGGCTACACGCGCCCACCCAGCTCCTCATATGGCGAGGGGCACCGGGCATCAACACTGTTTCCCAACAAATCCGGGCGCAATTCGGGATAGGTCCCGGATTGTGCGTAAAATAGGGCTTGTTACCGATTATCGAGTGCGCATCCTGTTGAAAAGCATATCGCTGTTACCGAGGCGACACAAATCACTTCCTATGCCACGCCGTCAAACAGCTTGTCGCGGCCAAACCCTAGCCGCCGTTTGCAACGGCCTGATCACGGTATCGCTTGATGGCAACCGCAAGAAGGCCGGATACTTTCTTTCGCCATTCCGGATCGAGCAGCAGCTTCTCGTCGTCCTTGTTCGACATGAAACCGAGCTCGAGCAGGATTGACGGAACATCTGGCGCCTGCAGCACTCGGAAGCCCGCATGACGGTGCGGATTGTTGATGAGATTGATCTGTCCTTCGAAGGACGACACCACGGTGCGTGCCATATTGACCGAGAAAGCCTGGGTCTCGCGGCGCGTCAGATCAATCAGGATATCGGCGACTTCCGCAGGCTCGCTCTGGAGCGGCACGCCGGCAATCTCGTCGGAGAGGTTTTCACGCTGCGCCAGGTCGGCGGCCAAATGATCAGACGCCTTGTCGGAAATCGTATAGACGGTCGCGCCGCGGATGTCCTTCTGCCGTAGCGTGTCGGCATGGATCGAAATGAAAAGATTGGCGCCCTTGTTGCGGGCGATCTGCACCCGCTGCGGCAACGACAAAAAGACATCCTTGTCGCGCGTCAGAAAGGCTTCGATGCCGCTTTCACGGCTGAGGGTGGCAGCCAGCTCCTGCGCAAAGGCAAGCGTGACGTGTTTTTCCTCGGTCTTGGTGGCTCCGCCGATCGCTCCGGTATCAATACCGCCGTGGCCGGCATCGATGGCAATCACGAAGGCGCCGCCCTTTTCGGCGGGCGCGATCGTCGGCCTGTCCGTTTTTGCCGAGACAACGGAACCCGTCCATTGCTGGTCACCCAGGAGCGCATCGAAGCGGGTCTGATCGACCTTCTCGGCATCGATGACCAGGCGATAACTCTTACCGCCCTCCTCCTCGATGACTTCGGCGTTGGTGACCGCGACAGGCCCGTTTGCCGATAGCACAAGGCGAGAACTGCCAGCACCCATGCCGCCATAGCGGATGGCCTCGAACAATCCGCGCGGCTCCAGACTCTCGGCCTTCAGGCCAAAGGCGGTTTCCGGCAGATCGACGACGACCCGCACCGGGTTTGCCACATAATGAATCGAAAAGTCGGGCTTCCGGTCGAACTCGACGACGACGCGCGTGCGTGCGTCGTCACCGGCAACCCGTGCGCCGAATGCCAGCAAAGGCGCGGGCTCGGCCGCATGCGCCACCGGTCCGGGCACCATCAATGCCCCTGCAACGAACACTGAGGTCACGACACGCGCGCCACCGCGCAGCAATGCTGACAACAGTGAAGCGCCCCTATGAACAGCCGAAGGCTTCACCCCGGTCTCTCCGTCAATCCACGAAATCCGAGCGGCCAACGCGCCGGGCATCCGCCCGCGCACACCGCGACATCCCTTGATCAATGAACCCTTATGGTTAACCAAAGCTTGACAGCGCTCCTTAAGCAACGCGGACAAGGCATACGATTCGCCGTTCCCCGACCTACTCTACCGGGGCAAGCGAATCGATCATTATTGTGGCGGCACAGGCTTTTCCCTTGCCAATGTGACATAGAAAACATAAAAGCATCACAAGGAGAAAGTGTTGACGGGATAGAATCGTCGGCCGGGCAGCCGGAGCTTTCCAGAGCTTGGCGCCAGGGAGTGATCGAGCCGGAATTGCCGGTTGAAACCGTATCATCTTTCCGCGGCCGCAAGGTGTTCATCCGCCGTCGCTGCATTTCCTCCCCGTACACTGGATCGCAAATTTCCGGCGGTGGCCGGAGTTCTTAGCGGTGATTTTTCACCGGCAAGCCCGCAAGCGGGCGCATTCATCGGGTCTTTATGAGACCTTTGACATTGGCATTCTTGTTTGGTCATGATGTTGACTCAGCGGTATCGGTCAGAAGTAGAGAGGCCCCGGAACGTCACCGTTCCGGCTGCCATCTGGCTGCTGCACCATCACCTGCACCAGACAGGACCTTTCACATCCGGCGCAAACTTTGACGCGAGTGGCAGTCTTCCCATGGAAGAATGGCTGCCGCCCGTTCCGTTGTCGCGCCGAGGAGCACAACTTAGATGGCAGAGAAAATGCTTATCGATGCGTCTCACTCTGAAGAGACGCGCGTCGTTGTCGTTCGCGGGAACCGCATAGAAGAATTCGACTTCGAATCGGAACACAAGAAGCAGATACGCGGCAACATCTACCTCGCAAAGGTGACGCGAGTGGAGCCTTCGCTCCAGGCGGCCTTCGTTGATTACGGCGGCAATCGCCACGGGTTCCTGGCGTTCGCCGAAATCCATCCCGACTACTATCAGATCCCGCTGGCCGACCGGCAGGCCCTGTTGAAGGCGGAAGCCGAAGAGGCGCGACGCGACGACGACATCGAACATGTCGAAACGGCAACGCCGACCCAGCCCGCGCTCAGCGTACCAGTCGATCTGGAAATTGCCGCCGAAACGGAAGTCGCCACCGAAGTCACCGAGACGGCCGCCGAAGCAGTCGTCGAGGCCGAGGCGCCTGCTGAAAAGCCCAAGGCAAAGCCGAAGCGCCCGCGCCGCACCAAGGCGAAGATCGCCGAAGAGGCCGCTGCAGCTGCAGCGACCGAAGAGGCGGACGCCGGCGAAGAAGGCAATGGTGGCGAAATGGCTGCCATGGTCGACACGGATTCGATCTCCGAAGACGTCGACAGCCGCCGCCGCCGCGATGACGACGACGATGATGACGACGGCCACGACGGCGAGAAGGAAATCATCGAGTCCGTCGGCGCAGAAGATGCGATGGAAGAAGTTCCGGATCGTCACGTGCGCAAGCCGCGCAAGCAGTACCGCATCCAGGAAGTCATCAAGCGCCGCCAGATTCTGCTCGTCCAGGTCGCCAAGGAAGAACGTGGCAACAAGGGCGCAGCGTTGACGACCTACCTGTCGCTCGCCGGCCGTTACTCGGTGTTGATGCCGAACACGGCCCGTGGCGGCGGCATTTCCCGCAAGATCACCAACCTGCAGGACCGTAAGCGCCTGAAGGAAATCGCACGTGGCCTCGAAGTGCCGCAGGGCATGGGAGTCATTCTGCGCACGGCCGGTGCCAACCGCACCAAGGTCGAGATCAAGCGCGACTTCGAATATCTGATGCGCCTGTGGGAGAACGTCCGCACGCTGACGCTCAACTCCACGGCCCCCTGCCTCGTTTACGAGGAAGGCAGCCTGATCAAGCGCTCGATCCGCGACCTTTACAACAAGGATATCAGCGAGATCGTCGTTTCCGGCGAGGAAGGCTACAAGGAAGCCAAGGGCTTCATGAAGATGCTGATGCCGAGCCACGCCAAGGTGGTTCAGCCTTATCGCGACGTGCATCCGATCTTCTCGCGCTCCGGCATCGAAGCGCAGCTTGACCGCATGCTTCAGCCGCAGGTGACGCTGAAGTCCGGTGGCTACATCATCATCAACCAGACGGAAGCGCTGGTTTCGATCGACGTCAACTCCGGTCGTTCGACCCGCGAGCACTCGATCGAGGACACGGCACTTCAGACCAACCTCGAAGCCGCCGAAGAAGTTGCGCGCCAGTTGCGCCTCCGCGACCTTGCAGGCCTCGTCGTCATCGACTTCATCGACATGGAAGAAAAGCGGAACAACCGCTCGGTCGAGAAGCGCCTGAAGGATTGCCTGAAGAACGACCGCGCCCGCATCCAGGTCGGCCGAATCTCGCACTTCGGCCTGCTCGAAATGTCGCGCCAGCGCATCCGCGCTTCGGTCCTCGAATCGACGATGCAGACCTGCCCGCATTGCAACGGCACGGGTCACGTCCGTTCGCAGTCGTCGGTCGCACTGCATGTCCTGCGCGGCATCGAAGAGCATCTGCTCAAGAACACGACGCACAACATCACCGTTCGCACGATCCCCGATATCGCGCTCTATCTGCTCAACCAGAAGCGCAGCACGATCATGGATTACGAACAGCGCTTTGGCGTCTCGATCATCATCGAGGCTGACGCCCATGTCGGCGCGCAGCACTTCGCGATCGATCGCGGAGAGCCGGTCGAAAACCCGGTCAAGATCGAACAGATCCTGCACTTCGAGCCGGAGCCCGAGGAAGACGACGACATCGTGATCGAAGAGGATCTCGATGAGGAAGAAGCAGAAGAGGTCGTTGTCGAACAGCGCCAGGAACAGCCGAAGGCTGCCGCCCCGGCCGACGACCAGAACGGCCGCAAGCGCAAGCGTCGCCGCCGTCGTCGCGGCAAGGGCAGCCAGCAGGCCGAAGGTGCTACCGCACAGGATGCCGATGCTGCAGATGATGCCGATGACGCCTCTGAGGCCGATGGTGACGAGGACGAAAACGATACGGATGCGCTGACCGCCGACGGCGAGCAGAAGCGCAAGCGCCGTCGTCGCGGCAAGCGCGGTGGCCGTCGCAACCGTCCGGAACTGGGCGAAGGTGAAGTCGAAGGCGAAGAGCAGGCTGCTGCATCCGCCGACGGCGAAGCCGACGAGCAGGCCGACGTGGAAGCAGCGGCGGAAGCCGACGTTGAAGCGGTCGCTGTGGTTGCTGAAGCCGAGATCGTCACGGAAGAGGTAGCAGCAGTCGTCGAGAAGGCCGCCAAGCCGAAGCGCACCCGCAAGAAGGCCGTCAAGGCCGACGAGCCTGTCGTTAGCGCCGACGAGGCAGCGCAGAGCGCGGTCGAAGCCCAGCCGGAAGTCGCCGAGCCGGTACCGGCAGCGATCGAAGAAGCCGCTGCGGACCTCGAAGAAGGCAAGCCCGCTCGGGCCAACCGCGACCTTTCGACGATTGCATCGGAACCGGTGCTGACCTCTACGGTCACGAACAAGAACGAAGGTCCCGAAGAGGACCAGTCCAAGCCCAAGAAGGGCGGATGGTGGCAGCGCCGCGGCTTCTTCTAAGCCGCGCCTGATCTTCGGAAGAACAGAAAAGCCCGGACCTTGGTCCGGGCTTCAGACTGCTGACAAACCCGTCGATTTTTTCGACGGGTTTTGTTTTTGATCTTGTGCTTGCGCTGAGGTTTCCTGGTTGATTGGCCGG